>NZ_CM149973.1:975000-4500969 GCF_056311825.1 Alteromonas sp. ABH4_452 | reverse complement strand
GTTTGGAAGAAAGAAAAAATGGGGTCAGAGTACATTAATCGCCACTCCCCCCAGCAAAACCTCAAATTGGGGTCAGAGTACTTTATTACTTTAAGCATCAAAACATAGTCACTCCCTTACCCCCAGTGCCGTTAAATCAGAGAAATGTACTCTGACCCCATTATTTGTAAGCTGTCAGTATTTATAGACATTCTTATTCGATAAAAGCCTTAATAGAATCGACTTACTTTTAGCAATGTTCAGGTTTTTTGGTAAACTCTTGCGAATATCATTTTAGTCGAAGTAAATAGGACGAACTAATGGCCGTATTCGGTACAGTATTCATGCCACAAATGGCGCTTGCTACCTTTGTCAACGATAAGTGGACTGACACCGAATTTGTCAGTGCAGACAGTATTTCACTTCACCCTGGTGCACATGTGCTTCACTACTCAAGTACATGCTTTGAAGGTTTAAAAGCATTTAAGCATGAAGATGGCAGCATCAATATTTTTAGAATGGATAAGAACATTGAGCGCTTTGCTCAAAGTAGCCGCCTTTTAAATTTGCCTGAAATAGATAAAGCGCAAGTTGAAAAGATGATTATCGATATTGTTGCAAAGTATGCCTCTGAGGTTCCAGAGCCTCCTGGTTCTATGTACATTCGTCCTACCCACATTGGTACAGAAGCATCTATTGGCAAGGCAGCAGCACCGTCAGCAGATTCGATTCTATACGTATTATTGTCTCCAGTGGGTGATTACTTTGCGGGCGGAGCAAAGCCGCTTCGCTTGTTACTAGACGAAACAGGGATGCGCTGTGCGCCGCATATGGGAATGGTAAAAAGTGGCGGTAATTATGCCAGTGCATTACCACCTATTCTGAAAGCCCGCGCAGAAGTTCAGGCTGATCAAATACTGTTTTGTCCCAATGGTGACGTTCAAGAAACCGGTGCAGCAAACTTCTTACTAATTGACGGCGACGAGATCATTACAAAAGGGTTGGACTCTAGCTTCTTACACGGAGTAACCCGTGCAACCGTTCTTCAAATTGCTAAAGATCACGGCATGAAAGTAAGTGAGCGTGATATTACAGTTGAAGAGCTATTAGAACGCTCTGCAAAACCAAATACAGAAGCGGCGCTGTCTGGTACAGCGGCTGTGCTTACGCCAGTGGGTACTTTTATTCATAACGACAAAGAATATCAGGTTGGAAGCGGCGAACCTGGCCCGGTCACTATGAAACTTAGACAGGCGTTAAATGATATCCAATGGGGTAAAGCCGAAGATACCCACAACTGGCTAGTCAAAGTGCCAAACTAAACTAGTCAAAATCAGATACCCATAAAAAAGCCTGCTTAAGCAGGCTTTTTAGTATTTAAAAGGTTTACGCTTATTTCGCTTGGCCTTGTTTAGCAACTGCATCCATCATTGCTTTAATTGCATCAGCATCGCCAAGATACTCTTTAGAGATTGGCTTAAGGTTTTCATCTAGTTCGTATACTAGTGGCACACCTGTAGGGATGTTAAGACCTAATACTTCTTCGTCTGACATACCATCTAAATACTTAACAAGCGCGCGAAGGCTGTTGCCATGGGCCGCTATAATTACGCGCTTACCAGCTTGGATGTCTGGGCGAATAACGTCGTGCCAGTAGGGTAATACACGTTCGATAGTAAGTTTCAGGCTTTCACCACGTGGCAAAATATCAGCATCTACATTGTTATAACGAGCGTCGTGACCAGGGAAGTGTTCACTGTCGTCTTCAACTGCCGGAGGTGGAATATCGAAGCTACGACGCCAGATTTTCACTTGCTCTTCGCCGTGCTTAGCAGCAGTTTCCGCTTTGTCTAGACCGGTCAGAGCACCGTAGTGACGCTCGTTCAGGCGCCAGTGACGCTCAACTGGAAGGTAGTGTTGACCCATTTCTTCAAGGGCAATATTAAGCGTTTTGATTGCGCGAAGAAGTACAGACGTATATGCCTGATCAAATGTAAATCCAGCATCTTTAAGAAGCTGACCTGCGGTCTTTGCTTGTGCTACACCAGTGTCGGTCAAGTCAACGTCGTGCCAGCCCGTGAAACGATTTTCCAAGTTCCACTGACTTTCTCCATGACGAATAAGTACCAATTTATACATAGTTGGGTTACCTGCGGCGTTAAAGTGAAATAGTCTGAGATAATTCCAGAAGTTGGACGTTCAGACGTATATTTAAAAACTGCTGTTATCATCCTTGATTGGCGCTTAAAAATCCAGTTTAAGCGGTTATAAAATCGCAGGTAAGACGTGTCTTTGCCGTTCAGTTAAGAGATTTATTAAATAAACCGTGTCAGGTCTGGATGGGCAACTTTTATCCACTCTTTCATTGATGGTTCTTCAATAAAGCTAAAATCTTCGAAATCAAATCCTGGCGCGACTGTACAACCGACAAGCGAGTAGTCACCCATAGTTGCAGCTCCTTGAAAATTGCCCGCCTCAACGACTTCAACATAATCGTTGTTGCCACCACCTATACGGCGTTCCCATAACTGCTGTTTTTGAATTTGGAATAGCTGTAAAGGAGCACCTTCATAGTGATTCCATACTTCATCGTGTAAAACGCGATGAAAGCGACTGACTTGGCCCTTAAGTAAAAGAAAATAGATATGGGTGAGTGCTGGACGACTGTCACCATGGACATAGGATGTAGTCTTATTTTCTGAACGAAAAACCTGACGATAAAAACCTCCCTCGGGATGAGGTTCTAGGTTGTATTTCTTAATAAGCGGATGGGTCATGATAACTTCGTATTGTTGTTATTGCTTTTTTACCGGTGCTCGTTTTTCAATGACTTTCTGAGCATGTATCAAGGCATTAGGCGTTTAGCGTGGTAATAAGCATACCGCTTGAAAGATTATAAGAAAACAGGGATGTTATATATTTGTAAATGAACGAGGTGTATGACATTTCATTCGTAATAACTTCCTCCTTGTCGCCACAGGCCAAAAGCTTCTATTTGTCCATAAAGGCTAACTATTCTAACTGGGTGCTTTTCGCTGATAGGAAACACTTTTTCCGCCCACCTCTTTAGAGGCACATGTCGAAACGAAAAGCGTCGATACGAATAACTAATAATAGGTGAACTTTTTTTCATGTTTATGCCGTACAAACTTGAAAATAACGCGACGGATTAGACACGTCGCTCGTTTCTTGCAATGGCAAAATTGAAACGTTGACAATATTCATGAACAGGCAAAGAAGGATGAGAGCGTATGACATATAAGTCTTTTTCGCAGCTTGAAGTAAACGGCAAAAACTTCAAGGCGGTCAATTTTGACAGTATAGGTAATCAGTATGCGCTCGACCGGCTACCTTTTTGTATTAAAATTCTTCTCGAGAACCTAATCCGACATGAAGATGAAGAGTTTGTAACTAGTAGTGATATTGAGCAAGTGGCTAAGTGGGACACTGACAACCACGCTGATCACGAAGTATCATTTGTTCCTGCGCGGGTTATTCTTCAAGACTTTACCGGCGTTCCTGCCATCGTCGATTTAGCTGCAATGCGAGATGCAGTCAATCGCTTGGGAGGCGATGCGCAAGCAATTAACCCCCTAAACCCTGTAGAACTGGTTATTGACCACTCTGTGATGGTTGATCATTTCGCTGAAGAGAATGCATTAGAAAAGAATACCGATATAGAGATTGAGCGCAATAAAGAGCGCTATCAGTTTCTAAAGTGGGGGCAGTCTAGTTTTGATAACTTTAAAGTTGTCCCTCCAGGTCGCGGTATCGTGCACCAAGTTAACCTTGAGTATCTGGCTCGCTGTGCGTTCACTAAAGAACAAGATGGTGAGACCCTGGTTTATCCAGATACCCTTGTGGGTACCGATTCTCACACCACAATGATTAATGGTCTTGGCGTACTTGGCTGGGGCGTGGGCGGTATTGAAGCAGAAGCGGCAATGCTTGGACAGCCAGTTACCATGCTGCTACCCAAGGTTGTTGGCTTCAGACTTTCAGGTAAGTTACCTGCTGGCGTCACTGCCACCGATATGGTGCTAACTATTACACAGCAATTACGTGAACACGGCGTAGTTGGCAAATTTGTCGAGTTTTACGGTCCAGGTCTTAAACACCTAACTACAGCAGATCGCGCGACAATTGCGAACATGGCACCTGAATATGGTGCAACGTGCGGAATCTTCCCTATTGATGATGTAGCGCTAGACTACCTTCGACTCACCGGCCGAGACGAGGATCAAATTGCCCTTGTGGAGGAATATGCGAAATTCAGTCACCTATGGCACGACGACCACTCAAAAGATGCCCAGTATCATGAGACCCTTGAACTAAACTTGGACGACGTTGTTCCTTCACTAGCTGGACCGAAGCGTCCTCAGGATCGCATTGCCCTAGATAAGGCAGCAGAAGCATTTAATGAATGGCATCGTTCGCAAATTGATGTGAAAGTACTAGATGAAGAAACCGATTTAATTGCCGAGGCTGGGCTGGGTTCCAGTGATGATGTTGATGAAGACCATGACTCTTTTGTTGAGTTCAGAGGTAACAAGTTCAACTTAGAAGATGGCGCAATCGTGATTGCTGCTATCACCAGTTGTACAAACACGTCGAATCCATCAGTACTTGTCGGTGCTGGCTTACTTGCTAAGAAAGCCGCTGAAAAAGGATTAACACGTAAGCCGTGGGTTAAAACATCATTAGCACCTGGCTCACAGGTTGTTACTCAATATCTAGAAGATGCTGGTCTTATGGACCCGTTAGAATCCCTAGGGTTTAACCTAGTGGGTTATGGCTGTACAACCTGTATCGGTAACTCTGGTCCACTACCTGATTCCATTACTGATGCTATTAGAAAGGCGAAACTTACTGTTACTTCGGTGCTATCTGGTAATCGTAACTTTGAAGGACGCATTCACCCTGATGTAGCGGCAAACTATCTTGCATCACCACCTTTAGTAGTCGCGTATGCGTTAGCAGGGAACATGAATATAGATATCACTACAGAGCCGCTAGGCCAAGCGAGTGACGGTTCACCTGTTTACCTTAGAGACATCTGGCCTACTGAAGACGAAATTCAGCAATATATTGCTGAAAACGTTACTGGTGATTTGTTTAAAGAAAAGTATGCAGACGTGTTTAAAGGCGCCGGCGAATGGAATGAGCTAGAAGTGAGTAAAACATCTGTCTATGACTGGCCAGAGTCGACTTATATCAAGCATCCACCTTTCTTTGAAGTAATGGGTAAAGAGCCGGAAGCCTTAACAGCAATCGAAAATGCACGATGCTTGGTGAAAGTTGGTGACTCAATCACAACAGACCATATTTCACCTGCGGGAGCCATCGCAAATGATAGCCCAGCAGGAGAGTACCTTCAGGAACAAGGTGTTGAGCCTAAAGATTTCAACTCTTATGGCTCTCGTCGCGGTAACCATGAGGTTATGATGAGAGGGACGTTTGCGAACGTTCGTCTTCAAAACCAACTGGCGCCGGGTACACGAGGAAGTGCGACAACCCACTATCCAAGTGGCGACAGCATGTCTATCTTCCACGCTGCGATGCGCTATAAAGATGACGGAGTACCAGCAGTTGTTATTGGTGGTAAGGAGTACGGCACTGGCTCAAGTCGAGACTGGGCAGCTAAAGGGCCGTCTCTTATGGGCGTGAAGGCTGTGCTAGCGGAAAGCTATGAGCGTATTCACCGCTCTAACCTAATAGGAATGGGTATTCTGCCGCTTCAATTTAAGTCTGGTGACAGTGCGAGTTCTTTAGAGCTTAAGGGCAATGAGTCTTTTTCTATTGATGCCGTCGAACGCGGGCAGACCGAGGTTGAAGTAAAAGCCGTGTCGGATGAAGGGAAGACAACAATGTTTGTGATGGATATCAGAATTGATACATCTAACGAGTTTACCTACTTCGAAAACGGTGGAATTCTTCACTACGTTATTCGAGAGTATTTAAAACGATAAGCGTTTATAAATATAAGGCTGCGGTTAATTCGCAGCCTTTTTATTTATGGCGCCCGGCAGGGGCATTTATTCTCCGCCAATAATTTGGACTTGTGCTATATCAGTATCGCCTTTTAACACTTTGAAAATTGCATCTTGCACAAGGGTGCGCATACCATCTTTGGCAGCTTGTGATTTCATTTCTGAAACGCTGGCTTCTTTATATACCATTGAGCGAAGCTCTGGTGTCATCCCCAATAATTCGTGCACACCTGTTCTGCCTTTATAACCTGTGTTTCCACATTCTTCACAGCCTTTGGCTCTGTAGAGTTCAAGTGGGGCCTGAATATTCAGTTCTGACAAGTGCTCTTGGCCATATTGACGTTCAATAAACGCCATGTCTTTTTCGCTTGCAACATACTTCTCTTTACAGTTCCCACACAAGGTTCTTATAAGACGCTGGGCCAATATCCCTACACATGCGTCTGAGAAGTTGACCGGATCAAGACCTAAGTCAAGTAGACGGGTGATGGTCTCTGGTGCTGAGTTAGTATGCAGCGTTGAAAGTACTAAGTGACCAGTTAATGACGCTTCAATACCCGCATGAGCGGTTTCCTTATCACGCATCTCACCAATAAGAATGATATCTGGGTCTGCACGTAAGAATGCCCGAAGTGCTGCGGCAAAGTTAAAGCCAATTTTAGGGCTTACCTGAACCTGTTGCAGACCAGGTTGAGTAATTTCTACTGGGTCTTCAGCCGTCCAAATTTTCTTTTCAGGCGTATTTAGATATCCCAAAATAGCGTGAAGCGTAGTGGTTTTACCGGAACCTGTAGGGCCTACAACAAGCAGGATGCCGTGAGGCTTTTTAATCATTTCTTCCAACCTTGTACGGTTGGTGGGGGCCAGGTTCATCTTGTCGATAGGCATCGCACCGCCTGATGCCAAAATACGCATTACTACACCTTCACCGGCGACGGTGGGAATAGTAGCCACACGCACTTCTACGAGTTTACCGTTCATTCTAAATGCGAGCTTGCCATCCTGCGGAACGCGTTTCTCTGCAATATTAAGATTCGACATTATCTTAATACGCGCAATCACCGCGTTATGATGCGAGTGAGGTACTTGGTTCATATCGCGACATACGCCATCCACGCGCATGCGCACCCGAGTAGGCGCATTCTTTTCTGGGTCTATATGAATATCTGAGGCATTTAAACGTTTAGCGTCGTGAAGAATACGACTTACCAAACGAACAACAGCCGGAGCATCGTCTGAAAGCTCATCAATCTGGTCTTCATTGTCATCGGTAGATGAGCCAATTTCATCAAGGATGTCGCTCATTTCACCAGGGCCGCCGCCACCGCTATTCTCCCCTAAATATTGAAGAATAAGGTTAGGTAAACTTACCGCGATTTCGTAGCTATCTATGCCCATAGCGCTTTCAATTTCCATTAAGAGCGCGGCATTGTTTGGCTCAGCCATTAGCACAATGGGTTTATCGTGTGCATCGGCGATAACTGCAACATAGTTTCGCTTGAGGTAAGAAACGTTTAGACGACTTTCGTTTTCGAACCTGTGATATTTTTCCGGCAGGTAAGAAATGAACGGCACTTGATAGTGGATTGAAAGAGAGTTACCAATTTCATCTTCCGATATGCGATGTTCAGATATCAACCGCTGCACTAAGGCTCGTATATCTGGAGTTGTCGCTTGTATATCGGCGAGGGTGGCCTCTTCTAGCAAGCTTTTGTGAACTAACAAGTCAAACGGGTTATTGGTGCCGCCTAATTCGAATCTGAATTTATCACCAAGAATTAACGCTAATGCATTCCCACGCTTGAGGTCCTCTTCGGTAAACCCGCCGCTTTCCTTATTGATGATCTGAATTACACCCATTAACACCCCAGCGTTCATTATTGGTACGCAAAGAATGTTTTGAGTTCTAAAGTCATTGTCTTTATCGAATTTATCGGCAAAGCGAAGACGAGGGTGAATGCTTTGAAGTAGGGTAGGGTTGTACGGGTCATCAATGACAACAGGCTTTTGTGAAAGCGCAACGTAGCCAGCAATAGACATGGGGCTAATCGGTACTTTTATCTCTAGGGTTTCTTTACCTGTTTTAAATCTGGCGACTAGGTCTTGGTGTTGACGACGGCGTTGAAAAATACTCATGCGTGTGGCGTCAAACAAGCCAAGTATCATAGGTTCTAATAGGCTGTAGGCATCTAACAACGTAGAGTGGTTATTTAAGATGCGCTTTATTTGTGCAAATGTTTGCTGGTTATTTACTACTTCCATATTCTCGCTACTAATAATGTTGGCGCCTATTCCTTTACGCTTTTGACGCTATAAGCATGTTTTACGCTAGGGTATCAAGATATCCTGTTACCATAAAACCAACAATACTACTTATAGACAGTTACATACACTGTTATAGCGTAAAAATATGTGTATAAAAAGCAAACTGCCTCTTGCATTGCCCTCTGCTTTCTGTATAATTCGCGCCCACTGCCCAATTAGGGTATGAAGTTTTTAGCCGCAACCTCACTGCTTTTAGGGTGGTTGCCGAAGTAACGGATTCATCATTACTGATTAGCCTGTTGCTGGCGTGCTAGAAAAAAGAACAGGGTTCCGATAGGGAACCATCGGTTTACGCACATCTTTTCTTTCCGGAATTAATGGAAGAGAAAAGGTGAATTTTTTTGTTCTTTCGATTGGAGCTTAATCGATGCCAAATCAAAGAATTCGCATTCGTTTGAAAGCGTTTGATCACAAGTTGATCGATCAGTCTACGGCTGAAATCGTTGAAACTGCGAAACGCACTGGTGCTCAGGTAAGTGGTCCTATTCCTCTACCTACTCGCAAAGAACGCTATACAGTTCTGATTTCTCCGCACGTTAACAAAGACGCGCGTGATCAATATGAAATCCGTACTCACAAGCGTTTGGTAGACATCATCGAGCCAACTGATAAAACAGTTGACGCGTTGATGCGTTTGGACTTGGCTGCTGGCGTTGATGTTCAAATCAGCCTGGGCTAATAAGAGAGGGTTATAACAATGGCGATTGGTCTAGTCGGTCGTAAAGTGGGTATGACTCGCATCTTCACTGAAGATGGTACGTCTATCCCTGTGACTGTTATTGAAGCGACCCCAAACCGCGTTACTCAGCTTCGTACTGAGGAAACTGACGGTTATCGCGCTCTTCAGGTTACTGCTGGAACTAAGAAAGCTAACCGCATCAACAAAGCTGAAGCAGGTCACTTTGCTAAAGCTGGTGTTGAAGCTGGACGCACTCTAGTAGAATTCCGCCTAGAAGAAAACGAAGGTGCCGATATTGAAGTAGGCAGTGAAATCACTGTTGAAATCTTTAACGACACTAAAAAGATTGATGTAACTGGTACATCAAAAGGTAAAGGTTTCCAAGGTGCAATCAAACGCTGGAACTTCAGTTCACAGCGTATGACACACGGTAACTCTTTGTCACACCGCGCACCTGGTTCAATTGGTCAAAACCAATCACCAGGTAAAGTATTCAAAGGCAAGAAAATGGCTGGTCAGCTTGGTAACAAGCAAGTGACTACTCAGTCTTTGGAAGTTGTACGTGTTGACGTAGAGAACGGCCTTATCCTAGTTAAAGGTGCCGTACCTGGCGCAACTGGCAACGATGTAATCGTAAAGCCAGCTGTTAAAGCGTAACGTCTGGGGAGTGAACTGATGGAATTAACATTGAAAGACGCGCAAAGCGCTCTTGAAGTATCCGAAGCGACCTTTGGACGTGAATTCAACGAAGCCCTGGTACACCAGGTAGTTGTAGCTTACGGTGCAGGCGCTCGTCAGGGTACAAAAGCGCAGAAAACTCGCGCTGAAGTTCGTGGTGGCGGTAAGAAGCCATGGCGTCAAAAAGGTACTGGCCGTGCACGTGCTGGTACAATCCGTAGCCCAATTTGGGTTGGCGGTGGCCGTGCTTTCGCAGCAAAGCCTCGTGACTTTGACCAAAAAGTTAACAAGAAAATGTATCGCGGTGCACTTAAGAGCATCCTGTCTGAACTAATCCGTCAAGACCGTTTGGTTGTTGTAGAGAAGTTCGGTGTTGACGCACCTAAGACTAAAGCTCTTATTTCTGCACTTAACGAATATGAACTAAATGATGTTCTAATCGTTACTCCAGAAGTTGATGAGAACTTGTTCCTAGCGGCGCGCAACTTGTACAAAGTTGACGTACGTGACGTAGCAGGCATCGACCCAGTGAGCTTGATTGCATTTGAAAAAGTGCTAATTACTGCTGATGCGGTTAAACAACTTGAGGAGGCGTTAGCATGAAAGAAGAACGTCTACTGAAGGTGCTAGTAGCACCTCACGTTTCAGAAAAGTCTACAATGGCTGCTGAAGCGAACAACACAGTTGTATTTAAAGTAGCTAAAGACGCGAACAAAGCTGAAATCAAAGCTGCAGTTGAAAAACTGTTTGAAGTTGAAGTTGAAGGTGTTCGTACTGTGAACGTTAAGGGTAAAACCAAGCGTCACGGCATGTCTTTCGGTAAGCGCAGCGACTGGAAAAAGGCCTACGTGGTTCTTAAAGAAGGTCAGGACATCGACTTTGTCGGTGGTGCTGAGTAAGAAGGGGATTAGAAATGCCATTATTGAAAGCTAAGCCAACTTCTGCCGGTCGTCGTCACGTTGTTCAGGTCGTAAATCCTGACCTGCACAAAGGTGCACCGTACGCACCTTTGCTTGAAAAGAACAGCAAATCTGGCGGTCGTAACAACAATGGTCGTATTACCACTCGTCACATTGGTGGTGGTCATAAGCAACACTACCGTGTAATCGACTTTAAACGCAACAAAGACGGCATTCCAGCCAAAGTTGAGCGTTTAGAATACGATCCAAACCGTTCTGCAAACATTGCACTAGTATTGTACGCAGACGGTGAACGTCGTTACATTCTGGCTCCAAAGGGTATGAAAGCAGGTGATGCAATCCAGTCTGGTTCGGGCGCTCCGATCAAGTCTGGTAACACGCTACCTATGCGTAACATCCCTGTAGGTACTGTTGTACACGCAATTGAAATGAAGCCTGGCAAGGGTGCACAAATCGCACGTTCTGCTGGTGCTTACGCTCAGATCCTAGCACGTGACGGAAACTACGTTACTCTACGTCTACGCTCTGGCGAAATGCGTAAAGTTCTTTCTGATTGCCGCGCCACCATTGGTGAAGTTGGTAATGCAGAACACATGCTTCGTTCACTAGGTAAAGCTGGTGCTACACGCTGGCGTGGTGTTCGTCCTACCGTTCGTGGTGTTGCCATGAACCCGGTTGATCACCCACACGGTGGTGGTGAAGGTCGTACATCAGGCGGTCGTCACCCAGTAACTCCTTGGGGTGTTCCTACCAAAGGTAAGAAAACCCGAAGCAACAAGCGTACTGATAAGCTTATCGTACGTCGTCGAAACAAGTAATAGCGAGGATTCACCATGCCACGTTCTCTCAAGAAAGGTCCTTTTATTGACCTTCACTTGCTGAAGAAGGTAGAGGCTGCAGTGGAAAAGAACGAACGTAAACCAATCAAAACTTGGTCTCGTCGTTCTATGATCATCCCAGATATGATTGGGTTGACCATTGCGGTCCATAACGGTCGCCAACATGTACCTGTCATTATTAGTGACGAAATGGTCGGCCACAAGTTGGGCGAATTCGCGCCAACGCGTACTTACCGCGGCCATGTCGCGGATAAGAAAGCTAAACGTTAAGGGGTAGGAAGATGGAAGCATTAGCTAAACACCGTTTTGCCCGCACGTCGGCTCAAAAGGCACGCTTGGTTGCGGATCAAATTCGCGGCTTGCACGTAGAGAAAGCTTTAGAAGTTCTTGCGTACAGCCCGAAGAAAAGCGCAGCGCTAGTAAAGAAAGTTTTGGAATCTGCGATTGCTAACGCAGAGCACAACGAAGGCGCAGACATCGACGAATTACGCGTGTCTAAAGTTTTCGTTGACGAAGGTCCAACTATGAAACGCATCAAGCCACGTGCTAAAGGCCGTGCTGATCGTATCTTTAAGCGCAGCAGTCACATCACTGTGGTTGTAGCGGATAACTAGGAGTAGATAATGGGACAGAAGGTACATCCTACAGGTATACGCCTGGGTATCAGCAAACCATGGACTTCTACCTGGTACGCTAATACTGCAGACTATGCAGACAACCTGTATAACGATCATCAGGTACGTCAGTATCTGACTAAGCAACTTAAGAACGCTTCACTTTCTAAAATCGTGATCGAGCGTCCTGCTAAGAGCATCCGTGTGACTATTCACACTGCTCGTCCAGGCGTAGTAATCGGTAAGAAAGGCGAAGACGTAGAAAAGCTGCGTAACTACGTATCTAAGCTAGCCGGTGTGCCAGCTCAGATCAACATCGCTGAAGTACGTAAGCCAGAGCTAGATGGTCAGCTAGTAGCTGACAGCATCTCTAGCCAGCTAGAGCGTCGTGTTATGTTCCGTCGTGCTATGAAGCGCGCAGTACAAAACGCAATGCGTCTAGGCGCGAAAGGTATTAAAGTTGAAGTTAGCGGCCGTTTGGGCGGTGCAGAGATTGCACGTTCTGAATGGTACCGTGAAGGTCGCGTTCCACTGCACACTTTCCGTGCGGACATCGATTACGCAACCTCTGAAGCGTCAACTACTTACGGTATCATCGGCGTTAAAGTATGGATCTTCAAAGGTGAAGTTCTAGGTGGTCTACCTACAACTCAAGAGCAAGCACCAGCTGCTCAACCTAAGAAGAAAGGCCGCAACGCTAAGCGAGAGGGCTAATCATGTTACAACCAAAACGCATGAAGTTCCGTAAGATGCACAAAGGCCGCAACCGCGGCTTCGCAGCGGGTAGCACTGTTGCCTTTGGTACTTACGGCCTTAAAGCAGTTGGCCGTGGTCGAATGACTGCGCGTCAAATCGAAGCAGCGCGTCGTGCTATGACTCGTCACGTTAAGCGTCAAGGTAAAATTTGGATTCGAGTTTTCCCTGACAAGCCAATTACTGAGAAGCCTCTTGAAGTGCGTCAAGGTAAAGGTAAAGGTAACGTTGAGTACTGGGTATGCCAAATTCAGCCTGGTCGTGTTCTTTACGAGATGGAAGGTGTTCCTGAAAATCTTGCACGCGAAGCGTTTGAATTGGCAGCGGCTAAACTGCCATTTAAAACAACCTTTGTAACTCGGACGGTGATGTAATGAAAGCGACTGAACTGAAAGACAAAAGCGTAGAAGAGCTGAACGCAGAGTTGATTAACCTGCTACGCGAACAGTTCAACCTACGCATGCAGCACACAACAGGTCAGCTTGAAAAAACTGATCAGTTGAGAAAAGTACGTCGTAACATCGCGCGTGTTAAAACCATTCTGACTCAAAAGGCTGATGCGTAATGACTGAGCAAAAAATTCGTACAGTACAAGGTCGTGTGGTTAGCAACAAGATGGATAAAACCATCACTGTTGTAGTTGAACGTTTTGTTAAGCACCCAATCTACGGGAAGTTCATCAAGCGCTCTACTAAGCTTCACGCCCACGACGAAAACAACGTGTGCAACCAAGGTGACGTAGTAACAGTACGTGAATGTCGCCCGCTATCTAAGAACAAATCTTGGATGCTAGTTGACGTTGTTGAAAAAGCTGGCGTTTAATCGCTAACTTTTTTCAAAGTCTTAAAAAAGCCGCTTTCGAGCGGCTTTTTTGTTTTCTTTGACCTGTCCAAAAAAGCACTCACGCTTCCTTTCACTTACGCGTACACAATCTGGTGGTAGAGCGCGGCATACTCTCTTGCCATATTCTCTATGCTGAAGTGTGTTTTCACATGCTGGTGAAGTGCTTTACCTAATGCTATCTTTTCTTCGGGTTCCGCTATCAATGAGCTTACTGCTTGCACAAGCCCGCTGACATCTCCAGGACTTACCATCAAACCCGTTTCCTTGTGTATTATAATTTCCGGAATTCCGCCAACGGGGGTTGATACAACAGCACATTTGCTTATCCCTGCTTGAAGAAGTATAACGCCAAGGCCTTCAGCGTAAGCGGGGTGAACCAGCGCGTCTATATTTGGCAATATGCTAGCGACGTCGTTAGTAAACCCGCACAGCTTTACGCTACTGTGCAGGTTGTACTCGTCGATTAACGACTTATAGTGTTCTTCTTGCGAGCCCTTACCAAAAAGAAGGCAAGTTAGGTTATTGAATTGCGTTGTTAGCTCTCGCATAGCGAGTATCAAATCGGCTTGCCCTTTACGGGGGATATATTGTGCAAAGTTAGCGATAATGAAGTGGTGCTGAGGAATGTTAAACTTATTCCTTAACCACTGCTGGTCAGAAGGCCGTCCGTATTCTTCCTGGTCGACGGCAGAGTGAATAACTCCTTGGTATTTTACTTTTTCGCAATGCTTTGAGACAACCTTGCGCACACCTTCCGATATGCTTATAACAGCTTCGTATTCTCGATATTTAAAGCGAGCGAATTTACTTTCAGTGTTATCTACACGTCGGGTACATACAGCCGGTATTCCAGTGAACTTTGCTGCCAGTGCGCCCCATACATCAGCGCCACGTCGACTATGTACGTGAATTATGTCGGGCCTAATGCGCTTTATAGCGTCAAGTAAACGCTTAAAGCCCATTAGGTCGGTATCGCCTTTGTAGTCAATAGAGAAAGTTTTACAGCGGTCAAAACTGTAGTGACTGATTTCGCTGTTAGCAGCACAAACAAGCTGTTGGGTAAACCTACTGTTATTATCTAGCGCATCGATAAGATAAGTTACTTGCTTCGCACCACCGTATAAATGCCTTCCCAATTCGATATGCAAAACGTTAATGTCGAAAGAATGCTGGTTGCTCATACTAGTGACTTATATATGGCTTAAGCTGATTAAAGACTTGTTCAGGTGTAACGAGCGTCATGCAGTCAAAGCGGCCATTGCATGTGGGTTTTCGTTTACATGGGGCACAAGGCATGTCTTCAAACAGTACATGGGTATCTGCATTGTCGGTTATCGTGTAGGGTCTTGTTGAACCAAAAATGGCAATAGTAGGTTTTTTATAGCTTGTAGCTAGATGAGTAAGACCCGTATCTACGCCAACAAACGCATGGCAAAGTGATAGCACACTTACCGACTCCTCTAAGCTAATTTTTCCTGCCAGCGAAATTACCCCGTTACACTCGAAGGTTAAGGCTTCAGCTTTTGCAGCGTCTCCAGGGCCTCCTAATATGGCTACAGGTAAACTAGAGTGTTTGCGTACTTTGTGAATTAAACTTTGCCAGTGTTCAGAAGGCCAATGCTTTTGAGGGCGAGTGGTAAAAGGCGCGATGGCTATAAAGGGTTGTGTTAAGCCTAAGTGACTAGTTTTCGATATCGCTGACTGCATAGCAGCGCTACTTGATCTGATGCACATTTCATAGCCTTGGCTACCATTGTTTTCAGTGCTGCAAAGTGAATATAGTGTTTTAGCAAGATGTCGATATTCGCTGCTAATTTGTTGTGATGTTGGCTTATCTAGCGCGAGAGTGAGTAATCTCTGGCTATTTTCCTTGCTCTTAAAACCTATGCGCTCTGAAGCACCACTGATGTAAGCGAAAAAGGCGCTTTTCAACAGACCTTGCGCTTCAATTGCCACTTTGAAGTTCTTTTCTCTGAGCTGTTTTCTAAATGCTTTTATAGTTTTAAAAAGCGCCCAGTATTTTTTAGCCTTTAACAGCGCTCGCCATTCGTTTTTGGGCCACGCAATAACGTGGTCGACATAAGGCTGGCTGCTAACTAGTGCGACATAGGGGGCTTCTACTAGCCAAGTCAATTCAACAGGCTTACCGTGTTGGGAATAACTTTGCTTTATGCTAGACGGTAGGCCAGAAGCCATTACAATATCGCCAATTGCGCTAAGCCTGATAAAAAGAATTTGTTGTACGTCTTTAGGCATTAGAATAGGCTTTCAAAATTCACGTGAAGCTAACTAGCTAGCAATATCATCACAGTTTGACGACACTTTAATGACGCACATTGTAATAACGGTTATGTATGCGTTTATGTTTACCATTAAGGACAATTTATGTTTGCTGCCGAGCGTAACGGCTACAAACCCACACTTATCGAAGATATATGCCGATGGGGATACTCTCTGATATTAGTATTCATTATTCCCTTCGCCTTTTTACAGTTAATGCTAAGAGGTACCACTAGAAACCAAGACTATAACCGCAGAAGGTTTGAACGCTTTGGGTTCGTCGCACATGCACCTAAAAAAGACGGATACTTATTTCACTGTGTTTCTGTGGGAGAGGTGGTTGCGGCTTCTTGTTTAATTAAGCGCATCATGACGGACGAGCCCGACTGCCAAATTACGGTGACCACCACTACGCCTACGGGCTCTGCGAGGGTTCGGGCGATCTTCGGTGACAGCGTGCATCACTTTTACTTACCTTACGATCTGCATATGGCTATGGCAGGAATGCTTAAACGAATTCAGCCCAAAGCAGTGCTAATTACCGAGGTAGAGTTATGGCCTAACCTTATCCACGCATGCTGGAAACGAGATATACCTGTAATGGTCGTCAACGCCCGTATGACCGATAGGTCTGCCAGACGTTATAAAAAAATTGGTAAATTGTTTAACCCTATGCTCGCTAAGCTATACCATATTTGTGCCCAAGGGCAGCGCGACTATACAAATTACGCGTGGCTTGGGGTGCCCGATAAAAAGCTTACGCTTACTAACAATATCAAGTTCGACCAGGTAGCTTCTGCTACCGCGCCGGAGCATCCTTTTTTAGGTTTGAATCAAGCGGATTACCCCATACTTGTAGCGGGGAGTACCCATGACCTTGAAGAAGAAGCGGTACTTCAAGCAGCAAAAGAGTTATGGCAACAAAGCCCTTCCCTGAAAGTCATTATTGTTCCGCGTCACCCTGAGCGTTTCGATGCAGTTGCTAAGCTTATTGAAGCGAAGTCGCTACCCTTTGTGCGAAGCTCTCAGGTGCAATCTGTACCAGAAGATACCAATGTGGTGTTACTCGATGAGATGGGCAAGTTAAATGATGCCTATGCGGTGGCTTCTTTTGCCTTTGTTGGTGGCTCCATAGCTGATAGAGGGGGGCACAATGCCCTAGAGCCTGCAAGCTTTTCTATTCCAATAATAATGGGCCCTCACACTTATAATAATCCGGTTATCTGCAGTTACTTAGAAGAGTGTGGCGCGCTGATAAAAGTAGAGAGTGGAGAAGCAATGTCGGCGATTGTGAATAGATGGCTTCTAAACCCGAATGAGCGAGAAAAGGCAGGCCAATCAGGCCGTAAAGTACTAGAAGAAAATAGTGGCGCTCTTGAGGCTACTGTTCAGTGCATACGAAAATACGTTAACTAATTGTTTTTGTGGTCAAAAAGTGGTCCCCTAAACAGTGCGCACTGTGCACTTTAATGGGGTTTTCTAAGAAGTGGCAGTAAAGCTAGAATGTGTAAATTAACGTAAGTTATTGTAAAGCATGGCTTTTGATGTTTTGGTCTACTCTTTGCTATAAAGCCTACGACAGCGTAGCGGCAGTAAAATCCAAATAAATATGCACCTTTAAAAAAGGGCACTGTGTTACGTGTTCTCCAGGGAGAGACCTCCTGCCGAGAGGCAGGAGGTTTTCTTACTTTTACTCTTCTACTTTTTGTTCAGGCTCTGGCTCAATCAGGCTGATAACACGCCAGCCAGCTTTAGGCTGAATACTGTTTCCGTTGATAAATGTGTAGCTTTTACCTTCGGCGTTAATGGCAATAAGCGGCGTAGCCCGTTCACCATACTGCTTCGTATACTGCTCAAAGGTAAACTCTTCTGAAAGCCGGGTCGTTTTAACCGCAGATTCACGGGCAATGGCTGACGCTAAATAGCCATAGGTAACACCCTCATCAAATAACGTAAGCTTTTTAGCATACTGCTCGCTAACTTGGTGACTAGGTCTCGTAGACTGTTCATTGTTGGTTAGCGCCCACACTTTGTCTTTACCCATAGTGTACTCAAAGTGATAAGCAATAAGCGGGTTCAATTGTTTGTAAGGCGACATTATCAATACAGTGCCAAAGGTGTTTAAATCGAGATGTCGGGCAGCATGATCGGACATAGGGTTTCCGAAATACACCGGAATATCCATCATGCGCGCTTCTCTAATGGCATCCCAGTTAGTATCTGCAATAGTCACGTCCAATTTTTGATTCAACATTTCACACGCAAGGGCGCGATTGAATTTGCTACCTCCAAAAATAAGGTAGCCAGTAGGCGCAGGCGCTCTAACCTTAAGAAGAGATGCAACGCTACGAGAGGTAAGACTTTGCACTACAACGGTCGCGATAATCACCATAAAGACGATAGGAACGATAATGCCCGCTCCTTCATAGCCGATTTCTTCAAGCTTAAGAGAGAACAAGGCTGAGACTGCTGCCGCAACAATGCCACGTGGAGCAATCCAGCTTATCAACGCTAATTCATTAAGCTTAAGTCCAGTACCAATGGACGATGCTAATACCGACAGGGGGCGGGCTATAAACATAATAGCGGCTAGCACTACAATCGAGCCCCATCCTACATCGATGACAGACTGTAAGTTCAGTCGCGTGGCAAGCAGTATGAATAAGCCAGAAATAAGCAAAACGCTTAAGGTTTCTTTAAATTCGAGGATGTCTTCTACATCAACATCTTTCATATTGGCCAACACCATGCCAGAGATGGTCACCGCTAGAAGGCCCGATTCATGCGCTACGTAGTTTGAGGCTGCAAATACACCTAAAATAACGGTTAACACAGCGGTGTTAAGCAGATAGTGGGGGATCCATTCTTTACGAATAGATAGGCCCAATAAATAGCCTGAGGCAAGCCCCAATACCGAACCTATACCAACGGTTTTTCCGAAGGCAATGAGCGTATGTGTGATAGCTGTTTCTTGTGATGCTACGATGAATTCGAATACCAGTACCGCTAACAAGGCCCCAATGGGATCGATAACAATACCTTCCCAACGTAAGATATTGGCTAGATTGGTTTTAGGTCGCACAGTCCTTAGCATGGGAACAATCACGGTAGGGCCAGTTACAGTAACAATTGCACCGAACAAAAAGGACAATTGCCATGAAAGGTCTAGGCTATAGTGTGCGGCTGTCGCCGCAACCACCCAGGTGACTAATACACCGATAGAGCACAGATTCCTCACCATATTGCCATGGCCCGCAATATCACCAAACTTTAGCGTCAGTGAGCCCTCGAACAGGATAATGGCAACAGAAAGAGAAACGACGGGAAACAATAAATCGCCGAATAAGTCGTCCGCATTAAGTACACCGAATACCGGGCCGACAACAATACCGACTATCAAGAGTGGCAAAATTGCAGGAAGCCTTACCTTATAAGCTAAGTACTGGCATGTTATTGACAGCAGTCCTACTGCAACGAGTGAGAGAAGCGGGTCTGACAAATTGAATCCTTATCGCGTTATTATTTATCCATCCTATATCAGCCTAATTATTTGTCATATAGAGACTTTAGGCCAAGCATTAGCTCATAGCGATATACGCTGAGGTTTGAAGTTTAGACCAATAGACCATTTTTAGCCCGCTAAATACATATTCGATGTTTAAAAGCTTTGGTACTATTACAAGAGATTACTGGTCTTTTAGGAGCGACTTTTTGAACTCTTTTTCTAAACTTGCACTTTCAATGTCAGCGCTTTTACTAGCGTCTGCATGCGCGAATCAATACCCTGCGTCAGTTGCTTCGTTTAACGTAGAGAGTGTTGTGGAATTGCCTGAAGAGCTTTCGGAAACGTCGGGTTTGTTTTGTGAAATTGATAGTATGTATTCGCTTAATGACTCAGGCAACGCACCGGTAATTTACCGTATCAATTACCAAGGTGAGATAACCGAGCGGACGCGTTTACCATTGACCAATAGAGACTGGGAAGCAATAACCGCTGATGACGCATCGTTTTATATTGCAGATGTTGGAAACAATAAAGGAAAAAGAGAGAAGGTTGAAGTTCACAAAGTAAATCGACGTAATACAAACGATATAACTACCTTCACGCTAAAATATGCAGGTAATAATGCTTCGAGCAATATTCCTTACGCACACGATTTCGATTCAGAAGCGATGGTCAAGTACGGTAATGAATTGCTTCTGTTCTCAAAAAGCTGGAGAACGGGCATTACTCACGTTTACAAGGTCAACGAAGGGGAAACAGAACAAACCATCAGCCCCTTTGCATCAATTGAAGGCCTACCAGGTGTAGTAACTGGCGTTGATTTCGACCGTCATCAAGGCAAGTTCGTTATCACAGGGTATAAATCAGATCCCTTTGGCAATTTCGCAACCTTTATCGCACAGGTTTCACAAGACTATAAGCTTCTTGATATATGGCCATTAGAGCGATACAAGCAAGTTGAAGGTGTATGCGTAGATAACAAAGGCACCTATTGGTTTAGTGAGGAAGCAACGGAAGGGCGCAAGGCGTCATTATCTAGCGCTCAAGTAACACAAAAATGAGCAAAATTCGGTCGTTATTGCTTGTTTAAGACCGTGAACAAGTCTACTGCCATTAACAGTATTCATTCTTTTTAAGTTATCTTTTAGCTGTTGTTAGTAAAATGGCTAATACCCAACTGGCCGTACTAGCGTCTATACTGAAATTGTTATCGAACAAGTTGTAGCCAACCACAATTTCAGAGGCAACCAAAATGAGACGTTTTCACCAGTCCTTTTTAGCAATGTGTGTTTGCCCATGTTTATTAATGGCAGGAGCAGCTAATGCCTCCGTGGTTGAAAAGGCGCAGCAATGGCTCAACAAATATTCAGATAGCGATGATACCTTTTCTCTAACCCTCACAAAAAATAAGATTAAATTCAAAGGCTGCAAGCAGAAACAATATCAATTAGCGTTCAGCCAAAAACTAGCGCCTACGTTTAATATTGAAGCTATTGTGCACTACAATAAAGGGCTTCTTGACTATGGTGTTTTATCTCAGCGCGTGAAAAGCCACGAATTTGAAGTAGTCAGCTGGTGGGATAGAGGAGGCTACCGCCTAGGATTGAGCCACAAAGTTCGTCCTCGCCATGAAATGCGTATTCCTGTCGCCGATACGATCAGACTACCAACTAGCACAACGGCTGGGCTGTACGTTGAAGTTCCGTTTAACGAAGATAAACACTTACTTACTGTAGGCGCCATGAGAGAATCGTGGGAAAGTGGTGGTGCGTCACTTCAACTACCATGGCGTTCAAGCCGTGATAATCAAGTAAAAGTGCAATACGCCATCACCTTCTAAATGATGGCGTATAAGGTTTTGTTACTAACCGTTTAGCGCGTAAAGTAATAGAGGCTATTTATAATTTAAACCTGCTTACTTCTACCGAAAGTTCCTGCGCCAGCTCGTCAAGTTTGTCACTTACATTTACCAATATTTGCGTTGCATTTAAAGTTTCTTCACTAGATGCACTAATATCGTTAATGTTTCGGTTTATATCTTCAACCACAGTTGCTTGCTCTTCGGTAGCAGTCGCTACTTGCGTATTCACATCATTGATATGAGCAATCTCTTCGGCGATATCTTGAAGCAATTTGTCAATCTCAGTGGTTGCGGTTACAACATCAGTGGTGCGCGTACGACTTGACTCCATTTGCGAAACCGCAGATTTGGAGTCCTGCTGGAACTTGTCAATTTTAACCTGTATTTCATCAGTCGCCTGGGCGGCACGTTGCGCCAAAGTTCGAACCTCATCGGCAACAACCGAGAAACCTCGACCGTGATCGCCAGCCCGCGCGGCTTCAATTGCAGCATTAAGCGCAAGTAGGTTAGTTTGCTCCGAAATACCTCTTATCGTATCAAGGATACCGCCAATGGCTGCGGTGTGTTCATCTAGCGACTGAATCACGCGTGATACATCTTGAATTTGCTCTGACAGGCCGTTTATCGCATGCACCGCACGCTGAGTAATTTCGCGGCCGTGAGCCGAGTTGGTGGTTGCCAAGTTAGCATTTTGGGCTGCATGAGTAGCAGACTGAGCCACCTCATTTACCGTGCTGCCCATCTCTGTTAATGCCGCAGCTGCCTGCAACGTCTGATCCCGCTGGCTTTTAGTAGAGCTCTCAGTTTGATGAGACTGCTTTGCTACATCCTGAGCCGATGCTTTTAATGCATGGCTTGTTTTAGCTACTTGAGAGATAGTGCCGTGAAGGTGGTCGATAAAGTTATTAAACCCTTCTACTAAGCGTGCAATTTCTTTTTGTTCAGGCATAGGAATTCGCGAGCGCAGATCGCCTTGACCTCTGCCAAGCTGTTGGAAGACATCCGCGAGTGATTCAAGTGGTTTAGTAAGCGTTCCAGCTAGCCATATTCCGATAAATGCAAAAGCACCGGCTATTATCAACGCCCATATAATGATTTGGCGGCTACCAGCATCTAAGGATGCATAAAGTTCGTGCTCGGGTACTTGAGCTACTACGTACCAACCCGCCTTTTCCACATAGGTACTGGCAAATAACTGAGTATCGCCTGCTGAGTCGCTGGTGGCCATAGCGAAACCCTGACGATTAAGCAGTTGCCCCGCTGTGTTCGAATCACTTATTGACGCTAATTTGGCTTTGCCCAGTAAATCGGTATTGGGGTGCGCGATAATAGTGCCGCTACCGTCTACAAGAAAGACAAATCCGGTTTGTGCAATTTTAACGGCATTGATAATACCCAATAACTCATCTACCGATCTAGCGACACCCGACATACCTCTGCCGTTTACTTGCTGATAATTCGCAAACAGGCGGTAACCCTGCCCGGGTTCGTTGTACAAACTCAGCGAGATGGGTTCGCCACTATTTTTGTACGCAAAAAACCACCCATCAAATTCGTCGTTTTTTAACACCCGTAAGAAACCGTCTTGGTTCCAATACTTGTGAGTGGTTCTGTCAACAAACGAGGCTACCGTTAAATCGTTAAATTCAACAATATTATTCAGATAGCCTAGTAAACGCCGTTCGCCAGCGCTATCGGCGCCGGCTGATGACCAAGCGAGAATATCCGGGTTAGAGGCAATGCTGTGTGCTACAGTAAGCATCACGCTAGCCTCTCTGTCTACGCGGTTGCCAACCTGTTTCAGTAAAGAAGGGAGCTGTAGTTCTTCCATGTTCTCTTTAACGAGATCACGGGCAATCCATTGGCTAATTGAACCTACAAGAATAGCTGCGGCAAGTACGGCCACAATAAGAGAAATAATGAGTTTTTGTTTAATACTGAAAGTCATGACTTTCGACCACGTAAGTTAATGCTGAAAATTTATAGATTAAAAGGTGACGTGGCATTGCAGGCACAGCAACGTCTGATACTGAATCCTAGGCGGGTCAGTACTACTTTATGATTCTTACGCTAATGCTTTTATTATTTTTAAAGCGCAGAGAAGTTATCGACCTATTCTTTGCAAAGTTTATACTTTTTGCCAATAAATAAGTCAAAACGATTGTGAAGCATAATTGACCAACAGGTCAACAAAAAATATTAGCCTTTACATATGTAGGGGATAAATAAAAAGGCTCTCGTATTTGTTATAACAAATACGAGAGCCTAAGCGTTTCAGAAACGGATTTGGTTAGTCGCAGGCGTTAACTTAGCCTGCTGCTGCCGTTTCGCTTATTCTTTATTTTCCTGAGGAATAGGGAAACCACGGTCACGCATCAATGCGTCTACCTTGGCGTCACGACCGCGGAACTTGCGATATGCTTCAGCTGGATCCATTGCGTTACGTACGGCGAATAGATATTTTACTAAGCGATCGCCTACTTCTTTATCGTAGAAACCACCCGGTGCTTCCATAAAGGCTTCTGCTGCGTCAGCGGTTAATACCTCTGCCCACATGTAGCCATAATAGGCCGCTGCATAACCTTCGCCTGAGAATACGTGGCCGAAATGAGGTGAGCGGTGACGCATAACAATTTCTTCCGGCATGTCTAGCTTCTTAAGCTCTTCACGCTCAAAAGTGTCAGGGTCAATCTTGCTAGGATCGGTAGTGTGGTACTTCAGATCCATGATGGCTGAAGCCATGTACTCGGTCGTTTTAAAGCCTTCGTTGAAGGTTGAAGCCTTTTTAATTTTTTCTACCAGCTCAGCAGGAATAGGCTCACCTGTTTCGTGGTGAACCAAGTAGTTGTTGATAACCTCATCGGTAGTTAACCAACGCTCTAGCAACTGAGACTGGAACTCAGTGTAATCGCGTACGCCAGAATGCGAAGACGGGTATTCTACGTCAGACGCTAAGAAGTGAAGAGCATGACCAAATTCATGGAAGTAGGTTTCAGCATCGTCCCACGAAATAAGCGTGGCTTCGCCATCAGCACCTTTTACGAAGTTCGAGTTGTTTGAAGACAATACGGTCTTCTTACCATCGAACGTGGTGTAAGAGCGGTATGTAGTTGCCCAAGCGCCAGAGCGCTTACCCTGACGTGAGAACGGGTCAAGATACCAAAGACCAATGTGTTCACCGCTGTCTTTGTCCGTTACTTCCCATACTTTCACGTCTTCATGGAAAACGGGTACTTTGCCTTCTTCAACAGGCGTGAAGTTGAAGTTGAACAAGCGACCGGCAACGTAGAACATCGCTTCGCGAAGCTTATCAAGCTGTAAGTACTGCTTTACTTCGTTTGAATCTAGGTCGTACTTCGCCTGGCGCACTTTTTCTGCATAGAAGCGGTAGTCCCAAGGTGCAATCGTAATGTCTGCACCTTCTTCATCGGCAATGGCTTGCATGTCGGCCACTTCTTCTTCAACGCGAGCAATAGCGGCAGGCCATACTTTCATCATCAGATCCATGGCGTTTTCTGGGTTCTTCGCCATACGATCTTCTAAACGCCACTGTGCGTAGTTTTCGTAACCTAATAGCTCAACGCGCTCGTCACGAAGAGTTAAGATGCGTTTAATAATGTCGTTGTTATCAAACTCGTCAGCATTGTCACCGCGGTTGTAGTAAGTACGCCATACTTTCTCGCGAAGCTCGCGATTGGTGGAGTATGTTAAGAACGGGTCCATAGACGAACGCGTATTGGTGATCGCGTATTTACCTTCTTCGCCGCGAGATTCGGCTGCCGCTTTTGCTGCTTTAACAAATGAGGCAGGCAAACCGTCAAGCTGGTCTTCAGTAATATAGGTAACGTAGTTTTCTTCGTCTGCTAGTACATTGTTAGAAAACTTAGTGTGTAGCGTAGCAAGCTCTTGGTTAATTTCAGCGTAGCGCTTCTTCGCTTCGCCATCTAGGGTCGCGCCATTGCGTGCGAAGCTATTGTAAGTCATCCATGTAATACGCTGTTCTTCTGGCGTAAGTGAATCTAACTCGTCAGATTCGTATACCGTTTTAACTCTTTCAAAAAGTTTTTCGTTTTGCGTAATTTGCGTGAAGAAAGCCGATAACTTAGGCGACATTTCTGCCTGAATTTCGCGGAATTCAGGGCTAGACTTGTTTGAGCTCCAAATGCCGTAATAGGTGAATACGCGACCAAGCTCAGCACCTGCACGCTCCATTTCTACAATAACGTTTTCAAACGTTGGTGGCGCTTCATTATTCGCGATAGCTTCAATTTCTTTAAGATTCAATTCCATGGCTTTTTCTAGCGCTGGCTTTAAATCTTCCAAATTCATCTTATCAAAAGCAGGTACACCGCCATAGGGGCCTTTAAACTCTTGAAGCAGAACGTTATCAAACTGTGCTTGTTGAGATGCCGTTGTATTTTGCACTTCTGTGCTAGACGTTTCTGGTGCCTTTTGTTCTGAACATGCACCAAGTGCAACCACAACCGCTATCGCGGTAAGTGATGTTTTAAATTTACCCATGAGTTTTCCTGTCTGTTTTTATCTATAGGTTTTTTGACAAAAACCATCTTAAGATAATGTAAAAATAAGTTAAATGCTCTTTAACGTAATTCCTTGCAGTACAGCGGTTTGGAGGGGAAATCGTACTGGTATGCAATTCGTCGAAATTGCACAAATTTTGATTGGCTTTGCGCTGGTTGGAAATTACACTGCGCGTGTTCTGAATTAGCTGTATTCCACAGCGCGTAAACCACTGACTTATTTACTGTGATCACCATGTTTGAATTACTTCTTCACGGGTTTCCCGTAGCATTCGCCTTGGCCTCCTTTTGGTCCAATACTGAACGCAAATTACTGCTGCTGAATTTAGGGTTATGTATTGCGATTGGCTCTCTTTTGGCTTTTGAGCAAGCATGGGGAGGCGTCGTAGTTATTACGGTAGCAGGAATGAGTACCAGCTATCGCATAATAAAAAATAAGCTCCTGTCGCCTATTGCAACTTACATTACTTTAATCACTATGATGGTGATTGTACTGACAGTAAATAATTTAACCGGTAAAACCTCGCTGATTGAGGCTATGCCTGTGTTAACTTTTATGGCTTATCGCTTTGGTGAGCTGCATTGTAAAGAAGCAGGCCTTCGCGTGTGTATGATTATAGGTTCAATCAACTTCACGGCATACGGTGTGATTACCCAAACCTGGGGATTAGCTATTACTGAAGCACTATTTGCAGCATCAAACCTGTGGTACTACATGAAGCTTAGACGTGCCATGCGCACTAGCCCTGTTTAGTTTTGTGTTTAAACCAATTTAAATGTGAAAAGAGTTTAGCCGTTGAATATATAGCCACTTTGTGATTTATTTATCGTCAAAATGGAATCAAACTTACAGGGAAGATTATGCAACGCAAACCCATCGATAAAGTACTACTATTCGGTGTTCCGGCTTTTCTACTCGCACTTTTCATTCTAAACATATTTGCAGACGGTGAAGTGAAACTAGCGGCTGCCATTGGTAGTATAGGGTTATGTGTTAGTTATTATTCTTTTTTAAGAAGCGGCTGTGTCAGCAGAAGGTACCCCATCGAGGATTTGATAGAGAAAGATGGCGAGTCCTTGGTCTTTTGTTATTTTCACCGTCATGAGCGCCAGCCACTAAAAGTGAATGTTAGTACTATCTATGCACTAAATTTTTCTCACCATTATCTCGGGGTAATTTTAGACAGAAACGGCAGAGGATTTGATTTTCACTATCCACACAAGGAAGCCGTAATAAAAGCGAGGCTTCAAGAAGTACTTGGTGAAGATGGGTTCAATAACGTGAAAAAGAATGTCTAGATAGAGCGAGACTCGACTAAATCAAAGCCCGAGAGTAATTTTACTGTCGGGCTTTTTTATTGGGCAATCGTAAAAACTTACGCAAACACCACGGTTTTGTTTCTGTGAATAATTACGCGGTCTTCTAAATGGTAGCGCACACCGTGAGCCAGTGCGGTTACTTCACAGTCTTTACCTTTGCGCACCATATCAGCTGCGCTGTCGCTATGGCTGATACGTTTAACGCTTTGCTCAATGATCGGACCTTCATCTAAGTCTTTGGTGACATAATGACAGGTTGCGCCAATTAATTTTACGCCGCGATCATAGGCTTGCTGGTAAGGCTTAGCACCGGCAAAGCTAGGTAGGAAGCTGTGGTGAATGTTAATGGCTTTGCCTTCTAATTCTTGGCAAAGGGTATCAGGTAAAATCTGCATAAAGCGAGCAAGCACGGTCAAATCAATCTTGTACTCTTGAAGTAAGGTCGTGATTTGCGCAAATGCTGCTTCTTTTCCTAATGCTTTAAAGTCTACCCAATGGAAAGGGACTTTGTACCAGTCGGCAAATTGTTTCATTTGTGGGTGGTTACCAATAATCACTGGAATATCACAGTGTAGTTCGCCAGTGTGCCAGCGGTGAAGCAGGTCAACTAAACAGTGAGACTCTAGGCTAGCTAACAGCGCTACGCGCTGCTTTTTGTCTGAGTCACTGAGCTTCCAGTTCATCTGATACTCGTTAGCAAGTGGGGTGAACTCTTTAACAAAGCTTTGGTGATCTAACTTAAGCGAATCGGTACTAATTTCATGGCGCATGAAAAAGCGGCCGGTTTGTAAATCGGTATGATGGCTGGCTTCAACGATGGTTGCGTTGTGGTCGGCTAAAAATTGCGACACGCTGGCAACTAGCCCTATTTGGTCAGGGCAGTCTATAACTAATCTAAATGTTTGTTGCATGTGGGCAGTTTGAATAAAAAAACAGGCTATCTTTTTACCCGTGACGCTAGGCGTTGTAAAGGCTATAGGCGATTTAATGCCAGCTTAAATTGCTATAACTCATAATCACTCTCAGTCTTTACTTTCAGTTATCAGGGCTGCTTAGCTATAAAAAGGCATTTTTAATAGCGGTACAGATGCATATAACCCAGCTAGGCAGTACATTTTCCGTTTTTCGCCGCTCTTTACTTGCCTCTTTTTACTCATCTGTAATACCGCGGCGAAGTTTCTCTCTTACCGACATATTGTGTTTCAACGGCCAAGATTGACGAATAGGGTAGGTCACCCCCTGCGGCGTAGTGACAGATTCAAATAGGTGAAATGCTGAAATGTGAACGTCTACGCTCGGGCTGTAAAGCGGTAGCGGCAATGTCGACGTAGCCTTTCTTACAAGAGTGACGTGAGGCTTATACTCTCTGCTTTCTACTTCGATTGCTGCTTTACGGGCCGCTTTTCTCGACAATTTAGCGAGTTCATTAAGTGCCTTTGTTGTTTCAGTGGGTGCAGCAAAGAGTATTTTAGGTCCATTCCATAACCCGGTAGCATTAAGAGTTAGAGAAAATGGTTCACTGACGAGCTGGTCGAGTTCATACACAAGCGCTTCGTGCTGACGGTGATTTATTTCGCCTAAAAAGCAAAGCGTGATATGAAAGTTTGCTGCTGGCACTGCATAAGGTATTGCAGGCCCCTGGCCGTTGATGTGCTCGTTACGCTTGTTGCCAGACTTACGAGTACGAGTCACCTCGCTTTTCACCCATTGACGAGGCATTACTTCAGGCAACGCCTGTTGACGCCAGCTATCTAGAGCAAGTTTTTCTGTGGCGCTAAGATCTAAACCAATAAAGCTTCGCATAGCTTTCCTCCTTTAAATTTGCCCTATCTATGTACATTAAACAGTAGTGCAGCCCATAAGTTTAAGAAGGCAGCGAACGTCCGTACGACAATAAGTTTATCATGGCGCTGCGGACGAGTTCCAAAACAAGTCGCGCGTATTGAATATTTACCAAATTTAAAAAAATAGCTGTGATGTTCGAGTGCATTGTTTACATCAGGTACACTATACCCACCAACTTATAACACCTTTATGCCCTTTATGTTACAGCCGTTTTCTCACCTACCCGCTTATGAACTTGTTACGCCGCTACAAGAAGCCGTAGCGATTAACAACATCATTATAGGGGCGCCTCCGGGGGCAGGGAAATCTACTGTACTGCCTCTGTCACTGCTGCAATCTTCGCTAAAGGGAAAAATACTGCTTATGCAGCCACGCCGGGTCGTGGTAAGAAATCTTGCTGACCACTTAGCAAAACAGTTAAACGAAAATGTGGGTGAAACAGTTGGCTATCGTATAAAGGGCGAGTCGAAAACGTCGTCAGCTACTCGGCTTGAGATAATAACCGAGGGCGTGTTAACGCGCATGATTCAGCAAGACCCAGAGCTTACCGGCGTAGATGCTATTGTCTTCGATGAATTTCATGAACGCAGTATTCATAGTGACTTTGGTTTGGCGCTGGCACTTGAAGTCCAGTCTGGGCTTCGCGATGACTTACGCCTAGTGGTGATGTCGGCTACTTTGGATATTGCGCCACTTCAAACATTGCTCAATGGGTTTAGCGTACTGCCAGTAGCGAACTTAGAAACTCAAGGTCGTATGTTTCCTGTTGATGTTCGCTACACCCAAGATGTGCAGGCTTATGAGTTGATACCGAAGACCAGTAATCTCATAAAACTGGCAGTAAGCGAGCACGATGGTGATATTTTGGTGTTTCTTCCCGGCCGAGGAAGCATAAATGCTGTTGCCAGAGAAATAAAAGGGGTAGCTGAAAGTGCGGGCATAGCCGTTCACATGCTTTATGGCGCTTTAGGAAAATCAGCGCAACAAGCAGCCATAGCGCCAGACCCGCAGGGCAAGCGAAAAATCATATTATCTACCAATATTGCAGAGACAAGTTTAACCATTGAAGGCGTGACAGTGGTTATTGATTCTCTGTGGGAGAACAGTGCTCAGTATCACCCTTCAAGCGATATTACCGCCCTCACCCAGCAACGTATTTCGCAAGCATCTGCCACTCAAAGAGCGGGGCGAGCAGGACGGGTAATGGCCGGTACCTGCTATAGGCTATGCAGTAAAAGCAGCTTCGAGCGTTTAGCTAAACATAATGCAGCGCAAATTGAAAAAGAGGACTTAAGCAGCTTCTTGCTAGATACTCTAGCGTGGGGTAGCAGCCCAGATACCTTGGCACTGTTGACTCAACCTACACAAGCACAACTGCAGGTTGCACAGCAAAAGCTTTGCCGAGTTAATGCTGTTTCAAAGGCAAACATTACCCCTTATGGAAGAGCGTTGGCCCAGTTGCCTTGTCAGCCCCACTTAGCCCATTTATTGCTAACGGCAAAAGCAGGCATAGACGGGCTAAGTTCTGATGAAAATAGCGCGCTTCGCTTTGCTGCACCGTTTGTTGTGGCAATAAGCGAAAGTAATATTAATGTGAGTGGTGTCACAAACGTAATGGATGCGCTGCTTCATGCTAATAGCAGCACTCGCAATCAGCTTATACAACAAGCTTCCCGTTATGCGCGCCATGTGCAAAGCGAGAAGGGAAAAGCGCAGACTTTCACGCCCGACATCAATGCATTAGACGAGCGCGCCCTTGGCCTTTGTATCGCCATCGCATTTCCTTTGCAGGTGGGCTACAGGCGCAATGCGCCGAGCGGTAATAGCGGTAATTCTGGTAATTCGAAAGCCGTAATAAAAGGGGCTACACGAAGCAGTGCTTCTCAGTATCATATTATTGAGTACAAGTTGGCGAGTGGGAAGGGGGCTGAGCTAACCGCTACAGCCGGTAATACATTTTCCAATGAAAGCGAGAAAGACAATGAACCCTGGATAGCGGTGCTTGAGGGGCAGCTAATCAAAAGCACAGTGGCAATACGCCTAGCTGAGCGTGTCCCCGAGCGCTGGTTGCGTTTAGCTTTCCCTGACGCATTTAGCGAAAAGCGTAGTGTTATTCTTAACAGCGACACTGGCGTGATGGAAGCTAGAGTAAGTACGGGGTTTTATGACATAACGCTAAATAGTGCGCCAGTATCCGGTCAAGAAAAAAGCCGCGAAAAAGCGTTTTGGGATAGCGCAATGTGCGATGCCTGGTTTGCCTATCTCGATACCTTGCCGTTATCCCATTGGCCACTGTCGGATGCCGATTGGCAATGGTGGCGAAGAGTTCTGATGGCCGCAAAGCTCAATCTACCGCAAGATAAAGCTTTTGACGAACCAGATCCCTGGCCATTGTCATTAAGCGAACTGGTGCATAAGGCAAAAGACAGCCTAGTGCCTGTTTTAAAAAGCTGTAAAAGTATTAAAAACCTTAAGCAGTTACCCTGGAAGACAGCCTTAAATAATGGGTTATCTTGGCCTCAGCAAGACGCATTGGCTACGCTTTTGCCCACTCACGTGACTATTCCTACGGGCAGAGAGGCTAGCTTAGATTATCGCGACAATGGGGATGTGGTGCTGTCGGTCAAAATGCCAGAACTGTATTCGCAAAGCACTCCATTAACCTTAGCGGGTGAGCGAGTGACTGTTGTTTGCGAACTGTTGTCGCCAGCTGGTAGGCCACTGCAAACCACCAGTGATTTAGGTGCGTTTTGGCACGGCAGCTATAAGGAAATACAAAAAGAGATGAAGGGGCGTTACCCCAAGCACTTTTGGCCGGATGATCCTGCCAATGCATTGCCGACCAGTAAGACAAAAAAACATATGTAGCCGCTACTGCGGCCATACCTCTTACTGTTTTTAGTTGATTGTTGTGTATTACAAACACCAGCCATTGCTCATACACCAGTTTCTTACACAGTCTGTTTTTAACGACAGTGGTTACACAATAAAAACTAAGCTAAGTTGATGGTAGCATTTACAAACTTTTATTTAGGTAACCTTACGCTATGAAATTATCAAGTTTAGCTACCGTGGGCTTTCTGTTAGCTACATCTTTAAGCGCTCAGGCTCACGATTTTTGGTTAGAGCCAACAAACTACCGTTCACAAGAGCCAAGTGCTGTTGCCTTGCAGTTTAAAGTGGGCCATAAAGAAGATACCTCTCATTGGAACCTTGCGTGGGATAGAATAGTCGCGTTGCGTACCTACTCTTCTGACGGCGTGAGTGATATGGCCGCCAGCGTAGTACCTAAAACGTCAATGCTGCCCGGCATGGCTAAAACGGTCGAGCTTTCACCTGGCACCCACGTTATAGGGTTTGAGAGCTATCATGCTACTAGTGTACTAAAAGCGAAGAAATTTAATCAGTATGCAAAAGATGAAGGCTTAACTGAGATATTGAGCTATCGCGAGGCGAGAGGGCAGAATGATATTGCCGGAAAAGAGCTTTATTCAAGGAAAGCAAAAACCATTGTGCAAGTGGGTGAGTCAACAACGGATAATGCGCTAAAACCCATAGGCCATACGCTAGAAATAGTGCCCCTTGAACACCCTTATAAACTCTCAGATAACACCCTATCTGTTCAGGTGTTATTTAAAGGAAAGCCCTTAAGCGATGCACTTATCGATGCAGTATCTTTGGTTGATCACAGTGCTGAAGTGCAAGCGGTGCAAACTGACAGTGAAGGAAAGGCGATGTTTAAACTTAATGTCGAAGGGCCTGTTATGCTAAATACGGTTTGGGGCGTACCCCTCACAAATAGTTCTGCAGCAGATTTTGAGACTTACTTTTCAAGCCTTACGTTTGAATACGTTCAGTAACCAATAAGATGAACGGTGTTTACCTCACCGGTCACTAAAAATACCGAATGATTAATGCGCCCCTGAAAGGGCGCTGTTTTAATCAAGATTAAGAAGTAGCCTTGCTTGCAAGGTCAATGTTAAGGGCTGCCATTACTTCTAGACCTGGAAACCCATCTGCGATCATATTATTGCTAATTTGGTAGTTGCGGATACCCTCGCGAGTGGCAGGGCCAATGATGCCGTCGGGTTTGCCCACATCGAAGCCTAAATTATTCAGCTTACTTTGAAGCGCAATAATGTCTTTGCGGCTGTAGGCAGGGAGATCGGGTAAGGTTGCTTTAATACCAGACGCCCCAGCGATGCGGTCGGCCAATACGCCTACGGCGATGGCATAAAACTCAGAGTTGTTCCAACGCATAATAACGCGGAAGTTCTTGTAAGCGATAAAGGCAGGGCCGTTATGCCCAGCAGGCACGATAACATAAGCTGAGGTATCGTCTTCGCCAAGCGCAGAACCATCGGCTTTCTTCACGCCTTGAGCATTCCATTCGCTAAGAGGTTTTCTATTTTTATAGCCAGACTCTTGATAGTCAAAATTCTCAGGCAACTGCACTTCACGACCCCAGCGGAAGCTGCGCTCCCAACCTAGGCTTGCAAGGAAGTTTGCGGCAGAAGATAACGCATCTTCTTCACTTGCCCACAAATTGATTTGCCCATCGCCATCGCCGTCAATGGCATAGTGCGTATAGGCCGAAGGCATAAACTGAGTGTGGCCCATCGCGCCAGCCCACGAACCAATCATGTCTTCTTTTTGTAGCTTTTCCCGTTCCATTAGCTTCACGGCCACAAGAAACTCTTGTGTAAAGTACTTACTTCTTCGTTTATCACAAGCCAGAGTGGCAAGAGAATCAAGTACCGGCATTTTGCCTTTGTAAGAGCCAAAGTTTGTTTCTAAGCCCCAGAAAGCGAGCAGGTAGTGAGGAGGCACGCCGTACTTATCACTTAGTTTGTGCAAAAGCTCCTCGTGCTTAGCGTACATCTCTTTACCTTTCTGAGTACGCCAATCGGTAACGCGCTTACTAAAGTATCCTGGAAAAGTTTGTACAAATTCGGGTTGGCTTCGGTCTAGCTCAATCACACGGTCCTGGTGAACAAGGTGAGGAAATACATCATCAATGGTTTGCTGGCTAACCCCTTCTTGCTTTGCTTTATCTGCAAGCACGGCGGTGCAGCTAGCAAATTGTTCATTGGCATACGCGAAGTTAATCGACGCACTAGCAATAAGCAGAGCCAAAGATGTACGAATGAATGAGGGGTAAGACTTGGTCTTCTTAGGTGAACGGTCAGAAAGAAAAGAAGACTTAAATGAAGCTAAGCGCATAGTACGATTCCTGTGTTACTTGCCAGCATGCTATCGCATTGTGACCGTGAAACGCGAGTAAAATTCACTTTTGGTAGTACGTATAGAAGTACTTTATCCCGCTTCAATAGTAAATGGGCTTTAAGTGTGCATATTTGGAAACAGTTGTTGAGCGGCGGCCCGAATGGTAATGTTGATACTATTAAAACTAACGTTTTAAGCAACGTTCGTTAAATCTATATCGCAAAGAATGCGATGTCATCTTCAATGATCTTCATGGCGTTTTCACGTGGCAAAAAGACAGACAAAAAACAAATCATCTTCAAAAAGTAAAGCAAGCAACAAGGATAAGAGCTCAGCCAAGCGCTCGTGGTTTTTCAAGCTGTTCTGGCGAGTCACTTTAATTGGCTTAGTGGTGCTCGGGGCTTATGCGTTTTATCTCGACGCACAAATTAAACATGCGTTCTCGGGTAACAAGTGGGAAGTACCTGCGCAAATCTTTGCTCGTCCTTTAGAAGTGAGTAAAGGCGAGGAGATCACGCCACAAGAAGTCATTGATGAGCTTAATTTGCTGGGCTATCGCAAGGTGACTTTTGCTGACAGTAGCGGTGAGTACAGCTATCAAAACAAGGTGTTAACCGTGCAGCGCCGAGCGTTTCAGTTCCCTGAAGGCGCTGAGCCTCTTCGACACTTGGTAATAACGTGGGAAGGTGCACGCATTGGGGAAATCTATGACAAATCGCAAGGGCGCCCTTATGGTTCTGTAAAACTTGAACCTTGGTTAGTAACGCGTATGACAAGCGGTTCGCAAGAAGACCGTATGTTGGTGACTTTAGACACCATTCCTGAAATGTTACCTAAAGCGCTAACGCTGGTGGAAGACCGTAATTTTTATAATCACCATGGCGTTGCGCCACTTTCAATATTGCGCGCCCTAATGGCGAATATTGCTGCAGGTCGTACGGTTCAAGGTGGCAGCACGCTGACGCAGCAGCTGGTTAAAAACATGTTTTTAACCCGAGAGCGCTCAATTGTGCGTAAGGCAAAAGAAGCGATCATGGCGGTGATCATTGACGCACGCTACAGCAAATCAGAAATAATTGAAGCTTATTTGAACGAAGTGTTTTTAGGTCAAAACGGCGACATGGCCGTACATGGTTTTGGACTTGCCAGCTATTTCTACTTTGACCGACCAGCCAACGAGTTAAGCACGCCTGAAATAGCCACGCTTGTTGCCATTATTAAAGGCCCATCTTATTACAACCCCCGCAAATATGCCGAGCGCACAAAAGAGCGTCGTGATTTAGTGCTGCGCATGCTGTTTGATGAAAATGAAATAAGCCGTCAAGACTACGAACGCTTCGTGAATATGCCGTTAGGGCTTGCCAGTGGTGCGAGTTTAGCAAGCGGCAAACATCCTGCTTTCATGGAGCAGGTACGTCGAGAGCTTAATGAAATTTTAGCAGAGCCAAGTTTAAGAGACTCGGGCGTAAAAGTGTTCACAACATTGGATATCGTAGCTCAGCGCCGTGCAGAAAGTGCATTGTCAGGCACATTAGACGGTCTGCAAAAAGACAGACAAGTGCCCTTACAGGGGGCGATGGTTGTGACTGACAGCGCAAGTGGCGAAGTACGCGCTATTGTTGGCGGAAAAGACTTTGCGTTCAAAGGCTTTAATCGGGCGCTTGACGCGAAACGCCCAATAGGCTCGTTGATTAAACCTGCGGTTTACTTAACCGCATTAGAAGACCCAACACAGTTTAACTTGGCAACACCGCTTAAAGACGAACCCATTACCCTTGAAAGTCGAAATGGAAACACGTGGTCGCCGCAAAACTACGATAAAGAGTTCAGAGGTCAAGTGCCTTTACTTCAAGGGCTAGTTGAATCTTTGAACGTGCCAACAGTCAATTTAGGCATGCAGATAGGCCTAGATGCGTTAGCTGATACTATTGAGCGCTTAGGGGTTACCACTCCGGTAGATAAAGTACCGTCGTTAACCCTAGGCGCCTTCGAACTGACGCCGTTTAGCACTAATCAGATGTATCAAACCCTATCTAACGACGGGCGCTATATACCCCTTCATACAGTGACCTCGGTAGTGACAGCGGATAATGCGTTGCTTTGGAAAAAAGCGGAGTTCTTTAGCCAGCGAACTGATGAGGCTGCCACCTACTTGCTCAACTACGCGTTGTACAAGGTAACCACAGAAGGCACAGCGAAACGCATAGGCTGGAACTTTGGTAATGTGAACATGGCAGGCAAAACGGGAACCACAGATGATTACCGCGATAGCTGGTTTAGCGGCTTCGATAGAAACAATGTGGTCACGGTTTGGGTAGGTAACGACGACAATAAACCCGTTAACTTAACCGGTGCCGGTGGTGCGCTTCCCGTGTTCATTAATTACATGAAGTCTCAATCACCTAAATCATTATCAAGACGTTTCCCGAAAGGTCTGGGCATTGCGCATTTTGATGCAAAAACCGGGGCGGTAGTGGTTGCAGGTTGTGCGGGCAGTTTGAGCGTACCGGCTATTTTGGATGTGCTTCCTCCACCGCAGCAAGACTGCTCAGGCCGTCCTGTAGATGAAAATAGTGATAAAGATGAAAAAAGCTGGTGGGAACGGATATTCGGATAAAAAAACTCCAGTAAGAAGATAGAAAACACAATCACTTGGCTGGGATACTGTCAGTGCTTTCTATCTCCCTCTGGAGTAAAAGGCCCAGGGAAGGCAAATCTTTTAGCGGTAGTCGGTTAGGTTCCTATTTGTTTTTATTGCGTTTTCAATGCCCTTTCTGAAGGAATAGGCGCGCTGTAGAAAACACCAGCGCACTTACAGCAAACGCAATAACCGGCCCGAGTACTATCATAAATAGGGTTGCGGCGGTTAACATGTGCACTCTCCTTATGCGTCGTTATCGTCCGAGCTGACTGACTCAATTGGTGTAATCGTTATCTCTGCAACCAATGAGCGCGCCTCTTCTACTTCTGGTTCAAATGTGTGACTTGTAGTTAACACGTCATAGGTCACATCCAGCGCTAAGTTCTGCTTTACGTCATTCATGGCGCTTTCAACGATAAAATCTGTATGTGAAACAATGTTGTTCTGAGATTCGTCAGCGAATGCTGCTGCGCTCAATACGCTAGTTGCTAAAGTTAGTGCAGTGAAAGTTTTGCGACCGATAAACATAGTAATCTCCTAAAAAAGTAAGTTAGACACTGCACTTGAACATACTGCGTGGCAGCTATCATGTTGCTAAAGGTTTCGATAATAAGTCGTTATCAATTAACAATTAGTTTATAGCGAGGGATGTGCCAACTCGTTAAAATTGTTTATCTCATTGAAATAATTGGGTTTTAATTTTCTTGGAGAAATGAGTGAAAAGTTTATCTATTACAAAAGTACTAAAATTTAGTGTTTTTCATATGGGGGTGGTCAAAATGACTAACGCAACGTTTTTGCGAGCGTATGCTAAGGCATCTTTTGTCAGATATAGAGTTAAACAGAGGGGTAGCAGTACAGAAAGCCGCGACACCCTCGCTTAAAAGAGAAAGTGAAAAAGCAAAGTAAAAAGAGTAAACAAAAAGATAAAGCATAGAGCACGGCCCTAGGACTTTTTGCCTTTAAACTTCGTAACCATTGCCACAACTAACGCAATGATAACACCAGCAGCAATACCTACTACGCCATCTGCCAGTATCGACATGATCAGTGACGCGCTTGGGATCAGCGTGGTAAACCAGTCGCTAAAAATATGTAAAAAGCCTATGCTGTGAGTAAGAATTCCGCCGCCCACTAAGAACATGGCAACAGTACCCACTACCGCGAGGGTTTTCATTAGTGCGGGCGCGGCAACCAGTAATGCTCTGCCGACAAATCGTTGAAGGGTGTTCATTGAACCTGTTAACGACTTGCGAAGCATGTAAAGCCCAACATCGTCCATTTTAACTAAGCCCGCTACCAACCCATATACGCCAAGGGTAATCGCTAAGCTTAGTGCCACTAACACGCCAATTTGCGTTGTAAGCGTGGCATCTGTCACGGTACCTAACGCGATAACAATGATTTCAGCGGAGAGTATGAAGTCCGTGCGTATAGCGCCTTTGATTTTATCTTTCTCAAAAGCTACCATGTCAACATCTTCGTGGGTGAGCGCTTCTATTCTGGCTTCTCGTGTTTTTTCTTCATCTTCGTGGGGAAGATATTTGTGCAGGAGTTTTTCTGCACCTTCAAAACATAAATATAATCCGCCCAGTACCAAAAGGACGGTTATAAGTGAGGGCACAAAAGCACTGATGGCTAATGCCGCAGGAACCAATATCGCTTTATTGATAAGAGAGCCTTTTGCTACTGCCCATACAACAGGTAGCTCTCGGTCTGCTTTAACCCCTTGGACTTGGTCGGCATTTACCGCTAAATCATCTCCTAAAACCCCCGCTGTTTTTTGCGCAGCTACTTTTGACATGGTAGCGATGTCATCCATTAGCGTTGCAATATCATCAAGTAGGGCAAGTAAGTTAGCTGCGGCCACAGTGATTTTCCTTGTATTCGTTGTTATTAAGTGTGCTGTTTTTGTGTTTCACTAACATAGCAAATCGGCAATCGATAAGTAGTTGCGGCATACAAAGAATACGCGCAGGGTTTTACCTTTGGCAACTTATGAATAGTACGACTTCAGATAAAAGGTTGAAATCAGTGTGAGTAACGATAGCGAAATAAATCAAGAGACAGCACTTCCCTCACTTTCAATTCGTTCTTATACCAGAAAAGCACGCAGTCACGCTCACCCATTTTATCAGTTAGTATTGCCTGTAAATGGGCATATAGAAATAGCACAAGACGATTTTACAGGCAGCGTCGGTGTAGGGGAGGGAGTGTGTATAGCGCCATTCGAGGTACATAGTTTTAGTGCAAACGAAAATGCAAAGTTTATGGTCGCCGACTTACTTTCAGTACCGGTACAGTTGCAAGACAAACACAATCCTATTTTTCAGGTTAATACCGCCCTTCAAGCTTTCTTAAGCTTTGTCGAAGTGCAATTAACGAATTACGCGTTTTACGGACAGGATGAAATGACCGCGTTATTTCAGGTGTTACTGGCGAAAAGCGAGGTGGGCGGGGGAACAGACAAGCGGATCACCCAAGTAATAAGCCATATACATAGTGACTTAGGGGCATCGCATTCGTTGCAGTTGCTTTCAGAGATGGCCTGTATGGGAACCACACAGTTCAAAACTCGGTTTAAACAAACCACTGGTCTTAGCTTACGTGATTACCTAGTGAAGATAAGGATGGAGAAAGCCAAAGCACTGCTTAGAAACACCGATACGCCTATGTCGAGCATAGCTCAATCAACGGGGTACGAAGATGTTGCTGCATTCAGCCGCCGATTCAAAGCCTATTTCGGGCAACCACCAAAGTCTTTTAAAAGAAAGTAATCACGCTTTGCTAAAGGGGGACACTAGTCGGCTACGGACTATCGCAAAAAAGAGCATGGCAAAAATCAATACGCGCTAGTTTCGCTCTTCATCTTTGGGCAGTTTATTCACTCTCGCATCTATAAAACGTTTGTGATCGTCCATTTTGGTGCATTTTAAAGTGCCTCCGGCAAAACCGCTTAATATCGCCAAGGTTTTATTGGTCGTACTGCTACAGTTTACTTGTTTTGACGGGCGTCTATTTTCACTAGCTTGCATTTCTTGTGTACTTGGCCCGCTTAATATAGGGCTATCTTTTCGTTCTTGGAAATTCCTTGCTGCTTGCTCTGCGTCTTCAGCTACTTTTTCACTGTTGTATTTTTCAAAATAAAGCGCAGCGCCATCTTTGACCGATAAATTTAACGAACCCGCGCGACGATTTGCATCTTTTGAAAGAGTCGGCGTTGGTGGCGTAGTAATTGGCTTATTTTCTACCTGGGCTTGCTGTATTTCGGGCTCAGCAACTTTCTGCTGCTTTGCTTCAGGAATTTCAGAAATTTTAGTTTTACTATCAGGTGCTTCGGTGGATTGAGTGACATCAGACTTCAGTTCAATTTCTTGCCTTTTAGCGGAAGCATCGACTGCTTTAGTGTCTTCTAATTCGGCTTGGATTGAGGGGCGCGGAGTTGGAGGGTAGTATAGTCTGGCACTAATCTCAGGTGTTCGCTCTGAAACATTTACACGAGCTTTTTGATTATCAATACTCAATTGAGAAAGTAAGACAACCAAAATCACCCCAAATACGTGAACACCACATGAAACTAATAGCGGTCGCCACGCCGCTTTTTTGGCAACGGAGTGGTGCTCTGTACTGCGTTCTGGCGCAAAGAAAGAAGGCGTGATAGTTGTCATAGTAAACAACAGACCATTCACGCTATCGAATAGTTCCATCCTAATTTCATCGCACTTATTAGTCACCTTACCTCAGCAATTTTCTCGACCGCTTCATAATTGGGCATTTTTTAACGGGTGCACCATAAATGTGCATTATTTTTGTGCATGATCATCTTCCTTGTAAGTATATGTCTGATTTATATGAAGAAACATTTGTGGCATGGCTCTTGGTTTATCTTCCCATAGTTGGAAACACGACCATAAATCACAGAATAACCAAAACAAACTGGGAGCAACTCATGAAACTAGTCACAGCGATCATCAAGCCGTTCAAGCTAGATGATGTTCGTGAAGCCATTTCAGAAATCGGTATCGACGGCTTGACCGTGACCGAAGTGAAGGGCTTTGGACGTCAAAAAGGACACACTGAACTTTACCGTGGAGCGGAATATCAGGTGGATTTTCTACCTAAAGTCAAACTGGAAATTGCTGTTCAGGATGATCAAGTAGAGCGCCTGGTAGAAGCCATCGTTGGCGCTGCCAAAACAGGCAAAATTGGAGACGGCAAGGTGTTTGTTTACGACCTTGAGCACGCCGTTCGTATTCGAACTGGTGAGTCGGATAGCGACGCGCTGTAAGCCACAACGATATATTTGCGGAGAAAACCATAATGGAAATCACTTTTGAACTTGGGTATGCGCTAGATACCTTTTATTTTCTAATCTGCGGTGCACTGGTTATGTGGATGGCTGCAGGTTTTGCGATGCTTGAAGCTGGTCTTGTTCGAGCGAAAAACACCACAGAAATTCTAACTAAAAACGTGGCACTATTTGCAATTGCTTGCACCATGTACATGATTTGCGGCTACGGCATTATGTATGGCGGCGGCGACTGGGGTCCTTTCTTAAGCGGTATCATGGCTGATGGCGCAACAGGTGTCGCTGAAGAGCCAGCAACATATGCACCTTCTGCTGACTTCTTCTTCCAAGTAGTATTTGTTGCAACAGCAATGTCTATCGTATCTGGTGCGGTTGCTGAGCGTATGAAGCTTTGGGCATTCCTAGCATTCGCAGTTGTTATGACAGGTTTTATCTACCCAATGGAAGGTGCTTGGACGTGGGGCGGCGAAGCGGTATTCGGTATGTATACGCTTGGTGACCTAGGTTTCTCTGACTTTGCTGGCTCTGGTATTGTTCACATGGCCGGCGCGGCTGCGGCGCTTGCTGGTGTGCTTGTACTTGGTGCGCGTAAAGGTAAATACACTGCAGACGGCAAAGTAAATGCTATCCCTGGTGCTAACCTGCCGCTGGCAACATTAGGTACATTCATCCTTTGGATGGGTTGGTTTGGTTTTAACGGTGGTTCAGTACTGGCTACTGCAACTGTTGAAAGTGCAAACTCAGTAGCAATCGTATTTATGAACACGAATGCTGCAGCTGCGGGTGGTGCAATTGCTGCACTTATCGTTGCACGTATTCTATTCGGTAAAGCTGACCTAACTATGGTACTTAACGGTGCGCTTGCGGGTCTTGTTGCTATCACTGCAGAGCCATCTACACCAACGCCTCTTCAAGCGACTCTATTTGGTGGCCTAGGCGGTATACTGGTAGTGCTTAGCATTGTTGCACTAGATAAACTTAAGATTGACGATCCAGTGGGCGCAATTTCAGTTCACGGTGTGGTTGGTCTACTAGGTCTAATCCTTGTACCTTTCACAAATGACGGTTCAAGCATCTCTGGTCAGCTAATTGGCGCCGCGACTATCTTTGTATGGGTATTTGTCGTGAGCCTAGTGGTATGGCTAGTGATTAAAGCGGTAATGGGTGTACGTGTGAGCGAAGAAGAAGAGTTCGACGGCGTAGACATGAGCGAGTGCGGTCTGGAAGCATACCCAGACTTCACAAGCGGCCGCTCGTAAGAGAGTCTTGATTAGGCAAATGAAATAACAATAATAATGCCTTGTTACTTCGTTTAAGCCCCGCAGTTGCGGGGCTTTTTTCGTTTAAAGTAATGTGCTTTTTAGTTGCTATAAGACTAAGGAAAAGGCCCTAGGCGTAATGTGACAATAACGCTACACTATGTTTTCCGGGGCTTAGGTTTTAAAGGGTTTAGGCTAGATTTATCAACGGCAACGTTTTTGTAAAAGGATAGTTATGACTGTAAGTGTGCGACTACTACCTTTGATATTGGCTTTTTTCAGTATCAATTGTTTGGGCTATGACAGAATAACGGGGCAACCCTTTGCAAGTCGCTCAGAAGTTATTGCGAAGAACGGCATGGCGGCCACTAGCCAACCATTAGCCACGCAAGTGGCGTTGGATATTTTAAAACAAGGTGGTAGCGCGGTTGACGCAGCCATTGCGGCCAACGCCATGTTGGGGTTGGTTGAGCCAACAGGTAGCGGTATTGGCGGCGACTTATTTGCCATTGTGTGGGATGCAAAAGAAGAAAAGCTGGTAGGTTTAAATGCCTCTGGACGATCACCACGACAGCTAACCAAAAAGGTCTTTGCTGAGCGCGGTCTTCATCAAATACCCAAATTTGGTCCTCTGCCCGTATCTGTCCCTGGTGCTGTAGATGGTTGGTTCGCGCTACACGAGAAGTTTGGCAAACTGCCTATGTCAGCGTTGCTCACGCCATCTATCAAATATGCCCGTGAAGGTTTTCCGGTTTCCGAGGTCATTGCTTACTACTGGCAGATGAATCAAGAACGAATTGGCCATTACGATGGCTTTGCTGAGACCTTTCTTATCAGTGGTAAGGTACCGCAGAAGGGGGACATTTTTAAAAACCCCGGGTTAGCCGTGACCTATGAAAAAATAGCAACTGGGGGACGTGATGCCTTTTATAAAGGGGATATCGCCCGTACTATCGATGCTTATATGAAGTCCCAAGGGGGCTTTTTGTCATACCAGGATTTATCTTCACATACCTCTGAGTGGGTAGAGCCTGTTTCCGCTAACTATCGCGGCTACGATGTATGGGAGCTTCCGCCAAACGGACAAGGCATAGCGGCACTACAGATTCTTAATGTACTTGAGCACTACGACATAGAAGGAATGGGGTTTAACTCAGCTGACTACATCCATACCTTTGTGGAAGCCAAAAAACTTGCCTTTGAAGATCGCGCTAAGTTCTATGCGGATCCGGATTTTAATGAGATTCCCGTCGATTGGCTGATTTCAAAAGAATATGCTGCTGAGCGGCAAAAGCTGATTGACAACGAACGCGCTGCAAATCGTGTTGATGCGGGCATTTATGAAGGGGATACCATTTACCTTACCGTTGCTGATAAAGAAGGCAACATGGTGTCTTTGATTCAAAGCAACTACCGCGGCATGGGATCAGGAATGACACCGCCTGGACTGGGTTTTATTCTCCAAAACAGAGGTGAGATGTTTACCCTTGAAGAAGGGCACTTTAACGAGTACCGCCCAGGCAAGCGTCCTTTCCACACTATTATTCCTGCTTTTGTAACAAGAAACGGCAACCCCGTGATGAGCTTTGGGGTGATGGGCGGCGGGACACAGCCGCAAATGCACGCACAAATTATTGTGAATATTCTCGACTTCGGTATGAATTTACAAGAAGCGGGAGATGCGCCTCGCATACTGCACAGTGGTTCAAGTAGCCCAACTGGGGCGCTTATGACCGATGGCGGCTATGTGAGCTTAGAGTCTGGCTTTAGTGAAACCGTTCAACGAGAACTCATGGAGCGAGGGCATAAGCTGCAGCGCGTTGTAGGCGCATTTGGTGGTTACCAAGCCATTGCTTGGGATGAGCAAAAAGGTGTCTATTTTGGCGCATCAGAAACGCGAAAAGATGGACAAGCAGCGGGCTATTAAGCACACTAGAGTAAATATTAAGCGATAGATTATCTGCTCAATAAAGCTTAGCTTCACTTGAAAAGGTTTTTAAGTTTGAAGTAGTTGCTACAATTGATAAAAGGTTCGCAATACAAAGCGTGACGAATGTTCGTCAGCAGCGAAGCGTCATAGTGAGACGTTAATAACAAAAAGAGCGGCAATGACACAACCACAAAAAGGTCTCTGCGCTGAGCCCAACTTACATGCACAGTATTTGTTACTGAACGTAATTGACGATGATAGCCAAGCCGTGCGCGCAAAATTGTCTCGCGTGCTGGATATTTTTGAGCACTTCGAGAATGAGCATTACGAGGCTATGGTTACAGGGGTAGTAGCCATAGGTACGGGTTATTGGGCAGAAGTCTACCCGGGGTTGATACCCATTGAACTTGCCCCCTTTCCCGATATGCAGTGTGAAGACCGAAGTGCGCCCACCATGCCCTGTGATCTCTTTATTCAAATACGTGCTGATAGGTTAGATATCTGCCACGCCGTTGGCATTGAAGTGATGGACCTATTGCGTATTCATGTAGAGCTTGTTGAACAGATAAGAGGGTTTAGATATTTAGACGGGCGTGACCTCAATGGGTATCTTTATGGAGCGGATAACCCTCGTGGTATGAAGCGCAGAAAAGTGGGGGTTATCGGGGAAGATGACCCTGATTTTAGCGGTGGCAGCTATGTTCACGTTCAGCGTTATCGCCATGATTTAAGGCGCTGGAACAGCCTCTCAAGCCGCCAGCAAGAGCAGGTTATGGGTACAACGCAAGAGCATAACTTAGTCAGTAGTGAGCAGTCAGAGTCGTCACACAATGTAAGAGCAAGTACGGTCGCCCCAGATGGCGACGAGCCAAGACTAATAAAGCAAGGCATGCCTTACGGCGATATGATATCTCAGGGGTTATTCTTTGTAAGTTGTAGTGCGAGCGCGCGGCCTTTTAAACAGATGCTGCATAGCCAGATATACGGCAACGGTGAAGGCGACTACGACCGCTGGCTAGACTTCACCAGTGCCGAAACAGGTGCTGCTTTCTTCGCACCCTCGGTGACCTTTATTCGGCAACAAGCGAAGCTTTCGGAAAACTGAGAGTGTTGAATTAATGCTGAACTTCATTAGAAGCCGGAATAGCCCAGCAGGTTGTTAGTCGCTTAAAGGTGTTAAAGCGAAAAATGCTAAAGAACCAAAGCACCGTCCCAGTCAGAGGCAAGATCTAAGTTTTTGTAGATACGGCACACATCTAAGTGGTGATGTACAAGTGAGTCATTGGGGCTTATGGCTAGGGCCGTTTCAAAGTATGCAATAGATTCGTCCCATTGCTGATTGATTCTACACGCCAGACCCGCCGCTATTTTCGTTTGCACCGCAAGCTTCTTCTCTTGTTCTTTTTCTGGCAGGTGGCTGAGAATTTCATATATCTCGATAGGCGATTTTCGTCCTTTAACTCTGACCCAGTCAAGTAAGCGGGTTCTAAGGGAGTCGTTAGGGCCGATAATTTGTAGCACCTGAGCGCTTACAATAATATCTGCTTGGTATTTAGGCGTTAGGGCTTCTAGTCGGGAGGCGATATTTACACTATCGCCTATAACCGTGGTATCCATTCTATCCTCCGAGCCCACGGTTCCCATAATGACTTGGCCGAAATGAATACCTATCCCCATATTTATGGCTTCGTAGTCGCAGTTTTTCCGGTGCCCGTTATAAATCGTTAATGCTTTACGTAAATCCAACGCTGCTTGTACCGCATCTAACGCTTTTTCTTTGGGCGTGCCGCCTTGATGGTCGAATAGCGCCATAATGCCATCGCCCATAAACTTGTCGATAAAGCCTCGGTTTTGGTGAATAGGGTCATTCATTCGCGTGAAATACGAATTTAGAAAATTCATCAGTTCTTGCGGGGTAATACGCTCAGAAAAACCTGCAAAGCCACGAATATCACAAAACATGATGGCAACATCGTTTTCAGCAGCATAGCCCAGTTCCAATGAATCTACATCGGTGGTAGCCATATGTTCAACGAACTGGCGGGGTACAAATTTCTGAAAAGTTTGGGTAAGTTTTGAGGCTTCATCAGCAGCGGCCTGAAACCGGGCTTCGTCTGCAGCCTGCAGTGTTGCTTCATACTTACTCGAATTGCGGGATAGGGCTTTTCTCAGTCGATATTTGAAGCGCCTGCTTCGCCTGACATAAAGAATACTTATAACAGTGCTATAAACAGTAAGTGCAACAAGCGCGCTTATTTGCCAGTCCATTGTTAATCACACCTTTTAATTTCCTACAGAAAAACAGCAAAAATGCGGTCAATAATTATGCTGCCAAGAAAGTATAAAGGATAATTCGGCGTTAACACATTACTTTTAATTACATTTACAAAAAGTGTTAGCGCCGATTTTTAATTAACGGTAAGGGGCAATTAACTTATAGGGTTGAGAACACTTTATCTGCCGCAGCCAATGTTTTTTCAATGACCTCAGCATCGTGTGCTTTCGAGACAAAACCTGCTTCATAGGAAGCGGGAGCCAAATAAACACCTTGTTCTAACATACCGTGATAAAACTTATTGAATTGCTCGGTATTACAGTTAATCGCCTGCTTGTAGTTAGTGACTTTCTCTACGTCTGTAAAGAATATCCCAAACATACTGCCAGCAATATTAGTAGTTAGACTAATATTGTGTTTATCAGCTAGTGCCTGAAATCCATCGACGAGTTTTTGTGTATTCTCAAAGATAGAATCGTAAAGACCAGGCTGTTTGATTTGGGTTAACGCAGCAAGTCCTGCCGCCATAGCAACAGGGTTACCCGAAAGTGTACCGGCTTGGTAGATAGGGCCGGTTGGGGCAATATGAGTAATGATGTCGCGGCGACCACCGAAACAGCCCACAGGCATACCACCACCGATAACTTTACCCAAGCAAGTTAGGTCTGGTTTTACGTTGTAGCGTTCCTGTGCACCGCCACGAGAAACGCGGAACCCTGTCATCACTTCGTCAAATATAAGTACGCTGCCGTACTCATCACAGATAGTGCGAAGCCCTTCAAGGAAGCCTTCTACTGGGGGAATGCAGTTCATGTTGCCAGCGACTGGTTCAACAATAATACACGCAATATCATCGCCGTGAGCTGCAAAAATTTCTTTTACGCTATCTAGATTATTGTATTCGACCGTTAGCGTGTGCTCGGCTACGTTGGAAGGTACGCCCGGAGAGCTAGGCACACCAAGGGTTAATGCGCCAGAGCCTGCTTTCACTAAAAGTGAATCGGCATGACCGTGATAGCAGCCTTCAAACTTAACGATTTTGTTGCGGCTAGTGTAGCCGCGGGCTAGTCGAATGGCTGACATGGTGGCCTCTGTGCCAGAGTTAACCATGCGTACCATTTCCATAGATGGCACCAACTCGCTAACAAGTTCGGCCATGATCACTTCCGCTTCGGTTGGGGCACCGAATGAAAGGCCACTGTATGAAGCTTCAATCACTGCTTCGCGGATTTTTGCATTGTTATGACCTAGTACCATCGGCCCCCAAGACTGGATGTAGTCAATGTATTGCTTACCATCCGCATCCCACATATAAGCGCCATCAGCTTTGGTAATGAAGCGGGGTGTGCCGCCTACCGCTTTAAATGCGCGAACAGGTGAGTTTACGCCACCGGGAATGGTTTTTTGGGCGCGGGTAAATAGGGCTTCAGATTTTTGCATGTAATTACTTACTCTTATTGCTGTACCAAACAACATCGCGCTCATACTTGGTCAGAAGGTTTTCTATACCAAGGGTTAGCGCAAACAGGGCCATTCTTACAAGCACACCATTGTCGGTTTGCCTAAAAATAGCGAGGTTTGGATTAAGGTTTAGATCGTTATCTAATTCGTTGGCTTCCATACGTGAGTCACGAGGAAGTGGATGCATAATAACGGTCTTCGACTGAAAGTGTTTCGTGTAAATCGACTGATTTAAGCGGAACTTACCTCGGTATTTGTTCGCTTCTTCTTGAGAAGGGAAGCGCTCTTCTTGAATACGAGTTTGATAGCATATATCCGCATCCATATTTCCTTCGAGCGTATCGGTAATAGTAAGCTGGTGTCCAGCATTCTCAATGGCATCAATAACTGGCTGAGGCATAGCCAGCTCTTTCGGCGATATCAGCGTGAAGCGAATATTCTTAAACAGGCATAATAGGCGTGATAAAGAGTGTACTGTTCGACCGTATCGCAGATCGCCAATCATTGCGATATGTAATCCATCAATACCGTGACCGTTGTACTCAAGCTCACGTTTAATGGTAAATAGGTCTAAAAGTGCTTGGGTGGGGTGTTCGTTTGCGCCGTCTCCCCCATTAATTACAGGCACTCGACTACCTTCTGCAAACTCAGCGACGGAGCCGGCTGCTGGGTGTCGCATGGCTATAATATCAGAATAGCCGCTGAGCACTCGGGCGGTATCATAAAGTGATTCGCCTTTAGCAAGTGCAGAGCTCGACATGCCTGTAGTTTCTCTTACTTCGCCGCCTAAAAGATTAAAAGCGGTACCAAAGCTCACGCGGGTACGCGTACTTGGTTCGAAGAAAAGATTTCCGAGAATAGCGCCGTCTAATACGGTAGTGCGCTTTTGCCGCTTCGCATAAGGCTTCATGGAATTGGCGACTGAGAAGACTTTCTCAATGGCCTCGCGATCAAATTGATTAACCGAAAGAATGTGGTTACCGGTAAAGTCAGACATGCGCTTCTCAATCATCAACGAAAACGCCGCTAGTTTATAATACCGCTGGGGTTAAGTCATTAGCGCAAGGTTAATCTTACCTAACGTTTTTCTCGGTTTGACCAATTGGTAAAATAGCACTTGTGCTGTTTGAAATGGCTAGGATAATTTTCAGCTTTTACCACTTTGCTGCGTGTAATGAGTAAAAAGCAGCAGAATTTTCTCAGCGGCACTGTCAACGTGGGCTGTGATTTCGGCGTCTTCTAGCGGAGACTGGATGCCGCATAACATCATGGTGTGGTATTCGCCTTTAAGTAGAGCGCAATAATCCACGGCTAGCTGCTGCGCAACATCAGCGCTTAAGCTACCTTGTCCAAATTTTTCTATCACTGTGCTAAGTGTGGCGAGCGACGCTTCAGGACCTGCTTGATAAAACAAGGTGGCTACGTGTGGGCTATTTACCGCTTCGGCAATAATTACGCGAAATATAGCGATAGCTTCAGGGTCTTGTAACAGGCGTACAAACTGACACCCCACTTTTTGCAAGCATTCAAACAGTGAAAGCGAGCCTAAGGAGGCGTCGATAAGCTGCTGAGTGTCGAGTTGATACGAGCGACATTTTGAAGAGATAGCGGCTTTAAACAGAGCATCTTTGCTCTCGAAATGAGAGTAAACCGTTTGTTTAGACACTCCTGAGGCCTTAGCCACGGTGTCCATTGACGTACTAGCAAACCCTTCTTTTAAAAACAAGCAAGACGCGGCGTGCAATATAAGATGATATTTCTCTTCACTTTTGGGACGGCCTTGCTTTTTGATGTTAGCCACGTACGTTCTCACTTTATTGCAGAATATTTAAATATCAAACTGGACGGTCTAGTATTTATATACTAGCATAGCACAATAAGTATGCAAATATAGCCTAAAGCACACGCCCAATTGGTTAAAGGAACCGTTATGACTGCTGCAAATACACCGTCTAAAAGTGGCAAATTCACGTTACTTATTTCAATTGCCGTTTTTACAGCAGCACTGGTGGTATTACTGATGACTGCTGGTTTGGGGAATGCAACGCAAACGCCGGAGGCAAGACTACCCGTTGCGGTCTCAACAGGTACGGTCACCATTCAATCAGGCTTTGAAACGCCTATTAATGTGTTTGGTTTAGTTGAATCACCTAAGGCCACATCTTTATCTTTTGATGTCGCTGGTCAAGTTACCCGAATGCTTGTTGAAGAAGGGGATGTAGTCAGTCAAGGCGATATTCTTGCTCACCAAGATTTGCAGCGTCTAAATGCAAGAAAGAGAGAGCTACAAGCAGCGCTAGAGCGAGCAAACGCTGACCTTGCACTTGCTAAAGTCAACAGTGATAGGACCACCTCATTGGTGGAGAGAAAGCTAGAGTCAGCGCAACGACTAGACGAAGCAAAAGCGAATTTAAATGTAGCGAAAGCGCAGGTTAGCGAAATGCAGGCCGCGCTCGAATCTCTCAATGTAGAGATAGCAAAAACTACGCTCGTTTCGCCTTTTGATGGTGTTGTTAATCGCCGATTTTTTGATGAAGGCAGTGTGGTGAGTGCAGGAAGCCCTGTATTTGGCATTACAAGTATCGACAATTATCAAGCGCGTTTTGCGGTACCTGCTGACGTCGTAGAGCAGTTTGATGTTAATGAACCCGTACTTGTGCGTGTTGGTGATATCGATGTTGCTGGAACAGTATCTCAGCGGCTTCCAGTACGTAACGTGCAGACTCGAACCGTAGATATTCTGGTTACACTTAATAGTAACGAACAGGTTCGTCCTGGCGATATGGCAATTCTGTCTGCCTTCCGCTCTCATTCTGAAACAGGCGCTTGGCTTCCTGTAAACGCGCTAAGTAATGGCCTAAGAGGCTTATGGAGGGTTTTTGTTTTATCCAGTGAGTCAAACGCCACCATAGAAGCGCGCGTTGTCGAGGTGGTGTACACAGATGGAAATAAAGCGTTCGTTCGCGGCGCGCTCAAAAACGGTGATGTCTATGTTAATGAGGGCACCCATAAATTAGCGCCGGGGCAAATGGTAGCTATACCTAGCCAACAACATGCTGGGGCTCGTTAATGAAGTCATTTAACTTCGATACTGATAAATCCTACCCCTGGTACACGCTCTTTTACCGACGGGGCCATTTGCTGGTTTTAAGTCTATTGATTTTGATTACCGCAGGGTTATCGGCTTTGGGCTCATTACCGCGAATAGAAGACCCTCGAATTGATACAAGAAATGCGCTAATTATCACCCAGTATCCCGGCGCATCAGCCGAGCGAGTTGAAGCCTTAGTCAGCGACGTACTTGAAGACAGGTTAAGGGAGATATTTGAGATTAAGGAAGTGAAATCTACCTCTCGTGCTGGGATTTCTATCATATTAATTGAAACACAGGACTGGATAGACAACACCAGTAACGAGCAGCTATTTAGCGAGATCCGCGATGCAATAGGTGCTGCCGCTGAGTCATTTCCAGAAGGCGCAATGGCGCCAATATTCGATGAAAAACGCGGCGCGACTGCTTTCACCTTGTTGCTTTCTGTACGTGCCGACCATTTTAATAATACACCTATTACACTTACCGCTCGTTTGGCTCAGGAACTTACCGACCGACTTCGCAATGTTAACGGTACTGAGTTAGTGCGTGTATACGGCGCACCGCAGGAAGAAATTAGTGTCAACATAGACCCTATTAAGCTTGCCGCGACAGGCCTTACATTACAGCAGGTCAGCAATACAATCAGTCGTGCCGACCCCAAATTGCCTGCAGGTATGTTGAATACCGAACAAAGTAATCTGCGCTTTACGGTGGGAGAGGGCTTAAATGGTGTAAACATGATAGCGTCTATTCCTCTTGTTAATGAACAAGGGCGCTATTTGAGAGTCGAAGATGTTGCGTCGGTAGAACGCAGTTACACCACTCCACGAGGCGAAATAGCCTTTTTAAATGGTGAAGAGTCTATCTTTGTAGCCGCCCGCATGCAGCCCTCATTGCGTTCTGATGTATGGACAAAAAATGCATTAGCAGTGGTAGAGCAGTTTAATAAAGATTTCAGTGGAACATTAACCGCTACGGTGGCATTTGAGCAAAATGAATATACTGCCACGCGCCTTGCCGACCTATCGATGAATTTATTGATGGGGTGTGCGGTTGTCATGATGGTTATTCTACTTTTCATGGGGTTTCGCGCAGCATGGATTGTGGGGTTAGCATTACCATTGTGCGCCGCTTTTGCGTTGTTTTCATTGAGCTTTTACAACGAGCAAATACACCAAATGTCAATCTTCGGAATGATTATCGCCATCGGCCTGCTTATTGATAACGCTATCGTAATTACCGATGAAATACGCATTAACTTACAAGACCCTAACCTAACGCGGGTAGGAGCTATGGCAAAAAGTGTGTCTCACTTATTTGCGCCACTTTTAGCTTCAACACTTACGACTATTCTCGGCTTTATGCCTATCTTTCTTCTTGATGGAAATATAGGTGATTTCGTAGGGCCAATAGCGATAAGCGTGGTCATGGCGCTCATTGGCTCCCTGTTTATTTCACTGACTATTATTGCCGCGCTAGCCGCACGATTTTTACCAAAGCACGACAATGCATCCCAAGGTAAAGCCGTATCCAATTCGTGGTGGAAAGTGGGTCTTCAAGCGCCGCAGTTAAGCCTAGCTTTTAAAAGGCAGTTAGGTCGTTGGGTCAAACAGCCCATTCTCGTGCTACCGGTTGTTGCCATACTTTGCCTGTCTGGCTTTGTGCTGTCTTCGACATTGGCCAATGTGTTCTTCCCAAGCGCAGATAGAGACCAGTTTGAAGTTTATCTGTGGACGAAAGAAGGAAGCAGCATTGACAACACTACCCACTACGTTAAAGAAATTGATGCCGCTATTCGCTCCGAGCAAGGTGTAAAGCAGGTTAGCTGGTTGGTGGGCGGCTCTGCCCCTTCGGTGTATTACAATCAAATGATGACTCGCGATAACATGCCTTATTTTGCTAATGCCGTGGTTTCTACCCACACGGTAGATGAAGCGGTAGCGCTGGTGGGTGAGTTACAACATTCTCTCGATAGCGAATATCCTGAGGTACAAATTGTAGTACGAGCATTTGGGCAAGGTCCGCCAATTGCCGCGCCGGTAGAAGTCGAAATATTTGGCCCAGATCTTAATATACTGAATGACCTAGGCGATAAAGTTCGTATGTTGATGTCACAAGTTGACGGCATATCTCAGTCCATCACCAGTATCTCTATGGGCGAGCCCGAACTTAAAATCAATGCCGATAGCGATAACTTATCTTACCTTGGCTTAACCCTTTCTGAGCTTGCTAATCAAATGCAGGTTAATTTCTCGGGGATCACCGGTGGCTCGGTACTGGAGAGCACAGAAGAAATTCCGGTTAGGGTAAGGCTGGATGAGGCCTACAGACAAAACGTAACGGGTGTGGATGCTATGCCCATACCTGTAGCCGGTGACAATGCAATCTCGTGGTCACCACTGGCGGCGGTTACTAATTTAACGCTACAGCCTGCAACTAGCAGCATTACCCGTGTTGACGGAGAAAGGCTTAACCGCATTCAGGCGTTTTTACTGCCAGGTGTGCCGGCAATTGATGCCAGTAATCAGTTAAGAGACTTGCTTGAAAGCCAACTTGAACTGCCCGAGGGCTATAGAATTCACTTGGCGGGCGATGCAGATGAACAGCAGCAAGCGCTAGGCAAGCTTGCCACTTATGCGCCTGTTTTATTGGTTTTAATGATAACCACGCTCATATTGACGTTCACAAGTCTGCGTATGGCCGGAGTTATCGCACTTGTCGCGATACTTTCAGTGGGACTAGGAATGTTTAGTTTGTGGATTTCAGGCTTGCCAGTAGGATTCAACCCTCTACTTGGCTGTGCAGGGCTTATTGGTGTTGCAATTAACGGTTCGATAGTGGTCATTGCTGCAATCAATGCTAATCCCAAAGCAAAGCAAGGCGATACCAAGGCCATTGTTGAAGAAACCATGAGTTGTAGCCGCCACATACTCTCGACAACCTTTACAACGGTAGGCGGTTTAATTCCACTGTTGTTATTTAGCGAGGGAAGCTTCTGGCCGCCATTGGCTGTTGTGCTCGCAGGTGGAGTTGGTTTTTCGGTTATCTTGTCGTTAGTATTTACACCAACCATAGTGGCGGCATTTCAACGATATCGTTATAGAAACCACACATTAGCTTGATTTTGCGGTTAAACTATCCCTTTCTAATGAGCGTATAATAAGGGTGTATCAGCGTATGCGAAAATCTCATCCAATATTGCGCTGGTGGCAGACTGACTGCGTGAAATGTAAACGGGTCAGACTCTATATCGTTTGGGCCATAATTATGTTGGTGGTGTACTTGTATGTCTGGCACTAGTGTTGAACCTATCTATATCCGAGCTGCGTCAAAAAGTAACGGCATCACTAGCCTAGTATTGGGCTGTGTAGGACTTTTTGTCGCAGCATTGTGGCTGGCCTTTTTGCCAGATTGGTTGTTTTTAGCCGGTATTTTTCTGACAAGTGCGGCACTGGTGTGTTTACTAGTGGGTTATTTTAAGGTACGCGAGCCAGACTTCAGCTTAGAAATAGCCAGAGATTACATCACCTATCGCCACCGCCTCGGCAGTTGGCGAATTCACTGGGACAACCTCCAGCGTGCAGATTGCCCACGTGTGCGCCATGGATTAGATCACGTTCCCTTAGAAACAGTCGGCTTCAAAATAAAAAGCTATACTGATTTTTTAAATACAATATCACCTAGGCTTGCTACACACTTACTGATGGAGCAGCGACCTCTGCTAATGCAAAATACCGACGAAAACTGCGCGTCGGGAAGTTGTTACGAACAATCAATGTTTGACGATAAGCAATACGTTATGGAAGACGGTACTATCATTAAAGGAATAAAAGCCATGTTAGCTCATCGTATGGTAGAGCTTCGAAAACGTCTCGGTTTTGATATTTTTATAGCAAGCTCAGAGTTAGATAGAGACGCCAGCGAATTTGCTAGGTTAATCGCTGACTGTCAGCAATCACGGAAGTTTTTCCAAAAGGAAAACGCCACGCAATAACCAGTGCTATATGCGTGGCCAATAATTTGTTATACGCTAGGCTTACTCTCCCGTAACACTTTCTCTGCTTCAGCGATAAGTGCAGGTAAATGCTCATCAACAAGTTTATGCTGGCCTAACTTGAGCGCGCTTTCAGTATCATTCGCCAAATGCTGCATGCGCGGCAAGCCAGTATAACAACATGCACCATGAAGCTTGTGTACCTCGGTCTTTAGCTCTTTATAATCTTTTTCTTCCCACAGCGTTGAAAGTAATACAATGGTTTCTGGGAGCAGCTCTATAAAGCCGTCTAACATTTCTTTCGCGGTGTCTTGGTTTTGATTGGCATGTTTTAGCGCAAGCTGCCAGTCAACTGAGGGAAGCTCTATTTCCCCTGGTTCAATGCTGTGGCACCAGGATTTAATTAGGTTAATAAGTAATTCTACTTCGATAGGCTTAGGAAGATAATCATCCATACCTGATGCGAGTAATCGCTCCTGTTCTTCCTTAAATGCGTGAGCGGTGACAGCGATAATAGGCGTACCCATATTTACAGGAGATTTACGAATTTCCCTAGTTGCTTGTACACCATCCATCCCAGGCATCTGAACGTCCATTAAAATCAGGTCGAACTCTTGTGTCTGACACTGATTTACCGCATCTTGCCCGCTAATAGTTGTAATGAGTTCTACAGGTGAATGGTCAAGCCATGTATGCAGAAGTTTCAGGTTCATTTCCATGTCATCAACAGCCAATATTTTCACGCTAGGCAAACTGCTGATCTTCTCTTGCATGGCATTTTTCGCAGGCGTAGCGTGCTGGTTTACCAAGCTATCTAACTTAGTCAAGGTTATTGGCATACGTATCTGAGAATGGAAATGCTGCGATAGGCTTGGATATTGAGCGTACGGCTCGGGGCCAGAGTACCAGAGAATTCGTTTTGTGGCTGGAAACTGTACAAATCGGCTTAGGTAAGTATCACGCAATGCCATTTTGCTTACCGGTACCGTTGCCATGAAGAAGTCATATTGACCGTTTAGCGTAGCTAAATAGTCTAACGATTCCACTGAGGTGACCTTGGCACCCAATATAGACAACATATTAGCGCTAGAGCGGCGGGTTGCGGGAATGGGGTCGAAATTAACCACGTTTTTATCTTTCCAGTCTTCGCTGCTCGTCAATGAATACTTTTGGCTAAGCTGATTCATACGAAGAGAGACGCTAAACGTAGAGCCCTGGCCCAGCACACTCTTAAGCGAAAGGTCTCCGTTCATCAGGCGAACGAGTTCCCTGCTAATAACAAGGCCTAAGCCTGTACCTTGGTAATTTCGATTTAGTGCATCGTCTACCTGTGAAAACGCGCTGAAGAGCTTTTTCCTGTCTTGACGACTAATACCAATTCCCGTGTCTTCAACGACAATATTTAATTCGTGGATACCATGAGGAAGCGAGCGCCCGCTTGCTGAGAATGTAATGGCTCCACTAGAGGTAAACTTAAGCGCGTTACTGAGTAAGTTGTTTAGCACTTGCTTGATGCGAAATACATCGCCAATAAGTTTTTCAGGCAGCGGATTTAAGTCGAAAACGAACTCAATGCGCTTGCTGTGCGAAGATTTGGCCATAATAGTGACCATCTCTTCGAGCAGTTTATTAGGCGAAAAAGGTTGGTTGTTTATTTGAAGTTTGCCCGCTTCAATTTTTGAAAAGTCGAGTACGTCGTTAACAATCGTGAGCAGGTTTTCAGCTGCAGTATTAACGATCCGAACCTGCTCTTGTTGGTCCGTAGGTAGCAATGCGTTATTGAGTTCTTTGCTAAACCCCAATATTGCATTTAGCGGCGTGCGTATCTCATGACTCATGTTTGCAAGGAATTGAGATTTTACGTTACTGGCCTTGATGGCGTCTTTTCGCGCAATGTCTAAGCGTGCATTCTGCTCTTCAATAAGCTCAACATTATTGCGTAAATCATCGGTTGCTTGTTCTACTTCGCTTTCAAGCTGGCTTCGACTTTTCTCCATGAGTGCGAAAGAAAAAAGTCCAGCTTCTAGGAAAACGCCAACTTGGAAGCAGTAGGTAGTAAAGTCGTTAGAGGGCAGCACACCGATAAGGCTTAACATGCCAATAATGGCACCGGTAGCAAGCATGCCCCATGCAAAAATAAAGTAGCGTGCAGGTCTGAAATTATTGAGGAAGGCCTCCACCCCTGCGTAGATGTAGCTCAAAATCGCTACCAGCCCTACGCCATATACCAGATTGTTCTTCCAGATAGAGGGAAGAAGATCGACAAAGCACACGAGTCCAGTGAGCGCTTGGCACACCAATAATAAGTTTATAATAGGGTGAGCAGTGGGCGAGTGCTTTTCGGTTTCTAAGAAGGTCATGGTAAACAAGCCTGAACTGATACCGATAATGACGAATATCAATTCCGAATGACCGACTAGCCAAGACGGAATACCTTGAGTAAATAAGAGGTGTGTATGACCGCCCCACACGAATTGCCATAATATTACCGCTAATATGTATCCAACATAAGCAACCAGGCTTTTCTCTTTTACACCGAAAAATAAGGCTAAATTATAAATGGCAAGTATGAGTAAGCCACCGTAAAAAAAGCCCCAGAGCAAACTGTCCATTTGGAAATAGCTGCTGTGCAAAGGCTCAGCTTGTATGCGAAGTGGAGCGATGAGGCTTGATGAATGACTCTCAATGCGTATGTAAAGGTCAACTGGGTCGCTGTTAGCGAGTTCAACCCGAAAGGTAGGAACGCGAAAACGCTGCTCTTTTTGCGCCTTACCTTGATGACTTTGACTAATCACCTTTCCATTTTGTACTAAATAGAAATCAACGTTATCGAGCTGACTAAAGTTTATTGAAAATACCCAGTTTTTGTCGTTTGAAACATTGGCAACGGATGTTAGCAACCACATACCATTATTGCGAAAACCAAAGTTAGGGTTTCCGTGAGGATGCATAAGAAAGTCATTTCGTCTTCTTGATACATCCCCAATGGTAAGCTGGTAATCGGTTTCGAATAGAAAGTACAGGGAGTCTGATAAATCTAGCGTACTTTGTTCGTCAAATAGCTGCTCGATATGCTGCGCTTGGGAACAAGAAGGCCAGAAGCTAGCTAGCAAAATAAATAGGAAAGAAAGTGCGCGAAAGGTTGCCATATTATTCTGTACTTTAACTACCATTTAAATAAGGGTTTTATTATTTTTAAGGCGAATGTTGAACGCAAAATTCAGCCCAATCTATTTAAACACTCTATTTGCAGAATAACAAAGCAAACAATTAACATGTTGATAGCATTTAGAGTGCGAGGATCTTTGCTAAATAGCTAAGACTGTGGGGCATAGGCTATTTGAAAAATGGTGACAATTGTTTTCAAAGATTGCACACAAATGCGGTTTACCCCACAATAGCGTAAACGCTCGCGTACATTCAGTAAGTAGTGCGCTACAACACAACGCGAATGGCGGCCTTTCTATTACGAGCGCATTGGTATTAATAACAAAACGAAAAAACTATCATGAGTGACGAGATCATCATTAATCGCGATGGGGTAGAGCAACTTCCTCTTCGACGTTTCACCGAAGACGCTTATCTAAACTATTCCATGTACGTCATCATGGACCGTGCTCTTCCGCATATTTCCGATGGTTTAAAGCCGGTACAGCGACGTATTATTTATGCGATGTCCGATTTAGGCTTAAGCGCGAATGCAAAATATAAAAAGTCTGCCAGAACCGTAGGTGATGTACTTGGTAAATTTCACCCACATGGTGACTCTGCCTGCTACGAAGCCATGGTGCTTATGGCGCAGCCTTTCTCATATCGCTATCCCTTGGTTGACGGTCAGGGGAACTGGGGCGCACCGGATGACCCTAAATCGTTTGCAGCCATGCGTTATACCGAAGCTAAGCTTTCTCGATTCTCGGAAGTGCTGTTAAACGAACTTGGCCAAGGCACGGTAGACTGGGTGCCCAACTTCGACGGTACGTTAGAAGAACCAAGTGTATTACCTGCCCGTTTACCGCACATACTGCTTAACGGTGTGACAGGTATCGCAGTAGGCATGGCCACTGATATTCCACCGCACAATGTAAGAGAGTTGGCTAACGCATGCGCTATGCTGCTGGACAACAGTAAAGCTGAGCTTAGCGACGTCCTAGAACATGTTAATGGGCCAGACTACCCCACTGAAGCCGAAATTATTACGCCAAAAGCCGATATTAAAAAGCTTTACGAGACTGGGCGTGGCTCAATAAAAATGCGTGCTGTCTACGGCGAAGAGAATGGGGATGTGGTCATTACTGCTCTACCTCATCAGGCGTCTGGCGCCAAGATCCTGGAGCAAATAGCTTCGCAAATGCAGGCGAAAAAGCTGCCAATGGTAAGTGACCTGCGCGATGAATCGGACCATGAAAATCCAACTCGCTTAGTTATTACTCCTCGTTCAAATCGCATTGACGTTACCCAATTAATGCAGCATTTGTTTGCAACTACCGACCTTGAGAAAAATTACCGCGTTAACCTGAACATGATAGGCCTAGACGGTCGCCCTCAGGTTAAAGACTTGCGTACTATTTTATCTGAGTGGTTGCAGTATCGAAAAGATACAGTGACACGACGTTTGCAGTATCGCTTAGATAAAGTATTGGCGCGTCTACATATTTTAGAAGGTTTGTTAATTGCGTTTTTGAATATCGATGAAGTTATCGAAATTATTCGTACCTATGACAAACCCAAGCCTGAGCTTATGTCGCGTTTTGGTTTAAGTGATAAACAGGCCGAAGCCATTTTAGAGCTGAAACTTCGCCACTTAGCCAAATTAGAAGAAATGAAAATTAAGGGTGAGCAGGACGAGCTCGCTGCCGAGCGAGACAAGCTACAGCAACTGCTTGGCTCAGACCGTCGCCTTAAAACCCTCATTAAAAAAGAAATTCTTGCTGATGCTGAGAAATACGGTGACGACAGGCGTTCACCTATTGTCGAGCGTAGCGAGGCTAAAGCGCTGTCTGAAAAAGAGTTAGTGCCTGCGGAATCAGTTACAGTTGTACTTTCAGAAAAAGGCTGGGCACGTTGTGCAAAAGGTCACGATATTGATGCTGAAGGACTAAGCTATAAAGCGGGTGATGCTTATTTATCTAGCGCCGAAGGCAAAAGTAATCAGCCTGCCGTATTTATGGATAGCTCAGGACGAACATTCTCGTGTGACGCTCACGGGCTTCCCTCTGCACGAAGTCAAGGCGAGCCTTTAACCGGGCGCTTTAGTATTGTTGGTGGGGAATCCTTCCAGCACGTGATTATGGCGCAAGACGAGAGTAAGTTCTTGGTGGGTTCTGATGCGGGCTATGGCTTCGTCGGCACATTCAAAGATATGGTTAGCAAGAATAAAGCGGGTAAAGCCTACTTGTCATTGCCTACAGCAGCGAAAGTAATGAAACCAATGCCAGTGACTAACCCGGACTCTGATTGGTGTTTAAGTATTTCTAACGAAGGGCGCATGCTTATGTTCCCGCTTCGCGACTTGCCAAGTTTAGGCAAAGGAAAAGGAAATAAGCTGATCAATATTCCTTCAGCAAAATCACAGTCTCGTGAAGAGTATGTCAAAGTGCTGACCGTCGTGCCTGACGGCGCGGCCATTAAGGTTGGAGCAGGGAAGCGCAACATGACGTTAAGCGCTGAAGACCTTACCCACTATCAGGGGGAAAGGGGGCGTAGGGGGAATAAATTGCCTCGCGGTTTACAGCGGGTGGATAGCGTAGAAGTAGTGCTATCAAATAAAGACGAAGCTCCTGAAGATTTGTCATAAAGTTTAAGTTGTTCTTATGCTTAAGTGAACTACACTCATTAAAGGAATGAACGAGGAATTTGCATGTTAGGCATAGTTTTTACATCATTAATCGATATGCTTGAGGAGAAGGTTTCTCCCGAGTTCGCTGATGATGTCATCATGGAAGCTGGGTTAGAGAACGACGGAGCTTATACCGCAGTGGGTTATTACCCGTTTGAACAGATGCAACGCCTGGTAGGTGTGCTGGTAGAGAGAACGGGTAAATCTGCTAACGAACTCTTATACGATTTTGGTTTTTATTTATTCGGTAAGTTAGGGGCCGTACACGGTGACGTATTAGCCAATACCAATAGCATGCTAGACATGTTGGAGCACTTGGACGGCGATATCCATGTCCAGGTTAAAAAGCTTTATCCTGACGCAGACCTCCCGCGTTTTAAGGTGCTGTCACGCACAGACACCTCCATGCGCCTACAATATTACTCTGAGAGAGAGTTATATCCCCTAGCTGAGGGCTTGATGGACGCCGCTGCAGCCTATTACAACTGCAAACTTGAAAGGGAAACCCATCAACTAGAAACGCCTCACACGTACGAATTTAGCATATCTCTTGTTGTTTAACGGGGGATGTAATGTCAAACGATGCATCCATTGGCAAATCCGTTAATAACGACGCTTTAGCTTCAATTGAGCGTCGTTTAAAGCGAGAGCGAAATGCCAGAGAGCAAGCCGAAAGTTTGCTCAGAGAAAAAACCCAAAGCTTATATGCTACTTTGCAAAAGAGCCAACGTGCGCAAAAGGACCTAGAACTTGCCCTTTGGGCTTCGCAAGAGTCATTTTGGAGTTGGGAGGCGCAAAGCGACATAATGGAGATTCGCTCTTTTTCTCTTCACTCACAAAGCGTATCTACGTGGTCGGGTACCCTAATTCAGCTTTCTGAGCGGGTACATGAAGACGATTTAGAAGGGCTTCAGTTTCACTGGACCATGGCACTTCACGGCAATCGCGATCGTGTTGAGTTTTCCTTTCGCTTAATGTTAGAAAAGGGTTATCAATGGGTAAGGTTACGCGGCCGCGTACTAGAGCGGGGAAGCTCGGGTGAAGCATTGCACATTGTCGGAACTACCAAAGATATAACCCAGCAGCGTAAAGCCGAGCAATCTTTCCATTTAATGGCCTCTGCGTTCGCTAGTTCAAGAGAGCCTATGTTAGTCCTTTCTCCCGACTTGGTTATCACAGAATGCAATGATGCTTTTATCAAATTGCTTGGTATGTCAGTAAAAGAGCAATGTGTAGGGTTGGATTTCAATCAAATATTCATCGCAGAGAAAGTTAATAAAGCGCAATTGGCCATCGATAAGCAGGTTCGATTTGAGTCAAAGATAAAAAACCAAAGCGGCGAAATGAAAGTGGTAGATATTTCTGTAGCTTTGTTCGAAACCTATCAACAAACCTCGACTTATTTAATCGCAACAATGCGCGACATTAGCGATAGAAAGCGCAATGAGGCGAAGCTACGTCAACTCGCCTTGCACGATGAATTGACCGGTCTTTCTAATCGTAACTCGCTACGTGAGTCTATTTCAGTGTTAGTGAAAAAAGTGCAGCCTTTTTCTCTCGTGTTTATCGACCTAGATGGGTTTAAAGCCATAAATGATAATGCGGGGCATGAAAGAGGCGATGCCGAGTTGCAGCGCATGGGAGCATTACTTACCGGTATGTTCGGCCCCATTGGGGAAGTTGGCAGGTGGGGCGGTGATGAGTTTATTGCCGTAGTGCCTAACCAAAATATTGAAGAAATTGCCGAGCGCTCACAGGAACTTATTAGCCAAATTGAAGAAGACGCCATTGTTGTAAAAGGGACAGAGCTAAGGCTGTCGGCCAGTATTGGCATTGCAGAATTTCCAGAACACAGTAACAACATTGAAGGTTTAGTGCAGTGTGCCGATGCAGCAATGTATCGCGCCAAAGAGCTTGGGAAAGGGCAAACCTTTGTCTATGAGCCAGGGCTTTATGAAAGCATGACACAGCAAGTTAGTATGGTGAACGACTTGCGCAAGGCCGTAGAAAACCACCTTCTTGATTTTTATATTCAGGGTAAATATGACTTAAATGGCGTATTAAAGGGTGGTGAAGTGTTGTGCCGCTGGATCTCTGGATTGCACGGTGTCGTATCGCCAGCAGTGTTTATCCCCATAGCAGAAGAGCACAAGTTAGATAGCGCCATTGGTTTACAAGCGCTAGAGGCTGCCTGTGACTATATTTCGATAATGGAGTCGCAACAAGGCGAAGCTATTCCGCTGTCGGTAAATATTAGTGCTAACCAAATGCTCGACCCAGAATTTCCTGACCAAGCAGCCTCTATTTGTTTGGATAACAATATATCCCCGGAATTTATAGAGTTAGAGCTCACTGAGTCGGTGTTTATTCGGGACGAAAAATCAGCGCTAAGAGCATTAAATACACTTAGAGAGAGTGGTTTTAGATTGTCTTTAGATGATTTTGGCAGTGGCTTCTCATCACTTAGCTACCTGAGGAGTTTTCAGTTTGAGGTGGTCAAGGTAGATAAAAGCTTAATTCAAGGTATTCACCAAGATAGCAAAGCAAACGCGCTTTTTAATGGTCTGATAGCTATGTTGAAGAGCCTGCAAATAGATGTGGTGGCTGAAGGGGTAGAATTAGAGTCTTATCTACCTTTTATGGAGCAAGCAGATATTAAATTAATGCAGGGTTTTTACTTTGATAAACCTATGCCTTATGACCAGTTTCTTGCCAGGCATACCACTGAGCCTAATCGTTAACGTCTTCTGTAAAGCGTAAACAAAAAAAGCCCTAACGGGCTTTTTAATGACTAAACAAGCGCGTTACTTAGCGTTTGTACTTTCAAAGATTTTATCTGCCGATGCAGCAACAAAGCCTTTATAAAGTTTACCGTCAGGCATTTCATAACGCTGTGCGAATTCGTAAAAGCAGCTTGGAATAGCCACAGTCTCATCGCTAAATGCTACGTCAGCACGGTCAGCCATAGTTGACGATTGGGCTAAAAATACGTCTGGACCGCCTTTGATCTCGCCGCCTGAGGTGTTTAGCACAAAGCCTGCTTCTTTAAGCAATGTATTTACGTCGGTCAACTCGTCAGTGCGGGTTAAGTGATTAACACTTACCGTAAAGTGGTTAGCACGAAAGCCCCATGCTGCCATCCACGCCGCGTATTCTGACTCGTTAAGCAGTGTGTCGTACTCTACTTTAGTCACGTCCCAATGCTTACCCGAGTACAAGAAGTTATCTGCATCCACTACAGACTCAGGCATTTGATCAACAAGCTTTTTAATAATTGTTTGAGCTGCCTCAGACAATTCATTTACACGTAGCTCGCTAATAAATACTTTTGGTTTAGTATCGTCAGGGTGCTCAAAGTGCTTTGCAGTCAGCTTTTTAGCTTCAAAGTCATAGTCGCCTTTCGCTTCATAACCCAATGCTAAGAAGTGTGCAGCAAGCTTGTCTAAGCGAGTTTTATCTAAAGCAAAAGTTCTAAAAGCCACATGGTCGTTAACGATATCGTTCGTGTGTTCTTCACCGGCCAAAAGTGCATGGATTTTATGCGCTGAGGGAGTGATGGTTACGTAATCGTCCCACATGTTGCTAAACAACGTATCGATGTTGCTATGCATAATGATAGGGTCCTTTCTGTCGTCGACTATTTCTAAATGAATAGTTCGTATAGGGTTGGTGCTTAATCGGCCGACGCACTCTGCATCGGCCTTTATATCGCTTTAAAAGCTTAGCTTACATTGACAAGCCTGGGCTTAATTTGCCCGGCATAGTGACTTTGTCTAGCTCTACGGAAGCTACTGGGTATGCACAGTAGTCAGCGGCATAAAACGCGCTTGCTCTGTGGTTACCACTATCGCCCACACCGCCAAACGGCGCAGCGCTGCTTGCACCGGTAATAGGTCTGTTCCAGTTTACGATGCCCGCACGTATACGCGCGAAGAAGTAACGATAGTCTTCTTCGTTGTCACCTAGAAGACCTGCTGACAAACCAAAGCTAGTGTTATTCGCTTCCTCAATGGCTGCGTCGAAGTCGCTGTAGCGAATTACTTTAAGTAGTGGACCAAAGTGTTCTTCGTCTGGCAGCGAAGCAAGCATGTCGGTAACGTCAATAATGCCTGGGGTAGCAAAACCTTTGCTTTCGTCTTTTTGTTCAAGGCGAACTAACACGTTACCACCAAGGTCTTCAAGTTCTTGCTGCGCTTTCACCATAAGTGCAGCGGCATTGCTTGAGATCATAGCACCCATAAACGGCTGGTCTTCAGCATCGTAATCGCCAACTTTAATGTTTTTGGTTACTTCGATTAAGCGAGCAAGGATTACATCACCTTGTGCATCGGCTGGTAAGAATAGACGACGTGCACACGTACAGCGCTGACCTGAAGTTATGAAAGCAGATTGCACGATATCGTGTACTGCCGCATCAACATCAGCCACGTCTTTCACAATAAGTGGGTTGTTACCACCCATTTCAAGTGCCAAGATTTTACCCGGGTGTCCTGCGAACTGCTCGTGAAGGATTTTTCCAGTACGAGAACTACCTGTGAAGAACAGACCATCGATGTCGTTATGCGATGCCAATGCCTTGCCTGTTTCAACCTCACCTTGTACTAGGTTAAGTACGCCCGCTGGCAGGCCAGCAGCGTCCCATAGTTTTACCATTTCTTGTGCAACCATAGGCGTCAAATCGCTTGGCTTAAACACAACCGTGTTTCCTGCAATAAGGGCCGGAACAATGTGTCCGTTTGGCAAATGGCCAGGGAAGTTGTATGGGCCAAATACAGCAACAACGCCGTGAGGCTTGTGTCGAATGAAGGCTTTACCTACAGGCATTGGGTTTTCAACGTTACCCGTGCGTTCAAAATAGGCTTTTTCAGAAATACCAATTTTGCCCATCATGGCGCCCACTTCAGTGGCAGTTTCCCACTCTGGTTTGCCCGTTTCTTTAGCCATAACTTTGGCTAGATGCGCTTTCGCTTCTTCTAGCTTAGTGCCATAAACCTTGATGATTTCTAGACGCTCTTCAACGGTTTTCATGCTCCACGCTACAAGTGCAGCTCGAGCGGCGTTAATTGCGTCATCAATTTGAGCGGCAGTCGCAGACTTACCTTCCCAAATTACTTCGTTTTTTGCAGGGTCAACTGACGTTAAGTCGTGACCTTGTCCGGCAACCCATTCACCGTTGATAAAATGTGTATGTAGCATAGTGGGTGTCCTTTTAATCTCTGAATGTAACGGGGGCAAAGCGTACGTGCTCTCCCTCTTTGACATTCAATGCAGCAGCGGCTTGGCGAGATAGCACGGCAACTTGCTTTTCTTCGCTTACCGTCATCTCGGTGGCGACTGCACGAAAATCAGATACTGATGTATTAATGATGTAGTGCGTTTGCCCTTGGGCAGCAGCGCTATCGTCAATCAAAACAGGCAGTTTTAAACTCGACTGAGCCGTGCGGATGTGGCTCAAGTTTGCTTCTACCGTTGGGCCTGCGTCGAAAATGTCTACGTAGCCGCGGCAAGAAAAGCCTTCTTCTTCTAAAAGCTGAAGTGCAGGGCGTGTTTTGTCGTGGACTTCGCCAATGACTTCTTGCGCTTCTTTGCTAAGCAGATTTACGTATATCGGGTACTTCGGCATAAGTTCAGCAATAAACACTTTATTACCAATGCCAGTTAAGTAGTCGGCAGTAGGAAAATCCATAGAGAAGAAATGGGTTTCCAACCACTCCCAAAACGGTGAGCGTCCTTCTTCGTCACTCACACCACGCATTTCAGCAATAACTGTCTCTGAGAAGCGTTCACGGTGCTCCATCATGAACAAGAATCGAACCTTTGAAAGGAAGCGGCCGTTTATGCCGCCGCGGGCTTGTTCGCGAAGAAACAGGGTACATATCTCAGTAACACCGGTGTAGTCATTACAAAACGTTAGAATGTCTACCGTGTTGTGAATGTTAAGCTCGCGCGAGGCGTGCACTACTTTGCTTAGGTGGTAATGATAGAACGCATCGTCTATACCAACAGCCGCTTCAATACCTGTTGTTCCCACTACCTGTCCGGTAGTGGTATCTTCCATTACAAACAAGTATGACTCATCGCCAGGTTCAGTTACGTTTGGCTTGTTGAACGCGGTTTCTGCACGATCAATTTTACGCTGCAGCAACTCGTCGTTGACAGGTAAAGACGTAAAGCCAATACCTGATTCAACGGCGATTTCTTTAAGCGCGTTATAGTCGGCCTTCGTGATAGGGCGAATGATATTCATGTTCGCTACTCGTGTTGTAATTATTCGGCGTTTACAACGGCAGCAACGGCGCGTTCAAAACGTGCAAGACCTTCTTTAATGTCTTCATCAGGAATAACCAGTGAAGGTGCAAAACGAATAACGTTAATGCCAGCAACCAGACACATAAGGTTCTCTTTCGTTGCAGCCATCATGAAGTCGCGTGCACGGCCTTGGTATTTCTCATTCAATGCACAACCTAACAACATGCCTTGACCACGTACTTCTTCAAATACGTTGTACTTGTCATTGATAGCGCCAAGTAATTCGCGGAAAAGGGCTTCTTTCTTAAGCACGCCTTCAAGCACTTCTGGCTGGTTCACGATATCTAACGCTTTTTCCGCAACCGCACAAGCCAGTGGGTTACCGCCGTAAGTACTACCGTGGGTACCTGGCTTAAGATGTGCTGCAATATCATTCGTTGTTAGCATGGCGCCAATTGGGAAGCCGCCACCAAGTGACTTAGCGGTAGTTAAGATATCTGGTGTTACGCCAAGACCCATATATGCGTAAAGGTGACCGGTACGACCCACGCCCGATTGTACCTCATCGAAAATTAGCAGAGCATTGTGCTTGTCACATAGCTCACGAACGCCTTTTACGAAATCTGCATCAGGTGGAATGATTCCGCCTTCCCCTTGAAGCGGCTCCATCATTACTGCACAAGTTTTATCTGAAATTAGTGCTTCAAAGGCAGCTAGGTCATTGTAGTCACAGTGATCAACAGCGCCTGGCTTAGGACCAAAACCATCAGAGTAAGCCGCTTGACCACCTACCGTTACGGTAAAGAAGGTACGACCGTGGAAACCTTTATTAAAAGCAATAATTTGATTCTTGTCTTCACCGTGCTTATCAAGTGCCCAACGACGAGCAAGCTTAAGTGCCGCTTCGTTAGCTTCCGCACCAGAGTTGGCAAAGTAAACCTTGTCAGAGAAAGTTGCATCGTTAAGCTTTTTAGCAAGGCGAAGCGCTGGCTCGTTGGTAAATACGTTACTTAAATGCCAAAGCTTGCTGCCTTGTTCATTAAGTGCTTTAACTAGCTCAGGATGGCAGTGACCTAAAACGTTTACTGCAATACCACCTGCAAAGTCGATGTACTCAGCTCCATCTTGATCCCATACGCGTGAACCTTCACCTCGAACAGGTACCATACCTGCTGGGTTATAGTTAGGAACCATTACATCATCAAATGTAGCGCGAGTTACGTTCATCTTTGTTACCTCTGCATTGGGCGCCAATCGCCTGCTTGTCTAATCAATGCGCACGTTTCATACGTGCTGCGTGAGTCGATAAGCACTAATTTGGCGCATAAAAACTAATCGGATTTGATTTACAGTATGCCATTTTTTTTAACATTTGTCTTCTATGCAAAGGGCTGCAGCCCTTTATTTATAAGGACTGTGGCTTAATTTGCAGGAAAAGTGAATAACTATTAACTACTGGGCTATATCATTAAGTAATAATCAATTTTTACGTTAAGAAAAGCGCCGCGTGGTGGTTTTGTGGTGCTTTAACAGAATAAAAGGGGGTAATGCGCCGCGACAAACTTGCCTGTTTACCCGTGCTGAAAACAGGCAAAGTACTGAGGTACGGCCGATATTTTTGAGTATCAGACATCAACTACGAAAAAAGTGCATAACCAATGCATGAATATCCATAAAATATTTCACGTTTAGTGCACTATTTTGCGTGATTGGTGTTCTAAATGAGTAGGGTGTAGCTAAAAGCTCTAGTAACTATCTTCATTTTTCACCAAGGGAAGGGTGAAGATATCCGTGCTTTTAAGTGCCTCAAGTGCACCCGCAGGGTATTTTTGTTCAGCGAAAAGTGGTTTTACTTCTTTAATGTCGACAAGCTTTAACTGATGCAACATGCGTATTTGCGTATAAGCACGTGCTTGGTGCAGTATTTTGCTCAAGGTCTTGGCCTGCGCAGGCTGTTTATCAGCACATGCACGCATTGGCTGTGCAATTGGCAGGCGGGTAAAGTGCATCCACTCCAAAATATCTGCGCTTATTGCATCAGCAAATTCTTGCTGTAAGGCAATAAGGTGGTTTGCTGATGGCGCAATTTTTAGCAAAGCCTCGTGCCGTCTTTGTTCTTTATCTTTTTGACACTCTTGCAGCAGGTGCAGCTGAATTTTATCAAACAGCTTAAAGTAAAGCCGCGTCACGGCGCAACGGCCTAAGTTACTTACCATTGCCAACACGTAGGCTTGATTCTTATTCAGGTCGCTTAATGTAGCAAGGCGCTTAGCGGTCAGCGCAATGCCCGTAGAGTACTGCGTTAGTTTTTGTTTTATCAACGGGTATGGATCGGTAATTTGAGGCATGGCACGCTTTAATATCAACGAGGGGATTAGCGTACGCAAGTTTTCGATACCTAAAAAGCTTAAAGCGGTACGTAAGGTTTCAACCACAATAATACGCCCTCGCGAGTCTTTTCGCCTGAATCTGGGCGTATTTACTACTACAATAAGTTCGTCGTAAAGCCATGGCATAGTGGCGACTATAGGCTCGAGCTTTGACACTGAGCATGCTTTGACAGATAAGGCATCTAATAGCTCACCAATGTTTTCAGGCAAGTTAAGCACTTTCTGAACGAGTTCATCGGTATAGCTGAGTTGTTCAGTAAGTTCACCAAGCAAAATCTCGTGAAGGTGGTGGCTAACCGATTCTAAATAAGAGGCTTCTGTTTTTTCCTGTAGGCGTTTATTTTCAATTGCGACTTTTTCAACGTGAAGTAAAAGCCTACGTGCGTCACCCTGTTCTGACTGTTCGAAGCTGACTTGGCCCACCTTACGCTTTCCTAGCATTTCAAGCACGCGCTCGGGTGATACGATCATATTTTCAAATCGATCATCTATCGTCGGCGGTGTGGTTGCCCCCATGGTCATATTAAAAGCACTCCTGCTCATAACTTTTTGGTGAACGGCGATATTATCGTACATTAGGGGCCTTTATAACGTTAGCTACGGTAATGATGAAAATGTAGCTACCACTTAAAAGCACAGTTAGCACCCTGCAATGATTGATATCGCTTATGTAGTTTTCAACATAACGCTCAGTTAGCGCTTGGCTAAACTTGATTATGAAAAGTTAAACGAAAAATCAGTGAATTGCGAATTTTAACGGCCTTCAAGCGCAACCTTTTACACTATGTAGGGTATCGGCAATACGCCTGTAGACTTAAACCTTTTTATGATGAAGAAAAGCTTCAAGCACGCTATGACCGTGTTCGGTAAGTAATGACTCAGGGTGATACTGAACACCCCATATAGGGTAGCGATTATGGGAAACTGCCATAATTTCTTTTGTACCCAACGCTGTCTCACACCAAGCATCGACGCGTAGTGATGGCGGTAAAGATTCAGGGCTTAACACCAGTGAATGGTAGCGGGTTACATTAAAGGTGTTTGGTAGCCCTTCAAATAGCCCTGTGTTGTGATGGGACAATGCTGAAACTTTGCCGTGTTTAATTTCTTTTGCGCCTACCACTTCTGCACCAAAGACTTGACCTATGGCTTGATGACCTAAGCAAACGCCCATTATGGGAATTTCACCGGCAAAATGCTCTATCGCAGATAAGCTGATACCCGCTTCGTTAGGCGTGCAAGGGCCTGGCGAGATAACAAGCTGAGAAGGTGCTAAGCGCGATATATCATCAAGATTGAGGGCGTTGTTTCGCACTACTTCAACGTCAGCACCAAGTTCTGTGAAATACCTAGCAAGGTTATGAGTGAACGAATCGAAGTTATCAATTAACAGCAACACAGCAGTGTTAATCCTTGATATATCTATAAAACAACGGTTAGAACATGAAGCGCTTTATTAACGCTTCATGTCTTTTACGTACAGTATTTAAGTTACGGCTTTGGAATAAAACCCACTGCTTTGTAAACTTTGGCCAGCGTCTCTGCTGCGCGTGCTGATGCTTTCTCCGCACCCTGGCGCATAACGTCGTCTAAGTACGCTCTATCCGCACGAATTTCAGCATAGCGGGTTTGGATAGGCTCTAGTAAAGATACCACCGCATCTGCAACATCACCCTTTAAGTGACCGTACATTTTATCGGTATATTCAGGCTCAAGCTCTTTTACTGTTTTACCCGTTGCTAATGAAAGCAGGGTAAGTAAGTTAGATACCCCTGGTTTCTCGGTCGGGTTGAAGTATATATTAGCTTGTTCGTCAGAGTCGGTTACCGCGCGTTTAATCTTCTTAGCCAGCTTCTTAGGATCTTCTAACAGACCAATAAAGTTATTGGGGTTGTTGTCTGACTTAGACATTTTCTTTTCTGGTTCTTGCAGGCTCATGATACGAGCACCGAACTCTGGAATATAAGGGTCAGGTAAACGGAATACGTCGCCATATAGGTTATTCACGCGGGTAGCAATGTCGCGAGTTAATTCAAGGTGTTGCTTTTGATCTTCACCCACAGGGACTTTATCCGCTTGATAAAGCAAGATATCTGCTGCTTGAAGCACAGGGTAGCTGTACAAGCCCACATTGATATTGTTCTCGTTTTTCGCAGACTTATCTTTAAACTGCGTCATGCGGTTTAGCTCGCCCATTTGAGCATAGCAATTTAATACCCAAGACAGCTGCGCATGCTCAGGGACATGTGATTGCAAAAAGAGCGTGCTCTTTTGTGGGTCAATACCGCAAGCTAGATAAAGAGAAAGGCCGTCTAGACAGGCTTCGGCAAGCTGCTTTGGATCTTGCCTTACGGTGATCGCATGCAAATCAACAATCATGTATAAGCAGTCGTGATCGTCTTGCATGGAAACCCACTGTTTAAGTGCACCCATATAGTTGCCAAGGGTAAGTTGTCCTGAAGGCTGGCAGCCACTTAATACAACGGGTTTATTACTCATTTCTATTTACCTGTAATACGTTAAATTCTGTTAAAAACTAAGCTTTAGACAACAATGAAAGTTCATCGCGCATTTGCGCAATCACATCGCTGTAATCGGGTTGGGAGAAAATGGCCGAACCAGCCACAAACATATCTGCACCAGCTTCTGCTATTGCGCGAATGTTATCGACTTTTACGCCACCGTCAATTTCAATTCGAATATCATAGCCGCTTTCTAGTACACGCTGCTTTACCGCACGTACCTTATCTAGGGTACTGGGGATAAACTTCTGGCCGCCAAAACCAGGATTCACCGACATAATAAGGATATGGTGTAGTTTATCCATAACATGATCTAGGTAGTGTAGCGGCGTAGCCGGATTAAATACCAAACCGGGTTTGCAGCCTGCATCAATAATGAGCTGAAGAGAGCGGTCTATATGTTCAGACGCTTCTGGGTGAAAGCTTATGTAGCTTGCGCCCGCGTTAGCGAATTTCTCAATAAGGTCATCTACTGGCTTTACCATAAGGTGAACATCAATCGGCGCGGTTATACCGTAATTTCTCAATGCTTCGCAAATCATTGGCCCAAACGTAAGGTTTGGCACATAGTGGTTATCCATCACATCGAAATGCACCACATCGGCGCCTGCGTCTAATACTTTTACTACGTCTTCACCAAGTCTGGCGAAGTCGGCAGAGAGTATTGATGGGGCAATTAAAAAGGGTTTCATTACGTGTCCTTCAAGTCAAAAACAATAAGGTGCGTTGCCACTTACGATATAAGGTTGCGAAAGTTTACCCAAAACCATGCTTTTTTACTATGTAAAGGGCACATCAAGGATGATTTGACATAAATTTAAGACAGACAACGGTAAAGCGTGTCGCTGCCCAATTTTGGTGAGGCTGCGTTTTATTGGTGCGTTTTTAAACTGCACTTCACCTGATTCAATTACAGAAGTATTGAGTGATGAATTTATAACTTGTTTTTTATCAGTGATTTAAAAATAAAATGGCAAGCTTTTTTAATGAACCATAAATGGGCATCAACTTTGCGTTATCCAGTCCAAAAAGAAAACACAGACAGAAAAAACGAATTACAACAAGTTTGAATTTGACTGGAGAACACACATGAAAACATCTACAAAAAGAACCCTACTTGCCGCTGCTATTTCTTCAGCGTGTCTACTAACTGCAATGCCTAGCTATGCTGAAGGCGAGTTTACTGCCAATGCTAGTGCAACCAGCAACTACATTTGGCGTGGTCTAACACAGACAACTAACGAAGCTGCTGTACAGGGCGGTATCGACTACGCACACGAAAGCGGCTTCTATGCAGGTACGTGGGCGTCTAACGTGAATTACGGTGCAGGTGACGTATATTCATACGAGCACGATATGTATTTTGGTTTTGCTGGCGAGTCTGACGGCATTGCGTATGATTTTGGTTACCTTTATTACAACTACGATGATGAAGCGAACTTCGACTTCGCAGAATTATACGGCTCGGTAGGTATGGGTGGTTTAAGCCTTACCGTTTACTTGCTAGCTCACACCGAAGCTGATGAGGGCGAAGGACAGGACTTTGGTTTTGCGCAAGCGTCTTATACGACTCTTGGCTACACCACTGAAATTTTAAATGGCACTGAACTTGGTTTCCACGTTGGTTATCACGAAGGTGATTTCGCTGAAGCGTTTAACGGCGTAGAAGGTTACATGGACTACGGTATTTCAATCGCAAAAGACGGATTTAGCTTTGCAATTACAGGCACTGATCTTGATGATATGGGCGGTGACGACGAATATGATAACGATGCAGTTAAATTTACTGTAGCTTATTCAGTAGATTTCGAGCTTTAAAGATTAATCTAAGAGGCCTAAGGATAGGCCTCTTAACCTAAACGTTGAGTAGTAAAAGCCTAATGTATTTGCATTAGGCTTTTCAATTTAAAACGCAACGCATTTTTAACTTGTTCGTTACTTGCTTTTGATTATAATGAGATTAAATTTTAAACGAGTGTAAGGGGTATTCAGGATGAAAGTTCTTCCTTTTTTTGCGATTTGCGGAGCCGTCGCCCTAGTTAGCGTGGCCGTTACAAACCCGCCAAGCTCACGCTCGTCTGTTTGTGAATTTCAGCCTGTTACCGAGTTTAATCCAAAGCTTCCTGCAAGCCACATTCAAAACCAGTGCGCCCGTCATCAAGAGGGAGTTGAAGAGGTTAGCTGGCTGTCATGGATAGCAGGAAAATCACCGTCCTTTCAATTTCACTTTTTAGATTTACTAGAGTTGCTTCACAGCGACGATGGTAATCGGGATTTCACTTCACCTTCAAACGACTCTTAAGGGGATATTATGCAATCTGGTACTGGTTTTTGGTCAGTTCTAGGTAGTGTAGTGGCAAGTTTGTTTGGTGTTCAAAGCCATAAAAATTATGAACGTGACTTTACTAAAGGTACCTTTATCAGCTTTGCTGTTATAGGTGTTATTTTAGTCGTGGTATTTGTCGTATCACTTTTCATGTTTGTAAAGTGGTATACAGGCTACGGCTGATAGCCCCCTCACACTGAGTAAAAGCGCTTCATTGCTTCAAATAGGTGTTTGCTAACCTTTTATCTCGCAATAATTATTCAGCAGAAGCCGACTGAGCTACTTTTTTCTTGCGTGTTTTCCGTTTCACAACGACTTTCGCGGGTGGAAAATAAGCTAATATTTCATCTACTGGCTGTCGCTTCGCGCCATTTTGACTAATAGAGCGTTTAACTGACAGCATGCTAAAGTCTGCACCTTGATATAAAGCACGAGTTAGCGGTAAATCGTGGTTCGATATCAAAACCGGTATACCACGTTTTTTAGAAGCTCGGGTGGCCAATTCTGCCAGTTTTTCTTGGGATTCTTGCCCAAAACTTCGCGCCGCATAACTGGTGAAGGCTGCTGTCTTACTAATAGGTGCGTATGGAGGATCGCAATAAATAACATTGCCTCGCCTAGCCCTTGAAAAAACCTTCTCAAACGGTAGGCAGGTAAAAGTGGCCTTTTGTGATTTTTCAGAAAACACAAACATTTCGTCTTCTGGAAAGTAGGGCTTTTTGTACCGGCCAAAAGGCACATTAAAACGACCTTGAAGACTATATCGACACAAACCGTTGTAGCCGTGGCGGTTCAAATAGAGAAAAAGAATAGCGCGATAGTATTCGTCTTGCGTGCCGTTGAACTCTTCACGCAGGTCATAGTACATCTTCTCTTCATTGCGGCTCCCGTCAAAAAACGCACGCGCATCGTTAATAAGCGCATCGGGTTGCGCTTTTAAGAAGTTGTATAAGTTAATGAGGTCAGGGTTGATGTCATTAAGCAGGTAGCGTTTGTATTGCGTATTCAGAAATACAGATCCAGCACCAACAAACGGTTCTATGAGTTTGTTAGCTTGCGGTAATCTGGCCTGAATGTGCTCAACCAAGCTGTACTTGCCACCGGCCCACTTTAAAAAGGCACGGTTCTTTTTCTGCATCATGCTTAAACGTTACTACCTAGACGGAATGAAGACGGTGGTTTTTCCTTGCGCCGCCGTTCCAAGGGAAAGGGTCGTCTTTATACTTTTATGCTGATCAGTATCAGATATCACCACGCTAAAGGTAGATTGTAACTTTCATCAGTAAAACGGACAACCAGCAAGTGTCGCAAGAGTGGAATTTAGCTAAATTATCAGAACTAATTAGGTGCTTTTGACTTTGAATCGGCTTAATTTTGCGCTTTATCTATTTCAGCTAGGATCTGACTACCTCGCTTTATAAACGCATTTTGTCTGCCTGGATATTCAGGTAACGCTGCGCGAGTTTGCTGTGCTTGTGATAGTGAGGGATAAACTTCTCGGAACACAACCACAAACCAATCGCCGCCGTAGCGTTTAGTTTTATAAATGTGGGTTTGCTCTACAAGATTGTTGTCACGCAAGAACGCATTGAGCACCGATTCGCTTTTCATGGCTAACATTTGAATGGCGTAATCGTTAGCGTCAATCCATTGGTTTGCTTGCAGTGATGTTTGGTTCACATTTTCGTTTCTTAGCGCCGTATCAGTGCTTTGCGTGTTCGTTAGTGCTGTTTGTGTATTCTCTGCAGCCGTTTGCTCAGTACTTTCACCTCGACTAGCCTCGACAGAGGAAGAGTTACTGCTTTGCGCCCTTGAAGTAATACTACTATTGTCGCCTTCTGTTTCAGACAAAGAACCTGCATCAGGTAATGAGGATACTGCGCTTTCCCAGTCGGTAATTAGCGAGTCATTCTCTGCTATTTCGTTTTCCACTGGCTTATCAAGGGTTGATTGACCGGTTAGCTCAGGTGGTGCACTTGGTGTCGAGACAATTTCCACATTACCGGTTTGTGCGCTTACGTCACTTTGCATTTCAGCAACGGTGACTTCTCTGCTTTTTTTCTCGCCGGTATTGAGGCTTTCGTCACCATCGCCGTCAGCAATTAGCTTGTTATAGGCTGAACCTGGTTCAACCTGATTTTCCTTAGTTTCAACAGTTTGCTGGCTAATAGGAGAGAAAATTGATGCGAGCTTTTCACCGTACTGCCAATAAATAAGGCCAGAGAATGTGGCTAGAAACACCAGAGCTACACCAGCATAAAACCATTTTGTTTTTAGCGGGTTAGTGAATGTCTTAGTATTTTCACGTTGTCTATTTTCTAAATGAGCCTGAAACGCTTCTCTTCGAGAAGCTATCATTTTATCGAGATCTGACTCGTAATTAGGCTGCTCGCTAATCACAGACTGGCTGCTAATAATAAGCGGTGTTTCAGTATTTTTAGCTGGAAGCCATTGTTTAGCGCGCTCAGCCCATGCGTTATTTGCAAATAAAAGCACGTTTAAATGCTGTTTGTTTCCAGCAAATCGACTTTGTAATACCAAATCCCACAGCTCTTGTAACAGTGCATCAGGAAGGTTATGGGCTTGGGTGATAGCAATTAGAATTGGGCCTTCGTGGCTATTCAAATCAGAAAGTAATTCATTGAGGGGACGAACAAAGCTTCCCACTACTTGACCGAGCAGCTGCCGACAAAGCTGTCTACGATAGTCAGAAGGCTCCATATTATCTTGCGCGGTCAAATACGCAATTTCGGTATCGTCGTGCTGTTGAAAGACAAAGGCTTCAAGGGTTTTTTGTTGTTGAGCAATAGACTCACCGCTGACAAAGATCAGCTGAGAGGAATAGTTAACCAGATATTCCAAACGTTCATGCAGTTCACTTTGCATGGGAGTTTGCCCTTATTCAATGTTGCTTTAAAACTAGTCTAGCAACGCACCTTATTCTCAGCTTCCCAAGTCTCGGGAATAATGAAAGGGCACGCTGCCAGTTTGTCGTGAACGCGATTGATTAAGAGAGAATGTCAGTAAGGATGGCGTCGGTGACGTCTTTAGTAACAACCGCTTTGCCAATGCCTTGAGGAAGTACAAATCGAATACTGCCCGCTTCCACTTTCTTATCGCGCTTCATGTGCTTAACATAGTCGTCTTTCGTCATGCTACTAGGCCCTGCAATAGGCAGTGCAAAAGCTTCAAATAGCGCTGTCACGCGTCGTGTTTCTGACGCTTCAAACCATGTTAATGCTTCAGCAGCTTTACAAGCAATTATAGTACCAGCGGCTACCGCTTCGCCGTGTAGCCAGTTACCATAGCCTTGTTCGGCTTCAATGGCGTGACCAAAGGTATGGCCAAGGTTAAGAATGGCGCGTAAGCCACCTTCCCGTTCATCTTTCGCAACAACGTCTGCTTTTATTTCGCAGCAGCGAGAAATGGCGTAAGTAAGGATTTCAGTATCAAGTGACGTAAGTGCGTTAACGTTTTCTTCAAGCCACGTAAAAAACGGTGCATCGTAAATAATGCCGTATTTAATAACTTCTGCCATACCAGCAGCAAATTCTCTTGGGGGGAGTGTCGCTAGCGAGTCGGTATCGATAGCAACATAAACAGGTTGGTAGAACGCACCAATCATGTTTTTACCTAGAGGGTGGTTTACCGCTGTTTTCCCGCCTACCGAGGAATCAACTTGGGAAAGCAGGGTAGTGGGCACTTGAATAAAAGGTACACCGCGTTGGTAAGTCGCTGCAACGAAGCCTGTGAGGTCTCCTATCACACCACCGCCAAGGGCAATAAGCGTTGTATCTCTTGCTGCATTAAGCTCGAGAAGACGGGTCATGACCACTTCGAACTGTTCTAAATTCTTATACTGTTCGCCGTCTGGCAGAATGATGGTTTCAACTTGAACGTCACCACATGCTGCTTTAGCGGTTTCTAAGTAAAGGGGCGCAACGGTCTCGTTTGTTACGATAACCGCCAGCGGGCCTTTTATGTAGGCACTAAAAAGGCCGGGTTGCGAAAGCAGCCCAGCCTCTATCTGTATAGGATAGCTACGTTCTCCAAGTTCCACAGTTAAGGTTGACATTGGCGTAGCACCTCCTATTACATATTTAATTTATAGACCGATTTTACTGATAATTTGATTTGCTACAGCACGCGCACTTTGGTCGTCTGTATCAACAATGTAATCAGCTACTTCTTCGTAAAGCGGGTTGCGCATTTCTGCAAGATCGCGAAGAACTTGTTCTGGATCTTCGTTTTGTAGCAAAGGACGACGTTTGTCGCGTTGTGTACGTGCAACTTGCTTATCGATTGTGGTTTGAAGGTAAACAACAATGCCGCGAGCAGATAAACGATTACGCACCGCTTTAGTTACAATAGAACCGCCGCCAGTGGCAAGTACAATACCTTGCTTATCTGTCAAATCGTTAATGACGTTCTCTTCACGATTGCGGAAACCGTCTTCGCCTTCTAAGTCGAAGATCCAAGCGATATCTGCACCTGTACGGCGCTCAATTTCCTGATCCGAATCAAAAAAATCTAGGTGAAGTTCGTCTGCCAGATGTCTACCGATGGTACTTTTGCCAGCACCCATTGGGCCAACTAAAAAGATATTACGTTTTTCAGCCATATTTGCTTATATCACAACTTAATCATGTTAGGGGCAGTGCACTGTTGCCTTACCAGCCTACCCATTGACTCGTGCCTATTTAGTGTCCAATAAGCACCACTCCTTAAACCTCGCTTAAATTTCGAGGCGGGGATTATCTCAGTTTCATGCAAGGCGATGCAAGTTTTGTTACTAACAAATAGCGTATACCTGTAAATTTAGTTACAAAAAAAGCCTTAAAACAAAAAAAGCGCATTAAAATGCGCGTTTTTTGGGAGGTGAAATTTTACTTATGGCCTTTCAGTTACAATTTTAGGTGTAACAAAGATAAGTAGCTCTCGCTTCTGTTGAAGCTGCGAGGTATTTCTAAATAAAGCGCCTATAAAAGGTAAATCACCAAATAAAGGTACCTTTGATACGCCGTCCGAACTGGTCTGTTGGAAAATTCCGCCAAGTACGATAGTTTCACCATTTTCTACCAATACCTGGGTTTTGATTTCCTGGGTATCTATGGCTACCGCATCACCGGTTGATGTAGATACAGTCTCACCGCGCGTGTCTTGGGTTACCACTAAATCCAAAATTATGCGATTGTCTGGCGTAATGTGCGGAGTAACTTTAAGCGATAGCACGGCCTTTTTGAATTCTACCGATGTTGCACCGCTCGACGTTGCTTGAACGTAAGGAATTTCCGTACCTTGTTCAATATACGCTTCGTGCTGATTAGCCACGGTAATACGAGGGCTTGCAATAATTTCACCCTTGTTCTCTGATTCCAACGCAGAAAGTTCGAGATCGAGAATGGTGCCGTCTACTAAACTTGCAATTTGAAAGCCGATACTTCCCGCTGCGCTGGTCACTGGAAGGTTCACATTAAGACGGTTATCAATGCTAGGCACCACGCCTCCGGCAATGGTATCGGCCGCTTCAAGGGTGCCTGATACGCCGTTATCATCCTGGCGGTCGCTGAAGCCCCACCGAACGCCTAACTGCTCGTCAACATCATCAAGTACAGTAACCATGCGACTCTCTATCAGTACTTGCTTCACGGGAATATCTAAAGCATTGATGGTTTTTCTAGCTTCATCAATAGACGCTAAGGTATCGCGAATAAGTAATGTATTGGTTCGTTCATCCACGGTAACGCCGCCACGATCGGAAAGGATTCCACCTTCGGTAGATTTCAATATAGTGGCTAACGCTGTGGCTTTAGCATAGTTGACCGAAATATTTACCGTATGTAGTGGGGCTAAATCCGACACTTGTTTCTTAGACTGAAGCGCTTGTGTTTCGCGTGCAGATAATTCTTCGGCAGGCGCGATTAATAAAATGTTGCCTTCTAAGCGTTTGTCTAAGCCTTTAACGCGTAAAATCATATCTAGCGCCTGGTCCCACGGCACGCCAGATAAGCTAATAGTGACGTTGCCTGATACGGTGTCAGTCGTTACAAGGTTAAAACCGTTTACCTGCGCGATAATTTGTAGAACCTGCCTTACAGGAACATCTTGAAAGTCTAATGAAATCGGATCGCCTGTGTATTGTTTCTCTGCGCCCAACGCTTCTTGTTGCTCGATGTCCATCGGCGAAATTGCTACGCGCAGTACACTGTCTTTTACTGTATTTTTAACGGTAACTTGGCCAGAGTAGTTAATCTCAATACGTGCATCATTTTCATCTTCAAAGGTTTCGATGGTTGAAACAACAGTGCCAAAATCGGCCACGCTAAGCTCAACGAGCTGATCTTCAGCTAAAGCGGTATTGGTGAGCGTAAGAGACACTTTTCCCTGCGATTCAATAAGCTGCACTTTGGGAGCTTTACCAACGAACTCCACTAAGGTTACTGCCGTACTATTGGGCGCTTGGGTAAAGTCTATATTGGTAACCGTAGTAGTGGGAGCCGTTTCATTTTGCTTTGCGTTGGGATCTACCAGTAGGGGCTCTTGTGCTTTGACGGGGTGAGACACCAAAAAAGTAAATGAGAATATTGCAGCGACAGCAAAAGCCAGCCAATACCATCTAGGTGCTCTTCGAGTGAGAGACTTATTAAAAATGTATCGTTCGGCCATGCTTACTCTCCCGCCTTCGATGCTGTAGTCATTGTTGTTGTTTTCCTTTGCCAGCAGCCTGCACCATCAGGTAATAATTGTTCAATAGTAATTGAGTCGGTGCTAATTTGCATAATTTTGCCATAAAACAGCCCGATACGACTCCCTACTTTAGCTTTATGTAACGCGCCATCGTTGCTTTTTAATAATGCCCACTTTTCCCCCTTAACGGCAAAGTTGCCAGCAAGTGCAAGGGCATCTACACCATAAGCCTCCAATGCTTCCTTAGTGCGTTGAAAGTTGGGTTGTAGACAGTTTTCTACCCTTGCTTTAGCTACCGGCGCCGTATTTTTTCGCGGACGGTCGAAAGGGCTTCTAAGCGTACTTGCAGTATAGCTAAATGGAGGGTGTGTTTTGAATTCTGGGTAGGGTTCTATTTGAGGCTGTGCGCGCTCCTTAACACTTTGTGTGTAGGCCTGAAGATCGTCAAGCTTAGGCGAACAGCCTGTTATAAGTAATATGATTAAAAGAGATAAAAGCGAACGAATCATTGTTCATCTCCTTCAATATCTGAAGCATTTTCAGAACGATAGGTTTTAGCTTGTAATTTAAGAGATAAACCGCCTACTTCGCGCTTAATATCAAAGTCGTGTAGCGTAACAATACGAGGTAAGTCGGCCACTTTAGACACGAATTCGCCGAAGTTATGATAACCTCCGCTTACTTCCATTTCGATAGGAAGCTCGGTGTAGAATTCCTTTGGTACTTCTTGTTGCCAGTTAAGGAGTTCAAACGTTAGCCCAGCTGACGTACCCACGTACGTGATGTCATCAAGCAGGCCTGGCGTTTCGTTACTGGTTGGCAGACTTTTCAGCATGGAAGAGAAGTCTTCTTTTATCTTTGCAAGTTGTTCCTCATACGCTTCTAAATTAGCCGCAATGCGATATTTAGCCTCAAACTGCAGTTTCAGCTCTTGCTCCTTTAGCTCGGCGGCATCCATAATCGGTAGTTTAGGGCTTACCAAGGTGTAGTAGCTTATTGCACCTACCAATATGGCAAGAAACGCAGCGACAACTATGCGGACTTCGTTCGGCCAAATTGCGATTTGTTCAAAGTCGAGTTCGTTGAGTTCTTTTAGTTTCGAGACATCAAACTTCATGATTCCTTCGCCTCACTACTTACGATTTCTAAGGGAGCAACGTTCGGGTTTATCGAAAACGTAAGCGTAAAGTTGCTAATCGCTCTAGCCGCGCTGCTGTCAGATTTTATGGTAGAAAGCTCTGCGCCCACGAATACTTTTGAATTATCTAGTGCGCGCATAAAATCTGATAAGCGGTTGTTTGAGTCGCTAATCCCTTCTATCGTGATGATGTTATTGGTTCTTGTCATAGATTCGAAAGCCACACCTTGGGGGACCAGCTTGGCAAGCTCATCAAATACAATAGGGGCGACGTTACGGTTTGCTTGTAGTTGCTCAATGAGTGCCATACGCTGCTCAACCGCACTCTTTCTTTCTTTTACTTTTTTAATCTCACCAATTTGCGCATCAAGCACGGCTATTTCACGTTCAAGGTATTGGTTACGCGAGTTTTGATTATTAATCTGCTGGTCGATAGCTTGACCAATAAACCAAAAAATTAAGCCCACAATAGCAGCAACCGCAACTAGGCCTGCCAAGTATTGTTGCTTTTGATGTTGGCGCTGCTTTTCTCGCCAAGGCAGTAAATTTACATGTGCCATGGCGTAAAGCTCCGGCTCGCCAGACCCGCTGCTATTGCAAGCTGAGGTGCAATTTTACTAAGTCGTGCAGTATCTAGTTTTGGGTTTATAGTCATATTACTAAATGGGTTGAAGCAATCTACTTCAAGGCCTAAGTCTTGTTTCAGAATGTCTACCAGGGGCTCGATGGTAGCAGCGCCACCACTTAACAGAATTTTCTTTGGTCGCTCAGCATGCAAGGTGCTCATGTACATCTGAAGAGCGCGGTTAATATTCTGCTGAAGGTTAGCCGCGAATATGGGTAGTGTATCTTCCACCCAGTTCCCTGAAAGTGTCCCGTCTAGTAACTGACGCTCTGCTACCTCGCGCTCCACCATATGAATAGCGCTAATATCATTGACCAGTTGGTTTAGCCCAAATGCGTGCTCTTTTGTGTAAATCACATCACCATTTTTAATCACGCATATTTGAAGTAGTGAGGCGCCCACATTTATACAGCAAAGTGGCTCATCTTCAGCTTGCGGAGTGTGGAAAAAATCCAATGCATTGCCAATAGCGTAATTTTCCATATCGACAATTTTAGGCTCGAAGTTAGCCTCTCTTGCTAGCAACAACCTACTGTCGACGAGATCTTTATGAGCGGCCGTTAATAAAACATTGACCTTACCAGTGTGAGTCGCGCTTGGCCCCATTTCTTCAAAATCTAAATAGACCTCTTCAAGGGGGTAGGGAATAAGACTATCTGCTTCTATCTCAATTTGATTTTCAAGGTCGTAATCGTTCTGCTCAGGTTCCATATAGACTATTTTGCTAATAACAGACGTGCCCGCCACCGCGACATTCGCCAGCTTTAACTTTGTTTTTAACGATTTACGGATTTTTTTCAGCGCAACGCTAACCGATTCATAATCTTTAATATCTCGCTCTGAAAAAGCGATCTTTGAGATGGGTTCGCAGGCATACCCTTGAAGGACGAACCCGTCTTTTGATTGTTCTAGCCACACCGCTTTTATTTGACGCGTGCCTATGTCTAAGCCCACAATGGGCGGCAGCTTTTTTTCGAACAGCGATTTCATTTACAAGTGTCCAGTTTCAAAGGTAGTTGCTCTAAAGTACAATATTACTCTATTAGTATTGTGCGTATGGTTCTACAGATAACACATACGTATAGAATATACGTCATTTCAACAAAATGTCTTGGTATCCGTTACAGTGAAGTACATTAAACCACTTTTTTTATTTAGCTTTCTATCAGGCCTTCTTGGTTTTGCAGCACTGGTAGGTATTTACTTTTATATCAAACCTGACCTACCAAGTGTTACTGTACTTAAGGATGTACAACTGCAAACCCCTATGCAGATATACACTAAAGATGGAAAACTTATTTCACAATATGGAGTTAAACGGCGGATCCCGGTAAAACTTGAGGAAGTTCCGCAAGAATTAATTGACGCCATACTGGCTACTGAAGATAGTCGCTTCTACGAACATCACGGTATTGACCCTATTGGTATTGTGCGCGCTGCAGTAAGTTTAGTACTTACAGGTGAAAAGCGTCAGGGCGCGAGTACATTAACCATGCAGCTAGCAAGAGGGTTCTTTCTTAGCCGTGAAAAGACCTACGTTCGAAAAATCAAAGAAATTTTCATTGCGCTGCATATGGAGCAAGAGCTTTCCAAGCAGGAAATTCTGGAGCTGTACCTAAATAAAATTGAGTTGGGGCACAGGGCGTTTGGATTTGGTGCTGCTGCTCAGGTGTATTATGGCAAACCGCTAGACGAACTTTCTTTAGCGCAAATTGCCACTATAGCTGGTCTTCCCAAAGCCCCCTCGGTACTTAACCCTGTAAGCGGGCCAGAGCGTTCGGTTGAGCGTCGACGTGTTGTACTTCTTCGAATGTTAGATGAAGAATACATAACTAAAGCTCAGTTCGATGAAGCGGCTAATGCGCCGGTTACAGCTAAGAAACACGGAGCCGAGATAGAAGTTGATGCGCCATATTTAGCAGATACCATTTACAATGAAATGGTAGAAATTTATGGCAAAGAAGAAGCGGAAACGGGCGGTTACCAAGTTTACGCTACCGCAACGTCTGATCTGCAACTTGCGGCACAACGCGCAGTGGTGAGAAACCTTCATGATTACGATGAGCGTCATGGCTATAAAGGCGCCCTTGGTTACTTATGGAATATTCCTAAGCCAGAAGGAAAGGATGACGTCATTCCCCAGCTTTCCTTAAGCTTTGACGTAAGTAATAAAACAACACGAGAAGAGTGGGATAACGAATCAATCATGCGCGTGCTTGAAGAGATTCCTCACATTAAACCTCTTTTGCCATCGGTTGTTACAAAGGTAAATGATCAGTCAATCGATGTGCTTGCCGTTGATGGAAGAACCATTACGGTAGAGTGGGACGGCCTCGATTGGGCTAGGCGCTACATTACGGATTTTAGGCAGGGAAGTGACCCTAAAACCGCATCAGATGTAACCCAAGAAGGCGCAGTAATTTACATTAGGCAGCAAGAAGGGCAGTGGCGTATTTCGCAAATTCCAGAAGTAAGCGGTGCCTTTATTGCGCTTAATCCTCAAAATGGCGCTGTTGAAGCTGTAGTTGGCGGCTATAGCTTTTACCAAAGTCAATTTAATAGGGCGACCCAGGCAAAACGACAGGTGGGTTCGAATATAAAGCCTTTTGTTTATTCAGCAGCAATAGACAGTGGTTACACACTTGCGTCAATTATAAACGATGCGCCTATAAACCAATGGAATGCCGCTACCGGCGTCGCTTGGCGACCGCAAAACTCACCGGCAGAGTACGATGGCCCAATAAGAATGCGCAAAGCCTTGGGCAAATCTAAAAACGTGGTATCGGTACGTTTACTACGTGGTGTTGGTCTAAGAGAAACGGCAGATTATTTAACCCGATTTGGTTTCAATAAAGACGACATTCCATTAGATGAAACCGTATCTCTAGGTTCGAGTTCACACACCCCACTTGAAGTCGTAAGAGGTATGTCGGTCATCGCGAACGGCGGTTACTTAGTAAACCCTCATTTCATTAGCAAAGTACTTGATGAAAACGGCGATGAACTTTGGAAAGCAAACCCTGTGTGGGCATGTAATCGTTGCGAAAACCAAAGCGAGCAAGAAATGCTGCCTGAAGACGAAGAAGCGGATATTGAAGCCTTGCTAGCCGCTGAGTTAAACCAAGATATCTTACTAGGTGACGCCGACCTTGATGAAAACACTGAAAAAGCGATAGCGCCTCAGGTCATTACGGCTCAAAATGCCTTCTTAGTTTCAGAGATGATGCGTACGGCTGTTCGAGCAAATGGAAATTGGAGCAAAAAGACCTATTGGTTAGGCACAGGTTGGCGTGCTCGAAATATTCTGCAGCGCACCGATATTGCTGGTAAAACAGGCACAACGAACGATTCACGAGATACCTGGTTCAGTGGTTTCCATAAAGATTTGGTGGCAACGACCTGGGTTGGGTTTGACAATATGGGCCGTCAACTGGGACGTGCCACACGTAATCAAAATTTGATTAATAAGGACCCTGAGAAGTTCAACTGGATTGGTAACGCTTTGATTGGTATCGAAGATGGCGCGAAAGCGGCGGAGCCTGCATGGATAAGATTTATGCAGCACGCCCTTGAAAATAAACCTCATACGCCTATGCCCGTACCAGAGAATATAGTGCGTGTTCGCATTGATCGTACCAGTGGAAAGTTGACCAGACGTACAGACCATACGACACTATTCGAATATTTCCTGCAAGGTACGGAACCAACCACTTACGTTCGCGATGACGAAGTGTTAGATCCAGCCACGCAGGACAAGACAACTGCGCCAGAGCCAGAAGAAATATTCTAATTATAAAAAAAGCACGCTGTGTGCGTGCTGCTTTAGGCGAAGGCGATGTATTTGCCCTGAACTCATTATCGGAAAACCAATGTCAGAAGATTCACAGCGATATCTTTATATTCCTCATGCCGGCCCATCTTTGCTGGAAACCCCCCTACTGAATAAAGGCAGTGCGTTCACAGCACGTGAGCGTGCGGCCTTTAACTTAACTGGTCTAGTGCCTCCACGGTATGAAACGATTGAAGAGCAGGTTGAGCGTGCTTATATGCAATACAGCAGCTTTGACGAAGCACTAAACAAGCATATTTATCTGCGCGCTATTCAAGATAACAACGAAACCTTGTTTTATCGTCTGATTCAAAAGCACATTGATGAAATGATGCCTATCATCTACACCCCAACTGTAGGTGATGCATGCGAACAGTTTTCTGACATTTATCGCAGTTCACGCGGCTTGTTTGTGTCTTATGAAGAACGTCATCAGCTAGATGACATCGTTCGCAATGCGACAAAGCGCAAAGTGAAAGTGATTGTTGTGACTGACGGTGAGCGCATTCTAGGCTTGGGTGACCAAGGTATAGGTGGTATGGGCATTCCTATCGGAAAGCTATCGCTTTACACCGCTTGCGGGGGAATTAGCCCTGCGTACACTTTACCAGTGATGTTAGATGTAGGAACTAACAACGAAAAACTGCTTAATGACCCTATGTACATGGGCGCGCGTCACCCGCGTATAGGGCAGGAAGAGTACGACGAATTTGTTGATATGTTCATCAATGCGGTGAAGCGACGCTGGCCTGACGTGATGATTCAATTTGAAGATTTTGCACAGCCAAATGCTATGCCGCTATTAAACCGCTATCGCAACGACGTGTGCTGTTTTAACGACGATATTCAAGGCACCGCTGCAGTTACTCTTGGCACTATTCTGGCGGCGTGTAAAACCAAGCAGCAAAAGCTAAGAGACATGAAAGTTGTGTTCGTTGGGGCGGGCTCTGCGGGCTGTGGTATTGCTGAAATGCTAATTCAGCAAATGGTATTTGAAGGCCTTACCGACGAACAAGCGCGTAAGCAAGTGTTTATGATTGACCGTTTTGGTTTGGTAACTGAAGGCATGGAAGGTTTGCGCGACTTTCAACAAAAACTTCAGCAGAAGAATGCCGATTTGGCAGATTGGACATTCAGCGGTGACTACGCCTCTTTGTTAGATGTGATGCACTGCGCGAAACCAGACGTACTTATTGGTGTTTCAGGTCAGCCAGGTCTATTCACTGAGCAAGTTATCCGTGCCATGAAGCAAGGTTGTGAACTGCCGATTATCTTCCCGTTAAGCAACCCTTCTCGCCAGGTTGAAGCGCGTCCAGAGCAAGTAATTGAATGGACCGAAGGTGAGGTGATTATTGCAACCGGGAGCCCGTTTAAGCCTGTTGAGTACAATGGCAATGTCATCCCTATTGCTCAGTGTAATAACTCTTATATTTTCCCTGGTATTGGTCTTGGTGTTGTTGCCTCAAAAGCGAAGTTAATTAGCGATGAAATGCTAATGGCTGCAAGTAATGCTCTGGCGGCAGCGTCGCCATTAGTCAACACCGGTCAAGGTTCATTATTACCACCACTTGCAGCTATCGCGGAAATTAGCCGTGAGATCGCTTTTGAAGTAGGAAAAGTAGCGATGGAGCAGGGGCTAGCCTTGGAAATGTCTGACGACGCACTGCGCGCCAGCATTGAGCGAAACTTCTGGAAAGCTGAATATCGTCCTTATAAGCGGGTAAGTATTTAATCTGCACATAACTTTAAAAAAGCAGGTGAAACCTGCTTTTTTTGTGCCTGTAGACTAGGTTTTCTTTATTACTTCTCTATCATTAGCAGAAATAACCAAACCTAATTCGTTCGCTTTTTATCCATCTCGCGGAGCAATCGTAAACCAATGTAAAATGGTGTTGCCTATGCGCAACATTTCCTTCATTTCTCTGACTCTTTTTACTACCTTGGTGTTATTAAATTATTGATATTTATTGATTAATTTCAATTGGCACGATGATTGATACTCTTCTTATTAGTTACAACAAGGAGCAAGAGGTGTTATTGATGACAAAGTTAAAAAACAAGGCAAGTCCTTTCTGTACGCGACTTATTAAGCGCTCATTCTCTACGTCGTTAGTTATGGCAGCTCTTGCAACAATTTCTGCTTGTGATGCAACTAACGTTGATGTTGTAGCACATGATGAAAAGGCTACGGAAAAAGCTATCGAACCTGCTTCAGAAAGCCCAGTAGATGAACAAAGTGAAATGTTTGTCTATTTGGATGAATCCGACCTAATTGACGCCTACTACAAGGTTAAGTAACCCGAAATCATACGTTTACATGCTATCGATATAGTCACCGTTTCTGCAGTTAAAGCTTATCGGTGGGTATCGATTAGTACCAGTTTGCGGGCAATGGACTGCTCGCCTTTTATTATTGAAGCCGTGCTTTGTGTCTTAACAAAGTGCGGCTTTTTTATGTCAGTAACCGTATATCACCGTTTATTAGTCGACAGTGATGAGCTATAAGTCTTTAAAAGCTGTTCTTAATAGCTATGTATTGCAGTAACTTAACCAATAAAGAAACTATAAGGATTTGCTATGTCGACAGAAAATAACTACACACCGCCAGAAGTTTGGACTCAGGCTGAAGATGATGGTAACAAGTGGGCTAGTATTAACCGTCCTGTGTCTGGCGCTACCCACGAAAAGGATCGTCCGAGTGGCGAACATGGTTTGCAGCTTTATTCGTTAGCCACGCCCAACGGTCAGAAAGTGACTATCATGCTAGAAGAGCTGTTGGCAGCAGGTGTAAGTGAAGCAGAGTACGACGCTTGGCTTATAAATATTGGTGAGGGCGAGCAGTTTTCTTCAGGGTTTGTTGACGTGAACCCTAATAGTAAAATTCCCGCAATGGTCGATACTACAACGGCGCCAGAAACGAAGCTTTTTGAATCAGGTTCAATCTTGGTTTACCTCGCAGAAAAGTTCGGTAAGTTCATTCCCCAAGACGCCCATGCTAAAGCAGAGTGTTTTAACTGGCTGTTCTGGCAGGTAGGCTCGGCGCCTTACTTAGGTGGCGGCTTCGGGCACTTCTATAGCTATGCACCTTACCCAATGGAATATCCTATCAATCGCTTTACTATGGAAACTAAGCGTCAACTAGACGTGCTAGATAAGCACTTAGCAAATAATGAGTTTATGGCGGGAAGTGAATACAGCATTGCAGATATGGCTATATGGCCATGGTACGGCAATTTAGTGCTTGGCAACCTATACGACGCAGCAACGTTTCTTCAAGTACATGAGTACACCAACTTAGTACGATGGGCTAAACAGCTAGAGCAACGAGAAGGCGTCAAACGAGGTCGTATTGTCAACAAAACCTGGGGCGATGACGGCCAGCTAGCAAACCGCCACAGCGCAAAAGATATCGACGACGCCCTCGCCAACACCTAAATAATGGGGTCAGAGTCCGGACTCTGACCCCAATTTTCAAATGAGCTCTGCCACACTCTTTAGATAGGCTTGTTGAAGTGGTGTGAAATCCCACTCATTCAGGGCCTCATTAAATTCAAAGTTGCCCACACGGCCTCGCCAGCGTTCGTTAGGCGCTGCAGACCAGTTTTTCATATACACTAACTTTCCATGCAGGCAATGTAACACTTCAAGTTTTGGTGCTTCTGCCGCACTGTAAGTTACATGCTCAGAGACAATAGCGCCTTCTTCACAGTCTTGGTCAAAAAATACAAAACCCCGGTACCCTCCCTTTTCGGTAATGGTAATGAGTGATGCATATTCTTTACTCTCGGACACTCTTCTCAGCGCCGGCAAATAGCCATCAACTCGCTTAATTTGAAGCCCTTTTGATTTGTTATGCCATTGCCAACCCGAACTGCCCATAAAACTTAGCTCGCTGTTCTTGCTGTTAATACGCCATAGTGTTTCAAAGGTATTCCAAGACGCAACGGCAATGATACACAACATTATAAAACCGGTGATAAATATGAGTGGCTTTGTCATGAGGCAAGCCCCTAGTAGATTGCGGATGCTTATTGTGCCTTTTACGAAAAAAGCACACCGCTAGACTTTCATTGCAAAAAAGTAATTCGTTTTGCTCTATCTTTTTATAGCCTCTATCGAACTAAAATAGTGAGCGTGTCAGCTGAAGAACCCATGGAATTTGCACATTTCACCATTTATTTTAGACGCCAGACAATAGCGATGAGTAGCTTTCGCTCCTTCCAGTCATAAAAACTCGCCGATGCTTACCTTCATCTTACGACGCCCCAGCAGCAAAAACAGATATTCAAAAATATTCACCTAGTAAAGGTGTTTTAGCGTAATTTGAAATCACGATTAGCATTATCTATTTTGTTCACTTTAATTGTTGTTGTGAATCAGCGATTATCTTTTTAAACGAAAAAGGTGATTAGCAAAACATTGTTAATTGCGCATATAGCGCCCAGTTTTAGCGAGACAATTAGTAAAGCTAAAAAGAGGGCGAGAAAAGAACTAGAAGGAATTCGCAATGAGTAAGTGTCCATTTTCAGGTACAGCTATAAACCCTACCACGCTAACGTCTAGCAATGGTGCGCCCGTTGCCAATGACAATCAAAGTCGAACCGTGGGTCCTCGCGGCCCCGTTACTTTTGATAACCACTATTTGTTCGAGAAGCTTGCGCACTTTAACCGCGAGCGAATTCCAGAGCGCGTAGTTCACGCCAGAGGTAGCGCAGCGTATGGTACGTTTACGCTAACTAAAAGTTTGTCTGATTATACTATTGCCGACTTCTTGCAAAAAGAAGGGCAAAAGACCGATGTGTTCTTGCGATTTTCTACGGTAGGTGGTGGTCAAGATTCAAGTGATTACGCGCGTGACCCACGTGGTTTTTCAGTGAAGTTTTACACCGAACAGGGTAATTGGGATATGGTAGGCAATAATACCCCAGTATTCTTTTTGCGAGACGGCATTAAGTTCCCTGACTTTATACACAGCCAGAAAAAGAACCCACGTACTAACTTGCCAGATCCGCAGGCGGTCTATGAGTTTTGGGCGAATAACCCACAGTCATTACACCAATCAACGATTTTGATGTCTGACCGTGGTATTCCGCTTTCCTATCGTCACGTGAATGGCTATAGCTCACATACATTGAGTTTCTGGAATAATGCCGGCGAACGTTTTTGGGTGAAATGGCACTTTAAAACTAACCAAGGTATTAAAACGCTCACTAACGAAGAAGCGGAAAAGATGCCTGCCTATGGCGCTCAGCAAGATCTGGTTGAAAGCATTGATAAAGGCGATTTTCCATCGTGGACCGTGAACGTGCAGGTTATGACTGAAGAGGAAGCACGTAATTATCATATCAATCCGTTTGATCTTACCAAGGTATGGCCACACAGCGACTTCCCATTAATTGAAGTTGGACAGTTGGAGTTAAACCGCAATGTTGATAACTACTTTGCAGAAACTGAGCAAGCAGCGTTCGCGCCGAGCAATTTGGTACCGGGTATTGGTGCGTCGCCAGACAGAATGCTTCAAGCGCGACTAATTGGATATCAAGATGCTCACAGATACCGCATTGGAGCCAACTACAATCAAATACCGGTAAACGCACCACGTTGTCCTGTACACAATTATCAGCGAGATGGCGCTTTTGCAGGGATCAACCCAGCACTAGCGGGAAGTGGAGCCAACTTCTATCCAAACAACCGAGCTCGTATTGGTGAGCCTGCTGAAATGCCAGAGGTGCAAGAACCACCGATGCCACTAGAGCAAGATGCATGGTTAGACATCTATGATAACCGTGATGAAGACAACTACTCTCAGGCAGGTGATCTGTACCGCATTATGAGTGAAGATCAAAAGCAGCAGTTAGTAAACAATATCGCTGATGGTTTAAGCCAAGCGACACAAGATGTGCAAGAAGCGATGTTCGTGCAATACGACTTGGCAGATAGTGATTATGGCGCCCGTGTAAGACAGGCAGTATCTAACAGATAGAGTAAATGGGGTCAGAGTTAATTTTGGAAAAAGTACTCTGACCCCGCTTCGTTACTGGGTAGCGACTAGGGCGTAAACGTGCAAACGGATGGCTTGAAGCGCACGTTCTTTCCAATTGTTCCAAGTAATCCGGTTGCTAATTTCGTGCTGGTTTAAGGTAATGTACCCGTGATTAAGCGCCCACACCTGCATAGCAACATCTTGCTTTTCTTCAACAGACAGGTCTTTTTTGATTAACGCCGCGGTCAGCTTAGTTAGCGTGATAAAGGCTTTTTCACCTGCCTCTATCGCCTCATCTGATGGCGTATAATCTTTCAAATTAGAAGCGAAAATTAACCGATAATGGGCCGCATGGGTTTCTGAAAACGTTAAAATACGCTCACAGCCATTAATCACTTTTTCTGCCGCTGTATTGCCATCGGCTGCCAACATTTCACGCTCTACTAGTTCAAAGCCTTCTATGTAAAGTGCATCTAAAATACCCTGCTTACCTTTGAAATGGCTATAAATACCAATAGTAGACATACCTGCGCCTTCAGCAATGGCACGCACGCTCAGCGCATTTGTACCGCCCTTCAGAAACAGTGCAGAAGCCGCATCTAAGATCTTTTGTCGCGTATCTTTTTTCATTTACACATCATTTACATGTTGCGCAATATAACACCGTTATGTAGAGTGAATTTATAACGCTGTTATATCTCTTGGTTTAACACTTAACCTGCCTGCCCGCAGGTTATTCATAAGGACACTATATATGAAAACTGAGCAATTAACCTGCGATTATTTAATTGTTGGTGCTGGCGCGGTAGGGATGGCATTCGCTGATGTACTGCTTCACGAAACAAACGCTAACATTTTGATTGTAGATAAAAATGCGAAGCCCGGCGGGCATTGGAATTATGCCTACCCCTTCGTTACCCTTCACCAGCCTTCAGCGTTCTATGGCGTATGCTCAAAAGAGCTAAATCGGGGCGTAATCGACAAGTGTGGAATGAATGAAGGCCTAATGGGGTTAGCTTCAGGCCAAGAAGTTAGCGCATATTTCGATGCGGTAATGAACGAGACCTTTTTACCTTCAAACCGTGTGCAGTATTACCCGCTTTGCGAATACAAGGGCAATAAACAATTTATTTCTACGTTAAATGGCAAGCACTATAACGTTACGGTTAACAAGAAAATTGTTGATGCCACTTATCTCAACACTAATATTCCGCTTACTCATACACCTAGCTTTACCCGCGACGACGATGTTGCCTTTACGCCAGTTAATACCGTGGTTCAAAATATTGAAGGCTTTGAAAACTACGTGGTTGTTGGTGGGGGTAAAACGGGTATTGATACCTGCCTATGGCTGCTTGAAAACCATGTGGCACCGCATAATATCCACTGGGTGGTATCGCGAGATGCTTGGTTACTCAACCGTAAAAATACGCAGCCCTTGGATGACTTCTTCTTCGACTCTATTGGGGCACAAGCAAATCAAATGGAAGCCATTGCTGCGTCAACCTCCATTGAAGATATGTTCGACAAATTAGAGGAGCGCGGTGTTCTGTTGCGTTTAGATAAAAACGTAAGACCCAGTATGTTTCACGGTGCAACGGTAAGCGAACTAGAGCTAAAAGCCTTACAAACGCTCCCGTCTATCGTTAGAGAAGGTCGGGTTAAGCATATCAGCCGCGAAGAACTGTGTTTTGAAAGCACAACATGGAAAATGCCAGATAACGCGTTGGTCATTGACTGCTCAGCTTCTGCACTGACTAACCTAGAGATGAAAGCGGTGTTCGATGGCGACACCATCACCCCTCAAACAGTGCGCGCCTATCAACCCGTGTTTAGTGCAGCGCTTATTGCCCACGTAGAGGCGGCCTACAGCGATGAACAACAAAAGCAGATGCTGACACAAGTGGTCCCATTGCCTAATCGTGACGTCGACTGGTTACCCATGACTGCTGCCATGTTGCGAAACATGCAAATTTGGGGTGAAGACACAGCGCTTAAAGATTGGATCTACCATTGTCGGCTGGATGGCTTTTCAAAAGTAGTACACGGCGTGGCAAAAGACGATATGCAAAAAATGCAGGTGTTAGGGCGTTTGAAAGAAGCAGCGGGACCGGCAATGCAAAAGCTGATGACCTACATACACGGCTTAAAAGCGAGTGGGCAACTTTAAGAGGTTATAAATAACGATGAAACAGTTTCAAATAGACAAAACGAACCCAAACCGTTATCGAATAATGCAAACAGAAGCTAGTCATGATAACGCGCAGATAGAGGGAACTGGAAAGGCGAAAAGCCTAGTGATCAAAATTGAAAGGTTCGCGTTTACTGCCAATAACCTGACCTATTATATGGTGGGTGACAAGCTAGGTTATTGGCAGTTTTTTCCACCTTTTAATACCAGTAGCAACGAAAACTGGGGCGTTATTCCAGTATGGGGCGTGGGGCAAGTAATTAGCTCTAATAACGATGCGGTAGAAGCAGGAAGTCGTTTTCTGGGGTACTTCCCACCCGCTGAATATTTGGTTATGAGTAACACTACAGTTAATAGCAGTAACCTTATCGACTGTAGCCCACATCGCTTGACGTTGCCGCAAGGTTATAACGTATATCGCCCACTGCCTGCCCAAAAGAGCGATGCTAACGCTGAAGTAAACACGAAGCAGCACAGCCAAGAAAATTTTCAGATGTTGCTGTGGCCGCTTTATGCAACGTCCTTTTGTTTGTCGGAAGTAATCGAATCCATACCCGCTTCAGCGCAAGAACAGTTATTAGTACTAAGTGCTTCAAGCAAAACCAGTTTAGGGCTTGCCTTTGCGTTAAATGAAGCCGGTATTAGCGCGATAGGCGTCACCTCTGAAAAGCGCATTGCATCACTTGAAGCGTTAAATGTTTACAGCACCGTTATTAGCTATGAACAGCTGGGAATGTTGCAACTAAAAAGCACCGTTGTGGTCGACATGTCAGGTAATGCTCAGGTCAAAGAAGTAATTAAACATAGACTTGGTACGCACTTAACAAGATACATCAACGTAGGGCTTACTCACTGGCAGGACGTTAAGCCCAAAAGCGATGAGGAGTTCTTCTTTGCGCCTGCTCATATACAGCAGCGCATGTCTGAGATTGGGGCTGCTGAGTACCAGAAGTTAAGTAGCGGGTTTGTATCAAAAGCCATTGCGTGGAGCGCCGGTTGGTTGAACGTTGAAGAGCGTGAAGGGCTGAGCGCGCTACAAGATGACTTTAGCCAGCATCAACAAGGTCAGATTCCCTCAGACGAAGGAAGAATTTATACGCTTGTTTAGCGTGGAGCTCCTCACCTTCGTTAAGTTCGAGCGCTTTGATAAAAAGCGCTCGTTCGAAGGTAATATCACACGTATTGATTAAAGTAATCGGTGACTTTAGGCCATAGATGCTGACATTTCCGTGAGAAAAACTTCATGTGGCCTATTTCTTTTACGTTGTTGGCCTGCGGGTCGAGTTCCTCCACCTCAGCTTCCATATTGGGGAAAACGCTAATCATATCGTGGACGTTGTGAATATTAGCAATGTCATCGTCATTGGCGAGTAACCACTTAGAAGGTATCTGAATGGTGTCGTAGTGGTGCTGGTTTACATCACTGCCGAACCCTGTTTTTACGTATCCTTTACCGTTACACCATTTTTGCCATTGGCGCGCCACTTTTTTAGGCAGTGGCTCTCCCATGCCTACCCACTGAGATTTCGTATGGCCGAACAGTAAATTACTCACGGGGATATAGAAATTCATAAAGAAATGCGCTTTTAGCAGATAGCTTTTACGCATGTTTCGTAAGCTACCTGATGAACTGCCAAAGTTACAAAAAGCAGTGAGGTCGTGTACGTTGTGCATCAAACCCAGTAATTGGCCACCTGCGCTATGGCCAACAAGAAAATAGGGTACGTTAGGGAAATGAACCTTTAGTGTCTCTAGCACCGCCGGCATATCTTGTTCCCCCCAGGTTACTAGTGATGCATCGCTTTGTTTAACGCAGCCCTTTACCGACTCGCCAATGCCTCGGTTATCGAACGTGATAACGCCAAACCCTTGCTCACACAAATAAGTAGCAAATGCGCGGTAAAACTGACGTTTGATACCCGTAGCAGGACCAATCATAATGGCTGCTTTAGCAGGCTGCTCGGGGGTGAAAAGAGAGGCAGCAAGTGGCGTGCTATCAACGCAAGTAACAGTGATATCTTTAACACTCGTATTCTTTATTGTGCCGTATTGCTTTATTTTGCTCGACATTGGAGATCTCGAAAACACATCTGGTCTAACCAGTAAACCTTCTGCACCAATAAAATGCAATATCTTGACTATTTATTTTGTTAATAGTTAGTGCTGAGTGATAAGTGACGCGCAAATGCTATTGCTTAGCTGGGATGGTAAGCCATAGCATTCGCGCTAAAACGAGAGATTTCCTACACCGCCAAGGTAAATACTTTAGAATTGCGCTGGAAGTTATATAGCTCTTTCTTTACGGCAGGTAGCGCACTAATGTCTGCAGGTTCAAACCCTTGCTCCAAAAACCAGTGTGCGGTAACTGTGGTCAGTACAAAAATACTGTTAATACCCGCTTCTTTAGCACGGGAGCGCACTTCATCTAAAATCCGTTCGCCACGGTTTTTACCGCGATAATCTTGGTGGGTTGCCACACAAGCTAGCTCGGCACAACCGTCTTCGGGGTATAAATACAAAGCTGCGCAGGCGATGATCATGCCGTCACGCACTATCACGATAAACTGGTTTATTTCGTTTTCTAAACGCTCACGAGAGCGCTTCACTAACACGCCGCTTTCTTCTAACGGTTTTATCAGCTTTAAGATACCGCCTACATCTTCGATGGTGGCTGCACGCAGTTGTTCGTAATGATGTTCCATTACAAGCGAACCCGTACCGTCACGGGTGAACAGCTCTTGAAGCAATGCGCCGTCCTTTTCAAAGCTGATGCAGTGGGCACGGGGAACACCTGCAGCTACGCTGGTGGTAAGAGCGCTTAACACCGTATCTTCGGTGGTAATGTCGCCCGCCATCATCAACTGTTCTAGCTGAGGGCGTTCAATTGTACGAAGTAAACGTCCGTCACGGTTGTATACGCCATCATAGTTTGAAAATACGATAAGTTTGTCAGCTTTAAGGGCTATAGCCGCCTGTGTGGCTACATCTTCGTGAGATAAGTTAAACACTTCTCCTGTTGATGAATAGCCCATAGGAGATAGCAGCACAATTGAGCCGTCGTTTAAATGATCGTTAATGCCGGTCGTATCAATACGACGCACTAATCCCGTGTTTTCGAAATCAACACCGCCTCGTACGCCCATCGGCTTGGCAACGACCAGGTTGCCCGAACACACGCGTATTTGAGAGCCGTGCATAGGTGAGTTGGGAAGCCCCATAGTAAGCAGAGCTTCCACTTGAGAACGCACCGAGCCGGCGGCATCTTTAACGCACTCAAGGGTTTGTTTATCTGTAATGCGTACACCGTTTTCGAAGCGGCCTTCTATACTGCGTAACGCAACTCGCTGGTCTATTTGTGGTCTGGCACCGTGCACCACAACCACACGTACGCCAAGGCTGTTCAATAGAGCGATATCTTGAATAATGTTGGGAAAATTAGGATGTTCGATGGCTTCGCCACCGAACATCAGTACAAAGGTCTTTCCCTGATGAGCATTAATATATGGCAGTGAACTGCGAAACAGTTTTATACCATCTTGCTGCGCTAATACCATCTAAGTAGTTCCTTACCGCTACCCTTGCTTATCCAAATCTTCCAGCTCTTGATACAGTGCTTTAGTGACTGTTTCTTTACTGGTTCCGCCAAGGATATTGCGCTGGTTTACGCCGTATTCCAATTGAAGTACTGGATAAACATCGTCTTCGATTTTATCGCAAATCGCCTGCATGTCGCTTAGCGGTAAATCTTCAATAGCACAGCCTTTGTCGATGGCCTGAAGCACAACGCGCCCTGCAATATCATGGCCTGTTCTAAACGGTACACCTTTACCTACCAAGTAATCGGCAAGCTCGGTTGCGTTAGAAAAGCCTTGAGTTGCCGCAGTACGACAGCGCTCTTCATTAAGCTGCAATGAGTCGAGCACTTCACTAGCAATGCACAAGCAAATGTGCCACTGGTTTACCGTATCGATAGCGCCTTCTTTGTCTTCTTGCATATCTTTGTTGTATGCAAGTGGAAGGCCCTTCATGGTAACTAGCAGGGCCTGCAGTGAGCCAAACACACGGCCGCATTTGCCGCGCATTAACTCTAGTGCATCTGGGTTTTTCTTCTGCGGCATAAGCGATGAACCAGAGGTTACGCTATCGCCTAACTGTAAGAAACCGGCTTCGCCAGAGTTATAGAAAATCATGTCTTCGGCAAGACGAGACAAATGCATCATGCTGGTGCTGGCTACAAATAAAAGCTCTAGCACAAAGTCTCTATCCGACACAGCGTCTAGGCTGTTAAGGCATGGAGAGTCAAAGCCCAGCTCTTCAGCAATGGCATGACGGTCTACAGGGAAAGTAGTGCCTGCTAATGCACCAGAGCCTAACGGGCACTGGTTCATACGGACTTTCAAGTCGTCTAAACGGCTTAAGTCACGCTTTAGCATTTCAACGTAAGCCAAGCACCAGTGTGCAAAGTGAATAGGCTGTGCACGCTGTAAGTGGGTATAACCTGGGATGATCGCTTCTTGATGACGACTTGCGGCATTAAGAAGCGATTTGATCACACCTAAAACATCAGCGCGAAGTGAGGCAATATGTTCACGTACCCACAAGCGAAAGTCGGTGGCTACCTGATCGTTTCGGCTACGCCCGGTATGAAGCTTACGACCAATGTCGCCAAGCTTTTCAATAAGCGCAGCTTCTACAAAGCTGTGAATGTCTTCTTCGCTCGATGCGTTAAAGTCTAATTCTCCAGCATCGGCTTTCGCTTTCAACTCGCTAAGTGCTGCTTCAAGCTGGGCTTGTTCGTCAACGGTCAATACGCCAGCCTTTTGAAGCGCACGAGACCAGCTGATAGAGCCTTGAATATCTTGGCTTGCCATAACTTGGTCAAACGGCAGCGAGTCGTTAACCTGTTTAAACATACTACTTGCACCGGATTCAAACCGGCCACCCCACAACGCCATGCGATGCTCCTTAAATACTGTTTGTTGCCTTTGCTACCTGCGCGTAGCTGCTAAACGCTACGCGCGGTATACCATTAACCTTGATTTTTTAGTGCTTCAATACGACTTGAAAGGCTGAATAGGCGGATAAAGCCCTCAGCGTGTTTCTGGTCGTAAACATCGTCTGCACCAAAGGTAGCAAAGTCTTCAGAGTAAAGGCTGTTGGGCGATTTACGCTGGGTAACAGTAGCTTGCCCTTTATAAAGTTTAACTACTATCTCGCCTGTCACTTTCTTAGCAAAAGACGCTGCGCCAGCAAGCAGTGCATCGTTAAGGGCAGTAAACCAACGGCCATCGTACATAACATGTGAGAACTCAAGGCCAATTTGCTCGCGGTATTTAAGCGCCGCTTTATCTAGCACCATAGTTTCTAGCGCTTTATACGCTTTAAGTAATACAGTGCCTCCTGGCGTTTCATAACAACCACGTGACTTCATGCCTACAAGGCGGTTTTCAACAATGTCGATACGCCCAACACCGTGTGCCGCAGCAACAGTATTAAGTTTAACTAGCGCTTGATAAGGCGATAGTGCTTCACCATCAACATGAGTCAGCTTACCTTCGTCAAAAGACAGGGTAACGCGCTCAGGCGTGTCTGGTGCATCTTCTGGGTCAACCGTCATGGTCCACACTTGCTTGGTAGGCTCTTGCCATGGATCTTCAAGCTCGCCGCCTTCGTGAGAAATGTGCCATGCGTTGGCATCACGGCTGTAAATCTTTGTTGCTGACGCTGTAGTCGCAATATTGCGCTCGGCTAGGTACGCAAGTAAGTCTTCGCGGCTTACCATATCCCACTCACGCCACGGCGCGATAACGGTAAGGTCTGGAGCAAGGGCGGCAAAGGTGCTTTCAAAACGCACCTGGTCGTTACCTTTACCGGTACAGCCGTGACATAGGGCGTCGGCACCTACTTTACGGGCTATCTCAACTTGCGCTTTTGCGATTACCGGGCGCGCCATTGACGTACCAAGTAAATATTCCCCTTCGTAAACCGCACCGGTAGTAATAGTTGGGAAGATATATTCACTTACGAACTCTTCTTTCAAATCAACAATGTGGCATTCGCTTGCGCCAGACGCGATAGCTTTCTCGTGAAGGCCTTCTAGCTCTTCATCACCTTGGCCCACATCTGCTGCAAATGCTACAACTTCACAGCCATAGTTTTCTTTAAGCCATGGAATGATGGCTGATGTATCAAGCCCGCCTGAATAGGCCAGCACGATTTTTTTTACGTTTTGCATCTATTTAATCCTTTTAAGCGTCTTTTTAGGCGCCTGCTTAGGCGTTAAGTAATTGAGTAAGAATGGCGTTTTGGCCATGCATTCTATTTTCGGCTTGCTGCATTAATAGCGACTTATCGCTATCAATTAACGAGCCTGTAATTTCTAAGTCGCGATGGGCAGGCTGGCAGTGCATTACGTAGCTAGCCCCCGTTGCTTCCATCAGCGCTTCATTTACCTGATAAGGCATGAACTTCTCTTTGATCACCTCAAGCGGCGTATCGTCACCCATCGAAAGCCATGTATCTGCATAGATAACGTCTGCGCCGTTAGCGGCACTAAGGTCGGTGCTTTCAACAATCGATACGCCCGTTTTCTCGGCAATTGCTTTGGCCTGCGCCACTATCTCAGGAGCCGCTTCGTGACCTTCTGGTGTTACTACCACTTGGTTGCAACCTAAAAGCGCACCTACAATTAATAGTGAATGGGTCACATTATTGCCATCGCCTACGTATGCCATGGTAAGACCTTCGGTCTTGCCAAAGCGTTCAAACATAGTGAGGTAATCGGCAAGGCCCTGACATGGGTGGTATTTATCGCACAATGCGTTAACTACTGGCACTTTTGCTGCCTTAGCAAAGGTCTCTAGGGTTTGGTGAGAAAACACGCGAGCGACAATCGCGTCAGCCCAGCAGGCTAGGTTAGCTGCGGTATCTACAGCATCTTCTCGACCTGCTAATTTGCCCGACTGTGCATCTAAGTACACCATATGACCGCCAAGCTTATTAATTCCAATATCAAAGCTTACGCGGGTTCGCAAAGACGGTTTTTCAAACAGGGCAACGATTGATTTTCCCGCTAGCACATTGCTGTAACTTGCCGGTGCTTGTTTAATTTCTACAGCCAATTGCAGCAAGTTTTTCATTGCTTCGGGTGTCCAGTCTGCAAAAGTAAGTAGGTCCTGTTTCATTGTACTTCTCCGGCATTGCCTTTTGTTACGTCGGTGTGGTGTAAATCAGCGTTTGTCGACTCTGAGTTTGCCAGCGCTGCGGGCAGAATTTGTGTGCCCGTTTTCTTATTTAAAATATCGTTGATATCAGCTGCCCAGCTTGCGATGTAAACCGCGCGGTCTAGGCTTTCTGCAGACGCAAGTGCCGCATCTACTTTTACTTTCATTCCGTCTGTGATCACGCCTTCATCTGCGTACTTTGAAATACTTGCAGCGTTAAGTTCGCTAATTAGCGCTTTGTCGCCGTCTAGTACACCTTCAACATTAGAAAGTAATAAAAGTTCCGCGTTAAGAAGTTCAGCAATAACCGTGGCTGCTTGATCAGCATTTACATTCAGTAATCTACCTTGGGGGCTTGAACCAATAGAGCTAATTACGGGAAGTGTAGACTGCGCTAGTACGCTTTTTAGGAAAGAAGCATCAGCTGTTGAAGGTACACCTACCGCACCATATTGATCAGCTAGTGGTTCGCATACCACCATATTTCCATCTAGCAGAGATAAACCAACTGGCGTAATACCCGTGGCAAGTGCCGCTGCACAAAGCTGTTTGTTCGCAGAGCCTGCAAGTGCGCCACAGATATAAGGCATGTGCTCATCGGGCGTAACGCGAAGGCCATCAATTTTCGTACTTTGAAGACCTAGGCTTGCCATTAGGGTCTCAACCAACGGGCCGCCACCGTGCACGACCACTACGGGGCGTATGGCTTGAACTTCTTGCACGCTTAAAAATAAGCGTGTCATTGCTGCTGCATCGTCAAGCAATGCACCACCAACTTTAATTACGATAGGTGAAACATTCATAGTACTAGCCCTGTCTCTACTGGCTGTTTCGTCATTATATTAAGGCACTGAATAGCCTGAGAGGCTGCGCCTTTCATTACGTTGTCAATTGCAGCGGTAACCACTGCATACCCAGATGCTTCATCTAGCTTCCAGTGAAGATCAACAAAAGGGGTATGAGCAACGTCGTCAATTTTTGGAAAACTGGTACGCAAACGTACAATAGGTTTATCAGCATAGGCGCCAGTGTACGCTTGTTCAAGCTGCTCGCTGGTGGTACCAGCTTTAACCTTTACGGTGACCGTTGCCAAGATACCTCTTTTGAAGTTTCCAAGGTGCGGCGTGAAGATAACAGGCGTGCCTAGATACGCTTCAATTTCAGGCATATGACGATGACCTAACACGCCGTATGCCTGAAGGCTGACCTCAAAAAAACTGGTGGTTAAACTGGCTTTTCTACCTGCACCCGATACGCCGGAAACGGCATTAATTACAGGGCGTACATTTGCATCAAGCAAGTTATTTTCAGCAAGTGGTTTAAGTGCACTAAGACTCGCAGTGGGGTAGCAACCCGGAACAGCAATTACATCTGCGCTGGCAATCTGTGCTTCGTGCCACTCGGCAAGACCGTAAACGGCTTGAGCTAGACTTTGCTTCTGCGTATGAGGGAAGCCATAAAACTGTTCGAAGACTTGGGTGTCTTTCAGCCTAAACGCACCTGATAAATCAAGCACCTTCGCTTTACCTGAAGATAAAACTGGCATCCAGTCGTGGCTTGCTTCATGAGGCGTTGCCAGAAAAATAAAATCAACATCGTTAGCCATCTCTTTTAGGGCAGCATCTGAGATAGGCGTGAGCGTAGCGTTGACATGGGCCAAGTTGCCGTGAAGCTGCGCGATATTTTTACCCGCATCGCTACTTTTCTCAGATACATAAGTACCCGCTAACTCAAGTTTTGGATGTTGATTAACCAACTGAACAAGTTGTGCACCTGTGTAACCACTGGCACCAATAATTGAAACGCTATACATAATTTAAAAATTCAATAAAAGGAGAAAAAAATCACTTTTTACCTTTGTAAACTGGTTGGGCGAATATCCTTGCCTAACCGCGACCACATTACAAAGGTAAAAAGTGTGCTACTGAATAAGCATAGATGTGCACACGCATCGTCGTGCGCTATGCATGGTGTAGCCAGCCAGGGGAGAGATAAACTCTTTATCGTTGCTAGTGGTTGAACCAACAACGCGAGTTGGTTGTGTCATCATCAATTCCTATAAAGTTACAACCCGAATTTACGGGTTGGATGCTTTAACCGTGGACTAGTGTATCTAATTTGAATGTTTATGCAATAAAAATGTATAAATATTTTATCTTATATTTATGCTGTTTCGTCTGTAAAAAGATACTTAATAATATATTTATAGTTATGACAGTAAGTTGACAACAAGCTCAATAGAACTGAATATTTATATTTGGCACCTAATAAGTAGTAGTTGTACTTATTTATGGCAGCGTTGCTGCTTAATTAGCTATGAATGTAGTCTGTTTTTGCAAAGGAAAACGGGCCCAAATTGTAAAGCGCAAGTAGCGCATGAAATCAGACAGTGATAAGTGATAGGTTGCTATAGGCCTAAGCAGAAGACTGTGAAAATAGGTTATTGGGATTGAACTCGGAAAATAAAATGAGCAAACTTACTTTAGCGCTGGTTGCGCACGATCATAAGAAGCCCGAATTGCTAGCATGGGTTAAACAGCATATTGACGTGCTTAAGCAGTGTAATTTGGTAGGGACAGGAACTACGGGCGGCTTAATTGCTAGCGAAACAGGGTTAGACGTCACACGCTATAAAAGTGGCCCGCTTGGTGGAGACCAGCAAATAGGCGCGTTGATTGCAGAAAACAAGCTAGACGCGCTATTTTTCTTTTGGGACCCTTTAAATCCAGCGCCCCATGACCCCGACGTAAAAGCGCTATTGCGGCTGTGCTCAGTGTGGAACGTACCAGTAGCCTGTACACCAGCCACAGCAGATTTAGTGATCACATCACCGCTCTTCCTATCTCCCGAATACAAGCCAGTTAAACCTAACTTTTAAGGCCTTCGGGCAAACACTATTGCCGCCACGTGCGCTTGTTCAAAGTAGAGGCTTTAATTTAAGCCTCGTTGAACGAATTGGTAAGTAGCGTCCGCGGCCTTATTGGCTATTCCTGCTTTTATATCATTAGTCTCGATAGGCGTTGAGGCCAGTACACTCTCATCCAACGCCTGTGAAGCACTATTTGTGTTGATCTCGTTAAGCGACGATGACACTAGAGCTTGGCCCATTGACCATAGGTTATTTGAAATACTTTGCCCAGTAACGTTTTCAACGGCTAAGTCTACAGCGTTATACATAAGGCCACCTACGCCCCCATATAAAAAGCTACCAGCCAAACTTGCCGCGGCAGCAGTGTGGCTAGAAGTAGTTGCCTCGTAAATATCAGAAACTATAGGCAGGTGGTTTGCAATATTTAAGACATCAAAGCCATCTTTAAGGTTAAGCCCGTCATCACCAAATGCGTTTGTGTATAGGGTGTGGAATAAAGTTGGGCTGGCTTCATTTTGATTAATACTAGTATTGTTAATGTCAGAAGTTGCGCTGGTAGTAGCAGTATTAGTGGTGTCGCTATTGGAGGATAACGCTTGAAATATATTGTTTTGCAATGCAGTTAATAGCGTACCTTGCATAGCGACTATAGCATCATCTGAAAGTGCATTGCTCATGTTTGTCAGTGGTGAGAGAGCATCTTCTGCAAGACTTGCAGCACTGATAGCCTCTTCTTTATCTGCAATAGTATCCGCACTGATATCCGCAACAATATCCGATGTACCCACTGGTTCATTCGTCTGGCTCTGTTGGTCAAGTAATAATGAGAAAATAGACGGCAAAGACTCGCCGCTTTTTGCCGCTTCATTATCTGACGTTGTTGAAGAATTTGTCGAATCCGTAGCTTTACTGTCATTGAAACCTGACGCTAAATCAAGTTTTGATAACAGTGCATTGAAGCCAGTTCCAACAGAGCTGGTGGTTGTGTTTTCTAAGGCCATAACATCCCCTTACCCGCAGGCATATAGTTGATTTGTAAAGGTTTTGCAAATAGAGAAAGTGAACGAGATTTCTTCTGATTTGTTCGTTTAAACTTGCTCCTGTCAGGTCATGGATGGCACTTAAATTACACACTGCATAAAAAATAATACTGAGCAATGTCATGAAAGTTCGATGCCATATACACACACTTATCGCAATCTTTACACTTGGGGGTTGCGCCCAAACAATTACTGAAGAAGAGCAGGTGGTTCAAAATAGCCCTACTAACCCCAATGTGTCGCAACGGGCAGTTAGCCAAATAGAAGACGAACCGAAACCTGGTCATCCGCGCTATTCACCACCCAGAGCGCAGCCCACACCCACTTTACATGTGCCTACCGGGTCTTTATTTAACCCTGAGCAATCAATAGGGCTATATGAGCGTCATGCGAACTTTAAAGTGGGAGATATGATATTGGTTAAGCTCGATGAGCAGACCCAATCAGAGAAGTCTCTTGATTTTAATACCGACAAAAATACTTCGTTCGATTTGGCGCCCGTCACATTGAAACTAGGTGGTATTCGTGTTGAAGGCGATGATGTTGAAGTAGAGCATAAGCAAGACAGCGAATTTGCTAGCTCAGCTCAAACCAAACAATCAAATTCAATGAGTGGCAGCATTACTGTATACGTAACCGGTATAACCCCTGCTGGAAATTTACTTGTTACCGGAGAAAAGTGGATAACCATGAACAGGGGAAAAGAATACATTCGTTTTTCCGGAGAAGTACGTAAAAAGGACGTTGATGAAAGCAATACCGTGTTGTCATCTAAAGTCGGTAACGCATTAATTGAATACAGCGGTACAGGTGATCTACAGGAAAATCAGCAGCCTACGGTAATCGGTAAACTGTTTTCAATTTTTGGTTAGTGACGAGAATTACATGTACAAGAGCCGATTACGTAAAACGCTTACTGGGTTAGTTTTATTCTCTTCATTCATCGTGATTAAGCAGCCTTGCGCTCAATGGGTACAAGGCGAATCTACTGTAGCCCTCGCAGGGGCAGAGTTAAGCGACATAAGAACCAGTGCCATACAAAACGCTATCGCAGATGCGGCTTTTCATAGTGGCAGCACGATATCAGCGCAAGATATTATGGTAAATGGTTTACTGCTTTCTAGTAAGGCAGAAATTCGCTCTCAGGGAAGAATACAGCGTGTAGAAATTATAAGTGAAACACTTAAAGACGACATGCTTACTGTAGTGGTGAACGTTAATATTACGCCTCTGTTTAACTGTACTAATAATGGATTAGCCCATCGGATACTAGTAACAGAGTTTTCTTTAACTTCACCGCAGCAAGCCGCTACCGGTATGCTTTATTCGTTTGGTAGTCATGTATCTCAACGTTTTACACAGCAGCTCAATGGGCTTTATAACGGCAATAGTGTTAGCCAGATTCCCGTTTCCCTCATTAACGTAAATACTTGGCTAACGTCTAGTCTCTCTGATGTCGATTTGACGGCGATGTCCACGTACCTTCGAAATGAGTATGGTCAGCAATTTGTGGTATTTGGGTTTGTTAAAGACATTTCGCTTTTTGAACAAGTGTCACAAGCAACGTCGATATTTGAAAGCGATAGTACAGCACTTCGCAGAAACTTTACTGTTCAGGTTTACGTACTCGATACGTTTAAAGCAAAAGTTATTTTCAACGATAGCTATCACAGTGAAGCGGACTGGCCGTTCTCTCAACACGATTCTGTAGATAGTAACAATAGCATTTTGTGGCGAAGTGATTTTGGTCGAATGGTGCTAAACACTATACACGCTGCCATTACCGATATTCATGCGGCATTACAGTGCGAAACAACCTATGCGCAAGTTATAGATATATCGCCGGACTATATTGCAATCGACCTAGGTAAAAATAGCGGTTTGACGGCAGGAGATAAGTTTTCACTCGTAAAGCAACGCGCGTTACCCACCCTAGGTTTATCAAGAAAATCCGGTTTATTTTCGAGTAATACCCTTACTTTAGAAGTATTTGAAGTGGCTGACGAGGTTAGCTTGCTTAAGGCTGAGCGAGGTAGTGATAGCGTACATCTTGGTGATTTTGTGACGCCACTGACCTTATCCGTAACACAAAAGTTGTCTGAGGCTCAGCCATAAAAAAGGCTGGCCGAAGCCAGCACTTTTTACGGTGGGTAAGGTGGGTAAAAAGGGTAAAAAAGGCTAAACGTTAAAGCTTAAATAGCTCGTGTAGCTTACGTTCTTCTTCGCGCAGAGCTGCTAGCTGCGCTTGCTGCTCTGATGTTAGGACTTGAAACATGGCCTGATGCTGTCTAGCTTTTTCCACGCCGGCATTAACAAGGCTATCTTTGTATTGAGCGATAAGCGCGTCCCAAGCGTCTTCAGAGAAAGACTGGCTTCGAATTAAATCTTGCTGGGCGTCTTTAAAATTGCGTAGCGTCTCTCTATTTGTTTTCGATGTCTCTTTGAACGACTCGCGAAGCTCAGCAAGGCTTTCTATTTGTGCGTCGGTTAATTCAATGCCTTCGAACAAAAACTCCCTAGGCTTGGGTTTAGGACCTTGACCCTCACCATCCATTCGTTTGGCAAAGCGTGCTTCTTGTTTTTTGAAAGCATCATGATGTTTCTGTCTATCTACTTCTCTTTTAGCGTCTCGAGCTAACAGAATTGCTTGCTGTTCTTCATTCAGCACCTTGTAGATGTCGTGGCGCAGTTGAGCAAAAGCAAAATGCTTTGCTTCGCGCTCTTCAATCTGGGTTTGGATAAAAGCGCTGAACTGGGCATCAGTGGCGGTAGCAAAATCTAAGTTAGGTTTTTGAATATCACCAAATTCAGGTCGAGGGTTAGCGTCTTTAAATGCGCTTACGAGTGTTTTTATTTCTTCGCGCTGCGCGTCACTTAAGCTGATGCCGCGAAGATGTTTAACAATTTCTTTTACCGGTTCGTGGTGACGCATTCCAGGCCCGGCAGGATGCGCAAGTGCGAGGCCACCTAAGCCAATTGCTGCTACTGTTACACTAGCAATTAATAACTTTTTCATTGTCGTCTCCTTTTTTTCGGACACGCTAATCCTAGCGTGCGCGTCTAAAAATGCAGTCAACGCAGTGTAAAGCTTATGTAAAGGTAATGCCGATTTGTGATTGTAAAGGTCTGAAAAGATATAGTACGCGTTTTGCCAGTGTTGTTTGTAAGCTCAAGGCGCAGCACCCCGAAAGCGTAGGTTGAGTTTTATCTAATTTACAGGCATTTTCATGAATCTAGCAGTTAAAGAGTTTAATACCATGAGTACAGATTTTCACTTGCAGTCTATCCTCGTTATTGATGATGACCTAGAGCTGACAGAAATGCTTTCCACGTATCTATCGGGTATGGGTTATCAGGTGCAAGTGCGCAACAATGGCGAAGAGGGGCTATCAGAAGCAATTTCTGGGCGTCATTACGATCTGATATTGCTTGATGTGATGATGCCTAAAATGGATGGGTTTGACGTATTGAAAAAGCTTCGAGCAAGTCACAGTACCCCTGTGCTTATGCTTACCGCGAGAGGCGATGACTACGACCGCATTTTGGGCCTCGAAATGGGAGCGGATGACTATCTACCTAAGCCCTTTAATCACAGGGAGCTCGTTGCGCGAATAAAAGCTATTGTTCGCCGTCATAATTTGTCATCAACGGGCGGAGCTGTTGAACAAGATTTATTTGTCAACGGGATCTTTTTAAGCCCTAGCAGTCAGCTGGCGAAAGTGGACGATGTCGAACTAACGCTTACCACAACGGAATTTTTAATTCTGCGACTGTTAATGCTCAATGCTGCTCAACGTGTTACGAAAGAAGAGATAAGCTTAAAGATACTAGGTAAGCCACTTCAGGCTTTTGATAGAAGTATCGATATGCACGTGAGTAACTTGCGCAAGAAAATCAGTGTAGTGGCCAGAGATGAAAAAATTAAAACCATCCGTGGTGTAGGGTATATGTTACTTGTTGGAAGCCACTAATGGTAAACCTGTTACGCAGTATAAGCCCAACCCGGGCCATTATGGGCCGATTGTTTCTTTGGTTTTGGGCAACATTCCTCGTTACCGCACTGTTGGCTATTTGGGGCAGTCGCCTTTTCTTTGAAGATCTTGAAATCGTGCCAATAAAGCCACGTGAAGTATCTGCCCTTAATCAAGTGGTGGAGAGCATTCAAAACGACCGTTTTCAAGATGCGCCATTACGCGGTGCGCTAGACCGCCATTCCAGAGCGGGAAGAGGTCGAGTGGTGGCTGTCGATACTACTGATAATCGTGTTATTTCAGGTGGTGGGCCACCGCTTCGTAATGAGGATCGAGAAGATTTACTCCGCTTAATGAGCCAAACATCACCCATAGCGGTTAAGCGAGGGGCGTTTAAAATTCTGGGCCCGGTTTTCTTTGAGCGCAACGGCACCCGATTTGCGCTTTTTTCAGTAAGATTGGAAATGCCTGAAAAGCAAACGCCTCCCGTCTTGCTGTTTCTTAGCATCGCATTGATCACCACCATATTATTGAGCTGGCTGTTTGCGAAATCACTCACTAACCCCATATTGCGAATCCAAAGCTCAGTGAAACGCATAGCAAACGGTGATTGGCAGGCGCGAGTAGGCAGAGCGGCTAAGCGTCAGGACGAGCTAGGGCAGCTTTCGCGCGACTTTAATAAAATGGCTGAGCAATTGGAGTCGATGTGGGGATCGCAAAAGCGATTGCTAGCCGATGTATCCCACGAACTTCGCTCACCGCTCGCGCGTTTGCAAATGGCGCTTGGTCTCGCCTATCAACAAAATGTAGATCCTGAAACGCTATCTCGGGTCGAGCGAGAGGCTGATCGCATGGAAGCGCTGGTAAGTCAGTTGCTTACACTAAGCCGTGCTGAAGCTGGCGAAGCAACGAAGGAAGAGCAATTGCTATCGCTAGTGCTCAACGATGTCTTTACCGATGCGAATTTTGAGGCAGCAAATAAAAACAAGCAGCTTAAAATTGATGACATTCCCACAAAGCGTGTAGTTGTCGACAGTATGATGCTCTGTCGCGCGGTTGAGAATGTTCTGCGCAATGCTATACGACATAGCGAGTTCTTAACCCATGTTTCTTTTAGCGAAGATGCGAAGCAATGGTGCATTCATATTACAGATGACGGTGAGGGACTGACTGTAGAGGAGTGCGAACGTATATTTTCACCTTTTTACCGCGCTACGCTTGCCAGAGAGCGAGAGTCAGGAGGTGTTGGGCTAGGTTTATCCATTGCAAAAGCTGCGGTTGAGTTGCATCATGGGCGCATTATCGCTGAACCTGTTGAGCGCGGTGGGCTGCGAGTAACTCTGTCATTCCCGAAGTAGTAACCTATACTTTGACAGTAGTATGTAGCTTCACAACGAGCGCAAATTGACCGTTATAGGGTATTTATGAACTGGACGTTCACGTCGGAAGAGAATTTAGCCAGCACCTTTGCCACTCACATCAACCCGTTTTGGCAGGAAAGTGTTACTGAAAGCCACTTCACCGGCAAAGATGATATAAAGGTGCGCTACGCCTACTGCATTCCTGAAACGCCGCGAGCAACTATCGTTATTTGTTCTGGGCGTATAGAGTCTTACTTAAAATACAAAGAATTTATTTACGACCTCTATCAAAATGGCTTTGCGGTTTTTATTCTTGATCACCGAGGGCAAGGCCTGTCAGACAGAATGACACGGGACCCCCAACACGGCTATGTTGCGCATTTCGATGACTATGTAGACGATTTCGTTGCCTTCGTTGAGTCTATCGTTAAGCCTATGCAACAAGGCCCTTTGTTGTTGGTTTGTCATTCGATGGGCGGCGCTATTGGTGCGCTTACGCTATTGCGTTTACCTAACTTATTTTCTAAAGCCGTGTTGGCTTCCCCCATGTTCGGGATTAAACCTTCATTGCCCAACTGGTTGGCGAACGGTTTAATTCGCACTGGTCTTGCGGTTAATAGAATGAAAAAAGCTGATGCAGGCTACTTTTTTGGGCAAACCCCGTATATCGCGTTTCCTTTTTCTTTGAATAAGCTTACCCATAGCAAATCCCGCTACGCATTGTTTCGTGAGCTTTATGATGAAGAGCAAGATATCCAGCTTGGGGGCGTAACGACTGAGTGGTTGGCCGCAGCCCATCAGGCCATGAATAGAATTGAAACTAGTGCGGGGGCAATCACTACCCCTTCACTAGTTTTAAGCGCAGACGATGACGCCATAATAGATAATAAGCGCCAACAGCGGGTGGCACACCTAATGCCAAATGCTGAGCTCGAAATTATACCAAGGGCTTATCATGAATTATTCACCGAGTCAGACGACATTCGCGAGCGCTCTCTTTCCAGAATTCTAGACTTCTTGATCGCAGAGTAGGTGATGAATTTCCGTGTTTCGTTGTAGAATACGTCGGTTATTAACAGTGAAGGTCGTTTAAAAACATGCTTGATGTCGTACTTTATCAGCCAGAGATCCCGCCAAATACGGGAAATATTATCCGTCTATGCGCAAACAGTGGGTTCACACTACATTTAATCGAGCCTTTAGGTTTTGAGTGGGACGACAAGCGAGTACGACGTGCAGGTTTAGATTATCATGAATTTGCTCACGTTAAGCGCCATGCAAACTTAGAAGCCTACCTTGAAGACGCGAAGCCGAACCGAGTATTCGCTTGTACAACAAAAGGCAAAGCGTTTCATAGCGATGTCTCGTATCAGAAAGGCGATGCGCTTATATTTGGCCCTGAAACCCGTGGTTTACCCGACGATTATATTCAATCCTTACCTCCAGAGCAGCGCATTCGCATTCCCATGTTGCCAGACAGTCGCAGCATGAACCTATCCAATGCCGTATCTGTCTTTGTATACGAAAGCTGGCGTCAGTTCGGCTACGAAGGTGCCCGATAGTAGAAAGTAGGCGAAAGCTGCCTCAAGATACACCTGTTAAAAACGCCCTGTAACAAGGGCTTTTTTTATGCCTAATGTAAAGACAGTGTAAAGCCCCTTAAAGTCAGTTTTCGTTCAGCTTCGCTCATTAGTATAGCCATTGAATATACACAAATGAGTTAGGAGTAGCATTATGAAAAGCATAACACTAAGTATCATTACCGGCGTTTGTTTACTAGTGGCCGGGCAGGCTAGCGCGCACTCAGTCCATCACTCTCATGGAAAAAGAGCCAAAACTGAAACAGTAACTGTTATCTCGCAGCCCGTCCGTTCTTTGGTTGACGTAGTCATTAGCGTGCCTGAGATTGGGGTATTCGTTAACGTGTTACCGAGCGCACATAGGGTTGAGGTTGTTGATAACCACCGCTATTACGTTGCGAATAACCACTACTATCGCAAACATGGAAACCACTATGTGGTCGTAGAGTCACCCTATAATAAGGTGAAAAAAGCTAAACGTTATAAACGCAGCCAATATAGCTACCAAGGCAACAAGAAAGTTATTGTAGTAAGGGAAGAGCGTTAATTATTGGGTCATGAATGATAAGGTCGTCAGCAAGAATTAAAGCGAAGCGTAATGAGAAATTACGCTTCGTTTTTCAAATCTCGACCAAGCAAGGCTAACGCCGCCTCTTTAGGCGATTTTCCGTGATAAAGTACAGCGTATATCTGTTCGCAAATAGGCATTTCTACACCCACTTTTTTAGATAATACATGTACTTCTTCTGTATTGCGGTAACCTTCAACAACCTGACCAATTTCTTCAATGGCAACATCTACACTCTTTCCTTGGCCCAATGCCAAGCCGAAGCGTCGATTACGCGACTGATTGTCAGTACAGGTTAATACTAAATCGCCAAGGCCTGCCATACCCATGAACGTCTCTGGATTGGCACCTAGCTTTACGCCCAAACGGGTAAGCTCTGCCAAGCCTCGGGTAATAAGGGCCGTACGCGCGTTTGCGCCAAAGCCTAGACCATCTGCTAAGCCCGCGCCTATAGCGATAACGTTTTTAACTGCGCCACCCAACTGCACACCAGTAAAATCTGAGTTTTTGTATACCCGAAAAGACTTTGCGCAATGAAGCTTTGCTGCAAACTCGTCACTTAAGGTATCGTCGGTAGAAGACAATGAAATTGCAGTAGGTAATCCCGCTACCATTTCTTTAGCGAAAGTAGGCCCGGATAAAACTGCTAAGGGATAATCTGTCCCTAGAATTTCTTCCGCCACATCGCGAAGCAAGCGCCCAGTCTTAGGTTCAAGCCCTTTAGTCGCCCAAATGATTCGTTGATGCGGTTTAAGCAATGGCTTCAAGCTTTGAAGCATAGCGGCAAATGCGTGACTAGGAACCACTACCAAGATGTCTCGGCTGGCAGCAACGACTTCTTCTAAGTTGGCATTTACAATAAGTGAATCGGGAAAAGTTGCGCCAGGAAGATATCGGCTGTTTTCTCGGTTCGCTTTCATTTCAGCAATGTGCTTTTCATCACGACCCCAAAGCAGTGTTGGGTTACCATTTCTGGCAAGACAAAAAGCAAGGGCGGTGCCATACGACCCCGCCCCCAATACTGAAACCGACTCAGAAACCAAGTTCGACTTCATGTTCACCTGCTCCATGGTCACCTAATTAGGCGTCCATTTTAGGCGCTTCGCCTTGCGCTTGTTGTGCACGTTTTTGCACATAAGCCGCAAAGATAGCGTCAAAGTTAACAGGCGCAAGGTTAAGTGGAGGGAAGGTACCACGGTTAACCAAGTTAGAAATAGTCTCACGCGCATATGGGAAAAGCATGTTCGGGCAGAACGAGCCTAGTGTGTGCGCTTTGTTTTGATCTGGCATTTCGCCGATAGCAAAAATACCTGCCTGTTGAACTTCACAAAGGAAGGCTGTTTCTTCACCTAGCGTTGCAGTAACGGTAACTGAAAGTACAACTTCAAACGTATTTTCTTCTAGCTTGTTAGTGCTAGTGTCGATGTCTAGTTTAATTTCTGGCTTCCACTCTTTAGTGAAAATAGCCGGTGCGTTTGGCGATTCAAAAGAAATATCTTTTGTGTAGATACGCTGAATATTGAACTGAGCACCTTGTTGCGCTTGTGCGCCTGCTGCTTCACCGTTGTTTGTCTGATTTTCGTCAGCCATGGTATTTCCTATTTAATTGTCGTTTTAGTTTAATGTAGTGCGTTGCCGTATGCGCTGACGCTTACGCTAAACCCAGCATTGGGTTTAGTTTGCTTTGTGCTTCCAAAGCCATCATATCGTCACAGCCACCAACGTGCTGATCGTCAATGAAAATTTGTGGGACAGTCCAGCCGCCATTTGCGCGTTCAATCATTTCGTCACGTAGCTCAGGCTTAACGTCTATTGGGTATTCGGTAAATTCTACACCTTTTTGCGTTAACAGTGCTTTTGCACGGTGGCAGTAAGGGCAATGCCCCTTGGTGTAAAGTTCTACTTTGCTCATAAAGGTTACCTGTTATTTAGAAACGGGAAGGCTGGCACTTTGCCACGCGTTCATTCCGCCTTTTAATACATTCACATTCGCGAAGCCGTCTTTTAGCATCGCATTTGCTGTACCACGAGCCTGATTACCCATAGCGCATACTACGATAATGGGTTTGTCTTTGCTGTTTTCAAGTTTCTTGAAGTTTTTCTCACGCACTTCTTCAGGTTTAATTTGTCTGGCTCCTAAAATGTGGCCAGCTTTAAACTCTTTTGCAGGTCGTGTGTCTAACACTATCGCATCATCTTTATTAATTAAAAGCGTTGCTTCGTGTGTGCTTAATTCTTTTACCGAAGATGTCCATGTACTGATATAGCTAAATATCAACATGGCAATCAGCGCAACCCAAATACCAGCAAGAATAATATTGTTGCTAGCAAATTCTATTAGTTGATCCATTACCTCTAACCCTGTCTACAGACCATGAAAAGAGTGCAAAGTATATAGAAAAATGGGCGAGAAACCAGCTTACCTTTCAGTTAGCTAAGAGACTTTCACCATGCTTTGATCTTAAATACTTTAGATGATTGATATTACGGATAAATTGCACTGGGCATATGGGAAGCCGTCAGATACACTGGATGTTGTTATTAATAGTGGTGGTGAAATACAGCTGGTCAGGCAGTTATCACCATTGCAAAAGTTGAGGTTTTAAGCGCACGTTATGTCAGCACGTTCATTTCTTTCAGTTATCGGATGCATAGTAGCTCTGGCTGTTATGCCAATTGGAAGTGATGCGTTAGCCCAAGACAGCGAAGCTAGTGCGCAAAGAGAAAAGTTAGCAAAGCTGCAGGCCGAACTGCGTGCGAGGCAGCAAGTGCTCGAAAACAATAAAGCCAGCGCAGAAGAGCTAAAAGCTGTGCTAAAGGCGTCAGAGCTTGATATAGCGAAAGTAGCAAAAGCGTTATCTACCACTGAACAAACGCTTAAAAGCGTTAAGCAAGAAGAAGCTACGCTAAAAGAAGAGCAAGATGCATTGAAAGTTGCTATTCGCAAACAGCAATCTTTACTGGCAAGTCAACTCAAAAGTGCCTTCATGGCTGGTCACTACGACTACGCTAAGATGCTTTTTTATCAAGATGATGCGCGTACTTTTGAGCGTGTTATTACCTACTATCAATACGTGGCGAAAGCGCGCCAAAACGAAATCGAAAGTTTTAGAAGTAATGTTGCAAGACTTGAAGACGTTACCGCCGAACTCAGTGAAAAAGCATTGTCGCTAGTCGCGCTTAAAGAGGAGCAGGAAGGCCAGCGGGCAGTGCTTATCACCCGGCAAGCCGACCGCAAAGCAACGCTTAAGAAAATAAATAAAACCATTGCTTCAGAAAACCAGCGAATTGCGTCTTTGCAGGCCGATGAGAAAGCGCTAAAAGGCGCCATAGAGGCAGCCCGCATTGCAGCAGAGCGGGCCGCGCGTGCCGCTGAGTTCAGCATGAATGGACTTGCTAAGCAAAAGGGTAAACTTCCCGCACCTGTGAAAGGCAAAATACGTCATTTGTTTGGTAGTCGCCGCCAAGGGCAGATTTCTTGGAAAGGTATTGTAATTGATGGTGCTGAGGGCGATCCAGTTAACAGCATTGCGCCCGGACGAGTATTGTATGCCGACTGGCTGCGTGGTTTTGGTTTGGTTGCCATCATCGACCATGGCGAGGGTTATATGAGTGTCTATGGACACAATCAAGCATTGCTGAAACAGTCGGGGGATGAGGTTCGGCAAGGGGAACGCATTGCTCTTGTGGGTCGAAGCGGTGGTCAGGAATATCCTAATCTTTACTTTGAAATTCGCCACAAAGGCAAAGCGCTAAACCCGAAAGCTTGGCTGGATTAAACCGTTAAAGTCACGATAAAATTTAGGCAGTAACTTCAAATGTTGCTGTATCGGGCAGTGGACGTTGAGGTTTACCTTCACCTAAACCAGCGAGTTCGCCGATTTGTTTTGCGTCAAAACCCGCACTGCTAAGTGCACTTTCTAATGCTTTTCCAGGCTCGATGCCTTCGCTTTTCAATTGTTCAACAATAGATGTTGCGTCTTCACTGGTTAGTGAATCAGCGTCATATTGCTCTAAAATCGATTGCAAAGCCTGTGTTTGCTCGTCAGTAAGTGATGTTTGCTGCCCTTTTGGTGGCGGTGGTGGAGTACTTGGTCTTAGTTGTTGTGCTGCTGAAGAATCATTAATACCTGAAATCATAGTGAAACCTTAAATGCTGGGTGGTCGTTAACCATAAAGTATCGACCTATCACTGATTTTTTTAGTGCGTAGCACCAGATTTACGCAACATTTACCTCCCTTTACAAAGGTTGTTCATGATTCACCTGTAATAAGACGGTAATAAAAAACTAGTTTTGTTGAAAGTACGCTTGTTGTTGGTATGCTTAACGTCAAAGTGAATACATTCACACAGTGCGCTTAATAATAATGATGAAAAACGGATGTGATCTAGATGCTTTTGCGTCTGCTAATGCCTTGTATAATCTTTGTTTTATGCGGGCTAATTAGCCCTAAAGTAAACGCAAAGTCAGACATAATAATAATATTAGATGACCTGGGATACAGGCCGTCCGATATCGCTGCTTTTTCTCTCCCTAAAGAAATCACGTTCTCCATACTTCCACAAACTCCATTGGCATCTGAAATTGCGTACCGTGCTGAGCAAGAGGGCAGGGCGGTAATGCTTCATATGCCTATGCAAGCCCAAAATGGTAAAAACATGGGGCCGCTTGGATTAACCACGGATATGTTTGCCGGGGCTATTACTTATAATTTGCGCAAAGCGATGAAAAGTGTGCCAAACGCAGTAGGCGTAAACAACCACATGGGCAGTGCCTTTACCGGTCAGCAAGAAGGAATGGAAGCGCTGTTAAAAGAGGTAAAGCGCCAAGGTCTCTTCTTTGTAGATAGCAGAACTACTGTGCTAACTAAAGGTGAAGAAATTGCGCAGCGTTTGGGTGTACCCAGTACAAGCAGGCAAATATTTCTCGACCACAAACTAGAGCCGTCGTTCTTGTTGAAGCAGTTTAATCATATGAAACGCATCGCTCAAAAGAATGGGCACGTTGTAGTGATTGGTCACCCTCATCCTGAAACGGTCGAGTTCTTGAAAACCCATTTACCCTCTCTTGAAAAAGAGGGTTTTACCCTTACTTCCGTAGCCGACTATTTTTCTTACGCACCTAAAGTGGCTAAACAGTTTGGTAAAGAACGGAGCCAAACAGCTCAGCTTACTCGTACAGGTGTAAACAAAACAGGCTTTGAAATAAGTGAGCAGGATAGGTTTGTTAGCAGTGAGTTTGTGCAGAGTTCCTCATATAAAGAGATAACTGAATTCAAAGAGAATACTGAATCTAAAGAGGTTACGGAACGCTCGACTACGGCGCCTAACGAGTAAAATCCTCGCCTTTTTTCTTACTTAATTAGTCTATTTTCATCTCAATAAGATCAAAATTTAATGTGGGAACGTTTCTCATTTTCGTGAGTCTGTTATAATATAACGTCTATGGCGAATAATTCGCGTATACATTTTCAAGCACGGTGGTAATTAGAGTAATGACTCCAATTGACGAGAATCCAACAAAACTAGACAAACTTGGCATCTGGGTGTCGAGCTTGTGTGCGCTGCATTGCCTTGCGCTACCTGTTTTGGTGCCTCTGTTACCGCTTATCGGTTCTAGCTTTTTTGCCCAAGTATGGTTTGAAAGAACTATTTTGACGTTCTCACTGATTGTTGGGGCGGTAGCCTTGATTAGCGGTGCCATTCGCTACCACGGCAAATATTACCCGCTGGCACTACTGTTTACTGGTGGCGCAATTTACTGGCATAAAGATATTTTTGGGCATCATTACGAACCATTTACTATTGCGGTAGGGGCAGGGTTAATTGTAGCGGGTCACTGGATCAATATGCGCCTGTGTCGACAGTGTAAGTGCTGCAAAAACACAGTGTTTTCAGACCATCTATCTACTGAATTTAAGTAGCTAGTAAAACAGAGTTTTAAGAAACGAGCCAATGGCTCGTTTTTTTGTATCTGGTGTTTTTAAAAGAACATAGCCTCAAGAAAATACGTGATCTAATCAGATAGTGTATTAAATGCTACATTTGGCAGATTAGTAAATATGCCGGTTACCCCCCACTCTTTAAGCATTAGCATATCTCTAGGTTCGTCCACTGTATAAACGAAAACATCAAAGCCTTCCTGCAGCGCAGTTTGTACGAACAGCTTATTAACCGCGTCTAGCGCAATATTTACCGAGTAAGCACTAAGGGCCCTTGCGCTTGCCGTGCAGTCTAGTTCATAGCTTGCGGTTAAAGCGCCAATTTTTACTTCCGGCCACAGGTGTGCAATCGCTTTAAGCCAATGGTGATTAAATGAAGAGATAAGTAGCTTGTTAACATTAACGCCGCTTTGCTGCACCGCCGCTCTAACATCTTTTACCCAGCTATCTACGTCATGCAAGTGCTTAATTTCAATGTTGCACCACTTATCATTTGGAACACATGCCAAGGTCTCGGAAAGTGAAGGTATGCGTTCTCCATCGCCAATGTCCATTTGTTTGAGGGATTGCCACGGCGTATCTAACAAATAACCTGTCTCGCGGGCTCTACGTGTAAGGGTTCTATCGTGAAAAACAATAATGCCGCTTTCGTGTTGATAAGTATCAAACTCAATGCCGTCGGCATCTTGCTCGAAGGCCAATTTAAACGCTTTTAGTGTATTTTCTGGGGCGGCTTTACTGGCGCCTCGGTGGGCAAAAATTAGCATCGACATTCCTTCCTTAAATTTCAGCGCGAATGTTACTTATCGTTCGCGCTGTGTAACTTATGGGTGTTAAGCGTTTCATAGACTGACGCCGACGTTATAAGAATGCCGCCTAGCAATGCGCTTAAACCGGGCTTTTCATTAAGCAAAATTATGGCAAGAAAGACACCGTAAAGCGGCTGCATGCAGGCAATAAGTGAAAATGTCTTTGCCCGCAAGTGACGTAGACTCGCCGCAATTAAAGCATGGGGAAGCGCGGTAAATACTGTGCCTAAAAGCAACAGCATTAGCCAAGAGCTCGTTGACGCCGAAGCTATTTCCGCACTGCCTACCGGCAACATCAGAATGCTGATAACCAAGGTCTGCCACGCCATGGCCTGTGCACCCGTATAGTGCTTAAAATGCTTACGGTGAATTAGGTTTCTAAATGAATACAAGATGGCAGAAGCAATACCGATGAGCACCCCAAGGGTAACGTCATTTTCCAACGATGTTTCAGGCACAATTAAATAAACACCAATGACTACGGTTAACGTAGATACAATGTCCTGCCACACCAGCCTAACCCGTTCGAAAAAAGGTTCAATAAGCACTGTGATAACGGGAAATGTGAATAGCGCAATCATGCCCACAGATACGCCAGCATATTGCATTGCGGCAAAATAGGTAACCCAATGTAGCGCCATTAAAAGCCCTAGACCAAGAGCGACGCCATAATCTTTTCTGGAATTTAGCTTTATTTTATTTCCGGCCAGTTTCAAAAATGCCAGCAGGGCGATGCAAGCAAATACTGAACGCACCAAGGTAATGTCACTGGCACTAAGTGGTACAAGCCTAGAGAAAAGGGCTGTACCACCTAACAAAATGACCGTGAGATGAAGCGAAATCAGGCTTTTTTTAACAGCATCCATAAACTAGCTGTCAGCGCCCTCAGATGGTGTTTCTTTTTTTGTATCACCTGCATCGTCATCGAACTCATCGCTACTTTGCTCAGGCTCAGACGAAGCAAGGTCTTGGGAAACTATCTCTTGTGAAGATAGTTTTGAAGCCATAGGCTCACCTAGGCGAGTAACCATACCTGGGGCAATATCTTCAAAGTTGATCATGTCTTTTTCAAAACATACCACAATGGTAGAGCCCAGTTTGAATCGGCCAAGTTCGGCACCTTTTTCAAGGAAAACAGACGCTTCTGTGTCTTTTTCATATGACCAGTGCTGAACGTTTTTACCTGCAGGTGGCGTAACTGTGCCTGCCCAAACGGTCTCAATACTGGCCACAATAGTTGCGCCTACTAATACCATAGCCATTTTGCCTACAGGCGTATCAAACAGCGCCACTACACGTTCGTTACGTGCAAATAGCCCAGGTATATTTTGTGCCGTAAGCGGATTGACTGAAAACAATTCGCCTGGCACATACAGCATATCAGTTAATGTGCCCTCAACTGGCATATGAATTCTGTGATAATCGCGTGGGGCAAGGTAAATAGTAGCAAATTTACCATTTTTAAATGGTGCTGCTACTTCAGGCTTTCCGCCTAACAAGGTAGTTAAGCTAAAGTCGTGACCTTTGGCTTGGAAGATACTGTCGCTATGAATATCGCCAAACTGACTTACCGTACCGTCAACGGCGTGGATCAGTACGTCCTCGTTTTCATCGATGGTACGTGCTTCAGGTTTAAGAGGGCGCGTGAAAAACTTATTGAAGCTTCGGTAATGCTCGGGCTTTTCATGCAGCGCTTCAGTCATATCAACATTGTATTGTTTGATAAACAGCTTGATGAAAAAGGTGGTTACGCTACCCATTTCTGCTTCTGCAAGTTTGCCCACAAGGCGTGAAAGCAGGTGCTTGGGTGTAACGTATTGTAAATTAACTTTAAGCCAATCTAACACAAAATATCTCCGTTTCTTTTATGCAAGCAATAACGCATTGCATAGATAGCGTTATTGTATAGTAAGTTGTGGTAGTAAGAGCAACTTTAGGGTTATGAGTGCTTACACAAAAGCATAAGCATATGGTTCACACTGCAACATTTTCTTTACTGGTTTAGCCTCGCTACTCAATGCCAGTAAGCTCAATGTTAGTAATAAATGATGTGCTTTTAAGACGCTTCTGCAGGTTCGGCGTTTCAGCAACGTCAAAACCCTAGGGCAGTTGCTATGCCCCAGGTGGCTGACTATGGCTAGGACGCTGCTCTTCCATAGTCGTCAAAATTTTATGGTAGCTATCGAAGCGTTCAGCGCTAATTTTTCCTTCTTCTACAGCTTCTCTTAATAAGCAGCCGGGGTCATTTAAGTGCTTGCAGTCTCTGAATTTGCAGCCGCCCAAATAATCTCTGAACTCAATAAAACCCCATGTAATTCTCTCGGTAGGAATATGCCACAGGCCAAATTCACGTACCCCTGGAGAATCAATTAAATCCCCCCCAGCCGGTAAATGAAGCAGTTTAGCCGCTGTGGTTGTGTGTTGCCCCAGCCCTGAGTTATCTGAAATGTCACCGGTTAACTCATCCGCGTCTGGCAAAACTTGGTTAATAAGGCTCGATTTACCAACGCCCGACTGCCCTACGAAAACGCTGATATTATCGTTAAGGTATTTATTGAGTGTGTTGATTCCTTCGCCAGTTTTACAGCTAGTGAACAGTACTTCGTAGCCCAGTTTTTCGTAAGTTTTAAGCTGCTCTGCAACGTTTTCGCGCTCTTCATCGCTAAGCAACTCGACTTTGTTGAGTACAATCAGGGGCGTAATGCCGATATCTTCACAGGCTACGATATAGCGGTCGATAATATTCAGTGAAAGAGTAGGTAATATAGCGCTGACCACAATGATTCGGTCGATATTTGCCGCAATGGGCTTAATGCCGTCGTAATAATCTGGGCGTGTAAGTACCGAATGTCTGTCTTTTACTATTTCAATAACACCCCTTACACCCGACTCAGCTTCATCTCCTTTGCTGAAAAACACCTTGTCTCCGCACACTACAGAGTCAACGGTTCGGCGAATGTGACAGCGGGATACGTCGCCACTGGCATCTTCAACGTCAGCGTGCTTACCGAAACGGCCAATCACAGTGCCGCTTTCTAACGTGCTTTCATCTAGGTTGGCTGCGCCTTTAGTGGCGTGCTTTTCACGCAAGCGTTTGCTTCTGTTAGCTGCAACTTGTCGTTTCTGTCGTTGTGTAAGTTTTGGTTTTTTCGCCACGATTCTTTTCTAGTTTCACGTATACTATGTCAATAATACCGTTTGTAGGGCATGGTTGCCATGCCTGTAGCGCAAAGAGGAAAGTAATGAGTAAACACGACAGTAACCTTGTTTGGATAGACATGGAAATGACAGGGTTAGATCCTGAAACCTGTGTAGTAATGGAAATTGCTACAATAGTTACCGATGCACAGCTGAATATTTTGGCAGAAGGCCCTGTGATTGCAGTACATCAAAACGATGACGTGTTAGACAATATGGACGAGTGGTGCACACGCGTTCACGGGGAAAGTGGATTAACTACGCGCTGTCGAGAAAGTAAAATAAGTGTAGAAGAAGCGTCTGCACAAACCATTGCCTTTTTAGAGCAGTGGGTAGATGCAGGTAAATCGCCGCTGTGTGGAAACACCATTGGGCAAGACAGACGCTTTATGGTTAAGTACATGCCCGAGCTTGAAGCTTACTTCCACTATAGAAATATTGATGTAAGTACAATAAAAGAGCTAACGCGCCGCTGGAAGCCTGAAATATTAAATGGTTTTGAAAAGAAAGGCGTACACTTAGCCTTAGATGATATTCGCGAGTCTATTGAAGAAATGCGCTATTATCGAGAGAAAGTGTTTACGATTTAAGCATTCGAACATCGAGGTGCAAAAAAAGTAGAATTAAAGGTTGCGTTACCCCAAAATTTTTGTAAAATGCGCACCACTTCAAACGAAGTACCTCTTTTGTTGCGGGAATAGCTCAGTTGGTAGAGCACGACCTTGCCAAGGTCGGGGTCGCGAGTTCGAATCTCGTTTCCCGCTCCAAATTTTAATCTAGGTCTCTAGATTGCCTATAAGATGCACAGCATCGACTCTATGCGGGAATAGCTCAGTTGGTAGAGCACGACCTTGCCAAGGTCGGGGTCGCGAGTTCGAATCTCGTTTCCCGCTCCAAATTTTCAAACATCACAAAAATTTAAACATTTGCAGATGTATCAATGCGACCCCTTGAAGGGCCTGCGACCGAGTATCGGCCATTGCCTCGCAACTAGTTCAAATCTGTTTCCCGCTCTAGACTTTTTCTTCAGTATCCATATCCCATAATCGCAGTTACTTTGTAAGCGAAAGCTATTTGAACTTTCTGCTTTGGCAATGCTCAACTACTAGGTGCTTTTATGGATGGATGCATTAATGGTAGAGCCAAGGATTGATAGGTATGAGCTTGAGAGGAACTGTTTTACTCAAGTAAGCCTGCCAAACGCTTCTGCACTCCGTGCGTTTATACTTTCACTTGGTATCAATGGGGCACTGTTACTCGCGTTGGCATTCACCACTGGTAACGAGTCTGTAAGCCAAAAACACTCTACGCCCGTATTGTTAAAGGCAGTATTAGTAAGGCCAACGACTGCCCCTCAAAAGACCGAAATTGATTCAGAACCAGTGAATGAGAAAGGTAGCGACCTAGAACATAGCGTTGCCATTAAAAAAGCGAAAAAAGGTGAGAAAGTAACGAGCGCTAGCGAAGTGGTTGGCAAATCTAAAGAGCCACAGAAACTTTTGGTTAAAGAACCTTCACCACAATTTAAAGCAAGAACAGAAGAAACCAAGCTTAAATTTCGGGATGCCACACAAGATTATATCAATCGTCTGAACGCACAACGTTTGCATGACATCGCCAATCAATCACCTTCAAACAAAACCTATTCGAATGTGAAAAGAAACCCTAAGCTTTCTAACTCCTTCAATACTGAAAACGAAGATTTTCTAAAAAGCGTTGAAATAGTCGTTGATTGCAGTTCAATAAAAGGAAAGTTATTCAGCGCCCTCAGTAAAAATAAGGGAATTACGATTGAAGATCGCGATTTTCCTTCTTCACCCGACTCTATAGCTGTCCAGGGAATAGTAAAGTGTAGAGATAACAGTCGATTCAATGATTATATTAATCGTCGACTAAATAACGAATGACTTTTACGTTTCTCGTTTACATCACATTATTCTTTGGTTCTGGATATTAATTCTACCGTATTTGCATCAAATTGGTGCGTTCATGGTTAGGTTGTAGATTAAATTCTATAAATAGTTGAAATATAAATTAAAAAGCCATTGCCTTATGGGTTCTTATACAGTGCGCCTGCCTCTTCTTGTGTCATTCTTTGAGAATAATTGCACTTAATATGAATAAATACCCTGTTTTGATCTGGCTTTTATCGGTTTTTATATTAGAATGCGCGCAAATTCCGGCACGTATTCTGCTGAGCTGTAGGCTCTAGACCCTTTTCGGTGAATAGTAACGATAGATAAGAGTAAGGCGACCAAGAACGAGCCGGTACGCATAATTACCCAATTCACACTAGAAACACTTAATCAGAAGGACTCTGTTATTCCAACGGAATGGGCTAGTGACTTTTTAGTAATGTCCATTTAAAGAGAGAGAACATGCAGAGTAAAAGTGCTCCTTTTCATATTTCCGCTGTGGCAGGCGCAGTATTAGCCGCTTGCTCAAGCCAAGGCGCATACGCCCAAACGGTTGCAGTAGACGAAAAACAAATTGAAAAAGTAGAGGTAACTGCAACGCGCAGAAGCGGTACGCTACAAGAAGTACCTATTAATATCTCAGCGCTCACGTCAGACGTTTTAGACCAACAGAATATTGAAGATCTTGACGGCGTAGCCCGTTGGGTACCTGGTCTTACTGTGACTGATCAAGGCGGGCGAAACGACTCTCCGATTATCGTACGTGGTCTAAATACTAATTCATCAGGCCCCGGTTCAAATGGGGGCACGGTAGCCACTTATTTTGGTGACATTCCTCTTTTTCTTAACATGCGTCTAGTCGACGTGGATCGGGTTGAAGTTCTTATTGGCCCGCAAGGTACGCTTTATGGAGCCGGTACTTTAGGTGGCGCTATTCGCTACCTTCCTAAGAAAGTTGACCTAGAGTTTATGTCTGGTGAAGTAACGGGTGATGTATTCAACATCAGCGAAAGTGACTCGCTAGGCGGAGAAAGCAGCATTGTCTTTAATGCACCTATTATTGATGGTGAATTAGCGGTACGTGCGTCACTAAACTATTTCAATAACCCTGGTTTCCTTGACTACAACTATGTAGTAAGAGAAGGCGGCGTATCGTTGCCAGATCCAGACTGGTCTAACGAAGAAGAAGTAAATAGCAACTTAAAACAGGTTGAAGATGCCAATGGCGAAGATACGCTAACTGGTCGTATTGCAGTGCGCTGGGCGCCAAACGAATGGTTTGACAGCACTTTGACTTACTTCTATCAAAAGCAAGACGTTGAAGGCCGTTCTATTACCCATTACGACTCTCTTTCCTCTGAAAATCCTTTGAGCGAAGTTATTGGTGAGTATGAGTCAGCGTATCGCTATGAAGAGCCTCGCGAAAAAGAAGACGAACTTTTGAGTTTAGAAATGAGTGCCGACCTGGGCTTTGCGGAATTAGTGTCTGCGACGGGTTTATCTAACTTTAATGCAAACGGTCAGCGTGACCAAACCGACTTGCTGATTCGCTTAGACTATAGCTATGAAGAATTTCCAGCATTTTCTGCTTACACCGAAGAAGAATCAGAACGCGAAGTTTTTACACAAGAGCTTCGCTTAGTTTCGCAAACTGGCGGCCCTTTATCTTGGATAGTAGGTGGTTTTTATTACGATTTAGACAGTGAAGGCAGCAGTAAGGAATTCACGCCTAATTTTGATGTGTATGCTATCGAAGTGTGGGGTGTAGAGGGTAACTACCGTCCTGACTCGCTTGAATACTTTTCAGTAGACGAAAGCGAAGTGACTGAAAAAGCTCTATTCGGTGAACTATCTTACGAGTTAACAAGAGACTGGGACGTAACATTAGGTCTGCGCGCCTATCAATATGATGTCTATTCGCGTTCGGCAGTAGATTTACCGCTGTATAATTCTGTTTTTGAAAGTCGAGCGTCTGATTCTATTGTACTAGATTATGGTGAGACAGAGGCTGACGATAGCGGCACGTTATTTAAGTTCAACACTAGCTATCAATTTACCGCTAGTACTATGGGTTATTTGACCATCAGTGAAGGCTTTAGAATTGGTGGCGCGAATAGCGTCGGTGCTTGCCCTGATAATGTTGACGATCTGAATAACCAAATAGTTTGTGCTACTCCTGAAGAGCAACTCTATGAGGCTGACACTACAACTAACTACGAGCTAGGCGTTAAAACCAGTTTCTTTAGAAATAAGCTTCAATTAAATACCGCGCTATTCTATGTTGACTGGCAGGACCCGCAGGTATCTGGGGCTACAATCAATGGTCAGCAGCCTATTATTGTTAACGCAGAAGGTGCAGAGTCGAAAGGGGCTGAGTTCTCGGTGCGTGGTATTATTGGCGACAACATCACGACTTATGCAACATATGCCTACACAAAAGCTGAGTTAACAGCCGACGCACCTTTCTTATTCGGCGTGTTCGATGATCAAGGTACAGAGCTTCAAGATTTCTACGATGGTAAAGAGGGTGATCGTTTACCAGGAACGGCAGAGCATCAGTTTTCATTCGGCATTACATACAGCCAAGAAGTATTTGACGACAAAATGCTAAACGTAAACTACGGTATCACTGCACAAAGTGATGTGTACACTACTGTTGGTCTACGTCAAGATGGTGAAGCGCTTCCTGGTTATGCAGTAAGTAATCTGAACGCCACTATTTCAGATGAAGACTGGTCGGTAACGCTATATATCGACAACTTATTTGATAAGTATGCGTTTACTTCAACACGTCGTAACGTAGGTGATATTGGTTTAGGTCAATTCAACGATACCCTAGAACCAAACGGTACCGAGTTACAGCGAAACTATGGTCACTATGTGTTAACACCGCGTACTGTAGGATTGATGTTTAAGTATCAATTTGGCATGTAGTATAGTTACTGCTACACGATACAATATAAGGGCGCTTACGCTTAACGTGTAAGCGCCTTTTTCGTATTAGAACGGTTTTAAAAAAAAGCTAAAAATGAATACAAGTCAAACTCGTTTAGATGAGGCCCTAAGTTTTTTATCACAACGTGACTATCAGCAAGCGCATCGCTGTTGTGTAGAAGTAATTCAACAATTCGGGCCGCATGCTCACGCCTATTTTTTACTTGGCATAATTCATATTGAAATTGGCCAAATAGAAAAAGCAATCGCCTTGTTAAATAAATCTAACGAGATAGAAAACCGCCCCGTTACTTTTGCCTACCTAGCCAAATGTTTTGCGTTAAGGGGCGACATGCAGCAAGCACTAGAGCGAGTAGAGCAAGCTCCAGTGGAAAGCCTTTCTCGTGCACTCGATTTAGATACGGTTGGCGTTTCACTGTCTCGAGTCGGCCTACATGAAAAGGCTATCGCTTATTTTGAAAAAGCACTTACGCTAGCGCCAGCGAATCCGCAATACCTTTACAACTATGCTGTCAGCTGCAAGTTTGCGGGGAAGTTTGAGCTAGCCAGAAAACACTTTGAAAAGGCCATAAATAGCGAACCTCATTTTTTTCAGGCGCACTTTGCCTTGTCTGATCTTGGCGGTGTTTCAGCTGAAAATAATCATCTAGCACGACTTGAACCCTTATTTGAAAGGGTAGAAAGGGTAGAGAAAAATTCTGATGCGCGTCTTCATATAGGGCATGCGCTTGCCAAGGAGTATGAAGCTCTTGGTGATTACGGGCGTGCTTTCGACGCGCTGAAGCACGCGAAAGCACCCCAAAAGGCACGCAGCGAAAGCACACTTAAAGAATATCAGGCAATATTCAGTACTCTTAATAATAATTTGCAGGCACAAGTAAACCCCGATTCCTTTTCTAGTCGTGGTTCCCAAAGCGACGCTCCAATTTTTGTTGTTGGTATGCCTCGCAGCGGCACAACGTTAGTTGAGCGGATACTTAGTCATCATTCATTAGTTGCCTCTGGAGGAGAACTACAAGACTTTGGCGTGGCTGTTAAAGAGGTAACTCAAACCAGCAGCCAACTGGTGCTCGATAAGCATACGATAGAAAGGGCATATGAATGCGATCTTTCCAAGGTTGGAGAACGCTATCTTCAGCGCACGTCATTCTTGCGACAAGATTCAAAACATTTAGTCGACAAACTGCCGTTTAACTTCTTTTATATTGACCTAATAAGGCAGGCTCTACCAAACGCCAAAATAGTGTGCTTACTAAGAGATCCTATGGATACTTGCGTGGGTAATTTTAGACAATTGTTTTCTATCCATAGCCCTTATTACGCCTATGCTTACGACCTTGATGTGATAGGGCAGCTATATCAAAGTTTCGAAAAGTGGGTGAGAAAATTTGCTGATACATATCCGAATGCTATTCGCCTGCAATCATACGAGCAACTTGCTCAGCATCCAGAGACTGAAGTTAAAGAGCTATTGGCGTTTTGCAATTTGCCTTGGGAAGAACAATGTTTACACGTTGAAAATAACAAGCTTCCGGTTTCGACTGCCAGTAAAGTTCAGGTACGAGAACCAATAAATACCCGTTCAATAGGTCGCTGGAAACGCTACGCGTTACAAACCGAAGCTTTGCAGAAGTCATTGGGTATTATTTAATAGAAAAATCGTAGATTCGTTTGCAACCTTTAAACGTAACGATTATGTTAACGCTATACTTACTGGTCTAACCAGATCGCACAGATTGCATAAAAGCCGAAGTATCAGCACCGCTTTCTGCAGTAGCACTTTATAGAAAATGAGCGTGAACAATTATGTCAAAGAATTACGTACTAAACACTTATAACAAATTTATGAAGCTGCCATTTGGGAAAAAGCTGTTTAGCTGGTATTCAGCCCGTAGAGCGCCCTATTTCTCAACAGTTTCCCCCCTTATTACAGACATTGAACCTAACTACTGTGAAGTGCTCATTAAAAAGCGGAAAGTGGTAGAAAATCACATCGGCACGGTTCATGTCATTGCGATTTGTAATGGCTTAGAAATGGCCATGGGCTTTATGTGCGAAGCATCAATCCCTAAAAACCTTAGGTGGATCCCAAAGGGCATGGAAGTGAAATATCCTGCAAAAGCAGACTCAGACATTCGCTGTGTTGCCGAAGTGCCCGCGGATGCGTGGAAGCCGGGAGATTTACCCATTTCGGTTAAAGCGTATAACGCAGAAGGGACCGTGGTTGTAGATGGCACTATTACTGTTTGGGTAAGCGAAAAACGCTAAACTATGTCGTGTTATTTGAAGGTCGCTTTTGCGGCCTTTTTTTATGTCAGCTTTAAAGCACAATATTAAGTTTTTACGACACGCCTATTTCTAATTGACAGCATTCAAAAACACATCTAAGAATAGACTGGTAAGCGATTAAGGCGCTATATCGGAAGTCTATTTCATTCAACTTTTAAGTGGCAGCCCTCCTTTTAAGCAGCATGAGGAGCCGCAATGAAAGAGGTTAAGATGTCTGTAATCACAAAAGAACAAGTCACAAGAAAACCCTTCGCAGATAAGAAGAACTATCCCTACGGCTTCGCACGCTCTGGTGATTTTTCAATTAATGAAAGCAAACTTCTACAAACTCATGGAAGTTTGTTTGCCGCTTTAGTTGACGGAAAGATCATACCAGAAAACGACGAAGAGCAAGCTTATTTGGAGTCGGCACTTGGGCACCGTGAACCCGCTACACCACAGGAAAAAGCGTGGTTAAAATACCAAGCGCGAATTAATAGACCGAAAACTGCAAGCATTTATGGTTCTAAGCGCCCGGCTGCAGAAGAAGTTGACGATGATGAAGATATAAGCGATAACAGTGACATTGATATTGATCTAGATGATTAAGCTTATGCCTTTATGCACGTTAGTGGATAAAGGCGCATCGTTCTCATTCTTAAACTTTATTGTTCACACTGTTAATTTTGTGTAAATAACTATCCTATTTTCTGTCAAATTAAACCTTCAGTCGAAATATCCATCCTATTTATTACGAATATTGGGATATATATCTCACTTTTACGCAATTTGGTGTTTTATCTTCCTATTACCTTAGTTATAGTCGAGGCATCGTCAACGTACGCTGACAAACCCCCCAACCCATTACAGGAGAAAAGCACTGTGAAAATGATGTCGGGCGCAGCCATGGTGGTTGAAGCGCTAAAAGATGTAGGAGTGACACACGTGTTCGGTTACCCAGGTGGTGCCGTATTAGACATTTATGATGCGTTATTTGCGCAAGATGATGTCAAACACGTCCTCGTACGTCATGAACAGGCAGCCGCCCATATGGCGGATGGTTATGCACGTTCAACTGGCAAAACCGGCACAGTGCTCGTCACATCAGGTCCAGGCGCTACGAATACTATTACAGGTATTGCTACTGCGTACATGGACTCTATCCCGATGGTAATTTTATCGGGGCAGGTGCCGTCGAAGCACATTGGTGAAGACGCATTCCAAGAAACTGACATGGTAGGGTGCTCGCGTCCTATCGTTAAGCATAGCTTCTTGGTTAAGCGCGCGGTTGATATTCCAGAAGCCATTGCTAAAGCCTATTATATTGCTAACACTGGCCGTCCTGGTCCGGTGGTTGTAGATTTGCCAAAAGATATTGTTAACGTAGCGGAAGAGCACCCTTATGTGTACCCAACTGACGTTACCATGCGCTCTTATAACCCTACCGAAAAGGGCCACCCCAAGCAGGTTAAGAAAGCGGTTGAGTCGCTACTTAAAGCAGAACGTCCGGTATTATATGTAGGTGGTGGTGCAGTAGCGTGCGACGCATCAGAAAAAGTTATTGAGTTAGCTGAAAAGCTAAATGCTCCGGTAACTTGTACGCTAATGGGCCTTGGCGCTATGCCGGGAACACACAAGCAATTCATCGGTATGCTTGGTATGCACGGTACGCTTGAAGCGAACAAAACCATGCATAATGCCGACTGCATCATTGCTCTAGGTGCGCGTTTTGATGACCGTGTTACCAACAACGTTGATAAGTTCTGCCCTCATGCAGATATTATTCACGTTGATATTGACCCCGCATCAATTTCTAAAACCGTAAATGCGCATATTCCTGTTGTAGGTTCGGTAGATAAAGTACTTGATCAAATTTTAAGCCAGGTAAATAAAAAAGATTTATCAGGTCAAAGCGAAAAGCTAGCCGACTGGTGGCAGCAGATAGAAACATGGCGTGCTCGTGAGTGCTTGAACTACGCGCAAGGCGAAGAAGTCATTAAGCCACAGCGCGTTATTGAAGCCTTGTATAAACATACCGACGGCAAAGCTTATGTAAGCTCTGATGTAGGTCAGCACCAAATGTTTGCCGCGCTTTACTACCCTTATGACAAACCGCGTCAGTGGATCAACTCAGGTGGTCTTGGCACTATGGGCTTTGGTTTGCCTGCGGCGATGGGCGTACAGTTTGCGCACCCAGGCTCAACGTCTGTGGTAGTAACCGGTGATGGCAGTATTCAAATGAATATTCAAGAGCTATCTACCTGCTTGCAGTACAACCTGCCTATAAAGATTATCTCATTGAACAACCGCGCTTTAGGTATGGTTCGTCAATGGCAGGATATGATTTATAAAGGGCGACACTCACACTCGTATATGGATTCAATGCCTGACTTTGTGAAGTTAGCAGAAGCTTACGGACACGTAGGCATTAAAGTAGACAAGCTCGAAGAGCTAGACGCAGCAATGGAGAAATGTTTCAGCTACACAGATCGCTTAGTGTTTATGGACATAGCAGTAGACCAAAACGAACACGTATATCCAATGCAAATTAAGTTTGGCGCAATGGATGACATGCGCTTAAGCAAGACGGAGCGAACCTGATGAAACGTATTATCTCTGTATTAATGGAAAACGCCCCCGGCGCACTATCTCGTATCGTTGGTGTATTCTCACAACGTGGTTACAACGTTGACTCACTGTGTGTGGCACCAACCGACGACGCGAGCCTTTCACGTCTAACGATTATCACGCACGGCGATGATAAGGTTATCGAGCAAATTACTAAGCAAGTGAACAAGCTTATTGATGTGCTAAAAGTGGTAGACCTTACTGAAGGAACCCACATTGAACGCGAGCTTATGCTGATTAAAGTTGCGACTCGCACAGAGTCGGTACGTGCTGAAGTGAAGCGGAACTCTGATATCTTCCGTGCGCGTATTGTGGATGTGAACGTAAACAATTACACCATCGAAATTACGGGCACCACAGATAAGCTAGATGCATTTGCCACGACTATGGGGCAGTGTGCTGAAATTATCGAATCATCGCGCACCGGCGTGTGTGGGCTTGCTCGAGGTGATAGGGCGCTTCGTCCTTAAACATCACTCATTGTATCGTTTTCAAAAAAGCTGTCTTACGACAGCTTTTTTTATATGTGCTCACTTAAGTTAAGTATCTCGCCCATAGTAAGCTTCAACGCGCAAAGCTAAGCCATAAGAGGTTTTAAAATCCTCTTCACGTAGCCACAACACGAAGGGCTCTACTTCAAAGAAAAGCCAATCGCGTAACATATTGTTACGCCATCTAAACCCGCCGTAAATTTCTTCTACGCGATAGTTAGGTTGGCTCAGCCCCTCCACCATTAAGTGGGGAATAACGGCGTTATGTTGATCTACTGAAAACAAATGATGTACTTCGTGGCGCCACAACCAGTCATTTGTATTGTCTCGAAAATAAAAGCGGTTGTTTTGGCGAATGAGATGTTTTTTGCTCATCTCGTATTGAACTGCCCACCCAAGTTCAGCCCCTAATCGGTCACGGGTGTAATAATAAAGCTCTGCGTCATAAAGCATGGCCCACTGTTTGGAAAAGGCGAAGGCGTCTTTGTATCGCGTCATGGCATAAAGTTGGTCGCGACGTCCTGCGCCGACTCTATACGAATAATGTGAATCTTGTTCTGGGCGAAACCTTAGTGCAATAGTCGTCCTATCGCGGTCGTTATTTCCGGTATCTCTTGCTGCCCGTATTGTATTGTTCTGCGTTTCGTCTTCATTGTCACTCAATAGTAAATCAACGCGCTCTTTTAAAGCCGGCAAACGAACACGAATACGAAAGCGTAAGTCAGTATCTGTAAGCATACTGCTTCTTGGCTCCCATGAGAGTTGAATACGGCCTTCCGCTCTTGCTTCTTTGCGTCCGGAAGTAATTGGAAGGCTGTCGCTCATAAACAAGCCATCGAGCTGTTTTACCGTAAAGTCCATAGTGTCAGTAAAACTGCGCTGCCAAATATCAAACCACTGCTCATCGTCTTGCACCTGTGCGGCTGACAGTATGTCATTTTTCGAATTGACAGAATTTGTAGTAAGGGCGTGCGTAGGTTTAATAGCGTCGTGGTAACAAGCGCTTCTACTGGTCGTGTTTACGGGTTGATTCAACGTGTGTGGAGTATTATTCAGCGTAGAAGGGGCAGAGAGCAACAAATGACAATAGACAATGGTAAGACACAGCATTGCTCACTAACTCCTTGTAAAAATTAGAATAGTTGAATGTATTTACTATTCGCTTTTAAGATATACAGAGAATGTATTGTCGATGCTAAAACGTCAATCTTTATTCATTCGAGTAAATATTCAGGTGAAAGCATTGGCGGGCAATGGCATACTGTGTACAACGATGTAATGGAGATTATTTTTATGGGTGGTATTAGTATTTGGCAGTTGCTGATCGTACTGGTTATCGTAGTGCTATTATTTGGTACAAAACGACTTAAAGGTATCGGCACTGACTTAGGCGGCGCAATCAAAGGCTTCAAAAAAGCTGTGAGCGAAGAAGACAAAGACGCCGACTTTGAGCAAAAGAAGCAAGTTGAAGAAAAGTCAGCGGCTGAGCCTGTTTCGACAAAAACACAGAGCGACGTTAAAGAAAAATCCTGATGTTTGATATCGGCTTTTGGGAGCTATTGGTAGTAGGCGTTTTGGCACTCCTTATTTTAGGGCCCGAACGACTGCCAGGTGCCATGCGCTCTACTATAAATACAATTCGCAGCGTGCGTAATGTAGCAACGGGCTTTAAGCAAGAAGTTGAGCATCAGCTGCGTGTGCATGAGTTGCATGAAAACTTGAAAAAAGCAGAGCAGCAAGGCCTTAAAGATCTTTCACCTGAACTTGAACAAAGTGTCGATGAGCTTAAAAAAGCCGCCGAGTCGGTTCAAGAACCATATAAAAAGCAATAGATGTCTGACGCTAACAATCTCATTTCTCATTTAATTGAATTACGCAGACGTATTCTCAAAGCCCTTTTGAGCGTGCTGATCGTATTTGTGTGTCTTGCCGCTTTCGCACAAGACCTTTACCAGCTGTTAGCAATGCCATTACTTGCAACACTACCTGAAAACTCAAGTATGATTGCAACCGATGTGGCATCGCCCTTTTTCGCGCCTTTTAAACTTACCTTGGTGCTCTCGTTTTTCATTGCTATCCCCTATGTGCTTTATCAAGTGTGGGGCTTTGTTGCGCCGGGCTTATACCGAAATGAAAAACGCCTTGTTGCGCCTCTGCTTTTATCAAGTACCTTACTATTTTATGCCGGTATGGCCTTTGCCTATTTCGTTGTATTCCCTATTGCGTTCGCATTTTTCACCAGTGTGGCGCCTGAAGGAGTAACGGTAAGTACAGATATATCGAGTTACTTAAATTTCGTATTGAAACTGTTCTTCGCATTTGGGGTCTCATTCGAGATACCCATAGCTATTATTCTGATGTGTTGGACTGGCGTGACTGATGCTAAGTCGCTAAGAGCTAAACGTCCGTATGTGGTTGTAGGTGCGTTTGTAGTTGGCATGTTACTGACGCCACCAGATATTATTTCTCAGACTCTGTTAGCAATACCAATGTGGTTGCTATTCGAAGTCGGCGTCATTGTGGGTGGTTTCTACGCAGGTAAAAAGCCAAGTGACGATGAGTCAGAAGAAGTCACTGACAATACATAAAAGTTAAAAAGAGCAAGGAATAAGAATGAAAACTCGACTGATATCTATTGCCACATTATTGTGTGCTTTTGGAGCGCTTAACGTTCACGCCGAGACTGTAGCTGATGCTATGGAAAAATGCCGGAACACAGACAACAGCTTAAAGCGTCTCATTTGTTACGACAATATTGCGAAATCACTGAATCAATATGATGGCGCAGATGCATCTGTAAGCCAATTACAAGCGTATAAATCGCAGACGGTTGCTAAACCAAGATTGCAAGCTGAACCGAATACACGTCCTGCCGTAAGCAAACCTGCTAGCGCAGCAGAGCCTGAAAATGACTTCGGTTTAGAACATAAACGTGATTTATCTGCTGAAGCCTCTGAGATTTCACTCACTATCGCATCGTTTAAAGACTCTCTTCGAGGTAAAAAGATTATTACGTTTAGCGATGGCTCAGTTTGGAAGCAGAGCGATAGCGCTTACTTGAAGATTGAAGAAGGTCAGCAAGTTTCAATTGAAAGAGGTCTGTTAGGGTCATTCTATTTAAGCGTAGAAGGTGTTAACAAGCGCATGAAAGTAAAACGCGTTAAGTAAATGTCTTGGTTCGACGCAGGCGTCAATCTGCTTGATAAGCGTTTTGACGCCGAAGAAGTCATACAACGTGCACAAGAAGCCGGTGTTGATAAACTGTGTGTCATTACCACTCATCCCAACGAGTGGGATGCCGCGGTAGCGCTTTACGAAAAGTACCCTGATCAGTGCTGTTTCACCATTGGTGTACATCCTCATAATGCAAAAGATGTCACTGAAAGCGACTATGAGCGTTTACGTGAGCTCGCTCAACATAAAGGGTGTGTGGCTGTCGGTGAGTGCGGGTTAGACTTTAACCGTAACTTTTCACCTCAGGACGTTCAATTAGCGGTTTTTGAAGCGCAGTTAAAGTTAGCTACGTCATTGAACTTACCTGTGTACTTACATGAAAGAGATGCCTTTAACGAGCAGATTGGCTTGTTAACCCAGTATATGCCGAGCTTAAAAGGGGGAATTGCCCACTGCTTTACTGGCACAACTGAACAAGTAAAAGCGTATTTGTCGTTAGGCCTTTATATTGGTATTACAGGATGGGTATGTGACGATAAGCGCGGTGCTGACTTACGTGATGCCGTAAAGCATATCCCGCTGAATAAGCTTATTCTTGAAACTGATGCCCCATATTTATTTCCAAAAACACTTCGTCCGCGAAAACGCAATAATGAGCCCGCTTTTTTGCCCCATATAGCTCAGCAATTAGGTGAATATCTTCAAGTTGACACTGATAAATTGCGTATTAGCAGTTATGCTAATAGCTGTGAGTTGTTTTCTCTCAGCTAAACACGGGTTTATATGCAGACAAATCTAAAAGCGATCCGCAAGTATGATGCGGGTCTTATTCTTATTACAGCCCTTGCCGTTGTAGCATTTGCCTTAGTTCTGCTTAACCTTTCACCAGCCTCAAGCCTTTCCCCTCGGTTTTCACAGTTAATCTATCTAAAAGAAAATCAAGGAACGACACAAGATTTCAATAGTGTGGTTCAAACACCAACAAGCGAATGGACGCAAGTCTCTTCGCCAGTAAATTTAGGAATGAACATCGATGTGCACTGGTTTTCAATGGTGGTCGAGCCTACTCAAAGCAACCAAAGCCGGTTTCTTTTACATATAGACTATCCGCTGTTAGATAACTTGGATGTAGCTGTATATAGCCAAGTGGGCACTAAACCCATAGTGTCTTACTCTGGCGGCGACGGACAAAGCTTTGAAGATAGACCCATTGCGCACGTCAAACCCTTATTCCCCTTACCTGACAGTGCGCAATCTCTGCGCATTATTATTAAACTGCAAACATCGGGCAGCATACGCCTTCCCATTCGTATTTGGGAAGAGACAGAGTTTATAGAATACACATCAACGAGAAACTTGGTGTTAGGCATCTTCTTCGGCGTTTTGCTAGCAATGGGGGTGAGTAATGCCTTTTTAACTGTCACAACCAAAAACGTGTCTTTTTTGTTTTACTCGGGTTATGTAATCAACCTGGCGTTTACTCTAATTACGCTTCATGGCTATGGCTTTTCTTATATTTGGCCTTCGAGCACTTGGTTTCAGAGTAAGGCGATTATCGTATTTGCAAACGCTACCATTATGTTTGCCGCGTTATTTACGCGTAGTCTTCTGCCTATTAAAAATTACAGCAATAAACTGGATAACGTGACCAAAGCGATTAGTTGGATTTGCGGCCTGAGTATTGTTGCAGGTCTTGTTCTGCCTTGTTGGCTAATGATAAAAGCATTTCTTTTATTGCTAAGCCTAGTGGTTATTTTTACTCTGTCTCTGGGCGTATGGCTTTCTCTTAAAGGAGAAGTGGTAGCTCGCTACTTTACTATTGCATGGGGCTTCCTACTAATTAGCGGGCTGAGTGCAAGTTTAGACAATGTAAATATTATCCAGCTACCTATATCATCGAATAACTTGCTGATTATCGGGGGGACGGTTGAAGCCCTTATTTTGGCGCTAATCTTAGCGATTAATTACAGCCACAGCCGTGACGACCTAATTAATGCTCAGCAGTTTGCCCTTGAACAAGAAAAGCAGGCGAATACAGCTAAGGAAAATTTGTTGGAAGTGCAAAAGCGCTACCAAGATGATCTTGAATATAAAGTTCAGGAGCGAACGCTCGAGTTAGAGATAACACTGCGTGAGCTTTCCGATGTGAATCAAGAGCTAGAAAGGCTTAACGCAATAGACCCGCTTACAGGGGCCCATAACCGCCGCCACTTTGATAAGCGATTGCGTTCGGAGGGAAGGCGCAGCCGTCGTGAGCAAACGCCTTTATCACTGATCATTGTTGACGTGGATCACTTTAAAAAAATTAACGACGAATATGGACACGACGGTGGAGATGCGTGCTTAATTCACGTGACAAATGTCTTTCAAAAACTCATCCATCGCCCAACAGATGATTTGTGTCGCATAGGTGGTGAAGAGTTCGCCATTATATTGCCTAATACCGATTTAAGCGGCGCGTACCACGTTGCTGAGAATATCCGACATAGCTTAGAAAACAGTCCACTTGAATACGAGGGACAAGTAATTAAGCTAACCGCCAGCGCAGGTGTTTCTACAACCATTATCGCGGATGAAGAGCACGCGCAAAGTTTATTTAAATATGCTGATGACTGCCTGTACGAAGCGAAAGCTTCAGGGCGAAACACAGTAATACACAAACATTTACAGGAAAAACTATGACGTCTTCACCTTTCCCTCTCCGTCGTATGCGTAGACTACGTGCCAAAGATGCGTTAAGAGGGCTTGTGGCAGAGCACAGGCTAACTACGGATGATTTAATCTACCCCGTCTTTGTGTTGCCTGGTGATAACGCGAGGGAAGCCGTACCCTCTATGCCTGGTGTTGAAAGACTTTCTATTGATTTGCTAGTGCAAGAAACGGCGAAATGGGTAGAGCTGGGCATTAGAACGATTGCACTTTTCCCTGTAACACCTATGTCGCTTAAAACCGAATGCGCCAGTGAAGCATTTAATCCTGACGGCCTTGCTCAACAAGCTATGAGGGCGCTTAAAAAGGCGTTCCCTGAAGTCATGCTGATGTCAGACATTGCATTAGACCCTTTCACGTCTCATGGACAAGATGGTCTTCTAGATGAAACGGGTTATGTGATGAACGACGAAACCGTTGAGGTTCTCATCAAGCAAGCTTTGTCACATGCCGAAGCTGGTGCTGACATTGTTGCACCTTCTGACATGATGGATGGCCGCATTGGCAGCATTCGTAAGGCACTTGAAGAGGCAGGCCATATCAACACATGTATTATGGCTTACTCGGCTAAATACGCATCGGCTTACTATGGGCCATTTCGTGATGCAGTCGGCTCTGCCGCAAACATCAAAGGCGGCAACAAGAAAACCTACCAGATGGACCCTGCGAATACCGATGAGGCCCTTCATGAAATTGCCCTTGATATAGAAGAGGGCGCGGACATGGTAATGGTGAAGCCCGGCATGCCCTATTTAGATGTCGTACGACGCTGCAAAGACGAATTTAAAGTGCCGACGTTTGCCTACCAAGTAAGTGGCGAATACGCCATGCATCAAGCTGCTTTTGCTAATGGTTGGCTAAATGAAGACGCAGTAATTTTAGAGTCTTTACTTGCATTTAAACGCGCTGGGGCAGATGGCATCTTAACCTATTTTGCACCTAAAGCTGCGGAGCTTTTAGCAAAGCAAAATGGTCAATAGACATTAAAATTAAGTGATATTAAGTTGCGTATTCCAACAAAAAGCCGTGCTAAGCACGGCTTTTTTATTGATACGATAAAGGTGTGAGTATTTACTTACACACAAGCTCGCACCCTGCTTTGTGCTGTAGCCAGCACTCGTTAGCTAACTCAGCATTAATTAAAGGGTGAGACTTTAACCAGTCTTCAGGGAAAGTAAGTGTCCACTTACTGTCATCACATTGTAGCGAAACTTCTGGAATATGTTTGTTTTGGCGGCGTAGACATAAAACTACCGCTATGCGTAATACGCGAAGCATGCCTTTTAGCATAGGGCGATAGTCTTCGTGGTACTTATCAAAAATGTCTGCATCAATCGTTAAACGATGCTGCGCAACAAGGTCGCGAATTGCTGATCGCTGCAAGCGCGTAAACCCCGGTAAATCAATATGACTTAAAATATATTCACCGTGTTCGTGATGGCGTTTATATTCAATATGAAGACCAATTTCATGCAATTGTGCAGCGGCCCCTAAAATAGTTTCCGTATCTAGATGGCAAATATTTTGTTGAGCACAAAGCTGATGGCATAAAGCTAACGCCACATGGCGAACAGAATTAGCGTGGTTTTTATCAACGTGATAACGCTGCTTTGCTTGGTTGAGCGTTTGTTGGCGTCTATCGTTTTCAGTAACGTTATCTAACATTCCGTAGATAAGCCCTTCGCGCAACGCCCCGCCGGAGATATTCATATGTTTGATATTCAGCGCTTCAAACAAGCTGATAAGAATCGCCAAGCCAGAAGGGAAAATAGCTTTTCTATTGTCTTCTAATCCGTCGATATCAAGGCTTTTAATATTGCCGCATTCGATACACTGTTTTTCCAAGTGATACAGATAGTCTAAGCGAATGGCATCGCTGATACCCTGTGCTACCAAAATCTCGGTAATCGCCTGCGGCGTCCCAGACGCACCTAAGCAATTCTCCCAGTCGAAACATAAAAAAGCGCTTGATACATCATCAATCAGTGCATGGGCCGCTTTTTTAGCATTTTCGAAGTTGTCTTCGGTTATGGTGCCGCCTGTAAAATAACGCTCCATAAAAGTCACACAGCCCATATCCAAACTTTTCAAATGAATAGGTTGCATGTCGTTACCGATAATAATTTCGGTGCTTGCACCGCCAATATCAATGACAAGGCTGTTACCTTGGTTAGCTGATGTATAGGCTACGCCTAGGTAAATTTGTCGCGCTTCTTCCTCGCCGCTTATCACATTGAGCTTGTGATTAAGGATCTCTTCAGCTTTGCGAATGAAAACATGAGCGTTGGTCGCAAGGCGTAGGGTAGCAGTAGCGACTATCTTAATATTGGATGAAGGGATATCTTGCAGGCGTTCCGAGAAAACTTGCAGGCATTGCCAGCCGCGCTCCATGCTTACATCATCAAGTGCTAAGTTATCGTCTAAGCCAGCGGCTAAACGAACTTTTTGCTTAATTTTCCCTATTATTTGCACGCTGCCGTTAACAACGTGCACAATCACCATATGAAAGCTGTTAGAGCCCAAGTCCACGGCGGCATAATACTCGCCGTAAGTTTGTGCGTCGTGCTGGAGTTCTGCCTGCATAAAATCTCGTTTCTTATTGACTACCCTTGCGCCTTATTATTGCGCTCTGCTGTTTCGGTTTTGAGGCTTACCTCGGCCTCTACCGTTACCACGGCGAGAAGAGTTGCGGTTGTTAGGCGTACGTCTTCTGCGTGGCTTAGGTGGCGTCACATCGTCAAGTAAGGCACTGCGGTCATAATCGGTAACCGGAATTGCCTTTTGAATGTATTGCTCGATAGCCGGTAAGTTCAGTGCGTATTTCTCACATGCAAAACTAATCGCAACGCCGCTTTGACCTGCGCGACCAGTACGACCAATTCGGTGCACATAGTCTTCCGCATCATCAGGAAGGTCATAGTTAAATACGTGAGTAACCGCGTCGATATGAAGACCTCGTGCTGCAACGTCAGTTGCAACCAGAATATCAAGGTTACCCTTGGTAAAGCCTTCCAATATCCCCAGGCGTTTTTTCTGCGGTACATCACCGCTTAGTAAGCCTACGCGATGTCCATCAGCGGTAAGCCAGTCAGTGACTTTTTCACAGCTATTTTTAGTGTTGGCAAAAACAATCGCTTTTTCTGGCCACTCTTCTTCAAGTAACGTAAGAAGAAGCAACATTTTGTCATCGTCAGACGGGTAAAATAACTCTTGTGAAACGCGAGTTGCCGTTGTTTGCTCTGGCGCTACCTGAACGTGGGTCGGGTTGTTCATGTGCTCGTAGGCAAGTTCTTGTACGCGATAGCTTAGCGTAGCTGAAAACAGCATGCTTAGGCGGTCGCTTGCCGGTGGCATACGGCGGAATAAAAAGCGAATATCTTTAATAAAGCCTAAATCGAACATGCGATCGGCTTCATCAAGCACGGCAACCTGAATATTATTCAGGGTGAACACATTCTGTTTGTAGTAATCAAGAATGCGTCCTGTCGTACCAATTATAATATCCACCCCTTCTTCCAAAGTTTCACGTTGACTTTGGTAACCTTCGCCCCCATAAATCAAACCAAGCGACAATCCAGTATGCTCACTAAGTAGTTTGGCGTCGTTATAGATTTGAACGGCGAGCTCTCTGGTCGGCGCCATAATAATTGCGCGAGGGCCATTTGATTTGCTGTTATCTGCATTTTCTGCTTTGCTTAGCAAATAGTGAAATGTAGCCACCAAAAAGGCAATGGTTTTACCTGTTCCCGTTTGAGCCTGCCCTGCAATGTCGTGACCTTCCAATAATGGAGGCAGTGCAAGTGCTTGAATTGGTGTACAATGTGAAAAATTAGCTGCCGTTAAGGCGTCAACAACCTTGCCGTTAATCGGCAGGTCGGAAAAATGAGTATCAGTTAAGTGAGTAGGCATAGCTTATAGCTTATCAGTGCTTGCATTAAAAAACAGTTTCTATATAACACTTATGGTCGGGCTGAGACAAATCAGCGACAGACCAATAATGGAGAAAAGAATGAGCGACAAAATTATCCAGTTATCTGACGATAAATTCGAAGCAGATGTTATCAATGCTGAAGGTCCTGTACTGGTTGACTTCTGGGCCGAATGGTGTGGCCCGTGTAAAATGATCGCACCAATCTTAGAAGAAGTTGCGACCGAGTTTGAAGGCAAGTTAACAGTTGGCAAGTTGAATGTCGATGAAAATAACGAAACTCCACCTAAATATGGTATTCGTGGTATTCCTACATTGCTACTTTTCAAAAATGGTAACGTTGCTGCTACTAAAGTTGGCGCGCTATCAAAAGCTCAATTAACAGAATTTCTAAACGAAAATCTGTAATTGAAACAAAATAAAAAACCGGTGCGAATAAAGCGCCGGTTTTTATTTGCATCACAGGTACTTACTAATTGTTTTAGAAAAGGGCATATCAATTTATTTAACATTTCGGTGGTAAAACGCTGGACGTTGATTAAATATAGTGCTAACTTTTCCTCAGCGCTCATCCGAGCAGCATTCTGCTTACGCCCACATCCGGGTGATATCAAATCTAAACTAGAACAGAGTGACTTTAAGTCCTGTAAGCGAAGTTCAAGCACAAAGACCCACCAGTATGAATTTAACTGAATTAAAGAACAAACCAATAAGCGAGTTGGTTAACCTGGCCGAGGAAATGGGCCTGGAAAACATGGCGCGCGCCAGAAAACAAGACATCATTTTCTCAATCCTAAAGACACACGCAAAAAGCGGTGAAGATATCTTTGGTGATGGGGTACTAGAAATTTTACAGGACGGTTTCGGCTTCTTACGCTCAGCTGACTCTTCGTATCTTGCAGGGCCGGACGATATCTATGTATCGCCAAGCCAAATCCGACGCTTCAACTTGCGTACAGGTGATACAATTGCTGGAAAAATTCGTCCACCAAAAGACAGTGAACGATATTTCGCTCTGCTTAAAATTCGCGAAGTTAACTTCGACAAGCCTGAAAATTCACGTAACAAAATCCTTTTCGAAAACCTTACACCGCTTCACGCAGCAGACCGCTTGCGTATGGAACGCGGCAACGGTTCAACGGAAGATATCACGGCTCGTGTACTCGATTTAGCATCGCCAATCGGTAAAGGTCAGCGTGGCCTTATCGTTGCACCACCTAAAGCCGGTAAAACCCTTCTTCTTCAAAACATTGCTCAGTCAATTGCTGCTAACCACCCAGATTGTGAGTTAATGGTATTGCTTATCGACGAGCGTCCAGAAGAAGTAACCGAGATGCACCGCCTTGTTCAGGGGGAAGTTGTTGCATCGACCTTTGATGAACCTGCAAGCCGTCACGTACAAGTGGCAGAAATGGTAATCGAAAAAGCGAAGCGTCTTGTAGAGCATAAAAAAGACGTGGTTATTTTGCTAGATTCGATTACTCGTCTTGCTCGCGCATACAACACGGTAATTCCTTCATCAGGTAAAGTACTTACCGGTGGTGTTGACGCAAACGCACTACATAAGCCTAAGCGCTTCTTCGGTGCTGCACGTAACGTTGAAGAAGGCGGAAGCTTAACCATTATCGCAACAGCGCTAATTGATACCGGCTCTAAGATGGATGAAGTTATCTACGAAGAGTTTAAAGGTACAGGTAACATGGAACTTCACCTTAACCGCAAGATTGCGGAAAAACGTGTATTCCCAGCTATCGACTTTAACCGCTCAGGTACCCGTCGTGAAGAGCTACTTACTGCGCAAGACGAACTACAGAAAATGTGGATCCTTCGCAAAATTGTTCACGAAATGTCTGAAATTGATGCCATGGACTTCCTTATCAGTAAGCTGTCGATGACCAAGACTAACGATGAGTTCTTTGACGCAATGCGTAGACAAAAGAGCTAATCGCGACTTAGCAATAAGTTGATATATACATTAAGGCGCCTCATGGCGCCTTTTTGTTTTCCAGGTTAGTTTGTTTCCCAAATTAGTCAGTGGCTTACCTTATACTTCCGTCTAATATTCACGGCTGGACGAATGGGGTATTTTCAAGTCCCTGCTAATTCTTTACTGCAATTGTAGAAGCATTGGTGTGTTCTCCTTTAAGATGATTTACTCTGTCTAAAAACATCAAAGGAAATAAAAGATATGAATCGGAAGTTGCTGTCACTTGTATTTGCTGGCCTAGCCTCTTTTACAGCTAGCGCTAACCCAATTAACGTCGATGAACTGGCTAACAAAGTAGAGCCAGACGTTATTAAATGGCGCCATCATTTTCATGAGTTTCCAGAACTGTCGAACCGCGAGTTCAAAACCGCTGAGTATGTGGCTGATTACCTCAAAAGCCTAGGCTTACAAGTTCAAACCGGTGTAGCTAAAACCGGGGTGGTAGCAATATTAGACTCTGGCAAGCCTGGCCCTGTTGTTGCCCTACGAGCAGATATGGATGGGCTTCCGGTCAAAGAGCAAAACGACCTAGCATATCGCTCTACGCAAGTAGGCGAATATAATGGTAAAAAAGTGCCAGTGATGCATGCCTGCGGTCACGATACGCATATGGCTATGCTAATGGGTGCCGCAAAAATCCTTACTGAAATAAAGGGTGAATTAAAGGGTAAAGTGAAATTTATCTTTCAGCCTGCAGAAGAGGGCGCCCCCGCTGGAGAAAAAGGCGGTGCTGAAGTTATGGTGGCAGAAGGCGTATTAAAGAATCCTGACGTCGACGCTATTTTTGGTTTGCATATTAATGCCAACACTGATGTGGGCAAAGTGCGCTATAACGCCGGTGGCACTATGGCCGCAGTAGATCCGTTCAAAATTGTTATTCACGGAAAGCAAGCGCATGGCGCTTATCCGTGGAAAAGCGTAGACCCAGTAGTTACTGCTGCGCAAATGATAATGTCTATTCAAACCATTGTAAGTCGAGAATTAAAACTGATTGACGATGCGGCAGTGGTATCGATTGGCTCAATCCACGGTGGTAATCGCTCTAACATCATTCCAAATGAAGTCGAAATGGTAGGCACTATCCGTACTCTTAACGAAGCCGCTCGCGATCACATTTACGAGTCACTTCCACGTAAAGTAAAAGCGATTGCAGAGAGTATGGGGGCAGAGGCAGAACTCACGTTACCACTAGATTACTATTACCCAATTACGTATAACGACCCAGAGCTTACAAAAGCCATGCTACCTACCATGCAGCGTACCGCTGGCGTCGAAAACACATTGCTTTCTAAGCCGGTAACCGGGGCTGAAGACTTTTCATTTTTCCAGGAGCAAGTTCCAGGTTTATACGTTTGGGTAGGCGGTAAACCGCTAGATGTATCAGAAGAAGACAGCCCTGCTCATCACACGCCAGAGTTCTACGTTGATGATGAGGGAATGAAGCTGGGTGTGAAGCTACTTACTAACTTTACTTTAGATTATATGGCGCAACACTAACACTGGCGGCTGGAGACATGTATTGAAAATTGGTAGTAATTCGTTTTCCATTTCATGGTCTCTGGCCTTCCAAGCATTAATTGTATGTGTGTTGGGTGCAAGTTTAAATGCCCTTTCTCCACCTTTTGACAGCACTGGAATAGCCGCATTTGGTATAGGAGCGGCAGTTTACGCCTCCCTTCGCTTTTCCCCCTTTATTTCAATTCCCATTGGACTTCTAATCAGTCTGCCACTTTGGCTAAACGAAGGCAGCATTGTTGGCAAAGAAAGTCTCACTCTTTTGCCAATAGTACTTAGCTTTTTCGGCTATGATAAATCGCTAAAGCAAGTGATTAAAGTAGGCGCAGGCTTCTGGTCTATCGTCTTTTTACCCATTTTGCTGTTAGAACACTCTCTGTTCGATGATGGCAACGTGAACATGGTGTTCTCTGGTGTTTTAGTTACTTGGGTCAGTGGTGTATTTGGTTTGATCATCGGCCATTTCGCGTACTTAGCTATTTATGGCCTGAAGCGGCAAACTTCGTACAAATCCAAGCGGGTCACGCTTCACTTTCTCTTCGGGTATTTTTTCTCTGGATGCTTTTTTGTTGCTTCTATGGCGGTGATATATCTGTCAGTCAGCTTGTTTCAGCATCAACAAGAGCGGCAAATTTACAGTTATATGGCCCAGCGAGTTAAAGTGCTGGAGTTCCAGCTTTCAAACTTTTTACGTCATCATCAAAATGCTATTACCGCTACAGCGAAAGTACTTTCTAATAGTGGTTCGGAAAAAAATGCCGAAAACATCGCAGCCAAAAATCTACAAATTGTGGCTTCTCATAACCCTGAGTTTTTAACCTTTCTGGTAGCCAATGAAGATGGTGATATTACGCATGCCTATCCACCAAGCATGTTGGAAAAAGCAAAGCGAAATGGGCGGCCCAATGTGTCTTATCGGCCTTATTTTTATGAAGTTATGCAAAGTGGCGTGCCATTTTTATCTAACGTTTTCCAAGGCCGTGGCTTTGGTAACGACCCAATTGTCGCGCTATCTGCGCCTATATTAGATAGCAATGGGGCGCCTAAAGGTATTGTAGAAGGGTCGTTATCTCTGAAGAGCTTTCATGCTATTGATAGCCTTAGTCTCGGTGGATTCTCGATGTTAATCGAAGATCAAAAGGGTGAGGTAATTTACGCCTCAGAGGCGTTAGCGTTAAAGCCGTTAACTAAAGCACCGTTTTATTCATGTGAGCCCAAATGTTCCATTGAAGTTGATGATGGTCCTCAAGGTAAGACGTGGCTTAGATTTACCAAGAACATTTCTTTTGCCAATTGGAAGGTTAGCTATTATTTCGACAAACGGCTTTTGATGGCATCAATGAGTAGTTATTTACTCAAAGATTTACTTTTATTGCTGGCTTTGTCTGCGTTCGGGACCTTTACAGGCTATGTAGTAGCGAAAATGGTAGGAGCACCCATTCGCCGTCTCGTTCGCTATATTGCAGACTTCGAACCTACACAGCAACAAGGAAAAAAAGCGCCGCAAAGAGCACTCCACATTCAAGAACTATCGTTACTAAGCGATGAGTTTATGCGCTTAGAAACCCGCTTGTCAGGTGCCTTTGATGAGCTTAAGAAAGCGAGAGAAATAGAGCAGGGGCTAAACGTAGAACTTAATGAGTTGAACCAGTCCTTGGAAAAGCGCATAGAGGAAAAGACTGAGCATTTAGCACAAGCGTTAAAAGAAGCTGAAGCTGCTAACGTTGCCAAAACGCAATTTCTCGCCAATATGAGTCACGAGATAAGAACGCCAATGAACGGTATCGTTGGTTCTTGCGAATTGATGTTAGACAACGACCTTCCTGAACATATCGCAGTGAGAGCAAAAACGATTTCTCGTTCAGCTACTAATTTATTGATTATTTTGGACAGTATTTTGGATTGGTCGAAAATTGAATCAGGCAAAATGCTCAGTGATATCCAGCGCTGTGACATTCGTGAATTGCTTGAAGCTTCCTGTGAACTTTATCGCCATACGGCGCAGGTTAAGGGATACGACATTGCGCTTCATATTAGTGACCATGTACCCCATGCCTTAAACATTGATGCTGGAAAAGTAGCTCAGGTTATTAATAACCTTCTTAGTAACGCGATTAAATTTACCAATGAAGGTCAAGTTTCGGTTGACGTTGATTACGCGCACCAAGGGCTTAAAGTTTCGATACGGGATAGCGGCATCGGTATCGCCCCTGAAAAAATACACCTTATCTTTGAAAAGTTTGAGCAAGCTGACACCTCAACCACCCGCCACTTTGGAGGAACCGGTCTAGGCTTGGCCATATCCAAAGGACTGGTTGAGTTGCTCGGCGGCGAACTCTACGTTGAAAGTGAATTGGGTAAGGGAACTAATTTTACCTTCCATATTCCGGCCACGACAAGTAATAGTGATAAGCAGGAGCAACGTAAGACCTCAGCAACACTCCCCAGCGGTCTTCGCGTACTTCTTGCAGAAGATAATGATATAAACGCTGACATCGTGATGGATATGCTTAAATCAGCGAACATCAAATGTATTCGAACTAAGAATGGCAGAGATGCCGTTCAGGCAGAGAAAAAACATGATTTCGATCTAGTTTTAATGGACTGTCAGATGCCCATAATGGATGGATTAGCTGCATCCACACTTATCCGCAACGAAGGTCGAAATAAAACTAAGATTAAAATTATAGCGCTAACGGCCAACGCATTTGTCGAAGATAAAAATGCCTGCTTAGAAGCAGGCATGAATGCGCATTTGAGTAAGCCTATACGCAAGCAAGTGCTATTTGACTGTATTGCCCGTGAGCTTGCTAGCGTTTGAGGCTACGTCAGTGTCATCACTCGGTGCATCACTTACCAAGCGCAATACAATGTAGCCCAAGCACGCAGACACGAGTGAGCCCGCTAAAATTCCGACCCGCTCATCAAAGATTTGATTAATGCCGGTTTGTTCAAAAGCAAGGCCTCCTATAAACAGACTCATAGTAAAACCAACGCCGCAAAGCAGTGCACAGCCATAAATATGCTTGAAGTTCAGGTCGTCAGGTAACTTTGCTAGTTTCAGCTTTACCATTAAATAGCAGAACCCAAATACGCCTATTTGTTTTCCCACAACCAAGCCAAGGAAAATACCAAAGGTTACAGGGTGAAAAATGCCTTCTGGGCTAATATTGCCGAAACTAATGCCTGCATTAGCAAAGGCAAACAAAGGCAAAATGGCAAAACTTACAGAACCATTTAAACCGTGCTCAAGTCGAGTTACTGGAGAGTATGACGGGTCTTTTTGATCTCGCATGGGAATAAAACTAGCCAGTACCACACCGGCTAACGTCGCGTGCACACCCGACTTCAGCATAGCTACCCATAAAATGAGGCCTACAAAAACATAGGCTGGAATATCCACCACATTTCGCTTGTTCATTTGCCACAACAACAGTAGGCAGCCAGCAGCAATGTACAGCGCACCTGCGGTAATGTGCTCGGTGTAGAACAAAGCAATAATTACAATAGCGCCAATGTCGTCGATGATGGCTAGCGTAACTAAAAACACTTTTAGGCTAGTAGGTACTCTACTACCAAGTAGCGCCAAAATACCCAACGCAAAGGCAATGTCTGTGGCAGCGGGAATGGCCCACCCTGCAATCGCCACTGGGTTATCCCAGTTTATACCTACATAGATTAATGCTGGCAGTGCCATACCGCCCACGGCACCAGCAGCAGGTAGAATAATATCTTTAGGGTTTGCTAGCTCACCTTCACAAACTTCCCGTTTAAGCTCTAGGCCTACGTGAAAGAAAAAGACTGCCATTAAGCCATCGTTAATCCATAGCAGCAATGGTTTATCAATAGCCCACGACCCAGCGGATATTTGGACTGGCATGCTGATTAAATGGTCGTAAAGGGTATCTAGTGGGGAATTGGCAATAATGAGTGCGAGTATTGTCGCTGCCATCAGCAAAATACCGGGAGCAGCCTCGCGGTTTAAGAAATCAGAGACCACGTCCTGCACTTCTTCTATGACTTCGTCAAGTACGTCGGGTTCATGCTTATCTGTCATCAATAACCTCTTGCGCCATTTAACTACTAACACCGCAAAGCTTATAACGTAGCGGTTGCTAATCCATGTTATACGGCAGTTTTTCTTCACAAATTAATTATAGTTAATACGGGTTATTAGGTTTAGATAGATCACCGGTCAAGGTAGAGTGCTTTTATTCGCTCGTACTCTATAGCACTATATTTCACGCCATTTACGGTGGGATTTTGAACGGTTTTAAGCTACAATCGCGGCCTTTCCAAGGTTGTCCATTTTACCTACTCCGAGGATCTCTAGATGGCAAAAGTCGCGATTGTAATGGGTTCAACTTCAGACTGGCCTACCATGCAGCAGGCCGCAAAAATGCTGAAGTCGTTTGGTGTTGAATTTGAAGCGAAGGTGGTGTCGGCACATCGTACACCTAACTTGCTAGTAGAGTTTGCTGAAGGCGCTGCCGATGAAGGTTTTAGCGCAATAATTGCTGGCGCGGGCGGCGCAGCACACTTGCCGGGAATGATTGCCGCACACACCCATCTGCCGGTGTTTGGTTGCCCGGTGAAATCAAAAGCGCTCAACGGGTTAGATTCATTGCTTTCTATTGTTCAAATGCCGAAAGGCGTAGCAGTAGGCACATTAGCCATTGGTGAAGCTGGTGCAGCAAATGCGGGTCTACTGGCGGCGCAAGTCGTAGCACTGCAAGACGAGAGCGTGCGCGAAGCCGTTATCGCTTTTAGAAAGTCTCAAACTGAGACCGTACTTGCTTCAAGCAACACATTGGAGCTAGATGAATGAGAGTAGTTGTTTACGGCGCAGGCCAACTTGCTCAAATGATGTACCTAGCGGGAAGCCCGTTAGGTATTGAGGTTCAAGCTGTGGACGTAAACAACGATACCGTTGTACATCCAGTTAGCAAAACCCCACTCGATACACCACTAGCGCAAGCGCTAGAAGATGCCGATGCATTAACGGTAGAGTTTGAGCATGTACCTGAAAGATTGCTGGAAGAAGCGGCTAAAACTAACAAGTTGATGCCGAATATCGACAGTATTCTAGTTGGTGCCGACCGCGTACGCGAGAAAAAGCTTCTCGAAAGCATGCAGGTGGCTAATTGCGAACACCAGATAGTGACCGACCTTGCTCAGTTAGATGATTGCGTAAAACAGCTTGGTAGCAAACTTATTCTCAAAGCGAGCCGCGATGGCTACGACGGTTACGGACAGTGGCGTTTAAGTGATGAAGCTGATTTGCCAGCGCTAAGAAGCTCGCTACAAGGCTTGGACTTAGAAAACGTGCCATTAGTGGTAGAAAAAATGGTGGCATTCGATAGAGAGCTGTCTTTAATCGGTGTACGCAATGCTAATGGCGACGTCAGAACCTATCCACTTGCTGAAAATCTGCATCACCAAGGTCAGCTCCATGTGTCGGTCGCGCCTGCGACTCGTGTAGATGACGCTCTTCAGGCTCAAGCTCACGATATTTTCGTGAAACTAGCTGAGGGTATGGACTACGTAGGCGTGCTGGCAGTGGAGTTATTCCAAGTTGGCGATAAACTGCTTGTCAATGAACTTGCGCCGCGTGTACATAACTCTGGGCATTGGAGCCAGTCAGGCGCTGTCACCAGTCAATTTGAGAACCACTTGCGTGCCGTTTGCGGCTTGCCTCTTGGCGATACGTCAGCCATAGGGCCAAGCGCTATGGTTAACATCATTGGATGCAGCAGCTTTTCTCGAGACCTGCTAAGTATTGATGGAAGTCACCTGCATTGGTACGGAAAGTCTGTGCGTGAAAAACGCAAAATGGGGCACATTAATGTCACCACTAATAGTTATGAGAGTTTAGGTGAAAAGCTCATGGCATTGAGCAAATATTTACCACTTGAGTACTTCCCGAAATTAGTTGGTGAAGCAACGCGATTAAAAGGTTGACACCCACGCGTTTATCGCTAGAATACGCATCCGCTGTCTAGGCAGCGGTTTTTAAAGTGTGCCGACTTAGCTCAGTTGGTAGAGCAACTGACTTGTAATCAGTAGGTCGCCAGTTCGATTCCGGCAGTCGGCACCATTTCTCTTTTTTCCTATGCCAAACTTACGTACACTTGCTTACGAATACTCATTCGGAGCAGACTGTATGTCACTTTTTTCCAAATCACTTAAACCGTTAGTTATCGTTACTGGCTTATTTTCTTTAAGCTTGTCTGGGACTATTTCTGCCCATGGCAATGATCATAATAACCACCACAAGCCAAAAGAGCAGCATAAGCACATCAGTAAGCAAACTGACGTTATGGTGATGAATGGTTACGCCAGAGCAACCTTTGCCTTGGCAAAAACCGGCGCAGTGTACTTTACTCTACATAATCAAAGTAAAAACGACAAAACGCTGATATCTGTTTCAGTACCCCAAGATATAGCAAGTGAAGCGCAAATTCACACAACGGTGATGCAAGAAGACGTCATGAAAATGCGTGAGCTAACTGAAGGCGTCAAAGTAGAAGCGGGCGAGATGGTCGCTTTTGAACCAGGTGGCCGTCACATCATGTTGATGGGACTGACTAAGAGATTGGAAGAGGGCAGAGAAGTAGTGCTAACCCTCACATTTAGCGATGCAAGCGAGCTGAAGGTTTCGCTACCGGTTAAAAAAGAAGCGGGCGAAGGTCACCATCACCACCATTAATAGAGTAGCTGAGGCAGAATGTATAAAGTCATCGATTAATGCGATGAATGCAATCAACTAAACCGTTAATCTAAATCAAAATTTCTGTAGTACTATTAACTTATATTATTTAAACCAAGATTTTTCAGCGCCGATGAATGGACTGAAGGTAAATCTAAAAAGGGTTTTAACGTTAAGGAGTGTGACATGAGCAAGATTGATATTGGTATTTCTGAGAGCGATCGTAACGCAGTAGCAGAAGGCCTTAAAAAGCTATTGGCCGATTCTTACACTTTGTACCTTCAAACGCATAACTTTCACTGGAATGTAGAAGGACCGCAGTTCCGTGAACTGCATCTTATGTTTGAAGAGCATTACACCGAGCTTGCAGAAGCGGTAGACGAAATCGCAGAGCGTATCCGTACTTTAGGTGTTTCAGCACCGGGCACATATAAATCGTTCGCTGAGCTTAGCTCAATTGAAGAAGTTGAAGGTGTGCCTGAGGCCACTGAAATGGTTCGCTTACTGACTCATGGTCATGAGCAAGTAGTGAAAACGTGTCGCGAATCATTAAAGCTAGCGCAAGATGCTGACGATGAATCATCTGCAGCGCTAATTGGCGATCGTATGCGCGTTCACGAAAAAACTGCTTGGATGCTTCGCGCAACGCTTCCAAAATAAATACTGCGCCGTGGTGAAGGGGGTTAGTTTCGTTTAGTCGGCAAGCCAACTTTATCGCATTAGCGAGTAGAACTATCACAAAGGGTACAGCGGCGCTGTACCCTTTTTTGTATACTGCTATAACTTAAAAAATAAAAGAAGAAGTCTGTGCCACCAAACACAGCTTCTGTAAAAGAGGCTTCTAACGATGAAACCAGCAGTTATTTCCAAACCTGTAAGCATACTAGCGCGTTCAGTAGTATGTGCGATGGCGCTAGCAGTAAGTCAATTTGCCCTAGCTCATGGCGACCACAAGCATGACGAAGACCATGAAATCACCGACAGCGATATAACCGTAACCACGTTTGCTGAAGGTTTAGTACATCCATGGGGCATGGTGTTTTTACCTGATGGCGACTTGCTGGTAACCGAACGAGCGGGTGGTATCCAACGTTTGTCTAAAGACGGTAAATTGTCAGGGCGCCTAAATAACGTACCAGAAGTGGTCGCGCAGAACCAAGGTGGTATGTTAGACATTACCATCGACCCAGACTTTGCCAGCAACAACACGATTTATTTCTGTTACAGCAAAGCGAGTGAGACAGAAGGCAAACCTGGCAGTAGCAGTAGTGTTGCAAAAGCCACGCTTACTGATTCGGGCCTTGAAAATGTTGAAGTTATCTTTAGTGCCGACTCTATTGTCGATAACGGCTTTCACTTTGGCTGTCGCTTAGCATTCGATGCTAAAAAGCACTTATACGTCACCATGGGCGACCGCTATAAGTATATGAAAGAAGCGCAGAACACCGATAACCATTTTGGTAAAATTGTGCGTATTAACCGTGACGGCAGCGCAGTAGAAGATAACCCTTTTACCGATGGCAATGCCCCCGAAATATTCAGCTATGGTCACCGCAACGTGCAAGGCGTCACTATTCACCCTGAAACTGGCGTAGTCTGGGCAATGGAACACGGCCCCAAAGGCGGTGATGAAATTAATATCCTAGAGCGCGGTGCGAACTACGGTTGGCCAGAGATTACTTATGGCGTTGATTACAGCGGCGATATTATCAGCGATAAAACTCATATGGATGGTATGAAGCAGCCTTGGTTGTACTGGAACCCGTCCATTGCACCAAGCGGCCTAACCTTCTATCAAGGCGACATGTTTAAAGAGTGGAACGGCGATATATTAGTGGGTTCTTTAAAATTTACCCACCTTCGCCGTATCAAGGTAGAAGATGGAAAGCCTAGTGAGCAGTTTGAATATGTTCGCGACAATCACGACCGCATCCGCGACGTAGAAGTGGGGCCAGATGGTGCCATTTACTTACTGACCGACGCCCCTAATGGCAAAGTAGTGAAGCTGACCAAATAAGGTCGATGATAAAAAAGGTAGGCGCCATTTCATTCACTGAAGGGCGCCTTTTTTCTTAAAAAGAACTGTGGGTTTAAAACGATTTATTCGCTGTCGTTGTCTTTCTTGTAGCGTTCAAACCACGCCAAAATATTCCCCACTTTTTGAATTAATCGCGAAGGGCGGCTTGCTATACCGTGTGACGCGCCTGGAATTCGTACCATAGCCGCATCCACACCTTGCAGTTTCAACGCTTGATAGTATTGCTCGGTCTCACTGATGGGAGTGCGGTGATCGGCTTCGCCCGTTAGCAGCATGGTTGGCGTAACCACGTTGCCCACTAAGCTCAAAGGACTGCGTTGCCAGAGTTTATCGGCAATATTCCACGGCATATCAGCCATCCAATATTGGCTAAAATAAGGATACGCATCGGCGGTCAAGGAAAAGCTCATCCAATTAATAACCGGCTTTGCCACAACGGCTGCACTAAAGCGATCAGTTTTACCAATGGACCAGGCGGTAAGTGTACCGCCGCCTGAGCCGCCAGTAATAAACAAATTCTCTGAATCTACATAGCCTTGCTTAACAACCGCATCTACCACGTCCATCAAGTCGTTGTAGTCTTCTGACGGATAGTTATGGTGGATCAAATTACCAAAGTCTTCACCGTAAGAGCTACTGCCCCTTGGGTTAGCCCATACCACGACATAACCTTGCGCGGCCATTAGCTGAATTTCCATAGCAAAATGAGGGCCGTAGGCAGCATGAGGACCGCCGTGAATTTCTAGTATCAGCGGGTATTTTTTGCTGCTATCGAATCCTGGGGGCAATGCAATCCATGCGTCGATAGGTAGCTCATCAACACTTGATACTACAGAAAGGTCTTGCACCTCTGCCAAGGTCTTATGGCCAAGTGCGTCGTTATTTAAATCGGTAAGCTGTGTGCCGTCTTTACCTTTTCTGTAAAGCGCCAAGTCACCAGGCATGGTGCGGCTGGCAGTGGTATAAACGATGTCACCTTTGTCACTAACTGCAAAGTCACCCGACGTGTAAGGGCGACCAAACGCTTGACCACCTATGCTAACGTCGATAGTTTTTACATCACCTTTAAGGTTCACCGCAGCAAGTTTAGTTTCGCCATGATCAAGGTAAGAGAAAACTAATCCGCGACTGTCTTTACGCCACGTGAACTTTCCTATGCTTCTATCTAGCGATGTGGTTAAGCGGGTAATATCACCACTTTTAAGCTCAAGTACAACGAGGTCACCATTCTGATATGAAAGCTTTCTGTCGTTGAGCTGAGTAAACGCAAGGTATTTTCCGTCGGGACTCAAGGTTGGCCTGCCTTCAGGGCCTTCGATATCGGTAACTTGTTCAACTGTCGCTGTGTTCACATTCACTTTGTAGATATTGCTAAATAAAGGATGCAGCGCGTAGTCTTCTCGTTGTGGTGTGGAGAAATAAATCCAGTCATTCTCTTTAGAGAAAGAAAGGGTGCCGCCGCTCGGAAATTTCCCCGTTGTTAACTGTCGCGGCGTGCCGCCTTCTACAGGCAGAATAAAAATCTGCTCGAAGCCTTCACGCAGGTAGCCTCTGCCGTCACCTCTATACTGCACCGCATCAATATACGTGCCTTGTTCAGCCCACTTCGCTCCTTTAGGCTTGCTCGGCATGCCGGTAAACAATGGCTTTTGCTTTTCTTCGGTAAACTGGGTGAAGGCTAAGGTTTTGCTGTCATGAGACCAGGTTAACTGGCGAGGTGTCTCGCTGGTATTGGTTAAACGCACAGACTGCATGGTATCTAAGTAATAAAGGTGGATTTGTGCGCGGCCGTTGACCGATTTTGTATACGCCACCATTTTACCGTTGGGCGACAAAGTCGCCTGTGACAAGTTCTCGTCTACTCCAATAAACGGGCGGTGTTCACCGGATTTAATGTTTACCTGCCACAATCGGCTTTGTCTTCCGTCAGTCATGATATCCATGCTTTGACGAGAATAAATAACCGTTTCCTTATCGAGGAATTGAGGGTTAGTGACAAACTCTAAGTTAAAGGTATCTTCATACGTTAGCGCATTTACGCTACCTGAATCAGAGTCAGAGTTTTGCAATGCACTAGCTTGGCTCATGCCTAAAACCAACAGTGATAACGCTGTCGAGGTAGCTAATAAACCTTGTTGTATAGGGCGAAGGGGGAAACGAGACACAAACATGTTTGTTCCTTTTGTTATTCTTTTTGCGCTATGCGCGATAGGCGGCGTTTTTCAAGATAATGTGTTCGCAGTCGTACTCTTAACGTTAACGCTAGGGTTAATTGAGTAAACTGAGAACCTTATTCTCAACCTTATCGCTTTCGTTTCCATTATGTAAAGGGTGTGCGGTGAAGGGGGGGGATTGTCCGTTAAAAATGCGAATTGCTGCATATATGGCAGCATATTATGCAATGTATAACAACGGGGGCGCTAACAGCGGGCGTTATCGTTATTACCGCACGGGTAGCCCTTGTGTAACTTTCATGAGCCTTATTCGCCTTTAAGACTAATTTTGCCCACCAGAATATCTTTAAACATGACCCAATCACCCATCAAACTATAAAGGGGGTGTTTAAATGTAGCGGGACGATTTTTCTCAAAAAAGAAATGTCCTACCCACGCAAAGCCGTAACCTACTAGCGGTATAAACCACAGTAGCGACCAGCTCGCCATATATATTGCCAGCGCTATAACGCTAAGTACTAGCCAAGAGCCGATAAAATGAAGCGTGCGGCATGTGCCGTCTTTATGCTCATTTAAATAAAATGGGTAAAACTCTTTGAACGAAGCAAACTGAGTGTCTGTGCTGGTTTGTATAGTCATAAAACCTTCTTAGCCAAATCTTATAGAAATTAGGTGGCTTAATAATAAAGTATCTCAACAGAGAAATTTTACACCACATTAACATTCCTTGAAGGTAGAGATTGTCGTGAAAGCGACAAAGGCGAAATGACCGCTTTTACAAAAAAAGTATCTCGCTCATCCTAAAGCTAAAGATAACTCCCCTTAGCCTTGTAATTTTACAGCGCCTGCCCCATATTCCTCTCAATACAAGAAATTAAAGGCCTGCGTTATGGAAAATCTCGTTGCAAATAGCCAAGCAACCATCGTGGATATTACGGTAGAAAACTTTCAGCAAATTATTGTAGAAGCATCACAAGAAAAACTGGTGCTTATCGATTTCTGGGCTGACTGGTGCGAACCTTGTAAAGACCTAATGCCCATACTAGAAAAGCTGGCAGGTGAATACAGCCAGCATTTGATTTTGGCCAAAGTAGACTGCGAAGCACAGCAAGAAGTGGCTGCTCAGTTTGGTATTAGAAGCCTACCAACGGTAATGGTGGTGCAAAATGGTCAGCCCGTCGATGGCTTTGCAGGTGTACAACCTGAGCAGCAAATTCGTGAAATGCTGGATAAATATTTGCCAAACCCAGAAGATGATCTACTTGCCACTGCAGGCAAGGCGATCCAACAAGGGGATTACGCAGAAGCACTGCCAGCGGCAAAAGAAGCCTTAACGCTTAACTCTGATAACGTAAACGCGAAGTATATGCTTATTGATTGCTACGTTGAGACGGGCTCTATCGATGCAGCTAAAGCTTTGCTTGAAGAGATTAAGCTGGTAGATCAAGACTCTCGCTATAAGAGTTTGGCGGGCAAAATTGAACTTGCAGAACAAGCGGCGGATACGCCTGAAATACGCCAGCTTCAAGCGGCAGTAGAGGCGAACCCTGATGACCTGCAGCTTAAGGTTGACCTAGCTGTACAGTTGCAGCAAGCGAACAAAGCACAAGATGCACTAGAGCTTCTTTATACTGTATTAAAGAAAGAACTTGGCTTTGGCGATGCCAGAAAGTTAATGATGGATATGATGAACGCACTCGCTGACGGCGATCCGCTTAAGTCAGAGTATCGTCGTAAAGTCTATAGCTTGTTGTACTAAGACTATTCGGGTTTTAGCGTTCACCGTAACGCTAAAACCATCGCCTTGGGCTAGAAAACTAGCAAATAGGTGAAAACCCTTCTTTATGCAGCCAGTTAAGTGCCTCGAAGTATTTTTCAAAATACTCCCGTTCATAGTTGCTCGTTTCAAAATCACGTTGGTTTGATGGATGGGTGCGTTCCAGCTGAGCACGCTTGACCATTCCGCTATCTAGCACATACGCTGAGCGACTAAGCCCTTTCGAAATATTCACCTTTATTGCATCTGCTAAACGGGTCTGACATTCCGGCGTAGATAATACCCAACGGCGTCCGTCCATTAAGGCTGCCCAAGGCTTATTGTCGAACCTATCAATAAGCGCATGCATTTCCTCTATAAAAAATTCTGTTGTTTTAAGGTTCCACGCTCCGGTAGCAAACACTTCAAGAACGTTACCTGAGACATCCAATGAATAATTTCCGTATTTAGGGAAACGCATAAAGTACCTTTAATGTGTGTCTGCGTGGAACAGATGGAGCTTGCTAACTAGACTTACAAAACCAGCTCACCTCTATAGGGTATAGCAGAGTTTTTTAGTTTTGCAGTGGGCGTATGTATATAAGAAATAACATTAAGCGCAACGATTTGGGCAAAACTATTTACACCTATTTTGTAAATAAATGTTTTGCTGTAGGCGCAGGTTCATGCGAAGTATGCTGAAGTTTGATAGGGTTTAAGCGGTTTTTATTTTAGGCAATAAAGCATGGCATATCAGCAGTTTTATACAGGATTTCTCAACGCTAACAAAGGTAAACAGCATTATGCGTGTCACAGCCATTATTTTTGGCCAGACTGTACGCGCGAGGCAATGCTTGATTATTGGGATGACAGCGCTAAATACGTAGACGAAAAGTGGGGGTATTTTTTCCAAACTTTAGTACCGGAACTGCAGCAGCGTATTAGCAAAATACTGAATACTGGCGCGCCTCAGCAAATCGTTTTTGCGCCAAATACTCATGAATTGCTTTATCGTATTATGAGCTGCATAGATAATGTTGCCCCTTATAAAGTGGTGTCGACAGACAGCGAGTTTCACAGTTTTCAGCGCCAAGCGAGTAGACTAGAAGAACAGGGGGCAATAGAACTAATTACCGTACCTACCAAGCCTTATCATACTTTTGCTTCACGCTTTAAGGCGGCTATTGCTGAACACAATCCTGAGCTAGTTTTCTTTAGTCAGGTCTTTTTCAATTCTGGTTATGTGGTAAACGACGTTTCAGATATTGTATATAGTGTGACTAACGACAGTACCCTCGTAGTAGTTGATGGCTACCACGGCTTTATGGCAAAGCCTACTGACCTTGCCGATATTGCTCATCGTATTTTTTATCTTTCAGGTAGTTACAAATACGCACAGGCGGGAGAGGGGGCGTGCTTTGCTCACGTACCGTTGGGCTGTAAGCTAAGACCCACGTATACCGGCTGGTTTGCCGAATTTGGCGAGTTAGACAAACCCCGCGAGACGGGCGGTAAAAATGACGTTCAATATAGTTTAGATGGTATGCGCTTTGCCGGTGCCACTATGGATTTTACGGCGCTCTACAGGTTAAGAGCTGTACTTCGCATGTTTGAAGAAAATAGTTTAGATGTTGCCGCGATAAATGATTACGTAATGCGCATGCAGCGAACATTTTTAAAAAAGCTTGCTGGTTGCAATCATCCGTTACTCAATGAAAAGCACTTAGCCGTTAACAATGAAATGAATCGGGGGCATTTCCTTACCTTTGAATTAGATAATGCGGATGTGACAAAAGCCCTTGCTTCAAAGCTTAAAGCACATCATATTCTTACTGACTTCAGAGGTAACCGGTTACGCTTTGGTTTTGGCCTATACCATACACCCGAATACATTGATTTAGGTGCGCTTTCGGAAATACCTTAAAAGGTGTTAGTTCGTTACAGGAAAGGCGGCACACAATGTCGCGAAAAATGTGGCGAACTCATTAACAGCACACTTATCAACGACATGCCCATTAAAAGCATGCTCTTTAAGATCACAGTACTTTCACGGCTTTAAGGATAAATTTATGGAGTGGCTATTACCCGCTTTCGCTTTGGTACTTATAATTGAGGGAATAGGACCGCTGCTTTTTCCGAATAAATGGCGTAATTATTTGCTTCAAATTAGTCAGCAACCGAGTAACCAATTGCGTCAAATTGGCGGTACCCTTGTGATAATTGGCGCGCTACTGCTTTTTTATTTCAGTTAATGTTGGAAGAAGCTTTTTTCTGAGCTGCGCAGTTCAAGGTTGACCGCCTGTTCAGGTTTTGCGCTAGCTAAACTTTAGAATGCTATAAAAATTAGCGCTTTAGGAAATATGTTTTATAAAACAATAAGCCAAGCCTTATTTTAAAAAGCCGCCTGCGACGGTTGGGCATCTTTATGTTTTCAAAAATAAAAATCAAATAGTCGTATTTTTGTTCGAAAAAGAGATGATCCTTGCCCTAGAATTTTGTAGAATCCCCGCCTAATTTTCTTACACATATGATTCATGGCAAAGAACGTTGTGGTACTCGGCACTCAATGGGGTGACGAGGGTAAAGGCAAGGTCGTAGACCTACTCACTGATCGCGCAAAATATGTTGTTCGCTACCAAGGCGGACACAATGCAGGTCACACTCTAGTAATCGACGGTGAAAAAACCGTACTTCACTTAATCCCATCAGGCATCCTACGCGATAATGTTACCTGTATTATTGGTAACGGTGTTGTGCTTAGCCCTGACGCACTAATGAAAGAAATGACTATGCTTGAAGAGCGTGGCGTTCCAGTGCGCGAGCGCTTAAAGATTAGTGAAGCTTGTCCGCTTATTCTTCCTTATCACATTGCACTAGACGTAGCGCGCGAAAAAGCCCGCGGCGCAAAAGCAATTGGTACAACGGGTCGTGGTATCGGTCCTGCTTATGAAGATAAGGTAGCTCGTCGCGGTTTACGCGTAGGCGACTTATTCAACGCCGAAGACTTCGCTGCAAAGCTGAAAGAAGTGCTAGATGTGCATAACTTCACACTTACGCAATACTATGGCGAAGAAGCAGTAGACTTTGATGAAACCTTGAAAGGTGCAATGGAAGTTGCTGACATTCTTAAAGCAATGGTTGTTGATGTAACTGACGAACTAGACAAGGCACACAATGCTGGCTTGCCTATTATGTTTGAAGGTGCCCAAGGCACACTTCTAGACATCGACCACGGCACGTATCCTTATGTTACATCGTCAAACACTACCGTTGGTGGTGTCGCAACGGGTGCTGGCTTTGGCCCACTTAAGCTAGATTACGTATTGGGTATCGTAAAAGCATACACCACGCGTGTAGGCTCAGGCCCTTTCCCTACGGAACTAGATTGTGAAGTAGGTCAACACTTAGGTGTTAAAGGCCACGAGTTTGGTGCAACTACAGGGCGTAAGCGCCGTACTGGTTGGTTCGACGCAGTTGCAATGAAGCGCGCAGTACAAATTAACTCTATTACCGGGTTCTGCTTAACGAAGCTTGACGTACTAGACGGTCTTGAAAGCCTTCAAATTTGTGTTGGCTACAAAGATGCAGACGGTAATGTGAAAGACGTTCCACCTATGGCTGCTGACGGTTACGAAAAAGTAACGCCAGTATATGAAGAAATGCCAGGTTGGACAGACAACACCTTTGGTGTAACTGAGTTTGAAGCCCTTCCACAAGCGGCGAAAAACTACATTAAGCGTCTTGAAGAGCTAACAGGTGTGCCGGTTGATATTGTGTCAACAGGCCCTGACAGAAACGAAACTATCGTTTTGCGCAGCCCTTACGACGCTTAATAGCAAAGCGTTATATACTATCTAAAGCCCGGTGTTTACTGGGCTTTTTTATTACTGACAAAATTTACCTCTTTTTCACTTGCCTCTATCACGCCTCATTTTTCTGCGCCTGCATTTCACGCATATAAAATCTACTTATAGCCTTTAATATGTGGTCGCATTAAACATTAATTAACAATTTAGTTGCGTTGTCTTCGAACATCCCTATTAATATAAGATAGTATCAGTTAATTATTACGCTGCTTTACCCGTCAACAATATCAAAGAGAGTCATCGAATTGTTGCCGTGGGTGTTATGCTATCGGAGCCTTCTTATGCCAAATAGACCTTCTCTTCACGCAGTGGAAACCGGTGTGTGTTTCGTTGATGTTGTTCATAAACTTAATGATAGTTTTGATACAGGGAAAACTCAGTCTCTGGAGTGGCGCAAAAGCCAATTAAAGGCGCTAGAAACCTTATTGAAGGACAACCAGCACGACATTTTGCAGGCCCTTAAAAATGACCTAGGCAAATGTAAGACCGAAGCCATGGTAGCGGAACAAGGGTTTCTGCTTTCTGATATTAAGCATACGCTTAAGCACTTGGACAAATGGGCAAAACCGCGCAAAGTATCTACGCCTATGGTGGCGTGGCCAGGTAAGAGCTTTCGCAAGCCTGAACCCCTTGGTACCGTGCTTATCATTGGTGCGTGGAATTACCCGCTTCAATTACTACTAGCTCCTTACATTGCTGCCATCGCAGCGGGCAACTGTGCGGTATTGAAACCCTCTGAACTAGCACAAGAAACATCGTCGCTGGTGGCTAAGCTTATCCCTCAATATATGGATAATTCATGCGTTGCAGTAATAGAAGGCGGTAAAGACGAAGCGATAGCGCTGCTTGCCTGCAAGTGGGACCACATTTTCTACACCGGTGGTGAAGTGGTGGGCAAAATTGTCATGAGCGCCGCGGCCAAACATTTAACTCCAGTAACCCTTGAGCTTGGCGGAAAGAGTCCGTGCTTTGTGGATAAGAATACAAATCTTGCCGTCACCGCGCGCCGTTTAGTGTGGGGTAAATGGATGAATGCAGGCCAAACCTGTATTGCGCCTGACTATGTCATTGTTGAAAAGGGCTTTGAGCAAAAGCTTATTGATGCGGTTAAAAAAGAGCTGAAAAAGCAATACGGCAAAGCGCCTTTATCGTCACGAGATTACGGCAATATCGTTAATCATCGCCACTTAAAGCGTCTTGAAAGTTACCTCGAAAACGTCAATGTGGTGTATGGCGGCGAGCTAGATGAATCTCGTCCAGCAATGGCGCCCACCCTTGTACTAGAGCCATCGCTAGATAGCCCGCTAATGAAAGAAGAGATCTTCGGCCCTATCCTACCTATCATCACTGTCGACAACATGGAGGCGGGCATTAAGTTTGTGAACAGCAGGCCTAAGCCACTTGCCCTTTATGCATTTGGTGATAAGGACGATGTGCTTGATAATATTATCAGCAAAACCAGTTCAGGCAGTGTGTGTACTAACGACACTATGCTGTTTATGACTAATCCTGAGTTGCCGTTTGGTGGCGTAGGAAATAGCGGCATGGGTAACTATCATGGCCAAGCAGGTTTTGATACATTCAGTCATATTAAAACGGTAATGAAACGTTCATTCGCCCTCGACGTATTCTTTCGTTATGCGCCGTTTTCTAAGTTTAAGCTATCGTTGCTTAAGAAGTTTTTATAACAGGAGTTTTCATGGTTCAGCCTTTTCACCTTGCCATTCCGGTCACTAATTTAACTGACGCAGAAGCGTTCTACGGTGAATTGTTGGGCTGTGAAAAGGGCCGCAGTGACACCCAGTGGATAGACTGGAACTTCTTCGGCCATCAGTTAGTAACGCACTGCGTAGAGGCCATGCCGTCGCCGCCTGCTTATAACGGGGTAGACGATCATGCAGTGCCGGTGCCGCACTTCGGCGTTGTGCTAACCATGGACGATTGGCAAGCACTAGCAAGTAAGCTAGAGGCCTCAAATACTGAGTTTATTATCGCACCTTATATTCGCTTTAAAGGAAAGCCCGGTGAACAAGCCACTATGTTTTTCAAAGACCCTTTCGGCAACGCGTTAGAGTTCAAAGCGTTCGCCGATATTTCTCAGCTTTTCGCTAAGTAAAACTTTTCTCTTCGTTTAGAAAAGGCTAGCGCTTTTTCCACTTTGGTTTTTGGTTTTACTAGCAAAAGGCTATAACATCAGAAAACAATAACCGAGTAAATCGATAAAGTGAGTGGTTTTGAATAAAGCATTAGTGCTGGTAGACGTACAAAACGTGTATTACACCTGCCGTCAGGCGTACAAACGTAACTTTAATTACAACCAGTTTTGGCGTGAACTTAGCGACAACCTTGATATAACCCATGCTTTTGCATACGCCATAGACAGGGGAGACAGCAAGCAGCGAGAATTTCAAAACATTCTTCGTGCTATTGGGTTTGAAGTAAAGTTAAAGCCTTTCATTCAACGCGCCGACGGCTCGGCCAAAGGTGACTGGGATGTGGGTTTAACAGTAGATGCACTTGAACATGCCGATGATGTTGATGAGGTCATTCTGGTGTCTGGCGACGGTGATTTCGATATTCTAGTAAATGCCCTTAAAGAAAAAGGGAAAACCGTAACGGTGTACGGCGTTCCCGCATTAACGGCTGAAAGTATTCAAAAAGTGGCGTCTAAGTACGTGCCTATCGACACCACGCTGTTGCTGTAGTTATTAGTTTTTACCTTGCTTGATGCCGAAATCTTAAGGCTGAGCCGATACGGCTCGCCTATAGATTTAAGTTCATGACTACAAGCTAATGAGGTGTGCTAATACGGTTGTACTAGGCTTTTACCCCGGCCGCTTTTCTCAGACGCGGCTTCCACACCCTCTTTAGTACGTTTAATTAAATGCACATCACCAAATCGACGGTTATCAATGGTATAGCCCATGGCTTTAAGCTCATTCACAGTTGCCTCTGTAAATCCGTCGTGCATACGAATAGTGTCTTTTGGCAGTAGTTGGTGATGGAAACGTGGTGAATTCACGGCTTCTTCGGCACTCATGTCGTAAAGTAGGGCATTCAAAAGTGATTGAGCAACTGACGAGATGATAGTGGTGCCGCCCGGCGAACCTGTTACCAGAACCACTTGGTCATTTTTAGTAACCAGTGTGGGTGTCATAGAAGATAGCATGCGCTTATAGGGCTCAATCGCATTCGCTTCACCACCTACAGCACCAAAGAAGTTTGGCACACCAGGTTTAGCGCTAAAGTCGTCCATTTCATCATTCAACAAGAAACCGGCGCCAGCCACAACAACGCCACTACCAAAAGTAAGGTTGATGGTTGTGGTATTGGCAACTGCGTTACCCCATCTATCCATAATCGAGAAGTGAGTAGTATCTTCGCTCTCTTTCAAGCCCGGCTTAACGCTTGGCGTATCAGAAATGCTGTCAGGCTGAATATCTGCCGCGCGTTCGATAATGTAGTTAGCGTCAGTGAGCGCTTTTACCGGAACACTAACAAAATCAGGATCGCCCATGTATTCAGCGCGATCGGCAAACACACGCTTGCCTATTTCAGACATAACGTGAATATATTCAGTGCTGTTTTGCGCAGGCAAATCGTGGTTTGCATCATAGGCTTCTAGCATGCCAATCCATTGCGCTACGGCAACACCACCCGAACTTGGAGGTGGTGCGGTTACCAGCTCATAACCTTGCCAGTTTAGGTGAAGAGGTTTGCGCCACACGGCTTTGTAAGCTTGCAAATCTTCGTAGGTAATAAGGCCGCCATTTTGCTGCATAAAATCAACAATATGTTTTGCTACATCGCCTTTATAAAAGCCGTCTTTGCCCTGCTGCTGGATAGCTTTAAGTGTTTTTGCTAGCTCAGGCTGCTTAAAAGTAGCGCCCGCTTTTGCGTCTGCAAAGTATTCACTGAAATTGTTGTCGATGCCTTTTTCTTGGGTGCGCGAAATATAACGGGCAATGTTGTTTGCTAATTTTTCATGCACCACAAAGCCCTGTTCAGCCAAATCAACGGCTGGTGCGAGTAGACGCTCCCAATCCAATGTGCCGTATTTTTTATGCGCGGCCCACATACCTGCAACGGTACCAGGAATGCCAGACGCTTTAGCCCCAAACAAAGACTCATACGGTTTTACATCACCTTGCTCGTCAAGATACATATCGCGGTGAGCTTTTTCAGGCGCCATTTCACGGTAATCAAGAAAGTCGGTACTATCTTCAAACTTTATTGTCATAAAGCCACCGCCGCCAACGTTACCCGCCTCTGGCAATGTTACGGCTAAAACAAACTGAGCAGTAATAGCCGCATCAATAGCGTTGCCGCCTTCCTTAAGTACCTGCATCGCAGCATCGGCGCTATAGCTGTCAGGCATGGCAACGGCCGGCTGACTTAAGCCTACGGCATTTTCTCCAACAGTATTTACAGTGTCGTTTGGCGAATGTGAACATGCTGCCACTACTGAAATAAATGCCACTATCATCGAGATAAACCCGATGTTTGCTATCCGTCTTTTCATTTAAAAACTCCTTGCTACAGATATTGCTAACACCTTGATATTAGCAATCGGCTACCAACAAACGTTAGTCACGTGTTTAGCCAAGCATGACTAAGCTTGCAACAAAATAGGCAATAAGCGTAAGTGCGCCGGCAAATAGTGCGTAAGGGAACTGTGTTTTAACGTGCGTTAATACGTCAGTACCCGCAGCTAGCGAAGATACGGCTGTGGTATCGGAAATAGGCGAACAGTGATCGCCAAATATACCGCCACCCAATATAGCGCCAATAACCAAAGAAGGAGGCAACCCTAAACTCTGAATTAGTGGTACACCAATAGGTATAAGGATGGCGAACGTACCCCACGACGTACCTGTGGTAAACGACATGATCCCGCCGGCAATAAACAACATGGGAACAATCAGCACCATTGGAAGGTATTCACCCACTATTCCTGCCACAAATACGCCTGTTCCTAGCACCTTAAGACTATTGCCTAAGGTTAATGAAAGTAACACTATGGTAACTAGGGGGAGTAGTTCACCCATCCCTTTAAAACCGATGTCTACCGCTTCTTTATGAGTAAAACGTTTATGGACGAGAAGCAGACCGTAGGCAATAGCAGTGGCAAGAGCCGTAGCATAAAGAACTGATTTACTGCCGCTGCCTTCAGACAAAACGCCGTTGCCTGTCCAGAACATGAAGCCAACCATACTCAATACCATCACCAGCAGCGGAACCAGCATAAATCGCGCTTTAGTGGCAGGCTCAGTCGTGTGATTTACCTCAACATGAGACAGTGCTTTTTCTTCTTCAGCCATAGGGCCGTGCACTTTATCAGCCGAAATTGTATAAGCCACAATAAGTAAGGTGAAAATAGCGTAAAAGTTAAAAAATACGCTGCCCCATAAAATGGAAGCTGACGAAGCGGGTAGTTCGTAGGCATCGAGTAGGCTGAGTATAAAAGCGCCCCAGCCGTTTAATAAAATCAAAATACAAACTGGCGCGCTGGTGGAATCAATGATGTAAGCTAAACGTGCGCGGCTCATGTTGAAACGGTCAAACAACCCTCGGGCGAATATACCAGCAGTAAGCACGCTCAAGTTCGATTCTATGAATACGGCAATACCAGTAAACATGGTTAAACCGCCTACTTGTTTACGGCTTTTTGCTACGCCCTTATTAACAAGAAAGTTAACGGTTGCCGTTACGCCACCAGAATCACGAATAAAAGCCAGTAATGCGCCTACTAGAACAGAGAAAATAAGCACCCGCGTGTTACCTGGACTAGCAGCCGTATCAACCACACGCTCTATGGCATTAATAGGGGCCATGTAGCTAGTTGCGATATCAGCATTGACCAAAATTAAGGCTTCAGCAGACAGTACGGCCAGCGCCAATGCTAAGATAACTTCTTTTTTCCAAAAAACGACGGCAATAGCCACAAGAGGGGGGATGACTGACATCCAATCCATACTTCTTTCCAAACTTAAATTTATGTGTGCTTAGGACCTGCTGCTTTAGATTGTTTTCTTAAATTCAGCGTGTCCTACAGGTATGTCTTTTCACGTCACATATTATATAAACTAACGCGTAAGAGAAGGAGTGAATACAGTTCAAAGTTGGCGAACATGCTTCTCTCATTTATGCTAGCGTACCGTATTGTGCTCTGTGTTACCAAGGATTAGATAAACATTGTTATTCCAGCAAGTTATTTGTAAAAAGCGTGCTTCTGTATTGGGCTTAAGTCATTTTCTTTCAGGCATTTTAGTTTTATTTAGTGTCGGCATTTTTGCTGCTAGCGCAACGGCAAACTCATTAAGCGTCGACGCATCTACCCCAAGAGCTACCAATACTGACTTACCCCCAATCAGCGCTAACAAAATCACAGCTAAAAAGGCTGGCGATGACGGGGCTAGCGAGGAATTGACTAGCGCGAAAACGATTAGTGCCGAAGCTGTCAGTGCAGTAAGGAACATGCTTGGGCAAAAGATCATTTTAGATTTTCGCTATTTCTGTGAAGACGGTACGCCATCATCGCGCTGCCGTACGCCTATGACCGAAATTCCTCCTTCGCTTTTAAGTATGCTCCGTACACACAATATAGGTGGCGTTATTTTGTTTTCGGAAAACATTCAAAATGCCGATCAGTTAATTACGCTCAATTACACCATGCAGCAGCATATGGTAAAAGCAGGTCGCCAGCCGCTATTTATTGCTGTCGACCAAGAAGGAGGGAGAGTAGCGAGACTGCCTTCAGATATGCTTTCGCCGTTTGCAGGTAACATGGCTATCGGTGCTACCTTTCATCAGCGGGGCCATGCCTTTGCCCGAAGCGTAGCATCGCATATAGGGCAAACGCTGTTACCTTTAGGGGTTAATACTAATTTTGCGCCGTCGGTGGATGTAAATAGTGAGCCAAAGAACCCCGTTATAAACGTACGCAGTTTTTCTGAAAAACCAGAGCAGGTGGCGGCACTCGGACGAGCGTTTGTAAGTGCAATGCAAAGTACGGGAGTCTTGGCTGCTATTAAACACTTTCCAGGTCACGGTGATACCCATGTGGACAGCCACAGTGGCTTACCGCAAGTCACCCATACCAAAGCTCAGGCTATGGCGGGGGATATTCTTCCTTTTGCTAATATCATAAACAGTGCAACCCCGCCTGCAATGGTTATGAGCGCACACATTCAATATCCGTCGTTAGATGATACTGAAATTGCAGATAAAAATGGCAAGGTGCAAATTGTTCCCGCTACCTTGTCGAAAAAGATACTAACCGACATGCTTCGCAAACAGCTAGGGTATAAAGGTTTGGTCGTTACAGATGCGTTAGATATGGCTGGTATTACACAGTTCTTCTCGCACGAAGAAGCGCTCGTTCGCGCATTCATTGCCGGTGCGGATATTGCGCTCATGCCTTTCACCATAAGAAATAGAAAGGATATCAACGCATTTTCAAAGCTTTTAGATAATGTGGCAGTAAGACTTGTAAATAAGTCATTAGACTCATTTTCAGAAAGCGCTTTCTTGGTGTCTTCCTATAATCGTATTCTTAAAGTAAAACAACACTTTAATTTAGAAAGCTTTGTTTCCAAGCCTGTATCTTGGTGGCTTAATGAAGCAAAAGAAAACGCATCGATTGATAATCCTAACAGTCTAAAAAATAAAGGAATTCAAATTGAGAAAGCGCTTTCTAAGGCTTCGGTTTCGGTGCTGTTTGGAAAGGGGAAACTTCCGGTAACATCAACGCGTTGGCTTGCGCTAATGCCTGATGCCGCAAGGTGTTTAGCCTTTGAAAGTGCACTGATACGAGCAAGTTCAAAGAGTACTAATAAGCCCCTAGAATTTGCTTGTTTACCCTTGACGGCATTGCCAAAAAAACAGCTTGCTATGATGCTTTTAAAACAGGCAGAAGTGCTAGTGGTGGGTAATATTAGTCCGCTTCACGCGAACTATGAGTTAGGTGGGCTTGATCTACCTGAACATGTGAAGCAGCGCGCAAGTGAAACTGATGTGATGACATTTAGCAAAATGATGATGACTGCTGCGAAAACACAGAACAAAACCGTGGTTTTTGCTCCCCTACGTATGCCGTATGAAGCAAATGACCTTAAAAATGCGGCAGACATCGCTATTGCGACATTTAGTTATGCAATAAGCATAGACAGTCAAGGTGATAGGGACGGTAACAAAGTTACCAGCTATAGTCTGAACGCACTGGCTGATGTTTTAGTTGGTAATTCAGTTGCTGAAGGTCGTGCACCAGTTTCGTTAGAGTAGCTTTCATTATACCTAAAAGCGCCAGTTTGACCGACAATGTGAAAGGCTAGTTTAAAGGTGCTTCTTTAGACAACCTTAAAGGAAAACATGTGAATACAGAAAACTTATCAGGTACTACGCGAGCATCACTAATGGACTCTGTGTTCAGTACGTTCCTTACATTTGTTCCTCTACTCGTTGCTATAGCATTGGTTGTAAGTACACTCGTTACTCTACATTACCTTTTGCTTGCTAAACAAAGCCACCTTACCAGCGAACAGAAACTGCCTCGTCAAGTTGGCATGTTAGTACTTACTATTATTGGAGCAGTTGTTATAGCTATGACTCTTCCGGTAAGTGAAAGTACGCGAAATCAAGTTATAGCACTTATCGGTGTACTCATTTCTGGTGTCATTGCATTTTCATCTACCACTATGGTGGGTAATTTGATGGCAGGAATAGTACTTCGGGTAAACCGCCCCTTTAGGGTCGGTGACTTCATAAAAGTAGAAGGTTATAGCGGGCGCGTTACTGAAATGGGGTTGCTTGATGTTGAAATTCAGACGGAGAGCAGAGAACTAATTGCTTTCGCCAACACGCTTATGGTGAATTCGCCTGTTTCGGTCACGCGTGCTTCTGGTGCAATTGTTAGCGTGGATATTAGCTTAGGCTATGATATTCACCACAGCGTTATTGAAAAGCATCTACTTGCTGCTGCTGAAAATGCAAAGCTGGCAGAGCCTTTTGTACAGGTCATGGGGCTATGCGATTTCTCTGTAAGCTATCGTATTTCCGGGTTACTAACCGAAGTAAAGAGCTTGCTGAGCGCTCGCTCAAGGCTGCATAAAGCTGTACTTGATGCCTTGCACAATTCTAATATTGAAATTGTTTCGCCTAGTTTCATGAACCAGCGCCCTCAGGCCGATGGTTTGAAAATGATTGCTAAATCGCCCAGCCAAACCACCAAAGAAGAAGCGTCTCCAGAAGACGTGATTTTTGACAAGGCTGAAGAGGCCGAGCAAAAAGAAAAAAGTAAAGAAACCTTGATGCAGACGATTGCCGATATTGATGCAAAAATCGCTGAAAGTGACGGTGAAAATAGAGATGAGCTTAGACATCAAAAAGCCACAGCAGAAGCTAAACTTGCAACACTAGTAAAAACTAAAACAGAGGGAGGTTAGTTTTTACTAACTTTTTTTAGGCTTATGATATAAGTCCTAAAGGCTGAGTAAGTGTTTACTTTCACCTTTACCCATTCAAAGGTTAATAGCAGTTCCTCTCCATTTTGTCTTTCTACCAGTTCGTTAAATTGGCAAGCCTACATGAGTTATTCTTGACGTCGTTCGGTGTCTTCATAAAGTAGATATGGCTTTCTTTTTTCTCTGAACGTGTTCAAACTTTTTTGCCAGCTTTGGCGAATCTCAGCAGATGTTTTCCCGGTTTGGATTTGTATTCTTAGCGCATCAGTACCCGCTAATTTATCGAAAAACTGTGGGCGGGTGAAAAATGTTTCTGTAGAAATTCCACTGGCGGTGGCATTTCGGTTGTATTCAGAAAAGCGAGAATAGGCATCAATCAAGGTTTCTATTTCTAATCCACTAATTGGTGAACCTTCTCGATTCTGTAACTTAAGGCTTGAGTTTTCCAAGTCCATATATTCAGAGTCGATAAGATCTGCGCGGGTAAAAACGTGTGCATTTAGTAAGGTGTTTTCATGTTTAGGGTGAGGCGCTGCACTATTTGCTTTTACCCGTATTTGAGATCCACCGAATTCAATATTAGGGTGACCAATAAGCTGAAATGGAAAATCAGTGCCACGGCCAATGCTCACATCGGTTCCCTCGAAAAAGCATAGCGTGGGGTATAGCTGGATAGATAAATCGTTTGGTAAGTTAGGGCTAGGTGCCACCGGCAGGGAATAGTACGCAGTGCGTTCATAGTCTTTTATTGGTACTACGGTAAGTTTTGCATTGCTATAACTGGCAGCATTAATATCTAACCAACGTTCTCCCACGATCATTTGAGCAAGTTCACCTAATGTCATGCCGTGCAAAACGGGAATAGGGTGCATGCCAATAAACGATGAAAATGCTGGCTTTAGCACTGGGCCGTCGACATATCGGCCATTAGGGTTTGGTCTATCTAGCACCACAACCTGAATGCCTTGGGCAAAAGCGGCTTCCATTACATAGTGCAACGTACTTAAGTATGTGTAAAAACGTACGCCTACATCCTGAATATCGAAAACAATTACGTCGGTATTTTCCAGCATAGCCGTCGTGGGCTTTTTAGTTGCCCCGTAAAGCGAATGAATAGGTAAACCTGTTTTAGCATCAATATCGCTATTTACCTTTTCACCTGCGCCTTTATCCCCTCTAAATCCGTGCTCGGGTGACATAATGCTTACTAGGTCAATGTTACGTTGCAATAGAGCATCTACCAAATGCTGATAGGGTTGGTTTTCTTTTATCGGTCCTGAATGCCCAGTTATCTGGTTATTTCTAACCAAATCATCTCTAACCAAATCATTTCTAACTAAAGAGCTTTGGTTCACCACCAAACTAACTCGCTTACCTTCTAACAAAGGGAGGTATCTTGAATAGCGTTCAGCACCTACAGCAAGTTGATTGGCGTTTAAGCCTTCATTAGTCAGCCCACTTTGGTTTGCTTTTAAACTGTCACTATCGGTTGTATATACATGTGTAGATAAGCTGTTTTGCGCACATGAGGTCAAGAAGAAAAAACTGACCAACAAGATAAACGCGATGATTAATACGCTCTTTGTATAACGTGTAATATTTGTGCTCATAGTGGCTAAACCTGAACCCCCTTATTGCAGTCCCTTATTGTAGAGAAGCACCTTAGCTATTTGCTTTCTTCAACGGCTTTACGTAAGTAGCCATCGTTAGCACTTAGCTGTGCGGCTGCCTGCTCTGCGGTTTGCCCTGTTAGTACCATTAAAATGGCGACCTTCGCTTTGTTGTTGCATGCACTAAGTGCTGCTAAAGCGGCATCTTCACTACAGTCGGTAGCCTGCATAACAATGCGAAGAGCACGAGCTTTTAGTTTTTCGTTAGTAGCATTCACATCTACCATCAAATTTTGGTAGGTTTTTCCCAGCTTAATCATAACGCTGGTGCTAATCATATTAAGTATAAGCTTTTGTGCCGTACCCGACTTCATACGTGTGCTGCCGGTAAGTGCTTCAGGACCGACAACGGGGCATATGGCCGCGTCAGCATTTTCAAAAATAGCAGCGTTAGGGCTACAAGCAATAGCGCCGGTAAAGCAGCCAAGGGAATGGGCATATTCCAATGCTCCACTTACATAGGGTGTGCGACCGCTAGCTGATATACCTATAACTGTATCGTTCTGCGTTAGTGATAAACTTTCAAGGTCAGTGCGACCTGCATCAAAATTATCTTCCGCGCCTTCAACCGCGTGCTGAACGGCTTTCTCTCCGCCCGCTATTACACCCACAACCATTTCATCGGGTACGCTAAAGGTAGGGCGACACTCAACAGCGTCTAGTATGCCTAATCTGCCGCTGGTCCCAGCACCAATATAAATAAGCCTTCCGCCATTTTTAATGCTAGTAGTAGCGGCATCTACCGCTTTCGCTATTTGGGGTATTTGAAGTGCTACCGCGTTTGCGACTTTAGCATCCTCGTTGTTAAGGCAGGTAAGAATGCCTTGGGTACTTAACGTGTCTATATCCAAGGTATTGGGATTTCTGCCTTCTGAGACAACTTTATCCAGTGATTTAGCTAATTCATTCACGGTGGGAGCATTATCTGCCGCGTTGTTTTTAATACGAGTGATAGCGTGCGTATCTGAAGTAGAAGGGTTGTGCGAAGACATGATAAACCTTGAAGCTACGAAATTGTTATAACAAGCGAGCGCAAAGCATACCGGTATTTTAAACCATAAGAAACCTTGCGTTAGACAGTCGTTTTTTCAATATTAATCCTGCGCCCTCTATGCGTTTCTCGTGGTACACTTCGGCTTTATATGTTTCCCCATTAAACATTTAAGGAACGTGTTTTTCAGTGAGCCGACAAACGCAAGCAATTATTCATGCTGACGCCATTTTACATAATTTTAAAGCCCTTGCCGCTTTAGCACCATCAAGTCAATCTATGGCGGTGGTGAAAGCTGATGCCTATGGTCATGGAGCCGTAAATGTGGCGCGTATTCTTCAGCATGTTTCTTCGCGTTTTGCTGTCGCTATTATCGAAGAAGCTATTGCCCTTCGCGATGCGGGAATTACCGCGCCAATCGTTGTTTTAGAAGGGGCTCATCAGGCAAAAGAGTGCCAAATGGCGTTTCAGCATAACTGCATTTTGGTTATGCATTGTGAAGAGCAGCTTGCATGGTTAGAGCAATGCCCTGAACAACAACGCCCGCATGTTTGGCTTAAAGTGGATAGCGGCATGCATCGATTGGGTTTTGCCCTTTCCGATATCGAAGAGATTGCTGCTAAATACAACCACTTACTCAGCGAGCAAACAGTGATTGCTACACACTTTGCGTGCGCTGACGATATAAACAATAACTTTACTATCACGCAAATCGAAGCGTTTAATCAAATAGCAAATAAATTGGGCTTACCTACTAGCGTGGCTAACTCTCCGGCTACGGTAAATTGGCCCGCAAGTCGAAATGCGTGGAACCGGTTGGGAGTGGGCGTTTACGGTGGTGCGGTTTCAACCTCGCAAAACATAGATGTTGAAATGTATCCAGCCATGACCCTTCGCTCAAGCGTACTGGCTGTGCGAACTATACCGGCAGGCGAGGGTATCGGGTACGGGCAAACCTGGGTGGCGAATAAAACCAGCAAAATTGCAACGGTAGGCATTGGTTATGCCGACGGCTATCCTAGGCACTGCAAAAACGGTACGCCAGTCATGGTTAGGGGTAAGCGCGCTTATTTGGCAGGCCGCGTATCTATGGACATGATCACCATTGACGTGACCCATATCGACAACGTAGCAGTGGGCGATGAAGTAGAGCTGTGGGGACAGAATGTATCTATTCAGGAAGTCGCAGCCAATGCCGACACCATCGACTACGAATTAATGACGCGAGTTTCTCAGCGAGTACCGCGCATTGTGAAATACCTTTAGTTTTCAACACTGTGCCAGTTTGAGCAATCTTTATATAAGTTTTAATAAAGCACTATTCATTAAAAGAATGAGACTTTTACCCCTAATTTGGGCTTTACTGTTGTGGCTTAGTTATGGGATTGCGGCGAATATTTCGCCTCCAACTGTTCTGAGCATCAACTCATAAGTGAGGTTTGTATGCGTACTTCGTTTTCTCGTCCGAGAGTGAATCGTGGAGTAGTTAGTCGACCGTCAAGACCTGTTCAAAAGAAACAATAGGTTTGTTGTAGGCGTCAAGGAATACAAATAAAAGATACAATAAAGCCCGGTTAGGTTTGCCTAACCGGGCTTTCTATTAACTACTTATGTGAACCGTTGAGTACTTTCAGCTTGCCGGTATCTGTTTACACGCTTAAGCCTTTAAACGTAAACGTAAAACCTTAGGCGCTGACTACCAATTTAGCCGTTTTGGGCGCGAAGCTCGCTGTCTATGCTGCTGTGCTCATTGCTATCCACACGCTTCGCGTCAGCCTTTTTTGATTCTATTTTAGCCTTGTCTGAACTGTTTTCTCCGGGTGCCGGGAAGTAACGCTCTGGTCTATGGTTAAGCGAAATTACCATATTTAAACAAAACGCCGCGAGTATCGAGATAAGCACTAATGGCCATGAAATAAAAAACAGCGCGCTAAGCAATATGCAGCTATCTACAGTTAACTGGAAAGTCCCAGCTCTGATATTAAAGCGTTGCTGTAAGTAGAAGGCCATAATACCAACGCCGCCTAGGCTAGAGCTGTGACGGAACATCATCAGCATGCCTACACCAATTAAAATTCCGCCAAATACCGCTGCGAAAAACGGGTTGACGTGGCTGATATCTACAAATGCCGGAATTTGCTCGGTTAACACCGAAACAGTGGTTACAGAGATAAACGTATTGATGGTGAAACGTTTACTAATTTGAGTCCACGCTAAGGTATAGAAAGGTAGGTTAATCAAAAAGAATAACAACCCGAAGTCCATGTCGAAAGCATAGGTACCTAATAGCGCAAGACCTGCCGCGCCACCTACCATTAGGTCTTGAGACTGAAAAAGATATACGCCAAAAGCAACAAACAAGCCGGCGCTTATCAGGGCGAAAACATCCTCGACGACACTGTGTTTTGTTTTTTGCATAAAAAAGAGTTTGCGTTAAGAAGACACAGCGTAATTATACGTTTACAGCACATTCGGTGACAGCAAGATGAAAAGTTAAGTCAGCACGATAAAAGTAAGAAGGTAAGTTTGCCTTTACGACTTTTAGCGCTTCGGTGAATAGGGTGTTGCGGCAATGTAAACGTTGCACCAAGGTGGTTCAGCTTTATGGCTACAAAAGCTTAATGCGTTCCTAATATTTGAAGGCCGTATGATTATTCCACAATAGAGAACACCACAATATCTTGCTTATTAAATTCTACACTGCACTTCATGATACCTAAGTGCAGTGGACTATATGCTTCAATCTTGCTGCCATTTGCTACAAACTCAGTATCCCACAACAACAAGTCTGCGGTGTTAAGCTGGCGTTCAACGCTTTTTTTCGACACCCCTGGCGTAAAGTTGTCGCAAAGAATAATGACCTCACGTCTTGCTTCAATCCAGTAAAAGGTAGTGGTGATCAACAGTGCTATCGCCGCTATTGCAACAACATCTGCAATAATAGAACGTTTCATGGCCTGCACGTTTTACTTCTCCTCTACGTCTTTACTGTGGGTGATTAAACCTTGTGATACAGAATGCGCTATAAGCAAGGTGCACTTGTATAAAGTGCTATTCAGTGGTTTGGATCAAATCCCACTTATTGCCGAACTTATCTTTAAAGATGGCTACCGTACCATAAACTTCTTCACGGGGAGTTTCTAAAAACACCACGCCTTTACTTTGCATTTCGTTAAAGTCGCGCCAAAAGTCATCGGTATTTAAAATTAAAAATACTTTGTCTGCGGCTTGGTTACCAATAAGCGCTAATTCAACGTCGTTTTTAGCTTGCGCTAGCAGCAAGCTGGCTGAACTGTTTGGCGGCGTTACTAACACAAAGCGCGAGTCTTCACCGGTTGCTTTATCTTCAGTTAAGGTGAAATTTAAAATCGTTGTGAAGTACTCAATTGCGTTGTCGTAGTCGTCTACAAAGAAGGTAATCGCCGAAAGGTGTTGTGTCATAAATGTGGTTCAGTTCAAAATGGTTAAGTGAACTTGGCATACTACCTAAAAGCTCACCGAGCTGAAATGCGGGTTATCAGTTATTGCATGAAGTTGAGCGATTTCATTAAGGGCAATGTTTTCTACATTACCGTTAATGCGCATTTGTATACATTCTGTTGGCGCGTCATCGCGTTTATCTATAACTGTATTTAATGCCTTACCGCTTTTTAGTTCCCCACTTTTTAATACAGCGCTTACCTCAAGTTTATACATGCAGGCTATTTCTATGTAGTCATAAAGCTGACAGGCTATATTCACAGGTTTTCCTATAATTGCTTTTAAAGCGTTGCTCAAATTTTAGATAAGCCCTGGCGTTCACGGCAAAAACTTCTTTATTTACCGTACATTCATTCCACTTCACTTTAAACATTCGACTGCCAATGTTTAAATGCCGCCGCCTATCGGGGCGGCGAAGTTTCTCAACTCAATTCACAGAAGTCAGACCTTAACAAATGATCTTTTTTTAAGGTTTGCTCAGTATTGTAAGTACTGAAGGATTTATTTTGGTGCACGAAATTCCTAAGCGCTTAAACGCCCCTTTACTCATTAGAGGCAATTTTTAGCAAAGGGTTCCCGCCGAAAATTCAATACAGGAACAGTAATGAACAAGCTACTATCCGCATTTTCTTTAGTTTCAATTGCTACATGCGCTTCGAGCGGCGTAAAAGCCGACGAACTCCCCTTTAATTTAAGCGGTCACGTGAGGGTTAATTACGGACATCAAGATTGGCAAATTCCCGAGTTTAGAGATGGTTTTGAGTTTGAATCATTCAAGCTTGGCGTATCCGGCGAGTCAGACCAGTTTAGCTACAAAGCTGAATACCGTTGGTACGAAAATACTGATTTTGATACCGTTCGCTTCGCTGATCTTACTTATCATTTTGACGATAAAACCGAAATTACCGCAGGTATAACGCAAACCCCGTTTGGTCTACAGCCCTTTGCCAGTAACAACTTTTGGTTTTCAGTTAATTACTATCTTGGCTTTGAAGATGACTACGATGCTGGGGTCAAAATTAATCACGATTGGGGCAAATGGGATTTTCAAGCCGCTTACTTTATGAACGATGAGTACAATGACGCAGCTGAGTTTGGTCGTTACTCGTTTGATGTAGCAGATGACGGGGAATACCGAAATAAAGAAGACGGGCAGTACAATCTACGTGCTAACTACTCAGCGAATTTTATACGCGGTGCGACTACCGATATCGGCGTGTCTTATCAGTACGGTAACATTCTAAACTTAGATACGTTAGACGATGGTGACATGAATGCTTATGCCGTTCATATGCGTCACACTCAAGGTGACGTAAAAGTTGAGCTACAGTATATCGACTATGAATACGACCTGGCTGCACCTGAAGGGCAGGCTGACGACCGTATAGCGCTATCCTCTTTCACCTTCCCGTTCTTAGCCGCGGCCGACGGTAAAACCTATTCAGCAAACCTCGTGTACTCGGTGCCCTATAAGTTTGCGCATATAGAATCGCTTACCTGCTATTCAGAATACAGTGTTGCCAAAGGCGAAGGGAATGAAGGGAAAAACTCTTCTCAGTGGATAAATGGCTGTAGCTTTGGCTGGGATAAATTGTTTGTATATGTAGATAGTATCCAAGGCAAAAATATGTGGTTTTCAGGCGGCCCCGGCGTTGGGCTAGACTTAGGTGGTAGACAAGAAACTACCCACCGGTTGAACATCAACCTTGGCATTTACTTCTAACCAATAACAGGACTTTGACATGCGATTACTACTTATAGCGACATTGATACTAGCGCTAATTCCAATGCAAAGTTTTGCCCATTCATGGATGAAACTGCGTATAGCGACCACAGAGTATGCGCCTTACACGTCAACTGAAATGCAGCACGAAGGTTACATAAACCATATTATCGCCGATGCGTTCAAAGAGACGGGCGTTGTGGTGGAGTTCGTATCCTTACCGTGGGAAGAAGCGTTAGAAGCAACGCTAAAAGGTGAATACGATGCGGTTTCTTACGGCAACTTTGTACGCTCTCGAGAAAGTGAATTTTTCCATAGCAACCCGATAAGCGCAGAAAGCTTGGTGTTCTATGTTAACGCCGACAAAGGCCCCGATAGCTGGAATGACCTTAGCGATATGCAAGGTCTAAAAATGGGGATCACAGAAGGGTATTTATATAACGATGAGCTTGCAGCCTTTATTAAAGGTAACGAAACCGTAGTAGAGCGCAAGACTGATAAAGCGAACCTTGAAGCTTTGATAAACGGTGATATCGATGTTTTCCCCATTGATGAACTTACCGGTTGGTATTTGCTACAGCGAGACTTCAATAGTGGCGACCGTCGTGATGTTATGCCTATTAAACCTTTTATCTCTACGGTAACCACGCATTTGTTAGTGCCTAAAGGGCAAGGCGATAGCCAGCTTATTTTGTCCTTATTCAATAAAGGACTAGAAGAGCTAACGCTTGAAGGTAAACTAACTCGCTTTAAGCGACTGCTAAAAGAAGGTTATTATCAGCACCCGCAGAAGAAGGTAAATTTCGACCGACGCTAACACACAGCCGTGTTTTAAACGCGTGCTAATCCACGACTTTTCAAATTGAAAAAAGGTTGCGAACCAAACGCGGCTCGCAACCTTTATTCATGCCACTTTCTCATCACTTAGTGTCTTTTCTGCTGATTATTAAACTGATATGGTTAACGGCTATTTTCTAATGCCCCTTTAGAGGTTGCCTTGTCGTACTCAGCTGAAACATCCTTCCTTGCCCGCGTTACCGCCTTACTAAAATTACTCGGTCCTGGTGTGCTTATGGCAACGGCGGCGGTAGGTGGAAGCCATTTGGTGGCCTCAACTCAGGCGGGTGCAAAATTCGGATGGCAGTTAGCGCTTCTCATATTGGTGGTAAACCTACTTAAATACCCGTTTTTCAGGGCAGGCGTAAGTTACACCATCAGCACGAAGCAAACCCTGCAGCAAGGCTATTTAGAGATGGGTAAACGCTACTTAGCCATTGCCTTGTGCTTAAATACTATCGCATCGGTAGTCAATGCTGCGGCACTGTTACTGTTTGCAGCAAGTTTATTGTCATATTTTATTCCATTTGATATAGCTATAGCGGTGTCTGCCTCAGTAGTTTTAGCGCTCATATTACTGATTTTACTGGCAGGGCATTTTGAAGGGCTCGACAACATTGCCAAAGGCATAATGGGCGTGCTTGTGGTGGCAACCATAGCAGTGTTTATCGTTGCACTTAGTAATTATACTGCTACAACGGTGCCTGCCGAAGAGCAGCCTTCGCCGTGGACGCTCGCCACACTCGGATTTTTGGTGGTAACAATGGGGTGGATGCCTGCACCTATTGAAATATCCTCTATTACTTCTCTTTGGTTAAAGCGTCAGTGCAAAGGTCAAGCGGTGACGCCGAAGTCGGCCCTTTTCGATTTTAACTTGGGCTATGCGGTAACCGTATTACTTGCTCTGCTGTTTTTAGGGCTAGGTGCGTTAATTCTGTATGGCAGCGGCACAGAGCTCAGCACTAGTGGTATTGGCTTCTCCCATCAGCTTATAAGCATGTACTCGTCAACCATCGGGGAGTGGGCGCATCTGCTTATCGCGATAGTGGCATTTTTATGTATATTCGGCTCGGCGCTTACGGTATATGACGGCTACGCGCGAGTGGTTGCCGAAGCAATTGCGCTATTGTTTAACAAGGATAAAGCCGCCCGAAATACACTTGTGACACCAGTATTGCTTTTCATGGCAATATTCAGCTTTGTTATTGTGCTCTTTTTCAAGTCTGCTTTATTAGCCATGCTAGGCTTTGCGATGACGTTAGCTTTTGTTACCACGCCCATGTTTGCTTGGCTTAATCATAAGCTGGTGGCACAAACTAAGCTGCACCCTGATGCCGCGCCTAATAAGGTAGTAAAGTTACTTAGTTTGCTAGGCCTAATTTACCTGTTTGGGTTTCTTTTGGTATTTGTTTGGTGGAAGTGGTTTAGCTAACGGCTTACCGCAGAACATAGCCTCACTCGCCACCACCTTTGCCAGCCGGTTACTGCTATTGCTAGCCGGCCCACTTCAGCAATTTAATACGAATCTTTTGAAAGTGCCTAAAGACATGAGAACCCCTCGGTTAGTGCTTTATTTCTTCAAGCAGTAGTAAATTAGTTTAATTACTCATACCAATCCGTATAGATTATTACCCACTCAGCGAGATTTAAAATGTTCGTAATCGCGGCGTGTTACCGAAGGTATAGTGGCTCTACATCAAGGTGACACAACAAAGAGTACGGACATTTTAAACTCGCCCTTCGGGAAGGTCTGGCAAGCTTCCTAGCTTCATTCTGGGAATTTGAAAGGGAACAGCCATTCCTGCATTCCCACGCTTCGCTAGAAAGCTTGCCAGCGCCTTCTGAGTGGGCAATTATCTATGCGGATTGGTATTATATCCAAGTATTCATTTAAGACTCATCTATACTTAAAGCGACGCTGCTAAAGGAGTGGGCTATTCGGTGCGTAAAGTAAAATTATTTCCAACACTACATTCAGGTAAATACATAAGCTTTGTGTTGCTTTGCTTCGTGTGTATGACAATGTGGGGATGCACAAAAGATGAGCCGAAATCCATACAGTGGAACAATGCCTACGATATTGAAAGGGAGCTTCACCTTCTAGGGCAGCAGGATGACCCGAGAGAAATTTATAAGCGTTTGCAGGGCATTAAACAGCAAGCATCGCTTCAGCTATCCCAGCTTCGCAAGACAGGGCAGCACGACCCACTATTTACCGAATGGCTAGAGTCATTAAGAATAAGTTTGTCGCTAGCGCCACTGTATAGCAACACAATCGAAACCTGTGACGTGTGGCAAAATGCAATGGAAGATGCGTGGGGCGTTCAAACTATTGAGTTTAACGAACGAGCTAAACTCGTGTGGCGGGTAATGGTCGCTACCTGCAACGCACGAGTTCGCTCTTTGTAAACAGCTAGGTTTTACTGAGTGTAAACAGGGCGGGCAGCAGTTAGTGTAGCAACCTTATCTTTAACTTGCTGAATAAGATTACTGTCTTCAGGTTCCGATAACACATCGCAAATCCAGTTAGCTAACTGGGCACAATCGTCTTCGCTAAAATTACGAGAAGTCACCGCTGGCGTACCTATCCGAATGCCACTTGTAACAAAAGGCGACTGTGGGTCGTTAGGCACAGTATTCTTATTAATAGTGATATTCACACTATTTAAAATAGCGTCTGCCTCTTTACCCGTCATCCCCTTACTAACCAGACTTAGTAAAAACATGTGGTTGTCAGTTCCGTTAGATACTACATCAAATCCACGCTTCATAAATACGTCTGCCATAGCGCGTGCATTGGTAACCACTTGCTTTTGATACGCTTTAAATTCGGCTGTCATGGCTTCTTTAAACGCAACAGCTTTAGCCGCGATAACGTGCATCAGCGGGCCGCCCTGAATCCCCGGGAAAATAAGTGAGTTAAACTTCTTTTCAAGTTCAGGGTTTGACTTACACATAATGAGCCCGCCGCGAGGGCCACGTAGTGTTTTGTGGGTAGTGGTAGTAACCACGTGCGCCGCGTTAACTGGAGAGGAGTAGACACCCGCAGCCACAAGACCTGCAACGTGTGCCATATCTACCAGCAAATACGCGCCTACACTATCAGCGATGTCTCTAAACTTTTGCCAATCGACAACGCGAGAATAAGCTGAAAACCCTGCCACGATCATCTTTGGGTTATGCTCTTTAGCTAAGGCTTGTACTTGGTCGTAGTCAATCTCACCGGTATCGGTGTTTAGCCCATATTGAATAGCGTTGTATAGCTTGCCTGAAAAATTAGGTTTTGCACCGTGGGTTAGGTGACCGCCGTGATCAAGACTTAACCCGAGTATGGTATCGCCAGGGCTTAGTAGTGCCATGTAAACCGCAGTATTTGCTTGCGAACCAGAATGGGGCTGAACATTTACATAATCAGCTTCAAATAGGGCTTTGGCTCTGTCGATAGCAAGCTGTTCAACTTTATCCACGGCTTCACAGCCACCGTAATAGCGCTTACCCGGATAGCCTTCTGCATACTTGTTCGTCAGTTGGCTACCTTGCGCCTGCATAACGGCTTTGCTGGTGTAGTTTTCTGAAGCAATTAGTTCAATGTGATGTTCTTGGCGCTTGTCTTCTTGCGCAATAAATTCGGCGATATCTGGGTCTTGCTGGTTAAGGTTTTGGTTTAGCGTATTCATGCTGCCTCCTAATTTTCATTGTTGTGTATTCGATACTAGAAGTGCAAAATGAATAAATAAAATTAATAAAAAATATGGCATTATAATTTTATTAAATGTCTGCGACTGCACTTTTGGCACAGCACAACACAGCACGTTTGTGTTTTGTCTGTAGAAAAGTGGCTAATAGAGTAAGCCTGTAAACTTTGTTGGTGAAAGGTCAATGTATAGTTGACGCTATAGAGAGGGGGTAAATCAAAGTAATGAAGAACTTGTCCATAGATTTCCTACGCTCGTTCGTGCTTATCGCACAGACGGGAAGCTATACACAGTGCGCCGAGCAGCTGCAACGGACACAACCTGCAATAAGCCTTCAAATTAAAAAACTAGAAGAAATGATTGGGGAGAAGCTATTTTCTCGCGATAAGAATCGTTTAGCGCTTACTGGCGCTGGTAGTCGCTTGTTGTCATATGGTGAGAAAATAGTAGCCCTTAATGACCAAGCTATGGCTGAGTTCGGTAAGCCTCAGGTGACCGGAAATATTAAGTTAGGTATTCCCAGTGAATTTAGCACCACGCTTATGCCTAAAATCATTCGGCGGTTCACACAAACTTACCCGGAAATATCGCTAGAGGTGCATTGCGCGCTAAGCAAAGATTTATTGAGCGAACCGCTGAAAAGTCAGTTCGACTTAATTTTGTCATTACAGGAAACACCAAATCCACAGCAGGATGGCTTCATAATCTCAGATCAACTGGTATGGGTAGGCAGTCAGCGCTTTGTTAACAGTGTGCCTGCTAAGCTCCCTATTATTGCAGCCCCCTCACCGTGTATTTATCGCAAACGCGCCACTAACCTTTTATCCGCAATCAAAAAGCCGTGGCAGGTGGTATACACCATTGCAGATTTAAACGGTATTCAAACTGCTATTAATGAGGGGCTAGGCATTACGGTACTGGCAAAAAGCTCAGTACCGTCAGGATTACACATTTTATCTAATTCAGAAAACTTGCCCGAACTTGGACATGTAGGCGTTTGCTTAGTTAACCCTCAGAAAGTGTCATCTAAAGCGATTAGCCTGCTAACCGAAACCATTACTAACGAAGTCGCAAATTTTTAAAAAGTGATAGATTGCTTTAGCTAGCGCGCTTGGTTAACAAAAAAGTAAGCGCGCTAAAAGGAAATGAAGCTTTTCAATAAAGCGTGGTTTATGCCTTTTTAACAAACTGCGCGGTAAGCACCATCTCACCTGCACCATCTACTTTACAATCTAGCTGGTGGTCTTTGGCATCTTTCACATGACGGATAACCGCTTTGGTACCAATTTTAAGTACCAGCGAACTGCCTTTTACTTTCAAATCTTTTGCTAACGTTATCTTGTCACCAGCAACTAGCGGCGTACCGTTATAATCTTTTGCAGAGACTTCTTCTTCAACATCGTTCGGGTTCCACTCGTGTCCACATTCAGGGCAAATAAGTAGAGACTGGTCTTCGTATACATATTCTGATTGGCAATGCGGGCAAGGAGGTAACGACATGTGGAATTCTCTTAAAATACTAAATTAAAGCGCTCGGGTCATAAAGTGGCTGTTGGGATCGATTGAATAACTGCCAAATGGACCGCAATCAACAAAACCAAACTTTTTGTATAGGGTTCTGGCCGCTAAAAAGTAGTCTTGCGTTCCTGTTTCTAAATTTACCGAACTAAACCCTTTTATTTTCGCATGTTCTAGGGCAAAAAGTAATAACTGAGACGCCACACCACATCCGCTGAAGGTTTGTAGTTCGAAAGAAAGTAATTTTCATAGTTATAACTACACCTCAAATTCCTCTTTTACTACAAACTCAAACATAACGATAAACATCGGTATATCCTCCAGTCGCTATTCGCAAGCCACTGCGGCTTGTTTCTTACACTTTGAAATAGATTCTGCCTCTGTATTACCACCCATGCAGAAATCTAACCTCAATAGCTTTTCTTCGCGGGTCGGAGATTTGCTTTTAGCCAATGTCCACTCCCAATCTTGAATAACTTTCGTTACCGGTTTAGAAATAACCTTTTTAGGTACTGAACTTATAAGCTCAATGCTTTCGGTCAAGCCATTTTCGTCCACTATTACTTTAAATACTCCGCAGCCAACAATGCCTTTTCTTGCTAATTCAACGGGGTAGCGTGGCATAAATTGCTTTTCTCTCAACCAAGTGGTTTCAGTAATTGTTGGCTTTAGATGTGTCAACTCCACAGAAGCATAATTAACTGCTGCGAGTGTGCCAGTAGATAAAAAATAGATGACGAAGAGTAAATTATTATAGTTCATACAACCTTCCTTAGTGGGTTCAAAAAACATTCGCATAAAAAACTCAAGTACGGCTTCTATGGACGGAGCGATGGGGCGAAGTCTAATGTAGCGTGTCAGTTTACGAAGAGACTTTATTGTTACGTGCGTGCATTGTCAGACCCACAGACAAATGTTTCTTCACCCAGATGGTAGACATTATTGATAGCTACGTATGTGCCAGAAATAACACCTGATATGGGGAGTAGTACGAGGCCACTAATTGAATAGAAGGTATTGGTATCCTCAAATCCATTAATAACTTTAAGGGTTTTGCGGTCCGACGATATCTCACACTTGTTCACTTTTGCCGTATCGGTTTCTGGAACGACTACACAAGCACTAAGCAAAGGCATGCTTAAAATTAATAATGCGAGTAATTTCACCAAATAATTCCTTTTATCTCTCGTCACACAGATTAGCACATATTTTCGCCTAGCCCACAAAGAGGGGGAACTAGGCTCTTTGTTATGCATACATTATTGAGCCAGCACACAAAAGTAAAAAAGCGCAAAGAAAATATTTACTACTCACTGAGTTGAAGCTTACATTTTGTTTAAACCAAACCTTTACTGGCATGGTTAACATATACGGCGATAACAACAATCCGCGTAATAAACATAAGACGCCCAATGTCATGGTGATAGAACCGGAGTTCAGTGTCTTAGTGTTTTGGTAAGCGACAGCTTCTATAAGAATCACGGCTGCCATAGCTACTTTGATTAAAATTGCAGCCCTTTGGACTTTAATTGCTTCGTATTCCATTGCGAATAAATCCTAATAGCACTTATAACATCCATTAAGGGGCAGTAATGTATAGATTGAATACCTCTTAATCATCTAACAGAGTGCGATGAATTGAGATTATAGGATCTTCCTTATACAGCTAATGCCCCGCAGAACTGATTTGATATGTAGCCTTCTATCCTTGAGTGTATTTTTGTTCGCAAGAAACAACCGCAGCGCATAAGCCGCTAACAACTAGAAAGCAAATAGTAGCGGAAAATGTGCCTATGCTAACGAATAAACAAGTTTCTCTAACTCTAGGGTCGACAACAAAAGCTGCGCCCCATAGTAGAACAGTAAAAAAAGAGAATATATAAGCGAAAATACCAAGAGCTCTAGCTGCGAATAAAAGAGTGGGTAGGTTTACAGTTTGTATCGTTTGGTAAGGGTAAAGTTTCATAAAAGTCCTTCTACATAATGCAAAAATTCATAGCCACATAGCGTTTAAATAACGGGCGTAGGCGTGTGGGGCATAACGGGGAAACCGCCCCACGAGTATATTTCCCCGCTTGCGAAACGAGTGTGTCGATTGCTTTATTTCGGTGCATTCATGAAATTACCGTTTTCTTCTACATCTTTCTTAAGAACCAAAACAATCAAAAATATTAGCGATAGGGGCGGGATAAAAGCCGTGAAAAAACCAATCACGGAGGTTACGACAGGTGTGGTGGTTTTACGCTTTCCGAGATAATAGCCAGCTACAGTCATGAGTATTGCTAAAACGATTATGATTTGACCGAAAAGTGTCGCGTTGATATTCATAAATAATTCCTTCTACTTGTGATAATTTTGGTAGCACATTACTTCATCGCCTTTTCTCGTGCTTTGATTCTTTGAGCCAAATGCTGTGGCAAAGAAGAGGTTACTTCTTTTTTATCACTGCTATTTTTAATGCATAAAACAATGCCGGCAATGAGAGGCAAAAATAATCCAAAGAAGAACCAGAGCCAAGCATTCCTGCCAGTCTCTTGAGCCCAGTATGCGCAAAAAATACCAAATAAGAAACTGACCATGCCCTGAGTTGCAAAATTATGTTCCATTTAAATAGGCTCCTTTTCTTAAATAATGAAAATGATTTTTGGGGTTAGCCAAGAAGTACCTAACTTTTAAATAACGGGTATAGGTATGTGGGGCATAATAGCGAAGCCTTCCCAGATGTATGCGCCCCAGCGAACCTGCGAGCGGCTTAATGTGATTGTTATGCGCTATTGACTTACAACGCGTAAGTACCATAATTAGGTATATATTGGTACTTGGAGAAAGCAGATGGCTAAAAACACCAGCATTACCCTTGGAGACCATTTTGATGGCTTCATTGCTAGCCAAATTCAAACTGGTCGGTATGGTTCAGCAAGCGAGGTGATTCGTTCAGCTCTTCGCTTGCTAGAAACACAGGAAACCAAATTAAACACTCTGCGTCAATTACTTGTAGCAGGTGAAGAAAGCGGCGAAGCTGAATACGACCTTGAGCATCTGATATCAGAACTAGACGGTGAATTAAAAGAGTGAAACCGGTTAAGTTAACCGTACTAGCAAAATCAGATCTCAAAGATATTGCATTGTTTACTCAACGGAAATGGGGCCGACAACAGCGTAATGTATATCTTAAACAATTCGACGATTCATTTTGGATGTTGTCAGAAAATCCTGATATTGGTAAAAGCTGCGACGAAATAAGAGATGGATACAGAAAATTTCCTCAAGGTAGCCATGTTATTTTCTACAAACAAACGGGCAGTCAGTAAATTCTGATCATAAGAATCCTTCATAAAAGTATGGATGTAAATCCTGTACGCTTTGGCGCATAACTTTTAAGTGGGGCATAATGGCGAAGCCGCCCTGCGTATATGCGTCCCAGCGAACGAAGTGAGTGTGTTTATTGATTTGTTATCTTCTTTCCTTGATTGCCCAAAAGAAGACCATTAACACTTAAGTCCTCGTCCAATTGAGGCCAATGAATACCTTCGCCATCACCCAGTATCTCCCAATCTTTAAGTTGATCTGCAGTCGCAGATGAAAGCGATGGAAACCAAGCTAAAGGAACAGAAAGAGAGCGGCCATCAATTAGACTGATAATAAGTGAATCTGAGTCAAAACTAACTGAGTGAGCAAGAGGGTGATGTTCAACTGCTAAAATAGCCATTCCAAGCCTCCAAAAATGTTTCTTTATTTTCGACCACCATTTGCTCGAGTTTTCTTAACTCTTTCGGTGGAAAACGAGTAGAGCTAGCTAAAGCAACGGGCTTTAACCAGAATTTAGCAAGCATCTTCTCTCGCTGAATATGAATGTGTGCGGGTTCACCGTTTTCATTACTATAAAAGAAGAAACGATAAGGCCCTAATCTTAATACTGTCGGCATACAGTAAGATTATCGCAGAAGAGCACATATGCCAATTGGAAGATAACTTTTCAATAACGGGCGCAGACATGTGGGGCATAATGGCGAAGCGGCCCTGCGTGTTAGCGTCCCAACGAGCGACAGCGAGTGACTTTATTTGGTTGTTATGTTCAATTTTCATCGGGTAACCTTATTAATGTCAAAAAGGCTTTTAGCAAACCCCAGATAAAGCAAACTACTCCAACCATTAGGACAAAGGCCAGAATCAAATGCTGATTTATAAACAATGAGTGGCTATCGCCCATAAATGGCGCCGAAGCAAAGATAAAAAATACGCCAAGAAAAATATATCCTATAGCTTCCAAATACGGCCGCTGACCTTCTGATAGTCTTAGTATCTCTGAAAGCTCTCTGTTTAACCAATTTGATTCGGGCAGAAATACACTAAACAGGCTTGTTGCCACGCTGAATCCGGACCAGCTGGCTACTACCAACGAAGTGATGAATATGGTTGTCGGAGAGTTGTGTCTTGAAAAATACTCTTCATTATTTCCAATGGATTCAAGGCAGAAGTATGCAAGAAGAACGCTTAAGGCCAATATCACAAAATTTAAAGCTATCTTTTTCATATTCTGAATTTAATTCATCCTTGATTGAACATAACATCCCACTAAGGGGCGATAACACATGGGCTAAAATTAGGAACGAAGTGGCGCAGCCCATGTGTTAGCGTCCCAGCGAGCGAAGCGAGAGGCTTAAGTGTCTTGATAATCATTGAGCCTCCTCCCTATCAGCATAAACTGAGTTTATCCTAATAGGCGACCAAACCAAGGGAGAAAACTCAATGAACTTTTATACTAATACACATCCGTACTATTGTGGAATCGATCTTCACACCAGACTGCTTTATGTCTGCATTATTGATAATGAGAACAACATTCTTGTTCACGAAAAAATAGATGATTCACCCGATAAACTGTTAGCGCTTTTAAAGCCATATCTGGGCAATATTGTTGTTGGTGTTGAATGTATGCACTGCTGGTATTGGGTATCCGACTTTTGTGAAGAGCATAATATTGATTTCATTCTTGGCCATGCGCTTTATATGAAGGCCATTCATGCAGGTAAAACGAAGAACGACAAAATTGACGCACTAAAAATAGCGAAGCTAATGCGCGGTGGGAACTTCCCACTCGCGCATGCTTATTCAAAGGAGCATCGCTCTATTCGAGATGCGCTTCGCCGTCGCACCCACATAATGAGAATGAGTGCTCAGCTGAAAGCGCATGTTGCTAGCACAGTTAGTCAATATAACTTACCCGCTTTAGAAACGCGGTTAGATTTAAGAAACTCACCTGATAGAGAAAAGATGCGCCACTTCTTTCCAGACGAAGCAGTGCAAAAGAGCATGGATTTAAACCTAAATATTATCGAAACCATGGTGAGTGAGCTCTACAAGATTGAGCATTATGTAAAGACACAGGCACAAACACACTGTGCAACAGATTTACATATTCTAAAGTCGTTTTCAGGTATCGGGAAAATTTTAGCCCTCACCATTTTGTATGAAGTTGGTGATATTAAACGGTTTCCATCAGTTCAGAAGTTTGCCTCGTATTCACGGTTAGTAAAATGCAAAGCTGAGTCGGCCGGTAAAACGCATGGTACGCAGGGAAATAAGATTGGTAATGCTCATTTAAAATGGGCATTTAGTGAAGCAGCAGTGTTGTACCTTAAAGGTAATGACAATGCGAAACGATATCTAGCCAAGCTTCAAAAGCGAATGAGCAAGGCGAAGGCTTTATCTGCACTCGCTCATAAAATTGGGCGATGTACTTACTTTATGTTAAAGAACCAGCAGGTATTCGATGAAGAGCGCTTTTTAAACGGGTAAGTCGCACAGTGGCATGAGCTTAAACATCTAACTGGTTAAATGGTGAGTATCTCTTTTATCGCAAAGTACTCTGCAAAAACAGTATCGATAAATATACCGATATGCCAAAACCTGTTGGTTTGATTAGACATGCGACTGTTGCGCATCTCTACCTTTTTACGAATTTGCTTACACCTTCACTGAACCTGATACTAACTGGTCAATGCAGCCACTTAGATTTGAATAGGACAGAGGAAGGTTAACCGATGAATGTCTAGTGCCGTTGCCAGTCAAAAGGAATTGAAAAGAGCAACAACAAGAGCCGGTGACCGGCGCAGCTCTATATGTGTTTGACGTAGGCAATTTGCCTAACTTCAGCCATGACAGACGAAGTAAACGAGTTCTAAAAAGGCTACGGTATTGATCTTGAAATAGCGGTCAAAGGGCTATCTTTTTTCATTGACAGCCCGGAGGCTCATATGTGTTATATTTGTGTTTCATCGGAGAGCCAAAAAAATAACCTATCTCTTTCTAATTTTAGATTTAGACTAAAAAAACACTTGTCCAATGCGATACAGGCGTTATTAGATAATATAGCAACAATTCTATGTTTCGAAGATTGCAGTGCATGAGTATAGTGAGGTTCTTTATTAGCTGATAATCCAGCCAATATTGGACCAATAGCTGTCCAAAGATCGAAAGCAAGCCTATAATTACTTCTGAGCGTAGTTACCTTTGATCTAATCCGACTGCTTCTTGCATTATCTTCGTTAATTTCTTGAGAAAGAAGTATCAATTCATCGATAGCTGTCGCGCCGGACTCCGTAACGGTGTTTAGATCATGTTCGATTTTATTTAAATAAAAATCCAAGTCTTTTCGCGCTTCTTGAATATACGCTTGGTCACAATGATACTTGTCCATCTGGTATTGTGACTTAGATTGCTGAGCGAGAATTAAAAAAGCTAGCAAGGCGACAAGTGGTGAATAAATACCAGAAAAGTATGTCCCCAATTCAGCCCAATTGTGATGTTCTTTCCATAAGCCAAATCCAAACTTATAAGTGTAAAGAATAATTGGAAGAAAGAACAAAACAGTTAAGAACGATATTTGCAAATTCCTTTTCATAGATTTGTTCCTCTAAAAATATAACACCCGCATAACGGGCAAAAATATGTAGGCTATAATACCGAGCGAAGCGAGGGAAGCCTACGTGTTTTTGTCCCAAGGAGCGCCAGCGACTGAGTTAATGCGCTTGTTATATTTACATTACTCTAATACTTGGCTTAAGTACGGTTCTATATTTCCGCTTTCATCATTAGCTGATTTAACCTCCAGAATGAAGATAGATAGAGCAAACCAACCAATAGCAAAACCATAGTTGAATACCCAAAATAGAATTAAAGCGGGAATACCGCACCAAATTAAAATTGTCAGTATTCGACTTTTCACATTCAACGGTGCGTCTTGTCGATAGAGCTTTACAGCATTATTCACAATCTCAACTTTCTTACTGTGCTTGAGATTCTTTAATCTTTTGTCTTCATACAGCTTAAAATGGAACACTGAACCTCCTTGTAAATATAACATTAAGCTAAGCGGCGCAGTTGCGTGGGGCATAATGGCGAAGCCGCCCCGCGTAAAAGCGTCCGAGCGACCGAAGGGAGTGGTCTTAAGGGCCTTGTTATAAGCAAAGCCAGTTCCTTTGGTCCTTTTAAAAACTGTTGAAGCCAGCATACGATTGATTGTTAACGCAGACAAGCAAAACGACTGTGCAGTGATGGTTTTGATTTAACTGAAGCTAGCCGCCATTTGAGCTATAAAGTGTAGTGGCGCTTGCTGGCTGAAAATAAGAACTAGAAGGTAAAGCGCCTATTACACCACCTTTGAATTGAAAGCGGCGGATTTAAACCTACCACAAGCTAGAGCGATGCTAATGAAAATAGGTGAGGGTAGTTGCACTGAGGTTTTTATAGAGCCAAACGCAGTTTAGGCTGACGCCTTATAACATTAAGCTAAGCGGCGCATTTGCGTGGGGCATCATGGCGAAGCCGCCCCGCGTAAATGCGTCCGAGCGACCGAAGGGAGTGGTCTTTAGCGCTTTGTTAGAAGCAGAGCCAGTTCCTTTGGTCTGTTTAAAAACTGATGAAGCCAGCATACGATTGATTATTAACACAAACAAGCAAAACGACTGTGCACTAGTGTTTTTAATTTAGCTTAAGCTAGCCGCCATTTGAACTGTCGAACGCATTGGCGCTTGTAGACGTTGAATAATAACTTGGCGATAAAGCGCCTAATGCGCAACCTTTGAATTGAAAGCGGCGGATTTAAACCTACCACAAGCCAGAGCGATGCTTATAAAAACAGGTGAGGGTAGTTGTACGGGGATTTTTATAAAGCCAAACGAAGTTTAGGCTGACGCCTTATAACTTTTAAATAAGGGGCGTAAACATGTGGGCTAAAATCCGAGCGAAGTGAGCAGCCCACATGTTTGCGTCCCAGCCCGCGCAGCGGGCGAACTTGATTTTTTTGTTAGGTGCGTGCATTTTTAAACCACTACCCTAGGTGGTTTACCATGAAAGTCCAAGTACAATTTTCTGAGATTATCTGGTACGAGAGGCCAGCCACGTTCAATACCTTCTTTGGTACCTTTCCAGAATAAGTGCTCTGTATAATATACATCTATGTACTCGAATTCCGCCTTGGTTGCAGTATCTAGTTTCTCGCTCATGTACTGCAACTGCTCAAGTGCTTCTTCTAAGTCGCCTTGGTTTAACAAAATAGTTGTCAAATTTGCGAACTCTTCCATTAGAAATGTAAGCGCCCAACTCTCATGTTTTTCCATAAGAGGAACAACGTTAGGAAATTTAGTACGTATTTCTTTTGAGAATCGTCTTATTTCTGATTTAGCCATTAATTTCCCAGAAGCACCTAACTTTTAAATAAGGGGCGCAGGCACGTAGGGCATAATGGCGAAGCCGCCCTGCGTGTTTGCGTCCCAGCCCGCGCAGCGGGCGAGCTTAATTTTTTTGTTATACATCAAAGCGTCTACGGTGTAAGTAATCGATCTCCACCTCCATTTCATGGATCGTTCTGGTGGATTCTAAATTAAGACTTTCATGCATCAACTGTCGTTGTTTTTCGTAGTTTTCACTCATTTTTATATTTGATGCTTTACGGTACGTTTCTTCGTTAGGCCACTGTGCATAGGCAATGAAAGCACCATTTTTGTCGCGATGTAGCCGTGAACCCAGGCTACCTTTGAAAAGGTAAATGCCCTGTGTGACTTTTGGCCAAGCGGCTAGAAATTGGTCTTTACAGCCATCCTTGACTACAAATTCAAACATTACGATAAACATAAAGTGTCCTCCTTGATGTATAACTTTCCAATAACGGGCGCAGACATGTGGGGCATAATGGCGAAGCCGCCCCGCTTGTATGCGTCCCAGCGAACGTAGTGAGTGTGTTGATTGGGTTGTTATATGCGCTGTATTTAAGAGCCATTATTACGATCTATCTTTGTTGCTATTGGCCAACCATACGCCACAAAAAATAAAAACCAACCAGATACAAGCCATGCATGTGCTTGTGGAAATACATTTGAAATGGTCCCAGCAACAAGACCAGAAGACAAAATAACAATTATGTATCTATTAGCTGAAGCCTGTTGAGACCGTAATTCCTTAAAATAGGGGTCGAGAAAAACTAATAAAATTGCTACTAAATATAGCGGAACAGCCCACTCTATAAGTGATTTAAAAAGAGCAGCTGTAGGTATAATAAGGACAGCACCACAATACATCCATTTTCTGCTATTAAATACTTCCATTTTTCAAGCTACCACAAGCATATAACAATTTAGTGTAAGGAAAAAACCCTTTATACAAGGCGGATAGTTTCCATATATCACATTTATAGTTTTCTTACTTTCGCACGTAAATACCCTTTCATCAATAACCTACACTTAGTATCTGAAAATACTGCACTTAAGTACGGAATCTTTCCTTTTTATTTTACGGTCGCATCAAAAACCGTAATTCTGTATTTATTTACAGTAATTAAAATCAAAAAAATGAAATCAATGTTCATGCAAATGGTGATAGAGCATATGCACAACCGTCGCTATGCGAAGCGTTCGATAGAACTCTATAGTAAATGGATAATTAGCTTTATTCGCTTCAACAACAATAGGCACCCATCTGAAATGGGAGACCAAGAAGTTGAAGTGTTTCTGTCTCACCTAGTTAACGCTAAAAACGTAGCTCCAGCTACTCAGGCTAGCGCGCTAAATGCACTGGCGTTCTTGTATCGCGATATATTAGAACGCCCACTTTCTTGCGAACTCAACTTTGTTTTAAGTCGTCGGCAAGCCAAGCTTCCAGTTGTATTAACGCAGGAAGAGGTCGTTTCTCTTTTCGAGCAAATCCCTGCCAACTTAAAATTGCCCATATCTTTACTTTACGGAAGTGGGCTGCGACTAATGGAAGCGGTTAGACTACGAGTTAAAGATATTGATTTTGACTACAACGCTATTCGCATATGGGATGGGAAAGGCGGTAAGCATCGCATTGTAACCTTGGCTGCGGAATTAAAACCGGGTCTTACACGACAAATCGGTATGGTAGAAAGCTTCTTGGCGGCTGATTTAGAAAATCCTAAATACGCAGGCGTTTATCTACCTCACCGATTACGTTTGAAATATAAAAACGCGCCCAGAGAGTTAGGCTGGCATTATTTGTTTCCCTCTTCTCGATTATCTGTCGATCCTGAAAGCAAAAGAGTGCGACGGCACCATATTGATGAATCGAGTATACAAAAAGCAATTCGAAACACGGCTAAAGCCTGCGACATCAAGAAAAAAGTAACGCCTCACACGCTGCGCCACTCTTTTGCAACCCATTTGTTGCAATCGGGTGCTGACATTAGAACGGTGCAAACACAGTTAGGTCATTCAGACGTAAAGACAACGCAAATTTATACTCACGTACTGCAGCAAGGTGCGCAGGGGGTGGTAAGTCCTTTATCTCGTGTTTTGAAGTAACCTGAAGAGTAATTAAAACCAACAAAAAAGGGCCCGAAGGCCCTTTTCAAAATTTAGCTGTTAAACGCTAGCTAAAACGCTTATACACGCTCAAATACGGTAGCAATACCTTGGCCTAAACCAATACACATAGTCGCTAAGCCTAGGCTTACATCTTGTGATTCCATTAGGTTGATAAGCGTACCCGAGATACGTGAACCAGAGCAACCTAGTGGGTGACCAAGTGCAATTGCACCACCGTTAAGGTTAATCTTAGTATCTAGGTGGTCCATCCAACCTAGTTGCTTAATGCAAGATAGTGCCTGTGCCGCGAACGCTTCGTTGAACTCAGCAAGTTCAATATCGTCCATAGTAAGGCCAGCACGCTTAAGAGCTTTCTGTGTTGCTGGAACTGGGCCATAACCCATAATTGCCGCATCACAACCAGCCACTGCCATAGAGCGAATTTTCGCACGTGGCGTTAGGCCAAGCTCTTTCGCACGGTCTGCCGACATAAGCAGCATACCAGATGCTCCGTCAGACAGCGCAGAAGACGTACCCGCAGTAACGGTTCCGTTAACTGGGTCGAACACTGGGCGAAGTGCGGCCATGCTCTCAGCTGTGCTTTCTGGGCGTACTACTTCATCGTAGTCAATAAGCTTTAATACGCCGTTTGCATCGTGACCTTCAACAGGCACAATCTCGTTAGCCCAGCGGCCTTCAAGGTGTGCTTTGTGCGCTAGCTGATGCGAACGCGCGCCAAATGCGTCTTGTTGCTCACGAGTAATACCGTTTTGACGGCCAAGTAGCTCGGCGGTCATACCCATCATGCCCGACGCTTTTGCCGTGTACTTAGCAAGACCTGGGTGGAAGTCGATGTTGTAGTTCATCGGTACGTGACCCATGTGCTCAACACCACCAATCATGTAAATATCACCGCGGCCGCTCATGATGCCACTTGTTGCATCGTGAAGGGCTTGCATTGATGAACCACATAAACGGTTAACCGTTACCGCGCCAGTTGTGCGTGGAATTTGTGTTAGTAGTTGCGCGTTACGTGCAACGTTGAAGCCTTGTTCTTTAGTTTGCTGAACACAGCCCCAAATGATGTCTTCAATTTCCGCTGGGTTTACGCCAGGGTTACGCTCTAGTAGCGCGGTCATTAGTGCTGCAGATAGGTCTTCTGCACGCACATTTCTGAAAACACCGTTTTTTGAACGACCCATAGGGGTGCGTACGCAATCGATTACGACCACTTCTTTCATTAGTTTTTCCTCCGGGTCTTATGCGAAATAGGATTTACCAGCAGCGGCCATTTCACGAACGCCGTCTGAGATCTGATAAATTGGACCAAGTTCAGCGTACTTGTCTGCCATAGCAACAAAGTTCGCCAAGCCAATGGTTTCAATCCAACGGAAAATACCACCGCGGAATGGAGGGAAACCTAAGCCGTAAAGTAGCGCCATATCTGCTTCAGCTGCGCTATCTACAATGCCTTCTTCCAGGCAGCGAATTGCTTCGTTTGCCATAGGGATCATAAGGCGTGCAATAATGTCGTCAGCTTCAAAGTCTGTCTTCTCTGCTACGTGTGGCGCCATTAGTGCGTATGCTTCTTCAGCAGGTGTTTTCTTAGGCTTGCCGCGCTTATCGACACCGTAGTTGTAGAAACCTTTACCGTTCTTCTGACCTAAACGCTCTTCTTTATAGAAAAGGGTTACCGGGTCGTTGTCTAAACGAGCCATACGCTCTGGAATACCCGCAGCCATCACGTCTGCTGCGTGATCGCCAGTGTCGATACCTACAACGTCCATTAGGTACGCTGGGCCCATAGGCCAGCCGAAGATTTTTTCCATTACTTTATCAACAGCAACAAAGTCAGCGCCGTCGATAAGTAGCTTACTGAAGCCCGCAAAGTATGGGAACAATACGCGGTTTACCAAGAACCCTGGGCAGTCGTTAACCACAATCGGGGTTTTACCCATTTTAAGGGTAGCGGCTACTACTGCATTGATGGTTTCTTCAGAGGTTTTTTCGCCACGAATAATTTCAACAAGCGGCATGCGGTGCACTGGGTTAAAGAAGTGCATACCACAGAAGCGTTCTGGCTTGTCTAGGCTTTCAGCTAGCTGGTTAATAGAGATAGTTGAAGTGTTTGAACAGATGATAGCGTCGTCTGCTACGTTGTCTTCTACTTCCTTAAGTACAATACCTTTTACTTTCGGGTTTTCTACAACCGCTTCAATAACAAGGTCTGCATCTTTAAGCGTGCTGTACTCAAGGGTAGGCGTGATAGCGTTAAGTGTTTGCGCCATTTTAGTCGCGTCAACTTTACCGCGCTGCATGCCTTTACCAAGAATTTTCGCTGCTTCTGAAAGGCCAAGGTCTAGTGCACCTTGATTAATGTCTTTCATGATTACCGGCGTGCCTTTCACAGCGCTTTGGTATGCAATACCGCCACCCATGATGCCCGCACCTAGTACAGCGTTAAGCTTAGACTGCTTAGTGGCGGCTTTCGCCTGCTTTTTACCTTTGCCTTTAACTAGCTGGTCGGCTAGGAAAATACCAATTTGCGCTTTCGCTGCATCGGTTTTCGCAAGGGCTACAAAGCCTTCGTTCTCAAGCTTAAGTGCACCTTCACGGTCTAGGCCCGCTGCTTTTTGAACAGTCTCAACCATTTTGTGAGGAGCTGGGTAATGTTTGCCAGCTTGTGCAAATACCATAGCTTGAGCAGTAGAGAAACTCATCATGGCTTCGTTTTTGTTTAACTGTAGCGGGGCTTTCTTAACTGCACGACGTGCTTGCCAATCAAACTTACCGTCAGCGGCGTCTTTCACCATTGAAAGCGCGCCTTCAACTAGCGCCTCTGGTGCTACAACTGCATCAACTGCACCTTCAGCAAGGGCTTTCGCGCCTTTTCTGTCGCGGCCAGTGGTCATCCACTCAAGGGCATTGTCTGCACCAATAAGGCGAGGTAGACGAACCGTACCACCAAAACCAGGCATAAGGCCTAGCTTAACTTCTGGCAAACCAATTGAAGCGGTGGTGTCAGCAATACGCATGTCACACGCCAATGCCATCTCACAGCCACCACCTAGCGCGAAGCCGTTAACTGCAGCAATGGTAGGGAAAGGTAGGTCTTCGAAGCGGTCGAATACTTGTGACGTATTGGCAACCCACTGTAGTACTTCGGCATCGTCCATAGCGAAAAGGCCAGTGAACTCAGTGATATCAGCACCTACGATAAATGCAGGTTTTGCACTGCGTACTACTAAGCCTTTTACATCGCCTTTAGCAAGTAGGACTTGAGTTGCTTCATCAAGTTCGCTCACGGTTTGGCGGTCGAACTTGTTTACTGAACCTTCGGCGTCGAATACCAGCTCAGCAAAGCCGTCATCTAACAGGCTGACGGAAAGACTTTTGCCTGTGTATATCATTATCATCTCCTTCGGCATTGGCCAGGATGTTAGTGAAGTAATCCAACTAATTTGTAGGGTCGTATGCATTCACTAACGCGTTAGGGTGGCTAGATTCTTTACAAAGCCACACAAAATTTCAACAAAAAATCAAACAAGCGTTTCAATTTGTCTAAGGTAGTGGTCCGATGACTTAAATTCAAGTCTAAATATCGAATTCACACTTCATTTCGGTATTGGTGGTTGTATAATGAGCGTTATTGGCCCAAAGCGCCAATCCAGCAAAAGAATAATCTACAATCATGTCAACTATGTTTGTAAAGCATAGCTAACGACAGCTGGCACAACATCTTCTTTGGCACGGAGCCAGACTGAAATTTTCCCTTTGTTTATAAAACAAATGTAGTGGGTCAGTCGTAATGCTGCTTTATCAGCAACATTTTACAATCAGCTCGATTAGGCAAAGTTGCCAGCGCTCATAAGCGTTCGAGTGTAGAGCAGGGTAGGAGTTCTATTGTGTCTGGTTTTAATTTTAGTTCGAGGTTAGGTCAGCGCTCGCTGACAAAAAACAATAAATTACTCGCCACGCTAGTGGGGGCGCTAGTTTGCTCGCTTTCTTCAGTTTTCTTTATCAGCGCATGGGCTGCACAGCCGTTAACGCTACCCAATGATATTTTCGAAAGCGATCGTGCCCGCTATTTAGAAGTTGAAAAGAAGCTACTTACTTACTCGAAACACCGCCTTCAACACCTTGATAACGACATTTATGAGTTAGCGCATTATCCACTTTATCCGTATCTGCTACGGCTTAAACTAGAGCGCACCATGTCAATCAAAACAAAGCGCGAAGTTAGTCAGTTTTTGGACGACTTTAACGGTCAGCCAGTAAGCTACGGGGTGCGCTACAAGTGGCTCAACTACTTAGCTAAAAAAGATTACCGCAGCACCTTTCTAGAAAATTATCGCCCCGGTATGGGCGCGCGGCTTACCTGTGTTGCGCTTAATTACCGTCTAAAAGAAGGTGAAAGCGAACAAGATATTCTCCATGAAGTGGATGCGCTTTGGCTTCATGGTCAGTCCCAGCCTGACGAATGCGATCCGCTTTTTGCGAAGTGGAAAAAAGCAGGCATGATGACGCCAGACATGGTGATAAAACGCATTGAAATTGCGGCAAAAGAAGACAACCGAAGTATTATCTCTTACCTAAAACGCCAACTTCCCAGCGATAAGCAATACATTGCAGACGCATGGTTATCGGTAACCCGCGACACCAGCCGCGTTAATAAAACCGCGCTTTTCCCATTTAAAAATACTTCGCATGAAGCTGAGGTAATAGTGTGGGCAATAGAAAAACTAGCCTGGCGAAACCCTGATTTAGCAGGCAAGGTATTTAACCGCTACAACGATAAGAACGTGTTTTCCAAAGCCCAGCAACACGTTATGCGAAGAGCAATAGCGCTTAGCTACACACTAGACCGCCTTCCCCAAGCCCATCAGTGGCTAGAGCTAGCTGATGTTAACGGCGCCAGTGATGATGTAAAGCTATGGCATGTTTCCTATTTGTTGCGCATGAAGAAATGGCAGGAGGTGATTGATGTTATTGATAACGCCCCGGTTAACCTGCAGCAAGAAGAAAATTTCCGTTACTGGAAAGCTCGTGCCTTAGAAGCGCTTGGTCAAACTATGCAGGCTACAGTGTTGTACAAAGAACTTGCGCAAGAGCGACATTATTATGGCTTTATGGCCAGTGCACATGTAGGCGAAATTCCATCGCTTGCGCATACGCCAGCGCCAAGAGACACGGCAGCTATAGCCAGTGTAGCGAAAACACCCGCTACCATGCGCGCTGTAGAATTTTTCAGGTTAGACAGAACCACAGAAGCGCGCCGTGAGTGGTTCTATTTACTGTCACATTTACCCAAATCAAAAGTAACCGATGCGGGCATTTTGGCGTACGAGTGGGGTTTATACGACCAAGCAATTACCAGCTTCGCAAGAAGCGGCTATTGGGACGATGTTGAGCGCCGGTTCCCACTAGCGTTTAGCGATGTATTTAGCGAAAAATCGCAGGCCTATAGCATTTCGAAGTCACTGGCTATGGCTATTGCACGTCGCGAAAGCTCGTTTAGAAGTGACGCTATCTCGCCTGTTGGAGCGGCAGGTTTAATGCAGCTAATGCCAGGAACAGCGCGTTACGTGGCAAAAGAGAAAGTAAGTAGAAACAAGCTGTTTAAAGTCGATGACAACGTTGATTATGGTGTGCAGTACCTTCGTTACTTAATGGACAAGCTCAATAATAACCCGGTGCTTGTTTCTGCCTCTTACAACGCGGGATGGCGTAAAGTGTTGGAATGGCTGCCTGCTGATGAAGCGCTTCCGGTCGATATCTGGATTGAGAATATCCCTTATAAAGAAACTCGCGCCTACGTAAAAGCGGTAATGGCGTACCAGCATATCTACGACCACCAGTTAGGTGGAAACGAGAATATCTTCCCTCAACTTACCCAAGATATGATCCCATCGGCTGATGCGGTCAGTACACATCCGGTAACAGGCACACTGCAACTAGCGCCACGATAGCGATGTAAGGGGGGCGTACCCAGGTACACAGGGTTTACCTTGTGCGGCGGCGAGCTCTAGCGACTTACCGTAAACCACAGCGCAATGGTCGGGGTCAGCATGCACGTCATGTTGGCCTCGTGATACACTAGTGGCTAATGTGTTCCATCTAACGACTAAAAAGATAAGAGGGGCTATGTCGCAACATCAAGCAACCTACCAACAGCATATCGAAGAGCTTCAGGCTCGTACTCGCGAAGCATTACAGCGAGAAGGACTTGACGGACTAGTGATTCACTCGGGGCAGGGCAAGCGCCTTTTCTTAGACGATAATCACTACCCATTCAAGGTAAACCCGCAGTTCAAAGCATGGGTGCCAGTTATTGATAACCCTAACTGTTGGCTGGTGGTGAACGGTGTAGACAAGCCTACGCTTATTTTCTATCGTCCCGAAGACTTCTGGCATAAGGTGCCGCCAGAGCCAAATGATTTCTGGACTGACAGCTTCGACATTAAATTGCTTCAACAGGCCGATGCAGTAGAGAAATTCCTGCCTTATGACAAAAGCCGTTTGGCTTATGTAGGCGAATACATTGAGGTGGCCAAAGCGCTGGGCTTTGATAACGTAAACCCAGACCGCGTGTTACATTATTTGCACTATCAACGTGCTTATAAAACCGATTACGAGCTAGATTGTATGCGCGAAGCTAACAAGTTAGCGGTAGCAGGGCATAAAGCGGCTGCGCAAGCCTTCCGTGAAGGAAAAAGCGAGTTTGATATTAACCTTGCTTATGCAACGGCAAGCCGACAAGGCGATAACGATGTGCCTTACACCAGTATTGTGGCACTTAACGAGCATGCTTCAATTCTTCACTATATGCAGTGCGATACAGTAGCGCCAAAAGAATCACGTTCTTTTCTGATTGATGCAGGTGCGAATTATCATGGCTATGCGGCAGATATTACGCGTACTTATGCTCAAGACGGTGTTCAGAACTCAGCAATGTTCCGCGACCTTATTCAGGCGGTAGATAAGGTAACGCTGACCTTGGTCGATTCGTTGAAACCTGGCGTAGCTTACACAGACATTCACTTGCTAGCCCATGACGGCATTGCACAAATTCTTCACGATACCGGCATGGTGAATTTAACGCCGCCAGAAATCGTAGAAATGGGGATTACGCGCACGTTCTTCCCACACGGCATTGGTCACTTCTTAGGCCTTCAGGTGCACGATGTTGGTGGTCTTGTAAACGACGATCGCGGTACGCCTAAGCCTGCTCCTGACGATCATCCATTCTTGCGCTGTACGCGTATGGTTGAAGCCCGTCAGGTTTTCACTATTGAACCTGGCTTGTACTTCATCGAAAGCTTGCTTCGAGACCTAAAAGCGACGCCTGCGTCTAAATACATTAACTGGGATACAATTGATGCATACAAGCCGTTTGGCGGTATTCGTATTGAAGACAATATTATTGTGCATCGCGATAAGAACGAGAATATGACTCGAGATTTAGATTTAAATTAATCGGGCTTTTTTGAGCATAGCTAATAGCTAACACAACCCATCATCATGAATGCAAAGAGCAGCCTTAGGCTGCTCTTTTTTGTTACGCGTTTAGAAAAAGGCTCTGAAATTTAAATTATTCTGGCAATCTGAAAGGGAACAGCCATTCCTGCATTCCCACGCTTCGCTATGAAGCTTGCGAGCGCCTTCTGAGTGGGCAATTATCTATGCGGTTTGGAATTACTTGTAAACCAATGGTGCTGTGTGAAGTAATTAATAAATAAACATGTACTGACAAAAGCGAGAAAGGAGTCTTTATGTCACAAGGCGATATTGTAGGTTTATTGGTAATGGCAACGGTAGCTGGCCTTGCCATGCCCGCGGGCGCTATTTTAGCAACGTACCAAGGTATTCAACCTAAGTGGTTAGAAAAAGAGTTACGTCACGGCATTTTAGCACTTGGGGCAGGGGCGCTTATTTCGGCGGTAGGTCTTGTGCTTGTGCCAGAAGGGATAAAAGACGTATCGGTATTTGCTGCCATATTGTGTTTTATTGGTGGCGCCTTAGCTTTTATGGCCCTTGATATTTATTTAGCGAAAAAGAAAACCGCAGGTAGCCAGTTAGCCGCTATGCTGAGTGACTTTGTGCCAGAGTCTATCGCCCTTGGTACCACGGCAGCTTTAGGCGGAGGTACCATGCTATTGGGCCTATTGATTGCGGTACAAAACCTACCAGAAGGGTTTAACGCCTACAGAGAGATGTTGCCCAAAAACAAACAGCGTAGCAATAAACTCATTGTTATCTTTGTTTTGATGGCGCTACTTGGCCCCTTGTTCAGTTTGCTCGGCTTTTACTATTTAGCCCAATTCCCAGTGGTTATGAGTGGGATTATGCTGTTTGCTGCAGGTGGTATTCTTTATTCAGTGTTCCAAGATATTGCTCCGCAAATTCGTATGGAAAACCATTGGTTGCCACCCCTTGGCGGTATTCTTGGTTTCTTAGTAGGCCTGATCGGCTTTATGCTAGAAGGCTAGCTTGTAAAAATGCGCTAAGCCCGAACGCAGCACAAATGCTTGGTTAAAGCAGAAAACGTATATTTCTTTACCTGCTTGCAAGAGTTGGGGAAGTGCTTAGCGCATCAATAAGTTCAAAAGCCTACGTGGCGTATAATATTCTGGCTTTACTAACAAAAAAGGCGTGCTGCTTACAACACGCCGACTCATATCACTTATCGAGAATTGGTTATTTATCGGTAATTAGCTCGTACGCTCAATTGAAATATGTGCCAAAGCAATAAGAGCTTCTTTGTATTCAGAGTCTTCTATAGCGTTTAGGCTATCAATGGCCATTTGCACTTCTTTTTGTGCACATTCACGTGTGTAGTCCAAAGCGCCGGTTTCTTCCATAATCCCTTGGATACGGGTTAAATGTGGTAGGCCATTGCTTTGCTCAATGGCTTCTTGAATGAGTGCTTTGTCGTCGTCATTCTTAGCGTGCCACATGGCATATAATAATGGCAGGGTAGGTTTACCCTCAGCTAAGTCGTCACCGGCATTTTTACCCATTTCTTCGCTGTCAGCCATGTAGTCAAGAATATCATCAGCTAGCTGAAAGGCAGTACCTAAGTGCTTACCGTATTCTTGCATGGCGTGTTCAATGTGCTCATTTTGGTCGGTTAGCACAGCCGCTAACTGTGTAGCAGCTTCAAACAAACGTGCCGTTTTGCCGTAGATAACATCAAAGTAGCGGGCTTCTGTAGTGCTAGCATCGTTACAATTCATCAACTGCAACACTTCGCCTTCTGCAATTTGGTTTGTGGCTTCCGACAGTATTTCCATAACGCGCATGCGCTTTAGGCTTACCATCATTTGGAAAGAGCGAGTATAAAGAAAGTCGCCTACCAAAACCGACGCCTGATTACCAAAGATAGCATTTGCAGTCTCACGCCCTCTGCGCATGGTCGACTCGTCAACCACATCGTCGTGTAGCAGGGTAGCGGTATGAATAAATTCTACAATTGCTGCCAGGGTGTGATGGTCGTTATTACTTATGCCCATTGCTCGCGCACTTAACACGGTAAGTAGGGGGCGTAAGCGTTTGCCGCCACTGTTTACAATATAAAAGCCAAGCTGATTAATAAGGGCAACATCAGAATCGACTTGTTGTTGAATCAGCTGGTTTACCGCCTGCATATCATCATTAGACAGGGCGCGGATTTGATCTATATCCATAGGCATGGCAATAAATACTTACTCTTACGTCTTGGGCAATGGTTGCTGGCGATTGTACCTTAATCATTTGTACTATCCACCAAATTGTCTTAAAAAATGACGGCTTAACGTATTTACGTGTAATTTCTTAATTACGCTTAAACTCATTTTAGAAATTGAGGAAAAGCATTTTTCATCAGAGTTTCTCAACTCTTTGAAATATTGTTTTCTCAATAGTGATTAATTTGCGTTATTCGCTTAACTGAGCTTTGCCCATTAATACTTCCGTATACAATTTCTTATAATTATAGGCACTCTTAATTGTTTTTCCTTTCAAAGGGCAATTTTTCGATATTTTATGTTGGATAGTAATACGCTCCACTGGCGACTAGAGCGAGCTACTTAGCCGAGCAATTAAACCGGATGATCAGTTACGTAAATTCATGGATCCTGTATCAAACCAAGAGGGCGAGGAAACGATCTAAACTTGCGATCCAATAGACAATCGGAAAATAAAACTGCAAAAAGTAGTACTACGGCTAGAAAGCAAGTAGGGGCACAATTTATCTAGTGAGAAACGACCTTTTACCCCTTTACCCCTTTACCCTTTTTCCGATCTTTCCTAACTAGTTGGGATCTCTCATTTGGGCGATCGCAAATGGACTTTATGAGATCGCCTTAACTTTGCCCGCACTTTTCGCCAACATTTTTGAGAAATTGACCAGGTTTTCATAGTTAGCGATCCTACTTTTCTGCTGATTTCTCGAAATTATTTTTGAAATTTTAATAGTTTCATAGCATTTGAAGCTGCATCAAATAAGCAATTGGGGCATAATTCGCCCCATGTTGGAAAAATAATCTATTTTTCTGCGAATCGGGGTTGTGATTTACGGATGTTTCACGTACAATTCGCGCCCTGTTTTTTGAATTGAAGCGTCAGTGGACGCAGAGCGGAGTTAACTATGTACGCGGTTTTCCAAAGTGGCGGTAAACAACACCGTGTGGCCGAAGGCCAAACCGTTCGTCTTGAAAAAATCGAAGTAGCCCCAGGCGAAACGGTTGAATTTGACAAAGTTTTAATGGTAAGCAACGGTGACGACGTAAAAATCGGCACACCAATCGTTGCTGGTGGTAAGGTGACTGCTGAGGTTGTTACACACGGTCGTGGCGATAAAGTAAAAATCGTTAAGTTCCGTCGTCGTAAGCACTCTCGTAAGCAAGCGGGTCACCGTCAGTGGTTCACAGAAGTGAAAATCACTGGTATCAACGCATAATAGGAGCACGAACACATGGCACACAAAAAAGCTGGTGGTAGTACCAAAAACGGTCGTGATTCAGAGAGTAAACGCCTAGGTGTTAAGCGCTTTGGTGGCGAATCTGTTCTTGCTGGTAACATCATTGTTCGTCAACGTGGTACTCGTTTCCACGCTGGTGACAACATGGGTATCGGTAAAGACCACACGTTGTTTGCACTAAAAGACGGTAAAGTTCAGTTCGACGTTAAAGGACCGAAGAACCGTAAATTTGTAAGCATCGTAGCTGAGTAAGCGCGAAAGCTTCTCGCCGAACAGGCTTAGAAAAACCCCGCGCAAGCGGGGTTTTTTGTTTTGTGAAACCTTTCTTTTTTTTACTGTTCTTATTTATAGCGTGTAAATTCTAGAACGAATTTACGCTAGGCAAGGTTTTACTTCTCGTTTTTTAGGATGCTGAGCAGGCACAAAAGCGCCAATGGGTAATTTGGTGTAAACTTAGTATTCGCATTAAAAAGTTAACAACCCACGGCATTACAGCCCGGAGTGATAAATGAAATTTGTAGATGAAGCTGAAATTCGCGTTGAAGCCGGTGACGGCGGCAACGGTACCATTGGCTTTAGAAGGGAAAAATACGTACCTAAAGGTGGCCCAGACGGCGGCGACGGTGGTGACGGCGGCAGTGTATTCTTACAAGCCGATGAAAACCTAAATACATTGATCGATTATCGCTTCGAGCGTTTTCATCGCGCTGAGCGTGGCCAAAATGGTCAAGGCGGCAACTGTATCGGTAAGAAAGGTAAAGACCTCACCGTAATGGTGCCTGTTGGCACGCGTGCTACTGATAGCGATACTGGTGAAGTATTGGGTGACTTAACTCGTCATGGTCAAAAGCTTAAAGTGGCACAAGGCGGTTTTCACGGTTTAGGTAATGCTCGCTTTAAAAGCAGTACTAACCGCGCACCACGTCAAAAAACCAATGGTACACCAGGTGAAATTCGCAATCTTAAGCTAGAGCTTATGCTTCTAGCAGATGTGGGCCTACTTGGTATGCCTAACGCGGGTAAATCAACCTTTATTCGCTCTGTATCGGCGGCTAAGCCTAAAGTGGCTGACTACCCGTTTACTACGCTAGTGCCTAACCTAGGTGTTGTTCGCCAAGATTCACAGCGTAGCTTCGTTGTTGCTGATATTCCTGGTTTGATTGAAGGTGCTGCCGATGGGGCGGGCCTGGGTATTCGTTTCTTAAAACACTTAGAACGCTGTCGTATCTTGCTTCATGTGGTAGATATTTTCCCTGTAGATGAAACTGATCCGGCCGAAAATGCTAAAGCAATTATAGAAGAACTTGAAAAATACAGCCCTAAATTGGCTGAAAAGCCACGTTGGTTAGTATTTAACAAAGTTGATTTGCTGCTTGAAGAAGAAGCAGAAGAGCGCTGCCAGCACGTTATTGATGCGTTAGAGTGGGAAGGCCCAGTTTATCAAATCTCTGCGTTTCAAAAGATGAACCTCGATCCACTCTGTAACGATGTTATGGACTTCATTGAAACTCTTCCTGCAGAAATAGAAGAGGAAGAAGAGAAGAAAGAAGTAGAATTCAAGTGGGACACTTACCACAAAAATACACTTGAAGCCCATGATGAATTCGAAGATGGTTTAGGTGACGATCTCGATGACGACGACTGGGACGAAGACGACTACGACGTGGAAGTTGAGTATCGTCGTTGAGAAACAATCGCTGAGAAACAGTCGTTGAGAAACAGTCGCTGACTAACAGCCATTCAGAAGCACTGGTCGAAGATAGCTTCTGTGAGTTAGTGATTTAAACAGTCACTAGCAATCAACTCACAAAACATTAAGCTCGTACATTTGCCAAAGCAAAGTGCGAGCTTTTTTGTAAGGTGAACACCATTTCTACACCGCAAATCGCAGCGGTATTACGTTGTTTGCAATATTGTTAGAAGCTTCTATTACTGTGTGGGCTCTGTCTACTATGGCATTTCTGTGATGGGTAAGTCTCAAATGAAAATAAATATCTTCAAGTAAACTGGTCAAACTCATAATTTTAGTCGTCATAGCGCTGTTTTCGCCACCATCAACTTCAAGCAGTATGACGGCGATATCAAATGCACAACCAAGATAGGGAATCGCTTCACTTAACTGGCCACTTTGCATAAGCATAGTGCCCTGCATTTCGTCCCGTGCCATTACGTGTAGCGCTTGCTCTGGATTGTTGTAAACCCAGTCTGCATGTTTAGGGCATAAATAATTTATAAGCATGGTAGCCACCTCCTAACTCTACACTAAATTACTTTTATAATGCATGCAAATGATAATTGTTATTGTTTGTTTTAAGGTGTTGGCGCATTTCCTATCTGATGTTGATATACTTTGCCTTGAAGAATTAGAACTTAGTCTGAAGGTGTAAAAAATGAAAATAGCGATGATTGCTGCTATGGCAAAAAACAGAATTATCGGTGCAGACAATGATATGCCGTGGCATTTACCCGCTGACTTGAAGCATTTTAAAGCTATCACCTTAGGCAAGGCAGTTATCATGGGGCGAAAAACTTACGAGTCAATTGGCAAAGCACTTCCTGGTAGGCCAAATATCGTCATTACCACTAATGCTGACTACAGCTTATCTGACGCTACCGTGGTCGACTCGCCGGAAGCAGCATTTGAGGTCGCAAAAGCGCTAAGTAACGATAGTGGAGAGAATGACGAGGTAATGATTATTGGTGGCGGTACTATCTACCAGTCATTTTTAGATAGAGCGGATATCCTGTACCTTACGTATATTGATCTTTCAATAGAGGGAGATACCCAGTTTCCAGATTATGAGGCAGCAGCAAGTTGGACTGAAGTATCGCGAGAAGCACATAGCGCCGATGAAAAGAATGCGCATGATTATACTTTTGTGACGCTTGAAAGGAACTAATATAGCCAGAACGAGAAGAAGCTTGCTAGGTTACTTTGAATTTAAAATAAAAAAATGCCAGTGTTGAAACGCTCGTTTAAGAGCGTCACAACACTGGCATTTTAGCATTACTCTGCAATATGAGTAGTAGCTACTTCATTTGGTCGAACAAGTTCTCTAATGAAAGGCCTTGATGACCCAGCATATCGCGAAGACGGCGAAGTGCTTCTACTTGAATTTGACGAACACGCTCACGTGTTAAGCCAATTTCTGCACCTACATCTTCAAGGGTTGAAGGCTCATATCCCATAAGGCCAAAACGGCGAGCGAGTACCTCGCGCTGCTTAGGATTTAGCTCTTCAAGCCAAGTTACGATATTACTCTTGATATCAGAGTCTTGTAAGCTCTCTTCAGGACTAAACTCTTTCTCATCAGCAATAATATCAAGCAGTGCTTTGTCATTTTCTCCGCCAATAGGTGTATCGACAGAGGTAATGCGTTCATTTAAACGAAGCATCTTTGTTACATCTTCCACTGGCTTATCAAGCGCCGCCGCAATTTCTTCTGCAGTTGGCTCATGGTCAAGCTTTTGTGAAAGTTCACGAGAGGCACGTAGATAAACGTTTAGCTCTTTCACTACGTGGATTGGCAAACGAATAGTACGCGTTTGATTCATAATAGCGCGTTCGATAGTTTGGCGAATCCACCAGGTTGCATACGTTGAAAAGCGGAATCCGCGTTCAGGATCAAACTTTTCTACGGCACGGATTAGACCCAAGTTACCTTCTTCAATTAAATCGAGAAGTGCTAATCCACGGTTGTTATAACGGCGAGCAATCTTTACAACAAGGCGAAGGTTGCTAACAATCATACGTTTGCGAGAGGCTTCGCAGCCTTTCAGTGAGCGGCGCGCAAAATAAACTTCTTCTTCTGCGGTTAGCAGTGGTGAAAAACCAATCTCGCCTAGATAAAGCTGTGTAGCATCTAGGTTTTTAGGTTGGTCATCCTGACTGAAAATGGCATCGTCATTTTCTAGTTCAGCGTCGTTTGTTAAGGTTTCGTCAGCTTTCATATCAGCTGGCATATCGATGACATCTAAGTCATCTTGCGGTTTTGATTCCAAGGCTTTATTTGACTTACCCATCATGAATCTCCTGCTACAAGGTTTACCTTATGACGTTTCTCCTTTGTCTTTTTTTATTGTTATTTATTTTTATTATTTTAATACTGGCAGGTATTTCATCGGGTCTAATGATTTCCCTCTATACCTAACTTCAAAGTGAAGTTTTACCGAATTTGTTCCGCTATCACCCATGGTTGCAATCTGCTGGCCCGCTGACACCCATTCTCGTTCTTTAACTAAAATAGTGTCGTTATAGGCGTAAGCACTTAAGAAAGTATCGGTGTGTTTGATAATAACTAACTTACCGTAACCTCTTAAGGCACTCCCTGAGTAAACAACTTTTCCATCTGCTGCTGCGACGACTTTACTGCCTTTGGCACCAGCGATATCAATTCCTTTATTGCCTGACTCTGACTTACTGAAGGTACCAACTAACTTACCTTCTGCAGGCCAAACCCACTTTTGTACTTTGCCTGGGAAGCTCGTTGGCGTTTGTTCTTTGACGCTTTGTGACGGCTTCTTGACAGTCGTAACTTTTTGTGGCTTAACAACTTTTTCACTTTCACGATACGCTGGTGGCGATGGGCGGTCAACCAAACTTTTGTCTACATTTGAGGTGGTCGGAGTTGTTGACCGTTTGGTCTTCGCCTTAGGTTTTACGGGGGCTACGGCTACATTTGAGGGTGGTGTAACCTTTAAAATTTGACCAGGAAAAATGGTGTAAGGGGCTGATAACTGGTTGTATTTTGCTAAATCGCGATAGTCGTTTCCGGTGTACCAAGCTACTGCGTAAAGTGTATCGCCTCGTTGTACTTTATAGGTTTTTTTTGTGTACTCTTCGCTTCCATCTGAAACTTGACTATTTAATAAGACAACGGGGGCAGGAGCACTTCTTCCTGCGCATCCCCCGATAAGTACACAAAAATATAACAAAAAAACTATATAAAAAAGAGGCTTATGCATATCATCGCAGCAGTAAATAGGCGACTACTGCAAAGATGACAACTGCCCACCCAAGCACTTCTACGTACTGTCTTAGCTTTTGCTCCATTGCGGCTCCTCCCCAGCGCATAAGAGCTGCAACTAAGAAAAATCGCGCGCCGCGCCCAATGGCGGATGCAAGCACAAAGGGAAGAAAAGCCATCTGTAAAAAACCGGCACTAACGGTGAAGATTTTATAAGGAATGGGTGAGAAACCCGCTAAGAAGACTACCCATACACCATAATCTTTAAACCACTGCATTGCAGTTTCAATTTTATGGGTATACCCCCAGCTTTCTATAAGCGGAGCTAGCCAAGCATCAAACGCGAAGTAACCAAGCCAGTAGCCAGCAATACCACCCAAAATAGAGGCAATGGTAGTAATTAGAGCAAACTGCCATGCCTTATTAGGCTGCGACAAGGCCATTGGTGCAAGCATCACGTCAGGGGGAATGGGGAAGAAAACTGACTCTGAGAAGCTTAACCCACCTAAATATTTAGTTGCGTGGCGATGCCTCGCCCAGCGTAACGCCATGTCATAACACGGCTCAAAAAGCTTCACATTAGCTCTCCTGCTACAAGAGGGACAAATCGAACCGATTCAATGGTCGACGTTTTTAGTTCCCCTTCAATCCTATCAATACACAGCAACGATTGTTGCTCGTTACCCACGGGAATTATAAGTCGCCCACCTTCTTTTAGCTGTTCGCACAAATCCTGAGGAAGGCTTGCAGCCGCAGCGGTAACAATAATGGCGTCATATGGGCCTTTTGACGCCCAGCCTTTCCAACCATCGCCGTGTTTCATTGCAATATTGTGAAGGTCGAGTTGATTCATTCGACGCTTCGCTTGAAACTGCAATGATTTAATACGTTCTACACTAAAAACTTTCGCAAATAGCTGTGCAAGAATAGCCGTTTGATAACCTGAGCCTGTGCCTATCTCCAGCACTTTTTCAGGTTTGTTGGGGCTATCAAGCAATAGCTCTGTCATTTTCGCAACGATATAAGGCTGCGAAATTGTCTGGCCTTGGCCTATCGGCAATGCCGTATTTTGATAAGCCTTATGTTTTAGCGCGTCGGGCAAAAAGCTCTCCCGCGGCGTACCAGCAATGGCGTTTAATACTGCTTGCGAACGTATTCCCTCGTTATAAAGCAGTTGTGCTAACGCGTCTCCTTTTCTAGAAGCTCTCATGATGTGCGTACTTTCCTTTATTTTTATTCACAGCTACGCGAGGTTAAAACTGTTGCGCGCCACACTTTTATCAATACTTTTTAAACCCGGTTAATGGGGGATAAGGTCTCCACGCACTCTCTAAGGACCGAGGTTGCAAAGCAGCCGCTTGGAAGCGCAAACGAGATAGTAAATGTATCACCCTTACTCTGCCATTCAAGCTGCGAAGGCCAAATTTTTATCGCTCGGCGCTCTTGTTCGAACCCGCATTGACTTAGAAAATCGATAACTTCGCTATTTTGCGCAGCAACGGACTGTTCCAAAGCTAAGGAATCTGCTTGCGTAACAAGTGTACCTTTACCCCAAAGCGGCGCTGAAGGACACACGTCTTTGGCAGCAAAGCGACGTTGAGCATCTTGTTGCTGTTCTGAGCCTTCAGCACCTTCGTTGATGAAAAAGCTATTAGACCCGGAAAGCACCAGTGCATCGCCATGGTTTACTTTATCAAATGTGCCTTTTTCAAGGCGCGTAGAAAGCATTTCATTGAATAGCCAGCTGCGCAGAGCTGAAAGCGCCATAGAGCGTTTGTTACGATGCCTAATGGTTTCGCCATTGACCATGCGCTCGGCCATTACCAGGTTTCCGCCACGCTGCACTTCACCCATATCATTTAAGCGCATTACCCCAAAGCGTTGCTCGCCGTAGTAATTAGGTACCCCGTGTGCTGCTATTTCTTGCAAGCGCTCTTCAATAGCTTCTGGGTGCAATACCTGACGCAAGGTAATAGTAAAGTGGTTGCCTTTAAGCTGACCCGTACGCAGCTTTTTGTTGTGACGCATTTGTTTGAGTACTTTAACGCCTTCCAGTTCGAAATTGCTAAAATCGAAATCTGGTTTGCCTGGGGCGTGTATGCCAAACCACTGTTGTGTTACTGCGTATTTATCTTTACGACCAGCATAAGTAATTTGGCGTAGTGGCAGGTTAACGAAGCGCGCCAGTTGCTCAGCAACAAATGCGGTATTTGTGTTGGTTTTTTCAATAAACACAAACTGGTGCTCGCCTTCTCCACAGGGGGTATAGCCCAAATCCTCGACAACTTGAAAGTCGTCGGCTTGGAATTTAAATATGCCAGTAGATACAGGCTTTGTGAAATAGTACTGCCAGTGATCAGTGTTTAAGGGCTTCATAGTTTTTCCAATAGCACGACAGCGTGAGAGGCAATGCCTTCTTTGCGGCCGGTGTAACCGAGTTTTTCCGTCGTCGTAGCTTTTACGTTGATGTCGTCAAGCGCGACATTACAGTCTTCGGCTATAATCTCGCGCATAGCAGAAATATGCGGTGCCATTTTAGGTGCTTGCGCCACAATGGTCATATCAGCATTACTTAGCTTGTAGCCTTTTTCTTTTACTACATTCACAACGTGACGTAACAGTACGCGACTGTCTGCACCTGCATAGGCATCGTCTGTATCCGGGAAATGTTTGCCGATATCACCAAGTGCTGCTGCACCTAGCATTGCATCGCAAAGTGCGTGAAGCAATACGTCGCCATCAGAATGTGCCACTAGGCCTTGTTCGTAGTCGATGCGCACGCCACCTATGGTGATGGGACCTTCGCCGCCAAATTTGTGTACATCGAAACCGTGTCCTATTCGCATTATAAGTTTGCCTTTTGATCTTGTGCGCTATGGCTTTGTAGGTTGTTGCCTTGCGCGCTAAATTTTTGCTTAAGATAGAATTCTGCCAAAGGAAGATCGGCTGGGTGAGTTATTTTTATATTTGCTGGGCTTCCATTAACCATAGCTACCTTGTAGCCAGCAAGTTCCATAGCCGACGCCTCGTCAGTAATCGCTGCGCCTTTTGCTAAACCGTCCTGAAGGGTCTGCTTTAAAAGTGTTGCGGGAAAGAACTGTGGCGTTAGTGCGTGCCATAGGCCGTCTCTGTCCTCGGTGTGAGAAATGATACTGGTATCAGTATTGGTATCAAGCGCAACTCGCTTCATGGTATCTCTAACAGGCGTTGCCAGAATACCGCCGGCAACCGACTTATTGTCTATTAAGGCGATAAGCGCCGAAATATCACTCTTTTCAATACAGGGGCGAGCTGCATCGTGCACCAAAGCCCAGTCATGCTCTCCTAAAGACATGATACCATTGAGTACGCTGTCTGCCCGTTCCTTGCCACCGTCTACCACGTGAATCGGTTTTTCCCGCAGTCCATAGGTATCGAAATATGCGTCGCCTGGGCTAATGGCCACTACAACCTCGTTAACTAATGGGTGGGTTAACAAGGCGTCTATAGTGTGTTCAAGAATGGTTTTACCGTTCAAGGTAAGGTATTGCTTCGGGCGGTCGGCCTGCATACGGCTGCCAACTCCAGCTGCGGGGATAACCGCAACAACGCGGGGCGATGTCATTTTATTCACTTAGCATCTGCGGGCAAAATACGGTAAAAGGTTTCTCCCTTTTTAATCAAACCGAGTTCATTTCGCGCTCTTTCTTCAATGGCTTCTAAACCAATTTTTAAATCGCTGATATCAGCTTTAAGTAACGCATTGCGTTGAGCAAGGTTCGCGTTTTGAAGGGCTTGTGTATGAACTTCTTGTTTTCGGTTGAAGTAATCGGGAATGCTATTTTTTCCAAACCATAGCCTGTATTGCAATAGACCAAGAAGTACTATTAATACGATGGGAAGCCATTTACCTTGTAACACAGATTCACCTGACAGTATGGTTAAGCGGAAAAAAGCAGAGGCGCTGTGCCTCTGCTGTGTTGTATTATGCCGCGAAGAAGCGCCGAGTCAAAGGTGCATTATTCACCCTGACCAAATTTACCCTTCAATTTGTCAAACAGTTTGCTTTTTTGCTGTTCAACAACGTTGTTAAGCTGAGCTTGAAGTAGTTCCTGAAGGGCTGCACTGTCGCCTTGGGCTGCGCTTAGCATACTGTTAACGTCAACGAGCTCACCAGACAGTAGTGATTGCTCGCTACTTATCATGCTATTGAGCTTATTGTTTAATTCATCAAGTTTGTCTTTCTGGCTGTCAGTTAGCTGGGAAAGCGCCGCCTTAGCTAACTTATTATCAAGGTCAGACTTTATATTAAAGCCAGGATCCGAAAGGGTACCATCAAGCAGCATAGTCATGTTCAAGCTGGTTAGTGTTTGCAATGCCTGAGCGATAGCACTGGTAATATCGCTAGTACCCGTTGCTTCCATGACAAGTTGCTGTAGATCAACTTCGCCGGTACCGGTAAGCATGTTATCTGTGACTTTCATCGACCCGTTTGTTTTCATTAGCGCTGATTTAAGCACCGCATTAAGTGTTTCATTGCCGCTAAAAGAAATGTCAGACATATTCACGCCGGCTAGCTCCCATACTTGGCTAGCATCAACACCTTCACCATCAATCCAAAACTCACCGCTAGAGGTAAACGACTTTAGTAAATCGCCAGCCGCTTCAATAGTAAAGGTGGTTGGGTTACCAAATACCTCGTGAACGTTAGTGATATTGTTCCATTTGCTGGTGATAGATTCATTTTGCCATAGTACAGAGACATTAGCCTCTTTCACTAAAATTGACGGTACTTCAGTAGGCGCTTCACTTTTTTCTTCACCTTGAATAAGCGGCATAACAATTTGCATTGCGGCCATTAAATACTCAGTATATTCCGCCGCTTTATCACCAAATACAAAATAAGTCACTTGAGAAAGGGCGGCTTGATCGCCTGCAATCACCCCTTTTAGTAACGCGTAATCTTCTTGTGGTGCTTTTTTTAGTGCTTCAACACTTTCACTTAAAGCTTGTTTTGCATCGCTAGCCTTTTCAGTGAAGTTGCTGATAAGCGCGCGGTCTGCCTGCATCTCTTCTTTCAGTTTATCGAATGCTGACTTGGCTTGAACCAACGCTTGAGGATCTTTGTAATCCGTTTCTTTTAGCTCAGCGACCTGTGTTTTGTAGTACTCAATGCGTGATTTATCAGGCAAAGATTCATAGTCGTCTTTCAAACCTTTGCCATAGGTATCGTAAGCAGCCTTTGCTTTTTCAACGGCTGCTGTGGTTTTCAGCGGGTTGCGTGCAAGAAGCTCATCAACCGTAGGTACGGCCTCTTTGGCTTTTGCTTTAATTTCGTCAAACGATAGAGAGCGTTCTGGAACGCGATACACTTCACCTTCAGACTCACGCTCAGTATCAAACTGAACTTTGAGTAGGTTTAGGTTATTAACGATAACCTGATCATCAAGCAGTGGTTTTAACTCTACGTCTGCATTCGCTTCACCCACAAAAACTTGGTTGTGAGATGGCTTGGTTGGGTTGGTTAGCGCGATGCCTTTCAGCGTAACGGTAGTAGGGAAAAGAGAATGGTCGAAACCGTCGATGTTCACTTCTGCGCCGTATGACTCACCTAATTTTGACTCAAGAATAGATTTTATAATGGTGTTGGCGAACAAAAAGTACACCAAGAATAACAACAGAAAAAAACCGGCAACCCATGTTAAAATAGGCTTCCCCTTAGAACCACTACTCATATTCAACTCCTTGATTTGATACGCGTCTAACGTTACAAGCGCTTAAGCCATTGCCAAATTGCGATAGCACAGCCGATTACCTAGAAGAAATCGGCACTCGGCCACTTAATGTGATTCTGAGTGTAATGCACTCAGGCATTTTGTTCCACAGGCAGAGCTTGTCGCTGATGGTTTAAGAGCGTCTAAATGCTACAAAGTTTCGTTATTAGTATCGAAAACAATCGCATTTAAAGTTTGAGTTAAAGCAAGGAAGGATATAAAGAAAGGTGTAAGCGGCCTGAACACGCGCGAATTGCTTCACGGGTTCTTTAGGCCGCGGTCGGTAAGAAGTTTACAGCTTAAAACGGTTAGCTATATCCATAATTGCCAGACAACTGCTTTTTAGTGCTTGGCTTGCAGCTGCCAGTTCATCTGCTGTTTTCAAGCTACTATCTGCAGCCCCCGATAATGCATTTATTCGCATATTCGCTTCAGTGGCGGCTTCTGCTTGCTGTTCAGTAGCCCGGGCAATTTCACTGCTCATATCCGCAATTTCCGTCATTAGGCGGTCAGCTTCCTGAAGGTTTTGGTTTGCTTGAATAGCATTGTCTACTGTTGTGGCTGACGCAGCCTGACTGACTTTCACCGCATCTACTGCGCTTTTGGCATTAGTCTGTAGCTTTTCTATCATAGCTTGAATTTCATCGGTACTTTGTCCAGTTCGACTTGCCAAGGTGCGAACTTCATCTGCTACTACGGCGAAGCCCCTTCCTTGTTCACCGGCCCGAGCAGCTTCAATCGCAGCATTTAGGGCGAGTAAGTTGGTTTGTTCCGCAATGCCTCGAATTACGTCAAGCACAGCGCCGATACTGTCTGTTTGCGCAGCTAGTTCGGTCACAACGTTACTTACGCTTTCTATATCAGAGGTTAGCGAACGGATATCTTGTACCGTACTGTCTACTACAGCTGCACCGTTTTGAACGTTCCCTCGGGCACTACTGGTACTCTTCTCGGCAGAATCCGCATTGCTGCTGACATCGTTAATCTGCGTTGTCATTTCTTCCATTGCTGCGGCAACTTGGAGCATATTCTCGTTTTGTGTCTGCGCTTGTGCATTACTATTTTGGCTGGATGACTCTACGAGTTCAGCTTGCTGAGTAAGAGAGCTAATATTTTCGCGAATACCCAGTAAAGACTGACGCATTTTATCGGTATACTCGTTAAAGTAGCGGGCTAACCGTGTAACTTCGTCTTGCCCAGTTTCAGGAAGAGAGCGAGTCAGGTCGCCTTCTCCCTGAGAAATATCCTTCATCCGTTCAGACACTTCTTGGACTGGTTTTACAATGCTTCCTCCTATTACATAAACGAGCAATACAACCAATACAATGCTCACTAGGCAAAATACCAAGATTAGATTGCGAAGGTGTGCGAACTCTTCTTCAAGGTTTGTAAGGTAGATCCCAGAACCTACAGTCCAGCCCCATGGTTTAAATTCTTTTACATAAGAAATCTTGTCAGTAGGGGTTTCTTCGCCGGGAAGGGGCCACACGTAATCGACAAAGCCGTCACCTTGCGCTTTGACTTTCTGCGCCATTTCTATAAAGAAGGCTTTGCCGTTTCCGTCTTTATACGTTCTTAGGTCTTTACCGTCGAGCGCCGGCTTGATGGGATGCATAACCATAGAAGGGGTTTGGTCTTGGAGCCAAAAGTAATTGCTGCCGTCATATCGCAGCGCTTTTACCGCTGCTAGCGCTTGTTGTTTAGCCGTAGCCTCATCTACGTCGGTACGCGCTTCGAAGCTGGCGAGCATAGTGTGAACTACTTCAACTAAGTGTTGGTTTTCGTCATAGGACTTTTGCTTTAAAGCTTCATAGTGCCTGTTTAAGACAACAGCGGTTAGCAATACAAACAGCAGAGTAATTAGGGCAACAATAATGCCCAGTCGTTGAATTAAGCTAAATTTTCGTAACCACATTGGCAATACCTAATTATTATTTTGTTTTTTTATAGTGTAGTCGGTTTTTAGTTAGCCGCTTTTTATTGCGATTAAAAATGCATCATTTTCAACAAGCTTTTACTACGACCTTTGGCGCAGTGAGTTAACGGACTGATTAACTAAAGCTGGAGGAGCTTTGAAAGGGTGGTATATGTCATCTAACGCACTGAATACGTAGCTTGACAGAGAAAATGAAAAACTTTGATTACGGGGTCTTGGCAGAGCATTTTTGTGTGCTACTATCGGCCCAAATTTGGCTCCATCGTGATCTTCATCCAAAAGTATGAAGTTAAAAGAAGAACGATAGGTCAACGCAGGGTTACGACTTTGCTTGTTATTTAGCCGCTTCCATGTAACCGTGGGCAGTCATACACGGCGGGAACGCTTTTTGTTACAGCTATTTCTATGAAAGGGTTGCAATGCTCATTAACGACACACTTCATACAACTTCACCCCTACGCCAGCGTATAAGAGACTACTATCGCATTAGTGAGTCGGTGGCTGTGGATCAAATTCTTCCTATTGCCGAGGTTAACCCGCGTGCACGAAGTCGTGCATGGGAGCGCGCTCGCAAGATGGTACTTCAAATTCGTCGTGAACAAGAAGGTCACGGTGGCGTTGACGCGTTATTGAATGAATACTCGCTATCTACTGCAGAAGGCGTGGTATTGATGTGCTTGGCTGAAGCTTTGCTGCGTGTGCCAGACAAAGCCACTCAAGATGAGCTTATTCGTGACAAGTTGTCTCAAGGCCAATGGACGCCGCACTTAGGCAATTCAGAATCTTTGTTTGTAAACGCATCTGCGTGGGGCTTGTTGTTCACTGGCAATATGGTGAACTATGCCGACAAGCGTAAGAAAGAACAGTTTGGTTTGTTAAAACAAACCCTTGGCCGCTTAGGTGAGCCGGTTATTCGCCGTGCAATGAACATTGCCATGCGCGTTATGGGCCGTCAGTTCGTTATGGGCGAAACCATTGAAGATGCGGTGGATCGCGCCAAAGAGAAAGAAACCAAAGGATATGTGTATTCTTACGATATGCTTGGTGAAGGCGCACGTACCATGCATGATGCTGAGCGTTACTACGATGCATACGTGAAAGCCATTAAAGTTATCGGTAAAGCGGCCAATGGTCGTGGGCCTAAGCGTTCACCGGGTATTTCGGTAAAACTCTCTGCTATTCATCCGCGCTTTGAATTTTCTCATCGCGAACGCGCCATGGAAGAAATACCGCCGCGTTTAAAAGCGCTGTGTATGATGGCGAAGGAATACGATATTGGTTTAACGGTAGATGCGGAAGAAGCCGACCGTCTTGAGCTGTCTTTAGACATCATTGAAGCAGTATTTCGCGACGAAGACTTAAACGGTTGGACGGGCTTTGGCTTGGCGGTGCAGGCTTACCAAAAGCGTGCAATCCATGTTATCGAACATTTGCGTGAGCTTACTCTTGAAGTAGGTCGCCCGCTAATGGTGCGTTTGGTTAAAGGCGCATATTGGGATACTGAGATTAAGCTGACCCAACAGGCGGGTCTTGAAGAATTCCCTGTGTTTACCCGTAAGTCTTCAACCGACGTGTCATACCACGCTTGTGCGAACCGCTTACTTGAGTACCGCGATACCATCTATCCGCAGTTTGCTACGCATAATGCTTACACAGCATCTGTTATTGTTGAGCTTGCTGGCGATGACAAAGAAGGCTTCGAGTTCCAGTGCCTGCACGGTATGGGCGATACGCTTTACGACCAGGTGGTAACCGAAGATAAAATTCAGTGTCGCGTGTACGCGCCAGTTGGTGAACACGAAGACCTCTTGGCCTACTTGGTGCGCCGTCTTCTTGAAAATGGTGCGAACTCTTCATTCGTGAATGCCATTGTTGATGATGAAAAGCCAGTTGAAGCCTTGCTTGAAGATCCTGTAGAGAAAACGCAGCGCTTGAAAGTGCGTTATAACAAGTTAATTAAAACGCCACGTGGGCTGTATGCGCCAGAGCGTGACAACTCGCGCGGTTTAGACCTTACCGACACTAATGCGGTAACAGCACTTAAACATGAACTTGAACGCTGGCAGGATTACTACAAAGCAAAAGGCGACATTCCTGCAGGCGCTACACCTGTTGTAAACCCTCTAGATCACAACGACATTGTGGGCTACCACCACTACGCAACGCCCGACGAAATGCGTAAAGCGTTAGATGACACTGATGCAGGTTTTGATGCCTGGTCTAAGCGTGATGTAAGCGAACGCGCAGAGATCCTGAATCGTACGGCAGATGCGCTTGAGCGCCATATGGCTGAGCTTATTGCCATTTGTATGCGCGAAGCGGGTAAAGTTGCGCAAGACAGCATTGATGAAGTACGCGAAGCGGTAGACTTCTGTCGCTATTATGCAGTGCGCGCTGAAGAGCTTGCTGAAGACCAGCGCTTAAAGCCTCGTGGCGTAGTACTTTGTATCAGCCCATGGAACTTCCCATTGGCCATATTCCTTGGACAGGTTACAGCGGCATTAGCAACGGGCAATACGGTTATTGCTAAACCTGCTGAGCAAACCAGCATTGTTGCACAGCGTGCGATCGACATTATGCACTCAGTAGGTTTACCGGAAGATGCATTAAAGCTTATCGTATCGCCAGGTAAAGAAGTGGGTGAAACCTTATTGCCTGATGAGCGCATTAAAGCGGTAATGTTTACGGGCTCAACGCAAACGGGTACGTTGATTTCACAAGTGCTTGCAGAGCGCGGAGGCGAACAGGTACCGCTTATTGCAGAAACGGGCGGTCAAAACTGTATGATTGTCGATTCGACGGCACTGCCAGAGCAGGTTGTTGACGATGTCATTCGCTCAGGCTTCCAGAGTGCTGGTCAGCGCTGTTCTGCGCTTCGTGTGCTCTATGTACAGGAAGAGATTGCAGATGATCTTACTGAAATGCTTATTGGTGCAATGAAGGAGTTAACAGTAGGCGACCCCACGCAGCTAGCAACCGATGTGGGCCCTGTTATCGATGAGAAGGCACTTAAAAGCCTAACAGACCATCAAAAAGCAATGGAAGATAAAGCAAAGCTACTTTATCGCTCATCATTGCCTGAGCAATTCGAAAACGGTACCTTCTTCCCACCGACTTTGTATGAAATCAAGAACATTGATGTGTTGGAAAAGGAAGTATTCGGTCCAGTCGTTCATATTGTGCGCTTTAAGTCGAAAGACCTTGATGGCGTACTAGAGCAAATTAACGGCACGGGCTATGGATTAACAATGGGTGTTCACTCGCGCATTGAAGAGCGTGCTAATGAAATTGCAGCAAAAAGTCGCGCAGGTAACGTTTATATTAACCGCGATATCATTGGCGCTATCGTTGGTGTTCAGCCATTTGGTGGCCGTGGGCTATCTGGCACGGGTCCAAAAGCAGGTGGTCCTAACTATTTGTCTCGCTTAATGATGGAGCGTGCTACGCCTAAGCCTTCACATATTGATGATGTAGACGGTACTGATACTGCACTTGTAGGTGATGAAAAGATTGCCGAACGTGCACACGTTATGATGGATAGAGCAAAGGCAGTGGAAGTGCAGTGGCGTCATACGCCGTTGAACGACCGGATCTCTATGGTACGCCAACTTCTAGCGAAAATTGCGAAAGTAGACATTGTTGACGAGCTAGCCGACGACTTAAACCGTACGCTTGCGACAGCGCGTCAGCAGCTGATCAGCGTTGAGCGCAAGTTAGCAAAACCACAAGTTCTGCCGGGGCCAACAGGTGAGTCGAACAAACTTTACCTAGAGCCGCGCGGTATCTTGGTATGTTTTGCCGATAAAGAAGTAACCTTTGAATATTGGTTACTCTCTGTTGTAACAGCACTTTCAACCGGCAACCCAGTAGTGTCAGTTGTGTCTGAAATCTTCTATGATGAAGCCGTAGAAATTCAGAACAAATTTGAATCGACAGGCGCACCAAAAGGCTTATTCCAAGTAGCGCGCCTTGCCCACTTAGATACCCTGTTGATGGATGAAGATTTATCGGGTGTTGTAGTGGATTCGAGTACTGAACGTACGGCGAGAATCTCGGCCATGCTGTCTTCTCGTGAAGGGGCTATTTTGCCGGTAATTACCGCGGAATATAACGATAACCTTATTCAGCGTTTGATGACCGAAAAAACTATCAGTATTGATACAACGGCATCAGGCGGCAACACGTCATTGATGACTCTAGTTGAAGATGATGAATAAGCGGTAGCGTTCGCTGCAAATAGCTAATTCATTAAATAGCTATTGTATCAATATCTTAGGCCAGCTTGACGCTGGCCTTTTTTATTCGACTTACTCTGGGCTTAATCTAAGCCTTTTCATGCCTTTCTTCTCTTTTTCTTATCACTTTCTCATGCCTTAACCCTGCCTTAACCCTGCGTTTGAAATACTAGCGTCAGTTAATTTAAACAAGTTGCGTATAGGCCTTAAAAAGTAAGCTATGCGCCAAGCAATAGGCATAAGTAATGGGCAAGATAAAACTGACGGTAAATAGTATTACCCTTTGTATTTTATTGTCTGCATGCACAAGTACTGATGACAGAAGGTTGAGCGAATCAGCATCCCTTACAACGGGAAATGATGTCGTGTGGCAGTCCCAAGCGCAGCAACAAGTTTCAGCGCAAACCCTAGTGTTGAATTCAGACACTGGGTTAACCGACGTAATAGATCTCAATCAGCTTCCGCATTTAGCAGACTATATTGATGAAGCTTTGTCTTCCAATGCAAGTCTGCAGCAGGCGTTAATCACGCTTCGAAAAGCACAAGTTGCTATCGATAGCGCAAAAGCAGACAGAAACGTGAATGTGGACACAAGTTTCTCAGCATCAAAAAGTGAAACTACAGGCAGCAGTTCATCTACTACTAGTACGGACGTAAATACAAGTAATCAGCTAAACAACCCAAGCTATAGCGCAAGTTTAAACGTTAGCTGGGAGCTGGATTTGTGGCAGAAAATTAGCGATGGCATAAGTGCTGCTAACTTAGATGCCGCGAGCGCCAGAGCCAGCTATCAATCGGCCAGAGATTCATTGGTTGCTAGCATAATAAGAAGCTATATCGATGTACTCACTCAACAGCAATTACTAAATATCGAACAGGCTCGGTTATCGGTACTAGAAAACAACGAAGCAGTGATCTTAACGCGCTATCGCACCGGGCTTGGAAGCCTAGACGATTTAGATACCGCGCGTACAAGCAGTGCAAATACCCGAGCTTCTATTGCCCAGTATGAATATGCTCTGTCATCAGCCAAGCGCACATTGGCAGTACTCCTAGGCAGGCAGGACCAATCGCTAAGCGAGCTTGATACGCAGGTGAATTTTCCAGATATCCTGTTGCCGCTTACTAATCTGCCAAAACAAGACCTTGCCCGCAGACCCGACCTTCAGGCGGCCTTCTATACGATACAAGCAACAGAGTTTGAAGTTGATGTGGCCTATAAAGCTTTACTGCCCAGTATTAGTTTATCGGCATCGCTATCTGATTCTGCCTCTACACCCTCACAAGCTTTGTTTACAAACCCTGTATGGACATTGCTTGGACAGATGACGGCACCTCTTTTTCAGGGAGGCGCATTGAGGGCCCAGGTAGAAGACGCAAAACTTACCGCAGCAAATGCTTGGTGGCAGTATCGCGAAACGCTATTAACTGCGGTGCAGGAAACCCAAAACGCACTAGATAGTGAAACTGCCTACAGTGCGCGAATTGGCCATACAAATGTGGCGCTCGCCAATGCTGAGCGCAGTGTAGCTAGCATTGAAGGTCAATATCGACAAGGTCTTGCTGATATCTTGGACTTACTTTCGGTGTATGACACGCGCTTTGACTTACAAGCTCAAGCTGTTGAGCTTCACGCCCAAAAATTACAAAACCGAATTGACTTAGGTCTGGCTCTTGGCCTTGGAGTGTCGCAATGAGAAATAAACGAATTATCGTAACCTTAATCGCTGCTGCGAGTATTGCGCTGGCAGTCATGTATACCATGATGAACATGGGGGCTCAGCATCCTGGCGCTCGGCCGCAGGAGGCACCAAAGTCAACGCCATCGTCTTCGCAATTACCCAATGATGCCGAACAATTAAAAGGTAACGCTTCAACAATGAGGCCGACAGGCGGTGAAAAGCCTCTTAAAGGCGAACTGGCTGAAAACGCTATGCGTCGTCCACCCAGAGAAAGCGAAACGGAAGTAGCCAAAGAAGCAGGTAAAAGGCCATCTGCAGATAGCACTTCTTACCGAAGTCAAAACGTAGAACAAAGTGCTGATTCTCAGCTAGCTCAAGTAGGGGTTATTAAGGTAACCGCCAACAGCTACAAGGCCAAAGTAAAGGGGTATGGTCAGGTAGTTCCTCAAGATAGCTTGAGCTTAGTCGCACAGGTTAGCGGGCAAGTTACTCACTTATCGCCAGCTTTTAAGACTGGCGCGTTAGTTGAAAGTAACACAGTTTTAGCGCGCATTGATGACACCAGCTATCAGCAGGCATTAGCAAGTGCCAATGCGACCTATCAAGCCGCTGTAGTAAGCCTAGAAGAGGAGCGCTTACAGGGAACACAAGCTAAAGATGAATGGACACGTTCGGGGCTTGAAGGCGAGCCACTATCCGCGTTGGTTTTAAGAGAGCCACAGCTTAAAGCCGCGCAGGCGACCTTGGATGAAGCCCAGCAGTCGGTAAACTCTGCAAAGCGAGACTTAGCTTTTACAGCATTACGGTCACCTTTTAATGCTGTGGTGGTTAGCCGTGATATAGCTCTGGGAAGTTTTGTACAGGCCGGCAGTGCTGTCGCAACACTTTATTCTACTGATGTTGCCGAAGTAGCGATAGGACTCTCTCCGAGCCAATGGACTCAGTTACCTTCGGTTTCTGGAGCGCAGCTCTCTGGTGATGCTGCTTTTAATTGGTCGGTCACGCTGACCGATACCACCACAGGCAATAAATGGGATGCCAACATCGCTCGCGCTGAATGGCATCAAAGCGATACAACGCGCCAGCGCAATGCTATTGCGGTTATTGAAAAGCCATTAGATCAAGCAAATCCGCTTTTATTCGGCAGCTTTGTGCAGGCAGAAATTGAAGGAAGACAGCTCGAAAATGTATGGAAGCTACCGGCTTCTGCCATTTCACAAAAACAAGAAGTTTGGTTGGTAATGCCGGCCACCGGGCAACTAGCGAAGTTTACTCCCTCAGTGCTTTTTGAAAGCGATGGCTATGCCTACATCACTCCACCTAAGGCGAGTGATATTACTGGCGACATTACCAATGAGTCTAGGAGCAATACGGGCAGAGAAGCCGAGCCAGAACCTGAAAGCGAAGTACGTCAAGCGATGGTCGTTGCGCGCCCCTTAAACAGTTACCTGATCAACACGAAAGTTAAGCCTGTAGTGGAAGGACAAACGGGAGGGCAAGCCAATGACAAATAACCGAAACGGCGGGCCTTTTGATGGCAGCGAAGAGCCTAAAAGTAATAGACATAATGGGAAAAGCCCTCGGGGAATTATCGCTTGGTTTGCACAAAATTCGGTGGCGGCCAATTTACTGATGGTTAGTCTTATCGTACTGGGTTTAGTTTCCATGAACGATATCCGCAAAGAGGCGTTTCCAAGCATGGAGCCACGCTTTGTTACCATATCGATGACATATGATAGCGGTGACCCCAAGCAAGCCGAAGAAGGCATTGCCATCAAAATTGAAACTGCGCTAGAGGCCATTCCCGGTATTAAACGAATTACGTCTACCTCAAATGCCAGCGGCGCCAGTGTGCAGGTAGAAAAGGAAACCGAATACGATTTAGACACGCTTTTCAACGACATCAAAACCGAAGTAGACAGTATTTCTAACTTCCCGTCGGATGCTGAAAACCCGGTTATCAGCAAAGCGCGCCGCCAAGAGCATGCTATTTGGGTGCAGCTTTATGGTGATGTCGACCACGCTACGCTGCAGTACTTGGGAGAGCAATTAGAGCGAGATTTACTGGCCAAAGCGGATATTCGGGAGGTCAGCGCGGGTAGTTTTGTCGACCCCATGATGTCTATAGAAATAGACGAGGGCAAGCTTCAGGCCTATGGTTTAACGCTATCTGATGTGGCAGATGCGGTAAACCAAGAGTCTAATACCGCCCTTACAACCAGTTTGCGTAACAAAGAAAAAGTAATTCGGTTAAAAGCCTCTGAGCAGTCTTACTGGGCGAAAGATTTTGCTGACATCCCCCTTATTGCCGATACCAGTGGCGTAATACTTTCCGTTGGCGATGTGGCGACGGTACGCGATATGTTTGCCGATGACAGCTATCACTTGTCTCGTTACAACGGAACCAATGGATATGGTATTCAGGTGCTAATGGATGAATATGGCGACGTAACGAAAATGGTGCAGCAGGCCCACGAGGTAGTGGATGCGTGGCATGATAAAGGTTTACTACCTCAAGGTGTCGAACTCGAAACCTGGTATGACAAAAGCACGCTTATAACCGAGCGCTTGGAGTTGCTTACCAGTAACGCACTAATGGGTATTGTGTTGGTGTTTGTTACCCTTGCTGTGTTTCTTAATTTGCGTGTGGCATTTTGGGTGGCGGCTGGCTTGCCGTTTATTTTCTTCGGCACCTTGTACTTCATGACCGATAGCTACACGGGAATGACGCTAAACGAGATGACCACGTTCGGCTTTATAATGGCACTTGGTATAGTGGTAGACGATGCCGTAGTGGTAGGAGAGAGCGTTTACGCCACGCGAAAACAACACGGCGATACGTTACATAATACCATTTTAGGTACGCATAAAGTGGCGGTGCCCACACTGTTTGGGGTGTTGACCACGGTAGCAACCTTCTTCGCGCTATCGAACGTATCTGGCGGCTTAGGTACCTTGTACTCGCAGTTTGGCACTATTGTTACTTTGTGTTTACTGCTCTCGGTGGTGGAGTCAAAGCTCATTTTGCCCTCGCATTTAGCCCACTTGCCAACCAAACAGAAAACCCGAAAGGGGATAGGCGGCCTGTGGAATAAAGTGCAGCAAAAAGCGGATGGTGGACTTCAATGGTTTAACTACCGAGTCTATCAACGCTTGTTGAAGGTCACTGTAGCCTACCGCTATGCAGCCGTTTTATTGTTTTTCGCGCTTTTTATCTTGGTTGTTAGTTTACCGCTAACGGGCGCTGTACGTGTAAGCTTTTTCCCCAGCATGCAAGGTGATACTGTTTCGGCGAATATGTCCCTTTATAGTGATGCTAGCTACGGACAGAACGAACGCAACTTAATGCTGCTAGAGGAAAATGCGCTTGAAGCAGATCGCCAGCTAATCCAAGAAAATGGCACTAGTGAAAGCGGTATTAGTAGTTTGCAAGTAACGGCGAGTAGCGATCAAAGCGGCACAATCACCATATCACTTGATGAAGACTCGCCTTATTCTTTAGATGAACTCTCTGCACGCTGGAATGCCTTAACCGGTAGCTTAGAAGGCGTAAAAAGCCTAAAAATACGCTCTCGACGAGAAATGGTCGACGGGTTTAATGTTGAAATTAAAAGTATTAACGACGATACCCTGACAGCAGCTAACGATGCTTTTGTTGAGGTGCTTAATAATATTGATGGCGTATATGCAGTAGAAAGCTCGCTTACACCCGGCGAAGCCATGATGCGCTTTGAACTTACTCCCGAAGGACGAGCCTTGGGGTTAAATACCCAAAGCCTATCGCAGCAGCTGTTAAAAGCGTTCGGTGGAGAAATTGTTCAGCGCTACCTGCGCGATAAAAACGAAGTGAAAGTGCGGGTACGTTACCCTGAAAAGGATAGGATGAACCCGTCAGATGTAATGAATACCCAGGTGCGCCTGGATGATGGCACAGTGGTACCAATTTCCGTAGTGGCGAATGTTATTCAAGATGTACAAGAAAAACAGGTAGTACGTATTGATGGATTGCGCGCTTTAACGGTAAGTGCCTCGGTGGATAGCGATGTTATTACTTCTACAGAATTGGTTAACTATCTTAACAGCGAGTTTGTACCCCAGTTGGAACGCCAATACCAAGACTTATCGCTTTACTTTGCCGGTGAAGCCGAGCAGCAAGCGGAAACGCAAAGCTCAATGCAAAGCGTGTTTATATTAGCCTTGTTGTCTATTTTTGCGTTGTTGGCTATTCCGCTTAAATCCTATGTACAGCCGCTCATTATAATGACTGCAATTCCCTTTGGTATTGTGGGAGCCATTATCGGGCACTGGTCAAATGGCCTTATGATAAGCCTACTGTCGTTAAACGGCATATTGGCGCTTAGCGGCGTGGTAGTTAACGATAGCTTGTTATTGGTCTCGCGATTTAATGCGTTACGTGAAAATGGCATGCCTGCGCATGCGGCGGTTATTGAAGCGTGCACCAGTCGCTTACGTGCTGTGCTTTTAACTTCAATTACTACCTTTGTAGGTTTATACCCCATATTAGGGGAAACCTCGGTACAGGCGCAGTTCCTCATTCCGGCAGCGGCGTCATTGGGTTACGGTATTTTGTTCGCCACTCTTATCACGCTTTTATTAATTCCGGCATTGCTGTTAATTTATGAAGATGTAAGCCGTTTAATGGCAAAGTATTTGGTAAAACCTTTAACGGAGAGTACGGTTAATGATCCGCGTGTTACTAGTGGAAGATGATATGGGCCTAGCCGGCAATATCATTGACTATTTAGAGCTTGAAGATATGGTGTGCGACCACGCTGCTAATGGCGTGGCAGCACTAACGTTTATGCAAACTAATCCATATGACGTTGTGGTCTTAGATATCAATTTACCAAGACTTGATGGCTTAAGCGTATGCGAAAAAGTGCGCGGTGACGGCAACGATACGCCTATCATTATGCTAACGGCCCGTGACCAGCTAGAAAATAAGCTCGAAGGGTTCCAAAAGGGTGCTGATGATTATTTAGTAAAACCCTTTGATATGCCTGAACTGGTAGCACGAGTTTCAGTGTTGGCGCACAGGCGCTCATCGCAAGTGAAAAGGCTAAACTTCGGTAATGTGAGCTTAGAATTAGGTAGTGAAGTGGCAAGTGTTGATAACACGCCTATTAAGCTAAGTCCTACTGGCTTTACCTTGCTAAAATCCTTATTGCAGCAGCAAGGAAAGGTTATGCCACGGGAGCGTTTACTCGATGCGGTGTGGGGGGAGGACGCGCCTGAAAGTAATGCGCTAAAAGTCCACCTTCACAATTTGCGCAAATCGTTGGCTCAAGCTAAGGCAAACATAGAAATTAAAGCCGTACCGGGCTCAGGGTTTTGTGTTGCGCTGAAAGGTGACCAAACGTCGAGCGAGGGCTTTGATAATACATTGTCGTCAAATAAAAGTAAGGACACTGACCAATGGTAAACGGCCTTCGCATCAGCTTAAGACGCTATGTCTTATGGTCGTTACTAAGTTTAGCGACAATAGTCATTGTGCTGTTTTCTATACAAAGTAGCGATAGCTTTTTTGATGGTATGGACGGCATGCTCAGAAATACCATGGTTCGGGCGGCACAAAGTGCGGAGCTTGATAAAAGTAATCATGCGCAGATCCTCGATTTACATGTTTATGCTCATTACAATGACTTGCCTGATGAAGTGAAGCAAAGCTTTTCCAAAGAGCGCTTTGAGCCATATATCCTATTAAAAGATATCAACAAGCCAGATTGGTTTTCTCGCCCAGTTTCGGCGCACTTTGCTGTGTTGGTCCCTCTGGATGATGGAAGTCTTCGATACGTTTCCCAAGTGTTCCGAGCGCCGCCCTCAGATGGTCAAAAGCGCTTTAGAATTAACCATGTTATCTACAGCGCTATTGTAGGTTTTGTCGCACTTATTTCCTTTTTTGTCGCGCTACTATTTTTAATGCGCAGCGTGTCTCGTCCCATAGAATCACTACAACGCTGGGCAGCCTCTCTTGATGAGAAAGAGCTCGATAAGCCTATTCCTGAGTTTCGCTACAAAGAGCTTAACGCGCTTGCGGCGATAATTCACGGTAGCTTGCAAAACGTACGTACTACGCTTAACCGAGAGCGGGAGTTTGTTAATCATGCCAGCCATGAGCTTAGAACGCCTATTGCCGTTATTAGAAGCAGTGCGGCTTTGCTGCATAGAGTGATAGATAGTGAGAATACCAAAGGCAACAACGCTCTAGCGCGGGTGGACCATGCCTCAAAAACCATGGCGGATTTGACAGAAACATTACTGTGGTTAGGAAGAAATGAAGAGACTGCGCTGCCTAAAGAAAAAGTGAATCTAAAAGCTATGGTTGAGGCTCTTAGCCAAGACTTAATGTATTTGCTGTCAGGCAAAAATGTGAATGTGCAAGTGCACCTGAATGAGTGTGAATTGATGCTGCCTAAAACCGCAAGCGAAATAGTGATTGGAAACGTAATTCGAAACGCTTACCAGCATACCCAGCAAGGTAACGTCACTATCACGCTTTCAGGTGCAACGCTTACCGTACTTAATGAAGAAGATGGCATTGAGCAAAACGAAAGTGCCTCGTTATCGGTAACGCCAAATAGTGAGTTAGATGGCGGTTTTGGAATAGGCTTAAAACTCATTGATAAGCTATGTTCGAAGCTGGAGTGGGGATATTCACACAAGAAAGTCATTGCACAAGATACAAAAGACAATATAAAAGGTATGAGCTCTGTGGCTCAGGGGTATAGCGTTGTGCTAAGACTACAATAATCTGAAAACACGGTGGCGTGAGTATGCTAATACACGAGTATTCTTAATTTGTTGCCTTTGTTGCGCTTGAGTGAAAGTGATTAACTAAAACAAAAAACGCCGATGTTGAACATCGGCGTTTGTGTTTGCTTAGGCACTTTTTATAAATGCTAGCACTACATCCATTCGCTGTTTCTACGTTTGCGCTTAGGAAGGTAAGTGAGCATTACTCCAAGCAATATCCCCACGCCTGCCACTATGCCACCGCGCGTAAACCAAGTAACAAGCTCATCTTTATTCGCGCTTTCAACCTTGGCGGTTAAACGAATGATTTGAGACGCTTGTTCGTCGTTTGTAGTGGTAAGTTTAGACACCTTTTGACGAGCATCGTTAAGCTGCTGACGAAGTCTGGCGTTCTCTGACTGTGCAGCTTGCAGACCACTTTGGCTCTCAGCAAGCTTCTCACTAACTATAGGCAACTGCTCTGCCTGCGACATTGTGTTAGACACAAATTTACTTTCCACCCAGCCTTTACGTCCTTCATCGTCGGTAATTTGCGTGAATTCAGCATCATTGTCGCGCGAAATTACCGTAATAGGGGTGCCAGCTTCTATTGAACCTAGGATACGATAGTTACGACCAGGTCCAGTATGCATAAAGATAAACAAGTCATCTCTTATGTAGTGCGAAGAAGACGCTTCTAAATCAGCGGTATCTTGTAGCGAAAATGCTTGAAAAGAGCATGCAATAAGGGCTGCTGCTAACCACTTTCGAATCATATGGAGTCCAATTTTAGAATTTAAAACGTGAAGATGGTATTGGTTGACCGCGATAAAGGCAAGTTTGTTCCACTTTTGTCTAATTTAAGCGACTTGTTTAACAGCAGCAACATTGCGAAAAGTGATCGACAAGGGTAAGGTGTCAGCATCATAAGCTGTGCTTAGCGCAACCATGTCAGAAATAGAATTAAAATTTGTAACGGGTGACAATGCTCACAAGGCGTTTACCCAACGTGTACTCCCTCTTTTTGAAAAACACAATATCCAGGTTAACTCTCATCGCGAAATGCGCTTAGAGAACGATTATTACGATACGGATCAGCTCGATTTTCAAAACAATAAAATGGGCTTTCGAGTACGTGGTAATAATGGCGAGTACGAACAAACCTTAAAAACCAACGGTGTAGTAAGCGGTGGCTTGCACAAACGCATGGAATATAACGTAAGTCTTGATAACGCAAGGCCGGATCTCACGTTATTCGAGTCGAATGTGTGGCCCGAAGGTTGGGACATCGCAACAAAGAATGCGAGCCTTTCTAAACAGTTTAGTACACACTTTAGGCGCAATGCCTATGTGGTTGCTTTAGGCGATAGCCAAGTTGAAATTGTCTTAGACTGCGGTCAAGCTAGTACGGATAAAGCCAACTCCCCCATCAATGAGATTGAGCTTGAATTGATGTCAGGGGACATCAACAGCCTGTTTTCGTTGGCTGTGCTTATAAACGACAATATGCAGGTGCGTCTAAGCGATGTGTCAAAAGCCGCGCAGGGCTATCAGTTGCTACACGGCTTTAACGCTAAAGTTCGCCACCTACCAGACTTTCTAGCCCTTGAAGAGACCACCACCACAGAAGAGGCATTCGGCCAAGCAGTGCAGACCGCTTTGGCACATTGGCAGCATCACGAGCATGTCTTCTGCGAGAGTGGCTCTATAAAAATGCTGGCTGAGGTTGCTAAAAGCGTTAGGTTGCTACTGCAGAGTGTGTCGCTTTATCTACCCGTATTGCAGTGCCCAGAGCTATTAGCCTTGCACAAAAAACTGGTAACCCATGCGCAAAAGTGGGGCTGGCAAGATGATTTACAAAGTTTGCGCTACTTGCTGTCTAAAAAGAGCATGTTTAACAAAACCTTAAGCAAGCACCCAGCGGTAGTAAGCTACCTGCAAGGGCGCCAGACAGGTTTAATGCAGGCCCATGAGCCTGAAAAACTATTTTTCGACAATGATGCTACAGACATTAAGCTTCACGCTATAAGTCTTATACAGAATAAGCCTTGGCAAAAGGTAGCAACGGGGTTTGATCACCCTGTACTTGACCATGCAAAAGGATGGTTATCGCAAGGGTGGCAAACCGTGCAGCAGAGTATGCCCCTCAATAAAACCATGGGACCAGCTAATTACAGTGCAGCGGAAATAATGCTAAGACAAACCCTGTGGAGTGGCTTTTTGCTTGGTGACCTATTTGTTGAAGAGCGAGGTAACTTTCGTGCGCCTTGGTTAGATTTACTTACTGGCATTGATGAATTAAACGCATTGCTCATGCTGAAGCAATCAATAGACGATGCGGAAGTGGACTCTCACGATGAGGTACGCAAATGGACAGCAGAGAAACTCAGTACGTTAATTCGAATTATGGAGCGAACGCGCACTGTGGCTATGCAACGTGAAATCTACTGGTAACCCATGTCGGTGGACACGTATTGCGTTAGCAAATTTTATCTCAGGGAGGGAGGACGCTGATGACTTCAAGCTACTATGATTATTTTCTTTATTCGCTACTAGGCGTTTATATTTTCTGTTTTGCGCGTCTGTTCGTTCAAAAAGTAAACTTAACCAGCATGCGCTGGCTAATTGGTGCCTTTATCTGCTGGCCACTATTTATGCTAGATGAATGGCTGCGAATAGCACAAGCGAGTTCATTAGCTATCTTGTATGGTTTATCAGATGTATTTGCCGTCATCGCGATTACTTGTTGTTATCGTGCCATAAAGCCCATGTTATTGGCTTATCCTACGGCAAGAAAGCGGCTATGGTGGCCTGCCGTGGTAACGGCAATTTTTCAATGTACCGTTTTACTTATTCCAGTGGGTGACAAACAACAATGGCTTTCATCGTCGCCGAGCGGCGAGCCTTTATTGCTATGGCCAGCCTATTGTGCCTCGCTACTTACAGGCTTTAGTGTATTGCTCATTGGTATTCTTATTACCGAACACATTCAAATGTACCACCGACATTTACCTGAGCAGGCGGTGGACATTAAAAACTTAAAAATGCCTAAGCTTGCCGGAGTAATGGGAAGCTTGGTCGGTGTTGCCTTTATGAGTATTTTACTTGTTACCGCCGCAACCTTTGGTTTTTTCCCCGTACCTTTTTGGGAAAGCTTTCATCACTTAATGATTGGCTGTGCACTGTTAGTGGTATTGTTTTCACTAACCTTTATTCGCCGAACAGCGCCGTCGCCATTGAACTACGAGCGACTGGACGAAGGCAAAGCCACACCCTATGAAATAAGCAGTATTATTTCTAAAGCAGAACGCTATACCATTGAGTCAAAAGCCTATAAAACCCGTTTCCTTACGCTAAGTGAGTTTTGCAAAGGGGCTGATATCGACCCTACATCTTTGGCTATTGCGCTTCAGCTTACTGAAAAGAAAAACTTTAGGCGGTTTATATTTCACTACCGCCTGGAGTATGCGAAAAAAGTGCTGCTCCACAGCGATGCCAAATTAGAAGCTGTGGCAAAACGTCTTGGTGTTAATTCAGAAAAGTTCTTAAGCGAATACCTTGTTAAGCATTTGAATTCTGCTCCTGCGAAATGAAGAATACTTTTATATCGTCCCGCACCCTTCAAACACCAAATGCATTGCGCAGTATTTGGTGGGTAAAGGTTTTGCGCAAGTAAAAGCCTCTAGGGCGAGTCTTAATACGCTGGCCCTCTGGTCCTAATGCGTCGGTAAGTACCTTACCATTAGCTGCTTTGGGGCGAATATGAAGTGCCTCGCCTTGTCGAGAGGTAATAGATTCCACCTGTCCCGTGGCAATTTGCTCTACCAATTCTTCCCAATCGTGTCTAAGCGTTGCGTCTTCATCTTCATTTGGACGCCAATAAAACCCAGTCGCCACACGCCTGTGTGCTAATGGAATAGCTCTGTCACCTTCAATGGGTAGCCACAGCACCTGCTGTAGCTTGTTTCGCACATTGGATGTTTCCCACGTGATACCCGGCAACATTAAAAGGGGCGCAAAACAGACATACGTGGTTTCTAGTGGGGAAAAATTAGCATCGATGGGTATGGTTTTAAGTTCTATACCTAATTCGGGGAAGTCCTGTTGAGGCTTTGAACCTGCACTGGCGCCAAGCCATTTTTCAATAAGCATGCCTGGCCATCCTTTGTGACGCTGTAAATTGGCTGGGATGGCAACATTGGCCATGTCAGCTAACTCTCCTAAGGTTAAACCTGCAATAGCGTGACACCGCGCTAAAAGACTATCTGGCGAAGATGGAGGCGATGAAGGAGGCTGCATAAAAAGTGGTTAATTTCCTGTTTGAAAGCGAAGGCGAACATTAAGACTATGATTGGAGCATAGTTTGTGGAAGAATGAAAACATATACAAGTATAGTGTGCCCGGGAGTCTATGTGATAGATGCCGATGGATTCCGTGCGAATGTGGGCATAGTGATTTGCAACAAAATGGGTCAAGTATTTTGGGCAAGACGTTATGGTCAACATTCATGGCAGTTCCCTCAAGGCGGAATTGATGAAGGGGAATCTGCTGAACAAGCTATGTACCGCGAGCTTCACGAAGAAGTAGGGCTGACACCGAAAGATGTCACCATTTTAAGTGTTACCCGTAACTGGCTTAGATATAAGCTACCAAAGCGATTAATTCGACAAGGCAGCAACCCTGTTTGTATAGGGCAAAAACAAAAGTGGTTCTTGTTGCAGCTAGATTGCAACGAGCGCGATGTTAATGTGCTTAAAACAGGCCATCCTGAATTTGATGACTGGAGGTGGGTAAGTTACTGGTATCCCATTAGAAATGTTGTATCGTTTAAGCGAGATGTATACAGACGAGTAATGAAAGAGTTCTCGCCTGTAGTTATGTCTGCGCAACATCGACCTCAACAGCGCCAAAATGTAGCCCCGCATAAGCGTGGTAAAAAACGCAGGCGCGGTTAAGCCGCTAATGGAAAAAGTGTAAAGGGGCAGAGATGTTAAAGGTGTTAGAGGCAGCGATGTGCAACAGTAAGCGACGAGCAAACTGCAATTACACAAGGATAAACCGGTGAGCCCTCAGAGCCAACAAGGCGCAATGTTAACTACATTAAAACGTATCGTGCAGGAAATGAATCAAATTCCTGCACTCGATACCGCGTTGTTTAGGCTAGCTTCACGTGTAAAGCATACGCTTAGTGTTGACTCATGTTCTATTTACCTTGCCGATTACGATACGCAAGAATTTATCCTTAAAGCCACTGACGGGCTTCACCCCGATGCGGTAGAACAAGTTCGCATTGGTTTTTCGGAAGGTCTTATCGGTTTAGTTGGTCAACGGGAAGAACCGCTTAATATCGTAAACGCGCACAACCACCCTAGATTCAAACACTATCCCGAAGTAAAAGAAGAAAAGTATAATGCTTTTTTAGGTACGCCCATTATCAATCAAAGGCGTGTACTAGGTGTTATCACACTTCAGCAGTCTCAGATGCGACGCTTTAGCGAAGATGAAGAAGCGTTTTTAGTCACTCTTGCTGCACAGCTAGCGCTAGAGATCACCAACGCTGATATACGTGGCGCATTGACTCTCTCTAACTCCACCGACAACATTGCTCGGCAAAAAAATGTGCGTGGTATCGCTGGCTCGCCTGGCTTAGCTATTGGTAAAGGGGTCTCCCCCGATAAATCTATCAACCTCAAAAACTGGGTGGTAAAACGCACACAGTCGCCGCAAGATCAAATTCAGCTTTACCGCAAAGGTGTTGAGGTAACACGAGGCCATGTTGACGCCCTGTCTCAGCGATTGGATGACGGAATCCCCGACGACGTTAAATCAATTTTCCAGCTCTATCATCACCTTTTAGATGCCAACAGTCTTGGGCGCGAAGTAGAAGAAAAGATTCGCCAAGGTTGGGACGCTGCTTCGTCGTTGAAGATGGTAGTCGAAAGCTACGCAGCTCGTTTTCAGGCTATGGACGACCCTTACATGCAAGAGCGTGCTATTGATATTGTCGATTTATCAGATCGTATATTAGCCAATATTTTGTATGAAGCGAACGGACAAAAAGTTTCTGAGCAGGTTATTACTGAGGCAAGTATTTTAGTCGCTGATGAAGTGTCAGCCCCCATGCTTGCTGAGTTTCCGCGAGATAAGCTCAAAGGCATTATCTCTATTCGGGGCTCGAACAACTCTCACGCAGCCATATTAGCAAGGGCTATGGGCGTGCCTGCCGTAATGGGCTGTCAAAACGTTACACCAGCGCTACTTGAAGACAAAGAAATTCTGCTTGATGGCTACTCTGGGGAAGTCATTGTTTCTCCAGAACGCAACATTAAGACTGAATTTATTCAGCTTATTGATGAAGAGTCGGCCATTGCAGAAAAAATTGACGCAGAGGCAGATAAACCGTGTGAAAGCGTTGATGGTTGCAGAATGTCCTTATACATCAACGCGGGCCTTTCTGCTGAAGTAGAGCTTAACGCTGAGCAGATTGGGGCAGGCGTGGGTTTATACCGCACCGAAATTCCCTTTATGCTTCGCGAGCGATTCCCTTCGGAACAAGAGCAGGTTCAGCTGTATCGCCAAGTCCTTGAGGCTGCGCCGTCGTTACCCATCACCATGCGTACTTTGGATGTAGGAGGCGATAAGCCGCTACCCTATTTTCCTATTAACGAAGAGAACCCGTTTTTAGGATGGCGTGGCATTCGACTTACACTCGACCATCCCGAAATATTCTTGGTTCAAGTTCGCGCTATGCTTCGGGCAAGCGTAGGGCTAAGCAACCTGCAAATTATGCTGCCCATGATATCTACCGTATCTGAAGTGCAGGAGTCTAAGCGCCTTATCAATCAGGCGTTTTATGAGATATCTGACGAAATTGCAGAATCAGGGCAAACCCTGAATAAACCAAAATTAGGCATTATGCTCGAAGTACCATCGGTACTTTATCAATTGCCTCAGCTGGCCAAGCATGTTGATTTCTTTTCAGTTGGCAGCAATGACTTAACCCAGTACCTACTGGCAGTCGATAGAAACAATACGCGGGTGGCGGGGCTTTACAATAGCTATCATCCAGCCGTATTAGGCGCGCTTTACGATGTGGTTCAAAAAGCTAACCAAAATCAAGTGCCTGTGACTATCTGCGGAGAAATCGCGGGAGAGCCCGCGGGGGCGTTGCTGCTAATGGGAATGGGTTACCGCCGTTTAAGCATGAACGGCTTTAACCTTAGAAAGATAAACTGGCTTATTCGAAAAGTAACGCTTGATGAGTGTAAGCAGTTACTTTCATTAGCGCTAACCTCTGTTAGCCAAGACGAAGTTTTTGTGCACTTGAATCAGTATCTTGAAACTAAGGGCCTGGGAGGCCTTATCCGAGCAGGTGCTTAAATAATGGATCCACTCGTTGTAATTGTTGCCAGCTGTCTGATCTTAGGCTCTATTGTCGGTATTCTTGCGGGTATGTTGGGTATCGGTGGCGGCTTAATTATTGTACCCGCGCTGTCATACCTAATGATTCACTTTCTGGGCATGACCACCGAAACGGTTATGCCTGTCGCTATCGCAACATCCTTATCTACCATCATTTTTACGGGTATGTCGTCGGCTTTAGCGCATTATAAGCTGGGTAATATTCAACGTCATGTTGTGCTGTATACGGGATTAGGGATTGCGTTTGGTGCAATTGCCGGTGCCCAGGTGGCAAGTCATATCTCGGGCGAAGTGCTTAAAGATGTGTTCGCCGTACTGGTTATATTGATAGCGCTGCAAATGATTTTTGGCAAACAAAAAGCGTCTGAGAACGAAGCCTCTAAAGGTTCACTGGCTGCTGTTGGCGGTGGAGCAGGCATGCTAAGTGCGCTTATGGGTATTGGCGGTGGCGCATTACTTGTACCCGCTTTAGTGTGGTTTCGTGTTAATGTACGCGCGGCTATAGGTTGCGCCGCTTTTTGCGGGCTTGTTATTGCCGTTTTTGGTACCACCAGTTTTGTTATTGCTGGGTGGGGTGAGATAGATGTACCAGAATACAGTATGGGTTATGTTTATCTGCCTGCTACAGCTGGTATTGTTGCAACCTCCATGTTTACCGCAAACATAGGTGCGAAGCTTGGACAGCGCGTTAATATACGTGTGTTAAAAGCGATGTTGGCATGTTTACTTGTTTTAGTAAGCATTAGAATGATTTTAGGAATTGAATAAAATAATGGAACAGAGCAGTTATCTGGTATTTCCCAGTATCGACCCCGTTATCTTCAGTGTCGGTCCATTAAGTGTCCGCTGGTACGGCTTAATGTATTTGGTAGGTTTTATTGCAGCGTATCTGTTAGCACAAAAGCGTCTATCACAAACTAACTGGAGCAGAGAACAGTTAAGCGACCTGCTTTTCTGGAGTTTCGTGGGCGTGATTTTGGGTGGTCGCATTGGCTATGTGTTTTTCTACCAGTTTGGCATGTTCTTAGACGACCCTCTGTATCTATTTAAAATTTGGGCTGGCGGAATGTCTTTCCACGGCGGCTTGTTAGGGGTATTAGCAGCCCTGTTTTGGCGCGCAAAGTGTATGAATACCACCTTCCTACGTTTAGGAGATTTCGTTGCGCCACTTGTGCCCATTGGCTTGGGGGCTGGTCGAATTGGCAATTTTCTAAACGCAGAACTATGGGGGCGCACCACTGACGTACCTTGGGCTGTCATTTTCCCTAACGCAGGCTATGTGCCTCGCCACCCTTCACAGCTTTACGAGTTTGCTTTAGAGGGCGTGCTGCTCTTTATTATCCTATGGCTTTATTCTGCCAAGAAGCGCCCGGTAGGGGCGGTGAGTGGCTTATTCTTGCTCGGTTACGGTAGCTTTAGGTTTATCGTTGAGTACTTCAGAGAGCCTGATGCTCATATTGGCTTATACCAAATGGGCCTAAGCCAGGGGCAACTTCTTTGTTTACCTATGATAGCTTTAGGAATAGGATTAATAGTCCGTGCTTATATGCGCGGAAAAGACCGTGTTGAACAACAAAAAATATAAGAATAACGATGAAAGAATATCTCGCATTAATGCGCCATGTACGTGATACGGGTGTGAAAAAGGAAGATCGAACTGGTACAGGTACATTAAGTGTATTCGGCTATCAGATGCGTTTTAATTTACAGGAAGGTTTCCCTTTGGTGACAACAAAGAAGTGTCACCTAAAATCAATCATTCACGAACTACTTTGGTTCTTAAAAGGCGAAACAAATATTGCCTATTTAAAAGAACATGGCGTCAAAATTTGGGATGAATGGGCTACCGATGAAGGCGAGCTTGGCCCTGTATATGGCCATCAATGGCGTAGTTGGGATCGCGGTGACGGTACCTCGGTTGACCAAATTGCCGAAGTGGTAGAGCAAATTAAAAATAACCCTGATTCACGTCGTCTGATCGTTAGCGGCTGGAACCCTGCGGTCTTGCCTGATACTAGCTATTCACCCAAAGAAAATGCGGCAATGGGCAAGCAGGCGTTACCTCCATGCCATACGCTTTTTCAGTTTTACGTTTTAGAAGGCAAGCTAAGCTGCCAGCTTTACCAACGTAGCGGTGATATCTTCCTTGGCGTTCCGTTTAACATTGCAAGCTATGCACTGCTTACCATGATGATTGCACAAGTGTGTGATTTAGAGCCGGGGGATTTTATCCATACGCTAGGTGATGCGCACTTGTATTCAAATCATCTTGAACAGGTAGAACTTCAACTTAGTCGCGAACCTTTTGCCCGTCCAACGATGGAAATTAACCCAGATATTAAAGATATTTTTGGTTTTTCCTTCGATGACTTCACGCTAAAGAATTACCATTCACACCCACATATTAAAGCCCCTGTCGCTATTTAAGGAGTTACCATGAGTACTCCAATATTGATTTGCGATGACTCGGGCTTCGCAAGGCGGCAAATGGCGCGCAGTTTACCCGACGGGTGGGATGTAGATGTCTCGTTTGCCGAGAATGGTGAACAAGCCCTAGCTCTTATCAAAGAAGGTAAGGGCGACGTGGTCTTTCTCGATTTAAACATGCCGATAATGGATGGCTACCAAACTATGGAAGCCATTCGTCAACAGGACTTGCCGTGCTTAGTGGTGGTAGTGTCTGGTGATGTTCAGGCGCAAGCGCGGGAAAAAATGCTCGCCCTGGGTGCTTTAGATTTCATTCGAAAGCCAATTGATAATGATAAGCTTAGTCATATCTTATCTTCCTACGGCATTTATAGCGGTGAGAGCCATTCATCAGGGGCTAACTTACAAAAGGCCCAGGGGCAAAGTGAGTCAAGTGCGCCTAAAGCCAAGGGCCCAGCGAGTAATGAAGAGCAGTTAGACGCATGCCGTGAAATGGTCAATATTGCCATGGGGCGCGCAGGAGAAAATCTAGCCCAGCTGCTAGGTGAGTTTATTGACCTACCCATACCTAATGTTAACTTAATTGAAAGCAACGAATTGTCTATGGCGATTGCCGAGATTAATCGTAATGACAGCGTTTCTGCGGTTTCAAAAGGGTTTATTAGCGAAGGTATAAGTGGTGAAGCCCTGGTTATCTTTAACGATACGAATACGCAAAATATTGTTGAATTGTTGAAATACCCTTCGTCGGCATCGTCAGATAAACTTGCCCTAGAAGCCCTAATGGACGTGTCGAATATTCTAATCGGTGCTTGTTTAAATGGTTTGTCAGAACAACTCAATGTCGCTTTCAGTCATACGCATCCTATCTTACTCGGGCAGCACCAAGGTTTATCAACGCTTTTAAGCGATAACGTACAGCGCTGGGGAAAATTAATGGCCATTGAAATTGGCTATGCGATAAAGTCGAGAGATATTTCCTTCGACCTTCTATTGCTGTTCCCCGGTGATGCTATGAGTCACATTTATGCGCGGCTGTTCGATGATGGTTTTATAATACAAGACAAGGAAAGTCTATGAATGCTTCAACTGGTACACTCGCTGCAGAAACCCTCGTTAGTTCATCTCACGTACCTGCAGAATTACTCGACTCAATTGAAGTAGGGATTGCGGTAATTGATCGCAACTTCAACGTGCAGGTCTGGAATAAATTTCTTGAGGATCATAGCGCTAAGAAAGCGAACGCTATGGTTGGAACTAGCTTGTTTACACACTTCCCAGAAATAGAAGAGAAGTGGCTCAGAACCAAAGTTGACCCTGTATTTAATTTAAAAAGTCCGGTGTTTATCATTTGGGAGCAGCGCCCTTACTTATTAAAGTTCGATTGTAATCGTCCGGTTACTTGCGCCGCTGAGTTTATGTACCAAAACGTGACCATGTTCCCTATTGTAGATAAAAGCGGACGTGTAGAGCGGTTCTGTATGCTGGTTTACGATGTGACCGAGCAGGCCCTGGGCAAACTGGGAATGCAGCATCTTAACGAAGAGTTGAAAACTGCAAGCCGAGTCGATGGGCTTACAGGGTTATTTAACCGCCGCTATTGGCAAGAACGCTTTGATGAAATGCACAAGCTATGCGTTCGAAGAGAAAAGCCCAGTACCGCACTCATGCTAGATATCGATCATTTCAAGCGGGTTAATGATACCTACGGGCACCAAGCGGGTGACAAAGTCATAAAAATGCTTGCTGCCCTGATTAAACGTTGTGTACGGGAAACCGATCTTGCAGGGCGTTATGGCGGCGAGGAGTTTGCAATTATCCTTAACGATTCAACGGTAGACGATGCGAAAGCGGTGGCCGAGCGTATTCGTCAATTTGCACAACGCTTAGTGGTTGAGCATGAGGGCGAATCTATAAACTTCACTGTAAGCCTTGGTCTAGCCCAGTTTTCTCCCGACTTTAAGGAGTCGATGGCATGGCTTGAGTGTGCCGACCAAGCGCTTTATCAGGCGAAAGAAAACGGTCGAAATCAGTACCGTATCTATACTTAGAAAAACACCATCTATAAAAGTGCAAGACGTAAGGTATTTTTGAGTTCCTGAAAGGTAACAGGCTTCACAAGGTGATATCGAATACCCGCCTGCAGTGAAGCTTCTTTATCGTTTCTGTGGGCATTAGCGGTAAGTGCAATTATAGGGAGGTTAGGATGCCCTTCTTTCATTATTTTTGCTACTTCCAAGCCGTTAATATCTGGCAATTGAATGTCGAGCAACACGCAGTCAAAGTCGGTTTCGTTAACTCGGCTAATTGCATCGTCGCCGGTATAACTCACCGTCACATTGTGACCCATACTTTGTAGCATGTACTCCACCATCTCGGCGTTAATCGGCTCATCTTCAACAACTAATATGTTGGCCTTGGCTACATCTTTTATGACTTTTGCATTATTTGCCGTTAGTTGATGAATGGCGTCTACAAACCGGTTTCGGTCGATAGGTTTAACAAAGCTCTGATATATGGGTAGCTCACTTTTGGCGATAATATTGGCGATATCCGGTGTTGCAGACAATACGATGACCGGCGGCACTCGTTCTCCATAGATGGCGCGCAGTGTTTTTACCAGTTCAAGTCCATTCATCCCTGGCATATATAAGTCGGCAATGATGCCCGAGAATTGAAGCAGTTCCTCGTGGAGGTTCAAAAGGTTGGCGCCAGACGAGAATGTGCGAACGCTAAAGCCTTCTTTCGTGACAATAGACTGTAGATGAAGCCTTGAGATTTCTAAATCGTCGACAACCGCGAATTTGGCATTTGAAGGGGTAGATGACACCGATGGTGAATCTTCTACTGGCTTAATAGGCAGTGATATTTTAAATTCAGATCCGACGCCAACGGTACTGTTGACTTGAAGTGTACCGCCAAGTCTATCAATACTGCGTTTGGCAACCGATAGCCCAATTCCCGCCCCTGGGTAGCGCTGACTTTGCGAATGCTCTCCTCTATAAAAGCGCTCAAACATGCGTTTTTGCGTACTATCATCAATGCCAATGCCGGTGTCGTTAATAATGATTACTAGAAAAACTTTTTTGTTTTTAACTAGCGTTGTAACGGTCACGTCAATTAAACCCGTTGAAGTAAATTTCACGGCATTATCGAGAATATTCACTATGACTTTGGAAAGGGCCATAGCATCGGTTTCAGCATAACTTGGCACGCTATGACTGCAGTGCATGTTAAATTCGAGCTTTTTGTCTTTAATCCTTACCGAAAAAGGGGATATGCATTCGTCTAACAAGCTGATCAAGTCTACCTTTGAAAGTTGAAGGTCATCTTCTATGTGATTATTGAGTATATCAGTAAGGTTGTTGGTTAAATTTAGCAGTCGATAACTGGATTGCTCTGCTTGTTGAATTAACCGAGTACGCTGATCTTCCAAATTAGGAATAAGCTCTAAGGCACTAATTATGGCGCTAATCGGGGCCCTAAACTCATGGCTGATAAGCTGTAAAAACTCTTTGTTCTGTAGATCTTGACCATTATCAGCAATAGCAAGCCGTACCTTTGACTTGTTGAATTTTCGCAGAGATTTCTTGGGTGAGCTTTTACTAATAATCCACGCACCAAGATACCAAAGAACCAGAACAACTGCGCCAAATAAAGTGGTTATCAACATCTTTTGCCGCAGTACCTGTACACGGAGTAACGCCGCATTTTCTTCCGCTTGTAAGGTGCTTAGAAGAGGAAGAAGGCTAAAGCCATCATCAATATAAGGCTTCATTTCAGTAGGGGGGAGCGCCACAAGCGTATAAAGCAATATTCGCGTTGTTTTGGCGCTTTCTTCGGCTGTGGCTCTATTTAAACCTTTATATGCCTTTGTAAACTCTTCTTTAGAAACGGGCGCAGGAGCGTCGCTGACCCTCCATCTGTCTTGTAAATATCGATGTAACCCCTGGTACGTTACCTGTAACTGATGGGCTAGAGCGGTATGATTGCCATTATCGCTTTGAGTTTGTCTGTTGAATTGGTGAATTCGATGTTCAGCGGTAATTATACTCGTTTCTAAATCACTCTTTTGCTTAAGGTTAGTAATGAAAGACTGCTGTTTAGTGTTCAATACAAGCAAGATTGAGATAATAATGGCCGCGAAAAACATAGCCGTGGCGTTTACTTTTGAAAAGGTAAAAGCGGAAAATGCCAATGATGACTTGCGTTGCGGTGGATCAGCCTTGTTTGCGCTCAAATTTCTTCCTTGCAAGAGTTTGTATTAACTACCTTCTTTAAATGTAGGCAACTAATACAAAGTTGCAAGGCCACTAAATGTAGACAGCAACAGGGTGTAAGGAATTTATGGCGCTTCGACGCGCTTTATGTGATCTCTTATGGAATATAAAAAGCAAAGGCTTGGGACCACCATGACAGCGGTCAAAATGAAAAACAAACTCCAGTTTCCATTAAGACTATCAACAACTAGACCACTGCTAGAAGCAACCAATGTTCGTCCTGCAACACTTAGTGAGGCCATAAGTGCATATTGAGTTGCGCTAAAAGCGCGGTTACATAAAAGCGATATAAAGGCGACCATGGCAACGGTGCTCCATGCTCCGGTAAAACCGTCGACGACTACAGTGATGGCTAACAGTGAAGTTGAAGGCCCTGTTTGTGCGATAAGAGCAAACAGAAGGTTTGAAGCCGCCATGGCAACCCCTGCAATCATCAGTCCTCGGTAAATACCATAGCGAATATTGACTAATCCACCGAGCAGAGAAAAGACAATCGTCACCCACCAGTTAAGCAGCTTTGAGTAAGTGGCGATATCGCTATTTGAAAAACCCACTTCTTTATAGAAGACGATGCTCATACGACCTAAAAACGCTTCTCCAATTTTAAAAAGAAAAATAAACAGTAAGAATGAAGCAGCCAGCTTGATGCCATTGCGGTTAAAGAACTCCGAAAATGGTGTTATGAGTGTTGTTCTTATCCAGTTAATTGCTGCAGAGCTGTTTGCGTCTACATCCGTTACTTGCTCAAGCAAAGCTTCCCTATTAACAGCGGGTTCATTAGCAAACCAGGTAGCTATTGCCAAAGAGGCCATGATAGCGCCAAGTAATAAGTAAATATCTGGCCAAGTCCAGGAAGTGAGGTCTGCTAAGAAAAAGGGGATAGCGCCAAGGCCACCGTAGCCCGTCCACCATCCAGCTGTTGCTACTGAGGAAGCAGCAGACATTCCATCTTTGTCTTCTTTTTCAATGCAATCAATACGAAAGCCATCAATAGCAATATCTTGGGTGGCAGAAGCAATGGCAATGAGTAAACCAATTAGGGCTACGTAGAATAGGTCTTGGTTTGCGGTAAGTTGGGACATGGCCAGACACAGGAAAACAACAGCGCTCTGCATCAAAAAGATCCAACCTCGTCTTTGTCCTAGCATTGGCGGCTTAAGCTTATCGACAAGGGGCGACCATAGAAAATTAAATGAGTAGGTGGCGAAGATAATACCGAACAAACCAATCGCCGAACGCGATAACCCTTCATCCTTTAACCATGCCGATAATACTGAACCAATCATGATCCAAGGGAAGCCACTGGAAACGCCAAAAAGAAAAATGGTTAAGAAGCGTTTGTCATTGAACGTTTTTAATGCAGTTAGCAATACTTCGGCCTTTGGCGTTGACTCAAAAGTGTATTGAGCCATGAACCATTGTGTTTAGCAATAAAACTGTGGGGGCATGATGAACTTTTAAGCGATACGTTTTAACCCAAGGGGGAGTATACCGTTGTAAGTGAGCGGAAATTAGGGGCGGATCCCGACGCAATCCAGAGGGCAGTGCCCTAAACCTTCCAAAAAGTTAACACAGTTTGTTAACTCATCAACAAGAAACTGGTCTTTTGTTAGTTTATCTTCATTCCAGTAATGCACTTGATGAAGCAAATGCCAAAAAACACGCTCTTTTTGCGTATATGGCTGGGTTAATGTGCATTCAATTTGCCCCCATTCTTCCATACTATCCCAAAAGAATAGCTCGATCTCCTCGATAGGAAGCTCTCCCTGCCAAAATGCTCGCAAATAGAAACACAGCTGTTTCGCTTTGTTATCTACAAAATCTTGAACATTCACAAGCCACTCAACCATCGTTGTTTGCTAAAAAATAGTATAGCCCATAACATGACTACCATTGACTTCAACATCCCATTATTCGTATGAATAAAGGTAGGTAACTGTTTTGGATACTGATTTAGCCTAATCCTAAGATAGAGGAATTACCAGCCTAGATGCCTAGTCCAGCCTATGATGCTATTTGCAACTATATGAATATTCGGGGTTTTGTTGATTTCTTTTATACTAAAGGTTAAAGAATTATTTGGCAGGTGGACTTGCCTATAGTGCAATTTCAGTTCGTTTTTTGCACGAACCTTTCTTTTCATTGCGGTGCTTGCTTCCCAGTCATTAAAGTTTATTAAAGACAAGTCAAGAATGGGAAAGCTGGCTTTCGCGATAGTATCAATCACTAAGTTATTTGTTTTTTCTTGTGGCCAGAATGGCGATATAGCGACAAATGAGTCTGGTTGTAAACCAGGCTGCATTTCTACTGCAGACAAGTAGGCCGTTGCAAGCATTCCTTGCGCAATGACCATGCGGTATCCCGTTCTATCTTGCAAATAATTATCTAAAGCACTGAGTTGCAGCGTTAGTGCTGTCGTTGTTGATTCAAAGTCAAGGTACTGAGTCAGTTGATCACTTCTCGGGTGGATGATTGATTCACTACCCATCGATGGGGATGCGCTTTCTGCTTGGGCTTCACTGGTTTGTTCTTCAGTAGTTAGAACCGATGGTGAGCTTGTCGACAAATTAAATGGGCTGATAATTACGTTCCACCCTTTCTCAGCAAGCATACTCGCTAGGCTGTTACCTTCTGCAAGGGTCAAGCTAGATGGAAAGGGTTCAGTGAGTATCACGGCAACACCCAAAGGGAGCGGAGTTCGTGCCTCAATGAAAATAACAGGGGCTTTCTCTTCGCCCACCATTAACGCGTCCACTTCTCCGGGCAAATAGGCATTACTTACATCTGTGAAAAAATCACAATGCGCCGTTACAGGCAGCAGCGATACGATAACTGCAAATGTTATAAGAAGAGCGTGCCTTTTCATAAAAAACGGTTTGCCTTTACCTATTTTTGATTTGCGCGGTTACGGCAGCATCAAATCAATTCATACACCAAGTATTCTAAGAAGGTTATCGGCAGAACCTTATAAAACTGAAATGAAGTCCATAGATAAAATAAAGAACCGCTAACTACTCAATACTTTCAGAAAGGGCTTTGGGTTGGTACTGGCTAAAAGGTATAGGAATGTGAAAATGCTGCCAGTGCCCGAATGTAGGGTGGGAAAAGCTTAAGCTTTCTGCATGTAGCTGCAAGCGAGAGGCCATAGATAACGCTTCTTCATGGGCATAAAGTCTGTCCCCTAAAATAGGGTGGCCTAAAGCAAGCATATGCACGCGCAGTTGGTGAGAGCGACCTGTGATGGGATAAAGGGCAACTAAAGAGTAGGGTAAACCTTTTTCATCATGGGAACGCTCGACAATGTCAAAATGCGTTACAGCTTTTTTGCCGCGCTCGAAGTCTACCATTTGCTTCGGTCTGTTCGGCCAGTCGCAAATAAGGGGTAAATTAACCTCTCCACTGTCTTGTGCTACATGACCATGTACTCGGGCAAAATACCGCTTTTTAGTTTGTCGGAGTTCAAATTGCTTTGATATATGGCGATGACTCTCTTTATTCAGTGCCAGCACTAAGATACCCGATGTCGCCATATCTAGCCGATGAACTACCGTCGCGGTAGGGTATACACAATTAACACGGCTAATGAGCGAGTCTCGGTGCCCTAAGGCCTTTCCTGGCACGCTTAACAGCCCGCTAGGCTTGTGCGCTACCACCACATCCTCATCTTGATACAGGATATCAAGATAAGGCGTCATAGGTGGGTTATAAACAAAACTCGGGTTTGCCATTATGTACTCGTTACTTCAACGTTGTTCTTTTAGTGCTTAACATTTTGCATTTACGGGTTGTTCACCACAATACGTATTGCGTCTAGCTGAACATCAGCTTCCTGAATGACCTTATCGAGCGCATTCATTTGCGTTTCAATAAATTCAATTTCGCTATCGCGCACAGCAGGGTTGCGCTTTTGAAGATCGCGCAAGCGCTGTATTTCATCATTCAATGTGCTATGCATATCGTTAAGGGCATCATGCTGCTTTTGGTTAGCCTCATGATGGGCAAGCTTACGTGCTTTCTCGATTGCAAGTTCAAGCGGCTGTTGCAGTGCTTTTAGAAGTTGAGAAGAAATTTTGCGGCCAATTTTACGCTTAACATCAAAACTTAAGTCAGAAGGATTGCCCTGCGCATCTAAACATACCCGCACAGGCGTTTGTGGCAAGAAACGGCCTAATTGAAGCGCTTTCGGCGCTTGTGCATGCAGCACGAAAAGGGTTTCTATCCAGTAGGCGCCCTTCGGCAAAGATGGCTCGGCAATAAAGCCCATGCTGCTTTTTCCGTGAACCTCGGTGAGTACTACATCAATAGCGGTATGTACTAGCGGGTGGTCCCAACTTAAAAACTGTACGTTTTCAAGCGTGGTGGCAACACGGCGCTTGTAAGTAACCGTCATGCCTTCTGGGTCAAGCCCTGGAAGCTGGCTTACCATGGATTCGGTTGGCATAAGAATAAAGCAGTCATTGCCTTTTTCGTCTTGCTGGACGCCGATAGCGTCAAATACACGGCCCATAAAGCGCGACAAATCTTGTTCGCTATCAAGGGTGATAATGTCTTCAAGCAGTTGCTCTACACGGCCTTCTCCAGAAGCATTAAGCTCAAGAAGTCGATCGCGACCGGCTTCAAGCTGTGCCACCAGCTGGCTATTTAGCGTAACACTCATGTTTACAAGCTCGTCACGGGCATTCATATCATTAGGGTGTAAGCAGGCACCAATAAGCAAAGGTTTAACGTCGTCAAACACACCAGAGCCGGTCGGACAGGTTTTCTCAAAGGCATTAAGCCCTTCGTGATACCAATCTAGTAAAACGTGCTGCGCGGTTTTCGCTAAATACGGCACGTGAATTTGTACGGTTTGGGTTTGGCCAATACGGTCAAGACGGCCAATACGCTGTTCAAGCAGATCTGGCGTAATAGGCAAGTCGAACAGAACCAAATGGTGAGCGAACTGGAAGTTACGGCCTTCACTGCCAATTTCACTACACAGTAGAATTTGTGCGCCGTCTTCTTCGTCAGCAAAGTAATGGGCCGCTTTATCGCGCTCTACGATGCTCATGCCTTCGTGGAATACACTGTGGCGTATGCCGGTTTGCGTGCGAATGACTTCGCCTAGTTCTTGTGCAGTACGAGCGCTGGCGCAAATAAGCAGAATTTTTTCTGGCTTAACGCTTTGCATAAAATCTAGCAACCACTCAACGCGAGGGTCGTGCTTAGTCCAGCTATTAACAACACTTGCCATACGCTCAGGGTATAGTGAATAGGTTAGGTCACCGCCGCTCACTGCCTCTGAATAAACCTCCGGCAACGCCAATTCATATGCACTTAGTTTACGCTCCGGAAAGCCTTCAATATTGGCGCGACGGTTTCTAAACAGCATGCGACCTGTACCGTGACAGTCGATAAGTTGATGCAGCAACGCATGACGATTTTCCGGCGAGTTTAGGTCTCCCGCATGTTCCATTACGTCAGGCGCAAATTCTGCGAGTTTGCTGCGCTGTTTGTCGTTCGGCTCGGCGTCTGAAAGTAATGGCGCTACCGCATCGGCGAGCTGGCTGTATTTCGATTCTTCATCTAAGAAAGCGTCGTAACTATGGAAGCGAGCCGGGTCGAGTAGGCGTAAGCGTGCAAAGTGGCTCTCGTGACCAAGTTGATCGGGCGTTGCGGTAAGTAGCAATACGCCAGGCGTTTGATTCGCTAGTGCTTCAACACATAGGTATTCGGCAGAAGGAGCCTCACTTGACCACGCAAGGTGGTGGGCTTCATCGACAACCATTAAATCCCAACCTGCGGCTTGAATTTGCTGCTGGCGTTTTTCGCTCATACTGAGAAAGTCGATACTGCAAAGTACCAGCTGGTCGTTTTCAAATGGATTCACAGCGCTCGCGTCAAACGTTTCGTCATCTTCTAGGCCTTCGCTCTTTTCTATAGCTTCGCAGCGACTCTCGTCGTAAATGGCGAAGGGAAGATTTACGCGGCGCAGCATCTCAACTAGCCATTGGTGCATGAGCGAGTCTGGAACCAAGATAAGCACGCGCTCTGCACGACCAGTTTTAAGCTGCTGGTGAATAATTAGCGCTGCTTCAATAGTTTTACCAAGCCCTACTTCATCAGCAAGCAATACGCGAGGCGCGTGTCTTCCGCCTACCTCTGACGCTATGTGTAGCTGGTGCGGGATAAGCGATATACGGGCACCGGCAAGGCCGATAGTACTTGAACGCAAATATTCGTATTGATGATCCAGGGCGCGTTCACGTAAGTCGAACCATTTCGGATTGTCTAGCTGCTGGCTGAACAGGCGCTTTTCAGGTTGGTTTAAGCGAATGTGGCTGTCTAGCATGGTTTCAGGTAAACGCACTTGAGCCTTGGTATCTTCCCGGAGCCCGTGATATATAAATAAACCTTGGCTTTCTTCTTTTTCAGTAATGGTCATTTCCCAGCCGTCTTGGCTTTTGACCGTTTCGCCAATTTCAAATATTAGTCGCGTAAGCGGTGCGTCCTGCTTTGTGTATTTTCGCGCTTCGCCTGTTGCCGGATACAACACTTCAACTGAACGGAAATCGTTACCGATAACCACGCCCAGCCCCAGCTCTATTTCGGTGTTGCTTAACCAACGCTGACCAACTAAAAATTGACTATCTGAACTCATAAATCACCAACCTGTTTTTCGGGGGGCGGTATTGTACGCATTGCGTTGTGATAAGTCATTAATACTAGCTTATTTGATTTACGGTTGCAGGTGGGGGACGTGATTGAGTAACTATGCCTCTGCGTCAATAAGACGATGAGCACGAGTAGTGCCTTCATTACTTCACAGCGAGAATGCTGGTTAGCAAAAGAATAAGAACGTTAACGTACCCATCAGGCTTGCTTTGTCACAGGGTTGACGTAAAACTGTCGTATCACTGACCATGGATATTTCTTACTGTTAACCGCGTTACGTTTTTAACGTATGTGAAGCGCAGCTAACAGGAGGAAGCGCGAGATGGATATGAAAGTAGACAGTCAAAAGCTTATACAACTTCGCAATGCTAAGGCGTGGAGTCAGCAGCATCTGGCAGATGTGTCCGGATTGAGTTTGCGTACTATTCAGCGAATTGAGAAAACACAATCTGCATCACACGATTCAATAGGCGCACTTGCTTCGGTTTTCGAAACGACGCCCGATGCGCTTTTAATGGGTGAACCCCTCGCCACTACAAGTCATGCTCAAGGGCAGCCAACCTCGCAAACTTCTACTGCGGGCGAGAATGCCGCAGCTCATCATGCAATTAAACAGCAGCTTGACCGGCCAACGTCGTTGAATCCCCAACATGTTCTTTGGATCACGCTAGCGCTCGCCATCAGTTTGTTTGTTGCTATTTATTATGCGCAAACGGTCAATGCGAACAATGGTAGCAAACAAGTAATTGAAGCTGGCAAGCCAGTTAATGTCAGTAGCGAAGTCCTTGAAGATGCAAAAAGCTGGTTGGAACTTATCGACAGCAGAGAATATGAACAAAGCTGGAAAGAGAGTGGGGCTATTTTTAGAAGCGGTATTTCAATAGCTAAATGGGCAGAGGCAATGCAGCTAGTCAGGGAGCCATTGGGTGTAGCGAAATCGAGGGAAATTGCGTTAGCGCAAGCGCCATCTTCACTGCCAGGATTGCCTCAAGGAAACTACCTAATTTTGTCTTTCACCACTGACTTTGATTCAAAAACCTCAATGAAAGTAGAGACCCTTTCCATGGTGGAAGTTGATGGCGAATACAAAGCAATAGGCTACTTCATTAAGTAGCCTACTCAGGTAACTGGTACAAAGTTTCAATCCCTTGAATGGCTCTGAGAGCATCATCGCTAGTTACATTGTTTATGGCGTCAATAAGTTCAGGTGCGTTATAAGGCTCAAGTAATGCTAAGAACGTCGCTGTGCCAGGCGGCATGCCACTATTCACTGCTTTTTGAAGTCGCTTCCATACGGTGAACAGCGACTCCTCACCTAGCGTTTTTTGCTGCACCACGCCATCGATGGCGCGGTGCATTATCATTCCGCACGAGTAATAAAGATTGAAGCGTCCGTTCTTATAAGCGTTGGCTAGCGTGCTTTGCGTTAAACCTTGCATGCAGCTTTCAAACGCGTGGGTTATACGCCTATCCACATAGCTATTGGCATCTTCATAAAGGTAGTTCATAGCTAGTGCCGCAAAGTAGTCGGCGCTACCTTCATGTAACCATGACTGTTCGTCATTCTTTGAGACGCCGTCGGTTTTACCTGGCTGATATAAATGTGCTGCTTCATGGGCAAAGAACCACAACGTCTTATTGGCAAAGTCGATATTCTCAGCGCGTTTGTCCAAGTCATTTCGGTTCCAGTGCATAAAAATTTGATTTGGCAGCGTGCCGCCTTGTGAGGAATGACCGTCAACCATGGCGTAAGAAGCAAATAGCATAGGTTTTTCGGTGGCAAGTGGGTTAAGAGAGTGAGAGAAATAAGCCATGATATTGGGCATGTCGTACTCAAGCTTCGCTTGTATGTTCTCAGGTAGGGCTGGGTCAATAAGAGCAACAGCGCTGTCTGTGATAATCGGTTGCTGTTTACCTACATAAACCTGTCTGCCATTATTTTTATCTACCCATGAGGCGCTGCCACTAACTACTTTTCCGTTTAAAACGATATGTTCGCCACTTGGCACTTTAAGGGTGATAGGCCATTCATTATGTTCATCTTCACAAGTATTAGCACAAGCAAACAGACGACCAGAATGAAAAGTATTGCCACCGTTCGAAAAGGGCGAAAACGGCGCATAGTCTTTGCCCAAGTGTTTGTAAGTGGGGGTGAGTACAAAAGAAACCTTAGAAATAGCTTTTCCTGTTTTAGAGCGCACAATTTCTTGTTGTGAAATGGTGTCGTAGGCAATCTCAATGTCACTACTTTTTGGTAGCCAGCGAGTGGTTCTAGAAGCGTCAGGGTTTCGGACGAATACTAGCTGTTGTGAAGGCTTATCAAGGGTATAACCTAGCTCCCAGGTAGAACCGTTCTCTGTCTGAATTTTTTCAATTACGGTGTCGACTTGACTAGCGAGGCTTACACCACTCATAAAGTTAGTGATTAACAACACTAGAAGGGTAAAAAAGGGGGGAGCTATAGTTCGTAGGGGAGGCATCAAAACTAAAAGGTCCTTTTTAAGTGTAGTGATAATGGCTTACTTTCGCGTATTACGACTGTAGCCAATATCAGCATTTACATGTACTTCCCGCAAGCGGCGTTAAAATAATGTAAACGAGGGCTGGCTAATTTAATGTTAGTTTATTCAGTGATAATAACGCACTTTTTGTTTTTCTCTGCTATTTAAACTTACAACTAATGAATACTGGAAACCATATAATGCCAAATTTAGCGGGTGATGTTGTTGACCTTTATACCCGTACGTCGATACCTAAAAAGGCGATAGGGTTGTACTTGCTATGTTTGGTTTCTCTACTTGGTACCAATTTCACCTATGCACGACCTATTACGCTTGCAACATCAGAGGTAAGCCCCTTTAGCGACAGCCAAGACGTGTCGAAAGGGTACGTGAATGAAATAGTGGTAAAAGCTTTTGAAGAGTTGGGCGAGCCGCTCAATGTAGAGCGTTACCCTCATGCCCGGGCTTTAATGTTGGCGAAAACGGGCGCATTAGACGGTGTATTTCCTGTTCATGACTACGAAGGTGTTAATGATGCATTTCTTCTATCTGATGCTATCCCAGCGGGAGCGAGTGGATTCCTAATTAGGACGAAAGACTTTAAAGGTAGCAGTGAAATACCTAATCTAGTTGAATGGCTCAAACGACAAAACTTGCGAGGAATTGGGTACCTCAGAGGCACAGTAGCGCCGCAATTTTTATCAAATGAAGCGTTTTTCAATATGTACCCGGGAAAGTCTACGGTTAATCTATTAGATTTACTTGGAAGAGAGAGAATTGATGTTTTATTCATTGATAAGTATAGCGCCAAGGAAGCATTAGTTAACGAGCGACCTAGCCTCAAAGGTGAGTTTATATTTATCCCTGGGAAGGAAGTGCAAAGCTCTTTTCATCTAGCGCTTTCGAAACAAAACCCTAAGTCTTCCAAGCTAATTGAGAAGTTCAACCTAGCGTTACAGAAACAAAAACAGAATGGGCTTTTGGCGCGCACACTCGAAAAGTATGGTGTATATAACACTTCACAAAACGAAGATGCATTAATTGTTGGCGCGCCAGATATTAATGCTGTTTTTAATGCAAAAGCATACCTGGATAAATACGGCTCCCCTCTATCACTGTCAAATATCCAATGGCGAATAATGGATGAAACCGTTTTACGCCGCCGATTGCTCGGTAATTTTTCAGTTAATGAAAATAGCTTTGATTTGGTACTAATTGGTAATTACGGGCTTCCTATTTGGGCGAAGCGGGATATTCTCGTTCCTTTTAACACGCATCCTGACGATTATGATATTGGTGATGTCATTCCTGCAGCTCTTAATGCAAACACAGTTAACGGTAAACTTTACGGGTTACCGTTTGTCGCTGAAACAACACTGACTTTCTACCGAAAGGACCTGCTTGATAAGTTTAATTTAAGCCTTCCCTCAGTGCTCACATATACCGACGTTAAGGAGCTAGCTCAACAAGTACATATGCCCGAAAAAGAAGTTTATGGCGTAGGGCTTAGAACGCGCGTGGGGTGGGGACAGAATATGGCATTAGTGAGTACCATGGCCAATACCTATGGGGCATCGTGGTTAGATGAAAAAATGCGACCTACCCTAGACAGCACGGCGTGGCTTGATGCAGTGAATATGTATGCTGACCTTGCAAAGAACGTTGGCCCCCCAAGAAATGAAGATATGGGGTGGCAAGAGAACCAAAAACTTTTTGCTCAAGGCAAGTTAGCGTTTTTCATTGATGCCTCTTCTTTAGGCGGCGCGCTATTTGATAAAAACTTCTCTAAGGTTACTCAATCCACTGGCGTTACTTATGCGCCGCTCGGAACGCAACAGAAAGGGGCGCAGTGGTTTTGGTCATGGAATTTTGCCGTTCCGAAACAATCGCGCTATGTGAAAGAGTCCCAGCGACTTGCGCATTTTTTAACATCAAAAACCTTTATTGATGACCTCAAGAAAGTCAGCGGTGAATACGCAGCCCCTTCAGGTACTAGGCACTCTACGTATTCAAGTGCTTATCAGCAAGTCGTGCCTTATGCTGCGTTTGAGCACCAAGCGTTGAAGTTACTTTCAAGCGATGAACCGAGTGAATCCATGATTGGAAGCCAGTTTATCCCTATCCCAGAGTTTACTGCTATTGGCTATGCAGTAGGGGCACAAGTCAATGACGTGGTTACCGGTAAAAAAAGCGTGAAGGCGGCATTAGAAAGCGCGCAGAATCAAACAGAGATAATTTTAGAGCGCGCTGGGTACTTCACGAACAAAGAGAACTAGCTTGTTAGCATTGCGTATGTGAAAAAAGACCAAGACGATTGCGCTTTACATTTGTTCTAAATGAAAATAAAAAAAGAAAAAACAGTGCTAAATCTTAAAAACTGGATTATGGTGGAATTAAGGGTTCGCTAATTCAACTGACGAACCTTTGAGGCAGAAAGTGTAGTACTGCTTCTCAGTCGACGCGAGTAGGGGAAGAAGTCCTGTTTCGAGCGGCATTCTCCTACAACCGTAACTGTAGCTTGTTAGTGCGCGGGTTCATAAATGAACTATACGCCTAACCTGGCTTTATTTACCGGAGTGAAGGATGCCAAAAAAAAATTCTACCGATACTAAGATTTACGTCCTCGATACCAATATTCTGCTGCACGAACCTCACGCTTTTCTCTCCTTTAAAGAACATGATGTTGTTATTCCAATGACCGTATTGGAAGAACTCGACTACATAAAAGACAGTAAGAAAGACGTGGCGCGCGATGCACGGGTATCCATTCGGGCGATGGAGGACTTACTCCACGACGCAACGCCAGAAGATATGCTTGCAGGTGTATCGATGGAAGGACTTGGCGCGGGGCAAACTGCGCCTACAGGTAGCCTATCTATCTTTGCTGATCTCAATATGGTCGAAGCCCAGCAAGTTTTTACCAGCAACGAGAACGACAACCGTATTATCAACGTTGCGCTGCACTTGCAAAAGACCTTTGCGCCGCAAAAAGTGGTGTTGGTAACCAAAGACTTAAACATGCGCCTTAAGGCAAAAGGGGCCGGCCTTGCTCATGTTGAGGACTATCGAACCGACCAGCTTATTACCGATATCAAATATTTATCTCGCGGGTTCCATACCTTTGAGGGAAATTTCTGGGACAGCGTAAAAAGTGTGGATAGTCGTAGTGAAGGTCGAGACACCATTCACACCATACCAAAATCCATGTTGCCCGAGGCGTATGTAAACGAGTTCTTACTCGATGAAACAAGGCAGTTTGCAGGCCTTGTTGAAGAGATCACCGACGATCATTTAGAGGTGCTCGATTTAGGTTACGAACGCTTAATGGGTCGCCATGCCTGGGGCATTACACCAAAAAATATAGGACAGGCAATGGCGCTTCACGCCTTGCTAGACCCGCATATTGATATGGTTATTCTTACAGGCCCTGCAGGCAGCGGTAAAACGTTACTTGCGCTAGCGGCAGCCCTTGAAATGGTGGTAGAGCGCAACATGTATGACAAAATCATTGTTACGCGAAGTACGCCAGAAATTGCTGAGTCTATTGGCTTCTTACCGGGGACAGAAGAAGAAAAGATGTTGCCTTGGTTGGCGGCGATTACTGACTCGCTTGAAGTACTTCACAAGCATGATGAAAATACGAAAGGCTCTATGAACTACATCATGGAAAAGGCCAATATCCAGTATAAGTCGGTAAACTTTATGCGAGGCCGAAGCATTCAAAATGCGATTGTGATATTGGATGAATCGCAGAACTTAACCGCGTCACAGCTTAAAACCATCATCACCCGTTGTGGTGAAGGAACTAAGCTCATTGTAGGTGGTAACTTGGCGCAAATAGACAGTAACTACTTAAGTGCTGTGACTTCGGGCCTGACCTATCTAGTTGAGAAATTTAAAGACTTCTCGGGCAGTGCCACCATTAATCTAGATGGCGTTGTAAGAAGTCGACTTGCTAGCTTTGCAGAAGAAAACCTTTAGCGAGTTACTCTTCCCAAGTATTTTATTTAAAGCGCCTTAATCAAAAAGGCGCTTTTTATTTTTACATTCAGTGAAGATATTTTCCCAATACACCAAGGATGAATTTGTTCCTTTTATTCGACAGTTTCCACTTGATAGCGCCCAGTGACAATGTGGCGTTCGGTATCTTCAGATACTTGTCCAAATGGAATGAGTGCTGGGCCAGTGGGGTCGTAGAGCACGTATGTGTCGCCCTCGTGCTCTATAGTTCTGTCATCGGCCATGGGCGTCAAGGCAATGCCGAGCAAGGCATGATTTGGTAAAAATACCATGATCATTTTGGTTGACGGTAAAAATGCGCGAACCATTGACGATGCCAATACTGCCTTACTATCGCAATCCCCAAGGTTTTGCATAAGCACGCTGACAGGCGGCGCATAGCCAGAACCATTACTTACTACTCTGTCTTCTAATGTGTCGTAAGGGATACTTTGAAGCCAACTAAGAAGTAGTGAAAAATATCCTCTGTAGTCTGACTGTACGTTCACCTTTTCATAAAACGCCTGCGATGCTGCTATTAAAGGCTTTACCGACTCGGCAACATATCGCACATGATCGGGTTTTATTGCCTGTTGATTAAACAAGGTAGTGAAGCGGGTAAAGTAATGATCTTGCAAGTACTTATCGTACTCTTGTTGCTGAATAGCTTTTAAATTATTGAGTATTTCTTCAACTTGCGCTTCGTCTGAGCCTGTAACCTGAATATCAATAGACTCTCGTTTGGGCGTTATCTTCACACGCGCAACTTTAGGGTCTATTTTTTTAGCTTCTTTGGTTAATGCAACAATAATATATCGCTGTGCTATTTTCGGTTTGTAGTTAGCTTGCTGAGAGGGGGCTTCTTTCAAGGCATTTTTAGATAACTCAAAAGAAATAGATTGTCGCGTGTTATCGTTATCTAGCCATTCGTAGCTAAAATTTACCCCCGTATCCGTGTTAACTTTGCTGTATTTAAGCTGTTCGCCATGTGCAGTAGTCACTAAACAAAGGCTAGAAAGCAGCATAAGCATGCTGGCTGATTTTAATGTGCAGAGCACGTGAAATTGAGACACGAATACATATCTTTTCAACGCATTTCTAATCGCTGTATGTGCACCGCCCTTCACATTGTTTACCACATCATTTCCCACATATTCATCACATTACTGAGTATGCTCACCTATATGTAAAAAACAAGTTTATGCTGAATTTGGTCTAAGGGGATTGAGAGACGAAGCCACGTTAAGGTGTTCTTTGGATAAAACGCAGCCTTCGGCTGCTAGAACAAATAAACCCCTCCGGAAAAAAGAGGGGTTTATCATCAATCTGAGGTGACTTATGTCGCCTATTCTTGAAACCAGTTCAACTCATCGTGAAGGCTTACTACGCTACCCACAATAATCAGTGTAGGTGGCTGAAGCTGCGCTTTTTCCTGCTTAACGACAATGTCTTCAAGTGTACCGGTTAACACCTGCTGCTTCTCAGTGGTGGCTGACTGAACCAGTGCTATTGGCGTTGAGGCATCAAGTCCGTGTTCAATCATTTTTTCACAAATGATAGGCAAACCGGTTAGCCCCATGTAAAACACAGCGGTTTGATTTTTTTGCGCAAGGGCAGGCCAATTAAGTTCTATAGTGCCGTTTTTTAAATGGCCGGTAGCAAACACCACAGACTGTGCATGATCTCTATGAGTAAGTGGAATGCCTGCATAGCTTGATGCGCCGCTTGCTGCAGTAATGCCGGGAACTACCTGAAACTCAATACCGTGCTGAATAAGAGTTTGAATTTCTTCTCCACCACGCCCAAATATAAAGGGGTCGCCGCCTTTTAAACGCACCACGCGATTACCTTTTTTCGCTTCATCAACCATCAGCTGATTAATATCGTCCTGAGGAAGCGTGTGATTGCTTTTAGCCTTACCTACATAGATTTTCTCCGCATCGCGACGCACAAGCTCAAGAATTTGTGGGGAAACTAAGCGGTCGTAAACAACAACGTCAGCTTTTTGCATTAAGCGAAGGGCGCGAAAGGTAAGAAGATCGGGGTCGCCTGGTCCTGCGCCAACCAAATAAACCTGACCTTCGACTTTTTTGTCTTCAGCGGCAGCTTGTAGTGCCAATTCAAACGCTTCATCAGCTTTTTGGTCTTGGCCTTTTTCAACCATTTCTGCAATGTCGCCATCAAGAACGTCCTCCCAAAAGTAGCGTCTTGCGGTTACACCATTAAGCGTCTGTTTTACTTTATCGCGGAATTTTTCAGAAAACGCACCCAGTCTACTTAAGTTAGCAGGTAATACCGTTTCTAACTTTTGGCGCAAATAACGCAGCAGAACTGGCGCAACACCGCCACTGCTCATAGCAATAATAATGGGAGAGCGGTCAACAATAGAAGGGGTAATAAATTGGCATAATGGCGTGTTATCTACCACATTAACCAATACTTTGTTGGCGCGAGCTAAGTCGTGAATATGCTGGTTAACATCGCCCTTGTCGGTGGCAATAAACACCATGTCTTTATGGGTAAGGTCGCTATTTTCAAACTCACGTTCAATCAGCGTGACTTTCTCATTTAACGCTAGTTGCTTAACCGTGTCACAAACCCAGGGTGCAACCACTGTAATGGTTGCAGGCGTCTTCATAATAAGCTCTAGCTTACGGGCTGCCACTTCACCGGCCCCAACAATAAGGACATTGAGTTTTCTAGCGTCTAGGAATAGCGGAAAGTAATCCATAAAGGTTTTCTTAGCTTTAAATACAAAAAAAAGAACTGACACTATTTTGCGCCAATTCTTTTTAATTAGAAAACAACGAAAACAGCCTTCATATTGCAATTAGTTATATAAAGGCTGAATGTGTTGCTATTTAGTTCTTACGCTTACGGTTTTCGCGGTCTCCGCGATTGCCTCGGTCTTCACGGTTGCCGCGAGGTGCTCTGTCGCCGCGATTACCACGATCGCCACGACCTTCTCGCTTAGCTGGTGGCGTATCAGACCACTCGCGAATATTTAAACGCTGACCAGCAACACGGGTGCCTTGAAGCGTATCGCGGGTTTCCTTAGGCATGCCATCTGGAAGGTCAACCGTGCTGAAGTTGTCATAAATTTCGATAGCGCCAATGTGCTTTGAGTTTATGTTTGCTTCGTTCGCAATAGCGCCTACGATATTGCCAGGCTTAGCGCCGTGAACATGACCTACTTCAATACGGAAGCGCTGCATGCCTTCTTCTGGCTTGCGGTTGCCACGTGGCACTCTTGGCTTTCTTTCGCGACCATCACGAGAGTTTCTATCACGGTTGTCGCGCGGAGGCTTGCTATTAATGTCTGGTCGATCTGATTCTTTAAGAATTAACGGCTCGTCGCCTTGCGCAATTTTAAGTAGCGCAGCCATGATGGTTTCAGGCGATGCCTCGTTTTCTTCTTTAATCATCTCAACAATAGGCATTAATGATTCAATGCTATCGTCTTGAGTTGCTTCGGCAACTGACTGCTTAAAGCGGCTTAAACGGGTCTCATTGATTTCGCTAATTGAAGGAATAGGCATCGCTTCAATAGGCTGCTTAGTGGTTTTCTCGATAGAGAACAACAAGCGCTTTTCACGGTGAGAGATAAATAAGATTGCATCACCTTGACGACCAGCACGACCGGTACGACCAATACGGTGTACATATGACTCACTGTCATACGGGATATCGTAGTTGATAACGTGGCTTACACGCTCAACGTCAAGACCACGGGCTACTACGTCAGTAGCTACAAGGATGTCGATCTTACCCTGTTTAAGCTTTTCAACAGTACGCTCACGGGCTGCCTGAGGAATATCTCCGTTTAGCGGCTCTACATCGTAACCACGCGCAGACAGTTTATCTGCTAATTCAACAGTAGCGGTTTTCGTACGTACGAAAATGATCATACCGTCGAACACTTCCACTTCCATGATGCGGGTTAGCGCTTCAAGTTTGTGGTGCGGTGCAATTTGGCAATAGCGCTGGCGAATAGTGCTAGCTGTACTTACTTTAGACGCAATTTTAACGTGCTTAGGGTCTTTTAAGTAACGCTGAGTAATTTTCTTAATTGGACCAGGCATAGTTGCCGAGAACAGCGCGGTTTGGCGCTCTTCTGGTGCGTGGCTAAGAATAAGTTCAACGTCATCAATAAAGCCCATGCGAAGCATTTCGTCAGCTTCATCTAACACTAAGAACTTAAGTTCGCTTAAGTCTAGTGTTTTGCGCTTTATATGGTCGATGATACGGCCTGGTGTACCCACAACCACTTGAACGCCGCGCTTAAGCTGGCGAATTTGGTTGTCGTACGACTGACCGCCGTATACTGGAAGTACTTTAATTTTTTGACTAAAGCTCGCATAAACCTGAAACGCCTCTGCAACCTGAATAGCTAGTTCACGGGTTGGGGCCAATACCAGTAATTGCGGCTTACGTTGCTCAGGATCGATATTTGCCAACATAGGCAGGGCAAACGCAGCGGTTTTTCCTGTCCCTGTCTGTGCCTGACCGAGTAAATCGTGTCCTTCTAGAATAAGAGGAATACTCTCAGCCTGAATAGGAGACGGTTTCTCGTAGCCAACTTTTTCAAGGGCTTGTAAGATTGGTTCTGGTAAATTGAGGTCTTTAAATGTCATGTCGACAGTTGTTGTCATTAAGGGTCCTGGTGCATTAAGTAAGGAGGGTGCGGCATACGACTAAACCGTACTTTTTCGGTTTATTATCGCAAGACGCTATACAGCGTTGAACTGGCCTGTCCGGCGAGTTAATGAAGCGTATTCTTAGCGTATTTCGCGATATGCTTGCCAGCAGTGTTGCAAAAAACAGTATTATATTCGAATAATGGACAGGTTGCCACGAAATTGCACAAATTCGATGAAATAATAAGCAGTTTGGTCAGTGCTTTTGACAAAGAGCAGGAATGTGACGACAAAAATCTGAGGAAGGGCAAGGAATTACAATGACAAAGCAGAGAACTAATACATTAATTAAACGCACCACGTTAGCCGTTATGTTAACCAGTGCACTTTTGTCAGGGTGTAGCGAGAAGTCGATGGAAAGCCATTTGGCTGATGCACGAAACTATGCCTCTCAACAGCAGCTTGATGCCGCCATCGTTGAATACAAAAACGCTATTCAAAAGGGGCCTAATGCGGCAGAGCCTCGCTTCGAGCTAGGAAAACTGTATCTACAGCAAAACAATTATGCGGCCGCAGAAAAAGAACTTAACAAGGCAATGGATTTAGGCCATCCCGTGAGCCAAGTTATTCCATTGTTATCTGTGGCCTATCAACAGTCAGGAGCAGAAAACGCCCTCGCTGAAGTAGATTATCGCGCAGAAGGAATGACCGCGGTTGAATCAGCAGAAGTGGGATTTTATAAGCTTCAAGCCCTTATGCAACTTGGTAAAAATGAAGAGGCGCAAGCGCTTCTAGCCGATCTTTCCACCCTAGATACCAGTTCGGTTTACAAAGGCCTTATTGATAGTTACGCCTTTGTGCTAGAAAACGATATGGAAGGCGCATTAGCCGCAACAGAAGCCTTGCGTGAGCAAGCGCCAACCAACAAAGACGTATTGCAACAGCTTGCCAAAATTTACCTGCAAAATGGCGAACCTGAAAAAGCCGCAGAGGTATACGGCGTTTATGTTAGCCAGTTTCCAGATGACGTTACCAGTAAATTTGCGTATGCGGCGCTTCTTATTGAAATAAGAGATCTAGATAAAGCTCAGCCTATTGTCGATGATTTGTTGGTGCTAAACGAAAACCATCCGCTGCTAAATACTTTCAAAGGCATTATTGAGTCGGCCAACGAAAATTACGCGAAAGCCCTTGAGCACCTAGAAATTGCCGTTCAAAACGGTAGGAGCGATCAGGTTGTGCGTTTGGTTGCGGGTTTTAGTGCGTATCAAATTCAAGACTTCGAAGCGGCCCAGCGCCACTTAACCATGGTGGCGTCTAGTTTGCCTGATAATCACCCTGGTCTTCGAATGCTGGCAGACAGCATGCTTCAACTGGGTGAAAACGATGAGGCGCTTGAAGTGTTAGCAAGAGTCGAAGGTGAGCAGGGTGTTGATGCGGCGTTGTTTTCGAAAGCCAGTTACCAATTGCTTAGAGAAGGCAACGTCGTTGGCGCTCAGCAGATGGTAGAAAAATCAGAAGGGGTCAGCACTACAGCCGAAGACTTATCTCGATTAGGTGTGTTACAGCTTTCATTAAACGACATTGATGGATTAGTAAATCTTGAACAGGCGGTTGAGCAAGCGCCTGAGTCTGTCACCTCACAAGCAACCTTACTGCGCGCCTACATAGCGACTAACCAACTCGATAAGGCGAAAAGTGCGGCAAAAGAGTGGCATGAAGCGTCGCCACAGACTGCCGCTCCCTTAATTTACTTGGGAAACATTGCAACGGCAGAAGGCGCTTATCAAGAAGCGGCGCAGTACTTAGACAAAGCGAGTGAGCTTAGCGACGCTGGTAACGAGGTTACGTACTCAAGAGCTAAATTGCTTGTTGCCGAGGGCAAGAAAGAAAATGCAGTTGCGTTTATTCGCGCTTTTATCGACGAGAACCCTGCTGACGTCCAAGCACTGGCTCTGTGGTTTGCGTTGGCAATGGAAAGTGGTGATGCCGACGACGTAGTTAAGCATACCCAAGCACAGTTTAATGCCAATAAGGGCAATATTAACCTGCGCCTTTTACTCGCAAGAATGTATTCGCTTAATAACCAGCTAGATAAAACTGTTTCGCTTTTAGCTGATGTGAAAGGTGATGAGTCATCGCCTCAGACCTTTTGGAATCTAAAAGGTCAGGCACTTATTGCTACTAATAACGTAAAAGATGCAACGACCTTCTTTGATCGCTGGTTATCATTTTACCCACAAGATAAAAATGCGGTATTGGGTAAGCTGCTTATCGTCGACTCTCAAAAGCAATTCAAGCAAGGGTTAGAGCTAACGAACAAGGTGTTGTCTAAGCGCCCAGACGCCCAACTAACGCTTTTGAAAGCATATTTTCATAGCCGTCTTGGTCAATCAAAACCGGCATGGGAGATCATCAATAATGTCTCTGACGAGGTTAAGGGATTGCCGTTTGTAAGGGGCGTTATTGCACGTTTACATCTTATAGATAAAGCGCCAGAGCAGGCCGTTGACCACGCAAAGGCGGCTTATGATGCCACTTCAAACTCAGACAATGCTTTGCTGCTTGTTGCCGCCCTGGAGATGTCAGGTAAAAAAGAGCAAGCGTTTAGTTTTCTACAAAAGCACGTAAATGCGCACAATAACGATGTACAAAGTGCAATGCTGTTAGCTGAGCGTCAAATTGGTAATGATAGAGCCGCAGCCATCGAAACCTACGAGCTTATACTTACTAAAACGCCTGATAATTTTGTAGTGCTTAACAACCTGGCGTATTTAGCCTTTGAAGATAAAGACCTTCAGCGAGCTGAAGAGCTAGCGAAAAAAGCAGTATCGCTGCAGCGTGAAAATGCTGATGCTGTAGACACATTAGCGCAGATTTATATCGCTAAAGGTGAGAAAGAAGAAGCGCTAACCCTGTATGAGCAAATATCAACAGGCCCCATTGCTAGCGATGAAGTGTATTTAAATCACGTAGCTTTGTTGCTTGAACTCGATAAAAAGGCCTTAGCGAAGCGACGCCTAGCAAGTAGGGAGTTCACCTCTGAAGCTGCAAAGCAAAGAGTAGAAAGCCTAAAGCAGCAATACGGCGTGTAAGGTGTTTTAATAAAGGTTTTAGCTATTTATCTAACGCTGTTAGTTTTCTTTAGTAACAAAAACTGAAATGAAAGAAGGCCACTTATCGTGGCCTTCTCTTTATGGTTGCCTGCCTGTCTGCTTGGGTAGCTTCTGATTTACTACCTGTGTCTAGACAGCCTCTGGCAGTTATTCTCTGCTATTTTGTGACGCGACCTGCGCTTTTAGCTCTCGCAACTCTTTGAGCACATCATGCAGCGTAGGTTCGATATTGCCTTGTGCAATTTGCTCTTCAAGTAAGGCAGCTTCTTTTTCTGCTCTAGCCTTTTCGTTTTCTCTTTCCATCACATTTACCACAATGCCTATGACCATATTGAGGAAGGCAAACGCGGTAAAGAAGATAAAGGTTAAGTAAAAAATCCAGCTGAGTGAGTACACTTCTTGAGTTTCGTACATCACATCTGTCCAATCTTCGAAGGTCATGATCCTAAAGAGTGTCAGCATAGAAATAGTGATATCGCCCCACAGCACCGGATTAATATTTTCAAATAATGTGCTGCCTACCGCTGCGTATATATAGAAAATGATAAACATCAGCAGCATGACATAGCCTAGCTGAGGGAGAGCTTTCACTAGAGAAACAAGTAATATTCGAAGCTCTGGGATGATTGAAATCATACGAAGCACGCGGAAGACCCGCACTAAACGCGCAATCAGCGCAAGTTCAGTGTCGTCTGCCGGGATTAGACTGATAACTACAATGAGGGTATCAAACCAGTTCCAGAAACTTTTGAAAAAGTAACGCTTTTGCTTTTCCGCTAAAAAGCGAATTGTGATTTCAGTTAGAAAGAAAGCGCTGATAAACCAGTCTAAAAACAACGTAATAGATGACATGCCGGTAGGTAGTTCATAGGTCTTCGCACCGACTAATAGCGCCGATATCACGATGACGCTGATAACAAAGGCTTCAAACCATTTATTTGCTCTTATGCGCTCAAATTTATTTTGTAGTTCAGAGGCTTGCATTTTTATTTATCACTCAAGAAAAAAACAATAAACCAAGAGGCTTGTCGTAAGCTTACTTGGCGTTATACTAAAGTTGTTGTTCGCACACTTTATGCGCCCAAATGTAGGGGCAAAAAGGCGACTTTAAAGCCTTAAACCCGGCAAAAACAACATCACTAAAAATAGAGACAAATCTAAAGGGCATAATCATGGATGATGAGTTACAGCTGTTGCAAGAGAAATTACGCGTCGTTTCAATGCGTTTATCTAATTTTGTAATGACTAAACAAAACGCTGAAGCATTATGTGATGAATATCGGCAGTTGTTGGGCGCATTAAAGAAGTTCTCTTGCGCAAAATAGCGAGTAGATATTCCAGCTAAACCTCAAATCACCAATTTTCAAATACGGGAGTAGGCACAAAAAAGGGCAGCCAGTCGCCACCCTCTTTATGTCGCACTCAAATGCTTACTTAGCGGTATAAAAAACCTATTGGTCGTTATTGCTCTCGACCGGCTGAAGACCGCGGTTGATCATAGCCACATCTTCACCTGTAAGGGTTCCCGCCGCTTGCTTAAGTGTAATCACAGACTGAATGAAGTCATAGCGAGCACCAGCAAGGTTACGACGCGCATCAAACAGGTTACGTGTGCTATCAAGTACATCAACGATAGTACGTGTACCTACATCAAATCCAGCTTCTGTTGCTTTAAGGGCGCTGTCTGCTGATACAACAGACTGCTCTAGAGCGCGAATAGTAGAGATAGACGCTTTTACGTTGTTAAACGAGCTACGAACTGACTGAACAGTTTGACGGTACGTCTGCTCAGCAACTTGGCTTGCTGCTACATAGTTGTACTTCGCTTGCGATGTTTGCGCGCTTACACTGCCACCTTGGTAAATAGGTACACTCAATGTCACGCCAATAGACTGACTGTTTAAGTACGGCGTTTCATAACCAAATGGGGTCGTTGAGCCATCGTCATTAAGAATTTCAGCGTCTACATCGTCTTTCGAACGGCCATAGCTGCCTGACAAAGATAACGTTGGCAAGTGACCCGAACGTGCAATAGCAATGTCTTCTTTCGCCACGTCCATAGCTAAGCGGTCTACCAACAATGCAAGGTTTTTGTCTTGGGCGGTTTCTAACCAGCTATCTACGGTTTCAGGTACCGGCATTGTGGCCGAGAAATTATCTTTGTTTAATCCGTAAAGGCGGTCGTGGTATTTACCCGTAATCACGCGCAGCGCTTCAAGGGCAAATTCCAGTTCGTTTTTAGCCTGGATTTCCTGAGCGACTGTGCTGTCGTAGTTTGCTTGTGCTTCATGCACGTCAGTAATTGCAGTAAGACCCACTTCGAAACGTTGACGGGTTTGTTCAAGTTGACGTTCAATCGCACGTTTTTCTGAACCTACAAACTCTACGTTGTCGCGGGCGCGCAATACGTCAAAATAAGCAGTAACTGTACGTACAATTACATCCTGCATGCTTGCTGCAAGCTGCGCATCGCTTTGTTCAGCAATTTTTTCAGCGCGATCTAAGCCCAGCCAGTTAGCGTGGTCATACAACGACATCGAAAGTGTTAACCCGTAGTCAATGGTGTCTACTTCTGTATCTGTCGTGAATACCTGAAGGCCATTGTCACCGGCAGCCTGTTGAAAGCGTTCGGAATCTGACATGGTGTAGCCCACAGAGCCAGAGATTTGCGGTAGTAGGCTTGCGCGGCTAATACTAATTCCTTCAAACGCAGCATCACGTTGCGCTTTCGCTTGGTTTACCAATGGATCGTTTGCCAGTGCTTGTTGATATACCTGTAGTAGGTCATCGGCTAGTGCACCAGTTGTCATCGAAACACCGATAACCAGCGACAGAAGTGTTCGTTTCATGCTTACGTCTTCCTGTTGTGTTCAAGTTGCGTCGTCATTTATTCGTTAAGACGACTTATTAAAACCAAGTGTATGAAAATTCAACCACAAACCGAAAGTCCAAACTCGTAACAGTATTCGATTAACTGTAACAGAATATGTGATCTACCCACGCAATTTTTATAGTAATAGACGACTTGTAATATGAGTTTTCTGTTATTCGTACACACTCAACATCGCATTTTTCATGCGTATACATGGTTGGTGTGTAAATGTACTATGTATGATAAATCTATTTGAACCATAAGTGTCAGCAAATGAGCAAGGAATTCCTTTCATTTACCTCAAATGACGTCGAAATTACCGACATTAAGCCAGTGTATCGTGGTTTCTTTACCATGAATCAGTATCAATTTAAGCACAAGTGTTTCAATGGAGAATGGAGCGACACGGTTACACGCGAAATTTTTGAACGCGGCCATGCGGTGGGCGTTTTGCCCTACGATCCTATTCTGCAAGAATTCGTGCTAATTGAGCAAGTTAGAATTGGGGCGTTAGCTACATCTTCAAGCCCTTGGTTAATAGAAATTATCGCAGGCATGATAGATAAAGGTGAGACTCCAGAAAATGTATGCCATAGAGAGTCCATGGAAGAGGCGGGAATAAAGTTACAAAACTTGACTAAGGCCCTAAGCTACTTATCAAGTCCAGGTGGAACTACGGAAAGATTACATATATTTATAGCAAAGACTGATGCTAACTTGGCAAAAGGAATTCACGGGCTTGAAAGCGAGTCTGAGGATATCAAAGTGCATCGCGTAAAAGAGAATACTGCTCTTGAATGGTTGGAAAATGGCCATATAGACAACGCCGCAGCAGTAATTGCGCTACAATGGTTCTTTATGCATAAAACACAACTTCTGGAGCAGTGGCAGACATCGTGACACAACGCAATCAACGAAAATACATCCCTCATCTTCCATCAATCCAGGCGCTTTGCGAACTGAACTATGCTTATGTTCTTAAAATGCTACCTGACTGCGATACGGAAGACTTGAGTTATGAATTTTCCGTTGGCGTGGGATTGGCCTATGAGATTAGAATAGTGGACTCTGCTCGCTACACCAGTACGCTAAGCATCAAGCAAACTACTAAAGACATGCCGTCGTACCTAACGCCAAGTATGACGGTTCGCCTATATCATGATGCGCGCATGGCTGAAGTGATAAACAGCCAAAATACAGGGGCCCTTGAGCCTTCTTACGAATACCCTAATTTGAAGATGCGCCAGCGCAACGAAAAGCATATGGTAAATATCTTTTTAGCTGAGTGGCTAAACTTTTGCCTGCAACATTCAACAAACGTTACCTCTGAAGCGTGATATCACTAATACAGATAAGTGATTGCCACTTATTTAAGGATAAAGACAAGACTGGTTACGCAGGTATAGCGCCTTATCATTCATTGACGCGAGTGCTTGTCGCTGTTCGAGAGGACCTTACTGATATTGCTGACTCAAAAAAACAGAGCGCTAATCAAGGCAACAACGGGCAAGAACAGAAAGTGATAGTGTTGGTTACTGGTGATATCAGCGGCGATAACTCCCCCGAAAGCTATCAACATTTTACCGCATTGATGGAGCAATACATCGAGCCAGAAAATGTAGACTGGTTCGTTCTTGCTGGAAATCACGACAATAATCCGCATTTCGAAAGCTATCTTGGCAGCCGTCACTTACAAAGCACCAACCCGATAAGCTTTTCAAACTGGCAAATACACGGTATGGATACCCGCGCTTCAGGCAATATGCACACGGCGGCGGGCGAAGTAAAAAGCGGCGATTTAATTGCGTTAAAGCAATCGCTAGATGCATCTTCGCACGTTAATCATCTTGTTGCGCTTCATCACCATATATTGCCTTCGAAAAGCTGGATGGATAAACATTTTTTGGCTAATGCGCAGCACCTTGAATTGCTTATTAATGAATATCCGCAAATAAAGGCGTTTATTCACGGTCATATTCATTCGCCATTGCGCCAAGAAATAGGAACGAATAGCACGCCTTCTTACGGGAGCCCTTCTACCTGCTGGCAGTGGCAAATGCGTGCTGAATTCGGTGTAAGCGAAGACTCACCTGGGTATCAGCTGATTAACTTAATGGATAATGGAACGGTAGACGTTAGGGTTGCCGAGGTCTGGGTTTGAAATAGTCTAAAATACAGAGAACAACACAGTAGAGAGCAACATAGTAGAGAACAGTATGCAGCACATCTTATATCTCCATGGCTTTTTGAGCTCGCCGAAGTCCATCAAGGCCCAAGCCACTAAACAATATTTTGAGCAGCATCACTCAAACGTCACCTTACATATTCCTGAACTGTCTAACTTTCCAAGTAAAGTTGAAAGTCAGCTGCTTGAGCTAATTGATAGCACCCCGGCACTGCTTGAAAACGGGCTTAAGCTGATTGGTAGCTCAATGGGCGGCTATCTCTCTACCTTTTTACTTGAGAAGTTCGGTGGTAAAGCCGTATTAATAAATCCAGCGGTACGCCCCTATGAACTGCTGCAAAACTTCATAGGCTCTCATGAGAACCCATACAGCAGAGAAAAATTTGAGATAGTAGAAAGCGATATGGGGGTGATAAAAGCCTTAGAGGCTGCTTCAATTAAACAGCCATCTAGTTACAAAGTGCTGCTTCAAACTGAAGATGAAACCCTAGACTATCGCTTGGCTGCAGAGAAGTACCAGAAAAGTCACTTACTTATTGAAGAGGGTGGTGATCACAGCTTTGTTGGTTACGAAAACCACTTACCTGCTATCGCAGAGTTTTTGCTAAAATAAGCGCATTGCCAGTCTTTACTAGCCCTGCTAACATCAAATATACGCCGTGCAGTGCTGTAATTACTGACAGTAGTGCGTGCTTTCTTTCCTTATCGCTGGCTTAAATAACAACCATAACTATGTCAAATCAATATAATTCAGAAGCTATCGAGGTTTTAAACGGCCTTGACCCCGTAAAACGCCGTCCTGGTATGTATACCGACACCACCCGCCCAAATCATTTAGGGCAGGAAGTCATCGATAACAGTGTGGATGAAGCGCTCGCCGGCCATGCCTCTAATATCAAAGTTATTTTGCATGAAGACCAATCGTTAGAAGTTATCGACGATGGTCGTGGTATGCCGGTGGATATACACCCTGAAGAGGGAATATCAGGCGTAGAGCTTATATTATGTAAGCTTCACGCAGGCGGTAAGTTTTCAAATAAAAACTACGCCTTCTCTGGTGGTCTTCACGGGGTGGGGATCTCGGTAGTTAATGCGCTTTCAACCCGCGTAGAAGTGACAATTCGACGAGACAGTAACGTATACCAAATCGCCTTTGAAAACGGCGACAAGGTAGAAGATTTACAGGTTATCGATACTTGCGGCAAGCGCAACACAGGTACCCGTGTTCATTTTTGGCCCGACCCGCAATATTTTGATTCTGCAAAGTTCTCGGTTAGCCGTCTTGTTCATAATTTGCGTGCCAAAGCGGTATTAAGCCCTGGCTTACGCATTCGCTTTGACAACAAAATTACCAAAGAAAGCCAAGAATGGTATTACGAAGACGGTCTGAAAGACTATCTTTACCAAGCGGTGGAAGAGTTCGAAACTTTACCGTCAGATACGCCATTTGTAGGTACGTTCAGTGGCAATACGGAAGCCGCGGATTGGGCTGTGATGTGGCTGCCCGAAGGTGGTGATTTGGTCACCGAGAGCTACGTTAACCTTATTCCTACCGCGCAAGGTGGTACACACGTTAACGGATTGCGCCAAGGCTTACTGGAGTCGATGCGGGAGTTTTGCGAATTTAGAAACTTAATGCCCCGTGGCGTTAAGCTATCGCCGGATGATATTTGGGACCGCTGCGCCTATATCCTTTCAACTAAAATGCAGGACCCTCAGTTCGCCGGTCAAACCAAAGAGCGTTTATCTTCACGTCAGGCCAGTGCATTTGTATCGGGTGTGGTGAAAGACGCATTTAGTTTATGGCTAAACCAGCACACTGAAATTGCTGAAGCGCTGGCTGAAATGTGTATTAACAATGCACAGCGTCGTCTTCGACAGGTGAAAAAAGTCGCCCGTAAAAAGGTTACCCAAGGCCCTGCACTACCGGGTAAATTAACTGACTGCTCGTCACAAGATATCTCTTACTCTGAGTTGTTTTTAGTAGAGGGAGACTCGGCAGGTGGCTCGGCTAAACAAGCGCGTGACCGAGAGTTTCAGGCGATAATGCCTCTGCGCGGTAAAATCTTAAATAGCTGGGAAGTCGACTCTTCTCAGGTGCTGGCATCACAGGAAATTCACGATATTTCTGTGGCGCTCGGTATAGATCCAGATTCAACAGACCTGTCTGGTTTACGCTACGGTAAAATTTGTATTCTTGCCGATGCTGACTCGGATGGGCTACACATTGCAACCTTGCTATGTGCACTCTTTGTACGTCATTTCAGAACCTTAGTAGAGCAAGGCCATGTGTATGTCGCTATGCCGCCGCTATTTAGAATAGATGTAGGCAAAGAAGTGTATTACGCCTTAGATGAGGGTGAAAAGCAGGGGATTCTGGATCGTATTGAAGCGGAAAAGAAACGCGGAAAAGTGAACGTACAGCGCTTCAAAGGCTTGGGTGAAATGAACCCGCTACAGCTTCGTGAAACGACCATGGACCCGAACACCCGTCGACTTGTTCAGCTGACTATTGAAGATGCTGAAGAGATGATGGAGCTAATGGATATGCTGCTTGCTAAGAAGCGTTCTGGCGATCGTAAAACGTGGCTTGAAAGCAAAGGGAATATGGCAGAAGTTGCGCTATAGCGCACAGCTCTAGCGCTTGTAATAGCTAACGCGCAGAATAAACGTCGATGCTTTAAAAGTTAGTCAAAAAGCAAAAAGTCAAAAAGTGAATAGAAAACGCCGAGAGTCTATCCTGAAACATGGAGTTCTCGGCGTTTTAGTTTGTGCATCTGCAATAAAATACTGCCACGCATTATGACACTGGTGCCGTTTAAGATGAGTAGCGGCCAGCTTTGGCTTAACGGCATTGTTAAGCCAAACATTAAGGTGCTAACGTCTTTAATCAAGATGTTTCGAAATAACGCAAAGGACAGCGAGCCTACTTTTTGTCTACGCTGCAACACAAGCCACTGATGCAGCGAACCTTGAAATAATATGACGGTGACTACCAGCATCAACGTGTTTGCGCCAAGTTGCGCAAGCGTTGGGAAGGGGCGAAAAGCGATGGAAAGGGTACCACCAACTAGCGCAAGCACAGCAATAGCGGCAACGTAGCCTGAAATAGTAGTGCGCCTATGTTGCCATATTTTCCAAATTATTATGAGCGTAAGAATGAGCGCGCCAAAACGCGTCCAAACCAAGTAATGGTTAAAAGGCTCGACCGAAATACCGAATAGGAAAATAGAGAAAAACGCAAAATAGCTAGATCCAAACTGGTTTAGCGACAGGCTGTGGTTCGCATCGCTTTGCTCGCTCGCAACGGACACTTGATGGTGCGTCATAGCTTTAATTTGTGACCATAAGCCTAACCATGTTAGTAAAAAAAGCGCGGCACTGGCAAAGCCTAAAATGTGGTAAAGCACGCAGTTAGCTCCACGTAAAAAATTTTCAAACTGGTGAGAGGCTCTCAGTGTATCACAGGAGTGGCTGGCCTAGTCTCTGCATCATTCGTCATTGGTAATGACTACGTTGTTTCACCTTCTCGAAATGAAATAACAGACAATAGACAGGATGATATCGGTTTTTCAGTGCCGATAGCGTTCTATGTATTCTCAACACCGAAATTTAGTTTTAATAGCAAGGAGGTTCATTTTGGCATTGCATTCAGTTTCTTCATCTACACGCCAGTTAGCGGTGAGCGATAACACCACAACGCTGTTATTTGACCACGATGGCACTCTGATTGACTCAGAAACCGTACATTTCGACCTTTGGAAAGACATTTTATTGAAATATGATGTTGAGCTAAGCAAGGATTTTTATTGCGAAGTAATGGCAGGGATACCGGTAAAGCAAAATGCAGTGGACTTAGTTGAGCATTTTAATATTGATATAGAACCGCAGTTGCTGGCTCAGCAGAAACATAAAAGCGTGAGCGACTACCTCGACAAGCAAGCTTTTCCTTTGATGCCATTTGCTAGGGAGACCATTACACAATGTGCAGACAAGGGATTTACTATTGGTATTGTGACCGGGGGAAGTAAAAAGGCAGTAGAAAAAACGTTATCTCAATATGAGTTGAGTGATTATATTTCCTGTGTGGTGGCCGTAGAGGACGTAGAAAACAGTAAGCCCTCCCCAGATTGTTATGCCCTTGCAATGGATAAGCTAGGTAAATCGCCTAGCGAGTGTGTAGCCATTGAAGACACGCAAACCGGCATGACAGCGGCACTTGAGGCAAAGTTGGCTTGTATTGTAATACCTACAGACTTATCGCAGCATCACGATTTGTCCCGTGCTACTGTGCGTTACGATAGCTTGAAAGAGTGGAGCGATAGTGAGCTCAAGACACGTTGATTAATAAAGATACGTTAATTAAAAAGGTTATATACGACCAACTTGTCATTCCACTTGTCACTGGTGGCGCAATAATTGATAACGTAGTATAACCAGCATCTTAGCGCCTATTGTGTTTCGCTTCACAACAACGCATTTAGGCGCTAATTCCTTTTTATTAGTTGTAATTACAGGTAAAGCTGATTTCTTATGATTTTGCGTAGCCTCAAATGGCTTTTAATAACTATCGCCATCATCCTTGTTCTGCTTGTAGTAGGCGTGGCTACGGTTACCGTTATGGCTGTACAAAAAGCGCCCTTGGTAGCATCGACAGCGCCCACACAACTAGATGGTGCTGACAGTGTTAACGAACTGCTCGGCCAGCTAAAACAGGCATTTTCACGCCGAGAAGAAGGTCACCAGGTAACGCTTACCGAAACTCAAGTCGAAAGCTTAGTGGGCGTGTTACAGCGGGCCTTACCTGAGTTTAAAGGCGTAGTGAACATCACCCCATTGGGTGGTACTGTAAATGTTACTTATGCCATTGATAATACAGGCTGTTACATTAATGCCTCGGCATTAGTATTACCCGGAGATAGCTTGCGTATAGAGCAAGTTCAAGTAGGTGACTTAACCATTCCGGGCCGTTTTTTACTCGACTTTTTAGAACGCACGGTGAACTCTTATACCCAATCAGAAATAGCCACTATTGCGCTCTCTCGTGTTGAACGCGTTACCATGGGGCGCGGTGAACTTACCCTTGATGTTGGGCGCTTAGATGAACTGCTAAGTGAGCTAAACGTTGTGACTTCAAATATGTCAGTCAGCGAACAAACCGAGCTTCAGCAACTATCAGCCTATTACCTACGTTATTTATCGGGAAGAGAAATAGCTTTATCAAACAAACCGGTCTCTCTTACTGAATATTTGCGTGAAGGGATGGCTAGAGCGCGAGAGCAAAGTCAAACGTCGCAAGATGCGGTACTTCACAACAATGCTGTAATTCTCGCGCTAGCGGTTTACGTGGGTCATCACCGCGTGGGTGCACTGGTTGGCGATATCCAGCCAGATCCCGATAGGGCGTTAAAGCCGCGCAGGGGCGCGGTACTTCATAATCGCAATGACTTGGCTCGTCACTTTATTATCTCTGCGGCATTAGAGCTAATGGCCGAACAAGGTATGTCCCTAGCAATTGGCGAGTTTAAAGAATTAATGGACCGAGGCAACGGTGGCTCGGGCTATAGCTTTGTAGATTTAGCGGCAGATATGTCGGGCACTGAGTTTGCGAAAGTTGCTACAAATCCAAGCACCGCGATGGAAGTACAAAACGCGATGGCGCGCATTCAAAGTGAATTGGAAATCATCCCGCCTATTGAAGGTCTGCCTGAAGGCCTGAGTAAGCAAGCGTTTACTGAACAATATCAGCGCGTAGACAGTGAAGCCTATTTAAAAGAAGTAAAGGAGATTAAGCGTAGAATCAGCTTGCTGCCGCTTTACTAAAAATAAGCGCAAAGGCGTGAGAGAGCGCGCCGTGAGCGAGAAGCTAATCTATAAAAAAGCCCGCAATTGAAGCGGGCTTTGTTTTACTCACTTGCAGTTCTACGCTACTTTTTAGCAAGAGACTGCTGAAACTGTGCAATGGTTACTAGAGCCAATTCTATTTTTTTAACCAATGGCGCTAGGGCTTGTTTGGCCGCATCATCATCCAGTTCCTTTAGCGATTGCCAGTCATTCGCAATCTCTTGAACATAGGGGCCAAAGCGCTTGGCTGATGTGGTAAAACCGCTATCGTCAGCGAATACGGCTGCAAACTTACCTTTTTGATCGCGCTGTAAGTTATCTAAAACCTGGTCGGCATCAACGGCTTTGCGGTGCAGCGTTTGAAGTGTTTCTTGAAGTTGTTGATGGACAGCTTGCATCTCTTGGCTCTGTTGCATGTTCACGCCTTTTGTTTCTAATGTAATCCTGTGCACGTGTTAGTCGCACACTTAATGTTCATATATTGCGCAGCTATCATTTATGCTACGGCAAATGTATTACGGTAAATAATGGTTAAAGTTTCGCCTTTCAAGGCCGATAACTTACCGATGTTGTAAATTACAAAACCTACGGTTCACTAACGAACTCGCTGGTTACGTAATGCTCAACACATCGTAAGGGTGGGCAATTCTGCCCATTTTTTTACTTTGCTACAAGCAACAAAGGAAAATGGTATGGATCTACAAGGTGCTAGTGCCTCTGGAGCGTCCGGTGCGTCACTTGAGTTGGCCTCTCTTAAGTTGGCAAAAAGCCAACAAGAGCAAGAGGGTAAAGCGTCGCTTCAGCTGCTGGAATCAGCCGCTGACGTACCAAAACCGTCATCTTCAAACCCCGCGTTAGGCGCCAACATCGATACCTACGCGTAAGTTACGGATGCAAATGTAAGTCGATAGGCGTTTTGCCAGGTTGACCGCCAATTTCTCTCACCAGTTTTGGCACTAAAAAGCCTGGCAGACGCTTTATCGCTTCTTCCATAATCAGGCGACCTTCATCGTCGCTGACATAAAAATGGCTTGCACCCTGCACTTTATCTAATACGTGTAGGTAATAAGGCAGGACACCCGCTTCAAAAAGTGACTCGCTTAAGTTACTGATGGCCTCGCCAGAATCGTTAATGCCTTTAAGTAATACCGACTGATTGAGCAAAGTCACGCCCTTGTCTCGCAATGTGCGCAGTCGACTTTTTAAGGGCTCAGAGACTTCATTCGCGTGGTTCGCGTGCAGCACCAGCACCTTTTGAAGAGGCAAGGCCGTAAACCATTCAATAAAGTCACGGCTGATTCTTTCTGGCAATACCACAGGCAAGCGGCTATGTATGCGCAAGCGTTTTATATGGGGAATGGCGGCAATTTCATTAGCTAACCACGCCAAATGATCATCTTTCGCCATAAGTGGGTCGCCGCCGGAAAAAATCACCTCGTTAATCTTGCTGTTACTGCGAAGGTATTCAAGTACATCGAGCCACTGATGTTTACTTACCGAATTGTCGGCATACGGGAAGTGGCGACGAAAACAGTAACGGCAGTTTACTGCACAGCCAGTGCGTACCATTAATAGCACACGAGAATCGTATTTATGCAAAATACCCTTGCCTGCGGTGTCGTGCTCGTCTAACGGATCTTCGCTATAACCGGGTGATGTTAGAAACTCGTCGCTAAGCGGCATGACCTGTAAAAACAGTGGGTCGTTAGGGTTTCCCTTTTCCATCAGATCCACAAAATGTCGTGGAACACGCATAGGAAACAGGCGGCGTGCTTTAATATGTTGAGCGTATTTTTCTTCGTCTAAACCTAAGTGCTGCAACAGTTTTGCAGGATCGGTGTAGCTACTTGCTAATTCTTTTTGCCAGTTATGCTCTACAGAAATCGGTTTTTTAGGTATTATTTGTTCCACGAAACTTTTTGTACCTTATGTTTAGACAGAGGAATTATGGCTAATTACAGCACTAACGAGTTCAAAGGCGGCCTGAAAATCATGCTGGACGGCGAACCTTGCAACATTCTAGAAAACGAATACGTAAAGCCGGGTAAGGGCCAAGCGTTTAACCGCGTAAAAATCCGCAAGCTTATTTCAGGTAAAGTTTTAGAAAAAACTTTCCGCTCAGGTGAATCAGTAGAAGGCGCTGATGTAATGGATACAGAGCTTGCCTACTTGTACACCGACGGCGAATTCTACCACTTTATGAACAACGATACATTCGAACAAATCGCTGCAGACGAAAAAGCGGTGGGCGAGAACCAAAAGTGGTTGGTAGAAAACGACGTTTGTACTATTACACTGTGGAATGGTTCTCCTATTACGGTAACGCCACCTAACTTTGTTGAGCTAGAAATCACTGAAACGGACCCAGGTCTTAAAGGTGATACAGCAGGTACGGGCGGTAAACCAGCGACACTTAGCACTGGTGCAGTTGTTCGCGTTCCTCTATTCGTACAAACAGGTGAAGTTATCCGCGTTGATACGCGCTCTGGCGAATACGTGTCTCGTGCACAAAAATAATAGCGAATACTAAAGCGCTATACGCGCATATTGTTTACGTATAAAAGCCGGTGCCTTGTGTACCGGTTTTTTGTTTAAGCTTTACTATTTAGGTTTTAATACATGCAACCTTGGCAGCCGACTACCACACATGATGCGCGTGTAGCGCGTGCAGAATTACTCAGAACCATCCGAGAGTTTTTTTACGCAAGAAACGTGTTAGAGGTAGACACGCCTTTACTTTCAAATGGCACAGTTACTGACGAACACCTAGATGCGTTTGATACACAATTCAATTTTGCCTCATCCGGTAAGCCAAGTAAGTTGTATCTTCAGACCTCGCCAGAATATGCCATGAAGCGTTTACTGTGCGCTGATAGCGGCAGTATTTATCAAGTGTGTAAAGCGTTTCGCCACGAAGGGGAAGGGCGCTGGCACAACCCAGAATTTACCATGCTAGAGTGGTATCGCTTAGGCTATGATCACTTCGCTTTAATGGACGAGGTTGACGCCTTATTGCAAGAAACCTTAAACACCGCCTCAGCCGATAAAATGACTTATCAGCAAGCCTTTCAGCACTATCTAAATATTGACCCACTAAGCGCTGATGATGAAATTTTGCTAAGCGCAATGGAGCAGCACCATATAGATATTCATGCGCCACAAAGCCTTAGCTATGACAGCAAATTACAACTGTTATTTAGCTATGTTATCGAGCCTGAAATCGGTATTGAACGGCCTTGTTTTGTCTACAACTTTCCGGCCTCTCAGGCTGCGCTTGCACAGTTAAGTTCTGCTGATGAGCGGGTTGCTGAACGCTTTGAGGTGTATTACCAAGGTGCTGAACTGGCCAACGGTTTTCATGAGCTAAGTGCGGCGAAAGAGCAAAGGCTTCGCTTTGAGACGGACAACGAAAAGCGCAAAGAAAACGGGTTACCTACAAAGCCCATTGATGAGAATTTTTTAAGTGCCCTTGATGCTGGGTTGCCCGCATGTGCAGGCGTAGCCTTAGGTGTCGACAGGTTACTGATGTTGAAAACAGGCGCGTCACATATTAAAGAAGTCATTAACTTTAATGTAAGTAGAGCTTAAGCACTTTTTGCGTAAGTTGGTGCGAAAAAAGTTAACTAAGCACCTAAATAGTCACAAAACATTAAATTACGTTAGAACAAAGGGAAGTTACGCTAGGCTGCGGTTGACATAAGCAGGTCAATGCTGAAAAATGTTATAACATCACTAGATAATGTTATAACATCCTTGAAGGAAACCTCATGAAAATGCGTTCGCTGCTAAGTTTGTCCATAGCAGGGCTTTTAAGTGCGCCTGTGTATGCCACTACAGTAACGGGAAAAGTAACCGATACTGCTGGCCAACCAGTTGCTGGTGCAGAAGTTAAAATTGAAGGTAGCCGTCGCGTGGCTTACACCGATGAAAATGGCGTTTACCGTTTTGACGATGTTAAGCAGCCACATATTCATTTACATGTTTATTCTTCTAACTACATTCATGGTGATAACGACCTAGGCGACGTAAACGCAGATCAAAACGTCGACTTTGTTTTACAGCCCGCATCTGTTGAAAATATTGTTGTAACTGCTAATGCGCTTCAATCATCGGTACTTGAATCGGTTACACCCGTAACTGTTATCGGGGCTGATAAACTACGTAAAATTGAAGCGCCAACCCTAGGCGAGACCCTTAAAAACGCGCCGGGTGTACACAGCACGTATTTCGGTCCAGTATCAAGTAGCCCAGTTATTCGCGGCAACGATGGCCCTCGCGTAAAGATAGTTCAAAACGGCTTAGATGTTTCTGACGTATCGCGTGTTGGACCAGACCATAACGTAGCGGCTACGCTTTCAAGCGCAACCCAGGTAGAAGTACTTCGCGGCCCAGCAACACTCCAATACGGCAGCGGTGCTATCGGTGGTGTGGTTAACGTAGTAGATAAACGCATTCCCCAGTACCAAATAGACGGCGTAGAAGGCGAAGCTGAAACCAGCTATAGCACGGTTAACAATGGTTCGTACACTCGTGCAGATGTGACTGGCGGTAGTGGCAACATTGTGTGGCATGTAGATGGTTTCTATCGCGACACAGATAATGCTGACATCCCAGGCTTCGCGTCTATCGAACCTGATGAAGATGAACCTTACGGTGAATTAGAAAGCAGCGCCATGGAGACCCGCAATGTGGTTGCAGGCCTATCTTATGTAGCAGAAGAAGGTTACTTCGGTTTTGCGGTTGAGCAGTTAGATAATGAGTATGGCGTACCGGGCCACAGCCATGAGCACGAAGAAGAACATGACGAAGACGAGCATGATGAGCTGGATGGTGACCACGACGAAGACGATCACGATCATGAAGAAGAAGAAGGCGTGCTACTTGATGTAGATATGACTCGCTACCAAGCAGCCGGTGAATGGCATTCTCCTTTCGAGGGACTAACTAACCTTAAATTTGCCGCGGCTTATACCGATTATGAGCACGCAGAAATTGAAGACGGCGAGCCGGGTACTGTATTCACAAACGAATCAAGCGATATTCGCCTGTCTGCTTACCATGAAGAAGTAAACGGATGGCACGGCGTATTCGGCCTACAGTTTAACCATAGCGATTACAATGCTGTCGGCGAAGAAGCTTTCACGCCAGCCAATACCACCTCAAGCTATGCACTTTATGTCGTGGAGCAGAAGAAAGTAGGTGACGTTACCTTTGAGTTGGGTGGCCGACTTGAACGCACAACCTTGGATGCTGAAGCAAGCGAAGTAGAGCTTGACGTATTACATGAAGATGAGGAGCACGAAGGCGAAGAGCACGAAGGCGAAGAGCACGAGGATCACGAAGGCGAAGAGCATGAAGAGCACGCTGTTGCCTTCAACTTCCCTGATTATGACTTCACCAGCCTGTCGCTTTCAGCGGGTGCCAACTGGGAATATCAGGAAGGCCATTCAATTGCCGTGACTTTATCACGCAGTGAACGCGCGCCTAGCCAGCAAGAACTTTTCTCTGCAGGTCAGCACTTAGCAACTCAAAGCTACGAAGTGGGTCTGGTGTTCGATATGGACGAAGAGGGCCATATTGAAGAAGACTTAAGAAGCGTTAACGAGGAAGTTAGCACCAACCTAGATATTACTTTCCGTAAATTTACCGGAAGCTGGGGTTACAGCGCATCTTTCTTCTACAATCAGGCTGATGACTATATCTTCCAGTCGAGTACGGGTTTGCTTGCCCTAAGCGAGCACGAACATGAGGAAGAGCACGACGAGCTTGAAGAAGAGCATGACGAACATGAAGAACACAGTGATGAAGAGGGCACGCCGATTTATTACTTCCAACAGGCTGACGCTGACATCTGGGGCTTTGAAGCAGAAACTTACGTAGACTTAACAGACACGCTACGCTTAACTGTATTTGGCGACTATATTCGCGCAGAAGTAGAAGATGACAACCTTCCACGCACACCACCTATGCGCTTTGGTAGTGAAATAAGCTATGTGAACGATGGTTTAAGTGCTGACGTGGGCTTTACATGGTATGACGACCAAGATGAAGTGGCGTCGTTTGAAACCTCAACCGATGGCTACACACTAGTTAATGCTAGCGTTCAATACGAATTTGGTTCGCAAGGTATCGACTGGGTGCTATTTGCTCGTGGTGAAAACCTGACTGATGAAGAAGCACGTGTTCATACATCTTTCTTGAAAGACCAAGCACCGCTTCCAGGTAGAAACTTTACTATGGGTGTGCGAGCGTTGTTTTAATTAACGACGTTACTGTAGTAAGCAAAGGCGGTGTAACGTGTTACACCGCCTTTGCTATTTATGCAGTGTGAAAAAATATTTATACAGTTTGAAAAAATGCGTAACGCAATTTTTTCTTTGGGCTATACAAAGTAAAGATAAACAGCCCTAAAATTGTGATGATGAGACAGCTATGAAGTAGAGGTGAAAATGAATGAGATAGCGAACTGGTTAAGTACGCAAACCGAAAAACACATGGTTTTAGGTTACGGAAGCTTACTCAGCAAAGATAGTCGAGAGCGCTACTCGAACATTTTCACAAAAGGGATCCCTGTAACCGTATCAGGGTTCGAACGAGCTTGGGTGACGCGCAGTCTTCACGAAGAGCAAACCTATGTAGGCGCCGCAGCCAACGCTCATAGCCAGCTGAACGCTCAGCTTATCCCCACGCAAATTAACCCTGCGTTACAGGATCGAGAAAAAGACTATCGATTTGTGGAAGTTAGTCCTAAAGCGCTTAGTTTTCAACTTCACCAAGGTGAGGTAACAGACGCGTTAAATGAGCGATTGGCGCAGTTCACTTTCTGGATTTGTGAAACACTCGCCTGCGAGCCAGCAAGCGAAGCATTCCCTGTTAGTCAAACCTATATTGATACTTGTATGGCCGGTTGCTTAGAACACGGTGGCATTGAAGAAGCGGAGCGATTTGTAACACACACGTCGCTGTGGGAACACCCGAGAGTAAACGACAGAGCACAACCCAAATACCCGCGTGCGGCAAAAGTAAATAATGAAACTATTGAGCATATAGACAGAATTCTAGCGAAGCGCTAGTTTTAGCAGTAACAAACGCCCTTAGGCAGAGAGTTTAGTGTGAATACTGAAGCATCAATTTTAACCTCCGAAAGAATTACCTTAAGACCGCTCACGTTTGATGATCAACATTGGGTACTAGCATTACAGCAAGACGAGCTGTGGCTTAAGTACATTGGAAGTAAGAACGTTAATACACTCGATGACGCCTGCGACTACATTGGAAAAACCAATGCGCAACGAGAAGAGTGGGGTTACGGTTTACTTGCTGTTGAGTTAAATGACACTAAACAACCGTTAGGAGTTTGTGGGTTATTTAATCGCTTTGCATTTGAATGCCCAGACTTGGGTTTCGCCATGTTGCCTGAAGCAAGAGGAAGCGGCTTATGCCACGAGGCATGCAAGAAGGTTATAGCTTGGGCTACTTCACAAGGGTATGGTTTTTTAACCGCTATGACGCACCCAGACAATAAGGCATCGCAAAAGCTATTGCAGCGACTAGGGTTTAAAAAGCAGGGATTCTACTTCGATAAAACCTTCCCAAAACAGCATTTGTTTAGAGTTGAGCTTCAGCCATAGATGAGCTCGCTCTATGGCTGAATGTCCAAAGCGTTTCGGCCAAAGCCGCTGCAACCTTATAGCGGTGGTAAAACGGTCACTTTTTTAATAATGATTGGCTCAATGGGGACATTATTCGCGTTAAGGCGAATAGAGTATTCAGTTTCTACTTCCGACATAGCATCAACAATATCTTCGCCTTCCACAATAACGCCAAACACCGCATAGCCCCAGTCTCTTCCTGGATTTAAGCTGCTGTTATCGTTCACATTAAAGAAAAACTGTCGGTTCGCCGTATGTGGGTCATTTTGTCTTGCCATTGCAATGGTGTGTAGGTCGTTGGTTAAACCGTTACCTGACTCATTAAAGATATCGGGGAAGTTTGATTTGCCATTGAAGTCAGCAGTATAGCCACCACCTTGCACAACAAAGCCGGGCACGATGCGATGGAAAATCGTGTCTTCATAGGCTCGCTTGTCCACATAACGAAGAAAGTTATTTACCGTAATTGGCGCGCGTCTTCTGTCTAGTTCAACCACGATATCACCCATGGTCGTTTCTATTTTCACCCGTGGGTAATAGTTATCGGGCTGAACCTGAGACCCATCATCTTTCTTAGCCATAACCGACGAACTGCTGCCAATCAGCATAACAACGGTGATGAGTGATAAAAGTATTTTCTTCATAAAAATGCCTTTAAATGTATTCCTTAATTTGCGTACTTCTTGTATGCGCTTAGCGTTTTGCAGTGCCTAAGATAACGAACTTTTTATCACTCGCAAGTACCTTAGCGCCACCAAACAGCTTTTTAAGTTTAATGTGGTAGTCGAGGTGTCGGTTGCCAACCACCACCAAGTGACCACTTTTAATCAGCAACTCACGAGAGTCAGTAAACATTTGCCATGCAATATGGTCTGTGATCGCGTTTTGCTGATGAAACGGAGGATTACACAAAATCTTAGTAACAGCTGGTCTGTTTTCGCGATTTAAGAGTGTTTCTAAGCAGTTACTTGCCACAAACTCGCACTGGTCGATTTTATCCGGAAAGTTGTTTAGCACGTTGAGTCGGGCACTTTCCAGCGCCATGTAAGACTCATCCACGAATATCACTTTGGCATCAGGGGCAAGAGACAGCGCGTTTACACCCAGTACACCGTTGCCGCAGCCTAAATCTACTACCACGTCATTGGCACTCACCGTCATGTGCTCAAGCATAATACGCGCGCCAATATCCAGCGACTGTCGAGCAAATGTGTTGGCAAGGTTATCGATAGTAAGCTCTGCGCCCATGGTGCTTTTACATTGCCAGCGCGTAGGATAGGGAGAGTCAGCGAGTTTTAGAGACTCACGAGGCGTTGCAAAAACAAGCCGAGACTTCTTTTTAGCAAGGGAGGTGGTGGTAGGGCCAATATATCGCTCAAACAGGTTAAGTACCGACTTCGTAATGGCCTTTACTTTACCCGTTGCGACGATGCGAGTATCAGGCGTAACATATTTCTGTAAATCGATAAGCTGTTGTTCCAGCAAAGCGAGGGCGCGAGGAACTTTTATGACGATAAGGCTAGGTGCAGTTTCTGGTTTAAACGTTAAGCTTTCTACACTGGTTAACGTTTTAAGCGGTGCGGTCGTAAGCCCACTTGTACTGTTATCTACTGATGCATTGAGTAACTGGTTGGCTTTCAAGTTCTCAGACAGTGAACGCAACGAAATATACGAATCGGACACCCAGTAAGGCGCTAAATGGGAAAACCAGCAGCCTAGCGCACCAAAGTCGTCGTTAAAGATCATCATTGACCCATCATTTTCACCGCTGCCAATTGAAAGCGATGTTTCACTTAACAAGGTTTCGATGTGCTCAATAACGAGTTCATCGGCGCTATCCCACGCTTGAAGGCTTACATGCTGGTGCTTTTCAGGGTAGCGAATCAGCGAGAACTGGCGGTCGGCAAATATAAATTCTGTATTCATTGGGGTCTGTTTTTAGAGAAGGCTCAAAGCATTATCTACTAGGGAATGCTCATTTAATTTACGTGCTAATGTCTATCTTATCATATCAACCATTTGGCTCTAACGAATAACCCGTTATTCTTCAGTATTGAATGCACCTTGTATAAAGCACGATATTTAACGATGACAGAGCAATCCGCACTGGAAAAGCATGCGTACTCATTGCAAACAAGGTGTAATTACACAAGCTCTACAGGAGCATTGGCACCGTCAATCGCTATTTAGATAGCGAGTACTAAATACCAAAGGAAGTCTCTCACTTACACATGCAATTTTCTCTGTTCGACACGGCTGAAGACAAGCGTACGTCTTATAAGCTCCCGTTAGTAGAAGGTGACGTCACCTATTTTTCTAACGCGCTATCGCAGGCTTCTGCTGATACCTTCTTTACAAAACTGCAAGCAGAGCTACCCTGGCGTCAGGATACGATTAGGCTGTTTGGCAAGCCGGTAAAAATTCCTCGGCTTCAAAGCTGGCACGGCGATCCCGAATGTACTTACACCTATTCAAATTTAACCATGTCACCGAACCCTTGGACGGAAAGTCTTGCAGACATTAAAGCGCGCTGTGAGCAACTGTGTGAAAAATCGTGCGCGTCACAGTGCAAAGCAAGGTTCAACAGCGTGCTAGCCAACTGGTATCGCGATGGGCAAGACAGTATGAGTTTTCATTCTGATGATGAACCAGAGCTAGGTGTCAACCCCGTGATTGCATCAGTTACGTTAGGGGAGGCAAGACCCTTTGTTTTTAAGCATAAAGAAACAAAGGAAAAGCATACGCAGGTACTGGAACACGGGAGCGTATTGATTATGGCAGGTGCAACACAAAGCCATTATGTGCATGGTATTGCAAAGACGACAAAGCCCATCGGTGGTAGAATTAATCTTACATTTCGACATCTTATTCAAAGAGCAAGGTAAGCAGGATGCAAGTAAAAGCGTTTCTAGAAACTACGATTGAAGGGGCACTTAGCCCTAGCTATCTCGAGGTTGTGGACGAAAGCTTCATGCACAATGTGCCTGACGGCGCGCAAAGTCACTTCAAAGTTACCGTGGTAAGTGACGCCTTTGAAGGTAAGCGTTTAATAGCAAGGCACAGAGAAATTAACGGGCTTGCGGCAGAAGCGCTGCAGGGGCCTGTTCACGCTTTGGCGCTTCATACATATACACCTGCCGAGTGGGAAGCGCGAGGTGGAGAGTCGCTAGCATCACCTAACTGTCTTGGCGGCAGCAAACACGATAAGTAGCACCCTCAGTTGTACTAAATGGAAGTAGAAACATGACAAGCAGTGAAAAGACAAAAAATGGCGCCATCGCCGATTATTTAAGCATGGTAAAAACACCCGCGATTCAAGTTTTACTACTTGGAACCGGCTTTTTGTTAATGATGCTGTTTGTCTACATGGGCGTTTTAACGTCATTTGATAAAGCATTGTTTAACACAATTAGCAAGCTAGGCAATGTGTCGGGGTGGGAGCGTGACGTGCTTAGGGATGCCACAGCGCTAGGTAGCAATACGGTGCTAGTTTTTGTTGTGGCAGCAGTCGCTGGTGCTTTGGGTATGGCGGGAGAGAAGAAAAAGGCTGTTACCTTTATCATTGCCGTTGCGGCGGGAATTGCGATGACTTTTCTACTTAAAGCGGGGATCGACAGGCCGCGTCCATCGCTGAACATGCAACATGTTGATGTGTATACCCAAAGTTTTCCTTCGGCTCACGCCACGCTATCAACCTTGGTTTACTTTTATGTAGCTCATTTGCTTACACATTTAACGCAAAGTACGCGGGTACGAGTATGGATATACCTTGCGACTACTCTGCTGGTATTTTGCATTGGCCTTAGCCGTGTCTTACTGGGTGTACACTGGCCTAGTGATATTATCGCAGGCTGGTTTGCTGGCGGAAGCATGGCTGCATTTTGCTTTTACGTGATTAAGTGGAAGCGAAAGCTGCGTATTAAAGACAAAGGTTAAGCGTGCAAGAACTTAAACGGCTTGGTGATATTATCAAGCGTGATCCTTTCAGAATGGATTGCCTTCATGCCTTGCGGTCGCTCGATTTACCACAAGGCTACATAGGTGCAGGGTTTGTACGAAATGCAATATGGGATGAGTTGCATGAAAGGGTTAAACCAACGCCGCTTAACGATATCGATGTGATTTACTTTAGCGAAGAAATCACAGTGTCTCAGAATGTTGCAATAGCCCAGACTTCAACAGAACCAGTATTTCAACGACAAGAACACTCACTAATAACTGCGGCCGCTAAATCAGAAATAAAAAACCAAGAAAAAGCCATTGAACGCCAGCTAACCCAAATAATGCCCCAAGCTAATTGGCAGGTGAAAAACCAAGCACGTATGCATTTGTCTCACGGACATGCTCCCTATCAAAATTGCCACGACGCTATTTCTTATTGGATAGAACGAGAAACCTGTGTTGCGGTTCGTCTTTTAGCCAACGATGATTTAGACATACTCGCGCCATTTGGTTTGGAAGCAAACTTCGTCGGCATCATAAGTATTAACCCAAAATATCCAAGACCTGATGTTTTTAAACAGCGACTTGCTTCTAAGAATTGGCTTACTGTTTGGCCTTCGCTGACAGTTCAGAAATAACTGGAAAACAGTACGTACTTGTAAGAATCGGCACGCAATGTTTGAGACTATACTTTAGTTAATCAAAGCCATAATAAACATTCTTCTGCACAACAATTCGTTGTTCTTCTGCTTTTATACCAGCAGCAAAGCATTACTCAATAACCATTTTATCTCGGTATTTCCTTTGTACCTATCATCCATAAAGTTACGAAAGAGCGCTGTCACAGTAAACGCGTAACACTTGAGTTGCACAAAAAACTTGCACTTGTGTAACCTTTGGATATTATTGATACCTATGGGTTACATATGATCCGTTTAGGTATCAAACGAGACACTAAAACGCAGTGAGCTTTATACGGCATCAATGCGCCGTTAATAATAAGGAATTTAAAAATGGCAACATCAATTTTAGTAACACCAGAGACGGAGCAAGAGTATTTAACAATAACTGGAAAAGTTAGTATTTGCCTTGCTCTTATTGTACTAAGTAAGGCTGCGTTGACTGTGGTCAACGACACTGGCTCAGTGGTTAACTTACTACTAGATCTGATAGCAGCGGCAAGTGCGATTTACTGCGTTGTTTTATCAGTTAAAACGATGAAATTCACAAAAAATATATCGCGTTTGGGTTATTGGACACTGAAATTTAACGATGAGTATGTGGACTATGTCAGTTCGTTTAGCTTGCGCATTACCTGTCACATCATGTTATTTGGTGCGTTGGTTCTTGCTTTTTGGGGCGACAGCAGATGGTTTGTAGATCTCATGGCCCCCTTTGAGATCACCAATGCTCTTCAAGTCTTGCTCGGTGTAGCCGCGGCTGCGCATGGAACATCCATTTTATGGAAGCTGCGTGAGGAAGACCTAGATGAATGAAGATTTAGATAACCACATTCATAAGCTACGATTGCAACACAAAATATCTCAGCAAGAATTAGCTGACGCTATTGGTGTTTCCAGGAAGACTATTAGCACAGTAGAAACCGGACGCTTTACACCATCGGTAGTTATTGCTCTAAAAATTGCCGAATATTTTGCCATTCCAGTTGAGCAAGTATTCGCACTTAAGTAAATAGGTAGCGTTATGCTGGAATTTATCTTCTGGCCGAGTTTTTCGATGCAATATCAACGATTTTAGCGGAAATAGACGCTATGGTCGTATTTTCGCTCATAGCTTGTTTTTGTAGTCGGCGATACGCGTTGTTTTCGCTTAGTCCAAATTGTTCCATGACTACCAGCTTTGCTCGGCTTATCAGCTTCTGATCTTGAATTGCACGTTTAGCCTCTTCAAGCTCTCGCCCCATGTCTTCTATATGCTGGGCTTGTGAACGCAGTAAGTCGTAAAAAGAGCGGTGGGCCGATAAGGTTTTAGTCTGCTCATCGAGTGACAGCGTTTTAATCTCGTCGTCTTTTGTATCTTCTGCTAAGCCGGGCATGCTGGGGTCAAACAGTAAGGTGAGCGGCGAGCCATCATTGGCGTGCTCATCGTTAAAGCGCGTGAGCAACTGTTGATGATTGGCCATTTCATTTTTTGCATTGGCAACTTTACTGTTAGCTTGCTGTGTTAAGGCTTCGGTCAGTGCTACCTCGATACCCTGCATTGCATCTATGCGACGAGTCGCTACATCAAACCAAACTTCTGATATTTCACCGGCAATAGGGCTGCCGTCACTTAGTTGTGCAATCATATTTCTAAGCTGGGTAATATCTATTGCCGCTGGGCTTTTATTTAAAGCATCCAACGCGTCCTTATGCGGCTTACAGCTAAATTCACAGAATATATTGAAGTGATGCTCTTGGGCTTGCTGAAGCGCAGCAAGCTTTTCACATAGACGCGCGTCGAAATGGGTTTCTGCAAAACCAATTGCCCCCCACGCACGTTCTTGCCCAGCATACTCTTTGGCCTGCATGAAGTTGAACAAAGCAACAAGCAAACGGGTAATGGTTGGGTCGCTTGCTATATCCGCTGCTTCAAAAATGACAGTAAGTAAACTTGCCACTAAGCGGCTGTAGGCTCGTGTTGATTCCAGTGGCGTTAACTGCTGCTTACTGACTTGTTCTCTTAAGCGAGGTAGGTAGTCTGTCGCCTGCATGGCAAGCGTGATACTGCTCAATAAACGTGGGTTGCCTGAAGTAATCTCATCAGTTAAGTAAAGAGATTTCAAATGACTCTTTAGCATTGACTCTGCTTGTTCGCTAGCACTGACATACTGCATTCGCTCAGCTTTGTAGCGCTCGGCTTTAGACGCAAGAAAGATATTGCTGGCTCCGCGCTCTTTTTGCAGTTCATGTATAAGCTCACGAACCGCAATAACAATACGACAGTTACTAGAAAGCTGTTCTAACACAGTAATTTCTGCATGTTTTGCGGCCAGCAAAAAACGTTTGGTCGCATCGCTACAAAGCGCAATGGTTTGTTCAGGTTCGTGCAGCATAAGAGGCCCTGCTAAATGTTCGTTTACGCAATTCGCTTTTTTATTGATAGTTTTTTGCGAAGTATTGCTTCAAAGCACAATGAATTAAGCAACACTTATGCCCTGTTTATCAGAATGTAGTTATGCAAGGTTTGGATGGGGGCGTAGTGCGCTGAATGCTTAAAAGACGCGACTTTTAAAGGTGTTAAGCAGAGTTAATTGCAATTTAGAGAGTTAAGGATGACAGGCAGCTTAAGGAAAGTTGTAAGCGGTGTTGCACTTTAGTGGTGCAACCCGCCTGTAGATAGTTGTATTTAATTTTATCAGCTAGTTTCTAACCACGCGGAGAAACCAGCCGACAAAGAGAGAAATCAAGAAGCCGAAGAAGGCAATCATAGTAGTAATGGTGAGCATTTGCCCTGAGAAGTCTGCATTTTCCCCAGTATGTTCGCTTACCAGCATTCCAGAAGCCTGAAAAATAAATAGCGCGGCGACAGAAAATAATAAGATAACGGCGGTAGACATAATGGTGGCTTTCCAATAAGCCTTTGGCGACATCCAATGAATAGCGCCTGCTACTAACACGCACAAAATGGTAAGAATATAAGGTACCACGTAAACTCCTCGTTAAATAAGGCCTATGCCCTACATCATTGCCGCATCATTAAGTGCAAATTAGCGCGAAGTAGCGGGCCAATAATACGAGCAAAAGCTACGAACTAATACTACGAGCTAAGCGCACCGATGGGCTAGGTTATAAAATACTGCAATACGATGCCACGTAAGAGGCCTCTTGTCAGTAAAGGCGCAAAAATTTAGCGTGCCTGAAGCTAAACCGAGAAGCTGTATGGGTAAGACGTAAAGAGACTTCTGCGCTGCTAGATGGTCAGCCACGCGCTTTGACCTGTGTTTATACACTCGTAACAATCTATTAAAAGATTTTAAGCTGCAATGGTGATAGAATCGCCGAAAAATTATCCTGCCTACTTGGTGTACTGCTATCACGCGGTTTACGCCACGGTGGGTTGTTGTGTTTAACATCTTAGCTTCTGAGAGAACATGTTCGATTTAATTACCAGTAAAGACAGCAACGTTAAGAACGATGTGCTATCAGGTATTACAGTGGCACTTGCCCTGGTCCCTGAAGCCGTCGCATTTGCATTTGTAGCCGGCGTAGAACCAATGATAGGTCTATACGCGGCCTTTATGATGGGGTTGATTACGTCTGCTATTGGCGGTCGCCCTGGAATGATTTCTGGTGCTACCGGCGCCATGGCCGTTGTAATGGTGGCACTGGTTGCCCAACACGGTGTGCAATATCTATTCGCAGCGGTTATTTTAGCCGGCTTGCTGCAGATCATGTGCGGTATATTCAAGCTCGGTAAGTTTATTCGTTTAGTGCCATATCCGGTAATGCTTGGCTTTGTAAACGGTCTTGCAATCGTTATTTTCTTAGCTCAGTTAGGCCAGTTTAAAGTGACTAACGCTGCTGGAGAGCTGCAGTGGATGGAAGGTACGCTGCTGTACTGGATGCTAGGGCTCGTGGCGTTAACCATGGCCATTATCTATTTACTGCCTAAGCTCACGAAGGCTGTTCCTGCGTCGCTAGTAGCGATTGTTACGGTAACAGCATTAGTACACGGCCTCGACTTAGAAGCACGTACGGTAATCGACTTTGTTCGTGACCTGTTACCGGCTGACCAGCGCGATACCGCAACGCTAGCGGGTGAGCTTCCTAGCTTTGCTATTCCTATGGTGCCGTTCACCTGGGAAACCTTCATGATAGTACTACCAACCTCAGTGATTCTTTGCTTGGTTGGTCTTATTGAATCGCTCCTTACCCTTTCATTAATTGATGAGATGACCGATACCCGTGGTCGCGGTAATAAAGAGTGTGTTGGCCAGGGCGTTGCAAATACCGTTAACGGTTTCTTTGGCGGTATGGGCGGTTGTGCCATGATTGGTCAAAGCATGATCAATATAAACTCTGGCGGCCGTGGTCGCTTATCTGGTATTACTGCCGCACTTGTACTATTGGGCTTCATTCTATTTGCAGCACCGCTTATTGAAATGATCCCGCTTGCTGCTCTTGTTGGCGTAATGTTCGTAGTGGTAATCGCTACCTTTGAGTGGGCGTCATTCAGAATTATTCGCGGCGTAAACAAAGAAGATGCCTTTGTACTATTTCTAGTGACAGGCGTTACGGTTATTGCTGACCTTGCCATTGCGGTGGTTGTCGGTGTTATCGTTTCTGCCCTTGTGTTTGCATGGAAACACGCCCGTCATATCGAAGCGAAGTCGCACATTGATAACGACGGCTGGAAAGTCTATGAACTAGACGGCCCGCTTTTCTTTGGCTCGGTATCGCATTTTAAAGACTTGTTTGATATCGCTAACGACCCACAAGATGTAGTTATCGATTTTAAAGACTCTCGTATCTGGGATTCATCAGGTATCGACGCACTAGATACCCTTGCCGATAAATACGAAGAGCAAGGTAAGAAGCTACACATTCGTCATATCAGCGATGAGTGTCGCTCACTGCTTCGCAAGGCCGACAAATTTGTTGAAATTAACGTAGTTGAAGACCCTCGCTATCGAGTAGCTACGGATAAGCTGGCCTAAGTTATTTGAAAGCCTTAATGCACCAAGTAAACACAGTTTTGCGTTTGTTTGGTGCAGTTGTGAAGTCTGAATAATGCTTATTTTTTAGTAAATCAAATAAAAACAATTATTTACGGTTTTGGCACTGAACTTGGATAGCTATAAACGTAAAGTGTGTTTTGGTGATTTGTGTCAATCGCTGAAAATTGTGTGATTTATAACACTCCGTAAAATGTGTTAGCCGACCTAAACCGTTGGCAAAATAGGCAACGAAGCCCGCATCAACGAAAGTTGAAGCGGGCTTTTTTTTGTCCCGAAAAAAGGGGAATATCATGACTTCATTGGACTCAAAAACGCAAATTGTCGTCGTAGGCAACGGCATGGTGGGGCATCATTTTGTTGAGCAGCTTCACCAAAGCGATGCCAATGTAGAAATAACCGTTTTATGTGGCGAGTCTCGCCTCGCATACGACCGCGTTTATCTGTCATCATTTTTTAGTGGCGCTAGTGCTGATGACCTAGCGCTTACTACACCCGCTCAGTACGCCGAATGGGGCGTAAACGTAGTCACCAATGCCTTGGTGACGGATATAGACCGTGACAATAATAAAGTCACGACTTCAGAAGGGCAGGTGTTCAATTACGATAAGCTGGTTCTTGCCACCGGTTCTTATCCTTTCGTGCCTCCCATTCCCGGGAACGACCAAGAGCATTGCTTAGTGTACCGCACCATAGACGATCTGCTCGCTATTGAAGCGTCAGCAGCGGTGAGCAAGGTAGGCGTTGTCGTTGGCGGCGGTCTTCTAGGTTTAGAAGCGGCGAATGCCTTAAAGCAAGCTGGGCTAGATACTCACGTGGTTGAATTCGCACCACAGCTAATGGCAGTGCAGCTAGACCAAGCCGGTGGGACAGTGCTTAAAGACAAAATTGAAGATTTAGGCGTAACCGTTCATACCCAAAAAGCAACCCAAACTATCGAAGCTGGTGATACATGCCGCTATAAAATGGTATTTGCAGACGGCACTGCGCTAGAAACTGACATGATTTTATTTTCTGCTGGTATTCGACCTTCCGATCAGCTCGGTAGAAAATCAGCGCTAACACTAGGTGAGCGCGGCGGTATCGTCATTGATAACCACTGCGTGACGTCTGACCCAAACATTTACGCTGTGGGTGAATGTGCGCTTTGGGATAACAAAATCTTTGGCTTGGTTGCACCTGGTTATACCATGGCGCGCACGGCAGTAAGTCATATAACAGGTGGCGATGCCGAGTTCGCTGGCGCAGACATGAGTACCAAACTCAAACTAATGGGCGTAGAAGTGGGTTCTATTGGCGATGCGCATGAACGCACAGAAGGTGCCCTTAGCTACACATACTTAAATCAGCCTGAAGGCGTGTATAAAAAGCTGGTAGTAGATAGCGAACAAAAGCTCGTACTTGGTGCGGTCCTTGTAGGTGATACCAGTGACTACGACACGCTCCTACAGTATGCGCTTAATAATATCGAATTACCTGAACACCCAGAAAGCCTGATTTTGCCATCTTCTGATGCTGCACCAGCATTAGGTGCCGATGCACTTCCAGACACAGCCTCTATTTGTTCATGCCTAAACGTGACTAAGGGCGACATTGTTTCAGCTATTGAAGGTGGCTGTTGCAGCGTTGGCGATGTAAAAGGTGAAACTAAAGCCAGTACTGGTTGTGGTGGATGCGCTGCGTTGCTTAAAAATGTAGTAGATAGCGAGCTTGAAAAGCGAGGTGTGGAAGTATCAAAAGCGATTTGTGAGCACTTCAATTACACCCGACAAGAACTGTTTCACATTGTTAAAGTTAACAGCATTCGCACCTTCGACGAACTACTTGAACAGTATGGTGAAGGTTTAGGTTGTGAAATTTGTAAGCCTGCTGTGGGTTCTATTCTGGCATCAGTCTATAACGACTACATCCTAAAAGCTTCACACCTACCCCTGCAAGACACCAACGACATCTATCTTGGCAACATGCAAAAAGACGGTACTTATTCGGTTGTACCGCGTGTGCCTGGTGGCGAAATAACGCCTGAGAAGTTGATTCTGCTCGGTGAAGTGGCAAAAGAGTACAACTTGTACACCAAGATCACGGGTGGTCAGCGCATCGATTTATTTGGCGCGCGCGTAGAGCACTTACCTGATATCTGGGAAAAGCTAGTAGCCGGTGGGTTTGAAACCGGTCACGCGTATGCGAAAGCGCTGCGTACAGTGAAATCGTGCGTGGGAAGTACATGGTGTCGCTACGGTGTGCAGGACTCAGTAGGCACGGCTATTGATTTAGAAAATCGATACAAAGGCTTACGTGCACCGCACAAAATCAAATTTGCCGTATCGGGTTGTACCCGTGAGTGTGCAGAAGCCCAAAGTAAAGACATTGGTGTTATTGCTACCGAGCAAGGTTGGAACCTTTACGTTTGCGGTAATGGCGGAATGAAGCCGCGACATGCCGACCTATTTGCCACCGACCTAGATACGGAAACGCTAATTAAATACATCGACCGCGTGCTGATGTTTTATGTGAAAACGGCCGACCGCTTACAGCGTACATCGGTGTGGATGGACAACCTAGAAGGTGGGTTAGCTTACTTGCAAGACGTTGTGATTAACGATGCTCTTGGCATTAATGGTGAGCTTGAAGCACAGATGGATGCTGTAGTCGACGCTTATCAATGTGAGTGGAAAACCACGATTGAAGACCCTGAATCTCGTAAGCGTTTCCGTCAATTTGTGAACAGTAGTGCCAGCGACACCAATATTCAGTTTGTTTCAGAGCGAGGGCAGGTTCGTCCAGCAACTGAAGCTGAAAAAGTAGCAGGGAAAGATCAGTTTATTCCCGTCTCTATGGTGTAGTTCACAAAATTAATGGTGTAGCCACTGATTTAATGGTGTAGCCACTGGCTTATCAACCTTGTTAGGAGAATCAAATTATGTCAGCAGCGCAAAATGTAATGGCGTCAGAACCTCAGCAAGTGCAATGGCACTATGTTTGTGAGACGAAGGACCTAGTGACAAACAGCGGCGTTTGCGCCCTTGTCGACTCAAAGCAAGTAGCGCTTTTCTGCTTGAAAATAAAGGGCGAAACAAAGGTTTTCGCCATTAGTAACTACGATCCTATTGGTAAAGCAAATGTGCTTTATCGCGGCCTTTTGGGGTCGTTAGGCGGTGCGCCGGTTGTCGCTTCGCCGTTGTACAAAGAGCATTACTTTTTGGAAACCGGGCTGTGTAAAGAACACGATGACGTATTCGTCACGGCTTACCCTGTGAAAGTAGAGGGTGAGAAGGTATTTGTAGGCGTTTAAGCGAACTGCCAGTATTTGAATGCCCACATGAATAAAGCCTTCTTGCAAAAACGCATTCAGTTACTTCGAAATCGAAAAAGGTAATGAAATGAATATGGCTAGACGGCAACCCGAAATGATGTCTGAACAATTAAGACAAACAACATGCCCATACTGCGGCGTAGGGTGTGGTGTAGATATCAGTTGCAACGTAAGCAAGCGTGCCACAACCCTGGACACTGTTAAAGGCACGCCAGAGCATCCCGCCAATTATGGAAGATTGTGTGTTAAAGGAACAAACCTGCTTGAAACAAACGACCTAAATGGGCGTTTGCTTCACCCAGCCATAGCAGGTCAATCGGTGGATTGGGACACTGCCACCGATGTGATTGCGGATAAGATCACATCTACCATTGCGCAGTATGGCGCGGATGCCGTTGCTTTTTATGTATCAGGCCAGCTTCTTACTGAAGACTACTACATTGCCAATAAGCTTATGAAAGGTTATATCGGCAGTGCCAATATCGATACCAACTCTCGTCTTTGCATGTCATCAGCCGTAGCTGCTTATAAGCGCGCCTTTGGTGAAGACGTGGTGCCTTGCGATTACACCGACTTAGAGTGTACAGATTTATTGGTAATTACGGGAAGTAATACGGCGTGGGCCCATCCTGTGCTTTTTCAGCGCATTCAGCGAGCTAAGCTTAAAAACCCAAATATGAAGGTCATCGTTGTCGACCCGCGCAAAACTGAAACCTGTACGATAGCCGACTTACACCTTCCTATAAAACCAGGTAGCGATGTTGCGCTGTTTAATGGCTTACTTAGCTATGCAGACGCACAAGGTAGAATAGATAGAACCACCGTCGAAACCTATGCCGAGGGGCTTGATGAAGCGCTTGAAAGTGCAAGTGGCTTAACGCTGGATGACGTGGCTAGCGTATGCGATATAGAAAAAACCAAGGTTAAGGCTTTTTTCGACGCATTCTGTGAAGTATCTAGCGCCATTACTTTTTATTCTATGGGCGTTAATCAGTCTTCCGCTGGCGTAGATAAAGCCCAAGCCATTATTAACTGCCACCTAGCTACAGACTTGATTGCCAAAGACGGTTGTGGTCCGTTTTCCATCACAGGTCAGCCTAATGCCATGGGGGGGCGTGAAGTAGGCGGGCTAGCTAACATGCTAGCTGCCCACATGGATTTAGAAAACCCAGAGCATATCGAAGCAGTAAAAACCTACTGGGACGCACCCGTTATGCCCAAAGGGCAGGGGCTTAAAGCTGTAGACCTCTTTAACGCAATAGAAAGTGGAAAGGTTAAATTCGTTTGGATAATGGGGACTAACCCTGTTGTCAGTATGCCCAACCGAGGCCAAGTTGAGCGCGCACTTTCAAAGTGCGAGATGGTCGTAGTGTCTGATATTGTTAAATCGAATGATACGCTTAACTACGCCCACATTGCCCTTCCTGCCTCGGGATGGTCAGAAAAAGACGGTACAGTGACGAATTCAGAGCGCCGTATATCACGTCAGCGGGGCATATTGCACCCGCCTGGAAGTGCAAAACACGATTGGCAAATTATGTGCGACGTGGCGGCTAAAATGGGTTTTGACGAGGCATTTAGCTTTACTCATCCGTCGCAAATATTCTGCGAATACGCTGGCTTAACTGGCTATCACAATAATGGCAAACGCCAGTTAGACTTATCACCTTTGCAAATGCTAAGTGAAGCGCAGTACAACGCTCTATCACCTATCCAGTGGCCTTTTCAGAGCGCGGTTTTGAATACTCCCTCATCCGGTACCAAGCTTAACGCAAACACTAAGCCCAACCTTATCAGTAAGCGTCCTTTTGAAGATAAGCAGTTTTCGACGCCTAGCGGTAAGGCTAAACTCATTCCCGTAACCTATAAAGCTCCACTGCAGGTTACTTCAGATGCATACCCTTTTGTCGTTAACAGCGGTCGAGCTCGAGATCAATGGCATACCATGACGCGCACGGGTAAGGCCGCAAAGTTACTGGCCCATATGCCGAGCGCCTCTGTCTATATAAACCCTAAAGATGCTGCTGAGTTGGGTGTTGCAAATAATGACCTTGTCTCTTTGACAAGTGCAGTGTGTAAAGATGCCCATGTTATCTATCCGGTAAAAACGGATACTGATATGCGCAAAGGGGAAGTGTTTATACCCATACACTGGTCGTCGCAATGGGGTTCTCACAGTAAGCTAGGCGCACTTTACGCGAGCGCGGTAGACCCGATTTCAGGACAGCCCGAACTAAAACACGCTGCAGTGGCTATTGCACCTGTACGTTACGCTACGTATGGGAAACTTTTTTTATCATCAAAGATACAGTCGTCACACGACTCCAAAACAAACATCGATAATCCCAGCATCGATAATCAAGAAGCGCTAAAGAAAGTGTGTGATTACTGGAATAAAACACCGCTTGAGGCCGAAGGCGCTACATCAAGCGGAAGTAGTTCTGAAGAAGCACTATCAGTATTAAACGTAGCGTCGAACAAAGAACGTCGAGAATTTACTCAAAGCTTGATACCACAGTTACCGCAAAACGCGGTGCTATTACAGTTTCACCATCACACTTTTTCAGTATGCCTTGCGCTTGTCGATGACCTACTGTGCTTCGCCGCATTTCTGGGCGATGAGCCAGAAAAAACAGGCTCGGCTCATGTGGCGGCACAGACAAAAAGCACTTGGTCAGTACCAAATGCGTGGCTTGCCAGCCTATTAAATACGGCGATTTCCACTGAGTCACAACGCAATTTATTACGAGGACAAGTGGATGACGCATTTCTAAAAGGCGATGTAGTTTGTAGCTGTTTTGAAGTACGTGAAAAGACGATTACAGATGCCATCACCAAAGGCTGTTCATCGGTAAGCGAACTTGGTAAACAGTTAAAATGCGGCACTAACTGTGGTTCTTGCAAGCCCGCCTTGTCCGAGCTTATAGACAAGCATTTAGTTATAGAAACCCAATCTGTTTAGGAGCGTTAAATTATGTCAATTGCATCTAGTTGGTCTTTACCGTTTTTGCGCACCTTATTCAAACAGCAGAAACCTCTGTCTAATCTTTTTTATCGCGATGCAACTTCGAATAAGGCTTCGGCAACTCGTAAGCGTAATGACACTTTTAAATCATTAGCTAAGTATTCGCACCTCAACAAGTGGCTGAAAACAGCAAACCTTGGCGATGAGCGTCAACAGCAGGGCCAAGTATTTATTGTAGGCGCAGGTCCTGGCGATGCAGAGCTACTTACCTTAAAAGCGCTTCGCCTTTTACAGCAAGCCGATGTGGTATTGTTTGACGCACTTGTAAGCGAAGATATTCTTTCGCTCATTCCATCTAGCGTAGCGAAAGAGTACGTAGGAAAGCGCTGTAAGAAGCATAGTTTTACCCAAGACGCTATTTGCAAGCGAGTGGTTGAACTTGCCAGTTTGGGTCATACCGTGGTGCGACTAAAAGGCGGTGACCCGGCCTTGTTTGCGAGAACCTGTGAAGAAACCGATGCGCTAACAAAAGCTAACATTCCTTTTGCTATTGTGCCTGGTATTACAGCGGCATCGGGTGTGTCAGCCTATACGGGGATCCCTTTAACCGACAGGCGTTGTGCTCAGTCGGTGAGCTTTATGACCGCACATTTTAAGGACGTGGATCAATGGCCAGAAATGGCACCCATGGCGCAAAATGTATTGAAGCAAACCATGGTGGTTTATATGGGGCTAAGCCGACTTGAAGGGCTATGCAAAGGCTTGATTCATCACAAGGTGCCAACCACATGGCCAGTAGCGGCAATTGAAAATGCCACTTCGCCTCAACAGCGCGTAATCACTGGCGTGCTTGCTGATATTCATAGCAAGGTAGAAGCAGCAAATTTAACGGGGCCTACGTTACTTATATTTGGAAAGGTGGTAGAGTCTCGTCAACAGGTAAATACTCTTCTACTACATTCATCCGAGCATGCAGCAACCATTTAGCGAATACATAAAGATTATTGGTAAGGGTCAAAAAGGGGGGCGTAGCCTCACCCGTGATGAAGCTTATCATGCCATGAAAATGGTATTGGCCAATGAAGTGACCGGCGATCAACGGGGCGCATTTCTTATGTTACTTCGCACCCGTGAAGAAACACCAAAAGAAGTAATTGGTTTTGTTGATGCATGTCGAGAATTGATTGAGCCAGAGGTTAAGACACTTACCCCAACGTTAGATATTGGGTGTTATGCAGGAAAACGTCGTCAGCTTCCTTGGTACTTACTGGCCGTAGCCGTACTAGCCAAAAACGGTTATTCCATTATGCTTCACGGTGCCCATGAACCCGGTTCGGGTCGTCTTTATGCAAGTATAGCATTGCCAAAGTTGGGACTACCTGAAGTCACCAGTATCGCTGAGGCAAACCAGCAGATTGCTGATAAAAGCGTAACCTATCTCGATTTATCTTACTTATTACCTTCGCTGGATACCATCATCAAGCTACGCGAAGTGTTTGGGCTACGCTCTTGTGCCAACACCCTAGCCAGGCTATTGAACCCCACCAGCGCAGAATTTTGTGTGCAGGGGGTTTACCACATGCACCTTGACCATAAGCATTGTCGCGTTAATGAAAATTACCCGTCAATAAACGCCCTTTGTTTTCGCGGCGATGGTGGCGACCCCGAGGTTAACGGAGAACGAGAAACCGAACTTTTCATTACCCGTAATGGTAAAACTGACGAAGTAATAATGCCGGTGGTTGCTGACAAGTGGGCGCTAAAAGACAAAGATATGAACGTAGACGATATGCTCGACGTGTGGAAGGGTGAAGCGAACAGCCTTTACGGTGAACAGGCTATTTTAAGCACACTTGCCAGCTATCTAGTGCTTCTACAAAGTTGTGATGTTGCAGATGCCTTATCGCAAGCACGACAGCTTTGGGCGCAGCGAGATAAGAACGCATCGCCATTCTAATGACTTGGTTGTGTTGACCATTTTCTTTACTAGAGACCACGCTTATTTGATCGCGAACTACCAGCTTAAACATGGAATTTATCAGAGCATAAAAAGCTTTTAGATTGACGAAAAATTGCCAATCGTCGTATTGTCTTAATCGCTGCGTATATACATCACTTCCGTAAAGAGAGGCTGAGCAATCCCAGAGTTTGCTTGTTCTGGTTCACAGGGTAAGATTTTTCATTGACCAACAAATATTAATGCTTTTATTTTTGTTGATCCCTAATAATCTCGATTTCCTCTGCTATCTTTAATCAAAACCGAAAAAAATTAGCTTATCGTTCCTGATACTAACCGTAATTGCGAGTGACGGAGCACGTACTATTTCAAATGTGCTGCATCGCCGAAGGGTTACAGGCTGACGAATAAGCGCGCTTAGTTCATCAGGAGCAGAGGATGTTTTTCAAAAATAAAGAGGTAATAGCTGAAAACTTACGTTTGAAAAAGGAGATTGAGGCATATCAAACAGTTCAGGAGGAGCTGCGCGAAGAGATGCTTTATATAGAATTAAACCCTGACGGTAGGGTTAATGCTATCAACGACTTGTGTTCTCAGGCAACTGGTTACTCAATAGGTGAATTAGAGGGAAAGTCTCTAGAGAGATTGATGAGCCAAAGTGCGCTTAGAAAACCTGCTGGACAGGATATGCTCGGTGCGATTAAAACGCATCGTCATTGGCATGGAGCAGTCAGTTTTTTAGATGCGAAAGGTCAAGAAATGTGGGTACGCGGTATTGTGCAGCCCGTTGATGACGCGAACGGTAACGTAAAATATATCGCCTTCTACATGGCAGAACAAACGCGAAACATCACTTTTAGCAACGAACTGCGCGATATGATTGCTGCGCTCCACCGCTCATCTGCTGTGATTGAGTTCAATTTAGATGGAACGATAATAACAGCGAATGACAACTTTCTTAAAGGTATGGGGTACTCCCTAGAGCAGATAGAAGGTAAGCATCACAGAATGTTTTGTACCGAACAAGAAGCTAATTCAGAAGAATATAAACATTTCTGGCGGGACTTAGCTGAAGGGAAATTAGAATCAGGTAGGTTTAAGCGAATAGATAGCCGGGGCAACGAAGTTTGGTTAGAAGCGTCGTATAACCCAATTAGAAATGAAGACGGAAACCTTTATAAAGTCGTTAAGTTTGCCACCGTCATTACTGAGCAAATGCAGCGTGAGTTTGCAATTTCTGAAGCGGCTAATGTGGCATTTAATATCTCGCAAGAGACAGGAGAGCAAGCCCGCAAAGGTAATGAAGTGCTTAATGCCACAGTGAAAGCAATGAATGAGCTCACCACTCAAATGGGCAATGCGAGCGAAGGCATCAAAGACCTCGATGAGCAATCACAAAAAGTTGCCGATTTGGTACAAAGTATCAGTGGAATTGCTGATCAAACCAATTTGCTCGCGCTTAACGCCGCTATTGAAGCCGCTCGCGCAGGTGACCAAGGTCGAGGGTTTGCTGTTGTTGCCGATGAGGTAAGGCAGTTAGCTTCACGAACAAGCAGTGCTACAGAAGAAATAGTCAACGTTGTTGTAGAGAACAGAAAACTTACTGAAAATGCCGTTCAGCTTATTGAAGCAGGACAGGAAAAAGCCCGCGATGCATTAGAATATTCAACGCAATCAGGTAACGCGATGGGTGAAATTCAAAGTGGAGCGAATGAGGTAGTTAACGCTATCGGACAGTTCACGAAACGTCTATAGATCAGAGCGCCTACCATTCGTGTTGGGCGTGTTTATACGTTTAAATATACTCAATCGTGGTGCTTGTTTGCTCGCACCATGGTTGAACACCTCCCCCGTTTTGGTGCACAAAACCTTTCTTTAGGCTGTAAGTGCCTAGCTATATTTTTCAGTATTTCTTTAAAAATCATACGGTTAAATTTTTGGCACGTTGACTGCAAATACATACGTGCAAAACAACGTTGCCGTACAAGGCTGCGAATGCGACACGACTGCTTATGCATCGTGTAATGCACAACATTTTCCATAGTGTGAATAAGAAAAATTATTAGGAATCAGTGGAGAACGGTAAGGAAGCTCCAACTTCTCCAGCATTTATGGCAAATGATAATAATAAGAAAAGATGGTTTTATTAAGCTAAAGCTTTTTTATAACCTCCCTTTAAGATGAGGTGTGTGAGCGGGAATTCCTGACTTACCAATAACAACTTGATGCGTTAGTAATTACTCCGATGTTACTAACACGGCAACGAAGCCCACCGTGCTAGACATGTAAATGTCTATAGCTGGTGGGTTTTTTTTTGGCTACGAGGAACACGTATGACTGGGTTAAAGACAACATCATTACTAAAACGCTTTAGAACGGTGGGCGCGAGCGTTTGTGCTGCACTTGTCGTTTCTGTAGCAACATTTTCAACATCTGTTTCAGCACAAGCGCCCGCAGTAGGATGGCCAGAGAAAGAAGAACTGAAGTTTGGTTTTATTAAACTGACTGATATGGCGCCGCTTGCTGTGGCGTATGAAAAAGGCTTTTTCGAAGATGAAGGGCTATACGTCACATTAGAAGCGCAAGCAAACTGGAAAGTGCTGCTAGACCGGGTTATTGATGGCCAGCTAGATGGCGCTCACATGCTTGCAGGTCAACCGCTTGGCGCGACTATTGGCTTTGGTACGGAATCCCATGTAGTTACTGCGTTTAGCATGGACCTAAACGGAAATGGCATTACCGTATCAAACGAGATTTGGGAGAAAATGAAGGCGTACATTCCACAGGAAGATGGCAAGCCTGTACACCCAATCAAAGCTGATTATCTTAAACCGGTTGTTGATGAATACCGCAACGCCGGTAAACCTTTCAATATGGGCATGGTATTTCCTGTTTCTACCCACAACTACGAGCTGCGTTATTGGCTAGCAGCAGGTGGCATTCACCCAGGTTATTACGCCCCTCACAAAGGTGATACCGCAGGCCAAATCGATGCACAAGCACTATTGTCTGTAACGCCACCACCACAAATGCCAGCGACTATGGAAGCAGGCACTATTTATGGCTACTGCGTAGGTGAACCATGGAACCAACAAGCGGTATTTAAAGGTATCGGTGTACCTGTAATTACCGATTATGAGATCTGGAAAAACAACCCTGAAAAAGTGTTTGGTGTAAGCCAAGGTTGGGCTGACAAGTATCCAAATACTCACATACGCGTGGTAAAAGCCTTAATTCGTGCAGCAATGTGGTTGGATGAAAACGACAATGCTAATCGTCCTGAAGCAGTAAAAATTCTTGCTAAAAGCAACTACGTTGGCGCAGACGAAGACGTACTGGCTAACAGCATGACGGGCACCTTTGAATACGAAAAAGGCGACAAGCGTGACGTGCCAGACTTCAATGTGTTCTTCCGCTACAACGCTACTTACCCGTACTACAGTGATGCAATTTGGTATCTCACACAAATGCGCCGCTGGGGACAAATTTCAGAAGCTAAGTCTGACGATTGGTACAAGGAAACGGCCAAAAAGGTCTACAAGCCAGAAGTTTATGCCCAAGCTGCTAAAGCGCTTATCGCTGAGGGTAAAGCAAAGGCATCTGATTTCCCTGAGTTTGGAACGGAAACAGGTTATAAGCCGCCTCAGAGCGAGTTTATTGATGGCGTAACGTTTGATGGAAGCAAGCCTAACGCTTACTTAGAGCAATTTGATATTGGTCTTAAAGGCGACACTGTTCTGTAAGTGTCTCGTAAAGTTGCCTCGTCGACCCTCAGGTGAGACGGGGCATTCAAAGCGCAATAGCGCACATTAAATATCAGGAGCAAGCAATGAGCAAGATGACAACCATTCTTCGCCTTCCATCATCGCCGTCAAACGCAAACTCTTTATTGAGTCGTTTATATCAATCCACGCCTGCGTTGTTGCTGCCTGTAATCGGCTTGCTGATGTTTCTGGCCATTTGGAATGGCGTTGCAAAAAGTATCGATACATCGTTAGGCCAATTTCCAGGCCCTGCACAAGTTTTTGAACAAGCGGGTGCTTTAATAGACGAGCATGTCGCCCAGCGTGAAAAGGCAGATGCTTTCTATCAACGTCAGGAAGAACGAAATGCAGCGCGTGTGGCGCAAGACCCTACTTATAAGCCTAAGATACGAGACTTTACCGGTGCGCCCACGTTCTTCGATCAAATTTGGACCAGCCTCTACACCGTTATGGTTGGGTTTTTTATTGCATCAGTAGTTGCAGTTCCATTGGGTATTTTGTGTGGTTTAAGCAAATCAGCCTACACGGCAATAAACCCGCTTATTCAATTATTCAAACCCGTTTCGCCACTAGCATGGTTACCACTAGTCACTATGGTAGTAAGTGCGCTTTATGTCAGTGATGACCCAGCGTTTTCAAAGTCGTTTGTTACTTCTGCTTTCACGGTCTCGCTTTGCTGCCTATGGCCAACCCTTATTAACACTGCCGTAGGGGTTTCAAATATTGAAAAAGATCTTATCAACGTGAGCAAAGTGCTGCGTCTTACACCTTTTGCTCACCTTACGAAAATAGTACTGCCATCTTCAATTCCAATGATATTCACTGGGCTTCGATTATCGCTTGGTATTGGTTGGATGGTACTCATAGCAGCAGAAATGCTTGCCCAAAACCCAGGGTTAGGAAAGTTTGTCTGGGATGAGTTTCAAAACGGTAGTTCAGAATCCTTAGCCCGAATCATGGTGGCAGTATTAACTATCGGTGTCATCGGCTTTGTATTGGACCGTCTAATGTTATCAATTCAGCGCGCGGTAAGCTGGGATAAGTCGAGCGTATTACGCTAATTTTGAGGAGAAATTTATGCATACTAAACATTTAGAATTAGAGCAGGTAGGTATCGACTTCCCAACTCCAAAGGGCCCCTTTACTGCGCTTCAAGATGTAAATCTTAAAATTAGCAAAGGTGAATTTGTTTCATTGATTGGTCACTCTGGCTGCGGAAAATCGACTGTGCTGAATATTATCGCGGGTTTACACCAAGCAACTTCAGGAGGCGTAATATTAGATGGCGCTGAAGTGAAGCAGCCTGGACCAGAGCGCGCCGTAGTATTTCAAAACCATTCGCTATTGCCTTGGCTTACGGTATATAAGAACGTTGAGTTGGCCGTTAAATCCACCATGCGAGGTAAGAGTAAAGGCGAGATGCGCGAATGGATCATGCACAACTTAGAGCTTGTACACATGACTCACGCACTCGACAAATTGCCAAGTGAAATCTCCGGGGGTATGAAACAACGAGTAGGTATTGCGCGCGCGCTGGCAATGGAACCTAAAGTGTTATTGATGGACGAACCGTTTGGCGCGCTTGACGCATTAACCCGTGCTCACCTTCAAGACTCGCTAATGGAAATTCATGCTGATTTGGGTAATACCGTCATCATGATTACCCATGACGTGGATGAAGCAGTATTGCTATCTGATCGCATCGTAATGATGAACAATGGCCCAGCAGCTACTATTGGCGAAATCTTAGATATTGAGTTGCCTCGCCCGCGCGACCGATTAGCGCTTGCCGACAACAAACAATATAACCACTACAGACATGAGGTATTAACCTTCCTTTACGACAAACAGAAGAAGGTTGAAACCGTTACTTCACGTACTAACAACGCATCATCAAAACCCAGCGGGGTGACATCTGAAAAAAAAGACACTAAAAAATCAGATGCTGCCTAGCACTATCGGCATCTGATAAGGGCGGTAGCTTTACCGCCTACAACGTATAACTTTCACTTTTTAACCGGCATTTTCATGCTGGCTGGGTAAGTGTTGGCTAATAAAAAAATTAAAATCAAAACCGATAGGGAACACGCATGAACACGTTTAAAAAACTAAGCATCAATATGTTAGCTGCCTCTGTTATGGCAGTACTAGGTGGCAGCGCGATTGCTGCTGATATTCACACCGCGCTAAGTGACTCAAAGGCATGGGCTGACCTAAACTTGCGTTATGAGGCCGTAGACCAAGACAACGCGCTAGAAGATGCAAGCGCACTGACCTTACGTACCCGTTTAGGCTTTAGCTCGGGGAGTGTTAATGGTTTCTCGTTTACCGCCGAAGTTGAAGATAGCCGCATTGTAATGGGGCAAGATGAGTTCACCGTAGGGCCTACTGGCTTCAATGTGGGTGAATACTCGGTAATTGCCGACCCTGAAACAACGGAAGTTGACCAAGCCTTTATTCAATACAAAACAGATGACTTTACCGCCAAGGTTGGTCGCCAGGTTATTACGCTAGATGACCACAGATTTGTTGGTCACGTTGGTTGGAGACAAGACCGTCAGACCTTTGATGCCGTAAGCGCAAAATATGCGGCAACTGACAATCTAGAGCTTTTCTATAGCTACTTATATAAGCGTAACCGTATTTTTGCCGAAGCTGCTGATTTAGATTCAAAAGATCATATCCTTCACGCTACTTATAAGTCGAAAATAGGTAAGTTTGTGGCCTACGCGTATTTATTAGAAGTAGATAATGATACAGACAATGCACTGGATACGTATGGCGTAAGCTATGATGGAAAGATGAAAGGTGACAGCATAAATTGGGCTTATGGCGCTGAGTTTGCTACGCAATCGAGCGAAGCTGGCGCAGGAGAAACAGCCACTGATTTCGACGCGTCTTACCTAAATGCCTATCTAGCCGCAACCTTCTCTGGTGTAACCGCTAAAGTCGATTATGAAGTACTAGGTTCAGATGATGGACTGTACGGGTTTGCTACACCTCTTGCTACTATGCACAAGTTCAACGGTTGGACCGATCAGTTTTTGGGGACACCAACACAAGGCTTACAAGACCTTAAGTTTTCACTTTCTGGCGGCCTAGCCGGTGGTAAGTGGCTTTTGGCTTATCATGATTTCAGCGCTGACGACAGCAGCAATGGTGTGGATGATTTGGGTAGCGAATTTAATGTTCAATACACTAAGAAATTTGCGGGCAAGTACAATTTCGGCATCAAGTACGGTACTTACGATGCGGGCGATATAAAAGTAGACGCTAATCGCTTTTGGATGTGGGTTGGTACGCGTTTTTAAGTGCTATGCGAATTAACTCTCAGACCTAACATAGCGCTATAGTTCCACCAAACTTTGATTGGCTAAGTCGTTATTGACTTAGCCAGCCTTTTTCAACGGCTATATCTAGCTGCTGCATAACATAGTCCCACAGTGCTGGCGCACAAGATTTCAAGTGTGCATTTCGCGCTTCAATTTTCTCTCTTGCAATACCGTGACGCTTCCAGCTTCCTCCATTGTCTTTCATATTTTGAAATACAGGAAGTACTCGGTCCATGGCTTTAGCAAATTCTGCATCGGCGGTTTCTGCGGCTTCAAACTCAAGCCATAAATCGAGCAGTTCGCTATCAAGTGGGCTTGGCAATAAGCCAAAAATGCGCTTTGCGGCCGCGAGTTCCTTCTCAGCTTGCGCGTCATGGTCGGCTTGCTGGTTAAACGCGAACATATCGCCAGCGTCAATTTCCACGATATCGTGAATAAGGATCATGCGAATAACTCGCGTGATATCAATTGGCTTGGCTGCATATTCACTTAACATGTTTGCCATTAATGCGACATGCCAGCTGTGCTCTGCGGAGTTTTCTTGGCGATAGTTATCACTTGGAAGCGTAATCTGGCGCTTAACCGCTTTAAGTTGATCCAGTTCACAAATGAATTCGGCAAAGTCGCTTACTGCTCGCATTCGGGGGCTCCTGGGCGTAAAAATGGGCGCCTTAGCGCCCATTCAATTATTGGGGGAAAATGTGATGCGTAATCGATAAAAAAACAATTACTTCTGTTCTGACAACCACACGATAAGGTCAGCGATGTCATCGTATGACATATCAGCGGTAAACGTTGGCTGATATTTACCGTTAATAATAAAGCTAGGCACACCTGTAAGGTGCTCACGGTACTCATCAATTTGCTGTTGGTTTTTGCGCACCATGCTATTAACGCCGAAGCTCTTAGCCATTTTATCAAACTCTGCACCGTCTACGCCATTAACCACGAAGATGTTGCGAAGGTCTTTCAGCCCTGTGATAGACGCGCGCTGTTTATGAATATAGTTAAAGATAGCACCATTCATTGCATCTTCTTGCTTCATTGCGCGGGCAATTAGCATAGCTTTAGTGGCATCGTCCTGAACTTCTGGGCCAGTAAAGCGCATAAAGTTTACGTGTACTTTATTGAACTTAGTACCGTCGCTTTTCTTTTCTTTAATTTGTGCAACGATTGGCTCGAACTGGAAGCAGTGAGGGCACCAAAACGAGAAGTACTCAGTAATTACGGGTTTATCTGTGGCTTCTTTATCAAGCACAGTATAGTGCGTGCCTTCTTTCCATTTAGACGCCGGCTCTTGAGCGCAAGCTGTTAATGGCAAAAGCATTGCCATGACAAACATTACTGCAAACTTTTTCATGGATTATGATCCTGTATTAAAAAAACGATTATCGATGTTGAGATTATCACAGGCTTGTTTGCTTAACTAGGACCTGTTTCGCAACAAAGTCTTAGTACGCGATGGGGTTAACATTACCTGCGATGGGATAAGCGATTGTCGCAGAATAAACCTCTTACCATGAATAGAATATGAATAGCATTTACTGATACGGCTAGAGTAGGGGGAGATAAAAAAATGTGCCGAAGTTTAAGCCTGCGGCAAAGAAGGGCGATGATAAGTAGAAGCAAAAGCTACAATAATAAAATATACGCCAAACTATTGAACGAAAAACGGCTACACCACTGTGTAGCCGATTGAATTGCTAGGCTTGGCCTAAATTAACTACATAGTATAGTTAACAGAAAGCAGCGCTCTTCGCTCCTGCCCCGCATAACCTACAATATCTTCATAGTCGGTATCGAATGCATTGTCGACTTTCAACGATACCTGCCACTGACTGTCGATTTGATAACCTACGTTAACGGTAGCAAGGGTATAAGCTGAAAGCGCTAACCTTTGAGATGGCTCAGGGAATGGTGGGAAGAAAGTGTCGTAACGGCTTCCGGTGTAGGCCAGCTTGGTGTAAAAGCTGAACTTTTCTGTACCAAAGTCAGTGGTATAAGTTATCGAGCCTTGATGGCGAGCACGACGTAACTCTGTGCTTGTGATACCACTGTCAGTTTGCTCAGCGTCTAGGTAGCTGTAGGCGGCGGTAAGGTCCCCATAGCCACTGTCCCAGTTTAGCTCTACATCAATCCCTTCCCGAGAACTTTCACCATCGATATTATCCGCACTGAACGCACCTAAGTCAGAAACATAAACAAAGCCGTTAATTTCGTCTTCAAGATCGGTGGTATAGGTACTGATTTGACCAGAAAGCGATTGCCAGTTGGCTTTAACACCTACTTCCCACTCTTCACTGGTTTCAGGCTCTAGGTTAGGGTTTCCGATGAAGCTTGCAGGGAAATAACCAAAGCGTTCAGTAAAGGTTGGTGTTTTAACAGCTCTACCATAGCTTGTGAAAACAGCGTAGTGGTCGTTAAGTTGCCATGTCAAACCGCCGCGATAACTTACGGCATTGTCGAACTCACTATTGTTGTCGAACCTTGCGCTTAATGTTGCCGTTAGCGACTCGGTAAACTGACTGTTTGTTTCTGCAAATACGCTGTAGGTGTTGTCGTGTTGTTTTTGGTTAGGATCGCCAAATACAATAGGGCCGCGCTGGTCAAAAAGGCGCTGTAGATATTCAACGCCGCCTGCAAAATCCCAATTGTCGATGGTGTAAAAACCGGTCCAGTTTAATTCAATACGCTCACCCGTGGTGCCGCCTGTATCAGTACCCGATTCAGTATTATCGTTTTCATCTTTACGATAGTGTGCACTTAATGCCGAACGGTAGCCTGTGTTTTCAGGGGCAAATTCCCATCTTAATTTCGCACTAACTTGTGTGCCATCTGTCACGTTATCTGTATCAGCGGGAAGGCCGGTTATTACAAAGTCAGTACCGTCATAGTCATTTTCATATTGAACAGTACGTAAATTCGCGATGAAGGTGTGCTCGGTGGTGGCGGCATAATTGAGGTTTATGCCAGCAGTCATATTGTCATAGCCATCGTCTTCGTTACCAACGCGAGATACGTTATCTCCGTCAGTCCTAATATAGCTCGCGTAGGCAGACACTCCCACGTCATCGCTCTGTGAGCGCGCATTCATGCTGCCCTGAAGGGTACCTTGAGAGCCAATGCCAGCTGAAAAATCTACGTGAGAAACATTGTCGGCAAACTGGCCAGATTTAGTGGTAATGCTCAGTACACCACCAATTGCACCGCTACCCCACCTCGCACTTTGCGGGCCGCGAAGTAGCTCAATGCGCACTACGTTGGCGCTAGTAAGATGAGCAAGGTCAACAAGACTCCCTTGGCCTACATCGTTGGCAACAACACCATCAATTAAAACAAGTAGATGGTTGGTTTCACCGCCGCGCACGCGCAGCTCTGTTAAGCCACCAGGACTGCCTGACTGAGACAAGCTAACGCCCGGTAGGCCGCGAATTAGTTCGGTAAGTTGAAGTGCGCCCGAAGCTTTAATGTCGCTTTCAGTCAGCACCGATACTGAGCCAGGCAGTTTAGTTAGCGAAATAGGTAAACGGGTGCCGGTGACGGTTAGCGTTTCAATATCTTGGTTTGAAGTTTGCGCGAAGGCAGATGTGCTTAAGCACGAAATAACTGCAGCGCTAAGGGCTGCTTTAGTAAAATGTGTACGCATGGTTTTTATATTATCTTTGATGCGCTCCACCCGAGCACATGATGAGTGAAAGTGCACGTTGTTACTTATTCTTTTGAATAGGAGCAAAAAACGACACCATGAAGTACAGGCCGGTATCCGGGCTTACTCGCCAATACCGATAAGGTAATGGCTCTTTTGCCTTCCCATCTAGTGGCGTCTGATTGCGCTGAAGCGCGTTGACGTATAAAAGACAGTGGCGAATGAAAAGAAAACGACAATGCGTTGAGTTTACCGTTGCGGGGGCAGCATCAGCTTTTCACTGATTTCCCGTTTAACTATTGTCACAGTAGTAGTTATGGAGCGCGACAAAAGCACCTACACAGCGCGATTATATAGAACTTAAAAAGTGATAGCGAATACGGTTTCTTATAAATTACGCTTTTTCGATTTGTATAAAAATATCGAAAAAGCGCTTTGATAAGTGATGTAAAAGTTGGATCAGTAACCTAGTTTCAACGGGGGCTCTTGGAGTGCAGATAGCTGTTCTTTAAGGGCAAGTATTTGGCCTTCCCAATATTTGTCTTCAGCAAACCAAGGGAACGCACGAGGAAACGCAGGGTCTTCCCACCGACGAGAAAGCCACGCCATGTAATGCACCATGCGCATTGCTCTAAGCGGTTCGATAAGCGCTAACTGAGCCGTATCGAATTCGTGAAATTCTTCGTAGGCCTCTACTAGGGTATCTAGCTGCAAAAGCTGCTGTTGGCGGTCGCCACTTAACATCATCCATAAGTCTTGAATAGCGGGTCCCATACGGCAGTCATCTAAGTCAACGAAGGTTGGACCGTCGCGCCATAGTATATTGCCTGGATGGCAGTCACCGTGTAAACGAATATTCGATGTTGGCTTATACGCTTGTTGGGTGGCCTCAATAACTGGATTGAGTATGGCAAAAAAGGCCGTCTTTAAATGCTCGGGTAGCAGTGTGCTTTGCAACAGAACCTGTTTGGGCTCATCAAGGTAACTTTCAATGTCAATTGAGGGGCGATCTGCAAACTCTTTAGCTGACGCAACGCGATGGATACGACCAATAAAACGCCCCATCCATTCGAGCTGATCAAGGTTGTCGTTTTCAAATTGTCTACCGCCTACCGAAGGGAATAGCGTAAATCGATAGTCAGTCTCTGCCACCGTATGATGATGGAGTGTTTTACCGTTTAAAGCTAAAGGTGCAGCCAATGGGATTTCGTTATCCATTAGCTCTGCAGCAAACGCGTGTTCTTCAAGAATTTGCGCATCTGTCCATCGACCTGGGCGATAGAATTTTGCCACATAGCGCTGACCGTCTTCAGCCAAAAATTGATAAACGCGGTTTTCGTAGCTGTTGAGCGCTAGCAGGCCGCTTTGAAGAAAAATGCCCTGACTTTCCAGGGCATCTAATATGGTGTCTGGGCTAAGCCCAGAAAAAGAAAAATCTGTCATCGATAAAGGAACTTCGTTGGTTCATCAACCGTAACCGTTTCCCCATCAATAGTGGTGGTTACACTGATAAAAATATCGGTAACCGTATCTTCCAGATTATAAGCGTCCGTTGCAACAGAAATCGGCGTACTGTAAACCGCACCACCTTTAACTGTTACTTCTTGCTCGCCTATGTATTCGTAGTCAGGAAGACCTTTTACAGCAATAGTATACGTTTGCTCTTGCTGGGTTTTGTTGAGCACTTTTATGGTATATACGTTTTCAATAAGCCCTTCATTGGTCTCGCGGTACAGTGAGTTTCTGTCGCGGATGATGTCGACTTCAGTTGGGCTGCGTGTCCAAATATTGGCGAACAACAAACCCGTCATCACCAGAAGAACGACAAAGTAACCAATTAGTTTAGGTCGAAAAACGTGAGTCTTACCACCAGCAAGTTCTTCCTCTGAGGTAAAGCTTATCAAGCCTTTGGGGTAGCCCATTTTATCCATTACGCCATTACAGGCATCAACACAGGCACCGCAGTTGATGCACTCGTATTGAAGGCCGTTGCGAATATCAATACCGGTAGGGCAGACTTGAACACATAAATTACAGTCAATGCAGTCACCTAAGCCTTTTTCCTGCACCTGTTCGTGACTGAGCTTTCGAGGGCGTGGGCCGCGCTGTTCGCCGCGTTTTGCATCGTAAGATACGGTAAATGTATCTTTGTCGAACATGGCAGATTGGAATCGTGCATAAGGGCAAATGTGGGTACACATGATTTCACGCATGTAGCCTGCATTCCCGTAGGTACAAACTGCAAAGAAAATAACAGAAAACCCTGCCCAGAAACTGGTATCGAATGTGACGAAATCAACAAACAGAGCATCAATTGGCGTGAAGTAGCCGACAAAGGTTAGCGCAGTTAATAGGGCTACCAATACCCAAGCGGTATGCTTCGCCGTTTTACGCAAAAATTTATCTGCATCCATTTTACGCGCATCTAGCGCTATACGCTTGTTACGCGGGCCTTCGAACTTCTCTTCAAACCATGTGTATATGTATACCCATGTCGTTTGTGGGCACATAAAGCCACACCACACTCTACCTGCGAAGGTGGTGACAAAAAACAATGCAAAAGCGGAAACAATGAATATATAGGCCAGTAAGGTAAGGTCTTGAGGCCACAAGGTAAGCGAGAAAATAGTAAAACGTTGCTCGCCAATATCAAGCAGTACGGCCTGATGGCCGTTGTACTGAATCCATGGAATGATGGCAAAAAGGGCTAAAAAGAAAAGACCGAAGAAACGTCTAAACGTTTCCAAGGGGCCCTTTACGGCGCGCACATAAATACGGCTACGGGAGTCGTGACGTTTACCCTCTGTGGCTCCTTTGGGTTTATGTACTTTTACCGGTGTTACGTTTTTGACCGGTATTTGTTCATTCATAGCTTAACCTTATGTGACGTAACAAACTGCTTGTGCAGTATAACCGCGTTCAACACGTCATATTTAATATAGATCAATAATGCGGCGTATGGTCTATCTTTTTAAACTTTCAGTCAATACTGAAAGTTCAGAAAATAATACTGGTGGCTTGTTATTTTTCTTTTGCATTATGTCATTTTGTAAATTTCTACATACAGCGACATGGCTAATAAGCGTAAAATTGAATAAATGGTTAGCCCTAAAAAGTGTCGGTCGAAAAAGTATACAAGTTATACCTTAGTATAAACTATCGTGTTTACAGTAAGTTAGATAACACACTACCATGCAGCGCAATTATGTGGCCAATAAGTGTCCAAATCATGTACAGTGAACCTTGTTGTAATACAAATTAGCAAAGCATTTATTAAGTATATTGTTGGTGAAAAGCGCACAAAGTAGGCGCTATTTGTTGTAAACCCCTATCAAAGTTAGCTGAGAAGTTATGTTACGGTTCTTTATTATCGCTGCGGAAATTATTGTTTTGGTAATAGTGCTGCGCTCTCCTTTTGTCCAGTATTTATTTGAAGATATTCAAAACTCTGTCTCTGACTGGCTGGTGTCCATTGCCACCCTTCCAGAGCGAAAAGAGTTACGTAGTTTGCAAGATAAAATAAATATTGAACTAAGCCCTTTGAAACCTTACCAGCAAAGCTACGTTAAACTAATTACCGCCGATGCTGCAAGCGTAAAACGCTTTCACCACACCTATTGTGAAAACGATGATATAAACCCTAATTTTACGGGAACTAAACGCGCAAAACTGTGCCTAATCATTAAGCAGTCGCCGGTTATGCAAGTTTCAAAGTGACATTAGCTTTTTGAGTAAGAAAAAGTTAAATCTAAAACTTTTCTAATGTTTTTTTGATTAATAACTTTCTCAACGCTTGCTAACTTAAGGTTAAACGACTGAATTTAGGAGCATGAAAGTGAATAAATTACGTACTTTTTCTTGTTTAAGTTGCGCCGCAGCCGTAGGGGCTCTAGTTGTTTTTGCGCCAACCCAAGCCGCTGAGGTAGAGATAACATGGGAAGAGCCAGAATCTTACAGCGATGTCAGGCCAGCCAATGAATCTCGTAAACGCTTTCGTGAGCGAACTTTAAAAGACTTAGAAGAACACATTACAGAATTAGCTAGCGACCTGCCCGAATCACAGGTACTGTCGATGACGGTGACAAACGTTGATTTGGCTGGTCAAGTTTGGCCGAGCCAGTTTGTAGGTTTTGGCAGCGGGGCTGGCAGCGATGTGCGAATAATTAAACGCATAGATATTCCAAGAATGACGTTTAGTTACTCACTATCTAATTCTGATGGTCAGGTCATTTTAAGTGGTGAGGATGTGAAGCTTAAAGACATGGACTTTATGGAGTCGAATATTCGTCACAACCGCACCGAGTCGTTATCGTACGAGAAAGCCATGCTAAACGACTGGTTTGCTGATACGTTTTCCACACAAGTCGCGGCAAACGATTAATACCTCTTCGTAAAAAGGTAATAAAAAAGGTCACGTGTAGTGACCTTTTTTGTGTTTTTAGTCCAAGTTTGTTGGGCTAAGAAAGCGTATATAGCTTACAGGTAATCAAACTCATTGCCTGAAATAGCAAGTGTGCTTTCAGGGCCTGCTTTGTAAGCGGCTTTATGTGCGTCACGGCGTACTAAGATACGTTCCATATAGAAGTCACGTGTCTTCATCTTCGAAGCGGCAAGTACCGTATTGCCCGATGCCTGAGCTTTGTCAGCCATGCTGTACCAAAGTACACCAATCAATGAATAGGCGCTGTATGCCAAGTAATCGCAGGCAGCTGCTGCAGCGGTGGTTGCATCCATACCTAAGCAGTCTGCTGAAGATGCACGCCAATCATCAAGAATACCTTGAGCCAGACCTTTCGCTTCACTGTCTTGAATGTCGCTAACTAATGCACTAAACGCTTTATAAGTAGCTTCCATCATTTGTCCGCCATCGCGGGTAAGCTTACGGCCGATAAGGTCTAGGGCCTGTATACCGTTCGTTCCTTCGTACAGCATTGCAATGCGCACATCGCGCATAAGTTGCTCCATGCCCCACTCACGAATAAAACCGTGACCACCGAATACCTGTACACCTAGGCTAGTCGTTTCAAGGCCCATATCGGTCATAAAGGCTTTACAGATAGGCGTTAAAAACTGAAGTATTTTGTCGGCATCTTCTTTTTCTTGGCCCTCACCAAGCTTTTCTACGTCCATAAATTTAGCGTAGAAAAGTGAAAGTGCACGGCAACCTTCAATCAATGATTTCTGTGTAAGTAGCATACGCGCTACGTCAGGTTGAAATACGATTGGGTCTGCTTTGCCCTCTGGGTTTTGGATACCCTGAGGTGCGCGAGACTGCACACGCTCGCGTGCGTAGGTTAGCGCGCCCTGGTACGAGGCTTCTGCGGCACCTAAGCCCTGAAGACCTACCTGGAATCGGGCGTCGTTCATCATAGTGAACATGCATGCGAGGCCTTGGTTTTCTTCACCGACAAGGTAGCCTGTTGCACCGTCGAAGTTCATCACACATGTTGGGCTCGCTTTGATCCCCATTTTGTGTTCAATGCTTCCTACTGAAAGGCTGTTCGCCTCACCTGGCTCATTGCTAGCATCTGGAAGGAATTTAGGCACTAAAAACAGGCTTATACCTTTAACACCTTTTGGTGCGTCAGGAAGGCGAGCTAGCACAAGGTGAATAACGTTCGAGCTCCAGTCTTGATCACCAGCAGTAATAAATATCTTGTTACCGGTTACTTTGTAGCTACCGTCGCCTTGTGGCTCAGCTTTAGTGCTAAGCAAGCTCAAATCGGTTCCCGCGTGAGGCTCGGTCAGGTTCATTGTACCTGTCCACTCACCGCTGATTAGCTTAGCAAGGTAGATATCTTTCAATTCTTTACTGGCGTGCTTAGTAACCGCAAGCGTGGCGCTTTCGGTAAGCATGGTGGTTAAGCGCCAGCTTAAGTTCGCCGCGTTTAGCATTTCGTGAACAGGCACCGCCATAGTGTACGGCAAGTCTTGCCCGTCGTACTCGGCAGTGCCTAGCATTGCGTTCCAGCCGTTAGCAACGTATTCCTGATAAGCATCTGCAAAGCCTTTAGGTGTGGTAATTTTACCGTCTTCAAGCTTACAGCCTTCCTCATCGCCCTCACGGTTAAGAGGGGCAACCACATCCAACGCAAACTTTGCGCCTTGCGCAATAATTTCATTGGCTAGTTCGCTATCAAAGTCGCTGATACCGAGCTTTTCGTAGTGAGCATCAAGTCCAAGCCAGTCTTTTAATAAGAACTGAAAATCAGTTGTAGGGGCGTGGTACAGAGGCATGGATGACTCCTTTTTCAAACAAGTGTTTTAATTTTGCCTATTATAGTCACAAAAAGCGTAGTCCGAATAGTCCGTTAAAGGAAAGTTAATAATAAATTTGGATGATGTGGCAATGAGAGCAGCTCATTAAAATGCTGGTGATGATGTCTCGTGTGTCACTGTTAATATAGAATGGTGAACACAAATGCTTAGCTAGCTTGCAATTCACATTCTCACTGGCATGCTTAGCCTACATTGAAACAACGCATACGCACCAGCAACACGGTACATAAAGATATGAATTCAGATAGCGCGAAGAAAAATATTGAATATAGTAGTAATGAAGCGCAGGCCCCGATTTGTATAGTCACAGGCGGAAGCTTGGGTATCGGTTTCGCGGTATGCAAGTTGTTTAGCGAAAATGGCTATCAAGTGGTTAACTTAGATATAAGAGACTTTGAGCAAGCTGTGCCTAACGCTATTTGGAAGCCTTGTGATGTAAGCGTGGTAAGTAACGTTGAAGCTGCAATCGATGAAGTTATGACGGCTTATCAACGCATAGACGCGTTAGTGTGTAATGCTGGTATCCACGTGTCTGCAACTATTGAGGATACCGACGAAGCCTTGCTTGATAAGGTACTTAGCCTGAACGTTAAAGGCGCCTATGGCGCAATTAAATCTTGCTTGCCGACGATGAAAAAGCAGGGTAGTGGAGCCATTGTGGTGATGGGATCTGATCAGTCGTTTGTAGGAAAGCGAAACTCCTTTGCCTACGGGGTAAGTAAAGGTGCGCTGGCGTCTATTGCAAAAACCACGGCACTTGATTATGCCCCATACAACATTCGCGTGAACGCGGTATGTCCAGGCACCATTGAAACCCCTTTATTTCATAACGCGATTGACAATTATGTAGCTCGCTCTGGTGTAAATAAAAGTGAAGTGGTAGCCGAAGAAGCTGCAGCTCAGCCCATTGGGCGATTAGGTCAGCCAGAGGATGTAGCGGAACTGACCTATTTTTTATGTAGCGACAAGGCGTCTTTCATCACAGGAAGTTTGTATGCTGTGGATGGGGGCTACACGGCTCAATAGAAAGGGCGAGATAAATAGAGCTCAACACAAGCGGCGCAAAAAGAAACACAGAAGGCGCAGCTCACTAGTGAGAGCGAAATAGGAACACAGCAAGTAGGTGATGTAAAAAACGCCACAGTTAACCGTACAAACTTTGGGTTAAAAAATAAAAAATGATTCAGCATTCACAAACGTGGGTAGACCCTCATATTCATCTTTTTGCTTTAGATGAAGGGCAGTACGATTGGCTAAAACCCACTAATGCGCCTTTTTGGGCTGATAAGAAAAATATTGCCAAAAATACCACAGAGGCGATGCTTCATCGCGCTTCTCTAGGACAGCTTTATGGGTTTGTGCATATTGAAGCTGGCTACGATAACAGTAGACCGTGGCGAGAAATTGCCTTTCTAGAGCGTCATTGTACGCTGCCATTTCGCTCGGTTGGTTGCATAGATTTAGCTGGCTATAGTGTTGGCAGTCATATTGACAAGCTAGAACTTTACCCCTCTGTACGTGGCCTTCGCCATATTTTAGATGACGACGCTGCAACGCTTTTGCGCGCCCCTAAAGTAAAGTGGGCGCTTGGTCACATGGCTTCTAAAGGCTTGTCTTTTGATGCTCAGTTAAATATTGCGGATACTAACGCCGTAGTTGCATTGCTTAACGTATTAGAGCAAAACCCAGCTTTGAAAGTAGCAATCAACCACGCCGCTCTTGCGCCACTTGATATAAAGAGCTTTGCGTTTAAAACCTGGCGGCAGAATATCCGCGACTTGAGCGAAATCGGGCAGGTTGCGTTTAAGTTTTCAGGGTTAGAAATGCAAGAGCGGAGGTGGCACTGGCAGCGAGCCAACTATATTTTTGAAACCTTATTGGAAATAGTTGGCACAAATCAAATCATGTTTGCGAGCAACTTCCCTTTGTGCCAGTGGCGAATGCCTTATGCTGCGCTTTGGCATGGGTTCTCAGATATGATAGCGCCGCTTTCTGAAATTCAAAAAGCGGCGCTGTTGTCTATAAACGCTAAGCAATGGTACGACATCGCTTAAGCGCTAGCTCGAAACAAACCTCACAGCTTATTTCGGCGTTGTTAAACTGCACAGGTATCTTTTACAAATACCTAGCGCAGATACTTTGCACAGACACCTTACACAGGTGCTTTGCGTAGGGACCGTGCAGGCTCACCAGTGTGCCTGTATGTAACTTTGCTATTTAAGTTCCGTTACTGTCATGTGTGGCGAGCGGTAAACCACCTCATCGTTTAGGTCGATACCAATTCCCGGTGTGTCGGGCGCTTCTATAAAGCCGTTAACTGGCTGAGGGTCCTGAATACAAAGCTCACGGTTCCAGTCTTTGATGGCATAGGTGTGATGCTCGTGGATTAAAAAGTTTGGAATAGCCGTTTCTAAATGCAAACTTGCCGCCGTAGCAACTGGGCCGCCGCAAACGTGAGCCTGAATGCGAACGTCGTAAATGTCGGCATAGTCGCATACCTTTTTCGCTTCTGTGAAACCACCGCAAAGGCCAACGTCAGGTTGAAGTACATCAAGAGACTGGTCTTCAAGGTACGGGCGTACGTCCCAGCGGTGATATAAGCGTTCACCGCCCGCAATCGGCACGTTGACGTTTTTCGCCACTTTGTCGTGAAGCTTAGAGTTAAGGTAATTAACCGGCTCTTCGTAATACAAGCAGCCAATCTCTTCTACAATATCGCCCAGCTGAATGGCTGTTGATGCACCTAACAAGCTGTGACATTCAAAGATAATGTCGCCATCTTCGCCCATGGTGTCTCTAATCGCCTGAAGGCGAGCTTTGAAAAGTTTAAGCTCGGGCTTAGTAAACAGCTTGGTTCTGTCAAAGTGGGTGTTGCCATCTTTATCGTAAACGATGGGATCAACTTTCACGGCGTCGTAACCGTCTTTCAGGGCTTTTTCAGTAGCGCGAGCATAATCTGCTGGGTCATTAAGTTTGGTGACTTCTTTATCCCAGTCAAACTGTAGCTGGCTGGCATAGCTGCGGAGCTTGCCATTTGTTTTACCACCAAGGAGTTCATAAACAGGTAAGCCAAGTGCTTTGCCTTTAATATCCCAAAGCGCGGTATCAATGGCGCTCATTGCGGCATAAATTACCGGGCCGCCGCCTAGTCCCCAAAAGCCTTCGCGCAGCATTCTCGACCAAAGCAACTCAGTGTGGAAAGGGTTAAAGCCAATTAGCATGGCTTCGGCAATTTCCTTAATCATATGCGCTGCGGCGCTGTGCCCCCAGTCATAAGCAAGCCCTGCTTCACCTACGCCAGTAATGCCTTCATCGGTATAAACACGCACAAAAACAGGGTTCCACTGCGGGCGTTTAGGGCATTCGATATCAAAAATTTCTACTTTGGTGACTTTCATGTGTTAAAACAATTCCTGTTTAAAATGAGTTGGCGTTTAGCTAAATAGGCTTAATTATTCGCAAAAACTTGGATCTAACTTATAGGCTTTGCGCAACATAGCAGGCCATGCTTTTTGACCGCCAGTCTCGCCGCTGTGAACAACATTTGCCTGCGCGTATATACCATCAATAATGCTTTGCGGTATTTCGATAACTGCTTCGTTAGATTGCATTAATGCAAGCTGAATTTCGCACGCACGCTGTAAATCGTAAAAGCGCATAAAGGCGTCGCCAACAGTTGGGCCAAGGGTTAGACCGCCATGGTTAGGCAAAAGCATATGATTCGTATCGCCAAGATCGTCTTGCAAACGCTTCTTCTCGCTATCGTCTACGGCCAAGCCTTCATAGCTGTGATAAGAAAGCGAAGGAAGCGAAAACATTGAATACTGACTCCACGGCTTCAATCCGCCTTTCACCGAAGCCACAGAGATGGTAGCTAATGTATGTAGGTGGATGACGCACTGGGCGTCGTGGCGCACTTCGTGAATGGCACTGTGAATAGTGAATCCGGCCGGGTTAATTCCATAGGGTGTGTCGTCAAGTATATTGCCGTCTAAGTCGACTTTTACCAAGTTAGAAGCCGTAACTTCATCGAAGGTAAGCCCAAAGGCATTAACAAGATAATGGTCTGTGCCCGGTACCTTGGCGGAAATGTGGGTATAGATAAGATCGCCCCATCGCATATCGGCAACTAACCGATAGCACGCCGCTAAATCAACACGGGTTTGCCATTCTAGTTCAGATACTTTGCCTTTTAGGCTTAATGTTGGCAGTGAAAACAAGCCACTTCTCCTGTTTATTCAATTGGGACAATTTACCAATCCCCGACACAATGAACAATGCTTTGTCAGTGCTGCTTTATAACGAATTGGGTATAGCCATCGCGCAAGGGAATAAGATCATCAGCATAACGCAGCGCATCATGGTCGAGCATAAATGGGTCTGCCTTAACGAGTCTGATAACTTCTAATTTTGCCCACGGTGGTGCATCGAAAGTGTTAGGAAGCTTTTCAATTCCTGCATCTGTATGACAGCCAAAGATGACTAAACCATTAGCTGTCGTCGATAGGTACTCTTTCACTTCAACGTTAAAACCTGTTTCTTCCCACGTTTCTCTATGGGCTGTGCAGGCAAGTGATTCACCTTCAACTAGCCCTCCGCCGGGGAAGTCTAATTTGCCAGACAAGCGGTGCTTGACCAGCAACACTTTCCCTTCAGTTTTTATTAAACAGGCCGCGCCAACGGGGGAAACGTGAGCGTTTATTTCAGCGTGAACATTTTCAGATGACAGTGCATCTGAAACACGGCACATTGGGGAACTAGGCGTTGACGGTGAACATGCGAAAAGCGTTAAAACAGCGAATATAGCTGATAAGCGAAATAAGATGACCATTGATTTGGGTAAAATACTCTAGCGGGTGTTTGCGATTGCTTTAAAAGTAATCAATATTATCAAGCAGACTCTACGCAAAAATAAAAATAACACAACTAATACCAGTCCGCGTAGATCATTACCCACTCAGCGAGATTTAAAATGTTCGTAATCGCGGCGTGTTACCGCAGGTGTAGTGGCTCTACATCAAGGTGACACAACAAAGAGTACGGACATTTTAAACTCGCCCTTCGGGAAGGTCTGGCAAGCTTCCTAGCTTCATTCTGGGAATTTGAAAGGGAACACCATTCCTGCATTCCCACGCTTCGCTAGGAAACTTGCCAGCGCCTTCTGAGAGGGCAATGATCTATGCGGATTGGTATAAAAATAATAACGCGGTACACAAAAAAATGTTTGGGAAAGTTTGCGCTTAAATAAAGCGAACTTTGTGTACTGAAGCATTCAATGAGTTTTTAAAAAAGTTCACGCTCAGCGCAATGCTATTTTACCAATAGGAAAGGTTATGTCTTCTCGATTCTCGTTATCGCCCTTAGTACTTGGCGTGCTGTTGCTTGCAGGTGTTGTTGCATATTTAAATATGCCACAGGAAGAAAGTAAAGCAAGCGCTGGCGCTAGAGCCACACCAGTAAAAACAGCAGTTGTTTCGTCACAGGCATTTCCTATCACTATCGAGTCGCTCGGCACAGCTACTGCTAACGAGTCTGTAAATATCACCGCTCAAGTTACCGATACGGTAAAAACGATAAATTTCGATGATGGCGATAAAGTCGTAGAAGGCGAGCTTTTGGTGCAGCTTAATAACACTGAAGAGCGTGCTAGGGTAGAAGAGCTAAAAGCTAATATTGACGAGGCTAAACGTCAGTTTACCCGCATAGCCGACTTACGTCAGTCAAATGCTACTTCTGAACAGCTTCTCGATGAGCAGCAAGCTCGAGTGAAAGCATTACAAGCCCAGTTAGATGTCGCGTTAGCTCAGCTTAACGACCTTCAAATACGTGCTCCATTTAATGGGTTGCTAGGCAACCGAGAGATCAGTATCGGTTCACTAATTCAGCCAGGCGACTCTATCACCACGTTAGATGATATTAGCCAAATCAAAGTTGATTTTAGTATCGCTGAAAACCACCTGGCTAGCGTGGCTAAAGGGCAATTGGTAAGTGCGTCGTCAGTTGCTTATCCTGGAGAAGAGTTTACAGGAAAAATTACCAATATTGATACGCGCTTAGACCCCATTAGCCGCTCCATTCGCGTGCGCGCAACTATTGATAACCAAGACAGTCGTCTACGCCCAGGTATGCTGCTAACCGTTGTGGTAGAAAAACGTGTACTTAGCGCTTTAGTCTTGCCAGAAAAGGCACTGGTGCCAGTGCAAGACAAACAGTTTGTTTATGTGGTTAAAGATGATGTTGCACATCAAACTGAGGTAAAAATTGGTGAGCGTCGACCAGGACAAGTGCAGATTGTCAGCGGTTTAAGTGAAGGAGATGAAGTAATAACCGAAGGTACACTTCGCGTACGTGACCAATCTCCGGTTAATGTATTAAACCGCTAGGGAGTATACAGTTATGCTATTGTCAGACGTTTCTGTAAAGCGCCCGGTTTTTGCAACCGTACTTAATTTACTGCTGATTATCTTTGGTATTGCCGCGTTCTCCATGTTGAGTTTACGGGAATACCCCGACATCGACCCACCCATTGTCTCGGTTAATACAAACTATACAGGGGCTTCGGCAAACATAGTCGAGACTCGAATCACCCAGCTTCTTGAAGACAGGATTTCGGGTATCGAAGGCATAAAGAACGTTACCTCTACATCTCGCAATGGTCGTTCAGACATTACTATTGAGTTTAAACTTTCTCGAGATATTGATGCGGCAGCTAACGATGTGCGCGAACGAGTCAGCCGCGCGTTAAATAACTTGCCCGATCAAGCCGATCCCCCTGAAGTATCTAAAGCGAACTCTGATGAAAGTGCCGTGGTGTGGTACAACTTACGAAGCACCAACCTCAATACCATGGAGTTGACCGACTACGCAGAACGTGTGCTGGTTGACAGGCTGTCCATTGTGGACGGTGTGGCTAGAATTCAAATTGGTGGTGGAAGACGCTACGCCATGAAAGTGTTTTTAGACCGCAATGCTATGGCGGCTAGAGGCATAACAGTTAGCGATGTAGAGCAAGTGATCCGCGCCGAAAACGTAGAGTTGCCTGCTGGTGAAGTAGAAAGTAATGATCGTGACTTTGAAGTACGGGTAGCGCGAACGTTTCTAACGCCGGATGATTTTGCAGCGCTAACCGTTGCAGTAGGGGATAACGGCTATCTGGTGCGTCTAGGCGAAATAGCCCACGTTGAGCTAACCGCCGAAGATGACGAGACAGAGTTTCGGGGTGATGGCGTCAATATGATAGGCCTAGGCATTATCAAGCAGTCTAAAGCCAATACTCTCGAAGTAGCCCGCGCAGCGAAAGCGCAGATTGAAAAAATAGAAGCGACCCTTCCAGATAACATTTTTATTGTGCCAAGTTACGACTCATCAGTTTTCATTGAGGCATCAATTGTTGAGGTGTATGAGACCTTGGGGATCGCTATGCTCATGGTAGTGATCGTAATATACCTTTTCCTAGGTAATATTCGCGCCACGCTAATTCCTGCGGTTACCGTACCTGTTTCTATTATTGCTGCTTTTATTGTGATGTATGCGCTGGGCTTTTCAATAAACCTGCTAACTCTGCTTGCTATGGTATTAGCGATTGGCCTAGTGGTAGACGATGCTATTGTTGTACTTGAGAACATATATCGGCGCATTGAGATGGGAGAACCGCCTATTTTGGCTGCCTATCGCGGTGCCAAAGAGGTCGGATTCGCCGTAATTGCCACTACTCTGGTACTTATTTCTGTGTTCGTTCCTTTGGTTTTCCTTGAAGGTAATATAGGCAGACTTTTCACCGAGTTTGCGTTGGCCATTGCTGCAGCAGTGGCATTTTCAAGCTTTACCGCGCTTACTTTGTCGCCCATGATGGCGTCAAAAATACTTAAAAAACGCCCTCGTTCATCAGGCTTCGGAAGCTGGATGGATAAGCGGTTTTCAAAGCTTGAAAGCAGTTACTTCAATACGTTGGGTAAAACCTTACACCAACCTTTCCTTATGCTGATCATGCTTATTATTGCGGTTGTTGCGTTAGTCCAACTTTCAGAGAAAGTACCTAGTGAGTTCGTTCCTAAAGAAGATAGAGGTAACTTTTTCATCTTAATGAACGCTCAAGAAGGGGCGAGCTTTGAAAGTAACGCAAGAAACTTAGCGCAAATAGAAAGCATATTAATGCCCTATCGCGAGAGCGGTAAAATTAATCGTCTTTTGGTGAGAACACCGGGTTTCGGCGGAAACGCGGGGATAGCAATCGTCGGTTCTGCAGATTGGGATGAGCGTGATTTCAGTACATTTTCACTAATGGATGAAATCAGCGGCAAGCTTAACAGCGTACCTGATGTTCGCGCGTTTGCGATCATGCGAAGCGGGATATCAGGAGGTGGGCTAGGGCGTCCTGTTCAGTTCGTCTTACAAGGTGATACCTATGAGAACCTTGTAGAGTGGCGCGACATAGTGTTACAAAAAGCAGCGCAAAACCCGGGATTAATTCGCATAGACTCTGACTACAAAGAGACATCACCCCAGTTATTGGTCAAAATAAATCGGGACAGAGCAGCTGATTTGGGTGTATCAATTAGTGATATTGGCGGAACGTTAGAAGTAATGCTGGGGCAGCGTAGGGTGTCTACTTTCCTCGATAGAGGTGAAGAGTACGACGTTATCATGGAAGGCATAGAAGAAGACTTTAGAAGCCCTAACAGTATTGAAAATTTATACGTGAGGTCATCTCGTACCGGTGAGCTTATCCCTATGGACAACTTACTCACCTTTGAAGAGCAGGCTACCTCGGCAAGACTAAACCGCTATAACAGAATGCGGGCCGTTACTATATCGGCTAACTTAGCAGATGGTTATACACTAGGTGAGGCACTTTCCTACTTAGAAAATATTGTGGCTACTGAACTGCCCGATAACGTATCTATCGATTACAAAGGTGAGTCACAGCTTTATCAAGAAGCGGGCAACTCATTTGTTTATGTCTTTATGCTAGCGCTTGCGGTCACTTACTTAATATTGGCCGCGCAGTTTGAAAGCTGGGTGCACCCTTTAGTTATAATGCTTACCGTGCCCTTAGCTCTCGTTGGGGCATACATCGGTCTGTTTTTTAGTGACATGACGATTAATATCTACAGCCAAATTGGTTTGGTTATGCTTATCGGGCTTGCCGCAAAAAATGGTATCTTGATAGTAGAGTTCGCTAATCAACTTCGCGATGCAGGTATGGAGTTTGAACTCGCACTTAAGCGTGCTGCCGCACAGCGTTTGCGCCCTATCGTAATGACAGGGTTTACCACCGTGTTTAGCTCTTTACCTTTGGTGCTTGCATCAGGACCTGGCGCTGAAAGCCGGATGGTAATCGGTATGGTTATCTTCTCAGGTGTGCTTGTTTCAGCATTTATGACCCTTTATGTTGTTCCTACAGCGTATAGCTGGCTTGCAAGGAAAACAGGCTCTCCAATGCAGCGAACCAACGAAATCGAAGCGCTGGAAAAAACGATTCCTTACAAGAAAGGTGAGTCATAGGTATTCGCTTATAGACTATTGTTTACTCTTGGGCCCGCGCCAATGCCAGTTGGGCGGGTTCAAAAGTTCAGGTATCTTCTTTCATACTCTAATATGAGTATCTATCACTTCTATTACAATGCTTAACTTTTTTAAGTGGCTGATATATATAGGCTAGTTAAGTTTTTCTGCTGTGCATTTAGTTTTTTTATTGATGCTTATAAGCGCTAACGGTATGTATTAGACAATCGTATAGTTGTTTAACTTTCTACTTTCACTACACTGCGCGCCATTCCTAAGTACTTATATAAGCTATTAATTTATATAAGATAAATATTTAAAGCTCAAAGTGGCGAATATTGCGTTTGTGACCAATACTTATCTCGTTGTAAATGTTTGGACACACAAGCACCTGTTTGCTTCATATCGCTCTAACACGCAAATGTCGTTTTTAGCGCCTTCAAAGAAAGTGAAGAGCGATGGGCTAGCATCCAAAAAGACTCCAGAGGACATATGATGAAAAAATGGATACTTGCAGCCGGACTGTGCTGTAACGTGGCGATTGCTGATGTAGCAGTCATCGTGCATCCTAGCAATGGCGATTCACTAGATAAAGATAGTATAAGCCGTCTTTTCTTAAACAAGGCCAAAGCATTCCCTAGCGGTACAAAAGCAGAGCCTGTTGCGTTAGCTGAAGGTCAATCTGCTACAGACGAATTCAACGGCAAGGTCTTAAACAAAACTGCAGCTCAACTTACTGCGTTTTGGTCAAAACTTGTTTTTACGGGTAAAGGTCAACCTCCTGAAGCGTTAGGTAGTGACGCAGACGTTATATCTGCAGTTGCAAGTAACCCAGGCGCTATTGGCTATGTCGACGCTGGCGCGGTAAACGATAGCGTACGTGTTGTCGCTACCTTCTAACCTACCGTTAATACAAAGAATTTAAGGAACACGCATGAAAACCAAATTAGCTATCTTATCTATTGCTGGCCTTTTAGCTACTCCAGCACTTGCCGACATTCAAATTAACGGCTTTGCAAACCTTATTGGCGGAATGACGCTAGATGATGACGAGTCAGTATACGGCTACGACAGTGATTTTAACTTCGACCCAGCCAGCGTCTTTGGTCTACAGGTGCGCGGTGACGTTAGCGATAAACTTTCTGCAACTGCACAGCTAGTTGGCCGCGGAAGTGAAGACTACGACGCAGATTTCGAGTGGGCTTACATGACTTACATGTTGAACAACAACGTCAACATCAGTGCCGGTCGCCTACGTATGCCTCTTTTCAAATATTCTGCATCACTTGATATTGGTTATTCTTATCACTGGCTAACGCCACCTGACGCTGTTTACGGTATCGACTTTAACAACATCGATGGCGTACGTATTGACTATATGAATTACTCTGGTGATTGGGAGTATGGCGCTCAGCTTACCATGGGTCGTGTAGAGGCTGACACGACCATTTCAGGTACGCCTGCGGCGCTAGAATTAAAGAATGTAGTGGCTGTTTCTTTTGAAGCAACGCGTGACTGGTTCAGTGCTCGTACATTATTTGCACGTGGTTCGACTAGCGCTGCAAACGAAGATTTTGATACGTTTATAGATGGCATGTCTGCGTTTGGCGCGGTTATTCCAACTGCAGCCACTTCAGCTGAAGGTTTCAGCGTTAATGACGACACGGGAACCTTCTTTGAAGTAGCGGTTGATATCGACAAATATGATTGGTTTGTAGGTGCAGAATTTACTCAGACAGAAGTTGATGGTTCTGTTATCGCTGACAATAAAGCGTGGTACGTAACTGCAGGCATGCGCTTCGGTAAGTTTACGCCGCACATCACATATGAAGTAGAAGAAGCGGATAACGCTAATCAGCTTGGCCTTGTAGCAGCACTTCCATCAACTATCTCTACTGGAGACGCGGTTACTGATGCGACTTGGGCTTCTATCTATCAAGGTGCTGCTGGCATTGCAGCTCAACAAGAGCTAGATGTATCGGCAGTTACTGTGGGCCTACGCTACGACGTGGAGCCAGGCTTCGCACTTAAAACCGATGTAACTTGGTACTCAGACGACCTAAATGATCTGAATGATGCAACACTACTTAAAGTTGGCGTAAATTATACGTTCTAACTACCTATCTATGGCCTTGTACTTGTGCGAGGCCATAATTTCGTTAAAGTTTTTTACTAATAGGTAGATAAATTAGGTAGACCAAACAAAGTGCAGCGCTTTTTGAAAAGTTAAGTGAAAGGCAGTTGCACGATCATAAAAAATAGTGGGATAGTTGATGAACTTTCTAAAGAAAATGCCAATTGCGACTAAGATCTTCCTTATACCGGGGATCGCAGCGCTAAGTTTTATTATTTATTTGCTTATCACTATCTACACCGCGCTCAATAATGGCGCAACGCTAGAAAAAGTACAGAAAGTTCAGTTCCCAGCATTACAGCTATCGGCATCGACACTGGTCGACATGCAAAAAGTGCGTGACACCCTAGCAAGTGCAGTAACAACAGGTGATCAAGATACCCTTACTGTGGCGCAAGAATTGGCAGAAGAAGCGAAGAAAGGGCTTAATCAAATCGCGAATATCAGCCCGGAGTTTCGTTCAGATATCTCGCGTATATCCTCAGGTTTCGACGAATACTTTGACGTCGCCTACGAAGTTTCACAATCCATGGTAGACGGCACAGCTGACTTTAGTCGCCTAGGTGAACTGTCTGCTCAAATGAACCAGTCTTACGATGGTGCTATCGCTGCTATGTCACAATTTCGTGATGCACAGCAAGCTGCATTTGAAAAAGCCTTTGAAAACACAGACAGCGCAAATACATCACTTATTAGTACGGGCGTTATTTTAGCTATTGTTGTAACCATTTTATTGTTTGCAACAGCGGTTCCTATTGTCCGTGGTATCAAGCAGAGCATTGATGATGTTGTTCGCTCTCTTAAAGATATTGCTCAGGAAAATGGTGATTTAACAGTTCGGATAGAAACTAAAAGCGAAGATGAAATTGGCGATTTGGTGTACTGGTTCAATCAATTTATGGATAAGTTACAGGGCGTGGTTCGCGATGTTGTTGAAGCGAGTTTACCGCTATCGAACTTAGCGCAAAACCTACGCGGCGTTACAGAAGAAACTCAGCGTACCATTGATGTACAGCAAAAGTCTGCAACTAATGCTAAGAGTGCAGTAGATACCATGAGCGGCTCAGTTGATGGTGTTGCACACAGTGCAGCGCAAGCGGCAAGCGATGCCAATGAAGCCACGACAGCGGCGAGCGAAGGTCGTCAAATTGTGCAGCAAACTGTTACCAGTATTCAACAGCTCGCTGAAAACGTACGTGAGACAGCTGACGTTATTGGGCGCTTAGAATCTGACTCAAACAAAGTCGGCTCAGTGCTAGATGTAATCAAGGGCATAGCGGAACAAACCAACCTGCTTGCACTTAACGCGGCTATCGAGGCTGCAAGGGCCGGTGAACAAGGGCGAGGCTTTGCAGTAGTGGCTGACGAAGTTAGAACGCTAGCGTCGCGCACGCAGCAATCTACAGAAGAGATTCAAAGTACAATAGAGCAGCTTCAAAGCGCAGCGCATTCAGCAGTTGAAGTAATGGCTCGTGGTACCGAACAAGCCACAAATAGCGTTGAAACCGCCAATAAAGCGGGCAGCAGCTTAGAGACCATTACCAGTACTATCGGTCGCATCAACCAAATGAATGAACAGATTGCTCACAATACGGAAGACCAGCGCACTGTTGCGGTCGATATTGTACGTCACGTGGATGAAATTCATGAGCGCACTGAGCAAACTGCAAGCCGTTCAGGCGAGCTGGGCACTATGTGTAATGAGCTTGCTGACCTTGCGCAGCACCTCGAATCAATCGCTAAGCAGTTTAGAGTGTAAGCTCTAGCTAACTTTCCTAAAGCGTATTGAAAGCCTCCTGACGGGGGCTTTTTTATGTGTGCAGCGAAGAGTTAAAACAACGAGTTGCGGCTTTTTATAGAAAGAACTTCCGGAAGTTAAGACAAAAAAATCCCCAGCCAAGGCCGGGGATTTTTAAACAAAGCAATGCTTTTCCTATTCGTCTAAGAAGCTGCGTAGCTGCTCAGAACGACTAGGGTGGCGAAGTTTGCGAAGTGCTTTAGCTTCAATCTGACGAATACGCTCACGGGTAACGTCAAACTGCTTGCCTACTTCTTCAAGCGTGTGGTCGGTATTCATGTCGATACCGAAACGCATACGTAGTACTTTCGCTTCTCTAGCCGTTAGGCCTGCTAGTACTTCTTGCGTTGCGCCTTTTAAGCTACCGCCAGTTGCTGAATCGAGGGGCTGAATAATAGTGCTGTCCTCGATAAAGTCGCCAAGATGTGAATCTTCATCATCGCCGATAGGTGTTTCCATCGAGATTGGCTCTTTAGCAATCTTAAGTACCTTACGAATCTTGTCTTCAGGCATTAGCATGCGCTCTGACAATTCTTCAGGCGTAGGTTCACGTCCCATCTCCTGAAGCATTTGACGAGAGATACGGTTTAGCTTGTTAATCGTCTCAATCATGTGCACAGGAATACGAATAGTACGCGCCTGGTCAGCAATTGAACGAGTAATCGCCTGACGAATCCACCATGTAGCGTAAGTTGAGAACTTATAACCACGACGATATTCGAACTTATCTACCGCCTTCATCAGACCAATATTACCTTCTTGGATAAGGTCAAGGAACTGAAGACCGCGGTTGGTGTACTTCTTCGCAATTGAGATAACAAGACGAAGGTTAGCTTCAACCATCTCTTTTTTCGCACGACGCGCTTTCGCTTCACCAATCGACATGCGACGGTTAATATCTTTAATATCAGCGATAACCAAGCCAGTTTCTTGCTCAACTTGATTCATCTTGCTAATGCAGCGCTCAATCTCTTCTTGGTTAACTGCAAGTTCAGCTGCATAAGGCGCACCTGATTTAACTGCTTCGTGTAACCACGCAGTAGACGTTTCGTTACCCGCGAAAGCTTTAATAAAGTCTTTCTTAGGCATTTTTGCATTAACAACACAGAACTTCATTACAAGACGTTCTTGGATACGTACTTTGTCCATCATTGCACGCATGTTTTTAACCATGCGATCAAATTGCTTAGGAACTAGACGGAACTCTTTAAATACGTCGCTTAGTGCGTTGATTTGTGTACGAGAATCAGCATGTGAACGACCCTTCTTCTCGATAACATCACGAGTTTTGATGTACTGTTCACGAAGTTCTGCGAAACGTTCGCGCGCTAGCTCTGGGTCTACGCCGCTATCGTCTTCATCTTCGTCGTCGTCATCATCATCATCGCCATCTTCGTCATCTAACTCTTCTTCAGATAACTCAGAGCCTACGTGCGTTGCAGTTGGCGCGAGATCTTGATCATCGTTAGGATCAACAAAGCCCGAGATAATGTCACTTAGGCGAATTTCTTCGGCTTCGTATAAATCCCACTGATCTAACAGGTAAGTGATCGCTTCTGGATATTCAGCAACCGAGCACTGTACTTGGTTAATACCGTCTTCAATACGCTTAGCGATTTCAATTTCGCCTTCGCGTGTAAGAAGTTCAACGGTACCCATTTCACGCATATACATGCGAACTGGGTCAGTCGTACGGCCAATTTCACTTTCTACAGTAGCAAGTGCTTGAGCTGCCGCTTCTGCAGCATCTTCATCAGCATTCGCTTCTTGCATGAGAAGTTCATCTGCATCAGGAGCTGATTCAGAAACTTGAATTCCCATGTCATTAATCATGCGGATTATGTCTTCGATTTGATCAGAATCGACAATATCTTGCGGCAGGTGGTCGTTTACTTCTGCAAAGGTTAAGTAACCTTGCTCTTTACCTTTTGCAATCAGGAGTTTAATCTGAGACTGCTTGCTTTGCGCCATATAACCTACACTTCTCACATTCAATTAGTTTGCAATAGAAAAGACAACATACGCCTAGGTATGTTCCCTGTTCTGCTGTAGTACTGCATTTGTATCAAGGCCGTTAATGCTAGATGCCACGCTGGTGTAAACCAATATATTTACGATGCACATCTGCTCGGGTTCGGTTCTGCCCGTTATGTTCGGCTATATCTTTGCTACTCGTGTTGCTGCATTTTTGTTCACATGAAAAGTGTGAACCATGTTCAAACATGCCCGCAGCGAATTAGCCAGTATAGCAGAATAAGCGGTGGTTTTACCAGATTGACGGCCGATTTTTTAGTCAATGCTTTTTACATTTCCGCCTTTACTACTTGCATAGTGCATAACTGCAAGGCGAAGGCGAGCTAAACGTAAAGCTTACTACGCAAAAACAGACCAACCCAAAGTTCATTTTCCCCAGGGTTAACTCTTCTGTCTTTCCCTCATAAGCAGGTTCAATTCCTGTTTTTCCGCTTGAGTCAGCGGTTGAACCCGCGAGCGTGAAATTAAGGTTTCAATGCGGCTATCGAAATGCCCGTCTAGTAAGCGAGCGAAGCTGTCGTTATATACACGCTCAGCATCCTCATCTTTGACTAAGTGTTCTTGCAACAATAATTTCGCGATAGTAGAAGAATGGGGATGGTCGCGGAAATTTTCAACAAGCTGCGCAGTTTTTGCGTGAGGGTGATTGACACAATAGCTGTGAATATCGCGCAATAAATCCATACCGGCAGCATTGCTACCGGCGAATATATCTATCTGCACATCTTCGCAATGTGCGGCTAACTCTGGCTTATCAAGCAGTAAGCGTATCAGCATGCGAAGTGGCGATAGTTTAGGTTTGTTTACCTGGTTGCGATTAGGGGAGTAAGCTTGCTTTAAACCTTGATTCGCTTTGGTAATATCTTGTTGAAGTTTAAACCTATCGAACTCGCCAGTGTGCTTGGCTAACTCTTCCAGCAACATTTGCTTTTGGTCATCACCTAAGGTGCTTTCAATCAGTGGCATAGCCGCTTTTTTAAGGGCAATCTTACCTTCTGGCGTACCCACGTTGTGAGTTTTTAGCAAGTTCTCAAAAAAGAAACGAGACAAAGGCGTCGCGCTATCGAGCATTTCCATAAACGCATCTTTGCCCACCTGACGCACCATGGTATCTGGGTCTTCGCCATCGGGTAAGAATAAAAAAGATATACGCACGCCGTCTTTTAACGCCGGTAAGGCGTTCTCTAGCGCGCGCCATGCAGCTTCACGCCCAGCGCGGTCACCATCATAACAGCACACAATGTGCGAAGTAGCGCGAACCAGCATTTGAATGTGTTCAGGTGTGGTAGCCGTACCCAAGGCAGCGGTAGCAATATTAATGTCGAACTGACTCAATGCCACCACATCCATGTAGCCTTCAACAACGACAACCGTATCTAAAGTGCGATTGTTCTGGCGCGCTGAATAAAACCCAAAAAGTTCGCTGCCTTTATGAAAAATGCGAGTTTCTGGTGAGTTTAAGTATTTAGGACCGCCGTCATCTAATACTCGACCGCCAAAGCCGACCACGCGACCCCGTTTATCCCTAATTGGAAACATGATGCGGTCGCGGAAGAAGTCGTAGGTACGCCCTTGGTCGTTTTTATTGACCAGTTTTAAATCGACCAACTGCTTGATGCGTTGGGGATCTTTACCAAAGGTATTTAGCAGTGCGTCCCAGCTGTCAGGGGCATAGCCAATTTCCCACTGCTTGACGATATCACCACTGAGCCCACGGTTCTTTAAATAGTCGATGGCTTTTTTACTATTACCGTTTTGGCGCAACTGATGCTGGAAAAAGCGTGTGACTTGTTCCATTACTGCATAGTCGTCTTGCTGTTGCTGTTTTTTCTCTTCGCTCATGGCAGGCCGGCTGCCTTTTTCGCGCGGTACTTCAAGCCCGTGATAACGGGCTAGCTCTTCAATCGCCTCGACAAATTCTAAGCGGTCGAATTCCATAATAAATGAGATAGCATTACCGTGAGCGCCGCATCCGAAACAGTGATAGAACTGCTTATCTTGACTAACAGTAAAAGAGGGTGACTTTTCGTTATGAAAAGGGCAGCACGCCTGGTAATTCTTACCTGCTTTTTTGAGTTTGACTCGGCTATCTACCACTTCTACCACATCGGTACGTGACAGCAGGTCATCTATAAAATCGCGAGGTATCTTTCCAGCCATGAGGGTACTTTCAACAAAAGTTAGTTAAAAAAAAGAGTTAGTTAAAAAAGAATGAGTTCAAAAATAAAGAGAAAAGCATAGTCTTAGCTGCGCTTTAAACGACAGGCTACAACATCATGAAAACAGTGGAGTACTGTAACAGGGAAGTGGTTACATGAGAATAACGAAGGTGAGACAATGCCCACCTTCTGCGCGATTCACTGTTACACGTGGGCAGTACTTAAGCGTTCAAACGCGCCTTAATTTTTGCACTCAAAGCGCCCATGTCGGTGCGGCCTTGAACTTTAGGCTTCAATGCGCCCATTACTTTACCCATGTCTTGCATACCCGACGCGCCAGTCGCAGCCATGGTTTCGTCGATAAGGGCATTGAGTTCATCGTCAGTCAAAGGCTGTGGCAAGAAATCTTCAATATAAGTGATTTCTTCACGCTCTTTGCTCGCTAGGTCTTCGCGATTGGCTGCGTCGTATTGCGCTGCCGCGTCTTGACGCTGTTTAACCATTTTGGTCAATACCGCTAAGATTGCGCTATCGTCTAGCGTGATTTGTTCATCGATTTCTTTTTGCTTAATGGCAGCCATAGCCATACGAATAGTACCAAGACGTACTTTTTCTTTTGCACGCATCGCATCTTTTTGCGCTGCTTTTAAATCATCAATTAGTGCCATGATGTTTCCTGATTTTTATTAGTAGATTGAGCTTATTAAGCCCCAGGTTGAAAATCAAATGCAACCATTTGAAAAGGAAAAAATGGAGTCGTTAAGAATAAGGCCAAAAAAATAGAGGCCCAGAAACGCGAAAGGTGCTGCAATTGCAACACCTTTCAGACTCGTTACTTAACCCTATATTAGTAGAGTTTTACGCGACGTGCGTTTTCACGAGCTAGCTTCTTAAGATGACGCTTCTTAGCGGCAGCTTTCTTGCGCTTGCGTTCCCAAGTTGGCTTTTCGAAGAATTCACGACGACGAACTTCAGAAAGAACACCTGCTTTTTCACAAGAACGCTTAAAACGACGCAGCGCCACATCAAACGGCTCGTTTTCTCTAACTTTAACGATAGGCATTAAACACTCACCTCAAAACTTTTACTGTGTAAATCCGGGTAAAATTGTGCGCTAAAAAGGCCACCCGGGTTAAAAATGGTGCGAAATTCTAATCATATCTACAGAGAAAGTAAAGGATGAATTGCCAAAAAATAGCCAATATTGTGCATTTACCGTTCATTTACCTGTTCACTGGCATTCCATGAATGCAGGATAAAAGGTAAACTCTGCGCTCGTTAAGCACCGTGTTGTTTAACGCGGCTTGTATAAGCGCCCTTTTCAGAATGCTTTTTGCTCATGTTTCTTCTGATATATTTTTGTGATCAAAAGTAGAAAGCAAACGATCCTGACTAGGGTAGTGTTATGATCGCGGCGGGATCATAAAGATGATCGCCACAGATCGCCAGAATTATTTTCTCAGTTTTTGGTATTCGCTTAGTTATCTTGACTCACAACAATTGTGTGGACACTTGTTGTGATAAAAAGATGACAGCAAATTCAGAAACTAGGCATTGAAGTTAGTAGTAAAAGGGTTGCTCCCCATGCGTATTTTAGGAATAGAAACATCTTGTGACGAAACTGGCATCGCCGTTTATGACGATGAAAAAGGCTTGTTGTCACACGAACTATACAGCCAAGTAAAGCTACACGCTGATTATGGCGGTGTGGTGCCCGAGCTTGCTTCACGGGATCACGTAAGAAAGATCATTCCTTTAATTGAAAAAGCCATGGAAGATGCGAATACCCAGCCATCAGATATCGACGGCGTTGCCTTTACTCAAGGCCCAGGTTTAGTAGGGGCGTTATTAGTGGGTTCGTCAGTAGGGCGTTCATTGGCCTATGCGTGGAACGTACCTGCGGTGGGTGTTCATCATATGGAGGGGCACCTGTTAGCGCCTATGCTTGAAGAGGACGCACCTGAATTTCCTTTTGTTGCGCTATTAGTGTCGGGCGGTCACTCGATGTTGGTTAAAGTAGAAGGCATTGGCCAGTATGAAGTACTCGGCGAGTCTATCGATGATGCCGCTGGTGAAGCCTTTGATAAAACCGCCAAGTTACTTGGTCTTGATTATCCTGGCGGCCCTCTCTTAGCAAAATTGGCCGAAAAGGGAGAAGCGGGGCATTATAAGTTTCCTCGCCCGATGACCGACAGACCAGGGCTAGATTTCAGCTTTAGCGGTCTTAAAACCTTTGCAGCGAACACCATCCGCGATGCTGACCTAACCGGTGATGATGCAGAGCAAATTAAAGCGAATATTGCCTACGCGTTTCAAGAAGCCGTAGTGGATACGCTTATCATTAAATGTAAGCGAGCATTGAAGCAGACGGGTATGAAGCGTTTGGTTATTGCTGGCGGCGTAAGTGCAAATACAATGCTGCGCAGTGAGATGAAAGCCCTGATGCAAGAGCTAAAAGGTGAGGTGTTTTACCCTAGCTTAGCGTATTGTACTGATAATGGTGCCATGATTGCCTATGCGGGAATGCAGCGTCTAAAAGCAGGCGAAACCTTGGCGTTATCGTCACAAGCCAAACCGCGATGGCCTCTTGATACCTTATCAGCAATTTAAAAACGCCGACTGGGTTTTAAATGATGTTGTGAAATTGATACTGCTTATCAACGTATGCATAAGATGTGCAAAAGGCAGATATCAAGCATAACAAGCGGGCAAAATAGACAAACAAAAAGTAAAGGCAATGGGAGCGCGTCCCATTGCCTTTTGTTTTACCACGGCAAATATTGAAGAAAGGACGTAAAAAATATGCGCTTAGCAACAGACGGTACAAAACAAAATGCATCGCTATTATTTTTAGCGCTGTCGTTATTTATTTTGATTTTCTTTGCAGCGCTCGCCACGCCTAATGCACTTGCCTCAAGTAAAAATCCTTCAAATGAATCAGCAAAAGAGACAAAGCGACGGAGTCAGCAAGACCAGTATGTCGTGTTAATTTCTCTTGACGGTTTTCGCCACGACTATATCGAGTTACACAACGCCGAGAACCTTGGCACCATTGCAAAGCAAGGCGTAAGGGCGTCATCAATGACCCCTGTTTATCCGTCGAATACCTTTCCCAACCATATTTCGTTGATCACAGGGCTGCTTCCTAAACACCACGGTATTGTGAATAACCGCTTTTATGATAAATCACGCCCTACAAAAGACGGTTATGCAAAATATCAGTTAGGTTATGGCAAAATGGATAGCACCTGGATCACGGCAACACCGCTATGGAATTTAGTGGAATACCATGGGATGAAGGCTGCTACCTTTTTCTGGCCAGAGTCTGACGCACGCATATCGGGTGCTTCTCCGACTTATTTCTATCATTATTCAAAATATGCTGACTACCAGATGCGTATTGATCAGATCATCAACTGGCTAAAATTGCCCGAGGTATCGCGCCCTCGTTTTATCGCGAGCTATTTTTCGCTTACCGATTCGGTAGGACACGATGAAGGCCCTTTTGCCGATAAAACCAATGATGCGGTGCAGGAAGTGGATGCGCTTATCGGTCAACTTTATAAGCGTATTAATGCATTAGACTTACCAGTAAATCTGGTAGTGGTGTCTGACCACGGCATGACGCCTATTGATGAAAGCCAGCTTATAGAGGTTGAGTCTTTATCCATTCCTGATAGCTTCATTATTGAAAATGAAGGGGCCCAAGTACACTTGTATGCCAGAGAAGGTGTGTCTGATAAACAAATAACCGACGAGATAGAACGTCTTACACAAGTAGCTGAAAACCGCTTCATTGTGCTTAATGATACCCAGCGCGCTCAGCGGCACATGGAAGTGGGAAACAGAACGGGCGATATTATTTTGGAAATTGCGCCACCGGCCCGTTTCAAAAACGCTAACAGTACGCATGTGAGTAAAGGTGGCCATGGCTACGTAAATACGGTACCCGATATGGGAGCGACCTTTGTTGCAGTGGGGCCGGCGTTTAAAACGAACACCACTATTCCTACATTTAGCAACCTAGAAGTTTATCCAGCGCTGGCTAAAATATTGGGTATTTCGCCTGTTACGCCTATAGACGGAAAGCTGGATGTACTACAGCAGGCACTTACTCTTTAACTTTGCCTTTATCCCACACCTTACTTTCATTGCCTGCTAACAGGCGGGCAATGTTGTCTTTATGACGTAAAATAATAAGCAGCGAGAGCATAGCTACCGGCACAGTGTACAAAGGTTTGATTAAAAATGTGAAAAGTGGCGCTAGCGACACTGCAACGAGCGCACCTAGCGAAGAATAGCCGGTAAGAAAAACCACTACTACCCAGCTTAGAACAAGCAGCCCTGCTAAATCGAGCCCGATAGGCAGCATGGCACCAAAAGCGGTAGCGACGGCTTTACCGCCTTTGAAACCGAAATAAAGCGGAAATATATGGCCTAAACAGGCAAAGATAGCAATTATGCCCAGCATTATTGGCTCTATACCCAAAAAGTAGCTGCCGTAAACGGGAATAGTGCCTTTTAGTATATCCATAACAAGTACAAGTAGCGCAGGAATACGACCACCTAAGCGGTACACATTGGTTGCTCCTGGGTTTTTAGAGCCAGCGGTCCTTGGGTCGGGTAAACCAAATAATTGGCTTATAACCACTGCACTTGATAGTGAACCGAAGAGGTAGGCAACAGCAGCCATTAAAAGCGTTAGCGAAATCATTTTTTCATTCTAATTATCAAAAGCGTTTTAGAAGCACTACCTTCTGTCGGGTTTTACTTCTCTTGTAAGAGGTTAAAGGCTTGTGTCCCATTAAATTACAAAACCTTGGTTGCCCCCAGTTGTCATACAGCGGTATAGTTGTGCCACACAAGCGTAAAGCTACTCCATCCAAACGCGATATACCACCGTTTACCAGCAATATGTGGTTGAAAGCGCAGTAGTAAGACCAGTATTGAAGCCGGAAAGTAAGGCAATAAACTGGTTTGATAACAGACAAGATGAAAAAATTCCATGGGAAAAATTTATATAACAGGGCTTGAAGTAGACACCCTGATTGGTGTTTATGATTGGGAGCGAGTAAGAACCACCCAGCTACTTCTCGATGTAACACTTGATGTTGACTTAAGCGCGGCGATGCAAAGTGATGATGTTGCTGATACGGTAGATTATGCCAAAGTAGCCGAGTGCATCGTGGAAGTAGGTAAAGAGAGTACGTTCGAACTACTTGAGGCTTTCGGAAGCAAGGTTATGGATACCGTACTTGCTCACTTCTCGGTTTCAACAATAACGCTTAAAATCGTTAAACCTAATATTCTTCCTAATGCGCAAACTGTTGCCGTTGAAATGCGAAAAGAGCGCAACTAATGCCTGAACATACCATTCTAATCAGCATTGGTTCTAACATTGAACGCGAGCATTATACTAGGCAGTCTTTGGTTGCCCTAAAACAACACTTCTCAGATGTTTCAGTGTCTTCCGTTTATGAAAGCGAAGCTGTAGGCTTCAACGGTAGCCCTTTTTATAATGCTGCCGCACGGGCGACAACATCAAAAAATGTTGAAGAGGTGTGTGCAATACTAAAGGCAATTGAGAAAGACAATGGAAGAGTGCATACCGACAAAAAATTCTGCGCTAGAACCCTTGATCTCGACTTGCTTACCTATGATAGTAGGGTAACCACATCCCCTGTGGTTTTGCCTCGCGAAGAGATTTGTTACAACGCGTTTGTGCTTTGGCCGTTAGCTGAACTTGTTCCCGACGACATTCACCCTGAAACGCAAGAAACCTATGCCAAAATGTGGCAAAACTTTGATAAACAGAAACAGCAATTATGGCCAATTGACTTTACTTGGAGTTAAGCAAAGGAATGACACTTTTCGAAATCATTATTTTAGCAATTATTCAGGGCGTTACTGAATTTCTTCCAATCAGTAGCTCTGGGCACTTGCTGCTACCCGCTGAGCTTTTCGGTTGGGTAAGCCAAGGTTTGGCGTTTGACGTAGCAGTACATGTGGGAAGTCTTCTTGCAGTTATGATCTATTTTCGTCAAGAAATAGGGCAGATGACAGTAGCATGGGTGACTCAAGGCTTCAGCAAGCAGCAATCTACCGACAGTAAACTGGCGTGGTACGTTATTGTGGCGACTATTCCTGCGGTCATCATTGGCTTTTTGATGAAAAGCTGGATAGAAGACAATGCACGTACAGCATTGGTGATCGCAGGTACCACCATCATTTTCGGTTTGCTTTTATGGTATGCCGACTCGACAGCAAAGCGGGAACAAGAACTTGAAGGCCTAACGCTAAAACAAGCCATTTATATCGGCTTAGCCCAAGTGTTAGCGTTGATTCCTGGGACGTCTCGTTCGGGTATAACGATGACCGCTGGCTTGATGCTAGGATTAAAACGCGAAGCCTGTGCGCGCTTTTCTTTCTTACTGTCTATACCTGTCATCTTAGGTGCAGGGTTGCTAGCCACCTTAGATTTACTTAAAGCAAATGAAGCCGTCGACTGGTATGCATTGCTGTATGGTGCAGCATTTTCATTCGTAAGTGCCTACCTTTGTATTTATTTATTCCTAAGCTGGATATCCCGTATAGGCATGCTGCCTTTTGTTATCTATCGCTTAGCGTTAGGCGTAATACTTCTATGGTTTGTTTTTGCATAAAACAAGGCATCGAGCCGAGTAAAAACACTGTAGTTAAGACTTCGTAATTGCGTTGGTGAGAGAACCATCATCGATCGCTAACGCAATAGTTAAACACCTGATTAAAAAGGAATGTGAGACATGGCAGAAACAATTTTTGATAAAATTATCAGCAAGGAAATTCCAGCAGAGATTTTGTACGAAGACGAACTGGCGCTGGCGTTTAAAGATATAAACCCTCAGGCTCCGACTCATTTTCTGGTTATTCCGAAAAAGCAAATTGCCACGGTAAACGATATTGCTGAAGAAGACCGCGAAGTAGTGGGGCACTTGTCATATGTGGCCGCAAAAATTGCCAAGGAGCAAGGCTTTGCCGACCAAGGCTATCGTACTGTCATGAATTGTAACGAATACGGTGGGCAAACCGTATATCACATTCACCTTCATGTATTGGCAGGTAAACCGCTAGGCTGGCCTCCGTATACTGAAAATATGAAGCAACACGTAGAGTAACGTTTTCGCTTAAAGATAAAAAATGCCGCCTTTTATTCAAAGGGCGGCATTTTTATTTACGCTCTAGATAAATGAGCTAAATGATATTAAAAAGTAAAACCTAATGGCTTACTCAGCAAGCCCCAGCACTTTCTTACCTTGATTAAAGTGAATATCAACCGGGATGCTAGCTGCTTCTAAGCGCGCTAAATCTGACGCAAGGTCAGGCTTAATCACACCCATAGTTTCTACAAGTTTTGCGACACCGTCATAATCGCCGTCACCTTGAAGGGTAAGGATCAATTCAGAAAGTGCTTCTACCGCGGCGCCCATCTTTTGCATATTTACGCGATACATGCCGTCTTCTGTTTTCTCAAACGCACCTTGCTGTGCAAAAAAGTTAAAACGAATCATGTTCGCTTTGCCGTGAGCAGAGCTTGCTCCAAAACGCACAGAACGGAAAATTCCGGCCATAAAGGTAACGTAATAATCTTCTAGCGTACCTTCGGTAATTTCACCTTTTTCAAGAAGACTTTGTACCATGTACAAACCTAGAATATCCGCTTTACCTTCTTCAAGGGCTGAGGCATGTTCTTTAAGTGCACCGCGCACGGTACCCGAACCGTCTAGGGTGTTTTTAATACCAAGGCCGTGAGCCACTTCGTGAAACATGGTGTTGGCGAAAAAGGCGTCAAACGTAATGTGCTCACGTTGCTCAGGCACAATTAGCGTATCTGCAATAGGTACCAAAATAGTATCGAACTTTGCGCGCATTGCGTTTTTAAGCTGAAGACGGCGGGTTCCCTTTTCTAACTGAACGCGCTCGTCATTGGGCAGGTTAATCGCAATGGTTTTGCTACCAGCATTAGAGTGGCCTGCGTAATAGATAACGTCATAAGCATTAAGGTCTGCATCAGAACCTGGCATCTCAGCTTTGTAAGCGTCGGCAACAGGAAGGCCTTGCTGTAGCTCAGGTAAGAAAGCCGCGTACTTCGCCAGCTTTTCACTCCATGCTAAATCTTTAATAAGCACGTAGGCTTCAAAGGCAGCGCGGTAGCCGTATAGCTGGTCTTCATAGCTTTCAATAGGGCCAATAACCAGCTCTACTGGGTTAGTCTTCATATCCATCCAGGCCATATCAGAGGCAAGATAATCGTTAGACAGCAATGCCTCAGAACGCAGTTGCAAGTATTGCTTGAAGCTTTCATCTTCAGCTAGCTCTGACGCTTTTTTTAGTAGGTCAGATGCTTTCATTAACTCACTCTTAAAGGCTTCAGAGTAAGGCACTGAATAAAGGTTACCTGCTTCATCGCGCTTCACTATAGAATACAAGCCTTGCTTGTCGGCAAACTCAGCCGTAGCAAATTCTTCCTTTTCCATGTCGTGAGGATAAAACTCAGCGCCTAGGGCTTTATCTTCATAGCCGCTAATAAATGGCGTGTCGCCATTTAGGCGATCCCAAGGACCATAGTTAATCGCTGCAAAGTGACGTATCTTTTTGTCGCTTATCGAGGAAAGAAAAGCATCTTTATCTTCAAAAAATGCCTGCTTCCAAAACAGGTCATCCATAATTTTCGACGCATCGATTAAAAGCGAAAGCATTTTATGCTGGTTGTCACTAAGGTGTGATAAATCGCTGGTAAGGTCTACACCGTGATAAATAGACAAGCGGGACTCGTCTACAAGTAAGGTTTGCGCTGTATCGGTTTCAGGCTTTGCCGTTTGAGTTTGCGTTGTATCGGCACTTTTGCTGCAGGCGGTCAGCATAAATAGCCCTGCTACTGCAGCAGCAATAGGCGAATAAGTTGAAGTCGTTTTTTTAATCATAAGGTTTACCGTGTCGTTTTCCCGTATTGATTTAAGTATGTGGGGAGGTGTTTGCGTAACTCACTATAGCTATGCTTTTGATTTTATACAAAAGTATGAAAATTATTTGCTTAATATCAATAGTGGTTTGCTGCTTGTTGTCTATACTTTGATTAAGCTCTTGTGCTTCTGCGGTCGTTAAACATTCGCACTAAGCCTGTCTTTTTTAGTTGGTCGAAACTAAAGAGCTACTATAGTATGGTGATAGAAATACCATAATAAAACAATAAACGGTTTGTATTTTAGCGTGAAACATAGAGGCCTATGTGAATAAGCGCAGGGAATGCAACGCACAAATACTCGATTTATTTGGCGCATCAGGATTGATGTTAGCTATGTGGATAACGGGTAACGCAAACTATCGCCTTATCAAGGCAATTTGGAACTTTCTAAGGGTAGAAATATGTCTACACAGAACGCGCTTTCAACCATCTTGGTTGAAAAGATAAACAACGACACACTGGTCCTTCCTACACTTCCTGCTATCGCATTAAAAGTCCGTAAAGCAGCAGATGACCCTGACATTAACCTTAATGCTATGGGCGAGGTAATCGGACAAGACCCATCACTTAGTGCAAGAATGATCAAAATTGCAAACAGTGCTTATATGGGGCGCAGTGTTAAAGTAACCTCTATCAGTCAGGCGGTAACCCGTATTGGTTTGCGACAAATTAAGAATATCTCTACCGCACTAGCAATGGAGCAGCTGTTTGTATCTAAAAATGATGTAGTTGCTCGTTATTTGCAACAGGAATGGGCGAATACGGTAAACATAGTTGCCAGTGCAATGGCGGTATTACAGCTTTATATAGCCCGCACTAAAAAGCGGGAAATGAGCATGGATACTATGACTTTAGCTGCATTGGTACATAATATTGGTGTACTGCCTATTTTGACCGAAGCTGAGCGCCACCCTGAAGTTTTTGCAAACCCTTCTTTCCTTGAAGTGGCAATCGATAAACTAGCGGGGCGCATTGGTGCAAGCATAATGAGAGAATGGGGCTTTGGTGAAAGCTTCGTAAATGTAGCGAAAAACTGGAAAGACTTAAGCTATCTTCCTGATGAGCTAAGCTATATTGACTTTGTTCGCGTAGGTGCGGCAGTCTCGGGAGCGGCAGGTAGTCAAAAAGACGCAATGCTAAACTTAGCTATTCAGCGTGGTGTGGTCGAAGATATGGGCGAGCTTCACTCTGATGAGTTCGAAGAGCTCACAAGTGCCGCGAAGCAAATTTTCTTATAGCAGTTAAGCTTTTAAGCTACCCCTCAGATCTACACCGTAGTGTTAGGCCGATACAGAAGTGAAACCTCAAAACGTATCGGCCTTTTTGTTATATAGGTTAGCTACACGTACAGCGCATAATAAGCAACACTATGCGTTAGCAGGTTTCTTTTGAACAAACAGCAATAGTAAACCTAGACCCAATCCCCACACCGCTGAAGTCATAGAAAATAAGCTAAAGCCTGACGCCGTACACAGCATGGTGAGCAGTGCTGGGGCTCTGTGATGCTCTACTTCCATCGCGCGAACCACCGCCCCTTGAAGCGTAGCTAAAAGTGCGAGCCCTGCAAGTAGATGAATAATGATACTGGGCATGCTAACAAATAACGCAACGACCACAGACGCTAAAAGTCCCATAAACAAATACGCTACGCCGGCCGCTATGGCAGCTCTATAGCGCTGTGATTTTTCACTATCCGCCTGCTCACCCATACACAGTGCTGCTGTGATAGCGGCTAGGTTAAAAGTAAAGCCACCAAACGGTGCTAATAGACCTTGTATAACGGCAATGCCTGATAAGATAGGCTTATGGTCGGGCGCATAGCCGTGGGCGTGATGAATAGCTATGCCGGGCAAGTTTTGAGAAAGCGTGGTGATAAGAAAAAGAGGAAAGGCTAAGCCAATGGCGGTGCTGAGAGAGAAAGTGGGCGTTACCCAAATCGGCTCGGGCAGAGTAATTATTGATGGCAGTCCTGATGAGGTACTTGGTAGAGCAACAACACCGCTGGCACTACCGACAAACAAACTAATGCCCACCGACATAACCAGCAACAACAGCATCAGATAGCGGGGGAATAGTCGGCTTCCTATTAGGTAAGCGGAAATAAATAACGCGACTAGGTGCGGCGCTTCATTAACATCGGTAAATATAGCAAGGCATATAGGCAGAAGAATACCGGCTAAAAGTGCAGATGAAATGGCCGGAGGAATGCGACTAATTTGTTTAAGTAAAGTCCGACTTTGCGCTGTTATCAGTGAAAGCACTGCGCATATTACAAATGCACCAATGGCTTCACTTAAACTATAGTCGCCGATACTGGTTAACAAAAAAGCCGCACCAGGGGTAGACCAAGCGGTAACAACGGGCAGTTTGGATAGCCACGAAAACAGAATACAGGTAATGCCCATTCCTAGACCAAGCGCGAATAACCAACTTATTACCATGTCATCGCTAGCGCCGGCTTTGCGCGCTACATCAATTATAATGACAACAGAACTACTATAACCTACCGTAACGGCGGTAAGCCCTGCGCTGATATGACTTAACTTCCATTTATTCATGAAAACCCTCGTGATGGAATTTCGATTGGAAACGATTGAGCGATAAAAATACGCTTTTAGCGTCTTTCGAATGTGCTACTCTACCTTTTCGTGCGCTATAACGTACAATGGGTAACTTAACATTTGTGCGTTATAGCGCACAACTGCTTTATTAACATCAGCGACAAAATAAAAGGCCTTCATTACATGACAAAAGCAAATGGGCAGCCTTCTGCTATTTCAAGAAGTATTGCACAGCACCTGCAGTCTGTTCGCAAAGCAAGGGGGCTTTCGCTTGATAAAACAGCGAAGTTGACGGGGGTATCGAAAGCTATGCTTGGGCAAATAGAACGAGGTGAGTCTAGCCCAACCATCGCTACCCTGTGGAAAATAGCCACAGGTCTTGCGTGTTCATTTTCTTCTTTCTTATCTGGTGATGAAACAGCACCTTCGTTTCAACACGCCGATAACAAGTTCGCCAACGACCCAAACGTAACCATAAAAACGCTATTTCCGTTTAACTCAGCTACCCAGTTTGAAATGTTCGAACTATGCTTAACAGACTTGCATGAGCAGCACTCCTCGGCCCACCAAATTGGTGTCACCGAACATATTCACGTACTACAAGGAGAGTTAGGGGTTTTGCAAGATGGACAGTGGAAAACCTATCAGGCTCAGGAGCAATGTATATTGCGTGCAGACCAGCCCCACGGTTATCGAGACGAAGCCGGAGAGACGAGCTTTATTGTGGTAATTCACTATCCAACTTACACCTAAAGCGGTTGGACAACTTTCTTGCAAAGGCTAGGAAAAGGGCTAAAAAAGCTAGGAAGTATTTGCGCTTCGAGACGGTTGCCAGTTCAAACATGCAACTTAATTAACAGGCCCTAATAAAAAGCCTAACGACCCTTAGGTAATTAGGCTTTTCGATAGCGCTAGGCTACCTTTATCATTTGCTTATTATTTACTTACCGTTCGCTTATAAACTATCGTCGTTAAGATTAAGCGCACCGCGAAGGAAGTTCAGCAGCGTACAAATCTCTGCTGACATTAGCGCAAACTCTGCATCAAGGCGAGCTTCTACCTGATCCTTTGGTACGTCGTCAGTTTCTTCTTTAATGCGGTCGGTGAACTTAATACGCTTAATGGCGCCATCTTCACACATAATAGCCGTTAGGGTTTCTGCATATTCAAACGCGACTTTTTGAACCAGCTTACCGGCATCTAGGTGAATACTGATTTCTTCGCTATCAAGCGGCTGGTTCTTACAGCGAATAACACTGCCCGTGTCGTCGGTAGATTTAAGCTCAGCTTCTTCAAGTAGCCCTACACCTTCCGGTGTTGACTCGGTAACCCAATGCGTAAGTTCGCTTTGAAGGCTTCTACGCGTAAACGGCACTACTGGAAGTGAACCTATGGCCTTTCTTACCATGGCCAAAAAGGCTTCGGCTTTGCCGTCAGACGACGCATCAACCACTACCAAGTTGTCGGCAAGGGAAATAAAACCGTGGGTGTAGGTGTTTTTCGTAAAGGCCTGTGGCAGCAAGCGTGTCTGAATTTCTTGCTTAAGGTCAGCTTTGGCTTTTTTGCCAACTGGCGAACCGGTTTCCATTTCAATTTTAGCTACCATCTCGTCAAGCTCGGCATTGACCACAGCACCGGGCAAAATCTTTTCTTGTTTCTTTAGCGTTATCCAAAAACGCTGTTGAACAACATGAAACATGGTACCTTGCTTACCAGCCTGAGAAAACGGAGAGGCAAACCCCATGGTTGCCAAATCTTGGCTGCCGCACGGGCGAAAAGCATGTTCGTTTAAGACTCGCTCTAAATCACCCTCGTCTAGCGATAACGGCTGAGTAATTTGATAGGCTTTTACATTTTTAAACCACATAGTGTAAGCATTCTCTTAATAAAAATAGGGCGCAAGCGTATCAACGTAAGACTTGCGGTGCAATTGAATAAAGGGTTGTTAAATACATAAAAGGGCGCTTGTAGTGCGCGCCCCAAATTGAAAATAGTAAAAAGGCTTACACACTCTTTTTGGGAAAACGAATGATGTACTGTAAGCCGTTGCCGAGTGTACTGTCAGCTTCAATATGGCCATGCAGGGACTGCGTAACTAGATTATACATAATATGTGTGCCCAAACCGCTGCCACCTTGGCCTCGTTTAGTAGTAAAGAAAGCATCAAACAATTGACTTAATTCTTCTTCACTTAAGCCCCTGCCGTCATCCTTATAGTAAAGAACAACATTATCACCTTCTTCTTTTACATCGAGGGTTACCGTGCCTGCGTTTTTGCCTTCAAAGCCGTGCATAAGCGAGTTAACGACCATATTTGTAACAATCTGTGCAATAGCGCCGGGGGCACAGGTTACTACTAAATTGTCAGGGCAGATTACGTTAATTTGATGTTCGGTTTGCTTGAAACTCGGCTTTAGGGACTGGATGATCTCGTTGATGTATTCGCCTAATACAAACTCGCGTTCGGTTTCACTGGTTTGATCAACAGCTACTTGCTTAAAGCTGGCGATAAGATCTGAGGCGCGCTCTAAATTACTCAAAAGTAAAAGTGCAGTTTGCTCGGCTTCGTCAATAAAGCTTGCCATATTTTTACTGGTTAGGCTTTTATCTTCAAAATCAGTCTTCAGGTTGTTTAGTCGCTCTTGCAGAAAACTGGCTGCGGTGACGCTCACCCCTAACGGGGTGTTTACGTCGTGTGCAATACCGGCAACAAGGCCGCCAAGCGACGCCATGCGTTCGGATTCTACTAACTGCTCTTGTGCTTGGTGAAGGGTATCCATAGAACTGGCTAGTTCTTGATTGCGTTTGCGAAGCTCTGCTTCTATATATTGGCGATTTTCATTTTCCTGCCGTAGCTCTCGCTGGTGGGCGATAAGCTCGTCTTTCTGCTGCTCTAAATCAAGCATGATTTGCGACAAAGACGCGGTTTTCTTAGCCACTTCCTGTTCTAAAATGAGGTTTTGATCATCTAACTTTTTATTGGCAAGCGTTAGCTCGCTTTGCGCATTATTCAACTTATTATTTGAAGCGATAAGGTCATCAATAACATTGTTGTACGATTCTTTAAGCTGCAATAGCTCGTTATCATCATCCAGCTTGATGTTGAACTTACTCTCTTCCGGGTGCTGAGGGTTGAAATTGCCCATTTGCTCAGTGATGGACTGTAAGGGTTCAGAGAGCATGGTGCGAAAGGCTGTCATAAATAAGAAAACAAGGAAGGTTGTCTTCACTATCGCGTTGCCGATAAGAAAGAAAACACCTACTTCAATACGGCTAAATATAGTGTCGAAGCTTGAGTATAAAGTAACATCGCCGACGGTAGACTCACGGCCAGAGAATTTGAAAACCAGTGGAAAGCTATAGCTAAAAACGCCTCCGGGATGATCCTCTATCAGCTCTTGGTCGACAGGCGCGGGAGAGCGCTGGACCCGAATGCCGTACTCGGCAATGTAGTTACCATTTTCACCACGAACTTGCAGACCTTCTACAATAGGTAGTGACATTAAGCCTTCAGCAATGGCTCGGACTTGGTCGTTGTTAAGCTCCCATAGCGCGCGAGTAAGACTAGAAGAAAAGGTGTTTTTTAACGTTTGAAGCTCGCTTTCAACATGATTTTTGGTGCTGAGATATTCTGTGAAAATTTGTCCTACTGTCACAATAAGTGTGAGCGCAAAGTATACCGATAATACCCTTGCTAAGAGCTTCCTTGATAACCCTGTCTTGACCGCAGCCATAGAAAAACACACCCCTGTTACTTCGGACTTTGCATGATTCTCCCACTTGTGGTGAAAGCACCATTTTGAATTACATACATGTAGATATTTTTGACAATTCAAGAATATGCGCAATTGTATGAATAAACAAGATTGTATGTATAAACTTTGGACGAAGCGTGTTTTAAAACCGTATTAAACTTGACACATTAATGTAATCGTTTTAATAAAACTGTCACAGACCACATTAATAATAACGGCGTTTATAAATGAGCAGGAATATTACGATGTCTCGTACAGTGTTGGTGGTTGAGGACGAAGCGCCTATCCGTGAGATGCTTAAGTTCGTACTTGAGCAATCTGGTTTTAATATTATTGAAGCCGAAGATTTCGACATCGCGCAAGAAAAAATTTGCGAGCCTTACCCAGATTTGATTCTACTGGATTGGATGCTACCGGGTGGAAGCGGTGTACAACTGGCTAAAAGTTTAAAGCAACACGAGTTTACTCGTGACATTCCCGTTATCATGCTTACGGCCCGTGGTGAAGAAGAAGATAAAATTCGCGGCCTAGATGCAGGTGCTGACGATTACGTGACTAAACCCTTCTCGCCAAAGGAACTAGTGGCAAGAATTAAAGCGGTAATGCGCAGAGTCACGCCTACATCAAACGAAGAGCCCATTGAGTTTAACGGACTTAAACTTGAACCTGTATCGCATCGCGTTATGGCCAATGAAGAGCCATTAGATATGGGGCCCACAGAGTTCAAGCTATTGCACTTTTTCATGACTCATCCAGAGCGAGTATACAGCCGAGAACTGCTACTTGATAACGTGTGGGGCACCAATGTATACGTGGAAGACAGAACAGTAGATGTACACATCCGACGCTTGCGCAAAGCTATCTCTCGCCACGGACATGATGCTATGATCCAAACCGTACGCGGTGCGGGTTATCGTTTTTCTACTAAGCTTTAGTAAGATGTAGTGTTTAGGGATTGGTATGACGCCATTCCTTTCACTTCTATGCGCCACCTTAGCGTGCGCCTATTTCCACTTTCAACAACGCGAGCTATTTCATGTATTACCCTTTCTCTTGGTTGAGAAGTACATTGCGCTTAGTGCTATTCCTTGTGGTTTTTGCGCTGGTCGGGTGGTACCTGGATGATATGTTATTCGCTGTCGCCATAGGTGCGACTTTGTTACTGCTGTTTAACTATTGGCACCTTTATAAGCTGAATCGCTGGCTGTGGCATAGTCGCAAAATGTCTCCTCCTACCGTGCGAGGTGTATGGGAGCATATTTATGAAGGTATCTATTACCTTCAGCGTCGAAATCGCAACAAGCGTAAAGAGCTTGGCGAGTTAGTAAAACGCTTTAGAGAGGGGTCTGAAGCCTTACCAGATGCAGCGGTAGTGGTTGACTCAAAGGCATGTATTATCTGGTGTAATCGTCTTGCCCGTTTAGATCTTGGGTTGAAATGGCCTCAAGACTCAGGCCGGCGCATAGACAACTTATTACGCCACCCTGAATTTATTCAGTACTTTCATGCTGGTAATTACAAATACCCTATTGAAGTACCGTCGCCAACGAACCCCAATAAAACTTTCGAATATCGGATAATGCCCTATGGCGACGAGCACCTTCTGCTGATTGCTCGTGATATAACGCGTGTATCTCAGCTTGAAGAAATGCGTAAAGACTTTGTGGCGAACGTATCTCACGAGCTTCGCACGCCGCTCACGGTTATAAATGGGTACTTAGAAATTCTTCCGGTTGATGAAGCGTCAGACCCGTTTATGCATAAAGCGATGAAAGAAATGACATCGCAAACCCAGCGTATGCAAAACTTAATTGAAGACTTATTAGTGCTATCGCGCATTGAAGCAAGTTCGGAACGTATTTATGAAAATACCGTTAATATACCCGTGGTCCTCGCGCAAGTGGAACGAGAAGCTCAAGCGCTGAATAAAGAAAAAAATCACACGATAAACTTCCATATTGACAAAGAGCTATATGTCTTTGGTGTGGAAACCGAACTACGCAGTGCCTGTTCTAATTTGGTGTTTAATGCCGTTCATTACACCCCCGCTGGTGGCGAGATAAACGTATATTGGCGCCGCGGTACGAGTGGCGCGCAGTTTTCTGTTGTAGACAACGGTGAGGGCATTGAACAGAACCATCTTAATCGCTTAACAGAACGCTTTTACCGTGTGGATAAAGCCCGTTCCCGTAAAACCGGTGGTTCAGGCTTGGGGTTGTCCATTGTAAAACACGTGCTAAGTCATCATAATTCTCGATTAGAGATAACCAGTACGTTGGGCGAGGGCAGTAACTTCTCCTTCGTGTTGGATAACGAGTTAATTGCAGAGCAGCTGTAATCTTAAGAGGCAGTAAACCTTGGTGAGCAAACGTCATAACATAGTGAATGGGCTATGCCATAGTTTCATGAGCTTATTGTTGGTAATGAGCCTGTTGATGCCACTTAAATTACTCGCCAGCACTCAGCTTATGCAAAGCTCTTCTTCTGTTCCAAGCACTTATCAAGTGCCCGCCTATGAACGCAAGCCCGGTGTTGCAGGGAAAATATCCTCAGTGGGCTCAGATACACTGGCAAACTTGATGACCTTTTGGTCACAGGAATTCAAAACTCTCTACCCTCAGGTCGGCTTTCAAATTCAGGCATCTGGTTCATCTACCGCTCCGCCGGCACTTATTGAAGGTACTGCCACCATAGGCCCCATGAGCCGGGAATTAAAACCCAGTGAAATACGCGACTTCACGCGAGTTCACGGTTACCCACCTACGGTATTAAAAGTAGCAATGGACGCTATCGCCATTTTTGTAGATAGGCGCAATCCGCTGCCGGGTATGACCCTCGAGCAAGTTGACGCGGTGTTCTCTGAAACCCAGTTTTGTGGCAGCAATACCGCCATTACCAATTGGTCTCAGCTCGGCGTTGACGATATAGGCTACCGTTCTCCTATCAGGCTGTACGGTCGAAATTCAGTATCGGGTACTTATGGCTTGTTTAAAGTGATGGCGCTGTGTGATGGGGACTTTAAAAATACGGTTAATGAACAACCTGGCTCTGCATCAGTGGTGTTATCTGTTGCTAGTGGAACTGGCGCTATTGGCTATGCCGCTTACGGTTACAAAACCGCCGGGGTTCGCGCTCTGCCACTAGGTGAATCGCTAGATAGCTTAATCCCTCTTTCTATTGACACTGTGCGCAACGAAACCTACCCCTTTGCCCGTTTTCTTTATTTAGTGATAAATAAAAAGCCCGGCGAGCCTTTACCTACTTTAGAACGGGAGTTTTTGCGCTATATCTTGTCACAGGAAGGGCAGCAGCAGGTGTTAAGAGATGGCTATTTCCCTATTCGTGAAGATGTATTGGTGCGCCAGCGTCGATTACTTGGTGAATAAATAAGCCAAATTTATGTGATGAAATCGTTTCGGCGTTGCCGTACGATTTCATGGTTATTCACTGAATAAGCACTATCCAAAACACATGTGCCAATAACCTTGAGTGGTCATGATTGTTGTCACAAAACAGTAATGTAACTTCATGAATACCAGGTTTATCTTAGACAAAAGATCAATTTTCAATGAAGAATAAAAGACTTATCTCAGCCAATTTGGCCAATGTGAGTTCTGCAACTATCTGAAAATAAGTAAAAAATAAAGTCCCATACAGCTTTAAGCATTAATTGTGTGATTTTTTAGCTCAAAATTGAACTTTTTATGTGAAACTTTTGTTACAGCGCCTTAATGTAACAAATGTGTCATCTACCTCAGTTAAAGTTTCCGCGTTTTTAAAATCCATAATTATACCGTACTTGGAGAAACACATGGAACTTAAGCAACTTTTCAAAGCTTCAGCTATTGCTACAGCGCTTGTGCTAGCTGGCTGTGGTGGCGATATTAATATCAGTGAAGGTGATATTGATAACAGCGTAACTAATAACAATGGTGGCGACACTGGTGGCGATACTGGTGGCGATACTGGTTCAGATGATACAGCTCCAGGTGAAGTAAGCTCTTTCCTAAGTGGTGAAGTTTCTGATGCGTTCGGCCAGTCGGTTGAAGTACGCGTTCTTTCTGGTCGTTTAACAGCTGATGATGCTGACGATCAAGGCGTTATCACGCTAACTAATGACACAGTGTGGGCACTTGAAGGTCCAGTATTTATTGGTAACGACAAAGCAGACAGCGTAACGCTAGCAATCGAAGAAGGTACAATCATCTTTGGTCGCACTGGTGCAGATTACCTTGTAGTTAGCCGTGACTCTCAAATTGAAGCAGAAGGCACAGCATCTTCTCCAATCATCATGACATCTTTCAACGACGTTGTAGGTGACGAAGTTGGAGCAGGCCAATGGGGTGGTGTAGTTATCCTTGGTAACGGTACTTCAACTAAATGCCCGCAAGACGGCTCTGACTGTGCACTTCAGGTTGAAGGTGCAGAAGAAGGTGCGGTATTCGGTGGTACAGACGATACAGATAGCTCTGGTATCCTTAAGTACGTTGTTGTTAAATACGCTGGTTTTGAAATTGCGCCAGACAACGAACTTAACGGTATTACTTTTGGTGGTGTTGGTTCAGGTACAGAAGTTGACTATGTACAAGTACACAGCAACGCGGATGACGGTGTAGAATTCTTCGGTGGTGCGGTAAACGCGAAACACCTAGTTTTAACAGCTAACCAAGATGACTCAGTAGACTGGGACAACGGTTATAAAGGTAAGCTTCAGTATGTTTATGTTCAGCACGCTGCTGACAACTCTGACGCAAACCGCGGTATTGAAGGTGACGGCGACGGTGGTGACGGTCTAGAATTCTCTAAGCCAATGATCGCTAACATGACAGTTATCGGTAACACTTTCGACACAGCTGACGCAGATTCTGAAGGTTTACTACTTCGCGACCAAACTGGCGCAAACCTAATGAACTTCCTTATCACTGGTCCAGAAGCAATGGGCGAGTGTTTAGAAATGGACACAGACGAAACGGTTCAAGCTAACCTTTCTGACGGTGACCTAACCATGACTTACTCAGCTATCGCTTGTTCTGAGCCGTTCAACACGCCAGAAGGTGCAGTTGACCTAGAAGCGTGGTTTACAGGTCAAGAAGGCAACCAGCTAATCGCCTTTGAAGACCGCGCAAATCTTGGTCTTAACCCAGATGGCACATTAACAGCTCAAAGCGACCTTCTTACCGCCGGTGGCGACGCATCTACGTTGCTTGATACTTTCTTTGAAGCAAACACATTCATCGGTGCTATCGGTGAAGATGACTGGCGTCAAGGTTGGGCATTTGGCTTCGGTGGCGGTAACATCGAACTAGCACAATCTGCTTCTGGCTGCCCATCGGGTACTACTTCTATCACACCAGTAGACGGTTCAACCACTACGTGTGAAGTGTCTGGCACCATCACGTCTGACCTAACGCTTACAGAAGGTAACTTCTACGCGCTTTCAGGTGCAGTATTTGTAGGTGGCGACAAAGAAAACAGCGCAACGCTTACTGTTGAGCCAGGCGTAACTGTTTATGGCGCATCTGGTAACGACTACTTAGTAATCAGCCGTGACTCAGAAATTAATGCAAACGGTACTGCTGAAGACCCAATCACATTCACTTCACGTGACCACGTTGTTGGCGGTCTTGAAGCGGGTGAAGCTGGTCAATGGGGCGGCATGATTGTTCTAGGTAACGGCGAATCTACTAAGTGCCCTCAAGACGGTACTGACTGTTCACTTCAAGTTGAAGGTGCACAAGAAGGTGCAGTGTTCGGTGGTACAGATAACACTGACAGTTCAGGTACGCTTCGCTACGTTCGCGTAATGCACGGTGGTTTCGAAATCGCCCCAGATAACGAACTAAACGGTATTACGTTTGGTGGTGTGGGTTCTGGTACTACTGTTGAGTATGTACAAGTACACAAAAACGCAGACGACGGTGTTGAGTTCTTCGGTGGCGCAGTAAACGTTAAATATCTTACGCTAACAGGCATCCAAGATGACTCTGTAGACTGGGATAACGGTTACAAAGGTAAACTACAATTTGTTCTTGTTAAGCACGCAGAAGACAACTCTGATGCTAACCGCGCAATTGAAGGCGACGGTGACGGCGGTGACGGTACTGCGTTCTCTAACCCAATGGTTGCTAACATGACTATCATTGGTAACGAGTTCGATACTGCTGACTCTGATTCTGAAGGCGTTCTTCTTCGCGACCAGACAAATGCACAGCTTTATAACTTCGTAGTTACTGGCCCAGCGGGTATGGGTGAATGTTTCGAAGCTGACCTAAGCGATGGCGACACTACGCTACTTGCTAACATGGACGGCACTAACGACCCACAACTTACTTTTGAAACGTCTGTACTAGCATGTGCGGAAAACATCAAAGATTCTGGTGACTTTAGCCAAGAAGACTGGTTCACCGCACAAACAGGTAACAGCCTACTTGATAATACTGCGACAGTACTTAACGGTATCTACACAGTAGACGCAACTGCTGCGACTGACGTATCGACGCTAGACAGCTTCTTCTCTTCAGTAGACTTTATCGGCGCAGTTAAAGACGCTGATAACGACTGGACTGCGGGATGGACTGTTGGTCTTGAATAAGACCCAGTTCGCATAGCTAAAAACAAGCAAGTGCGTTGCAAAAGTGGCGCACTTGCTTTTAAGTTTGTAAGACACGAATTATTTTCGTGAATGTATTCCTTTCTAAAGAGGTTCATCATGAACAGACCTGCTAACAGGTTTCTTCTAAAGCCCATTAGCTTAGCCGTTGCAGCAAGTATTTTGCTTCCAGCGTCTATAGCCAACGCTCAATCAAATGAAGACGAAGTGATTGAGGAGGTTGTCGCTACCGGTACGCGCTTAAAAGGCACCGCGACAGCAGTAATGGAAGAACGTAAAAATCAAGCCTTCGTAGCTGATATCATGGGTGCTGAGCAGATTGCTCGTACTGGTGACAGTGATGCTGCGGGTGCACTTCGCCGTGTAACTGGTCTAACACTGGTAGATGGTCGTTTCATCTACGTACGTGGTCTTGGTGAGCGTTACTCATCAACACAATTAAACGGCGCAATCGTGCCAAGCCCAGATCCAACGCGTAACGTAATACCTCTCGACTTGTTCCCGTCGAGCATTATAGAAAGCCTTGCGGTTCAAAAATCGTATTCGCCTTCCATGCCTGCGGCATTCGGTGGCGGTAACGTAAATATCCGATTGAAATCTATACCTTCACAGCGTGTTTTCAACGTATCAGCTGCGGTTGGTATCGATACGGAAAACTCTGGCGATGTCCTGGATTATGCTGGTGGCGGTCGCGACTGGACAGGTGAAGACGACGGAACCCGCGCAGCCTCTTCTGCTATCCAAGAGCGTTGGGATTCAAAGAATTTCCTAGACGACCTAGAGCCCGAGGAAGCGCTAGAGTTGTTCAAGGGCGTTAACAGAGAATATGGGCTTGAGAGAGAATCTGCTGACCCAGATATGCGCGTTAACGTTACCTATGGTGACAGTTACGACTACGATGACGACTGGCGCTTTGGCTTTTTGGTAACTTCACGTTACTCAGCCCAAACTCGCTCTTCTGAAGAATACGAGCTACAAGACCCTGACTTAGTGGGCGATGACATTATCAATGTACGCTTCTTTGACGATATTCAAGGTACTGAGCAAACGGTGACTTGGTCTTCACTATTAACATTAGGTGTAGACTACAACCGTCAACATCGTATTGATTACAGCCTTATTGTACTAAACGACACTCGCGATGAAATTCGCGAAATGTTTGGTAACACGGAAAACTTAAACCAAGCAGAAGGTTTGCGTATTCGCGATATCGACGTTCAGTACGAAGAACGCTCGCTTTATACCAATCAGATTAAAGGTCAGCACACCATCCCAGAACTAAACTTCATGGGTATTGACTGGACTTACTCGTTGGGTCGCTCTGTACGTCATGCGCCGGGTAACTTCAATGCGCGTTTCGTAATGGAAGACGTGAACCAAGACGGCATCTTCGATGATGAAAACGAAATCTTCTTGTCAGATGCACAAACTGCGGCTCGATATACGTTTCAAGACCTTCACGACCGCTTGGAGAATTTTGGTTATAACGTGACTTACCCAATGACAATGGGTAAGTGGGAAACTGAGTACAAAGTGGGTGCAAGCTTTGTAACCAAAACACGTACTGCTGAAAACCGTCGTTTCGACATCAATACACTTGGTGTTGAAGACCGTTCAATTCTAGACGGTAACGACTTTAGCGAAATTTTCAGCGACAGTGTTCTAGACACCCTATCTTTGTCTAGCCGACCCATTATTCGTGATACGACTATTGCCGGTGATGACTATGTAGCGGGCCAGAAAATTGATGCTTACTATCTAGAAGCTGATTTCTTCTATGACAACAAGTGGCGTTTCACTGGTGGTGCACGTTATGAAGACTTCCGTCAGGTAGTGGCGCCGCTAGACCCGCGCACAAACCAGTTTGACTTGAGTGACGAAGCGGATCGTTCGCAGCTTGCGTTCCAAGAAGACGGTTTTTATCCAGCACTTGCAGTGACTTACTTCTTAGAAGACGATATGCAGCTACGTGCAAGTATCGGTCAAACGGTTGTACGTCCCGATCTTCGTGAGGTTTCTTCGGCGACTTACTTAGACCCGTTAACTAACTTCCCGATTGCTGGTACACCTGGTGTAAGCACAACAGATATCATTAACTATGATTTACGTTGGGAGTGGTATCGCGAAGCAGGTAACAACGTGTCTGTAGGCCTATTCTATAAAGACATGGAGGCGCCGATTGAATCGGTACAGTCTCCGGCTCAGGATGGTCCACCCCTAATTCGTATTGCTAACGCTGAATCTGGCGAGGTTTACGGAGTTGAAGTTGAATTCCTACAAGACTTAGCCTTTATTGGCGACGGTATTTGGGACAACTTGTTTACTACAGGTAACATCACTGTCAGTGATTCTGAAATCGTATTAGATCGTCAGAATATCGTTGAGCAAACTGGTGTTTCTGCGGCAATTACTAATGTTGAGCGCCGAATGACCGGCCACTCTCAGTATGTACTTAACATGCAGTTGGGTTATGACTCTGATAACGGTGAACACACTGCATCATTAGTCTATAACGTATTCGGTGAGCGTATTCTAATTCCGGGTATTGATGGTTTCGACGATAACTTCGAGCAACCATTTCATTCATTGGATATGGTATACAAGTACTACCCAGACTTTAATAGCACTGTCACATTACGTGTTCAGAATATTCTAGGCGAAGATCGTGAAATTGAATTTAACGATACCCTGCTTAGGTCTGAGACACGAGGTACAGGTATTAGATTGTCATTTAAATATGACTTCTAAAAACTGAACTTATCCTTAAGGCCGCTACATGCGGCCTTTTTTATGAGTTAAACATGACACTTTCGGTTCTAATATGACAGTTTCGTAATAAAACTGTCACAGAAAAACTCTATCCTACGCGCAGAAATTTATAGTCGGATACAACCGATTTCTTTTAACTTTAAAGGTTTGAATGTATGAAGCTTATCAATGCTTTGTTAGTTGCAGGTGCGCTTACAGCGACACCGGTACTGGCACAAGACGATGAAGTCTTAAAACCCGTTGTCGATGAGGCAGCGAAAATCAATGAGTCAGCGGCAAAATCGCAAGAAAAAATAAACGGTATTACCGATCAAATTGACAGCAAACTTCAACAGTTCAAAACATTGATGAAAGAAATCGAAGGCCTTGAGGTTTATAACACTCAGCTTCGTAAGCAAATCAATAACCAAGAACAAGAAATGGCAGATCTGAACTCAGCTATTGACGAAGTGTCTGTTGTTGAACGCCAAATCACGCCACTTATGATGCGTATGATTGACGGCCTAGAGCAGTTTGTTGCTTTAGACGTACCTTTCCTTCCAGAAGAGCGCGCTAACCGCGTCGCTGACCTTCGCGCCATGATGGACCGCGCCGATGTTGCTGCATCTGAAAAATTCCGCCGCGTTATGGAAGCGTATCAAGTAGAGATGGATTACGGCCGCACCATGGAAGCGTATAGCGGTATTCATTCAATTAACGGTCAAGAACGTGACGTAGAATTCCTACGCCTTGGTCGTACAGCGCTAATTTATCAAACACGTGATGCTAGCATGCAGGGTGTTTGGAACAAGCAAACCCGTCAGTGGGAAGAGCTTGATAGCAGCTACCGTACACAAATTACAAAAGGTCTGCGCATGGCGAAGAAGCAACTTGCACCAGACTTGCTAATGCTGCCAGTGGCAATTACAGACTAAGAGGTTGATGAGAATGTTTAACACAGTAAAACGTATCGCTGTTGGTCTAGCAGCCCTTAGCATCAGCGTTGGTGCTTTCGCACAAAGCGACCGTGCGATGGACTTAGACGCACTTCTTAAACAGCTAGAAGAAGGTCAGTTCGCACAGTCACAGCAAAACAAACAGCGTGAGCGCGACTTCCAAGCACAACGTGCAGATCAAGACCGTATTCTTCGTGAAACCCGCGAAAAGCGCGACCAAATGCTTGCGCAGTCTGAACAGCTTGAAACTCAGTTTGAAGAAAACGAATTCAAACTGGCTGACTTAAACGGTGCACTAGACACGCGTCTTGGTTCACTAAAAGAGCTGTTCGGTGTGCTGCAGCAAATCGCTGGCGACACCAAAAACAAATTCTATAACTCGGTTATTTCTGCGCAAATTCAAGGCCGTTCAGAGTTCCTTGACCAAATGGCACAAGATATGGGTTCAAGCTCAAAACTTGCTTCAATTGAAGAGATTGAGCGCGTGTGGTTTGAAATGCAGCGTGAAATGACTGAATCAGGCAAGGTGACTACCTTTACCACTGACGTTGTTGAAGCAGGCGGCGAGAAAGTGAACAAATCTGTTGTACGTGTAGGTCCGTTCGCGCTAGTTGCCGACGGTAAATACCTAGACTACAACGGCGTGACCGGCACAGTGTCTGAACTAGTACGTCAGCCTGCTGACCGCTACATGAGCTCTGCGGCAGAGCTTCAAGCATCAAATGGCGAGTTAGTTCAATTCGGTATCGACCCAACAGGTGGTTCTATCCTAGGTCTTCTTGTTCAAGCGCCTAATCTTAAAGAGCGTGTAGAGCAGGGCGGTGTTGTAGGTTATATCATTCTTATCGTTGGTGCGTTTGGTTTACTACTTGCTCTAGAGCGTCTTGTAACGCTTACGCTAACGCGCATGAAAGTGAACAAGCAGCTTAAGAGCAAAGAAGTTAACACTAACAACCCGCTTGGCCGTGTACTTAAAGTCCGTGACGAGCACCCAGACGCTGACGTTGAAGCGCTTGAGCTTCACCTTACAGAAGCGATTTTGGGCGAAGTGCCTAAGCTAGGTCGTAACTTAACTATCATTAAGATTATCTCAGTAGTTGCGCCGCTTATGGGTCTACTAGGTACGGTAACGGGTATGATTAACACCTTCCAAGCAATTACCTTGTTTGGTACAGGTGACCCGAAACTGATGGCTGGTGGTATTTCAACAGCACTTGTAACAACAGTACTAGGTCTTGTTGTAGCGATTCCAATGACACTGCTTTACGCAATGCTAAACACACGTTCTAAGAACATTGTGTACATCCTACAAGAACAGGCGTCTGGCGTAATTGCAGAGCGCGCTGAGCGAGGCTAATCATGATCGAGTTTCTAGAAGCAATTCGCGATTTCACAGAAACAGGGGGCCAGGTTCTCCTGGTCATCGGTCTGCTGATATTCGTTATGTGGCTTTTGATCCTCGAGCGTGCGATGTATCTGATGGTTTGGCACAAGCAAGCCAAGAAAGAAGCGGTAGCAATGTGGACTGCACGTGCTGATCGCTCTTCTTGGTTCGCTGAGCAAGTTCGTCAGAAAACAATTTCACAGTTGACCATGCGCCTTAACGGCAGCATCCCAATTATCCAGTCACTGGTAGCGCTTTGTCCGCTGTTAGGTTTGATGGGAACGGTTACCGGTATGATTGAAGTGTTCGATGTAATGGCGATTGCGGGTTCAGGTAATGCTCGTTCAATGGCATCAGGTGTATCGAAAGCCACTATCCCGACAATGGCGGGCATGGTTGGCGCACTTTCAGGCGTATTCGCCGCTACCTGGTTAACTCGTATGGTGAAATCAGAACGCACGCATCTTGAGGATGCATTGATTATTCAACGTTAATGCTAGCTAAGCGTTAAGGTAAGGTATTTATTATGAAGCAGCACTTTCAAAACCTAGTCGATGAGGAAGAAGCAAACATCGACATGACGCCCATGCTGGACGTTGTATTTATCATGTTGATCTTCTTTATCGTGACTGCGTCATTTGTGAAAGAAGCCGGTATCGATGTTAACCGTCCTGAAGCAGCCACCGCTGTGAAAAAGGATCGCGCTAATATCCTTATCGCTATTTCAGATAAAGGTGAAATTTGGATTAACAAACGTCGTATCGACGTTCGCGCAGTACAGGCGAACATCGAGCGCCTACACGCTGAAAACCCACAGGGTACTGTTGTTATTCAGGCTGACAAAAAGGCCACAACAGAAACCTTAATTAAGGTTATGGACGCGTCGCGAGCCGCTGGTGTTTACGATGTTTCGATTGCAGCCCAAGAGCAATAAATCATGCCACGATATTTAATCGCATTTGTTATTTCCCTTGCGATCACGTTAGGCCTGTTCTTCTTGATGCAATCGCTTATCAAGATGGGTGGCAGCGCACTAACTGAGCCGCCTAAAGGAAGCGTGCTTGACTTCGTAAGGGTTAAGCAGGATGAACAGGTTGAGAAAAAAGATCGTAAGCCGAAGAAGCCACCTAAGCCAGAAGAGCCGCCACCGCAAATGGAGCAGCCTCAAATGGACTCGCCTTCTCCAGATGCAGAAGGTACATCAATGGACTTTGGTGCTGAAGTGGGAGACGACATCTCGCTAGAGGGCGGTTTGGCTCTTGAATCTGGTGACGGTGAATATCTGCCTATTGTTAAAGTTGCGCCGGTATATCCACGACGTGCTCTTCAGCGGGGTATTGAAGGTTTCGTTATCGTTGAATTTACGGTAACTAAGCAAGGCGCAGTACGCGACCCGATTGTTGTTGAAGCTAACCCTTCTGGTATTTTTGAACAAGCGGCGATAGATGCGGCAATGAAGTTCAAATATAAGCCTCGAGTAGTAAATGGCGAAGCAACGGAAGTGTCTGGTGTACAAAACCGTATTACGTTCCAAATTGACGGGTAACAGAACATGATGAAAAAACAGACGAATACATTGCTTAGTGCACTGGCGTTTGCATTTGCATCGGCCACGGTATCTGTACCTAGCATGTTGGTTGCCAATGATGCTGTTGCGCAAGAGCAAAAAGCCAGCGAGAAGAAAACTCGCCGTGTACCTACACTTCGCGGCAAGGTTTACGAGCAGTTAGCCCGGGCCCAAACGGCAGCAGATGAAGCGGGTAATGTTGAAGAAGCTATCGCTATTTTGAAAGAAGTAGAAGATAAGGCTGACTCAATGAACGCTTATGAAAAAGCCATGATGTACAACTTTTTCGGCTTCATTTATTACAACAACGAAGACTATGCAAAAGCATTGGAATCGTTTGCCAAGGTAGTAGAGCAGCAGCCAATTCCTGAAAAGTTCGAAATGACCACGCTTTTCAGTTTGGCCCAGCTTAACCTTATGCAGGGTAATTACGACGATACCATCACTTACCTAGAGCGTTGGGAAAGTCTAAATACGGGTCCAGTACCGGTTAAAAATAAAGTGATAAAAGCCCAAGCGTACTATCAGAATAAGAAGTACGACGAAGCTGCAATGTGGATTTCTGAAGCCGTTGCCGATCACGAAGCAGAAGGCATGATCCCTGATGAAGGGTGGTTAATTCTTCAACGTGCTATTTTTTACGAACTCAAGCAGCCTCAAAAGGTTAAAGACGTTCTTATTAAAATGGTTAAGTTGTTTGACGAGCCTAAGTATTGGATCCAGCTAGCTGGTATGTACGGTGAGCTAGGTGAAGAGCGCAAGCAATTGGCCATCATGGAAACCGCTTACCAACGTGGATTTGTTAATACGTCAGCTGATGTGTTCAACATGGCGCAGCTTTATTACTATCACCGTGTACCTTATAAAGGTGCTAAGTTGATGGAACAGGCGATGAACGACGGTGTGCTCGAGAAAAACTTGCGCAACCTTAAGTTCTTAGGTCAAAGTTGGTCACTTGCTAAAGAGCAAGACAAAGCCATTCCCGTTATGATGCAAGCGGCTGAACTGTCTGAAGACGGTGAGTTAGATGCACAGTTAGCGCAAATTCTTCTTAATGAAGAACGTTTTGACGACGCAATCGCTGCTGCAGACCGTGCTGTTGAAAAAGGCGAGTTGAGAAACCCTGGTTTGGTTTACTTGATAAAAGGCATGGCACTTTACAATAAAAAGCAGTATGCCCTTGCGCTTAACCAATTAGCAGAAGCTGAAAAGCACCAGAAAAGCCGTGCTATGGCACAGCAATGGAAGCAGTTTGTGCAGGGCGAAAAACGCCAAGCTGACGCTATCGCTGCAGAGCTTGGTGCCAGTTAAAGCTAGCGGTTGAATGCAAGCGTTAATTGAAAAGGTCGATAAAATATCGACCTTTTTTTATATCTTCATGGGTAATTAACTATGCGGACTGGTATGAAATTAGAAGTCGCGAAACTGTTGCTTTGTCAGTTTGCCTTTAAGTGACCATAAGTGGCTATAAATGATTAAGGGAGCAAATCCGTTACTGATGCCATTTGGCCTTCCGCCTCTAACTGATTCCAATGGCTTTTAGTATCTAGTATTTCCTGTTTGATTGAAAAAAAACACTCTACTAGTTTGGGGTCGAAATGTTTCCCTGCCCCCTCCTGAATATATTCAAATGCTTCTTCGTCAGACCATGCTTTTTTATAAGGGCGTTTCATCGTAAGGGCGTCGAATACATCGGCAATGGCGACAATGCGCGCGCTTTCGGGAATGTCTTCACCCGCCAAGCCTTCGGGGTAGCCTGTACCGTTCCATTTTTCGTGGTGACATAATGCAATTTCCGCCGCAAGGTTAAACAAAGGTGTATCGCACTGCGAAAGAATTTTGTGGCCAATTTGTGCATGGGTGCGCATCACCTCCATTTCGCTGTTTATAAGGCGACGAGGCGCTTTCAAAATTGCATCGGGAATACCGATTTTACCTGTGTCATGCATAGGCGCAGCTTGCGCCAACAAGCAAGCGTCGTCATAGGACCAGCCGCAGGCAATAGCTAAACATTTGCTGTAGGCAGCCATGCGCCAAATGTGGTGTCCTGTGTCTGTGTCATTATAGTGTCCTGCTGCCGCTAACATAGTAATGGCACTTTGCTGGCTTTTGCTAAGCTCTTCAGTGCGTTTTGACACCAAGTTTTCGGTAGTACGCATTTGATGAGCAAGACTAATATGTGTTTTCACGCGCGCTAGTGTAATGCTGGGAGATACTGGCTTGGTTATGTAGTCGACGGCGCCAAGCTTGAAACCCTTCTCCTCGTTTTCTCCTTGGGTCAACGCTGTGACAAAAATGATCGGAATCTGGCTTAGCAATCTGTCAGTTTTTAATTGTTTGCATACTTCAAACCCGTCCATACCTGGCATCATAATATCTAGCAGTATTAGGTCTGGCGTAAACTGCTGAACTATTTTGAGGGCAACCGCGCCGGATGGCGCGACCTTTACATCATAATAAGGGCTTAGTATTCCAAGCAATATATCAATATTGGCTGGCTCGTCGTCTACAACGAGGATACTGAATTTTTGTGCTACTTTATTCTGCTTGTTCATGCTTAATTTCATCTATGATTTTTTGCGCCACAACTAAAGCCCCTTCGAAATCATACACAGAGGCTCGCTGTTTTAATTGACTTATGCTGTGTGAATGGGCTGAATCACCATGGCAAGCTGCAACTTCAGTAATATAGTCAAGTGCTTTTGCATCATAAGCTTCAAGAAAGGTTTTTATTTGGTATAGAGATAAGAGCAGAGGCTCCGTTCCCATATTTTTACTTTGAACCGAGTCATTTTTTTGGCCTGTTTTATCTATGGTATGCGCAATTAAACGCAGCGTCGCATCTAGTTCGAAAGAAAGCTTTGCAATGTACTTGGCAATAACCGAATCCGGACGTTGTTGAACGTCTGCAATACATTGTAAATGTCGTTCTAGCGTACTTGCCCCAATCCTCTGAGCATCTGCGGTTAAATTTATTAATAGCTGGCTTGTGCAGGACGGCGTATGAAGAATATTGAGCAGGTCCGACATTACGCTTCGTTGACTATACTTGTTGTAGAAATCTAATAGTGCAGTGAAGAACTTATTGGATCCGTCCAACGGCATGATTTCAACGTAGCCAGAGTGAATATGAATATCAATGGTATGAACAATTTCGTTTGCTGTGGCGGGTTTGACTAAGTGATGGCACATACCAGCCGCTAGCGCTTTTTCCGACGCTTCATTGGTTTCATCAGCACTTAGCGCGATAATTGGCGTGAACCAATTTCCATTTTGCGTCAGTGTTTCTGCGATGTCGTAACCAGATATGTCTGGTAGGTGGCAGTCAAGTAAGATGGCGTCAAAGGTATTCGAGTTGCACAGTGCCAGCGCATACTCTCCCGTTGTTGCCGTTAACACTTTTATGCCTAAGTCAGTTAGGATTTGTTGGCTTATTTCCACACTTATTAGGTCATCGTCTACTACTAATACTCGTTTACCTGCCAATCGATTGGTTCGCCACTTTTTGCTTTCAAGACCTTCGGTTGCCTCCTGATTTGTTGGCACTTGCAAAGGTGATAAAGCGGAAATGATTTCGCTTTCTGTAAATGGAAGCTCAATAATTCGAACATCGTTAGGGAAGGTTTTTCCGAATCGCTTACGAACGTCTTCTCGACAAAATGGGGTGATCAGAACATTGACGTTTAAGTCGCGGTATTCACCAAATTGCATGTGATTGGCAAAGCGTTTCCAGCTAGATTCATCAATGGGTAAATAAGCGATGCTAAAGGGCGCCTGCTGTGGCAATAGCCCTTCTGCCTGATCTACAATTTGACAGTTGATGTTGAGTCTTTCTAACGTTTGACAAAGAATATGACATCCTTGCTCCACGCTTTCGTGTGTCTGAATGCAAAGTACTTCTGGGGGGACGGAGACAGGAAGTAAAGCCTCAGCAGGCTTCTCGTCATCAATGCAGACCGGAAGCGAGAATGCAAAGCAACTTCCCTCATTGATTTGGCTTTCAAGGGTCAGTTCTCCGCCCATGAATTCTACAAGTCGCTTACAAATTGCAAGCCCTAACCCAGTACCACCAAACTTTCGAGAAATGGATGCGTCAGCCTGTTCGAAGGCATTGAAAAGCTTTGCTTTGCCCGCATCGCTAATTCCCATTCCGGTATCGCTTACACTAAAGAAAAGGTGATTATTCCGCTTATCGACTTTAAGTAGAACGTAACCTTTTTCTGTAAACTTGATAGCGTTACTTAAAAGATTCAACAAAACTTGGTAGATTTTTTCGCTATCGCCCTTGCATGGTGTGTTGGTATTGCAGCGAATATCAAAAAGTAACTGAAGATGTTTTTGCTGTGCTTTTACTTGAAACACCTGCGCCAGCTTTTCTATCATTCTACTTAACGTAAACGGTTCATCGAGAATGTCTATTTTATTGGCTTCAACTTTGGAAAAGTCCAAGATACTATTCATCAGCTCGAGTAACGCATTTGAACTTCGCTGAACTTTCTCTAAGTATTGCTGGCGCTGTTCATTATCGTTTGTTTCTAAGGCCAAATGCGTCAAACCAATGATGGCGTTCATCGGCGTCCTTATCTCGTGGCTCATTGTAGCAAGGAAGTCGGTTTTAGCTTTGTTTGCACTTTGCGCTTCGTCATAGGCTTTTTGTAGCTTCTGTTCAATGGCTTTTTGACCGCTAATATCGTTGAATACACCCACATGCCCGTCTGGTTCACCTTCGTTATTCATCAGCGGTACCGCAACGATAGAAATGGGGAATAGCCTGCCTCGCTTATCGGTAAAAAAGTCTTCATATGAGGTATAAGACTTTCCTTCGCGAATAGCGAGGTTTACTGGGCACTGCTCTCTAGGCAGGAGGGTGCCGTCTCCCTTTTGGTAATGGACGGTATCGTGAAAACGACGGTCTTGAAGTTCTTCTAAAGTCCACCCTAGAAGCTGAGAAGCGGCAGGATTGAGAAATTGTGTTTGACCCGCTGCATTTACTGCATAAACCCCTTCTCCAATACTATCGGTAATGCTGCGGTAAAAAGCGCGTCCTTCAGAGAGACGCTTTTCTAAACGCTTCTGTTGAGAAATGTCTGTCCCAATAACAATAAGGTGGTCGACAAGGGTTGCTTTTTTAACAACTGGAACCACAGTGGCAAATACATACCAAGGTTCACCCGTTTTTCTTATGCTGTGAACTTCGCCTTGCCATATTTTGCCTAGTGAAAGTGAGCTGAAGATCTCTTGCTTTTCATCGGCTGTAATATTGGTGATGTCGAAGGCGGTGATATTTTCACCCACTATTTCTTTCTCAGAAAACCCTGAGAATTCACAACACTTTTCATTAGCACTAAGGATATTCCCTTTTACATCCATAGTTGCAACCATGCCATGCTTGTCCATAGCCTGACGTTCTAGCAACGGGCGGTTCACAACCCAAAGCCCTTTGTAAGACGTAAAGTTAATCTAGAGCAAGACAGCGGGTAGACAGGTAATGTCGTAAATTGCATAAGTGCAACGAAAGTGATTGGGGTTTGTTTAAGTTAATGACAGAACCGCGATTTTTTCAACACGTTAAGCTTATTCTTTGGTAGCAGTTGTCTGATATTTAAAATAAAAAAACGCATAGGTTTTGACACTATGCGCTTTTTTTTCAGTTGCTATTTTTTGTGCTGTTTTGTGTTTTTAGGCAGAACGTAGTTCTCGACGGAGTATTTTACCCACTGTTGATTTGGGTAGCTCTTCTAATATTGTGATTGACTTCGGAACTTTGTAGTTAGTTAACTGCGTCTTGCAATGTTCGATAACGTCTTCTGTCGATACATCACCAGATAGCGTAATGTAAGCACACACTCGCTCTCCTGTCTTATCATCAGGCTTGCCAACAACGGCCGCTTCCATCACGCTGGGGTGCGACGTTAGCACATCTTCTATTTCGTTCGGATAAACGTTGAAGCCTGAAACAATAATCATGTCTTTTAAGCGATCTACAATTTTAATTGCGCCAGATTCTGTACGAATACCGATATCACCGGTTTTGAAGAAGCCGTCTTCGGTCATTACCTTTGCCGTTTCATCATCCCGATTCCAATAGCCCATCATAACCTGCGGTCCGCGCACTGCTATTTGCCCCGACTCACCTTCTGAAGCTGGCTTATCATAACTATCAAGAAGCGCTACCTCAGTGTCTTCTAGCTCATGGCCGACTGTTCCTATTTCCTCTTTTCCTGGAATGTTGAATGAAACCACGGGCGCAGTTTCAGACAGGCCATAGCCCTCGGTGATGGTGTTACCCGTTACATCTCGCCAAATCGACACAGCTGCTTGGGTGAGCGCTGTACCGCCAGACATAGTGAGATGAAGATTAGAAAAATCGAGCTTTGCAAATTCTGGATGTCGTCCAAGACCGACAAATAGCGTATTTATCCCCATAAAGGCGGAAATTTTATGGGGCTTGAGTGTTTGAATGAAACCGTCGATATCTCTCGGGTTAGGGATAAGAATAATGTGCGTGCCCTTCGCAAATAGCGCCATCATACCGACCGTGAACGCATAAATATGATAGAGCGGCAACGGGCACACCAACACTTCTTCGCCGTCTTTAAAGCCTTCACCAATGCGATCAAGCATTTGAATACAGTTAGCCATTACATTTTTATTGCTAAGTGCTGCGCCTTTAGAGACGCCGGTCGTACCTCCGGTGTATTGCAGCATGGCGAGCTCGTCTAACGCTATTGAAGGACGAGAGAACGAAGGCAGTGCACTTCCTACTTCAATTGCTTTGCTAAAAGAAACCGTCCCGTCAAGCGTTGGCGCTGTACTAGGGTCTAGCAACTCTGTTGCCGAAGTCGTAATGACTGTCTCGATACCAGTGTCATCTTTAATGTTGGTAAACTTAGGAAGTAAGTCACTTAAAATAACTAAGGCTTTTGCCCCGCTATCGGTAAACTGATGCTTCATCTCCCGCTCAGTATATAGCGGATTAGTATTTACTACGACAAGACCTGCACGGAGTGCGGCATAAACGACAATAGGGTTTTGGATAAGATTGGGAAGCTGAATGGCCACTTTTGTACCAGGAGTCAGTTTTGCTTCGTGTACGAAATAACGTGCTAACGCAGACGACTTACTGTCGATATCGGCAAACGTGAGAGTTTGTCCAAGAGCCGTATATGCAGGTCTATCTGCGAACTTCTTTAAAACACTTTCAATATAGTCGGCTAGGCATGTCACATTATCTGGGTAAGTTATCATGTTGCTTATTCCTAATAAGGCAAAGGATGTAAGGTATGCTCCTTACATTAGCAAACTTAACTTTTTATTTACATCAGTGTTGGCTTATTTAGTAGTATAAGTTTTGGTTATTGATGGTGGCTGAAACTATCACTGAATTGGCGATAGAGAAACCCTGAACAGACGCCTGCAAAACATTGAGCCGCAAGTCCTAGTGTCGAGCGAGCACCTGCAATAAGGGTGACATTTAAAATAGGCTGCATGGCTAGCAACATCAGTAGGAAAGAAAGGCCACCTGCAGCAGCGAAGAGAACCGTTCGGCTAGTGCTGTTCGCGCTTTTTGCGTCGTTAAGGCCTAGACGGTTGACTATTAAGTGCGTTATTGAAAAAGCTAACAGCAAAGTTACGGCAATAATAGCACCGTAAGTGGGTAAGAGACCTATAGCGTCCTGCCATATCATGGATAGCCAATCGTTAACGTTTAACTCGACGCCAATTTGAACCAAGCCCATCAAAACAGAAATTGAATGAAATAGACTTGCAAGTAGGAAACCGACTGCCCAAGATGGGACAAAATGAAAAATAGCGCGGCGAGTTAAGTGTCTCATGTATCACATTCCGAGGTTCGTCTGTTATTACCATGTATTAACTATCGACAAAGCGCAACAAGAACACTGAATGTAGTTATATTGTGCTTAATAACCAAGCATATCTTTATAGCTTAAATTAGCTTAGCTAAGGCCTTCGAGGACAATAAAAATGGAGTTAGAGCGTATCGTAAGAAAGTTTTTGGTTTTTGCGTTAGCTAGTGGAGCGTTTTCGCATGTTCTGGCGTCAAGTCTCGCTTCTGACGCTCGTGTCGAGCCCACACGTAATACCCAAAAGCATGCGGTTATAAGCGATGAGCCGGCGTCTTTAAAACGTTTTGCTAGTAACGTAGTAACCGAAGACTTGGTAACCTCGATAGCGTTTCCAAAGGCGTTAACAACCTTTGTAGACCAAGAGAAAGCAACTACGCATCTATTAATAGTAACAAGAGACGGTGAACTCGTTATTGTTGATAATAACGGTGAAGCATCTAAGTTCTCTTTGGCTCTTGATAACTTATATACAAAAGGGCAGGGAGGTGTGCTAGATATTCTTATCCCTTCCCAGTTCCCCGCCAATTCCACTGTATTGCTTAGTTATTCCAAGGGTAGTGATGATGCTAACCGTCTTGCTGTAGTAAAAGGTGAGCTTTCTCTCACTTATGGCATTAATAATATTGAACCCGTAATTGAAGTAGCGCAAACAAAAGATACGCCTGTGCACTATGGCGGGAAGCTTCTTCAGCTTAGAACTAGTGATGCAAGCCAAGAACAGGGCTTCCTAGTCACTACCGGTGACGGATTTGATTACCGAGAGCAAGCACAGGTTGTTAGCTCACAGTTAGGTAAAGTGCTAGGGTTTACACTATCAGGTGAACCGTTAACGAATCCTTCTTTCTCTAAAAGCCCTTATGTATACACTTTGGGACATCGCAACCCTCAAGGGTTAGTGCAGGGGCCTAAAGGGCAAATATTTCTGCATGAACACGGACCTGATGGCGGCGACGAAGTGAACCTACTTCAAAAAGGCGCGAACTACGGTTGGCCAGTCGTTACGTTAGGGAAAGACTATTCAGGTGCAAGAATTTCACCTTTTTCAACTTACCCAGATATGACAGACCCCATTGTGGACTGGACACCGTCCATCGCGCCGTCATCTATGGTTTACTACGCGCATGATCAGTATCCAATGTTGACCAATACATTACTAGTTACCAGTTTGAAAGCGAAAGCCTTGTATGCGGTCAATAAAACTTCGAATAAGTATGTTTCTACAAAGATTTTTGACGCATTAAAAGTAAGGTTAAGAGACATCGCGGTCGATGGTGAAGGCAACCTTCTTCTTTTGACCGATGGGGAAAGTGCCAAGGTGATAAAAGTCTCACCCAGACAGAACAAAGCACAATAAAAGATCAATAAACTGAAATTTTGTTTCAAATTTGATGGTAATTTGAACTGGTCTCACCATAAACAGAATGAATCTTTGTCATAAGTACAACACTATTATTTATCTTTATTGGTCAAACCATTCTTATCGAAGATGATTTTTATCTACCGTTATTATTTATTTAAGTGTTTGAATTTTAAAGTTAAAGCTAATTTTAATTAAAAAGTCATTTCTAACACCTATGCTTTATGATGTTTATTTTACTTTGGTTTAAGCGGCTGTATAACCAACTGATTACTTTCAGTCATTACGTAACTGCTAAAAATCAGTTAAAATATCCCTCATTTTTATATGCGTATAGCTAAGACCGACTTAACACTACGCCCAAGTAAAACTAAGACCGAGAGAACTATATGAGTTTGTATTCAGAATATCTGGCAGAGATCGAAACCCGTAAAACGGAATTAGGTCTTAACCCTAAGCCAATTGACAGTGCAGAACTGCTGTCTGAAATTATTGCTCAAATTAAAGATACAACAAACGAGCACCGCGAAGACTCTCTAAAATTCTTTATCTATAACACCTTGCCAGGAACGACGCCTGCCGCTGGTGTTAAAGCACAATTTTTGAAAGAAATTGTACTTGGCGAAGAAAAAGTAGAAGAAATCACGCCAGAGTTTGCACTTGAGCTACTTTCACACATGAAAGGTGGTCCGTCTGTAGAAGCACTTCTAGATCTTGCTCTTTCTGATGATGAAGCCGTTGCCAAGCCTGCAGCTGAAGTGTTGAAAACTCAGGTTTATCTATACGAAGCCGATACTGAGCGTCTTGAAACGGCATTTAAAGCAGGTAACGCGATTGCTAAAGACGTGCTAGAAAGCTACGCAAAAGCTGAATTCTTTACCAAGCTTCCTGACGTTCCAGAGAAAATCGAAGTAGTGACCTATATCGCTGCTGAAGGTGATATCTCAACTGACCTTCTTTCTCCAGGTAACCAAGCGCACTCTCGTGCAGACCGTGAACTTCACGGCCAGTGCATGATTTCTCCTGAAGCGCAGCAAGAAATTGTTGAGCTAGGTAAAAAGCACCCTAACGCAAAAGTTATGCTTATTGCTGAAAAAGGCACAATGGGTGTAGGTTCTTCACGTATGTCTGGTGTGAACAACGTTGCACTTTGGGCTGGTGAGCCTACAAGCCCGTACATTCCTTTTGTAAACAAAGCGCCAATTGTTGCGGGTACTAACGGTATCGCACCTATCTTCCTTACTACTGTAGACGTAACTGGTGGTATTGGTCTTGACCTTAAAAACTGGGTTAAGAAAACAGACGAAAATGGCGAAGTGGTTCGCGATGCAAATGGCGACCCAGTGCTTGAAGAAGCTTACTCTGTTGCAACTGGTACGGTACTGACTATTGATACCAAAGCGAAGAAGCTTTTCAACGGTTCAGAAGAACTGGCTGACGTATCTGCCTCATTTACACCTCAGAAAATGGAGTTCATGAAAGCGGGTGGTTCTTACGCTGTAGTATTCGGTAAGCAGCTACAATCTTTTGCTGCACGTACACTAGGTGTTGAAGCGCCAGCAGTTTACGCGCAATCGAAAGAAGTTTCTCACGAAGGCCAAGGTCTTACTGCTGTAGAAAAAATCTTTAACCGCAATGCGGTAGGCGTAAATTCAGATGCGCCGCTTCACGCGGGCTCTGACGTTCGCGTTAAGGTTAACATTGTAGGCTCTCAGGACACCACTGGCCCAATGACCTGCCAAGAACTAGAGTCTATGGCGGCATCAACTATTTCACCTACTGTTGACGGTGCATACCAGTCTGGTTGTCACACGGCGTCAGTATGGGATAAGAAAGCACAGGCTAACATTCCTAAGCTAATGTCATTTATGAACAACTTTGGCGTAATCACAGCACGTGACCCTAAAGGCGTTTACCACTCAATGACTGACGTTATTCACAAAGTGCTTAACGACATCACGGTAGACGACCGCGCCATCATCATTGGTGGTGACTCGCATACTCGTATGTCAAAAGGTGTAGCATTCGGTGCCGACTCAGGTACGGTAGCACTAGCGCTTGCGACAGGTGAAGCGGCAATGCCAATTCCAGAGTCTGTGAAAGTGACCTTTAAAGGTAGCATGAAAGAGCACATGGACTTCCGTGATGTGGTTCACGCTACTCAAGCTCAAATGCTTAAGCAATTCGCTGGCGAGAACGTGTTCCAAGGTCGCGTCATTGAAGTGCAAATCGGTACTCTACTTGCTGACCAAGCGTTTACGTTCACTGATTGGTCTGCAGAAATGAAAGCGAAAGCGTCAATTTGTATCTCTGATAACGAGACTATGGTTGCGTCACTTGAGCTTGCTAAGAGCCGTATCCAAATCATGATCGACAAGGGTATGGATAACGAAGCGAACATGCTTCAGGGTCTAATTGACCTTGCTGACAAGCGTATTGCTGAAATCAAGTCTGGCGAAGTACCAGCGCTTGCACCAGATGACAACGCTAAGTACTACGCAGAAGTGGTTATCGACTTAGACCAAATCGATGAGCCAATGATCGCTGACCCAGACGTAAACAACGAAGACGTATCTAAGCGTTATACCCACGACGTAATCCGTCCAGTTTCTTATTACGATGGTAAGCCAGTAGACCTAGGTTTCGTGGGTTCTTGTATGGTGCACAAAGGCGACATGCAAATTATCGCGCAAATGCTGCGTAACCTAGAGAAGCTTAACGGCTCTGTAGAGTTCAAAGCGCCACTTGTTGTTGCGCCACCTACATACAACATCGTTGACGAGCTTAAAGCAGAAGGCGACTGGGAAGTACTTGCGAAATACGCTGGCTTCGAGTTCGACGATGCTAAGCCTAAAGAAGCAGCGCGTACTAAGTACGACAACATTCTTTACCTAGAGCGTCCTGGATGTAACCTATGTATGGGTAACCAAGAAAAAGCTGAGCCGGGCGATACCGTAATTGCTACCTCTACACGTCTTTTCCAAGGTCGTGTTGTAGCTGACTCTGCTGAGAAGAAAGGTGAATCACTACTAGGCTCTACGCCGCTAGTAGTACTTTCAACGGTTCTTGGTCGTTTCCCAACGACAGAAGAGTACAAGCAAGCAGTTGCAGGCATTGACCTAACTAAGTTTGCTCCACCTTCTGAAGACTTGGCAGTTAAGCCTAAGTTCGAAGCAGATGTAGCCGTTAAGCGCGTATAAGCACTTACCGCTAAACAAGACATTAAAAAGCCCCAACCATGGTTGGGGCTTTTTTATACCCGAAATAATGGGGTCAAAGTACAAAATAATGGGGTCAGAGTACATAAACTAAGAAGATTGGGGTCAGAGTACATTTCTTTGAAACCTACTCTGCTTAAATGCCGAAAAATGTACTCTGACCCCATTTATTTGTTATTCGGCGTCGGTTGCTACGAGTTCGTCAAGTATGCCAAGTAGTAGTTTGGTGCCGGTGCCAGAGGCTATTGCGTCAAATACATTCTCAACATTTTTACCGTGCTGACCGCCCGCTAAGTCGCTAATTGATCGGATAATTAACCAGTCTACGTCGTTAACAAAGCTCACCTGTGCAACGGTCGCTGATTCCATTTCCGCAACATCAGCCGTGTAAACGTCACGCAGCCACTCACGGTATTTAGCGTTGTCTACGAATACTGAACCTGTTACTCCATTTCCACCTATATCAACCAGTATTTCCTTACCTGATGGCATAGTGATAGGCGGGATCTTTGTGAGCGCGCGTTTTGCCATCTCTAACAATGCCTTATCGGCAGTGAAATAAGGCATTCGTCTGCGGGTGTCCCAACCCTCTTTAACTACTGCCACCTCGGTAGGGTGAATAAAACCAATGTTTTTGTAGTTGGGTGCGTGCTTATCTGACTCCCGTCGTGCTTTGTAATACTCAAGCTGTTTAGCGTAATAGTCCGGAAGCTCGTAGGCGTTGGCGTCATCTTTCTTCGGGTTGATATAGACTGACTCGTCGTGAAAATACCAACGTTCAGGTACTGCGATATCGCCAGGCGTGTATTTGGGGTTTATGGCCCCTGCGATACCCATCATAACCAGCTTATCAATAGGGAAGTAATCCAACGCCATCTGCACAGTCATTGCTGCGTTGGTAATACTGACCCCCGTACTAAATACAACAATGGGCTCACCTTTGTAGGTGCCTAGCTGGTACTTAACCCCTTTAATATAAACCGTTTGCGTAATTTGAGCGTCGTCCATAGTCGCAAACGCGGTGTCAATGGCTTCAATTTCTGGCTCGTAAGCAGCAACCACGGCTGTCCATTTGTTTGTAACATTGGAAAAATCTTTTGGACCATATTGGCTGCTATCTTCTTTAGCGAGACACGAAAACGATATACACACGAATAAAACAAAACTACTTAAGCGCATAGTGACCTTATTTAACCTATTTATGCACCAAACAGGTGCGGACAATGAAAAAAGAACGAGTCTAAAGGCCTTGGAGTGCTATAGGCAAGGCTCAAGACAACAATATTAAATATGTTGGCAAGGTTCGGGCCAATAATAGGGGCAGAGTCGCGACTCTGACCCTATTTTTGTCATGCAAAATCGCTGTTTAGTACTTATACTGTCTTATCAACTGTTTATCTTTAGAACGCTAATGTCGCAGCAGTACACCACAGCAACTGAATCTTTTGGCGAAGTCACCATGACCTTGCGAGGCGCAGGGTTTAAAATTTTGCTGGTTTTTTCTCTACTGATACTCGTGGTTATTGCTATTAAACAACCCGATAACGTTTATGTGGCGTCGTTTTTCGGTCTCTCGTGGTGTGTTATATCTGTAGTAGGTCTCACCTTTCCTAAAAAACAGGAGCTATTAGCAAAGTTATGGGCCTTACTCACGATTCCAGTGGCCCCTTATTTGGTCATAAGCAATGGACTTATGCCCGCAGCCCTTGCACCTATTGCCACCATATTTCCTATTTTGTTGCTTTCTAATAGCTGGAGAGGTGTTGCCATGGTGGTGCTCGCAAGCTGCACTTTTCTGGTCCCTTTCTACGATAAACCCTACGATGAAGGTCTTTGGTTAAGGTTATGTCTAACAAACGTGATTGTTTCCCTAATCATCTATGTTTTAGCGAGCCAATTGGAGAAAGCTTTACTAGAAAGTAAAAAGAAAACCCTCGAGTTAAACCGAGCGCTCGAGAACGAAAAGCAAGCGTCGGCTGCACAATCACGATTTCTTGCCACCATGTCACACGAGATTCGCACGCCATTAAACGGTATTTTGGGATTAACCGATGTAGTGCTATCTCATGAGGTATCGGAAAGTGCACGGCCTAATCTGGAGAAGATTCAGCGTTCAGGGTTATCGCTTAACCGTATTTTGAACGACATATTAGATCTCTCTAAACTGAACGCAGGTAAGCTCGCGCTGGAGAACATTCCTTTTAATCTAAAAAGTACTGCGAAAGATTGTGTGGCGTTTTATGCGCAATTGGCGCAAAACAAAGGAATTTCATTGCGAATAAATGTAGACAAGGCATTGAATACGAATGTGGTGGGTGATGCTACTCGCCTCTCACAAGTGTTAAACAACTTAGTGAGTAACGCGATCAAGTTTACACATAAGGGCAGTGTAACCCTCGGGCTATCGAAAGGTGAAGCTTCGAAGACCCACCAATTTATAAGATTTTCGGTAAAAGACACGGGAGAGGGGATTGACGTTGATGAACAAGAGCGCGTATTCGACGCATTTACCCAAGCGAACAGCAGCATAAATCGCGTACACGGAGGTACTGGACTTGGATTACAGATAGTAAAAAGTTTAGTTGAAGCAATGGGCGGCACCGTGTATCTAAAAAGCGCTGTTGGCCAGGGGAGTGAGTTCTACTTCGAATTACCGTTTGAGATTACAGATAGTGTAATTGGCACTAAAGAACAGAACAGCACACCGTCGTTTTCAAGCCTTACTGTTTTGGTTGCAGAAGATAATGACATTAACCAAGTTGTCGCCAAATCCTTGTTAGAAGACACAGGATTAAAAGTCGTGATAGCAGATAACGGCAAAGAGGCAGTGGAAGTCGCACAAAAGCAGCATGTCGACCTAATTTTAATGGACCTACACATGCCTGAAATGAACGGCTCTGAAGCCGCTCTAGCGTTGCGACAAGCAAACATCACTATTCCCATTATAGCGTTCACTGCCGCGGTAGTTGCCGAAGAAATAGATAAAGCACTAGCATACGGGATGAATGGATATCTCACAAAACCCGTCAATAAAACGGAACTACACGCTGTACTGACAAAATATTTGGGCGGAGAAATGTCTACAGAAAGTTCCTATATTGCTAAAGAGGCTTATACAGAGTAACGTGGGTTAAAGGTGTCGAGATTCCAAATAACCCCCTGTTTTAGAAAAATTAAAATTAAAACGCGCTTGCTCCTATTAAGTGAATAGTATTACGTTGAAAAGAAGAGCGTCTTATAAAAGGATTTAAGTTTGAACTCACAAATAGCGACTGTTATAGCCCTACTGCTTTTTGCTTTAACCAGCCTTCAGGTTAATAGCCAGACAGACAAAGACAGCCAACTTTACGAACTGAAAGTAGAGAAGTTTCAATCTAAAGTGTTAAAGGAAGAACGAGAAATCGTTGCTCAACTTCCAAAAGGCTACGTCGAAAACCCTGACAAGAAGTACCCTGTAATTTATCGTTTAGATGGTGCGGTTTATCTACCTATAATGAATGCGGTACTCGAATCACTTCAATCTGAAAATGCTGCGCCAGAAGTAATTATAGTCGCCATTGAAAATACCGATCGTTTTCGAGATCTTTTCCCTACGGCAAATGAAGACCCATACGGGCCTGTAGGTTATGGCGGGGGCGGGGTAAACTTCTTGTCTTTTATAACCACTGAACTTATCCCAATGGTAGAGAATAAATACCGGGTGCATGATTTTAGGGTGATAGCTGGCGGTTCCGCTGGTGGTGTATTCGGGTTGTATGCGCTCACTCAACATCCTGAGCTCTTTAGTGCTGTGATTGCCTATAGTCCTGCGGTGTGGTGGAACTATGGCGCGCCGGCAAAAAGAACGGTTGCGTTTTTTAAATCTTCCAGCCAATTGGATCACTATATCTATACGTCTATAGGCAACGAACCGGCGCCAATGCGACCCTATTATGATGATATGATTTTGGGTATGCTGGCAAACCAACCTGCTGGTTTGAGGTGGGTAAATGATGAATATGCCGGTGTTCGGCACAATTTGGTTACGGCAGCGTCTATTTTTAGTGCTTATCACAACCTGTTCTTTTCGGCTTATTTAAGGCCTGAACAGTTCGATGGTGATATTCAAAGCATTGGCAAATATTACGATCGCGTTTCAAAGCAACGCGGGGAAAAATTAGAAGCGCCTGAATGGGTAATTCGAGAATTAGGTTATCATTATGTGCGTTCTGAAAATTACGACAAGGCTATTGAGCTGTTTAAGCACGATATAGCTAAGTACCCCGAGATGCCAGACCCGTATAACGGCATAGCGTATGGTTACGAGCAAATGGGTGAGTATAAAAAAGCACTTGAGAGTGTAAACAAGGCTTTGGAGCTTTCGACACCGCAGCACGATGGTTATCAAGTTTATACAGATAGACAAAAGCGTTTGCATGATTTACTGGATGAGTAAGCTACTTTGAAATACCAAAACAAAATTAAGTGTATAAACAGTATTGCTACCGTTTTTATGATTGGGGTTTGCGCTGTAACGAGCGGATGCATTTCGGTTTCAACAGCGCAAACTGAACACTGTATTGAGCAAGCTAATCGCGATGAAGTTTATGAAATGAATACTGCCGATGAGCGGCTAAACGCATGTTTAGAGACCTACCAAAAGAGACGTGACGAAGAAAGAGCCTTTGGTGAGGCATTAGCCGAGGATGTGCTTATCTCTGTTCTAGATATCATTATTGACTAAGGCTATTTCAGCCAATTAAAAACCTTCCCAAGTACAGTTAAAAAACATCCAAAGGCAGAGTAATTTACTCTGCCTTTGTCGTTTTAGTCTCTTTCTAATGACTTTAATGGCTCCGTTTAATAACTTATGGAAAGAGCCGATGCGTTATATTCTGACATCTGTCTGCGTGTTTTTAATTACGGCAGTTACTCACGTTTGCGCACAGAGCAAACTTGATATCGTTGACGGTTTACAGCTTGCCAAGCAATATGAACACAGCCGCCAAGATATAAACATCACCGATTACTGGGTGAGCGAAAAGTTAGACGGTATTCGGGCACGATGGGATGGCACTGAGCTTAGGACCCGAAACAACAACAAAATATTTGCGCCAGCTTGGTTTACCGCCAATTGGCCTAAAGCGACTATCGACGGTGAACTTTGGATAGAAAGAGGGCAATTTGAACTTACTGCTTCCATCGTGCTTTCTAAGTTAACGGAAGGGAAGTCGCACCTTGTCGCTAATTCTTTGTCTGGGGCAGAAACTAGCGCCGAAAACAGCGCCGAAACTACCGCGGACGAAATTGCAGCAGCGTCTATATCAGACACACGCTGGGCTAAGGTTAGGTTTATGGCCTTCGACATGCCTGTAGCAGGCCAGCGTTTTGACAGCCGACTGAACAAGCTTAAAAGTCTTAGAAAGGCCACCCCCAATCCTACATTTGCCGTGATCCCTCAGTTTAAGCTTTCGTCTCTAACCGCGCTTGAAGAAGAACTTAAACAAGTAACTAAAGACGGTGGTGAAGGGCTGATGCTTCATCACGGGAAGGCGTTTTACCAGCCAGGGCGTAGTGACAATCTACTAAAGGTAAAACATTTTGAAGATGCTGAAGCGAAAGTATTGGCGCAACTTCCAGGGAAAGGAAAATTTAAAGGCATGATGGGTTCACTGCTGGTAGAAACATCGGCCGGCATTCGATTTAAACTGGGAACGGGGTTTTCTAAGAAAGACCGGCAAGCGCCTCCGGCGGTAGGTAGCTGGGTAACTTTCAAGTTTTACGGTGTAACGAAAAACGGTAAGCCAAAGTTTGCCAGCTACCTTCGAACTAGACCCGACGCCGACTTATCAAAATAGCTCGACTTATCAAAATAGTACGGTTATTAATAAGCGAAATAGCCTCAATATTGAACTTTTAATTAACTGTTATCTATCCTTTACGATGCACTTCAGTTGAACAAGCTTCACATAAAGCAAAACCCTTGTGTTCAAAATATAAAACCCTATAACTTACTTAACCAGTAATTGTTTTTGTCACTTTCTGTATTGCTTTTTAATCGCTTTTAGCGTTCAAAAGTAATGTTATGAATAGCGATTATAAGCGGATAATAGGGGCTAGAAATTTTAAAATTTAGCCCGTGAAGTTATACTGTTGATGATTAATTAAACACTCCTTGCGTCAAGTGCGTACAAGACCGTTTACTCCCATTGCGCAAGCTAACTTAGAGGAAGAGACTGTGTTACAAGACTATCGCAATCACGTTGAAGAGCGTGCAGCCCAAAATATCCCCCCAAAACCTCTTAATGCAGAACAGGTAGCAGCCCTTGTCGATTTGTTAAAAAGCCCGCCAACAGGTGAAGAAGAATTTCTATTAGAGCTGCTTTCAGAGCGTGTGCCGCCAGGTGTTGATGAAGCGGCTTACGTCAAAGCTGGTTTCTTAAGTGCTATTGCAAAAGGCGAAGACAGTTGTGAACTTATCTCAAAAGAGAAAGCTGTTGAATTGCTGGGAAATATGCATGGCGGTTATAACATTGCAACGTTAGTAGAGCTACTTGACGATGAAAACCTCGCGCCATTGGCTGCCACAGAATTAAAACACACGTTACTGATGTTTGATGCCTATCACGATGTGGAAGAAAAGCACAAGGCGGGTAATGAGTACGCCACGGACATCATTAAATCTTGGGCTGAAGGCGAGTGGTTTACATCGCGCAAGTTAATGGACGATAAAATTACTTATACGGTGTTTAAGGTTACAGGTGAAACCAATACCGATGATTTGTCGCCCGCTCCAGATGCATGGTCTCGTCCAGATATACCGTTACACGCTCTTGCAGCTTACAAAATGCCTCGCGAAGGGTTAGAACCAGAGGAAACCGGTGTTAAAGGTCCAATGGCGCAAATAGAAGAAGTCAAAAGCAAGGGCTACCCCGTTGCTTTCGTTGGTGATGTAGTCGGTACAGGCTCATCGCGTAAGTCGGCGACTAACTCTGTCTTGTGGTTCTTTGGCGAAGACTTGCCGGGTGTGCCTAACAAACGGGGTGGTGGCGTCTGTATCGGTTCCAAAGTCGCACCTATTTTCTTTAATACCATGGAAGACGCGGGTGCATTAGTATTTGAAGCCGACGTTGAGAAAATGAATATGGGAGATGTGATTGATATCTACCCATTTGAAGGGAAAATTACTAATCACGAGACTGGTGAGTTACTTGCTGAATACAGCTATAAATCGAAAGTTATTCTAGATGAGGTTCGTGCCGGCGGACGTATTAACCTGATCATCGGGCGCGGCCTTACCGAGAAAGCGCGTGAGACACTAGGCTTAGGCCCAACGGATTTATTCCGTACACCTGAACAACCAAAAGACAGCGGCGCGGGATTCTCGCTAGCGCAAAAAATGGTGGGCAAAGCGTGTGGCGTTGAAGGTATTCGCCCAGGCACCTACTGCGAACCTAAAATGACAACCGTGGGCTCGCAAGATACCACTGGGCCAATGACCCGCGATGAGCTTAAAGACCTTGCTTGTCTTGGTTTTACTGCCGATTTAACTATGCAGTCCTTCTGTCATACTGCTGCTTATCCAAAGCCGGTGGATATTGAAACCCAGCACACGCTACCTGATTTTATTATGAATCGAGGTGGGGTATCGCTTCGTCCCGGAGACGGCATTATCCATAGCTGGTTAAACCGCATGCTGCTGCCTGACACAGTAGGGACTGGTGGTGATTCGCATACTCGTTTCCCATTAGGTATTTCGTTCCCTGCCGGCTCTGGCTTGGTGGCGTTTGCAGCAGCAACGGGCGTTATGCCACTGGATATGCCTGAGTCTATATTGGTGCGCTTTAAAGGCGAGATGCAGCCGGGCATTACCTTACGTGACCTTGTACATGCCATTCCGCTATATGGCATTAAACAAGGGCTATTAACGGTAGAGAAAAAAGGCAAAATTAATGCGTTCTCTGGCCGTATTTTAGAAATCGAAGGGTTAGAAAACCTTACTGTCGAACAGGCGTTTGAGTTATCGGATGCGTCGGCAGAACGTTCAGCTGCAGGTTGTACTATCAACCTTTCTGAAGAGTCGATAGCTGAATACCTGCGTTCAAACATTACCATGCTTCGCTGGATGATTAATGAAGGTTATGGCGACCCTCGTACGCTAGAGCGCCGGGCGCAGAAAATGGAAGAGTGGCTAGCTAACCCAGAATTAATGCGCGCCGATGCGGATGCTGAATATGCCGAGGTTATCGAAATAGACCTTAATGACATTAAAGAGCCTATCGTGTGCTGCCCGAATGATCCTGACGATGCGAAAACCTTATCTGACGTTGCAGGTGATAAGGTAGATGAAGTCTTTATTGGCTCGTGTATGACAAACATTGGCCACTTCCGTGCAGCCGGCAAATTGCTTGAGCAATACAATAAAACACTTCCAACCCGTTTATGGATGTCGCCACCGACTAAGATGGATAAGGCACAACTAATGGAAGAGGGATATTACAACATTTACGGTCGCGTGGGCGTACGCACCGAGATGCCGGGGTGTTCACTTTGTATGGGTAACCAAGCAAGGGTAGATGCAGGGGCCACAGTGCTTTCAACATCAACCCGAAATTTCCCTAACCGTTTAGGTGATGGGGCGAATGTGTATCTAACCTCAGCGGAGCTTGCCGCGGTTGGCGCAATTGTGGGTCGCATTCCTACCGCTGAGGAATACATGGAATACGCCAGCAAAATTAACGCGATGTCGGGTGAAGTATTCCGCTACTTAAACTTCGACAAAATGCCTAGCTTTAAAAAGGCGGAAGAAGAAGCTAAAGCGCGCATTATTCCGACGTTGAATGTTGCTTAAAATAGTGTATAAACTACAAAGCCGGTTGCCTTAGTGGTGACCGGCTTTTTTATGGCGAAAAGGAATGTCTAATGGGAAAATCTTTCTTTATTGTTGCTGCACTTGTATTAACCTTAGGGTGTGCAAAAGCGCAGGTAGACCCTGTATCGTCGCTGAATTCAGTGGACTTCGAATCTATTACACTGGAGATTGGCGGCAAGCAATATGAAGTTGAGTATGCCAAAACCTTTGAACAACGCGCGCAGGGCCTTATGTTTCGCAAAGCCTTGTGCGAAGACTGTGGTATGTTTTTTAAGTTTTCTAGCCCCAAATTTGCGGGCATGTGGATGAAAAACACCTTTGTTCCCCTAGACGTAGCATTTATCGACAGAAATGGCGTAATAACGGATATAAAACCTCTCACTCCCCATAGTTTGGAGTCGGTCGGATCTTCGAAAGAGGTACTTTACGCGTTGGAAATGAACCAAGGGTGGTTTGCCGAGAATAATATAAAAGTAGGCGACCAAATAACGATTGATTAACCGCGCAGAGCGCGGTTGCTGCTAGCGAAAAGCTAGTTTTATTCTGGAGTTAAATATAGTGACAAATGCCTTATCGATAGCTAAGTTCGGTGGAACTAGCGTAGCGAATTACGAAGTAATGCAAAACTGCGCCCGAATTGTTGCCGGTAATGAAAAAACACGCATTGTTGTAGTGAGCGCTTCAGCTGGGGTAACAAATCACCTTGTAAGCCTAGCTCATACACCAATGACGCAACAGCAAATTGAAGAAACCTGCCAAGCCATTGTGGATATAGAACACGCTATTCTGAATAAGCTTAATGACAAAGATGCAGTAGAGCCTAAACTTAACGATTTGCTAGAAGAAATGCGCAGCTTAGCGTTTCACGAAGAAATACTTCACCGCGATGATTTAAAAGATCAGCTGCTATCTATGGGTGAGCGAATGTCATCATTGATGTTCTCATCAGTGCTTGCAGAGCAAGGCGTGAAAACCATGAACTTTGATGTTCGCAAAGTACTTCGTACTGACAGCGAATTCGGTGAAGGCGCGCCTCAAATAGAAGAAATTGAAAAACTTGCCAAACAGTTGCTGGCGCCAGAAATCAAAGACGCGATTGTAGTTACACAAGGTTTTGTTGGTGCAGATGAAGAAGGCCGCACTACAACGTTAGGTCGTGGTGGCTCTGATTTTACGGCTGCACTACTTGCTGAAGCGCTTGATGCAGAATCGTGCGAGATTTGGACTGATGTAACGGGTGTGTACACAACTGATCCGCGCATTACTCCTGCTGCTCATCCGCTGCCTGAATTGAGCTTTGAAGAAGCGGCGGAAATGGCCACCTTTGGTGCTAAAGTGTTGCACCCAGCAACCATGGAGCCTGCCCTGCGTAAAGACATTAAAGTGTTTGTAGGGTCAAGCAAAGAGCCTGAAAAGGGTGGTACATGGATTGTGCGTGATTGTGAGCACGAACCACCATACCGTGCTATTACTCGCCGTAAAGAGCAAGTAATGGTGACAGTGAAAACACCGAAAATGATGTACGCGCAAGGTTTTCTACAGCAGGTATTTGCTATCATCGCTAAGCATAAGCTGAGTGTTGATTTGGTTACCACGTCAGAAATCTCGGTATCTTTTACTCTTGATAACCCCGCGAACTCTGTAGCCCAGCGTTTGAATAAAGAGACTATTGCCGAGCTTGAAACTATCTGTGACGTTAAAGTAGAAAAAGGTTATGACCTTGTCACCGTTGTAGGTAATAACATGCAAACGGCTATTGGAGTTTCAAGTAAGATTCTATCTGCGGTTTCTGATTTTAACCTGCGCATGATTTGCTTTGGGGCTAACCCACACAACCTATCGTTCTTGGTTAACGAGACCGACAGTGATGACGTGGTTCGCAAGCTGCATTCGGCATTGTTTGAATAAGTATTAGGTTTACGTAAAGCGTAAAAAGAAACGGTCGCCTCAAGGCGACCGTTTTTTGTTTGTATTACTTGTAAGAGGCTAAACCTTAAACTGCCTGATAGACTGCTGTAGCTCTTCGGCAAGACGTGCCACTTCATGGCTAGATTCAGACGTTTGCTGTGCACCCGCTGTCGTCTCTTCAGCAATGCCCACAATGGTTTCAAGCTTTTCACTAATTTCTTGCGAGACTGTATTTTGTTCACGGGCTGACTGCTCAATTTGAGAGCTAACGTCATGAGCTTTGTGAACCGCATCAGTAATGATATCGAGCGCTTGCGTGGCTTTTTCGGTTTGTGCAACACAGGCGGCGGTTTGCTCTTTACCTTGGTCCATCACAGACACCGCTTTTTCAGCCCCAGCTTGAAGTACTTCAATCATGGCGTTGATTTCTTGTGTCGACTCCTGTGTGCGACTCGCGAGGGTTCTTACTTCATCTGCAACTACCGCAAAGCCTCGGCCTTGTTCACCGGCGCGTGCAGCCTCAATCGCGGCATTTAATGCAAGTAAGTTAGTTTGGTCGGCGACACCGCGAATAACATCAAGAATACCGCCAATGCTTGCGCTATCTTGGTGAAGCTTATTAATCACGTCGGCTGCTTCTTGAACATCCCGAGACAAGATCTCAATAGTGTTCTTGTTCTCTAACGAGATTTGGCGAACATTTTCAGCTTCGGCATCTGCATGACGAATTTGGCTAAGCGTATCTTCGGCATTTTGCACAACAAGCTGCGACGTTGAGTGCATTTCTGTTGTCGCCGTTGCGACTTGGCCAATTTGTGATTTCTGATCCTGAATAGAGTGGGTGGTTTGTGCCGTCACTGCCGACGTTTGTTCCGACGCTGCAGCTAGCTGCTCTGCGCGAACGTTAATGGCAGTAATCAGCTCTTTCAGGTTGCCAATTAGCGTATTGCAGTTTCTTGCTAGTAGCCCAAACTCGTCTTGCGCTGAATCGTCTAGGCGATGAGTAAGGTCACCTGATGACGCAACAGTAAGTAGTTCGTTTACGCGATAAAGCGGGCGTGTAATAGCGCGAACTGTGACGTAGCCAATGAAGGCTGCTACGGCAATAGAGATGAGAACAACAACAATAACAAAGGTGTTGCCTGTTGTAATAGCACCGTTCACCTGATTTTCTATATGAGATGCTTTCTTATCAGCAAGATTCAGCAGGTTTTCAAGTGCGACAACACCCTGCGTAATATTTGAATCAGATGCGTTAAGTGCTTGTTCAGCGTCATTTCTGCGCTCTAGTCGGTCGACATGAAGCTGCACAACGCCGTCGTTAGCTTTTATGGCGTTGATGGCGTCATTAACTAAGTCGTTAATATCATCAAGTGTACCTGAGTCATCACGACCCCCCGCAGCTTCAACCATTTCGCTTAGCTGGGTAACTACTTTTTCAACTACAAGGTCGACCTCGTTACCGAGCGTCTGTGAACGCACCAGTGTTTCGGTTTTAATGTACTCGTATGAAACAGTAAGAAGAGAGAGAAGCGAAGTTTCAAGTTGACCACCGATCTCAGCAGCACGTCTGAGGTTGGGATCGCGCTGAACCTCGTCTAGGTCTGAAAAATCCAGAAGGTAGGTAGAGGCATCGTCTGCGTTATCTTCAGCATCACCTAGTTTGTCTTGTATATTGTTTCGCAAGTCGAGGTACATTTGGTGATTTTTGTACATAGCCTCAACATTGGTAATATACGCATCATAAGATTCACGAACACTGTTTAGCGTGTTTCTAAGCTCTGGCTCATTACTAACGGCCTGCGCTAGCTTATTGTACTCATTTTCAAAGGTATCTTTGGCAGTGCCAAATGACGCTCTCTTGTCCTTAAGATCACTTAAATCTTCTTCGATATAGCTTTCGAAGGTAAGTCGACCCATATTTAGGAAGCTTGCTTTGAGTGCATTACTGCCTGCTACCGTGGGCAAGGCAACGTCGTTTACTTCCTCTGTTGCAGAGCCTATAGAATTGAGGTTATAAAGTGACACAACACTTATAACGATTAGAAGTGCGCTAATCGCTACAAACCCCCCGATTACGCGTGTGGCTACCGTTATTTTCATCGGAACTCCTGGATGAGTGTTTTTTATTTTTATCCCTAACGATATTACCCGCCTCAGCTAACAAAATATAGCACTTATAAAGTGATGCATGCTTGAATGCTGAGCAGGTAACGAAACATCATCGTTACTTTCACAAGTAAGTGTATCGGCTACAGTGACTTAATGTTTATTTTATTTAGCACTTAAGTCTAATTGTTATTACTGGTACAACCAGTTGAGGCAGGATAAGCTGACTCTTATTCGGACAAGTTTCATATCTGAAGACGTGAATATAACAATGATTCTACGCTGGTACGCTAACCAAAGTTGAGGTATCTAAATTCAATAGCGTCATACTTTGCCCCCATACATAGCCAGTATCTAACCCAACAAACTGCGAGTTGTTTGTCTGGCCTGAAAGGGCGGCCCAGTGTCCGAAAATAACTCGCTGGCTAGCTGTGAGCTTTGTATTGTCTACTTCAAACCAAGGCCTTAGGGTGCTAATAGCAGAATCAGAAACGGTACTGGGATGAGACTTGTTGTCAAAGTCGAGGGTGCCATCGGTATGAACAAACCGCATGCGCGTACACGCATTCACAATAAAGCGCAGTCGCTCGTCATCCTCGAGTTTATCTGACCAGTTGTCAGGTGTATTACCGTACATCTTTGAAAGAAAAGTGGCGTAATCAGCGGACTTAAGGATGTTGCTAACTTCATCACTAAGTGAAACGCACTCATCAATAGACCACTTAGGATAAAGTCCCGCGTGGACCATCACAGAGTTTTCATCTAATTTCATCGCTAGAGGAAACTGCCGCAACCAATCAACCAGTTCGTTTAAATCCGAAGCGTTAAGAAGCGGGTCTAATTTATCTGACTTTTTGGCTTTGCGAATATCGTTTACAACGGCAAGTAAGTGCAGGTCGTGGTTACCTAAAACACTATTAAACTGGCTGCCAAGAGATTTCAGAAAGCGCAATGTGCTAAGCGAATCTTCTCCTCTTGCAACCAAGTCACCGACAGCAAACAGCTTGTCGTTTGTCTCGTCAAATTCTACTTTATCCAATACGCGACGAAGACCGTCATAACAGCCCTGAATATCGCCAATGACGTAGGTGTTACCTTTAGACATAGAAACCTTAATGAAGAATGCTTGGAATGGCTAGGCGAAATACGTTTATAGGAACGCGAAAACGCTCACCGCTTTCTAGTTCCATTACATAGTAGCCTTCCATATTGCCAACCGGTGTGTCAATGACTGCGCCACTGGTATAGTCAAAATGTTCACCAGCTTTCATTATAGGCTGTTTTCCTACCACTCCATCACCTTCTACTTCTGACGTTTTACCGTTAGCGTCGGTTATCTTCCAATAGCGACTAAGCAGTTGGACGGTATGCTCACTATTGTTTTCAATAGTAATGTGGTAGGCAAACGCGAACTGCTTAGAATCTGAGGGCAGGTGGTCAGGAAGGTGACGGGTTTTCACCCGCACCTTTATATCAAGTACATCCATAGAGGAACTTATTGCTCTTGTTGGTGCTCTTTTGCCGATACAGCGTTAGCTATAGTGGCAAAGTCGTTAAGCGATAACACTTCTGCGCGAGAAGTTGGATCTAACCCTAACTCACGGATTTCTTCCTCACTTAAGCTGTCTTTCAGTGAGTTACGAATAGTTTTTCGGCGTTGATTAAAAGCCTGTGCACAAACGCGCTCAAGGGTATTTACTGATTCAACATCAACGGGTGGAGCTTGATGTGGAACTAGTTTTACAACGGCCGAGTCTACCTTCGGAGGTGGCTTGAAGGCACCTGGCGGAACATTCAAAACAGGGATCACGTGGCAATAGTACTGGGCCATTACTGAAAGCCTGCCGTAATTTTTAGATCCCGGTCCAGCAGCTAGTCGGTTCACCACCTCTTTTTGAAGCATAAAATGCATGTCTTCGATGCAATGAGCATGATCAAAAAGGTGGAACATTAGCGGCGTTGAAATGTTGTAAGGCAAGTTACCAAATACGCGAAGCTTCTTGTCTTTTATTGGCATTTCTTTGCATAGTGCGCCGAAATCCATCGTCATCGCGTCTTGTTCAATAACGGTTAGTTTTTCACCGTTAAATGGGTGGTGTCGCAGACGTTTGGCAAGGTCGCGGTCAAGTTCAATAACCGTTAGTGCGTCAACTTCTTCACAAACAGGGTCTGTTAATGCGCCTAAACCTGGTCCAATTTCTACCAAGTTTTGCTCATTTTTTGGCGCGATGGCTGCGACAATTTTACCTATCACGTAGTCATCGTGTAGGAAATTCTGCCCGAATCGCTTTCTGGCCGTATGGCCTAAATGTGTTTTACTCATTGTTGATGATGTGCAAGCTCAATGGCTTTTTCCAATGCTTTTCTGAAACTACCGGCGTCGGCTTCACCTGTACCTGCTAAATCTAATGCAGTACCGTGGTCGACTGAAGTGCGAACAAAAGGTAATCCTAATGTGATATTCACTGACGCCCCAAAACCCTTGTATTTTAGCACGGGTAAGCCCTGGTCGTGATACATAGCTAGCACAACGTCGGCATTTTCTAGGTATTTAGGCTGAAATATAGTGTCAGCGGGCAGGGGGCCGGTGATCTTAAGGCCTTCGTCTCTTAGCTCATTTAGCGCTGGGACGATAGTGTGGATCTCTTCAGTACCAATATGGCCATCTTCACCCGCATGCGGGTTTAATCCGCATACGTAAATGTGAGGCTCATTGATGCCAAACTTAAGTTTCAGGTCAGTATTAATAATATGAATAACTTTGTGTAGGCGCTCACGGGTTATCGCTTTTGCCACGTATTCAAGAGGGATGTGAGTCGTAGCTAGCGCTACATTTAAACCTTCTGTAGCTAACAGCATAACCACATCAATGGTATTAGACTGATAAGCGAAAAACTCAGTATGTCCGCTGAATGACACCCCTGCTTTGTTAATAATACCTTTGTGTACCGGGCCAGTTACAACAGCGTCAAAGTCGCCGTCCATATTGGCCTGGCACGCTTGGCGTAAGGTTTCGACTACGTAAAGCCCGTTCTCACTATCAAGGGTTCCGGGAATAACATCAGCGGTTTTGTCTATCTGCTTTATAAACAACGAACCCGCATCTTGAATCTGCGGGTTATTTGCATCGTAATCGATTAGTGTTAACGGAAGCCCTAAGGCGCTTGCTCGTGCTTTTAGCATGTCGCCATCGGCAAACACGACAAGCTGGGCTTGCCATGTTTCTTGGGCCAGTTTAATGATCAAATCTGGCCCGATACCGGCCGGTTCTCCCGGCGTTATTGCTATTTTAATTGGTGTGCTCATGAATAACTTATTATTAAGATTCGACAACTTCGACGTAAGCGGCATCACGCATCTCACGTAACCAGTTTTCGGTTTCTTCTGAAAATTTACGGTTAAAGATAAGCTGATATGCTTTATCTTCTTTACGTTTATCCGTTGCGTCATCCATGCGACGGTCGTTAAGTTGAATTAAGTGCCAGCCGTGAACAGTGCGCACTGGGTCGCTGTATTCGCCAGGTTCAAGCTGTGATAATGCTTCTTTAAACTCAGGTACATAATTGCCTGGGTCAGACCAACCTAGTTCGCCACCGCGAAGGGCCGAGCCAGGGTCTTCTGAATATTCTTTAGCTAACTCTGCAAAGTCCGCTTCACCGTTTTTCAATTCTTCTTTGAAGCGCACTAGCATCTCTTTTGCTTTTTCTTCGCTCAAAATAATTGATGGCTTAACCAAGATATGACGTGAGTTCACTTCTTCAACGGTAACTTTCTCAATACCGCGAGTATCTAGTACTTTAAGTATGTGAAAACCTGCGCCGCTTCGGATAGGACCAACAAGCGCATCCTTATCCTTGTCCTGAATTGCTTCTGCGAAAAGCGTTGGCATAGCGTTAATATTAAGCCAGCCCATATCACCACCTTCTAACGCTTCGTTACCCGATGATGAGGCAATGGCGATTTTAGCAAAATCAGAGCCTGATTCTAACAAGGCTATTACTTTGTCCGCGCGTTCACGTGCTGCCTGAATGTCCTCGTCTGTTGGTTCAGGTGGAAAGCCAATAAGTATATGACCTAAACGGTATTCGGCCTGCGTTGCACCCTGTTGCTCCATAAGATCAATCAGCGTATCTATTTCTTGAGGTGTGATGTAAACGCGGCGGCGTACGTTCGCGCGGCGCACTTCACCCATGATAACTTCTTCACGTATATCTTCGCGATAGTCATCATATGCAATGCCTTCAGCGGCCAATTGAGCGCGAAGTTGTTCTACGGTCGCATTTTGATTGGCCGCGATATTACCAATGGTTTGCTCAAGTTGAGGGTCACTGATACGAATACCCATACGCTCAGCCATTTGTAGCTGAAGGCTCTTCGTAATTAAACGCTCAATAGCCTGTGTACGAAGCGCGCGGTCTGAAGGTAGCTGTTGGTTGTTAGCTTCAGCGTTGCGCTTAACGTCTTGTACAAGGGCTTTAATTTCACTCTCAAGTATAACGCCTTGATCAACAATCACAGCTACGCGGTCTAGCATCACTTCTTGTGCTAGGCTGTTAAACGAGAGTAGGGCACCTAACATCAATGCACGGATAATGAACTTCATACACACTCTTTTATTATTGGTTAATGCTTTTAAGCGCTGCTAGGCGCTCAATTGCGGGTTAATTTAAACTATAAGGCTGGCGATAGCCAAACATACCGTCTTCAAGCATGCTTCTTTGGGTTCCAGATGACCCTATACCTTTGAAAATAAACTGTAGCGACACACCAGAGTCGAAATCATCCGTTGTCTGAACGCCACTGTCGTTGTAGCGGTTGTTCAAACTGCGCTGGGCGACAAGTCGAACTGCCCAGCAGCAAGACTCATATTGAACACCTGCGTAGGTTTCTACACTTCGATGGCGCTCTAAATCACGGTAAGTACGGCCAACCCATTGCCAATTCTCAGAAATTGGCCAGCTTGCTGAAATACCTATTTGATTAATGGTTTCACCACTAAGGTCGCGAACGTAGCGATGACTTAATTGAATAAAGCGCGCGTCATCTTTACGGTATTCAATGCCCACGCTGCTCAGGTCAACTTTGTCTGTGTCAGTGGTGACCTGCACATCAGAATGGAAAAACCAATTTTGGTTAAAGCGCCAATCTACCTCAGCGGCAAGGGCTGATCGATCTTGGTTTTTAGTTGCCGCAACCACTTTATTATCTTCAAGATAGAATATCTGACCCACACTAAGAACGAATTGTTCCCGATTGTTTTTATCTAACATGCGAGTGGTGGCACCAAGGGTAATCTGGTTGTTGTCGCTAATTCTATCGAGACCAGTAAATTCCTGTCCTCGAAACAAGCCTTCAACGTCAGTTAACAGAGGTGTTGAGTCATAAAAGCCGATGGCAGTTTGGTCTTCATAAGACGTGTAAAGATACTGAACTTTTGGTTCAAGGGTCATCGACATATCGTCACTAAACCAAGATGTATCTCTTTCAAAGTACAGTGCACCGTAAAGGCGAGCCTGACCAAGGGTACGCTCTACATCTTCTTCTAAATCAGTCCCTTCCACATTGTCTTGCTGATACACAGTTTGAAATAATGAAGTCTCTGCAACAAATTCTCCCCATGCAGCGCGAAATGGCATGGCAAGCGTTGGCGCAATGTGAAATCGCGTTGCGGTTGGCGCAGTATCTAATGTGTTGTCAAAATGAGCGACTTCTGAATCAAGGTTAAACTCAAAGTACTCGCCTAGTGCTTTGTTGTAGTTAACTTTAATTTCTGGAACAGCGCGATAGCTGTCTGCAGTATCACCCAATACTTCAAAATCTTTAACCTGCATACTGACTGAAAGATTTTGAGAGTAGTAACTCAACCCAATATTCCGGTATAAATGAGTATCAGAGCGGCTGTAGTAGTCTGACCCAAGATCAACTATGTAGTTATCGTCACTTAGGCCGTTGAAATCAATATTGAGCAGCCAGTTGTCGGCAATTAATCCTTGGTGTTCAAGGCGGTAAAAATATCGGTCTGGGTTACCTGAAATATCCGAATCGCTTGGTAAATATTCAACGTAGGCGGTCCCTTGACTGCGGTCTGTTAGATAACGAAACTCGGTATTTAGCTGAAGACCGCGCAATGACATCAACCGTGGGGAAATGGTCATGTCGTAGTTAGGCGCAATATTCCAGTAAAAAGGCTGAGTGTAGTCTACGCCAGTTCGACTAGAGCTTGTCAGCTCGGGAAATAATAAGCCGGTTTGTCGTTCATTGCTTACTGGAAACGCAAAATAAGGCAAATAAAATACTGGAACATCGGCAATATAGAAGCGGGTGTGTTTTGCTTGCCCCCATACTGTTCCTTTTTCTAAGCTGATTTCGCTGGCGCGAATCATCCAGTCTTCATCACCTTCAGGGCAAGTAGAGAAACTTACCTCTTTAAGTACTATGCCGGTATCTGTATCTAACACAATATCTTCGGCGGCGCCTTGCCCTACAAACCCAGTCAGCTTATAGCGGGTATTTTGCATCTCCAAGCGCTCTTCTTCAGAACGCAAGGTTACCGCATCGCTTTCCACTTTCAGCTGCGCATCTTGGTAGGTTACATCGCCTTTTGCTATAAGGTCGCGCCCACTACCGGTTCCATTAACTTGTGCCTGAGAGGCACTAATTATTGCGGTGTCTGACGTTATGTCTACATTGCCAGAAAACAAGGCTACAGTGTCTTGAATGATTTCTGTACGATTAGCTTCAACTTTAACATGGCCTTTAGGCATCAATGCTTGGCTACTAAAAGTAACAGGTTCGACTGAGCAAAATGCAAGAGGGGCTGCATCTGAGATTGATTGAGAATTTGAAGCTGTCGTTTCCTGTGCAAACGCGACCGTAGGCAAAAGAGTCGCGGAAACAAGCATGGCGCAGGTGTTTTTCATGCGTAAATGGGTGGCCTGTTTTGTTGTATGTTGCTTTTAAACCCAAGTAAGACGACGTGCGTCTCGGTTAGTTCGACATAACGATTAAAAAAACCAGTGATCGCGCCCTTTATTTCTTTCACTGTAATAAAGCGTCGAGCTCACTAGCTATTACTATTTTATTCAAGCGCTCAATTCTAAGCGCTTCTGTCGCAATTACCAACCATTCAGGTAAAAAAATGCACTTTTATATGGTCAACACATCAAAGACAGCGGCAGTAAGCTTGATTTCGTTCTGCTTAAGCCCTAGTTAATTAACTTATGTATTTGATATGATGATGTACTTAACGCGCAGTGCAAGGCGTGAACTAACGACAGTAACATCAACTTTCTAAACAGTGCACCAACGGAGAATGACGCGATGTCAATTTGGGGAAAAGTCCTCGGCGCCTTGTTCGGCTTTATGTTTTTAAAAATCCCAGGAGCGATCCTAGGGCTGATAGTCGGACACTTTTTTGATAAAGCTTACCGCCAAGACTTTAATCAGCTAGGTGGCTTTGGGCGCTTTTTTACTGATCAGGACAATTTAAAGCAGCAAGCCATTTTCTTCCATAGCTTGTTTAGTGCATTAGGCCATCTTGCTAAGTCTGACGGTAAGGTGACTGATAGAGAAATTCAAATTGCTACGTCGTTAATGGACGAAATGCGCCTGACAGGCGATGCCCGCCGCGAAGCGCAAGATGCATTCAGAGAGGGTAAAGCACGAGACTTCCCATTAGTTGATACGTTAAAAGGCTTCTATGATGCCAGCCACGGTCGTCGGGATATTCTGCAAGTGTTCTTGGAAATTCTTATTCAAGCCGCGTTTGCCGACGGTCAGCTTTCTCAAGAAGAATACAACGTATTAGAAAAAGTGGCGAAACCATTGGGTTTCAGGCGTCGTGATTTAGATTATCTTATTTCAATGTATGAAGCTGAAATTCGATTCAGACAGCGGGCACACTCAGGTGCAGGGCAACGTGCTCACTCGGGGTCAGGACAGCGGCACCGTGGACAGCAATCGGCCTACTCAGAACAGCAAAGCTTAGATGATGCCTATCGCATTCTAGGCGTAGCTGCATCTGACGATGAGAAAGTAATAAAGCGTGCTTACAGAAAACGCATGGCTGAACATCATCCAGACAAACTGGTATCTAAAGGTCTACCAGAACAGGCGATGGAGATTGCCAAAAAGAAAGCGCAAGATATTCAGTCAGCTTATGAGTTGATTAAGCAAAAGCGTGGCTTCTAAATGGCAAAAATTGAACGTGAGTTAACCTATGTGCCTGCGGCAAGTCAGGCACATATTGATGGTTTTATTGAAATGTTGTGGCTCGAAAAAGGGCTGTCAGAACATACTCAGCAAAGCTATCGCACCGACCTCACTAAGCTTGCCATTTACAGCAACAATCAAGGTGTTAAGGATATTGCTGTGCTGACTACTGAACAGCTCCAAGATTACCTTGCCTATCGCCATGATAAAGGCCTGTCTACTCGCAGTACGCAACGCGCGCTTAGTGCCATTCGCGCCTTTTTTGTGTTTCTTATAAGTAAACAAATTCGCGTAGATAGTCCTGTTTCTGCGTTGTCCAATCCCAAAACACCAAAGGCCTTACCTTCTTCTTTAAGCGAGCAGCAGGTTGAAGATTTACTTAATGCCCCTTTAACTGACGACCCAATTGAATGCCGAGACAAAAGTATGCTTGAAGTGCTTTATGCAACGGGCCTGCGTGTGAGTGAGTTAATAGGGTTAACGATGGACCAAGTTAGCCTTCAACAAGGCGTGGTAAGAGTGGTAGGTAAAGGAAACAAAGAGCGTTTAGTCCCTCTTGGGGAAGATGCAATCGAATGGTTATTAACCTATATAAAAACCGCGCGACCTATTCTTGCCACAAAAACGTCTGACGTGGTTTTTCTAAGCAAGCGCGGGCAAAAAATGACACGCCAAACATTTTGGCATCGCATTAAATACTATGCAGTGAAAGCAGGTATTGAACAGCATCTATCCCCCCACACACTACGCCATGCATTTGCTACCCACCTTTTAAACCACGGAGCAGATTTACGTGTAGTACAAATGTTGTTAGGTCATAGCGATTTATCAACAACCCAAATTTACACCCATGTAGCGACAGAGCGACTGCAGACGCTTATTCATAGTCATCACCCCCGAGGCTAAAGAGTCAAAAAAACACATTGAGTGAGAATGCTACAAACTGAGCCTTGTGTACGACGAGCCTCTGCTTATACATATATCAAATGAAAAGGGGTGTGATAGGATATAGCCGAAGAATTACTTTAGATTAGGCGTGGTAGGCTAGTACTGGGGGGTTGTAGTTTATTAACCTCACGGTTACCTCGATGGCATTCTGTTACAGCGTAAATGCACAGATAAACAAAAAATTAGCGTGAAAAGTGCAATTTTTTGTTAAGTTCATCGGTCTGAAAGTAATGAGTATGAAAATGTTTAGTGGTTGCCTTAAGATGAAAGCACATATTTAGGCAGCTGCAATCTAGGCCAAGTGAGTACAAACAAGCTTAAATGGCAAAATGGAGAGTATTTAGTGAAAGCAGTAAAGAAAATTTTGTTAGCCAGCGTAGTAGCGGCAGGTTCTCTGTTAGGGATGAGCGCGCAAGCTGCTGACGAAGCCGCAATCCGCGATAAACTAACGTCAATGCTTGGACTAGATGTAGAAACCATTGCCGATTCTCCTGTATCTGGCTTAGTTCAGGTATCTACAAACCGCGGTTTGTTTTATGTAAGTGAAAATGGACAATATTTGCTTCAGGCTCGCGTTTTTAACATTGATGAAGAAATGCGCAACGAAACAGAGCTTGCTCTTTCAGGCTTGCGTAAAGAGGGCGTAGCATCAATGGAATCGTCGTCTATTACGTTTAAAGCGGAAAACGAAAAGCACGAAATTAGCGTGTTTACAGACATCACCTGCGGATATTGCCGTAAATTCCATAACGAAATTGACGAGCTTAACGATGCCGGTATTACGGTTCATTACCTTGCGTTTCCACGTTCTGGTTTAAACAGTGAAAACTACAACGATATGGTGTCAGTATGGTGCGCTGAAAACCCGCAAAAAGCGTTAACTAAAGCGAAGGCAGGCAGTGATGTGGCAAGCGCAAGCTGCAAAAACAAAGTGGCAGAGCAATATATGCTAGGTCAAAAGCTAGGGGTGAACGGCACACCTAATATCGTGTTGCCTGATGGTTCATTGATTCCTGGTTATCAGCCAGCCGCATTGCTCGCAAAAGCGTTGGAAGGCGAAGAGTAGTCATTTAAACTCCATAGTTTCTGACATGAAAAAAAACGCACGCACTGTGCGTTTTTTTGTTTTCTGCGGTATGATTCATCGCGTTATTTTCTTACGTTCTTTCGTATGGTTTCACTTTGCAGTTAGCGCAGAACTTCTATTTGAAAATTTTCATTCTTTATCGAATATGTTCAATTTAAGTTTGCCTAAACTTGATTCGTATTAACTGTTTAAGACAACTGCAATCACAGTATTGGTTTAGTGGTATTTCATGATTTTGCCTATTGTTCGCCGTGAGGTCTCCGGCGCCTCGTTAAGTTCCGACTTACACCCTGTTATCGACAGAATTTATCGCGGTCGCAATATTGCGAATATCGAAGACTTGGAGAATGGCCTTAAGGGGCTTACGCACTTCAACGTATTAAAAGGGATGCCTCAAGCCGCGCAAATCCTTGCCAATGCCGTTGTGCAAAATAAGCGCGTTATCATAGTGGGCGATTTTGATGCCGATGGCGCTACCAGTACGTCGGTATGTATACTGGCGCTTCGAGCCATGGGTTATCACAACGTTGATTTCCTGGTACCTAACCGCTTTGATTTTGGTTATGGGCTTAGCGTACCTATTGTCGATGAGGCAGCTAAACAAGGCGCAGACATTATAGTAACCGTGGATAACGGCATATCCTGTATTGACGGTGTGACCCATGCAAAATCCTTAGGCATGCAGGTTGTTGTGACCGATCACCACTTGCCGGGTAATACATTACCGCCAGCTGATGCGATAGTGAACCCTAACCAACCTGGCTGTGAATTCCCTTCTAAAAATTTAGCTGGCGTGGGTGTGGCATTTTATATCATGCTCGCGCTCAAAGCTGAGCTACAGCAACAAGGGTATTTTGAGAAAGTAGGTATTGCACCACCTAACTTAGCGTCTCTGTTAGATATTGTTGCTGTTGGCACCGTGGCCGATGTGGTGGTTTTAGATAAAAATAACCGAATTCTAGTTCATCAAGGGCTTCAACGTATTCGAGCTGGTAAGTGTCGACCTGGTATCAAGGCACTAGTTGAAGTGGCAAACCGCGATTGTGCCCATCTAACTTCGACCGACTTGGGTTTTGTAGTAGGCCCAAGACTTAATGCCGCTGGTCGCTTAGACGATATGTCGCAAGGCATCGCTTGCTTATTAGAAGATGAAACCATTCAAGCGCGAATGATAGCGGCAGAGCTCGATGCACTTAACAAGGAGCGCCGTGAAATTGAAACCGGCATGAAAGCGCAAGCCGAGACTGTACTAGAGCAAATGGCGCTGGATGAAGGCGATATGCCAAGCGCGCTGGTGGTTTATCGCGAAGATTTTCACCAAGGCGTGATTGGGATTGTGGCAGGGCGTTTAAAAGAGAAGTATCTTAAACCTGTTATCGCTTTCGCTCATCAAGACGATATTGTTATTAAAGGCTCAGCGCGTTCAATTCCTGGCGTGCACATCCGCGATGTACTTGATGAAGTAAACACACGCTTCCCTGGCGTTATCGAGAAATTTGGTGGGCACGCCATGGCCGCAGGATTGAGCTTGCCTGTCGCAAAGCTTCCAGATTTTGAACGAGCTTTTGTTGATGTTGCTCGTACCCATATGGAAAAGCTTGATGGCAATCATGCATTGCTCTCTGATGGTGATTTATCTTCAGAAGAATTGTGTTTGCCTTTTGCGCATTTATTGCGCCAGGCCGGTCCGTTTGGGCAGGGCTTTGAATCACCGTTATTTGATGGAGAATTTACGCTTCTCGATCAGCGCCTGGTGGGACAAAAGCACCTTAAGATGGTGTTGAAAAGTGACGGCGCCAATGAAGTAGACGCTATTGCGTTTAACGTTGATTTAAAAGCATGGCCTAATGCCATGGTAAAGCGTGTACATATCGCTTACCGCCTGGATATCAATGTTTTCAGAGGGCAAGAAACTGTACAGCTTATTATTGAGCAAATAGAAGCGGTTTAAGCGAAGTTGATTTAGGTACAACATTGAGTCTTAGAAAACCTAGCTAGTCAAAAAGCGATACGTGCTAAAGAACTAAAAAACAAGAAAAAAGAGGCAAGGGTGAAAAGCGAACGACAGAAGCTGGTGGAAAAGCATAGTCAGCTTAATCAAACCGATAACGTTAAAGTAATTTCTCACGTTCAGCGTGAAGAAAAAGACAGCGATTGGATACGCCATACCATTATGCTTGAAGGCATTGATGTCCCTTTTATTTACCGGCGAAAACAGCAATATCAAAGCTTAAAAGGGGCACGAGTAAACGTAACTTACTATCGCCATGTAAAAGAGGTGGCCGGCATTGAATTTGAAACCATGAAAGTGGTAAGAATTAAACGCAGCTAATAAGTCACTGCCCTTGCCGCTAAGATAAACCTTTTTTGACTTACACCTTTTAACTTGCACCTAAATAGCTACCGGTTCGGTGCTAAACCATAGTGAACAACAATGAATAATGAATGGTTAAATGCCTATGTACTGCATAGACGCCCTTACAGGGAGACCAGCTATATTGTTGACTTTTTCACCCTAGAAGAGGGGCGTGTTAGTGCGGTAGCTAAAGGCGTGAAAAACAGTAAGTCAGATAAAAAGAGCCTGCTTCAACCTTTCCAGCATCTTCGCCTACAGTTTAGTGGAAAGTCAGAGTTAAAAAACCTACGTCACGTTGAAAGCGTCGCCCCGTCCATCAATCTTGTAGGCACAGCGTTGTTTTGTGCCATGTATGTAAACGAGCTAACCAACCGCGTTATGCCGGCGGGCCTCGCCAGCGACGGTGTGCACAATGCTTATGAGAATGCATTACTGTCCCTTCGTGATAATAGCGACATAGAAGTGACCTTGCGACAGTTCGAATTTGCACTACTTGATGAAATGGGGTTACTTCCCGACTTCACTACTGACGTAGAATACGAAATGCCAATAGAAGAAACAGGTAGCTATAACTTTCAAATAGATGCGGGCTTTGTGCCTATTCCCGAAGATATGGCTGGCACGAGGGGGATGCGAGGCTTTCCCGGGCGAGCACTGCTTAGTTTGTCACAGGGAGAGTTTACCCCGCTTAGCAAGAAGGTTGCTAAAGTGCTTTGTCGCGACTTGCTTAAACCGCTCATTGGCGATAAGCCGCTTAAAAGCCGCGAACTATTTATGCCGAAGCCCCGCTAGGGCATAAAAAAGTTAACATCGCTAACACCCTAACGCATTTGAGCACTTACCCCTAAACACTTTATTTTATGAGAACTTATGTGTTTGAGTAAACCTGCTGTCACTGTCAGTTTCTTTAAATTATTTTCTCTTAACTCAAATGCTTAAACAGCACCTTCTATAAAAAAGTTTGCTACAATCACCACTTTCTAAAGAAGGGTGTTTGCGCCCTTTAAATAATGTATTAAACATAAAGAGCAGGCATCTTCTTTCGCTCTTACAGGTTAGGTGGTGAAATGAGCACGATTCTATTAGGCGTTAACATCGACCATATCGCAACGCTTCGCAATGCGCGCGGTACACATTATCCAGATCCAGTGCATGCTGCTGACATTGCTGAGCGTGCAGGTGCAGACGGCATTACCGTTCACTTACGTGAAGATCGCCGTCATATCAAAGATCGCGACGTACGTATTTTAGCGCAAACCATTAACACCCGACTTAATCTGGAAATGGCAGTAACCGATGAAATGCTGGCCATTGCAGAAGAAGTAAAACCTGTTTTTTGCTGTCTAGTACCAGAAAAGCGCGAAGAGCTGACTACCGAAGGTGGACTCGATGTAGCGGGCAATTTCGAGAACATCAAAGCAGCGTGCGAGCGTCTTGCGAATGCAAACATCCTAGTGTCTTTGTTTATCGACGCAGATAAAGCGCAAATTGATGCAGCGGCAGCATGTAACGCGCCTTATATTGAAATTCACACCGGACAATACGCAGAAGCTACCAGTGAAGATGAGCAGCAAAAAGAGCTGGCTCGCTTAGTTGAAGGTATTGAGTATGCTGACAGTTTAGGGCTTAAAGTGAATGCGGGTCACGGCTTGCACTATCACAACGTTAAACCAATTGCCGCTATTCCTCAGCTAATCGAACTTAATATTGGTCATGCTATCATCGCTCGCGCCGCGTTTGACGGTCTTCACACAGCAGTGGCTGATATGCGTAAGCTGATGCTTGAAGCTCGCGCGGGCATTTAAGCTTAGATTCAAAAGGGTGTAGATAACGTGGCAATTGCAGGGCTAGGTACTGACATTGTAGAGATAGCGCGACTTGGTAAAGGTGACGGTGCCAATGAACGTTTAGCCAAGCGAGTACTTACGCCTGCCGAGTGGCAGACGTTTAGTGAGCACGCTACACCAGTACGCTTTTTAGCAAAACGTTTCGCCGCGAAAGAAGCCGCGGTGAAAGCCCTCGGTACGGGTATTGGAAATGGAATAAGTTGGCAACACATAGAAGTGCGTAACAACGACCTAGGGGCGCCCGAACTTTATTTTTCTGGTGAATTTGCTGCTATGTGTGAGGCACGGGGCATTACCCGAAGCGTTATCAGTATTTCAGATGAGCAGCATTACGCCGTCGCCACCGTTATACTAGAATCCTAATCATTTACTAAAGCGGGCGTTAACTAAAACGCGCACTACGAAAACGCAGACTCAATGAAGCCCAGGTAGATGACATCTATCTGGTCTGCGTTTATAAAAAACGCTACAAATATCAAACCACGCAAAGCAAGTTACCGGAGTCACACTTGGCAAACCTTTTTAAAAAATCACGCAGCAAGCAAAAAGACACAGCGTCTTCCCGCCTAAGGGGCAATGCAAAGAAAGGTAATGCTAGCGCCAACGCGCAGGTCGCAGGACTTCGATTTGGAAAATCTAATAAAGCCTCACAAGGCAATAAAAGCCAAAAGTCTAATACGGTTACCATTGAAGATATCGACTGGATGGGCCATGGCGTAGTGCGCGGTAACCCCATGATGTTTGTTGAAGGTGCCCTTGTTGGGGAAACCTGCGACATAGAGGTGCTATCTAGCAAAAAGAAAGTGATTAACGCGAAGGCGACAAATATTCATTCGCCAAGTGAAGCAAGGCAAGCGCCTTTTTGCCCAGTGTTTGATGCATGTGGTGGTTGTCAGCTACAGCACATAAAGCCCGATGCTGCCCTTAAGCAAAGAGACAACGCCCTTAAAGTGATGATGGAACGTCAATTGGCAGTGAAGCCAAATGTTTGGCAAGCACCGTTAGTGGGACCTCGCCCTCAATATCGCAGAAAAGCAAGACTGGCTATCGATGCCCGCAACCCCAATCAAATTAAACTAGGCTTTCGTGAAGCGAATAGCAACAACGTCGTTAATATAGAAAGTTGCCCAATACTGGTCGACCCTTTATCTAATATCATTGGCCCTTTACAAAACGCGCTTACAGGCTTCGAGTCAGCTCGACACATTGGACACATCAGCCTTATCGCCGGTGATAATATCTCGCACCTTGTTATTAAACATATTAAAGCCCTTGAGGCAGAGCTTATTGATGCGGTGAGCGAATTGGTGAACACGAGTTCATCGGTTGGCGATCACAGTATTGAGTTAAAGCTTGAAAATAAGCAAGGGCAAATACGCAGTGTGGGGCGTGGTACTGATATGGTCATTAACACGATAAATGACTGTTCTATTTCTCCTAGTGCTAATGACTTTATTCAAATAAATAAAGTGGTTAACGAAAAAATGATCAAGCAGGCAATAGGTTGGCTAAACCCACAGCCCAACGAACGTATTGCCGATTGGTTTAGCGGGCTGGGCAATTTTACCTTACCTATTGCTAAGTCAGGTGCACGGGTACAAGCGGTAGAGGGTGTGGCAGAAATGGTGCGCCGCGCAAAAGACAATGCACAGCGACAGGGCATTAAAAATGTCGAGTGGCTGCATTTAGATTTGGCAGATAAGACCAACGTCGAGGCATCATTACAGCAGGGCTTTGATAAGGTACTGCTTGACCCTTCAAGAGAAGGGGCATTGACCGTTTGTCATGCGCTTGTAAAAGCACTACCAAAAACGATAGTGTATGTTTCTTGCAATCCAAGTACGTTTTCTAGAGACGCAAAAGTGTTGATAGACGGAGGTTATGAAATGGAAAAAGCGGGCGTAGCAGAAATGTTCCCCTTCACCCATCACATGGAAATGATGGCCTTGTTTACGCGAAAGCAGCAGTAACGAGTAAAGGATATGGTATCAACAAGAAAGGTCCACGAAGCAGACCGGCCCCCCTTTGAAGCCTGGCTAGACAGTCTTGAGCTGAGTGCAGAAACAAAAGATAAGCTAAGTGCTGTGTCTTCCATTCCTGAGCGACTATTGGTTGGTCAGGAAATGGTTGAGATTTTGTGTCAGCTTAATATGGATGATGCAACGCTTCAGGCAGCCTTGGTGTTTCCTTATTGCGAACAGCACGCTTTAAGTGAAGAAGATATTGTTGATGAATTTGGTGGGGAGATTCGAGACCTTATCGTTGGCGTGCGTCGAATGGATGCCATCAAGTCGTTACATGCCCGTAAAGTGAACGGCTCTGGCTTTGCTGAAAGATCAGACGAGCAGCACATAGACAGCATTCGCCGCATGTTGCTGGCGATGGTAGAAGACGTACGCGCCGTTGTTATCAAGATGGCCGAGCGTATTTGTGCACTACAACAGGTTAAAAAAGCTGACGAAGAAACCCGTGTTATGGTGGCACGAGAGTGCGCCAGTATTTATGCGCCATTGGCAAACCGCTTGGGTATCGGGCAGTTAAAATGGGAACTTGAAGATCTCGCGTTTCGCTACCTACACCCCATTACCTACAAACAAATTGCCAAGCAGTTAGACGGTAAGCGCAGAGAGCGTGCCGAGTATATAGAAACTATTGTGGGCGACTTGCAAGGCCTACTTGATGGTGAAGAGATCCGCGCTGAGGTTTATGGCCGGCCCAAACATATTTTCAGCATTTGGAAGAAAATGCAGAAAAAGCGCCTTACGTTCGAGCAGCTTTTTGATATTCGTGCAGTACGTATTATTGCCGAGCGACTTCAAGATTGCTACGCAGCGTTAGGTACCGTTCACGCAAGCTATAAACACTTACCTAACGAATTCGACGACTATATCGCAACCCCTAAACCTAACGGTTACCAGTCTATTCACACGGTGATCGTGGGGCCTGAAGGAAAGTCGGTTGAGATTCAAATTCGCACGCAGAAAATGCATCAGGATGCAGAGCTGGGTGTGGCTGCACACTGGAAATATAAAGAGGGCAGTACGGGTAAACAATCCGGCTATGACGAGCGTATAAACTGGCTTCGTCGCATACTTGCATGGCAAGAAGAAGTGGCGGAATCTGGCGATTTGGTTGAAGAACTTCGCAGCCAAGTGTTTGATGATAGGGTGTACGTGTTTACACCGAAAGGCGATGTTATTGACCTTCCTCAAGGCGCTACACCTCTTGATTTTGCCTACTACATTCACAGCAACGTAGGGCATCGCTGTATTGGCGCAAAAGTGAATGGGCGTATAGTGCCGTTTACTTACTTGCTGCAAAGTGGCGACCAAATAGAAGTATTAACCGGGAAAGAGCCAAACCCAAGCCGCGACTGGATGCATCCGGGCCTTGGCTATGTGCATTCATCGCGGGCCCGTGCCACTATCCATTCTTTCTTTAAAAAGCAGGACAGAGACAAAAACCTTGCTGCCGGTAAAGAGCTGCTAGAACGCGAACTTCAGCGTGCCCACTTGCCCGCCAAAGTACCTAACGAGGCGTTTGAGAAGTTTAACTTACAAACCCTTGATGACTTGTACACTGCGGTAGGTGCCGGTGATGTGCGCGTTATGCAGGTGATTAACTTTATTCATCACTTGCAAGAACCTCCAGCCCCTGAGCCTGAAATTAGCCCTAAGGTGAAAACACGCAAGACTGCGGCAGGCACGGGCAAAAAAGACGCCGTAGTCGTGCAGGGCGTGGGGCACTTAATGAGTCAGCTGGCTAACTGCTGTAAGCCAGTTCCCGGCGAGGCTATTTTAGGCTATATCACGCAAGGCCGTGGCGTAAGCGTTCACAAAGAAAGTTGCAGTCAGCTGCAGCACTTGCTGTCACAGCACCCTGAGCGTCAGATCGAAGTGAATTGGTCACATGAGCTTAAAGTGGGTTTTGAGACGGGCATTGATATATTTTGCCACGATAGAAACGGCCTGTTGCGCGACATAACTACCGTGTTGGCAAATGAAAACGTACCGCTCTTAGGAGTAAACAGCTTAAGTGATAAAAACAGGCAGACGGCACTAATTACCATATCTATCGAAGTTAATGACCTTGAAAGAGTGTCAAAAGTGTTAACCCAATTGCGACAACTTAAAGGCGTGACAGATGCAAAACGCAAGCAAAGCTAGCCTTGACGAAATGCAGCGGCTGCTGGACATTATGACGCAGCTGCGCGACCCGCAATCTGGATGTCCGTGGGATGTGAAACAAACCATGGAAAGCCTAACTCGCTACACCATAGAAGAGGCCTACGAAGTGGCTGATGCTGTTGCCGCTGGTGATATGCACGATATCAAAGATGAGCTCGGTGATTTGTTGTTTCAAGTGGTGTTTTACGCGCAAATCGCTAGTGAATCGAGTGCATTTTCTTTTGACGATGTGGCACAAAGCATTAGCGAAAAACTCGTGCGTCGCCATCCTCATGTGTTTGCTAATCAGCTTGCATCTGAGAGCGCTGGCGATACAACTGAAAACGTCACGGGCGAACGTACCCAGTTGAACGACAGCGCTTTAAACGCGCAGTGGGATGCAATTAAAGCTCAAGAAAAGCAGCTTAAAAAGCAGCGCTTAAAGCAAGTCGGCGAAGCAGTAGATACCAGTATTTTAGATAGCGTACCCAAAGGTATGCCGGCACTTATGTACGCGCAAAAGCTGCAAAAAGCCTGTGCAAAGGTAGGCTTTGACTGGCCTGACGCCGCACCTGTTATTGATAAAGTACGCGAAGAAGTAGAAGAGATTCAGCAAGAGCTTGATACGAAGCAACGCCTTCTATGTGAAAACAGTACTGACAAAAAGCCTTCAAGCAATGATATGCATGACAACCAACAAGCTATTGAAGAAGAGATTGGTGATGCGCTTTTTGCCATGGTTAATTTGGCAAGGCATTGCAAAGTGGATGCTGATACTGCGCTTCGCAACGCCAGTAACAAGTTTGCCAACCGTTTTAAAGGCGTAGAGCGTTTAGCTGCAGAGCAGGGCGAGAAGCTTGAAGCATTGACTTTAGATGAAATGGAAGCGCTGTGGCAGCAGGTTAAACAATCTTCTAATACTAAGTGAATTGTTTAGCTACGCTTTAAAAACACAGTCACAGGTTATTCAACGTCTAGTTTGTCTCAAAGATTTTGGGCTACTTGTGTATAAATACATCACGCATAAAGGTCAAAAAATTAGACCAATGTAGATGGAAACTTTGCCATTTTGTCATATGTTTAGTAAGTAGGTTTGATTTACGACAAGGGCATATAGATCCATTTTGTCTATAATCTGTGTACTAAACTAGCACGTTGGAATGGTGCTTAGCCGGTGTTAACAGACAACACTGACCAAGGAGTTGGACTGAATTGGGCGCAACCGTTTTATGAAAAAAGTACTGTATTTATCGTTAGGGTTGTTTTTAACGTGTTTAGGTATTGTAGGTGCCTTCTTACCCGTAATGCCGACAACGGTATTTTTGATAGGTGCGCTTTTCTGTTTCACTAAATCCTCACCGCGCCTTGAAAGTTGGCTTATTCAGCACCCCAAATATGGGCCTAGTCTGGTTGCGTGGCGTAAACACGGTGCAATATCTAAAAAGGTAAAATGCATAGCGTGTTGCAGTATGCTGATAAGTTTTATTCTTATTTGTCTATTTGCATCAATGCCAATTCCCGCTTACATAGGCATCGCAATGTTTATGGGAATAGGCGCATATTTCGTAGTTACGCGCCCCAGTATCCCAGCGATCTAGAGCTGTACCGAAGCTCAATAAGCCTTCACAAGTGAATATCCCGTAATTGAAGAAATCGAATTGTGACAATCCATTAGCTCTAACGGTTCCTACCTAGTCGCTCGTGACTGCTTACCCATTCATCTGCTACCACAGCAGAGCCCAGAGACAGATCGCCACATAGCACGGTCGCCGCAACAATTTCCGCAAACTTGTTAACGCTACCTCTTTCTGTACAGCCAAGTACGCTTAAACATTCGTTTTGTGTAGCTAAGCCGGTTCCACCACCGTACGTAGCAACGATTAGCGATGGAATAGTAACAGAGAAGTAATAGTCGCCGTTTGGCGTAATTTCGGCGTAGGTAAACCCCGCCGACGACTCAGCTACGTTAGCAACATCTTGCCCGCAAGCAATAAAGATAGCGGTAATGCCGTTGGCGAAGTGGGCACCATTGTTAACACTACCGGCCATCAACGCGCCCATATTTGAATATTGACGCTGTTTAAACAAAGCCTCCGGCGGGCAATGCATAATGTCTGTCATAAGTTGTTTAGGCAAGGTTATCTCTGCGACAACGCGCTTACCGCGGGTATGCAGCGAGTTTAAGTGCGAGTGCTTTTTATCAGTATCAAGGTTTGCTGCCAGCACAAAGTGCTCAATGGGCCCCGAATAGTTTGCCTGTATCCACTCGCAGCCTGCCTTAGTGGCTTTGCTTACCATGTTTTGCCCAGCAGCATCGCCACAGGTAAAGTTGAACCTAAGCCAGCGAAGCTTAGACGCAGCGTACTGCTCGATATCCCTTAGTTTGCCCACGCTGGTGGTGTTATCACTGGCACGTTTGATGGCTTCAAAGTTTTGCTCAACCCACTTGCCAAATTCGAGGGCTTCTCTTGCGCTAGAAAACGCAAACATGGGCGCTCGCTGCATGGCGTCGTCAATAACTGTGGTGGTTATGCCGCCTGCTTCTCTTGTTAGACGCATGCCTCTGCTGTAGCTGGCTGTTAGCGTACCTTCTGTTGTGGCCATTGGAACGTAGAACTCGCCTTTGGCGTGTTCTCCGTTCACTAGCATCGGGCCTGCAAAGCCAATAGGCACCTGTGCAACACCAGCAAAATTTTCAATGTTTCCCGACAAGGTTTCGGGGGGGATTGAATAGTGTCCTAAGTGGTTTAACTCAGTGCCAGTTTCGCGAGCAATAAATTCGCGGCGTGTTCGGCTCATGTCATGGGTATAGTCGTTGTCTGAGGAACGTGGGATTTTAGGCATTGGGGCCACTCCTTTTTCTTTAATAATAGGAGTGCTGATACCGAATGAAAACTGTTTACAATTTATACATGGCGATAAGTGTCGCCTATGTATGCGCTTTTTATGTAGAAAGGCAGTAAATTCACCTTTCTGCACGCAAAAAAAACAGAGGACATTGCTTATTTCGAACTCACTAGCGACGCGAGACTGCGCCGCATACTGCTGATGATGCTATGCTTTTTGAGTCAATTTTGCTTGAAGTGCAGCAATCTCTTCTCGGCGTTTTTTATCTGCTAGAGGGCGGTTGGCTTTTTCAGGCGCGTTTTGAGCGCGGATTAAAAACGCTTGGGCCTCTTCATATTCTCCATCGTCGAAAAGAAACTCGGCATAAAAGAAGTTTTGGTCCATTCCTTGAGGATTGATTTCCAGTGCACGCTTAAATAGCTTTTCAGCTTTTTTGTCACTACCAAAGCTCACAGGCCAGCCCGGCACTTTGTGATAAAGCGCGGCTAATACGGTTAATGCCGTTCCGTCTAGCACTGATTCTTCTTTTTCAATGGCGCGCTCTAAATTTTCTTTCGCACTTTTAGCAAAGTCTAAGGCGCCCAATCCTCCTTTGGCACTTGCTGTGCTGGATTGAGAAATAGCCAGCCAAGTAAGAGACTCTGCACTATTCTCAGATTGCTCTACGAGTTTTGTAGCTTGTTCGATAAGTTCTGAAAAGGCGCTAAGTTGCGAGTCGCCCTCTAATTGATAGTTCACGGATGCCCACTGGTGTTGAAGCTTAAGCAGTTCGTCGGCTGACGCCGCTACCGGAGTGATAAGTGCCGCTGATGCTAATCCTGCGATAACAAGTGAGGAAAGTCGTTTTTTTATTGTCATGAAAATACCAGATAAAAGAGTTTAATTAGATAAATAATATGGCCATTAGTGCGTGGCCACTAAAGGTGAAGAAAGGCTGCATTTAATACTGAAGTTGGTTCAACCCATTGTTAACAATATCGGTTTGCTTGTCCCGTTTTCTAGAAGGGAGGGAATAACTGATCGATAGGTTCGTTAGTGTGAGCAGCATAAAAACTGAAGCTACAAAGTGGGGTCTTTTCATTAGAGTTATTAGAAGAATTGAATGCAACGGACGTACAGTACATTAACTCAGTTTCTGTGTCATCGGCTGATGATGGAATTTTATCCATGTTTTTTGTTGTTAGGGGTTCGCATTTCCTTCAATTCCTGTATAATTCGCGCCCTGCCCAGTTACGCCCACCTTTGGGAAGGTGGAAGAATCAGCCGGCTCGAAGGGGTCTTTGTGTTGATTTTAAGGTGATTTCTGGTGTTCAGAAATCAGTAACGACGATATTATTCGGGTGAATTTGAAAATGAAAACTTTTGTTGCTAAGCCAGAAACGGTACAACGTGACTGGTATGTGGTAGACGCCACAGACAAAACTCTAGGCCGTTTGGCTTCTGAAATCGCACTACGCCTTCGTGGTAAGCATAAGCCAGAGTACACACCTCACGTGGACACTGGTGATTACATCATCGTAATCAACGCTGAAAAAGTTGCGGTTACAGGCCGTAAAGCGCAAGACAAAATGTACTATGCGCACTCTGGTTACCCAGGTGGTCTTAAAGAGACAAACTTTGAAAAACTAATTGCTCACAAGCCAGAAATGGTTCTTGAAAAAGCAGTTAAAGGCATGTTGCCAAAAGGCCCTCTAGGCCGCGCAATGTTCCGTAAAATGAAAGTTTACGCTGGTGCAGAACACTCTCACGCAGCACAGCAACCACAAGTTTTGGACATTTAAGGAGCTATTAACATGGCAGATACTCAATACTACGGCACAGGCCGCCGCAAAAGTTCTACTGCTCGTGTGTTCCTACGTCCAGGCACAGGTAGCATTAAAGTAAACCAACGCGCTCTTGACGAGTACTTTGGTCGTGAAACAGAGTGCATGGTTGTTCGTCAGCCACTTGAACTTGTTGAAATGACTGAAAAGTTTGACGTATACATCACTGTTAAAGGTGGTGGTTCTAACGGTCAAGCGGGTGCAATCCGTCACGGTCTTACTCGTGCTCTTATGGAGTATGATGAAGCACTACGTCCAGCACTTCGCAAAGCTGGCTTCGTTACTCGTGATGCACGTCGCGTTGAACGTAAGAAAGTTGGTCTACACAAAGCGCGTAAGCGTCCACAATTCTCAAAGCGTTAATTTTTACGTTTTTTGTATTGCAAAAACCCGGCTTATGCCGGGTTTTTTATTGCTTGAAATTCATTATAGAGCGTCGATTTCTAAAGTGCGCTGAAGCCTATCTTGCCGTTTATTTCATAACAAAGGTTTAATTTGTGCGTGCTATATCGCCAAATATTCTTCAAAACCTTGATTTTAGGCTTTTCTCTCACTAAACCTAAACACACTAATTGAATTAAATTATCGCTTAAATATCAGTAAAACCTTGTGTTTATAAGGGCTTTTCTTTTATCATTTGCGGTCGAAAATTTTGAAAACTTTCGTGACCTCGTAAACCAGTAAATTTTTGCTGTTACGTTGCTGTCATGACAAGCCATATGATGCATGACGCAAGCGTGATAAAACCAGTATAAGCTTGGGTTACACATCATAATTATCCAAACCTGGAGAAATGTGGATGAGCAATGTATCTGTAGATGCAACAGAGTCTGCACACAATGAAAACCAGCCAGAAAACAACACTCGTCGTCGGTTCTTGACCGTTGCCACGTCGGTAGTTGGTGGTGTAGGTGTCGTTGGTGCTGCTGTGCCTTTTATTGCGTCCTGGAATCCAAGCGCCAAAGCGAAAGCCGCCGGTGCTGACGTTGAAGTAGATATCAGCGGGATTGAGCCTGGACAATTAGTACGTGTAATGTGGCGAAGCAAGCCTGTATGGATTGTACGTCGTACGCCTGAGATTCTTGAAGAACTAGGCACACACGAAGATAAGCTGAAAGATCCTAACTCTGAAGCTGAGCAGCAACCTACTTTTGCTCAAAATCGTTTCCGTTCGATGAAAGAAGAATACCTGATTCTAGTGGGTATCTGTACGCACCTAGGTTGCTCTCCACAGCACCTTAAAGACGGCGCTTTCGAAGAAGTGGTTGAGGGTGTGCCAGATGGTTTCTTCTGCCCATGCCACGGTTCTAAGTTTGATATGGCAGGACGTGTATTTCAAAACGTACCGGCACCATTAAACCTAGTTGTACCGCCATATCAATTCGTTGATGACAATAACATCATCATCGGTTCAGAAGCGGAGGCTTAATTATTATGAATGCTTTCCTAGGTTGGATTGAAGAACGCATCCCAATGATGCGCGTTGCGAATATGCACGCTCTTCAATATCCTGCTCCAAAGAACATGAACTTTTGGTATGTGTTCGGTTTTCTAGCTACTATCGTTTTGGTAAACCAAATTGTTACTGGTATTTGGTTGACCATGAACTTCGTTCCATCTTCAGAAGGTGCATTTGCTTCTGTTGAATACATCATGCGTGAGATCGACTACGGTTGGATCATTCGTTACATGCACAGTACTGGCGCATCGGCGTTCTTTATTGTGGTATATCTACACATGTTCCGCGGCATGATTTACGGCTCTTATCAGAAGCCTCGTGAGCTTTTATGGGTGTTTGGTATGTTTATTTACCTAGCACTCATGGCAGAAGCTTTCATGGGTTATGTACTACCTTGGGGACAGATGTCTTACTGGGGTGCACAGGTAATCGTATCGCTATTTGGTGCTATCCCTGTTGTAGGTCCTGACTTGGTAATCTGGCTACAGGGTGACTACGTTATCTCTGGCGCAACTCTAAACCGTTTCTTCGCATTACACGTTATTGCGTTGCCATTGGTTATCGTTATTCTTGTGTTCCTTCACATTATCGCACTTCACGAAGTGGGTTCTAACAACCCTGATGGTATTGCTATCAAGCACAAGAAAGGTTCACTGCCAGAGTCTGAAAAGACTAAATATGAAATTCATGAATACTACACAAGCAAGTACGACATTGCTGATGACGTATTGCCGTTCTTCCCACACATCGTACTTAAAGACCTTGTGGCATTCTGTATTTTCTTAGCGCTATTTACTTATGTGCTGTTCTTTGCCCCTGAAATGGGCGGTAAATTCCTAGAGCACCCTAACTTTGAAATTGCTAACCCGTTGAAAACACCTGAGCACATCTTCCCTGTGTGGTACTTCACGCCGTTCTACGCAATTTTGAAAGCGGTACCTGATAAGTTGTTCGGTGTACTAGCTATGTTCGGTGCAATTGCTGCGCTATTCGCTCTACCTTGGTTAGACCGTGGTCGCGTTAAGTCATGGCGCTATCGCTGTGGTCTACACAAAGTAAACCTTATTGTGTTTGCAATTGTGTTTATCTTCCTGGGTTACCTAGGTGGTACGCCACAAGAAAACTGGAAAATCATTGCGTCGCAAGTTGCTACAGTAATGTACTTCGGTTTCTTCATTGCATTGTTCTTGTACAGCAAAAACGAAAACACTAAACCTGTGCCAGAGAGGATTTCTAAATGAAAAAAATGATGTGCTTTTTAGCCTTCTTCCTACCTGGCGTAGCGCTTGCGGCAGGCGGGAACGTACACCTAGATAAAGCGCCTATCGATTTAACCGATAAGGCGTCTTTACAACGCGGTGCACAATTGTTCATGAACTACTGCTTAGGCTGTCACTCAATGAAGTACCAGCGCTATCAGCGTTCATTCCAAGATTTGGGTATTCCTGACGAACTAGGCCAAGAATACCTGCAGTTTACGGGTGAAAAAGTGTCTGACTATATCACTCGTGCAATGCCTGAAGAAGCTGCTGCTGGCTGGTTTGGTGCTGCTCCACCAGATCTAACCCTAGTGGCGCGTGTTCGTGGTGAAGACTGGATTTACACTTACTTGCGTTCTTTCTATGTAGATGAGAGCCGCCCGTTTGGTGTGAACAACACAGTATTCCCAGAAGTGGGTATGCCACACGTACTTCAACCACTTCAAGGCACGCCAACGCGTACTTATGAAGAGCAAATGGTTGATGGTGAGATGGTTAAGCGTTATGTAGGCATTAAGTCAGATGGTACTGGCGCAATGTCTCCTGACGAGTACGACCAAGCTGTTGCCGATATCGTGAACTTCCTAGAGTACACGGGTGAGCCTTCAAAACTTGAATCTCACAAAATCGGCAAGTGGGTACTTATCTTTATCGCAGTATTGTTTGTATTTGTTTACTTACTGAAGAAAGAATACTGGCGAGAAGTGCACTAATCGCACAGATTTATGTATAATATGAAAAGGGGGCTTCTCGCCCCCTTTTTTGGTATTTACTCGTGCTACCTGAAAACCCTTTTGTATAGAGTGTTCAGGTAGCACGAGTTATCGTAATAAGCTTACCGTTTGTAAGCGTAAACTTGTTTCTCGACGGAGGAAATTGAATGGCCGTAGCCGCGAATAAACGTTCTATTATGACGTTGTTCTCTGACACAATTGATATTTATAGCCACCAGGTGCGCATTGTGTTGGCAGAAAAAGGTGTGGGTGTTGAAATCAGCTACACAGATCCTAGCAACCTGTCTGAAGATCTGTTGGAGCTTAACCCTTACGGTACTGTTCCAACTCTAGTTGATCGCGAGCTTGTACTTTACAAGTCGCATATCATTATGGAATACCTTGATGAGCGTTTCCCTCATCCACCACTAATGCCGGTTTACCCTGTATCACGTGGCCAAAGCCGTCTTATGATGCACCGCATTGAGCAAGATTGGTACTCGCTTGCTGCTCGTATCTTCCGTGGTGAAGGTGACGTAGAAGCAGCACGTAATGAGCTGCGTGAAGCCTTGCTATCACTTGCGCCTGTATTTGGTGAGATGCCCTACTTTATGAGCGAAGAGTTCAGCTTAGTTGATTGCTACCTTGCTCCGCTATTATGGCGTTTACCTGCACTAGGTATTGAACTAAACGGTGCCGGCAGCAAAGAAATTAACGCTTACATGAACCGTATTTTCTCTCGTAGCTCATTTAAAGCGTCTTTGACTGACCAAGAGCGTGAGATCCACAACCCGCTATGACATCTATGACGTCTAACCAGCCCTATTTGCTTAGGGCTTTTTATGAGTGGATTGTTGATAACGATTTAACGCCGTATATTGTGGTTGATGCAACTAACGAATTAGTTGAAGTGCCGCAAGAATTTGTTAAAGACGGCCAAATTGTTTTAAACGTATCGCCAAGCGCATGTGTGAACTTCTCTCTTGATTTAGACGGCTTGTCTTTTCAAGCACGTTTTTCTGGGCAGCCCAGAAGATTGAGTATGCCTTGTGAAGCTGTGATGGCTATATACGCAAGGGAAAACGGTGCAGGTACTGTATTTGCCACCGAAGAAGATGTGGCTCGTGCGCAGCAAGAGCGTACTGAAACATCTGAAGATGTGTCTCAACCGAGCGGACCAACGCCGCTAGAAGATGCTGACTCAGGCGACATTCAAGATGCGCCGGTTCCGCCTAAAAAAGGCAAGCCGAGCCTAAAGGTTATTAAATAGCTACTTAAGTAGCTAACTGGGCTATTTTCATGGCCGCTATTTAAAAACTTTCAGTGTATTGACGTAGTCTGGCTTTGCAAAGCTATTCGCTTAAGCAGAGCCAGCTATTATCTTCACACTCGCCTTATCTAATGTTTTGCTCCCACTTCGACGCTTGTATTTGAAGCCTCGCAACTAAGTGTCCAAACAAAAAAACTTGCGTTCTGATAAATACGAAAGCACCCCATTACTTATAAGTAATAGGGCGCTAAAGTGGCTGATTCGCTATAAATTTATTAACGAGTTCGCGTTATCACTACACGACTTGTCGGAAAATCAAAGCGATGGGCTTCGGTTAGTACGGACGTTGACAAACCTTCACGGCTTGGGTCATTTGCGTTTGCACTGGTTACCACACCTTGATGGAGCCTTACTGCATCGGCAAGGTCGTCCCTAACTACATCATAACCCGCTGCCTCTCCGCCACCACCTGCTGTTCCTGCGGCAGGGCCCGGCATTGTGGCTGCTGTTTCTGTATTGGCCTCTGTACCTGCGTCCCAAGTCACTGTCATGAATGTTTTCACATCACCCACTGCCATGTTACTTACGTTAGCTGCATTTAAGCCAGTAAACGCATCGTTGGTATTAACCAACATGGTCGTTACTGTAAGACGCAGGTCGTCAGCGTCGAGTTCTGGAACCACAAGGGTTAGTTCTGTGCCCATTGAACGAGGGCCCAATATGCTCCCAGAGTTTTGCGCATCCAAAAAGTCCGTGGAGTCCATGGCTTCAGTAATGACCATAGACGGATCACCGCCCTCAGCCATAATTTCAATGCCCATGCTAGCTGGCTCGCCCTCACTAAATGAATGGAAGCCTGACTCATGCAAGATGACGGCGGCAGGAGCAAAGGGCTGAGAGTAAGTTAAGTTGGTAATTTGTACGGTATAAACCGCTGAATTACCATTTATACCATCTTGCCCGTCCGAACCGTCTTGGCCGTCTGCGCCATCCTGTCCGTCAGTACCTGCTTCCCCCTGTGGGCCAGCGGGTCCTTGAGGGCCTGTATCACCATCGTCGCCGCAGGCAGCAAGAAGTGCTGAAAGCATCAATAACGTACTGAGTTTAATTATTGGATTATTCATTGTATTGGCTCCTTAAGATGCAGGAACAGTAATAACTACACGTGCTACTGGGTTCAACCAACGGTGTACGGTAGAGTCCAGATCACTGGCACCAGCGGCGCTATCAGTATCACCAAGCGCATTGCGGTGAATGTGTACCGGGCCATCTTCACCATCTTCTATTTCACCATTAACTACCTGTGCCCCCACACCAGTGCCACCTGTACCTAAGTCGACGATACGAGTAGGCGCACCGCCGCCAGCGACACCAGGAACACTATATCCACCCAGCGCATTTCCTGTCCCAGCTTCAACAACGTCAGTACGAGCACTATTTAGCTCATCGTTTAACTCAGTACCGGCATCGTAAGCATTTAAATAATACGTATAGGTGCCAGGTTCAGTAGGGATTTCAATACTGTCCATACCTACAAAGGCATCATTGGTCGGTATCAGCATAGACAGCAGTGAAAGATAAGGCTTGTCCATTGTGTCGAAGGGATAACTTAATGTTGCTTTCGGGGCTAGAAGACCGCCAAAACGATGCCATGTGTTTGAGCCATTGTCTGTATCGACAGGACCCAATAAAGCCTCAAAGTTAGCGCCGCTTGAATCAGCGTTTTGCTCATCATCAATAACCCCCGCTTCCGCAAGCCAGGCTAACGCCGATGAAGCTGGCTGGCCCACTTCAAAAGCGTCAACGGTGTCATCGTGCGCAATAACTAGGCGCGGCGTAAAGCTTTGCGCTTGGGTTAAATTAGTAATTTCAACATCTAAGGTAACGGCTTGGCTTACTGAAATTGTTGCTAGCGACAGTAGGGTAGCGCTAGCAAGTTTAGTGAATTTCATCTTATTGTCCTTGTTTATGGCTTAAATCGCATAAAAATTTAGGGCAGTAAAATTTTTAATTCATCACAGAACTATCACAAAAAACGCACAGATTTGTATCGATGAATAACAATATTGTTAGAAATTTTTAGTGCTTGTTTATCAATCAAAAAAATTGATATTAATGTGAAATAAAAACACGGAGGGTCGGGTCTTGTTTTTTATCGGCGAATTAGGAGCGAGTTATGATCCTTATCATCTACAGCGGGAATAAGTTTCAACAAAACATATCGCAATGTTTGAGCAAGCATAGTTTTCTTTATGACGCAGTCTCTAATTTTCAATCAGCAGAATCCTTGCTAAAAGCACAACATTATTCACTTATAATCGTTGAATCGGTACGAAACGAGATGTGCCTGCAGCGTATTAAAACTCTCGTAGACGCTAACTCCGAAAGCTGGGTAGTGGCTGTCGAAAGTGAGATGTCGACAGCAAATACGGCCTGCTCGGAGGTAGATGAAGCAAATTATTATGAAGCGGGTGTTGATGACTACCTTACTGGTGCGTTTGACGAACGCATGTTTTCGGCACGTATTCGCTCTCATATGCGTAGAAGTATGCCTAACCATGAAAACACGAGAGCTTCCGGTGGTAGTGACGAGCGTATCGAGATAGGCCCGCTTAGCGTCGACTTGCGTTATCACAGCGTGACGATTAATGGGCAATTGCTGACATTAACGGCACGCGAATTTACCTTGTTGAATTATTTCTGTCGTCATCCCAATCAGGTTTTTTCTCGCAACCAACTACTTAGCGAGGTGTGGGGCTATAATCACGAAGGGTACGAACATACGGTAAACACCCATATTAATCGTCTACGCAGTAAACTCGATAAGGTTAACAGTATTGAAAATGGCGGACAGCTAGTACAAACCGTATGGGGTGTCGGATACAAACTGAATATTAATGGGTATACAGCCAATTCGTTAATTGCCTGAGCGCATAATATCAAAAATCGCTAGATCCTAATTAAGGATGATTATTTTTTAGGCTTAAATTAAAAACAGCGTTGCCGTACCTAAAAAGGCAAAGATACCAACTACATCTGTTATCGTAGTTAGAATAACGCTTCCAGCAAGCGCTGGGTCTATTTTAAGGCGCTTCATGATCATGGGTAAAGTTGCGCCGGCAAGCGCTGCCGCAATCATGTTTACCATCATCGCAAAGGCGATAATAACGCCCAGCATGTAATCTTGCTTCCAAAGTGCGATAACAGAGGCAATAAGCACTGCCCAAATTGCCCCATTTAAAAAGCCAATCGAGATTTCTTTACTGATAAGCCAACGCGAGTTACTGGCATTTACATGACCGAGCGCCATACCCCGAATAACAAGGGTTAGTGTCTGGTTACCAGCCACGCCGCCCATGCTCGGTACGATAGTATTTAATATGGCTAATACGGCAAGCTGGCTTAGCGTGGCTTCAAATAAGTCACTTACCATTGCTGCCATTAGCGCAGTCACTAAATTTACTGCCAGCCAGACGGAGCGGCGTTTAGTACTTTGCATAACCGGTGCAAAGGTATCTTCATCATCATCAAGACCCGCCATACTCATCATTGAGTGTTCGGCGTCTTCACGAATGATATCAACCACGTCATCAATGGTAATTCGCCCAACTAAGCGATGATTTTCATCAACTACCGGCGCTGAAAGCCAATTATAACGCTCAAACAGGCTTGCCACTTCATCGTCGGGCATGTTTACCGGAATCGCCTCTGATTCTTCGTCCATGACATCAGACACTTTGTCGTCGGTATCTGCGGTGAGAAGACGGGCCACAGGGATGATACCGACCAGATTATCGGTTCTATTGACCACATAGAAGGTGTCCGTATTTTCTGGTAACTCACCTTTTAAGCGAATGTAGCGAAGAACCACATCAATGGTTACATCTGGACGCAAGGTAATGGTATCGGTGTTCATGATGAAACCAGCGGTTTCCTCACCGTAAGACAACGCCTGCTCTGCACGTACGCGGTCTTGTGCATCCATTGAATCAAGAATGTCTGCCAACACAGGTTCAGGAAGGCTACTCAGCGTTTCTGCCAAGTCATCGGTATCCATTTCTTCAAGTGCATCAACCACATTGGCGGGGAGCATCTTTGTGATAATACCGTTTCGAACATCATCAGAGAGTTCTTCTAAAATATCACCGTGAAAGTCGCTATCAATTAGCTCCCACAACTCATCACGGGTCCTGCTAGGGCTAGATTCGAGAATATGCGCAACGTCTGAAGGGGGAAGTTCAAGCAGAAGCTTACGTACAGATACAAATTGACCGTTTATCAACGCTGCGTTAAGTGCGCGTAATTGGGTTTGTACGTATTTAGAAACAAGCGCTTCTGCCATAAGGCGTTATTCCTACTAAGCTGATATGGAAAATAAAGGCTGTGTAGCCTAAGTGTGCGTAGAATATCGCAATTATATTAAGTCTGTCATGATAATTGCGTGGCTTTTACGCAAGAATTTGGAATTACTAAGCTAGCTGTTGATTAATTCGTCAAGAGATATTCGGGTTGAGACTATTCGTCTTCGTTAAATCTGCCCTCAATCAGCTCTTCAATGGCAGCAAGTGCATCGACCGCATCATCACCATCGACAATAACATCTACCTGTTCACCTTGGTGACTTTCCAGCATCATCAAGCCTAAGACGCTGCTTGCATCGGCTTCTTTATCGCCTTTTTTCAAAATGATTTTGGCATGAAACTGATTAGCAAGCTTAACCAATTGCGTGGCTGCTCTGGCGTGTAAGCCTAGTTTATTGACGATTGTAAGCGTTTTTTGAATAGTCATTACTGGTTCAACTCTCTGTGACGAATTTGAACATCAGGGTGTATTTCGCTGAACGTTTTCGACAAGGTTTGGGCAATATAGACTGAGCGGTGTTGGCCGCCAGTGCAACCGATAGCCACAGTCACATAGCTTCTATTGTTGCGTTCTAAATGGGGAAGCCATGTGGTCATCAAGTTTTGAATCTGCCAAATAAATTTGGTTACTACGGGTTGTGAGCCTAAAAATACTTCCACGGGGGCATCTAACCCAGTTAAGTGTTTAAGGTCTGGCTCCCAATGCGGGTTAGGTAAAAAACGCGCGTCAAAAACGTAGTCAGCATCTTTAGGTATGCCGTGTTTAAAGCCAAACGACTCAAAGACAAGAACAAGGCGTGAACTTTTCTTACCCAATATACGTTCACGGATCAATTCGGCGAGTTGATGTATTGTTAGCTTGTCTGTATCTAGGTATAAATCGGCGCGTTCAGTAATTGGCGCAAGAAGCGCAGACTCCGCCCTAATAGCCTCCGATAGAGACTTATTTAGCTTAGCTAAAGGGTGAAGACGGCGAGTTTCGCTAAAACGCTTAACCAGAACGTCATCGCTTGCGTCAATGTACACTATAGTCATCGACCAAGAAGAAGGCAGGTAGTCTAGAATCTCTACCAAGTCGTCAGGGTTTTTGGGTAGGTTCCTAACGTCAATACTTACCGCAACTTGATCGTATTCATCAACAACAGTATGGGTGAGGGTGGGAAGCAAATTTACTGGGATATTATCAACACAGTAATAACCTAAGTCTTCCAATGCGCGAAGTGCGACAGACTTACCAGACCCCGAACGACCACTGATTATGATCAGCTTCACCTAAACTCTCCCTTATATTCTGGTTTCATCACATACGAGTTGTCGAATAAAGCGCCTACCTATGAGGTGTAGGCACTTTTTGTTTAACTTAATGCAGAAATAATTTCGTCGCTGGTTGTTGCACGACGTATTGTTTTAATCGTTTCTTTGTCGCTTAGCTTACCGGCTACGGTAGCCAGTGTCTGAAGGTGTCCTTCGGTTTGCTCTTCGGGAACGAGAAGAGCAAAGAATATGTCTACGGGCTTTTCGTCTAGGGCATCAAAGTTGATAGCTGGTGTACTTGTTACAACGATTGCTATTACCTTCTCAAGGCCGGCCAAGCGACCGTGAGGCAGTGCTATCCCGTTACCAATACCCGTGCTACCCATACGTTCTCGAGCCATCAAGCTATTTAGAACCGTTGCCTGGTCGATGTTGTCGTTATGCTTGGCAGCGATATCAGCGATGATCTCAAGAATTCGCTTTTTACTATTACACTGAACCGCACACTCGGTGCGGTCCAGACTTACGATGGCTTGTATATCCATGCTCAATTAACTACTAATGTTTTTTCAGTTTTTCCTTATGCTTGATTACCTGCCGGTCGAGTTTATCAACCATGCTGTCAATCGCCGCATACATGTCGGTATTTTCTGAGGATGCGAATACTTCAGCGCCACTTAAATGAACAGTCGCTTCAGCTTTTTGATTTAATTTTTCAACGTTCAGGATGACATGCACATTAGAAATGTGATCAAAGTGACGTTCAAGTTTGCTGAACTTCGTATCGACATAATTACGCAAAGAGTCGGTGATTTCGACATGATGACCAGTAAGGTTGATTTGCATATTTCGTCTTCCTTATATTATTAAGCCCGTTTAAATAAGGCTTTTGCGTTGGTTCGACGGCGGGATCGACAATGATTCCCGGTATTTTGCTATTGTTCGCCGAGCGACTTTTATGCCTTGCTCGGCCAACAATGAAGCAATCTTGCTATCACTTAGCGGCTTGCTAGGATTTTCCGCAGCCACTAACTTCTTGATCAATGCACGAATCGCTGTAGATGAACACTCACCACCTGACTCTGTTGCTACGTGGCTTGAGAAGAAATACTTCAATTCGAAGATGCCACGGGGCGTATGCATATACTTCTGCGTTGTTACACGCGAAATAGTCGATTCGTGCATATCTACCATTTCTGCGACATCATTTAGCACCATTGGTTTCATCATTTCCGGGCCGTGCTCAAAAAAGCCCATTTGCTGCTGCACAATGCAATTTGCAACCTTCATTAAGGTATCGTTGCGAGATTCAAGGCTCTTTATGAACCACTTGGCCTCTTGCATGTGTGAGCGGATGAATTGTGAATCGCTGCTGTTCTTGGCACGACGACTCATCGCTGCGTACTGTTGGTTTACGCTTAATTTAGGCAGACTGTCGGGGTTCAGCTCAACCACCCAACGGCCATTTTTCTTGGTTACTGAGACATCAGGAATAACGTACTCAGGCTCTTTAGTAACTAAAGCACTACCTGGGCGAGGATTCAAGGTTTGAAGTAAACGCATTGCTTCGCGCAGCTGATCTTCTTTCAATCGGCTCTTACGCATTAGCGTGCGGTAGTCTTTACTGCTCAGTAAGTCTGAATATTCCTCAATAAGCTGCTTCGCTTCAGCAAGCCACGGTGTGTCTTCTGAAAACTGGCGCAATTGCACCATAAGACACTCTTGAGGTGTACGAGAACCTGAACCAATGGGGTCGAACATTTGAATGCGCTTAAGCACACACTCTATTTCGTCCATTTCGATAGGCTCTTCTAGATCATCGTCGTTGACCGCTTCTAAGATGTCGTCAAGAGTAACGGTTAAATAACCTGATTCGTCAATTGAGTCGATGATTGCTGTAGCGATAGCGCGGTCAGTATCTGAAAAATGAGTGAGGCGCATTTGCCAAAGAAGATGTTCTTGGATGTCTTCTGTGGTCTCACCTTGGAAGATTTGTTCATCATCATTAGATGGGCCAGGTGCAGGCGCGGAAGAAGCCGAATAATACTCATCCCAGGTACTGTCGATAGGTAGCTCATCGGGAAGATCATTCTTCTCCAGTGCATCTCCTGCTTCTAGCGTATCGCTTGATGCAGAAGCGGTCGCTTCAGCAGCGCTATCGTCACTATCGACATTATTCTTTTCTACTTGTGGCTCGTCGTTACCTTCTTCCACTTCTAAAAGCGGATTAGAATCGAGGGCTTCTTGTATCTCTTGCTGGAGATCAAGCGTAGAAAGCTGCAGCAGTTTAATAGCCTGCTGAAGCTGAGGTGTCATGGTAAGTTGTTGGCTAAATTTTAGCTGTAAAGATGGTTTCATCTACGTCTTATTTAAATGCTCTAAATTAAATATACCAGAGCGAAACTGAAAAATGACAATTCGGTTACACTAACTATAGCCTGAATTGTTCGCCTAGGTATACGTCCCTTACTTTTTGATTACTTAAAACCTGTTCCGCAGTTCCTTGCGCAATAAGCTCGCCATGACTCACAATGTACGCTTTTTCGCAAACATCCAATGTTTCGCGTACGTTATGGTCCGTGATAAGGATACCAATACCCCTATCTCGCAGATGCTGTATTATCTTCTTTATATCATTAACTGATATTGGATCAACACCGGCAAATGGTTCGTCTAACAAAATAAATTGTGGTTTTGCTGCCAGAGCTCGAGCAATCTCTACGCGACGCCGTTCTCCCCCTGACAAGCTCATGCCCGTACTATTACGTATATGGTTGATATTAAATTCATCAAGTAGGGCATCTGCTTCTTCTTCTTGCTGCTGTGAATTTAAATCTTTACGGGTTTGCAAAATGGCCATGATATTTTCATGTACCGTAAGCTTTCTAAATATTGATGCCTCTTGCGGGAGGTAGCCTATACCGCGGCGTGCGCGCTCATGCATTGGCTGGTGAGTAAGCTCATTATCATCAATTTCGATCTTGCCTTTGTCTAAGTTGACTAAGCCTACAATCATGTAAAAAGTGGTGGTCTTACCAGCGCCGTTAGGGCCGAGAAGACCAACAATTTGACCGGTAGACACTGAAAGGCTTACATCGCGAACAACCTGTCGCGATTTATACGATTTAGCAAGGTTTTTAGCGCTCAAAGTTGCCATTGCTATTCATTGTCCTCGTTGTCTTTCTTAGACGATGTTTTACGAATGGTGTCAGGAGTAAATACTGTGGTTACACGACCTTCACCATCTTCACCGGCACCACCCGTTGCAAGCAATTGTTCCGTAATCATATCGAACGTAATCTTATCACCTTGCACTTTACTGGTATCTTGCTGTAGCTCAGCATTACCCGCCAGAGAAATAGTGCGATTAATTACTTCATAGCGAATTTCATTGGCTTTCGCTGATACCGGTGTACCGTCTTCTAGTGATTGAGAATAGCTAGCAGGGTTGCCACGGGCGATAAATATTTCACGGCCGCTGCCATCTGTAGCTATTACTTCTACTTCATCAGCTTCGATTAGGAGTGAACCTTGGGTAATAAGTACATCTTCCTTGTACAGCGCGGTTTTGTTTTTACCATCAATAAATTGGGTGTTTGACCCTATCTTAATGGGTTGTGAAAAATCTTCTTCACTGGCTATTACCGCACCGCTAGCGATGGCAAGTAGAAGGCTAGTTGCTAGGGGAATAAGTCGTTTGTACATGATCTAAAAGCTCGTATTCTTGTGTGCGTAAATTCGCGTTAAACCCATTGCTTAAAATAAGATATTGCGTACCCAGTATCTCAACGGGTTGATCAGATGTCATTTGTTTCGTGTCTAAATTTATCTGGATGTATTCCGTGGATAAACTTTTGACAAAATCATCGCTGGTTTGATTTTCAATAACAACGCTATCTTCAAGCTGAATTAATTCATTGTTATAAAGCGTTCCTTCCTGCGCAGTAACAACCCAAGGTGATGAAGCGCTTTCTGTATAAAGGGTATATTTAGGTTGTTGGAATAAAACAAAGCCTAATTGGTCGTAATGCTCCATCGACTCTGCAAAGACTTTGTGATTTAACTCACCGTCTTGGTTGTACAAGGTTGTTGTTAAGTTTTTGGCCTTGTAGGCAGGCTTGAGCGCATCATTTTCGCTACTACCTTGAGTTTCAGGCTGCTCTTCCATCCACGTTGGGATGTACATAAGCATAGCTAAGATAAATAGCGCCGATATACTTAAACCTAAGCGATTGAAGCCAAACTGGCTCATACACTAGCTCCGAAAATATCATTTGCAACGCCTTTAGCTTGCAAAATGGTGTCCGATATTTCTCGAACTGCGCCAAATCCACCCGGAAGTGTGGTGATCCAGTTCGCTTGCTTTGCAACAAAAGGGTGAGCATCGGCAACCGCAATTTTTACCGCTACCTGCTGATACATACCTGTATCGGGCATATCGTCTCCTACGGCGGCAACTTCGCTTGAGTTCAACCCTAGGCTTTTCATTAATTCGCCGAGGGCGTCAGCTTTGTTTTCTTCACCCTGAATAATGTGTGCTACGTTTAGCGCCTTCATTCTGTTTTCTACAATTGCTGAGCGACGCCCTGTTATCACGGCGACGTTAACACCATTACTTACCAAGGCTTTCACGCCATATCCGTCTCGGGTGTGAAAAGCTTTAAGTTCTTCACCGTCGTTGCCCAAGTAAATGCGACCGTCTGAAAATACGCCATCCACGTCACAAACCAGTAACTTAATATTTGCCAACTGCTCAAAAAGTGCTTGGTCTAAATCGGTGTATAGAGTTGTCGTCATTTAAAGTACCCCCGCTTTCAAAAGCATATGCATATTGAAGGCTCCGACAGGGTTGCGCTTTTCATCGGTAACCATCAATGCGCTTATCTTATGGGTTTCCATTAGATTTAGGGCTTCTACAGCTAGCTGATCTGCTGTGGTTGTTTTGCCGCCTTTGGTCATTACATCTTCTACTGTCGCACTGTGTACATCTACACGAGCGTCGAGTATTCGGCGTAAATCACCATCAGTAAACACGCCTGTTAACGAACCATCGGGTGCGATAACACCAGTCATGCCTAGGCCCTTTTTGGAAATTTCCAAAAGTGCATCAGCAACAGTTGCATTTAAATTTACTAGTGGGATATCGCTGCCACTTAGCATGATATCACTCACTTTAAGCAGCAGTTTTCTGCCTAAACTTCCGCCGGGGTGTGACAGGGCAAAGTCGTCTGAAGTGAAGCCCTTTTGGTCAAGCAGCGCTACCGCTAGGGCATCACCCATAACCAGTGTGGCCGTTGTGCTTGATGTGGGCGCCAGACCCAATGAACACGCTTCTTTTTCTACACTAATATCCAGCACTACATCTGCGTGTTGTCCTAACGAACTATCGGCACTGTTGGTCATTGCCACTACCAGTATACCTAAGCGCTTAACAACGGGCAGCAAGTTAACTAATTCATTGGTTTCACCAGAATTAGAGATGGCTAATAGCACATCTCCTTTGCTTAGCATACCCAAGTCGCCATGGTTGGCTTCACCGGGATGCATGAAGAACGCTGGAGTACCTGTACTGGCTAGCGTAGCCGCAATTTTATTACCGATATGTCCAGATTTTCCCATACCGCTTACAACCACTTTTCCCTTACAGTTGAAGAGAATGTTGCATGCAGTGATAAAGTCATCATTTAAGCGCTCTGCAAGGTTGGCAATAGCCTGCGTTTCAATGTCGATAACGCGCTTCGCCGATTCAATATAGTGCATCTGAGTTTGTGTATTCATGATTATCCGAACAGCCAGTATTGGTAGCCGATAAAGCAAGCCAGAAGTATGAATCCATTGGTTCTTGATATTGTACGCTTTCCAATTAAATCGAAGCTGAACAAGAACAACAGCAAGGTCAAACCAAGCATAACGTACATGTCTCGGTTATAAACGTCAGGGTCTAGCAGGCCTGGGGCAATTAAGCCTGGCATACCGAGCACGGCTAGCAGGTTGAAAATATTAGAACCAATAATATTACCCAGTGCTAAATCATCTTCACCTTTAAGCACACCTGCGACACTTGCCGCTAATTCAGGAAGACTTGTGCCAAACGCTATAATCGTCAACCCAATAACCAAATCAGAAATTCCCATGTATCTGGCAATTTCCACGGCTGAGTTTACAAGGAAGTGGGCACTTAAAGGTAATACAACAAGGCCAACACCAATCCAGATAAGTGCAGATGTATTAGAAACGCCTTTAGGGATTTCATCTGCGGTCTCTGCAACCAACGGGTCTTCTTTATCTACTTGTAGCGATAACCAAGCCATCATTGCTAAAACAAAAATAAAAAGGCCTAGTAGAATTATCCCTTCGTAAGACTTCAGCTCGCCATCGAACATAAAGCCGATTGCGATTAATGAGATAATGAGAAGCGCAGGAAGTTCACGTTTAAGCGTTGTAGACGAAACAAGCAGTGGTTTCACTAAGGCGGTTACACCCAACACCAGCGCGATATTAGTTATATTTGAACCAAGGGCATTACCCACGGCTGTGTTCATATTGCCATTGGCAGAGGCAATAGCGGAAACCACAATTTCAGGTGCCGAAGAGCCCATAGCGACAATCGTTAATCCGATCATCATAGGAGAGATGCCGATGTTCTTTGCTAGTGCGGAAGCACCGTACACAAAACGGTCTGCACTCCAACTTAAGACAATCAGCCCAACCAGAAAAATGACAATGTTTAAAAGCACAACAACCTGTAATAGTTAGTATTTCGATAGATTGTCGCAAAAAGAGTGCCATTTGCCTATGCTCGTAATGCTTTATTTTCATCAAATAAGGCCAATTGCCGTAAATTTCTGCCGCTAGCGAAAGTTAAATTGGCCTTCATCGGTCTGCCAAAGGCGTTCAGTTTCAGTTAATAAACAACCAAATAGGATGTTAATTGGAGCGGCCTATAAGAATTAGCTGAGGCATTGGTATCACTTCAGCGCGGGATACCTATTATTCGTCTTAATCGAACATAACTTGTAACTTTTTGACTTTGGCGAGTGTCTTGAAAAAGCGTACAATGGCACCAAATTACGCAGCCCAGTGGGCATGTCTACTAGACAAGCCAGGCTGTAAACATAAAAAACTACACTGCAGAGTAAACTTTTTTGAATTTGTTGGCTCTTAAAAGTAAACTGTTCAGTAAACTTTATGAGTTATGTTTGTGAAGGCATAGAAATTGAATATGCACATCGCTCATACACTTTAATATTTTCTAAGTGGATTGATATTGCCGTTAAAAACGAAATTAATCCAGCGTCAGGGGTCGACATTTAAGTAACTATGGATCATTTAGTTGAAGTAGATAACCTAACCTTTAAACGCGCAGATCGCATCATTTATGATGGGATTTCATTGAAGGTACCTAAAGGCAAAATTACTGCGGTAATGGGGCCAAGTGGGATAGGTAAAACCACGCTGCTACGCCTTATTGGCGGGCAGTTAACGCCAGATGAAGGCGACGTAAAATTCGACGGCGATTCAATTGTCTCTATGTCGAGAAAGTCTCTTTACGAAACCCGTCGTAGAATGAGCATGCTTTTTCAAAGCGGTGCGCTATTCACTGACATGAGCGTGTTCGACAATGTGGCGTTTCCGCTTCGCGAGCATACTGATCTATCAGAAGACTTGATAGCTACTATTGTCGCTTTAAAGCTACAGGCCGTAGGTTTGAGAGGCGCCGCGCAATTAATGCCGAGCGAACTTTCTGGTGGAATGGCGCGCAGGGCCGCGCTCGCTAGGGCAATAGCGCTAGACCCCGATTTAATTATGTACGATGAGCCTTTTGCGGGACAAGACCCCATATCCATGGGCGTGCTGGTAAAGCTTATTAGAGAGCTCAATGATGCACTCAGCTTAACTAGCATTGTCGTGACCCATGACGTAACGGAAGTGCTGACCATCGCTGATTATATTTACATTTTGGCGGATAAACGCGTCATTGGTGAAGGTACTGCGCAGCAAATTAAAGAAAGTGATTCCGAATTGGTTCAGCAATTCTTAAAAGGTAAAGCAGATGGCCCGGTTCCATTTCATTACCCAGCGCCAGACCTGAAAGCAAGCTTTCTGGGGGCAGATAAATGAAGTTCTTCCAATCATTAGGCGCTAAAACTATAGGAAAAGTTACTGCGATTGGTCGAGCAGCACTCATGCTGTTTGGCGCACTCATCGCTGTTCCCCGAGTTAAAAATGTTCCGCTGGTTATCAAACAGCTTTATGTAGTGGGTGTTCAGTCGTTACTGATCATCATGGTTTCTGGCCTATTTATTGGCATGGTAATGGCGCTGCAAGGCTATACCATTCTAGTGGATTACGGTGCAGAGGGTAGCTTAGGCCCCATGGTTGCGCTTTCTCTTTTACGAGAACTTGGTCCGGTAGTCACCGCATTGCTTTTTGCTGGGCGTGCCGGGTCAGCGTTGACCGCTGAAATTGGCCTTATGAAAGCCACCGAGCAGTTAAGTAGTTTGGAAATGATGGCAGTAGACCCACTAAGGCGCATAGTTGCTCCTCGTTTTTGGGCGGGAATGTTAGCTATGCCTATGCTAGCCATTATCTTTAGTGCCATTGGTATTTTAGGCGGTCATTTAGTCGGCGTAGACTGGTTAGGTGTTGATGCAGGCAGCTACTGGTCAATCATGCAGTCAACCGTTGACTGGAATCAAGATGTTATAAACGGCGTAATAAAAAGCCTCGTTTTTGCCTTGGTTGTGACGTTGATTGCCATATTTAAAGGTTACGATTCTATTCCAACATCGGAAGGGATCAGCAAAGCGACTACCGAGACGGTGGTCTATTCATCATTAGCAGTATTAGGGCTGGACTTCGTGCTTACCGCCCTTATGTTTGGTATCGAGTAGGGGATTGGAATGAGTAAGTATAAAACGGAAGTCATGGTTGGTGTGTTTGTCATGCTTACGATAGGTGCTTTGTTATTGTTGGCACTTAAAGTTGCAAACCAAACGGTCGCAACAGAAGGCGATACCTATACGTTATACGCGAAGTTCGACAACATTGGTGGATTAAAGCCTCGCTCTGCTGTGAAAGTCGGCGGTGTAACCGTTGGTCGAGTGTCATCTATTTCACTAGATCAAGAAGATTTCACACCGGTAGTAGAGCTATCTATTTTAAATGAATACAACGGCTTTCCTGAAACAAGCTCGGTGTCTATTTTGACCTCGGGTTTATTAGGTGAGCAATACGTAGGTTTCCAGCCAGGGTTTTCTTTTGACGGTGTCGCCAATTTACAAGATGGTGATTACCTACAGGATACGAAGTCAGCGTTGGTACTTGAAGACCTTATCGGGCAGTTCTTATTTAACCGCGGTAGCGACGAAGACTAATCGCAACATAGCGACTGAGCGTATATAACGAAGTCGTCAATCAATTCCAGCGGCCTGATGAAACTAAATACCTCATTATCAGGTCTGCTTAAAAGAGTTTGAAGTTAGGAGAGTTATTTTGAAAAAGTTTATGGTAGCGATTGGCATCTTTATGTTGTCTGTAGCAGGCATAGCCAATGCGCAAGAAGTTAATGAGCAAAACCCCTATGAGTTAGTTCAGGATGTGGCTAACCGCACATTCGAGCGAATTAAAGCGAATCAGGCTGAAATTAAAGCTGACCCTGAAATGCTACGCACTATTATGGAAGAAGAGTTGGTGCCGCACATTGACTACAAATTCGCGGCATTTATGGTACTAGGTAAACATTTTAAATCTGTGCCTCAAGAAAAGATGGGTGAGTACATCAGTGTTTTCCGTCAATATCTGGTAACTACATATGCTGTAGCAATGGGCTACTACGACAATCAAGAAGTTATCTTTGAGCCTGAGTCTTCTTTTGATGACAAAAAATCAGTAACCGTGCGCGCGGTCGTTCAAGACCCAAGCCGCCCTGAAATTAAAATTGCGTTTAAAGTTCGTAAAGACAGTAAAACGAACGAGTGGAAAGCCTACGATATGGTTGCTGAAGGCATCAGCATGCTAAACAGTAAGCGCAGTGAGTTTGAATCAATTCTTCGACAAGATGGCATTGATGCAGTTATCGCACTAATGCGCGATAAAATTGGCAAGCCGGTAGAGCTAAAGCAAGGCGAGCCAATTGAAATCGAAGGAGAGGCTGAGTGAGCCTGTTCGAGGTAAATGATACAGGTAGAATAGTGGTTCACGGTCAATTAGACCGTGAAACGCTGTCGAAAAATTTTTGGGAAAGTTTGAGCGGCAACCAACGTAGCACATTGGTTAGTAATAAAAAGTGCCAAGTTGATTTAGGCGATGTGGAGCGTGCAGACAGTGCAGGTTTAGCATGGCTTATTAATGCTGTTAGGGATGCAAAGCAAAATGGTGTTAGCATGACCCTGTATAAAATGCCCGAGAAGCTACAAAAGCTTGCGAAAATTAGCGACGCGGATAGCTTTTTACCCGTAGAATAAACACCATTAAGCGAATTAAGAAGTAAGTTATGGAATTGTCTGAAATTGAAAAAATCTTGAAAGATGCGTTAGATCTTCACGAAGTCCACGTAAAAGGTGAAGGTTCGCATTTTAACATCATTGCGGTAAGCGATGCATTCAACGAAATGAGCCGCGTAAAGCGCCAGCAGGCAGTGTACGCGCCTTTAGCTGATAAAATTGCGGACGGCAGCATGCATGCGATTACTATCAAGACGTTTTCAGTAAAAGACTGGGAGCGCGAGCGCCAGTTCAACATTCCTCAATAATAGGCGCTGCTCGTGGATAAACTCGTAATTAAAAAGAGCCCTGCACTTAACGGTACAGTGCGTATCTCTGGTGCAAAAAACGCGGCATTGCCGCTGTTGATGACCAGCCTACTTACCGATTCCCCTTGTCGTTATACTAACGTCCCTCGTCTTAGAGACATTAATACCACCACTGCGCTTTTGCGTGAGCTTGGTGTAGAAGTAGCACTTCCCGCGCCTAACGATATTGTTATTGATGCAAGTACACTTGAAAGTGTGACCGCGTCTTACGACTTAGTGCGTACCATGCGTGCTTCAATTTTGGTGTTAGGCCCGTTGTTAGCTAAGCAGGGTAAAGCGAATGTGTCTTTGCCCGGTGGTTGTGCCATAGGTGCACGCCCTGTAAACCTTCATTTAACTGGCCTTGAAAAGATGGGCGCAAAGATTGAAGTAGACGAAGGCTATATCCGTGCTGAAGTTGATGGTCGTCTAAAGGGCGCTCGTATCTTTATGGATATGGTGAGTGTAGGCGCTACCGAAAACCTTCTGATGGCAGCAGCGTTGGCAGACGGCACGACTATTTTAGAAAACGCCGCGCGTGAACCTGAAATTGTTGATTTGGCTAACTGTCTTATTCAGATGGGCGCCAAAATCAAAGGTGCAGGAAGCGATAAAATTACCATTGAAGGTGTAGAAACCTTAAACGGTTGTGATTATGCCGTACTGCCAGATCGCATTGAAACAGGTACTTTCTTGGTAGCGGCTGCCGTAACCGGCGGCAAAATTCGCTGTACCCATGCAGCACCAGATACGTTAGATGCAGTACTAGACAAACTAGAGCAAGCTGGTGCGAAAATCACCTTAGGCGAAGACTGGATTGAGCTAGATATGGAAGGGCGTAAGCCTCAGGCTGTGCGTGTTAAAACTGCACCACACCCAGCATTCCCTACTGATATGCAGGCTCAGTTTGTTACCCTAAACTGCGTAGCCGAAGGTACAGGCGTAATTACCGAAACGATTTTTGAAAATCGCTTTATGCATGTGCCAGAGTTACAACGCATGGGCGCAGAAATCGCACTTGAAGCTAACTCAGCCGTGTCAAAGGGCAGCTCAAGCTTGAAAGGGGCGCCAGTAATGGCTACTGACCTTCGCGCCTCAGCAAGCTTAGTTATCGCTGGGCTTATCGCAGACGGTGAGACTCACGTAAATCGTATTTACCACTTAGATCGTGGTTATGAATCGATAGAAGAGAAATTGGGTGGCTTAGGAGCCATCATCGAGCGAGTTAAAGAGTAAACCTTATACCTTGCACAAGAAAAAGCGCCGCATTTTCCAATGCGGCGCTTTTTTATATATAAAAATTTACTACCTAATTTTTTCCCAGATGCTTTCTACAAGCGTTATAGAAGTTTAAGCGTTAACTGTTGGTAAATGCTACTAAGGCTATTGTCCCGCTCGGAGTTCTCCAACAGTTGCTGTCAGCGTAATGGATTGCCCATCGCGGCTAAGTTCAATTTCAAGCTCAGTACCAGGCTCTGTTTCAGCAATCATATCTAGCGTTTTAGAGGCGCTTTCTAAACGCACACCATCAATGGCTACTATGATGTCTCCAGGGCGAATACCAGCAATGTCGGCAGGGCTGCCTTTAGCTACCGCTTGTACATCAATACCTGGTCGGTTACGGTTCTCTCCGCCTACAAAGCCAAGCTGACCGCGCACAACTCGGCCATTACTTATAATTTCATCCATAACGCGCTTAGCCAGTTCATAAGGAACAGCGAAGTTAATTCCATCTACATTGCGTGCGCGATTGTTAGAATCTAGCACCTGGAAATTGGCGTTGGTGATACCCAGTAAAATGCCATTACTATCTACCAAAGCACCACCCGAGTTTCCTTGGTTTAATACAGCATCGGTTTGAATGAAATCCACATAGTTCGACAGGCCATTGCGACCTGCTCTACTTACGATCCCTTGGGTTATGGTTTGCCCCAAGTCGAAGGGGTTGCCTATTGCCATTACTACGTCGCCGACATGGGTATCGGGTTCTGAAACTTGAGGAATAATGTGCAGGTTGTCAGCCGTGACTTTCAATACGGCAAGGTCAGTGAGTGGGTCGGTACCTACAATTTGTGCTTCTAAAATACGACCGTCTTGCACTGCTACGTAAATACTGTCGGCATTGGCTACAACGTGGTGGCAGGTAAGCAGGTAGCCATTCTCTGTCATGATAACGCCAGAGCCCAAATTGGTACGCCCACGAGATTGATTTCGAAATAGACCTGAGCCGTTTTCGATACTAACACTATAAATGTTCACGACAGCAGGTGCGGACCGGCTCAACGCTGAAAAATAGCTTTCGCGACTGGCGCTAACAGATGGCTCATTAAAAAAGCCTTGGGCGAGCCCCTTACCTTGCCTAAGTTCTGGCAAAAAAATCAACAGTAGAGCCGCAACGGCAACGCCTAGGATGATAGATTTTAGTAAGAAGTTAAATATTGAGCGGCCAGTCACAAGTCACACTTATTGTTGTCTGTTGCACTTACTCCATACGTACCGTTATTGAGGTACTACTTCACAAATTAAAAGCGCAACAATCTGAATTTATCGTTATTAATGTAAAGGATATCACTTTATTCACTAAACTACCGTAATGAAGCGCAAATTTTGTGTAACTCAATACGACAGAAAAGATGCTTAGAAAGTAAGCTAATGTGGATAGGGCTAAGGGGATAGTTTAGCTCAATAAAAAACGGCGCTTTAAAAGCGCCGTTCAACATGTATTCCTGCTTAGGAATAAATAGTTTTGAGAACTGAGCTCTACTGTCTGATAACCAAGTAAAGGGTAGAGTTACCGCGTTTTACATTAAGTGCGATAACGCCTTTGGCTTCGTCTAGCGCGTTTCTGAACTCCGCAACCGTTGATGTGCGAACGCGGTTAACGCCAATGATCACATCTTCAGATTGAAGGCCGATACGCGCGGCAGGTGCACCACGCTCAATCTCAGATACGACTACACCAGCATTGCCAGCATCGTCTGTGCCATTAGACAGTGTGGCGCCTTCTAGGGCTGGGTGAATCTGAGCCGCAGTCACCGTGGTATCAGTAGCATCGTCTAATACAACGTCTACGTTCATTTTCTTGCCTTTACGCATAACGGTTAGCTCAACCTCTGCGCCAGCCCCCATACTCGCAATTTTTGCACGCAGTTCTTGGAAGCTGTGAAGTTTGCGACCGTTAATCGCCGTAATAATATCACCTGCTTGAAGACCGCCTTTCTCTGCAGCCGAGTCAGGCTGTACTTCGCTTACGAACGCACCAATATTAACTTCGGCATTCATAGCTTCAGCAAGGCCCGCATCAATATCACTACCTAGAATACCCAGAAGACCACGGCGTACTTCACCATATTCAGCAATTTGATCAACAAGGCTTTTCATCATATTGGCAGGTATAGCAAAACCAATACCCACGTTGCCGCCATTAGGGCCAAAAATAGCGGTATTGATACCAACCAACTCACCGTGAAGGTTAACTAATGCGCCGCCTGAGTTACCCCGGTTAATTGCTGCGTCAGTTTGAATGAAGTCTTCGTAACCGCCTATGTTTAAGCCTGAACGGCCTAAAGCACTTACAATGCCTGAGGTTACCGTTTGAGAGAGACCGAAAGGATTGCCAATAGCGACTACAAAATCACCAACCCGTAGTACGTCAGAATCGGCAAGCGGCAACGCTTTCAAATCATCCGGCTCAATTTTAAGCAAAGCGATATCACTTTGCTCATCAGAGCCCAACTTTTTCGCTTTGAACTCGCGTCCGTCTGTTAATTTAACGGTGATTTCGTCCGCGTTATCGACAACATGATTGTTGGTAACTACGTAACCTTTGTCAGCATCAATGATGACACCAGAACCAAGACCACGGAAAGGACGTTCTTGAACTTGCTCTTGCGGTGCACCAAAGAAGTAGCGAAACATTTCTGGTACGCGCTGTGTAGAAGTTTGCGTACCTTCCACTGCGATACTGACTACCGCAGGTGTCGCTTCTTCGAGCATAGGGGCTAAAGACGGCACTTCGTCTTTTGAATCAGAAAAGAACGGTAACGCCGCCTGCGTACTAGCAGTAAAGCCCAGTGAACTTACAACAACGGCAGACGCCAATAGACAATGGCGGAAAGACATTTTCATGTTCGCTTACACTCCTTCATGTTATATGCGACATAGCATGGTTTCACTAAAAGAGTCTGACGCTGGAATAAAGTTCCCGATGTTACTGTTTTTCTGCGTTATTCTGCTCAGAACCGCCGACGAACAACCCAGACCCTGTATTCGCAAAGTCTTTTGGTTGAGTATCAGAAACACGATTTACTTTAGACTTGTCAGTCCCTTTCAAATTATTGCGTAAATAGGTGGTAGCTTGCTCCCCATAAAAAGGAACTTTGCTGTCTTCTTCATCGCTGCCTTGTTCAAGCAGCATTTCGTATTCTTCTATCTGTTGTTTTAGCGTTTCACACTGACTCTCAATGCTTTCTAAGCTTTGACGAGTTTGATGTATATGATGCTGCGCCTGTTGTGCGAGGATCTCTTTAACTTGCTTCTCAGTTTGTGCAGCATTACCTGCGCCTTGCTTTTGTTGAAGAAAGCGACCAGCGAAAAAGCCAATAATTAAACCAACAACTAACAAAGCAAGAGATACTAACAATTCCATTATATTCTCCGAATAAATCTACATCGTGCAGCCGACCTTTCTTTCTACGGTCTAAAAGCTGCTTTCGACCATATGCTGAATATAGCAAGGTCAAACCCGAAAAGCGCATACATAGTTTCATTTATTCAGTGTATGTCGAATTTCAATGTGAGATTCTACCGTGATTTCCATTAAAATTAAGGTCATAATTGAGAAATTCAAGCAGGTCGGTGCAGCAAGCGCCGCTATTGACTTTTGTACGGAGTGGTTTCGGCGATGACGCCATGGGAAAAATATCAGCTAGATCTTCAGTCGTCTGATTTTCATTATGACGAGGCACAAGAAAATGCAGTTAAAGAACTTCAGCGTTTGTACGATGAACTGACCGAGCCCAAAAAGAAAATGACTTGGCGGGTAAAGTTAAAATCAGCATTTGGTAAAGGTCATGCCAAGCCAGGTATTCAAGGCATTTACTTTTATGGTGGGGTAGGGCGAGGTAAAACCTATTTAGTAGATACCTTCTACGATTGCTTGCCTTTTGAAAAGAAAATGCGCGTGCATTTTCACCGCTTTATGTATCGCGTGCACGACGAACTTAAGCAGCTTAAAAGCGAACAAGATCCTTTGAAGTTGGTGGCGGCAAAGCTGGCAAAAGAAGCACGAGTTATCTGTTTTGACGAGTTTTTCGTATCCGATATTACTGATGCCATGATTTTAGGCACGTTAATGGAAGAGTTATTTGGTCACGGTATTGTGCTGGTGGCAACCTCTAACATAGTGCCTGACGATTTGTATAAAAACGGATTGCAGCGTGCGCGATTCTTACCAGCCATCGACTTACTAAATCAGAATACCCGCGTGGTAAATGTTGATAGCGGTATCGATTATCGTCTAAGAACGTTAGAGCAAGCCGAAATTTATCACTATCCACTTGATGAGGAAGCCACAGAAAACTTACATAGCTACTTTTCTCAATTAGCGCCAGAAGAAGGCACCAAAAGCGAAGAAATTGAGGTGAATAATCGCAAAATACCAACGCTTAGAAACGCTGACGGTGTATTGATGATAGATTTTAAAGCTTTGTGTGGCGGGCCCCGTAGCCAGAGCGATTACATTGAGTTAAGCCGCTGTTATCACTCGGTGCTTTTAGCCAATGTTATGGAAATGGGCCAGCATAACGACGATGTGGCGCGCCGCTTTATTGCTATGGTAGACGAGTTCTATGAGCGTAACGTGAAACTCATCATTTCGGCAGAAGTTGCGCTGGAAAGCCTTTATACCGAAGGGCTACTTAACTTCGAGTTCAGACGCTGCCTTAGCCGCTTAAAGGAAATGCAGTCACACGATTATCTGGCAACCGAACATCTACCGTAAGCCAAAGTGTGTGGGGTCAGAGTACATTTACGCCTAATGTGAACGTGAGAGCACTGTGCTTACATCCTTTCCGAGGGGATTCACATTGGTATTAGAGAGAAATTAAGGTAGAATTTCGCACAATTTTTCTGTGTCGCCAAGTCAGCGTTTAGTTTGGGAAAGGTTGCACCTAGCAATTTTTGCAATGCCTCGTTTCGCATTAACTCCAAATAAGACAAAGCGGCGCAGCCTGATAAAAGGTTCAGGCAAATAGTACCCCGATAAAACCCAACGCAGCATTTCTAATTGCGAGAAAGAGAATTTTAAGATGGGAAGAGCATTCGAAGTTCGTAAAGCCGCCATGGCAAAAACTGCCGGCGCAAAAACTAAGGTTTATTCTAAGTACGGTAAAGAAATTTACGTGTGCGCAAAAAATGGTGGTGCCGATCCAGACACTAACCTTTCACTTCGCCGCCTGATGGAAAAAGCGAAGAAAGACCAAGTACCAAGCCATGTTATCGAAAAGGCGATTGATAAAGCTGCTGGTGGTGCTGGTGAAGACTTTCAGCCTATGCGTTACGAAGGCTTTGGCCCGGGTAACTGTATGGTTATTGTTGACTGCTTGTCTGACAATGCAAACCGCACTATTACTGAAGTTCGTAACTGCTTCACTAAAACTAATGCCAAGCTAGGTGCGCAGGGTGCGGTATCGCACATGTTCGATCACCAAGCGGTATTCCAGTTTGAAGGTGACGACGAAGACGCCATTTTAGAAGTGCTAATGGAAGCAGACGTAGACGTAACTGATGTTGAAGTTGAAGACGGCAAAGTGACGGTTTATGCGCCGCATACTGAATTCTATCAAGTAAAAACAGCGCTAACAGAAGCTTATCCAGATATCACGTTCATTGCCGATGAGATGAGCTGGATGCCTCAGACTGAAACTGAGATCAGCGAAGAAGATATGCCGATGTTTGAAAAATTCATGGACATGCTTAATGACTGTGACGACGTACAAGACGTTTACCACAACGCGATTACGCCGAGCAGTAACTAAAAAGCGCAAACCCCATGAACAAAAAACCTCGCCAATGCGAGGTTTTTTTATGTGCTCAAACGTTTAACGGCGTTTAAAGATAAACCGTTTCGTACTTTATCGGCGCTAACTTTTTCAAAATACGATTTTCCTGTTGATAGGTAAGGCCTACATCGCGCATAGCGCCTTGAACATACTCTACCAAAATATAGAATTCACGTTCTTTGATGTTGAGACCTTTGTGAGACTCTAGCATTGATTTACCATCGTACTCGCAAGGCCCGCCAATAAGCTCACAGGTTTGCAAAACGAGTTGGTCGCGTAGATGCTTTTTTGGCACCCCTTTAAAGTAGTGACCAATTACAGGGTCAGTGTAAATACGGGTGATAGCCACACCAAAGACAGTGTTCAGCGTTTTATGGCCGCCAATTTCATCATACAGACTTTGCTTTTCAGTACTTGCACAACCACAAAGTAAAATGTTTAGTAGCGCTAGTGCTGCAATAGGAATACATTTTAACACCTTCATAGGTGGTATCTCCCCATTAAAAATTGCCATTTACCGTTAGGTAGAAGCCACTTGAGCTCTCTTGCAGCGGTAAGTTACCTAAATCTACATAGGCAGCGGTAATTGAAATAGACTTATTTGGAAAGTAAGCAATAAAAGCATCAATAACCGTGTCCTCTTCGGCTAGCCCACCTAACCGATTCGTTTGCGTTCGAAACTCAGTGCCAATTGCCGTGGTGGGGCTGATTAATACTGCAACGGAGCCTTCCCACTCAACTTTTTCACTGTCGTTACCTTCAGTTCCGAAACCCAATAGACCAAACACATTTGCCTTGGTGTACCTAGCGGTTAAATTAGTGAGTAAATTATAGCCTGACGGTATGCCTAGCCATAATTTAGTCGCCGAAAGGTAGATGTCAGTACCGCTGTCGTCCTTCGCACCTAACAGTAAAGGTACTCCTATTTCAGGAAGTGGAACGGTGCCATCTGGTAATGAAAGCGAACTATCAACATCTCTATTTTTCTTGTACTGGGCGCCTAAAGCGATTTGTGGGGCCCATGAGTTTTGGGTAAAAACGCCATCACCGAACAATTTAACTTTTGCCCCCACAATATCTTGCTCGATAGTTGTACTGTTGGCATTGGTCACCGCGCCTTCAGTCAGTAGCGCAAAAACATTGCTGGTTAACCCGGCTGAAATATCTAGACGCTGACGCTGTACGCTAATTTCCACTCGGTCAAAAAGGCTTATGCCTGCACCAGCGGTAGTGAGAGAGTAATCGTTAAGGCTTAAGTATTGCACATTGGCAGAGTAGCTGACTTCTTCTTTACTCGTGTATCCGCTAATAAATGCCCAAGGGGTTATGCCGCCACCTGCGGTGCCTTCAAAGCCGGTAATTCCGCCCGAGGCGATTAAGCGAGAGCCGCTGTCTGCTAACGCGAACGATGAAGTAAAGAATAGCGGTAGCAGCAAAAGCCTTTTCATAACAAAGTCCTAATTTTATTTTGTGTGATTTTTTCCATTAGTCCAAAGCATAGCGGCTAGACAAATAATTGTGAAATTATTGATAAGACTACTAAACTAAAGCAGCTTAATAGTCCGATTACCGATACCCACCGGGGAATAAAACGCTTACTTTTCTCAACGTTAAGCGCAGCAAGGTTTGTAATGCCGTAGTACAGAAGTACCGTAAGTGCACTTAATGTCCACGCAAATTGAATACCTCCCAAGGCAACGATTACAGAAATAACGGCAAAAGTAGCCCAGGTTGCAGCGGGCGCAGATTGATTGTCGTTACTTAGTTTGCCAAACGTGTTGGGTAAATCACCTCGTCTACCCATGGCTAAGATTACCCGCGACACTCCTAATAGTAGATTTAAGATGACCCCACACATGGCAGTGATGCCTCCGAAGAGTACAATTTTCTGCCAAATACTATCAGGTAATAAATAAGCGATGTTGTAGTTATTACTGACAAGTTGCCCAGTGTCGATGCGCAGAATGGCTAGCCCTAGTAGAACATAAAGCAGGCTGATGATGGTCAGGGTAATAACCACAGCTCGGGGGATATTGCGTCTAGGAGCAATAATCTCTTCTCCCATGGTGGCAATGCGTCCATATCCTGTGAATGCGACAAACATTAAGGCCGCGGCGTGAGAAACAGATAGCCAAGAGACCTCTAGGTGCTCATGTACCGTATTATCGTTTCCAGTGACCTGATGTGATGCGGTGCGAAGATCTAAAGACAATGCAGCGATAATGAAGGTTAGCAGCCCTGCGACACTAATAAGGACAAGTAAAGTATTGAGCCAGTTGGTACGTCTAACACCATTTAGCACAAGAAAGGTAAAAAGTAGTAACAGCCCAATTGACAGTGCACTTACAAAAACAGTGTTTAGATTTACTGTAGAGGGCATAACATGTTCGAAAACGTGTAAAGTAAACACTGTGACAGCAAGCGCAGCGGTGGCTGCCGATGCGCTTTTCGCTACCACAAAAAGCCCGCCTGCTAGTTTTCCACTAATCGGGTTAAGGTAGCGATAGCCATATTCATATGTCCCTCCGCTTACAGGGTGTGCAGCGGCAAGCTGCGCAGATGATAGCCCGTTGCACAGTGCTGTTAATGCGGCTATAGCTATGGCGAGTACTAAAAAATGTCCAGCGAAGGTTGAGCTTAGGCCAACACTGACATAAGCGCCCGTGCCTAAAATTGAGCCTAGCCCGATTACCAATGCGCCCCACAACCCTGTGGTTTTTGAAAGCATGGTGTGAGTGTTTTGTGTCATTAAATATTGAACCCCGTTTAAAAGATGGAAGGCTGCGCCGAGTAGGAATCGAAGCTGAAAAATGTGATAGTGTTAGTCCATCGACGTATCTCTTTTCTCATGGAAACAGATATTTGGTGAAATTTTTGACTGAGCTAATTGTATTAATGCAAACGTTTACCTATGCGGTCAGCGTTTTTGTCAAATCGTTCCAGTTAAGCGGTTTAGACAAGTAATAACCTTGTGCCCAATCACAGCCACTGTCTTTTAGATATTTGAGTTGTTCTTCAGTCTCAACGCCTTCAGCGATTACACGTAGCCCATACAACTTGGCTAAATTCTGTATGATCATAACCATTTTTTGTCTGGCTTCTCGCTCAGAGAATAAATCATTCACAAATGAACGGTCTATTTTCAAGCAGTCAGCAGGGTAATTGATCAATTGGCTAAACGCAGTGTACCCGGTTCCAAAATCATCTAACGCTAGTGATACTCCTAGTGCTTCTAACGCTTCTAGCGTTGCTATACAGGCGGTATCTCCTGCAACAAAAGCGGTTTCTGTTACTTCAAGCTCAATGTATTCGGGCGATACTTTGTAGGTTTCCAGTAAGGCTTTAACTTGGGAAGGGAAAAGTTCGTTATGTAACTCTACACCAGAAATATTGATACAGATTTTTCCGTTAAAGCTATGTTCCGACTGCAGGTGAACGAGTGCCCTTAACGCATTATTGATGACCCAAAGGTCGATATCTTTTATAAGCCCAGTTGCTTCCGCGACAGGGATGAAGCGATCTGGGCCTATTCCTTTGAGGTCTGGCGTATGGCACCTAAGCAAGGCTTCAACAGCAACTATCGAGCTATTTTGGCAGTCGTATATTGGCATAAATGCTAAAGAAAATTGTTCTTCACTTAACGCGCGCTTAAGACCCTGCTCTATTTGTTGGCGATCTCGTAAGCTATCTGCAATATCTTGTGTAAAAAATCTGAAGCAATTCTTACCACTGTGCTTTGCGTTATACATGGCAGCATCAGCGTGGTTAATCAGGTCTGAAGGTTCAGTAGCATCGTCTGGGTAAACAGCAATTCCTATGCTCGCATAGGTCATATGCTTTATACCATCAACTTCAAAGCCCCCATTAAACACCTCTAAAATACGTGAGGCGACGGTTGCCGCATCTATAGGTTCTTTGATGTTAGGCAATAATACTACAAACTCATCCCCAGCGAGCCTAGCTAGACTTTCTGAACTACTTTTGAATACTCGATCTGTTGAGCGAATCGCTTCCCAAAGGCGTTCACTAAATTTGAGTAACAAGCGATCTCCCGCTTCATGACCATATTGATCATTTACTTGCTTAAAATTATCGAGGTCTATGTATAACAACCCTATACGCTGTTTGTCTTTTTTAGCCCGGCTTAGCATTCGATTTAAATTTGTTTTAAAACTCCAGCGATTAGGTAGACCTGTTAATGTGTCGTAATAGGCCATCTGACGAATATCGTCATCGTGAAGCTGCATGATGGTTTGGTACGATTGTTCTTCAGACTTCAACGCCGCGAGACATATTGTATTAAGAGCCAGTGTAGTAAGGATAAAACGAATAGATTCAACAAGTGTGTAACTAGTTACTAGCAACGCAGATAATGGTGTAAATAACAGTAAAGTGCTAGTCACAGTGAAGAGAGTAAATACAGCGACTGCAGGCCAAAAGCGGTTGATAAAAAGATTAATTGCAGCAATGGGGTAAACCCAAAGTAAACCCGTATTATCCTTACCCCCCGTAATCAGCAGGGTCATTGATAGAGTAAATAAAATGCCGCTTAAAACAATAGCTGCGCGTTCAACATTATTGCTGCGCTTTAATAGGTAAAGGTTAAATAACCCAACTGCCGCGTTGGCAAGGAGGATACTACCTAACAGTACAGACCCATCGTATAAACTGAATCCGCCTAATGCACATAAAAAAATAACGCCAATGGTGGTCAGAACATAGCACAGTGTGTAACGCCTACTTTGGCGTACTGCCCTCATTTCTTGATGTCCCGCAGTGGTTTGTTGAGATGATGAAGTGGTTGTCAAGGTTACCTAGGATCCATGGTAAGAATATCGGCTTTTAGGCTTCTAAGAATCTAACTGGCGAAAAATTACAATTATCAAAATAATAGACCACAAAACTAAGCAATTCAAAATGAAACAAAGTGCGCTACCTAATTGCGCTGGAATTACAACGACCACTTAGCTTAGCTGTATAAACCTTGAACGAATTTTTACAATGCCAGTTCAGTTTCAAAAATATTTTGAAACTGATTCATTTTTTATCGGGCTTATCATTGAAAAGCTGGATCTATACCATACACACAACTTTTGAGTTTTCCCCCTTTTAATGTTCTGAGGAGTTAGTTGTGTCTCATCCAATTATTGAAGATTTAAACAAGCGTTATACGGTTAAGAAGTACGATGCAAACAAACGCATCTCAGCGGACGACCTTGCTACCATTCTTGAAGCTTTGCGTCTATCAGCGTCTTCTATCAACTCTCAGCCTTGGAAGTTTGTTGTAGTAGAAAGTGACGAAGCGAAACAGCGTTTGCACGATAGCTTTGAAAATAAGCATCAGTTTAACCAACATCACGCTAAAGAAGCATCGCATACTATTTTATTTGCCTACGACCCGAAATTCACCAAAGAAAAATTCGTTAAGCGTGTAGATGCAGAAGTCGCTTCTGGTCATTTACCTGAAGATATGCGTGAAAACTTTATGGGGGCTTATGCCTTCGCTGAAGCGAACACCGATGAAAACGGTAACAACGCAGCGTGGACTAAAGCGCAGGTTTATCTTGCGCTCGGCAATGTAATGCATGCGTTGGCTCGTTTAGGCATTGCGTCTACACCGATGGAAGGGGTTGACCCTGATATGTTAGGTGAACTGTTCGCTGACGAGCTAGATGGTCATATTTGTGAAGTGGCACTGGCTATGGGTTACCCTGACACTGAGCAAGACTGGAACCATGGCTTACCTAAGGCCCGCTTGCCAAAAGATGACGTAATTGCAGTAGTTTAATCCTTATAGAACAGCCAGCTGTTTTAAGTATAAAATGTAAAAGAGCGTCTTTAACGGCGCTCTTTTATTTGCAATACTGGTGCAATCTGGCGTTGAAAATATTCTGTTTGCCCCCATCTCACTGGCTTGTCTGAAATCGTATTGTTAATAAAACCAGCCTAAATATCGTGCACGCTTTTATAAAACGCTTTTACCCTTCTTCGTTTACGCCGTTTCTCGTGGCGTGGGTATTGTCGTATCTAATTGTTAGCACGGGTTTTCAGACATCTGATGTAGCGAGTAATGCTGAAGTTACATCGCAATCTCCGCTGGCCAAGTTTGTTCACAGTACACAAAGCTACTCTCTTAGGTTTAGCACAACCAAACTAACCGATGATAAAGGCGAAAAGCTTACCGACGCAGAGCCGCCAGGTTTAATATCGGCATCGCTAAACTTTGCTTTTTACAACGTGTCATCCACCAAGGTGCCATCAGCAGGCCCTTTCTTTACTGATAAAACGTGGGTAAAAGCGAGCCCTCGAGGTCCACCTTCCATCCTGAGTTAACTCTTTTACACGCGCTAACGTGAAAGCAAAGCTTCTTTGCTTCTCGTTCAAGCGTTTTAAAACTTAATTATTCAGGATTTAAAATGGCACGATTTTCATTTCGTGGCTTTGTGTATGTGCTCATCGTTATGCTCGGTTTACTGAGCGCTGCGCCCAACATATTGCCACAATCAGTTAAACAGCAGTTACCTTCGTGGTACACCACATCAACACTATCTCTAGGCTTAGATTTACAGGGCGGATCGCATCTACTCTTAGCCGCAGACACCGGCGCCTTGTTTGAGAAACAACTAAGCAGTTTTTCCAGCGATGTACTTAGCGAATTACGTACCCAAAACGTACGCTATACCAGAACATCTCACTCGCTTTCTTCAAAGGCGAGTAGTGAAGATAGTACTGGAAGCGTTGTATTTACTTTGCGCAACGCAGGCGATGCTAGAAAAGTTAAGGATGTTGCCTATCAAATTTCAGCTCAACCGAACGGAGCAAGTGCACTTGATGTTGCAGTAAAGCAAAACACTGTCACTCTTACACTTAACGAGCTCTATTCAGAGCAATTGATTAAAGACACATTAAGCCGAAGTGTTGAGGTTGTAAGGAAGCGTTTAAACGAAACGGGGCTTACTGAGCCCAGTGTTACCTTACAGGGTAAAGATGCGATTTTAGTGCAGATGCCGGGTATGTCTGACCCAACCCAGGTTAAAAAGCTACTGGGTACTACAGCACAAATGACCTTTCACTGGGCGGCAAACAGCCAGTCTGAACAGGTAATGAGCAAGCAAGATGCAGCGGGTAATTCCTATCGCTTAGAACAAAAAGTGGCGCTAGAAGGCGAACATATCACTGACGCGGCCGGTGTTTTAAGTAGCGAAACCGGTCAGCCGGTAGTGACGTTTCGATTAGACAGCGCAGGTGCAAAGCAGTTTGCAACTATGACCCGTGACAACATTGGCCGCGTGCTTGCTATTGTTCTTGACGATAAAGTGGTGACCGCCCCGGTTATTAACAGCGTGATCCCAGGCGGTCGTGGAGAAATTACCGGTAACTTTACGCTGCCAGAGGCTGGTAATACCGCATTAATGCTTCGCACTGGTGCGTTACCTGTGCCCCTTAATATTATAGAAGAGCGTACGGTTGGGCCTGATTTAGGTAGCGACGCTATTCAAACCGGTGTAGAAAGTGGCATAGCAGGTGCGTTGCTAGTTTTAGCATTTATGGTAGCGATTTACGGCAGGTGGGGGGCTATTGCAAGCTTTGCTCTGTGTATAAACATGGCATTGGTGTTTGGCGCGTTAACCTTATTTGGCGCAACACTGACTCTACCGGGCATTGCAGGCTTGATTCTGACGATGGGCATGGCGGTAGATGCGAACATTTTGATTAATGAACGTATTCGTGAGGAAAGTAAAAAAGGCCGTCCGTCAGCCAGTGCAATAGAAGTGGGCTTTGAAAAAGCTTTCGCGACAATAGTAGATTCAAACTTCACTACGCTCATAGCGGTAAGCTTGTTGTTTATGTTTGGTAGTGGGCCTATCAAAGGGTTTGCCATCACCATTGCCCTTGGGCTTGTATCTTCAGTATTTACTGCGGTTGCCTTAACTAAAATGTTGATGTTAAAAGCGGTTAAGTTGAAAAAAAATCGCACGCCCATGCGCTTCTCGTCGCCGCTACTGCGGTTGAGTGATAAGCTAAGCGGTATCAATTTTCTGGCTAAACGTAAAGTTGCATTAGCTATTTCGGTAGTGCTAACAGTGCTCTCAATTGGTTTATTTGCCAAACCAGGTTTACATTATGGTGTCGATTTTACCGGCGGCACCATGATTGAGTTGACCGCACCAAGCCTTTCTACCGACGAGCTGCGCAATGTCATTGAAAGTAATGGCTTTGATCAGATAGCAATTCAAGAATACGGCAGTGAGCATCACTATTTGTTGCGAGCTCCTGTTCTAGATAGCGGTGGCGAGCTTGAAAATAGTAATGCAAAGCAGACTGATGCCCTAAAACGTGCGATTTCACAGGCTGACGAGCAGGTAAGTTTTGATAAGATTGATATGGTTGGACCGAAAGTCAGCGGAGGCTTCGCAGAGCTATCAATTCTTGCGCTACTTATCGCTGGTGGCGGCATGTTGGTGTACTTGTGGGCGCGTTTTGAAGCGCATTTCGCTACTGCAGCACTGCTTACCGTGTTACTGGATTTAACCAAAACCATAGGCTTTTTCGCGTTAACCGGTATCGAGTTTAACTTAACCGCAGTAGCAGCGTTATTAGCGCTTATTGGTTATTCAATTAACGATAAAGTGGTGGTACTTGATCGCATCCGTGAACTATTGCGTTTAGACCCAACCAAACCTTTAGCAAGTACTATCAATGAAGCTGTGAACAGCACATTAAGTCGCACGGTATTTACGTCCGTCACTACGCTGCTGGCCCTGTTGCCAATGGCTTTATTTGGTGGTGACGCAGTAGAAAGTTTTGCAGTGCCTATGGTTTTCGCTGTCGTAATTGGCACGTCTTCAACCTTGTTTATCACCTCTACATTATTGTATTTGTTCGGGAGTAGAAGAGAGAAACAGGGGAAAGCACAGTTAAAGCCCACTGCGGAAGAAATTAAGGCTTCGTTGTCGCACATCCCTTAGGCGACAAGAGTTCCTTAACTTTATTACCCCTGCCGCGTTTTTGTACCTCAATACTTTGGCACAAAAACGCGGTAAGGTAGCAGTATTAACAGGAACCCTCGATACGTGCTTCAAGCTTTTCCTAAGCACGCATCAGTGGCAATAAGGAACGTATAATGTTTGCAGTTGATCACATTATTTTACTTAGCGCAGTGCTGGCCATTTTAGGTGTGCTGGCCAGTAAGCTTTCTCCGCGCTTTGGTGTACCTGTTTTGGTGCTATTCCTCGGTGTAGGTATGCTTGCGGGTGAAGATGGGATTGGCCGAATTTTCTTTGATAATGCCGATGCCGCCCATGCTATAGGTACATTCGCGCTTATCCTTATTCTATTTGATGGCGGTCTTCAAACATCTAAAAAGTCTATAATTCAAGCGTGGAAGCCCGCCGCTTTACTTGCTACCTTTGGCGTTGTGGGTACAGCGGTGCTTACCGGTGTGGCGGCCATGATTATCCTTGATTTACCGCTCTATAAAGGTTTATTGCTTGGCGCTATTGTGGGGTCAACCGATGCTGCTGCGGTATTTTCGGTTTTGCGCAATGCAGGAATACGCATTCCCGCTAAGATAAAGTCGACGCTGGAGCTGGAAAGTGCGTCGAACGATCCTATGGCCATATTCCTCACTATTGGTCTTATTACACTTATTCAAGACAGCACTACTAAGCCAATGGACTTACTTTCCCTATTTGCCAGTCAAATGGGGGTGGGAGCGATAGTGGGCCTTACCATTGGCGGGATCGCAGTGTGGCTTTTCAGACGCGTCACCTTAATGGCCATCGGCTTGTACCCGGTATTTGTGATGTTATTTGGCGTACTGTCTTTTGGTCTTGCTGCGAATTTAAACGGCAGCGGCTTCCTCGCCACTTTCATTACGGGCGTTATCGTAGGTAATAGCCGCTTTGCTTATCAGCGTAATACCTTTGTGTTTCTCGACGGGCTGGCTTGGTTGGGGCAAATTGCCATGTTTGTTATTCTCGGCTTGCTCGTTACACCCACTGAGCTTTTCGTAAACTGGAAGGAAGGCTTACTCATTGCGTTTGTGCTTATTTTTATTGCCCGTCCGCTGGTGGTTATGCCTATTTTGTTGCTCTCAAAATTCTCGTTCAAAGCATCATTACTCATATCATGGGTAGGATTGCGCGGTTCGGTGCCAATTATCTTGGCTATTTTTCCGCTGATATTCGGTATGCCTTACGCAGAGCTAATTTTCAATGTGGTGTTCTTTATTGTGCTGATTTCAGCCCTGCTACAGGGCTCAACCTTGCCCTACGCGGCGCGCAAGTTAGGCTTAGTATTAGAAGACCAAGTAAAGGAATCGAGCACGCTGGAAATTGTGAAAGTTGCCAAAAGTAAACGAGAGCTTATAGAAATAGAAGTTTCTAAGTTATCACCGGCGCTAGATAAAACTATCAGTGAATTATCGCTTCCTGACAATACTGTAGTGGCCATGATTGCCCGTGGTGAACAAACTCTTATACCCAAAGGAAGCACTAAAATAGAAACAGGTGATCAGATTTTTATTATCACAAAACTGCTCGATAAAAATGCTGTTGAGCAATGCTTTTACAACGAGCAGGAATAGGGTGCTATTGTAGGGCACTTCATGTAGAATGCGCCGCGGAGTTGGCCAGGCAATCGCCGCTTTCGTAAGAAAGGGGAGGAAAGTCCGGGCTCCAAAGGGCAGGGTGCCAGATAACGTCTGGGCGGCGTGAGCCGACGACAAGTGCAGCAGAGAGAAGACCGCCTAAGCATGTTTACATGCCGGTAAGGCTGAAAGGGTGCGGTAAGAGCGCACCGCACCTCTGGTAACAGAGTGTGGCAAGGTAAACTCCACCCGGAGCAAGACCAAATAGGATCCCTCAACGTGTGGCCCGCATGGGGATCGGGTAGGTTGCTTGAATCAGTGAGCGATTGCTGATCTAGAGGAATGGTTGCCCACGACAGAACCCGGCTTACGGCCAACTCCACTCTTTTCTTAGATAGCTTCTCAAAGCATGTTTATTGTGCCGCTTTTAGACGATACTTTTCCTACATTTGATGAAGGCTATACCTTTAGCAGGTGAGGCCTCTACCTGAAAGTAAACCCTCAGGCAGAGACATTTATCGCGCGTTACTGGAAGAAGTAACGGAAAGTTGCGCCTACTGTGCGAGGTTGGTTTACCGTAAATCCAAGTCGAGCACGTCCACCACGTTCTCTATCAAACGAAAGCTGTGCGTTTTCATCAAACAGGTTGTTGGCGTATAGCAAGATTTCGTAGTCATCGTAGGTAAGACCAAAGCTCATGTTCATTGTGCCGTAGTCGTCTAGCAACAAATCTAACTCGGTTGTTTCAGTGCCGGTGGCACCACCAAAGGCAAGCCCTGAAGTGAATATACCTGCACCTGCAACTTGGTCACTAGGTTGTGTAATACGGTCACCAACATACTGGTAAGAGCCTTGGAGGTAGGTGCTGTTTGACGAGAATAAAGGTTGCGCTAAATCATAGGTAAATGCGATAGCGAAGCTTTCTTCTGGTACTGATGCCAAACGGTTGCCATCTTCAACGCCACCTAGCACCGCACCATCACCATCAACAACGGTTGAATCGAACTCAGCTTCGATGATGCTACCGGTCAATGAGAAAAATAGCTGATCGGTAAACTGACGTGTAAGTTCAAATTCAATACCTTGAGTATGCGCTTCAGGTACGTTAAATGACACACGTGACGAGCAAGAACCGGCATCCAATGTAACCTGAAGATCTTCAATGTCGTTATAGAAAGCTGAAACGTTCGCCGTCCAGCCCCGTCCTGACGACTTCATGCCTATCTCATAGTTAGTGAGCTTTTCATCGTCATAGTCTTGGAACGAACCAAAGATGGCTTCGTCTTGGTCGGTACACAAGCTTCTATTCAGCGGGTCATTTACACCACCAAGCCTAAAGCCTTGCGATACTTGGGCATTTAAATTCACGTTTTCGTTCACGCTATACTGACCAATTACGCGTGATGTGAAGCCGTCTGATTCTGTGGAATCAGTTTGGTTGTCGCCATTGGCAAATAAGCCGCCGGAAATAAATTGACGCTCTTCTTCATAATCGTAAAAGCGAGAGCCCACGGTCATCTTGAAGTCATCGTTAACTTGATAGTTCACTTCACCAAACACAGCAAGTTGCTTTAAGTCGTAAGGCAAGTAGGCGTTGTATGGCGAATCAGCTTCAAAGCCATTGGCAACCGCTGCTGACGTGCCTTCACCTAACGTAGCATCTGTAAACGCATCATAACCGGGGGTAGGGAGTGATTGGTCGTAAACGCGTTCAGTTGAAGAGTAGAAAGCGCCAACTAACCAGTCTAGTGCGCCATCGCCATTAGACGCGGCGCGAAGCTCAAAGGTATCTTGCTCTACTTCCGTTCTGTCTAATAAGTTCGACGGTAATAATACGGCTTCATCCGGGAAACCTAAGTCGATACTCACCGAACCGGAGAGTGCGCTGGCATCACGGCTCACCAGTATATCTCGGTCGGTATAGCTATAAACAAAGGTAAAGTCGGCAACATCAGCTTGATATTCAGCGGTTACATCAGCTATCAAGGTTTCGTCAGTAAACCCTTCCTCAAGCAGTAAGTACTGTTCGCGCTCACCCAATTGAATAGCAGGGCGTGTCGTAGTGTAAGGGTTTGCAAACACGTTATAGACTTCTTCCCTGTTAAACCCGTTCATATCGAGTTCTTGGTAGATTAGTCGCGGTGTTATGGTGAGTTTATCGTTAGGTGCGATAATAAACGCTACGCGTCCACCGGTTCTGTCACCGTCATTAACGTCTTCGTTAAACGCGCCATTTTCACCTAACGCATCAATAAAGCCCGCGTAATCAGTGCGGTAGACCACCGCGCGCATAGCAACTGTATCTGAGATTGGTACGTTCACCATACCTTTTACATGACCGCCCACACCGCCGTCTGTCACACTATTAAGGTTAGCTTCAAACTTACCTTCAAATGTGTCTAATTCAGGCTGGTTGGTAATGTAACGAAGGGTCCCGCCAATAGAGCCAGATCCGAAAAGTGTACCCTGCGGTCCACGTAGAGTTTCTATGCGGTTAAGATCAAAAAGATCGAGATCTGGGGTAAACAGAGATAGTGAAATAACGCTTTCATCAAGATAGACGCCAACCTGCTCTTTAACGCCAGGTTGGTCACGCACTATTTGCCCTGCCGATACGCCACGCATTGAAACCTGGCTTTGGCCTGGCCCTAAATTTTGAATAGAGACGCTTGCCACATTTCTAGCTACATCTTCTAAGTTACCCGCGCCGCTGCGTTCAAAGTCTCGCTGGGTTTGCGCGTTAATTGAAAAAGGAATGTCTTCAATGGATTCAGCGCGCTTTGTAGCCGTTACTATAATCTGCTCAAAGTCATCGTCATCCGCTTGTTGTGTGTCCTGGGCAATTGCACCAGAGCTAAGCAGCCCCATTACTGCAATACTAAGTGTGCTTCGTCTAAACGAAGGGTTATTTATTTTAAACATAAGTCCATCCAGGGTGGTTGTTTCTATTTTGTTATTAGGTAAGGATGTAATGTGGCAAAAAAAGTTGTCTTTTTCTATATCTGGAGAAACAAATATTTCTACTTTAGTATTATGGGGTGATTTTAATTTTCTCGTGTTGCTTTTTTGTTAACTGTTGTTGTGACCTGAAAATGCGTCTAAAAGGTCAAAATAAGTGTCTATCAGGCTAATTACATCGTAAGTAATCTAGGTATGATCCCGCTTAGATGAGGTTTAGCTTTTACATAAAAATATCTTAGTTCTAGCAAACGGCTGGTGAAAAGATATTCAAAGTGCAAACCCCTTACCTAAGCAGAAGAGCGAAAACGAAAGTCATACGAGAGAGGTGCAATGGAAAAGCCAGTAAAAGCCAATGAACTACTAAAAGGTATGCTAGCAATTGTTGTTGCAAGTTTTCTGTGGGGGACAACAGGTACTGCAGCACAGTTTGCGCCCGAAATCAGCCCATTGGCCATCGGTGCATTTGCAATGGGAATAGGTGGCGTTCTGCTTTGCTTAAGTGCTAGAAAATCGCTAGTAGAAGATGCCCGAGTCCTATTGACTAAACCACTTACCTTTCTGTTTGGTAGTGCTTGCGTAGCAATCTATCCGCTCGCTTTTTACAGCGCTATGCGCTTGTCAGGTGTAGCCATAGGTACTGTAGTATCTATCGCTAGCGCACCTTTATTCGCGGCGCTTTTAGAATATTTTCTAAGTAAAAGGCCTGTATCTTTAAAATGGTTTATAAGCTTTATATTCGGCGCATTGGGAATTGGCCTGTTAGCTATGGGCAAAGCAGAGGGGGCATTGGAACTATCAGCCTCTAAAAGTAATCAGGTATTCGGCGTTATTTTGGGGTTAATTGCTGGTTTAACTTATGCGGGATATTCGTGGGCTGCAAAACAACACATTGACACTGGCGCAAACTCAAAGTCTGCTATGGCCGGGCTGTTCGGCTGCGCTGCAATTGTCCTACTGCCCTCACTTTGGTTTACCGGTCAGAACCTCTTTGATACCGTAATTCACACTAGCGTGTCACTTTATATGGCCGTGGTGCCTATGTTTTTTGGATATTTATTATTTGGTTATGGTCTTCGCACTACTGAAGCCAGTAAAGCTACGCTTATTACACTAATAGAACCACTGGTTGCGACACTTTTCGCTATCTTCCTGATTGGTGAAGTGTTCAAGCCGGTGGGGTGGGTTGGCATGACGCTAGTGTGTCTTTGCCTTTTAATCCAGTCGATTAAATTTCCTTTTGCTTTAAAGCGCTATGGCAGAAAAGCAGCGGCGTAATGTCGAAATAGCGTGCTGCTTATAATGAGAAGTCAGAATACTTGTTAAGTATTCTATCAATCTTACCCGTTTGTTTTAATTCAGCAATTGCGCGGTTAATGGAGGGGAGCTTATCTTTATGTCGATTGTGAACACGCAACGCCATTTTGCCCGCGGTATGGATGGGCCCCAAGGCAATTTTCATCTCGTGAATTGAAGACCAGTAACGGGCCGATGCCTCCTCCATTATGATGACATCTACCCTTTTTGCACCTAGGGCTAAGATAAGGTTGCTCTCGGCTTGAAAATCCATTCTGACGAACTTATCAGAATCAAAATACACATAGCCGGAGATCATCCCTACAGTTTCACCGTAGATAGAGGCGACGGTTTGGTATCGGCTATGGTTTTCAGGCAGAGTAATAAAGTGTTCTGTGATGTCTATAATGGGATCTGAGAAAGTGAAGTCGGCTGCGGGCTCATCTTTAGACAGCCAGCTTGGACTGAAGAAGTCGAAATCAAGATCGCCTGTTTTAAATGCAAGCATGGCGCGTTTGGTAGACAGCATGACTTTTTCCGTCTTAATACCTGCTTTATTCATAATAAGGGGGAGAATTTCAACTAGAATACCGGCCCTATCTTCGTCGACAGCATTTTCGTACGGGATAGAGCTGCCTGATGTTCCAAGATTATACCTCAATACTTCATCGGCAGTCGCGCCACCGCAAAAAAACGAAACGTTAACCAATAAACTTAACGAAACAACTATTTGGATAAGAGGTGTTAATACTGTTAATGCATACACTCAAGATGTCCTAATATAATAGGTTAATGAACTACGCTTTCTTTAGTCTTTCTTTCAATACTTGCCCAATGATCGACTTTATCGATAAGGTCTTCAGCATCGAAGGGCTTACTTAAATAATCGTCCATTCCCGCTTCAACACAGCGCTCTTTATCACCTTTCATTGCATTTGCGGTCAGGGCGATAATCGGAACGTTGAGGTAACGCTCTCCAGCTTCACCGTTTCTAATGCGCTTAGTTGCTTCAAAACCATCCATTTCCGGCATCTGACAATCCATCAAGATGACATCAAAGGTCACCTTCATTTTATTCAGAGCCTCTAGTGCTTCTAAACCAGATTTGGCGCTAAGGGTAGTATGGTTGCTGAGATGCTGTTTCACGATTATTTGATTAATATCGTTATCTTCAACAATAAGTACTTTACGTTTTTTACCTTTTTCTCGTTTCAACGAAGAGGCGTGGTGCACAGGGACCAGCAAAGTTTCATCCGCGGGCTCAAGAGAAATAGTAAAAGAGAACGTACTTCCGTGACCTTTTACACTTTCAAGTTTAATGTTGCCACCCATAAGTTCGCAAAGTTGTTTGCTAATTGATAAACCCAGACCGGTTCCGCCGAACTTGCGGGTGGTTGATAAGTCTTCTTGCGTGAAGACATCAAAAATAGTGCTTTGCTTGTCTTGCGCAATACCTATTCCCGTGTCTTTTACGCTACATAAAAGTGTGAGGCTGTCGTCTGCGTTTTGTTTAATGCTAGTGGTAACTTCAATGCATCCAGAGTCAGTAAACTTGACGGCGTTGCCCAGCAAGTTCGACAAAATTTGCCTGAAACGTACGTCATCACCTTGTACAACGTGGAACCCTTGTAGATCAAAGTGGAAGTGTAGCTCAAGACCTTTTTCCTGGCACATGATGGCGTACTGACTTTGCAGGTTCTCAAGGGACTCTAAAATGTCGAAAGGGTTCTCTTCAATCTGTAGCTGACCTGCTTCAATTTTAGAAAAGTCCAAAATGTCATTTACGATATGTAAAAGGCCTTGAATACTAAACTTAGCGAGTGAAAGGTAATGCTTCTGCTCTTCGGTAAGTTTAGAGTTTGCCATTAGCTGCAAGACACCAGATATACCGTGGATAGGCGTACGTATTTCGTGGCTCATACTTGCCAAGAAGCTAGACTTCAGTCGAGCAGACTCTTCGGCTTTCTCTCTCGCTTCTTGAAGGTATTGCTCCGTTTGTCGTTGCTGCGTAACATCTTGCTGAAAACCGATGTAATGCGTCACTTCGCCATTGGTTTTAACTGGTGTTAAATTTAGTCGGTTATAAAAGGCGCTGCCGTCTTTTCTGTAGTTAAGTAGTGTAGTTTCAATAGGCTCACGTGTCGCAATGGCTTTACGAATTTGCTCAACAGTTTGCTTACTGGTTTCATCACCTTGCATAGAGCGACAGTTGTGCCCAATCATTTCACTTCGTTTGTAGCCAGTTAATTCTTCAAATGCACTATTTACATAAATAATTGGCTGTCCGACCCGTTTAACGTCAGAAATAATAATTGAAACAGTTGCTTCATCCATGGCATGGGTAAGCACATTTACGTGGCTTTCTAATGCGCGCTGCTCGGTAACGTCATTTCCTACATATATATCACCACGAATATTGCCATTTGCATCGGCAAGGGAGGCTTTTGTCCAGCGAATATAACGTTCTTTGCCCGAATTCACTGAAAAGTGCGTCAGCTCATCGCTTAGTTGTGTCGCTAGCTTCCGTACTATCAGCTTTAATATTGCACTCTTTTCACCGTATTGGTCATCGCAAAAAATGTCGAAGCGTTTGTTTGAAATGAGAATTTCTTGATTCTGATCGACCACTACCAGCATGTCGCCCATCGATTCTAATACATTCGAAAACTGTTCGTTAGACATTGAGACCTCGGTCAAATCCCAAATAAGCTTATCGAAAGCGGCTCGAATGTCGGCTAACTCTTTTGCCTCAACTTGCGACTCATTGTTTAAAGATGTCTTATTGTCACTATTAAGGCGATTTTTAATATCGTCATAAAGCGTTGAAAGGGTTCGCTCGGCCAAGGTTCCGGTCATACTCACCATATGCAATATAATGAAAATGAACCCCACAACCATTGCTAATAAAACAATGCCTGTCCAGGCAACCTCTCTGTATGCAGTAATAGTTGGTTTAACGCTATATAACTGAAGGTTCTTCCAGCTTGTTTGCTTAATAGAATAGCCACTTTGGTTAAACGCTAAAAAGCTTGAGTTTGGCGCTATTAAAGAGGGCTCGCTACTAAATAGTACGTTTCCGTTTGAATCTGTGACTAACTGGTTAGTCAGTCTAGGGTAGGGCGCGAGTAATGATTGAAGGCTATCGACGTACATGACAAGGGCACCTTCAGAGACGCCATTGAGCAGAACGGGGACGCTGATGACTACTCCGTATTTAGATACGGACGAAAAGGTGTTTGATGAGCCAAGCGTTTGCTGACGCCAAGCACTGCTTAACGACTCAGGAAGCGTAGCACTCCAGTTTTTGTCGATAACTTTCTCACCTGCAAAATCAAACAGTGCGAATTCTACAGTTTCTGCTTGGGTAAGATTTAAAGAGCGAAAAAACATAGGTAGGTAATTATCTCGCTGCTGTAAATCAACCAGCGAATTAATAATAATGTCGTTTGCCGCTAGATCAGCTAACTGACGCGTTGTATCGCTAACAATGAAGCTAATATCTTGCTCGAGCCCTTCCACCGACTGCTGCTGAAGGGCATTACTTTGCTTAACAATGAAATGAAAGGAAAGGGCAACTAGCGTAATAGACAGCACTGCTATTAGTAGCGCTAGCCTTGGGATCATGCTTGAAAGCAATAAAGAACGCAGCCTCATAGGTTCATGCTGCATTATTTCTTGCCCGTTGTTACCAAATGGCCTTTATCATTAATCTTCGTCATAAAATAGTCCTTTGACCAAAGTGCATCATGCCTTTCTTTAGTGAATGGAGCTTCATAGTATTTAACAGCGCCTTGAATATCTTTGAGAGATTCTAAAGCGTTGCGCAACTCGTTAACTTGTATGCTATTTGCTTTATCGGCAGCGATAGCAATTAAATGAATTAAATCATATGCATGGGCTAAACCCGTGACTCCTTCAATAGCTGCTGCATCAATAAGCCCATATTTATTATAATAGGCTTCTAACAGTTGTTTTGCCTTGTTATTTTTCTGATGGTGGAAGTGAAACGTTTGAAGAACTGATATGTCGTACTGATTGATAGGGGTGGCTAGTTGAGAAGCGAACTGACCTGACGCTATACCCCAGTGAGAAAAAACAGGAAGCGAGCTTAGGCCTTGTTCAGCCAATGCATCTACAACAACCACACCTTCAGGCACGTTGGTAACTAATATGACACTGTCCGCCTTCGAATCTTTTATCGCCTTAGCATCTTCGGAAAAATCTTTCTGTTGCCAATTAATCCAATAGGTTGCGCTAATGTTCACCCCTTGTTCCTGTGCCGCTTTAGTTAAAGACTCAAGGTTGGAACGTCCCCATCCTGTTCGCTCCAAGATCAAAGCGACATTAGATAACTCTCTGGATTTTACAAAGTCTATCAGTACAGACGCTGCTTCAGCGTCACGTACTGAGATTCGAAAAACATTATTGGGTGAGTGAGCATTATCTACTATGGGCGTGCCGGCGGCCCAGGGAACCAGCATGAGAACATTTTTAGCATGTATAATATCAATTTCCGCAAGCACCACGGGAGTATGTACCCCACCAACGACGGCTAGCAAGTTTGGCATTTGCGCAAACTGTTCAATGTTGTAAATACCGCGAGCAGGATTTCCTCGGTGATCTTTCGCAATCACTTTGAGTGTACGGCCAAGTATCCCCCCATTTGCGTTAATTTCCTCAACGGCTAGCTCTACGCCTCTGGTAATAGCAACGCCTCCCTCTACAGCAACTGCTGAGAGATCTGCATCAATACCAATAATTAAAGGCTCTTGAGTACTGTCAGCTCGGCATGAATTAAAGGATATAAAGCAGAGGAGCGCTGATAGAAGAAGATATACACGCATGAATTAGCTACCTGATTGACTACTCTTAAAAGTGTATAGCAATGTGCAGGGCGTTTTATTATTTACGCATTATCCTTTAGTCTAAATTTGCTTGTTATGTAAGCAGTCTTTCTATGAGTTTGCGTTCACTCTTCTTTTTGGAATAACCAATGTGGCACGATTCTGCTATTAAACACAAGGAGTGAAGCTTAATGTTTGTTAGGTGAGCAGCTATGTGAGAGTGCAGAGCACGATGAAAAATAAAAATACCTGTGCCAGTGAGAAGGATATTCTCTTTTGCTAACACAAATTAAGGAGAACAGTAGTTTGGAGTATAAGTGCGAAATACAACATTGCCTACAATTATAGATGTGGAAGCAAGTGGATTTGGGGCGGCAAGTTACCCCATAGAAATAGGCATTGTGCGCTATGATGGTGCAAAGTGGTGCAAGCTACTAAGGCCATTTGACTCTTGGGTACACTGGGATACAAAAGCAGAATCGCTTCATGGCATCTCTCAACAAATGTTACAAGCACGAGGCGAGGAACCTCATAAGGTGTGCGTTGAGCTTAATAATTTTCTGGGAAATACAGTTGTATACAGTGACGGATGGGTGGTAGATAACCCTTGGCTGATAAAGCTGTTCTCGGCTGCGCAAATTGAAATGTCGTTCACCTGCCGCGCCCTTGAATATATATTGAGTGAGTCTCAAATGGATAACTGGCACGACGTAAAAAATAGTCTTTCCGCTGAACTAGACGTTAAGCGTCATCGGGCGAGTTCAGATGCAATGATAATTCAGCAAACCTATGCTAAAACAATGGCACTCACTCAGAAGTGATTCTGTACTGCATTTACAGTCAGAGTGCCTCAATTTTGGCATCGAGGCGTTCGATAAGCTAAATGTAGAAATATTCCTAGAACAGGTAATTAACACCTAAAGAAAGCGCCATATTCTCTTCTTCTCCAACCTGTCGATGCTCAATCTCTACGGCCATGTTTAACCCTTCGCTTTGGCCAAGTAGCCAGCCTAATCGCGTAAAAGTACCTACATCGTGCGGTAAATAAAGCCACTCAGCATAATGTTGAAAAGCGGTATTGTTTGTTTTGTAGGTCGCATAAACCTTTTGAGGCACCCAGGTGTTAAAACGCCGGCTGGCGCTAAACATACCTTGTGAGCCCGCTGGATAGGTATAACTGTTGTCGTAAAGGTAGGTTTCGGTCGTAGATTGAACGCGGTACATACTGTTTAGCTGCCACCGAGCTATCTTCTTGCTCTTAAATTGAATTGGGCTGTAGAGGGTATCATTTACATTCGCGAACACAGGTAAGGCTGTTGTTGAGACAGCCAGCGTGAACGCTATAAGAGTACCAGAAACTACATTCATGGAAGAGCCCAAGTTGTTGTTATCATGGCTTGTAAACAACCAGAAACTACAAGCGATAGTGTGTTCGTTATTTAAGCATAGCTGCAAAAACAAAGGATGGAAATAGGCTTTACCGTTTTTAATTTAGGGGGCTAGCTTGTCTCACCTGAAAGACTCAACAAAAAACACCGCTAGGTTGCATAGCTTCAATGTAAAGCGTAACAAGCTAACGGCGTTTTCAAAGAGCGTTAATGGCTTATCGTATTAAATCGATGCTTTTAACGCTTCCGCTTTATCTGTTGCTTCCCATGGGAATTCGTCACGACCAAAGTGACCGTATGCAGCTGTTGGGCGATAAATTGGGCGCTCAAGATCTAGCATTTGGATGAGGCCGTAAGGGCGCAAATCAAAGTGTTCGCGCACTAATGCAACGAGTGTTTTCTCATCTACAACGCCAGTCCCAAAGGTATCGATGCTGATAGACGTTGGCTCTGCCACACCAATTGCATAAGACACTTGGATTTCACAGCGCTTAGCAAGGCCCGCGGCAACAATGTTCTTAGCAACGTAACGACCCGCGTATGCTGCACTGCGGTCTACTTTAGATGGATCTTTACCAGAAAACGCGCCACCACCGTGACGAGCCATACCACCGTAAGTGTCTACGATGATTTTACGACCTGTTAAGCCACAGTCGCCCATTGGACCACCGATAACGAATCGACCTGTTGGGTTGATATGAAAGCGCGTATTTCCATCAATCCATTCACTTGGTAGTACTGGCTTGATGATTTCTTCCATTACCGCTTCACGTACTGTTTCAGTGCTTACTGAATCACAGTGCTGAGTTGAAAGTACAACCGCGTCGATGCCTACAGGCTTGTCGTTTTCGTATTTAAAAGTAATTTGGCTTTTCGCATCTGGGCGCAACCAGTCTAGTTTGCCAGATTTACGTACTTCCGCTTGTTTTTGAACAAGGCGGTGAGAGTACGTGATAGGCGCCGGCATTAATACATCAGTTTCGTCGCTCGCGTAACCAAACATCAGGCCTTGGTCACCCGCACCTTGTTCTTCTAGGCTTGCGCGGTCAACACCTTGATTGATATCAGGAGACTGTTTACCGATTGCGTTTAGTACCGCACATGAATCGGCGTCAAAGCCCATATCTGAATGCGTGTAGCCAATTTCTTTAACAGTTTTTCGGGTAAGTTCTTCAATGTCTACCCATGCAGAAGTGGTTACTTCACCACCTACTAAAACCATACCGGTTTTTACATACGTTTCGCAGGCCACCCGAGCGCGAGGATCTTGTTCTAATATAGCGTCAAGAACCGCATCTGAGATCTGATCAGCAATTTTGTCCGGATGTCCTTCAGACACTGACTCGGATGTGAATAAATGCGTGGCCATAAATGCTCCGTAAGCGTTAAATTATCAAAATAGTCGTATATTGTACTAAAACAAGTTATAAATACCAGTCTTTACTTCTAGACGTCTAAAAGTCTCTTTGTTACGAATAGTTGACATAACCCGATCATTTTTGGGGTTATTTCGATGTATAACAAAGACAAAGACATATAAGTGTTATCGGTAATGCCGTGGGCTTTATAAGCTTCTTTGATGTTTTTGGATTTACTTTCGATAATGGCAATGAAAATCCATTGAACTGAAAGGTGGCATGGGTAAGAATAGCCTCACATTCAAAAGTGCCTAGAAGTAGAGCAAGAGCAGACAATTGATGTTCCCCAGTGCTCACATCAATTACTACCGTGGTACCAAAAGATACAAAATAAATCAGGAGACAACATGCCCTCTCGTCGTGAACTCGCCAATGCTATCCGTGCATTAAGCATGGATGCCGTTCAACAAGCTAAATCTGGTCACCCAGGTGCCCCAATGGGGATGGCTGATATCGCACAGGTACTATGGGGTGATTTCTTATCACATAACCCTGCAAACCCATCTTGGGCTAACCGCGATCGCTTTGTGCTTTCAAATGGTCACGGCTCAATGCTGTTGTACTCTCTTCTTCACCTTTCAGGCTACGAACTGCCAATTGAAGAGTTAAAGAACTTCCGTCAATTGCATTCAAAAACGCCAGGCCATCCAGAATATGGTTATGCGCCAGGCGTTGAAACCACCACTGGCCCGCTAGGTCAGGGCATCAGTAACGCAGTGGGTATGGCGCTTGCTGAGAAAGTGTTAGCGGCACAGTTCAACAAAGACGGTCACACTATCGTTGACCACCACACCTACGCGTTCCTAGGTGATGGCTGCTTGATGGAAGGTATCTCTCACGAGACGTGTTCACTGGCCGGTACACTAGGCCTTGGTAAGTTAATCGCATTTTGGGATGACAACGGCATTTCAATTGATGGTGAAGTTGAAGGCTGGTTCACCGATGATACTCCAGCACGCTTTAAGAGCTACGGCTGGGAAGTGATTGAAGGCGTTGACGGTCACGATGCTGAACAAGTAAAAGCTGCCATTGAAAAGGCGCAGGCGAATACGGCGCAGCCTACACTGATTTGTTGTAAAACCACCATTGGTTTCGGCTCGCCTAATAAAGAAGGTACTGAGTCTTGCCACGGTGCACCGTTAGGTGATGACGAAATTGTCGCTACACGTGAAAAACTTGGCTGGAGCCACGGCGCGTTCGAAATTCCAGACGATATCTACGCGGGCTGGGATGGCAAAGAGAAAGGCTCAAAAGCGGAAAGCGCGTGGAACGACGCTTTCGCTGCATACGAAGCCGCCTACCCAGAGCTTGCAGCAGAATTTAAACGCCGCGTAAATGGCGAGCTGCCAGCAGATTTCAGCGACAAAGCAGATGCTATCATCGCTGAGCTTCAAGCTAACCCACAAAACATTGCTTCACGTAAAGCGTCGCAAAATGCATTAAACGCGTTTGGTCCGTTACTTCCTGAGCTATTAGGCGGCTCTGCCGACCTTGCTGGTTCTAACCTTACCATTTGGGAAGGTAGCAAAGGCGTTGAAGCAAACGATGCATCAGGTAACTACATTTACTACGGTGTACGTGAATTTGGTATGTCGGCCATGATGAATGGTATTGCTCTTCACGGTGGCTTTAAGGCATACGGTGCAACCTTCCTAATGTTTATGGAATATGCACGTAATGCGGTACGCATGGCGGCATTAATGAAGCAGCCTGCAATTTTCGTTTACACCCACGATTCAATCGGTCTAGGTGAAGACGGTCCAACGCACCAGCCGGTAGAGCAGGTGGTTGCGCTACGTGCAACGCCTAACCTTGATAACTGGCGTCCTTGTGATCAGGTTGAGTCTGCTGTGTCGTGGAAGTCTGCTATTGAGCGCACTGACGGCCCAACAACGCTAATCTTCACACGTCAAGGCTTAGCGCAGCAAGAAAGAACCGCTCAACAAGTTGCTGATATCGCGAAAGGCGGTTACGTACTTAAAGACTGTGAAGGTACACCAGAGCTTATTCTTATTGGTACTGGTTCTGAGGTTCAGCTAGCCGTTGAAGCAGCAGAAAAACTAACCGAGCAAGGCAAAGCCGTTCGCGTAGTGTCTATGCCATCAACTGACGTATTCGACCGTCAATCTGCTGATTACCGTGAAAGCGTACTGCCTTCTAGCGTTGTTAAACGCGTAGCGGTTGAAGCGCTGTCTAAAGATAGCTGGTACAAGTACGTTGGCTTTAATGGCGCTATCGTGGGCATGGACACCTTTGGTGAGTCTGCGCCTGCTGGCGACCTATTTAAGCACTTCAACATTACCACTGACGCTGTAGTAGAGGCTGCACTGTCTCTGTAAGAGGTAATAGATAAGCCTATGGTAAATATTGCCATAAATGGGTTTGGTCGTATTGGTCGTAACGTGTTGCGCGCGCTGTATGAAAGCGGGCGCAACAACGAATTTAACGTGGTGGCCATTAACGACATTGCTAAACCCGAAGGCATTGCACATTTACTTAAATACGATACCGCCCACGGGCGGTTCCGTTTTGATGTGGCCTTAGAAAACAATACGCTTAATGTCGCAGGTGACGATATTACACTGCTCGCGATAAGCGATATTAAAGACCTACCCTGGAAAGACTTGGGCGTTGATATTGTGCTTGAGTGTACGGGCAAGTTTGATGACAGAGCGTCGGGGCAAGCACATTTAAATGCGGGCGCTGGCAAAGTGCTTTTCTCGTCACCCGGGTCACCAGATTTAGACAATACGGTCATTTTCGGAACCAACGAAGACACGTTGACCAGTGAACAAAAATTAGTCTCTAACGGCTCTTGTACCACAAACTGCATTGTTCCGGTTATTCAAGCGCTAGACGCTGCGTTCGGTGTTGAAAGTGGTACGATCACAACCATTCACGCGTCTATGCACGATCAGCAAGTTATCGACGCTTATCACGAAGATTTGCGCAGAACCCGCGCCGCGAGTCAGTCGATTATTCCCGTTGATACCCGCCTCGCTGCCGGTATAGAGCGTATTCTGCCTAAGTTTGCGGGCAAGTTTGAAGCTATTGCGGTTCGTGTGCCTACTATCAATGTTACTGCCATGGATTTAAGTGTAACGCTTCAGTCTAAGGTAACTATTGAGCAAGTAAATCAAGCCCTTCGCAACGCAAAAGCGGGGCGTTTACAGGGCATTTTGGACTACACCGAAGAGCCTTTGGTGTCAGTAGATTTCAATCACGACCCTCACTCGTGTATTGTAGATGGCACACAAACAAGAGTCAGTCACAAACAGCTGGTTAAAACACTGGTGTGGTGTGACAACGAATGGGGTTTTGCAAACCGTATGCTCGATACCGCTAAAGTGATGTTCGACGCAAAATAAAGCATTGATGCTGCCAAGGGTTGGTGGCACCAGCCCGCGCAGCTTTCACAGTTAATTTGAGCGTGTTTGACTTGTTAAAACACGCTCTATTGAATTTAAATTAACATAGGAAAGACGATGGCAATTCCAAGCATGAGCGATATGGCCCTAAATGGTCAACGCGTACTAATTAGACAAGACTTAAATGTGCCGGTAAAAGACGGCAAAGTAACTTCAGATGCGCGTATCAAAGCATCTATTCCTACGATTAAAGCAGCCCTAGACGCTGGTGCAGCAGTTATGGTGATGTCTCACCTTGGCCGTCCTACTGAAGGCGAGCCTGCCGATGAGTTTTCTCTTCAACCTGTTGTTGATTACCTTAATGATGCCCTAGACGTACCGGTTAAGCTTGTTAAAGACTACCTAGACGGTGTTGAGCTTAGCGAAGGCGAATTGGTTATCCTTGAAAACGTACGTTTTAATAACGGCGAAAAGAAAGACGACGAGACGTTAGCGAAACAGTATGCAGCACTTTGCGATATTTTCGTTATGGATGCCTTTGGCACCGCTCACCGTGCACAAGCGTCTACACATGGCGTTGCTAAATTCGCGCCAAAAGCCTGTGCTGGCCCATTACTTGCTGCCGAATTAGATGCACTGGGTAAAGCGCTGGACAACCCTAAGCGCCCAATGGTTGCTATTGTTGGTGGTTCAAAAGTATCGACCAAGCTAACCGTATTAAAAACACTAGCTGAAAAAGTTGACCAGTTAATTGTTGGCGGTGGTATTGCTAATACTTTTATTGCGGCGCAAGGACACAATGTAGGTAAGTCGCTGGTGGAAATGGACTTAACTGAGCAAGCTACGCAGCTTATGAATGAAGCACAAGCAAATGGCGGTAATATTCCAGTGCCGACTGACGTAGTAGTGGGCAAAGCGTTTGATGAAAACACAGAAGCGACGCTTAAAGTAGTCAGTGACGTTGCAGACGACGATATGATTTTTGATATCGGTCCAGACTCGTCAAAAGCGTTAGAAGATATTATTAAGAATGCGGGCACCATTGTTTGGAATGGCCCTGTAGGCGTTTTTGAATTTGAACAGTTCAGTGCAGGTACGAAAGCGCTTTCAGAAGCGATTGCAGCAAGCGACGCATTCTCAATCGCAGGTGGTGGTGATACACTAGCAGCGGTTGATAAATACGGAATTGCCGATAAGGTTTCTTATATTTCGACAGGTGGTGGCGCGTTCCTTGAATTCTTGGAAGGTAAAACACTACCAGCGGTAGCAGTACTAGAAGAAAAAAACAAATAAGCCAAAGCGCTGCACATGAAAGCAGCGTGCTATAGCGAATAAGAGTTCATAGAAGCTCATTAAAGCTAAGGCCTAGTGCAAAGTTGCCCCAACATGCGTCACGCTCAGTAACAGCATTTTTGAGCGTGACCCTATAATCGGAAACGATTACACCTGCGAAACAGTGAAGTACGCAGGCATAAATACCAATCTTATTACAGATGTGTTTACTTAAGGTGTCGGCGTGCCGAGTCTGAGACAAACAGATCTTTAATAGAATTGGTATAACAATAAACCCTACACCTGTCTATTAAGGCAGTAATATACAAAAGGAGTGTTGCAATGGCATCACAAGCTCAGCAGGCAATGTTGGATAAACTGAAAACACAAACCGGTTTTATTGCAGCGTTAGATCAAAGCGGCGGTAGTACACCGAAAGCGTTACGCTTATATGGCATTGAAGAGTCTGAATACAGCTCAGACGAAGAGATGTTTAATCTAGTTCACGAAATGCGTACACGCATTATCACCAGCACCCCTTTTAGCGGCGAGCGCGTTATTGGCGCAATCTTATTTGAAAACACCCTTGATAGAGAAATTGAAGGCATGTCTACTGCGCACTTCTTGTGGCAGAAAAAGCGTGTTATTCCTTTCCTAAAAGTTGATAAAGGATTGGCTGAAGAGAGCAATGGCGTTCAAGTGATGAAGCCTATGCCTGGGCTTGATGCACTGCTTGCTAAAGCGGTAGCACAAGACGTATTTGGCACTAAGATGCGCAGTGTTGTAAAGCTTGCGAATCATCAAGGTATTAAAGATGTCGTTGCTCAGCAGTTTGAAATTGGTAAGCAAATTTTAGCTGCTGGCCTAGTTCCAATTATCGAGCCAGAGGTTGATATACACAGCCCGCAAAAAGCAGAAGCTGAAGCGCTACTTAAGTTAGAGATCCTAACCCAGCTTAATCTTCTTAGCGAAGGTGAGGAAGTGATGCTTAAGCTAACGCTACCAACCGAAGCCAACTTTTATAAAGAGCTTGTTGATCACCCTCGCGTACTTAAAGTGGTTGCACTTTCTGGTGGCTACAGCCGTGACGATGCAAACGCAAAACTAACAGAAAACCAAGGCATGATTGCGAGCTTCTCTCGCGCATTGACCGAAGGCGTATCTGCACAGCAATCTCAAGAAGAGTTTGAAGCAACACTAGATAAAGCGATTGAAGGTATTTACCAAGCTTCTAAAGCGTAACAAAAAGCATTGGTACAATCTTCATTATAAAGTTGTAAGAGCGCCACTGGCGCTCTTTCTATTTATTCACTGTTTTGCTGATTTTTTAGCGGGTAAAGTCAAACTTGGTAAAAAAGCGTTCAGCGTCTTTATTACCAAAGTCATAGTCCATTTTCGTTAGCGCTTGTAAAGCATCTTCCACAGAATCATAAAAGCAATAAGGAACCTCAGCAGCGTCATAACACTGAGAGATCTGTTGCTTAGTTGTCAGCATAATATCGGTATCTAATATCACCACAGCAAGAAATGACAGGCCGCGGGCTTTCCTTACGCGTGTTTGCTTTACAAAAATATCAAAGGTGGAGGGAGGCATCAGGCTTTCACCATAAAGACAACTTAACTGTATCCATGGTCTACCTTGTTCGAATGTAGAGATATCGGACGACATCTTAATCATGCCATTTCTCATGGTTTCATCATTCCATGGACCGCGCGCCGCGAACATCAGTAACTGACCGTTCGCTTTACTTTTAAATTCACCGTGTGGATTATTCATGGTTAATACCTTTTTGCCATGTATAAACGTTAGCATTCTGACGTTTATCTGCAACTAACCATAAGGCTAACAAATGTACTAACATGTAATATTTGTGGTGTTAGGTCTATTAGTTTGCGCTTAGTCGTCTTGTTGAGGGCGTTCAGCGTTTACTCTTTATTGAGAATATTTATTCAGTAATACTGGAATAACACTAACATCACGCAAAAGTGATTACGCCAGAAAGCAAAAAGAGAGGACCTGATTTAAAGTGTTCCGCAAAGGTTTACGGGTCCATATAACGAAAAATAAGGTGAGGTATGTTTAGAAATAGCAGTCTCAGATGCTCGTCTGTAATGATGCGTAAGGCAGTATTAACTGCACTTTTTTACGGGGGCGCCTTTGCTTTATCAAATACGGTGTTACCCAGTACAGTCTTTGCCAATACTGAAGCTGAAATTACCGATACAGACGATAGCCAGTATTTTAAATCGGAAGATATCTTTAATTTGGAATACGTGAGTGATGTTCAGATATCTCCAGACGGTAAAAATATCGCCTATGTGCGTCGTTCAAACGACATTATGTCAGACAGTAGCCGGGCAAATGTGTGGCTAGCGTCGGTTGATGGCAAGTCAAACCGCCCCTTACTTTCATCAAAAAAGAATTACTACTCTGTTCGCTGGTCACCTGATGGAAGCCGATTGGCTTATCTATCCAATGAAGAGGGCAAACCTCAGCTTTATGTGCGCTGGATGGACACAGGGCAAACGGCGTTAGTTACCAACGTTACTTCAAGTCCCAGTAACATTACGTGGTCGCCTGACGGTAAATACATTGCTTTCACCATGAGCGTTGATGCAAAGGAAAAGCCGCTAGACGTTAAAATGCCTAAAAAGCCGGACGGCGCAAAGTGGTCGCCTAAATTCCAATACATCACTAAGGCGCGTTATCAAGCCGATGGGCGCGGTGTTCTTGAGCCAGCTTATACCCATATTTTTATCGTTCCTGCCGATGGAGGCACAGCACGCCAGCTGACTTCAGGTAACTATCACCACAATGGGCGATTAAGCTTCTCCCTCGATGGTGACAAAATCTATTTCTCTGCTAACCGCAGTGATAACTGGGAGTATGAACCAGTTGAGGCCGATATATTTTCTGTTGATATGACGGGGAATATTGAACAATTGACGCAGGATAAAGGGCGAGAATCGTCACCTGTTGTATCGCCGGACGGAAAGCATATTGCTTATGCGTACCGTGACGACGAAAAAGTGATGTACAAAAATAGCTATTTGTATGTAATGAATAGCGATGGCTCTGAACAAAGAAACATAACAAAAGACATTGATAACTCGGTGTCTAATTTTTACTGGAAAGATAATAAGCACGTTTATTTTCAGCAGTCGGTTCGCGGTTTAGCGCAGGTGGATGTGGTATCGCTTTCTGGCAGTGTAAAAGCCGTAGCTAGAGGGCTTGGCGGCACCACGTTAGGGCGTCCTTACGTATTTGGTACTTATCACGCTGTTAACGATGTTGTGGCTTATACTAAAGGGCGTACAGACAGACCCGCCGATTTATATGTCACCACCCGAAGCGAGCGACAGCTTACTTCGCTTAATGAAGATGTTTTAGGCCACAAAAAATTAGGTGAAGTTAAGGAAATAGTCTATCAATCTTCTATCGACGGCGAAGAAATTCAAGGTTGGTATATTCTTCCGCCTAACTATGACAGCTCGAAAACCTATCCGCTAATTTTAGAAATTCACGGTGGACCCAACCTCGCTTATGGCCCTGTCTTTACCGCTGAACTACAGCGCATGGCAGCCGAGGGATATGTGGTGTTTTATGATAATCACAGAGGCAGTACGGGTTATGGTGAGCGCTTTGCACTGCTACTTCAGGGGAAATATAGCTCTGAGTACGACTTTGCCGACCATATGTCTGGAGTAGACGCGCTGATTGAAAAAGGCATTGCCGATCCAGAGCGTTTATTTATAACGGGTGGCTCTGCAGGTGGTATTGCATCAGCCTATGCCATTGGACTTACAAACCGTTTTAAAGCCGCCGTGGTTGCTAAACCTGTTATTAACTGGCTGTCGAAGGTATTAACCGCCGATTCGGGCCTGTACCAGATACCTTTTCAATTCCCGGGTAAACCTTGGGATAATGTAGAGCACTATTGGAAGCGCTCGCCATTATCGCTCGTGGGCAATGTAACTACCCCCACCATGTTGATTACTGGAATGGAAGATAAACGCACGCCAATGTCTGAAACTGAGCAGTTCTATCAAGCGTTAAAACTTCAAAAGGTTGATAGTGTACTCGTGAAAGTACCCGGCTCACCTCATGGTATTGCCTCTAAACCTTCTAGAATGATTGGTAAAGTGGAAAACATTTTGGCGTGGTTCAAAAAATACGACAGCGCGCACTTTGATGATACCAAAGCCAAAGCCGAGTAATTGAATCAACGTTTAGATACGTTAGTTTCGCAAGGCTAGAGATAAATGGGGCTATTGTTCCGATCCAATCGGTTCAATGCCCCATTTTTATAATCCGAGCCTGACGTTTTTCTTATTCTATCGTGGGATGAAGTTGCTCGATATCAGGAAAAACAGAAAGCTTCAAATCAAGGGATTTCCAGTAGTGACTTTCACGTAGTAGGTCAGCAGAGATTATAGGTTTTTCATCTAACCAGCCTTCAGGAAAGGTAATGGCCAGTTCATTCTTTTCTACCTTAACAACGAGATCAGGTACAAAACCCTCTTGGCGTTTAATATTAAGCAGCACACCCAAACGCAGTAGTGCAATTAAATGCTTTACCGACTGCTCATCAAAAAGGTTGAACGTGGGGAGTTCATTGGTTCGAATTTTCTTTCTGTGAAAACGCACGAGTGTAGCTAGCAGTAACTGTTGTTCCTGCGTAAATCCAGGCATGTCCACGTTGCCAAGAATATAGGCGCTGTGTTTTTGAATACCCCGAGAGTTAATTTGCATGCCTACTTCATGAAGTAAAGCAGCCCAACCCAGCATACTTTTAAAATCACGCCCTTTAAGTTTCCATTCTTTTTCAACATCATTGAAAAGTGACAGCGTTGTATTAAGCACCATGGTTGCTTGTGACGTATCTACATCGTAGCGGGTGGCCAAACTGCTCGCGGTTCTGCCTCTAATATCAGCGTGATGTAACTCATCTTCCATCTGATAAAGTACGCCTTCACGCAAGGCGGCAGGCGAGTAAACCAAGCCTTCAATTTCTAGCGCTCTGAAAACAGCAATAAGAATAGCGAGACCGCCTGCAATAACAACACGACGGTCTTCACTTAAATCTGCATAACTTAATTTGTCGATATGGCCTGCGCTTATGAACTGCTTCATCAAATTGCGTAAACTTTTAAGCGTTACCGGGATATCGTGGCCATTGGGCCTGTCTTGCTGACAAAGAGTGAACAGAGAGCGGATGGTACCTGACGTACCAATACATTGGACCCAGCCAAGTCTGCGATACTTATTGTCAATTAACTCAAGTTCTTGCTGCGCAGCAGTTATGGCGCGATTGAACGCTTTGGACTTTAGCTCACCGTCAGGGAAAAACCGTTTGGTATAGCTAACACACCCCATTTGAAGGCTGCGGCAAAGCAAAGGGGTAAACCCTTCGCCAATAACAAATTCTGTTGAACCACCGCCAATATCAACAACCAGTTGTTGACCGTCTGCGTGATTAGTATGGGCAACGCCAGAGTAAATAAGACGCGCTTCTTCTACGCCTGAAATCACTTCTATAGGGTAGGGAAGGATGTCTCTTGCTGCGCTGATAAAGTCTCGTGCGTTACGGGCCTTGCGCAGCGTATGAGTGGCAACGATTCTAACTGAATCAGGCTCAAACCCTTTAAGGCTTTCTGCTACTACCTTAAGCATAGATAGCCCGCGCTCCATTGCCTCATCAGACAATACGTCGTCTTCGTTAAGCCCTTCGGCCAAGCGAACTTTTTGTTTAACTCTATGCAGAATTTGCACAGACCCAGCAACAATACGTGCTACTACTAAGTGAAAACTATTCGAGCCAATATCGAGTGCTGCGACTTTACTGACTTCGCGGGTTTCCACGTCATTAAAAACTGATTCGTGCTGGGTCATGTACTAATCTTATATCCTACATAGTGTCTTCTTGCTTCTTCAAATAGTCGTATATTTCTATTTGCGAGCGAAGTTTTTTACGATTTCCCCTCGCAACGTACTTGTTGCTCTGATCCTTGTCAATTACTCGAGCTTTCAGGGTATCTTTAAATTGTAGTTCCATTATATCAACAATGCGCTGTTGAAGACCTTTATCGTAAACCGGGCAGCCTACTTCTATGCGGTTGTCCATGTTTCGGGTCATCCAATCAGCAGATGAAATATACACTTTTCTCTCGCCGCCGCCTTCAAAAATCATTACGCGAGGATGTTCGAGGAACCTATCAACAATAGAAATGATTTCGATGTTTTCGCTTATTCCTTTTATCCCAGGGTTAAGCGAGCACATACCACGGACTATTCCGCGGATCTTGACGCCAGCCTGGCTGGCTCGGTACAAATCATCAATCAGTTCTTTATCAACAAGGTTGTTAATCTTGAAGGTGATTTGAGCCTTTTGACCTTGGTTTAGGTGCTGAATTTCTTGGCGAATTAGCGACTGAATTTTGGTTCTCGCGTTTAACGGCGATATTTGTAGGTGCTGGAATTTATAACGTCTATAAGGGTATTGAATAAGATCGAATACCGCTACCCCTTCATTGGCCAATTCTTGATTGCGGGTGAATAAGCTGTAGTCGGTATAAATTTTCGCGGTTTTCTCGTTGAAGTTACCTGTACCGAAATGGGCATAATTCACCAAACTGCCCCGTTCTTCGCGGGTTACAATACACAGCTTAGAGTGAATTTTTAGGGTGGGCACACCAAGCACTACACGAATGCCCGCATCTGTCATGCGCTTAGACCATTCTATGTTGGCTTCTTCGTCAAAACGTGCGCGAAGCTCTACGACAACCGTAACTTTTTTTCCGTTATCTACCGCGTCAATTAACGAGTTTATTATGCGGGAGTTACTCGCCACTCGATAAATATTGATGCGTATAGTTTTTACATTTGGGTCGAAAGCCGCCTGTCGAACGAATTCGGTGAAGTGCAGGAAGCGGTGATATGGGTAGTATAGTAGTATGTCTCGTGCTGTTATCGCATCAAATACCGTGTTGTATAGAGAGAACGCTTTGCTGTCGATGGCCGGCAGTGGAGTGTGTTCGAGATAATCCCGCCCCACATTTGGAAAACCTATGAAGTCTTTAAAGTTGCGATAGTGCCCAGCAGCGTGCATGGTATCGAGCTTGGTAATTTTAAGGCGCTTGCGAAGGTCTGACTGCATATCTTCTGGCATGTCAGTGTCGTAGATAACACGCACCGGTTCAGCAATGAGACGCTGCTTCATGCTTTCTGACATTTTCTCTACGAAGCTTTCGTCAATTTCTTCGTTGATCGAATACTCTGCGTCACGGGTCATTTTGAATGAAAAGGCTTCAATTTCGTCAAATTTCACAAAACCGCGGAAAATATCCTCAATGCACAGCTGAATCATGTCATCGAGCATAACAATGCTCTTTTTCTTACGGCTCTTTTGCGGAGGGATCAGCATAAAGCGCGACATTTCAGAAGTGGGAACTTGAATAACGGCGAATTTAGGGTTGCGTTCTTTTCTTCGTAACGCAACATACAAATAGACAGAGTTTCCGTTTAAGCGGCTTAGCAGATCTGTTTTCTTATCAATAAGGATAGGCGCAATATGGCGTAGTGCTTTATTGATAAAATAATTACGTACCCACTGCTTTTGGTAGTCGTCTAAGTCATCTTTACGCAGGATATGAATGTTGTAACGGGCAAGGGTTTTGACTACGTCTTTATGGATTTGGTCAAATTTTTCAGAAAGCTGTACTACTTTCTTTTGTATCTGCGCCATAAGTTCGGTGAGGCGCTCTGCTTCTTCTTCGTTTCCGTCATTTTGGGCGATAGTGATAAGGCGTTTAACATCTGCCGCGCGTACCCGATAAAATTCATCAAGGTTATTAGAGTAAATACCAAGAAAGCGAATGCGTTCTATTGCAGGGTTATTTTTATCCGCGGCTTCTTGCAATACGCGTTCGTTAAACGATAGCCAGCTTAGCTCTTTGGGATAATATAAAACGTCGTTATCCATAATGTCTCAATTCACGTTCATAAAAATGGTCAAAGACTGCCACCAGTCAGTGACACTACTGTGACAACACGTATTTTGGCACTAAAGCCTACGTAATACGTTGCGGTGATTCCGTTACCTATGGGCATGACTATGAGACACTGCGATAGTCCCTCGCGCACTCATGCCCCTATATTTATCGCGTTGCAGTAATATCTACGACTAAGTCATTAGCTAACGATTCTAGTGCATCTTGTAATGCTCCGTCGTCGAAGTCTTCCGTTACCGCAATTTCAGCTTTTGCTTTGAAAATTAGGCTACCCCAGTTAGGCGCGCTTTCACAATGAGAAGCAAAAGTGAGAATATTTAAGTTAAATTGGTTAAGTACGGATGTTAGCTCCTGAACAATACCTGTCTTGTCGTTACCCATTACATCCACGGTTAACTTAGTTGTGTTGTTATTTTGATTGCTTGCAACAGCAACAGATTGAACAGACAAGTCTTTGATGGCGTCTAGCGAATCTACTAAACCCTGCTTATTTTCATCGGCAACATGTACTTCTACAAAGCCAGTAAACATACCCGCCATATGCGCAAAGCTTGACCCTTGCCAGTTGCCTTCATACTTATATACACACTTAGCGAGTGCGTCTACCAAACCAGGCTTGTCTTTACCCATAATGCTGATAACCAGTGATTGCATGCAAAGCTCCTTATTGGGCGTGTAGAGAAAAACTTTGATCGTCTTCCTGTAGGGTAATACCATAAGCGCCGAGTAGGTTGCGCGAAGGTAATGCTATAAACTTTTGCTTGCTATTAGCATAACAAAACTTACACTGCTCACCAGTGCAATTTAGGGTTATTCTTCTTAAAAAAGAAGAATTTCGAAAATAAAAATGACTAAACAGCCCCATGACTTTCGACAGCAACAGCACAAACAAAAAACGCCAGCGTAGAGATAGTTGGTCGCGCTATGTAGTGACGGGCTTTGGCGGCCTTGTTTTGTTGACCCTGGTTATTCTTATTACCCATCTCATTAGCCAAGCGCTTCCCCTAGCTTACACTCCTACCTTACATCATCAGTTTAGTGTTGAAACACCAGACAATGAAAAGGTGATAAGTGCAGGTGACATTATCAATAGCCAGCCTATGCTGGTTAGAAAATCAGACTGTCGATTAGGTCTTAAATTGCTCCAAGGCAAAGAGCTGGTAAGTAACCACGAATATATTCGTCCATGCGAGCACAGATTGTCGGCTCACAGCGTGATGGGGGAGAACTATATTGTCGACGTTTCGCCCAATGCGCAGGTACGGGTCTTACCGGTAAGGTCTTTTAATCTGACAGGCAGTAGCGAAGTGGATATCGCCGCTAACGCTCCACAAACAGCCCTGTCGAACAGCATTACGTTCGCGCTTCCCAAAGATGAGTGGGATAAACGCAGTAGCTGGAACATAGCACTGTCTTCTAAGTGGGCTGTAGCCTCTATCGCTCAAGACGACAGCTTTTTCATCCGTTGGGTTAATCGGCATCGCCCTACGCAGGTGGTAGATAAACGATTTCATAATATAGACAGGCTAGTGTTGCTACCTGGCAGCGAGAGTGTGTTGCTTCAAGTAGATGACGCCCTTTACCTTAACAGACTTGATGATAAAGGCACTTTACTACTTCCCATAGCCGGTGGCATCTCTGCGTCATTAGATGAAAAGATTATTTTTCCTCTAGCCAAAGACCGCACCTTCTTTCTAATGAACTCAGAAAATCAAACATTCACCCGCTGGGTGCTCAGTAAAAGTGAAAAAGGTCTCACCTTTGAGCAGACTTATCAGATAGCGGTTCCAGGTGAAAAAGTGAAAGCGGTGACAGAACATGCCAGTATGAACTTAGTGGCCGTGCTGACTGACAAAGCACGTGTATTGCTAGTAAATCGGGTATCTGGCGATGTGGTGGCTTCTCAAAAAATAGAACGGGCCGCTAATAATATCATTTGGTATGGGAATAAGCTTTACAGCTACTCTGACAACATCTTGTCGGTGTGGGAGGGCAAGCATTTAAGTGGTATTACTACGTGGGCATCGCTTTTTGAACCTCAGCACTATGAGGGATATGAAACGGAAGAAACTGTATGGCAAACTACCAGTGCCTCTGACTTTCAAGAGGCAAAATTCAGCTTAACCCCACTTTTAATAGGCAGTATCAAAGCGTCTCTTTTAGCGCTGCTTATAGCTATACCTGTTGCTATCGGCGCTGCAATTTACACCGCGTTTTTCGCTAAAAACCGATTGCGCAACATTGTTAAACCTGCCATCGAGCTGCTTGAAGCTATTCCCAGTGTTCTTATTGGTTTCATTGCGGCCATTTGGTTATCGCCAAAGGCTGAACAGTTTTTGTTTTCTTTTGGTTTTTTTCTGATTGTTATTCCCTTTGTGCTTATCGCAGTTGCTTTGGTGCAGCGCCCCGTAGCGGAGTATTTACCTAAGAAGTTAAGGAATGGTGCGGAGCTATTCTTTGCAGTTGGTGGCGTGTTTCTTTTAGGTTATGTCAGTGTGGAATATGCGCCATCGCTCATCTTCTCGCTGATGGGGATTGATGGGTTTACGTTGCTAGCGGCGGAATCAGATAGTCCTATTGGAAAAACGACCATAGTGGTAGCCCTAGCGTTGGGGGTAGCTATTTCACCCAGTATTTACTCGCTAGCTGAAGATGCCATCAATGGTGTGCCTAACGACTTAAAACATGCTTCATTCGCATTGGGAGCGACCCGGCTACAAACTTTGCTGTATGTTGTGCTACATGTTGCCCTACCAGGTATTGTTGCCGCAATAATGTTAGGCTTCGGGCGCGCGTTTGGCGAAACTATGATAGTACTTATGGTAACGGGGAATACGCCAATCTCCAGCTGGGGGCTCATAGAAGGTTTGCGAGCACTCACTGCTAACTTGGCAATTGAACTTCCTGAAGCTGATGTTTCATCAGCGCATTACCAAATTTTATTCTTCACGGCGTGCATTTTGTTTGTGTTTACCTTCGTAGTAAATACCATAGCAGAGCTATTGCGACAGCGTATAAGAAGAAGGGCGAATTATGGCTAATCAAGCATCTTTTGGATTAAATCCAGTCCAACGTCAATCGCTAGTCATTAGTTTAACCGCCTTTTTCACTAGTCTATTGCTGATCGCGCTCGTAAGTGTACTTATACTGATTAGTTTTCGCGGTACCGCCTATTTTTGGCCAGAGCCTATTTACACGGTAAAGGGCGAATATCAAGACGGCTCCACGTTCTCAGTACTTGCGAACCTCTTTGATGAGCCATCAAATAACGACATTACCCTTAAGTATTCGGATGCTCAGCATCCTTATGGTTTTCAAATTCAGTTATCCCGCCGACAAGTAAAAGATACGCGACTTGCGAAAGAGAGCGCTGAAATTAAGCTGATAGATGGTAGGCGTATTTTAGCGCTACCTGAGTATATCGTTGTACCGTCTAAGCCACCGCAAACCCTAGATAATATTGATGCAGTAATAGAAGAAGTAGCACAGATTAGTGCACAAATTGAAGCGCTCAATACCCGTCACCTTGCGCCTATACACGAAGCGCTGTCGCAATTTGATAAACGTAACGTAGTGGAAGATGCGCCGGCAAGAGAGCGCTTAGTTGCTTCATTTAACGAGTACCAAAAACGAGTAGAGGCGCTGGAAAAAACACGGGCTGAATATAACTTGCTGGTGAGTTTTGCAGACGGTGCGCCCTTTGTTATCCCCATTTCAAGCATTCAAGATGTGGATTTCGTAAGCCGTTTGAGTACATTCGAAAAATGGCAGGTAGTGTTTTCAGAAATTGGCGTGTTTCTTACTGATTCCCCTAAGCAAGCTAATACTTCTGGCGGCGTATTCCCCGCCTTGTTTGGCACTGTCCTCATGGTTTTTTTAATGACCATAATTGTAACGCCTTTTGGGGTGCTAGCCGCTATTTACCTAAGTGAGTATGCGCCCAATACCGCGCTAACTACCATTATTCGTGTGAGCGTAAGTAATATGGCGGGGGTACCTTCGATAGTATACGGGGTATTCGGACTTGGTTTCTTCGTTTATACCCTAGGTGGCAGTATTGATGAGCTATTGTTTAGCGAAACACTACCCGCGCCAACCATGGGCAGTCCAGGTGTGTTTTGGGCGGCGTTGACCATGGCAATTTTGACTTTGCCTGTGGTTATTGTTGCTACAGAAGAAGGCTTGCGCCGTGTACCAGAAGGGTTGAAAGCAGGCAGCTACGCATTAGGTGCAACTAAAATTGAAACCATAGTGCGTACCGTTTTGCCTATTGCGTCTCCTGGCATTATGACTGGCGTAATTTTAGCTATTGCAAGGGCAGCAGGAGAAGTTGCTCCTTTAATGCTTGTAGGGGCGGTTAAGTTTGCGCCAACGCTGCCCATAGACGGTGAATTTCCTTATCTTCACCTTGATAGACAGTTTATGCATTTGGGCGTGCTTATTTATGACGGTGCTTTCCACAGCCAGACCGATGGGAAAAGTGCAAGTATGATGTTTGCTGCCTGCTTGCTTTTACTCGTCGTGGTCTTTGTATTAAACATACTGGCAGTGGTACTTAGAGCGCGCCTGCGCAAACGCTACATCAAAGGATAATACAGGTTTTATAACATGTTGAAGTTGTTTGAACACAATACGCTAAACGTTAATGATATTAGTGAAGCACAAACTGCAGTTGAGGTGAAAAACCTTAATTTATGGTTTGGTAATAAGCATGTGTTAAATGACATCAGCATGCGAATACCCAAAAACAAAATTACGGCGTTAATTGGTCAAAGTGGTTGCGGCAAATCAACCCTAATAAGTTGTTTTAATCGCCTTAACGACTTGTATGATGGCTGTAAGTATGAAGGCGAGATCATAATAGACGGTCGAAATATCAATAGCCGTAAAGTAAACGTATCACGCCTTAGATCTAATGTAGGTATGGTATTTCAGCGCCCGAATCCATTCCCGATGAGCATTTATGAAAACGTGTGTTACGGGCTCAAGCTTCAAGGGGTTAAGGTTCGCCGACACTTAGACGATGCCGTTGAAGGCGCATTAAAACAAGCTGCATTGTGGGATGAGGTAAAAGATCGCCTATTTGAGTCTGCCCATGTTCTATCCGGTGGACAGCAGCAGCGTTTAGTGATTGCCAGAGCGTTGGCGTTAAAACCTGACATACTTCTGTTAGATGAGCCCACGTCAGCGCTTGACCCTTTAACCACACTCTTTATCGAAGAACTGATGGATTCGCTAAAAAAGCAGTGCACCATTATTATTGTGACGCATAACATGCAACAAGCAGCGCGGGTAAGCGACTATACTGCCTTTTTCCATCAGGGGAGGCTGATAGAGTATGCCGACAGTGACAAACTCTTTACCATGCCTGATAAAAAGCAAACCGAAGATTATATAACGGGGCGATATGGATAAAGTATCAGTGAACGGGTGTCCTAATTTTGAATTATGCCGCGAGGAGAATTCACCATGCGTCAAGTAGCCCTAAATACGCACATCTCGGGTACGTTTAATATCGAGTTGGAAAACTTGCGTAACTCGGTATTGACCATGGGCGGTGAAGTTGAACAGCAGCTGGTTGATACGTTAAGAGCGGTAAAGCACAACCATGCCGCACTGGCTGAGAAAGTGGTGCTGAATGACTTAAAAATTAACTCCATGGAAATTCAAATTGACGAAGAATGCCTGCGTATTATTGCAAAACGTCATCCTACCGCCAGCGACCTGCGTTTAATTATGACTATTTCAAAAGCCATTACCGATATAGAGCGAATGGGTGATGAGATTGAACGTATTGCCAAATTAGTAACGCGCAATAAGCTGCCAAGCTCAGATACAATTAAAAGCAGCATGTTGCTTATTGGTGAAAGGGTAGCTGCTATGATGCGTGGCACGTTCGACGCCTTTGCCCGTCAGGATGAAGCTGCTGCATTAGAAGTGTACGACCAAGACAATCGCATTGACAGTGAATACAAACGGTTACTGTCGTACACCACTTCAGAAATGCAAAAAAGCACCGACGATATGCAGGATTGGCTAGATGTATTGTGGGCAATGCGCTCGTTGGAACGTATTGGTGATAGATGCAAAAACGTGTGTGAGTATGTGGTTTATCTTACTCGCGGTACAGATGTAAGACATACGCCGCTGGAAAATATGCAGCAAAAACTGGAAGATTTGACGTAATCCTGTCCAAATGGTCAGTGTTATTTTGCGTATCAGTGTATAAATATGAATATTTGCGAAATTTATTTGTCATAAAACTGCAATATTTGATGGATTTATCATCGCATTCAAATAATTCCGTATACTTTTATCGTTTTTCAGTGATTTTCGCTATGGCTTCTATGACGATTACGTTATCATGCGCCGCAGCCAAGAACAGATCGTGCAAAATTTAATCGAACTTTATGATAAAACACAATTTGTCTTTAACTTCTTTCTCTAACCCTTGGGGTGAAGAGATCATGCTACTTACTCAAGTAGCGTCCAGCCTAAATCGCGTTTAGATCGGGAGCGATTATCCGTGGAATTTTTTGAAAGTTATGGCCTAATTCTTATAATCCTTGCCGCCGGCGTCGGTTTCGTCATGGCATGGGGTATTGGAGCGAATGACGTTGCCAACGCAATGGGTACGTCAGTGGGTTCTAAAGCTTTAACCATAAAACAAGCCATTATCATTGCAATGATATTTGAGTTTGCTGGCGCCTACCTAGCAGGTGGCGAAGTAACGTCTACCATTCGAAAAGGGATTATCGACTCAACCTTTTTTATAGACATACCTGAATACCTAGTATTAGGTATGATCTCGTCACTACTTGCGGCTGGAATATGGCTAGCGGTAGCGTCTTGGTTGGGATGGCCTGTATCTACAACGCACTCTATTATTGGTGCAATCATCGGCTTTACGGCAACTGGCGTCAGTATGGACGCAGTAGCGTGGGATAAAGTGGGTGGTATTGTAGGTAGTTGGGTAGTAACACCGGCTATATCGGGCATCATTGCTTACCTTATCTTTATGAGCGCTCATAAGCTCATCTTCCAAACTGCTTCTCCGTTTGCCAATGCCAAGCGTTATGTGCCGTTTTATATGGCATTAGCGGGCTTTGTGATGTCGCTTGTTACTATTAAGAAGGGGCTTAAGCACGTAGGCTTGGAACTTAGCGCTCTTAACGGTTATCTGCTAGCAATTGGGATAGCTGTAGCACTTGGTTTCTTGGGTAAATGGTTCATAGGCCGTATGAAATTCAGCGGTTCTGAAGATGCAGACTTACAGGCAGCAAACGTTGAAAAAGTATTTGCTTTGCTTATGGTAGTAACTGCGTGTTGTATGGCATTCGCCCACGGTTCTAATGACGTAGCGAACGCAATTGGTCCTCTTGCGGCTGTAGTAAGTGTTGTCACCAGTGGCGGTGAGATTAACGCAAGCGCCACACTGGCTTGGTGGATTTTACCACTAGGCGGTTTAGGTATTGTTGCAGGTCTCGCTTTATTTGGTCATCGCGTTATTAAAACCATCGGTCAAGGCATTACACATTTAACGCCAAGCCGTGGCTTCGCCGCAGAACTAGCCGCAGCGTGTACGGTAGTTATTGCTTCAGGTACTGGTTTGCCTATTTCAACTACGCAAACGTTAGTGGGTGCAGTTTTAGGTGTAGGTTTGGCACGTGGTGTTTCAGCGCTTAACTTAGGTATTGTTAGAAATATCGTTGTGTCTTGGATTGTGACCTTGCCAGCAGGTGCACTGCTTTCAATTGTTTTCTTCTTTATACTGAAGGCAGCATTTGGCGTAGCTTAGTAAGCTTACCTTATTGTTATATGCAAAAAGGCCGCGCTTCTGTCGAAGCGCGGCCTTTTAGTTTGAGTCAGCGTAAAACTAATAAGAAATGCTCAATCTCGCGAAATTGGCGATTCAAACCCTCTTGGTTTAACGCCTACCACAGCACATTTTAACTGGTGAATAGTTTCTTCGGCAGTATCACCCATGATGTAACCAGGCACTCCCAAGCGAGATACTGTACCCATAACAATTACATCAGTATCTAGCGATGTAGTTGTAGCTGCAATTTCTCGACGTGGGTAACCATGCACAATATGGTTCTTAGGCTGTAAATATTCCCAAACATTGTCGTCGAGTTCATCAGAAAGTTCAGAAAGTAGCTTCTCTAACTCCTTTTCACGCTCAGCGTGAATTTTAGCTAGGTCAGTTTCCATCCTGTCGTTATCGACGGTAATAAAGCCATCTCTGGCTATGTTTTCCGGTACCGCATCAAATACGTGAACAATATGCAGCTGAGCAAATTCTAATAAGGCTATTTGGCTAGCATGTCGTAATATATCGCGGTTAAGGTCGCGTCTTATTGATACCTCGTGACTGGGGTAGTGGTAGTTAAGATCAAGTGCTGCCACTACGTTTTTATACTGGCTACGCGGTTTGTGATTGATAACCCACAGAGGGCAGGGGCATTTGCGAAACAGTTGCATATCCAAACTGCCAAATAGTTTATCTAAAAAGCTTTCTTCTGCTCGCTTTATCACTAAGTCGATATTATTGTTCATCACATAGCGAACGATATCAATCAACGGGTGCCCAACCGTTACAGCTGTTGACACTTCGTATTGTTTACCCCAGCTCTCTGCCTGCTGCTTAAGCCAAAGCTGAGCCTGAGTTTCCATGGTTTGTTGAGAGTCCACGTAAGAGAATGACTCCATGACCATACTCGCATTAGGAGGTAGTGATTCAAGAGAAAGCATTATGGTAAGCGAGGCTTGGTGAGCTTTGGCGATATGCAGTGCTTGAGCAACTGTGTCATCTTGACGATGTGAGTCGCTCAACACACATAAAATGTTTTTATAATGTCCTTTCATACTGCCCTCAATAGTGGTTCGCTTAATTGATTGAATGATACAAGAGCGGGTCTTACTTTGCTGTAAAAACATGTGGTAATTGATGCATTTCTTTAATCCTAACGCTACTTATAAAGGCTTTCCAGTTGGGAATGGCAAATTCTTAAAAGCTTCTTATAAAACGAAGTAAACGGACGAATAAATAAACGCAACCCTAGATAATAGGTTGTGAGTGTGGTTAAGCATAAGTAACAGCCCTAGGCTGTATTTAATCTTTATGTTAGATTAATCCAATATTTTTTAATCCCTTTTTGAATCATTGTGAGATATCCATGAAATGGCCTAATCTTAAGCACCTGCACTATTTGGTGACGCTACATCAAGAGCAACATTTTCATCGTGCTGCCCAGCGCTGTAATGTAAGTCAGTCAACACTGAGTACGGCCATTCAGAACTTAGAAGAACATTTTGGAAGTCAGCTTCTAGAACGTGAACACAAAACGTTTGTGTTTACTTCACTAGGTTTAGATATTGTTGAGCGCAGTAAGGTGCTGCTACAAGAAGCCGGTGAGCTAGTTGAATACGCGCAAAACGCGGGCAACTGGCAACGAGGGACCTTAAAGTTAGGCGTTATTCCTACCATCGCACCGTTTTTGTTTGAAGGCATGATGGGGGCGTTTTCTACGTTTCTACCTGAGATCAATTTAGAGATGCAGGAAGACACCACCGAAAAACTGCTACAGCAATTAACTGACGGCCGATTAGACTTACTGATCTTAGCGCTTCCAATGGAAACCCCAGGGTGTAAACAAATGGTTTTGGGGCACGACCCGTTCCACCTCATCGCTCACGAAGATATGGCCGAGCAACTGCCTAACCCAGTGGATATTTCGACCTTGCCTAAAAAGAGTATTTTCTTATTACAGCAAGAACATTGTATGACAGGCCACGCCGTAAGCGCGTGTAACCTTCAGCATAGCGACCAAATTAGCAGTGTGGCGGCAAGCAGCCTGTATACCTTGGTGCAACTAGCGAACAGCAAAATGGGCTACACCTTTTTACCTGAGCTCGCGATCAATCAATCCATTCTTGAGCACACTGGACTTAAAAGCTTCCCAGCCGAAGAACAGGGCTTTAGAGAGATTGGGTTAGTATGGCGTTCAGGCACAACGCGTATGCAGTTGTTTCGTCGTATTGGTGAAATCATCTCGCCTCTGCTGCCAAAGCCTACGTTGAAATAAATTTAGCGTATGCAAAACGCGCGGGTCAGTTTTCGTATTGCCGCGCGTTTTTTATAGCCTACATTTTAGGTGCGATATGCCCTAATTCTGCAGCCCAGGTGAGTTCGGATCTTTTAAGATTATTTGCCGCACTAGCGCCAAAGCTGTGCAGCGCATTGTAAGCACTATTAGATGAAACGCGGCAATAGTGGCAAAGCGCATAGAACAAAAGACTACAACGGTGCTGTGAACCGTCGCAGTGTAGATATATCTTCGCTCCCTCAGTCAGCATTTGAGATAGCTCATGAAGGTATTGATGAAGGTGTACATCTTCGGTGGGTGACTCTGACGACGGGTGTAAAAAGGGAACCCATAACCATTCTAACCCTGCCGCGTTCGAGCTATCGCGAATAACCGGAGCTTTTTCTTCACTGGTTTGCACCGTTGCAATATGGGTAACACCCAGTGACTTAAGCCGTTTAAAATCGCTTTCTACGGGCTTTTTCCCCAAGCATATTTGACCTGCGCGTAGTGAAAACCACGCGATATTCGGGTTTGCTGTTGTGCTGTCTTCTTTTTTCTCAGCGTCTTGCATAGCTGCGTTATCTAAAACCTTTTGTTAAACGACGAAATAATAAATAGAAAAGTAATGGCAACTGCATCCGCCAATTACGAATAAATGCCAAATTGCATGGGTGTACTTTACCTTTTTTGCCACGTAAAAGCACACGCCTACGCTGAAACACAGCCCACCTGATACCAGTAACCAGAGTCCAGCGCCTGGCAAAGCGACATAGAGTGGGTAAATAAGACCTAGAGCAATCCATCCCATTAATAGGTAGGTCATTACCGACACTTTTGGAAACTTGTGCTGAGCGATAAGTTTAAACGCGACGCCACCTAGCGCTAAGCTCCAAATAATAGCAGTCATGGTAATACCTAAGACGCCACCAATTGAAACCAATAGTAAAGGTGTGTAAGTACCTGCTATCAATAAATAAATCGCACTGTGGTCGAATAACTTAAGCCACCCCTTAGCTTTTTGGTGCGAAATGGCATGGTAAAGCGTGGAGCTTAAAAAAACGAGAATGAGGGTAGAGCCGTAAATGGCGGCTGTGGTTAGCGCTAATGTATCTTCAGCGCGGTACAGCATAAATACTAAACCCACGATAGCCGCTATAAAGCCAATACCGTGAGTAATACTATTCAACCACTCTTCTAAAACGGAGTAAGCTTTGGCAGAAATAGCTTTTGTTTGTTCCTTCACGTCTGTCATCACGTCTCCTGCTTTGTAATCAGTAGAAATATGCACACCTCTTATTTATCTTTCCGCATATCTATGACAATTATAGCGCACACTTGTTCGCTCAATATGAAAATATTAACAGAACACGTCGATAGTCTGATGACGATAAGATTACAAAGGAACTTATAAATCGGTGTTTTCGAAGCAGCCGCCCAATTTATCCAGAAGGTGTTTTAATGTGCGACTTTCTTCTGTAGTCATACCATTGAACTTGCAAAGCATTTGCGCGGGTACTTCTTCTGCTACGGCTTTCTGCTCCTTACCCATTTTGGTCAGTTGTATACGCTTAACGCGTTTGTCGACCTCATCTTTATTCACGACTAAAAAGCCTTTTTCTTCAAGCTTTTTTAAGATCAAAGACATGGCACCACCGTCAATCACTGTTTTTTCAAGAAGCTCAGCAATAGTGATGTCATCGGTTTCCCAAAGGGCCATTAAAGTTACGTATTGAGGGTAGGTAATATCTAACGCTTTAAGAAGTGGACGATAAGCGCGAGTGAATGCATTCGACAGCGTATAAAAACGATGACAAAGCTGATTTTCCAACTTTAATAATTCTGACATGACACTTAACCCTTATTGTTACTAGTCTCTGAACGTCATTTATATTTTGCATACAAAATACTTGATCTGCAACTGGGTTCAGTGCTAATTTATTTTGCATGCAAAGTAAATTAGCAGTTCATTATTGAGGAGAGCAACTATGCATAAGCTTCAACAAGTCGTTTATACCGGAACCGCAACAGCAACCGGCGGTCGCGAAGGTACAGCAAAATCTAGCGATGGTAATTTAAACCTTAAATTGTCTACCCCTAAGGCGCTAGGTGGCGCTGGCGGTGAAGGTACTAACCCTGAGCAAATGTTTGCGGCAGGCTATTCAGCGTGCTTTATTGGGGCGTTAAAGCATGTAGCAGCATCGCAAAAGGTAAAGCTAGCTGATGACATTAGCGTAACGGGCGACGTTTCAATTGGCCCTATCGAGCAAGGCTTTGCTATTGCGGTTAAGCTAACTGTTGATTTAGGTGATATGGACAAAGCACAAGCACAAAGCTTAGTCGATACTGCCCATCAAGTATGCCCATATTCAAATGCGACTCGTGGCAATATTGAAATAGATATTAGCTTAGCCTAATTTCACTTCAATTGGTTTAGCTGTTAACGCCAATAAACGCCAATAAACGCCAATAAACACAGATAATAACGCCCGCCGTAGCGGGCGTGCTTATTGAATTAGATTCGCCAGTCATATAACAGCTTGATACACTAATTTAGTATCAATCATTCTTTAGGAAGTTATATGAAAAAGTACGGATTACTGGCTACGTTCGTATGTGCGCCTGTATTGTTTGCGTGCAGCGATAACAGCAATGTAGACGCAGCCAAGACAGACAAAGATCAAGCCGTCAGCGTAAGTTCAGATTCAAACACTGAAGCAAAAACAGCTTCGGTAGAAAATCACGCCGATGCAGCCATTGCCTCTGGGGTAGATTATCACTCCTTCGCGAACCCTAATGAGATTCGGGTTACCCATCTCAGTCTAAACCTAACAGCAAACTTTGAGACCCAGCAGCTAGTTGGTGATGTGACTCTTGATATAAAGCGAACAGAGCCTGAAAACAATACATTGGTCCTAGATACCCGCGCTCTGGATATTAAGAGTGTAACCGTTGACGGTGAAATCGTTCCTTTTGAAATGGGGGAGACGGACGCTGATTTAGGTACGCCTCTTACAATTACACTACCTAGCGCGGCAGACTCAGTAACGGTAGCGTATTCAACCTCGCCTGAAGCATCTGGTGTACAATGGCTAACACCAGCGCAAACTGCGGGTAAAAAGCACCCGTTCCTATTCACTCAAGCACAAGCAGTGCATGCGCGCAGCTTTATTCCGCTTCAAGATTCTCCGCAAGTACGGGTAACTTATGACGCAACCATTAAAACACCTGAAGCGCTATTGGCGGTGATGAGTGCGTCGAACGACCCTACTACTGTGCGCGATGGAGAATATGAGTTCACCATGCCGCAACCTATCCCTTCGTATCTTATTGCGTTAGCAATCGGTGATTTAAAGTTTAAAGCCATGGGCGAGCGCACGGGTGTGTATGCAGAGCCCACACTTCTTGAAAGCGCCGCAAAAGAATTTGAAGATACCGAAGCCATGTTAGAGGTAACAGAAGAAACCTATGGTCCATATCAATGGGACCGTTACGACCTTCTTATTCTCCCGCCGTCGTTCCCGTTTGGCGGTATGGAAAACCCTCGTTTGTCGTTTATCACACCTACAGTTATCGCAGGTGATAAAAGCTTGGTTTCGTTAATAGCACACGAACTGGCACACAGCTGGTCTGGTAACACCGTCACCAATGCTACATGGCGCGACCTTTGGTTAAACGAAGGCTTCACGACTTATCTAACTTACCGCATTATGGAAATGATCTACGGCCACGATCGCTTCAAGAAAGAAGCCGTGCTGGGTTATCAAGATTTAGAGAACGACATTGCAGCCCTAGATGAGAATGATGAAATCCTTGCCATCGACCTTCGAGGCCGTAACCCAGACGACGTTTTCTCTAATATTCCCTATGAAAAAGGCGCTCTTTTCTTACGTGAAATCGAACAAAAAATTGGCCGCGAAAACTTTGACGCATTTTTAATGCAATACTTCAAAGACTTTGCTTTTAAGAGTATTACCACTGATACATTTATAGCCTACTTAGACGATACGTTATTGAAGCAGTACCCAGATAAGCTAGACGCAGAGCGAATTCATACTTGGATTTTTGAGCCTGGCATTCCAAAAGGCGCACCACAGCCAGAATCTGATGCGTTCACTAAAATCGATGACACACGAAGCGCTTGGCTTTCTGGCGAAGTGAAAGCGGCGGATATTGAAACCGCGCAGTGGACTGTACACGAGTGGCTATATTTTCTAAACAACATGCCTGAAACGTTAAGCGAAGCTCAGCTTGCTGAGCTAGATTCAGCGTTTTCACTCACCTCGACTAAAAACAACGAAATTGCTCATAGCTGGTTGATGATCGCAGTAGAGAATAACTATCAGCCTGCCTATGATCGTTTGTATAGCTACTTGGTGTCGATAGGGCGCAATAAGCTTGTTAAGCCCCTTTATCGCGAGCTATCAAAAACACCTGAAGGCAAGGCGTTTGCTAAACGCGCATTTGAAGAAGCTAAACCGGGCTATCACCCACTTACGGTGAAAGCGAATGAAGGCTATGTGAATTAATCATCAGTCGTTCTGTTAAGTTAGTGACAAGTAGAGCAGCGCATTAGGCGCTGCTTTTTTATTTTTACCAAGCGCATTATTTGTACGAAAATTTGAACGATTGTTCAGAAAGGCGATCTTAAAGTTAGGACGAGCGTATCAACATTTAACTGTAATTAAAGTGCAGCTGAGCAGCTTATTTGCTAGCCGCACGCTGAAGGATTCGAATTAATTGTTAAGGAGTTTTTATGTATACACAAAAGATGCACCCAGCTACTACTTTTCCTGAAGTAAAAGCGACGTTATCAACTGGCGAGACAATATCGCTGGCTGACAAGGGCGAAGGATGTGACTGGAAGATGGTAGTTGTTTATCGTGGCAAGCACTGCCCGATTTGTACCAAATACTTAAACAAACTTGAAGATTTCACAGGTCGACTACGTGAGCTCAATATTGATGTTGTCGCGGTAAGCGGCGATAGTAAAGAGCAGCTTGAAGAACACTTAAACGACTTGTCTATCAACTTCCCGATTGCTTACGGGTTGTCGCAAAGCGACATGGAAAAACTAGGTCTATATATTTCTGAGCCCCGTTCAGAAAAAGAAACCGATCACAATTTCGCAGAGCCCGCGTTGTTTGTGCTTAACGGTGATAACGAAATTCACATTGCTGAAATCGCCAACGCGCCGTTCGTTCGTCCAGACTTAGAGCAGCTAGTATCGGGTCTAGAGTTTATTCGCAACCCAGAGAATAACTATCCTATTCGCGGTACGTTTAAAGGCTAAGATTGCGAGTCAGTAATAGTGATATGTCGTTCAAAAGTGAGGCTCTAGTGTTTATGAAATGACCCCATACAGTTGGACTCATTTTTTAAACGGCAACCAAGGCCTGATTTCGATATTGTATCGGACTCAGGCCTTTTAATTTTCTTGAACTTACTCGTTTTTAGCAGATATTGAAAAAGCAATGGGCGCCATTTGCTTTCTAAAATCACTTAGTGCATCTAAAGGTAGCTCAACCTCTATTGCTACACTGCTTCCATAGCTGCAGTTGGCAATTTTGCCTTTGGCTTGTTCTACCAAGTGACGTACGAACTGTTCATGTTTAAAGTCGATATCCACGCTAAGTGCTTCTAGCTTAATTTCTTGTCTTATTTCAAGAGCGTCAATAGCTTGCTGAGCTGCTGCGGAGTACGCGCGAACCAAGCCTCCTGCACCTAATTTAACGCCACCAAAATACCGCGTAACAATAACCATAATATCGCCAATATCTTTGTGCTGAAGCACATTCAATATGGGCTTTCCTGCTGTGCCGCTAGGTTCGCCGTCATCGGCCATAGCTGCACTACTGGGCGCATTGGGGTTTCCAAACACATAAGCCCAGCAGTGATGTCTGGCGTCGGGATATTGTTGTTTGACGCTTTCTAAAAGTGCCATTGCACTTTCACGAGAATTGGCAAAGCCGGCGCAAGCAATGAACTTGCTTTTCTTAATTTCGTACAGGGTTTCAACCTGTTTGGCGGGAACGGGATAAGTCATTGGCACATTGTAAGCCAAGAGCATTTTTTATTTAAGCTTAATCAGTCAGATGAAGCAATCTATCGCTAAATAACGGATTGTTTCAATAGCAATAGGCACCTATAAAAATAGGGTGGTCAAAAATGCTACTATTTGGCTAATTATCTTGAAAGGTGGTTTTTCTCATGCGCTACAGATAAGTGATTTCTGTTGTGTTTGTCGTTAAGTTATTAAGTTCAATGGTTTTTTTAAAGTTGGCGTAGTGATTGTAATAACAATATTAATTGTGAATGTGGCTAAGACGTAATGCCACTAACAGGTAACTTCGTCCCAATAAGGAAATCATGCTATGAAATCACGTACTATTGCTATTGTTGCTCTTGCATCACTATTCACTGGAAGTGCTCTCGCTTCTGTCGAATTCATCCCTACTGACGATTCAGTAACGTCTAACCTTTGTGTAACGGCTGCAACTGGAAATAAATGGAAGTTTCACAACCAGATTAAAGCGTCAGCGTTAGATAAAAAATACGTAGCAGAAGAGATGACTTGTAATGGTCTTACGGTCTCGGCTTTTGTAGACCAGTACGGTAAAAATGGAGATAGCATTAAAAAATATCTGAATATTCAACAGCAGCACATTGCTAATGTAGCTCACACTAAATAGAGCGAAAGCGCCAATTCAGAAGATTGCTCTAAGTGCTTGTATACCTTCAAATTATAGTAAATTTAGAGAAGTACAATAAATTTAGAAGAGCAGGTTAAAGAAAAGAGGGCTGTGTACAATGACAGCCCTCTCTAATCTTTATCTAGGTCTCTTAACGCAATATACCGGAAACGGTTTCTGATACATTTAATGCGCCTTTTTGAATTTCATCAATTATGCTTTGAACTTGTGCAATTTGCTGACTGTTTTGGTCTACGCTATCTTTTACGCCTGACATTTTCTTCGTCGACTTGTCAGCAAGCTTTCTGTTCTCTGCAACCACGCTTTCTATTTCCACTGTAGAGTCACTAGTTCGCTGCGCAAGCTGTCTTACTTCATCGGCTACAACGGCAAAACCTCTGCCTTGATCGCCAGCTCGTGCTGCTTCAATGGCAGCGTTTAGTGCTAACAGATTGGTTTGCTCAGCAATACCACTAATGGTTGTCACAATAGTTTCAATCTTAAGTGACTGTTCACTGAGTTCATGCATTAGCTGGTTGGTTTCTTCAACTTCAGAAAGAGCAGCGTCGAAAGTTTCTACGCTACGCTGCAAAGAAGAGGCGCCATCCGCAGCAATTTGTGAAGTCTCTTCAGCGGTTGATACTGCTAATTCAGCTGCTTGTGCAATGGCATCTTTCTCATTCACTGCATCGGTGATATTAGATGCGAATTTAATCACTTTCACTACTCGACCTGAAGCGTCGAACACGGGATTGTAGGTTGCTTCTAACCACAGTGCATTACCGTTTGAATCTACGCGCTCAAACTGACCCGAAGAGAAATTGCCTCGAGCAAGGTTATCCCAAAAATTGGGGTTCTCTTGATAGAACTTATCGCGGCAGAACATGCGGTGATGTTTACCTTGAATGTCAGTCAAACTGTATTTGACTGTGGCCGTGAAGTTGTCATTCGCTGTGATAATAGTGCCGTCTGGCTCGAATTCGATAACCGCCATCGATTTGTTTAACGCATCAGTGACTGCTTTACCTTCAAAATACGCCGTTTCGTGTTCAGTAATATCGTGATAAATAGCGTGTACTTCCACACTACCGTTTTTATTTGCAGTAACATAGCTTGCTTTAAGCCATTTGGTTTCACCGAGCGCTGATTTTCTTGCAACCGTTCCGCTGAAACTGCCACCATTAACGAGCTGTTGCCAAAACGTTTTGTATTGGGGTTCAGCTTCAACCCCTTCAACTCGCATCGTGGCATGAGAAAACGATGCTACTGTGGAGTTTGGATAATTCAAAATGGAAAGTAATGCTGAAGAGGCATAGGTGCACTGTCCATCAGTATTGTAGATGGCATAAGCCGTATTATTTTTAAACGCATCCAGCGTACCAAGCAAACCTTGACTCTCGTCCCTAAGAGCCGATATGTCATTATTGTATCGAGAGCTTGATACAAACATAATGTCTCCTTAAGTTACATGCATATTTTTAAATGCGCGCAGTATAGATGCTCTTTGTTGAAGAAATATTTCGTTTAAACATTTAGCGGATTTCACGAGCTAGGTATTATCCATTGGGCTTAATTCCGCCAAGAATGGTTGTATTTTTATTACAGTGCAGTAACTATCCGCATTGAACAAGAATTAATAAAACTGATAAGACCACCTGATGCCATTAGAACGGTTTATTCCTTTTCGTAAGCATGATGTCGCTACTTTATGTGAGGGGTTACTTTTTTACGATTCCGAAGGTTTGCGGACTCTCTCTACGCTGTTATTCAGCCGTATACATTACCAGTACCACGAACAACTAGAAGCGCTGAAAAATAGCTATAGCCATTTCGATCCAAATAAAGACACACGTGAATTGCAGCCTTCAGATGAAAGGGCACTCAAACAGAACCAAAAAGCGTTTGCCAAGGGGTTTGCCAGCCTCTTAAACGCAGCTAATTTTGAGAAAGTCACAGATGATGATTTGGAAGCTGCAATGAATGAGGAATCCTTGTTCAAAGTGCGTCTCGCGGTAAGTTTCAATGACTTTGAAGATGTGGTGTTTTATCGACGGGGCGAGTCGGTAAAAACGGAAACCGTACGTACCTTTTTCGGACTACGCAAAAAGCAGGTGTCGTTTACAAATTACGACAAAGTGGCTGTTTATATCACTTTTAAAGATGAAGCCTACTTCAAAGAGAAAGGGCAAACGCCAGTTACCTTTAAACCTGGTTCCACCATAGTAAAGCTTTTCCAAAACGTACCTAAAGCAGACTTGGAGATGCTGTTTCCCAATAGCGAAGTCAAAATGCGTCCGCTAGATAAGTTGATCATTAGTGCATCGGCGGCAATAGGTGGCACCGTGGTGCTAGTGACTAAATTAGGCGCATCGCTACTTCTCATGGCATCTTTTCTGGCCTTTTGGCTTGGCTTTAAAGACGAAGAAGTGGAATTGACTAAGCAAAGCCTAATAACTTTTGGTATTGGCATGGGTGTATTCGGCAGCTTTATCTTTAAGGAATGGACAAAGTTTAAAAACCGAAAAATTCGGTTTATGAAGGCCTTGTCTGACAATCTGTATTTTAAGAATTTGGACAATAACGCTGGCGTGTTTCATACGTTAATTGACGCGGCAGAGGAAGAAGACTGCAAAGAGGCTTTGTTGGCTTATACATTTTTGCTGAAATGTAGTGAAGTGTCTGTAGAAGGTGGTGCTGCATTCTGCGCGGTGCGTGCAGAGCGCGAGATTGCCGCTGGTGGAATGACATTGGCAACGCTCGATAGTGTAATAGAAAGTTACTTTTCAAAAGAGCTTGATTGTGCGCTCGATTTCGACGTTACTGACGCTATTAATAAGCTGGTGGACATGGAACTAGTCGAACAATACGGCGATATTTTTGTGGCGCGGGCGCTTAACGATGCTGTGAAGATACTTGATGACTACTGGGATAATATTTATCAGCCTGTTTGATTGTTTCTTGTACCGTCTAGCAGATTGCCCAAGCTAGGTTATTTCATCTGGTATCCTTTGCGACGCCTTTGGTTTTAAATAAACGAGGCTAAGGAAAAAAATAAGACCGGCAACGGAAGTTTCAAACCGTTGTCATAAAAGCACAAAATCTCTATAGTTGCCTTAAGGTGTGTAGAGCTATGTACACACCTTGGCAGCAACCGCATTGCACTGAATGCGCATCTTTATCTCCAATGCAACAAGCCTGGTTCACTTCTACATGAAAATATTGCATACGTCTGACTGGCACTTAGGTCAGAGTTTTTTTACGAAAAGTCGCAAAAACGAACATGCCGCTTTCCTTAAATGGCTTCTTCAACAAGTAGAAGTGCATCAAATAGATGCGATTATTGTCGCGGGTGATGTGTTTGACACGGGCACGCCGCCTAGCTACGCCAGAGAGCTCTACCATGCGTTTATCGGTGAACTACAGGGCATGCAGTGCACATTGGTGGTGCTGGGAGGAAATCACGATTCAGTGTCGGTGTTAAACGAAAGTAAGGCGCTACTGAAATACTTAAATAGCCACGTAATAGCCAGTACCTATGGCGAATTAAGTGAACAAGTCATTACGCTTAACGATCGCAAGGGGCAGCCCAGTGCCGTACTGTGTGCCGTACCGTTCATTCGCCCACGTGATGTGCTTGTTAGTGAGGCAGGACAAAGCGGCACTGACAAGCGCCGAGCGCTGGGCGACGCGATAAAGCAGCATTACGGAAAGCTTTACAATGAAGCCCTGTCACTGCGCGCCTCAATTGAAGAAAAGCGAATAAAAGAGGGGAGTGAAAATAGCGCAGCCATTCCTATTCTTGCTACAGGGCACTTAACCGCTTTAGGCGTGAGTCAGTCAGAAAGTGTGCGCGATATCTACATTGGCACCCTTGAAGGCTTTGACGCCAAGGGATTTCCGCCTGCTGATTATATTGCACTTGGGCATATTCACAGGCCACAGAAAGTCGCAAAGACAGAACACATTCGCTATTCAGGCTCGCCAATACCGCTAAGTTTTGATGAACTAAACACACAAAAACAAGTGGTGTTAGTCTCGTTTGAATCTGAAAGCACAACGCCAACTATCTCAACGCTTCCGGTACCGCGCTTTCAGGCCATGGAAGTAATAAAAGGCGATTTAAAAGCGATTGAGGCGGACATTAATGAAAGCGAAGCCATCGCGCTAGCTTCTTCTCAAACAGGTGATGCCGTTAGCGAAGTGGATAAAGCCCTTAGCGAGGTAAATAAACCCCTTAGCGAAGTAGATAACGCCATTAGTCCTAAAGACCCCGTGTGGTTATGCATTGAAGTTGAAACAGAAGACTACCTAACTGATTTGCAACAGCGTATTCAGGGCTTGTTAGAAGGGAAAAACGCTGAGATTTTACAGTTGAAACGCAAGCGTAAGCGAACAGTAAATAGCTTAACGGAAAAGCAAAACGTCCAGCTTAGCGAACTATCAGTAAACGATGTATTTGAAGCGCGTTTGGCATTGGAGAGCATAGAAGATAATACAACAAGTGAGTCGGCACAAGAAACCCTGCTAGATGATGACCAAAGCGCCAGAGGAAAGGTAGAAGCAGGGACAGAGAAAAGCGCTTCACGCATCAACCGGATAAGGCAGCTGTTTAATGAAGCGCTAGAACGAGTGCATACCAATGATGAAGATGCTGAAGCGCCAGTAGAGGCATCATTGGCAAACAAGACAGAAAACAAAGGCGAGTAACACAATGAGAATATTGACCTTACGCCTTAAAAACCTAAACGCTCTAAAAGGGGAGTGGAAGATAGATTTCACCCAGTCTCCGTTTATCGACAATGGGCTGTTTGCTATCACAGGCCCAACGGGGGCGGGTAAAACCACGCTGCTTGATGCCATTTGTTTAGCGCTTTATCACCAAACCCCTCGCTTGGGGCCAATTTCAACGTCTAACAACGACATCATGACCCGCGGCACGGCGGAGTGTTTGGCGGAGGTTGAGTTTGATATTAAGGGGAAAGCATACCGTGCGTTTTGGAGTATGCGTCGGGCCAGAGGGAAAGTTGACGGTAACCTGCAAAGTGCCGATGTTGAGCTGGCCGAAGTTGAAAGCGGCAAGGTATTGGCTACCCAAGTTAGGCCGAAAAGCGAAGAGATTGAAAAGCTGACTGGCCTTAATTTTGCTCGTTTCACCAAGTCTATGATGTTGTCGCAAGGGGATTTTGCTGCGTTTTTAAATGCTAACGAGGCCGATCGAGCCGAGTTGCTTGAAGAGTTAACCGGTACCGAAATTTACGGGCAGATATCACAGGCAGTACATCAGCAATTTAGTGACGCTAAACAAAAGAAAAAAGAGTTTGCGATAAAGCTGGAAGGCGTAACCTTGCTTAGCGACGAGCAAATTACCCAGCTTGAAGAAGAGCAAGCACAAACCAAGAGCCAAGTCGCAACGTCTAACCAAACACTTGTTCAGTTACAAAAGCAACAGCAGTGGCAACATGCGTTTAACACAAACGAGCTAGCCATTAACGAAGCCAGTGAAGCACAGCAGGCTGCGAATAGCGCCATCAATGAGGCAAAGCATGAGCTTGAACTCCTAACCCAAAGCGAGCCAGCTGAAAAGCTTCGCCTGCCATTTTTGCAAAGAAACGGGCTTCAGCAAGATGTAACCCGTTATAAAGAAAAACTTGAAGAGAAAGCAGCCCAGTTGCCCGACGTAAAAACGCAAAAGGCACAGCTCAGTTTAGAAGTGACCAACGCCGAACAAGCGTTAGTTCTTACAAAGCAACAAAGCAGTAAGCTTGAAAAGCGCATAAATGAGCAGGTAGTTCCGCTAGATAACCAAATAGCGCAACTCACTACTGAACAGCAAAAAGCAAACGAAAACGCGGCACGTTTAAGGCAGTCAATAAACGCGCTAACGCTAAAGCGCACAGAAATCGAAAACGCTTCGGCAGATAACAAGACCAAGCTTGTTGAACTGGAAACCTACTTACATGAACATCACTCACTTAGCGGCATAGCGGAATTTATAAGTGGCTGGAGCGAAACGGCGCGTCATATTGAACACGATAAAAAGCAGTTAGAAACACTGACACAAAGCGTAAATAATCATCGTCAGGCGCTTTCATCCCTAGATGACGCTATCGCAAAAACAAATGAGTCGTTAAACACCTTAACGCAGACCTTCGATGACAAAAACGCGCAAGTGGCCAAGTGCGAAGAGGCACTTCAGGCCGCGCTATCTGACAAACCAAGTGATACTAATAGTGCTAATGCAACCAGCAAAGCAAGCCTTCAGCAAGAGCGTGATACCAAGCTCCATCATTGGGATAACGTGTTACAGATAGGGCATATTCAACAGCAATATTTAGCACTAGAGCAAGACAGAGTATCGCTGGGTGCGCAAAAGGAAAACTTAGCGAAGAAACTAGCTCAGCAGCAATCTGACCGTCAAGCCTTGGTTGATGCTTACAGGCAAGTTCGTAGTAATTTAAAAGACATAGAAGCGATTATCGCCCTGGATGCTGAAGTGGCGCACCTTCGCGCACAGTTAAAAAATGGCGAGCCATGCCCTGTTTGTGGGGCAAACGAGCACACCACGTCTAGCGTGGTTATTGATGTACCTGAAACTATTCAAAAGCGAGATAGCCTAAAGCAGCAGTTAGATGATATTGAGCAGCGAGGGGCGCGAGCAAAAGAAAGCGTTGCACAGACTGAATTCACTCTTGCTCAGGTTAATAAGCAGTTGGAACAGGCAAGCGGGCAACGAGATACGCTGTTAGAAAAGTGGCAGCAGATCTCAAGCGTACTTAGCGCTGATATACCAAGCTTTGAAAACGTCGACATGAATACATCGCAAAGCGTCGCCCAATTTACCCAGGAGTTTAAAACTCGTCTCGATGATATTAGTGCCCAATTAACCCGTTTAGAAGAGTGCGAGCAAGCTCTAAATGCTGCTTTGCAGGCTAAAAATGAAGCGCAACAGGCATTACAAGGCAAGCAGTCAGAACTTGCAGTTTCTCTGCAGCAGCGCGAAACCTTGGAAAAGCAATTTACCGAACGTAGTGCAGAGTTAGAGAATAAAACAAAAGGGGTTAACGATGGTATTTTAGCGCTCAGCGAGACTATGACGGCGCACGGTGCTGATATTCACAACCTGTCTATTGATGGAATTGCCACGTGGTTAAATGAAAAAGCCGAAGCGCTTAAAACCTATAAACACAATCATCAGCTACACGCCAAACTTAAAGATGAGTTGCAAGGGGTAAGTAGCACCTTGCTTGTGGTCAATCGTGATATCGAAAGCGCTGAGAACCAACTTAAGGGCGTATCCGAAGAGCTTGTGCAGCTAGATAATAGTTTAAAGGCGCTGCGGGACTCGCGCTCAAACATATTCCCAGAAGGGGATATTACTGAAACAAGGAATAAGGCAAGCGCTGCCCAAGAAAAGGCTGAGCGAAACGTGAGTGAATGCAAATCTCGCTTGCAACAAACGGACACTATTTTGTCTCGTTTAGAAGCCGAAATTGCCCAGCTTAATGAGCAACTAAACGAGAAAAAACTGGCACTTACAGAGGCAACAGAGCACTTTAACCGTCAGTTGACGAGCAGCCCATTTGCCGATGAGCAAGCGTTCAGCAATGCACTTTTAGACGAAGAAACTCGCAACACCCTGCTTGAACTGCAAAAGCGATTAGCTCAGCAAAAACAACAAGCGGACTTAAAGCTAGAAAACGCGCTAGCTACCGAACAATCGCTAAAATCCCATGCTAATGCAGCGCAGTGGCAGAGCGAGTTAGAAGAGCACGGTGCACAGTGGCTCGATTCGAAAATTACCCAGCAAGCTCAGCAGCGTGACGCGCTGTTATCTTCTTTAGGGCAAATTGAACAGCAGCTAAGCGCTAACAATCAAGCCCGTGAAAAGCAGCAGCAGCTTGTGGATGAGATGGCCGCGTTTGAGGCCTATTATGACGATATTACTTATCTGCATTCATTAATTGGTTCGGCAAGCGGCGACAAATTCAGACGGTTTGCCCAAGGGCTTACGTTAGACAACTTAGTGCAGCTTGCAAATCAGCAGCTTGATAAATTGCACGGTCGCTATCAGCTAATGCGAAAAGAAAACGAAGGGTTGGGTTTAAGTGTATTAGACACCTGGCAAGGTGACGTAGTGCGAGACACCAAAACCCTGTCTGGCGGAGAAAGCTTTTTGGTGAGCCTTGCACTGGCATTAGCTTTATCTGACTTGGTTAGTCACAAGACTAGTATCGATTCGCTGTTTTTAGATGAAGGCTTTGGCACCCTTGATGCTGAAACCTTAGATGTGGCCCTTGATGCACTAGACAACCTAAATGCCAGCGGAAAGATGATTGGCGTGATAAGCCATATTGAAGCCATGAAAGAGCGTATTCCTACTCAGCTTAAAGTGATTAAACGCAACGGTGTGGGCTTAAGTGCACTAGAAAAGCCTTACGCGGTGGGGTGAACTCACCGCTTAGGAATTAGTAGCTAAAACGTTTGCTTACAAGTATGTGCTTGGTAAATGCTCGCAAGATCATGGTTTTATGATACTTTATTCTTCCTAAATGTAGATATGGACATCATAAATAGTGAAACGATTTGCAATATTTCCTCTTGTCGCCTCTTTCTGTTCGTTTGGTAGTACCTTTCAGTGCGAAAGTGAGTTTGAATGGCTAAAAGAGACGTTCGAAAATAACGATGCCGGCTTTCAATATTCTGTTGAGCAAAAAGGTCAGGACCTTTATTCCGCCCACAATAGTGCCATCTTGGATCAGGTTCAAAGTGTGAAAAACGAAGCGCAATGCCACACGGTGCTTGGCGACTGGCTCACGTTTTTTCGCAAGGGACATATTGGTCTTGCGCTTAATACAAACACTTCAGGCGAAGCGGAACCCGAATCTGCAGTGCATGATTTTGACTTATCAGCATTTAAACAGCATTTAGAAACTAAAAGTGATGAGTCTCTTGAGGGTATTTGGCAATTTTCACGCTATACGGTTGCCTTAAAAAAAGAAGGCAATGTCCATAAAGGCTATATCGTTGAAAGTACCAATCCGTCATGGAAGGCAGGGCAAGTAAAGTTCATCGTTAACGACCCTGAAGACAACAATGCCGCAAAAGTAACGTTTTTGATGGGTGATCACTCCGCCCGACAAATAGAGACCATGACGTTCTTAGGTAACAATCATGTGGTACTGGGAAATAGCTTTATCGTTATGTCGCGTCAGGAACCGCGACAAGAATCATCGCCTGAAGTAACGCGTTATGTGCGCCTACTTAGTGCAAAAGCCCCGCTATTCAAGAGAATTTCTGAGAACACAGTGCTTGTTCGCATACCGTCTTTCAACCATGCCTTCAAAAAAGATATCGACGCGCTAATTGCTAAGCACCTAGACAAGATTTTAAAAACCGAAAACCTCATTATCGACATCCGAGGAAACGGTGGTGGTAGTGATGCAAGCTATGCTTCTTTGCTACCAATTTTATACACCAACCCTATTCGCACTGTAGGCGTGGAATACTTATCAACCGAGCTTAACAACTCTAGAATGCTCGGCTTTTTGCAAAACCCTCATTTCAGTGAAGAAGAAAAGCAGTGGGCTAAAGACGGATATGACATTCTTCAGCAACACATTGGTAGCTACATCAATATTGGTGAAGATGTAACGGTAGAGAAATTTGATAAAATTGAACCTCTGCCAAAAAGTATAGGCGTACTTGTTGATTCAAGTAATGGTAGCACCGCTGAGCAGTTCTTGCTGGCGGCTAAACAAAGCAAAAAAGTAAAGCTATTTGGGCAGACCACTGCGGGTGTGCTCGATATCTCAAACATGTATCAAACTGATTCACCGAGCGGTGCTTTTACTTTGCATTACAGTTTAACCAAAAGTTTGCGCATCCCCCACATGGCCATTGATGGAGTAGGCATTCAGCCAGACTACTATATTGACGAAGAGATCCCTATTTACGAGTGGACGTCTTATACGCAAAAGATACTTGAAGGCATGTAAACCCTTATAAACGGCAAGCACACGGTAATTTGCGAGTAACTAAGACCAAACTGGTTCATTTGTTGGGCGTAATACTTTATGGTGCGTCGTCAAAATAATAATGGACCAACATTTATGGATTCAACGTCACGCCTTAGCCTGTTTCAGCGCTACATGAATGGCAGTTTGGTACTGCAAATTATCATTGGTATTGTATGTGGTATTGCGATAGCGAGTTTTTCACCTTCAGCTGCTCAATCAGTAGGGCTGTTGGGGAGCTTATTCGTAAAGGCCCTTAAAGCGATAGCGCCTCTATTAGTGTTTGTTTTGGTCATGGCGTCCATTGCCAACCACAAGCAAAACGAGCAAACTTTTATCAAACCCGTGCTTGTGCTTTATCTGTTGGGCACACTACTGGCCGCACTCACCGCCGTATTGGCAAGCTTCGCTTTTCCCACAAGTTTAAGTTTAGTGACCTCTGACATTAGCCAAGCTGCACCAAAAGGGGTGTCGGAAGTGCTTACCACGTTACTTTATAACATGGTGGATAACCCGGTGAATGCGCTAGTAAATGGAAACTACATCGGTATTCTTACTTGGGCTGTAGGTCTAGGTTTAGGCCTTCGACACGCTAGCGAGGCAACGAAAGCACTGCTGCAAAATATGGCAGATAGCGTAACAACCGTGGTAGGTTTTGTTATTAAACTCGCGCCCTTCGGTATTTTCGGCTTGGTAGCTAATACCATTGCTACAACGGGCTTTGAAGCTTTGCTTGGCTACTCTCATTTATTAACGGTACTCATTGGCGCGATGCTATTTATCGCACTTGTGACCAACCCGCTGTTAGTCTTTTTGGCAACGAAAAAGAATCCGTATCCTTTGGTGTTTAAATGCTTAAAAGAAAGCGGTATCACGGCATTTTTCACCCGTAGTTCTGCCGCCAATATTCCGGTAAACATGGCGTTGTGCAAACGCTTAAAGCTAGATGAAGATACCTACTCGGTATCCATTCCGTTAGGCGCCACCATTAATATGGCTGGGGCTGCGATCACCATCACGGTGCTTACACTAGCTGCGGTTAACACCTTAGGTATTTCTGTAGATTTCCCTACTGCTGTACTGTTAAGTGTTATTGCTGCGGTATCAGCATGCGGAAGTTCAGGTGTTGCTGGCGGTTCGCTATTGCTTATTCCGCTTGCCTGTAGCCTGTTTAATATACCGAATGAAGTGGCTATGCAGGTGGTTGCGGTGGGCTTTATTGTTGGCGTATTGCAAGACTCTGCTGAAACCGCACTAAATAGCTCCACTGATGTCTTGTTTACCGCCGCTGCGTGTGAAAGGGCGGGTGGCAAGTAAATGTTAAATCGTTAAGTGTGCGAGCTTATTGCATCTACCGCCTCAAAAATTAGCCGTGCAGCCAGCTTTGCTGTACGGCTATCAATATCATAATTCGGGTTCATTTCCGCAACGTCACACAGCCTCCATTGATACCCGTAAGTATTTTGGTGCTGAGCTAAAAAGTGGAGCGTGTTGATAGCAAGAGCCGGAGAAATCCCCAATGCACAGGGTGCACTAACACCAGGTGCTTGTGCTGCTGGAAATGCATCTAAACATATGGTGACGTAAAGCTCATCGATGTCTTTTAGCATCGGAGATAGCAGCTCATCTATTCGCTGCATACAAAGCGATTCATCACTTAATGCTACGTCGGTCAAATAGCGCGTGTTAGACGTGTTGGCAAAGTCAAACAGTGCTGGTGTATTGGCTGCTTTCGATACGCCCAAACAGGCATAATGAAACGGTGTGTCGTGTAACTGGCAGTGCTCATACACTTGCCTGAACGGCGTACCTGAACTGGTGTTTGGAGAAGGTTTTCTTAAATCAAAATGGGCGTCGAAATTAATAATACCAATACGAGACGTTTTTGGGCTTGCATTAAAAACGCCTTGATAGCTACCCCATGCAATTTCATGTCCCCCTCCCAGCCCAATGACCAATCCATCATGTTGCTTGAGCGCATAACAAATGGCGTCGGCATATTGGGTTTGTGCTTGGGCTAAGTTCTCTTTAGCGGTAACATTCCCTAAATCAGCCAATCCTGCGCTTGGCCAGTGCCAGGGCAAGTTTGCAAGTGCTTGGCGAATAGCATTTGGGCCCGCGGCTGCACCTACGCGGCCTTTGTTAAATGCCACACCCAAATCACTTTCAAAACCAACAAGAGTAATAGTGTTGGTCAAGGCGCTATCTTCAGCATCCTCAATTTCGTTAACTTTTTGATGCCAGCGCAAGCCTTCAGCACCATCTTCGCTGTCTATTCTGCCTTGCCACTTAAACATGTTTCCCCTCCTTATACACAGCAATAGGGCGATGGCCATTAATACAGTAGGCAAGTTCAGCAGGCGTTTCGATATCCCACAAGGTGAAGTCTGCCAGCTTCCCGATATCGATAATACCTCGATCTTGTAGCCCAAGTGCGCTCGCCGCGTGCACTGTAGCGCCGCGAAGTGCTTCTTCTGGGGTTAATTGAAACAACACGCAACTCATATTCATCGCGGTAAGTATAGAGGCTAACGGTGAGCTGCCAGGGTTAAAGTCTGTCGCTATCGCCATTGGAATATTATGGGCCCGAAGTGCATTTACCGGCGGCTTTTGCACTTCACTTAGATAATAAAACGCGCCCGGAAGTAATACGGCAACAGTACCACTTTGGGCAAGTAAGGGGATATCGCTGTCAGCTAAGTATTCGATATGATCTACCGATAGTGCGCCGTACTTAGCTGCTAGAACTGCACCTTTGCTGTCGCTAAGCTGCTCTACATGAGCTTTAATGGGTAAACCATGCTGCTGTGCGCAGCTAAACACCCGTTCTGTTTGTGAAGTGGAAAAGCCGATAGTTTCACAAAATACATCAACGGCGTCAGCCAAGTTATGTGAAGCAATATGAGGAAGTACCTTACTGCAAATGAAATCGATATACCCGTCTGAATCCTCAGCAAATTCATTGGGCAGGGCGTGAGCGCCTAAATAGGTAGTTTTGATACTCACAGGAAGATGCTGCTCAAGGGATTTAGCCACATTTAACATGCGCACTTCAGTGTCTAAATCCAATCCGTACCCTGATTTCACCTCAATGGTGGTAACGCCTTCTTCGCACAGGCGTTTTGCTCGCTTTATCGCGGAATTACGCAAAGTGCGCTCATCAGCACATCGCGTTTTTTCCACTGTACCTTTAATGCCGCCGCCTCGCTGGGCTATGTCAACGTAACTTGCTCCCTGCAAACGCATCTCAAACTCTTCAGCGCGGTTACCGCCGTACACTAGATGAGTATGACAATCGATGAATCCAGGCAATAACCATGGGTGCTTGGCGTTTGCTCCTTCACCTTCATCTTGAGAAATAAGCGTAGTGGCATCAAGTACGTTTTTGGCTTGCTTAAGCACTTCGCTCAGTGAATTGTCGCAGGGAATTAGTGCAGCAATTTTCCCGTCCTTCAGGGCAATGGCATGTGAAGGTAATTCGCCATAAGGCAAGCCATTGTTTTGCATAGATGCAATGCGAACGTTGTAAATAACCGAGTCGTACTGATAAGCCATAACGTGTTCCACCTTAAGTCACCTATTGCCTAGCACTTTGCCTAGTTTTATCCAGTGCCTTCACTGAAACATAGCGCAAATTTTAAAAATCAGTGTACTTGTGCATACTTGTATATACAAGTATGCTGTTATCATATTATTAACAATTTAGTTGTGAACTCACGATATGCAACCTCGATACAGGATTATCAAAACGGCAATTTTGGATGCCATTGAAAGCGGTGAAATGAAGCCGGGTAGTCAGGTGCCTTCAGAAAACCAACTTGCCCAGCAACATGGTGTTAGCCGAATGACAGCGCGGCGTGCGTTAAGTGAGATGGTAGATGAAGGAATCTTAATGCGCAGTCAGGGAATAGGCACTTTTGTGTCAGACAGCCGCCCTATGAGTTCAATGTTAGAAATCAAAAGTATTCGCGATGAAATTGAGAGGCGGGGGCATAGATACACTAACGAGATATTGGTGCTTGAAACTGCGCCTGCCAGTGATGCTATTTCACAGCGCCTAGCCGTTGATGTGGGAGAAACTGTATTTCACAGCATTATTGTGCATTGCGAGAACAACTTGCCCGTTCAGTATGAAGAAAGGTGGGTTAATCCAGCTTGGATTAACGACTACTTAGATAAGGATTTTAAAGCGCAAACCGCAAACTTTTATCTGAATCAAGTCGCGCCGCTTTCTCAGGCGGACCACAGCGTTGAAGCTGTAATTGTTGAAAAAGATATTGCACAAGCGTTACTGATAAAGCCTAAAGAGCCGTGCCTGAAGATTACTCGAAGAACATTTTCCCGAGGGACGGGGAACGGAAATGGGTCAGCCGCTGTGGTTAGCCACGCTGTGTTGTTCCACCCTGGCAGTAGATACCGACTGGGAGGACACTTGGAGTTTTAAGTGTAAACGCGCCTAAGACGCTAACTCTCAAGGCGCCTTTTATAAAGATACAGCTTCTTATAACAAAAATGTTTCAGTAAAAGATGCCTAGGAGAAGTTTATGAAACGCCTCGACCCTACAAGAGAAATTCGTGCCCCAAGAGGCAGTACGTTAAACGCAAAGAGTTGGCAAACCGAAGCGCCGCTTCGCATGTTAATGAATAACCTAGATCCAGAAGTGGCGGAACATCCACAAAACTTGGTAGTTTACGGCGGCATTGGGCGCGCGGCCCGAGATTGGGCGTCATACGACAAAATTGTTGAAGTGCTTAAGCGCTTAAATACTGACGAAACATTGCTTATCCAGTCAGGCAAGCCGGTCGGCGTATTTCCAACCCATGAAAACGCACCTCGAGTATTAATTGCAAACTCTAACCTTGTTCCGCACTGGGCTAACTGGGAGCACTTTAACGCGCTGGATAAAGAAGGCTTGATGATGTACGGGCAAATGACGGCAGGGTCGTGGATATACATAGGCTCGCAAGGCATTGTGCAAGGCACGTATGAAACCTTTGTGAGTGTGGCCAAAACCCATTTTAACGGCACTGCTGAAGGGCGCTGGATTTTAACAGGCGGCTTAGGCGGTATGGGTGGAGCGCAGCCACTTGCGGCTACCATGGCTGGCTTTTCAATGGTGGCAGTGGAAGTTGATGAAACCCGCATAGATTTCAGAATTCGAACGGGCTATTTAGATAAAAAAGCCCAATCCCTTGAAGAAGCTATGCAACTATTAGAGAGAGCCAAACAAAACGGCAAACCAGTCTCTATAGGCTTGCTCGGCAATGCTGCTGAGGTATTTCCCGATATGCTAGAAAACGGGATCATTCCAGATGTCGTAACCGATCAAACCAGTGCTCACGACCCGCTGAATGGCTATCTGCCGGTTGGATGGACGCTAGATCAAGCCGAGGCGCAGCGTATAAAAGACGAAGCTTGCGTGATTAAAAAAGCGAAAGAGTCGATGGCATTACAGGTTAAAGCCATGCTTGGCTTTCAACAGGCGGGCGCGGCAGTGCTCGATTATGGTAACAACATTAGACAAATGGCGCTGGAAGAAGGCGTTGAGCATGCTTTTGATTTCCCAGGTTTCGTACCCGCCTACATTCGTCCGCTGTTCTGTCAGGGCATAGGGCCCTTTAGGTGGGCTGCTTTATCTGGCGATCCAGAAGATATCTATAAAACGGACGCTAAAGTTAAAGAGCTTATACCCGATAACCCGCATCTACATAACTGGCTAGATATGGCCAAGGAACGCATTCAGTTTCAGGGCCTGCCTGCGCGTATTTGCTGGGTTGGACTAGGTGAAAGACAAAAGCTTGGGCTTGCCTTTAACGAAATGGTGCGCAGTGGTGAGCTAAGTGCACCGGTGGTGATTGGTCGAGATCATCTCGACTCTGGTTCGGTCGCTTCACCAAATAGAGAAACTGAAGCCATGCTCGATGGTTCAGATGCGGTTTCGGACTGGCCGTTATTAAACGCGCTATTAAACACAGCGGGTGGTGCAACTTGGGTAAGCCTTCATCATGGCGGTGGTGTAGGAATGGGCTTCAGCCAACACTCAGGCGTGGTTATCGTTTGTGACGGTACAGATGCAGCGGCCGAACGTATTGCTCGAGTGCTTCATAACGATCCTGCAACAGGCGTAATGCGTCATGCCGATGCAGGCTATGACATTGCAAAAGATTGTGCGGACAAACATAACCTTGACCTTCCTATGGTAAATTCCGTTACTAACAACCAAAGAGCTTGCAATGCAGGTTCAAATTCTAGCTCACACCAAATTAGCTCACACCAAAATGGCTCACACCAAAGCTTAGACGGGGAGGCGTAATCATGTCCCAGACGTCTTTTTTCACTGAGCAAGACGAAATTAAAAAGCTAACGCTTGTTCCTGGCACATTGACGCTAGAACAGTTAAGAGAAGTACATCGAAACCATATTCACTTGTCGCTGATTGAAAGTGCGATACCCGCCATAAATGCTGCCGAGCAAGTAGTGTTGAACGTCATAGAAGAAAATAGAACCGTGTACGGCATTAACACGGGCTTTGGGCTATTGGCTAATACGCGAATTGATGTCAATGAATTGGAGTTATTGCAGCGCAGTATAGTGCTTTCTCATGCGGCCGGTACCGGTGACTTTATGCAAGAAGATACAGTGCGTTTACTTATGCTGCTAAAGATTAATTCGCTCGCACGGGGTTTTTCGGGCATTCGATTGAGTGTGATAGAGGCGCTGATTACTTTATTTAACGCACAGGTTTACCCTGCCATTCCTGAAAAAGGTTCGGTAGGGGCTAGTGGAGATTTAGCGCCTCTAGCACACATGAGTGTGGTGCTTTTAGGAGAAGGAGAAGCCTTCTACAAAGGAGAACGTATAAGTGCAGCCAAAGCATTAGAAATAGCGGGCATGGAGCCAATTGCGCTGGCACCCAAAGAAGGCTTAGCACTGTTAAACGGTACACAGGCATCAACAGCGTTTGCACTTCAGGGGCTGTTTTACGCTGAAAATGCACTTCATAGTGCTATCGGTGTTGGTGCGCTCACGGTCGAAGCCGCGTTAGGCTCTCGCGTGCCATTCGACGCGCGCATTCACGAAGTACGAGGCCATAAAAGCCAGTGTGATGTGGCGACTGCGTTTAGAGCATTGTTAGATACCTCAGAGATTGGTAAGTCGCACCAAAGATGTGAAAAAGTGCAAGATCCGTATTCATTGCGCTGCCAGCCTCAAGTGATGGGCGCCTGTTTACAGCAAATGCGCTACGCTCAAGATATTCTAGTGACGGAAGCAAATGGCGTTAGCGATAACCCGTTAGTTTTTGTTGAAACTAGTGATGGCTCAAATGTTGGCGATGCTACCGCTGGCGATATTTTGTCTGGCGGAAACTTTCATGCTGAAACAGTGGCGATGGCAGCAGACATGTTAGCTATTGCGTTGTCTGAAATTGGCGCGCTGTCAGAGCGTAGAATGTCGCTAATGATAGATACTCACTTAAGCGGCTTGCCGCCATTTTTGGTTGAAAACGGTGGTGTAAATTCAGGGTTTATGATTGCGCAGGTGACCTGTGCGGCACTTGCTAGTGAAAATAAAACCTTGGCGCACCCAGCATCCATCGATTCTTTGCCTACGTCTGCTAACCAAGAAGATCACGTGTCTATGGCTACATTTGCGGCAAGGCGATTAAGAGACATTTTTGACAACGTAGCGGGCATTTTAGCCATTGAATGGTTAGCGGCCTGCCAAGGTTTAGATTTTAGAAAACCGTTAACAACGAGCGAAAAGCTGCAGGAATTAATGCAGTTGCTAAGAAAGCAAGTGCCTTTTTACGACAAAGATCGCTATTTCGCGCCGGACATTGAAAAAGCCAAGCAACTTATAAAACAGCATGCGCTTATGGATAAAATACAGCTAAACCTGTTAGGCTAAAATGATCACAGACTCGGTAATTCGAGTAGGTACATAAAAGGTTATAATTAGCATAGAGGCGATAAAGGTATGAAAACAAGCGGACGTTGGATGAAGCTCAAAAAACACCATGCTTTTTTAAATAGGATTTCAATAAAAAGCAGCGCTTTCAAAGGTTCTGTACTTGGGCTACTCACTGCTTCGCTTTTTACGCTAGCAGGCTGTAGTGATAGCGAAGTTGGCGACGTATCGCTTGGCCTTTTTACCACAAAAGATATAAAAATTGACGCGCTTCAAGACCCTGTTGTCACTGGCGTTACCTGTCATATTTCAAGTATTGAAGCGAATTTAGATTTGTCTGATCCGTCAGACAGTTCTATTGCGTGCAGACAAACCGGCCCAATCACAGAAGAGATGCTAGAGGCTATTGATAAGTCAGATTCCGGTGAAGTGATATTCAAAAAATCTAAAAGCGTGTTCTTTAAAAACATGAAGCTTCGACGAATTTATGACGCCGATTCAAAAACGCTGATTTACTTGTCTTACAGCACTAAAGAAACATCAGGAAGTTACAAACATAGCTTGTCTACCGTTCCCCTGTGGGAGACGCTTGCCTTCAAAAAATCGACGTAGATACTAACGTGTAAATAACGCGAATGCCCTCGAAAGTGAGGGCATTTTTAATGGTGTTCATAGCTTTCAAGGCTAAGCGTGATAGCGTTTATAAACTAGTACAGGAAGCTCAGCTATGAAACTTTACATGACTGTAGTGAAAGGTGGCAATCGCTTAGAAAAAGCGCGTGTAAACCAGCATGGCACTTAATGCCGTGTCATCGTCGGTTAGCGGGCTATCGCTAATGCTATCGTCAAAGAAAGTAGCGCCAACCTCTAAACGCGTCATACCGCCTAAAAACTGTCGGGTAGAAACAGCAATGCGGACTTCTGTATTAAGTGCGCTATCGCCGTTATATGTGTTTCGAAACGCAGTAGCTTCCTCGGGGCGCACACCGTAATAATAATCGACATAGTTGCTATCTTGGTAAGTAACGCCGACCGATGGCTCTATCATGAAGTTATCTACTCTAAACTGTTTGCCTATTCGAGCTGACGCTTGGTAGCCGTCGAACTTACCCAGAATATCCGCATTGGTTGATAATGAATACACCCAGCTGCCCGCATTATAGTTAAGGCCAACGCCAGCCGCGTAGCTAAAGTCTCTATCTTCCATGCCGGTAAACACGGCGCTGTCATCTTCTTCATAACCTGCAAATACCGGCACAAGTTGGGCATCAAGAGTGAAGCCCTTTTCTCTGTATAACTCGTAACCTATGAATGGCCCGTACACCCTAAGCTTTTCACCTGTATAGCCAATAATAGGTATAGGCACAATGCGGTTATCAAAGTCGGTATAAACGTCTTGAGATGCGGCAACACCAAAACCCCACATCCAGCCTTGAGGCTGTTGTGGCCCCGCTGACTGCTGTGCAGAGACGGTAGAGGAGAATGCGAGCAATGTTGACAGGCTTACTGAGCCTAAACACTTTAATAGAGTCATTAGTTAATTTCCTTTCTAATCACAATACAGCCTAAACTTCAGGTTCGATCAATATTTAACCTGTTCTTTACGTCAAATGCTTATCCAATTATGAAATCTAAAAGGGTTATATCTTTTTCAAAGCGGGTAGTTAGTAGGCCAACTAACCCCGTTTACAAATCACAGCGGTAATCATTTCTATTGTTAGCTTTTCTTTTATAAAAAATGAAATCACTGGAAGCAGTGTGAAGGTTGTTTGTTACAGGTAAATTTAAAGCGATTTGGAAAGTTAAACTGCGCATGAGAATGCTTAACGTAACTTTTTATCGATAGGGAAGATTGCTTGTAATACACTGAGAGGAGGTTTAGTGCAAAACCATAATAGTCTAAATTCAGTATTAAGCTCATTAGCTTTGAAATAGGGAAATGTTATGAAGTTTGTAACAAAGTTTAGTGTGCTGGTTGCTATATCAATGCTGGCAACCGGGTGCGTAACGCAAAGAGGTATGGATTCAAGAGAAAGTGTTCCTACCGAGATTAATGACGATAAATCAAGTTCAGGTAATCAAACAAACAACGATGCGGTAGATAAGAAGGTTGATGGTTCAGAGCAAGCGAGCGAGGACGAAGCCGATGAAGCTAAAGAACCTATAGAAGTACCAAAGCAAAAAATAGGCGTTTTTATCAATGCGAATGGATTCCCATCGCACACCCATGTTGGTACGACTAAGTTTAATAACTTCACGAAAGAGTATGCATACGACTGGCAGATAGCATCTACGCTTTTTACTAAACTTAAAACGGCAATAGAACAATCAAGCCGCTTTGAAGTGGTGGACGTATCACCCAAAGTTAAAGGAGCATGGCAACTAGATTTCGTGGTGAAGCAAGATAACAATTGGTCTTTTAATGAAAATCAAAATGCACTTAGAAAATCGCTGTTAGCTGACGGTGTTACAAAAATTATTATTGTTCAAGAGGCACCAACAGTAGCCATCACAGAATGCGGTACTTATGGTTGCTCAGAACATCAAAGTGAAGGGTTCGGCCTATTTACTCGGAGCTTCTTGGGAACCGATTATTACATCGCCTCCGCAAGTTTTGATATCAGCATTGAAAGCTTAGACAAGCCCGTAGACATTGCTTCGAAACCTTTGTTTAAAGAGTTACAAGATGACGCCATGAAGAACGTGCGCATTGAAGAGTTCGTTCCACCCGAAGACTTTGATGAAGTTACAGAAAAAGAACTAGCGCCTATCAAAGATTCAATCATAAGTTACTTCGATCGTTTAGCTGAAACGACGGCCAAGTATTTTTCAAATCAATAAGTTGCAAAAAAACAAAAAACGGGCACTTAATCAAGTGCCCGTTTTTTTTAGGTTTACTATCAAAACCTCAAGGGTGTGTAGGTGACGTTATTGGTTTGTGCGCCCCTTTTCACGTTACTTATGCGTTTTCTTTATGGGCCAAAAACTCTTCGTAGTTGCCATCGAAGTGATTCAGCTGTTTGTCTTTTATCTCTATAATTTGTGTCGCCAGCGATGAAACGAACTCGCGATCGTGACTAACGAAAATCACTGTGCCGTCAAACTTATATAGTGCATTGTTCAGCGCTTCAATTGATTCCATATCCATGTGGTTGGTAGGCTCGTCCATTACCAATACGTTGATGTCTTCAAGCATAAGCTTTCCGAACAATAAACGGTTTTTCTCACCACCAGAACATACCTGAACACGTTTATTGAAATCATCAGAAGTAAACAATAAACGGCCTAACATGCCCTTAATTTGCAGGTCGTCATGTTTCGGGCTGCGCCATTGGCTCATCCACTCAAACATAGTGATATCTTCAGCAAAGTATTTGGCGTTGTCCTGTGGAATATAGCCAATTGCGGCATTTTCTGCCCACTTATAGCTACCAGCGGTAGGCTCAATGTCATTCACTAAGCATTTTAACAGCGTGGTTTTACCTGCGCCGTTTTCACCGATGATGGCTAAGCGCTGCCCGGCTTCTAGCAATAAGTTCGCATTGTCGAATAACGGAAGATCCGGGTAGCTATGGCCTAAGTCTTCAAGAGTGATAGCAAGGCGGTGAAGTTTCTTGTGCTGCTTAAACACAATATAAGGCTTACGACGGCTAGACACCTTTACTTCAGCCAGTTCAATTTTCTCAAGACGACGTGCGCGGGAAGTAGCTTGTTTCGCTTTCGATGCGTTGGCAGAGAATCGCGCTACGAAGCTCTGTAGCTCTTCAATTTCCGCTGACTTTTTAGCATTTTCTGCATGAAGCTGCTCTTGAACTAGCATGGCTGCTTGAATGTAGTCGTCGTAGTTACCCGGATAAACACGCAGTTCACCATAATCGATATCGGCCATATGCGTGCACACAGAGTTTAGGAAGTGTCTGTCGTGCGAAATAATAAGCATGGTCGACTTACGCTTATTAAGTTCTTCTGCAAGCCAACTGATGGTGTAAATATCCAAGTTGTTAGTTGGTTCGTCTAGAAGCAGAATATCAGGCTCGGCAAATAGGGCTTGGGCTAAAAGTACACGTACTTTTTTACCTGGGGCCACTTCCTTCATCAAACCGAAGTGATAGTCTTCGTCGATACCGGCAGATGTAAGTATTTCACCAGCGCGGGCTTCAGCTGTATAACCATCCATTTCGGCAAACTGGGTCTCTAAATCTGCTACGCGCATACCATCTTCTTCGCTCATTTCAGCCTTGCTGTAAATGGCGTCACGCTCTTGCTTAACTTCCCATAATTCACGGTCACCCATGATCACGGTATCGACTACGCTAAACTCTTCGAACGCAAATTGGTCCTGACTTAATATACCTAGCTTCGTACCCGGAGCCATTGAGACGTTGCCCGAGGTTGGCGTTAGTTTACCGCTTAAAATTTTCATAAAGGTAGACTTACCACAACCGTTAGCGCCTATCAGGCCGTAACGGTTGCCGTTGCCGAACTTTGCGGAAATATTTTCAAATAATGGCTTAGAGCCAAACTGCATTGTGATATTTGCGGTGGTAATCAAAACAGGTATCCAGGGGTAAAACGATGAGAAGAGATAATAGTGAAAGCGTTTATCGCTCTACTAATATATAAAAGCGCGCGCACTATAAGGAATTGAGCGCTACATGTCGAGGGAATTTTGAGCAGCTTTTGCGCGGACGTTGTTAGAGAGCTGGGCGTATTGCTTTTCTTACAGCTACTTAATTAGATTAACACTAAGCAAATAATTCCAGCATAAGGAAAATATTACATAACAGTCAGTGCGCGGTAAGTTATCAATTCAGAATTAACAAGTGAAAGTTTTCTCACCATTTTTTGGCATTAGCCTTACTTAAATCGCTATTTTAGCGAGAAGAAATGGAAACGTTCCTATCATTAAAGAAGAGGCTTTTGTAGTTGGTCTTAATCTTGCTGCGTCTATCTACTGAAAATAAACCGCAGCGTGCAAACAAGTCTGCTAAACCAGTGCGAAGTATTATTTCATTCTTGTTACCAAGCGTTAGGTAGTAATAAACAAGAATAAAACTATGCATTTTAAAGAGGGAAACATCATGAAGTTTTTTAAAAAAATTGCGATTGGTTGCTTTTCGGCAACAGTTCTAATGTCTGGTAGTGTTCACGCAGAAGCAATTAGCTCAGACTCTGTAATGCAAACTCAAGCCGCTCACTACAATAAGCAGCAGCTTATTGACATGGTTAACCGAGCAGACGTGCAAAGTAAACTAGTTAGCTTAGGTGTAGATAGCAATCAAGCGATCGCCAGAATCAACGGCATGACTGACAGTGAGATCGCGCAACTAAATGATGAAATCAACCAAGCGCCAGCAGGTGGTGTTGTGGGTGCGGTACTTACCGTACTTGCTATGGTCGCAATCCTGGATCTAATTGGTGTCACTGACGTTTACCCGTTTATTCGTCCAGTAAATAGCTAATTGAATGGAAAGTATTGTTAAAAAGGTCTGCGTGTTAGCAGGCCTTGCTTTTTCGTTCTTACTCTCTGGCTGTCAGTCCACACCTCAAGCTGACAAGCTAAGGCAAGAGGGACTTGCCTCTTTGCCGGAATCACACACTATTCAATCTGTACCATTTTTCCCCCAAGAACAGTTTTATTGCGGGCCAACTACACTGTCTGAAGTCTTTGGTTACTATGGTGAAAGTACCTCTCCAGAGGACATTGCGCCTAAGTTGTTCATTCCGAACAAAGAAGGAAGTCTGCAGCTCGAAATGATCAGCGCTACCCGACAATTTGGTTTCTTGCCATACACTGAGCGAGGAACATTATCGTCTATTATGTCGTTAGTTAAAGACGATATCCCAGTGATTGTTTTTCAAAATTTATCCATTCAATTAATACCCCAGTGGCACTACGCCGTTGTTATCGGGTTCGATAGTGATAAGGGAACGGTTACTTTACATACGGGCCTTACGCCTAATCACGAAATGTCGCTTGAACTTTTTGAAAGAACCTGGGCAAGGGGAAATTACTGGTATTTGGCACCCGTACCACCCAGTGTAACGTCGACAGAAATGACACCTTTCAATTATGTCAGTGCAGCCTACGATATGCTTAAAGTGGGAGACAAAGCGCAGTCGCTAGCGTTTTTAAAAACCGCTTCTCAGGCTTGGCCTTCTTATTGGTTAAGCTACTTTCTGCTTGCCAATTATTACCTCGAAAACCCTGACATAGAAGGGAACAACAAACTGGCGATAACCTGGTTTGAAAAAGGGTATGACGTAGGCCAACATCAACAAGCGTATGTGCACAACTATGTTATTGCATTGCGTAAAGGCAATAGGCTTGAGTCAGCAAACGAGGTGCTTAAACAAGCACTTGCACGCTTTCCAGATAACGACAGGTTGCTAGCATTAAAAGAGTAGTAACTATCATTGAATCTTAGTGAGAACTTCGCGAATTTAATGCCAACATTATTTTTTCAGCTATCCTTTAGTAGGGTTTAGAAAAACTAACGTTGGATATGTCAAAGAATTTGAGCAACGCCTCGATATCCCACGCAAATGGGATTATTACAACTAAGCTTTATGGCATCTTTAATGAAAGTAGCGCCGAAAGTTATCGTGAAGAGCTTTTCGAATTAGTTATGCGGTTGAAGGGAAAGCCTTTTGCCTTACTTGCCGACATTAGCCAAGTAGAAGGCGCTACGCCCGAAGCGTTTGATATGGTTAAGCACATTATTAATCGTCTTCCTGAGATGGGTCTCATTGCAAAAGCCTATGTATACAAAGGCCCTGTGATCCGCGGGATTATGTATCAACGGATCCCTGAACTGTTATCTATGGATTACTTGTTCTTCACGGATAATGAAAAAGCTTATCAATGGCTCTCGAACGAATATCAACAAAAGCTTTCTGAACGTTCCTAGCAACAATTGGTGTACCTTTTGCGTCTTCTTTCCCGTATTAACGTATAGCTAATTAAAAAAGCACCATACTTTTTACGCAGGAGCGTCGTCAGCCGTGGATAGCACCCAACTTCTTGAAAATAAGCAGGTACTTGCAATAGCCGGATTAATCGGTGTTGTTATTGTGCTTTTCATCATTAAGCGCCTTATATTGGTGCGCTTAAAAGCCAAGGCGCGTTCTGAAAGCAGCAGCATGTCTGATATTTATCGCGTGCTAGTTCTATCCCTAAATGCCCCGCTTAATTTGCTTATTTGGGTTATCTTTCTGTTGTTAGTGAAAAGTATTGTTTCAGTATTTCAGATAGAAGATGAAAGGGCTATTGAGGCGTTAACTATTGTTATTGAAGCCGGTCTTATAATTACTCTGTTTCTTTTTTTCGAGCGCTTTATTACCTATTCCTTAAATCGTTATCGCGACCAATCAACCATTGTAAAAAACACCAGCGCTATTGCTGGTGGTGCAGTAAGAGCAGTGTTTGCCGTACTCGCCATTTTAATCATTTTAAGCACAATGGGAGTATCGATAACGCCCATCGTTGCTTCATTGGGTATTACGTCACTTGCAGTAGCTCTAGCCCTACAGCCCACGCTTGAAAACTTCTTTTCAGGCATTCAACTAGTGATGGATAAGCCCATTCGTATAGGCGATTTCATTGAACTTGATTCAGGGGAACAAGGGTTTGTCGAGAAAATAGGGTGGCGCTCTACGTGGGTAAGAATGCTGCCTAACAACATTGTTATTATGCCCAACAGCAAACTCTCTAATTCCAAACTGATTAACTACTACTATCCTGAACGCGAACTTTCAGTACCCGTTGAAGTGGGCGTGCACTATAGCTCTGATTTAGATCATGTTGAAAAGGTCTGTTTAGAAGTGGCCAATACTATTTTAAAAGAGCACGAGTACGGTGTTAAAACCTATCAACCCTTCGTCATTTTTCACACCTTTGATAATTCCAGCATTAACCTGACCATAATGCTGAGAACCCGTGAATACTTTAATCGCTTCTTCATTAAAAGTGCGTTTATAAAAATGCTGAAAAAGCGGTTTGATGAAGAGGGGATCGTAATACCGTTCCCAATTACCGCGCTCAATATAGAGCAAGAAAGCGCGGCTAATGTTTTGTCGACAGCGAATGAGCACGAAAGGCCGCAAGTCTGAGCATAGGTAATGACGCTAGCGCATGGCTTTTCGATTGCATTGAGATCATCGGAAGCACAATTATCTAGTGCTTTTTCAAAGTGATGCAAATGGCGATACTGGCAATACTTAGCGCACAAGTCATTAAACTGAAAGCCTCTGTAGGCTCTAGCGTTAGTAATGTTACAGCGTAAGCGCCTATGGCGGCCCCTGTCAGGTGAAAAAAGCCAGTGAGTGCTGCTAAAAAACCGGCAGATGTTTCAGAATAGCCCAGCATAATAGTTACGCTACAAGGCATAGCAATGCCAATGAAGAAGAACGTGATATAGCAGTAAGCCAAAATACTGACTAGCCCACTCTCTATGCCCAAGAAAACGGTCAATGCAAAAAGCACGGAAAATACCGCTAAACAGAGACTAGGTACCTTAAATTTTTGCAAAGGCGACAAAGAAGTCAGCCGAATATTGAATACGCTGCCTACAACGAAAGATAAGGTGGCTAGCAGTGAGTAAACCGAGAACAGGGTTTTGGAAAGCCCAAACTGCTGCATTACCATAGAGGGTGCAATAGTAATGAAACAAAACACAATGCCATACAAAAGCCCGCTAGCCATGCCTACCGAGACAAGCTTCACTATTGTGCTTTTTATAAGTTCTAACGTATGACTAAAAACATTGCCAGATACCGGTGGAGTAAAATGACTAAGAATGGTGGAAACTGAGAATAGCAAAAGTAGAGCGAGTAGGCCCATTACCAGCACGAAATAAAATATAGCGGAAATACCTAAAGACTCGCCAATTATTGTACCTACTAGAGGCGCTATTGCTGGGGCAATAGCAAAGGCAATATTGATAAGTGAAAGTGAAGTATTTAGCTGCTTTTCGCTAAATATTTGACGTGACAACCCTCGCGATACTGATACGCCGACGCCACCACCTAAGCCTTGCACCACACGACCTATAAGAAAAGCAGACTCTTCACTGGCAAGTGCCACCATAAGTGTACCTGCAATAAATACTAAGATTCCACAGAACAAAAATTTTTGCTTGTTTATGTAGTCGCACACTATGCCAGACGCTAACTGTGAAACTGAGAAGGCGACTAAAAACACAGCTACGCTTTGCTCAATCACGCTCACCTCACTGCCATACATAGTCGCTAATTCAAAAAAGAAGGGGCTATAAATGCTGGTAGAGACTTGGCCAAGAACGGACAAAATAGTGAAGGTAACCGTTAGCGAGTAAAACGCATGGCGCGACATGGTGTGCTTCATCTAATAAGAAACCGATAAATGGGTAAAGTAATGATAAACATAGGCTACAGATGAGGTATTACAGTTTTAATATGGCGTTTTTTTAAGTTTGAGCAAAAGTGCACAGCAAAGTGGTTACTAGTGGGGGGATTATTAGTCGATGACGCTGAGGGAATGGTGGCCCCACCCTGACTTGAACAGGGGACCTGCCGATTATGAGTCGGATGCTCTAACCAACTGAGCTATGGGGCCATTTTGAGATGTGCTGTGTAATTCTGTCTGCAAATTGTTTTGCATAACAACCACAAGCGAGCGCAAGTATAAGCAGTTTTATTTACCTTGTCACGCCTAGCTGATGGCTTTGTGAATTGTTTGCTTTATTTTTGTTCATTTTGTCGCTGTTTTGCTTGTTTTATGAATAGCTTTAGCAAACATTATTCGAAATCCAATACTTCCCACCCCCCCCCCTAACTACTAGAAGAAAGCACTAGAAGAAAGCACTAGAAAAAAAGCGCTAGAAAAAAGCATTACGGAAAAGTACTGGAAGAAAAGCTAACACTTTCTTTACCCCAATATCGCATATTTACTCTTTTTGTATGTTAGTCCGCCTTGACTCACAAACGCTAAAAGCAGCACTATTGCGTTTAATAGTCATGCACTCATTTTATCGATTACGTGGTGGGTGAAAGTGCAGCAGCTTCTGGCTGCGGAATATTTGAAGGAATTATTGAAGTAAATGAAAATACCTTTTCGCATGAAAGCTATATATACGTTACTTTTCGCTGCATTGCTTACACTGGTAGGGTGCGACGTGATTAACCTAAAAGGGCGCGAAGCGGGAGAAATACCCTTTAAACTTGTGGGTGTAGACACAGGCGCGTGCCCAATGATCATGAGCATTGGTCAGCAGCGTTGGAATATCGATTATTTCGGGTTCTATCTTAGCAAACCCGAAGTGCGCATAGATGGAAAATGGCAACGGGTGAAGTTCAAGCAGACTCAGTGGCAAACGCCTAATGAAGCATTGTTGAAATTTCACAACAAATGTAGCAACCCAGATGATGCTAACAGCAAAATAGTGTTAGATGTGTCAGAGGAACTCTTAAAACTAGCAACTAACCTTCGTTTTACTATGGGGTTACCTTTTGATGTTAACCACGCTGATCTCCTTACTCAACAGACGCCCTTAAACGATAAGACGATGTTTTCGAGTCGTCAAAATGGACACCAGTTTCTAAGGCTGGATGTTTCAAAAAGTGGTAGAGAAACACGTAAATGGTCTTATCATTTGGGAAGCGTAGGGTGTTCATCTGAGTCAGCGTCTGCGCCACCTGCAAAGTCATGTGCATTCACTAATCGCGTTGAATTTATTTTGCCAATGACTCAGTTAGATACTGACTTAGACTTAGAGGTTTCTGTTTCTAACATAGTGGCACAAGTTGATATAAACGAAGCTGAAAGCTGTGTTTTTAAGTCTCCTGAAACTAAGCCCTGTGAGAAGCTTATCCATAATCTCGTTTATAGACCGTGGATAAAATGGCAGTAAAATTGAAATAAACATAATTAAACACTAAAAATTAGCGATTTATTGCTCACATTTCGCAATTTATGTTTATACTTTGCACACATATATCAACCAAATGCTTATGTGCTGATTATTAACATCGTGATAGACTCGACGTTCACAATCTATGTTAATTATAAAAAAGCAGGTAAGCGGTCGCGGAGATGAGAATGACTGAAAAACCCTTCATTACAAGTGGTCGAAACACCATCATTCATAAAATTAGAAAGTTAGATTTATTGGTTATTAATGGCGATGACAACCCGCCAATCCTTGTGACCTACAAAGGCATTAAGCAATACGAAGGTAAAGTACCTGAGAATAAGCGTGATGCAAAAATGATGGATATGGAATTAGTAGATGTAACGACTAGCGATGTTTTCGGCGACGAAAAAACTTTAGTATTCATTCAAACGCTAAACGGAAAAGAATATAAAATTGACTACTCGAAAATTGGTACGGGTATGTTTATTAAAATTCACCAAGACAGCATTTTCTAAAAGCAGAACTACCTTTTGCAGGTAAACAAGCTTTTAGCTATGTGGGGTTAGGCAATCTGACCCCAATTGTCTGGCACTAAAGAATTAAAGCCTGCGATAACTCGGCCTTCCCCTTTAAGCTGTACATAACGTTTTTTAAAGATATTGAACCGACAGATGTCAACTGGGGTTACCTCGGATGAATTTACACCTGTAACCACACCCGCGGTCTTTAGCCCTTCAGAAATAAGCTCTGAACAAAACCAACTGCTAAAATCCTCGTTATTATAGCTAATACTACTAAATAGAGGGTGCTCGTCGAGTGCGTCTACAGCCGAACCGAATAGCTGAAGTATGTCGTAGGGTTTTCCTTCTTGCTCGCACATAAAGTCAAAGAATTTGCGTTTGTTTTGTTCGAAAATACTGCGCGATGCGTTTGATAAGGGCAGCCACCAAATATCGCCGTCGTACGATGCAACACGCTCGCTTAGCCGGTTTGTCATAACGCCCCGCTTGCCCTTGAACGACGTAGCTTCCATGACGTGATTGTAATATCGGCTTCTTTCCTGGTCGTGCGGCATAGTATGTGTAGCTTTGGTATGCGTAGCTTTCGTGTGTGTAATTTTGGTTTGTGTAACTATGGCAACATGGGTAACGGCTGAGCGCGTAGTAAGTTTTGTCCATCGGGAAAACAAGCTGTTTCCGCCAAACGCAATGATGTCGCCTGGCTGCATATGCTCTCTTATATGGTGATAGTGTTGCTGCTCTAACATTTCTCTTCCTTGAATTAATGCTATTGGCTTACGACATGCCTACTTTAAATTCTATTTTTATAATATCTTAGCGCTTCTTAACTATAGCTAGCAATTTTAAAATTTTTAGGTTGTTTCAAAATATGTTTTAAGCACGACTAATAACAGTTTAGGCAGATAGTTAAACCTTATCTTTTGTGCGCTTATCGCTACAACTCAGGTAACCGTATTTTAACGCTTCTGTAGCGTAAACATCATAAAACTTAACTAGGTTATGGGTGCGGCGACAAGTAGAGGTCGTCACCGCGTTGCCTAATACTATCAGAGGAAATTGTTATGTTTACGTTACGCCGTGTTACCCAAATCGCTTTACTAGGAACCACACTTTCTTTAACTGCTACTGCTGCTAATGCTGGCTCTTACCCAGCTGAGATAGAAGATAAGCTAATTGCTGTATGTGAAGCCGTAAAGAGCGATAGCCGCTTTAAACTACATCGCGCGGTAAAAGCAACAGGCTTAAGTATGAGAGACCTGCACGAAGGTTTAGTTTGTAATGGCCAAGATATGTTGACCTTTGCGGCTACTCATAACGCTTCTAAGAATGCTCAGCATATCGCGCGCCGAGTAAATGCAAGCCCAAGCGTATTGACCGCTAAACGCTAATTTGAGTTTTTTGCCCTGGACTTAGGGCTATGTGATGCATAGCCCCTTTTTTCCATCTTTCTTCAGCTAGTTCTTTAAAAAGCTGCGGTATAAAGCCTAAAAAGTCATAGCATCAATTAAATTGCAAGGGAGCGCAGATGATCTCATTAGTATTCTTACAATCTGCATCTAAGCAAGCCGCTCTTTGCAAAATCTTGAAGCAACTAAATCTGTTTAGCCATGTTTTTGGAGCTGAGTCGGTGGGTCACTGTTTAGCTTTGGCTGAAAAGTACCCTCAATCAATCGGTTTCTATTCGGTTTCAAAGTCATGCCGTAATCTTGCTTCAAAGTATTGGTTGGCGGTGGGCGACAAGGATGAAGAGGCACTTCTGGCGTTCTCGTACAACGCATCTGGTTTTATTACAGCGCCTTTTGAAGAGGACCAGCTAATACGTGCTATCGGATACGTTAAAAGCAAATTTGACTGTTTCGAACGTGATTTTCAATTTAACACAATGGTAAAAGGGCTGTGCAAACAGTACGGGGTATCTAAGCCCGCGTTGTTAGCGACATTACGCCAACAGTTAAGCAAGAGTATCAAACCTAATGTGGTCGGTATTAGAACTGAGAATGGGTGGTGTTGCTTAAATCCCGCTGATATTAAATGGATAGAAGCGGCAGGGGACTACATGTGTGTACAAACACTGTCTGAATGTTATGTAGTTCGCACAACTTTGTGTGAATTACTTAAGCGTCTTGGCGAGCAGTACTTTAAGCGCTGTAATCGTTCAGTAGCAGTAAATGCTAAATACGTCGCGCATCTAGATCAAAGGCTAAATCAGCAAAGAGTGGTTATGAAAAGTGGCGAGATCTTTAAAATAACCCACAAGTACTACTATCAGTTTTGGCATGTCGAGGGCCAAGAAAATCAAGAAAGAACATAAGGCCCATAAGACCATAGTCCCGCTGGTGGTGGAACTCGCTAATCGTTACACTTAGTACTTTATACTTGAAAGCAAGGACAGAAAGTGCGAAATGTAAGTAACGCAGTAGTGGGGGCCATAGTGGTTTTCGCTGCGTATTATGCTGGGCTTTTCGCCGTTACCATGTTGGCGTTACCTATTCCAGGCCCATTGGTTGGGCTTTGTCTGCTACTTGGTGTGCTCTTCACTTTTCCAAAACTGGAAGTTGCTACAGCTAGGTTTGTTACCTTTCCCTTAAAGCATATGTCATTGTTTTTCGTCCCAGCAGTACTAGGTGTGTCTATCTATTGGGATGATATTGAAGCCAATGCGCCAGCAATCGCCATTGCCATTCTCCTTACTACTTCATTAAGCTTAGGCGTCACAGCTTGGTTCGCACAGAAGCTATTTTGTAGCAAATTGAATAAACCTTCTAGCACTTCACAAACGGAAGGGGAGCTTGAATGATTGATGCTTTGAATCAGGTAATTAGCTTAAATGGGCTGTTATGGCTATGTATCACTGTTATCGGTTACCTTATTGCGCTTTGGGTTAATAAAAAGTGTAACGGTCACCCAATCGCGCACCCCATTATTTTTACGGCTGTCTTTGTTTCTGTATTCCTCTATTTGACCGATACTGAAGTGGTGAAGTATCAGCATTCAGCTTTATTAATTCACTGGCTTTTAGGGCCTGTCACTGTAGCGCTTGCATTACCAATTTATCGGCAATGGCAGTATTTAAAGCACTACGGATGGAGGTTAATAGTCAGTATTGGCTTTGGTGGAATAATTGCGCCTGTTACCGCATGGCTCACGCTTTTTGCGTTAGATGCACCATCCGCGCTAAAAATGACTATGTTAGCTAAATCAATCACCACACCTCTTGCGATGGAAGCCAGTGCTCACATCGGCGGAATTCCCGCGTTAGCAGCCGTTTTTGTTATCACTACAGGTATTGTGGGCGCTATTGTTGCGACCGCCGTGTTCTCTGTATTTGACGTACGTGACCGACAGGCGCAGGGCATTGCTTTAGGTACTGTTGCACATGCTATTGGAACCGCCAAATCAATACAAATGGGTGAGGACGTCGCCGCTATGGCTACCCTTGGGCTTTGTGTAAATGGAATATTTACGGCTTTGATACTCCCCCTAATCTTTGGCGTTTTTGTTTAAACTTTCAGTCCGAGACTTCAAACCTATAGCTATGTTGTAAGCTTATAGTTAAATGTAAAACACGCTGGCAATATTCCCCAAAAGTGCTATTTCTTAGTGAGGTGTTTCGTATCACCATATGCAGGTTATCTGTTTATAACGCCGATAGGGCACTACCGCTTACTGTACCTGAAGCAGAAATCATTACTTCAGTTCACAGTAGTTGTGCCGATACAGTTGAAATTACTAGAAAATATCAGCGGCAGCTGGTTGTAAAAGCTAGGTGGTAAAAGAACTTAATGTTTTCAGTACTCGTATGTGACGACTCGTTAGTTGCGCGCAAGCAAGTGGCTAAGTGCCTCCCCCAAGATTGGGACGTAGCCGTGCACTTTGCAAAAAATGGCCAAGATGCTTTGACTGCGCTCGCCGATGGTAAAGGCGATCTTTTACTCTTAGATTTGAACATGCCTGTTCTTGATGGATACGGTACGTTAGAGGCAATTAAACAGCGTGGTCTTAAAACCAAAGTTATTGTGGTATCTGGCGATATTCAGCCGGAAGCGCACGAAAGAGTGACATCATTGGGGGCGTTAGACTTTATCCGCAAGCCTGTCGACCCCAAGAAGCTTACTGAGGTTCTTGATAAATATAATATTCTTCACGCCGAGGAAGAAGAGCGAGAAGAAATTACGCCGCTTGACCCTGATATTCGCGATTGTTACCAAGAGATAACGAATATCGCAATGGGCCAAGCAGGCGACCACCTCGCGCGCACCATGAATGTGTTCGTAGAACTTCCCATACCTAACGTTAATCTCATTGAAGTTTCAGAGCTTCACATGATGCTTTCTGATATTGAAAGCCACGAGCAGGTTACCGCTGTTTGCCAAGGATTTTTGGGGCCCGGAGTAAGTGGTGAAGCACTGTGTATTTTAAGTGATTCAAGTTTTGATGATGTTGCTAAGATTTTAAACGTTGAAGGTGAAGTAGACGACCAACTTCAATTAGAGCTGCTTATGGATGCGGCGAGTATTCTTATTGGAACCTGCCTGACGGGGTTAGCAAACCAAATGGATATTAACTTCAGCCAAGGCCACCCTATTGTGCTTGGTCAGCACCGTGCCATCACTGAAATTATTGGTATGAATCAAATTAAGTGGAAGCGAACATTGGCGATAGAGCTTAGCTATGGGCTTGAAGGCTACAATGTTCAATGCGATTTGATTTTGTTGTTCACTGAAGAATCCATGAAAATGATGAATTCAAAGCTTGCCCACTTGTTGGAGGACTTCTGATGAGCCAGCATTTAGATGAGTTACAAGAATTCCATTGGATGATGGACATGCTACAAACGGTAGATGTGGGGATCGTTGTACTTGATCGTAATTTTACCGTACAGGTATGGAATGGCTTTATGGAGAGTCACAGTGGACTTTTGCCGAGCGAGGTAAGAGACAAAACGTTATTCTCGCTTTTTCCATCAATTAAGCAAGACTGGTTTATGAAAAAAGCTAAGCCTGTCTTCGACTTAAAAACTCGCGCTTTCATGACCTGGGAGCAGCGCCCGTATTTGTTCAAGTTTCCTAACTATCGGCCGATTACAGGTAGTGAGTCATTTATGTATCAAAACATTACGCTATCTCCACTTACTTCCGCAACTGGGAAGGTGGATTTTATTAGCATGATGATTTACGACATGACTGATGTGGCGGTAGGTAAAAAGCAGCTCGAGGCTCTGCAAGTTACGATGTCCGAAGAGCAAGAAGCGAGATTAGTCGCGAATAAATTGAAACACACCTTACCTTAACCGCTATTTGTAACGCAACAGAGGCCATAAGCCGCTTTGCGATTCCATCTATATCGAGTTTTTTCACGCGCTGCGTCTGGGCTTTTCAGCACTAAGTGCGATGGGAGTATGTATGCAATTAATTAAGTCTTCATTTTCAGGCTATTTACCACGTACTGTGGCGCGTGGACTAGCCATTTTGGGCGGCGCATTTATTTTAGCTGCCTGCGGTGGTGGCGGAGGCGGCGATGGTGACTCGAGCGATGACGGATCGGGTAACGGTAATTTAGTGATAAATGCTGGCCCTGATGCAACAGTAACAGAAGGCGTAACTTACTCGCTTAGCGCAGAGGTGAGCGGAGGTGATGGCACTTACACGTATAATTGGAGCGCATCTCCGTCACTAACCATCACCCATGAAGACACGAGTTCTTCTGCCGCTAGCTTCGAAGCGCCGCTGGTGGATAGTGCCACTGAATATACGCTGACCGTGTCGGTTAATGATCAGAGCGGTAATACGGCCAGTGACTTTACAGTAATTACGGTTGCGCCTGTAAATATTGCCCCTGAAGCCAGTATAGAAGTGCCCGAATGGGACGATTTGCCGGCTAATACATTCCCTGGAGGGGTAGAAATTGTCTTTGACGGTACTGGTAGTAGTGACTCAGATTCGACTGCCACAGAGGGCGAAATAGCCGATTACACGTGGACTCAAACCAGCGGGACCAATGTGATAACCGGTGTAGAAACTAACCTTTCTACGTTGACTATCGTAACGCCCATCGCCAACGATGCACAGCAGCTTACCTTTCAGCTAGAAGTGACCGATAGTGAAGGGGCTACTGATACCGATACCGTCACCATTTCTGTTCAATCTGAAACTGAAACCTTACCAGTTGTTGATGCGGGTTATTCTCAAGGCGTATTTAGTGGAGAAGTGGTTATTTTAGATGGCGAGGCCAGCACTAGTATTCCTAGTGCTTTGCCGCTTACTTATTCATGGGAGCGCAGTAATAACGTTTCCTCAAGCACTACGCTAGCTTCAAATGCTGAAATTAGCGCAGTAGATGACAATGATGCACTATCCACATTTGCTATAGCACCTTCTGTATCGTCCTCTACTGTTGTGGCCTATACCCTTACTGTCACCGACGCCAACGGCAATAGCGTTGAAGACACGATTAACGTAAATATACGCCCAATGCCAACGCCGCTTTTGAACGATACAGGCTTTTTGCAGCAAGCGACCAATAATGCATTAACCGAAGCGCAGCAAAACGACTTTCCTGGGCAGGACGGGCAACGAGGCGCTGATATTATTGAGCAAAACGGCTTAATAGAAAAAGCAGGGCGTGGTAAAGCTGGGTTTGACTTCACGCGCTTAAACGCTAACGGTGATGAGCAGGATGCCAGTGCTGATACATGGTCGTGCGTTCGAGATAATGTAACCGGGCTAGTATGGGAAGTGAAAACCGACGACGGTGCATTTCAAGACAAAGACTATACATACTCTTGGTATAGCGACGAGGTAAATGGTGGATTTGAAGGTGATGAAACAGGTTCGAATGCTACGTGCTTATTAACTAACTGCAATACATCTGCGTATGTTGAAGCTGTAAATGCGCAAGGCTTGTGTGGTTTTTACGACTGGCGTTTACCTACTCATCATGAACTATTTTCTTTAATGCACTTAGGCATTGCCGACGATGTTGCTATTGATGAAGATTATTTCCCTAATACAGGCGCAGTCTCTACCGAACCGCTTTGGTATTGGACATCCGTGCCTAGTGCAGACGGGGTAAATAGCGACGACGCGCAAAATGCATGGGCTTTAGATTTTGACTCGGGCGTAGATAACTTTCTAAACAAGTCATCATCAGCGCGTGTTCGTTTAGTAAGAGCGGGGAGATAGTCATGAGTAAGCTAGTTAATACGATCGCCAAAAAAGTGATGAAAAAAACAATGATTACTTCAATTAATCTGTTCGCTGCATCAGCATTGCTTATGGTTGGTTCGGCCTCAGTTCATGCCCAAGAATGTCTATCAGATGGGCTTGAAACCACGCCAAATGATAATTTTGAAGCGGTTACCACTAGTACCTTGCTAGACACCACAACAGATTTGGTGTGGATGCGTTGTTCGGAAGGGCAAACGTGGGATGGCTCTACGTGTAGTGGTGAAGCGGTAAAATATACGTGGCAGCAGGCCTTACAGCTTGCGCAGCAGGCGAGCAACGATGATTTATTGGGGTGGCGCTTGCCTAACGTTAAAGAGTTGGCAACGCTAACAGAACGAGACTGCGTGCGACCTGCCATTAATAGTTCACTTTTTCCGGCAACGCCGCCAGATGACTTTTGGACTTCTACCCCTTCAGCGGACGATCCAGACCGAGCATGGGTTGTTGCGTTCTTTAACGCTAGTCATTCCATAAAAGAAAAAGACCGATTCATATATGTACGTTTGGTACGCACCTACACCGACGAATAGGTGTAGGTAAAGATCTACATCCTTTCTTATTAGTCTTTCGTCTAGTATCTGATACTGAGACTTTTTATCAACAAAGCACGCTCTATAATGCGTGCTTTGTTGTTTTAGGTCTGAACGTTAAAGATACAGATGTTTATCGTTCTCATTAATGACCCATTTACGAGTTGCGTAAAATGATCATCTCGACATGTTCAACCTGATTTTTAGCACGTTAGACTCATGATGGCTTTTTATTTCTTAGTAAGCTAGCCACAATGATGGTATGAAAATGATATCGCGCCTTAAGGCTTTTCTCTTCACAATTTGTTTATTCGCTGGACTCAGTACATCGGCGCAAGCTGAATATACGTGCAACATCGATTTTGCCTACGGTATTGCCGTAAACAATGCGCAGCTTCGTGTAATGGATAAAACCCGCACCGTAGTTCAGATTAATGACCAAAACCAACTGTTCATAGGCGGGCGTTGGCAAACCTTAAGCGAACAAGAAAAGCAGTGGCTTAACGAGTATTCTTCAGGTTTGCACTATGTGGTTCCCAAAATGATTATTTTGGCTACCGAAGGTGTGGACTTGGCGATTGACACCATTGAACACGTGTATTTAGGTTTAGTTGGTAGCGATCACGATAGCTATGAACGATTAAACGCTGCTATGAAGCGCGTGCAAAATCGCGTGAAAGATAAATTCAGGCACGCCAGTAATCATTATTTTATCGGCCCCGGGTCACTGGAAAGCGTTGACGAATTTGTTGATAGTGAAATAGAAGCACAGCTTGAGGAAGCAATTTCTACCTCAGTAGGCGGTATATTATCGGCAATTAGCGGCATTAATACGGGAAGCGGCGAGGTTAACCAAGAGAAAGTAGCGGAAATTACTCGTCAGCTAAATAACGTGGGCGAGCACCTGGATGTAGGCGACAAAGCCACCACCTTGCGTAAAAAAGCAGAGTGGTTTTGTGAAAAGCTCAAACGCTTAGACGTTGCAGAAGAAAACCTTCGCGCTAGCGTACCTGCCTTTAAACCTTACAATATCATTACTCGTCACGACGAAAGCGAAAACTAGACGCAGTTAGAAGAGTAATACTATCTATTAAAAGATCATTAAAATAATAAAGCCTGCGCGAGCAGGCTTTTTCGTTCTAAGTCCTCATAGAAACCAGGAAAGCAAAGAGCTTAAAAGAGCGGGTTTAAACGAAGCACGACAGTAGGGAGTTAAGGTATCTTCGTCCTTTAGCAGTTACCTGCCAGTGACTATCTGAAATAGAAAGTAGCCCTTGGTGATGAGCATCAGACAATGCGCGCTTAACGTCATCCGTTAACTCAGTACCTGTAAAGTCACTAAAGTCACTCATCGGGCAAGGCTCAACTAAGCGAAACCTGTTCATAAAGAATTCAAACGGCAGATCGTCTGCACTAACCAGCGTTTGCGTATCTAAATACGGGCGGCTCATTTCCATGTAGCCTCTGGGATGCTTCACTTTAACTGTACGATGAATTGTGCCGTTAGCGGCATCAGTAATCTTTCCGTGTGCACCGCATCCAATACCTAAGTAATCGCCAAAGCGCCAGTAATTAAGGTTATGGCGGCATTGGTGCCCCGCTTTGGCGTAGCCTGAAATTTCGTACTGGTGATAGCCTGCTTGCTCTAAGAGGCTGTGGCCTTTTTCCTGTATCTCCCACAGAATGTCGTCGTCTGGCAGTTCTGGTGGCTTTGAATAAAAAGGCGTGTTTGGCTCGATAGTTAGCTGATACCACGACAGGTGATAGGGATTTAACTCAATACCTTGCTTTAGATCTGCCATGGCATTGTCCACGCTTTGTTCCGGCAATCCATGCATAAGATCTAAATTAAACGTAGGTAGCCCCGCGCTGTGTGCTTGTTTTACCGCATTTCCAGCTTGGCTTTCATTGTGGATACGGCCTAGCACTTTTAAATGCTTAGGCTGGAAACTCTGAATACCCACCGAAATACGGTTTACGCCTGCCTGATAAAAGCCAGCGAACTTACCCGCTTCAACGGTACCTGGGTTGGCTTCCATGGTTATTTCAGCGGTGTCACTCAAATTAACCCGCTGTTTAACGCCGTTTAAAATGTCAGCCATGGCCTCGCTTGAAAACAAACTGGGCGTGCCACCGCCTATAAAGATTGTCTCAACAGGGCGATCGCCAATGCGTCTGGCATCAATGGCTAAATCGTCCAGCAGATGCGCCACATATTCTTTTTCGGGCAAGTCAGACTTAAGCCCGTGAGAATTAAAATCACAGTACGGACACTTTTGAACACACCAAGGGATGTGGATATAAAGGCTAAGCGGAGGATTACGCAAAAGTCGCTCTCATACTATCAAGCAAAATCGCTAGGGCGTTGCCGCGATGGCTAATGCGGTTCTTTTCGGCTTTTTCTAGTTCTGCCGCAGTGCATCCATGAGTTGGCACGTGAAAAACAGGGTCGTAACCAAAACCGTCGTTACCAGAGCGAGCATTTAAAATTTCACCTTGCCATTTGCCTTGGCTAACCAAGGGTACTGGGTCATCTGCATGGCGCATAAACACCAAGGTACAGAAGAAGTGCGCTTTACGCTGGCTCTCACCATCAAGGGCAGCTAATAGCTTGTCGATATTGGTATCATCAGTTGCATCAGCGCCAGCATAGCGGGCTGAATAAATACCAGGTGCACCGCCAAGGGCGTCGACGACTAAACCTGAGTCGTCGGCAATAGCTGGCAAGCCTGTTACTTGCGCCGCATGACGCGCTTTAATAATGGCATTTTCAACGAATGTTGTACCGGTTTCAGGCACATCAGATACACCTAATTCTTTTTGCGCCACAACGTCTACACCGTAATCGGCAAACAAGGAAGCGAACTCACGCACCTTGCCTTGATTACCTGTGGCTAAAACAATTTTTTCTGGGAATTTCATTGTGTACTCTTTTGAACTAACGGTGAGTTAAGGCGGTGGGCAGCGGCTGCGGGCGAAACATTGCCTCCACAAACACGCGGTAAACACATCCATGTGCGCTCCGCTGCCGCATCCCTGCGGCAGAGGGTTTGTGTCGGCAATGTTCCACCTACGTCCTGACCCACCGCATTAACTCACCTGAATGCTACTTGTTGGCTATTTTCGCACGTTTTACTTTTTCTTTTTAGGCTTAGCTTTTGCCTTGGCTTTGTCTTTGGCCTTTACTTTTTTCTTTTTCGGGCCAATCTTAGGCGTTTTGTTTTTAGGGCGTAGCTCCTCAATAACGCGAGCTTTAAGTGGTTCGCCCATGTAACGTGCGGTTTTGGCTACCATGTCAAAATCGTGGGCCTCAACCAAAGATATAGCCGTACCTTTTGCGCCGGCACGACCTGTTCTGCCTATACGGTGAACGTAAACGTCGGCCTTGCGCGGCATGTCGAAGTTAATAACGTGGCTTACATTAGGTACGTCGATACCACGAGCTGCAACGTCAGTTGCCAATAAGATTGGTACCTCACCACTTTTAAAGCGAGCCATGGCTGCATTACGCTTGTCTTGTGGCATTTCGCCCTGTAGCCAACACACTGGAATGTCTTTAGACGCTAAGAAATCTTTTAGCATCTGTAAGCGGTCGCGAGTTTTTACAAAAACAACAGCAGATGTAGTCGTCTCTTGCTTTAAGATATTTACCAGCAGGGCTTGCTTGTGATTCATGTCATCAGCAAGGTGATACCACTGATGAATTTTGTTCTTCTCTTTGCGTGACGGGTTCGCTTCCACAACTTCAGGGTTGTTAAGAATGTCGTGGGCGAAGGTTTTAACCCCTTTACCTTCTAACGTGGCTGAGAACAGTAGGTTTTGCTTGCGCCAGCGCGCTTCGGCAGCAATTTGGTTAACTACCGTTGAGAAACCCATATCCAACATGCGGTCAGCTTCATCAAGGATCAAACACTCGATATCACGGCAATCTGCGGCTTCTTTTTCGATATGCTCAAGCAAGCGACCTGGTGTAGCCACAAGAATATCAAGATTCTTGCTTAAGGTTTCTTTATCGGTACCGTAGTTAATACCGCCGGTTATTACGCCGCACACAATTTGTGTGTGCTTTGTTATGGCTAGGGCTTGTTCGTAAACCTGTAACGCTAACTCGCGGGTAGGTGTTAGGATCAAAATGCGTGTAGCACCAGGCTGTCTGCGCGGGTAATCAAGTAAAAATTGGCACGCAGGCAATAAGAATGCGGCTGTTTTACCGGTACCTGTAGGAGCAGACGCCAAGATATCTCGTCCATCTAATGCATGCGGGATAACCAGTTCTTGAATGCTAGTTGGAGTTTCAAACCCCATATCGGCAGCTGCGTGACACAGTGCTTCGTCTAATTCGAGTTCTTCGAAAGTCATAGTATAAAAAACGCTCTAAATGAATGGGGCGTATTGTAGCATTGATACGCCATTTTAAGCAGTAAATCTCAACCGACTTCAACAAGTCATTCTTTTCTAAGAAGTTGATTTATTGCTTTCATAATACTTTGGTAGAGATCTCAATAAAAAAATGGCTCTGTTAAATTTTCTAAACTATACCTGTTAATAATCGCTACACCTATGTCTTATTCTCAGTTCTTACTTGTGCGTGAAGGGAAGCTCAGTGACTTTAAAAAAACGTTTAATTATTGCTATTGTTTCTTTGGTAACGATGGCAGTCTTGCTGTTGTCCGGTCTATCACTATACGTATCAGTGACAAGTGCTGAAAGTGCACTTCAAGCGTCAGCAAAAGACAAGTTACGCCAGCAGGCAATTCAAACTAAATCTGCTATTCAAGATTACATGGCTTTTAATGAGAAGCAGATACGCAACTTTTCTGAATCTTCTCTAGTATTAGAAGCTACTAAGGCTTTCGTTCCAGCTTACAAAAGCTATATGAAAGAGCGCTCTGCTTTGACTGACTCTCAAAACGATGTTCTGTCTGGTTATTACGTGCAAGAATTTGCAGTACGTTATGAAGAGCGAAATGCTCAAGAGCTTCAGCAAGTAGATTCTCTCATTGACCCATTACCTCTGGTTGCCAAAACGTTGCAATATGACTTCATTGCAAATTCTACGTTACCCATAGGACAGAAGGACGGTCTTACTGATTTGTCCAATTCAACAACATATTCAAAAGTACATGCTCGCTATCATGAGGAAATAAGACGGTTTCTAAATGAATTTGGTTACTACGATATTTTTATCGCTGACCCCACTACAGGGAACGTTGTTTATAGCGTATATAAAGAACTCGATTACGCAACAAGTTTGATAAACGGCCCCTATGCAAACACAGGGATAGGAGAAGCATTTTCCTTAGCAAAACAAGTTGCTAATAAAGACAGCGTATCGGTTAGTAAACTTGAAAAATATCTACCTTCTTATGACGCAATGGCGGGTTTCCTGTCGAAACCAATAACTGATGCCGATGGGTTAACGGTTGGCATTCTGATATTTCAAATTCCGATAGACAAAATCAGTTCTATTCTAACTCATCAATCTAAATGGAAGCAGAACGGGTTTGGTGAATCTGGAGAAACTTACCTTGTCTCACCTGACAAGCTGCTAGTCACTGAAAGCCGATTCTTTTTGGAAGATAAACAAGCTTATCTAAAAGCCATTGAAAAGAATTCTCCAAAAGTAGCTGCTCAGGCAAGAGATGCTGATACTTCTGTTGGAATACAGCCGGTTGATACCGAATCGGTTAGAAATTCGTTAAACGCAGAGGAGGGCTTTCGAAAAATAAAAGATTATCGTGGCGTAGATGTTTTCTCCTCTTATGTTCCCTTAAAAATTGGTGAGTATAATTATGGGCTTTTAGCTGAAATAGATGTGGAAGAGGCTCTGTCGCCCGCTTATGCGTTACGCTCCAAATTAACAATTTCAACAGTAATTGAAGCGATAATCATTTTGGGTGTCGCGATTATAATTGCACTATGGTTAGCGAAAGTTTTAGTTCAGCCACTTTTGCGAGTAGGCCAAGCCTGCAATGAGCTTTCAAATGGAAATGGAGATCTCACGATAAGATTAGAACCCTCTTCTATTTCTGAAATAAACAATGTCATCCTTCCGTTCAACAGTTTTATTGAGCAGATACAAAATATCGTTCTCAAAATAAAAGAAAACAGTGAAAGCGTATTTTCATCAGCGCAAGGGCTTAGCGCTACTATGGAACAGAGTAGTAATAGTGTTGACCAACAGCTGCAAGAGACACAAATGGTCGCTACCTCGGTAGAAGAGCTATCGATGTCAATTGCTGATGTTGCCAGAAATACTGTTGATACAAAAGACGCTACTGAAAACGCAACCCTAAGCTTAAATGAGAATATGCAACGAGCGGACTTAGCGGCTGATAATATAAAGCTATTAGTAAGGCTTCTAGGTGACTCAAGGGAGGTAATATCTTCTTTGCAAAGAGAAGTTTCACACATAAATAGTTTACTTAGCGATATTACGTCTATTGCCGATCAAACGAATCTTTTGGCGCTTAACGCTGCAATAGAAGCTGCTAGAGCAGGTGAAGCAGGGCGAGGATTTTCTGTTGTTGCTGATGAGGTAAGGGCTTTAGCGAATCGTTCACAAAGCAGTACCGTTGAAATATCGCAGATTGTAGACAGAATGAATCACGCTTCAAGTTTATCTGTCAAGGAAATGGATAAGGCTACAACCGCTGCAGATGGCGGCATTCATTTGGTTGATCTTGTTACTACAGCCATGAATGAGTTGTCAAAGATAATTATAAAAGTGAAAGCCATGGCTGACAGTGTAGCGACCGCAACGGAAGAGCAAAATGTTACGTCTGAAAGTGTTAGCGAGAGTGTAAATAGTATCGCTGCACAATCAGAAGAAATGTCGCGCGGCGTGGCAGTAGCTACTCGTTCAGCTCAGGACCTTTCTGCGATTGCCGAAGAAAATAAGAAGTTGGTATCAAGATTCAAAGCTTAAACTAAATTTTGATTAACGATTTAAAAGAGAAGCCGTAAAACCTATCTGAGGAAACTTCATCAGTGAAATTTACGGCGGATGAATCGCGATATTTATATTACTCCGCTATTGATGCAATGGCGCTTAATTTGGCTTTACTCAGTGCTTCTTTGATTTCAGGGCCTTTAACGCCGGTGGCAATGATGTCTTGCACATTTACTTGGTTGGCGGCTGCCAACGCATTTTTAATGTGCTTCTGTTGATGTTGCCAATCTACGCCGTTGTTATGAGCATAAGGCGCAAAAGCGCTAAGTAATAATGTGAAACGTTCCTCTCTTCGCCACGCATCACAGCCATTGAACAGGGCAAGTAAATCGGCGGGCGAGTTCTGCGCGTTCAAAAGAAAGCCTTTGAATTTGCAGGCAAGGCTGACGATTTCACTAACTTGGTTTTGCACTTTGAGCCGACTGCATAACTGTTTCGCTTCTTCCTCATTAAGGTGAGTGAGCAGGGCAGTAAACCTTGTTATCAGCCTAGCGGTTTCTGAATCGCTACTTTCAGGTAATGGGGTTTCTGAACCCGTGTATTTAACAACGCTTTCGTTTTCAGCCTTTTCTAGTGCTACCGCCGTTTTTAACGTTTCCAGAGCAGTATCTACGTTTCTTTCAAGCTCAGTAAACCAGTCATTGAGGCCATGGGCTTGGTATAATACAGTGAAAAAAACATGCGGTGTTTTCTCTAAAAGACTGCGCTTTGTTTCTTGCCATACCCGCTCTGCACTTAGCGTGCTTAGCTCGCCGCTTTGGGCCATAGACTGCATAAGAGCCATGGTTTCAGTGGCGATAGTAAACCCCAAATAAGCATAGCGGGTGGCAAACCGAGCAACGCGAAATACGCGTAAAGGGTCTTCACTAAAGGCTTCAGATACGTGGCGAAGTAGGCGGTTTTCTAAATCTTTTTTACCACCATAGGGGTCGATAAGTTTTCCATAGTTGTCTTGCGCTATCGCGTTAACGGTAAGGTCCCGGCGTAACAAATCTTCTTCTAACGTCACCGAGCTTGACGCATCGCAAACAAAACCGGTGTAACCTTTTCCTGACTTACGTTCTGTGCGTGCAAGTGCGTATTCTTCCTGTGTTTTTGGATGTAAGAAAACAGGGAAGTCTTTGCCTACTTGAGTATAACCCTGGCTAAGCATTTCTTGCGGTGTGGCGCCCACCACTACATAGTCACGTTCTACAACTTTTCTGTTCAACAGTGCGTCACGTACTGCGCCACCAACGAGATATACTTGCATGCTCTTCCAACGATTTTTTAGTTAGTAATACTTTTTAGATTGGGAATGCATCGACTTTTGACGTGTAATGAAAATCAACCTTCCCAAGGTAACTGAGGCGCAGTATAGCAATGTTACAAATAAAATTCGTCGCCACATCGTTATGCGCTTTCACTTCAAGGTTGCGTCTGGTAGTTTAATCGTCGTTAAAAATTAAAACAGATAGGCGCTTCAGCAACCATGTATTTGAACTACTTCGGGTTAAATGACAATCCTTTTTCGATTGCGCCTAACCCCGATTATTTGTATATGAGCCCAAGACACAAAGAGGCATTAGCCCATTTGACCTTCGGCCTTAGGGAAAGCGGTGGCTTTGTGATGCTCACCGGAGAAGTGGGGACTGGGAAAACCACAGTTTCAAGAAAATTGTTGCAGCAGCTACCGGACAATACCCAAGTAGCTATGATATTAAACCCTACCTTATCTGCTCTTGAGCTATTAGCGACGGTGTGTGATGAACTAGGCTTACCCTATACACCAGAGAAAGCCAGCCTTAAGTATTTTACTGATTTAATTTTGTCTAAGCTGGCCGAAAATCACCAATCAGGCATTAACACGGTGCTTATGGTAGATGAAGCGCAGCATCTACTGCCTGAAGTATTAGAACAACTTCGTTTATTGACCAACCTTGAAACAAACCGTGAAAAGCTGTTAAAGGTCGTTCTGATTGGACAGCCTGAATTACAGCAGTTGTTAAAGCGTAACGAATTACGTCAGCTGGCTCAACGCATTACCGCTCGTTATCATCTGCTGCCCTTAACTGCGCCTGAAGTTAGTGCTTACATAGCACACCGCTTAAGCGTGGCTGAAGGTGATATCAGTATTTTCAGTAAGTCTACATTGCGTGCGGTGCATCAAATTACTGGTGGGATTCCAAGGGTAATTAATTTGCTGTGCGACCGAGCGTTAACCTTATCTTTTACTAAGCAGCATGCGGTTGTGCAAAAGCCTATATTCTTGGCCGCGGCAGAGCAAATTCTAGGTGAAGATGTTGTTAGTCAGCGCGTGCAAAGCCAGCGTAAATGGTATCTCGCATCGGCGTTTGTTTTGGCCATCATATTCGGCTACGGGTTAGGGAGTTTGTATGTCTAATATCGTTGCCATTGAAAATTTAATGCCCGGTATGGTGATTGTTCAAATTACCAAGCAAAATGGGCCAGTTAAAATTAGAAAGTCAGGTTTAGTGACAAGCGATGCTATGGTGCAGGGCTTGGCTGAAATGGGTGTGCAAGAGGTTGAAATAGACCCGGAGCAAACCGTGGAAATAGCACCTGCAACAACGCACCACAGAACGCAAACCCAAGCTTTGCTGCGGGGCGAGCACGATACTACCGCCAAATTTGATAAATCCCTTAACGAGCAGTTTAATCGCAGTTTGTTTTTGCCAACAGTAGAAGGGCTTCCGTCAGCATGGAAGCTTTACACCAAGCAAGTTGCGCTATTTGCCGTCGTTATTCTTGGCGGTTTATGCATTGGCTTTTCCGCCGCTACAGCCAAGCGCTGGTGGCCGATGTTAACGGCGCCCGCGGCGGCACCTACGACAGCGTCCGAAGCCAGCGCAGCAAAGAAAGACAAAAGCGATGACGCTTCGGAGCTTGTCGCTACGCAAAATGGTAGCGAAATACCCGCTACCTCGGAAAATCAAAGTGAACAAATACAACCCACAGACCAGACAGATATACAAAGTGGCAGTTCGAGTATTGCTAAAGACGAAGCTAGCGATATAGTTGCCAACACGCCCTCTTCTAGCGAAGCAGCCATTGAGCCAAACACGCAGCCCGACATTACGCGAAGCAACAAAGCAGATGACAGTGTAGCGGCTACACAGGGTAGTAATTCAAGCGAAACTCAGTCTTCACAAGATTACGAAGGTACAGTGTTAAACGAAACCGCACCTCAATCTGACGTATCGGTGTCGCCGGAGCTTATGGCGCGCTTTAACGCTGCTGTGGCGGCATTAGACTCGAAAGCGCAAGACGATAAACCCACCGAAGAAGAAACAAAAATCACAGTTAAAGACGACCTGCCTCGTGTTGATCAATTACCCGTTCGCTTGTTAACGCGCCTTCCTACGATGAATTTTAGTGCTCACATGTACGCTTCTCGACCATCCGATAGGTGGGTCAGAGTCAATGGGCGTCAGATAGGCGAGGGCGACTGGATTGCCGATAGAGTGCAAATTGTGAATATTGAAGCGCAGCGCGTGGTGCTTTCTTTTGAAGACGAAATCTTTACCATGGCGGCATTAACTGACTGGTAGTCGTTTCATCGATTAGAGCAGAAATACCCATCAGAAGTACAGTGCTTACTATGTAAAAAAGGCCCTGAATTCAGGGCCTTTAAGCACCTTTTAGCTTTGCCAGCAATACGGCTAAAATGGGTTTACAGTGGCATTTGATTCACAAAAACGTCTTTAAAGAATTTAGGCAGGTTCAAGCTAAACTCTTCTGGGCGAACCCCCGATACAATCTCATCATCATATTGGCTTAAGTCAATTCGCTTCACTTCATTAAAATGTTGTGAGGTAACGCTGTAGAAAGTCATTACGTGAGGGCTTACTGGATCTTTAGGGTTAATTTTACTTACGATCCCTAACTTTCCGCTCTTAAGGCGAACCAATGAACCTATAGGGTGCACACCAATACATTGTATAAATTGCTTTACCAACTCTTGATCTAAGTTTTCCGTCGCCGTAAGGCGTTTAAGTGCTTGTGTTGGGGTAATACTGTTTTTATGAGTGCGGTTAGATGTCATGGCATCGTACGCATCTACGATAGCGGCAATACGGGCGAACTCTGAAATCTCGTCACCGACCAGTCCATTAGGGTAGCCGCTACCATCCACGCGCTCGTGATGTTGTTTAATAATGCAAAGGGATAAGTCAGATATATCGCCAAATTGTTCAACTAGGTCCGCACCAATTTCAACGTGGTTTTTCATCACTTCCCAATCATCGCTAGAAAGTTCACCTGTGTTGTTGCGAATTTCATCAGGTAGCGAAGACATGCCGATATCCATTAAAAGAGCACCTAAACTCACCTGCTCAGTAGTGTCTCTGTCAAAGCCTAGAAACTCACAGAAAATACCGCTAAGTACACTGCAATTGATGCTGTGCTCTAAGAGGTATTGGTCTGTATCTTTGATCATGGTAAGGCAGCTGAGCGCGTCCTTATTGTCAAACACACTTTCTATGAGGCTGTGGGATAGCGACTCCATGGGAGAAAGATCGGTAACTGCACCTTTTTGAAGTGATTTTAAAAAGCTGCTCTGTATGGTAAGCGCACTATTGTAAAGTTCACTCGCCTCATTAATTGAGTCGCGGCCTAATGACTTAACCGGTGCTTTTATAGGTTGTGGTGTTTCTTCTTTTGATGGCTCTGGCGCTTCTGGAGTTTTAGGAAGTTTTGACTTGGCTAGGTCTACTTCTACTGTAAGAATTCCCTTAGCTCTAAGACTATCAATGATGGCTTGAGTTTTTACAATGCCCTTAGAGCGCATTTTAAGTGAACCCGTTTGTTCAAGTACTTGATTGACGTACATCCCAGGCTGCAAATCATCAATGGGTACCTGTTCTAACATTATCTCTCCTGTACGGCACAGTGTTGTCATAGCCTTTTACTACATTAGAGACAAATAATACGATATTCCAGTGGAAAAAGTGAGGGGTTTATTAACCTTTAGTATAGTTAAGTCTTGCTGTTACTATGCATATGCTTTTATTAAGGCACACAAAAGTAAGAAACGTTGCTTCTTATTAGGCAGCGACATTTAGCATTTAGTCGTGACGCACCTTGAAGCAGCGAGAAGTTTAGATAAATGCTTGGAAGGAAATAATAAAAAAGCGCTACTCTGCGGTAGCGCTCTTTTTCAAGCTCGAGACGTTTTACGTCACACGTTATTTAGCGGTTACAACCAAGCTGGCTGCTTGCCTTCAAAAGCTTCAATTGTACTCGCAAGCTCCAATGTTTGACCGATGGCATCTAAACCCTTAATCAGGTTGTTCTTGTGATGCTCTGCAATGTCGAAACTGAAGCTAGTGTCGTTAAAACTTACGGTTTGCGCGGGAAGGTCAACAGTAATTTGGGTTGCTGGATTTGCTTTAACAGCTGCAAATAATGCGTCCATTTGTTCGCTTGATAATGCCACTGGCACTAGCTGATTATTAATGCAGTTGCCGTAAAAAATATCAGCAAAGCTGGTGGCTATAACCGTTTTAAAACCGAAGTCGGCAAGTGCCCACGGCGCGTGCTCACGGCTTGAACCACAACCAAAGTTTTCGCGAGCTAGTAATAGACTTGCGCCTTTGTGCTCAGGCTTATTCAGCGCGAACGCTGGGTTTGGCTCTTTCTCTTCTAAATCCAAATAACGCCAGTCGTGAAACAAGTGCTTGCCGTAGCCAGCACGCGTTACGCCGGTTAGAAACTGCTTTGGAATAATTTGGTCGGTATCGACATTCGCCTGATCAAGCGGCGCAGCAATGCCTGTGTGTTGTGTAAAACCTTGTTCAGACATAAATTACTCCTGATAATCTCTAACGTCAGCAAAGCGACCGGTAATTGCCGCAGCAGCAGCCATTGCAGGGCTTACTAAATGAGTACGCGCACCACGGCCTTGTCGGCCTTCAAAGTTACGGTTACTGGTAGAGGCACATCTATCGCCTGCTACTAGCTTGTCGTCATTCATACCAAGGCACATAGAGCAGCCTGGCAAACGCCATTCAAAGCCAGCATCGATAAAGACTTTATCTAAGCCTTCAGCTTCTGCCTGGCGCTTAACATTACCAGACCCCGGAACAACAATAGCTGTTACTGAATCGGCGACTTTACCGCGCTTGGCAATTTGTGCCGCTGCACGCATATCTTCAATACGCCCATTAGTACATGAGCCAATAAATACGTGATTTACCGGAATATCAGCTAGCTTTTCACCGGGTTTTAATCCCATATACTCAAGCGCTTTTACTGCGCTTTCTTTTTCAATCGGGTCGTTGAAATCTTCAGGGGCTGGTACCGGAGTGTTTACGCCAATGACCTGGCCTGGGTTGGTACCCCAAGTAACCTGAGGAGCAATATCTGCTGCTTCAAGCTCAACAACAGTGTCAAAGGTAGCCCCTTCTTCGGTATAAAGGGTCTTCCAATAAGCGACAGCGTCTTCCCAGTCTTGGCCTTTCGGTGCGTATTCACGACCTTCAAGGTAGGCGAATGTTGTTTCGTCTGGTGCAACAAGGCCAGCTTTCGCGCCAGCTTCAATACTCATGTTGCACACCGTCATGCGCTCTTCCATGCTCAAACCGCGGATAGCTTCACCTGCGTATTCAATAACATGGCCAGTAGCCCCAGCGTGGCCAATTTTTCCAATGATGGCTAGAATGATATCTTTTGCGGTAATACCTACAGGAAGCTTACCATTTACGTTGATAAGCATGCTTTTAGCACGGCTTTGCTTTAGCGTTTGCGTAGCTAGAACGTGCTCTACCTGAGAGGTACCAATACCAAACGCCAGTGCACCGAATGCGCCATGGGTAGCCGTATGTGAATCACCACATACAACCGTCATACCCGGCTGAATTAGCCCTAGTTCAGGCCCCATAACGTGCACAATACCTTGCTTTTGGTGACCCACTGGAAATAGCTGAATGCCGTGATCTTCACAGTTTTTTGCCAAGGTTTGTAGCTGAAGTGCATTGGCTGGTCCACAGGCATCGATTGCTAATGAACGAGTCGAAATACTGTGGTCCATGGTGCCAACCGTGCGGTCAGGGCGTCGTACTTTGCGGCCTTTTTCATTAAGACCAGCAAATGCCTGAGGAGACGTCACTTCATGAATTAAGTGGCGGTCGATATAAATTAAACTGTCTTCACCGATTTGGTCGATGATGTGGGCTTGCCACACTTTGTCATATAAGGTCTTGGCCATGAGATGTTGTTACTCCTGCGCCATTAATTGTTTAACGATTTCATCGCCTACTTGCGACGTGCTTGCCGCTTGGCTTCGTTTGTCAGAAGGAAGTAACTCGCCTGTAAGTACACCTGCTTCTAGTGTGGCTACCACTGCTTTTTCAATAGCGTCTGCAGCATCGCCTAAGTTCATGCTAAAACGCAGCATCATAGCGGCTGATAAAATTTGTGCGATAGGGTTAGCAATGCCTTGACCTGCAATATCAGGCGCTGAGCCGCCGGCTGGCTCATAAAGGCCGAAGCCTTCTTCATTCATACTTGCCGATGGCAGCAAACCCATAGAGCCTGTCATCATGGCACATTCATCAGAAACGATATCGCCAAATAGGTTTGAACACAGCATTACATCGAACTGTGCTGGGTTTTTCATGATTTGCATAGTAGCGTTGTCGATATAGATATGATCAAGTTCTACATCTGGGTAGTCTTTTGCTACTTCTTCAGCAATTTCACGCCATAGGCGGCTAGTAACCAATACATTAGCTTTATCTACTGAGGTAACTTTACCGCGTCGCTTTTGTGCAGCTTCAAATGCCGCTATAGCAATACGGCGAATTTCACGTTTGCTATAGCGCATGGTGTCGTAAGCGAATTCTTCTTCGCCTTCACCTTCTCGGCCCTTCGGTTGACCAAAGTAAATACCGCTGGTTAGCTCACGCACAACTAAAACGTCTACACCTGATTTAGCAATGTCTTCTCTAAGAGGAGACAAGCTTTCAAGGCCCGGATAAATGCGGGCTGGACGTAAGTTACTGAACAGATCAAAATGGCTGCGAAGGGTAAGCAATGCGGCACGCTCTGGGCGCTGCTCTAGCGGTAATGTGTCCCATTTAGGGCCGCCGATACTGCCAAACAAAATTGCATCGGCTTGTTCGCAGCCCAGCAAGGTTTTAGAGGGCAGAGCTTCACCTTCAGTATCAATGGCGTAGCCACCTACAGGGTATGCAGTACGGTTTAAGCTAACGTTAAACTGCTTTTCAACAGCATCTAAAACCTTATTGGCTTCCTGCATAACTTCTGGGCCGATACCGTCTCCGGCTAATACGGCAATTGAATACTGGCTCATTTATACTCCTGCAACGCGTTCTTGTTGATTTTTCTGCTGATCAATTTGATCGGCCAAATATGTGTTGTTTAATACAAAGATAAGTGCTTTAACGCCGGCTTCTACAATGTCTGTAGCCAAGCCGATTCCATGGAAACGGCGACCTTTATATGTGGCGATAACGCTCACTTGTGCCAAGGCATCGGCACCTTCACCTTTTGAATCTAGTTTAAAGTCCACCACTTCTAAATCTTCGTGACCCAGTATAGACATGATAGCTTTGTACGCCGCATCTACAGGTCCATTTCCAATACTAGATTGGGTAATTTCTTCATCGCCCACTTTCATCTTGACAGTAGCGCTTGGGATTATTTCACGGCCTGAGTTTGCTTGAAGGTAAAGCAACTGGAAGTGCGCTTGGTCGTGCTTTTGCTTATCGAAGAACAATAATGCTTCAAGGTCGTAGTCGTATACTTGACCTTTCTTGTCCGCTAGCTTTAAGAATGCGTCATACACGGCTTCTAAATCGTAGTCTTCTGCTTTGTAACCCAACTCTGTTAAGCGGTGCTTAATTACGTGGCGGCCAGAGCGAGACGTTAGGTTTAGATTATTCTTATTAATGCCCACACTTTCCGGCGTCATAATTTCATAGGTATTTTGCGCTTTTAAGACACCATCTTGGTGAATACCTGATGAGTGACTAAACGCATTGGCACCTACAATAGCTTTGTTGGCCTGAACCGGCATATTACAAAGCTGGCTCACTAATTTAGAGGTGCGAGAAATTTCGGTTGAGTTGATATTGGTATCAATGCCCAACATGCTCTTACGTGTTTGCAAGATCATCGCGATTTCTTCAAGCGATGCGTTACCAGCACGCTCACCAATTCCGTTTATAGTACATTCGACCTGTCTTGCACCTTGCTCAACAGCAGCTAATGAATTTGCTACCGCTAAGCCCAAGTCGTTGTGACAGTGAACGGAGATTGTAGCTTTGTCAATGTTGGGCACTCGATTAAACAATTGCTGGATAATGCCGCCGAACTCTGTAGGTGTGGTGTAGCCCACTGTATCTGGGATATTCACGGTAGTTGCACCGGCATTAATCGCAGCTTCTACCATGCGGCATAGATAGTCGATGTGAGTACGACCAGCGTCTTCACACGAAAACTCTACGTCATCTGTGTACTGACGTGCATGCTTAACCGCCTTCACCGCCATTTCAACAATTTCATCTTGTGATTTGCGAAGCTTAGCGCCAACGTGAATTTCGGAGGTAGCAATAAAGGTATGAATACGGAATTGTTCGGCAACGCTTAGCGCTTGACCACAGGCATCAATATCGCCTGGCAAAGCACGAGATAGGCCGCAAACAATCGAGTTTTTAACTTCTTTGGCAATCATTTGTACAGAGCGGAAGTCACCCGGAGAAGACACGGGAAAACCCGCTTCAATAATATCTACGCCTAAGCGTTCGAGCGCCAGCGCGATCTGTAATTTCTCTTTGGCACTTAGGCTTGCAGGTAAGGCCTGCTCACCGTCTCGCAATGTGGTATCAAAGATCTTCACTTGATTTGTCATGACGCTCTCTCAGTTGAATAGTTAAAAAAAAACCCGTGCTTGGCACGGGTTTTTGTGAATTTAAATCGCTGGTCGCAATCTACCCGTGCAGTCTGGCTGCCATAAGGAGTAGAGATAGAAGAAGAAAACGAATACGCATTTGCTGTTGTTTCTTTGCTGACCAAGTTGATAGCGACAATGTACCCATGTGACGGGTAGAGGTCAACCATTGTTTACGATAATGAGTATATTTTTCGTATATAAAAGCTATCTTTTAATTATTTAGGATGGTTATCCTAATATTCGCTCTTTAGTCTTAAGGTGCCTCACACTTTACGTCATATTGAGTAAATCTTAATATCGCTTAAGTAGGTTGTTAGGATGTATATACTAAAAAACTTTAAAAGATGGTTTTCTGATTAATGAAATACCATGCAGTAAAAGTGAATAATTATTGCTTGCTGCGTGTTGAAGTGAAATTTTTCCAATTGAGCCGAGTGGATAAGCGCATCTCTCGTAACGAAAGAGAACGCGGGCTAGATTTTGATTTATAGTTCCACATATGACCGCAGCAAGCACTACTCATTATAGCTTTAGTAGGTTTTAGCAACGTAAGTGTTGTGCTTGATAGTTGGGACGAAGAGAATACGCTTTTTGATAGTTCATCAGTAGGTTGAGTGTTAATAGTATCTAGTGTCGAACATTTTTTAGTTAATTGGCCTTCGCCTATATCGAACCAACCATGCTTATTTAAATGAATCTTATCCCTGGACTCGCGAAACATATCAATAGAGTCAAGTTCAATCGTAAGCCCTTCGATGCTTTGAACAAGCACAGGAACAACTAAACCGTAATCCGTATTCTTCTTGAACCATTGCACGCATTTTTCATTATCTTGCGTTAAACCAGGACACTTAACCGGTTGCTTAGCAAACCAACTTCCATTGTGCGTATCGACTTTCAGCGGAGGGGATAATTGAAGTTGTGTAACCATAAAGCGAGCAACGCTTCGAATATGATAGGGCAGGCCACCCATTCGACGTTTTATCATCGATGCATTGTTTGTGTTCAAATGAGCAAGTGTCAATAATTCTCTCTCATAGAGCGCAGTACAAATTTCGGTGAACTGCGCATGGCTTCCCCCTAATTCACCCGATTCACTGAAAAAGCCTGTTTGGGATCGAGAAGAAGGTTTCTCTGATGTCATTACTTATCTGCACATGTGTTTGATTATTGTTTAACCGTATCAAGAAACGGCAATAAGCGCCACATAGCGATTTCAATAGGTATTGTCTCCAATGAGCTGAGCGAACGCCAAATTTAAGTTTCATCCTTTTTTTAAACAATGGATTGGCATACTACTTATTAATAACTAACCTGTATGACCAATTTTGTTGCAAAGCTTACCGCTTGTGTAAGTAATGTTAAAAACAACGAAAAATACATTTAAAATTTATAAGTTATTGTATTGTATTGATTGTTTGGTATTTTTCATGATGTTAAACCTTATTTGACCATCCCTTATAAATATTGGTAATGCCAAAAATATAAAAAAATTGACCATTTTTTAACATTTTGTATTGACCAATGTAAAAACTCGTCTTACTTTTGTAACTGTCTTGTAAAGTAGGTGTAAGACAAGTTTGCAGGGCGGGTAAGTTGCAAATCAATTAAGTGGTAAGGAATGAGTGATTAGACATTCCTCAATCCTTAAGAGGAAAACACACATGGCACACAAATTATCAAAGATTACACTTGCGGTACTTTCGGCTACGACACTAAGCCTAACCGCATCAGTAAACGCACAAGAAACACAGCAAGAACAGAACGAAGATGTAGAGGTAATAGAGGTATCGGGTATCCGTGCTTCACTGGCTAGCGCAATGAATGAAAAGCGCTTCAAAAATAATCTTGTAGAGGTTATTGAAGCGGAAGATATTGGTAAGCTACCAGACCAAAACCTAGCGGAAGTTCTTGAAAACATCACAGGTATTCAGATTACGCGTGAAGCGGGTGTTGGTACGGGCGTTCAAATTCGTGGTACCGATGCCAACCGTACTGAAATCAACGGTGTTTCAACTGTTGGCTCAGGTGCAGGTCGAAGCGGTATTGACTTTGAAGACGTTTCAGCAGCGATTATAGCAGGCCTAGAGGTTACCAAATCACCTGATGCAAAAACCATTGAAGGTTCAGTAGGTGGTACAATTAACCTAAAAACAATCCGCCCCTTACAGCTTAATGAACAGCTTGCAGCGTTTCGTGTACAAGGTGAGAACAGCAGCTTAACCACTGATAGCAACTTCCAACCTCGTATTTCAGGAACATTTGGCGATAATTGGGATACCGACCACGGTACCATTGGTGTGGTAATTAGTGGTAGTTATGCTCAGCAAGACGTAACGGCATTTCGTCCTCGCGCAGATAGAGATAATATAGTGCGCTCTGACAGCGATTTTCCAAGTGCGCAGTCTTTCGACTTTTTGCCTATCCAATTCTTTGTTCAAGACTACGATAACTTTGAATACGAAACTAAAAACCTAGTGGGTACTATTGAATGGGCGCCGAACGACAACACTAAGTTTTTCTTTGACGCGATTATTAATGATCAAGAACGTCTGCAAGAAAGTTCTCGTGTTCAAGCTTCTGGTGTAAGTAATCTACGTCAAATTTCGGTTCCAGATGAATTTGAAACGATTGATTTTGGCTCTTTAGGTGGCACCGATCTGGGGTCAATAGAAGCAGCGCTACGTGGTGTCATACCGGTCAACTTAGACCATGACGACGACGATCCAAATTTACGCTTTTCAAGTGATACTAATTCACGTGTAACAAAAAGCGAAATTTTTCGCTTAGGTGGTGAATGGCAAGGCGAAAAGTGGAGTGTATTTGCGGAAGTGGCATCAACATCATCAGATACCACCACACCAAGCTTTAATACAACCCTTAACTTTATTAACCCGAATGCACCGTTGGATGCCGGTGGCGGTAACGATAACTCCGTTCCTTTTGCTTATGATCTTACCGGTGGTGCATTGACCTTTGGTATTGCTGAGGGGGCAGAGTACGCTCCGACTGTTGAACAATTACTTGATCCAAACAATGTAGTGCTTCGCGATGTAAATATTGGTCGTGACACTACCGAAAACTTTGAAGATGCATTTCGCGTAGATTTCACTTATTTTGTAGACACCATGATAACATCAGTGGATTTTGGTTACCGCTACAACAAATCAGGCAGCAAGCGTGAAGATATCGGTACCAGCGTTGGCTTGCGTACAATGGAAGACAGTCCTCGAGGCAGCTTGTTTAGCGACTTACTGGTTGCTGGGCCTGACAACTTCAACGATGCAGACGGACGTGAGCTTTATGTTAGCGACTTTTTGCTGATAGACCCAGAGCAAGTAGCGTCCGACCCTGATGCAGTATTAGCTACACTACAAGCGGCAATGGAAGCACATGGCTCTACGCGTTCCTTAAGTGCGCCCACGGCCAGCTCTTCAGGCTTCTTTGACATCGAAGAAGAAACCCATGCACTTTATGCACAGGCTAACTTCGAATACGAAATGTTTCGCGGTAATTTCGGCGTACGTTATTTACAAACAGATGTGACATCTGTGGGTAATTCAATAACCGAAGACGATGCAGGAAACGAGTTAGTTTCTCGTGTAACTAATACTGGTGATTACGACTTCATTCTTCCTCGCTTCAACTTGGTGGCAGATGTTACTGATGACGTAGTATTAAGATTTGGTGCCGGTAAAGATATTCGTCGTCCTGACTATAATGATTTATCAACCTCGGTAACTTACAGCACCAGTCCTAATCCATTCGTTGCAATTGGTAACCCAAATCTATCGCCTGAAGAAGTAATTTCTTATGACTTAGCTGCTGAATGGTATTTCGCAGAAGCCAGTGTTTTTAGCGTGGGCATCTTTCATAAAACCCGAAAAGATCTGTTCGTAGATCAGATTGAGACTCCTGTTGAAGATCCTATAACAGGTTACCGCGACCTAACTGACCCTTGTGAGGGTGGCGGTATTTTCAATCCAATTGCTGATATTAATGTATTCGGTCCCGATCTAGGTACAGGTGTTTGTGTAGGTACAGAAACTAAAGTAAATGACACTGCCGAAACTACCCAGAAAGGTATCGAGTTTGCGGTTCAATATGATTTATCTGGCTTTGAAAGCGAGTTAGGGTGGGCTTCAGGTTTTGGTGTTCTTGCTAACTATACAATACAAGAGTTTTCTGGTGGAGAGCTGGAAAACACTGCCACTAATAGAGCTGGTCAAGTATTCGCTGCAACCACAGGAAGTGACGAAGAAGTTACTAGAGTTCAAGGCTTATTAAACCTTTCAGAGAACGCCTACAACATTACGCTTTACTACGAGAAGTTTGGTTTATCTGCTCGTATGCGCTACACATGGCGTGAAGCTTACCGTACCGATGACTTCGGTAGTACGTCTAGCTTCCCGTGGGGCTTCCCAGCGGTACAAGCTGATCGTGGTCAGTTAAATGCAAGTGTGACTTACGATGTTAACGAAAACCTTAATATTGGTGTTGAGGCAGTAAACATTACTGAGTCTGAAGTAGAGCAGTACTGTGTTAACGAAGGCTCACTTCTGTGCTTCCAAGGTCTTACTGACCGAAGAATTACTGTAGGTGCAAACTATCGTTTTTAATTTGTAAAACAACTGCCGTGGCACGCGGCAGTATATACACCCTGGATCACAAAGTGTGGTTGTGATGTGTGCATTAGCCCTAACGCCAGTTAGGGCTTTTTTTTGTTTGCCAGCTTCGGTGGGCAAACAAAAAAGGCACCGCGAATTACGCTGGTGCCTTTCAACAAAGCTAGTTAAACCATATTTGGCTTAAGCTTATTGACCTTTGATTTCGCTACGGCCTTTGTAAGTAGCTGCGTCACCTAGTGCTTCTTCAATGCGAAGAAGTTGGTTGTACTTAGCAACACGGTCAGAACGACATAGAGAACCAGTCTTAATTTGGCCCGCCGCTGTACCTACTGCTAGGTCAGCAATAGTCGCATCTTCAGTTTCGCCAGAACGGTGAGAGATAACCGCTGTAAAGCCTGCGTCTTTCGCCATTTTAATAGCGTTAAGGGTTTCAGTTAGTGAACCGATTTGGTTGAACTTGATAAGGATTGAGTTACCAATACCGTTATCAATACCACGCTTAAGAATTTTAGTGTTAGTAACAAACAAGTCGTCACCAACTAGCTGTACTTTGTCACCAATCTTCTTAGTTAGGCTTGCCCAGCCGTCCCAGTCGCTTTCGTCTAGGCCGTCTTCAATTGATACAATTGGGTATTGTGCAGAAAGGTCTGCAAGGTAGTCGCCAAACGCTTCTGAATCGAAGCTCTTGTCTTCGCCAGAAAGTACGTATTTACCTTCTTTGTAGAATTCAGACGCCGCGCAGTCTAGTGCTAGCGTGATGTCTTCATTCATTTTGTAGCCAGCATTTTCAACGGCTTCAACGATAACTGCTAGTGCTTCAGCGTTTGAGCTAAGGTTAGGTGCAAAACCACCTTCGTCGCCAACTGCTGTGTTAAGGCCTTTAGCAGAAAGTACTTTCTTAAGTGCGTGGAAGATTTCAGCACCCATGCGTAGTGCTTCTTTGAAGCTCTTCGCGCCAACTGGCTGTACCATGAACTCTTGGATGTCTACGTTGTTGTCAGCGTGCTCACCACCGTTGATGATGTTCATCATAGGTACAGGCATTGAGTATTGACCAGATGTACCGTTAAGGTCTGCAATGTGCTCGTAAAGCGCTACGCCTTTTTCAGCCGCTGCCGCTTTAGCAACAGCAAGAGAAACAGCAAGGATCGCGTTTGCGCCAAGGGTCTCTTTGTTTTCTGTGCCATCAAGGTCAATCATGATGCCGTCGATATCAGCTTGTGCTAGTGCATCTTTGCCGATAAGTGCTGGCGCGATGGTATCGTTAACTGCTGCAACTGCCTTTGTTACACCTTTACCTAGGTAACGAGACTTGTCGCCGTCGCGTAGTTCTAGTGCTTCGCGGCTACCAGTAGAGGCACCAGATGGTGCTGCAGCTCGGCCCATTACGCCCGATTCTAAATATACGTCTGCTTCTACGGTAGGGTTTCCGCGTGAATCTAAGATTTCGCGTCCGATAATGCGACTAATTTTCGCCATGTTTTTTCCTCAACAATTGAATGGGGTGCAACGGGAGAGAGCACCCCTTTTATTAGAAATTAGTGATTTTCTTTCTGGTATTTTCCTGCCGCAGCAACGAAACCAGTAAATAGTGGGTGTCCATCCCGAGGAGTTGATGTGAACTCAGGGTGGAATTGGCCCGCAATGAACCATGGATGATCAGGGATTTCCACCACTTCTACAAGTCGCTTGTCAGTGGACAAACCACTTACCTTTAATCCCGCTGCTTCTATTTGATCGCGCAAGTTGTTATTTACTTCGTAACGGTGACGGTGACGCTCGTAAATCTCAGCATCGCCATACATCTCGTGAACTTTTGTACCTTCAATAAGGTGGCAAAGCTGGCTACCTAAGCGCATTGTGCCGCCCAAATCAGACGTTTCGGTACGTACTTCAGTAGTACCCGCAGCGTCTAACCATTCGGTAATAAGACCCACAACAGGATAAGGCGTGTCTGGATTAAATTCAGTACTGTTCGCGTTTTCCATACCTGCCACATTACGTGCATATTCGATAAGCGCGACTTGCATACCTAAACAAATGCCTAGGTAAGGCACCTTGTTCTCTCGAGCATAACGGGCTGCTGCGATTTTACCTTCAATACCGCGTTCACCAAAGCCGCCAGGTACTAGGATAGCGTCTAACTGCTCTAGAATTTGTGTGCCTTTGCTTTCCACATCTTGTGAGTCGATGTGATGAATATTTACGGTCAGGCGGTTTTTAAGGCCGGCATGCTTAAGCGCTTCATTAACTGACTTATAGGCATCAGGCAATTCAACGTACTTGCCGATCATACCGATGTTTACTTCAGCCGTCGGGTTAGACTCAGCGTAAAGTACTTGTTCCCACTCAGATAGATCTGCTTCGTTGCACTCTAAACCAAAGCGGTCTACAACCAGTTGGTCCATACCTTGCGCTTTAAGTGCAGCAGGAATACGGTAAATGCTGTCTACGTCTTTAAGTGAAATAACCGCTTTATCAGCAACGTTGGTGAACAGCGCGATTTTAGAACGTTCGCTGGCTGGTAATGCACCCACTGAACGGCACACAAGAATGTCTGGCTGAATACCAATAGAGCGCAGTTCTTTTACCGAGTGCTGTGTAGGCTTAGTTTTTACTTCGCCTGACGCTGGCATATAAGGTACTAGCGTTAAGTGCATGAACATAGCGCGCTCACGGCCCACTTCTGTACCAAGCTGGCGAATTGCCTCTAAGAAAGGTTGTGACTCGATGTCACCTACGGTTCCGCCCACTTCAACAATAGCCACATCGTGACCTTCAGCACCTTCAATCACGCGGCGCTTAATCTCGTTTGTGATGTGCGGGATCACCTGAATAGTTGCACCTAAGTAATCACCGCGACGTTCGCGCTTAAGTACTTCTTCATACACGCGACCGGTAGTAAAGTTGTTGCGCTTTGTCATTCGGGTGCGAATAAAACGCTCGTAGTGACCAAGATCGAGGTCGGTCTCAGCGCCGTCATCAGTAACAAATACTTCACCATGCTGGATAGGGCTCATAGTGCCCGGGTCGACATTGATGTAAGGGTCGAGTTTTAACATGGTTACGGTGAGACCGCGAGCTTCCAGAATTGCGGCCAGCGATGCTGCAGCAATACCTTTACCTAGCGATGAAACTACACCACCTGTGACGAAAATATAATTTGTCATGCGAAACCTAGAACGTTTGGGTTGTATGGTAAATATAGGCTGAGTTTAGAACAAAACCAGCTACACTTTGGACGGGGCGATAGTATACGCAAAATCATGTGGGCAGACAATCAATTTGCCCACATGATGCGCAATTTATACGCGCTTAAGCTTGGTTTAAGACTGGCTTAGACGCTTTAGTGTGTAGATAAGGTCTAGCGCTTGGCGCGGTGATAGCTCATCGGGCGATAAGTTTTCAAGGGCTTCTACAACCGGATGTGGCTTATCAGGGAATAGCATTTCAGCTTGGCCTTTGGTATTTGATGTGGCTTTACCTGATGCGCTTGTTTTATTTCCGCCTTTTACAGAGCTCTTCGCTCCAAAAGACTCATCGTTGGCGTTCTCTGTTCCGTCTTCCGTGCTGGTCATAAGATGTGATGATTCCAACACCGCAAGCTTCTGTTGTGCCGCTTTTATTACCGCCTTCGGTACGCCTGCAAGTTGCGCAACTTGTAAACCAAAGCTTTTGCTCGCCGCGCCTTCTGATACGGTGTGCATGAAGCGTATGGTATCTTCAAACTCCATCGCGTCTAAGTGCACGTTTACCACGCCACTTTGTGTTTCAGGTAGTTCAGTAAGTTCGAAATAATGGGTAGCAAAAAGGGTATAAGCATTAAGCTGCTTTGCTAAGTAACTTGCACAGGCCCAAGCCAGTGATAAACCATCATAGGTACTGGTACCGCGTCCTATTTCATCCATTAATACCAACGAGTTTTCTGTAGCATTGTTGAGAATGTTCGCCGTTTCTGTCATCTCAACCATAAAGGTTGAGCGACCAGAGGCTAAATCATCCGATGCGCCAATACGGGTAAAGATGCGGTCAAGCTTGCCTATGTGGGCGTTTTCTGCAGGTACAAAACTGCCAATACAGGCTAACAGGGCAATGAGCGCGGTTTGGCGCATATAGGTTGATTTACCGCCCATGTTCGGACCGGTAATAATCAGCATGCGTCGCTCGGTGTCTAGCTTAAGCGGGTTGGCAATGAAAGGGTCTTTCATTACGTTTTCAACCACAGGGTGGCGACCAGCGTCATAGGTAAGTGCGCATTCTTGGCTTAGGTTTGGGCGATACCAATCAAGTGATACGGCACGTTCAGCAAAACAGCACAGCACGTCGAGCTTGGCAAGCGCTGAGGCGGTCTCAATTAAGTTATTTAAGTGTGGCGCAAAGTTGTCGAACAAGGCTTCATAAAGCTGCTTTTCAAGAGCAAGGGCAGCGCCTTGGCTACTTAACACTTTATCTTCGTGCTCTTTAAGTTCTGGCGTTATGTAGCGCTCAGTATTCTTAAGGGTTTGTCTGCGAATATATTCTGCAGGCGCCAATGCACTGTTTGCACGGCTAATCTCAATAAAGAATCCGTGGACCTTGTTATAGCCCACTTTCAACGTGGAAATGCCGGTGCGCTCGCGCTCACGCTGTTCCATAGCGTCTAAGTAGTCGGTAGCACCTTGTGATAGCTTGCGCAATTCATCAAGTTCGGCGTTGTAGCCCTCGGCAATCACGCCGCCATCCCGTATTACCACTGGTGGGTTATCAATAATGGCATCGTTCAATAAGGCTTGTAGCTCTGGGTAAGTGCCAATGGTTTCGCTGATACTTCTGACTTGCCCTGTATCGAACCTAGCTAAGGCATCTTGTAAATCAGGCAGTGCATTAAACGCATTTTTTAGGCGAGCAAAGTCACGAGGGCGCGCAGAGCGAAGAGCTAAACGAGCCATAATACGTTCTATATCACCAATGTGTTTTAGCGCTAGTCGAATATCTTCAGGGTCGTCGTTAATGAAAGTTTCAACAGCATCAAGGCGGCTGTGAAGTTCATGCTGGTCTGTTAAAGGCGAATGAATAACGCGCTGTAGCATACGACTACCCATGGCCGTGGTGGTGGTATCCATCACGCTAAACAGCGTATTTTCCTGCCCACCGGACAAATTATGGGTAAGTTCTAGGTTCCTGCGGGTGGCGGCATCAAGCTGCACACGGCTGTCTTGCTGTTCGGTTTGAATGCGACGAATGTGGGGCAGAGCAGTGCGCTGGGTATCCTTTACATATTGTAAAACACAGCCCGCTGCGCCTAAGCCTTTAGTGACGCCTTTTATTCCAAAGCCTTCTAATGTTTTGGTTTCAAACTGGGCGTTTAATTGCTCTGTGGCAGTGTCTATGTCAAATTCCCATTCAGGACGGCGTCTAAGCCCTTTGCGGTTTTCAACAAGAGGTAAACTTTCAAACCCTTCAGGATAAAGAAGTTCTGCTGGGTTAATGCGCTGAATTTCAGCAAGTAAGCTTTCATCGCTGTCGCATTCAAATACAACAAAACGACCGCTAGTGACATCTAGGGTTGCCAGACCATAATGCATACTATGACCGCAAACAGCGGCTAGGATATTGTCGCGACGTTCTTCTAGTAGCGCTTCATCGGTCACTGTTCCAGGCGTAACAATACGTTGTACTGCACGTTCAACAGGGCCTTTACTGGTGGCCGGATCGCCAACCTGTTCACAAATGGCAATCGACTCGCCCATCTTGACTAAGCGTGAGAGGTAGCTCTCCACTGCATGATAGGGCACACCCGCCATTGGGATAGGCTCGCCGCCAGATTTCCCTCTTGCTGTTAGCGATATATCCAGTAATTCCGCAGCTTTTTTGGCATCGTCGTAAAACAACTCATAAAAGTCGCCCATGCGATAAAATAGTAGAATATTCGGATGCTGCGCCTTAATAGTCAGGTACTGGCGCATCATAGGAGTATGTGATTCCAAAAAAATGCCTCTATGAATTTGTTGCTGGGTTTAATGCCTGTTAAGGGGAATAAATGATAAACTCACGCCCACTAAGATCAAGCGAAGATCTGATAAAGCACAACAGGTGTAACTAGGTATATCCAAATGAGCACAACATTTTCAACTGATTCGACGGTAAACGCCAGCCCTTTAAAGCTTGATAGCGCATTATCTGCGCAAGTTCAGGCACTAGGAGATGCACTTAGAGCAAAAGGTTGGAGTGTATCTAGTGCAGAATCCTGTACAGGTGGGGGGATTGCTTTTGCTTTCACCAGTGTTTCGGGAAGCTCTGACTGGTTTAATCAATCTTGGGTGACCTACTCGAATGATGCGAAGCAAGGCATATTAGGCGTTACCGAGCAGACGCTTAAAGAACATGGTGCAGTGTCAAAGCAAACGGTAAAAGAAATGGCAGAAGGCGTGCGACGCAATAGTGGTGCTCAGCTAGTTGTGACCGTAAGTGGCATCGCCGGGCCTGGCGGTGGCAGCGAAGCAAAACCGGTGGGCACTGTGTGGTTTGGTTTTTTGTGTGGAGAGCAAGAAGCGCAAATCAAACAGGTTTTCAGCGGCAATCGCGACGAAGTTCGTCAACACGCTATTAGCTTTGCTATTACTCAGTTAATTAAAATGTTGAGTGAAAATTAAAAACACTGGTTGAAACTGTATGCTTGTACAGTATAGAATGTGATCATTATTTGGTAACTTCATACAAAATATGGAAAGTACCAAAACAGAATTTAACCGCAAATCCTAGAGGATATATACGTGGACGATAACAAATCAAAAGCTTTAACCGCCGCAGTTGGCCAAATTGAAAAGCAATTTGGTAAAGGCGCTATCATGCGCTTAGGCGATAACCAAGCCATGGACATTGAAGCGATTTCTACTGGCTCACTTACCATTGATATCGCTCTAGGTATAGGCGGTTTGCCATGTGGACGTGTTGTTGAAATCTACGGGCCAGAATCATCAGGTAAAACCACGCTAACACTTCAGGTTATTGCTGAAGCGCAGAAGAAAGGTAAAACCTGTGCGTTCGTCGATGCTGAGCACGCCCTAGACCCAGTTTACGCTGAAAAGCTTGGCGTAAACATCGACGAATTATTAGTATCTCAGCCTGATACTGGTGAGCAAGCGCTAGAAATTTGCGACATGCTAGTACGTTCAGGTGCGGTAGATGTTGTTATTGTTGACTCGGTAGCAGCGCTTACACCTAAAGCGGAAATTGAAGGTGACATGGGTGATTCTCACGTTGGCCTTCAGGCCCGTCTAATGTCACAAGCGTTGCGTAAGCTTACGGCGAACATTAAACGCTCTAATACGCTGTGTATCTTCATTAACCAAATTCGTATGAAGATTGGTGTAATGTTCGGTAACCCAGAAACCACTACTGGTGGTAACGCGCTTAAGTTCTACTCTTCTGTTCGTTTAGACATCCGCCGTATCGGTGCAGTTAAAGAAGGCGACGAGGTAGTAGGTAACGAAACCCGCGTGAAAGTAGTGAAGAACAAAGTAGCGCCTCCGTTTAAGCAAGCCGAGTTTATGATCCGCTACGGTGAAGGTATTAGTAAAGAAGCTGAGCTTATCGACCTTGGTGTTAAGCAGAAGCTTGTTGATAAGGCCGGCGCTTGGTACAGCTACAAGGGCGATCGCATTGGTCAAGGTAAAGCGAACGTAATGAAGTACCTTAAGGAACACCCTGAAACGGCTAATGAGATCGAAACCAAGATACGTCAAGAGCTATTGCTCTCTAAAACCATGCAGGCAGAAGAAGCATTGCCGCAGGGCGAAGACGACGTACTTCCTGAATAAGATAGGTTTTACAAGTACCTTAAAAACCCACCGAAAGGTGGGTTTTTTTATGCCTTTGCTACGCAGGGTATATTAAGAAATATTTACTAACACTTAATATCCGGTTGAAACTTGTACAAAAAATAAAAACAGGGAATGCTGTAATAAAGTACGATAAGCGAAGACTACAAAGAAAAGGTTGGCTTTTGGTGTATTTCCAAGGTTCAACGTTTCAGAATATAAATAAGGAAAATTTGCGGCTACAGCAAACAATGCCTTAAACAACAATTAATATTGAGAATAGCTTACATCAAGAGGGAAAAGGGAATGATTGAAATATCAGGTCTCGCTAAACGCTTTACGGTGGAGAACCCGAAAAAGCTTAGCGAACAAGAGAAGAAGGACCCGCGTTTAAAAGGGCGTTATTTTCAGTCAGTAAGGGATGTGTCTTTTACTTGCGAAAAAGGTCAGGTTCTGGGACTGCTAGGGCCTAACGGCGCAGGTAAAACCACTACTTTGCGTATGCTTTCAACGGCGCTTAAACCCGACAGCGGTAAAGTGCTCATTGGTGGTGAGGACGTACTTTCTAACCCCAACATTGCGCGAAAGAAAATTGGTTTTCTTTCCAGTTCAACAGGTCTATACGGCCGTTTAAGTGGGCGTGAAAATATTAGCTACTTCGGTGAGCTACACGGCATTTCAAAAAATGTAATTAATGCACGTATTGAAGAGTTAGCTGATTTGCTCGACATGCAAACCTTCCTTGATAGACGAGCGGAGAATTTTTCATCAGGCATGAAACAAAAAGTGTCGATTGCCCGTGCGGTTATTCATGAACCAGAGTTGGTGGTTCTCGATGAGCCTACAACTGGCCTTGATATTATGGCAACCAGTACGGTAATGGAATTCATTCAACGTCTTAAGGATAAAGGTACACCGGTAATCTTCTCTACCCACCACCTCGACGAAGTACAAACTCTTTGTGACAAAGTAACAGTCATTAATCAAGGAGAAACAGTATTTAACGATTCGCTTGCCGCCTTTAGTGCACTTTCTGGTAATGGTGCAGAGGCTGGACAAATGCATAAGAGCTTCCTAAAAACACTTTCAATGGATTCTGAGGAGATGGGTAATGTGGTTAATCTTTAAAAAGGAGTTCAAAGAGCTATTAAGGGATAAAAAGACCATCATATTTATGATTGGTTTACCGCTTTTATTATTCCCAGCTATTTTCGGTGTCGCGTTCTTTTTCATGAGTTCAGCGGCGGACAAAGCTGAAAATAAAGTACTGAAATACGCGATAGTTGGTGAAGCGTATGCGCCAGCAATTGTACAGTCTTTTGACGATGCATCAGATAAATTCGAATCGGTTGCGATTGGTGATGAGACTGACTACGCCAAACTCATTAAAAACGAAACGTTAGACTTTGTGTTGGTTATACCAGAGAGTTTCGATAGTGACGTATTAAGTTCAGGGCAACATAAGATTCAGCTTTATTTAAACGATGCAGGCCTTAACAAAGTTATGGGGCGTGTTTCCGATATTATTGATGAATATACAGACGCGTTTCAACAAAGCGCGTTTGCACAGCTAAACCTTGACGAAACTCAGCAAGAGGCTTTACTAAAACCAATCAAAATAGAAAAGCAAAATGTGGCGGATGATCGCGAAGTGTGGGGGGAACGTTTAGGCGGTATGCTGCCTTACTTTATATTCATCTTGTGCCTACAAGGTGCAATGGCGCCAGCTTCAGATTTGGGCGCAGGTGAAAAAGAACGTGGTACCTTAGAAACCTTGCTTATATCGCCAATGGACCGTCACAAGTTGGTATTGGGCAAGTTCTTTACGGTAGCCACCGCAGGCATTGTTACTGCGCTAATAACGGTGTCTTCCATGGCCATATGGGGGCTAGTGCTATCCCAAGGCATGGCCGTTGAATTTGTGGTAGAGATCATGTCAATGATAGGTCTTGTAGACTTCTTACTGATTTTCTTGATGTTAGTGCCAGTGGTCGCGGTATTTGCGGCGGTATTGTTATCGCTTTCTATTTATGCCCGCTCTTTTAAAGAAGCGCAAAGCTATATGGGGTCACTAATTATGGTGGTTATCTTCCCCGTAATCATTGCGATGATGCCGGGGGTAGAGCTTAAAGGTGGCTGGGTTTGGGTACCGCTGACGAACGTTGCCCTTGCTATGAAAGAACTGTTTAAAGGTACCATGGACTATTTCGCGCTATTTGGCATATTTACGTCTACGGCAGTCATCGCGGCAGGTCTTATTTTCTTTTGTATCCATTGGTTCAACAAAGAAAAAGTACTGTTTAGATAGTCTGAAAAGTATTGAGTGAATAGCAAAAGAGCTCGCTTAAAGCGGGCTCTTTTTTACCTTCACACTTCAAAATCCACCCGTTTGATAATACCTTCCCACCCAGGAGGAATTTTCCCCTGTAAAACATACGAGTAAGCAAGAAGTTCCGCTATGACGTAATAAAGTGACTCGGGTATGTCTTGCCCTACATCTAATGTGGTGAGAACTTCACTTAGATACGGGTCTTCATGAATAAGAATTCCAGTTTCTTCAGCCATAGCGATTATTGCCTCAGCTAAGTCTCCATACCCCTTAGAAACTACCTTCGGCGCATTTTTCTTGTCGCCGCCGTCGTATTTTAGGCCAATAGCGCGTTTTGTCTTTTGAGAATCAGTCATACTCCTTCTACCTATACCCTAGTTTCAAATATTTGATGAGGACGTGTGTTTAACGTTTCAGGAATATGGCCTCGCTGGTAACTTGTGTTTTCAACCACAAGTCCGAGAGAGGAAAGGCGTTTATGCAGGTAGGGTAGCGTATCACCAATACGCTTGAGCACTTCATCATTCGATGCATATAAGTCTAAGTTAATCGTGTCTTTATCAATCTTTGACTTCGCCAATACTTGACCGCTATCGCCAATGTCTAGCTTCATCGTGATATTCCAAAGCGAGCGCTGGCCTGTTTGTGCGTGTTTATGTCTCTGCCCACTTTGGTCACGCTTTATCAAGAGCTCAGGCGGACTGTGATGTTGTGAAAGCGACGGTAACACATAATAGAAACTATCTTGTCCTTGAATACGGGAATCGACACTCGCAACTTTACTTTGCTGATGACTGCTTAGTAAGGTTTTAAGTTGAGAAAGCAACTGCTGTCGCCCGTCTAACTGGTTCATGTCTTGGCTAACACGACTTGGTTGGGTGGTCACTCCCATATTCGATAGCGTCTTAGAAACGATAGAGTCGGGTGCATCTATTTGGGTTTTTAAGCTAGGCTGTCTTTGCATGGCACGGCCTGCTAGCGCTAGCTGAACTAACGCAACCATGCCTTGTACGAAACTTGATGAACTTACAGGCGATGTTAAATTAATTGGAGTCGTCACCAATGCTTGTGTTGAGATAAGCTGCTGCAAGCGTTGGGATAAACCTTGGTCGTTCATGTCTAGTGCGAGTTTTTTAGGTCCGCCATTAACGTCACTGGTAGTATTTACGCTCTCTCCCATGAAGCTTTCGCTTGCTTTAACTCCAGCAAGAGGCTTATCGGTATCAGAAATAATAGGAGGGACTTCTGCGCCCTTACTTTGTATAGCAGTCAATTGTTGAGCAATACTACTCAGTAAACTATTCGATAATCCTTTTGCTTGTGTGCTTAGGGACTGAGCTAGGGAGGCAAGTGAAACCTGTGATACAGAGGGCGATTTACTTCCACTATCCTTTACTTGGATTCCCACCGTTTCTTCAGACCCATTGGTCTTCGACTGCTTTAACGCATTTGCCGCCGCCATCAATTGCTCAATAGTAGGCTTAGGAGGCCCGATAAAGTCACCATTAATAGCTCTGGCTTGCGAAGGTTTGGCGTTAAGGGCATCAAGGCCTTTTAGCTGCTGCAATATTTTATCAATATGCTGTACTTCAGGTACTTTGGTCGCACCGCCATCTTGCGATAACTTTCCATTTTCAACAATAGTGACGAGTTGGCTTAACGCTTGGTTTGTATTGCCCGTCTGGCTTAGTAAGACTCGAGAAAGGGCGGTGATCGCCCTGTGCACATCCGAGCCTTTAAGTGATGTGGGGGCTTCTTTATCAATGTGTGCGACACTAGATGTGATACTTCCAGCACCTCTATCTGAGACAGTCTCGACCCCTTTTGCGTTTACTTTGGGAAGTTGTGACAGATCGAGTTTGTTTACCTGCTCTGCGTTTAAAGAGGGAATGGCTAAGGAAGATGAGCTACTCTGAGGCAAGCTTATTTGTAATAACGGACTTTGTTGCACTGTACGTATGGAAAGTTTGCTATCAATCAAGGTTAGCGCAGATACAGCTTTCAATGCGCCGGGGTTGATGCTTGAACTTTTTATAACAGCATTAAGACTTGGAGGGTTATTGGAATTGTGCTCAATGGCAACGCCACCTTGCCTAATCGAACTTGCGATAACCTGCTGTTGTAAATTAGCATTTATATTTTTGTGTGTAATGGTGGCGAGATTACCGGCGTTAACTCTTGGGTCATTGCCTGCTTTAGAAATTCCCTGAGAAATCTGAAGTGTGATATGGCCATTACTTTCTCTACTTAGCCTTAAGACAACTTGCTGTCCAAGCAGCTTTTGAAGTGCTGTTTTAGCGGCACTATCAAGCTTTGCAGTACTTATGTCCTTAAGCGGCAGGACATCGCTTTTGGAGGTGTTAATTTGGAGCTGGCCGAAGCTCTCGCTTTTTGTTGAAATAGCGAGTTCACCTTTTAGGGTTACGGCAGCATTATTTGCAGCAAGCGTTTTTGCCACTGCTTTAAACAAATCTGCTTTATCAGGGGGCGTTAATACGGCGTTCTGTTGCGAGGAAGTTGTAAAAAGCAGTACCGCACGCTGAGCACCAGATTGGTCAGGTAGAGTACTTTGAGGCAAAAGTGCAAGCTGAGCATTGTTAATTACTTGTTTTGGCAGTTTTGCATCTGTCTCGGCGGGTAAAACAATATTTAGTGTCTGTGAAGCTGAAACAGCACTACTTGATGGAATATTATTTACCGGGGCGCTTATCGCTAATACCCGTTCGGGCAAGCGTTCAACTATTACTTTTGCCGCATTATCTAACGCGGCAGCCTGAGACAGTGTGGCATTAGTAATAGCGGGAGACATACTTCCTTTTTGCCCTTGAGCCGCAGCGTTTACACTTCCTGCTTGTGATAAGGATGCTGAAGCCGAGCCAGAAGATGGATTCGAAGCGGCTGCCAATAGTGATGATAATGGTGTTGTCATGATTGTAATATCGGCACGGTGGCGCTTTTCCTTACTAATTAAAGTATAGCAAAGCTATTAAGGGCTGTTTCCAGTTTACGCATGGCCACCAATAGAAAAGAGAAAAGCTTCCCATTAAAGGCAAGAGAACTTAAATGAAAATGCCTTTGTCGTTGAAGTAAATCATATTTAATTGGAATTCACGACTGCGAAAAAGCGTTCGTGTGGTAGACTAGCGCCATTTTTTATAACCTCTTCTGAACGTTGGAGTAGCTAGGCAGTGTTAGAGGCGCGCGGGTTAACATGCAGCAAACGAGACAGGACCCTTTTTGAAGGTCTTTCACTTGCCGTTAGTGCTGGTGAATTGCTGTATTTGCGTGGACCTAATGGCGCAGGGAAGACCAGCTTGCTACGCATTCTCACAGGGCTGAGCTCACCTGACTTAGGTACCGTTTTTTATCAAGGAACAGACGTATCTAAGGAGAAGTCAGGCTATTACCATGAGCTCCTTTATCTAGGTCACAAAAGCGGCACTAATGGAAGCCTTTCGGCATTAGATAACCTGTCGTTCTGGTTAGCTCAGCACAAGGTGTCGGTGCCAGTTAACACAATATATGACGTATTAGAAAAAGTTGGGTTAGTTGGTCTTGAAGACGTGCCTGTTAGGTATTTGTCGGCAGGTCAGCAACGTCGTGTAGCGCTATCAAGAATATGGCTTAAGCCAGCAAAGGTGTGGATATTAGATGAACCCTTTACAGCACTTGATGTAAAAGGAGTGCACATGCTTGAAACTAGCATGAAAGAGCACGTAGGTCGCGGCGGTCTCATCATTACTACTTCGCATCAACCCCTTTCAGAAACCGCTGGGGAACACCGTGTATTCGACTTGGAGTACCGCTTCTAATGTCACTTTATCAAGGTATTTTTAAGCGCGACATGCAGATTGCGTTCAAGCAAAAAGCGGAATTGGTGCAACCACTGATGTTTTTAACCATGGTAGTGACTTTGTTTCCGTTAGGCGTTAGTCCGTCTCCCGATACCCTGCAGCGCATTGGGCCAGGGGTAATTTGGATTGCGGCAATTTTATCTTCGCTCATGGCGATGGAAAGGCTGTTTCGCGATGACTTTCAAGACGGTTCGTTAGAGCAGTACATGCTTTCTGGCATGGCGTTGCCAGCGGTAAGCGCGGTGAAAGTGACCGTACATTGGCTGGTTAGTTTCGTGCCCTTATTTTTGCTTTCCCCGTTATTAGCGATGTTTTTGAATTTAACAGTCGATATGTATATTGCGCTTGTTTTAACTTTGCTGCTGGGTACGCCGCTACTTTCTCTAATTGGTGCCATTGCGGTAGGACTTACCGTTGGATTGCAAAAAGGCGGGGTACTTTTAGCACTGTTACTTATCCCTGTCTTTATTCCTTTACTGATATTTGCCACGTCGGCTGTGGATTCTGCCGCACTGCAATTACCTTATCATGCGCAACTTGCTATTATTGCCGCCATGCTTTTATTGGCTGCGGCATTGGCACCGTTTGCCATCGCGTATTCTTTAAAAGTGAGTCAAAACTAATGTGGAAGTGGTTACACCCCTACGCAAAAACAGAGCGTGCGTACCAGCTTTGTTTAACTTTACAGCCTTGGTTTTGGGTTGGTGCTTTAGTGTGTTTGAGTATAGGCACTGTATGGGGGCTTGCCTTTGCACCCCAAGATTATCAGCAAGGTGATTCGTTTCGTATTATTTACATTCACGTGCCTAGCGCCATTTTGTCTATGGGAACTTATGTTGCTATGGCAATTGCAGCCCTAGTGGGTATGGTTTGGCAGTGGCGTACTGCTTATATGAGCATGATTGCCATGGCGCCTATCGGCGCAGTAATGACCTTTATCGCTCTTTTCACTGGCGCCGCTTGGGGTAAACCTATGTGGGGCGCTTGGTGGGTGTGGGATGCGCGACTGACGTCAGAGCTTATTCTGCTTTTCTTGTATATGGGGGTTATAGCCCTTTACGGTGCATTTGAAGACAAACAGCAGGCGGGTAAAGCCGCAGGCGTAATGGCTCTTGTTGGTGTTGTAAATATCCCCATTATTCATTACTCAGTAGAGTGGTGGAACACGTTACATCAAGGCGCAACAATCAGTAAATTTGACAACCCTTCGATTGCGCCTGAAATGTTGTGGCCGCTCTTAATTAACTTACTGGGGTTTGCTTTCTTTATTGGTGCTGTAACCACAGTGCGTCTACGCAACGAGATTGTATTACGAGAAATGCACAGGCCTTGGGTACAAGCGTTGGCAATGAAAGCAATGTCAAAGCATCAAAGCGATACGGCAAGTACATTTGAGAAAGAGGGCAATTAAGATGCAGTTTGAGTCCTTTGCCGATTTTTTAGCTATGGGTGGCTATGCGTTTTACGTATGGCTGTCGTTTGGCGTTACTTTTGTGGCAATGGCCATAATCGCCGTACAAAGTTTTATTAAACATCGCGACCTTTTAAAGCAGGTAGTGGTGGAAAAAGAACGCAAAGCGCGCATTAAAAAAGCGCGACAGCAACAGCAAGACAGCGCCTAGTTTAACGTTAAAGTTGACTTGGCATTTGTTTGCGTTTTTATCGTTTATTAGTTTTTTCGAAGTGAGAGTTGCATGAACCCGAGACGAAAGCAGCGATTGACCGTAGTAGGAATTATCGGTTTTTTAATAGTAAGTGCAATTGGATTGATGCTTTACGCTCTAAACGACAGTATTGACCTTTTTTATACGCCCAGCGAAATCATTGAAGGTAAAAACGGCCAGAAACCGCAGGTTGGCCAGCGTCTTCGTATAGGCGGTATGGTGGTACCTGGTAGTGTGAAAAGGGATCAAGAAAGCTTAGCTGTGAGCTTTGATCTTATCGATACGGGCCCAACGGTTACCGTGACTTATACCGGTATCCTTCCTGATTTGTTCCGCGAAGGTCAGGGCATTGTAGCAACGGGTGTACTCACTGGCGCGAGCAACATTAAAGCGCAGGAAGTGCTGGCGAAGCACGATGAAGAATACATGCCGCCTGAACTCGCAGAAAAAATGAAAGGCATTAAGCACGTTAAACCTGAAAACATGCCTTCATACGAGTCGTCTAACGGCACTGGAGGCAAATAATTTATGGTGCCTGAGATTGGAAATATAGCGCTAACGTTAGCATTGGTATTGTCTATTTTATTAGCCGTTTATCCTCTATGGGGGGCGCATCGTCAGCATGAAACGTTAATGGCTACCGCCAAACCGTTAGCCATTGGCTTGTTTACGTTTACGCTTATTGCCTATGTGTGCTTGACCTATGCGTTCGTAACCGATGATTTCAGTGTGGCTTACGTTGCGCAGCATTCAAATAGCCGGCTTCCTATTTATTATAAGATTACCGCTGTATGGGGCGGTCATGAGGGCTCTTTCCTACTGTGGGTATTGATGCTTTCAATCTGGACAGTGGCTGTTGCGATATTCAGCAAGGGAATACCTCTTGCTATGGTCGCTAGAGTACTGTCGGTATTAGGCATGGTAGGCATTGGTTTTTACTTATTTATGCTGCTTACCTCAAACCCTTTTAACAGCATGCTGCCGTTTTTCCCAGTTGACGGACGAGATCTGAATCCGCTGCTGCAAGATTTTGGTATGATCATTCACCCGCCTATGCTTTATATGGGCTATGTAGGCTTTTCTGTCGCTTTCGCGTTTGCTATCTCGGCGCTTATCTCGGGTCAGTTAGATTCAACCTGGGCGCGTTGGTCAAGGCCTTGGGTTATCTCTGCCTGGGCGTTTCTGACTGTAGGCATTGCACTAGGTAGCTGGTGGGCGTATTACGAACTTGGCTGGGGCGGCTGGTGGTTCTGGGACCCAGTAGAAAATGCCTCGTTTATGCCTTGGTTGGTAGGTACGGCCCTGATGCACTCGCTAGCCGTGACCGAAAAGCGAAAGGCGTTTAAATCATGGACAGTGCTACTTGCAATTGCCGCATTTAGTTTAAGTTTATTAGGTACCTTCTTAGTACGTTCTGGGGTCATCGTTTCGGTGCACTCTTTTGCAAGCGATCCTACTCGAGGCTTGTTCATCTTAGGCATATTGATTGTACTTAGCGGTTTTGGATTGCTGCTTTATGCCATGCGTGCGGCTTCGCTTAAAAGCCCTGGACGCTACCAAGCCTTTTCTCGAGAAGTGCTGTTAATGGGCAACAATGTCTTTTTATGTGCAGCAACATTAGTTGTTCTTCTCGGTACGCTACTGCCTCTTGTTCACAAAGAATTAGGCTTAGGCAGTATTTCTGTAGGCGCGCCGTTCTTTAACCAAATGTTCACCTTGTTGATTGTGCCCTTTGTCTTGATGCTAGGGCTTGGTCCGCTAACGCGTTGGAAGCAGCAAAAAGCCAGTGAACTGCAAAAACAACTGTTAGTTGCAGGTGGAATTGCGCTAAGCGCAGGTGTACTAGTGAACTTTGCCTACGACGAGCCAACTTACATGGGCGTGTTGGGCATGGTCTTAGTGTTTTGGATCCTCGTCACCACAGTGCAAGAAGTCATGCAGCGTTTATCAGCTATGCCTTCAAATAGCTCTGATAATGCATCGGTACTATCTAAACTTCGCAAACTTACACCAAGCCACTGGGGCATGGTGTTGGGCCACGTTGGCTTTGCTATCTGCATTATCGGTATTACCCTTGTTTCAAACTACGAAATGGAGCGGGATGTTCGCATGGACATTGGCGATACCGTTTCTCTAGGTGGTTATGATTTTAACTTTAAAGACGTACGTAAAGTACAGGGCCCGAACTTTGAAGCGGACAAGGGCGTATTCGACGTTTATAAAAACGGCGAATTAATCGCGCATTTAGAGCCTGAGAAACGTTTGTATATTGTTCAGCGCATGCCAATGACAGAAGCGGCTATCCATTCAAACCTAGCACGAGACTTATTTATTGCTATGGGTGAACCGTTAGATAACGGTGCTTGGGCTATTCGTATTTACATTAAACCGTTTGTTATCTGGCTATGGGCGGGTGCGGTAGTAATGGCGATAGGCGGCATTTTCTCCATTAGCGACAAGCGTTACCGTATGGCTAAGGTGAAAAAGATAAAGCGAGTATTTGGTGGCAATAATGACGTGAACTCATCGACAGGCAATGAGCAAGCATCCGTTGTTTCAAATACTTCAGTGAAAGGAGACGCGTAATGAAAAAAGCTCCACTTGTTGCCATTCCATTAGTGTTGTTTTCTTTGCTGGTTGTTTTCTTATTCAAAGGGCTTTTTTCTGACCCTAGAGAGCTAGACTCTCAAGTTCAAGATAAAACATTACCTGCTTTCTCACTGCCAGATCTTATGCAGCCAGATGTAACCTATACCCCAGAAGATTTAAAAGGGAAGGTGACTATCTTGAATGTATGGGGTGTATGGTGTGTGACTTGCGCTGTCGAAATGCCGTATCTTACCCAGCTTAAGAATGAGCAAAATGTTCACATTGTGGGGTTGTATTTCGACCAGGATTTAGACCCGGATTTTGGCACAAAAACACTTAGTCGCGTTCAGCAAGAAGTCACCGACATGCTCAGCCGCTATGGCAACCCTTACGCATACAATATCTTTGATGTTTATCGCGATACTTCCCTTGATCTTGGCGTTACTGGTGCACCAGAGCACTTTGTGATTGATGCTGAAGGCATTATACGTATGCATCACATAGGCGATATTAATGAGCGCGTGTGGAATTCAAAAATTGGTCCGCTTTACAATAAGCTAGTTGCCGAAGCGTCTGGCAAAGTAAGTGAAGATAGGAAAGTGGACGTTGATGCTGTGATGAGTGATGGCCAACGTGTTCAAGGAGGTGAGTGAGGATGTTAGCTAGAAATGCTACCCATATACCTTGTGAAGCCTATAAGGTTGGTAAAGATGTGCATGTTGCTCACAATATAACTATCAACTTTTCCGTTTTTAAAACGCTAGTGACTAGGTTTTTTGCCCTTTTGCTGATAGTTGGCGCTTTCTCGGTACACGCCGCTGAAGATAAATTTACCTTTGACACTTCAGCACAACGTGAGAGCTTTTTAAAACTTACCGCTGAACTGCGTTGTCCTATGTGTCAAAACCAGAATATTGCCGATAGCGACGCCATGATTGCCCACGACATGCGCCGAAAAGTATACACCTTACTCAAACAGGGCAAAACAGAGCAGGAAGTCATTGAATTTATGAAGTCGCGCTATGGCGACTTTGTCCATTACCAACCGCCTGTTACGGCTGCGACACTGTGGCTTTGGGCTGGCCCCGTATTGTTTATATTCATTGCCTTGTTGGTTGTAATTCGCCGGAAATCGGTAACGCCACCTGAAGATATGGCCGCTAAGTTAGCCAAAGCAGACAAAATGTTGGAGCAAGAGAAAGAATGAGTTGGTCTGAGTTTTATATTATTGTTTCAGGCTTAATCACGCTTGTTCTTTTAATTGTTGCTTTTCCATGGCTTCGCAATAAAAATCACGCAAAACAAGACAGTTTAAGCAATACGCAAATTGTTAAGCAGCGCCTTGCTGAACTTGACCGCGAGGTGCAAGAAGGGCTTATTAGTGAGCACGACAAGCGTCAGGCGGTTGATGAACTTAAACTGGCGCTAGTGGATGAAAGTGCATTTCACCAAAACAAAACCGGTAACGCTAAATTGCCACTGGCAATAGGTGGTCTACTTGCTGTGTTATGTGGAGCAATTGTGTATTCGCAAGTTAACCAGATGGAACGTGTTGCGAAAGCCCAGCAGTCTATTGAAGCGCTACCCGAGCTGAGTCAGCAACTTGCCAGCGGTAACGCGAACAATTTGACTCAGCAAGATATCGCAAGCCTTGCCTTAGCTATACGCCAGCGTTTGCGAGAAGAGCCCGAAGACGATACAGGCTGGATGTATTTTGGCAGATTGATGCTGAGTGTTGGGCAAGAAGTGCAGGCTATTGAGGCTATTGATAAAGCTGTGAGCTTGGCACCTTCTAATTCAGCTAACCGTATTACACTTGCTCAGGCTTTAATGACCACGGGTGATGTAAATAACTTGGAACGTGCGCAATCTATCTTATTAGGCTTGCTTAATGATAACCCTGAGAATGATAATCTCGCGCTTATGATGGCAGTGGTGTCGGCTCAACTTGGTGATCTTAATAATACTCGCCGTTTTTATCAGCAAGTTGAAGGTAAACTGCCAGCAGATAGCGATATGGCCCAGCGTTTAGTTGCGCGTATAAGAGAGCTTGAGGGAAATACCACCGAAATGGTAGCGTTACAACGCTCGGATGCAGAACCTACGGATGAGACGGATATACAAGGCGATAACGAGCAAGCCCTTACAGGTTTTGCCATCACCGTTAATTTGTCCGATAACGCTGAAGCAAGCGCGCCTAAAGAAGGCTTTTTAATTGTGTTTGCTCAAGATGCCAACTCAGATAATAGAATGCCTGCTGCAGTGGTTAAGTTGCCAATAGATGACTTTCCGGTTTCTGTAACATTATCTACCGAAAACGCTATGATGCCACAATTTACACTTGCTGCGCTTTCTGATGTAGTGGTTACCGCAAGGCTATCGGAAGATGGCAATGTTGCGGTAGCTGAGGGAGAGTGGCAGGGAAGTGTAAACGCAAGCGTTACTGCCAATCAGCTATCTTCACTAAGCATTATTATTGATAAGGAATTATAAGTATGGACTTGTCTAAATCACTCGCGACCGGGTTGATTATTGCCGCAGGTTTTCTAGGAGGCTGTGCGACCAATGATGCGCAGTCTCAATCGCAGGAGGCTAAGTCAAATACTGCTGTAGTAGATACATCAGACCCACGAGATCCGCTTGAACCGGTTAACCGAGAGATTTGGGACTTCAACTGGGATGTATTGGATGCCTATATTTTACGCCCTATCACAGTTACCTACGTTACCGTGATGCCTCAGCCTGCACGAACTGGTTTGGTGAACATCACGGATAACCTACAAGAGCCTGCAAACTTTTTGAATAATATGTTTCAAGGCAAGGTTGATGATGGCTTAGATAGCTTGGCTCGCTTTTTAATTAACACCACAGTAGGGTTAGTTGGCACCTTTGATGTCGCGTCAAAAATTGGCATTGAGCGTAAACGCGAGCAGTTTGGTGAAACTCTGGCTGTGTGGGGTGTTGATACAGGGCCTTTCTTAATGCTGCCCTTTTTAGGCCCAAGCGATCCGCGAAGCTTTACCGGTGATTATGTTGACGGTTTTGCGTTTCCAATGTCGTTACTCGAAGGTTCCGTAAACTTAGCGCGCATTGGTATTTCGGTACTGGAAACAAGAGCGCAATTACTTGATCAAGAGGCGCAGCTAGAGCAGTCAGTTGATGACTATGCTTTTGTGAAAAATGCTTACTTTGAAAACTTGGAGTTTCGCGTTACCGACGGAAAAAGCGGCGATAAAGCTATTGATGATGAGCAGCTAGACGACTTTGCTGATTTTGAAGCAATGCTGGAAGGCAATGACTTTGATAGCTATGAAGAAGCGTCAGAGGAAGCTGTCGACGAGCCTACAGATTCAGAAGATGCGTCAGCTGATGACAGTGAAAAAGCTAAGCTAAAAGAAAAAGACTCGAAGTCGAAAGACGGCAATTAGAGAGTAGAGTAATAAATAGGACGAATTCGGGTAAAATTCGGGGGAAGGGGTTATTTAGTATTATCTAATCTCAACCTCAACTTCAACGTCATCCTAGCTATAATGCTCAAACAAAAAAGCCATGCTCAACAGCATGGCTTTGTTATTATTGGTATGTGAACAAGCTTATTAGCAGCGTTCAAACGACAAACTAGTCCTTTGGATAGCCCATAGGGTTTTGCGACTGCCAGTTCCATGTGTCTGCGCACATGTCTTCTAAGCCTTTTTCAGCATGCCAGTTAAGTTCTGTGGCCGCTTTCGTTGGGTCGGCATAACAGGCTGCCACATCGCCGCTTCTACGCGGGGCAATCTTATAAGATACAGTTTTACCCGAACCTTTTTCGAAAGCTTTAATCATTTCGATGACTGAATAGCCTTGACCCGTACCTAGATTGTATTTATCTAGCCCCATATTTAGGTTAAGTCGATCGAGCGCTTTTAAGTGACCGTTTGCAAGATCTACAACATGGATGTAGTCGCGAACGCCAGTGCCATCAACAGTATCGTAATCATCACCAAATACGCTTAGCTGCTCTAGCTTACCGGTGGCTACCTGAGAGATATAAGGCATTAAGTTGTTTGGAATGCCATTAGGGTCTTCACCAATTTGGCCAGACTCATGCGCGCCAACTGGGTTAAAGTAGCGAAGTAATACTATGTTCCATTCGTTGTCCGATACGTAAAGATCGCTAAGCATATGTTCAACCATTAGCTTAGACATACCGTAAGGGTTTGTCGGTTGGCCTGTAGCCATGTCTTCGCGTAGCGGTAGCGATGCTGGGTCGCCGTAAACCGTAGCAGAGGAGCTAAATACAATATTCTTTACATTGTGCTTCTGCATGGCTTTACATAGCGTCAACGTGCCGTACACGTTGTTTTCGTAATACGAAAGGGGCTTTTGCACAGATTCGCCTACGGCTTTTAACCCTGCAAAATGAATGACGGCAAAAATATTATGCTCGCTGAAGATGTCATCTAAGACTGCAGTGTCGCGAATATCGCCTTGAACAAATGTCACTGACTTGCCTGTCAGTGTTTCTACGCGACGCAACGACTCAGCACTTGAATTGGCTAGGTTGTCCAGTACGACAACGCCGTAGTTTTGTTCAAGTAACTGTAGAACTGTGTGGCTACCTATATAGCCGGCACCACCAGTGACTAGGATGGTCTTCATGCATTCTCCTTGCTAGACGGTTGCGCAATGTATTTAGCGCATATGGAATATTGAATAGGTTTTATAACCAATGGATAAACTAAAAATACCACAAAAGCCCAGAGTAACGAGGTCCAATTTGATGCGGTTTGAAGAATAAGAGCAAACACAGGCACGATAACAAGTAGCTTTAGAACATTCAGTAAGGTCTTTTCTGGAACCGTAAGCCGTTTAGCTGCCTTGTCGAGCAACTTAACGCGCTCTGTTAAAGGAAGACCTTGTAAGGCAGGAATGTCTCTCGTAGAAAAATAAAACTTCATAGGTTTGCTCTAAGCCTTTATTTCGAAACCTTAAATAAAAAACCGCCGGAACGTTACGTTGCGGCGGTTATTGTAGGGTAATTGGTCAGCACTTAAAACATGCTAACAACAAATTACGCTTTTTCTTCAATACCTGCTTTTTCCCAGAAACGAGACTTAAAGCTCATTAAGCCAATCACAATAGCAATGGCAATACTAAATAGGGCAATTTGAAGATACAGGTCTGGCATCTGCTCAACCTTCTCTGGATCAAAGTTACCAGAAAGCAGGCCAGCAATAATGTTACCGATAGAGTAGGTTAGTACAAACACCCCCATCATTTGCCCTGCAAAACGTTTAGGCGATAGTTTACTTACGGCGCTTAGTGCAACTGGGCTTAGGCAAAGCTCACCAACCGTGTGCAAGAAGTAAGTAGTAACCAGCCACATAGGCGCAACTTTAAGGCCTTGTGCTGCGTATTGTGACGCCATAAACATTACCAAGAAGCCCGATGCCATAATAACGATACCGATAGCACACTTAATAGTGTACGACGGGTCTATCATTCGCTTCGCAAGGTTAATCCAGAGGGCGGCGAAGAAAGGCGACAAAATGATGATGAATAGCGAGTTTGAAAGCTGGAACCATACGGTTGGAATTGCATCCATTCCGAATAGGGACGTAATAAGCGAACCGCTTTCAAGTACACGGTCGGTATAGTTCTGAGCGAATAGGTTTAACGAAGAGCCTGCTTGCTCAAAACCAGACCAGAAGCACGCAGACGCTACACACACTAAAAACAGCGCCCACATGCGCTTCTTCTCGTTGTCGCTTAGTTGGCCTTTAAAATAAATAAAGCCGAAATAAAGGAAGAAGATGACCGTAAAGGCAACGGCAACCTGTTGAGCAAGGGCAACAGGCTCAATAACGATGGTACCCATGTGCGCAAGTACAATGACAACAACTGCGAGTGCAACTACTGCCCATACGCTCATCCATGCACGCTGTTTAGCGGCACCTTGATATGGGTTGGCAGGCGCAACAGAGTCAGCCGATAACGAACGGTTACTGAAGTAATATTGAATTAGGCCAATAGCCATACCAATAGCAGCTGCACCGAATGCATAGTGCCAGCCCCAATTTTCCTGTAAATAACCAGTCACTAGGTAGGCGATAAGAGAGCCAATGTTAATACCCATGTAATACAGCGCATAGCCGCTGTCACGACGGCCATCATCCTCACCATATTGCTGACCAACCATGGCTGAAATATTGGGTTTAAGTAAGCCTGTGCCTGAAGCGACAAGAATTAGGCCGACAAAGAATAAATTTTGTAAGTCTATCGCAAGCACTACGTGACCGGCGAAAATGATAATGCCGCCGTACCATACAGCGCTTTTACCACCGATCAAGCGGTCAGCTAGCCAACCACCTGGCAACCCTAAAAAGTATACCGCGCCAGTGTATAGGCCGTAGATAGCGCCAGCCGTTGCAACGGTAAAACCTAACCCTTGGGTTTGTAAGCTTGCTGTCATGAAAAGAACAAGTAGCGCGCGCATTCCGTAATAACTCATGCGCTCCCACATTTCTGTAAAGAATAGCGTTCTTAGGCCCCCTGGATGGCCGAAAAAGCTAGTATCGTTAGATGGTTTCATAATTATATTTTAATTCCATATTGCTTATGGTTGTTATTGTAGAGCACTTATAGGATAGGCTCTTTGATAGTAGTCCGTAAGGCGGATAGCTTCTTATACTAGAGCTTGCTTAAAGACACAAGATTTGGGCGACAAACTACATTAAAGCGGTGTCAATTGACCAAGTCTTAATCGACTTAGCCAATTGACAAAAGGGTTTGCTGAAAGGGAGTCCCTAAAGTTCGCGGATGGTCGCCACTACAATTCTTACAATTCCGTAAATAAGCAGCAATGACACACCGAAAAGAACCAGGTTATAGATAACCGTTGGGTAAGCATTATCGTCTGGAAGGGTAGGCGATTCTACCGTGACCAAGTGTTGCAGTTTTTGATATGCCTCTACGCGCGCATTCTCAAGGGTGATAAGCGATGAAGAATACGCTTGAATAGAAAGCTGAAGCTGAACCTGCAGGTTACTGTATTGTGCCATAAGCTCACTCACTGACAGTGCCTCGCTTTCACCTTCAGCAGTACTGATTCGCTCTTTCTGCTTTTCTACTTCTTTTTGAAGTGCAGCTATTTCACGCTTAATGTTAATCACTTCAGGTGCGACATTAGACATCATGGTCGACATGGTACTTAGCTCAGCTTTTTTCTGGGCAAGGGTTGCCTCTAATGAAAAAGCAATTTGCTGAAACGCTGCGCCTTCAGCAGTAGGGTCAAGCACGTTGTATTTAGATTGAAAACCTAAAATTTCAGTCTTTGCTTGCTGAAGCTTTTGTTCAACGATTTCATGTTCACCTTTAGCAAAAGTGAGTTTTGATTTCGCCAAGTTGTTATTGATGTTGTTGATAAACTCTTCTGCCTTATCAACAATAGCCTGGTTGATTATTTGCGCATATTCCGCATCAAAGGCACGGGTACGCAGGCTGATTACAGAAGACGCTGAATCGACGCTTACTTCAATATGATTTAAGTAAAACTGGTAAAAGTCTTCTTGCTTATGAGAAGACGACAGGCCGCTAAACATATCAGCTTTGTCTGACATGTAATGCTCTCGAAGGCCAATAGTCTCATCTAGATACTTAATCATATCGGCAGATTGAATATAAGCTTCTACAAGCTGACTTTCTGTGCCGCCTGATGCACCAGAAACACCAGCAGCCATCAATAGGGAAGATGGGTCAAAGCTGCTGCCGCCATCGCTTGATTTAACGATAAGTTGGCTTTTACTTTCGTATTGTGGTGCCGCCCATAGAACAAGGTATGCGGCATACAGTACCCATGGAAGTACAAGCAACAGCATTTTGTGTTTACTTAGAAGGGCATTGAGCTGTGTAAGAGATTTTTCCACTGTGATTTGAACCTATTTAAGTGATTTCTTATTGTCTGCATCCTGCGTATAAACGTCGATGCCTTCTTCGAGATCGTGATAATAAGTGAGTTTTCCATCGTCAATGATGACGGCAGAAGTACAGAATTCGCGGATTTGGTCAAGTTCATGGCTTACCATAATAACGCCGGCTTGCTCGCTTTTTTCCTTAAGCGATAAACGCGCTTTTTTTCTGAAAAGCGGATCGCCTACTGATGTCGCTTCATCGATAAGGTAAATATCGAAATTAATATTCATGCAGCACGCAAATACGAGTTTGGCCCGCATGCCTGAAGAGTAATTTTTTACAGGGAGGTCGAAACGTGCGCCGAGTTCGGCAAATTCTTGCACTTTTTCTTCGTATTCTGCGAGCGACTTGACGTTATTAATTCTCCCCACGAAGCGCGTATTCTCACGCCCCGTCATTTGAGCATGAACGCCGGTTTGTAGCGCAACTGGCCAGGACATAGATTTGTTGGTTAAAACACGACCTCTGTCAGGATATTCGCTTTTGGCTAGCATCCGAAATAGTGTGGACTTACCCGCCCCATTTTTACCTAAGATCGCGACATTATTTTCCGTAGGAAAATCAAAATTCAAATTTTTGAAGATATATTGAGGGCCCATTTTACTGGGATAGCTCTTAGTTAAATTCTCAATCCTTATCATCGAGACAATACCTTCTTCCACGTAATGTGATACATAGACAAGCTTAGAAAAAGAAATACCACTGTCACTTCAACGACAAAACTGAAAGACACGCCTTTAGTGCCGTAAGATTCAAAGCAAGCGTAGCGTGCCAATTCGATAAAGTGAACTAACGGATTCCATGTTAAAAATGGCCACATCTCTTCAGGTATGTCCTGCAAACTAAAAAATACACACGAAATAAACATGAGTGGGCGTGTTGCAATTGACTTAATTTTATCAACTTCGGGAATGAAAGCTGAGGCAATAGCGAAAATCAGTCCAATTGAAATTGAAAATACCCAGAGAAGTAAAAATAAAGTTAATAAAAGTAAAGGGTCGTAGATAACAAAAGTCTGATCCATCAGGAATAGAGACAGCGTTAATAATAAAACTACAACAACCTTGATTGAAAACTCAAGAAAACCAGCGGTCAATACGGATGTTATCGGTTGGACTTGACGGAAAGCATATAAGGGTTTGTTCCGCTTTATAGATGTTGACACAGATTGTAGACATGTAGTGAGCGATTGAAGACCTACCATACCAATCATCATAAATATAAACAGTGGTATGGTGTGAATCTCGTTACCACTTACAATTCCTCTCATTGCGGACAGCGCGAAAATAAACGCAAAGGGCTCTAAAAATGCCCAGCCTAAGCCAAATTTATCGTTAAATTTACTTTGAAGCTCACGCAGGAAAAGCGCGAATATCACGCCTCTCCATGCGTAGAGCTGGTCTTTAAACGTTACCATGCTTAGTTAGTAGCAACGTTAGCTGCAATAGCAATTTGATAAACGATTTGGGTGATATCTTTAACAGCTTGCAGTACTTTGGTATCAATTGCAGGCAGAACGATAATCTGATCCCCTGGCTCAAGCCTGCTTTCGTCGCTTGAAAGGAATGAATCGTTCACGCTAGAAAAAGTAACGTTCCCATTTTTGCGAACAATAAGTATACGCTCGTCTTCAGCGCGTTCAGTAAAGCCGCCAGCCCAAGCTACGTAATCTTCAGTAGTTGCATCTGGGTTAAATACTACAGATTGCGGTAGTAGTACTTCACCGCCTACATGTATCAAGTCAGTCACTTCAGGAATGACGATGGTGTCATTAGGTTCAAGCAAAATATTTGCTATGTCGCCGTTTTCAGATACAACAACACGGCCTTGGGGCTCTACTTGCCTTGCTCGAGCAATAAAGTCTGCCACAAGCTGTGCTTCTTGAGCGCGTATAGCACCTTCACCCGTCGAGCTTATAGGTGCGGTATACATGCTTCTCTCAAGACGCTGTAGACCTTCTTCAATGATTTCCTTTTGCTTGACGGCAACACTTTCTCTAAGTAGGTAGATATTTTGCGTGTCAGATAGCGTGGTATCAGCTTCGATATGGTCTAACACGTCAAGTAAGCGTGCACCTTTGTCAACCATGATTTGTGATGCGCCTGCGAAGGCGCCAGCAACATTGATTCGATATATTTGCGGCTCATGGTCCGCAATGTATTCTACCGTGTCGCCTGCACTTAGTTCTAAAGAAGCGAACTCTTTTAAATCTAAGTAGCGTGCGAACTGTTTATTATTGCGAACACCTGATACAGACGCATGAGAAGCGAACTCTCCGGGACGCGCAAAGTAATTAACCACGCCACCGTTTAGCTCTTCATTCAAAAATTCAAAGGTAAAGCTATTGCGAGCTCCCGTTTCAACAACAATAGTGTTGCCAATTGGGTGCACTAAAATAGTGTCGCCGTCTTTAAAGGATACCTCTGGAAGCTTTCCACTTCTGAAAAAGGCATACAAGTCTGCAGATGCGACGACCTTACCATTGCGAACGACATCTATTTGCCTAAAACTGCCGCGCTGGAAGTCAATGCCGCCTGCACGTTTCAAATAATAGAGCACACTATCTGAAGCAAGGCCGGCGTATTGACCGGGTCGCAATACTGGCCCTGATACAAATATAGACACTGGTGTCGATGTCAGTAGGTTTACGTAGACGTTCACATCGTTTGTGTAGACTTGCCTAATTTTTGCAGTAACTGTCTGGTTTACACTACCTGCCGGTGTATTCGCAACGCGGATAGGGCCGATGTTAGGAATAAAGATATTGCCTTGGTTGTCGACGGTAACTACGCTCGAGAAATTGACCGCGCCCCATAACCAAATATTTATTTTATCACCCGGTGCAACTAAATAATTGTCGTTTAAACCTGAACTGCGCTCTGACTCAAAACCACCTATAAAGAGGTTCGCAGCAAATGGAGGATTCTCCATAGGGGGTTGGGCAGGAAAAACCGTTTCAATAGTAGGTTCTCCAGGTAAATTTACACCGTTTCGCGGCTGAGTGGAAAATTGCCCCATCGAGTTTGCAGTACCTGTGGCGCCCGGCAGAGTTCGCTGTGTCGAGATACTAAGAGGAGAGACTGACTGCGCAGCGCCTCCGCTTTGCGATTGTTGAGCCCTTTCTCTTAGCTGCTGTAGTTGTTCGACACTTTGTGCGAAAACAGGTTGCAAAAGAAGGCAGCCAACTACTGCTGAACATGCTGTTACTGAAAGCGTTTTGATTGTGTTTTTTATATCCATAAACTTCATTAACTTATTCACCTTGCGCGGTTGCCGAAACTACGAGAGGAGAAACGACTTTCCATCGCCCATCCCGCTGGCAAGTGGTTACTTTGCGCTGCGCGCCCGTCGGAACCGAGTCACTGTCTTGTAAAGAAAAGCGGATACACTTATTGCCGGTGGCTGAAATGTAGTGTTTGGTGGCTGCGTAATCATAGTCACCAAAACGTATTGAAAAAGATTCTTTTTTATCGAAATAAATGTTGGCTTTTGGAATATTTATTGCAGACTCTTTTTCCGGTGCTAGGGAATATGCAAGAGAAGAGTGCACCAAGGGTATGTCAGCTTCGGTAACTGTAGGCGAGTTAGTACAACCTGCGGCGCTCACAATTAATGCGAACGGCAAAATTAAACGTTGGAATTGTTTGAACATTAGCTTTCATATCCATATAGCAATTTCGCGCTAGGATAACATAAGTTTCAAAAAAAGCATGTTTGCTATCGCAGTGGCGCTAAGTTTTAAGACTTCAAAATGACTATATTGTTATTGGAAAGTTCACAATGAGTAGGAAATTTAATAGTTAGTGAAATAATTGCGCTTGTGGTACGTCTACATTTTGTATTTGCGAGTAACTGAGATGTCACGAAACGGCTTCATGTGGCAGTTAGCGTAATATTTGTGCGTGGTAAGCGCAGTTAAAACTGTAACTATTACGAAATGTTTTGAAACGATAATTTTTCGATTGGGGTGGTTACTTAAACAAATGTTTTATATCATATGGCAGCTTTCGACCCGCATAGTTATAACGATAAACCCTCACCGCGCTGGAAGAAATGGAAGTTGTACAAATATGGAATCGATATTGAGCTTTTTAAACAAATTTACAAGTGCATTGGTCAGGCTGGAAAGCTCGCGTGTTTCGGTAACCGGTGACGAGAGGTTGTGTGTTTTATGCTAGCGTACTTGCAGTTCGTCCCGCTTTTTACTGCATTTTTCGTAGCCCTAATTCTTTTAGTGGTGATGACGCCTCTAGCGCATCAGTTTGGTTTAGTTGATCAACCTACAGCACGTAAGCGCCACGCAGGTATTGTCCCTTTAACAGGGGGCGTGGCTATATTTATGGCTGTACTTGTTGCAAGCGTCGCCACCGATGTGTGGATGAAAAATAACCCGCTATTTTTTACCGCATCTGCTTTTGTAGTTTTGCTTGGTATGCTGGACGACCGCTTTGACTTAAGTGCGAAAGGTCGCCTTATGTGTCAATTTGGCGTGGCCGCCATTATGGCATGGAGCGCGCAAAATTATATTACGTCGTTAGGCAATATCTTTGGCACTGGCGAGGTGCTTTTCGACCTCGGCGGCTATTTCTTCACCATCATTTGTGTTGTCGGTGTTATCAATGCATTTAACATGATAGACGGCATTGATGGTCTTGCAGGCGGTATGAGCTTGGTTATATTGCTTACCGTGGCAGGTTTTTTAATTTTCACTGGCAATGGCGTCTCTATTATGGAGCCACTTATTATTGTGGCTGCTATTGTTCCTTTCTTGGCGTTTAACCTGAGTTGGAAAGGGTTCAAAGGGAACAAGATATTTATGGGCGATGCAGGCAGTATGTTTGTCGGCCTCACCATTGTATGGCTACTTGTTGATCACACCCAAGGTGAAACGGCTGCGTTTAGACCTATAACGGCGGTGTGGCTTGTTGGGCTTCCCTTGATGGATATGGCTGCAATCATGTACCGTCGAGCGCGCAAGGGGCAGTCTATGTTGAAACCAGACAGGCAGCACCTTCACAACATTTTCATGCGAGCAGGGTTAAGCAGTAGGCAGTCACTGGTTGCAATATTGTGTCTAGGCGCGTGCTATTGCCTTATCGGTATATTAGGCGAAGTTTATCAAGTACCTGAAGCGTTTATGTTCTATGGTTTTATTGGGCTTCTAGTCGTCTATAGTCTTGTGATTCAGCATATATGGAGCGTACTTCGCTTTATTAAGCAAGTCAGGACCTAGATTCGGTAAAACCCATAGCAGGTTGCATAAAATCTCTGTAACATACTGTCGAAAAAGAAGCGCGTAAAAGCGCTTTTATTTCCTCTGTTACTTTTATTGCTGGTAAATAATTCTTGATAAATCAATTCTCCGTCATTCACAACCAAAACAAAAAGAAGCATGTTGAATCGATTGTCGCAATGGCCGTTTATCAAGCTGACAATGCGAAATGGTTGCGAGAGGCTATCGAGAGTATAACAGGCCAAACTTATACCGATTTTCTCTTTATCATTGTTATCGACGGGCCGGTTCCAGGGCCCATTACTCAAGTACTTCAACACGCTGCAAAAAATGACGATAGAATTATATTGGCGCAAAATAGCCAAAATATCGGTCTTGCAAGTAGTATGAATTCTGCCATCGATTTTGGCTTGCAGTATACCCCCTCTTATTTTGTGAGAATGGACGCAGACGATATATCCGAAGAACACAGACTTTTGCGCCAAATCACTTACCTAAATCGGCATAGCAATATTTCGGTTCTAGGCTCAGCGCTCACTGAAATAAATGAAAGCGGGAAAAAAGTCGGAGCGAGAGTAATGCCTGCTTCACACAAACAAATAACCCGAATACTACCTAGGCGCTGCTCGCTAAATCACCCTACAGTGGTGATTCGTTACAACGTGTTTCATGATGGACACAGATACAATGGCGACTTACTTAACACACAAGATTATTTTTTCTGGGTTTCACTAGCTTCACAAGGTTATATCTTTAGAAACCTGAAGGACAGATTATTAAAGTTTAGAAGAGTGAATAACTTCTATAAGCGGCGTGGGCTGAGCAAGTCTCTCAATGAGTTTAGAGCGCGCATCTTTGCGATCACTAAATTAAAACAGTTTTCACCCTATAACTTTTTTTATGCTTGCGGTGTCTTATCACTGCGATTGATGCCAGGGAAAGTGGTCAAATTAGCATACAAGCTCGACAGACATTTGTTAGAGAGGTTTGGTAAGCATTGAAAACAGGGATTGTCGTAATACTTTATAACCCCGATATTGACCACCTTACTAATGTGATTCAGGCTTTTTCGGCTCCAGAATGGGATTTAGTGCTAGTTGATAATTCAGCTAATGCTAATGAAGGTTTGAATACATCTAGCTGCACTTACATTCATTGTGGAACCAATCTGGGTATTGCTAAAGCTCAAAATATAGGTTTGGAAAAGCTTTTTGATAAAGCTGTTGAATACGCTTTCCTGCTCGACCAAGATAGCCAGTTTACACCTAGCATTGCCAATGAATTATTAGGCCAATTTACTACTTTGGAGCAAGAAGTGCCTATCGCCGCTATAGGTCCCTCTATTTACTGTCAATTTTCTGATTGTGTTGATCAGGGTGTGCTTCAAAAGGGTAAAAAGGTCTCCGATAGCTTGAAGGAAGTGAAACAAATTATTGCCTCAGGCATGCTTATCTCTCGTCGTGCTTTTGAGAAAGTGGGCGGAAAAGAAGAGGCACTTTTCATAGATGGTGTCGATCATGAATGGTGCTGGCGAGCGCGAGCTAAGGGTATGGTCATTTACCAGTCGTTGAGCGCTTGTATGCCTCATCGTCAAGGCGACGATAGAGTGAAGGTATGTGGTGTTATGTTTAAGCAAGGTGCTCCCATTAGACTCTACTATCAGTTTCGCAACGTACTTATTCTTGCCCGACGTAGCTACGTTCCGCTTTATTGGAAGCTCCGTCATGTTTGTGCAATACCCGTAAGGTATCTTGTTAATCGATTTTGCTTTGGGCAGGGAAAAGCGAGAGGTCAATATATGCTTCACGGGTTAAAAGATGGTTTTATGCGTAACGGCGGTCCTATTCGATCAAACAAGTGGGCTAAATAAGCGTCGCTAATCAGCTACTTCTAACCGATTGGATCGTAAGTAAAGTGAAAAATATACTCACTGCTCTTTCACTGAATTGGTGCATTAGATATTATTTATCCCAAATTTTGTGCATTAATGAGCGAAAAATAACCGTAATGCCCATTTTCAAGACATAAATGCTCTAAAAGGGTAATTGGAACATCGATTGCATTACTCTTTTGTATAATAGCGAATATAGATAAGCTTAAGAAATAACTGACGGCAAGGCGCCGACTTGAGCGAGTAACTAGGATTTTAAAAAAGGATATTAACTTATGAGTCAGGTTAAAAAAGCGGTAATTCCTGTAGCAGGTCTTGGTACGAGAATGCTTCCGGCAACGAAGGCTATCCCTAAAGAGATGTTGCCTGTGGTTGATAAGCCACTAATTCAATACGTTGTTAGTGAATGTGTTGCGGCTGGTGTAAAGGAAATTATTCTAGTAACTCACGCTAGTAAGAACAGCATCGAGAACCACTTTGATACTTCATTTGAGCTTGAAGCTACGCTTGAAAAGCGTGTTAAGCGTCAACTTTTAGAAGAAGTTCAGTCAATTTGTCCGAAAGATGTAACTATCATGCACATTCGTCAAGGCGTAGCTAACGGATTAGGCCACGCCGTATTGTGTGCACGCCCGTTAATCGGTGATGCTCCTTTTGCTGTAGTGCTTCCTGACGTAATTATTGATGATGCAGCGAGTAACCCGAAAAAAGATAACCTTGCTGATATGGTTGCTAAATTCAATACCAGCCGTGTAAGCCAAGTTATGGTTGAGCAGGTACCAGAAGAAGATATTTCGAAGTTTGGTATTGCTGATCTAGATGGCGCAGCTATCACTCCAGGTGATTCAGCGAAAATTCACGCAATGGTTGAAAAGCCACCTCGTGACGAAGCGCCATCAGACCTAGCTGTAGTAGGTAGATATGTGCTTTCAGAAAAAATTTGGGATTTGCTAGAGTTCACACCACCAGGTGCGGGCGGCGAAGTTCAACTTACCGATGCTATTGATGCATTGATGAAGCTTGAACAAGTAGATGCTTACTACATGAAAGGTAAGAGCCATGATTGCGGAAGCAAACTAGGCTACATGAAAGCTAATGTGGAATACGCATTGCGCCATCCTTCTTTAGGTGATGAGTTTAAAGAATACCTAGCGTCTGTAGTGAAATAACAAAGTATTTCTCAAGTACAACTGCTTATCAAAATGCGCCAATATTGGCGCATTTTTGTTTTTTAACCACTTTTTTTGTACGCTGCTAGACAAACCATTAAGTTGTTGTCCAAAGCCGTTAAGCTAATGTCATCTACTTAACACGCACATGACCTTCTATCTTGCTTAGCATTTTTTCGCCAATGCCTTTTACTTGGGTTAGCTGCGCGACTTCAAGAAACGGTCCCACTTCTTCACGGTACTGAATAATCGCTTTTGCTTTAGACTGACCAACACCTGGTAGCGAAATTAACTGCTCCACAGTCGCTGAGTTTAAGTCGATGCGCTGTTGCAGGTTTGTTTCTTTATGCTGTGTTTGCTTAATACTTTCTACTTCAGCATGAACCACAGGAGCTTGAATAGCTAACGCTGATAGAACGAGTAAGCCAGATATTAATTTTTTCATCATCTTTCCTTGTAAGTGTTGCTAAGTACGCTACCCAATTTTGAGGCATTACGTCTTAGCTAAATGGGATTAAATTTATGTACCCAGAGTGCACTGACTTTTTCTAGTCTTAGTACTATCGAAAGTAACTCGTCCATAACTATTAGACTCTATTCGATGTAGCGATTAGTAACAAAGCGCAAAGCACTTTAGTGTGTACAAACAAGATAATAGGGGCGGGTTGAAAAAGCGGTAGTCCAGTTTTAGTACAGTTTTTAGTCGGAAAGTAATGTATAAAAAAACGGGCTAGAAAGCCCGTTTTCAAATAATATCAGTGCTAAAGCACAAAGCGTTTATAGACGGTCAAGAAGCGCTTGGGTAAATTCTGTAGTACCGGCTTCACCACCTAGGTCGCGAGTGGTGCGGTCGCCAGATTCAATAACGTCTTTCAATGCTGCGCGAATTTTCTCTGCTTTATCACCCATGTTTAGGTATTCAAGCATTTGCGCTGCAGCAAGTACTACAGACGTTGGGTTCGCAAGGTTTTTACCCGCGATATCTGGTGCAGAGCCATGAACCGCTTCAAAGATCGCACAGTCTTCACCAATGTTTGCGCCTGGTGCCATACCAAGACCACCAACAAGACCCGCACACAGGTCTGAAAGGATGTCACCGAAAAGGTTAGTGGTTACGATAACGTCAAACTGGTGAGGGTTCATCACAAGCTGCATACAGCAATTATCTACAATCATCTCAGCAGATTCGATGTCTGGGTAACGCTCGCCAACTTCACGAGCAACTTTTAGGAATAGACCTGACGTCGATTTAAGAATGTTTGCTTTGTGTACCGCTGTTACTTTCTTACGGCCTTCGCGACGTGCTAGCTCATAAGCAAAAGTTACGATCTTCTCAGCGCCGTCACGAGTAATTTTACTCATTGCTTCAGCTTCGTTTCCGTCTTCTGAAACAACTTGCCCAAGACCAGAGTACATACCCTGCGTGTTTTCACGTACAGTGATGATATCAATATCTTCGTAACGTGCTTTTGTGCCTTTAAAAGACATTACCGGGCGAAGGTTAGCGTACAGTTTAAACTGCTTGCGAAGACTAACGTTGATAGACGTAAAGCCTTCACCAACTGGCGTAGTTAAAGGGCCTTTAAGCGCAACTTTATTTTTTGCGATAAGGTCTAGTGTTTCTTGAGGTAGAAGCTCGCCATGTTCTTCCAGTGCAACTAAGCCCGCATCGGCATAGTCATAGGCAAAGTCACAGCCAACCTTATCTAGAATTTTTGTGGTCGCATCGATAATGTCCGGGCCAATGCCGTCACCGCGAATGACTGTAATACGTTGCTGAGTCATGTGGAGGGATCCTCTGGTAATTCTGTTATCAAAATCGTTAGGTTTATTCAATTTTTGGTTTGGCGCGTGAGGTGCCAAGTTCTGCTTGCTTACTTATTATAATTGAAATTGTAGGGAAAAAGGATAAAGCACCGCAAAAGTTGCCGTATTTTATACGATAGCCGGCGCAAGTTATAGCCATTCGTAAAGATAAATTAAGGTGATAGGGCGATTAATCTGTCGTTACGCGCAGATCCAGTTATTAAATAATATTGAAGCGGGCATAGGGTATAAGTTAATAAGTCGGATACGTGTACTATTTCACACTTGCTAGACCAAGGGCTAATAAAGCATTTTTATTGATTTGAGTGTGGTTAAAAGTTCTTATTTGTAACTAAAGATAAAGAGGGCAATAGAGCAGCTGTCCATTGGACTCAAGTGCATTATGAACATCATTAGGTTGTATATTTAAAATGCTGATGAGCGTTTTCACATTAATATCATGAAGTAATGAATAGACATCTTGGTGAAATAGACATGCTTTCGCGAGAGCAAAACTTAATACTAAAATCGCCTGTTCTTTTTGAATCGATTTTGGAACCTCAGTACTCGCTTTTCCGCATTGATGTATTACCGCGCGCCAGGTAGAACTTTGATGCCAACTACCAGCGAGTTCCGACGCTATTGCTAGCCAAGGCGTGTCGGACTTCACTTTAAACGCGTTATTAATAGATACGGTTTTGTCGAGGTCGACAGGCAAGGATTTTGATACTTTGAAACCTGGAAGAGTAAATAGCGGCGTGCAAACGAAGGTCATCGTTAAGGCTGCCGACTGCGGCGTAAATTTCGAATCTACAATTTGTGCAAAGTAGCTAGAAAATGAGCACGCTAGTAAGGTTATTTGCTTACACATTCCCATCAGTGGAAAGTGATTCTGCGTCAGCCGCTCTAAAAGTGCAAACTGAATAAGCATGTCGCCCACCCGTTCTATACCATAGGTTAATACTGCCTGTTTGATACTTTTCACTGGCAGTTGCAGCCTGTTGTCTTGACTCGCTGTGTGCATCAAAAAGTGGTTAAAAGTAGGGACTTTTTCAATTTTTTCACACAGCTGTTCAATCACGACATCTTGCTTTTGCAATTCATCGATAATGGTAGTAAGCGCTTTGGGAGGATGCTGGATAGCGAATGTTGAAGGCAAGTATGGTGTGCCGCCTTGGTTCACTCTGGCATTGGCGGTGTCTGTATACAGCGCTATGAAATGCTCAAAGGGTAATGATAAAGGCACCGGAGCTTGAATAGCCGATAAAGGAAGCCATTTGCCATCTTCGTCATCCTTGCTGAGCGTAAATACATACCCGTGATTTTGCTGCACATCTACCAAAGCGCCGGGTACACCCTTAGCAAAAACTTTTGCTCCAGGAAGCAAACCTTCGAATAGCTGAATAAGCGGTGCGATATGATGGCGATGATGGGCAGGCAGGCGACAGGCTATGTGAGTAAACACCGTTTGGTAATCGGCTTTTTTTGCGTTTGAGGCGAAAACACCCGAGAGAAGACTGAGCCTCTGCGCTAAATTTAGTCGGTTATCTGCAATAAAGTTAATGTATTTTCCCGTCTGAAAGGCTTTTTGCAATTTTACCGTATCTTGCCAAATGGCCAGATTATGTTTACGCAAAAAGCGAATGACTTCAGGAATGCTATCTCGTGGTGTTTTAGCGCTTGATAGCCAAAAAGTGGCAAGTAAAGACGCAAGAACGTGCTGTAAATAATGATCGTTGAATCGACACAGCTTGCCGAATAGTGCCAGCAGCAAAAGTTGTTGCGTGTCTTTAGGTAAGTCGTTATCAATATGAAGCGTGGCCGCAGCTAGGGCTGGGTTTGCATTAACTAACGTCAATATCCGTTTTGCGTTTTTTAACCAATGATTAATACGCTGCTCGACTGATAACTCTGCTTCGCCTATATGAACAAGGCGTTTAAGTGTGGAAATGATGTCGGTCACTCCCCATCCTTTTAACTTTTTTGATAGCTAGAGTAAGCCCCTTCACCCCAAGCTATAAGCTTATCGTTTTCGAACAGCAAAGGTGTGCACTCATCTTGTGTTGTTAGTCCGTCTGCGCGTACATGTTGAGTTCTAAAAAACATAACTTGAATTGCTGTAGCACCTTGCCGTTTTGCTTCTGTAATGTCAGGCGAGCCCAGTAAAGCAAGTACCTCTTCTCTAGTACTGCCCAATTTCAATTTAGTAATTTGAACGCGGTTGTACTCTTCACGGTCTTTCCAATCCATATTTTCAGGTTTATCAGGGTAAAAGGCGATAACCATAAAAACAAACACCGCGTATAACGCAACGCCAGCTAATATTAGACGAATAACCTTGGTATTCATGACCGTTACTTCTCGTTTTCTATACTAAAATGTTAATGATGGACATTAGTGCCCAAAAGCATGACCATTTAACAAGGTAAACTTGCAGCCCGTAACATTTTTCTGTTTAACAATACTCTAGGCAAGTGTACCTTAAAACGCCTATTAAACATAAGTAGTAAACGTAAGCAAATGCGTCACCTTTTCATTTTGCTTAATTAGCCATTTTTTACAACATAACAAGGCTCGTAGGCACTGCCAGGAAGCTTCATTCTGTGCTGTTTTACGAATGATTCTAATAATGTATCCACTTTGTCCATAAGTGTACTATCGCCGGTAAGCTCGAAGGGACCGTGTTCTTTGATTTGTGCGATGCCTTCGGCCTTTACATTTCCAGCAACGATGCCTGAAAATGCTTTACGCAAATTTGCAGCAAGATCGCTTTTACTTTGATCTAGATGAAGCTGTAGTGCTGCCATGCTTTCATGAGTGGGAATGAAAGGTTGTTGGAAGTCCTGTTCAATTTTAAGTGACCAGTTAAAGCTGAAAGCATCACCCATTGCCCCTCTAAATTTTCTGACTTTTTCAAGGTGTTTGCTCATAGTACGGGCGACTTCTTCAGGGTCATCCACGATAATCTGATATTTTGATTGAGCTTGGGCGCCTAACGTTGCCCCTACGAAGGTATCTATGGCTTCGAAATATTCTTCGCTGCCTGCAGGACCGGTTAATATAAAAGGAAATGGTTGTTGCGCATTGCGCTCATTCATCAATATGCCAAGTAAATAAAGCAGTTCTTCAGCAGTTCCTACGCCGCCTGGAAATACAATGATACCGTGCCCTAATCTAACGAAGGCTTCTAAACGCTTTTCAATATCCGGCATGATAATAAGCTCGTTCACAATCGCATTAGGTGGTTCTGCGGCAATAATGCTAGGTTCAGAAATACCTATGTATCGACCTGATTTGTGACGCTGCTTGGCATGACCTATAGTCGCTCCTTTCATTGGGCCTTTCATTGCGCCCGGTCCGCAGCCAGTACAAATATTCATATCGCGCAGGCCTAACTGATAGCCTACTTCTTTGGTGTATTTATACTCGACTTGATTGATAGAGTGACCGCCCCAGCACACTATAGTATTCACGCTATCGTTGCCTTCAAGGGCTTTTGCGTGGCGTAGCATGTCAAACACCATATCGGTGATCTCACTTCCTTCAGCAGGCGCTGTCTGATGAAGAAATGCATACTTGTTGCCCATGTAAAGTAAATCACGCAGTACAGCAAACAAGTGTTCATGAACACCGCGAACAAGTTTTTCGTCTACGAATGCGACTTCTGGCGGATTAACAAGTTCGATCTTTACGCCTCGCTCACGGCGGATGAGTTTAATTTCAAAATTCTCAAAAGGGGCGAAAAGCGCTTCAAAATTGTCTTCATCCACTCCGCTGTTCAATACTGCAAGGCTGCAGTTTCTAAACATAGAGAAGAGCTCGCTATTTGTTGCATCTTGGAGGCGAGAGACTTCCACTTGCGAAAGCTGACTCATTGAGCCAACGGGATTAAGCTGAACTTTCTTCATACTTCACACCTTATAAGTCAGTGCTTAAATCAGTTACTACAAGATTGCGGCCGTTTCGCTTCGCTTTGTAGAGGTATTCATCCGCGCGTTCGAAAACTGTTTCTGTCGTGTCTTCTTTACCAAAGCAGGTCGCGCCAAATGAAGCAGTAATTTTGACTTTTTCTTGCTTAAACTTAAACGGCATAGCAGCCAGTTTAGTTCTAATTTCATTAAGCTTTTCGTCAATTTCTGTCATTTGCGATTCAGGCAGTAGCATCACGAACTCCTCGCCTCCCCACCGTGCGATAAATTCGTTTTCAGAAAGGTTCTGCTTCAAAAACTTACTTACTACTTGAAGGGTTTTGTCACCGGCAGCGTGACCAAATCTATCGTTGATCGATTTAAAATGGTCAATATCTAAAACGGCAACGGCGAGTGTTGTTCCACTTTCCTTGTAGTCAGCAAAAGCGGCTTCCAATTTCTCGTTATAAGCCTGTCTATTTGGTAGGCGAGTGAGTGGATCGGTGCGGCTCTGCATTGCTTGCTCTGCCAGTTTCTTTTTATAAGCGCTGGTTTGCTGTTGCAACGTGTCTATGCGCGATTGCATGGACGATAGCAACGCCAAAAGCGCTTCTTGCCCTTGTTCATCGTTATCTTGCTGCTCGCTTAAGGTTGCTACAAGTTTTTCTACGCGAAGTTGGGTTTGCTCTTTCAGTGATTCTAATGAGTCACTCTCTGATACGGTTTCTTCGATATGACTAATGTGTCGTTTTATCTGCTCTGTACCGGCTTTCCGCTGCTCAAACTGTGCTTGGCTACCCTCAATGGTTATATTTACGTCGTTACTGATTTCGCCTAGCGAGCGATGAAGGCTTTGAATCACTTTCCCTGTTAAGCTCGCCTCTGACATTGCGTCTTGCACGATCATGCGTAAAATTACAACGCAGCTCCTAAGTAGCTGCTCTTTATCCATACCTTCATCGAGGCGTTGCTTGATATCATTGAGCTGCTGATCACTCGGCTTTTTCTGAGCATAAGAAGTAATTAGGTGGTTAAGCTCGACTAAAATAGAACGGTAGTGAGGGTTTTCATCTTTAATTGAGCCAACTGTAGCGCTTTCTTTGTTTTCTGGTTTTGCTTCTACTGGTTCAGGTGGCTCAAGGCCTATCATTTCTTTATTCAGCGCAATGCGATGAAGAGCAATGGCTTTGGCGTAAAGCTTATAGATACTGAAGATATCGCCTACAGGTTGGTTAAGTTTAATTAGCTCTTGTGTAGTAAGGCCTTTCAATTCATTGTCTTCAAAAACAACTTTTTGCAGCTGTTTCATTGCATCTTCTAGCGTCGAAACGGTGTCAATACTGTACTTTCTTAACGTAATTTCTTGACGCTGAAGAGATTTGTTAAGCTTTTCGATGCTTACAGCGGCAAGGCTAAAATTAGGCGTACCTGAAAGATGACCGCGCAGCACTTTGAGTTCGGAATCTATTTTATCGGAAAAGCCCTCATAGAATGCTGAGAGCCTCACGATAAATTGACAAAGAAGCGCGTTATTTTGTTTTAGGGCTTGTAGTTGTTTTGCTTCCATAATCTCGTCTTTGTTCTAATTCGCAATTACCGTTGCGATTTAGTTCGCTTTTGTTTGTGTGCTTCATCGCTGTATTACTGACGCGCCTGACGATGGTTAGCATAAGGTGCTTCGAAATTCGAACGGAAAGGGTTGATGTCTAACCCCCCACGTCGGGTATAACGGGCACACACTGTTAATTTAGCGGGCTTACAATGCTGCATAATATCGTTGTAAATACGCTCAACGCATTGCTCATGAAATTCATTGTGCTGCCTAAAGCTAATCAGATATTTTAAAAGCCCTTCGTGATCAATGGCTTTTCCTTCATATCTAATCTGAATACTAGCCCAATCTGGCTGACTTGTGATTAAACAATTAGATTTAAGTAAATGAGAAACCAAAGTCTCCTTGGTATCGACATTATTCTCGGTAACCGCTAAATATTGTGTGTTAGGTGAGTATTGCTCGATTTCCACATCAAGGTTATCTAATAAAATTCCCTCGAATTCCTTAAACTGCAATGCGGTAAACTGTTGAGGAAGAATGAGTTTTACCTGAACCGGCTCCCCTGCACATTTAGATAAATCAGCTTGAAGAACTTTTTGAACCTCTTCTGGTGAAGCAAGCTTTGATTGGTTGAAACTGTTCAAATATAGCTTGAACGATTTTGATTCAATAAGGTTTGGGGAAGTAATTGGAACGTGACACTCCAAAATTGCCACATTAGGCTTCCCTTTTTCGTTAAGCCAAGAAAGTTCATATCCCGTCCAAGTGTCTATTCCGTCAAACGGTAATTCAGAATCGTTAAGGGATAACGTATCTCGGCTTAAACTGCGAGGTACCCCTTGCAATAAGCTTGGGTTGTATTCAAATTCATAGTCAACCTGTTTGCCCAGAGATAGGTCATCAGGTGCGGAGATAATAATTTTTTGAGGAGAATTGTCAGTCGACATAAGAACCTTTCATCTATCTACTTAAAGTGCTAACCGGTGTGCTGCTACAGCGTAATTTTACAAGGGTACGTTATGAACTAGCAGCACAGCCTAAGCAAGCCGAGTATTGACTTAACTGTTTAGTTGTATAGTGTACCCCAAAAATACGAGGGTAACGTCAAAATGGCTCTAACAATTCCTGCACAATTAGATAAATTTGTATCATCTTATGTCGAACAAGCTGAAGGTAAGGGATTAGAAATCGCATTTGACAGCGAGTGGCCATCGCCTTGCTATAAAAATAGTGCGAATGACGGTGAGCTCGTCAGTTGGGCTCCCGTGCTGCAATCTCCTCCACACTCTTTCGATAATGTTGAAGAAGCACTGACCTTAACGCTCAATCCAGATTATTGTCAGTTTTTCACTCGTTATTACAGTGACAATTTAAAGGCAGTGGCACCTCAAGGTAACTGCGAATTGCTTCAAGTGTTTAATAGCGAAGACTTTGAAAGGCTACAACAGAATTTAATCGGCCACTTGTTAATGAAGCAAAGGCTAAAACAAGCACCTACGTTGTTTTTCGGGTTAACAGACGAAGAGGATTTTATATTAACGGTTGTGAACGAAAGCGGTGAAGTGGCATTAGAACAAGTAGGAAGAGAGCCTGCTAAAATACTTGCCCCGTCTCTAGCCGAATTTCTTGAGCAACTCACTCCTCGTGCTTGAAAATAGCGCCTTTATATAGCCTACCTACAAACAGTCACTACTTTCTTTGTTCGCATTAGTGTTTACTGAGCATCCATCAATTTAAGTAGTGCCTGTTTTAATTCAGCGACTTCCTTTTCTAATGTTTCCACACGCGCTTGAAGGCTGTCTGGTCGGCGTGTATTTAACGAAGTACTTTGTGCAGATTGGGCTTCTTTGCCCGTGGCGTCAAGCTGAGGCTTATGTGCATTGAAACGCTTAATTGCTTCGATAGCTTCTGTTACTGACACCTTAAATGGGGCTTTAGACCTTAAAATGCCTACTGTTGGCGTTTTGCCCTCTTGATACATTTGAAGACATAAAACGTGCAGTTGCTGTAAGTTCGAATTAGACATAAGAGTAAAATTTTTGTAGATCGCGAATATAGCTAGTGTAGCTTGTTCACATAGTCAATTTCACTAATAAGTTGCTGATTTCACTATTTTTCAAATGTTCAAAAGTTGAGTGTTAAATAAAGTTTATAAAAATCAGAAGGATATGCTTTTGGTACTATTCTTGTTTATTTAGTTTTGCATCACGTTTTTTCACACCATTAAGTGGATGAAACATAGACAGTGCATTGCATTCAGTGTCGATTCACATAGTAGGCGTAATACTCTACATGGTTATAAGTATCGACAATGTTTGCATTTGTAAGGTTTGCAACTGAAAGGCCATCAGGCTCTTAATTTAAAAATAAAAAACAACACACAATATTTAAGGAATTCACATGAAAACGGTTCTTCTTTCTGTAGCTTTAGCATCTTCTGTTTTACTTTCTGGCTGTGTCGTATCTGTAGGGGGCGGGTCAGATAGCCACTATGGCGCTGATTGGGAAGACAGAGAGTTTAATAATCGCAAACATATCGCAAATCTTGAGACTGGCGCGAGCTATGAAAGTGTTTTAAGAAAAATGGGCGTTGCAGACTTTAACGAATTGTTTGAAAAGCAAGACGGTACATATCGCGTACTGTATTACCGCACCCAAAAAACAATGGGCGATGGTATAACGACGAAAGATGAGTGTACGCCTCTTGTTTTTAGAAATAGCAGCTTAGTAGGTTGGGGCGATAGCGCATACAGCCTGATGAATTAATTTAATGTGTGATCTGGCAAATGTATAGCGATGGATAATTTGTCAAAAAGCTAAATGTTAATTAAAAGTTAACATGATAGGGGTTTTCAAGTAGGCTAAAGTTTAGACAGGGTGTGTGGGGCGCGAAAATAAAGCGAGTGCCCCACTGCCCACTTTTTCTTATTTTACCGTACTAGGTATGAGTAACTAAACAGCTTTGCGTACATGGAGCCCCTATGAACACCGATGCCCACAACAACGCGTTAGCCCCCTTGCAAGACACTGTCAAAGCGATTTACCTTTCAGTCGACGATCTCAAAGTTGCCGCATCTATACTTTACAATGCGTATGTAGATGACCCCCTATTCATCGATATCTTTCAGGCGGAAAAAGAAGGTTATGAAAGTCGCCTTCGGTCAGCCATTCGCGAGGAACTTAACGCATTTTGGGTAGCAGAGCAGCCCATGATTGGTTTATTCGACGACGATAGATTGATTGCGGTGGCATGCCTTACCGCACCGGATGCGGCTTTTGGTGCAGGGCGTTACTGGCACTGGCGATTGAGAATGCTGCTAACCGCAGGTTTGTTCGGCACCAAACAAATGCTGGAAAAAGAAGAGAAAGTAAGAGCGCTAGTACCTGCAGATAATTTCCATATGCTGAGTTTTATTGCGGTGCATCCTGATTATCAACACCACGGTCTCGGGCATATATTGCTAGGCGCCATCGATAGTGTTGTCGAAGAAGACGACAAAAGCGAAGGCGTTTCGGTATTTGTGACTGTAGATAAACATCGTACTTTTTTTAACGATGATAACTATCAGGTTGTCGGACAACTAAGCCTTTCCCATGTTCAGGGGGAAGTCATGTTCAGACAGAAGTGACGCTTTTTTATTCAAAAAAATGTACCTATCAGAACATCGCCAAAAACAGTTCCAATCTTTACGCCAAATTTACTACAGCGCTTGTAAGACATGTCCTACAAATGCTGTGAGTGATCTTACCTAAATTCTGAAAGAATTAGTCATACTAAAGTATACTACCTTTGTTTTTTAAGGATTTTTTCTTGTTAGCCAAAAGTCGTACAAAAACTTTTCTTAAATCTCTGTAATTCAATATGGCGGTAATATTTGGAAGGGATACTATGAACATGTCACAAGGAAACACGACGAGTCACGGATTGAGTCAGGAATTCATTAAAGGAATGAATTAGGACAACTTAAGGAAGAGATTCTCATAAGGTTGTGAGTAAAAGGAAGGGACGCAGTAGGGAATTGCGAAACAAGGAAGTGACAAAGGACTGAAGGGAACGAACGGATTTCATGGATGGCACGTGTGATAGGAATGTCACAGACAGGACGTAGCATGGATAAGGACAAAGCTAGCAGGGAGCTAGTGGCAAGGAGCCAAGGGCAAGGCGGCCTTTAAGGAATTTCTAGTTTGCATGGACGAGCAAACCAAGGATGAAAGAGGGACATGCTAAAGGATTAGCAAAGCTGTAGCAGGATGTGCAGCGAACAAAGGACGAAGGAAGGGAAGGTCAGCGGAGACTGACAAGGACAGCCTCAGGATGAGGAACACTGCATGAAGGATGTGCAGTAATAAAGGAGAAAAGGAAAGGGACCTACGCATGGAAGTGTAGCTCGCACAGGAAGTCGCGAGAGTAGATGGAAAGGGGTGTATACGGATTTTAATCGGGAAGATTTTAGTCGCAAAGGATCGCGGAGAAGGATACTCAAAATTCCAGGAAAAAGGGGAGCCGTCAGGTTCCCCTTTTTTTTTGGTGGTTTTGGGGAACCTAATTTTCAGCTTTCTCAGAATTATTTCTTAGTACTAAAAAGCCTGTAAAACCCCGGGCGTAAGCATTTACACCCTATGCGGCGGCACTTCGGTTCGCATAACTCTCACGCCTATCAACTCGACTTCGCCGGTATACCTGTCTTCACCATTACTTGAAAACTCAAAATTAAATAAGCTGTGCCAGTCCGGTTTGCCAAACTTAAATGAGAACCGAGTTTTTGCCCTAGCCACACTTAACAGCTGCAAACCATGCTTATCGCAATATTGCTTTAGATAAGCATTTGTTCGTTCTGAAATAGCCCGAATACGCCAAAATTGATAGCCGGTAAAACCAATCGTTAACCATATGACTAATTCAAGTAACGTCATCTACTTTCTCGCCTGCGCAAATAATCGCTGAAATGCCTTGCTGAGAATATCCGAGTTAGCATCCGAGTGCAGCAGCGTAAGTACTTGTCTCCGCAACTTCGGGATTTGGACTAAATCAGAAAAGAAACCAGCAAATAAGGCACCCTGATGACCTTCTTTTTCATCAACTTTTGCAGCTTGTTCTAAAAAGATGCTCAGCAATAGCGGTTCCATTTGCTCGAAATGCCGTGCCGCAATAACACTTAAAATATCGAGGCGCTGCGTTTTCTCATCGTTCAATAAATCTAGTAGCTTACTATTTATCGTTGGGTTGAAGTTTCCTTCAGAGGAGCCCCTCAAAGCCGCTAGATTGATGTCGTCTCCATCATCAATTTTGCTCAAATATATCGCTAATAAATTATCTGACAGAGAAACGCTCTCGCTTGTCTCCATTAGCGTATTAACAAACACATCTGAGTAAAGTGCTACATTGGCTTTAATTGCTTCTTCTAACACATCTCGCTTTGGGTGCATGCTGAAACCATGTATAAAATCGGCCACGCTTTGCATAGATATTTGTTGCCAATCCACAAGCTGCGGGGCTTGAATGTAAGCTTCAACTTTCTGCACTTCTTCGCTTAAGGCGTGGTTTAAGGTGCTTTTAACTAGCGCGTTAAACTGAGCAAGTTGCGATTGGTTCGGAACGAAGGAGTAAGGGTTGTCGGGCAATTGCCGTGCATTTTCGGTATCTTCAGCAATCGACTTCCCTAATGCATCCACAATAATCTCTAGAAAATGATTTCTAGCAGCGGCAACAACCAAGCCTTGCTCATCAAGTGGCAGCTTTACAAACCAAATATAGTGTTGCGAAGATGCATTTTTGTTCCAAAAAACAATACCGAACCACGCATGTTGTTGACGAGGGTAGGGCGCGTAAGCACTGCCATTTTCTATTTCTAGAAACGTTTGATTATCTGTGGGTTCAATACGTCGACCTAAATCAAAAACATGATATTCAGTGCCTGCGTGTAACAAAAACTCACTGATAGAATTGATACTGTTAGCGCTCATAACTCGTTCCAAAATACTGCTTTAATTAAATGTTGCTAGGCCCGTCGGCCGTCGATGTTCAGCAAAGATCAACCGCATTTAAGGTGTACTTATATTTGCTCTGTGCCATCAGCAAACCTCATTAATGGTATCACAGCAGAAGAATTTCAACGATAAAACACGCAGACTTATGTTGACCTTAAGCCCCTGATATACTGCGCGCTTCAAAATTAAAGCGTTTGTGAATTGGGAAGAGGATGTGATTAAAACGAATAGCACTCATCACATAGCATTAAGTAAAGCATTGTTACAATTAGAAACCGACATGTATCAGGATGGCATTTGGCCAAATGAAGAGCCTGCGGAACACGACCTAAAAAATGCTATGGAAAGTGCGGTTCCTTTTGCGGTCGACTGTTTAGCGTTTGAGAGTTGGTTGGCTTTTATTTTTATTCCAAAAATGCGCGTTTTGTTGACACAGGAACAGCCTCTACCGCCTATGCAAATTACGCCAGCAGCAGAAATATACCTATCATCAGCGAATCAGCGCACCCTGTCTCAGCTACAAAGAATTGATAACATTGCCAGTGGAAACATTGGGTGAGCAAACACAACGCACTATGAAGAACGATTTAAAAGGCCAATTAACTGTGCATTCAGATGAGCAAATAATAGGAAAGGTAGACATTGGTGAGGAAGACAGTGTTGAGGAAGATAGCGTTAACGCTCTTCATTTACCTGTGTTGTACCAAGATGAACACATTATTGCGATTGAGAAGCCGCCAGGCCTATTAGTGCATAGAAGCCCGATTGATAGACACGAAACCGTTTTTGCGGTGCAGACTCTTCGAGATCAAATAGGTCAGCACGTTTACCCAGCTCACCGATTAGACCGACCCACATCAGGTGTGCTGGTGTTTAGCTTTAGCTCAGAAATTGCAGCAAAGCTTGGCCAGCAGATGATGGACAAGCAGGTGGTTAAGGGTTATCACGCTGTGGTGAGAGGCTTCGTCAACCATACCGGCTTTATTGATTATGCGCTTAAGTATCGTTATGACAAAATTGCAGATAAACACAAAAGGCCACAGCAAGCACCTCAGCCAGCGTCCACCATGTATGAGTCACTCGAAAAGTTTGAAGTGCCCGAGCCTGTAGGTAGATACCAAAGTGCTAGATATTCGTTAGTAAAACTTTCTCCGAGCACTGGGCGTAAGCACCAGCTTCGAAGACACATGGTACACATTCGTCACCCCATTGTTGGCGATACAACTCACGGCGATGGGAAGCAAAACAAATTCGCTAAACAGCACTTTAATTTTAATAATTTGGCCTTAAGTTGTACTCATATGGGCTTTTCTCATCCTGTTAGCGGTAAATGGATAACGATTAATGGTGAGATGCACAATGAAATGCAACAATTCGTAAACAGGTTAAAACCGTTTAGCTTGATAAGATAGAAATACTTTCCGCCTGTCGACATGGGCGAAGATCATTGGTTTAAGAGGTAAAAATGGCAACATTGAAAATTATTGCGGGTACAGTATACGGTAACGCGCAACACGTAGCTGAGCAGGTGGAAGAAAATTTAGCTGAGCAGGGAGTAGATTGCTCACTGGAAAGCGACCCATCAGTAGCCGATTTTACTGATGCTGATGCACTGCTAATTATTACCTCAACGACAGGTCAGGGCGATGTTCCACCTAACCTAGAGTTTGTGTTTTCAGATTTAAAAGACGAATCACCTATGCTAACGGGCAAGCCTTTCGCTGTTGCAGCGCTAGGTGATAGCAGTTATGGCGAAAGCTTTTGTGGAGCAGGTAAACAATTTCAAGAATTACTTACTGAACTGCAAGGTAACGCAATTGCTAATATGCTAGAAGTTGATGCTATTGAAACCCTAGAGCCAGAAAAAGACGTGGTAGAGTGGGTTAACACCATCAAGGACAAGCTTTTGTCTTAAGCGTTGATGACTTATGGGTTAAAAATAAAAAGAGGCGCTAAGACGCCTCTTTTTGTATCTGCGAACGTCGTTAGTTACCTAACGACGCATAAGTTATTACTCAACGCCGCGAAGTAGAGCGTTAATACCTACTTTAGCGCGGGTTTTTGCATCAACTTTTTTCACGATGATTGCTGCGTAGAGGCTGTACTTACCATCTGCGCTAGGCAGGTTACCCGCAACAACTACAGAGCCCGCTGGAACACGGCCGTAGTGAACTTCACCGGTCTCACGGTCATAGATACGCGTGCTCTGACCAATGTAAACGCCCATTGAAATTACTGACCCTTCTTCAACGATAACACCTTCTACGATTTCAGATCGCGCACCGATAAAACAGTTATCTTCGATAATGGTAGGGTTTGCCTGAAGTGGCTCTAATACGCCGCCGATGCCCACGCCACCAGAAAGGTGAACATTCTTACCAATCTGTGCACACGAGCCTACCGTAGCCCATGTATCAACCATTGTGCCTTCGTCTACAAATGCACCAATGTTTACGTAAGAAGGCATAACAACCGCGTTCTTACCTACGAAAGTACCTGTACGTACTGCCGCTGGCGGAACAATACGTGCGCCGTCAGCCGCAAATTGTTCAGCTGTGTAGTTAGTGTACTTAAGTGGTACTTTGTCATAAAACTTGCTTTCAGCGCCTTCAATCACATCGTTGTTGTGAAGACGGAAGAAAAGTAGAACCGCTTTTTTCAGCCACTGGTGTACTACCCATTCGCCAGCAATTTTTTCTGCAACGCGGCCTTTTCCGCTATTAAGTAGGTCGATAGCTTGCGCTACCGCATCTCTTACTTCATCAGGTGCTGATGACGGGCTAATGCTGTCGCGATTTTCGAAGGCGTCTTCAATAATGGCTTTCAATTCATTCATGGTATTGTGATATCTTCAAGTTGGTCGAGTTTAAACAGGATACGCTTTTTAAGGTTTACCTGTTGTTCTTGGGTTAATGCGATGCCAGCCTCATTGCTGACGATAAAAATATCTTCGGCTCGCTCGCCAATGGTGGCAATTTTTGCAAGCTTAAGTGTCATATTAGTATCAACGAATGCATGACCAATTTTAGCTAAAATGCCCGGTGCGTCTAGGGCTTCTAACTCGATAAGCGTGGCTTCATCGTTGATATTGAAAAAACGAACCTTGGTTGGCACGTCTAATTGTTTCATTTGGCGCGGTAACTTTCGTTTGTTTTCGTGAGAGCGTCCCGGCTTTTCTAATTGGGCAGAAATAGCATTTTCAATAGATGCAATGCGCGACTCTGAGCTTATACGACTGCCATCATTTTCAAGAATAAGCATACTGTCAAACACATAGCTATCTTTAGTGACGGTAACGTGGGCGTCGTGAATTGAACAGTTACGGCTATCGAGTACAGATGCGACTTGAGCAAACAGGGCTTTTCTATCTTTGCCATATACAAAGACTTCAGTGCCGCCTTTAGCGCTGTTATCGTTAGCCTTTACTAATAGGCCATCATGTTCTGGCGTAAGCCACTCATCTTGGGCTTTGATAATTTCATCGGTATGCCATGCAATTTGTGTAGGCTTAAAGCGAACAAAGTAATCATCATCAAGTCTTGCCCACAGCGCATCAATGGCTATAGGGTCTATAGCGCGCTCTTGCAGGATCTGTCTTGCCTGGTGTTTGTGAGTGGTTACTCGCTCGTTGAGTGTAACTTGACACTGTAGCCCATTATCTAACGCTTTCTGCGTCATTAAATACAGTTCGCGAAGCAAAGACGCTTTCCAATCATTCCAAAGGTTATCGTTGGTTGCGCGAATATCGGCAAGTGTCAGCGTATAAAGTAAATTGAGGTGGTTGTGGCTTCTTACCGCTCCAGCAAACTCACTAATCACATCAGGATCGTAAATGTCACGGCGTTGGGCAACCACTGACATAAGCAGGTGGTTTTCTACTAGCCATGCAATCAATTCTGCATCTTTACTGGGTACGTCGTGCTGTGCACAGAACTTGGCGACATCTTGCGCGCCTAGGGTGGAGTGGTCGCCATTACGACCTTTCGCGATGTCGTGGAAAATTGCAGCAATGTAAAGTATTTCAGGTTTGTCTAGGTTTCGGCAAATTCGGCCGCAGCGTGGAAAATCTTTGTTCTCTTTCGAGAAAAAGTAGTTTACATGCTTTACTAATCGGTGAGTGTGTTCGTCCACAGTGTATGCATGAAACAAGTCAAATTGCATCATACCTACAATGGTATCCCATTCTGGAAGGTAGGCTTGTAAAATACCGTACTGGTGCATAATGTCCCAACCAAAATCGAAAAATTCAGGCTGCTTCATTAATCGCATAAATTTATCGCGGCATAGAGGACGTTCTACGTAATATTCGGCCTCAAAGGCCCGGTGCGCGTTACGCAATTGTCGAATACAGATAGTGCTTAAGCCTTTTACTTCTGGCGTGTTTGCCACCAAATGTAAAAAGTCTAAAATTGCCTCTGGTGATGAAAATACGGTTTCGTGACGTGGCGAAATCATATTGTCGAGCAGTTCAAAATCTTCGTTTATGATTACGCTTTTTTGCACGCTTTGATTCAGCATGTCGTACTTGAAGCGCTGAAGCAGCATTTGGTTCAGTTCAGAGACGCGCGCTACGGTGCGGAAAAAGTCACGCATCATTTTTTCCACAGACGCTTTACCTTCTTCACCGTATCCCATCATTTGTGCGACATCCGGTTGATAGTCGAAAAGCAGTCGGTTTTCGCTTCTGCCAGCAACCAAGTGCAGCGCACAACGCATTTTCCACAGGTGCATACGACAGGCGATTAACTCACTGTGTTCTTGCTCGGTGAAGTAACCATGACCCACCAAGTTCCATCCGTCATACTCTTTAAAGTGCTTTTTCGCTACCCAACCGATAGATTGAATGTCTCGCAAACATCCTGGGTTTTCTTTAATGTTTGGTTCAAGGTTGTAAGCGGTGCCGTTAAACTTGGCGTGGCGCTTCTTTTGCTCGTCATATTTAGCCGAGAAGAAAGATTTACTCGACCATGAATTGCGACCGTTTACCTCATCCCACAGTTTGTCGAATGTAGTTTCACTGCCACAAAGCAGACGGCTTTCAACGAGATTCGTCGCAATCGTAATATCGTCTTTCGCCAGTTTAACCGTTTCTTTAATGGTGCGTACCGACTGTCCAACATCTAGCTTGATATCCCATAAAAGGGTGATGAACATGCCAATTTTTTCTTGCACTTCAGGCTTTAGCTTCTTCTTACTGACAATGAGCAAATCGATGTCTGAGTGGGGTTGTAAATGGCCGCGACCGTATCCGCCCACCGCACAAAGAGAAAGCTCGTCCACGGTATCTAAGCCGTAAAGTTGCCAAAGGTGACAAAGTAATGCGTCGACAAACTGTGCACGACCGGTAACGAGCTGATTAACTGGCGTAGCGTCGAAAGACTCTGTTATCCAAGTGTAACTGGCTTCCACGCATGATTTAATGACGGGGATTTCATCAACAGAGTTAATTGTGTCGATATTCTTTATCAGTGATTGCAGCGTCAAAATGCACCTTTGAAATAGACTTCTATTAAAACGCTAAGAACAATAGCATGAATTGATAGTAGTTCGCAGTAGCAAATTTATGCATAAGTTAGGTTGAATTGTGAATATTTATGGTTTTTTGTTATAGGTGTGTAGCCCGTAAAATAGGCTCATTGTATGAGAATTAAAAATAAAGACTTAGTGTGCGGTTTTGAATGAGGCAAAGGGGCAAACAAAGCGGCTGTAAGCTTAACAGCCGCAATATGAAAATTATCCGTGTGAAATAACACGCTCTAAGCTTTCTTCCTCGCGAAGCGTTAGAATTTCAACGCCGGTCTCAGTAACTAAAAGAGTGTGCTCCCATTGGGCACTTAAACTTCTGTCTTTAGTCACAACAGTCCATTGATCTGGCAAAACTTTTGAGTAACGTTTGCCTGCGTTAACCATAGGTTCGATGGTAAAGCACATTCCAGGCTCTAAAACGTCGCCTGTACCTGGCTTTCCATAGTGAACAATTTGCGGTTCTTCGTGGAAGCTTGCACCAATGCCGTGACCGCAGTATTCACGTACTATTGAATAGTTATGCGCTTCAGCATGGGTTTGACAAATATGACCAATGTCGCCAAGACGCATGCCCGGCTTCACTTGTTCAATTGCTTTATATAGGCACTCTTGCGTAACGCGAATAAGGCGCTCGGCAAGAATAGATGGTTTACCTACAACGAACATCTTCGAAGTATCACCGTGATAACCGTCTTTTATAACAGTTACATCAATGTTGATGATGTCACCGTCTTTTAGCTTCTTGTCAGAAGGAATGCCGTGACATATACAATGGTTCACCGAAGTACAAATAGACTTTGGAAATGGTGGGTGACCATAGTTTAGCGGAGCGGGCACTGACTTTTGCTCGTTTACTATATAGTCGTGACAAATAGTATTCAGTTCATCGGTGGTTACGCCTTTTTTCACATAAGGCCCGATCATAGTAAGTACTTCGGCAGCCAGTTTACCGGCTACGCGCATTTTTTCGATTTCTTCTGGGGTTTTGATAATAGCTGTCACAGCGCCTCTCAAATCGTTTGAAACTAGTTTGGTGAAGAATTTAAATTACTTACGCAGTATAACACTATTCAGGTCATTCTTAGTAAGGTGCTGATATTCATGGTTTTTAATTGGTGATTTCCAAGGCTGATAGCAATGGGGTGGGTCGTTTTAATAAAGGTTGGTAAAAATACTTAAAAGCCTGGCTTTTTAACGCTAAAACTTGAGGCTGTGGTGGTATTGTGATATAAAGCGCGCGCCCTGACGGAAAGCTCATTTTGCTATGTGCAACAAGCACCGTTTTAGAGGGTAAATTTATTTTATTAAAACACACATATACCGACACTTCGTATCGGGGTGTTCAGTTCAACGTAAGTTGGCCTGAATCGATACAAGGGGTATATGGAGGCCTAACCCCAAGAGGAAAATAAAATGGCTAATGTTTCTATGCGTGACATGCTGAAAGCAGGTGTGCATTTCGGTCACCAAACTCGTTACTGGAACCCAAAGATGAAGCCTTTCATCTTCGGTGCTCGTAATAAAGTTCATATCATCAACCTTGAAAAAACGGTTCCACTTTTCAACAACGCACTTAACTACCTTTCAGGTGTTGCGTCTAAGAAAGGTAAAATCCTTTTCGTTGGTACTAAGCGCGCCGCTGGCGAAGCAGTAAAAGATGCTGCTCTTAAGTGCGACCAGTACTACGTAAACAAGCGTTGGTTAGGTGGTATGCTGACTAACTGGAAAACAGTACGTCAGTCAATCAAGCGTCTTAAAGATCTAGAGCAACAAGCTCAAGACGGTACGTTTGAGAAGCTAACTAAGAAAGAAGCACTTATGCTTCAGCGCGAAATGGACAAGCTTGAAAACAGCCTTGGCGGTATCAAAGACATGGGCGGTCTTCCAGACGCAATCTTTGTTATCGACGCAGATCACGAGCACATTGCTGTAACAGAAGCTCGTAACCTAGGTATTCCTGTTGTTGGTGTTGTTGATACTAACTCTAACCCAGACGGTGTTGATTACATCATCCCTGGTAACGACGATGCTATCCGCGCTATCCAACTTTACTTGGATGCTGCTGCAAACGCTATCAACTCAGGTCGCGAAAGCAACCTTGAAGTACAAGCTGAGCAAGACGACTTCGTAGAAGCGGCAGAGTAATTCTGATTGCTTACTGTCATATCTAGATAATATGGCGGTACTACAATACGAAACGTATTGAGAGGGGCGATATCGCCCCTTTTACCTAACGAATTTATATTTAATGCTGAGGAATTGAAAAATGGCAGTGACTGCAGCACTAGTTAAAGAACTGCGCGAACGTACTGGCGCAGGTATGCTGGATTGTAAAAAAGCCCTGGTTGAAACGGATGGTGACATTGAGTTAGCCATTGAAAATATGCGCAAATCAGGCCAAGCGAAAGCGGCTAAAAAAGCAGGTCGTATCGCAGCTGAAGGTGTTATCCTTACTAAAGTTGAAGGTGGTCGCGCGACCATGCTTGAACTAAACTGTGAAACTGACTTCGTAGCACGTGACGAAGGTTTCCTTAAGTTCGGTAACGAGCTTCTAGAAGTAGCAGCGGCTAACAACATCAACGACATCGACGCACTTAACGATGCAGAACTTAACGGTTCTAAAGTAAGCGAAGTTCGTGACGCACTTGTTGCTAAAATCGGTGAAAACATCTCTCCTCGTCGCGTTATCAACGTTGAAGGCGACACGCTAGGTGCATACGTACACGGCGGCCGTATTGGTGTTATCTCTATCCTTACTGGTGGCGACGAAGAGCTAGCAAAAGACGTAGCAATGCACGTTGCAGCTGCTAGCCCGCAGTTTGTTAAGCCAGAGAATGTTCCGGCTGAAGTTGTAGAGAAAGAGAAAGAAATCCAAATCGAAATCGCTATTCAGTCTGGTAAGCCAGCTGAAATTGCTGAGAAAATGGTTGCAGGCCGCATGAAGAAGTTCACTGGCGAAGTGAGCTTGACTGGTCAGCCTTTCGTTAAAGATCCTTCAATCTCTGTAGCTGAGCTTCTTAAGAACAACAGCGCAGACGTAATCAACTTCGTACGTTTCGAAGTTGGCGAAGGTATCGAGAAGAAGACTGAAGACTTCGCTGCTGAAGTAGCTGCTCAAATGGAAGCTGCTAAGAAATAATTGAGCGTTTATCTTTTGCATTACGCAATAGTTAGATAAACTACAAAGCACCTCTTAGGAGGTGCTTTTTTATAGCTGCATATCTTTAGTATTGCTAATGCAGTGCGCAAGTGTGAAGCTGGGCGAGTTACAAGCGTGCGCCTGCCAAACAAACGAAAGCGCTTTGTCCTATGTTTTTTACGTCATTGCTTTATTGAAAGACATAGGACAAAACGGGTTTACGAGGACAATTCAAACTATGAGTATCACACCAAAATCAGCATATCGACGCATTCTGTTAAAGCTTAGTGGTGAAGCCCTAATGGGCGAAGAAGGCTTTGGCATAGACCCTAAAGTGCTAGATAGAATGGCACAAGAAATAAAAGAGCTGGTTGAACTTGGTGTTCAAGTTGGTCTTGTTATCGGTGGTGGTAACTTGTTCCGTGGCGAAGGCCTAGCAAAAGCGGGAATGAACCGTGTTGTTGGCGACCACATGGGCATGTTGGCTACGGTAATGAACGGCCTAGCTATGCGCGACGCGCTTCATCGTGCATTTGTAAACGCGCGTATGATGTCTGCTATCCCATTAAACGGCGTGTGCGATGCTTACAACTGGGCAGAAGCTATTAGCCTTCTTAAGTCGGGCCGCGTTGTTATCTTTTCTGCCGGTACTGGCAACCCTTTCTTCACTACCGACTCAGCGGCATGCTTACGGGGTATCGAAATTGAAGCCGATGCTGTGCTTAAAGCCACTAAAGTAGACGGCGTATACAGTGATGACCCAGTAAAAAATCCTGAAGCGACATTGTATGATCAATTGTCTTACCAGGAAGTTCTGGAAAAAGAATTAAAAGTAATGGACTTGTCAGCTTTCACTTTAGCACGAGATCACAGCTTACCAATTCGCGTATTCAACATGAATAAGCCGGGTTGCCTTAAGCGTGTTGTGATGGGTGAAAAAGAAGGTACCGTCATTTGCCACGCTGACAACGATTAATTAAGAACAATAGGATACAAAACGTGATTGATGAAATTGAATTAGATGCGCAAGAGCGCATGGAAAAAAGCCTAGTTTCTCTAAAAGGCCAATTCAGCAAAATCCGCACTGGTCGTGCGCATCCAAGCCTTCTAGATGGCATCATGGTACCTTATTACGGTGTAGACACGCCGCTAAAGCAAGTCGCTAACGTCGTTGCGGAAGACAGCCGTACTCTAGCGTTAACTGTTTTCGATAAAAGCGCTATCCAAGCAGTTGAAAAGGCGATTATGCAGTCTGACCTAGGGTTGAACCCAATGAGTGCGGGCGGTTCAATTCGCATTCCTCTTCCGCCGCTTACAGAAGAGCGTCGTAAAGACCTTATCCGCGTTGTACGCAACGAAGCGGAAGGTGGTCGTGTTGCTATCCGCAATATTCGTCGCGACGCTAACGGTGACATCAAAGATCTTCTAAAAGAAAAAAAAATCAGTGAAGATGAGAGCCGCGCAGCGGAAGAGAACATTCAATCTATTACTAACGATTTCATTAAGAAAGTTGACAGCATGCTTGCTGACAAAGAAAAAGAACTAATGGAAGTATAAGTAAGTATTATGATTGGAAAGCGTTTAAGCGCAGCCAAATCGAAAAAAGCCGAGGTGCCAGCAGAGTCTGCTGGCCCGAAGCATGTTGCAATCATTATGGATGGCAATGGTCGATGGGCGCAAAAGAAAGGGAAAATTCGTACCTTCGGTCACAAAGCCGGGGTAGAGTCTGTACGTTCTGTTGTGCGCTTTGCACGTCAAAACGGTATCGAATCACTAACGCTATTCGCGTTTTCAAGTGAAAACTGGAAACGTCCTGAGGAAGAAGTCAGCGTCCTTATGGAGTTGTTTAATCTCGTCCTCAATAGTGAAGCAAAACGCTTACACAAAAATGGTGTACGCTTGCAGGTTATTGGTGATGTTGAGGCTTTCGACGCCAAGCTAGTCGAAAAAATTCGCAAAGCCGAAGACATGACTAAAGACAACAAAGATTTGGTCTTAAATATCGCAGCAAACTATGGCGGTAGATGGGACATCGTAAATGCGGCCAAGCAACTCGCATCGCAGGTGAAAAGCGGCGAGCTTGATGTAGATAACATCAGTGAAGAAGCTCTTGGTTCGCACATTTCTACAGCTAACCTTCCAGAGTTAGATCTTCTTATTCGCACTGGTGGCGAGCACCGAATTAGTAATTTCTTACTATGGCAGTGTGCTTATGCCGAATTGTATTTCACCGATGTACTATGGCCCGACTTCAATGAAGACGTGTTTCAATTAGCCGTAGATGATTTCAATGTTCGTCAACGAAGATTCGGTCTAACCGGTGAACAGGTAGTCACAGCCGATGGTTAATACCATGCAGGCAATTATCAGGCTAGCCCTGGTAACCAAAGCCAAGGGCAAATTATGCTAAAACAACGGATAATAACTGCATTAATTCTCGCGCCGCTGGCGCTCTACGCTATTCTTTTTCTTCCTATTTTCTGGTTTGAAATAGCCATAGCCGGTGTTGTCGGTATTGGTGCCTATGAGTGGGCGAATATGTCAGGCGTGTGCGAGCGTCCTAAAAAACTTATTTACATGGCGGGAGCCTTTGCAATATGTATTGCTCTATCGCTTACCGTTGATGCCAGCACCATTTGGTATCAGGGCCAATTGCATGGCCTGTATCGCGCAATTTTAACCATCGCTGTGTTGTGGTGGATAGCCTCTTTATTTATGGTGCTTGCCTATCCGAAATACTCACGATTCTGGAAAGACAGTCGCAGCGTAAGAACCGTATTTGGCGCACTTACGCTTATACCAACATGGGTAGCCGTAGTTGCACTTCGCACTAGCCTGCATGATGTTGATCCATTTTATGGCGCATCGCTGATTTTTTATGTATTGGGTATCGTTTGGGCAGCTGATATAGGCGCATTCTTCGTAGGCGTTAAATTTGGTCGACACAAGTTACGCCCTAACGTATCTCCAGGTAAAAGTTTAGAAGGTTTGTTAGGCGGTATTGCTGCCTCGTTCGCTATTATTGCTTTTGCTGCACTGCACTATCAGGTTGAGCCGTCGCGCATTTGGCTACACCTTGCAATTGGCGGTATAACCGTTGCTGTTTCTGCGCTTGGTGATTTGAACGAGAGCATGCTGAAGCGCTGCGCTGGTATTAAAGACAGTGGTAAGATACTACCGGGCCATGGTGGTGTGCTAGATAGAATTGATAGCCTAACTGCAGCATTTCCAGTATTTGCCTTCTGCTATGTAACTTGGATGGCGTAATGCAAACAGTAACAGTGTTAGGGGCCACAGGCTCCATTGGTTGTAATACACTCGACGTTATAAATCGCCACCCAGACAAATACCGCGTTTTTGCTATTACTGGTAACTCTCAGCTTGAACTGCTTATGGAGCAAGCGCAAAAATGCGCGCCCCGTTATGTAGTGATCGCCAACGATGCTCACTATAAAGCCGCCTGCGAGTTAGCTTCTCAATACGGTGTAGATGCTGAAATTCTTTCAGGCACCAAAGCATTGGAAGAGGTATCAAGCGCACCTGAAGTTGACGCTGTCATGGCTGCAATTGTAGGGGCAGCAGGTCTTTTGCCTACAATGGCGGCGGTTAAGGCAGGAAAACGAGTTTTGCTTGCTAATAAAGAAGCCTTGGTTATGTCTGGCGCTTTATTTATAGAGGCTGCGAACCAAAGCGGCGCTGAAATCCTTCCTATCGACAGCGAACACAACGCCATATTCCAGTGTCTCCCGCACGATTACGAATATGGAAACTTTACTGCTTCAGGTATTCGCAAAATCTTATTAACGGGTTCTGGCGGCCCCTTCAGAGAAAGGCCACTTAATAGCTTTTCGTCAATTACCATCGATGAGGCCAGTACTCACCCTAACTGGTCAATGGGCCGAAAAATAACAATTGATTCGGCAACTATGATGAACAAGGGGTTAGAGTTCATAGAAGCCTGTTGGTTATTTGGTGCCGGCGCAGAAGACATTGATGTTGTTATACATCCACAAAGCATAATCCATTCTATGGTGCAGTACATTGATGGCTCTGTAATAGCGCAAATGGGTAACCCAGATATGCGAACACCTATTGCATATGGTTTGGCTCACCCAGATCGAATTGAAGCAGGTGTGAAGCCCCTCGACTTTTCGGATATGGCTAATTTCAGTTTCCAGACCCCTTGTTTTGAGCGTTACCCTAATTTGAAGTTGGCTATTGATGCATGTAAGGAAGGGCAATGCGCAACGACAAGAGTCAATGCGTCAAATGAAGTGGCTGTAGAAGCTTTTTTAGAGGGCAAAATTCAATTTTGTGATATTGCTAAAGTAAACGACGCTACGCTCAATGCTATGCCGCACGTATCGGTAAGTTCTATTCAACAAATATTAGAACAAGACGCACTAGCAAGAACCAAAGCTAACGAGATTATTCGAGGTAAATTTCAGTGCTAGCATTTTTATGGAGCCTTGGGGCATTCATTGTCGCCTTAGGTATTTTGGTAGCCGTACATGAATGGGGGCACTTTTACGTTGCTCGCAAATGCGGTGTACAGGTAGAGCGTTTCTCAATTGGATTTGGCAAGCCAATTTGGCGAAAGTTAAGTAAGTCCGGTACAGAATATGTTATCGCTATGATTCCCCTTGGTGGTTACGTTCGCATGCTCGATGGGCGTATTGATGACGTACCGCCTGAGTTAGAAGATAAAGCCTTCAATAAAAAACCTGTATTGCAGCGCATGGCGGTAATTGCAGCGGGCCCTGGCGTAAACTTCATATTCGCATTTTTTGCACTTTGGCTAATGTACCTTGTCGGTTTAGAAACCGTTAAACCCGTTGTTAAAGCTGTCGAGCCACAAAGTGTTGCAGCTGTAGCAGGCGTTCAACCTGGTGATGAAATCATTAAGGTCGGCGACAGAATTACACCGGACTGGGAAGCGGTTAATTTAGAAGTTGTCTCTAACATAGGGTCAGAAAAAACCACTGTTACGGTTAAAAATGCATCAAATATCGAAAAAGAACTGACATTTACACTGGGTTCTTGGAACTTTGACCCAGATAGCGAGTCTCCATTAAGCAGCTTAGGCCTAACCCCATACCGACCGGATGCAACGTTAACTGTTGGGTTTGTTGGTGAGGGAAGTGCGGCGCAGGAAGCAGGGTTGAAACCCGGTGATGAACTTGTCGCACTAAATGGCGCTAAATTGACGTCGTGGGAAGGTTTGGTTGACGTTATTGTTGAAAGCCCCGGTGAAAGTATCTCTCTTGATATACAAAGGGATGGACAGCAACTAACGTTAAATGCCACGATAGCGCGCCGCGATACACCACAAGGGCAAAGTGGTTATTTAGGTGTGAGCCCAACATTCGAGCCTTGGCCTGAAGGGTATGTGTTTACTCATCAATATGGCATTATAGAGGCTATTGGGAAGGCGCTAGACAAAACGTGGCGTCTAATGACACTGAGTGTCGAAATGATAGGAAAGCTTATCACCGGCGATGTATCGGTGAAGAATTTGAGCGGTCCTATCTCAATTGCTCAAGGTGCGGGAACAAGTGCTGGGTATGGACTTGCGTACTTTTTGAGTTTTCTTGCCTTAATAAGCGTAAATTTAGGCATAATAAATTTATTACCCTTGCCCATGCTTGACGGTGGCCACCTCATGTTTTTCATTGTGGAGTGGATCACTGGTAAGCCTGTGCCTGAAGCGGTGCAAGAATGGGGTTACAAAATAGGTGGCGTGCTTCTGTTTATGATCATGGGTATCGCAATTTTTAACGATATCGCTCGCATAACCTGATACAAATCAGGAAGTACAAAACAGCTAATACAAAACGCGGCCAGGAAAAGAAAAATAGATGAAGTTAAAACAGTTAGTAGCAGCCGGAGCCATTTTTTCCAGTGCTAGCTTTGCCAATGCTGCGGCGCAAGACAGTGAATTTGTTGTTGAAGACATTCGCGTAGAGGGTTTGCAACGTGTTGCACTTGGTGCAGCCTTAACCTACTTGCCCGTTCAAGTTGGCGACGAGCTTAATACATTCAGGGTAACGCAGCTTATTCGCTCGCTTTACTCTTCAACTCACTTTGAAAATGTAGAAATTCTTCGCGACGGCAATACCCTTGTGGTTCGTGTGGCGGAGCGTCCAACCATCAGTAATATTATTTTTGACGGCAATGATGATATTAAAGATGAGCAGCTTCAAGAAAGTTTGGATGGCAATGGTGTTCGCATCGGTGAGCCACTTGATAAGACCGTACTAACCTCTATTGAGAATGGCCTTAAAGACTTCTTTTACAGCATAGGTAAGTACAATGCTGACGTAACGGCTATTATTACGCCGTTACCGCGTAACCGTGTCGATTTGAAGCTACTTTTTGAAGAAGGCGATGCCGCTGAAATCGAGCAAATTAATATTGTAGGTAACGAAATTTTCTCAGACGAAGAGCTGATGGAAGCGTTTGAGCTACAATACGATACGCCTTGGTGGGACTTTCTATCAGAGACTCGCTATCAGCAACAAACGTTACAAGGTGACATGGAAACCTTGCGTAACCACTATTTAAATCGTGGTTACCTACGATTTAACGTTGACTCTACTCAAGTGTCGATGACCCCTGAAAAGTCCGGTATCTACATTGCTATGAACGTATCAGAAGGTGAGCAATACACCATTTCTGAAGTAGAACTCGTAGGTGATGTACTTGGCCATGAAGAATACATCGAGCGCGTACTGCCGCTAACAGAAGGCGAGCTATACAACCAAGCGGAAGTCACCTACACAGAAGAGTTTATTAGTAAATATCTAGGTCGCTTCGGCTATGCTTATCCAACGGTAACCACAGTACCTGAAATTAATGACGAAGATAAAACGGTTAAGCTGACGCTATCTGTAGACCCGGGTAAGCGTATTTACGTTAACCGTATTAAGTTTAACGGTAACGTGGTAACCGCCGACAGTGTACTTCGTCAAAACGTAAGTCAGATGGAAGGCACCTGGTTGTCTAATAATTTGCTAGAGTCTTCAAAAAATCAGCTTTCTCGTCTTACCTACATGGAAGAAGTAGAGTTTGAAACTGTACGTATTCCAGGCTCTGAAGATAAGGTTGATGTTAACTATAATGTTAAAGAGCAGCCTTCGGGCTCGTTTAACGCAGGTATCGGTTACGGTGACAGAACCAAATTAAGCTTACAGGCGGGTATCCAACAAGATAATTTCTTGGGTACAGGTAAACGCGTTGGTCTTAACCTAAGTACGGTTTCGTATCAGCGCAGTGCGCAAATCACCTATAACGACCCTTACTTTACTATTGATGGTATCAGCTTGGGTGGAAGCATTGGTTATAGCGAGTTCGACGGCTCTGACTTTAATGTAATCCAGTACAACTCTAAACGTTGGTCAATTGGTGCGAACATCGGTTATCCAATTAACGAGTTTAATCGTATCAACTTCGGTTTAACCTATAGCAATGTAGAGCTATTTAACCGTGGTTATTATGAGCAAACAGAGCAGTTCTATAACCAGTTTACCAATGGCGAAGATCCGGATGCTGCTATTAAATACGATAGCTATCTAGCAAGCGTAAGCTGGAGTAGAAGCACGCTAAACCGTGGTCTATTCCCTACGGCGGGCTCGTCTCAACGTGCATCCTTTAGCATTACTACGCCAAACTCAGACGTCAACTACTTTAAAACCGTATTCGATGGTAAATGGTATTTCCCATTATCACGTGACCAACGCTGGTCGTTCCTAACGCGAATTCGTCTCGGATACGGTAACGGTTACGGTGATATCAATGGCAACGAACAAATATTGCCGTTCACTGAGAACTTTACCGCAGGTGGTTCAGATTCACTGCGTGGGTTTGAGAATAATACGGTTGGCCCTCGAGGTATTTTCCTCGGTAACACTGGCACCATTTCAGGCCCTGATGGGGAATTATTCCCGGCGGACCCAGCTGACGCTGCACTTTCTTGGTCAACGCGAAGCCTAGGTGGTAATGCCATGGCACTCGGTGGTATTGAGCTAATCGTTCCTACGCCGTTTGTTGAAGAAGAAATGGATAACTCTGTTCGCACAAGTTTGTTTGTGGATGTGGGTAACGTATGGGATACTGAGTTTGATTATGACTACTACCGTCAGTTTGATATAGCATCTACTCAAAATGGTGAGCTATTGGACTATTCTGACTGGAGTCTGTATCGTAGTTCGGCAGGTATATCGGTTCAGTGGATTTCACCAATGGGGCCGATGGTATTTAGCTTCTCGAAAGCGATACAGCAACGTGATGGTGATGATGCTAGATTCTTCACTTTCAATATTGGTCAAACTTTCTAAGACATTAAAACGAGCGCGTTTTAACCGCGCTCTATAATAAGATTCACAAAAGGAGTTCCCTTTGAAACAGTTGGTTAAACATATCGTTGCAGGAGCAATGTTGGGTAGCGCTTTAGTAAGTACATCTGTAATGGCAGAACAGAAAGTGGCTGTTGTTGATGTGCAAGGTATTTTTCAAGCGATGCCTCAAGCGGCTGAGATTCAAAATGCTATTCAAGCTGAGTTTAAAGACCAGCTTGAAGAAGTGAATCAACTGCAGCGTGACGGTCAGTTCTACGCAGAGCGTCTTCAGCGTGATGCAGCTACAATGAGCGATACCGAGAAGAAAGAACTAGAACAAAAAATCTTGTCAGTTCGTGAAGAGCTATCTAAGAAAGGTCAGCCTTTACAACAAAACATTCAGCGTCGTAGCAACGAAGAGCGTAACAAGCTGCTTGGCCTTATCAAGCAAGCTATCGACTCTGTTGCATCAAAGCAAGGTTACGACTTAGTACTTAATGCGGGTGCAGTTGCTTTTGCTAAAGAAGAGCACGACTTATCTGAGCAGGTACTTCAGCAAGTAAGCAAAACTAACTAATTAACTTAAGACCTGTCGGCCTTCGCTGTTCATCAAAGTTCAGCAGGCGCTGGTCAGTTATAAAATTTGTCAGACCAACCCCTCTAAAGGTGTTGGTCTGATTTGTTTTTCGCGCTTAACAGCGTATGGTTGCCGCCGTTTTTAGTTTTTACGGCGAGTTTGACCCAAGTACCAATGTATCATCTGTATTGGTATGAAATAGCTAAAGGTCATGCTTGTATACAGGAGAAAGTTTTTGGCCAATTCACTAAATACCATCGAAATCCAGGAAATATTGGAACTGCTACCACACAGATATCCTTTCCTACTTGTTGATCGTGTTACTGATTATGTACTGGGTGAGTCTGTAAAGGCTTACAAAAATATTACGATCAATGAGCCATGTTTCATGGGGCATTTCCCTGGACAGCCAATTTTTCCGGGTGTTTTAATTCTAGAAGCCATGGCGCAAGCTGCCGGTGTTTTAGGTTTTAAGACCATGGGCAACAATGATAAGTTATACTTGTATGCAGGGATTGATAACGCACGCTTTAAACGTCCAGTTGTTCCGGGTGATAAGCTTGAGTTTGATGTTGCTCTGGTAAAAGAGCGCAGAGGGATTTGGAAATTTAAAGGTACTGCAAGTGTCGATGGCGATATTGCTTGTAGTGCAGAGTTTATGTGTGCGATGAGAGAGATAGCGTAACGTGATCCATCCTACTGCGGTAATTTCAGAAAGTGCAACGATTGGTGAAAATGTCACCATAGGTCCATTTTGTGTGGTAGACGACAACGTCACCATAGGCGACGGCTGTATTCTGAAATCACATGTGGTGGTACGCGGCCCGACGCGTATCGGTAAAAACAACAAGTTTTATCAGTTTTCTTCAATTGGTGAAGACTGCCAAGATAAAAAATATGCGGGTGAGCCTACCGAACTCGTTATCGGAGATGATAATGAGTTTAGAGAAGGGGTAACCGTTCATCGTGGCACGGTACAAGACAACGGCATAACAATTATCGGTTCTCGTGGTTTATTTATGGCTAATGCACACGTTGCCCATGACTGCGTTCTTGGCGATGACATCATAATTGCCAACAATGTGGCTGTGGCTGGCCATGTTCATATTGATGATTTCGTTATTATTGGCGGTGCTACAGGTATCCACCAGTTCTGCAAAATCGGCGCTCATGCATTTTTAGGGGCAGGCGGTATTATTCTGCGCGACGTCCCGCCTTTTGTTATGGTGAGTGGTCAGAAGAATATTCCTCAGGGGATCAACTCTGAAGGCTTGAAACGCCGTGGTTTCTCAAAAGAAGAAGTGCTTGAAATCAAGCGCGCCTATAAAGCGATTTATCGTGAAGGTAATACTATTGACGAAGCAGTCGACAAGCTTGCTGAACCAGCACAAAAGTTTGATGGTGTGGCGCTAATGGTTCAATTCTTACAAGACTCCAAGCGAGGCATTATTCGCTAATTATGTCTAAACCAATTCGTATCGGCATGGTTGCCGGAGAGCCCTCTGGTGATATCCTTGCCGCTGGAATGGTTGCCGAGTTAAAACGCCAATACCCAGATGCTATTATCGAAGGTATTGGTGGTCCAAACATGATAAAAGCGGGTTTCCATAGTCTATTCGATATGGAAACCTTGTCGGTTATGGGGCTTGTGGAAGTCCTATCCCACCTTCCAGCCATCTTAAAAGTTAAAAAGCAGCTTCTTGCTCATTTTGAGCAAAATCCGCCAGATATTTTCGTAGGCATTGACGCGCCTGATTTTAATTTGAGAGTAGAGAAAGCCCTCAAAGCCCGCGGTATCAAAACCATGCACTATGTAAGTCCTACGGTGTGGGCGTGGCGTGAGAAACGCATTCATAAGATAGCGAAAGCGGCTAATCGCGTACTGGGGTTGTTCCCTTTCGAACAGCAGGTTTACGATAAATATAACGTTCCCTACACCTTTGTGGGGCATACTATGGCTGACGCTATAGCCATTGAGCCCGACCAAAATGCGGCAAGGCAGGCATTAGGTGTAGATTGCAATGCTCCCATACTGGCTGTACTACCCGGCTCAAGAAGAGGCGAAGTGGATACGTTGCTTCCCGTGTTTCTGAAGACCATAGAAGCTATTCATGCTAAACGCAGCGACATTCAATTTCTTATCCCTGCGGCAAATGAGCATCGTCTTGCGCAAATTAAAGCACTCTTGCTTGAAGCTGATAATGCTGAAGCACGCTTACCCATTCAGGTCACCCAAGGCACTTCTCGTGATGCCATGATAGCAAGCGATGTTATCTTGCTCGCATCAGGTACAGCGACGTTAGAAGCTATGTTGTGTAAGCGCCCAATGGTAGCCGCTTATTTACTCGCGCCGCTTACCTACAAAATCATGCAGCGCTTGTACAAAGCGCCTTACTTTACGTTGCCAAACCTCTTGGCTAACGAGGCAATTATTCCTGAGTTACTCCAAGAAGAGGTAAACGCAGAGAATATGAGCAATCAGCTACTTAACTTTTTCGAAAGTGATAATTCAGCGCTTATTTCCCGTTTCACCGATCTCCACCATACGCTAAAATGCAATGCTGATAAAACAGCAGCAAAAGCTGTCGTGGAGGAATTGTTTGCATAAGTTAATTGCCGGTGTTGATGAAGTAGGGCGTGGCCCTTTAGTTGGAGATGTGGTTACTGCTGCGGTTATACTAGACCCAGAAAACCCTATTGAAGGGCTAACCGACTCTAAAAAACTGAGTGAAAAAAAGCGCGTAGCCCTCGCGCAAGAGATTCGTGAGAAGGCGCTTTACTGGAATATCGGTAGAGCAAGCCCTGAAGAAATAGACAAGCTTAATATACTGCACGCTACCATGCTCGCTATGATCCGCGCAGTGGAAGGTTTACCTGTAAAACCTGACTTTGTGCGTGTAGACGGCAACCGCGTCCCAGCTTGGAATTTTGACTCTGAAGCGGTAGTGAAAGGTGACAGCCTACACGCTGAAATTTCAGCAGCATCAATCATTGCCAAAGTAGAGCGAGATAACGATATGATTTCGTTGCATGAGGCCTACCCACAATATAACTTTGCCGGGCACAAAGGTTACCCCACAAAAGCACACTTTGAAGCTATCGCCGAATATGGCATCTTAGATTGCTATCGCAAAAGTTTTAAACCCGTAAAAGCGCTACTCGAAGAGAAATAACATCATGTCATCGCCATTTATTCATTTACGTGTTCACAGCGACTTTTCGATGATGGACGGCCTGAATAAGGTTAAGCCTATTTTAGGTAAAGTGGCCGCGCTTGGCATGCCTGCCGTGGCAATCACAGATCAAATGAATATGTGTGGCTTGGTAAAATTCTATTCGGAGGCACATAATTTAGGTATCAAGCCCATAATTGGCACCGATTTTTGGGTGACTAATGAAGCTTTTGGCGATGAACCTTTCAGACTTACCCTCATTGCGATGAACAACGAAGGGTATAAGAATATTACTATTCTTATCTCCAAGGCTTACCTTCGCGGACACTTGGCGCACCGCGCAGTCATTGATCAAGCATGGTTAGCAGAGCATAGCGAAGGCGTTATTGTTTTATCGGGCGCACAGCACGGCGATATCGGCGTAGGTTTAATGAAAAATAACGCCAAGCTTCTTGAAGATGCGCTTGAGTTTTATCAAACCCATTTTCCCGACCGTTTTTATTTAGAGCTGATTAGAACCGGTAGACAAGGCGAAGAAGATTATTTACACCATGCCGTAGAGCTTGCTGAGCAGCGCGGTTTACCCGTGGTTGCCACTAATGAAGTATGCTTTATTGACCAAGAGGGTTTCGACGCGCACGAAATTCGTGTGTGTATTCACGATGGCTATACCTTAGATGATAACCGTCGCCCTAAGCGCTACAGCGATCAGCAATATCTACGCACTGCCGAGGAAATGGTTGAGTTATTTAGCGATATCCCCGAAGCCATAGAAAATACGGTTGAAATAGCCAAGCGCTGTAACGTTACTGTCCGGCTAAATGAATATTTCTTGCCTCAGTTTCCAACCGGCGGTATGACCACCGAAGACTTCTTGGTTAAGGTGTCTGAGGAAGGCTTGGAAGAACGTCTAGAGTTTCTATTCCCCGATGAGGAAGTGCGCAAGGCAAAACGCCCAGAGTACGATGACCGACTTCGCATTGAGCTTGAAGTTATCAACCAAATGGGGTTCCCGGGCTATTTCCTTATCGTTATGGAGTTTATCCAGTGGAGTAAAGATAACGGAATTCCGGTAGGGCCAGGGCGTGGTTCAGGTGCGGGCTCACTGGTGGCCTATGCCTTAAAAATTACCGACCTAGATCCGCTTGAATTCGACTTGCTATTCGAACGTTTCCTGAACCCAGAACGTGTATCAATGCCCGATTTCGACGTCGACTTCTGTATGGATAGACGAGATGAGGTAATTGATCACGTTGCAGAGCTCTACGGGCGACAAGCGGTATCTCAGATCATTACCTTCGGAACTATGGCGGCAAAAGCGGTAGTACGTGACGTGGGTCGAGTACTTGGTCACCCCTACGGTTTTGTAGACAGAATTTCAAAGCTAATACCACCTGACCCTGGCATGACGTTAGAAAAGGCGTTTAAAGCCGAACCTCAGCTGCCAGAAGTTTATGAAAGCGATGAGGAAGTGAAAGACCTTATCGATATGGCGCGTATTCTTGAAGGGGTCACCCGAAATGCGGGTAAACACGCCGGTGGTGTTGTTATTGCGCCAACCACTATTACTGATTTCTCGCCGCTGTATTGTGATGACGAAGGTAATAACCCGGTAACACAGTTTGACAAAAACGACGTTGAAACCGCTGGGCTTGTAAAATTTGACTTCCTAGGTCTTCGTACGCTGACGATCATTCAGTGGGCGATAGATATGATCAAGGAAGGGAAGAACGTTGATGTCGATATCAGCGCTATTCCTCTTGAAGATCCTAAGAGTTTCAGAACCCTTCAAAACGCCGAGACAACTGCTGTATTCCAGCTGGAATCTCGCGGCATGAAAGAGCTGATTAAACGCCTTAAACCAGACTGTTTTGAAGATATCATCGCACTGGTGGCCCTATTCCGCCCAGGTCCATTGCAGTCAGGCATGGTAGATAACTTTATCGACCGTAAGCACGGACGTGAAGAAATTTCCTACCCAGACGCTGAATACCAGCATGAGTGTTTGAAAGAAATACTAGAGCCTACCTACGGCATTATCTTGTATCAGGAACAGGTAATGCAGATTGCTCAGGAAATGGCAGGTTACTCGCTAGGTGGCGCTGACTTACTACGTCGTGCGATGGGTAAGAAAAAGCCTGAAGAAATGGCGAAGCAGCGCGGTACCTTTGCTGAGGGTGCGAAGGGCAATAATATTGACCCGGACCTTGCGATGAAAATCTTCGATTTGGTGGAAAAGTTCGCAGGCTACGGCTTTAACAAATCTCACTCGGCAGCCTATGCCTTGGTGTCTTACCAAACCCTTTGGCTGAAAGTACATTATCCAGCGGAATTCATGGCTGCGGTAATGTCGGCGGATATGGACAACACCGATAAAATCGTGACGCTTGTCGATGAATGTGAGCGCATGGGCATCGAAATACTGCCGCCAGATTTAAATGCGGGTAAATACAAATTTACCGTCGATAGCGAAGGTCGCATTGTTTACGGTATCGGTGCGATTAAAGGGGTAGGTGAAGGCCCAATTGAAGCGATTATTGAAGCGCGGGAGACCCAGGGTGCATTTAAAGATCTTTTTGATTTCTGCGCCAAGATAGACATTAAGCGCGTAAACAAACGGGTACTTGAAAAGCTAGTGTTAGCGGGTGCAATGGACAATTTAGGTCCGCATCGCGCTAGCCTTATGGCGAGTTTACCCGAAGCCCTTGCCGCCGCTGGGCAGCACGCAAAAGCTGAGTCATTTGGTCAGTCAGATATGTTTGGCCTACTGACTACCGAGCCTGAAGACGTGAAGCAAGCATTTGCTGACGTGCCTGAATGGCCTGAGAAAGTGTGGCTAGAAGGTGAAAAAGATACCCTAGGCTTGTATTTAACAGGTCACCCCATCAATCAGTACGCTGAAGAACTACGTTACTATACTGACGGGCGTTTAGTTGATTTAAAACCAACGAACAAAGATCAAATGGCCAGTGCAGTAGGATTGGTGCTTGGCGTGCGTGTTATGACGAATAAACGTGGGCGCCGCTGGGCTATAGTGACACTGGATGATAAGAGTGCCAGAATAGACGTACGTTTCTTCCCCGATATGTACGAACAGTTCGAAAGTGTGTTAGAAACTGACAGAATATTGCTTATAAAGGGACAGGTCAGCTTTGATGATTTCTCTGGGGGCAATACAATCACCGCCCGTGATGTAATGGACATTGTTCAGGCACGAGAGAAAAACGCGAGAGCGCTGGCACTTAATATTGATACCCAGTTGCTTGAACCGAAGAAAATGAGTCAGATGCAATCTATCCTGCAGGCATTTAACGGTGGAAGTTGTCCTGTTCAGTTAGCGGTAACCCATCCAGACGCTGAAGTAACTTTGGCGTGTGGCGCAAGATGGTACGTTACCCCTGAAGACCAACTTTTACACGATCTCAAGCAATGTTTGGGAGACAAAGCCGTTTCAATTCTCTACCATTAGGGTTAAGAGTTCGATAGATTGGACATCTCGCGTTTGCATAGACGAGCGTAGTACGAATAGGACATGAAATGAGTATACAGTTTTTGGACTTTGAACAGCCAATAGCCGAACTAGAAGCAAAAATTGAAGAGCTTAGGTTGGTGAATCAAGGTGGCGAGTTTGACGTTGGTATTGAAGAAGAAATCAATAAGCTTCGCGGCAAAAGCGCGGAGCTAACTAAAAAGATCTTTTCTGATCTTGGCGCATGGCAAGTTTCTCAACTTGCACGTCACCCAATGCGTCCATACACGCTAGATTACATTCCTCGTATTTTTACAGAATTCGACGAGCTTGCTGGCGACCGCGCGTTTGCAGACGATAAGGCAATTGTTGGTGGTCCAGCGATGCTAGACGATCAGCCTGTGATGATTATAGGTCATCAAAAAGGCCGAGACACTAACGAAAAAATTAAGCGTAACTTCGGTATGCCTAAACCAGAAGGCTACCGTAAAGCCTTGCGTCTTATGAAGATGGCTGAGCGCTTTAACATGCCTATTATTACCTTTATCGACACGCCAGGAGCATACCCAGGTGTGGGCGCTGAAGAGCGCGGCCAAAGTGAAGCAATCGCGAAAAATTTATTCGAAATGGCTGAGCTTACTGTTCCAATCGTGTGTACCGTAATTGGTGAAGGTGGTTCAGGTGGTGCATTAGCTATTGGTGTTGGCGACCGCGTTAATATGCTTCAATATTCTACCTACTCGGTTATTTCACCGGAAGGTTGTGCGTCTATTTTGTGGAAAAGTGCAGAAAAAGCCCCATTAGCTGCTGAAGCGATGGGCGTAAGTGCGCCACAAATTAAAGAACTGGGTCTAATTAACAGCATTGTTGAAGAGCCATTAGGCGGTGCGCATCGCGATCACAACGGCATGGCGGCTAATTTGAAAGCCGTTATTAAGCAGCAGCTTAATCAACTTAAAGAGCTTGATAAAACAAAGCTAATGGAAGAACGCTACGAGCGTTTAATGTCGTTCGGGTATTGCTAATTCTAGTTAGGGCTACGAGTTCGAAAACTGCGAATAGTCACGTCATGATACGAAGCGGTGTACGATTAGGCGAAGCGGTGTACGATTAGCAAAAATGCTTGTTGTAAAAGTTTATTAAGTCTTCGCTTAGTGCATGTCGATTCAGATTAGTTCAAGGGGGTTGTTTACCATTGGTAACCAACCCTTTTGCGTTATTAGAAAACGAGTAACCAGCAGATACAAAGCTGAACCCTAATAAAACATAAAGTTGAAACAATAAGGTATTACTGGTCTGTGACCCCTCTACAATCCCCCACTATTGAACATATCGTCAACCGCATAGCCACGTCACTGACTAATGTAAAGCAACCACTTCAAACGCCACTCGTCGTTGCTTACAGCGGTGGCGTGGACTCCACCGTACTGCTTCAAGCCGTCGTCGCGTATAGGGAGCAGTTTGATAGCCCGATACATGCTGTACATGTACATCACGGTTTAAGCGAAAATGCGGATGACTGGGCCCGCCACTGTGAACTGCAGTGCCGTCTTGAAGATGTTGAGTTTCATCAATATCGTGTTGCCGTTGATACCAGCTCTAGAAAGAGCTTAGAAGCTGAGGCGCGTAAAGTTCGATACAGCGCACTATTAGAAGTGTGCGAACAAATTGGCGGTGTACTGCTTTTGGGGCAACATGCCGAAGATCAGCTTGAAACTGTATTGCTTCAGCTCAAACGCGGTGCTGGCCCTCAGGGATTAGCGGGTATGGGCGAAGTGCAGTACCGCGGCGATACGTTAATAATGCGACCTATGCTAGCTCTTGAGAAAAGCGACATTATCGCTTATGCCGAAGAGGAAATGTTGCAGTGGGTCGAGGATGAATCTAACCAGCAAAACAGCTTTGACAGGAATTTCTTGAGAAACGAGATAATACCTCATTTGCTTGAGCGGTGGCCCCAGTTAACTAAGACAGTGGGGCGAAGCGCTGAGCTTTGTGCAGAGCAAAGTGAGCTAGTCAGCGAATCTGCACAGCAATACTTCGAAGACTGTAAACGTGCTGATATCAGGTTAGATGGACAAAAGCTTGCTGCATTGTCTATCCCTTGGCAGGCTATGGTAATTCGCGCCTGGTTCAAAGCGCAGGGACAGCTTGCACCTTCAAAAGCGCAGACAGACCAAGTACTTGCTATGCTGGGGGCGAAACATGATGCTACCCCTGAAGTAAACTTTAAGTGGGGCAGGGTTATACGTTTTGACCACGACCTTTACTGGGTTGTTAATGATACGTGCGAGATCCCAGATCGTCTTGCGTTAGTGTTAGACCAGTACAATTCTCTTCCTTGGTTACACGGGCAGGTGAGGGTAACAGTAACGAAAGAAGAAAATAACGATACAGTCTCTTTGCAAACCAATGCGCGTAATTTGCGAATGAAACCTGAAGGCGCCAATGTATCAAAGCTATTGAAAGAGTGGTTTAAAGTATGGCGTGTACCTAGATGGAAACGAAATGGCGTACCTACTATCTTTTTAAATGAAACACCTGTGGCAATCATCATTGATGAGAAAGTTGTTTATCTACAACCAAAAGTTGAGCGTATCAATATAGCCTTTAAACCAATTTAATCGCTAATTAGTCTTACCATTACTATGTACAAGATTTAAAGTGCCAAAAACACTTTATCAGTCGGCGTAGAAAAGCCAGTCATTAGAGTTTTCAATTTTTTTCGGCAGAATGTATTGATAAAGCGGCATCGAATTGCCGCTTTTTTTGGAAACAAGTAAAAGGGATTAGTTAGGCAGCGTCATAGCTGTTTTTGCCTGAGTTTTTCACCCGATATAGCGCGTTATCAGCGCGGTTAAATAAACTATCAACACTGTCACCGTCTCGATAAATCGCGCCACCGAGACTTGCCGATACACCTAATCGTGATAAGTAAGCAGAGCTATTTATACTCATCTGAATTCGCTGAGCAGCACATGCTAATTGCTGCTGTGTTTGGCAGTCTAGTAAACAGCAGAATTCATCTCCGCCATAGCGAAATGCTTCGTCTTCATCGCGCAGTACATTTTCAAGATGTGTTGCCACGTGAACCAGTACTTTGTCGCCCTCACCGTGCCCAAAGTTATCGTTCACATATTTGAAGTTGTCTAGGTCGATAACTAAAAGTGCAAATGGTTCATCGTGTCGTTGCGCCCACCCCAGTTGTCTTGTCATAGACTGCTGAAATCCCGCACGATTGCCTAAACTCGTCAACACGTCTTTGGTTGCCATTTGCTGAACACGCATTAAAGATAACGCGTGTTTTACTTGTTTTCCAAATAAATCATGAAGTTGGAATAGGCTCTCCCGTTGCGATAACGACAAGGGTGAACTAATGTAATAATAGACATGGGCTTGCTCGCCATTAACAGAGCGCGCCCCTTGTAGTGGTAAATCAATCAGCGTTGACGATATCTTTGCGTTACCGTAGACCCAACGAGAGTCGAAGTCAGATAAACTGAATCCGACAACAGGCAATAGCATATTAAGCTGCTGAAAATACACGCCTCCTAACTCTTGAAGTTCAAGCGTAGTCAGGAGCTGTGTTACAAAGCCCGATAATTCACTAAAAGAAAGTGATTTACCTGTGCTCTCAGCAGGATAAAAATTGTTGTGTTGTGTGCTATCGTAGACTGACGTTGAAAAATCCACAGTAGTGCCCCTATACAAAATGCGTTGATATGCCGCAGAAATGAAACCAGTGTCAAAGCTCTGACGTTTCTGTGGTCATAATCGCATTTTCGCGAAATTTATGACGATCACAGCGGCAAAACTTGCCGGATCTGCATTTACATAGGGGATTTTGCAAACTGAATGCCAACAAGATATCTGTCGCATTAGTCTTTAGTTTAAGTGTTAAGCAGAGTTGATTACTGTGCTTATTTAACAATCGTAAGTTGATGTTGCTCTAGGAGGTTATGTGGGGACGAGTTTTTTAAATATCGTGATATTGATGTTCATATCGGTATGCGCAGTCGCCCTATTTAAACGAATTCATCTTCCACCTATCCTTGCTTATCTCTTTGCCGGTGTACTCGCTGGCCCACAGCTGCTATCTGTGTTTGCTCACCCCGAAGAAATGCACTTATTGGCCGAAGTGGGGATTGTTTTTCTACTCTTTTCCCTTGGACTAGAATTCTCCCTTCCTAAATTGTTGGCTATGCGCTCTTTGGTGTTTGGTGTGGGATTAGGGCAAATGGCGTTTACAACAGCGATATTTACCTGCGTACCGCTTTTTTTGGGGATCCCGATTAGTGCATCAATTATTATTGGCGGTACGCTGGCGCTAAGCTCTACCGCTATTGTTATAAAGCAAGCAACCGAAATGGGTATTCTCAATAACAGGCGTACACAACTCGCCATCAGTATCTTGCTCTTTCAAGACTTAGCCGTGGTCCCGTTTCTTATCGCTATTCCTCTTTTAGCCCAGACTGGCGAGGTAAGTATCGCGCTGGCTTTAGGCGAAGCATTGCTAAAAGGTGTGTTTGTTATTGCATTTCTTATGTCAGTAGGTAAGTGGTTACTACCTTGGGTGTTTAGAGAAATCGCAAGAACAAGGACTGATGAGCTGTTTGTTCTGACCACTATTTTAATAGCCCTATTGGCCGGAGGGTTAACTTATTACTTCGGGCTGTCCATGGCGCTAGGTGCCTTCTTAGCTGGGATGATGTTAGGAGAAAGCCAATACAAATATCAACTTGAAGCCGACATCCGCCCGTTTCGCGATATTTTAATGGGCTTGTTCTTTGTGACCGTAGGTATGCAGTTGGAACTTACCGTGCTCTGGAACAGCTTGTTTGAAATCGTATTTGGCGTTTTTGCGTTAATGATAGTTAAAGTTATCTTGGTAAGAGCCGCATCCATGTTGGTCAAAACTGACGCCATTGACGGCTGGTCCGCAGGCGTAAAACTTTGCCAAATAGGGGAGTTTAGTTTCGTTATCGCAGCGCTTGCCACAACGCATGGCGTATTAACCACCGAGCAATCATCGCTAATAGTGTGTATGGGTGTGATAAGTATGGCGTTAACGCCTTGGCTTATGAACAACAGTGTGACTATCGCTAAACGCATTGTGAATAATGATATCTCCTTTGATGATAACGCTAGCTTTGGCAATGTCGGGCAGCTGACTAACCATGTCATTATTTGTGGATTTGGACGGGTGGGACAGTCGGTAGCGCGCATGCTCAAAATGGAAGGTATTCATTTTGTCGCTATAGATATGGACCCTGTCAGGGTGCATGAAAGCCGAAATGCGGGTGAACCCGTAATATTCGGCGATGCCAGTCAAAAAGATATTCTGAGCAGTGCTAATGTAGAAAATGCGAAGCTTGTGCTTGTAACATTTGATCAGGTCGATAAGGCGAAACAAGTGATAACGCAGACACGAAGTATAACGAGCACTACAGATGTTATGGTACGTACCAAACGCGACTACCAGTTAGAAAGCCTGTACAGCGCAGGAGCAAACCAAGTGGTGCCCGAGCTACAAGAAGGCAGTTTGATGCTGGTCTCGCAAGTGTTGCATTACGCCGGTGTACCTATGTCACGTATTTTAAAGCGGGTGCGGGCCGAGCGAAAAGGCCGTTATGATCATATGCACGGCTTTTACCCGGGAGAAACGACAGAAATCACTTACGGGACGGAAGATAAGCTAGAGTTTATTCATGCAGTAGTATTATCTGAACGCGCCTCTTGCATTGGAAAAGCAATAAAAGATATCGACTTCACAAGAATGCGTGTCGCTATTAAAGGTTTAAGACGTAACGGTAATGAAGTGAAAGACCCAGACCAAGACGCTATTCTACAGGCCCATGATGTACTAGTAATCGCAGGTAAACCCCGACGAGTAGAGCGGGCTGAACGCAAACTCTTAGAAGGGAGTTGATGTTTAACTGCCAGCGCAGGTTAAGCTTTAGGCATAGGTTGCGCTGGCAGAGGAATTAAGTTCACTAAACTTAAGCAACGCGGTCTTTCTCTAAATCGGCAAACTGCTTTTTTAGGTCGTAGCGTTCATCAGTTACAATTTTTTCGAGTACAGATACGCGCTCTTTCAAATTTGCAATTTCTTGTTTATACGCTTCAGTTTCTTTGTTACTAAGCTTCTTTTTGCTTTTGTCTTTCGCACTTTCGACAATGGTAACTAACGCCCAAGCACAAATAGCTACTATTGCAATCGCTGTCATGTCCACGGTGGTATCCCTCACAAATGGTTTAAAAAGAGTTTAGGTGAAAATGTGGTCAGTTGCCTAATTCACCCAGTATTTAGTTTCCACATCTAATAAACAGAGGCTAAATACTTATTAGTAAAATAACTGCTGCGCTTGGAGTACTATAACGGTTATTACGCTAAGTTTTCTATAAAAAGTGTAACCAGTTAAGCCCTTAACACCAGCAGTGTTATAATGAAAAATTGCAAGTAGGTTGCCAAGTGACAAAAGTCATTACTTTCTAGTAAGTTAGAATGTTTACCTAGGTTTATGCAGAATTGTTGTTAACTAATTTCACTAAATAAAGTAGCAAAATTGACTAATGAGTGACCAAAATAGCGACCATCTGGCATCAAAGATCGACACTGAAAAAACACAGGCTCTGGAGCAAAACACCGAACATGTCGCAGCGCAAACGTTAGCGCCTAAAGTGCTAACCGCTGCCGACGAGCTTGCGAAAGTAAGCCTTTCAAAAGAAAGCATTCCCCAAGAGAACGCAATTAAAGAGAACTCAATTAAAGAGAGCCGAGGCAAAGAGAACCCTCTTAAAGAGGGCATTAGCCAGGAAAATCTTATTAATGAAACGGTTACTCAAGAAGACGTGATGTGGATGAAGCATGCATTAACCCTGGCGGACAAAGCAGAATCCATAGGGGAAGTGCCGGTAGGTGCCTGCGTAGTATTAAACGGTGAGCTTATCGGAGAAGGCTACAATACGCCAATATCGGATAACGACCCGTCTGCCCATGCAGAGTTGCGCGCTGTCAAAGAGGCCGCTTCTAAAGTGCGAAACTACCGGCTTATTGACGCTACCTTGTATGTCACTTTAGAGCCCTGCTCTATGTGTGCAGGTATGCTTGTGCATGCACGAGTAAAGCGGGTGGTGTTTGGTGCTAAAGATGCGAAAACAGGTGCTGTGGGTTCGGTTATGAATCTATTACAACATCCTGCGCTAAATCATCAGGTTGAGATTGGTTCTAATGTGCTAGCAGACGAGTGTGCTAACAAACTGTCAGATTTTTTTCGCAAGCGCAGGAAAGAGATTAAGGCAGCCAAAAAGGCGAAAAAACATCTAGAGGGGGATGCTTCAAGCTAATGCTTATTTTGCTGGCTTGAAGGGGGGTGTTTTATTCGCCTATTTGGTTTGCTGGGTTGCAAAGAGAGTTCTCAATAAATTGATGCCTATCAATAAAAGCAACCAGCTTATATGTATTCTAGCTAGGCTTGCGAGTCAACTGAGTGAACATGTCGCTCGTTACAAATAGCTTACGACGTTGAAGTACTTTCTGGTGGCAACGCTTAAGCATAAGTCTGCGTCTGTTGTTGTTTTTCAATTTTATTCCTTTTTTCATAAAGCGATTTTTTTTCATTTATTCTCCTTTCTCACAGCGAGGCTATTTTTCCCCTCGTTGTGACCATTCTTCCAATTAAGAAAAGTGCTCTGTCGTTTGAACTAAGCGCTCATTTTCCGAGAGTCACTGTTCTTTTAGAGTTAATAATCTTTTAGAAAAATTAAGGTTCTGAGAAAGCGAGTTAGTTAATCACTAACTCGTTCAAAGGGTACAGAGTAAAGATGACACCGAAATGACAGTTTTCAAGAGAGAAGCAAAGCGAACGAGATTAAATTTTTCCTTGTTCATCTAACCAGACTAGGCTGTCGTAGTAGCGGCGAATATTTTCTACGTATTGCAAAGCCTCATCACCTCTCGCGTAGCCATAGCGGGTGGTACGGTAATACTTTTTTTGCCTTAGCTGTGGCAAGCGTCGTTTAACATCTACCCACAAATCAGGGTTTCCCCCTTGTTGCTCGGTAAGCACCCTTGCATCTTCCAAGTGCCCCATCCCAATATTATATGATGCCATAGCCATCCAGGTTCTATCTGGCTCGCTGATTCGTGCAGGTATGCGACTTAGCAAACTGGCAAAATAACGTGAGCCCCCGCGAATACTTTGCTCTGGATTGGTTCTGTCATCCACATCCCAATCACTTGCTGTATCCAGTGTTAACATCATTAGGCCGCGAACCCCGGTTCTTGAAATAGCATCACTGTCCCAGTGGCTTTCTTGGTAGCTCATTGCGGCAAGTAGTCGCCAGTCTAAATCACCGGCATATTGTTGGAACAACGGTTTATATTGAGCTAATGCACTTTCAGCTGCGTAGTTAAATGCGCGACTGTCAACGTAATCGAACTGGCGAATATGTCCAAAGTACTTGTCTTCTAACACCGTAAACCAGCCTGATTGATGTACGGTTCCAAAATACTCAATGAGCGCTGCTTTCACTGAATCGTCTTGATCTAAAGGAAGGGCCCATGCCATCGGCATATCTTCGCTAAGTGTTTTGGCTACGGCGAGGTTAGGGTAGCGTCTACGTTGTAACGCTAGGCGATTGCTGTCGGCCACCGTATAAGCAATGTCACCATTAGCAACCTGTTGCAACAGTTCTTCAGAATCTGAATCTTCGGTGGTAACTAACTCGGTCTTTATCGCTACTTTTTCAGTATCAGTTGCTTCGTCACCTAAATCGCTTAAAAGATCAGAAAGTAAGTGAGCTTGGCTGCTTTCTGCTACTGCAATTATAGGGGAATCGAGGTCTAAAAGGTCTCTAGGTCTAGATGTGCCTGCTTGAAATACTAGCTGCTGTTTGACATGTTGATAAGCAGGGCCATAAGTGAAGCGGTTTTTTAGTGAAGGTGTCACCGCATCGCCCGTGGCGACAATGTCCAGGTTACCTTCTTCTAATTGTTCGAGCATGACTTCATAGCTGTAAAAAGGGTACAAATCGAGAGTGACGCCAAGGTAATCGGCGAACCCTGCCAGCAACTCATACTCAAACCCCTGGGGCCCTTCAGCGCCGTTATAAAAGGTTCCTGCACCGTATACGGTTCCTACGCGGATGGTTTCTCGTTCTAATAATGAGGAAAGGGCAGTGGGAACGGAAGGAACGCCACAGCTCATAACAGCAATAGATAAAATGATTATTAGCTGGAGTTTTAATCGTTTTTTATAGTCTTGTGACTGCATAGACCTTTACTTGTTGTTATTAAACCGTCTAAGTTTAAAAAAAAGTTCATGTTAGCGCGTTATGAGGTTACTTACTGTGCATAATTGCTCTATAATCCGCGCCGAAATACTCATCAATCCAAGAGGCAACGCGTCGCATTGGTGGTCGTTGTTTCTAACAAACCAGGTAAATCAATATGTTGGTCCTTCGAGGCGCTCCTGCACTATCAGAGTTTAACCAAACTAAACTGATTGCAAAGCTGGGTCAATCCGGCGTTAGGGTTAAAAACCTATATAGCGAATATGTTCACCTAGTCGATTCCCAAGGTGACTTATCTAAGCAGCAAATAGAAATACTCGAGAAGCTGCTCACTTACGGCCCCGCGAGGCAAGCACAAACACCTTCTGGAACCCTCTTCCTTATTACTCCTCGCCCCGGCACTATCTCTCCCTGGTCTTCTAAAGCCACCGACATCGCTCACAACTGTAGTTTAAAAAGTATCAATCGTATAGAGCGTGGATGCGCGTTTTATATCGAAACAGAAGATACAATAAGTGACGATGATTTTGCACTTATCGCTAGCTTCTTACACGATAGAATGACTGAATCAGTGTTTACCGATACTGATGATGCAGCGGTGCTATTTGCTCAAACCGAAGCGAATACTTTCACTAGTGTAGATGTATTAGGGGAAGGCAAAGAAGCACTGGTTAATGCAAACGTGTCGTTAGGCCTTGCATTAGCTGATGATGAGATTGACTACCTGTTTGATAGCTTTACCAAGCTAGGCAGAAACCCGACCGACGTTGAGCTTTATATGTTTGCACAAGCAAACTCTGAACATTGTCGCCATAAGATTTTCAACGCAAGCTGGACCATTGACGGCGAAGAACAAGAAAAATCGCTGTTCAAAATGATCAAAAACACTTACGAGTTATTACCTGATCACGTTTACTCAGCTTACAAAGATAACGCAGCGGTAATGGAAGGCTGGGAAGCAGGGCGCTTCTTCCCGAACCCTCAGTCCCATCAATACGAATACCATCATGAAAATATCGATATTTTAATGAAGGTAGAAACCCACAACCACCCAACGGCAATTTCACCGTTCCCTGGCGCAGCAACAGGCTCTGGCGGTGAAATTCGTGATGAAGGTGCTACAGGTCGTGGCTCAAAACCTAAGGCAGGTTTAGTTGGTTTTACCGTATCTAACTTACGTATTCCTGGTGCTGAGCAGCCATGGGAAGCCGAATATGGCAAGCCACAGCGCATCGTGAGCGCTCTAGATATTATGCTTGAAGGCCCTTTAGGTGGCGCTGCGTTCAATAACGAATTTGGTCGCCCAGCGCTACTTGGTTATTTCCGTACGTACGAGCAAGAAGTTAAGAGTTTTAACGGCGTAGAGGTGAGAGGCTATCACAAGCCTATTATGCTAGCTGGTGGTTTAGGCAACATCCGCCGTGACCATATTGAAAAAGGCGAAATCACAGTAGGCGCTAAGCTTATTGTTCTTGGCGGCCCTGCAATGAACATAGGTCTTGGCGGCGGTGCAGCCTCATCAATGGCATCTGGTCAGTCAAACGAAGATTTAGACTTTGCTTCAGTGCAGCGTGACAACCCTGAAATGGAGCGTCGCTGTCAAGAAGTGATTGATGCATGTTGGCAGTTAGGGGACAACAACCCGATTCAGTTTATCCACGATGTGGGCGCAGGTGGTCTTTCAAACGCGTTGCCTGAGCTAGTTAACGATGGTGGCCGAGGCGGTAACTTTGAACTTAGAAAAGTGCTGTCTGATGAGCCTGGTATGACACCGCTGGAGCTTTGGTGTAACGAATCGCAAGAACGATATGTTATGTCTGTGGCACCGGAAAATATGCCGGTATTTGAAGCAATTTGCGCCCGCGAACGCGCGCCATTCGCGGTAGTGGGGGAAGCGACAGCCGAACAGCATCTAAATCTAAATGACAGTCAGTTTGAGAACAAACCTATTGATATGCCGCTAGATGTACTTTTAGGCAAGCCGCCTAAAATGCATCGCGACGTGAGCTCAACCAAGGTAAGCTCACCCGCATTAGACGACGCAGGCATTACTTTAAGTGATGCAGCGACGCGTATTCTGTCATTGCCTACTGTGGCAGAGAAAACATTTCTTATCACTATAGGCGATCGCTCGGTAACTGGTCTTGTAAGTCGCGACCAAATGGTTGGGCCATGGCAAGTGCCCGTGGCTGATGTAGCAGTAACCGCTTCGGCATTTGACACTTATCACGGTGAAGCGATGACTATGGGTGAGCGCACCCCGGTGGCACTTTTATCTCACGGTGCGTCTGCGCGCCTTGCGGTAGGTGAAGCGCTAACCAACATTGCCGCGGCAAACATTGGTGATATTAAACGTATTAAACTGTCTGCTAACTGGATGGCAGCAGCTGGACATCCAGGTGAAGACGCAGGTCTTTACGAAGCGGTGAAAGCCGTGGGTGAGGAGCTATGCCCAGAGCTGGGTTTAACCATTCCTGTAGGTAAAGACTCTATGTCGATGAAAACCGCATGGAATGAAAACGGTGAAGATAAAGCAGTAACCTCTCCGCTGTCACTGGTTATTTCTGCGTTTGGTGCAGTAAAAGATATTCGCAAAACGCTAACGCCTCAGCTACGTACAGACAAAGGTTCAAGCCGCTTGTTGCTACTAGATTTGGGCGAAGGTAAAAATCGCTTAGGCGCTAGCTGTTTAGCGCAAGTTTATACACAGCTTGGCGATAGTCCAGCCGATGTGGTTTCTGCTACCCGCCTTAAAGCCTTCTTTGACGCTATGCAAACGCTTATCGAAAAAGGTTTGGTGCATGCTTATCACGACCGTTCAGACGGCGGCCTATTTACGACAGTGGCAGAAATGGCCTTTACCGGTAAAACAGGTGTGAGCGTTAACCTTGATAGCCTTAAAGGTAATGACATTGCTGTACTATTCAATGAAGAATTAGGCGGTGTTATTCAAGTACTTGAAAGCGACCTAGACGCCGTCAACGCGGTACTGGCTAAGTTCAATTTAACTGAGTTGACTCACGATATCGGTACGCTCAATAGCACAGATATGATTGAGTTTAATCGCGATGGTGTAGCTGTACTTGCGGATAGCCGTGTATCAATGCGTACGACTTGGGCGCAAACTACTTTTGAAATGCAAAAGCTTCGCGATAATCCTGAGTGCGCTGAACAAGAACACGCAGCGAAGCAAGATGCTGCCGACCCAGGTTTGCATGCTGCGTTGTCTTATGATGTAAACGAAGACGTAGCAGCGCCCTATATTGCCAAAGGCGTTAAGCCAAAAGTGGCGATTTTAAGAGAGCAGGGCGTTAATTCACATCTAGAAATGGCGGCAGCATTTACACGTGCAGGTTTCGATGCTATCGACGTACACATGAGTGACGTGCTGGCGGGTCGCATTACCCTTGAACAGTTTGCGGGTCTTGCTGCTTGTGGCGGTTTCTCTTACGGCGACGTATTAGGTGCAGGTGAAGGTTGGGCGAAGTCTATATTGTTCAATAGTATAGCTCGTGATCAGTTCGAAGGCTTCTTTAACCGCAACGACACGTTCAGTTTAGGTGTGTGTAACGGTTGTCAGATGCTATCGAACCTAAAATCATTGATTCCTGGCACTGAGCACTGGCCGCACTTTGTCACTAACCAGTCAGCGCGCTTTGAAGCTCGCGTTGCAATGGTTGAAGTGATGGAATCCAAGTCTGTGCTGCTAGATGGTATGGCAGGCTCGCGTATGCCGATTGCTGTATCGCACGGGGAAGGTCAGGCTGAATTTGCAAATGAAAACGCGCTATCGCAGGTAAGCGGTCAGGTAGCCATGCGTTATGTAGACAACTATGGCAAGCCAACAATGCAATACCCGGCTAACCCGAACGGTTCACCGCAAGGTATTACTGGTTTAACGTCTGTAGATGGGCGCAGCACTATTATGATGCCTCACCCTGAACGTGTATTTAGAGCCGTTGCAAACTCATGGTGCCCGGACGATTGGCAAGAAGATGGTGCGTGGATGCGTATCTTTAGAAATGCCCGTAAGTTTGTTGGTTAAATTTTCAGTGTGACCTTGATAAACAGGGGGAAACCCCTGTTTATTTTCTATAAAAATACTGTTTAATAAATGCGCATACCTTAAATAGGTGTCAAAGCTTTGGCAAAGTGTCAAAAATCTGATTTTTGCCCTTGTCATCAGTTTGTCACTGATCTATTGTAGTGCAAGCAAGGATTGCAATTAGGTTACAGGAGTTGAGTTAGGGTTGTACCAGTGTTTAGCAATCGCTTACTGGTTTTAATAATAAGAGACGACCAATGAATCGTTCTTCAAAAGGGTTTGGCTTAACCGGAGTGGCTGTAGCTGTAGTGCTGATGTTCGTAACTGCTGTTTTTAGCACATCTGCGAAATCTGCCGAAGCTCCAACAACGCTAAGTGTGCAGTCTTCAGTTAAGTAGTCTGAAAGAAAAATTCTAACGCCCGTATCAAGTTACTTGATACGGGCGTTAATCATTGGGGGACAATAAAAACGTTCAGCATATAGCGCTTCATGAGAAAAGCCTAAAAGCTATATCTAAAGAGAAGCCCAAAAAAGCAAAGCTGACTCAACGAGTTCTTGCCTCTCATTTTATCCTTTCTTATTTTTTTCTCTGTTTATTAGTTTTTGCTGAGGGTGCTTTTTCAACAACACATAGGTAGCGCCAAATCCGCCGTGCATAGGCTGTGCTGTATGATAGGCAATCACCTCATCAAGTTCACGTAGCCAATGATTTACGTAGCTTTTTTTCAGCGCAGGAAATGGCTTACTATTTTCACCCGTTCCATGTTTAATGAGCAGGGCACGAACCCCACGTTCGTGACTTGATTTAATGGTGCTATAAATTAGGTCGCGGCTTTGTTCTAGGTTTTTTCCTGATAATGTGACATTGGTTTCCAACGGATATTTGCCAAGACGCAGTTTTTTAAACACACCGTCTTGTATGCCTGGCTGCTGGAAATGTATAAAATCATCAGGCGGTACCGGCTTCACACCTTCCATGCTTAACGGGTTAGCAAGCTTGTCGCGAACACTTACCTTCAAGGCTGCTCGTTTTTGCTTTTCGGCGAGCGCCTTTTCAGGATCGTGTAATAAAGCCTTATCATCTGAAGCAATGGGTTTTACATCTTGCATTTCAGCAAAAAACGAATCGATATCGTCGTTTTCAAATTGGCTCATACTATTCCCCGTATTAACTACTACATCATTATTTATACGTTATTTTTTGCCTGATGGTCTATGCGAAGTGTACTTATTGGAAAGCTAAATGCGCAGAAAGACGACGCTTAAAATAGGCAACGGCTATAAAAGTGGGGATTAATTTTGAAATTTCATCGGTTAGAAGATGGCACCGGGCTCAGATAGTGCCTCTATGGCAAACCATTCCTCTTCGGTAAATGTTGAATCGATAGGTATTTCAACATCATCGCCAGTTTCTTCTTCGGGGGACGAATCGAAAGTCATTGTGCTCTCCTGTTTAGAAGAGTATTGCTTAATACGATTAAATTACAACCAAAGTAGAAGAAATAAACATGATGATAGGGGAGTGAAATGTATAGGAAGGTTTACTTTATTTTGGGTTTAAGCCAGCTAAAATGGCGTCCCCAGCTGGAATCGAACCAACATCTAAGCCTTAGGAGGGCCTTGTTTTATCCATTAAACTATGGGGACCTAATGCGTAGGAAGCTTTATTATACGTAGTTCCAGAAAATACGAAACCCTTTGATTAATCAACAAGGTGTAGAGGTTTATCACGCTGCGCTTATGCAGCTAAAATGTCTTGTTAAATATCTTGTGATACTAGGCACATAATAAAAAAGCCCCCGTTAAAGACGAGGGCTTAAGGCTGACTTCATGAGTTAACTAGATATCCGTTGGTGGAAGTTTATCTATTGCTGTCTTCAGCACTTCAGACTCTGTCGGAGAAGCTGTTGTCACATCAGCGCTACCTTCTCTAGACGAATCGCCCACTAAGTCACTACCAGTATCAGACGATGTATTTTCGTTGCCCGAATCAGTGGATGTAGGCTCAGTTGAAGGTAGAATTAAATCTTCTGGTGGAAGATCTATATCTACAACATCAACTGTTACCTCTGTCACTGGGCCAGCGGTTACAATATCGCCTTCTTCTGGAAGGGTAATTGTGTCTTCTGGTAATGTTCCAGAGGTGATAGGTTCTGGCGCTGTGCTTTCAGGCGATGAAGCTTCAGGCGAAAGCGGGCTTGTACCCTCGTCCGGCGCGGTGGGTATAGGGCCGCCAATATCAACCGTATCAAGCTTGGTACCAGACAGGTCGATAGTGTCGCTACCGCCAAAACCATCGCCCACATTAGTACCAAGCGTGCTCACTTCCTCTTCAGGTAGCGTAATGATTTCAGGCGTGCTCTCTACGGGTTCGGTTATCGCTGAAGGCTCTGTACTCAATAGCGGCGCAGTAGTCTCGTTTTCTGGCGTTACCAATCGAGTTCCAGCATTCAGGTCAACTGTTTGAAGCGTTTGCCCTGTTAGGTCAATAACGTCAGGTGCTGTAGGCTCGTCAGTTACAACGGTGCCGCTGCTATCTGATGCACTTACAGATTCAGATGAAGTGGTTGTTACTACTTCAGGTACACCTTCACCCGATGCCGTCACAAACACATTAAACTCTGCCTGCTCGACAGTACCGTCTGGATACTCGATACGGTAAGTAAAGGTATCCGTTAAGGTGCCGCCAAATACGGCTAGCGTGTTGTCCGGGGTATAAGTGTACGCGCCCGTTTGGTCAATTTGCAGCGTACCGTAATCACCAACTAACGTAATGCCGCCAGTGGCATCTTGGAAGATTGTTCCATCAGCAGATACGGTAACGTCGTACGTTGGGCCAAACAGTATATCGTTTTCGAACAAATTACCTGTAGCTGTTTGCGCGCTGCTAAATTCAAACTGGTCAAGGTAATTGATGGTCGAGGATAGGTCTACACTAATGCTGCCAGCTACGCCAAGGCCAGTCGTACCGTTCATCGACAAACGGTACAAACCTTCAGTTAATCCGTCGACAGTGAGGACGGTATCGCCATCAATGCCTAATAAGCTAATTAGCTCGCCGTTAGGGAAAACCCTGTATGCTTCCCATGCTCCGTTTTCAAACTTTTCTACGGTAACAGTAAGGCTTGAAACCAGTGACAGTAGACTGCCATTGTCAACGTTTAACGTTATATCTTGAGTTGTATTTGACGCTACGGCAAATGTATTGCTGGTATCGTTAAAGCTGCCACCTAGCCCCAATAAATATCCATGAGAAAGCGCATCAGTTTCGTTAAGGCCTGCATCAGTAGCAAAGTCATAAGTTAATTCAGCGCGGGCTGAATCAGCCGATACCCCTTGCCCTGATAAATTGAAATTTAAGTTTGCAGTAGAGGTATTCCTACCATCTGAAATGGTGTAGCTGAAGCTATCTGTATTGCCTAAGCCGTCGCGCACGCCGTTGGCTACATAGGTGTAGCTACCGTCTTCAAAGATGGTGAGGTCGCCATAGTCACCTTCAATAGTAATGCCCGATAGCCCAGTGCCCAATACAGTCACCGACTCACCATTGGTATGGGTAACTTGCGTCACTACGCCGCCCTCAGCAATGCTGTCCGCTACGTCGCCAGTATTAGCGGCATCGATAACATTCCCCGATGTTGTCGTGCTACCTTCAAACTGATACTCCGTTAGTGTTGAAGTTATATCGGTAGACTGAAGCAAGGTAAGTGTATTGCTTAGCAGTGCCGCTGCAACAGCATCTAATACGGTATCTACCAGTGCACCTAACCCTAATAGATTAAGTCCCGTGGTAATGGTACTCACTAAATCGCCGGCGCCAATAGCGTCTGCGGTGCTTAAGGCTGGCTCAAGCACAAGGTTTCGCACAACCGTACCCAAACCAAGTCCATTTAATATACTGGCTTCAGTGCCGTTTAGTGCGTCCTCAACAGCAGTTAGCACCACCTCTTGGTTTTCTTCGCCAAGCACTACGCCGCCATCACCTAATTCTGTTAGCGTAATCGAGCCGTCGCTATTTTGATCGAATAGTGTCTCAAGGGCACTTTCATCATTGCGCACGACCACGGTGTAATCACCCGCAGGTAGCCCAGAGAATTTCGCAACCAGTGTATCGTCACCGGTTACTCCGATTAGGTTTACGCCAGCTACATCACCTATTAATGGATTGTCCGGAGTCATAGCTGAGGCGACCACGTTGCCATCGGCATCTATAATATCAATACGATACGAATCAGCGACGGTGACTAAGGCGGTTTGGCTAACTTCTACAACCACTTCGCCAAAGAAACCAGCATCAACGGTAAGCGTTGTGCTAGCCTCTGGCGAGCCCGCTGCTGGCGAGCCTTCGGTTAAGCCAAGCACTTGGAAGTCACTGTCGCTAACTGGTGCATTTACAATGGCCGTTTGTGCGCCCAACTCCATGTCATTGTTATCGGTTTGAGCTACTACTGGCGGGAAGTCGCTGCCAGATATGTTGATGGTAAGCGCCGCAATATCAGAAGTTTCACCATCTGATAGGGTGTAGTTAAACACTTCGTCCTGGCCAATTGCACTACGATCGCCATCGGCGGTATAGGTGTATGTGCCGTCTGCGGCAATTTCCAGTACGCCATAGTTACCTTGAATAGTAACGGTACCGGAAGCAGGTACAGCCACACTATCACCAGAGGCGTTGGTAACCAGTGTTACTTGGGCACCGTCTAAGATAGTGTCGGCACCTACGCCGCTAATATCACCGTCGATTAGGTTGCCTTGGGCCACCAAATCACCCGTATAGGTGTATTCGGTTAATGTAGTGGTGATATCAGTGTCTTGCAATAGGGTTAATGTATTGCTGAGCAATGCATCGGCAATGACACTTAGAATGTCATCAAGGAAGCTAGTTAAACCAATTGCATCAAGAGGCGCGGTAAGTAAATTAACAAGCTGTCCTGCGCCAATTACTGTGGTTGTATCTAGAAGTACTTCTAATACGCCCCTTACTTGCGTGCCAACCGTACCAATTGGAATACCTAAAACGCCGGTATTTAACGTTGTTTCAATAGTATCAAGGACGACAGCTTGATTGTCTGGCCCAAGTACAACGCCAGCTGAACCAAGTTCTTGAAGGTTAACATCGTTACTATTGTCGTTGTCTAACAAGTCTTCAAGTAAGTTCTCATCATTGCGGACCACCACACTGTAGTTGCCAGCATCAAGGCCTGCCAACGTGAACGAAATGGTCTCGTCGCCGGTAACATCAAAAATGTCTAGGCCACCGACATCGGCAAGTTGTGAGCTTGCGCTTACTCCTTTGTAAACAAGTTGACCGCTCTCGTCATACACTTCAACAATGTAGGCATCGGCAACAGCAACCAGTGCTATTTGGTCAACTTCTACTAGCACTTCACCTACATGGTTAGGGGAAACGGTAAAGGATGCACTCGCATCAACACCGCCCGTAGCCTCGGCTATGCCGATAACATCTACGTTGCTAGTAGTTTCCGGTGGGTTGACCGTGACCACAGGTTCGCCCATATCGACGGTGTTGCCGTCGTTTATAGCATCAAGAGCCTGTACAACAACATTTTGGCTTGCTGTACTCGCCGAGTTACCTGCTTCGTCGGTGACTGTTGCTACCACCGCGTAGGTACCTGCTGGTAGCGTTGTGCCTGTTAAATCAAGGCTCCAGTTGCCGCTGCCATCAATGGTAAGTTCAGGGTCAGTGCCAAAGGTATAGGACGTCCCATCAACGGTAACGGTTAGGGTAGTATTGTCACCAAGGTCCACCGTACCATTAAAGATAAGTGTGCTATCGCTAGTAATAAAGTCGCCAGCCACGCCAGAGTCGTTTGAGATACTGTCGAACGTTACTGTTTGACCATTATTGTTTTCATCAATAGTGGTATCGATAACGACTGTACCAGTGTCAGTTGCAACATTGCCTACAGCATCTGTGGCGGTAACCACAGCCGTGTAATTGCCTTCAGCAAGCAGGGCGACGATATTATCAGCCAACGTCCACGTGCCGTCACCATTGTTGGTAGCGGTGTAATCGTTGCCGTCAATGGTCACCACCACAACCGCATTCGGGTCGTTCACCGTACCGGTAAGCTCAGGCGTGGTGTCGTTGGTGGTCAGATCGTTTATTGCAACCGTAGGTGCGGTGGTATCAATTACCACTGTTCCTGTATTGGTGACAGTATTGCCCGCGGCGTCAGTTGCAGTAACAGATGTTGGGTAACTACCTTCAGCGAGTGTAGCGACTGCATTGTCGGCTAACGTCCACGTGCCATCACCATTGTTAGTAGCGGTGTAATCATTACCGTCAATGGTCACCACCACAACTGCATTCGGGTCGTTCACCGTACCAGTAAGTTCTGGCGTGGTGTCATTGGTGTTGAGATCGTCAATACCTACCGTAGGTACAGTGGTATCAATTACCACTGTTCCCGAATTGGTGACAGTATTACCCGCGGCGTCTGTTGCGCTTACCGACGTGGGGTAGCTGCCTTCTGCAAGCGTAGCAACTGCGTTATCAGCTAACGTCCAGGTACCGTCACCATTGTTGGTAGCGGTGTAATCATTGCCGTCAATGGTCACCACCACAACCGCATTGGGGTCGTTCACCGTACCGGTAATTTCTGGCGTGGTGTCGTTGGTGGTCAGATCGTTTATTGCAACCGTAGGTGCGGTGACATCAATTATTACCGTACCTGTATTGGTGACAGTATTGCCCGCGGCGTCTGTCGCGCTTACCGAAGTCGGGTAGCTGCCTTCTGCTAGCGTAGCAACTGCGTTGTCAGCCAACGTCCACGTGCCGTCACCATTGTTGGTAGCGGTGTAATCATTACCGTCAATGGTCACCACCACAACCGCATTCGGATCGTTCACCGTACCGGTAAGCTCTGGCGTGGTGTCGTTGGTGGTCAGATCGTTTATTGCAACGGTAGGCGCGGTGGTATCAATTACCACTGTTCCTGTATTGGTAACAGTATTACCCGCGGCGTCTGTTGCGCTTACCGACGTGGGGTAGCTGCCTTCTGCTAGCGTAGCGACGACGTCATCAGCCAGTGTCCAGGTACCGTCACCATTGTTGGTAGCGGTGTAATCATTGCCGTCAATGGTCACCACCACAACCGCATTCGGGTCGTTTACCGTACCGGTAAGCTCAGGCGTGGTGTCGTTGGTGGTCAGATCGTTTATTGCAACCGTAGGCGCGGTGGTATCAATTACTACAGTACCAGTGTCGGTATCGGTATTACCCGCATCGTCAGTTGCAGTAACAGATGTTGGGTAACTACCTTCAGCGAGTGTAGCCACTACGTCATCAGTCAGTGTCCACGTACCGTCGCCATTATTTGTAGCGGTATAGTCGTTGCCATCAATGGTGACTACTACAGTAGCCGTTGGGTCATCAACCGTACCCGTTAGTGCAGGCGTAGTGTCGTTGGTCGTTACATCATTGATGGTTACGACAGGTGCCACGGCGTCTACCGTGTCAGATGCAGGCCCACTGGTATTGCCCGCTTCATCGGTTGCTGTTGCCGTTACTACAACACCATCTGCCAATGGTGTATCTGGCGTTAAGCTCCAATTGCCGTCGCCATCAGCGATCACGGTGAAATCTGGCGTGCCGTCTCCGTCTACATCCACATTTACCGTTGCGCCCGCTTCGGCTGTGCCGGTAATTTCAGTGCCGTTGCCCGCTTCAACGGTAGGCGCAGCTGGTGCTGTGGTATCAATAACCACTGTACCAGTATTCGTACCCACATTACCTTCTGGGTCGGTTGCAGTAACTATTGCGGTATAGCTACCTTCAGCAAGTGCCGCCACCGCATCGTCAGCCAGTGTCCACGTGCCATCACCGTTATTGGTGGCGGTATAGTCGGCACCGTTGATGGTAACAACCACCGTGGCTGTTGGGTCGTCAATTGAACCAGTAAGTGCCGGCGTTGTATCGTTTGTTGTTAAATCGTTAAAGGCAACTACTGGTGCAGCCGCGTCAACCGTGTCTGAGGCTGGGTTGCTGATGTTACCTGCTGCGTCAGTTGCCGTTACGGTCACAATTACGCCATCGGCAAGCGGAGTATCAGGCGTAATACTCCAATTACCGTCGCCATCAGCGATGACGGTGAAATCAGGCGTGCCGTCACCATCAACGTCCACATTTACGGTTGTGCCTGCTTCAGCGGTACCGGTAATTTCGGTGCCGTTGCCTGCATCCACAGTAGGTATGGCAGGTGGAGTAGTATCAATCACTACCGTTCCTGAATTTGAGCCCACATTGCCATCGGCATCCGTGGCAGTAATGGTAGCGGTATAGCTACCATCTGCAAGTGCAGCCACTGCATCGTCAGCCAGGGTCCAGCTTCCATCACCATTGTTAGTTGCGGTGTAGTCCACGCCATCAATAGTCACTACTACGATAGCGTTTGGATCGTCAACCGTACCGATTAGCTCTGGTGTAGCGTCATTAGTGGTTAAGTCATCAATTGCAACGATTGGCGCAACAGCATCTACTGTATCTGACGCTGGTGCACTGACATTGCCAGCTTCATCAACCGCCGTCGCCGTAACAACCACGCCATCGGCCAGCGGTGTAGTGGGTGTTACTGACCAATTTCCATCGCCATCAGCGATGACGGTGAAGTCTGGCGTGCCGTCGCCATCCACGTCTACATTTACAGTTGCGCCTGCTTCCGCAGTACCCGTAATTTCAGTGCCGTTACCTGCATCGACGGTAGGCGCTGCTGGAGCAGTGGTGTCAATAACCACAGTACCAGAGTTAGTTCCGGTGTTACCATCGGCGTCAGTAGCAGTAACCGTAGCGGTATAGCTACCTTCAGCCAGCGCGGCAACGATATCGTCAGCCAATGTCCAGCTGCCATCACCATTGTTTGTCGCGGTATAGTCTGTACCGTTGATGTTAACGACCACCGTGGCCGTTGGATCGTCTACCGAACCGGTAAGTGCAGGCGTGGTGTCGTTAGTCGTTAGGTCATTAAAGACAACGATTGGCGCAACAGCGTCTACTGTGTCAGTCGCTGGGCTACTTGTATTGCCTGCTTCATCGGTAGCTGTTGCCGTCACAACCACGCCATCGGCTAGCGGTGTAGTGGGTGTTACTGACCAGTTACCATCGTTATCAGCAGTCACCGTGAAATCAGGTGTGCCATCACCGTCAACGTCTACGTTTACGACAGCACCTGCTTCGGCAGTGCCGGTAATTTCAGTACCATTGCCCGCATCAATAGTAGGTGCAGCAGGCGCAGTAGTATCGATAATTCCACCATTTTCATTTGCAGTTGCCGTATTGCCCGAGGGATCAGTGGCAGTTGCAGTGACAGAATAATTACCTTCAGATAAGGCCGCTGGCACATCTGCAGAGAAGGTGCCATTAGCTTGAACAATGGCGTCAAAGGTTTGCGTATTACCAGCATTATCAGTAACGCTGATAGACACGATGCTGCCCGGTGCAACATCCGTAGTGCCAGAGATGGTTGGTGTTGTGTCGTTTCCTGTACCAAGCGAGTCCAAGGTTAGGGTTGGCACGGCGGTGTCAATATTTCCGCTGGTAGTATCAGACGCCGAGTTTCCAGCGGCATCAGTGGCGGTTGCAGTAACATCGAAGTTTCCGTCTGCCATTGCATTGGGCACGTCGGCGCTGAAATCACCGTTACTATCGACAATAGCCGTAAATGTCTGTTCTGCTCCTGCGCTGTCGGTGACGGTTATGGTCACTGAACTACCTGGGCTTAAATCGGTGCTGCCAGTAATTGTTGGCGTGGTATCGTTACCTGTGCCTTGTGCATCTAAGTTGATAGTCGGCGCGGTAGTGTCTACGCTACCGTTTGCTTCAGTGACAGTAGTCTCATTGCCTGCTGGGTCTTGGGCCACGGCTGTGACGGTATAACCTCCTTCGGCCATTGGGTTGGGCACATCTGCCGAGAAACTGCCGTCTCCCTGAACGGTTGCATCGAAGGTCTGGCTTACACCTGCGTTATCGACAACCGTAATCGTTACAGTAGCACCTGCAGGCAGGTCAGTATTACCCGATATGGTCGGAGTAGTGTCATTCTCCGAGTTAAGTGCGTCTAACGATAGGGTTGGAGCTGTTGTATCGATGACGCCTGTATTGTCCTCAACACTGGTGCTGTTACCCGCATCATCACTTACGGTGGCCTCAACACTGTATGCACCTTCTGCTAAAGGCGCAGGCACATTCACTGTAAAGTTTCCATTTACATCAACTGTAACTGTGAGGGTTTGTACATTTCCTGCGCTGTCGGTTACCACAAGCGTAACTTCACTGCCTTGCTCTAGGTTAGTGCTACCAGACAGAGTAGGGGTTGTGTCATTGCCTTCCTCAAGTGGCGTTAAGGTTAGAGATGGCGCTGTAGTGTCTACGTTTCCTGTATCACTTGCTGTTGCAGTGTTACCTGCTTCATCACTGACGCTAGCACTTATCGTGAAGTCGCCTTCAGCTAAATCGGTACCAGGGGATATAGAGAAAGTCCCATCTCCCTGCACCACAGCACTTAAGGTCTGGGTTGCACCAGCGCTATCCGTTACCAAAATGGTTACCACAGCGCCTGCAGGCTCATCGGTTGTACCAGTAATGAGTGGCGTCGCGTCGTTAGTGGTATCGGCAACATCTATAGTAAGTGTAGGTACTAGTGTATCAACTACGCCTGCGTCGTTATCGGTTGTATTGTTACCTGCTGTATCAGTGGCGGTTGCTGATACAGTGAAGTTTCCTTCAGCCATCGCCGCTGGTACATCGGCAGAGAATACGCCGCCCGCGGCAACCAACGCAGAGAACACCTGGGTATTACCCGCACTATCAACAACGGTTATCTGCACTGTAGAACCTTGCGGTAAATCTACAGTGCCGCTAATGGTTGGTGTCGAGTCGCTAATTGTGCCTGGGTCGTCCAGCGTAATGACAGGTGAAATTGTGTCGATGACGCCGCTTTCAGCGTCGGACGCTGTATTGCCAGCTTCATCAACAACGGTAGCTTGGACTGTGTAGTTACCCTCAGCCAAAGTGGCAGGTACCTCTACACTAAAAGAGCCGTCGTTTTGCACGGTTGCTGTTAAGGTTTGTATATTACCAGCGTTATCGGTGACGGTAATTGAAACCGTGCTTCCGGCTGGCTGGTCTGTCGTGCCGCTAATCGTTGGTGTTGCATCATTGCCTACACCTTGCTCTGCCACATCAATAGCCGGTGATGTGGTATCTACCACACCGCCAGTTTCAGAGTCAGAGCCTGTATTTCCGGCTCCGTCAGTCACCTCTGCGACAACTGTGTAGCTACCTTCGGCCAAGTCTGACGGTACGCTTGCGCTGAAGGTGCCATCTCCTTGAACTGTTGCAGTAAAGGTTTGAACTGCTCCAGCACTATCTGTCACTGTTAAAGTGACGGTAGCACCAGCTGGCGCGTTAGTTGTACCTGAAATAAGAGGCGTAGCGTCGTTTGTCTGGCCAAGGGCATCTAGGGTAATGTCCGGGGCGCTTGCATTAATATTGCCGCTATCCGACACAGTCGTGCTATTGCCCGCAGCATCGCTCGCACTGGCTGTTACATCGTAATCGCCATCAACAAGCGCGCTGGGTACTTCAACTGAGAAAGTGCCATCCGCGTTTACCGTAGCGGTAAGGTTCTGTACATTACCGCCTGCATCGGTGACAACCAGTGTAATTGTTGCTCCCTCTGGCAAATCGGTAGTACCGCTTAATACTGGTGTTGCGTCATTGCCGCTGGCCACTGGATCTAAGTTGATAACAGGTGGGGTGGTGTCAACTGTACCGTTATTATCAACCGCTGTGTTTTGATTACCTGCATCATCAGTCGCCGTCACTTCTATTGTGTAATCGCCTTCTGCAAGGTCAAGGGGCACATCAGCGCTAAAGCTACCATTCGCTTGAACGGTGGCAGTGAAAGTTTGCGTATTGCCCTGGCTGTCGGTCACGCTGATGCTTACAGTGTTGCCCGCAGCCAAGTCGGTGGTTCCCGATATAGTCGGTGTGGCATCGTTAGTTAGGCCTTGTGCATCTAACGCTACGGTGGGGGCTGCAGTATCTATGACACCGTTGTTATCTATTGCCGTTGCAGAATTACCCGCATCGTCATTCGCAGTGACAGTCACGCTGAAACTGCCTTCAGATAAATCGGCAGGAACATCAGCACTGTAAGTGCCATCGTTTTGAACGGTTGCAGTGAATGTTTGGGTATTTCCAGCGTTGTCTGTCACGCTTATGCTAACTGTGTCGCCAGCATTGAGGTCTGTGGTGCCAGAGATAGACGGCGTTGCATCATTGCCAAGCCCTTGTGTATCGATGGTTATTGATGGGGCTGTGGTATCGATGTTACCGCCATTTTCGGTTACCGATGCACTATTGCCGGCGCCGTCTGTGGCGGTGGCAGTAACAGAATAGTCACCTTCAGGTAAGCTTGCAGGAACATCAGCCGTAAAGCTTCCATCACCTTGCACTATGGCACTGAATGTCTGTGTGTTTCCAGCACTGTCAGTCACAGTTAGCGTTACAGTACTACCTGGCGCTAAGTCGGTGCTACCTGAAATGGTCGGCGTCGTGTCGTTGCCCGAACCAAGAGGCTCGAGGGATAGGGTAGGCGCGGCTGAGTTTATGTCTCCGCTCACTGTATCTGTAGCAGTATTGCCTGCAGCATCAGTGGCCGTTGCAGTAACGTCGAAGTTTCCGTCAGCCATAGGATTAGGCACATCTGCACTGAAGTCGCCATTACCATCAACAGTCGCAGTAAACGTCTGCTCAGTGCCAACACTGTCAGTTACTGTGATAGTTACTGTGCTGCCTGCATCCAAATCTGTGCTACCGCTAATAGTTGGTGTGTTATCGTTACCTGTACCAAATGGATCTAAGGTAATCACTGGTGCTGTGGTATCGACGCTACCACCCGTTTCAGAGTCAGAGCCTTGGTTGCCCGCCGCGTCTTGAGCCGTTGCGGTAACCGTATAGTCTCCTTCAGCTAGTGGTGAAGGTACGTTGGCGGCAAAACTACCGTCGGTTTGTACCGTTGCGGCAAAGGTTTGCGTGTTACCCGCACTGTCGACCACCGTTAATGTGACAATGGCGCCAGCTGGAAGGTTTGTGGTGCCAGAAATAATTGGCGTAGCGTTATTCTCTGGCGTTAATTCGTCAAGATTTAGCTCAGGTGGCGTGATGTCAATAACGCCTGAATTATCGAGAACCGACGTGCTGTTGCCTGCTTCATCAGTGGCAGTAGCTTCAACACTGTAAGAGCCTTCAGCAAGGGCACTGGGCACATCAACCGTAAAGTTTCCTGCAGCATCAACTGTTGCTGTAACCGTTTGAATGTTGCCAGTACTGTCTGTAATAACCAAGGAAACCACGCTACCTTCGGCTAGATCTGTACTTCCCGAAATGGTTGGCGTCGTGTCGTTGCCTAATCCTTGAGCGTCTAAGGTTAGGGTAGGCGCAGTGGTGTCTATGGTGCCTGTTGCATTGGCTGACGCACTGTTGCCAGCATCGTCGGTGGCCGTTGCAGTAACCGTATAGTCACCTTCGGCCAGTGCGGCTGGCACATCAACAGTAAAGTTGCCGTTTGCATCAACCGTTGCGGTCACAGTTTGTGTATTGCCAGCGTTGTCGGTGATCGACAGCGTTACGCTCTCACCTGCTGCTAAGTCTGTAGTGCCTGAAATGGTCGGCGTAGTATCGTTATTTGAACCCAGCGCATCTAGTGAAATAACGGGGGCGACAGAATCGACGATACCGTTATTGTCGGTGACAGAGGCACTATTCCCGTTACTGTCTGTAGCGGTAGCGGTTACTGAGTAATCACCTTCGGCAAGAGGCGCGGGGACATCAGCACTAAAGTTACCGCTTGCATCAACAAGTGCAGTAAAGGTTTGGGTGTTGCCTGCACTGTCAGTGACAAAAAGCGTTACGGTCGAACCCGCGGATAGGTCAGTCGTACCCGAAATGGTTGGTGTAGTATCGCTCACCGTAACTTGCGCATCTAGTGTCAGCGCAGGGGCGCTCGTATCTAGCGTACCGGTATCAGAAGTGGTGGTTGTATTATCTGCATCGTCTGAGGCACTTGCTGTTACCGTGTAGCTGCCGTCTGGTATAGCGTTTGGAACATCTGCGCTGAAGTCACCATTCGCGTCCACAATGGCGTCAAAGGTTTGTGTATTGCCTGCGCTATCTGTGACGGTTAACGTTACCGTGCTTCCCGGTGCTAAATCAGTACTGCCCGATATGTTAGGCGTTTCATCGTTGCCTGTGCCCTGCGGATTTAGGGTGAGTACAGGGGCGGTGGTGTCAATATTGCCACCGTCCTCAGTTGCGGTTGTTGAATTACCTGCATCATCTGTTGCAGTAACTTCAACGCTGTAATCTCCTTCAGGTAGTGGAGACAATACCTCTGTTGCAAAGTTGCCGTCAGCATCAACTAATGCGTTAATGGTTTGCGTGTCACCATTGCTGTCAGTTACGGTGATCACAACAACTGCGCCTTCAGGTAAATCTGTATTACCTGAAATAACAGGCGTAGTGTCATTACCTGAATCTAACGGGTTAACGTTAACAACAGGCGCCTGTGTGTCGATGTTTCCATTTGTTTCGTTTGCCGTCGCGGTGTTGCCTTGTGCGTCGCTTACTGTTGCCGTAGCGGTGAAGTCGCCCTCGGCCAGGGCGCTAGGCACGTCCGCGCTGAATGTTCCATCTGCTTGCACGGCCGCTTGGAAACTTTGCGAGTTACCGTTGGCATCTACCACAGTAATGGTAACCAGTGTGCCAGGTGCCACGTCGGAAGTACCTGTGATAGTTGGCGTAACATCGCTAGTAGCGCCTTGTGTATCAAGGGTTAACAGCGGCGCTTCGCTATCTACATTACCTGTTGTATTGGCATTCGCGGTATTGCCTGCACTGTCGGTTGCATTGGCAGTAACAGTAAAGTCGCCTTCAGCTAGAGCGTTTGGCACATCTACGCTGAAGCTACCATCTGCATCGACCAAGGCATTGATAGTTTGCGTGTTTCCAGCGCTATCTGTAACGACAAGTGTAACCGTGCTTCCTTCAGGAAGGTCAGTGGTGCCTGAAAGTGTAGGTGTGGTGTCACCCGTGCTGCCAGGATTTTCTAGGGTAAGCGTAGGCGCGGTGGTATCTACAACGCCGCCATTGTCGGTTACTGTTGTCGTATTGCCATCGCCGTCAGTTGCGCTGGCGGTAACGGTGTAAGCGCCATCAGCGAGTGGGGTGGTAACATCCGCACTAAATGTTCCGTCTGCGCCCACTGTCGCAGTAATCGTTTGCGTGTTACCTGCACTATCCGTTACGGTTAAGGTAACCGTACTTCCTTCAGGTAAGCTGGTGGTACCTGAAATAAGGGGCGTGCTGTCATTCGTCTCGCCTTGTCCATCTAGCACTAACGTGGGTGCATTGGTATTAATATTACCCGTTGCGTTGTCTGTAACTCCATTGCCTGCTTCGTCTTCTGCTGTAGCAGTAACCGTAAAGTCTCCATCAGCCAGTTCTTGCGGTACGTCGACAGAGAAATTACCGTTAGCATCGACTAAGGTGTTGATAGTTTGCGTGTTACCAGCGCTATCAACGACTGTTAGCGAGACAACACTTCCTTCAGGCAGATCGGTGCTGCCCGATAGAGTTGGTGTGGTATCGTTGCCAGAACCCACAGCGTCGAGGGAAAGCGAGGGCGCCGTTGTATCAATACTGCCATCATTTTCAGTTACACTTGCGGTATTACCATTTTCATCGACAGCGGTTGCTGTAACGGAGTAATTACCTTCCGCTAATGCGCTAGGTACTTCAGCGCTAAAGTTTCCGTTTTCATCAACAGTGGTTTCAATAGCTTGCTGATTACCTAAGCTATCGGTGACCACTAGTGTTACCGTGCTGCCTTGTGGTAAATCTGTCGTTCCGCTAATAAGCGGTGTAGTATCGTTGCCCACATCTTGTGGATCGAGATTAAGCGTTGGTGCCGCAGTATCAATATTGCCCTGTGTCGATGCAGAATCTTGGTTGCCCGCATCGTCAGTGACCGTGGCGGTAACGGTAAAGTCACCGTCGGCAAGCTCTGCCGGCACGTCAACAGAGAAAGTACCGTCATTTTGAACAAGAGCGTCAAAGGTTTGCGTATTGCCTGCACTGTCTGTAACAGTGATTGATACACTGCTACCCGGTGCCTGGTCTGTGTTACCTGAGATGGTTGGCGTAGTATCATTAGTACTGCCTTGAGCATCCAAGTTAACCAGCGGCGATGTAATGTCTATATTACCGCCAGTTTCCGTTGCCGTTGCAGTATTGCCGTTAGCGTCGGTCGCTGTAGCCGTTACGCTAAATTCACCTTCAGCTAATGGGTTGGGCACATCGGCACTGAAATTACCAGAACCATCTACCGTTGCCGTAAATGTTTGCGTATTGCCAAGCGCATCGGTAACAGACAGTGTAACAGTGCTGCCAGCGGGTAAATCGGTAGTACCTGAGATAGTAGGCGTGGTGTCGTTATCATCACCCAGTGGGTCAAGGGTTAAGCTTGGCGCATTGGTGTCCACTGTGCCAGTTTGTGACGTTGAAGCACTATTTCCCGCAGCATCGGTGGCTGTTGCTTCAACAGTGTAGTCGCCGTCAGCAAGTTCAGCAGGCACGTCTGCGCTAAATTCGCCGTTCGCGTCTACTGTGGCAGTAAAGGTTTGGCTGTTTCCAGCACTATCGGTAACGGTAAGTGTAACCGTGCTGCCCACTTCCAAGTTTGTAGAACCGCTAATTGAAGGTGTCGTGTCGTTACCTGTGCCAAGTGGCTCTAGTGAAATGGAGGGGGCTTGCGTATCAATGTTGCCGCCATTTTCAGTAACAGTCGTTGTATTGCCTGCCTCGTCTGTTGCACTGGCCTCTACGGTATATTCACCCTCAGTAAGCGGCGTTTGCACGTCGACGCTAAAGTCTCCGTTTTCATCAACGATGGCATCAATAGTCTGTGTGTTGCCCGCGCTGTCGGTCACCGCAATAGTTACTGTTGAGCCAGGTGGTAAATCGCTAGAGCCTGAAATCGTCGGCGTGGTGTCGCTACCATCAGTTTGCGGGTCTAGAGAAAGCGCTGGTGCGCTAGTGTCTATGTTGCCACTGTTGTCGACAGCGGTAGTTGTATTACCCGCTGCATCAGTTGCTTCGACAGAAACCTCATAGTTGCCTTGTGCTAGCGCTTCTTCGACATCGGCGCTGAAATTACCATTTTCATCAACAAGGGCGGTAACAGTCTGCGTATTACCCTGGCTATCGGTAACGGTAATAACGACTTCGCTGCCTGCGGGCAAATCCGTATTACCTGAGATAGTCGGTGTTGTGTCGTTAGTATCCGTTTGCGGGTCGATATTCACAATTGGTGGGGTGGCATCAAGTACAGTAGTGGCCGTCGCGGTAGAGCTATTGCCATTTTCGTCTGTCACCGTCACTTCAATCTCGTATTCGCCCTCTTCAGAGCCAGGAGGGAATGCTACATTGAAGTTGCCATTCTCATCGGTTGTCCCCGTTATTGTTTGGCTGTTGCCGTCGCTATCGGTAATAACAACCACAACCTCTGAATTAGGTGCATCCGATGAACCCCCTATACCTTCACTACCGTTGGTAGGAGAGCCGGTTTCAATAACAACATTAGGGCCTTGGGTATTGATAACCGCATCGATTGACGTTGAAGCAGTATTGCCCGCCACATCAGACACAGTAGCGGTTACCGTGAAGTCGCCGTTTGCGAGTGCTTGAGGCACTTCAGCACTGAAGCTGCCGTCTTCTTGCACTGTTGCAGTAATGGTTTGCGTAGTACCATCTGAATGTACGATATCTAGCGTCACTATCGCACCCGGTTCTGCGTCGGTGTCGCCATTTATCACCGGCGTGTCATCATTGGTTGAGCCAATAGGATCAAGGTTGATTATCGGCGCCGTGGTGTCAATTTCGCCAATCACTGTGGTGGTAGAACTGTTGCCTGCTGGTGTTGTTACAGTAACATCTACCGTGTACTCACCTTCGCTAAGCTCCGCTGGCACATCTTCGTTGAATGTGCCGTCTCCGCCAACAGTGGTAACTATCGTCTGCTCGTTACCCTCGCTATCTGTAACAACAATGACAACTTCACTGCCAGGAGGGGCATCGGTTTCACCAGAAACGTTTGGCGTAGTATCGTTCGTTGGCGCAGGTTGATTTACGGTGGTCGAAGGACTCGTAGAATCGTAATCGCCGCTCGCTGTTGCTTGTGCGGTATTACCCGCACCATCTGTCACCTCGGCAGTTACGCTGTATGTACCTTCTGCCACTGCATTTGGAACTTCAACGGTAAAGGTACCGTCGGCTTGTACGGTGGTAGTAAAGGTTTGAGTAACGCCTGCACTATCGGTAACAGTAAGCGTTATTGTGCTTCCGGGCACGGCATCCGTTAACCCTGAAAGTGTGGGGGTTGCATCGCCATTTATTCCTGGATCGTTTAATGCGATGGTAGGCGCCGTCACATCGATAGCACCTTGTGTTTCGGCACTCGCCGTATTGCCTGCTTCATCGGTAACGCTTGCGTTAACCGTAAATTCGCCTTCTGCCAATTCAGCCGGTACGTCCGCACTATAAGTACCGTCAGCCTGTACGATAGCAGTCACGGTTTGCGTGTTGCCCGCGCTATCGGTAATGGTTAACGTAACCGTACTGCCGGGGGCGGCATCAGTGGTACCTGAAAGGGTGGGCGTGGTGTCGTTGTCAGTAGCTATCGCATCAATAGTAATTGATGGCGCAGTAGTATCAATTTCCCCTGTGGTATCAGCGGCTGCCGTATTGCCTGCTTCATCAGTAACGCTGGCATTAACCGTAAATTCACCTTCTGCCAATTCAGCCGGTACGTCAGCGCTATAGATGCCGTCTGCTTGCACAATAGCGGTCACGGTTTGAGTAACGCCAGCGCTATCGGTAATGGTTAATGTAACTGTACTACCCGGTGTGGCATCAGTGGTACCTGAAAGGGTGGGCGTGGCGTCGTTGTCAGTAGCTATGGTGTCGATAGTGATCGAAGGTGCGGTAGTATCAATTTCCCCTGTGGTATCAGCGGTTGCGGTATTGTCTGCCTCGTCGGTCACGCTGGCGTTAACCGTAAATTCGCCTTCGGCTAATTCAGCGGGTACGTCCGCACTATACGTGCCGTCAGCCTGCACAATAGCGGTCACAGTTTGCGTGTTACCTGCACTATCGGTAATGGTTAACGTAACTGTACTACCAGGGGCGGCATCAGTGGTACCTGAAAGGGTAGGCGTGGTGTCGTTGTCAGTAGCTATCGCGTCAATAGTAATGGTTGGCGCAGTGGTATCAATTTCCCCTGTGGTATCAGCGGTTGCTGTATTGCCAGCCTCATCGGTCACGCTGGCGTTAACGGTAAATTCACCTTCGGCTAATTCAGCCGGTACGTCCGCACTATAAGTGCCGTCCGCTTGCACAATAGCGGTCACGGTTTGTGTGTTACCTGCGCTATCGGTAATGGTTAACGTTACCGTGCTACCCGGTGTAGCATCAGTGGTACCTGAAAGGGTAGGCGTGGTGTCGTTGTCAGTAGCTATCGCATCAATAGTAATTGATGGCGCAGTAGTATCAATTTCGCCTGTGGTATCAGCGGTTGCGGTATTGCCAGCCTCATCGGTCACGCTGGCGTTAACGGTAAATTCACCTTCGGCTAATTCAGCCGGTACGTCCGCACTATAAGTGCCGTCCGCTTGCACAATAGCGGTCACGGTTTGTGTGTTACCTGCGCTATCGGTAATGGTTAACGTTACCGTGCTGCCGGGGGCGGCATCAGTGGTACCTGAAAGGGTAGGCGTGGTGTCGTTGTCAGTAGCTATCGCATCAATAGTAATTGATGGCGCAGTAGTATCAATTTCGCCTGTGGTATCAGCGGTTGCGGTATTGCCTGCTTCATCACTAACGCTGGCGTTAACCGTAAACTCGCCTTCGGCTAATTCAGCGGGTACGTCCGCACTATACGTGCCGTCAGCCTGCACGATTGCAGTCACAGTTTGCGTGTTACCTGCACTATCGGTAATGGTTAACGTAACTGTACTACCAGGGTCGGCATCAGTAGTACCTGAAAGGGTAGGCGTGGTGTCGTTGTCAGAACCTGGCGCATTAATGGTGATTGTCGGGGCAGTAGCATCAATTTCGCCGGTGGTAGAGCTATCAGCTGTGTTGCCGGTAGGTTCTAGCACGGTGGCGTCTACAGTAAATTCACCATCGGCCAATGCGTTTGGTACGTCTACGCTAAATGTGCCATCGCCTTGTACGATAGCAGTAACAGTTTGGATATTCCCAGCACTGTCGGTAACGGCTAGTGTGACTGTACTACCCGGAATAGCTGAAGTAATACCGGATAAGGTTGGCGTGGTGTCGTTCGTTAACCCGATTGCGTCAAGAGTAAGTGAAATATCTTGTGCTTGTTCACCTGATTCAGAAAACTCAACGGGCGTGACATCGTCATTGCCATTTGCATTTTGATCGAACTGAAAACCGGCTGGGTCAACATCTTCATTTATGCGGTCAACACGAACAAAGTTACTTCCGCCAGCTCCATCACCTCCATCAAGGCCGGCAGCGGTAGCTTCCAATGACTCTAAGATGTCGCCGTCACCAGCAAGCGCGTCAAGAAAATCAGCATCGCCTGCTTGGTTCTCCCCTTCGACACTCTCCGCGCCATCAACACCGTCTAGTAATGCGGCAAGTTCATCAACACTTTCATCAAAGACGGCGAATTCATCGTCGGAATTGCTTTCGGTAAAGTCTAATTGCAGCGGGAAAGTAATGTTTTGTCCTGCTGGAAGTGTGCGTAGTTCTCCATCTACGCTGACGGTAACATACCCATTGGGTGATATGTTCAATTCGTCGCCTTCGGCCACTGCCATACCAACACTAACATTGACCTGCTCACCGGTTTCTCCGCGAGTTAAAGAAGCTTCGCCGTTTACTTCCGCAATGATCACTTCAGCCATGTTTCCCTCTCAATCAATAAATTATCACGCTATGTAAAAAGCGTAGCAGGGCTTATACAACTCGTTACCGGACCGTAGTACGGGTGGCACATATCCTTTGGTATAAAACCTAGGTAGTTACCCCTAATTTATTAATTTTTAGTCTAATAATTGTGAGTTGAGTTTGCAGAAATATACACAGCGTCTACTTTTTAAAAGTAAGAAGCGACACAAATGTCGCCTCGTATTTATATAGTGAGACGTATATATGAAGTTCATGAAATCAGTGCTTACCAGAGTTATTATTGGGGCAACTTGCGCTGTGCTAACTCATGCTGTTATTGCTCAAAGTAATGTTGTTGGTAACTCGTCTGTCAGCTTGGAAGACTATGTACGCAAGGTAGTAAACGAAAATCCAGAAGTGCAAGCCAGCTGGCGACAACTTCAAGTGGCTATGTCAGATGTCGACATTGCGCGAGGTGGTTTTCGCCCTCAAGTAGATGTTTTAGCTTCTAGCGCTTACAGCGATAGAAATTATGGTTTGGATCGTGAATACATGGGGCATACTGCTCAAATCACCCTTACTCAAATGTTATACGACGGTTTTCTAACAAGCAGTGAGCTAAAGCGGTTTAAACAAGCGCAAGTTGTACGGTTTTTTGAACTAATGGGCGAAATTGAGCAGAAGTCGTTAGATACCGCCCTTGCTTATATGGACGTTCAGTTATTCAGAGAGCTTTTGAAGCTTGCTGAAGAAAACCTGATCACTCACGTTGATGTGTTCAAACAAATTGAAGAAAGCGTTGAAGCCGGGGTAGGTCGTAGAGCTGACTTGGAGCAAATTAGCGGTCGTCTTTCCCTTGCCGAATCTAATGTGCTCACTGAGTTATCGAATTTGCACGATGTTACCGCACGCTTTTTGCGGTTGGTGGGTGAAAAGCCTGCTCAAAACCTACAGTCAGTATCAATAAACTCTGCTTTCGTTGATGCAAACGTCACAGATATACAATCTTTACTTACTAGCGCGTATGGCACTAATCCACAATTTAATGCTGCTATTTATAACATAGATGCGCAGCGTTATGCGGTCGATAGTGCAAAGAGTCTCTACCATCCTCAGGTTAATTTGACCGCAAGTTATGGTGCGCAAACACGAGACCAAGCTGCATTGAATAACACCATTACAGAAGCGAGTGTCGGCGTTAATTTTTCTTATAACTTGTATAACGGTGGGTCGGATAGCGCGGCGATTCGACAAGCATTGTCGCAAGTAGACTTAGCAAAAGATTTACGGGATAAAGCCTGTATCGATATGAGACAAACGGTACAAATTGCTTACAACGACATTATCAATATATCCGAGCAGCTACCTTCACTGAATGCTCACCGCTTATCTTCAGACCGTGTGAAATCTGCCTATATGGACCAATTTACTATAGGAGAACGCTCACTACTGGATTTACTCGATTCAGAAAATGAGTACTACGAATCGAGTCGTGCGTACTTAGAAGCCCAGTATACGCTAGAAAAAGCGCGTGTAAGACTGCTTGCAGCATCGGGAAGCTTAGCGCAAACACTAGGCATTACTAAAGAGGGCGTGCCTGATGTACTAAGTAAAGCTGAAGAAAAAATTAGCTACGACCCTAATTATGTATGCCCTGTAATTCGCACGAACTTTGAAGATGAACTGAATATATTAAAGCGCGATTCTGATGGAGACGGCATTGTTGATTTGTGGGATGACTGTGTAGATTCAACGCCGGGCGCTATGGTCGATGACTTTGGTTGTGAAGCGAAAGAGCCTGAATTGGCGCCAGAACCAAGTGCTGCAGACTTCACCTTGGATAACGCAAATATAATAGAGTCATTTAACGTAAACATTGAGTTTGCCTCTAATTCTACCGAGGTTTTACCTGAATATGAGAACTCCCTTCAAGAGGTTATCGATGCGCTTAATAGTGACGCTAATTCTGGAGTGATCATTCACGGTCATGCATCTTTAGATGGAGACGCTGCCTATAATCAGCGTCTATCTGAACGCAGAGCGAAAGCTGTCGCATCAATGCTTATGACAAAAGCAAACATAGAGGCTAGAAGGATCACCGCTGTCGGTTATGGTGAAACTCGTCCACTGGTTGATGAAGAATCAGATGAAGCGAATGCTCGAAATCGCAGAATTGAAGCGGCTATTATCCAGCTTCCTACTAACGAATAGCGATGTGTAGGCCTATATGAAGGAAAAGAAGGTCGTAGACGACATATCTTATTTGGAGAGACAAGGGGGAGTGTTGATGGATTGTTTAATAACAATCTGTCACGCCCATCATTTAGATGTATCTCGAGTTAGCTTGCTTAGCGGACTGCCTTTAGATCATGGTGAACTATCGCCTACCGGATTTGAGCGCGCAGCAAAACGCGCTGGACTCGCCAGCAGGACGGTCAAGCGCGAACTAGACCATATCAACACTGCAATTTTACCCGCCGTTTTAGTGCTTAATGAGAAGCAGGCCTGTGTACTGCATGGTCTCGATAATACCCATGCCAGAGTTTCCTATCCAGAACTCGACGATGCTGTAGTGGAAGTACCTAGAGATGAACTAAGCGCCTGCTATACGGGGTACGTCATTTTTGCTCGACCCGAGATGAATGCACAAGAAACGAATGCGCAGATAGACAAGTCTTCAGTAGGGCATTGGTTGTGGTCATCCATTAGAACGGCAAAAGGTTTATACCGCGACGTACTCTTAGCATCTGTATTTATTAGTTTGCTTTCTATCGCATTACCCCTATTTGTGATGAATGTTTACGATAGGGTAGTGCCCAATGCTGCTTTAGAAACCATGTGGGCATTAGCTATAGGCGTTCTGCTTGTGTTAGCCGCTGACTTTCTATTGCGCATGCTCAGACAATACTTTGTTGAGTTAGCGGCGAGTCGTTTGGACGTCACGTTATCGGCAAAAATAATGGAAAAAGTGCTGTCTATAAACTTGGCTGGTAAACCTGCCAAAAGTGGATCATTTATAAATAGCCTACAGTCTTTTGAAAGTATCCGGCAGTTCTTTGGTTCAGTCACCTTAGTGGCGTTGGTTGATTTACCCTTTGGGCTACTTTTCGTAGTCATTATCGCCATGATTGATTTTTATCTGATCATTCCAATACTCATTGGGGCTACTGCGCTTTTCCTTTATGCGATGAAGGCGCAGCGGGTAATGCGTTCTCTTTCTGAAGAATCGATGGAAATCAGCTCTCGTAAAAGCTCGCTTGTGACTGAAAGCGTAACGTCATTAGAGGACGTTAAAGCGTTTGGTTATCAAAGTAGAAATCAAAGTGCGTGGGAAAAGCAGACGATATTTCTTGCCAAAGTCAACGCCAAACTACGTTTAGTATCAATGTCGGTTAATAACGCTGCGCTCTGGATCCAGCAATCTGTGGGTGTGGTTATTATCCTCACTGGTGTTTACCTCATTATTGAGGGCGTGATAACACAAGGTGGACTAATAGCCGCTTATTTATTATCAAGCCGAGCTATGGGGCCGGTTTCTCAGGCTGCCGCTTTGCTTGCGCAATTCCACCACGCTGAAACCGCAAAGAATGCCCTTGATGACATTATGTCTTTACCAAGTGAAACAGGTAACAACAAACAGATTAAAAACAATGTCGTGCTAAAAGGGAATATTGACGCTAGCCAGCTTTGCTTCAAGTACCCAGATGAAACCGTACTCGCGTTAAAAGACATTAACTTCTCTATTAAACAAGGGGAACACGTTGCTATTTTGGGCAAAAACGGGTGCGGAAAGTCAACGTTAAACAAGCTTCTTATGGCTTTTTATCGCCCTGAATCGGGGCAGCTTTTGTTGGATGGAATAGACCTTCAGCAGTATGACCCAACGCTGTTACGTAAACAAATAGGCTATGTACCGCAAGATGTGAGCCTTTTTCACGGCTCATTAAAAGACAATATTTTGCCAGAGGATACACATATTGACGAGGCTGAGTTTTGGGAAGTCATTACTCAATGTGGTTTGGCAAAGTTAGTTAATGGAAGCGCGAGTGGCATAGAGCAAAATGTGGGGGAGCGCGGCTGCTTGCTGTCAGGTGGGCAGCGTCAGGCTGTGGCGATGGCAAGGGCCATAGTGCGAGACCCAGCAATTTACATTATGGATGAACCAACTTCAGCCATGGATTCAACTAATGAAGCGCAGATGAAGGAAACGATTAAGGCGGCAACGGCAGGTAAAACTCTTATCATTAATACGCACAGAACCACATTACTCGACTTGGTAGAACGGGTCATTGTTGTAGAAAACGGAAAAGTGATTGCCGATGGAAAAAAGGAAGAGGTACTCGTGCAGTTTAGACAACCCAGTCAAGTATTGAAGAGGGCGCCATGATTTTGAAAAGTGATGGTGAAAAAAAGGACTGGTTACAGCGGCTAATGCGAGGCTGGCTTGCGCCGCCCCCAGGTCAAGATTGGGTGTTAGAAGCAGAATGGTCGCGCATTATGCAAACGCCGGTAAAAGCCCGTGGCCTGCTTTATGTCGTGCTAATAGTACTGTTTTTGTTAGTGGTATGGTCTTATTTCGCCGAAATTGACGAAGTGGCTAAAGGTGATGGGAAGGTTATTCCGTCACAGCAGCTGCAGGTACTTCAATCATACGATGGTGGAATAGTACAAGAAATCTTAGTACGAGAAGGACAAACCGTTGAAGCGGGACAGGTGCTATTAAAAGTTGATCCAACACGTTTCCTATCTAGTTTGGAAGAAAATACCACGCAATTTGCAGCACTTGCGGCAAAGGTTCAGCGCTTATCTGCGCTTACCCAGGGCGAGGTGTTGCGGTTTAACCGAGAGCTTCAAGAAGAAGCGCCTACCATCGTTGATAATGAGAGAAAACTCTATAACTCGAATTTAGCTGAGCTTGATGAAATCGCGGCGGGTTCTGATTCTCGTATCTTACAACGCCGACAAGATGTTGAAGAAGAGCGAGCTAATCTATCCCAATATCAAAATGTGCTGACGCTTTCTAAAAAAGAGCTTGCGGTTACTAAACCATTATTAGCATCAGGAGCTGTGTCGGAAATCGAAATTCTTAGATTAGAGCGCCAAATTGTTGAGCTTGAAGGCAACATCAGCAAATCTAAAGTGGCAATAGAGCGTGGGTTAAATGCTATTGAAGAAGAAATTATTAAGAAGGAAGAAGCCCGCCTCAAACTAGTTAATCGATGGAATCAAGAATTGACCGATGCAACTGGTGAAATGGCTATGCTACAGCAGTCTCAAACAAGTTTAGAAGATGTGGTGTCGCAAGCTGATTTGCGTTCGCCTATCAATGGAACGGTTCAACGGCTACTTATCAACACGGTTGGCGGCGTTATTACACCTGGTAGCGCTGTTGTCGAGCTAGTACCTCAAGACGACCAGCTCATTGTTGAGGCCAAAGTCTCACCGAAAGACATCGCTTTTATTAGAGAAGGGCAGCCGGCTATCCTGAAATTTAGTGCATACGATTTTACTATTTATGGTGGCATGTCGGCTGAGGTTCAGCACATTAGTGCAGATGCCATTACCAATGAAAAAGATGAAACCTATTACCTTGTTAGACTTGAAACAAAGCGAAGCATTGCAGATGAATCCTTAGATATTCTGCCCGGAATGATTGTGCAAGTAGATATTTTAACGGGCAAGAAAACCGTTCTTAATTACATTTTATCGCCTTTGTTTAATGTGACAGCCTCTGCGCTGAGGGAGCGTTAATGAGACATTTCATTGCAGAAAAAGACTTACAAGGGGCACTTACTCAATACGCTTGGTCTAGTTATAGTAGTGTCAATGAACTGAAGTGCGATAGTAGTGACTGCGTATGGATTATGGCAAGCGATAATAACTGGCGTCAGTTACTGATTGAGGTAAAACAAAAAGCTGAAAATCTTGTTTTACTTACCTATAAATATGACCGCCTAGAGATGCAAACAGCACTAATGTTGGGTGCTAGAGCATATTGTCATGCATTAGGAACCCAATCTCTACTATCTTCTGTAGCCCGTGTTATAGAAGCTGGAGGCATGTGGTTGCCCAACGAGTTATTAACAGTGACTACATCAAATGTCGCTGCTAATTTGCAGACAAAACGTAATTTCCCTGTGCTGCGAGAGCTAACCAACCGAGAAAAAGATGTATTAAATGGTATTTTGGAGGGGTTAAGCAACAAGGAGATAGCAAGGGAGCACGGCATTACTGAGCGTACCGTTAAAGAATATGTTGGTACGCTCCTTCATAAGTTTGAAGCGAAAGACAGGATAAGCTTATTACTTCGTATAGGTGAGTTTAGTCATCTAAAAGATGCTCTATAACTTCAATGTGTGAAACCACACCATCTATCCCTAATTCAATGAATAGTTCTTGATGGCCTGAGCGCTTAACGCCGTCTGCATAAACTTTTATACCAAAAGTATGCGCAAGGGAGCAGAACCCACGTATAAAGGCGTGATTGGCAGGATTGAAATCGATATCTGCCATAAACGCTGAATCGATTTTTACATAATCTAAACCCATTTCCTGCACGTTCAACAGTTGCGAGAAAGATTCTCCAACTCGCTTCAAGCCCACTTCGCAACCTTTGGCTTTTAGGGTTGTACAAAAATCTCTAAACTCATCAGGGAAGCGCGTCGCGGTAGATTCTCGCACCTCAAAACACAACTGTTTCGCTGCCTTTTCGTTGGTACCGATTTGATAATAAAGTTGAGCAAGAACCTCTGGGTTGAGCATGAATTGCTCAGAACAGAGAAACGCAAATTTTGAGTTTGTTTTAGTGTTATTAATATAGTTGATCAGGCTAGTAATCGTTGTTAGCTCTAATTGGGGTAGAAGCCCGAGATAGCGAGCCCAATGGGTATAATAACCACTTTTTCTTAGTTCACCATCTATTGTAACGCCCGCCCAACTCTGATAGTGAACCAAGTTGCGGTCAATATCTAAAACCGGGAAGTTAAAGGTTTCGACGCCAGATTCGTCAATAGTATTTTGTAACTCTTTTTCCCAGCGCTTTTGTTCTACCAAGCTAATAAATTCTTTGAGCGTTGACTCTATGAAGGGTTCATTCATATCTAACAGTTCTGCTTCATCAATCATCGCATCTGCTCGCATTAATAAAGCAGAGAAGCTGTCGTCTGGGCGAAGTTTAACAACCGATTGAAATACCTCAGGATCGCCTTCGTTGCTAAACGCGCTTAAGCAAGCGCCGTGAATCGCTTCTGATATGGCAACGGCATCATGGGTTTCAGTGAGCAAAATGGCAAACTCGTTTTTCTGCATTCTAGCAATTCTGCTGTCAGTAAATTGATGATGATGTAACGCAAGGCAATCGTTAATTTCTTCAACAAAATCGCGAATACGCTTTTTTCTGATATTTGCCGGTGAACGCAGAAAACCTTGGCCTTCGGTAAATCTCACGAAGAAAAGGCAATTCACCCCTTCGGTGTCTCTAAAAGCTAGCTGCCCTTTTAGAATTGAGATGAAATAATCCCTATTTGCTACACCAGATTCGTCATCAAATTGTGTTTTGTAGCGCATAAGATCAAGGCGCGTATTCTCTTCATCCATGATCTTTCTAGAGTTAGTAGCAAGAAAGTTCATAGCGCGCACTACACGCTTAAGTTCTAATGTACGAGGCTCTTTTAGCTGGATAAATTGCATTTGCTGAAATGATTCAGCTTGGCGCACAACACCGTCTAAAGGCCTGATAATATAGCGCAGTGCCCAGCCCCCTAAAAAGCCTGAAAATATGCCGACCAGTGATAAACCAAAAATAAGTCGTTTAGTGGCGCGCCACATTGATGCAACGGCAAAGCTGGTATCTGTTTCGACATAAACCGTACCGTATTGACCCCAACCTTCGCTTACTTGGGCGATACCGGGTTTGACTATGGGAGAAAAGTTATCTGAAAACCACTTTGGCGTATTTTCGTCCAACTGCACTTCATGAGTGTATTCAGAAACGATTTCACCGTCAGATTTTTGAAGTACAATGGAAGCGTAGTGACCAATGTCAAATTGTGACATTATGAAGAGATCGAGCGAAACAGGGTCTTTATCAAGCCCACTTAGGGTAAGAGCAAGCATACTCGCGTTGTCTAAGTTTTTTGAATATAGCTGTTCTTCTACGTATTGCTTGGTAGTTATTCCATGAATTGTGACACTACCTACAATTGCAACAAGGACGACGACTACAATGGCTAGCCATAATTCTCTTGTTATTGACATAAACTCCTAAGACCTTCTGCTAATCCCCTCCTGCTTCATGCGCTCAATAACATCACGCCACCTTGATAGTCTGCTGGTAGACGAAGAAACTTGTGCAGTTTTACCCGGCTGCCAAATACCCGAATCATTAAAACTGAATACAGGAATTAAGTCCGTTCGTTGAGAACCTGGCAACACATTAGACACTAAGCTATCTAGCACCAAAGGATCCGATGAAGGGGAATCATAGTATCCCAAAACCATATGTGCTTGCGTTACTCGGCTTCTACCAATTTTCGCTTTTACATAAATTAGGCGAAGTTTAGAACTATCGATACCTAAGTGTAGCAGAGCTACATATTTTGCAATGGCATAATCCTCACAATCTCCGCGAGAATGACCAAAAAGTTCCGAAGGCGTGGCCCAATAGTCTTTTTGTTTGAAAACGATATCGTCGGTAGCGTACTGGATATGCTCGTCAAAGAAAGCGTTTACACCGATAAGCTGCTCTTTAACAGCCTTATTTTCAAGGTCGTGAAGTTTAGTTTCTAGCGCACTGACATGTAAGGCTTTGTCAGCTCCAAAATTATTTTTAACTTCCTGTTCGAGCTTTGGAAACTCGATGACATAGTGATCCCTCAGTTGTTGTCCAGCCAGTAGCAAGGCTACTAATGCTAAGCAGTGCGACGCAAACAGAGAAAGGGTCATATTTTTATTATGTAGGTCATACTAAAGTATAAGAGAGAGTACTTGTCTCTATCTGAAGTTTAAGTATTAGATACTATACGTAGTTATAGGTATAACACGGGTTTGTTGATATTCCAACCCTGTTTCCCCAACGCCAGTGACTTACATTTGATAAAGTGAAAGCTAATTTACTTCTTAACTACAAAATCGTTTTCCTGAATATTCGCAGTAATTCCCGATGTAGCGTTTACTACCACAGACGAATTGCCATATGCACTATCAACAATAAATGTACCGGGGTAGAGCGTATATTGAAGATATTTTCTACCGCGATTATCGACCACCTCTTTGGCCTGATAAAGATATAGTTCATCTTTTTCAGATATGCCATTATCTCGCCCAAGAGATATCGAAATTTTATTGTTCGCAATATTGATAACACGACCCGTTACAGGTTGGCAGGCTGTCGACTCTTTAATATCTTCTATTAATTGGCTTATTGAGCCATCAATCGCCTGACCGTAGCGTGATTGCCAAAAAGTGGACGAAAATTCATCGATGTCTTCAAATCTGTCAAACGTCCACTCTTCATTAGCATTGTAAGAGGAACTGAACAATAGGCCGCCGTTTATTCCGTCATAAACTTGTACAGACATTGCAAAAGCACGGTGTGAAGTGTTGCTTCGCCATGGTGTAAACATGGATGCTTCTTTTTGTGTAACGCTTAAATCATCAATAACCCCGACAATAACGAATTGCGTGTTACTTTGATCTGATAGTGTACGTACGTTTTTGTCGGTATATCGGCTATCAAACTTTGCAGTATGGGGAGCAACGTAAGTAATACTGAGATTGTCTGTCTGTTCTTGCATTGCCTTAGCTAAACGCTGCGTAAACGCCTTATCAAAGTGTGGAATATTTCCTTCAGTCAGTTGTGTTCTGTTTCTTATTCTAAAGTGAGTAGTCGCAAAGTGCTTTTGGTCCTGCTGTGCTGAGCATACTTCCCCTCTAGGAAAGATGTCTGCACGTACACTAACTGTGACTACATCACCGTTATAAGTTTCGCTGACGAGCTCTAACTGCTCGACTTCTCCTGTCGAACGGATCGTCATCTCTTCGTTTTTCAGAAGCCCATTAGTTAGTTTGGCTACACTTTGCACTGACGCTCCAGCAAACAACATAGCTTGTTTTAGCGCATCCTGTGTTGCTGCGCGTTTTGCTGCTTCCTTGTTACCGTTCATTACCACAGCCTGTCCAGTGGCTTCATACCAAACGGCATGGGCTTGCCCAGCGATTAGGCTAAGTAGGCAAACAGCGGCCATTGCTCTGCTTAAACATGCCATTAGCGTTGTTTTGCTTGCTTGTCGCACGTGACACCTCTGTGGTTGTTTAGTTATTGCGATTAAATAATGTCGTAATTAATGCGAGACCTACGCGAGTTCTATGCGAAAAAAGTGCCAATTAAAGTGGGAAGCTATCTTTAAAAGCAAACGGGCGCATATATTGCTTATTTCCTTCGTACCAGGGTATATGACTGCAAACTGTCGTTATGGAATCTGATGTTATTCATAACGCTTTGTTGAAATGTTATTAACCTATAAAGGGCATAAAGGTAAATATTTAGACGTCACTAACTCGTTATTGATGTACAAAGAGGTTTTAAATTATGTGGTTGAATGGACTAAAAAATTCGAGATTACTTTTGCGGTCTTCCATGATTGGCCTGGCAATTTCTTTGAGTGGTTGTGGCATTATTGATAAACACGTTGAATGGGAAACCGTTGAGCCTGAAACTTACCCTGTTTTAAAGGCGGTTGGTTACGCACCGATTTCATCGCAAAAAGGCGAGTCTGACAGTATGAAGCTAATAATGGCGATGAAAGCGTCAAAATTAGATGCATACCGCGAGTTAACCGAGCAGGTGTATGGTCAAAAAATTGAAGGTAGTCAATCTGTATCACGTCTTGTTGTTGACAGTGAAACGTTACGCGCGTCTGTGGAAGGAGTAATAAGAGGCGCCGAGGTCGTTAAGACTTATCCCGTGGGTGAGGATACCTACGTTACGGAGCTTTCTTTAGATATGCAGCAAGTCTACGATATTTATTTGTCGACTGCTAAGCCGCGTCGAGTGAAAGATGTAAAGTATTACTAGGAAGTAAGTTAAAGGCGATTCGCGCTAATTACATTGCAGTGGGATGCTAAAAAATACGCGATAATCGAGTGGGATTAACTGGTGATGTGGTTTATGCACAGCGTAGTTAACGCTTTAGGGCGATACAAGGCTATTTAAAAGCCTATGCACTTACTCCAGAGCCTAAGGCTCCGCCTTTCGGCTTCCCTTTTTTGTCGTAAGTAAGTGATTCTTTTGCTCGAACTTCCATCATCAAATTCCGCAAATGTGTGAGGCGTAGCTGTCCTTGCTCTACGGCTTTTTGATTAACCTGTGTTCGATATTTGCAATCTTCCAGAAGCTTCTTGGCGTTAGCCATTAATGCTTCATCGTCTTCCGACATCGCATCTTCGTTAGCAATAGCATCTTCGATACTTGAATCCAGTGATTGAATAGAACCCAGAAGGTCTGTTTTTTCGTCTAACAAATTCGTCAATGATTCGGCGTCACGCGAGCTAATAAGCTGCAGTTCTTTTTCAAGCAGCGACGCAAGTGAAGTCATTTGCTCCACTTGACGTGATAATGCTTGTGTTAACTGGCTTACTTGTTCTGTCACTATACTTGTCTCATTGAACGTGTCTGATAAATTCTAACTAGTTATTTGACACCAGATTATTTAGTGCCGAATTATTTAGTACCAAAAATCTCGGATTCTAGCTTTGAGATTTTATTAGCAAGCACTTCAGGATTAACCTTGTACTCACCACTTTGAATCGCTTTTTTAAGGCGATCAACTTTTTCCTGATTCACAGGAGCCTCAGTCCCTTTTTTCTGGACTTGATTCAGCTGCTGAGCAGATTGCGTCAATGAAACCGAATCTTGTCTCGGCGCTGCGGCCGTTTGTGCCGATTGCGCTGAAGCTTGTTGTTGAGATTGCTGCGTCTGGTTCTGCTGCGCTACTTTCCCATTATCAACGGGCGTTTTAGGTAACCCATTGTTTATATTGTTAATTGCCATATCTAGTCCTCACTACTCTCTTGCCTCTGTAATATATATCGGCCTTTAGACTAATATCTTTAGCTAAATTGAGAACAAAATAGTAGATATTTTACACTTACCTTTATAAGTGTATCACGACTTCTTCAGGGCTTGCGACTCTGGCAATAATGGCCTTTTGGCTACTGGCATTGATAACCTTTATATTATCGCCAACCACACCATCTTGCTGCGCTATTCCAGCAGTCTTAACTTCCATTCCCGCAACCTCGGCAGTAATAGTTATTCTATCGCCTTTGCACACAAAGCATAGCATATTAGACTGTATTGCTTGTCCATCGGTAATGCGGCGTTTCATTCTAGCGCCAATTAACGATTCTAAATCGGTAAACGCGGTATAGCGTAAACGTCTCACATCTACTTTTGCCTTCGTTAAATTTGATGAGGTTAATACCGTTCCAGGGCTAATTGCGCCCTGAGTCACCACAATTTCTTTAGTTCGCGTCACTTGGCCGCTGGTAAACAAATACCACTCGTTATTTTTACAGCTTACACGAACAGATATGTAGGATTGGCTCAACGCTTCCTGTGAAGCATTATATTGGAAACCGGTTGGACAGTCTGGGATATTTATCCGATCGTCTATCTTCACAATATCCACATCAATGTTAGTATCCTGCGCATTATCAGTAAGTTGATTTATCAAATACTGCTTGGCACCGCTTTCAACTTGTTCATGATTGGACGCCGCAGCATAGCAGTGCCTACTTAGTGAGCCGATTAGCAAACCAACTACTAAGCAGGTGAACGAGCGAGAGAATCTGGTACGCATTTTTTCGTTTATCTTTTTCATCATGACATTTCGTGTTCAGTTTGCGATTAATTGACTATGCTTAGTGAAATCTATGTTTGTAAACAGCGGGTTTAACAACAATAGTTAGTTCAAGGTGTAAAAGTACACGCTTCAACATGACATGATTCAATAGGCAGTATTAAAACGTTAGTGAAGCTTGATTAAACCTTCAGTGTCATTTTTCTGTCGTTTGACCTGCAAAAATTTAGTGATATTGTCTATTCTTATCATAAGAGGCAATGATCATGCCCAGTATTACTTAGAGGTGACCTATGTCGGGTATTTTAGATTCGGTAAACCAGCGAACGCAGCTTGTTGGGCAGAACCGCTTAGAGTTGTTGCTGTTTAGACTGAACGGCCGTCAGCGGTTTGGGATTAATGTGTTTAAAGTGCGCGAGGTATTGCAGTGTCCTCCGCTTACGGCAATGCCAAAACTAAATCCACTAGTTCGTGGGGTGGCACACATTCGTGGCCAAACTATTTCGGTTATTGACCTGAGTATGGCTACGCGTGGTCGTAAAATTGAAGACCTCTCTAACGCGTTTATCGTTATTGCTGAATACAACCGCTCGGTGCAAGGTTTTTTGGTTGGCGCTGTTGAGCGCATTATCAATACCAACTGGGATGCCATCATGCCACCACCTCAGGGCACGGGGCGCGCCAGCTATCTGACGGCAGTTACTGAGGTTGAAAACGAACTCATTGAAATACTAGATGTAGAAAAAATTCTCAATGAGATTTCTCCGCTAAACGCTGAAGTGAGTGCTGACGTGGCCGAGGGGCTAACCACAGAAGGTCAAGAAAACAAAATTATTTTTATAGCGGATGACTCGGCGGTAGCGAGGAATCAGGTGAAAAAGGCGCTTACGTCATTAGGTCTTGAAATCGAGCTTGCTAAAAATGGTCTTGAAGCACTTAATCGTCTTAAACAAATTGCTGAAGAGTATGGCGACGTAACCAACCGCGTTGGTGTACTAGTTTCTGATATTGAAATGCCCGAAATGGATGGCTATACCCTGACTGCAGAAATCAAAAATACTCCTGAACTTCAAAAACTTCACGTTGTTCTGCACACTTCATTAAGTGGGGTTTTCAACCAGGCAATGGTACAAAAAGTTGGCGCAGACGACTTTATAGCGAAGTTTCACCCAGACGAATTAGCGACTGCTGTACAGAAGTGGCTGATGACCGAGTGCGAATAACGGAGCAGGAAAGGATTGGCTAATAAAGACGTTTCGCCCGCGAGCTACCAAAAGTTCAGAGAGTTTCTTGAAAAGCAATGCGGTATAGTTTTGGGGGAGAATAAACAATACCTCGTCCGCAGCCGTTTGGCTTCATTGCTTTTTAAGCATAAGTACGAATCTGCAGATGAACTGATAGACGTTGTTGTACGCGGTTTTGATCGCACCTTGTTACAAAGTGTTATCGATGCAATGACGACCAACGAAACATTATGGTTTCGCGATAACTATCCCTTTGATCTTCTTTTAAAGGACCTATTGCCATCCTTATCTACTAAAAATCAGAAGGTTCGCATTTGGAGTGCGGCTTGTTCGTCGGGGCAAGAGCCTTATTCCATCGCAATGTCCGTGCTTGAGTATCAACGTCAACGTCCAGGCGCTTTGAGAGCGGGCGTTGAGATTGTGGCCACCGACTTATCATCAGAAATGCTGCAAAAATGTGAATCAGGTATTTATGACGAACTTTCTCTTGCCAGAGGGTTATCTCCACAGCGAAGACAAGCTTTTTTCCAACAAAACGAAAAGGGACTTATGCAGGTGAAGCCTGAGGTTCGCCGTATGGTAAGCTTCAGAAGTTTGAACCTGCTTACAAGTTATGCCGCGCTCGGTCGGTTTGATATTGTGTTTTGCCGCAACGTGTTGATTTATTTTTCAGCAGAAGTAAAGCAGCGGATCCTGCAACAAATTGCCGGACAACTGCAGCCTAACGGCGTTCTATTTCTTGGCGCGTCAGAGTCTATAAGTGCCGCCAGTGATATCTACAGCATGGTGAAGTGCCACCCTGGTCTTTACTACCAAAAAAAATGATCTAACTTATCGGCTTGATAAATAAAGTTTTTTAAAACTCAAGCCGAATTACCAACCCCTTTACTTTCCGTCAAAATCCCATTGTGGCATCTGCCTTGCTAACTATTTAAACAAACGACAGTAAATCGGCAAAAGTTTAACGCTTATATTTCCGTTTAGCTTGTCTACACGAAACGTTTTTAAAGTATGTCAGAGGTCATGTTATGGCTATTAACCTAGATAAGCTGGTGGGCTTTCACGAGTCAGCACTGAAGATACGCACAGAGCGTATGGAGGTTATTTCGGGGAATCTAGCTAACGCCAATACCCCTGGTTACAAAGCCAGAGATATTGATTTTAACAAAGCCATGCAGTCGGCAATGAGCGAAGCATCTAGTGGAACCAAACAACATGCTTCTTCCGGATTGGTAAGGACAAATGAACGCCACCTAGGCGGCAACTCTTCGTCTGTTGCGGCAAATTTTGACATGCAGTACCGCGTTCCCACCCAGCCGGATACCGGCGACGGTAATACGGTAGAAGTCCAAGCGGAAAGAAACCGATTTTTAGACAATGGATTGCGCTACCAAGCAAGCCTTGAATTTTTGAATGGAAAAATTAAAGGCATGAAAAAAGCACTTAGCTCAGGAGGTCAATAGTCATGAGTTTATTTAACGTAATGCAAATTTCGAGTACGGGTATGGAGGCGGAAAATGTCCGTCTTAATACCACGGCGAGTAATATTGCTAATGCAAACTCGGTAAGTAGCAGCTATGACGAAACCTATCGAGCTCGCCACCCGGTTTTTGCAGCGGCATTACAAGACGCTATGCGAGATCAGTCGAAGGGCGCAGGTGTTCAAGTTAAAGGCATAGTGGAAAGTGATGCACCACTTCAGGTGGAATACGCGCCTAATAACCCAATGGCAGACGAAGAGGGCTATATCTACAAACCTAACGTCAACATTGTAGAAGAAATGGCGAATATGATGTCGGCTTCTAAAGCGTATGAAACAAACGTACAGGTAGCGGATACCACCAAACGAATCTTCCGCCGCGTACTTCAGTTAGGTCAAGGGCAGTAATTTGCCGCTTGAATAATGTGAGGATTAATCAGTGAACACCATAAATAACACCGGCTTAAATACGGACCTGTACTGGCAGGAAGAAACGGTAAAAGTTGCCGATGGTACCGAGCAGCAGCTAACCCAAGAAGATTTCTTTTCAATGTTGACGGAACAGCTTGCCAATCAGGATCCTACGGCACCGGTTGATAACGATCAGATGGTGGCCCAGATGACGTCATTTACGATGGCTGACGGCATCTCCCAGCTTAACGAGAAATTCGAATCGTTTGCGGCTTCAATGACATCTAATCAAGCACTGCAGGCATCGAGTCTCATCGGACAGAACGTGCTAGTTCAAGGTAATGTCGGTTACATGGCGAACGAAGGGGAAGGGCTCTCAGGCGTTATTGTAAACGAGAAAACGGTTCAAAACATGACGATAAACATTGAGAACCAGTTTGGAGAAGTAATCAAAACCATTGATGCAGGAACACAAAGTGCCGGCAACATTGAGTTTGAATGGGATGGCAAAGATAAACATGGCAACCAAATGGAACCTGGTGAATATGTTATTAGCGCCACTGGCGAACTAAACGGTGAAGGTGTTCAGCTGAATACTGCCGTCAATCGTCACGTTGGAAGTGTCAGCTTGGCCGGCAGTGGTCAGGGCGTAATTTTGAATTTGGATGGTGATGTCAGTATCAATCTTGATGACGTCATCCAAATCGGCAGTTAGTAGGAGAATCAATAATGTCTTTTAATATTGCACTGAGTGGCGTATCGGCCGCACAAAAAGATTTGGATGTAACCGCCAACAACATCGCAAACGTTAATACGGTTGGCTTTAAAGAATCACGAGCTGAATTTGGCGACGTTTATGCGGCATCACTGTTGTCAGGTGGTAAAACCAAAGTGGGTGACGGTGTTCTTACTCAAGAAGTTGCACAGCAATTTTCCCAAGGTAGCCTTCAGTTTACCAATACATCGCTTGACCTTGCGATTACGGGTAACGGCTTCTTTGCTACCGTACCTGAAATTACTTCTCGTGATTTCTCATTCACTCGTGCTGGGCAGTTTAAGTTAGATAGTGATAACTTTGTGGTAAACAGTAACGGCGACAACCTTCTGGGCTTCCCAGTAAACTCTGATGGTACAAGCGCATCAGTTGCACTAAGTACGACTGAACCAGTGCGAATTCCAGATTCATCAGGTTCACCTGCGCAAACCACAGAAGTTGATATTCGTATGAACTTACCTGCAGGGGATGCTGCGTTAGATCCGCAAGATTTTGACCCGGAAGATCCACTTACCTACAACGCCGCAACATCGGTGACGGTATATGATTCTTTAGGTGATAGTCACGTAATGACGTATTACTTCATTAAAGACAACACGGTAGGGGTTGATAACGAGTGGTACGTTGCGACTGCAATAGACGATACCCTCGTCGATATGACAGATTCTACAGGCGCTGATACTGACCCAGCTACCGCCGTCAATTCAGTTGGCGGTAACACGGGTAACGCCGTAACCGCATCTAAACTTATTTTCTCTCAGGGCGGTGATTTCTCTGGTATGGAAACGCCAGATGGCTTACCTACGCTAGACTTTAAAATGCAAACTGAAGCACTAGGTGCGGGTATTCTTGCAAATGGTTCGGATCCTACGCAACAGATAAGCATTGATTTCAATCTAGATGTGAATAACGCTACGCCTAACGAGCCAACTCAGTTTGCTTCAGCGTTTGAAGTAACGTCATTAGAACAAGACGGTTTGCCAGTTGGTCGACTGACGGGTATCGATATCGGCCCTGACGGTTTGGTTCGCGCTACCTTCTCTAACGGTACATCAGAGCCTATTGTTCGTGTTGCCCTGGTACGTTTTTCTAACGAACAAGGCCTAACTCAAGAAAGCAGTACTCAATGGAAAGAAAGTATTCTTTCAGGTGAGGCACTAGCGGGTGAAGCTACAACCGGTACGTTTGGAGAAATAAATTCTTCTGCGCTAGAACAAGCTAACGTTAACCTGACTACCGAGCTTATCGATATGATTATTGCTCAGCGTAACTTCCAGGCTAATTCACGAGCTCTGGAAGTAAACAATTCACTAAACCAGACTATTCTGAACATTCGATAGTTAAGGTAAAGCGCCGTTTATTAGAATATAAAAGCGGCAATACATTGGCGTATAAGGCTTCCATTATTGCCGATATTTACAAGAGCCGCACAATAGCGGCTCTTTTATTTTCCTTTAAATATCAATTTAATACCTTTCATATTTTCTACCTGAGTTAAAAATCCACAGATTGGCATCGCCTTTGCAAAATCTTGTTTAAGGTTTAATCAGAGTCAAAAGTCAGTCATGGACAAACTTCTCTATATTTCAGCGAGTGGCGCATCCCAAGACCTATTAGGTACGGGGATTAGAGCCAATAACTTAGCCAACGCGCAGACAACCGGGTTTAGAGCTCAATTAGAGCAAGCGAGATCGATGCCGGCTTACGGTGAAGGTTTGCCAACCCGCGTGTTTTCTATGACTGAAAGCCCGTCTAACAATTATGAATCGGGTCCAATGATTAAAACGGACCGAGATTTAGATGTGGCCATTCAAGGGGATGGTTGGTTTGCGGTACAAGATCAAAATGGTCAAGAAGCTTATTCCCGTGATGGCAACTTCAAACTAGGCGATGACGGAATTTTGACAGACATTCACGACCGTGTGGTGCTAGGGGACAACGGGCCGATTTTTTTACCTGTGCCTCTTGATAACCTAAACATTGCCGCCGACGGTACCTTATCCATGAGACAGCTAGGAGCCCCAGCCAATGTTATCGAGGAGGTAGGCCGTCTCAAGCTAGTTTCTCCAAACTACGCGGATATGGAGCGCGGCACCGACGGCTTATTTAGAATGGAAGATGGCTCCATTGCGCCGGCCAATGCCAACGTCAAAGTAATGTCTGGCATGCTTGAAGGCTCAAACGTTAATGCTGTTGAAGAGATGGTGGACATGATAAGCCTTCAACGTCATTACGAGTTACAAGTCAAAATGATGAAGCAGGCAGAAGAGCTTGATACTCGCGGTAACCAGTTGCTGCGCATACTGTAAATGAATTTTAAACACCGTTGCCCTTTGAGCAACGTCGGAGGTTAACATGCATCCAGCACTATGGATTAGTAAAACCGGACTAGACGCCGCACAAACCGATGTGGCAGTGGTGTCTAACAACTTAGCAAACGCATCAACTGTAGGCTTTAAAAAAGATCGCGCAGTATTTGAAGATTTGCTTTATCAGAATATCAATCAGCCAGGCGGTCGTTCTTCTGCTGACACCGAACTACCATCTGGACTAATGCTTGGTTCAGGTTCAAAAGTGGTAGCTACGCAAAAAGCACATACGCAGGGCAACTTGCTCACCACTGAAAATGCGTTGGATATGTCAATTCAAGGTCGTGGTTATTTCGAAATTTTGCAACCCGACGGAACAATCGCTTATTCACGAAATGGTCAATTTTCCTTAAACGACCAAGGGCAAATTGTTACCTCTGGCGCTGGTTTCTTGCTTCAGCCTGAAATTGCAGTTCCTGAAGATGCACAGCAAATTACTATTTCTCAAGATGGTGAAATCAGCGTGAGCATCCGCGGTCAAGCTGAACCTCAGGTATTGGGGCAGTTAAATATTTCTGACTTTGTGAATCCGACGGGGCTTCAGCCTACCGGACAAAACCTTTATGTAGAGACAGCGTCAAGCGGCGCGCCTATTCAGGGGATCCCTGGCTTACAAGGTTTGGGTTATATCTCTCAAGGGACGTTAGAGACATCTAACGTGAACGTGACCGAAGAACTAGTAAACCTGATCGAAAGCCAGCGTTTGTATGAGATGAACTCAAAAGTTATCTCGTCAGTCGACCAAATGCTTGGTCAGGTTATTCAGCAACTTTAGTAGGTAGCGTCATGCGTATTTTAGGTTTATCTGTTGCATTACTTTTACTTGGCGGTTGCGCCAGTACAAAAGAGCCTCCTGTTCAGGCAAATGATCCCTCGTTTGCGCCAGTAGTGCCAGATTACCCGCGTGAGACAGTGGTAGAAGACGGCTCGCTATTCCGCTCCCACATGGCTAACAGTTTGTACTCGGATGTTACCGCGAGAAGAGTAGGCGACATTATTACTGTCACCCTTAACGAGAGTACATCTGCGAGTAAATCTGCAGATACTTCTACAGCCAAAGATACCAATGTAAATCTAGATACGATAACGGGTCTTGGCGGCCAGGCTGTGAATATTGGCGGTCAATCTATCCAACTAGGTATTGGCTCGTCTCGTGATTTCACTGGCGATGCAGCAGCAAATCAGAGCAACAGCTTAGACGGTGCTATTTCAGTTACGGTGGTGGATGTGCTGCCAAACAGCAACTTAGTTATTCGCGGTGAGAAGTGGCTAACGCTGAATCATGGTGATGAGTATATCCGTCTTACTGGCATTATTCGCCCTGCAGATATCAGTCCTGAGAATGAAATTGTATCTACGAAGGTAGCCAATGCTCGCATTCAATATTCAGGCACGGGTACTTTTGCAAGAGCACAGGAAAAGGGCTGGTTAACTAAGTTCTTTGATTCAACTTGGTGGCCTCTTTAGGTTTTGGTAGGAGAGTGGACATGCGTTTATTTTCAGTCGTATTAGCCGTGTTTGCACTGCTTTTATCTTCACAAGCAGCGGCGCAGCGTATTAAAGATTTAGCGAGCATACAGGGCGTACGTAGCAACCAATTAGTGGGGTATGGTCTTGTCGTTGGTTTACCTGGTACTGGGGAGCAAAGCCCATTCACCGAGCAGAGTTTTAGAACTATGCTGAGTAACTTTGGTATTAGTTTAGATGCTAATACTAAACCCAAAATCAAAAATGTTGCGGCGGTGGCTGTTCATGCTGAATTGCCTGCGTTTGCAAAACCAGGTCAAACTATTGATATCACGGTTTCGTCAGTAGGCGAAGCATCAAGCCTTCAAGGTGGAACACTTCTTCAAACGTTTCTTCGTGGTGTAGATGGCAAAGTCTATGCGGTAGCACAAGGAAGCTTGGTAGTGAGCGGTTTCGGCGCACAGGGTGGAGATGGTTCTCGCATTGTTGTGAATACACCTACGGTTGGCAGGATTCCCAATGGCGCCATGGTTGAACAATCGGTTCCTAGCGGTTTTGCCAATGGCGATACGCTAACCCTCAATCTTCATTATCCAGACTTTTCAACGGCAAAAGCACTAGCTGACACTATTAACGAGCGCTTAGGCGCACAACCTGAAAATGGCTACATCATTGCAAAGCCTATTGATGCCGCATCTGTACGGGTTACAGCCCCGCGGGATGTAGGTCAGCGTGTAGGTTTTTTGGCAACGCTGGAGAACTTTGAATTCACGCCTGCAGATGCGCCAGCGCGCGTAGTGATAAACAGCCGAACAGGCACCATTGTGATTGGTAGTGACGTTCGCTTATTACCAGCAGCAATTACCCATGGCGGCTTAACGGTGACTATTTCTGAGAATCAGCAGGTGACGCAGCCTAATGCATTTGCAGATGGCCAAACTGCCATAACCACCCAATCTATTGTTGATGTGGACTTGGCTGATAGCAGAATGTTTAAGTTTGAGCCTGGCGTTACCCTCGACCAGTTAGTGCGTGCAGTTAACGAAGTAGGCGCGGCACCGGGCGACTTGATGGCAATTTTAGAGGCACTGCGTCAAGCGGGGGCTTTACGCGGTGAGCTTGTAATTATCTAAAGCGAACAGTCTTTAACAGTATCTGGTAGGAATAAAACGGGTTACAACGGAATAAATACGATGGAATCACTTAGCACAAAAAATCAGCTTGATATGGCGCGCAATGTCCATGATATGGGCAGCATTAACAAAATGCGCGAAGCCATTGCGTCAGGCGATGAGACGGTATTGCAAGAAGCTGCCCAGCAGTTTGAAGCGATATTTGTGCAAATGATGTTGAAATCTATGCGTAAAGCGCAAGATGCCCTTGCCGATGAGAATAGCCCGTTCAATTCTCAACAAGTGAAGTTTTACCGCGATATGCACGACCAGCAGCTGGCTACAGATTTAACATCAGGCGGGGGCCTGGGGTTAGCTGATGTAATTGTGAAACAGTTAGGCCAAACAGAAGATAGCTATACGCCAGCGAGTGTCATAAGAAGTGACGGTGATATTTCATCGCTAAATAGGAATCGTGAATACAAGGTTGCTGAGGCACAAAACATAGCGCTTTCCTCTAACTCGATAAAAAGCCAGTCGGCACAAAAAGACGCCATGTTCGAAAGCCCAGAACAGTTTGTTGAGAGCCTTATGCCTATTGCCGAGAAAGTGGCAGAGAAATACGGCATGGATCCAAAAGCAATCATTTCCCAGGCTGCTGTAGAAACAGGCTGGGGAAAATTTGTTATTCACAAATCCGATGGCACTAGTTCGCATAATCTGTTTGGCATAAAGGCCAATAAAGGTTGGCAAGGCGAGCAAGCTGTGGTGGATACATTAGAGTTTAACAATGGGCTGCCTCAAAAACAAAAAGCAGCGTTTAGGTCTTACTCATCGGTAGAAGATGCGATGGAAGATTACGGACGTTTTATTACCACACAGCCTCGCTATAGCCATGCTGTGGAAAATGCTTCTGATGCCACGCGCTATACAAGTGCGCTTCAAGAAGCGGGCTACGCTACCGACCCTGACTACGCGAGCAAAATAATGGCCGTGTATAACAGCGAACGTCTTAGTTCGTTGATGCCATAGTTTAAAGCCATAGTTAGGGGTTATAGGTGAGGAGAATACAGTGAGTTCTGTTGATTTATATTCATTAGCTACAAGCGGCGTAAACGCTAGTAGCAAGCTATTGCAGACGACAAGTAACAATATCGCCAACGTCAACACGCCTGGCTATGTTCGCGAACGCACCGAGCTTCAAAATAGCCAAGTATTTGGTGTTGAGATTGGCAATACTGAACGTATTATCAACGTATTTGCTCAAAATCAGCTACGCCGCGATATCACCGCAGTAGGTGAACTCGAAGCTTTTTCTAATAAAACTACAGCAATTGATAACCTACTAGCCAGTGAAGCGAACTCAATTTCTCAAGGCCTGAGTGAATACTTTTCAGCCCTACAAACTGCGGCTGATGATCCAACAAACCTAGCATCTCGTGAACAGGTACTAAGCAAATCTGAATCGCTCTATAACCGCATGAGAACCTTGTCGGATTACATGCTGGAAAAAGAAGAAGAGCTCAATTTAGAGGTCACTTCAATGGTAAATAGAGCCAATACGCTAATTGGAAATATTGGCGATCTGAATCGCAATATCGTTATTGCAAATGGCAATAATACGAGCGATCAGCCAACCGCTTTACTTAATGAGCGAGATCAGGCCATAGACGAACTTGCCTCAATTATGGGGATTACAGTTAAAGAGAGCACTACACAAAATGGCGCCGTTACTATTAACCTAACATCGGGCGAGTCGCTCGTTCTTGAAAACGGTGCATTTAATCTTTTTGAGTTAAGTTCTAATGCAGACCTAACAACCAAAGAAATTAAGCTGGAAACAAATTTCGGCTCACAAACCAAAAACGATACGTCGATACGTGTAATAGAAGATGACTTAGGCGGGTCCTTAGGTGGCTTGTTCAAGTACCGTAATGAAGTGTTAGGGCCAACAATGCGTGATGTAGGTCAGCTCTCTGTCGCTTTTGCCGATGCAATGAATACCCAAAATAAACTGGGTATGGATTTAGATGGTCAAATTGGCGGTAACATTTTTGACATTCCTTCATTCAGAGGCTTAGCCTACGAAGACACCAATGGCGATTACGTAGTTACAGCACAGATAACTGAAGGCAAGAGCGCTGAATTAACTGACGCCGACTATAAAATCGAAGTAACTGCAGTTGCTGCTGGTGTGCCCAGTGAAATTGAAATTACGTTTTTAAACCCAGACGGGACACCTAAAAAAGACGGTTCTGGCAATGACATTATTTTCTCTAATTTTGCAGTAACCTCCGGTTTTAATGAGTTATCTGGCGGCATTGAAATAGATTTTTCAGGAAGCGACCCCTACACCGTGGGTAACGAGTTTTTGATTCAGCCAACCAAAGATGTGGCTTCAAATATAAGTTTAGATACAAATCGCCCAGAAGATTTAGCTTTCGCCAACCCGGTACGAGCAGGGGCTGACAGCGCTAACCTAGGCAGCGCTAATGTTATAGACGTAACTGTTTCAAATACGGAAGTGGGAACCTCTGCTTTTGATGGATCGGGTGGCCTTTTAAATTCAGCACCAGCTCAAATTAGCTTTACGGCTGCAGATACCTATGAAGTGTTAGATGGAAGCGGGACGGTTTTAGCTACTGTAACGGGTACCACGGATTTAACGAATCTTATCAGTCAAGCGGGGATAAGTCCTGATCCCGGTTTTGATCTAAGTTTAGACGGTGTGCCAAAAGCAGGTGATAGCTTTTCAATCAGCTATAATACAGATGGTTTCAACGATAACAGCAATGCGCTTAATTTAGCTGCTCTTCAAAATGAAAACAAAGTTCAGGTGAGTAGTGAAGCAACCAATACGCCAAGAACGTTTCAAGATGCCTATGCGTCTATGGTTGGGCGTATTGGTGAAGATGCATCAATGGCTAGCGTCTCGTTGGCTTCGGCTGAAGCGATGAAAGTGCAATCTGAAAATTGGTTTGAGTCAGTGTCGGGCGTAAGCTTAGACGAAGAAGCTGCTAACTTGATAAAGTATCAGCAAAGCTATGCGGCGGCAGCACGTATTTTGTCTACGGCTCAAGAATTATTTAATACCATTTTGCAGTCAGCAAGGTAGGTGATTTATGCGTATATCAACGAATCAAATTTATGATCAAAACATGCGCTCGATTATGCAAAATCAGGGCGACTTGGCGAAAACCCAAGAGCAGCTCGCTTCAGGTAAGCGCATAATCACGCCCAGCGATGACCCTGTCGGGGCAGCGAAAGTACTGCGCTTAACCGAAGAAATTGATGAGCTTACCCAGTTTCAACGTAATAATGATTTGGTAACCGGGTCGCTTGAGCAGCAAGAGGCTGTGCTTACAAACATTACCGACTCTATCAATCGCGCCCGCACACTGATAGTTCAGTCCGGTAATGGTATCTTGTCTGATCCAGATAAGCGCGCAATTGGTGCAGAATTAGAACAAATTAAGCTTGAGGTGTTTGATTTAATGAACACGCAAGATGCCGACGGAAATTACCTGTATGCAGGTTACCAGTCGGGTAATCAAGCATTCGAATATAACCCTGCTGCAGCGGGAAATGCCATAACGTTTGCAGGTGACCCAGGTGTGAGCTTTGTCCAGCTATCGAATAGCTCTAAGATTCAATCAACCAGTAACGGATATGAAGTTTTTGAAAACGTGCTATCGCGATTCAAGTTTTCAGTTGATGGCACTACCGGTGCTACTGTAAATACAGCTGAGGTGAAGCAGCAAGGAACATTTGATACCTTTTTTGACAAGAATTACGACCCGGTCAATGCGGCAAATAATGATTATCGCATTAATTTTCTTGCTACAGGTCAAGCAGAATTAGTCAACCAAGGAACCGGTGTCGTAGTTGATTCTGTCGCCTATAGTTCAGGGCAGCCCTTTACTATTAAAGGAATGGAGTTTAATGCTACAGCAGCACCTGGTGATAGCATCGACTTGTCATTCGATGCGCCAGAGAAAAAAAGCATGGCGCAATCAATCCACGAAATCCAAACCATTCTAATGGACTCTACTATTGATAATTCAGCACTTCAGGAATCGATAGCCGATGCCTTAGTGGGTCTAGATAACGGGCTTGAAAAGCTATCCCTGGAACGCGCTTCCATAGGTAGCCGTTTGAATATTGCTGAAAGTACGTACGAAAGTAACTTAGATATGGAAATAGCAGCGAAAGCACAGCGCTCGTCTATTCAGGATGTAGACTATGCAGAAGCATCTACAGAATTTGCGAAGCAAGAAACAGCTTTGAGTGCTGCATTGGCGACATTCCCTCAAGTAAGTAACTTATCGCTATTTAATTATATCTAGAGGCGTTAATCGGTTAATGCATCAACGCCTGTTAGATGCGCCATGTACACTCTCGCTTCATTGTCGATATGGCATGAGTAGTAGGAGACATACAGATTGTCGTTTTCTACTACTAGTCCTGGATAACTCGTGTCACCACCACTCGGTAGTGTATGTAGTTCTTTGAGTTCCTTTGATTCTTTGTTAAATAACCATATTGTGGTGGAAAACTTGCGAGTCACCCAATCGACATGTCTTCCAGCGACAATAATCATGTTAGCCCCAAGTGAAACTGCCGCTGGTCCACCGATATATATCCCTAAATCATGCCATGTCCATTTAGTGTAAGGTGGTTTAGACGTTCCAAACTGCGCGCTAAATGAATCGGCATCTCGTCTTAAAAATACAGAGGCATTACCTTCATTATCAAACAAAATGGTGCTTTCGTTGGGATAGCCTTTGCCTTGCTTGTTCAGGTTGAAAACATCATCTTTATGCAGTTGCATTGTGCGTGTGGGGTCACCCTTATAGAGCGAGAGCTTATTAGATGGTCGATTATAAGCAAATCCATAGGCTTCATTACCCAACCAATTATGATTCCAAAGCCACCAACCGCTTTTGCCGTAATTATTACTTCCAGACCAAGAGAGGCCAGTAGTGGAAAAATAGGTCCGCATTTTAGACACCATTTTTCCATTATCTAAATAGGTCTTCGCGTAGGTACTTAGTATTAGCCGTTTGCCATCAAATGAAAACTTTGGATCTCTAAGATCAGCATTGTGTTCTTGTATACGAATTCTTGCTAAGACTCGCAAAGTTTTCTTATCGACAGTTAGCACCATCAAAAGACCGTCTGCGCTTATATGATTAGTCGCTTGGCGATAGCAACACAGTAACGTCTTTCTACTTTTGTCGAAGGGGTTTTCTATGAGATCGGTAAAGGCACTATGCGCAGCAGGCTTAGAGATACGTTTTAAATCGAATAATTTCATTTTTTTTTGCACTCTAAATCTCCCTTAAAAATCCGCCACTTATAAATAAACTTTGTTCAGTGTAGCGGCAATATCTTACCGCTTATCGGCAAAAAACGTAATTTTTTCTAAAGGGAATTTACATCTTGTCGATACAGTTTCTGAGAGAGCCAGTTCATCAATTACCCCTCAGGTCTTGATGACTACTAAAACAAAACGTCGGCAATGTCGACAGCCAGCGCACGCTGGACTGAGAGTGTAGGAGAGACTTTATGTCTATGTTCGTTAATACCAATGTATCCTCATTGAATGCCCAGCGTCAGCTTTTTGATGTTAGTAATTCTTTGAGTACGTCTTTTGAGCGCCTTTCTTCAGGCTTCCGTATCAACAGCGCTGCTGATGATGCCGCAGGTCTACAGATTACCGACCGAATGACTTCACAAGTCCAAGGACTTAACCAAGCTGTACGTAACGCAAACGATGCGATTTCACTGTCGCAAACTGCTGAAGGTGCGCTTTCTGAAACTACAACTGCACTGCAGCGTATCCGTACGTTAGCGGTACAATCACAAAACGGTATTAACAGCTCTGCTGACCGTGTTGCTCTGCAGAAAGAAGTATCTGCACTACGTACTGAAATCTCGCGTATTTCTACGACTACCCAGTTTGCAGGTGTAAACATCCTTTCTGGTGATTTCTCTGCTAAATTCCTTGTAGGTGCAAACGCAGGGCAGACGATTTCTGTAAACCTATCGAGTCAAGCGTTAACTCGAGCCAACGTAAATGGCTTTAGTGCAACTGGTTTAGGGATCACGGGATCAGGGAATGACGTATTAACTAGTGAGAATGCTTCTTCAATGATGGCGTCTATCGACAACGCTATCTCAGCGATTGGTGGCCTTCGTGCTGATTTGGGTGCGCTTCAAAACCGTTTCCAATCTACCATTCGTAACTTAAGCAATATCTCAGAAAATGTATCTGCTGCACGTTCGCAGATTAAAGATACAGATTTCGCTACAGAAACTGCGAACTTGACGCGTAACCAGATCATACAGCAGGCAAGTACTACCGTATTATCTCAGGCGAACCAGCGCCCACAGGCAGCTCTATCTCTTCTAGGTTAAAAAAGCGAGAATGGAGCCAGGAGGTAGTGCTCTAGTTCAACTTAATTTACTAAAAGCCGACACAATTGTCGGCTTTTTTTTGCCTATCATCATCAGCACAGTGTCTTCCTACTTTTTAGAGGTATTTTCACTTAACGACAGCTTTTATTTTACTAAATTCTTCAAAACCCTTCCAAGTATAGAAACGCTTAGTAACACGCACCCAGTAATTGAAGAATCCCTCTATCTCATTGAATTGTTAATCTTTTTGTAAAGTTAATAAAACGAACTAAAAATTTTATAAAAAAAGCTAAAGGAAATTTCCCTATGTGACGATAACTATTACAAAGGGGAGATAAAGTTTTTAATTATCCTCCATCCCTTAAAAAACTTAGTTAACTCAGGTTGTATAAGGGTAAATTTTCTAGATGATTTTATATTGTTTGTTTTTAAAGTGATTAAAATCAATATTTTATCGGTGTAAAAATTAATTTAAAGAATTTCTAAAGTAAATTGATTTGAGTGGCGATAAATAGGAAGGTTTGCTAAGGGTGGAGCTGCTGACAGGCGAGAATGAAGCCAGGAGGTAGTGAGAGGTTTGAGGTCTGGAACATCAAACCCGCCAGCCAGCAAAGAGAAGTAACTTCTCTATATAGCAAGTTTCATCGGTTAGTGTGCCGACAAAACGTCAGATTACCCTGACACCTATTCAAAGCACAGGTTATGCCAAAATTTTAAACTATCGCGCAGATAATAAAACCAATAGCGCAACACTCGAAACTGTTAGGAGAGACCCATGAGTCTATTTGTAAATACCAATGTGTCATCGTTAAACGCACAACGTCAATTGTTCACTACTGGCAACAACTTAAGCACTGCATTTGAGCGCTTATCATCTGGCTTCAGAATCAACAGCGCTGCTGATGATGCTGCAGGTCTTCAGATTACTGACCGCATGACTTCGCAAGTTCAGGGGTTAAACCAAGCTGTACGAAATGCAAATGACGGCATTTCGCTTGCTCAAACTGCGGAAGGTGCAATGGCGGAAACGACGACAGCACTTCAACGTATTCGCACGCTAGCGATTCAATCGCAAAACGGTATTAATAGCTCTGCAGACCGTTTAGCACTTCAAAAAGAAGTCTCTGCACTGCGTACAGAAATCTCGCGTATTTCTACAACAACGCAATTCGCTGGTGTGGATATTCTAACAGGTGACTTTTCGGCTAAGTTTTTGGTAGGCGCTAATGCCGGTCAAACAATTTCTGTAAACCTATCGAGTTCAGCACTAGCACGTGCCGGCATAAATGGTTTCAGTGCGACTGGCATGGGAATTTTGGATGATAATGTACTTACAGAGCAGGGCGCTTCTCGCCTTCTAACTGCGGTCGATACTGCAATATCTGCTGTCGGCGGTTTACGCGCTGACTTGGGGGCATTACAGAATCGTTTTCAATCTACCATCAGAAACTTAAGTAACATTTCAGAAAACGTTTCAGCGGCAAGATCTCGCATTAAAGATGCTGACTTTGCCACAGAAACGGCAGAGTTAAGCCGTAATCAGATTTTACAACAGGCAAGTACAACAATTTTAGCCCAGGCGAACCAGCGCCCCCAAGCAGCATTGTCTCTACTAGGCTAACGCGTTAAGCATGTTTTAGGCGTAAATTTGGGAAGGAGTTGAGAGGCCATCCCCTGAAGCAAGGAAAGCGGCCAATTAGGCCGCCCCTTAGAGAAAACGCCGACTAACAGAACTGAGAGTGTAGAAGTGTTGGTTGAGAGGCCAGTTTATCCTACTAAACCCTGCCAGCCGACAGAAACTGAATTTGCTCAATCTCCTAACATGAGCAAATTGGCCGAGATTTGAATGTCTCGGCCTTTTTTTATTTTTACCGAAACATCTCGCCAATTTCAAACTACGGTAGAGCAACGCCGTTGGTTCGATATTCCTAAAGCATTTACAGTGCCAGCTTTTTCATTCTTGCAAATTTGATGGTTCTTTCCTCATATCCTGAATTGCACGTTCGAAATCTTAGTTAACGCTTACCGACATTATTTACAGTATCAATTATCGATATCTTTTAGCTATGTATCGAAAAATTACTAATTTTCTTCAAACGCTCTAGATGATTTTTTTCTTTTTAAAACAATTGGTTACTTTTTATTTTTAAAATTGGAGTAAAAAATACAAAAAAAAGCTAAAGAACCTAAAGACTTTGCCGATACCTATTGTTGAGGGGTAATTTACTTTACTTTTAAGAGAGGGGTTAGTTGGGAGTAGTGACCCAGCTAATTTGAACTGGAAGGATTTGATGATAGCAAATTTGCCATCGAATCCCTAGGAGGTAATCTAATGTCTTTATTTGTAAATACTAATGTGTCTTCGCTTAACGCGCAGCGTCAGCTTTTTGACGTAAGCGATCGCTTAAACACGTCGTTCGAAAGACTTTCATCGGGATTCCGTATCAACAGTGCAGCAGATGATGCTGCTGGCTTGCAGATCTCAGATCGTCTAACATCTCAGGTTCAAGGTTTGAACCAAGCCGTTCGTAACGCGAACGATGCTATTTCTTTATCTCAAACGGCTGAAGGTGCCCTAAGCGAGGTAACTACAAGCTTACAGCGTATTCGTACACTGGCAGTTCAATCGCAAAATGGTATCAACAGTTCAGCCGACCGTCAGGCGCTTCAAAAAGAAGTTTCTGCACTTCGTACAGAAATTTCACGTATCGCTACAGACACACAGTTTGGTAACGTGAACATCCTAGACGGTAACTTTTCTGCTAAATTCTTAGTTGGCGCAAACGCGGGCCAAACCATTTCGGTTAATTTGTCTTCAGGCAACCTAGGCTCTATTAGCGGCTTTAGTGCAACAGGCCTTGGGATTACGACTAACGACGTAACGACTGCAGCTGGCGCCTCTTCATTACTTAGTGATATTGATGGTGCTATCTCTGGAATCGGGGCCGTGAGAGCCGACTTAGGTGCGCTGCAAAATCGCTTCCAGTCTACTATTCGTAACCTAAGTAATATAAGTGAAAACCTGTCTTCTGCTCGTTCACAAATTCGTGATACTGATTTTGCGGCAGAAACTGCAGAACTTACCAGAAATCAGATTATTCAGCAGGCATCTGTTTCTGTTCTCAGTCAGGCAAACCAGCGTCCTCAAACAGCGCTGTCTTTGCTTGGATAAGCTATACTTTAATTAGTTACCTTAATTGAGATGTAACGGGTGTTTGCTATGATAGGCAAAGACCCGTTTTGTCGTTTCAGGAAGGAGGTATTACGTGGAAATTCAAAATACCCAAAGTGGCCAAGCTTTTGCATCTACAGCATCAGTAGTGCCTGTGCAGAGTGACGCGCCTCTGGTCTCTGATCAGAATTCCGAACAAGCGAGGCAAAAGAAGAGCGATGCAAATCAACGTGCCAACCAATCTGAGCAAGCTCTATCGGACCGTGAAACGTTAGATAGAAAAAATATTGCTCAAGCTCCTGACCTGCGGGTCGATAACAATGATGGAGAGAGGAACGGTGCTCAGCTAGATGATGCTGTCGCCAAAGTTGAATCATTCCTTAAAGTTCAGAATAGGGATTTAGCTTTTACCATAGACGATGAAACAAAACGCTCTGTAGTAACGGTAAAAGACTCACAGTCTGGTGATGTTATTAGGCAGATACCTTCAGAAGAAGTGTTAAAACTAGCCGAACGCATTCAAGAGCTGCAACAGGATGTTGGGAACAGTGTAGGGGTGTTTATCAACAACCAGGTTTAACGAGGTAAAGTATGACAATTCAGTCTCTAGGTGTAGGGTCAGGCCTTGCTCTTGACGATCTTGTACAACAACTTCTTACTGCAGAGCGTCAGCCCAAAGAAGAACGGTTAAATGCAAAAGAAGAACGTATAGAGGCTGAAATTTCTGGCCTCGGGCAGATTAAATCCAAGTTGTCTGACTTCAAAGATGCCGTTGATGAGTTACGCAGTGACAACGGAATTAATGGTCGTGAGCCTACGATAACTAATCCTTCCGAAGATGATGATGTTCTCTCAGCAGAAGCATCAAATTCAGCGCTTCGCGGCAGCTATGAAATTGTTGTCGAACAACTTGCTGCGGGAAGCAGGATCACAACAGATGAAGGTGCATTTACTTCAAGCAGCGATCCTGTACTGACGTCTGGGACGGGCTCGCTTACGTTTGATGTTGGTGGAAGCGAAAGTTTCACTGTAGATGTTACCGCAGGCATGTCGCTAACAGCGTTACGTGAAAAGATTAATAGCGCAGATGATAACTTTGGCGTAACGGCTAACATTATTGATACGGGAACTGGCGCAGGTCCTCGCTTAGTATTTTCCTCAGATGAGACAGGTGATGGTAATGACCTTGTCATCACAAATGATACAGGTGCCGCTGAATTAGATCGACTATCAACAACGGGTGGCACCAACAATATTAGCGCTGCAAATATAGAAAGTGCCCGTAATGCTATCGCTTACGTTGATGGTATCGAAGTTCAAAGCAGTTCTAATGAGTTTGAAAATACTATCCAAAACGTCTCGTTTGATGTTAATGAGGTTTCTCCGAAAGACGCAGCTGGAGAATTTCAAGCAACTAAACTAGACATCGGCTATGACAAAGAAGGTTTAGATAAAAAAATTCGTGACTTTGTCGATAACTATAATGCGCTTATTGATGAAATAGGTACGTTAACTAAATACGGCGAATCTGAGCTAGAAGATGACGGCGCACTCGCTGGTGACTCTTTACTACGAGGGATACAGAGCGGATTGGCATCAATTGTTGGTGATAGCGTCAGCTCCTCTGCTCTTGGTGGGCTTTTCCAGATTGGTATTGAATTCGATGATGAAGGCAAATTAGAAATTGGTTCGACTGATTTTGGTTTAGGATCAGGCGAAGATCGTCTAGAAGATGCACTAGAAGATAACTTCGACGAGATTGCCAAATTGTTTACTGATTCTGATGAAGGTATTGCTACTCGCTTATACGAGTTTTCAAAAGAATATACATCTTATAGTGGTTTAATCAGCTTGCGTGAGCGCTCTGTTAAAGATGAGCGAGAAGAGCTGTACGATGAGCGTGAAACACTCGAATTACGCATGCTTAACTATGAAGAAATTCTTCGGGATAAATATTTAAACCTCGACCAAACCGTTGCACAGTTAAACCAAACTGGTTCAGCGTTATTAGCGTCGTTGTAAATAAAGTAGAGTTGGAGTTGTTATGTCACTCAAAGGTATAAACGCCTATCGTAAAGGGAACTTAAAACAGGACGTTGCAAATGCAGATCCGCATAAACTCACCCTTATGCTTTTGCAGGGGGCACTTGATAGAGTTGCTTACGCAAAAGGGGCAATGGAGCGCAAAGAACTGGTGGCTAAAGCGGATTTCATTTCTAAAGCAAGCGCTATAATCATGCATTTGCGAGATACGCTTGATGTAGAGGTTGGTGGTGAAGTAGCTGAAAATATGTTTGCACTATACAACTATATGGTAGAACGTTTGAATGATGCACATTTTAACAACGACTTGAATATGTTGGATGAAGTGTCTAGCCTATTAACACCAATACGCGATGCGTGGGTGCAGATTCCTGAAGAAGCGAAGCAGGAAGCGTACGAGGCCCAGCGTCAGAAACGACAAGCTATTTGAAAAACTCGATACTAAATCACAGCGAAACTCCCTTATTCCTCCAAGCAGTTAACGCTGAGTTAGCTGCTTGTTTGTCATCGCCCAGTGACACATTTTCCACAGAACGATTTCGGTATCTTTCCCAAATACGCCATAAAGTCGTTGTTAGAGCGCTATCTCGCCTTCAAGGTGATGAAAAATCGTCGTTTGCACAAAAAGAAATTCTGATAAATCAAAAGCTTGAAGAGCTGGCGCAAGGTTTGCTTGATAACGCCAAAAAAGAAGCGGTCAAATTTTCTAGAGGCCGCGCAGCCGTTAAGAAATATAAATAGCCATGTTACAGCAGATTCAGTTTCACGTTCATGAAGATGAGCGACAGCAGCAAAATATTGAGCGAGCGCTTGCGCAAGAGATTAGGGATAACTATCGACTCAGTATTAGTGCATTTGAGCGGTTTATTCCAACCCTTGCAGACCTAATTAAGAAACATGATTCGTCAGTATCTACCTTGCTGTGTAATAAATTTGGTGAGCTAAATATTATTAACTACAACACCGGGCAGGTGTTGTATGGAGAGCATCCAAAGCAAGAAGTTCTCTCTCACTACAATGCATACATCGCTCGCACGGCTCCCATTTCATTATCCAGTGATAATGATAAATCTGTTTCTGCGATGGTTGTTATGGGGCTGGGGTTAGGTTACCACATTGAGAATTTGATTAGAGAGAGCCGCTATCAACATATAGTGGTCTATGAGCCTAATATTGATTATTTTGTGTGTTCGCTGTCTAGTCTCAATTGGAGAGAATTGCTCAATATCGCGAAAGAACGAAGCATCGCCTTGTATCTTCAAATTGGTTCTGACGGCGCAAACTTCGCTAAAGATATGTTGGAGCTTAAAAAGCATATTGGAGTTGATAAACTAGATTTTTATAAGCATTTGCATAATCCGGTGTTCAATAACCTCGAAAGCAAACTAATGACATCAGATTGGCATGAACTGCAGTCGTGGTTACCTGCTCGTAACACTACTTCAATTAGCGAGAGTTACCTTCATCAGTGGGCACCGCTAAAAGATGACAAGGAGTTGCGTTCTTCAAATTTAGATGAGGAGCGCAAGAATAGTAATCTCGTCGCTTTAAAAAAGTACTTCCCGAACCTATACGAAGAGTTTGTAAATTATGAGCCTCAGCAGTGGGCGCCAAGCGCTAACGTTGACGGGGATGTTTATCTTTATCACAAGTCAACTAATGCGCTGTTTTCCAGTGCACCAATTGATGATGCGAAAACAAATTTTAAATCCTTTGTATCAAAGCCGAACAAAGATGGTCTGCTTTTAAGCTATAAAGGAAAGAAGTTAAAAGGGTATTTGCATTACCAGCTTGTCGAAGAGTGTGAATCTGTACTAAAAGATGTGCAGGAGAAGCAAAGTGCGTTACCTACTCAGGTCAAGTCTATCATCCAGTTTGGCATTGGCAGTGGTTATGGGCTTAACGACTTAGTAAAAGAACACGATATTGGTATGCTATTTATTTGCGAGCCAAATCGAGATTTCTTTTATGCCTCATTATTTGCCATAGACTGGGCAAATATCATTTCTTCGTTTGATGAAGGAAAAAAACGCCTTTACTTAAACATAGGTGACGATGGCTCAAACCTCACCAATGATTTATTGATTCAATTTCAGTCTGTTGGCCCTTATGTGTTGGCAAATACATTCTTCTATCAGAGCTATGTTAATGAGAAGCTTACTGATGCAGTTGCCCAATTACGCGAACAGCTTCTCGTTATGATTGCCATGGGGGACTATTTCGATAATGCACTGTATGGCATTGCTCATACTCGATGGGCACTGAAGAATTCCGTACCCTTTTTACTGGCTGATGCAAAGCGCCGATTAACTTCTCTAACGCTAAATGTACCTGTTTTTATAGTAGGTAACGGGCCTTCTTTAGATGGGTTAATTGAAACACTTAAAACTGAGCAAGATAGAGCAATAATCGTTTCATGCGGGACTGCACTGTACGCGCTTTACAAAAACGGTTTGACCCCAGATTTTCACGCAGAAATTGAAACAAACCGTTCAACGTTTGATTGGTTGTCCCGAATCAATGATGCTGATTACCTCAAGCGCATTACGTTACTGAGCTGCAATGGCATTCATCCCGACTCAGCAAACTTGTTCAAAAATACACTATTGGCGTTTAAACAAGGCGAGGCATCAACGGTTTCACTCACTGAGATTCATAAGTCGCATCCTTTCGAGCTATTAAACTTCTCTTATCCTACCGTTTTGAACTTCACGGCAGACCTGTTTACCACGATAGGTTTTCAAGATATCTATTTGTTAGGCACGGATTTAGGCTTTGCAAGTGACGATTACCACCATTCAAAGTCTTCCGGCTATTACGATAGTGAAGGAAAAGAGCTTTACAATTATGCGTCAAATCATCAAATATCATTGGTTGTAAAAGGTAACTTTAAGCCGTGGGTTAAAACTAAATACGAATTTAAAGTTTCAGCAAAGGTTTTGGAGCAGAACTTTGCGAGCAAAAATTCCTATATCTATAATTTAAGCAATGGCGCATATATAAATGGAGCAGACACGCTAAGCGCTGAAAACGTTCTTATCGTTTCTACCTCTGCTCAAAAAGAGCGGGCAAAAGAAGAAATTTTTAACAATATTTTTTCTGCAGCTGAAAACTCTAATTTAATGTCTAAATTCGAAGCTAAGTATAAGCCATCGTCTTTAATCGAAGAACTCAATGCGCTGAACAATTTATTCACTGAGTCATTATCGTCAAAATTAGATATTGAAGAGTTAATTCACGAGCAGAGGGAGTTTATCGTCTCGTCGTTGCTTCGGAAGAAAAGCTTAGTTTTCTATTACTTTAATGGAACTTTCAACTACGTTAACAGCATTTTTAGTAAGCTTCTGAATGTTAAGGATGAAAGCGTCGTAATTGAAACGGGCAATGCTTTAAAAGAGGTTTGGCAAGCATTTATAGCAGATTCAATAAAGCTTTTAGAACATTCTCAATTTCAGTTCGACGCTGTTTCACCGCATACAAGCCTAAGACGAAACAATGTTCTAATTGATAAATGGAATACGCACCCTCTTTCTGTTCAACATCAAAATATTGCCTTCGAACCAAAAACAAAACTGACGGAGTTATCGTTACAGAATGCTCAAAATGCAACGCAGATTTTAATTAACTGGGTTGATGAAAAAGCGCAGTCTATAGATGATGGCGAAAACACATGTAATATCGTTTGGCTGGAGAATGACAGTGATGTCAAACTTTCATTTCGTGGTCTTACATTATTAGCGCGCGGAGATTTTAACGATCTTGGGGTGCCCTATCAGAATAATCCACTCACCTTGTTTGAAACTTCCTTGGTTGCTTTTTCTAGTGGACTGAAGAATGTAATTTTACTGCAAAAAGTCAGTTTTCATCCCTCGTTGGAGCATGACTATTTCGACAAATTTATTTCTCTGAGCAAGCATTATTTTTGCTATGCGGGGCCAGATTTTCTCGTTCTTAGTCAAAATGCTTTGCGATGCGAAGATCTTTTACTTTTAAGTGGTGACCGTCTTATTTTCATTCCTAGGGTAAAAGTGAAAGACTTCAGAAAAGAGTCAATATCTCAAGAGGAGTATCTTCAGAGAGTTGATGCGGTAAACGACATGCTTGTTTCTCAATTGGAAGCCTAGTAGATGGTAAATAAAGTCACCGCATTGATGACTACTTTCAACGCATCTAAGTGGGTAGAAGAAACAATCGACTCAGTTTTATCTCAAACTTATCCAAATTTCGAGTTTCTCATCGTTGACGATGGTTCAACGGATAACACTAAACTTAAAGTCGAAGGTTTCTCAGACCCTAGAATTAAGTTCATCACCTATAAAGAGAACAAAGGTGTTGGATATCGGCTAGATGATGCGTTAGATCTGGTAACCACACCTTATATCGCGAAAGTTGATGCTGATGACATAAGCGAACCTAATAGGTTTGACGAGCAACTTAGGTTCATTGAAAGCCGCGAGGCTGATATTGTTAAATGTCACTTAAATTATTTCGCTGATACCGATAGTGTTGCTAACTCTTCCCGGTTCACTGTTTTCAAAAATGAGAAGGAGCGCGCCATAAACGATATTGCCAGCCCTGACGATATAAATGCGTCTCTTCGGCAGTGGCCTTGTTTTCCACATACTACTTATTTTGCTAAAACAGCAGCGCTAAAGCGTGTTCGCTATCCTCGCTTGAGAATATTTGAAGATTACGTTTTATTTTTACGATTGCTTAACCAAGGGTTCAAGTTCGACTGTCTAGAAAAGTCCCTTGTGAAGATGCGTATAAGTGACTCCTCTACCACAATGAGCCTCTCTCAAAATGACTTCGATGAAGGCCTTATTGCAGTGATAGAAGAGAAAAGTGAGCGCTTAATTGCATGTACACAGGGAAAGCAGGTTTACGTATATGGTGCAGGAAAGCTAGCGAGATCTTTTGTGAGGCACGCGCATTTGCTAGACAGGGAGATCGTTGCCTTTGTGGACAAAAAAGATGGCGAAACCTCTGATGTAATTGTGTCTGAAACGAAGGTGCCGATAATATCGCTTGAACGTTACTTGTCTCAAACGGCGCCTAAAGCTTTGATTGTAGCAGCGCAACCCGTTCGATCTGAAATAACGAGCCTCCTTTCCTCGTTGGGAAAAAAAGAGGGGCATGATTTCTATGTTCTAGCTTAGCCTAAGTACAGTAGTGTAATTTGTGAGAAAATAGTGAAATTATCAATAATAACCGCAACTTATAACTGTGATGATTTGTTTGACGCGTGCTTAAAAAGCGTAGCGCACCAAGATATCATTGATGACATTGAGCATATCATTGTAGATGGTGGCTCTACAAATAATACGCTGGCTACTGCTGCATCTTATCCGCACGTCAAAAAAATTTACTCAAGCCCTGATAGAGGAATATATCACGCTTTTAATCGCGGCGTGGATATGGCGGAGGGCGACGTTGTCTATTTTCTTGGTGCAGACGATACGTTGCATGGGACATCTAATTTAGCGAAGGTCCTTGTTGAGTTTTCTAATCGCGATATTGATTATGTTTCAACACGAGTACGTTGCTTCGACGACAATACGGGAGAAACTTGGCTTACACATGCTAGTGAAAAAGAGGGAACAAATGTTTGTCATCAAGGGTTCTTTTGTCGCAAAAGCCTATTCGAGAAAATAGGCCCTTTCAGTGAATGCTTCACACTTTACGCTGACAGTTTTTTTATGAAGACTGCTATGCGGCGATACAGCGGCAAATACCTTGATATTGTTTCTGCCAATTTTCGACAAGGAGGGAGTAGCTCGCTGAGTTCAAATAGAACATTGCTGAAAAAAGAGTCTCAAGCAGTTGCTCTGTTGCTTGAGGATGTAGTGAAAGACAACCAACATCAGCTAGACAGAAATGTTCAAGATTTGAAATTTTTATTAGAACAGCTAGTGTGCAAAGAACATGCGTTCGGTGATTACCAAGGCAAAAATATCGCTGTCTTCGGTACTAGGCAACTGTCCATAATAATTGCAAACGCACTGAAAAGCGCTGGTGGGAATGTTCAATGCTTTGTCACCTCAGATAGACAGGCCACGTCATCTATCAAAGACGTTCCCATAAAATCGTTAGATATGCTCAGTCAGTTACCGTTAGATATTATCGTTAACTGTGTTGAAGGCGCGCATGAAGAGGCAATCGCTGAATCTATACGGCGCAGTATTACTAATGCAGAAGTTGTAAGTTGGCGAGCACTGTAAGTGAGATACATTTATGAGTTCTCATACGCCACGCAGTAGTCAAAGAACAGGAGACAAAATGCTGCAAAAATTTCTCATTCTAGGTGGCGAAGGGTTTGTTGGTACACATTTATACAACGAACTTAACGCCCGAAACTATAGCGTGAAAAGGACGGTTCGCAGTAATTCATTATCTGACTTGTCCGGTGATATTAATGAGAGTCTTCTTGATAAGTGCGAAAAGCCAGATGTGATATTTCATGTGGCAGGCGGCGCATCTGTGGCAGATTCGATAGCTTCACCGTCTAACGACTTTGCCAAGACATTACCAAATCTCAATGCTCTTCTTAATAAAATGAAAGATGAATGGCAAAGTAGTAGGTTAATTTATGTTTCTAGTGCAGCTGTATACGGTAAGAATGCTAGCAGTAGTACCTCTGTAAGCACTGAGCTTGCGCCTATTTCTCCGTATGGTTTTCATAAAAAGTTAGCAGAAGAAATGCTTGTTTTTTATTCTGTAACTTATGATCTTCAAGTGAAGATCGTTAGACCGTTTTCCTTGTACGGGCCAGGCTTGAGAAAACAGCTTTTTTGGGACGTTCTGAGTAAGGCCGAAAAAGGAGAGTTTAGATTCTCTGGTACAGGAGCTCAGTTAAGAGATTGGATGTACATTGAGGATTTTGTCCAGTCACTGTTAACGCTGGCACAGTGTCAATGGCGTAGTAGCGAGCAAATACTTAACGTGGGTACAGGAGAGCCGTTAAGTATCTCCTCTGCAATTAGCTTAATTCTATCGTTAGCAGGATATGAAAATAATCCACTTTTTATGACAAGTGAAGATAGAAAAGGTGATCCTCGCGACTTGGTGGCGGCGAATAATGAGTTAAACAGAGAGCTGCTACATTCAAAAACGCCATTTGAAGACGGGTTGAAGCGCTACATATCATGGTTTAAAGAGGTAGATAAATGATTAGGGTCGGGATACCTGTAGTTATCCGGGGGGATGCATGGCTAGGGGGAAAGAACTACTTTCTGAGTCTTTTAGGGGCGTTAGATAAGTTTGCGCCCGATCATTATCGCTTTTTTTGTTTGACCAACAGAAGCGACCTCTTTCCCAAGAGTTACACAAAGAAGATTCAAGTAGTCCAGTGTGATCACTTGACTGCTTCATCACCTCGAATAAGCAAATTGTGCAAGTATTTTCAGACTGACATTCGCATAGCCTACTATGCGCGTAAGTTCAAACTCACTGTATTAACGCATACATCGCCAGGTGTACGGCTCACTCCCCCAGCTATGTATTGGATGCCAGATTTCCAACATTGCCATTTGCCACACCTTTTTTCTGAGGATGAATTGCGTAATAGAAACCGGCTCATTGCTATGGCTGCCGAACGGTCAGGTCATTTACTGCTAAGCAGTCATTCAGCTGCTCAAGACTTCAAACGTTTTTTCCCTGAATACAAACAAACCAAAACACATGTTGTACAGTTTTCACCTAACATTACATTGGCAGATTTTGACATAGCACGGCGCACGCTTGAATCTGCGAAAAAACAGTCGTTAGCTGATCGTGGATACTTTTATCTACCGAACCAATTTTGGATTCACAAAAACCATAAAGTGGTACTTGAAGCGTTAAAAAAAGTGTCATCAGATATCAAAGTTGTTGCTACAGGGTACACAAGCGACCACCGCAATGCCTCGCACTTTTCTGAATTACAAAGTTTCATTGAAGAGTACAATCTTCAGGACAAGTTTGTGGTGCTTGGACTTGTATCACGTGATGAAGTTATGTCTCTCATGGCAGGAGCAATTGCGGTTATCAATCCTTCTTTTTTCGAGGGGTGGAGCACAACAGTTGAAGAGGCGAAGGTTTTCGGTAAGCGAATGATCCTATCCGACATTCCAGTTCATAGAGAGCAATGTGGCGCCCGAGCACATTACTTTGAGCCTAACGATGCTAATACGTTGGGGGTCTTGCTTGAACAGATGTATGAGGCAAAGGGTGAAATCTTAGAACACAGCATTAACGATAGCGCAAGTTATAGAAATTTAGAGCTATCGCAAAAACGCTTTGCAGACGGTTATTTGAACGCGCTAGAACATCTGTATGACGATACGCTGTTAGGAAGTAAACACAATGACAAATGAAAAAAAAGAGAAGAAGCAGGAAAGTACTTCGCAAGCAAACATAGCAGGCTCTATACATAAACGTCTCAATGATCTATTTGTGCTTCAGGGCCGCGCACTTGCAAATGCTAATAAAGGCATTGAGATGAGCTCTTTGCATGATGTGGAATTTAAGGTTTTTTCGCAATTTGGTGAAGATGGCATCATTCAGTATTTGCAACAACGTGTTATACAAAATGAGCATGAGAAAACTTTTGTAGAGTTTGGCGTAGAGAATTACCTCGAATCTAATACACGCTTTTTGTTAGTTAATAATAACTGGAAAGGGCTAGTGATGGATGGTGATGCAATGAATATAGAAAGCATCAAGAAGCAAGACTTTTACTGGCGTCATGACTTAACTGCAAAAAAAGCGTGGATCGATAAAGAAAATATTAACGATTTGATCGCAAGCGAAGGGTTTGAAGGGGAAATAGGCTTGCTCAGTATCGATGTTGATGGCAATGATTTTTGGATTTGGCAAGCTATTGAAGCCGTTAATCCTATCATGGTTGTAGTTGAGTATAATAGCGTATTTGGAGGGAAGGCTGCAGTGTCTGTACCGTATTCGTCTTCATTTCAGCGTAACGAGGCACATTACTCTAATTTGTACTATGGCGCTTCTATTGCAGCTCTGCATTATTTAGGTAAAGAAAAAGGTTACGAATTAGTGGGCTCTAATAGCGCTGGAAATAATCTCTTTTTTGTACGTAACGACCGTTTGGGAAGTTTGCGTGCGCTCTCCCCATCAGAAAGTTATGTAGAGTCAAAAATGAGAGAATCACGCGACAGGGATGGCAAATTAACGTTCAAGTCTGGAGAGCAGCGCCGCTCTTTGATTAAGGGTTTACCAGTGGTTGAGGTCAAAACGGGTGAAACTCATCCGCTAGGTCATTACTTTAGTAAGAATTGATTCGTTTAACGTGTAGGCCCGTTAAAATTGCTTGGTATGTATATTGTTAGTGCCTTTTAGTAATCACAAAACGACAGTTTGTGTTTGATTCAGCGTTTCAGTCGGGGGGAATACCCCCGTGGCAATTGTTAGCTTTTGACTGCATTTAGCAGTTTAGAGAGCTCGCTAGTCGCTTCTTTTACAGTAAAGGCACTTTGTTTGCCCGTTTCTACGCAATGCAGAAAATGCTCTAGCATCGAAACAAACATGTCATTTCTTTCAAAATTTTCATTCGGAAAATGCGTTTTCTTCGCAGCATGATCAATGAAAAATAGTTCGTTAGCGTGGCAGTCCCAGGCAAACCTTCCTTTGTTAGTTACTACGGTAAGCGTATGTACTCTGGGCTTTTGCAGGTAATCAACATGAACGTTTGCAGTAACATTGTTTTCAAAGCTCAGGTGAATGTCAGCGAGGTCGTCCACATCAATACCTAGATGTCCGCTTGCTTGGCAGTGAACCGACAATTCGCTTATCTCACCTAAAATAAAAGACAAATAGTTCAACGGATGTATTTGTGTTCTTAGCACTCCTCCGCCTAGTTCACTGCGTGCGCTGTATCCTTTAGTATAATCTTCCCATGGATGCCAATCCGGTAAATATTCAGACCATTCAGCCCTTGCCCATATCACATCGCCATAAACATCTTTTTGTTTTACTAATTCGCACAGTAATTTGATATGCGGATGAAATCTAAACTGATACGTAACGAACGAAATCAAGTTGTGCATCTCAATTAGCCGATTAAGTTCCTCTAGGCCCTCTAGTGTATGAGAAATAGGCTTCTCAATATATAGATGGCATCCATGCTTAGCAGCTTCAATGGCTGTGCGGACGTGCAGTGAAGTAGGGTTGGTGATCATGCAAATGTCAGGCATTTCAGCTAGCGCGTCGTGAAGAGAATCAAAAACTTGCGCTCCTTGCATGATTTCCTCTATTTGGGGAAAGGTACTTTTTCGAGTGCTATAAAAAATGATGTCGGTAACGCCAAGCGTCTGTAAGTTTCTAAAGTGGCGAACGCCTATCGAGCCCATGCCACATATCAAAATCTTCATAGCATTCTTCTCTTTGCTTCTTTAAAGTCTGATTCTGAATCAATATCTACCATATCGTCGTGCGCTATGATCAAAGGGTATACGTTGTCACCGCTCACCGAGCCAGTTAAAAGTGTACTTGCTCTAACAATTTCTATATCGCCAGTTTGAAACAATAGTTCGGGTAGTTTTTGTCTTGGCAAATTATAGGGCTCTTTTTCATGGCTAACAAAGCCTTCAATACTTCCGTCTTTTCTCTTGCTCCACACTCTATAAGGATGCTCCGTTACGGGAGCTACAGAGCGGACGGAGGTGGCAGAAGGGTTTTCGCAAAGAATCGAGACGCCCCTTTCGATCAAGCCTTTGGGGCGCAGGGGAGAAGTCGGTCTAAGCAAAACGAGTAGATCATAATGCTCATTATGAGAACGATGAAAGTCAAAGGCGTGCTTCATAAATTCAAAGTCGGTGCTGCTGTCTCTAGCGTATTCAGGCGGCCGTAAAAAAGGAACGCTGGCGCCGTATTGCCTCGCAATATCTGCATACTCTTCGCTATCTGTTGAAACCACTGTCTTTGACACCAGTGCACATCGCTTGGCGTACTCTATTGAGTAGGCAAGCAGAGGTTTTCCTTCAAGTAATTTGATATTTTTGTGAGGTAGCGATTTGCTTCCCGAGCGAGCAGGTATCACAGTCAGAATGTCAGGCATTTTTTTTTCTTAATAGCATGTGAACTTCTGATGACTCTTTCTGCTTATCTAGTTCCAGCTGTGCGCTGTCGAGAAAAGTCAGAAAACGTTTGTTAAAATCTTTTTTAATGTATGAAGATACGTTGTTTGTCTCCAAGTTAATGTGTAGCTGTCGGTAGAGGTCTACAAGGTCTGTACCAAACCACCATTGTCCGATGACCTCAAAATTAAACTCGCTGCACATATAAGAAAGAGAATCTTCAGTGTATAAGTGGGTATGCCCACCATGTAACTGACGATGAAAAACATTGTCATCAAGCATTTCAAGATAAACTGACAAGCTGAATGTGGGTACAGAAATAAAGATATACTTAACGTGTGGATTTTCATTCAGACGCTGCAAGGCTTTTCTTGGCGACTGAAGGTGCTCTAGCACACCAATCATTGACACAACTTGAGATTTGGTTGTGGCCAGAGATTCATGGTTATCGTTGATATCGTGACACGTAAGTCGCGGTGACGGGAAAAGGCGATTTGCCATATCGACCTGTGACTTAGAAACATCTGAACCTGAAACATTGTTAAGGCCTAGTTTAAGCAATGCCGAAACAAAGTAACCCGAACCTGCACCGTAATCAAAATAAGCATTTTTATGTGGATCTACGCCAGATGACTTCAATGCAGTGAAAAGAAATTCAGCTTTTGGCAGATAGATGCTCGCCGTTCTGTATTCATACTCGTTTCTGTCTGCTGGTGTATAATTCTGGGCATAGTCCTCATCGTCAACAGCGTAAACCGTCTGGCAAAATTCCGTGGTATCTTCATGAGCGCCATTCAAGTGAGAACACGTTCGGCATGCTTTATAAGGAATTGAATCTTTTGTGAAATCTATTTGTACGTCCAAAAGAGAATCACAATTCTTACACGTTTTTCTCTCTGGCTGTGCTGTGTACAGTTGAGCTATTTTTCTTTGTTTTTCCACGTGCATTTTATTTTCTTCAAAAAAAGATTTTTTTTGAAGTAAAAGTGCCGAGGCATTTTTTCCATATTGATTTAGCATAGGCAAACTTCTTTTTTCAGTTTAGCAATGATTTCATTTTCAGCTGAACTTAGTGATTTTTTTATCGAGCCAGCCCCGTTCGCGACACCGTAAATAACACTGGGCTTAGAGATATCGTCTACAATGACATCACCATCTTCACCTAGATATCCACCTGAAACGATATTACAAAACGACAACGCCTTTTTGCCATAAGATGAGTTTAACACGTCACGCATTTTGAGCATTTCGTATATAAACCCTTCAAGCGCTGCCGTTACATCAACTCTGTAAATTTCAAGCTTATTTTTTATAGCAAGCTTTATCGCATCTGCGGTTATGTTGTTCTTACCAAGATCAACAACTAATGCATTTTTTTTGACCGTCTGGATGACTTCATTATCTATGATTGGTACACCATTCGTGCATCCTACAACGACATCCGCACTAAACGAAGTAGAGAGCAAGCTGTTGTGAAACGTGATGTTGGAAACCGTATTTTCATGTTTTATCAAGTTCAGGCCATTTGTGATTTGATAACCTACATGAGCTTGTTGACGGTATATGTGAACGTCTGCACCACACTCGACGAGTTTGAGCGCTAACTTGCTTCCTATATTCCCAGCGCCAAGAATAGCTATTCTCTTTCCGCTCAAAACCCCTAATCGTTGGCTTAAAAATGACCAGGCGCTGTTTACGGTTAAGTCATTTGGTTTGAATTCAAAAGTCGCGCTTTTTGATATTTGCTGAAAACAGATTTTCGATAAATTTCCGGTTTCTACAGGTCCTATGGTATTTCTTTTCAAATAGATGCTGTCACTGGCAAGCAACGCTTGCTTATTTATTGATAGCGGAATCTTCTTTTCAGTATCAACTAAAACGATATCGACAGCGCCGTCAACAAGCTCGATTATGTCAAGCAGGCATTCCTGTTTAAAAATAACACAACCCGCTACTGCAAAGTCTCTCGTCACTCTAAGTGGCGTCAAGTAAGGCTCTTCTTCTCCCTTCGATGTCGTTGCTATCGTAAATATACGACTCACATTTTGTGCCGATAGCTCACTAATAAGAGACTTTACTTTGTGGATAAACGAGCTCATAAGTTATCTCCTAAGAGTTAATCAAATCCCATGTTATCGGCGTATCAGCTGCAATATCATCTTTAGCTATACTGCCCACCACTAAATCTTCGTACTTCGCATACAAGCCATAAGCAGGGCCTTTGTAAGTAATGTGCTCTGGTTTAATTTTTTCGCCTTTAGCAATGTCTACGCTCGAATACATGGTTTTTCTAAAACGTATGAGCGTGCTTATCTCGTTAGTTGAGGCTTGTTTGACACCGTCTCCCAAACACTCTTCAATTTGCCTAATGTTGAAAATCATGCGTTTTAATTCGTCAGGCTCTAAAGACAAAATGTGGTCTGGACCTTCCATTTTTTTGTCTAACGTAAAGTGTTTTTCTATGACGTCAGCACCTCGGCTAACCGCAGCTAAGCTAACCACATCACCAATGACGTGATCTGACAGTCCTACAGGCAGTTGGTTAAATGCTTGTTTCATTGTGTCAATAGCACGAATATTCATAGATGTAGGTGGGCAAGGGTATGATGACGTACATTGAAGCAGAATGACCTGTCGGTTCCCTGTGTAAGCAACCACTCGAAGTGCGTCTTCGACTTCAGACAGCGATGCCATTCCTGTAGAGAGAATGAGCGGTTTCCCAGTTAATGCGACTTTTTCAATTAAACGTAAGTTAACGAGATCAAAAGAGGCTATCTTGTAGCAATCTACGCCAAGCTCTTCTAGCTCATCGACGCTTTCATTGTCAAAAGGTGCTGAGAATAGTGTAATACCTTTCTCTTTAGCGTAACTAAACAGTTCTTTTGTTTGCGCAACTGAGAGCTCATTCTTTTTAAACATCTCATAATCGGTTTCTTGCGTGCTAAGTACTTTTTCTACGTAGCGAGATGTTTTTCCTTCGGAAGCTACGCGCAGATGGCTTTTATAGCTTTGCAATTTTACTGCGTTGGCTCCAGCATTAACCGCCTCATCTATCAAACGCTTGGCGATCTTCATACTTCCGTTGTGGTTCAAACCAATTTCAGCGATGACATATGCTGGATGATCTTGCCCAATATAATCCGTGTTTAGCAAAATACGCTTCTCGAAATTGAGTCTTGGTGCAGCTTTATCTATCTTGTTTATTTTGAACGTAGGACTTGTCAAGATCTCAGCCAAGTCTATAGCTTTGCTAAACAGAACCTGTAGATCAGAATAAGCATATTCGGCTAAGCTGCCAAGCGTGTACATGTTTTCGATTTCGTCAATGCTTGCTTTGGTCTTTGCAAGTTCGTTTTCATACCCTAGGAAAAACATAGGATACACTTCTGGAAGTTTTACGACTTTCGCATCGGCAATCAATGATTCGTCAGAAATCATGTCCAATGACATGAACTGCTCCTTAACCTCTTTAACTAAGGAAGACGGCTCCATACTGTCGATTTGATCACCTTGGCTGTAAGTTATTTCAAAACAAAGAATGGTAGATTCTAATTCAGGCTCTTTCACAAAAGAGTTTTGGTCAGAGATTCTATTGAAATGTATTTTAGGATCATCAATGTATACGAAATCTACGCCTTCTGGGAAAACATCAGCGTTTTTCACTGCTAGGTAAACTAACGTCACGCCGCGATATTTTAAATTCGTTGTTTTGCCCAAAAGATCGCAGGCGGTACAATAAGATGTGGTGTTAATTACAACATCGTTACTGTTTACGTTAATGTTGCTTTTATTGGTCGCAATCGTGCTTATGCGTTGATTCCTGAGTAATATCCTTTCAATTGCCTCGTTTAATCTGATAACACCGCCAAGTTGCAATACTTTATCTTTCAGATTCTCTAGAATTGTTCCACTGCCTTCGTTCCCCACAGCGCTCCATTGCCCTTCGAAAAAGGGACCAGATTCTTCCCGGATTTTTATGCGTTTAGGGGCCCAGTTTGCGTCAAGGTTTTTGACGGACATCCCCCACAGTTTTTCGGGATATTTAATGAAGAACATTTCTTGTAACGTTTCACCTGCCAGCGCCCTTATATATTCATAGTAGTTATTAGCACTAGCGACTTTTTCTGCGTCTACATTCTCGAGTTCATGTTTGATTTTCTCAGACAACGCTTTAGGAAGGCTATCAATAAATTCTTTATTGATAGGGTAGTCAAAAAACTGATTATCTTTTAAATTTTTAGACCAGTGGTGACGCTCGTAAAAAAGCTCCGGAAATTCCGCTTTCCAATATTCCTCAATGTCTTTATCTGGCGTGTGGTAAATATGTGGGCCTAGATCAATCTGTCGGCCTTGCCATGTAAGACTTTTAGCCAGCCCCCCAACAGACGCTGACTTTTCGATTAGGGTGACATGTTGACCTTTTTTCAACAATTCGTAGGCAAGACTAAGGCCCGTAACCCCAGCCCCTAAAATGTAATGTCGATTTACCATGCAGTAAACCCTCCATCTACGACAATGTTTTGCCCGTTGGTATAGTTGTTATTTTCATCAAATAAAAAGCTGATTGCGGCGTGCAAATCTTCAGGGCGCCCCATTCTTTCCATAGGCGTTTTTGCGGTATAGTTAGCTACAAAATCAGCGGTTTGTTGATTAAAAATACCCCCAGGAGATATACAATTTGTTTGAATGTTATATTTTCCGAAGTGTGCTGCCATATACTTGGATAATTGAATCACCCCGGCTTTGGTAACTGAATAGACTTCAGAGTTATTGCGCTTGCTTTCTCCGTATATCCGTTCGTCGCTGCTCACCACGCCGTATATAGAGCCGATGTTCACTATTTTCCCTTCTCGGCTTTTTTTCATTAATTTTACTGCCCCTTGAGACATTAAAAACGTGCCGAGCAGGTTTACCTCTACTACCGACATAAATTCATCAGCGGTTCTTTCTTCAAAAGGGGTGAATACAGCCGCTCCAGCGTTATTAATCAGTCCGTAAACTTCATCGAAGTCGCTGTAAAAATCTTTGACATCATTACTATTGGTTATATCAAGTCTAACCACGTCCAATGTCTGTGAGGCTTTTAAATTGTCGATGTTCTGGTCAACTGCGATCACTTTAAAACCTTGTCCTAATAGCAAGCTAATAAAACTTTGCCCTAGTTGACCATTAGCGCCGGTTAATATGACTTTTTTCAATTGAAAATCCTGTAACTTTCTTTAAGTATAAACTTCACATTCAACTTACTTATCCGCTATATGTTGAGAAACTTTAGTTAAATGTATAGGTAGCATTGATATGTCGCGTGACATTAACTGTATGATGAAGGTGTTTCTAATGAACGACCGTTGTTCTTAAAATCTTACAACTACATCAGCCATGTTCGACGTGTTTGGAAGATGTAAAAAGGTAATTTAATAAACAGACCATACTTTTATATCGTCGCGGATTTGCAAAATGTTGTCAGATATCTCTTTTTGATGAACAAAGGATGCAACTAAAATATGAGAAACAGAAGAGGTTGAGATGCTTTGAGGATCGCACACATTGACTCCGTTTAGTTCTTGTAAGCTTGCGTAGTTTTTATCAAAAATACACGCTGGTTTTAACCCAAAGTTTGAAAGCATGCTAAGTATCATCGCCCCTATTTTACCTGCGCCGTAAATTGCGAATTGGTCATCTTTAATATCATCAGGCAATGTAATCAAACTACTAAGCAGACTTTCCATTGCTTTACCTTTGAGAATACGCCTGTATTGATCCGCTTGATTAAGTTGGTAAACCGCGTTGTTCCACCCTAGTAACTCTGCAATTTCATGTGCAGGTTTTTTGTTGGCAAAACCGAGCTCATGTTCAGCCCACGCGGTATGTAAACCTGCCTCTTTTGGGTGTTCACAAAACATAAAGGGCATAGCTTTCTTAACTGGTGCTTCTTTTGAATTCTCAATAATGTAATCCCATAATTCAGGGTTTGCCTGTGCTTGAGGATCCTTGTCATAGTTTAGCTGTGTCAGGTCGCAAAACGTGCCAAAAAAGGACACTTTTGCTTTGCAGAAAGCAGCATAGGGTATATGGGAGCCTAAAATGTTAGAGGTCACATACTCGAAACTAGAAAAAAGCTTTTGTAAGCGAACTAGCGCGTTTGACTGATGGGCACTTGCGCCAATAACCATGGGGTAACCGTACTTTTTTAATAAGTCAGGCCAGATACCACGTTCAAAACAAGAGTGGTGTATACAAAACACCACTGAATCGAAATCATGTCGTATACGTTCAATTTCTAATAAGTAATCTTCTTCATTACCAATAGCAGGAATATAAGGCAAAGTGTGCGGCGGCATCACTAACAATGTATTGGGTTTTCTCAAAGATTCATCAATCGCATCGGCATAGATGAAAGGCATTCCAACGGCTTTTGCTTGAATGTTATGAGACTTGAGAAAATCGGCGTCCTCTTTTTGTGTCAGCAAATACTGAGATTCTTGTTTACCCCACACAGTTAACTGTGAAACAAATTTCGCGGGATAATGCATCCATCCATGTCGCCAGCCACTCTTACTGAAAGGCGCTCGCGGCAAACCAAGTTGGCGTGCGATATTAAGTGAGGCCCCGTAATAGTCTGCTTCGCCAAACAATATTGTCTCATCGTAATATTCTGGCTGAGGGATATTCGCTAATATAGACTGTGTAACACTATTACTGTTCATGCTTTTATATTCTGATGCTATTTATAAAACGTGTTTCAATTGACAAACTTAACTGGATTGACGCAATCATCCGTAAAATAGTACTAGGCTTCACTTAGATGTTTGCAGTACCAATTCCAAACCTTTTGTAGACCGTCCTTAAGTTTGTAGTCAGCTTGCCATCCTAGCGCCTGCATTTTAGTAACATCAAGACGCTTCACAGGTGTCCCTTCAGGCTTATTCTCATCAAATGAAAGTTGACCTTGATAGCCGGTACTTATTTTTATCATCTCAGCCAGCTCTTTAATCGAACAGTCGCTGCCAGTACCAATATTTATATGCGAGCAATGCGCGTCTACAATAGCCCAGAATGCGTCTTCGTCATTGGCCATCAAAAACTTACATGCAGAGGCAAGGTCGTCCACGTGGAGAAATTCTCGTCTCGCTTGACCACTGCCCCAAATCTCAACCTCAGAAGTGTTATTTTTCAATGCTTGGTGAAACTTATAAAACAAAGCTGGGATCACGTGTCCGTTTTGTGGGTCAAAATTATCATAAGGCCCATAGAGATTCGTTGGCATGACAGAACGGTAATCCCTACCATATTGACGCCTATACGCTTCGCATAGCTTAATACCTGCTATTTTGGCGACAGCGTAAGACTCATTGGTGGGTTCTAGTTGACCGGTTAATAATGCTTCTTCACGAATTGGCTGATTGGCAAATTTTGGATAAATGCAGCTTGAGCCGAGAAACAATAACTTTTGAACTCCGCTACGATGAGCAGCATGAATAACATTCGATTGAATCATCAAATTTTGGTGAATGAATTCACCAGTTAACGCATTGTTGGCGTATATCCCTCCTACTTTAGCCGCAGCCAAATAGACTTCGTCAATGTGATTTTGGTCGAAAAATCTTTCAACATCTGCTTGAACAGTGAGGTCTAATTCAGCTTTAGCTTTAGTTATTAGGTTAACGTCGTCATCGCCTTCAAATGCTCTGCAAAGCGCGCGTCCTACCATCCCGCGATGTCCGGCGATAAAGATGTTTTTCATAGCCATTTTATTCTTCCCTTAAGGCATCGTAGGTAAAACCATTGAGCTTTAAAAACGCTTGGCGCTTAGCTTCAACGAGATCATATTGCGTCATTTCTTTGCATAATTCTTTTGCATCAGTCTCAGGTTCCCACCCAAGTTTTTCTCGCGCTTTGCTTGCGTCACCGAGTAATGTTTCTACTTCAGCTGGTCTAAAATACTTAGGGTTTATTTTCATTATGACGTCGCCGATGTTTACAGCTGGTGCATCGTTTCCTTTTACTTGCGTTACAACTGCAATTTCATCTACGCCTTTCCCTTCAAACGTTATCGTTATACCAAGCTCATTAGCTGTCCATTGAATAAAATCCCGCACAGTATATTGATGACCAGTTGCAATGACGAAGTCTTCTGGCTGTGATTGTTGAAGCATTAACCATTGCATATACACATAGTCTTTTGCATGGCCCCAGTCTCGCAGCGCGTCAATATTTCCCATGTAAAGGCACGTTTCTAAACCTTGTGCTATATTCGCGAGTCCTCGTGTAACTTTTCGTGTCACAAATGTTTCTCCGCGTCGAGGTGACTCATGATTGAAGAGTATTCCGTTGCAGGCGTAAATGCCATACGACTCTCGATAATTCACGGTTATCCAATAAGCGTAAAGTTTTGCAACAGCATAAGGAGAGCGGGGATAGAACGGCGTACTTTCCTTTTGAGGCGACTCTTGAACCAATCCATAAAGTTCAGAAGTAGACGCTTGATAAAATCTTGTTTTCTTTTCTAATCCCAACAGCCTTATAGCTTCTAACAGCCTTAGAGCTCCTAATGCATCCACGTCTGCTGTGTATTCTGGAGACTCGAAGCTCACAGCTACATGGCTTTGAGCCCCCAAGTTGTAAATTTCATCTGGCTGAATTTGTTGAATCAATCGAACAAGGTTAGAGCTGTCACTCAAATCACCGTAGTGAAGAATGAAGTTTCTGTTTTTGGTATGAGGATCTTGGTAAATATGATCTACTCGTTGAGTATTGAAAAGTGATGAACGGCGCTTAATACCGTGCACTTCATATCCTTTTTCAAGGAGTAATTCAGCAAGGTAGGAGCCATCTTGACCAGTGACGCCGGTAATTAATGCTACTTTTTGTGACTTCACCTTGAAACCTCTTCAAAGCTCATAGAAAGTTTCCTTTCAGTTAAAATTTTTCATAGTCGAAAATGCGCTAGCTTCGATACAAAATTACATACTTGAGCGATTATCGTATGCTATTGAGCTCTACTAGCTTAGATACTGTGTCGGCAATATACGTCAAATCGTCAACAGATAATTGCGGGAAGAGTGGCAGCGAAATAGCTTGATGATAATACGTCTCTGCATTAGGAAAGTCTCCCCAGTTAAATCCTAATTCTCTGTAGAAGGGTTGAGTGTGAATGGGAATGTAATGTACATGAGCGAAAATCCCGGCGGACCTAAGCTTAAATACAAGTATTTCGTGCTCAGATTCGTTTATGTTGAGTACTCGGATTACGTAGAGGTGATAGCTACTATAAGTCCCATCCTTTTGCGAAAGCGGTTGCACACGCTCTAGAGTAGCAAAAAGCTTGTCATAATGTGCAGCCAACGCATTCCGCTTTTCTAAAAAGCTCGGCAATTTTTTTAGCTGGCTTAAACCAAGCGCAGCTTCTACGTCAGTCATACGATAATTAAAGCCCAATGCTATTTGTTGATAATACCAAGGACCATGACTGTCCTCAGTCATCTTCTCTGGGTCATTGGTTATGCCGTGACTGCGCAACATACGCATCTTTTCAGCCCATTCACTGTTATTTGTAAGTGCCATTCCCCCCTCCATAGTGGTAATAATCTTTACAGGGTGGAAACTAAACACACAAATATCTGAGAATTCGCAGCTGCCTACGAATTTCTTCTGGTATTTTGCGCCTACTGCATGTGATGCATCTTCAATAACAAAGAAGCCATATTCCTTTGAAAGTGCACGAATTTCTTTCATATCGCAGGGCTGACCAGCAAAATGAACGGGAATAACCACCTTTGGTAAGGCGTTGGTGGATTCAGCTAGGGCAAGTTTGTTTCGTAAAGCATCAACGCACATGTTGCCGGTGTGAAGGTCAATATCTACGAAATCGACCTTGGCACCACAGTAGAGCGCGCAGTTTGACGAAGCAACAAATGAGTTCGGAGATGTCCATACTCTATCGCCTTCACTCACACCTAGTGCAAGGCAAGCAATGTGTAGAGCAGACGTAGCGCTATTAACTGCAATCCCGAAATTAGCGCCACAATAATCAGCAAGAGCGGTTTCAAATTTAGGAATAGCCGGGCCTTGCGTTAACCAATTTGATGTTAAGGTTTCGACAACGGCTTTTACATCATCTTCATCTAGGTGTTGTCGCCCATAAGGAATCACTATTGAGCTTCCTCATTGAACTTCTTTATTTCTTCAATACTAAGGAAATGTTCGTTAGTGTCTGAAACGTACTCGAAACCCGACTCTACAAGTTTTCCCTGTTCGCTAAGTGCGTTGCTAGTAAAGTTATTACTTCGGTGGAAAAACTTAATAGCTGGGGCAATTACAAAGTGATCATCGAATTCAAATGTGTGCAGAGACATGTCGCCAGGGCACATCATTTCATGAAGCTTTTCACCTGAACGAATCCCTACATATTTGATTGGAATATCCGGTGCCATTGCAGTCGCGAGATCAGTAATTCGAATAGATGGGATTTTCGGTACGAAAATCTCACCACCTAACATGCGCTCAAAGTTTTTAAGCACAAAGTCGACGCCCTGTTGAAGAGTAATCCAAAAACGGGTCATGTCTTTGTGTGTAACAGGAATATGATCACTGTTTTCCGCTATCAACTTATTGAAAAAGGGCACAACAGAACCACGAGAACCCACTACATTGCCGTAACGAACTACAGAAAATCGAGATGCACCAGCGCCAACAATATTATTGGCTGCAACGAACAATTTATCTGAAGCTAATTTGGTAGCACCGTATAGATTAACCGGGTTGGCGGCTTTATCTGTAGACAACGCAATAACTTTTTCAACGTTATTATCAATGGCAGCGTTAATTACATTTTCGGCACCATCGATATTCGTACGAATACATTCGGTAGGGTTGTATTCAGCGGCAGGGACTTGCTTCATCGCCGCTGCGTGTATTACAAAGTCAACACCTTGCATGGCGCGATTAAGTCGTTCTCTATCACGAACATCGCCAATAAAATATCTCATGCACGGCGCGTTAAATTTTTGCTGCATTTCGAACTGTTTGAGTTCGTCGCGTGAGTAGATGATTAAGCGCTTTGGGTTGTATCTCGCTAACAAAGTCTCAGTGTACTTATGGCCAAATGAACCCGTTCCACCTGTTATGAGAATCGATTTTCCATCGAACATAGCTTGCTCGCTGTTTTTATGGTTATAAACACAATATATCATGTGTCGGCATTTTTGCCATAAAGCTTTAGAATCTATGCGCTTAGGTGAGGATTATTAGTCCTAAAGGTGTAGATTTCTTCGTGTTTAGGTAGAACTTGTTGTTTATCAGTAGGTAGGTTAAGCATTGATTTTATTTTATTAAGTATGCTGGGATGCTGCCTAATAAGGCTCAAAGCCTGAGGGCTGGAAGTTCATTCAGATTTTGTATTGTAAACTTTGCATCGAAACCTGGCTTGGCAAGTGCTGTTTTGTGAACCCCAGTTAGCACTCGAACGGTCGGCATTCCAAGTTTATTTAAATTAACGAAGTCTTTTGCGGGGTTGTCACCAATGTAAACCATTTCGTGCCACTGACATTGCTCTGCTTGTTTAATCTTTTCAAAGCAGTAAGTAGAAGGTTTAGCATGTTTCACTCCGAAGCGGTGAGTGACAAACACGCGCTTGAAGTAGTGCGCTATGTTGAGTGCTTCCACTTTCTTACTTTGTACCACTTTATTTCCGTCAGTTACGAGGTAAAGCGGTTTGGGCAAACGTTCTAGCAACGTTAGGTGATTGTCGGGCAAAGTCAAAGTGGGCTGGTGTAAGCGATATGCTGAAACGCAGGCACGTACATTCCGCTTATTGACTGCTATGCCGTGGTTAGCTAAGTAATCATTGAAAATTCGGCCACGACCATTTCGATCAAGCAGAGTAACTAATTCTTGAAAGCCACTTCGCTTATCAACATTCCAGCTTTTTTCCACATATGAGGCAACGGCTGCAAGGCCGGACTCTACGTATTGGCGCTCATCATAAAGGGTATCATCTAGGTCGAAGATATAAATCATAGGTAATAGTCGGTAGCAGCTCTAATCTGCGTTATTTTATGGGATGCGAGATCTACCGGCAACGAGTCAATATCTTCGCCTATACTCTCGCACAAGCTCCAATAAAGACTATCAACACCCGCCTTGATACCTAACGTTGAAGCGCCTCCAAATCGCGAATTACATTCAATGATGTGAAGTACTCCATCATTTATGATGCCTTGTAATACAACGGGGCCAGACAGCGCTAGTTTGGAAAGTGTCTGTGTCACCTGTGCTGTAAAAAGGCAATTCGGTAAAGTATAGGTAATTTGGGATTCACCATTAACAACTAGGTCTCGCACTCGGCACACCGCCGCTTTAACCAAATGGTCCTTTGTTAGCCAAGCGTCTACGCTAATTTCTTGACCTGCTTTGTATAATTGAAAAATAGGGGAGGATAGACCTTTGGCGTGCTGCACTGCGTCGTCTTCGTTTAGATTAAGGCCAACAGCTTTACTACCCGCACCAAAACGTTCTTTGACCACATAGTGCAATGGCGGAGTGCCCTGAATAACCGTTTTCACCTCTTCGATGCTTTCAAATGAAGGGATGATAAAAGGAATACTGCATTGGCCGAATCTTAATTTATCCAAACAAAGCTCTATTGCATTTTCATCAGAAACAAGTACGTGAATGTTAGCGCTTTTTAGGTCGTTTTTTAGCCTTGCCCAAAAAAGCAGTTCGCCGTCTCTACTTGGGAGAATATGAGTAATTCTTCGATGCTTGAGCTGGGCAATAATCTCATCTACGTTGTCTTGATTTGTGGGTGGCATTTGCCAAAATACATCGCAAAAGTGCCGTGTAAGTACTTGGCTACTTAAATCGCCTGCCGTAACTATGCCCTTCTTATCGATACGCTTGACGGCACATTGAAGCTCTTTTAATAGTGGAACTTTATTGCTGGCGCTTGAAAGTAATACGTTCACGTTAATTTGACACCTTAGTATAAACGCTCATTGAGAAAGCGTGCGTTTTTGCACGCTTATACCTGTTCTAGGTGCTGACATCGATGCTCTTCTATTTTCGTATTCCGTAATTTGTGTCGTTTTTTTGGGCGTTTGCCAATGTCCGTACATAAATGTGAGAAAGCCTTCTGCATCGAATGGGGCAAGAAAGGTTTCACCTAAAAACTCGATTGGCTCGTAGCTGTCGAAATGTTTAGCGGGGGCAAAAAACAGCCCGCCCGAGGACAAGAGCTCAGATAGACCACTTATCGACTCTCTGCGCTGTATGCTTATATCAAAAGGGACTAATTGGGTGTGTGATGAATTGCTAAACTCTAGGTTGATACAACAGTCTATATCGTTGACCGTGATGATGACGATGTTCCACTTTATGTCATAGTTTGTGTTTAATAATTTATAAAGCTCAGGTAGCGATGCCTGTAACCTTTCGTAATTGTCTTTATCTACAGCTAAATCTATATCGTCATCCCAAGGAATGAGCCCTTTATTTCTCACAGCACCTAGCAAAGTTCCAGAATCTAGACACGCTGAAATGTTGTGGGAAACGAAGTATTGATTTAGCGTACGCATTACGGACTGGGCAAAGGCTAACGTTTCATGGTCTTCGAAAGGCAGGGCAGCTTTTACCGACTGCTTAGTCGGTACAATGATATTCGACTCATCAATACCCATTTCTTCGGTAAGTTGGGAATAGATTTGATCAACCCACTGACTGGTGATAATTATGCTGTCGACATCGTGAGTATTGATATCTGCGGGTGCAATGATGGGATAACCCATAAAACGAGTTCCGTGTTTCGCACTATCGTTATCCGTGAATGCCACGACTTCTATATCTGGGTGATTAGAAATGTAGTTTTCTCCGGCCTTACTAGCACCGAACAGAATGGCTCTCATCTCACAGTAGCTCCCAACTCATAGGGGTACCTTTTGGTGCGTCGCGCTTGATTTGCTTCCCAAGCAAAAGGGGAAGGTATTTGGGAGGCAACCCAAGCCCTGGGCGAACAGAGCGTAAATTCTCCGCATTTAATGTATCGCCGGCTTTCATATCGTTGGCAATGTATAAAGAGCGTCGGTGTACCAACGAGGCCTTTTCTCGCTCGGTGGCGCCATAACTCACCTTGCCAATTGCTACCGCTGCCCGCGCCGTTTCCTCAACAAGCAGCTTAATTTCATGGGGTTCAAGAGAAAATTCTGCATCTACCTCTCCACCGCTTCTGTCTAAAACAAAATGCTTTTCAATTACTGTTGCGCCAAGTGCCACCGCGGCGACAGCTACCCCCACCCCCGGTGTATGGTCGGAAAGTCCAACTTGACAGTCGAAAAGTTCGCTCAAATGAGGAATTGTCTTTAAGTTGGCGTCTACCGGGTTTGCTGGGTAATTACTGGTGCACTTGAGTAATATGATGTCATCACACCCATTGGAACGGAGTACTTCAACAGACTCGGCTATTTCTGCTTGGCTAGCCATGCCTGTAGAGACAATAACGGGTTTCCCTGTCTTTGCTACAGCCGCTAGGATAGCGTGGTCAGTATTTTCAAAAGACGCTACTTTGTAGCAAGGTGGATTCAATGTTTCTAGGAAGTCGACAGCGGTTAAATCGAAGGGCGTGCTAAATGCCAATAGGCCTTTCTCTTTGGCATAGTCGAATAGCTCCTTGTGCCATTCCCAAGGCGTCATCGCCTCTTTGTAGAGGTTATACAAAGAGTTTCCTTTCCAAAGGCTACTTGGGTCTTCAATAAAAAATTCGCCTTCATGACAATCCAAAGTGATCGTGTCTGGCGTATAGGTTTGCAATTTTATGGCATGTGCGCCAGCGTCTGCAGCTGCATCAATGAGTCGGTAGGCTTTTTCCAATGATTGTCCATGATTTCCAGACATTTCTGCGATGATAAAGGGAGCGAGACCCGGACCAATTTGAATATCACCGATTGTGATTGGTTTCATGACTACCTCGTAACAATGTTCAATATAGTATCCATTACAAAAGATGGATTTTTGTTTGCGCTCACCAAAGATACCGCGTTGTTTGCTAGTTTACGCATTTCTTGCGGCGAATTTATCGCAAATTCAACGGCCTTGCTAATATCTTCGTTAGTGACCTCGTCACATGCTCCTAGCCACAAACAGCAATGCCGTTCGTGCAGGCACCGCGTTGTTTCAACTTGATTATCAGCCAATGTAATAATTATGCCTGCTACCCCCGATGCTGCGCGCTCCCAGTGCATCGAACCTCCAGCGCCAAGCATTGTATTGGCCGCTTTCATAAGCTCGGATATGTGACCGCAAGCGACGTGAAGCTTCGCGTTCGGTAGGCAATTAACTTTTGCTTTAAGCGCATTAACGCCGGAATAAGCCGCTCCGACAACAATATCGGCAGAAAAAGTTAAAGACTTTAATTCAATTAAAGCATCAACAACGCGCTCCGTTAAATTTATAGGATCGCTGCCGCCAAAGCAGACCAGAATATGGCTGTCATTTCTAGGCATTGGTGTTGAGCCGTAAAACTCATTTCTCAAAATAGCGAACTCGGGTCCTAAGAGTTTTTGGCAATGAGGAGGGACAAGCTGATCGTATCGGAATTCAAAGTCCTCAAAGAGATTTTGGTCCAACATCACGTCACAGTCGTGTTGGCGGTTTGCTAAATCGTCAATGACAACAATATGTGTGCAGCGACTGCGCATCACTTTACTAAACGAAGCTGATAGCTGATAGTGGTCGACTATAAGCATGTCGATAGGCTCATCGTTAATATCGTCAAGAAGCGCTATACAGTGAGCAGCATGAGAGGCTTGTTCTACTTCATTTAAGACCGCCGAAGCATTACCTTCCCGTTCGCCTTTATGAAGCGGTGGCGCGTTCAATAATGTAATTCCAGCACGCTGTATCTGTTGTTGTAAAGTTAAAGGCAGCGCGCAACACAGAAATGTTATGCTGTGTACGGGAAGTAATTGTGTGGCCAAGGTTAAGCAACGCATAACGTGGCCGAGTCCTATTTGGGCCGTACCATCGACCCTAAAAACAATCCTCACTTTACGTTTTCGCTCTGCAAAAGCTTGTAAAGCAGTTCAGCTCTAACCCAATCTTCAGGTGTATCAATGTCTTGCACTAAGTGGTCTGGCATTACTACCATTTTAGAGTTGGCACCGAAAATACGTTTGGTAGTATCAAGCCAGGTTTTGTGATGGCCCCAATACAACTGTCCTGCATCATGAAAGGCTGGTGGTAAATCCTGTGAGCGCTGAGTAATACCAAACTCGTCAAAAGGTTTTACGCCGCCATTTTCGGTTTGTAATATCGCCCGTTGAATTGGAAATGAGAATCTTGCCGCTGTAAATACGTAGTCTGTATTGTCAGCGTTCATTAGCATTTCATAGCAAGAATTAATTAATGATGTGGTCAGAAGAGGCGATGTTGCATAAACACAGGCGCAATAGTTTATATCCCAGCCTTTTTCTAACAGGGAGCTCAATGCATTGCGAACCACAGGACTAGTGCCTGTGTAATCGTCTGCCAATTCTGCAGGTCTCATGAATGGCACTTCAGCACCATAATTTCTTGCGACGTTTGCAATTGATTCATCATCTGTTGAAACCACGACTTTGTCTACGTAGGGGCTTGCCAACGCATTTTCTATTGCATGGGCAATCATAGGTTTACCGCAAAACGGTTTTATATTTTTTTTAGGAATGCGTTTGCTTCCGCCCCTTGCGGGGATTATGGCTACGTTCATTTCTTTTTCCAATCGTCGAATGTTATTTGGTGTCGGTTAATAACGCAGATAGTCTCTGTGACCACGTATGGTGGTCTAGGACTTCTTGCTTTCCTTTGGTAAGTAACTGAATGTAAGAATCCTCTTTGTTCAACGCATCATAATCGGCAAAATCAATAACCCCTTTGTTTCTCATCGCGCTTAGTACATGAGGATATTTCCATACGACAACGGGAGTCCCACATACAAGCGGGTATACAATACGTTCATGCAATCCTTCCTCGAAACCTGGAGATTGGTGTAAAACCCACCGGGATAAAGACATTTCTTTGAGTAAATCTGAGAAATTGATGGCTTCGTTATAGTCGTGATAATCAGTGAGTGCCCTAAATTTTAGCGAATCACGACCTACTACATTTAGTTTTATTTTTCGTGATGCGCAATAAAGCAAGCACCGTTCTCGTTCACGTGCTCGAAGAAATCGATCAACCAATACGGTAATTCGGCGTATATTTTCGTCAAATTTAGTCCTCGCTGGCGATGTTTCAGTCGGCACAACGCCAATCACTCGTAAAAAGTCTGTTACGGAATTTGATGCATCGATCCCTTCGCCTAATTGCTCCCAGACGGGAGTTAATGCACTTTTTGCGCTTTCACTGCTCATAAAAGATATCGGGAAAAGAATATTTTCGTTTTTATTGTCTATCTCTGGCGCGGGATAACACTTCTTGCTGTCCATTACTGCATGGGGAAAGTAGGATGCCTTGTGTCCAAATTGCCGCATAAGTGCCACGTGCTCTTCTGCTACACATAGCACGGTAACTGGATGTCCATAAAAGCGAGGAATAACGTGAATTGGATTGTCTACACAATAAACGTAGACAGGCTTTAACTTTGCAAATGCAAGCGTGTTGAAAGAATCCGTTATTTTGCCTAAGCCGTTACCATTAAAACTAAATATGTGATCATACGCTTCTATGGGGGCTAATTTTACGAACCCTTTAGCAATTGTATCTGGATTATCGCAATAAAGAATATCGACGGCGTAACCCATGTTTTCTAGGGCGAGTTTAATACCACTAAAAAAATGCGAAACCACTGAATATTGGTTTTGGGTTAGAAGTATTAAGCTTCGCATTGTGCTTTTCCTTTGTAGATTTTATGTCCGTTTGAATAACAATATTGGAGCATTAATTACAGGTGCTAAAGTCTTTGTACTAATGTGCGTAAATGCTCTGTCAAACTCTGCACTTCGCGAATTTTCTCATTTTGAATTTCGCTGATAACGGTTTTAAGTTCAGTGGTTGAAACATCTTGTGTACGGGGTAAATACACAACTTTAACGATATCTTGTAGGTCATCGAACTTGCCAATCCAGTCATCACCCATTGCAAATATATCAGCACCTTCTCGTTCAAGGTCTTCCCGCTTTTGTTCCCAGCAGTTTTCTTGAAAGACGTCGTCAACATAACGACAGGAGAGCAAAATTTCCTTTCTGTCTTCATAAGGTATGACTACGTTTTTACCTTTTACCGTATTGAATTCATCAGAGGACAAGCCAACCACTAGTCTATCGCCTAAGCTGTGTAATCGCTTTAAAAGCCTAACATGCCCTATATGGAAAAGATCAAAGGTGCCGTACGTCACCACAGTAGTCATAGCATTAATCCCTGAAAATAAACAAATTGTACACTCATAACTTATCGGCAAGTCAAACTATTCCATGAGCGTATAGAGTTGAGGTTGAACGTATCGACTGTTATACAAATGGCTGACTACATTTTGCTCAGCTTTCTGCTACACTTAGTGTGTTACAAATTTTAGGAAATTGTCATGCAAGTTAATAGCTCAACGACCTCACTTCTCAGCCAAGTACAAGAGAAGCAAGAATCCTTGATGGAGAAGCTTGCCAGCGGTAAAAAAGTTAACAATGCATCTGACGGCGCAGCAGCCCAACAAATTATCGATAGGCTGACCTCGGAAGTAGAGGGAAATCGTCAATCATTAAACAACGTCTACGATGGCATCTCTGTCGCGCAGGTGGCAGAAGGCGGACTCGGAAGCATAAACGACGACGTCAACCGTATTCGCGAGCTTACTTTGCAGTCTGGTAATGGTGTGCTTAGCAGTGGCGATCGCCGTGCTATTCAGTCTGAAATAACCCAGCTACAAGAAAATATCTCGCAAACTATCGAGCAAACAAATTTTGCTGGCAAGCCGTTATTATCTGAAAATGGCTCACTTGAATTTCAGTCAGGTTCTAGCCCTGGTCAATCAATTAGCGTTAACACGCAGGATGTTGCGGCGCAGCTAAACGATGTTCTATCTATCGATATTACGTCAGGCACTAGTATTGAAGATGCGCTAGGGGCAGCAGACGCGGCTATAGAAACTCTCGGCAGTGCGCGGGGCGATTTAGGCGCAACGCAAAATCGCTTTGAAAGTGCAGCCCGTTCTCTTACTCAGTCGAACATTAATACTGCAGAGGCAAGAAGCCGAATCCAAGATTTAGATTTTGCTCAAGCAGCATCAGAGCGCGCATCTAACGATGTTTTGGGGCAAGCAGCCCTTACTGTTCAAGCGCAAGCTAACCAGCAGCAAAGCCAAGTTTTATCGTTATTAAGCTAGACTAGATGGTGTAGCTTAGGCTAAATTTAATCGAAAGAAGCAGGGTAACCTGCTTTTTTTATTGATACATTTCCCAAAACAGCGGTTGCGCTCCGATCTTTTGTCGTTACAATTTAGAAATGCGCTAAACTGTAAATAATAACAAAGCGTTCTCGGGGAATTGATGAAGAACATTTTGCTGATTAGTGATAATCAGGAACTTATTCAAAACTTGGAAACTATCGTTACCTTCATGGGAGAGTCGTGCCAGTCACGAGGCTTCAGTGAATGCGAGCGATACCTCCATGAAAGTGGTGCAGACGCTGTGCTTATTGAGCACCGCTCGCCCACTGCCGTAAGTAATCTGGTAGAAAAGTTTCCACACATACCGTTTGTCGCTTTAGTTGAAAGTAATACACAGGCGTCTGCAAGCTGTAATCTGGTTAGTGTTATTGCAACACCGTTAACGTACCCTGTTTTAACGCAGGCTATACATCGTTGCCAAGAATACTCTCGACGTAAACCAGGCTTATCTCGAGCGGCAGGTACAAAAACGCGGTTATTTAGAAGCCTAATTGGTAAAAGTGAGCAAATCCAAATTGTGCGGCGCTTAGTTGAGCAAGTCGCGCCTACCGATGCCACCGTGTTGATTTTAGGTGAGTCTGGTACGGGTAAAGAAGTGGTTGCGCGCAATGTTCACTTCTTATCTGAACGTAAAGACGGTCCATTCATTCCAGTAAATTGCGGCGCTATTCCAGGCGAGCTTTTAGAGAGCGAATTGTTTGGTCACGAGAAAGGCGCTTTCACAGGCGCTATCAGTGCACGTAAAGGGCGCTTCGAGTTAGCTGAGGGCGGCACATTATTCCTCGACGAAATCGGTGATATGCCGCTTCAAATGCAGGTTAAGTTATTACGTGTGTTGCAAGAACGTATGTTTGAACGCGTAGGCGGGAATAAGCCCCTTCAATGCAACGTGCGCATAATTGCGGCAACGCACCGCAACTTGGAAACCATGATCAGCGAAGACAAGTTTCGAGAAGATTTGTACTACCGACTCAACGTTTTCCCAATCGACAGCCCTGCGCTTAGACAAAGAAAAGACGATATTCCCTTATTGCTTCAGGAATTGAATAGCCGAATTCAAGGGGATGGCGTTGAAAGCGTGCGTTTTACCGAGCAAGCCATTGCGTCGCTAATGGAGCATGAGTGGGCGGGGAACGTTCGTGAACTCTCAAATTTAGTTGAGCGATTAACAATTCTTTACCCTGGGCAGATTGTTGATATTGCTGATTTACCGGAAAAGTATCAGTACGGTGATGTTCAGGCTTACGAACCAGACTATCCAGAAGAAATGCTTGAGCGTGAGGCCTTTAATGAACTATTTGCCGAGGCTGCAGCGCAAGAGCCAGAAGAAGACGTTAGCGAGCAGAGTCACGACGGCCTAAACGGTATGGTGTCCTCCTCGTTACCTGCAGAAGGTGTTAACCTCAAAGAGTACCTTTCTGAGCTTGAAGTGAATCTCATAAAACAAGCCCTGGAAAACCAAGATTGGGTGGTAGCACGTGCCGCCGACAAGCTTGGAATGCGCAGAACCACGCTCGTTGAAAAAATGCGGAAATACGATATCCAGCGTACTGAAGAAGCGTAATGTCAGCTAATTGACGTTATGCTTTTCTTTGGAAATACCATCTATCCTACTGATAAATAAGCCAATATCAAGTTGGCATATCTTCTGCTTTATCTAAGTCATAGTTAAACAGCGTCTGCAATTTGACGAGGATAATATGGCTTTCGACAGCACACAACAATCTACAGAGTATTTCGCATCTGCCTATGCACTTAACGGCGGCTCGGCGGTATCTCAAGATGATTATCAAACGTCACAAAATGATGATATTGAATCACTGAGATTGCAGGCGAGTCGGCTCGAACATTTACTTCAAGTGATGCCAGCGGGTGTTATTGTTATTGATGGAAAGGGCATTGTTCGCCAAGCCAACGAGCAGGCAAAAGCATTGTTAGGCGAACCGCTGGAAGAGGAAGTGTGGCGCAGTATTATTACTCGCTCTTTCAAGCCTCGCGCAGACGATGGTCATGAAGTATCGCTGGTTGATGGTAGACGAGTGAAGCTTTCAATTACCCCACTAGACAACGAGCCAGGTCAGCTAATTGTTATCACAGACCTAACTGAAACCCGTCAGCTGCAAGCGCGGGTCAGCCACATGCAGCGGTTGTCTTCTCTTGGAAAAATGGTGGCATCCCTGGCCCATCAAATCAGAACTCCACTTTCTGCAGCCATGCTTTATGCGTCAAACTTAACGCGTAAAGGGTTAGGGGAAGAAGCACAAACACAATTTGCGAACAAACTAACAGACAGGCTTAAAGAGCTGGAAAGCCAGGTTAATGACATGCTGCTTTTTGCTAAATCTGGCGAAGAGCAAGTGGTAAGCAAAATTAGTCTCGCTGAATTATTCGGTGCCATTGAGGGGAATGCACAAAGCATGACAGCTCAAGCGCAGCAAAAGCTAACGTTTTCAGGTTTTGAGCAAGACGCAGCAGTAACTGGGAATTTAACTGCTCTTCAGGGTGCATTGTTAAATCTCATACATAATGCAAGCCAAGTCACCCCGAAAGGTGAGTGTGTACATGTCCAGGCATCGGTAAGCGATCAGCGTTTACATGTTTCAGTTATTGATAAAGGACCAGGTGTACCAGAACGGTTAAAAACCAAAATCTTTGAACCCTTTTTTACAACTAAAACTCACGGTACCGGTTTGGGCCTTGCTGTGGTGAAGTCGGTGGTAAGTGCGCATAGCGGCGCACTCAATGTAATTGACGTACCCGAGGGCGGGGCATGCTTTAGCGTGTCATTATCGTGCTCAGCGAATGCTAAAACCTCACAAACATTGACTCATGTCGCGTAAGTCATAGGAGAGAATAATGTCTAAAACTACCATACTAATTGTTGAAGATGACGCGGGTTTACGCGAGGCGCTCCTAGACACCCTGTTATTAGGTAACTACAACGTGATTGCCGCTGATTGTGCAGAAGAAGCGTTAATGATGCTGTCGTCTCAGAATGTAGACCTAGTGGTTAGTGATATACAAATGGGCGAAATGAGTGGCTTAACGCTGCTAAAAAGCATTAAAGCTAAATATCCTAATATGCCTGTGCTGTTAATGACGGCCTACGCCACCATTGATGATGCGGTTCAGGCGATGCGCGATGGCGCAACGGACTACCTTTCAAAGCCTTTTGCGCCAGAAGTATTGCTTAACTTAGTGGGGCGCTACGCGCCTGCACAAAAAATTGAGTCACGTACGCCAATCGTAGCCGACCCTTCAAGTTTGAAGCTACTTGAGCTTTCGCGGAAAGTTGCGAAGTCTGAAGCTACCGTTATGGTGATGGGTCCAAGCGGGTCGGGTAAAGAAGTGCTGTCTCGCTATATTCACGACCAGTCACCGCGAAGCGATGCGCCTTTTGTTGCCATCAACTGTGCTGCTATTCCAGAAAACATGTTGGAAGCGACTTTGTTTGGTTACGAGAAAGGGGCTTTTACTGGTGCTATTCAGGCCTGTCCGGGTAAGTTCGAACAAGCCCAAGACGGCACCCTGTTACTTGATGAAATAACTGAGATGGATTTGGCACTGCAGGCTAAATTACTGCGCGTGTTACAAGAGCGTGAAGTAGAGCGCCTTGGCGGACGAAAAACCGTTAAACTTAATGTGCGAGTTATTGCTACGAGTAACCGAGATTTAAGAAAAGCAGTGGATGCTGGCGAATTCAGAGAAGACTTATACTACCGCTTAAACGTATTTCCTATTGAATGGCGCCCGCTATCGGAACGCCCAGGAGACATTGTGCCACTTGCCGAGCATCTTGTTCAGCGTCACGCCAGTTCACAGGGCTTGGGTACTATCAGATTAAGTGCTGCTGCGCGCAATAAATTGTCACAATATAGCTGGCCAGGAAACGTTCGAGAGTTAGAGAACGTGGTTCAGAGAGCGCTAATTTTATGCGAAAACAATGAAATAGATGCCGGCGATCTAATGATTGACGAAGACATGTCGGCCCCGCTTGAAGTTGCACAAGAGCCGGTTGAAGACAACAGATTGGGCTCAGAGCTTCGTTATCAGGAGCACCAAATTATTCTTGATACCTTGGTATCTTGTAATGGTAAGCGCAAAGACGTAGCAGAAAAGCTAGGTATAAGCCCTCGTACCCTTCGTTATAAACTAGCGCGTATGCGTGAAGATGGTATTGAAGTACCAGCATAGTACTGCTGTTTTGAATCTCTCGTTTCATCCCCGTTATCCGTCGCCTCTGAAGTAAAGAAGGCGGCGGTTTTCTGTTACTCCCTTCAAATCAAACGCCATAAATTTGGCTTACCCTCTCATTTAGTTTTTATCATATTGAAATTTAACGTTTTTTAAAGTTGGCAAGACCCTTGCTAAATCATTCTTATAGATTATGTATTCGCCGGTGTTCAGGCGGTTTTCAAAGAAACGCTAGGAGTGGTTATGGACGTTAAAGCCAATAGTTTGTATCAAGAAATGCAGAACATGATTGGGCAAACTCGTCTTCAAGTTAACGAGCCTCAGCAACAGCTGCTTAGTGAAGTTAATAGCTCGGCAAGCGAATTCTCGACCATGCTTAAGAACGCGGTAGATGGTGTAAACGGTATGCAGCTTGAGTCAAAAGATGCTCAACAGCGCTTTGAAATGGGCGACCCAAGCCTAAGTTTAGCCCAAGTCATGTTGACAAAAGAAAAGGCAGGCATTGCGTTTGAAGCGACTGTTCAGGTACGTAACAAAGTACTTGAAGCCTATAAAACAATAATGAACATGCCGGTCTAGGTGGAGTAGGTTATGGCTGAAGCAACAGGTACAAACCTTACGGTTCCTGATCAAAATCAAACAACGGACAATGAGCCAGAGAATAAATCTGGTTTCATGGATACGTTGGGTAGCGCAGATATGATGCGCCAAATGGCCCTTGTGGTTGTTTTGGTCATCTGCGTTGCCATCGCAATCTTTATTCTTATTTGGTCGCAAGAACCTGATTATCGCCCCCTTGCGAAAATGGAAACCCAAGAGCTTATCGAAACCCTAGATTATATGGATGCGAATCAAATCGATTATAAGCTTGAAGGCAATACTGTTTATGTAAGAAGTGACGAATTCCAAAACATCCGTTTAGGCATGACCCGCCAAGGGTTAACTAAGGCCTCTGATGCCGGTACCGATATCATTATGCAGGATATGGGTTTTGGTGTAAGTCAGCGTGTTGAAATGGAGCGTTTAAAACACGCTCGTGAACAGCAGATTGCCTCGACCATTGAAGATATCGCAAGTATTCAAAAAGCACGTGTTCTTTTAGCTATGCCAAAAGAGAACGTTTTTGCTCGAAGAGAGAAGAAAGCGTCGGCAACCGTTGTGCTAACGGCTAAGCGCGGTGCCGTCATTGCTGGTGAAGAGGTTGATGCGGTCGTTGATATCGTGGCTTCTGCCGTACAAAACATGGAGCCGTCTAAGGTAACGGTAACAGACAGCAATGGTCGCCTGCTTAACTCAGGCTCGCAAGATTCAATGAGTGCTCGTGCAAGAAAAGAGTACGAAATTGAACGTCAGCGTGAGCAAGAGTATCTTGAAAAAATTGACGCTATACTAATTCCAGTTTTGGGCATAGGTAACTACACGGCGCAAGCTGACGTTACAATGGACTTCACGGCGATGGAGCAAACCCAGCGTAGCTACAACCCGGACTTGCCTGCGGTTCGCAGTGAAATGATCGTCGAAGAGAACAGCGTGGGTGGCGGCGTTGGTGGTATTCCTGGCGCATTATCAAATCAGCCTCCGCTTGATTCTAATATTCCAGAAAATGCTGTGGGCGGCAGTCAACAAACCATGCCAGGGCGCACGGCAAAAGAATCAACGCGCAACTACGAGCTTGATACCACCATTAGTCATACCAAAAAGCAGACAGGTGTAATCCGCAGACTGAGTGTGTCGGTGGCAGTGGACTATACTCAAGTTGCAGGCGAAGACGGCGCTATGACGCCAACGCCACGTAAACAAGAAGAAATTCTTAATATTCGCAGACTATTGCAGGGCGGTATTGGCTTTGACGTTACCCGCGGCGATTCGCTAGAAGTGGTTAGTGTACCCTTTACTCGTATGGATGCAGGCGAAATTGAAGATGCGCCTTTGTGGGAACAGCCTGGTTTTCTGCCAATTCTTAAGCTAGTTGTTGGTGGCTTGGTTATAATAGTACTTATCATCTTTGTGATTCGACCTATGCTGCGTCGTCTTATCAACCCAGATGAGTCTAACGAGGCAGATGAATTTGATGCTGATGAAGGTTTAGACTTAGGCGATGACACAATTAGCATGTTAACGTCTGACTTTGACGAAGGACAGGTAGGCTTTGCGCCAGATGGCTCACTTATGCTACCTGACTTGCACAAAGACGAAGATGTACTTAAAGCCGTACGTGCCCTAGTGGCCAATGAACCAGAATTATCAGCCCAGGTAGTTAAGGGCTGGTTAATGCAAGACGAGTAGTGAGATAAGATTATGGCTGAAGAACTTGCCAATGTTGAAGAACCGTCATACGACGTCAGTAAATTAGAAGGCGTAGAAAAAGCGGCCATCTTACTACTTAGCTTATCTGAGGAAGATGCGGCGCAGATATTAAAGCACCTTGAACCAAAACAAGTGCAAAAGCTGGGTTCTGAAATGGCGAAAGTGGACGATATGACGCAAACCAAAATCACGTCAGTTCACAAACACTTCATTGAAGAGATTCAGAACTACAGCACTATTGGCTTCCAGAGCCAAGACTTTGTTAAGCGAGCGTTAACTGCGGCCTTAGGTGAAGACAAGGCGGCAAACCTCATCGATCAGATCCTAATGGGCAGTGGCGCAAAAGGTCTAGATTCACTGAAATGGATGGACTCTAAGCAGGTGGCGAGCATTATTCGTAACGAACACCCGCAGATCCAAACCATTGTACTGTCTTATCTAGAGCCTGAGCAAAGCGCTGAAATTTTGGCGCAATTCCCAGAAAAAGTACGTCTTGATCTGTTGATGCGTATTGCGAATCTAGAAGAGGTTCAGCCAGCAGCATTGCAAGAACTAAACGAAATTATGGAGAAGCAGTTCGCTGGTCAAGCGGGAACGCAAGCAGCCAAAATGGGCGGCTTGAAGTCTGCAGCGAACATCATGAACTACTTGGATACCGCGATAGAAGGCCAGCTAATGGACGCTATTCGCGAGCAAGACGAAGAGATGAGTCAGCAAATTCAGGACCTTATGTTTGTCTTCGACAATTTGGTCGATGTAGACGACAAAGGCATTCAGGCAATATTGCGCGAAGTGCAGCAAGATGCGCTGCTTAAGGCCATTAAGGGTGCTGACGAAGAGCTTAAAGATAAAATTATGCGCAATATGTCTAAGCGTGCTGCTGAAATGCTTGGCGATGACTTGGAAGCTCTCGGCCCTGTTCGTATCAGTGAAGTGGAAACAGCACAAAAAGAAATTCTTTCTGTTGCCCGTCGACTTTCTGACTCAGGTGAAATCATGCTTGGCGGCGGTGGCGGTGAAGAGTTCTTATAAGCGCTCTGATGCCCTTAGCGCTGTAGCTGAGGTAGAACCAAGTCTCGTAATAAAGAACTTTGAAATAAATAGCCTCGAAATAAAAAGTCTCTGGTAATAGAAAATGTCTGGTAATAAAAATTTCAGTGAAAACGAAATAAACGAAGCAAAAGCGTGGGATCTACCTTTTGTCGATGATCCAAGGGCAGCTAGAAAAGACGAGACAACCAATGCACTGAACAAACGCTCAGATTGGAAGTATGAGCCCCCTGAAGTTGAAGAGGAAATTAAGCCTCCTACTGCTGAAGAGATAGAAGCTATTCGCCAGGCTGCTTATGACGAAGGTTTTAAGGAAGGCAAGGAAAAAGGTTTTGAAGAAGGTAAAGCAGAAGGTCTTGAAACCGGCTTGGCCGAGGGTAAAGAACAAGGTCATAACGAAGGTTTGGAACAAGGTTTAGAAGAAGGTCGCCAGCAGATGGCTGAACAAGCCGAAGTGTGGCAAATGCTTGCTGAAAAATTCCACGACCCACTTTCTCAGGCTAACGATGAAACCCGTGACCAGCTGGTTAAACTTGCTGTAACACTTGCAAAAGCTGTGATTAAAACAGAGGTCAGCACTAACCAACAAGTGATACTTCAAGCGTTAAGCGAAGGCATTAAGGCGCTACCCATTAATCAAGCAGATTATCAAATTCACATGAACCCTGAGGATATTGAATTGGTAAAAGCGCATTTTGGCGACGAAGAAATTGCCAAAAAAGGATGGAGTTTGGTTGAAGCCCCAGCAATGGAACGTGGCGGTTGCGATATTACCACTGCACAAAACGCTGTAGATGCTTCTATTGAGCGCCGCTGTCGTAACGTTATAGATAAATTTTTACTAAACCAAGGTTTGTCAGATGACTAGCCCTTGGCATTCGCATTTTGAATCCCTCACAAAACAGGTTTCTTCTCCTCCTGTTGTCGCTGCCGGCAAGTTAGTTCGTGGTATCGGTTTAACTCTTGAAGCGGTGGGGTGCCAGCTACCCGTTGGCAGTCAATGTTTAGTACAGACCATTGAAGGTGAAATAGAAGCCGAAGTAGTTGGTTTTGGCGATGATATAACTTATTTAATGCCCACCGAAGCGGTGCGCGGTATTGTGCCCGGAAGTCGCGTGATGCCGTTAAACCGGCAAAGTGGTTTACCAGTAGGTATGGGGCTTTTAGGGCGTGTGGTAGACGGTAATGGTCAGCCCCTTGACGGTTTAGGTGAAATAAATGCCGAAGCCCGCGCGCCGACAACTAGACCGCCTATGAATCCGCTTATCCGCCGTCCCATAAATACTCCGATGGATGTAGGTGTACGCGCCATTAACGCACTCAATACGGTTGGCGTAGGTCAGCGTATGGGGCTCTTCGCTGGAAGTGGTGTGGGTAAAAGTGTGTTATTAGGCATGATGACCCGGGGCTGTGAAGCCGACGTGGTTGTTGTGGGACTTGTCGGAGAGCGTGGACGAGAAGTAAAAGAATTTATTCACGAAATCCTAACAGAAGAAGAGCGCAAACGTGCGGTTGTAGTCGCTGCACCTGCCGATACTTCACCACTTATGCGCTTAAAGGGCTGTGAAACTGCGGTAACTATTGCTGAATATTTTCGTGATAAAGGCATGAAGGTGCTGTTGCTCATTGATTCGTTAACCCGATATGCCATGGCGCAGCGTGAAATAGCGCTGGCTGTGGGTGAACCTCCGGCCACAAAAGGTTATCCGCCTTCGGTTTTTGCCCGGCTGCCCGCACTAGTAGAACGAGCTGGTAATGGCAGCGAGCGCCAAGGCTCTATCACGGCCTTTTATACGGTACTTACCGAAGGGGACGATTTGCAAGACCCCATAGCCGACGCAGCTCGAGCCATTTTGGATGGTCACGTGGTCTTGTCAAGAACCCTTGCCGATAGCGGTCATTACCCCGCAATTGATATTGAAGCGTCGATAAGCCGTGTAATGCCTATGGTGGTAAGTGAAGAGCATCAACTTATGGCTCGTCGTATTCGCCAGGTTTACTCAAACTACAAACAAAACCAAGATCTTATTTCTATTGGCGCTTATGCTAAAGGGTCGGACCCACGTATAGATTTAGCCATTCGTGCAGAACCTGCAATTAATGCTTTGTTGCAGCAAGGAATGAAGCAAGTCATTCCTTATGACGAAAGCCTAGAAGGTATGGCTGCCCTCGCCAAAGGGTTAGGGCAGGGATGATGGCTTTTTTAGCAAAGAGTAATAGAGCGCTCGTGAAGAAGAAGTCAGAATTTTTTAGTTAAGGGCGCTAAAAATGTCTAAACAACTAGAGCGTCTAGCCGAGTTCGAGCAAGAAAAAGAGCAGCGAGAAGCTCGCTATTATAAGCAGGCTCAGCAAAACGTTAATCAGCAAAAGCAAAAACTAACCAGCCTCGAACAGTACCGCATAGACTATATCAAAGGTATTCAACAAACCGGTCAAGCCGGCGTTACGGCTACTTACTATCAACAACACTTATCTTTTGTTGGAAAATTAGATAAAGCGTGTGAACAGCAAATGCAAGTGATTGCTCGTGCACAAATGGCAGCGGATCAGCGCAAGCAAATATGGCTAAAGCAGCAGCAGAAAGTCAAAGCTGTTACCTTGTTGCTTGATAAGAAGAAGTTGGCTGAGCAGAAAAAGGAAGCCAAAGCCGAGCAGGCCATGATGGATGAATTTGCCACGCAACGATTTTTCAGAGCTAAGCGCTCTCCTTTCTAATAAATAGCATGTTCTCAAGCCACTTTGGCTCAATCCTTGCAAAATCAATATGAAATGTAACAGCGCGCCTTAGTTTTAATGCAATGGTATTACGCTCTAATAGCGTTCGTTTGAAGTTCTACACTTATTACAAAGTAGGAGATTTAACGAAAGCGAGCATAAAACCTAATGCCAAACGATAGCCATAAGAGTTATCTGAGTAGAGCTAAGTGATTGAAATTTAGATATGCGTTGGTGGGTTTGCGATTTACTTCTCTCGGTTTGTTTAAAAATAACGCCTAGTGATTGATTCGCATCACATTACGTCTTCTTGGTGAAAGACGAGATAAATGTAGGACGGTAGGACAATATGCAACAAGTTGCCGCACGTAAAACAGACATTGCCGCATTACCTTTTTCTGCTTCTAGCACAGCTAAAGCGGTAGAAACAGGTATTGGTACGCAACAGCAAGCGAATAGCGAAAATAACCAAGCATTTAATCGACTTTATCAGGAAGCAAAGTCAAGCAAATCAGATTTTGTTTTAAATGACAAAGAGACATTTAACTCTCAGTCTCGGGATAGAAGCCGTTCGACCAGCTCACCTGCTAACACTTCAGTTTCTAATGAAACGGTAAAGAAGGGAAAAGACCGGGATGCGGGCCATACCGATCTTCCTGTTGATAAGAAAGTGACAGACAATCCAGCAGAGTCTACGCCCAGTACAAAAGAAGAAAACGCTGCCATTGCCCAAAAAGATATTGCCGAAGCTATAGAAGCGCATGGCAACTTAGACGGTGAAGAAAAGACCAGCTTGAAAGCAGATGACGCTCAAGGTGATATTGAGCAAAAAGCTGTAACCGAAGCAGATTTTGTTATTGGAGAAGGCGGCAAAAAAGATGCTGAGGCAGGCGTTATTACCACACCTGGTACGCCTGATGGAAACCCGGACAAGACTGATGAAGAACCCGACTGGGTTGCCTATGTTGAAACCCTAGCCGATCGCTTTGGTAACACCGATAACAGAGAGCAAACTCAAGGGCAAACTGGTAACAGAACAACCAATGGTATTTCTGAAGTTTCAGATGAGACGGTTAATGTTCTTTCTGTAAAAGAAAACGGAAAGCTTTGGAAGATCCCAGACAGTGTTGACGCCAGCGACGCGCCCTCGGTGATGGCGCATCTACTTTCTCAGCTTAATGGTGACAGCAAAGAGGGCGAAATCGCCATAGAATCCCTTTCGACTGACGCACAACAAACACTGAGTGCTTTAACCGCACTACTGCTCGGCGCTGAAAGTGAGCAGAGTGGTGCCGGCAGCGAACAAAATAGTGCCGACAGCGAACAAAATAGTGCTAACGGCGAAGCAAACGTTGAGCAATCGCAAATCCTTGCCAATGATAAGTTAGATTCAAATGCCAGTGAACTTTCAGCGCTAATTGCACAACTCATGCTGCAAAAAGAAAGCGATAACAATGTAGTGCGAAGCTTGGGCGAGGATGCAGGGAAAACGCTGACAAATAGTACAAACGCATCAGATGAGTCTGTTGTGTTAAGTCTGTTATCTGATGAGCTTAAAGCGATACAGCAATTATCTTCAGATGAAGCCAGCTCTCAGTTAGAAGCATTGTATTCTGACGCAACCACTGACATAGCCGCTGAAGTAGCCATTGCCGGAGCAGGTTTGGAAAATGGTGATGTAAATACTAACGGGGCAGACAAAAATAAGGTAACTGACAAAGCACCAGTGATGAATATCCAAAGTGCTATACCTCCAAACAATGGCTTTGAAATGACCGTTGACCCACAAAGCGACTTATTAACTGCAATAAGTGAACTTTCCCCACAAACTGCACAAAAAGCTACCGAGGCGTTTGCTGAACGTGTAGTTACAGTAATGCCAAGTGGTGCACAACAACAAGCTGTGAAGGCAAATATCATTGCCGGTATTAATGAATTTCAGCAACAAGTTCAGCAAGGTAGAGAGCCTGGCATTGATTTGTCGGCTATTGTGACTGATGCCGCCAAAGAAGCGGCAGTGAATACTGACGTTATTGCATCGATGACTGCTAGGGTCGATAGCCAGGCGAGTCAGTTTCTTAACTTGATGACGCAAACACAGGCCAGCGCCCATCAAGCTTTGGCAAGTATGGTAGGACAAACCGATACGGTAATACAGGAAAACACCCAGCTTCGCGCTGAAGCGTCAAAATCTCAGCAGCAGTTTGAAGGCTTTGATAAAGCGGTCAACATCCATAAGCCAGAAGGCCAGCAGCAGCTAAATGAAAAGATTCGCTGGATGGTTAACGCGCGCAACACTATGGCTGAGATTCGACTCGACCCGCCGGAAATGGGCAGCATGCAGGTTCGGGTGAACGTTGCAGGTGATGCAGCAAGCGTAAGCTTTGTTGTTCAATCTCAACAAGCAAAGGAAGCGCTAGCCGATGCCATGCCTAAATTGCGAGATATGCTTTCTGAACAAGGCATTGAGTTAGGTGATGCTGAAGTAAGAAAAGATAATTCGTCAGGTAACGAAAATGGCCAGCAACTTGCAAACGATAATAGCAGAGGAAACGGCACCGAAAACCGTGGAGAAAATGACGGTTTAGACGACATGGGCGAAACGCGGATTATCGAGCAATCAGTGACGCGAGCAGCCAAAGGTGGAATTGATTTCTACGCTTAAAATTAAGCAAAACTATTATCAATAGGTAGCATGGTGAGATTATTTTAAGACTGCTATGTTTGATGTATTCATTTGAATCCGATTAAACGGGTCGATGTAACTCCGCTCAATAGTAATTGATGGCTGCGGTTACGGTATCAAGTGGATGTAGATACGAATAATGGCATTGCCATTTGCGATGGAACATTGATAATACGTTTTTTCTTAATATTACTGATGAGTTACACATGGCTGATGAAGAGTTACAGGTAGAAGAAGGCGGTAAAAAGAAAGGCAAAATGATGCTGATCATCATTATCGCTGTGGTTCTTGTAGGTGGTGGAGCTGCCGCTTATTTCTTACTGTTTGCCGGAGGGGATGAACCTGCGGCCGAACAACTGGCTGAAGCTGACGCTGCGGCGGCCGCCGAGAGTGCACCGGCAGCGAGTTCGGGTAATGCTGAAATAGGTACGGCGCTGTACGTTGCTATGCCAAGACCCTTCGTCTTCAATGTGCCCGGATCAGGACGAGACAGACTTGTCCAAATTAAAGTACAGCTATTAGTACGTGGTTCTGATAACGAAGAGTTAGCAAAGACGCATATACCGCTTATTGAAGGTACACTTTTGCAAGCTTTTAGTACGTCAAATGCAGATGATCTTGTCACCGAGGCAGGTAAAATTGAGCTTCGTGAGCAAGCGGTAACTGAAGTACAAAAAGCATTGAAAGACATTACGGGCAGCGATGTTGTAGAGCGCGTATTGTTTACAGGTTTTGTCATGCAGTAATGCATCGACTGAGTAAGGTAGAAGACGGTGAGTGATTTATTATCTCAAGATGAAATCGATGCCCTGTTACACGGGGTAGATGATGTAGAAGAGGAAGAGGTCGGCAGTAGCGACTCTGATGCTTCTACGCTCGAGTACGACTTCTCCTCGCAAGATAGAATTGTACGTGGGCGTATGCCTACGCTCGAAATTGTGAATGAACGTTTTGCCCGTCACATGCGCGTAAGTCTATTTAACATGATGCGACGTTCAGCTGAAGTATCGATTAACGGTATTCAGATGATCAAGTTTGGCGAATATATTCATACACTGTTCGTTCCAACGAGTTTGAACATGGTGCGTTTCCGTCCACTTAAAGGTACGGGGCTAATCACCATGGAAGCTCGCTTGGTGTTTATTCTGGTAGATAACTTCTTTGGCGGTGACGGCCGATACCATGCGAAAATCGAAGGTCGTGAATTCACGCCCACGGAACGTCGTATTATTCAAATGCTGCTTAAAATAATCTTTGAAGATTATAAAGAAGCCTGGGCGCCTGTCATGGACGTGTCGTTTGAATATTTAGACTCAGAAGTAAACCCGGCCATGGCGAACATTGTGAGTCCGACTGAAGTGGTGGTCATAAGTTCGTTTCATATCGAGCTAGATGGTGGCGGTGGCGACTTCCACGTGTCATTACCATACTCAATGTTAGAGCCTATTCGCGAACTCCTAGACGCAGGTGTTCAAAGCGATAAAGAAGATACAGATTTACGTTGGAGTAAGGCGCTTCGCGACGAAATTATGGATGTGAAAGTGGGTTTAACCACGCACATGCTAGATGTGGATGTACCGCTTCGCGATGTGATGGAGTTTAAACCCGGTGATATCATTCCTGTGGAAATGCCGGAAACCATCACAGTATTAATTGAGGATTTACCTACGTTCAGAGCCAAACTAGGTCGTAGTCGCGATAATTTGGCGCTGAAAATAGTAGAGAAAATTGCAAGACCGACTTCAGTGAAGTCTGAGCTACAGTTATTAACCCGCGGTGGGCGCATTATTGATAATGACGCAGAGCTGCAAGTACTCGAAGAAGACCTGTAAGGTAGAGGGGAGTTCCCATGAGTGAAGACGGTATGGACGATTGGGCTGCGGCAATGGCCGAGCAAGCCGAATCTGAAGCGGATCAAGAGGCTGGCGATAACGAAGACGTGCAAGTTGCTGAACTTGACGAGCTAACAGATGATGCGCCAATTACGCAAGAAGAGAAGAAAAAGCTAGATACCATTCTAGATATTCCAGTGACTATTTCGATGGAAGTCGGTCGTAGTCAAATTAGTATCCGAAATCTGCTACAGTTGAACCAGGGTTCTGTGGTGGAACTGGATCGTGTTGCCGGTGAGCCACTAGATGTATTAGTTAATGGCACGTTGATTGCTCATGGAGAAGTAGTAGTGGTCAACGACAAATTCGGTATTCGATTAACGGATGTTATTAGTCAAATTGAGAGAATCAAGAAGCTCAGGTAAAACTTCTTATAAACTAAGGGGTTGCGCAATGCTGCCCCTTTTATTTAGTCAGCTTGCGTTTGCACAGTCGACCCAATCAATCACCAACCCCACATCAATACTGTCAATTTTCCTTTCCTTGCTGGTGGTCGTAGGCGTTATTTTTGCCTTAGCGTACGTAATGCGTCGATTTAATGTCACTGCGATGGGCGGAAACCAAATGAAAGTGGCGGCCAGCATGGTTGTTGGCACAAAAGAAAAAATCATGGTTATTCAGGTGGGCGAAGAGCAACACCTTATTGGTGTTACCAGCCACAATATCTCCCATTTAAGTAAATTAGATAAAAACCTCGATATGCCTGTAAAGGGTGTAAACAAAACCACAGGCGAGCAGCAAAATGGTGCCGATGCTTTTAAACAAAAGCTTGTAGCTGCCATGGCGGGAAAGCTTAACCCCAGCTTAGAAAAAGAAAAAAAGGAAGAGTCGAAAGATGCGTAAGTTTGCCTGGCTACTTTTCATACTACCATTATTGCTGCTTGTGGAGCCTGTTTATGCTCAGCAGGGGATTTCTGCAGTAACGGTAACAACCAATCAAGATGGGTCGCAAGATTACACAATGACGCTTCAAGCGCTTTTTATCATGACAGCGCTAAGCCTTATCCCTGCGTTCATCATGATGATGACCTCGTTTACGCGTATTATCGTGGTACTGTCTATTCTGCGTCAGGCAATTGGCCTTCAGCAATCACCATCGAACCAGATACTCATTGGCGTAAGTTTGTTTTTATCTATGTTCATTATGGCGCCGGTATTTGAAGAGGTGAACGAGCGTGCCTTGCAGCCTTATCTTAACGAGCAACTCACCAGCCTAGATGCCCTAGAACAAGCCAAAGGCCCCATGCGCGCTTTTATGCTTTCTCAAACACGGGTAAAAGACCTAGAAACGTTTGTACGGATAGCCGGAGATGAAGGGAAATACGCTGATACGGACGAAGTGCCGCTAACCATTTTGATCCCTGCATTTGTGACAAGTGAGCTTAAAACGGCGTTTCAAATTGGTTTTATGCTGTTTATCCCCTTTCTCATTATTGACTTGGTTGTCGCATCTATATTGATGGCCATGGGTATGATGATGCTCTCGCCTATGATTGTATCTTTGCCGTTTAAGCTCATGCTTTTTGTGTTGGTCGATGGCTGGAACTTAATTTTCGGCACGTTGGCGACCAGCTTCGGCATGGGAGTCTAGGAGGGCTTATGTCACCAGAAGTCTTTGTAGAAATACTGCGAGAAGCCATGTTCATGGTTATTGTATTGGTATCTGCGGTGATTGTTCCAAGCTTGATCGTAGGCCTAGTGGTCGCTGTTTTTCAGGCAGCGACCAGTATCAATGAGCAAACCATGAGCTTCTTACCTCGCTTACTTGTTACGCTTCTCGCGCTTAGCTGGGGAGGCAACTGGTTGGTGCAACAGCTTATGGACTTTACTTTCAGAATGGTTGATATGATCCCGCAGGTTGTGGGATAGAAGGCTAAAACTGTGGAAGTCGAACTCGCCACCATCAATCAATTTCTAGCAGACATGCTGCTGCCGTTTATGCGTATTAGCGGCTTGTTCGTGGCCATGATTGGCTTGAGTGCAAAATCAATTCCCCCGCAGGTAAGAGCCCTGCTGGGTATAATGCTAACGCTCATCATCATGCCAGTAGTGCCTCCATCACCTATTGAAAACTTGGTGGATGTGGGCACATTTTTAATTGTTATTCAGCAGCTGCTTATTGGTATTGCTATTGGCTTTATTTCTATGATGGTGCTCAATACCTTCGTGCTCGCAGGCCAAATCATAGCCATGCAAACTGGTTTGGGGTTCGCGTCTATTGTTGACCCCGTAAACGGTATAAACGTACCTGCAGTTGGTCAGTTTTATCTAATATTAGCGACCTTATTGTTTTGGACCTTGGATGGGCATCTGTCCATGATCCAAATGATAGTCATGAGCTTTGAGGCGTTTCCCATAGGCGAAGCGTGGTGGACAGGTGAACAGTTTCGCGATATTGCTCATTGGGGAGGTTGGATGTTTATATCGGCAGTAACCTTGTCTCTAGCGCCCATAGTGTCACTACTAATTGTGAATTTAGCATTTGGTGTAATGACCAAAGCTGCGCCGCAGCTAAACATTTTTAGTATTGGTTTTTCCATTGCTCAGGTAATGGGATTACTGATTATCTGGATAACGCTAGATAACTTTACTGCGCACTTTGAAACCCAATGGTTTAGAGCCGAACAGTTTATGTGTGAACTATTGAACATTTGTGGTTAGGAAAAAATGGCAGATTCAAGCGAAAAAACAGAAGACCCCACGGGGAAAAAACTCGATGATGCCCGAAAAAAAGGGCAGCTGGCCCGTTCCCGTGAACTATCCACAACTTTAGTGCTTATTGTCAGCGCCTTCATGTTTTTGTTTGTGGGCAGTTGGATTGCTGAATCTGTTTTCAAACTTACCCAGCGAATGTTTATTCTCTCTCGCGACGAAACCTATGATATCACCCACATGTTTGGCGCATGGGGTGAAGCTTTCTCAGCGGTAGGTCCTGCCGTGTTGCTTTATATGGTGGTAGCTATGATAGCCGGCATCTATGGCTCTATTGCACTTGGTGGTTTTAATTTTACCTGGGAAGGTGCAAAGCCTAAGGGCTCCAAAATGAGTCCAATTCAGGGCTTTAAGCGAATGTTCGGCATGAACGGCTTAGTTGAGCTATTAAAATCCATCGCTAAAGTTGTGGTTATCATCAGCATGGCCATAGGAGCGCTTTTGTTCTTCGAAGATGAAGCACTGCATTTAGATATGGAGCTATATCCGGGAAACATCTTTCACGCGCTCGACATGCTTAAATGGGCATTTCTCATTCTAGTATGTGGCATGATCCCCATTGCACTCATCGATGTGCCTTATCAAATGTATAAGCACAACAAAGAAATGAAAATGACCAAGCAAGAGGTTAAAGACGAACGGAAAAATGCGGAAGGCGACCCTATGGTAAAAGGTCGTATTCGTCGCTTACAGTATCAGGCGGCAACTAAGCGCATGATGCAGGAAGTACCACAGGCAGACGTGGTAGTAACTAACCCGACTCACTTTTCAGTAGCGATTAAGTATGACGAACAGGGTGTAAGAGCACCTGTCGTGGTGGCAAAAGGGGCTGATGAATTGGCTATGCATATCAGAAAAATTGCTACCGCCAATGACGTACCCTTAATACCTTCTCCTATGCTCGCTCGTGCCATCTTTTATTCGACAGAAGTCGACGATGAAATTCCGAACGCCTTATTTATGGCGGTAGCACAGGTGCTAGCACATGTTTATCAGCTTAAAGCACATAGGGCAGGGAAGGGGAAGCGTCCTAAACCACTTAAACGAGATTTGCCTATCCCTCCAGAATACCGTCGCTAAGTATCTATATTTCTGTTTTTTTGGAGGGCCTATTTATACCTTCCGCATATTTTTTAGCTCTATTGGTGTATGTAAGTGCCGCTTTGTATAAAGCTGGCACGTTAGTTGAAAACTCTATTGAAGATTTACATAAAGCGTCAATTTTCTGATAGAGAGACACCCAGCCATGCAGTTATCCGGTTATCTTCAGCGATTCGATAAAAATCAGCTGCAAAATTTTACCAGTGGTTTAGGCGCGCCTATTGTCCTTTTGGCAATCATGGGAATGGTAATACTACCCATGCCGCCGTTTTTACTCGACGTATTGTTCAGCTTTAATATTGCGCTCTCTCTCGTCATTATTTTGGTAGCGGTACTCACCCAACGCCCTGTGGATTTTGGTATTTTCCCACTTGTGCTCCTAATAGCGACAGTTCTGCGTTTGGCGCTTAACGTTGCGTCTACGCGGGTTGTATTACTGTACGGCCACGAAGGGGGAGATGCGGCAGGTAAAGTGATTGAAGCCTTCGGTGCTGTGGTTATCGGTGGTAACTATGCTGTAGGTATTGTTGTCTTCGCTATCCTTCTTATTATCAACTTCAAGGTAGTAACCGCAGGTGCGGGACGTATTTCAGAAGTAAGTGCTCGCTTTACGTTAGATGCTATGCCAGGTAAGCAGATGGCAATCGATGCCGACCTTAATGCAGGCTATATCGACCAAGACCAGGCGCGTCAGCGTCGCGAAGAAATAACCGCAGAGGCTGACTTTTACGGGTCGATGGATGGTGCATCAAAGTTTGTAAAAGGCGATGCGGTTGCCGGCCTTTTTATCATGCTTATCAATATTGTTGGCGGCTTATTCATAGGCATGATTCAGCACGGTCTTTCATTTGGCAATGCCATAGAGATCTACACTATTTTGACCATTGGTGATGGTTTGGTGGCGCAGATACCTTCATTACTACTTTCTGTAGCAACGGCGATTATCGTTACTCGAGAAAACGAAACCCAAGAAATGGGTAAAGAGATCCGTGGTCAGCTAGGAAATAATCAAGCGCTTTATATAGCATCAGGCGTGCTTTTCGTCATGGGTATCATTCCGGGTATGCCTCATATCGCATTCTTGGGTTTTTCATTTTTGATTGCGGGCTTTGCATATTGGCAGACAGTTCAAGCTAAGAAGAAAGCTGAAGAACCTCAATTGCCAGAGAACATTTCAAAAGATGAAACTGTTGCACCTGAAGTTAAAGAGCTGGGATGGGACGACGTTCAGCAGGTGGATACCATTGGTTTAGAAGTGGGCTATCGCTTAATTCCGCTTGTTGATAAATCTCAAGGTGGTGAGTTGTTGACACGAATTAAAGGCGTACGTAAGAAACTATCGCAAGAGCTGGGTTTCCTTATTCCACCTGTTCATATACGCGACAATCTAGACTTAGAGCCTAACACTTATACCATCGCTATGCTCGGCGTCACAATTGGCGATTCCGTTATAAGTCACGACGAAGAGCTTGCCATTAACCCAGGGCAAGTGTTTGGCAAGCTAGAGGGGCGGGCTACTAAAGACCCTGCTTTCGGGCTAGATGCGGTGTGGATTAAGCCTAATAAGCGCGAGCACGCGCAAACGCTTGGATACACGGTTGTTGATGCCGCTACGGTTGTTGCGACTCATCTAAGTCAGTTACTTTCCAATAACGCCTATCAGTTACTTGGGCATGAAGAAGCGCAACAGCTTCTAGATATGCTGGCCAAACAGCACCCTAAATTGGTCGAAGGTTTGGTGCCCGATATTCTGCCGCTTAGTACCGTTGTGAAAGTGCTGCAAACCTTACTATTTGAAGGCGTGCCTATTCGCGATATGCGCACCATCGTGCAAACGCTTAGCGAGTACGGCACACGGAGCCAAGACCCAGATGTATTGGTGTCTGCGGTGCGTATAGCACTCAAACGTTTAATCGTTCAGGAAATTACTCAGGGGGCAAAAGAGATACCTGTCATAACCTTGGCGCCAGAGTTGGAACAGATGTTGCACCAGTCCCTTCAAGCAGGTGGCGAAGACGGTGCTGGTATAGAACCAGGTCTGGCAGACAAGCTGCAGAAATCATTGCAGCAAGCCAGTCAGCAGCAAGAGTTAGAGGGAGAACCTGCAGTACTCCTTACCTCAGGCATGCTACGACCCGTGCTGTCTCGCTTCTTAAAGTATTCTGTTGTTGGGCTGCATGTTCTTTCATACCAAGAAGTGCCTGACGACAAACAAATAAAAATAGTCAGTTCGGTCGGTCAATAATCTGACACTGGGTGATTGGAGAGGTTGCAATGAAAATTAGACGTTTCTTCGGCAAAGATATGCGTGAGGCGCTAAGCCAAGTTAAAGCTGAGTTGGGCAGTGATGCAGTGATCATGTCAAATCGCAAAGTCGCTGACGGTATCGAGCTTGTAGCAGCCTACGACAAAGAGCCTGAAGCTAAGCTTTTCACGCCTAAGGCGACACCACAGACCGCTGCTAAAACGCCTGGCCAAAAGGCTGTGCCTAGCTTAAGTGAAATTATTGGCGACGATGGCCCTGATAGCTTAAAAGCCTTGCTGGAAAAGCAGCATGGTGGAAACCCAGTTGCAGGCAGTTCTGCACAACCAGCACAGCCAATGTCAGCGAACGCTAAGCACGCCAACGAAATTGCATCTCACTTAGATTTTTCAGAAGCGTTTATCGACGACCTTGAAACACAATCACCAGCACAAGATGCTATCGAGCAACAGACTTTTCCTGAGCATCAAGCGTCAAGTATGGGTGAAACTCCTGTATCCCAGTCTGCTGAACTAGCTCAAATCAAAGAAGAGTTAGCTTCACTTCGCGACGTATTGCAGTATCAAGTTGCAGACCTAATGGAAGCGAAGAACAAGCGTCAAAAACCTGTTCATCAATACTTGGTCACGCGATTAACCGATATGGGTTTGAGTAGTGCACTAGCAACTCAGCTGATTAGCTATACACCGGCTCATTACAACGAACGTGACGCGTGGGTATATCTTCTTAACCTATTGGCTAATCGCATAAATGTTACCGGAAACGATATACTAAGCTCACAAGGTGCCGTTGCATTAGTCGGGCCTACTGGTACAGGTAAAACAACCACTGTTGCAAAGTTGGCCGCCCGCTACGCGCAAAAATACGGTGCAGAATCGGTAGCTATGATAACTATTGATACGTATAGAATTGCAGCCTATGAGCAACTAGCGACATACGGAAAAATTATTGGCTGTACTGTGCGAAAAGCGCAAACTAGTGAAGAACTAGCAGATTTATTGTTCCAACTTCGTCATAAGCGACTAGTATTGATTGATACAGCAGGTTTTAGTCAGCGTGATAGTCGATTAATTAAGCAAATTAAGCAGTTCGACAATGGCCAAATGCCAAAAGTTAAAAAATATTTGGTAGCGCAAGCCAATACGCAATATCCGGCTTTGCAGAGAATCATTCAAGCGTATGACGATATTGAACTAAGTGGCTGTATTTTCACAAAGTTAGATGAGTGCTACTCTTTAGGAGAGGTACTTAGTGCAGCGGTTGAATACCAACTACCGGTTAGTTATGTCACCGATGGTCAAAAAGTGCCTGAAGACATTAAGATTGCAGAAGCGAAATCTTTAGTTTCCGCTGCTGCAAAGCTTTATAAAAAGTACGGTTTGAATCATACTAGTAGTAACAACGCAATTAAAACAGCATAAGCAGTATGATTGACGATCAAGCGAGTAGCTTAAGAAAAATGAAGCAATCACGGTTAATCAAAGTAATCGCCGTCACCGGTGGTAAAGGTGGCGTCGGTAAAACAAACATTACGCTTAACACTGCTATCGCCATGGCGAAGCAGGGCAAGCGTGTAATGGTTCTTGACGCGGACCTTGGTCTTGCAAACGTAGATGTGATGCTAGGCCTGCGAGTTGAGAAAAACCTATCTCACGTACTCTCTGGCGAGTGCACGTTGGACGAGGTTTTAGTAACAGGCCCCCACGGTATTAAGATTGCGCCCGCCACATCTGGTACGCAGTCAATGGCGGAACTCTCACCCACACAGCACGCTGGCTTGATAAGAGCGTTTAGCGAGCTGCGTTCTCAAATAGACGTATTAATAGTCGACACCGCTGCTGGCATTTCAGATATGGTATTAAGCTTTTCTAAAGCCTCCCAAGATATCATGGTGGTGGTTTGCGATGAGCCAACATCACTAACTGATGCGTATGCGCTGATAAAAATCCTTAACCGTGAGCACGGTGTTTTTCGCTTTAAAGTTGTGGCCAATATGGTTCGCGATGTGCGAGAAGGTCAGGAATTATTTAGCAAATTAAGCAAAGTGACAGGGCGTTTTCTCGATGTTGCACTAGAATTAGTGGCGACGGTGCCATTTGACGAAAATATTCGCAAAGCTGTGCGTAAGCAAACAGCTATTGTTGATGCTTTTCCAGGCTCTCCTGCAGCCGTAGCGATAACCAAGCTAGCAAACAGGGCGCTTACTTGGCCTATTCCAGCGCAGCCTGGAGGTCACTTAGAATTTTTCATTGAACAATTAGTTGCAGAAAAAGCCGTAGGAAGTCAACGTTGAACAGCAAGGCAGCCGCTTATCAACAGCAAACAGATAAATCGCAGTTAGTCGAAAGACATGCGCCCCTGGTTAAGCGTATTGCGCACCATTTGATGGCGCGCCTGCCTGCGAGTGTACTTGTTGATGACCTTATCCAATCAGGCATGATTGGTTTGTTAGAGGCTGCTCGAAACTTTGATGGGTCAAAAGGCGCAAGCTTTGAAACCTTCGCAGGTATCCGCATTCGCGGTGCCATGCTGGACGAAATACGCAAAGGTGATTGGACGCCACGTTCTGTTCACCGAAATGGTCGCGCGATAACAGAGGCGATATCTCAGGTTGAAGGTGAAACCGGGCGCGACGCACGAGATTCCGATATTGCTGACAAGCTTAATGTGAGCTTGCAGGATTATCACCAGATGCTCAATGAAGTAAATGCCGGGAAGTTGGTCGGCATTGAAGATTTAGGTGTGTCGGAAGATGTGATCACTACCGAGCAAAGTCGAGGCAGTGATGCACCGTTAGAAGATTTAATGCAGGGCGCATTTCAAAAAGCGCTGGCCCATGCAATAACGACATTACCCGAGCGAGAAGCGATTGTTCTTTCACTTTACTATGATGAAGAACTAAACTTAAGAGAAATAGGCGAGGTTCTCGACGTAAGTGAGTCGAGAGTCAGTCAAATTCATAGTCAAGCCATGTTAAAACTCAAATCACGAATGAAATCGTGGCAAGCTGACGAAGAATAGAAATTAAAAACAATTAACCCCTCAGTGGAGGCTATTTTGGACAAAAGCATGAAAATTCTCGTGGTCGATGACTTTTCAACCATGAGACGTATCATCAAAAACCTGCTTAAAGACTTGGGTTTTGCCAACATTCAGGAAGCGGATGACGGAAGCACTGCATTACCTATGTTACAACAAGGCGATTTCGACTTTGTTGTTACTGATTGGAACATGCCTGGTATGCAGGGTATAGATTTGCTCCGCGCGATTAGAGCCGATGACAAACTTAAGCATTTGCCAGTACTTATGGTGACCGCCGAAGCGAAGAAGGAACAGATCGTTGCCGCCGCCCAAGCGGGTGTGAATGGTTACGTCGTTAAACCTTTCACCGCGGCAACGCTTAAAGAAAAATTAGATAAAATATTCGAACGTTTAGGTTGATCCAGACGCTCACCAGATAAATGAGGTTTACTGGATGTCAACGAATGTAAACGTTCCAATATCGTTAGAAGAAGCAAAGCAGCTTGTCACTTTTCTCGAAGAAGGTGACAAGGCTTCAGCTAACGCACTACTTGAAGCCGTCTCAATGAAAGAAAACGTTGAGCTATTCGCTGAAGTAGGCAAGTTAACGCGTCAACTCCACGACGCATTAAACAACTTTCAAATAGACGACCGCATCAAAAATCTAGCTACAGACGATATCCCTGATGCCCAGTCCCGCCTTACCTACGTAATTGAAGAAACCGAAAAAGCTGCTAATACTACTATGGATGCCGTTGAGGCGAGTATGCCCATCGCTGAACTGCTATCGGAGCGGATCGAAAAGGTTATGCCAGAGTGGAAAAAGCTGATGAACCGCCAAATCGAGTTGGGTGAGTTTAAGGTTTTATGTGCAGACTTAGACGAATTGTTGGAAGACGGTTCGAATCAGTCGGCTAAACTTACACAGTTACTTACTGAAGTTTTGATGGCACAAGGTTATCAAGACTTGACTGGACAGGTTATTCGTCGCGTTATCGACTTGGTTAAAGAAGTCGAAGATAGCCTTGTAAACATGCTTACTATGTTTGGCGAACGGGACGGTGCAGAACAATCTAAACCTTCCAGCGTTAAGGCCGATAAGATTGATGGTGTAGAGGCAGAAGGCCCAATCATTGATGCTGACAAACGAGATGACGTCGTTTCAGGTCAAGATGATGTAGATGATCTTCTGTCTAGCTTAGGTTTTTAGGGGAGCGGGTGCATGTCGTTTGATGTTGACGAGGAAATATTACAGGACTTTCTAGTAGAAGCTGGGGAGATACTTGAACAATTACAAGAACAGCTCGTTGATCTTGAGAACAATCCTGAAGACGCGGACTTGCTTAACGCAATTTTTCGCGGCTATCACACAGTAAAAGGGGGAGCGGGTTTCCTTTCTCTTACTGAGTTAGTTGAAATTTGTCACGGTGCTGAAAACGTTTTTGACGTCATGCGCAATGGCCAACGAACGCTAACGCCTGAGTTAATGGATATCATTTTGCAAGCCACTGATGTGGTCGTTGAAATGTTTGAACGAGTAAAAGCGCAAGAGCCGCTAGAGCCGGCAGATGCACACCTCGTCGACCTGTTACACAAACTCAGTCGCCCAGAATCTCCAGATGAAAACATTTTCGACAATGCAAATGCGCCTGCGGCCGAGCCAGAAGTTGTCGCGGCTGAGCCCGAGGTCGTTGCAGAAGAGCCGGAACTAGCTATAGATGAACCAGTGCCAGCAGCGTCAGGTACCAGTGAAAGTAGCGGTGGTATAGAAGAAATTACCGAAGATGAGTTTGAGGCTCTCCTTGATGAGCTTCATGGAGGTGGTGCTCCAGGACAAGCTGCATCAACCAATACAGAACCCGCCAAACCGGAGCCTGCGCAAACGTCAGCACTAGCGGCGAGCACTGACAGTGATGACATTACTGATGAAGAGTTCGAGGCACTGTTAGATGATCTGCACGGAAAAGGTCAGTTTGGTGGGGACGAAAAAAGTGCTCCAGAACCAGTATCAGCAGCTGCTCCGGCAAGTAGTGCCGGAGATGAAGAAATTACCGACGATGAATTTGAAGCACTGCTTGATCAGCTTCACGGCTCTGGTCAAGGTCCAACTAAACAAGGCTCTGCTCCAGCGGCCCCTGAACCTCCGGTAGACAAAGCGGCTACCGAAGCTGTTCAAAAAGCAAAGCAATCCGCGTCGAGTGCCCCGGCTGCGCCTAAGGCGAAGCCAGAACCTAGTGCAGCGAGCCCAGCTAAAACGAGCAAAGCAGCTGCGCCAAAAGCGCCTGCCAAGAAAGATGATAAAAAAGGGGCTCCTGCTCCACCACCTGCTGAGACAACAGTACGTGTAGACACTAAGCGTTTAGACCAAATTATGAATATGGTCGGCGAACTCGTACTCGTTAGAAACCGACTGATAAGTTTGGGGATCAACAGCAACGATGAGAGCATGTCAAAGGCCATTGCTAATCTAGATGTAGTGACTGGAGACTTGCAAGGTGCGGTAATGAAAACCCGCATGCAGCCTATCAAGAAAGTGTTTGGCCGTTTTCCTCGCGTTGTACGTGACCTGGCTAGAAGCTTAAAGAAAGAAATTACCTTAGAGCTTGTAGGTGAAGAGACAGACTTAGATAAAAACTTGGTTGAAGCATTGGCCGACCCGCTCGTGCATTTGGTGCGAAACTCTGTCGACCATGGGATAGAAATGCCTGATGATCGTGCAGCGGCAGGTAAGCCTCGCATGGGTACGGTTCAGCTATCAGCATCTCAAGAGGGCGACCATATTCTTCTTACTATCGAAGACGACGGTAAGGGAATGGACGCCGAAAAGCTCAAAGAGATCGCAATTAGCCGCGGCGTATTGGACGCAGACGCAGCAGCACGCATGTCTGACGTTGAAGCGTTTAATCTTATTTTTGCACCTGGCTTCTCTACTAAAACCGAAATCAGCGATATTTCAGGTCGTGGTGTGGGCATGGACGTGGTTAAAACCAAGATTAACCAGCTCAACGGTACCATCAATATCGACTCGCAGTTAGGAAAAGGTACACGATTAGATATCAAGGTACCGCTAACGCTCGCGATTCTACCTACGTTAATGATTGTTGTAGGAAAACAGACCTTTGCGTTACCATTAGGTGCGGTGAACGAAATAATAAACATGGACATCAAGAAGACCAATACGGTAGATGGCCAGCTAACAATGATAGTTCGTTCAAAAGCAATTCCGTTGTTCTTCCTTGGTGAATGGTTAATCCGAGGCCCCAAAAATATAAATAAAGAAAAGGGGCATGTTGTTGTGGTGCAGATTGGTACTCAACAAGTAGGGTTTGTCGTAGACGCGCTGATAGGCCAGGAAGAAGTGGTTATTAAACCACTCGATGCATTGTTGCAAGGTACGCCTGGTATGGCTGGCGCAACAATTACTTCAGACGGTGGTATTGCATTAATTTTAGATGTTCCTAGCCTGCTCAAACGGTACGCGCGTAAACCTATAAAGTAAGGCGATGAATTAACAGGAATGATAATCCATGGTCTTTAAAGTCCTAGTCGTGGACGACTCGACTTTCTATCGCCGTCGAGTAAGAGAAATTCTCGAAGGAGATAGAGAGCTTGAGGTTGTAGGTGAAGCAAGAAACGGACGTGATGCATTAGACAAGGCGGAAGCTCTTAAGCCTGATGTAATAACAATGGACGTTGAAATGCCTGTTATGGATGGTATTTCCGCCGTTAAGGCAATTATGGATAAACGTCCTACGCCAATTTTAATGTTTTCATCGTTAACGCATCATGGCGCTCAGGCAACGCTAGATGCGTTAGAAGCAGGCGCGCTCGATTTCTTACCCAAGAAATTCGAAGATATAGCCCAAGATAGAAAAGATGCTTCGCGGTTACTTTGCACTAAAGTCAGGTTGATCGCGCGAAGAGGGTTAGGCGTTAAGCGCCCATCTCTTCGCACCGCCGAGACGAGAAAACTCCCTGACAATGCGCCCAAACAGGCTTTTTTCAAAACATCGGGTTTACTTTCAGGCCATAAAGGCGCCGACAAACAGCCTACCGTTTCCTCAGTGAGGGCAACGGGTAAGCAATACAGATGTTTAGCTATTGGGGCGTCCACAGGTGGGCCTGTTGCACTTCAAAAAGTGCTTTCTCCACTACCTGCAGATTTTCCTTATCCTATTTTACTTGTGCAGCATATGCCTGGGACTTTCACTACTGCATTTGCACAGCGTTTAGATAGCAACTGTAAAATTAAAGTGAAAGAAGCAGAGCATGGCGATATTTTAGCACCAGGGCACGCTTATCTTGCCCCAGGAGGAAAGCAAATGTTGCTTGAATCTATCGGTAGCAACAAGCGAATTTCCATCGTTGATGCAAGCCAGTCTGATAAGGTGAATTATAAGCCAAGCGTAGACCTGACCTTTAGCTCGTTGGCTAAAGTTTATGGTGGCGACGTGCTTGGTATCATCTTAACGGGTATGGGCGCAGACGGTAGAGAGGGCTGTCGGATACTCAAGGATAAGGGGGCGACTATTTGGGCGCAAGACCAAGACTCCTGTGTGGTTTACGGTATGCCTCAAGCTGTCGCTGTGGCTAATATATCGAGTAAAAATATTAATATCGATGATATAAGCAGTTGCGTTCAAACCGAAATGCGATAGCAGTTTGAACAGTAATGGAACAGTAATTATGAAAGTGTGGACTGTGGCAAATCAAAAAGGCGGGGTAGGTAAAACTACCACAACTGTAAGCCTTGGCGGCTTGCTAGCTCAAAAGGGCAAGCGAGTGCTCATGATAGATACCGATCCCCACGCATCGCTTAGTTACTATTTTGGTATTGATGCAGAAGCGACAAGCCATTCTGTTTACGACATTTTTATTAAGTCTAACGAGATTACTGCCGATAATGTTATGGACTGTCTCAGTCCTACAAAACTCGACAATTTATATGTGCTACCCGCAACCATGGCATTGGCGACGTTAGACCGAACCATGGGAAGCGAGCAGGGGATGGGCTTAGTGCTAAAAAAAGCACTTGCTAAAATAGCCGATGAGTTCGACTTTGCTATCATCGACTGCCCGCCTGTATTGGGCGTGTTAATGGTTAATGCCTTAGCGGCATGCGATAAGGTTATTGTTCCGACTCAGACAGAATATTTGGCGCTTAAAGGCTTAGATAGAATGATACGCACTATGGAAATAATGGGGCGTTCATTAAATAAGTCTTTTGATACTCTGATCATTCCTACTTTGTTCGATAAACGAACAAACGCCGCATTAGCGTCGAGAAAGCGCTTAATGAGTGATTACGGTGAACGTGTGTGGGAAGGTGTTATCCCGGTGGATACTCATTTTAGGGATGCGAGTTTGGTGCAGCTTCCTATCTCAGCTGCGTATCCAAAGACAAGAGGTGTAAATGCCTACAATAAACTGTTAGCCGTATTGGAGAAATAACAAAACCATGAGCAAGCAATCGCCATTTGCCCGTGAAGAAGTGATGGAGGCATACCTAGACAGTCTTCTGAAAGAGCCCGAAACTCCGGAAGATGTGACTGCGCGCACGGCAAAATTGCTTGAGCAGGCCTCTCAGCAGATGGCTGAAACAGCCCTTGTCTCAACGGCTAGCGATAGCGAAGCGCACGTCGACAAAGAAGAAGTGTTAGCTCAAGAGGTTTCTTCGTTAATTGAAAGTCAAAATTTAAAGACGATTGATACCGAAAAGCAGCATTCATACGTTGACGTACCTGTTCAGGCAGAAAAAGAAAGTGAGGTTAGTACTCCTGAGAGTTTAAAAACTCCACTAAAGGATACTCTCGGTTTCCGCTTTCAGGCGCTATTCTTTGAGGTTGCAGGGCTAACACTTGCGGTTCCCTTAACTTCGCTAGGGGGAATCCATCAAATTGAAAAAATAGGCCCTTTATTTGGAAAACCTGACTGGTTTATGGGTGTAATGTTGCACAGAGAGTCTAAACTAAGTGTTGTTGACTCTGCAAAATGGGTAATGCCAGAAAAATACGACGAAAATCTCGCACAATCGCTCAACTACCGATATCTTATAATGTTAGGAGAGAGTGCGTGGGGACTAGCAAGCGAAAAGCTTGTAAACACGGTCAATTTGACTACCGATGACGTAAAATGGCGCGAGTCCACAGGTAAACGTCCCTGGTTAGCAGGGATGGTTAAAGAAAAAATGTGTGCGCTAATTGACGTTGAAGAATTAATATCTATGCTTAACAAAGGCTTAGGCAGTAACGACCAGACGCCATAGTATTGGGAGCCAGGTTCATGAGCGATGAAAGAATGAATAATAACGCTAGCGACAGTAACGATGAAGTCCTTCAATGGGTGACGTATCGCTTAGGTGAAGAAACGTACGGTATTAACGTAATGCAAGTACAAGAAGTACTGCGTTATACCGAAATAGCCCCTGTACCCGGTGCGCCTGATTATGTGCTTGGTATTATTAACTTGCGTGGTAACGTGGTAACCGTCATTGATACCCGTGCGCGTTTTGGGCTACCACCAACGGAAATCACAGACAACACTCGTATAGTGATCATAGAGTCGGACGAACAGGTTGTCGGTATCTTAGTGGATAGTGTCGCAGAAGTGGTGTACTTAAAATCTTCAGAAATCGACAGCGCCCCTAACGTTGGTACTGAAGAAAGCGCTAAATTTATCCAAGGGGTTAGCAATCGTGATGGCGAACTGCTTATTCTTGTTGATTTAAATAAATTGCTCAGCGACGAAGAGTGGGATGAGCTTAGCAATATCTAAATAATGATTAGGCGGCATGTATTGTCTATGTCGCCTCCATTTCCCCAAGGGTTATGTCCATGGAATGGCAGCTTGCTGCACCTACCTTAATTGAACTTATTTTGTGCGGCTTTATCGTTGTGCTTGCTGTTACGGTAAGCATTCTATATTCGCACGTTAAGCAGTTACGTACAGCTTTAAGCGATAGTGAGCAAAATAGTGCTTCTGCAATTGCGCGAGCAGAAGCGCTCGCTAAAGATGCAAATAACCAACAAACCGAGGCGCAAGCACGCACATTGGTCATTACTCGCCACATTCAAGAGCTAGACGAAAAACAAACTGATATTGAAAATCAGCTTCGAGAGCTCAAACTTCAAGATCCTTCCCTACGCCTATATCAACGTGCTGCAGACTTAGTTAAGCAAGGTGCCAGCATCGACGAAATTATTGAGGCCTGTGACATTCCTCGCGCTGAAGCTGAGATGTTAGTTATGGTGCATAAGCAAAACGGCTAGTTGTTTGTATCGATAGGCTCGCCTTTAAAAGAAACGTTTAGACGTCTAGACGTAAAGATGTTGACATATTGCCAGTTATAGACACAATACAGGTATTGTAATTTATCACTGGAGCCCTCTATGCCAATTCGTATTCCTGAGCAGTTACCCGCGCAGAATGTACTACTAGGTGAAAATATTTTTACCATGGACATGGACAGGGCTGCCAATCAGGATATTCGTCCTCTTGAAGTCGGCATTCTTAATTTGATGCCGAACAAGATAGAAACAGAAGTACAGTTACTTCGCCTGTTATCGAATACGCCGCTGCAAATAAACGTAGACTTGATTCGCATTGATAATCAAGCACCCAAAAATACTCCCCAGTCACACATGGATGCTTTCTATCACGACTTTTCAGCAGTCGCGAATAAGAAATACGACGGCCTTATTGTTACTGGTGCGCCTCTAGCGCTTATCGACTATGAGGAAGTGAAGTATTGGGACACCATGACCACCATATTGGAGTGGGCACAGCGACACGTTAACTCTACTTTATACCTGTGTTGGGCTGCCCATGCGGCTATGTATCACTTCTATGGCATAACCCGAGAGATCAGAGACGAAAAGTTTTCTGGTGTTTTTCAACATAAAGTGAACGATCCTAACAATGAACTGCTAAGAGGTTTTGACCCTACGTTTCACGCTCCCCATTCTCGTTATGGGCATATCGATACTTCGCTGTATAACAGTGTTGATGGGCTGAGTGTTGTGGCAGAATCTGATGATGTAGGTGCGTATATTGTGGCATCTGAAGACAAGCGAATGGTGTTTGTAACAGGCCATCCAGAATATGACCCTGATACGCTTAAAGACGAATACTTACGGGACATTGCCGCGGGTCAAACTCCAGCAATGCCGAAAAACTATTTTGAAGGGGATGATCCAGCCAAGTCTCCTATAGTACAGTGGCGCTCGCACGGCAGCCTATTGTTTACAAACTGGCTGAATTATTATGTTTATCAGACCACGCCTTACGATTTAAGTCAGCTTGCTGAAAAGTCACAGCCAAAGAGGTAGCACGTGAGCCAAAGACAAATTTCTAGCGCGCAGGCAACGCTTACAGAAGCCGCTAAAAAACGCATTCTTATATTAGACGGCGCCATGGGCACCATGATCCAGCGCCACAAGTTGGAAGAAGAAGATTACCGCGGGACACAGTTTGCAGACTGGCACTGCGACGTAAAGGGTAATAACGACCTATTAGTACTTACCCAGCCAGACATTATTTATCAGATTCACTGTGATTATTTTGAAGCTGGCGCGGATATTATAGAAACCAATACGTTTAACGCCACGACTATCGCTATGGCCGATTATGATATGCAGGCTCAATCACGGGATATCAATTTAGCCGCGGCTAAATTAGCGCGTAAAGCTGCCGATGAATTCACAGCTAAAACCCCCGAGAAGCCCCGTTTCGTTGCCGGTGTACTAGGTCCAACAAACCGCACCGCTTCCATCTCACCTGATGTCAATGACCCAGGTAAGCGCAACGTCACGTTTGACGAACTAGTGGAGGCGTATAGCGAATCTACCGAAGCCCTTATTGAAGGCGGTGCTGATTTAATCATGCTTGAAACTATTTTCGATACATTAAACGCGAAAGCGGCAGCGTTTGCCGTAGAGTCGGTATTTGAAAAGCTCGGTAAGTCTTTGCCCGTGATGGTGTCAGGTACTATCACCGACGCTTCAGGGCGTACGCTTTCGGGGCAAACCGCGGAAGCATTTTATTACTCAATGCGACACATTAGTCCGTTTTCCTTCGGTTTAAACTGCGCACTGGGTCCAGACCTATTGCGTCAATACGTCGATGAAGTGGCTAATGTTAGTGAGTGCTTCATATCCGCACACCCTAATGCAGGCTTACCTAACGAATTTGGTGAATACGATATGGAAGGTCCAGAGATGGCCGAGCATATCAAAGAATGGGCGCAATCAGGGCTAGTAAATATCGTAGGTGGTTGTTGTGGCAGTACCCCAGAGCACATTCGCGATATTGCCAATGCGGTTGAAGGTCTCGCGCCACGCGAGATTCCCGAATTTAAACCTAAAATGCGTTTGTCAGGCCTAGAGCCGTTTGTACACTAGGAGGGCATTATGAGCGCAGAATTTTCAACATTTATTAATATCGGTGAGCGCACTAACGTTACAGGTTCTGCTCGCTTTAAACGTCTTATTCTTGAGGGTGATTATGAAACCGCACTTGATGTGGCAAGACAGCAGGTAGAAAACGGTGCCCAAATCATTGATATCAATATGGACGAGGCCATGCTTGATTCAAAGCAGGCTATGATAACATTTTTAAACCTTATCGCTTCTGAGCCAGATATTAGCCGAGTTCCCATTATGATCGACTCGTCTAAATGGGAGATTATCGAAGCCGGGCTTAAGTGTGTACAAGGTAAAGCGATAGTTAACTCGATTAGCTTAAAAGAAGGTGAAGAACTCTTCTTAAACCAAGCTAAGCTAATAAAGCGCTACGGTGCTGCAACCGTAGTGATGGCCTTTGACGAAACTGGCCAGGCCGACACACAAGCCCGCAAGGTTGAAATTTGTCAGCGTAGCTACAAGCTTTTGACTGAAGAAGTTGGTTTTTCGCCTGAAGATATTATCTTCGACCCCAATATTTTTGCCGTAGCGACGGGGATTGAAGAACACGATAATTACGCGGTTGATTTTATCGAAGCTACCCGCGAGATACGTAAAACCTGCCCTTACTCACATATTTCTGGTGGCCTTTCTAATATTTCGTTCTCTTTCAGGGGCAACAACCCAGTGCGGGAGGCTATGCACTCGGTGTTTCTGTACCACGCTATTCGCGCCGGTATGGATATGGCAATCGTTAATGCCGGTCAGCTAGAGGTATATGACGAAATTCCCGCTGAACTTCGAGATGCGGTTGAAGACGTGATTCTAAATCGCAGAAGTGATGCCACAGAGCGCTTGCTTGATATTGCCCCTAATTATCAAGGTGATGGTAAGGCTGCCGCAAAAGAAGATTTAAGCTGGCGCGAGCAAGAAGTAAATAAGCGCTTAGAGCATGCGCTTGTTAAAGGCATCACCGATTATATTATTGAAGACACCGAAGAAGCGCGTCAGCAAGCTGAGCGTCCTTTACACGTTATTGAAGGGCCATTAATGGATGGCATGAACGTAGTAGGGGATTTATTCGGTGAAGGTAAGATGTTCCTTCCGCAGGTAGTAAAGTCGGCCCGTGTAATGAAAAAGGCGGTAGCCCATTTACAGCCATACATTGAAGAAGAAAAGTCAGACGATGCTAAAAGCAACGGTAAAATTCTTCTCGCTACGGTAAAAGGTGATGTTCACGATATCGGTAAAAATATCGTAGGCGTGGTACTTCAGTGTAATAACTTTGAAGTGATTGATCTTGGCGTGATGGTTCCAGCGGCAACAATTTTACAAACCGCTAAAGATGAAAACGTTGATATGATTGGTTTGTCAGGCCTTATTACGCCATCACTTGATGAGATGGTTCACGTAGCCAAAGAAATGGAACGTCAAGGCTTTGATATTCCTTTACTTATTGGTGGGGCGACGACGTCTAAAGCGCATACCGCAGTAAAAATTGAACAAAATTACCATGCGCCTGTGGCTTATGTTCCAAATGCAAGTAGAGCAGTAGGCGTATGTCAGCGTCTTCTAAACAAAGCGTCTCGCGATATTTATGCAGAAGAACTGGCAAAAGAATACGATACGGTACGTGAACAGCACGCCCGTAAAAAGCCGCGCAGCAAGCCGGTGACGTTAACTCAGGCCAGAGAAAACGCTTTTAAGCCAGATTATACGACTTTACCGGTAAAACCTGCGAGCTTAGGTGTTACACCGGTAACCGCCGATTTAGCTACGCTACGCAACTACATTGATTGGACGCCATTTTTCTTAACTTGGTCTTTAGCAGGAAAATACCCGCGTATACTTGAAGATGAGGTGGTGGGGGAGCAGGCACAGTCACTGTTTAACGACGCCAATGCCATGTTGGATAAGATTATCGAAGAGAACAGTCTTCAGGCGAAAGGCGTTATCGGTTTGTTTCCTGCTAACCGCGTTGATGACGATGTTGAGATTTATACCGATGAATCTAGAAGTGAGGTTCAAGGCGTTGCCCATCATCTGCGTCAGCAAACGCTAAAAGACAAATTCGCTAACTATTGTTTAGCAGATTTTGTTGCTGAAAAAACGAGCGGCATAAACGACTATGTAGGTGCTTTTGCGGTCACCGGTGGTATAGGTGAAGACGAGCTTGCTGATAGTTATATTCAGGCTGGCGATGACTACAACGGTATTATGGTCAAAGCCGTGGCAGACAGATTAGCCGAAGCGTTTGCAGAATATCTACACGAACAAGTACGTAAGCACTACTGGGGCTACGCCGCAGACGAATCACTAAGCAATGAAGAGTTGATACGCGAAAAGTATCAGGGCATTCGACCTGCACCCGGTTATGCGGCGTGTCCAGAACACACTGAAAAGCAGCTCATTTGGGATCTGCTATCAGCAGAGCAGCACACAGGTATGAAGCTAACCGAAAGCTATGCAATGTGGCCGGGTGCATCGGTATCGGGTTGGTATTTCGCTCATCCTGATTCGAAATATTTTGCTGTTGCTAAAATTCAAGCCGACCAGGTAGAAGATTACGCTACACGTAAAGGGTGGACGCTAGAAGAAGCTGAAAAGTGGTTAGGTCCTAACTTAAGTGATTAACGCTTATAAGGCAGGGAAGGTATATGGAAATCGAAAAGCCTTTTAGTCAGGCCTGTGAAAACAACAAGCGCGCTATTTTGAGCGTGCTTGAACGTACATTTGCTAACTGCCGACAAGTTTTAGAGATAGGAAGTGGTACGGGGCAACACGCCGTATTTTTGGCTGAATACTTGCCCCATCTTATTTGGCACACAAGCGATCAACCGCACTACCACGAGGGCATTACCGCTTGGCTGACTGATACAAGTGTGGGTAATGTGAAACCTCCCATTGCATTCACTGTGGGGCAAGATGTATTTCCCAACCTCAACGTAGACGGCATTTTTACGGCAAACACCGCACATATCATGCAGAAAGAAGAGGCAAAGCTACTCATGGAATCAGTAGCGTTGCACTTACCCAAAGGGGGCATATTTTGTCAGTATGGCCCTTTTACACACAGCGGTAAATTTACCTCTGAAAGTAACCAAGCCTTCCACGCTTCGCTCTTAGCGCGTGGTTATGGTGGCTACCGCGATATCAATGAGCTTACTGCTTGGGCAGGCGAGTTGAGCTTGCAAGAAATAATCGACATGCCCGCCAACAACCATATGCTTATTTGGGAAAAGCGCTAAAGAAGTATCAATTGCATCAATCAAAGAAGTATCAATTGCATCAATCAAAGGAGTAGCTATGAGCTTTAAATCAATACCAGTCCGCATAGCTAATTACCCACTCAGCGAGAGTTAAAATGTTCGTAATCGCGGCGTGTTACCGCAGGTATAGTGGTTCTACATCAAGGTGACACAACAAAGAGTACGGACATTTTAAACTCGCCCTTCGGGAAGGTCTGGCAAGCTTCCTAGCTTCATTCTGGGAATTTGAAAGGGAACAGCCATTCCTGCATTCCCACGCTTCGCTAGGAAACTTGCCAGCGCCTTCTGAGTGGGTGATTATCTATGCGGATTGGTATACCCCATTATTTCGACAACAAAGTGAGCTCGATCGCGTTTGAATCTGCAAACGGCCCTTGTACGTCAGGGGTAATGTCACCAGGTGAATATACTTTCTCTACCTCTCGTAAAGAGTTAATGAAAGTGGTAGAAGGTGAGCTAGTGGTTAAGTTACCGGGAAGTGACGAATGGCAATCTTTCGCCACAGGTACCAGTTTTAATGTGCCTGCAGATGCCTCTTTTGATGTAAAAGTGTCTACGCCTACCGCTTACCTTTGCTTTTACAGCTAGACGTAAATGACCTAATAGCTACGCAATCTTGCCATGAACGTTAATATTGCGTAGCTCTTTAGTTACCTAATCTATCTTTAATAAAACACGAAGCGCGAATTGACCTACCCATTTCCAAGAGAAAGAGTTTGCGCTAATGCAATAAAGTCATCTACAAACCCCAACACGTCAGTAGCTTTTCGATGACCTAAATAAAGGGTTTTAGTCACGCCAGCTTCTCCCATAGATTTCGTGCATAGCAGTTCACTTTCCTTTGCTTCTTCAACAAGCCACTTAGGCAAAGCAGTAACACCACGTCCCGCAGCAACCATTTGCAAAATAATTTCAGTGGTTTCAATGGTTTTGTGCTGTTTTGCCGTGCAGTTGGCGGGAGTAAGAAAGTGCGTGAATATGTCTAGGCGACTATGCTCCACCGGATAAGTTATAAGGGTTTCATTACTTAAGTCTTTTGGCGTTACAAATGACTTTTCTGCTAAGTTATGATGTTTATCCATAACCAGTACTTGCTCGTATTCAAATACGGGGGTGTAGGTAATAGTGTCTAGATGCAGTGGGTCTGGCGTAAGTAAAATGTCTATATCGTACCCGTGTAGTGCTTGTAATCCGCCAAACGAAAATGCACGGCGTACATCAACATCAACATCGGGGAAGGCCTTTAAAAACGGCGCGACAACTTTTAACAGCCATTCGAAGCATGGGTAGCATTCCATCCCAATACGCAATATGCCTTGTTTTCCGTCGGCAAACTTTTGAAGCTGGGCTTCGGTGTGTTCAAACTGTGGTAAGACCCTGTGGGCAAGACCTAAAACACTTTGACCGGCTTGGGTGAGCGTTAGCCTTCTGCCTTCTTTTTTCCAAAGCGGCACGTCAAAATGCGCTTCTAATTTCTTCATCGCGTGACTTAACGCTGATTGGGTAAGAAAAAGCGATTTTGCTGCTTCCGTCATGGTACCTTCAGCGTCAATCGCTCGTACTATTTTTAAATGGTGTCTATCAATCATAGTGGCTATATTTAGATTAACGTTTCTGAGGTGAACTAGACGCGGAGCTAACAATAGTGACTGCGTCAGAAAGACGAGATTCGATGATCTCCTTTATGATAATAGAGATCTCTCTAAAGGTTTTCCTGCCTGGCGCCGTGTTTCTCCATGCCAAAGAGTGCTGACGCTCTATGGGCATATCTGCGATTTCACACACATGCAGTGCTTCAGGTTTGTGTAGTTCTGAATGTATGTAAAGACCAGGCAAAAAAGCCACACCCATCCCCATTACTACCATTTGGCGCAAAGTATCTAGGCTGGTTCCTTCGTAATCACGCTGTAAATCGGCACCAATTTCATCGCAAATACGCTGTACTTGATGGTGAAAATGATGACGGTCTTCTAGCGTTAGTACTTTTTCACCACTTAATTCTTCTGGTTTAACATAGGCCTCACCCGCTAATTTATGATCGGATGGTGTGACAAACTTCAACGGCTCTTTGAAAAGTGGCTGGGTTATCAATTGTGAGTTCTCACCCGAAAGTGGCGATAAAATTAAGTCATACTCGCCCCGCAAAAGACCATGCTGTAGGGCATTAGGCGCGCCTTCACGTACATAAAAACGCAAGCCAGGTTTGCGTTTGTGTAAATCGGGCAAAACGAAAGGGAGCAAATAAGGGCCAAGTGTTGGGGGAATACCCAATCGGAATGTCACCGTTTCCCCCTGAGACAAGTCACGAGCAATTTCGCCGAACCTCTGAGAGGCCTGTAATACTTCTTCAGCCGCATCTAGCAGCGCTTTACCTTGTGGTGATAAAAGCGTGCCGGTGCGTGAGCGCTCAAATAAAGTTAAGCCTAAAAGGTTTTCCAGTGCACTAATTTGACTGGTCAGAGTAGGCTGACTAATTCCTAGTATTCCCGCAGCCTGTCTGAAGCTCAAGTACTTAGCCACTGCTACAAAATAGCGGATTTGGTTTATTGACGGGGTCTTTCCGTTAAATTGCATGGTGAAAATGGCCTTCTCTTACTAGACTCATAGATGATGATGTTTTGGTTGTGATAGCATTTAGCTATCGCGAGTTAGTATATTAAACTATTAATCTATCAGGTGAAACTGGCGTAATTACATAATCATTACAATTATTAAAAAAATTGGGAGTTATATATGGATCACGTTATCTCTGGTGTGGCTAAATTTCAGAAAGAAGTTTATCCGAACAAAAAGGCTACGTTCCAAAAACTAGCAACCGGCCAAAACCCAGAAGTGCTTTTCATTACGTGTTCAGACTCACGTATCGACCCTAACCTCGTAACACAAACTGACCCAGGCGAACTTTTCATTTGCCGTAACGCAGGCAATATCGTTCCTCCTCACAGTAATCAAACCGGTGGCATGACAGCATCTATCGAATTTGCAGTTGCTGCACTGGGCGTTTCTCACATTGTTATTTGTGGTCACACCGACTGTGGTGCGATGAAAGGTGCGATTAACCCAGAAGGTTTGAGCTCATTGCCACACGTTAAAGAGTGGCTAGGCCATTGTCGTGTGGCAACTGACGTAGTTAAAGAACGCTGCGGTCATTCAGATTTGTCGCTAGAAGATTTAGAAGCGGTAACAAAAGAAAATGTTGTTCAACAAATTCAGCATCTTCGTACTCACCCGTCTGTTGCTGCGAAAATCGCTACAGGCCAGGTTAAGCTACACGGATGGGTTTACAACATCGGCGAAGGTGATGTGCTTTGCTACAACGCTGAAAGCGGTGAGTTTGAAGCCATGGACCAGAGCGCTGCTGAAGCACAGCTTTCGCGCGGTGAATAAGGTCAAACACTATGGTTAAAATTAATCTCTCTAATTTACGAGGCGATTTTACCGGCGGTTTAACAGCCGGTATCGTTGCTTTGCCACTGGCGCTTGCGCTGGGTGTAGCGTCAGGTCTTGGCCCAATGGCTGGTCTTTACGGTGCTATCGCCGTTGGCTTTTTTGCTGCACTGTTTGGTGGAACGCCTGCGCAAATTTCAGGTCCTACAGGGCCAATGGTGGTGGTACTTGCAGGCCTATTTGCAAGCCTTTCTGGCGATGCCAGTCTTATATTCACAGCGGTGATATTGGCGGGTATATTCCAAATTGTTTTTGGTGTGCTTGGCGTAGGTCAATATATCCGCTTGGTTCCCTATCCGGTAATCTCAGGCTTTATGTCGGGCATTGGTGCTATAATCATCATCCTCCAATTAGGCAGACTGTTGGGTCATGAGCCTCCAGGTGGGACGATTGGCGCACTGTCTTACCTACCTACAGCCCTTGCTGATATTGACTTTGCTACCCTTGCATTAGGTTTAGGTACATTAGTCATTGCCTACAAATGGCCACCTCAATTAGGCAAGTATGTGCCAGGTGCACTTGCTGCGTTAATCATAGGCACGCTAGTAAGTTTGGCGCTTTCAGTACCAATTCTTGGCGATATTCCTACAGGTTTACCAAGTCTTCACCTACCAGTTTTTGACCAAAGTAAGGCACTGCTAATTCTTGAAGCGGCGTTCATTCTTGCTGTACTGGGCGCTATCGATAGTCTATTAACGTCTCTTGTTGCTGATAATATGACACGTACTCGTCACGACAGTAATAAAGAGTTAATCGGTCAAGGTATTGGTAACACCTTTGCTGGTCTTATTGGCGGTATCGCGGGCGCGGGCGCGACCATGCGTACGGTTGTTAATATCCGCAGCGGTGGTAAATACAACATTTCAGGTATGGTTCACGCGCTTGTTTTGCTTGCAATCGTATTAGGACTTAGCCCGTTAGCAGCGCAAATTCCTCACGCAGTACTTGCTGGTATTCTGGTTAAAGTTGGTTTAGATATCATCGACTGGAGCTACCTGAAACGTGCACACAAAGGACCGCGCTGGGACTTCGGCCTAATGATTATGGTGCTTGCACTAACGGTGTTTGTAGACTTGATTACAGCGGTTGGCGTAGGCGTTGTATTTGCTGCACTTGCATACGTTAAGCAAATTGCGCAGCTTCAAATTGAAGAACTTAAAAAGATCCCTGAGTCGCTAAACGACCCTAAAGAGAATGAGCTTTTAGAGTCACTTAAAGACAAAGTTTCAATCTTTAGCTTTGGTGGACCACTAAGCTTTGGCGCTGCCGCCGATTTAGGTCACCACGTTCGTGAGCGCGTGAAGCCGGGTTCTAAAGTCACCATACTAGACTTCTCGCGTGTTCCACTTATGGATGTATCGGCAGCAATGGCAGTTGATACGGTAACATCAGACGCACTTGCAGCTGGACGACAGCTTGTAATTTGCGGTGCTAATGCTGAAGTTAATAAAGTGCTTGAGGGCGTAAATGAAGCCCATCCAGGTATACCTAACTTCGAGACTCTTCACGACGCTTTGCTTTATGCAAAAAAGCAAGTAGCCGGGACTGAAAGCAACACGAGTTTTCAAGCCGCAACGCAATCGTAATAAGAGTTTGATGTAAACAAAACCTTTCCCTTTTTTAGCCCTCCTCTGGAGGGCTTTTTTATACCCGCAGCTTAATTTTTCCTGTAGCACGGCGATTTATTGAGGAAAGTTTACAACTTCCAAGTCGAATTGAGCACAACCTTCCAGGAAGAATTTAGCAATTTAATTAATTGATTGTTCAATTAAACTTAACCTAAGTGTAACAATATCCACCTAAAGTAGTGTGCAAACAATACACAACTACTTTGGGAAACACATGAAATCACACAATAAATTATCTATAGCAATACTTGCTGCCCTTTCATCTATGGCTGCATCGTCACAAGTTTTGGCGGAAGAGGCGGAACGCGCAGAGGAAGAGCGTATAGAAGAAATTACGGTTGTCGGACGTAGCGTTTCTTACGCAAATAACGCAACCAGCGACGATATGTTTAAACAGCAGGCAAATCTTAGCAGTGTTTTAGCCGCGGTGGACAATTTACCCGGCGTACTCATTAACGAAGGCGATACCTTTGGCGCTGATGATTGGTCAACGTCCATCGTTATTCGTGGGTTTCAGGTCAACCTAAACGAACAGCAAATAGGTATGACGGTAGATGGCATTGCCAACGGTAACTCAAATTACGGCGGTGGCGCTAAAGCAAATCGCTATATCGATACTGAAAACGTAAATGGTGTAGAAGTGTCACAGGGTACTGCAGACATCGCTTCTCGTTCTCATGAAGCATTAGGCGGCACACTAAACTTCACCACCATAGACCCGTCGATGGAGCAAGGCTTGGTCACTAGCGTAACCGCTGGTGAATTTGATGCATCTAAATACTATGTTCGTTATGAAACGGGTGAAATATTCAAAGACACTTACGCTTGGATAAGCCTTTCAAGTCAAGAAAGCTCTGACTTTATGCAGCAGGCGGCGGAAAATACCCGCGACCATTTAGCGATGAAGTTTATCTCTACCGTTAGCGATGTATCGCTTACTGGTTATCTGTCTTACGACGATACTCACGAAGATAACTACCAGCGTATTTATGGCTTAGCGCAATATGAGCAAAACCCAGACTGGGATCAGTTAACTGACGAGTGGACAGGCGTGCCTTATCAAGATCAGGCATATCGCCGCGGTTGGTCTACGCTACGCGAAAATTTATTCGCCTATTTACAGGCAGAATTTACGATTGGTCAGGTCGATTTTATGACCAACGTGTATTATCACGACAATGAAGGGCGTGGTGAGTGGGTGCCTCCATATATCGTTGATGTTACTGACGACGGCGCAGAAGGCCATTCAGAGCTTGTTGTTGGCAACACGGTATTTGGCGGGCAAGAACTCGGACAAATTTACTTTGTGGATAGACAAGGCAATCAGTTAAGCCCTATTGAAGGTTGTCAAAGTTCACTAACTTTCCCTTATGGCGGTGCAGGTGCACAGTACGATCCTGGCTGTCACGAGCAAGGGGCTATCCCAGTGGGCTCTTATCGTCATACCCACTATGACAAACAGCGTATAGGTCTTAACGCTGATGCCGTTTGGTACACAAAGATTGGTGATTTTGATAATACGGTTCGATTTGGTATTTGGTGGGAAGATTACGATCGTGATGAATCACGTGACTGGCACAAAATTACCAACTCATCTATCAGTGTAGATTATGACAATGTACCTTATTGGGTGCAGTACGACAGAACATTCCCGGTTGATACTCTAATGTACTATGTGGAAGACGAGCTAGATTTAGGCTTCGCGCGCATCCGCGCGGGTGCGAAGAAATTTAACGTCGATATTGAAAAAACGGACAACTTTGATTCAGCTAACAATTTATCGGTGAATACTGATTCAGATACGCTGTTTTCAGCCGGTATTGTCGCACCATTGCCATTTGAAGGATTAGAAGTCTTTGCAGGCTACGGTGAAAACTTTGCGGCAATTAAAGACGCGCAGCTAGAGCGCAACGATACCGACCTCCGTTTTATAAAGCCAGAAACCGCTGACAATATCGACGTGGGTTTCCGCTATGCATCACCAGGCTTCAATGCCAGTGTGACCTACTACAATATTGAGTTTAACGACCGTATCCAATTTACCAGTAACGAAACTTCAGAGGGAATAGACTTTCTTGAAGCAGCTGCTGGTGGTTACAAAAACGTGGGTGGTATAGAGTCTAGCGGTTTTGAAATTTCAGCAGACGTTATGCTAACCGATGAGTTCTCATTGTTTACCTCTATCACTCTAAGCGATTCTGAATACGTTGCTACGGTAGGAAGTTCAGGCACGGAATACGATACCCTTGACGATGCGCTGGCAGCCATTGCTGACCCTGAAAACTCAGAAGTGTCACTGGTAGCTATTGAAGGTAATACGGTTATCGGTACGCCTGACACTATGGCTGTAATTAGCCTTGATTGGGCACGGGATAACTACTTTGCTGGTTTGTCTACAAAGTACGTTGATAGTCGCTACTTGGATATTGATAATGCCGCACAAGTAGATGACTACATAGTTAGCGACTTCTATATTGGCGGTTTTATCGAAAACATTGGCCAAGGTGTTGAAGAGTTGGAAGTGCGTTTAACAGTAAACAATCTGTTTGATGAAGACTATGCGTCTACTATCGCCCCAGGTGCATTTTGGATTGGCGCACCTCGCGCTGTTGCAGTCAACGCACGCTTAACCTTTTAATCGTGATATCATACCTGCGACAGCATAGCGCTGTTGCAGGTTATTTTTAGATTTAAGGTTTGGAGTTGTAGCATGCCCAAGGTGGGAATGGAGCCAGTTCGTAAGAAGCAATTAATTGAAGCAACGCTAGAAGTGATGGCAGAAGTTGGCTATCACGGAACAACGATTAGCTTAATTAGTAAAAGAGCTGGGCTTTCTTCAGGGATAATCAGTCACTATTTCGGTGATAAGCAAGGGTTAATTGAAGCAACCATGCGTCACCTTCTTGATGCGCTTAAAATCTCGCAGCGCATTAATGATCCGCTAGAGCGTATTGACTTCATCATTGAGAACAACTTTTCGCAAACGCAAGGGGCAAGTTCAGCCACCAATACTTGGTTTAACTTTTGGGCGCTATCGCTACACAATGAAGGCCTGCACCGTTTGCAAACTATTAACCATAAACGCTTAGAACGTAACTTAGCGTTTAGCTACCGCATGTTACTTCAACCGGAACAGGTTAAAAATGCTGCTGCGTCCACCGCCGCACTCATCGATGGGTATTGGCTGCGCTATTCTATGGGAAGCGTAGGAAACGGGGATTTTTCGGAAGCTGTGGTGCGCTGTAAGCAGTACGTTCGCGATTTAGTGGCTCAATACGGAAAATAAACACATATAGAGAAGATAAAAAGTAACCGCAAGATAAATTAAGCACTTGCTGTTACTTTAGAAAAAACACTGAGCGAATACTGAGTAGAAAATCTAAAAAAGGGCGGTTCGAGATAAATCGAACCGCCCTTTTTAATTAACTACACTTTCTAAATGAGCTAAATGGTTAGCGTAATTGGCGCCAGATACAAGTCGCTATCCGGCGCGAGAATCTAGCATGAGCTCACTAAGTGATTAACTCAACGAATTACCAAATTCTTACACGCTCTTCTGGCGCAAGATAAAGTGCATCGCCTGGCTTCACATCAAACGCCTCATACCATGCATCGTGGTTTCTTGGCGCTTGAGCACGATAACGGCCTGGTGCGTGTGTACCTGCACGTAGTTGGTTAAGCATGCTTTCTTCGGTGCGCTTTTCTTTCCACACTTGTGCCCAAGCCAGGAAGAAACGCTGGTCGCCTGTTAGGCCGTCAATTACCGGCGCCTCTTTGCCGTTAAGGCTAAGCTTGTAGGCGTGGTAGGCCATAGCTAGACCGCCTACATCGCCAATGTTCTCACCCAAGCTGTTGCGACCGTTTACGAAGTTACCTTCGATAGGCTCGTACTGACTGTATTGCTCGGCTAGCATGTCTGCTTTTTCTTCAAATGCTGCACGGTCGGCATCTGTCCACCAGTTGCGCTGAATACCGTTTGCATCAGATTTTGAACCTTGGTCGTCAAAACCGTGGCCCATCTCATGACCAATTACCGCACCAATAGCACCGTAGTTTACAGCAGCATCGGCATTAGGGTCGAAGAATGGCGGTTGTAAAATAGCCGCGGGGAATACAATTTCATTGAACGAACTATTGTAGTAGGCGTTAACGCGCTGCGGTGTCATACCCCAGCGGTTGCGGTCAGTTTTTTCTAGCTCGCGCTCTACCGACTGGTCTTGGAAGAAAGAACGCAGGTTGCGCACGTTGCCCACTAAGTCTTTGTCGCTAATGGTTACGCCGTCGAAAGACTGCCACTCGTCTGGGTAGCCAATTTTAGGGTTAAACGCCATTAGCTTTTCTTTGGCGTTAACCTTGGTTTCTTCGCTCATCCAGTCTAGGTTTTCAATACGCTCACCTAGCGCGGTACGCAAGTTCTCAACCAATTCCGCCATTTGCTCTTTTGAACTTTCTGGGAAGTATTCGTTAACGTAAATCTTACCGATAGCAAAGCCCAGTGACTCGGTGCCAGACATTTGGCTAACTGCGCGCTTCCAGCGAGGGCGTGGCTCTTGCTGGCCGCTAAGTGTACGACCAAAGAAGTCAAAATTAGCTAGGTAGATATCTTCAGAAAGGAAGCCAGCGTTATTTGAAATAGTGTGATACTTCAAATAGGATTTCCAATCGGCTAAGTCAGCTTCGTTAATAATTTTAATAACGTCTTTTACAGGCTCTGGCTGTGAAATATTCAGCTCAGGCACTTTGTAGCCGGTTTGAGCAAAATACGTGTCCCAATCAAAACCTGGGTATGCGTCAGACAGTTTACTACGCTCAATTTGGTTAAGCGTTAGGTCGCGGTCACGGCGTTTTTCGCGAGGCCACTGAATGTCTGCAATTTGTGTTTCAAGAGCAAGAATGTTCGCTGCTTTTTCTGCTGCGTTTTCTTCGCCTGCAAAATTAAGCATTTCCTCAATATGTGCTACATAAGCTTCGCGGATCTTAACAAAGCGTTCGCTATCGCTTAAGTAATAGTCACGATCAGGAAGGCCTAAACCACCTACACCAACACTTAGCTGGTATTCGTTCGGATCAAGGCGGTTGTACCACATGCCACCATAAATAGGAGTACTTGAACCTACCAGCCAGCTATTGCCAAACGCTTTGGTTAAGTCAGTTCTATTTTCAATGCTTTCTATCGAAGTTAGTACGTCCTGAATTGGCTCAATACCTTTTTCATTAATGGTATCGGTGTCCATATAGGCAACAAAGAAGTCATGAACAAGCTGCTCTTCTTCATTTAGAGACGTTTTCTCCATAAGCCCATCAATGATGTTTTTAACCTGCTCTTCACTGCGTTCCGCTAGACCAGTAAACGCGCCATAGCGGGTTTTATCTGCAGGAAGTTCATAGTTGTCGTACCATGTTCCGCTGGCGTACATAAAGAAGTCATCACCAGGTTTTACTGCTTCGTTGCGCGCGCTTAAATCAACGCCGAAAGAACCTAGCTCTGCTTCACCTTTCGCCTCAACAGTGCTTTCCTGAGTTTGTTCTTTTGCTTGCTCAGGCTGACCGCAGCCTGCAAGGCCTAAAGATGCCGCAATCGCTACGGCTAAAAGTTTATGTTTCATCATTTTTCTCGTTGTGATTATAAGTGTCGTCGTTAGGTGCAGTGACACTCGTTGTTTTTAAAGTAGGCACAAATTCCTTGTTAAACGGTAAAGCATTCCGTGCCTGATTAAAATAGCTTGCGATATGCGGCGTTTCGCGCTGTAAAAAGTCTGCTACAGCACTGTGGAACGATGCATGTCTTAATTTGTGGTGTGAACGGCAATAAATAGGCTCGAAACCTCGAAGTATTTTATGCTCACCCTGGGTTCCGGGGTTGAATAACTCTAGCTTTTTCGAAATGGCAAATTCGATGCCTTCAAAATAGCAGCAGGCAAAATGTAACCCGTCTATTTCTTTAAGTGCTCCCCAATATCGGCCATACAGCCCTGTGTCATCATAGAAAAATAGGGCGCTGGCTACCGCAACTTCATTTTCCATTGCAGTCACAATAAGCATGTTGTCACACATGGTGTCGACAAGTTGCTCAAAGAACGCATCATTTAAATATCCCACGTGGCCGCTGCGTTTTAAATAGGTTGCTTTGTAACACTTTGTGAAAAACTGCAGAGTTTCTGGGCTGATTTCACTTCCCGTATGGTGGGTAAATCGAACGCCTCGGTCACTGAGTTTACGGCGACTTTTCTTTATGTCTTTCCTCTTGCGGGATGTCAGTGCGTTAAGAAAATCGTCGAAGTCACCATACCCGTAGTTATGCCACTGAAACTGGACGGCGTAACGGGTTAAATATCGCCTTGCAGCATGGGTTAAATCCGAAGCTTGCGTTTCACTGCTAACTGAAAGTTGTGCCGATGTTCTCTCATTGGGAAACAGGTAGTGAAAAGAAGAAAGTTCTTCCCCAAACACTGATGCTACATACTCTGTCAAAGCATGCTCCAGTTTCTCCATAAGAGCGTGCGTTAGGGTTACGCTATCATCGCAAAGTATCCTTGGGCCTGTAACAGGGGTGAAAGGAATTGCTGATATCCATTTAGGATAATAGTCGAGCCCGTGCTGAGCATATGCGTTGGCCCATGCATGGTCAAATACATACTCGCCATAGCTATGCGTTTTCAGAAAACCAGGAATAATGATGCTGACTTCTTCTTGGTGAGCATGACTTAAAGCAATATGGCAAGGTTGCCAACCCGATTCATTTTTACACGAACCGCTGCTTTCCAATGCATGCAAAAACTCATAGGAAAGAAAAGGGCCCGCATTTTTTGCAAGTTGTTGCCAACGCTCTTTCGAAAGCTTTTCGATAGAATCTATTATTGTTATGCGATAGTCAGGTGCTGTCATGCAGTTAATATCATGTAGAGGTTTTGTGCGTAAAGCGCTTAGATAGTCGCAATATACGAGTATTTAGCGCTAAAATAACGCGGTTTCTACGTTTAATACAGAAGAGTAAGTTTACAAAAATGTCAGAGTTCGATCGAAAAATCATTACCGACGCGATTACTCGCATGCTGGCACGACGAGAGCATAGCTTTAACGAGGTAGTGCGTAAGCTACAGCAAAAAGGAATAGCGAGTGAGGCTTTCATGCCTATTCTGGAGGAATTTAAAGACGCTGATATTCAAAGTGACGCTAGGTTTGCTGAAAGCCGAGCGCGCGCACTGTATCTAAAAGGAAAGGGGCCTCGTGCAATAAAACTAGACTTACAGCAATATGGTGTAGATGAGAGTACTGCCGAGCATGCAATGGCAGAGATTGATGCTGACTGGTTTGAAAGCGCGAAAAAAGTAAAAGAAAAGAAGTTCGGCGAGTTTTATGAAACAGAATTCGCCTTAAGGCAAAAGCAAAAACAATTTTTGCAATACCGTGGTTTTTACCAGGAACACATCGATTATGCGGTTAGTGCTAATTAAACTAAACGTTTCTTTTTGGCCAGTTTTGCCAAGCTCCGCACCTTCATATTAATCACCCAAACGAATATCCGCTATTTTTTACTAAATTAAGGTAAAATTTGGCGGTATCTCGTGCCCTTGCCACTTAACAAAATTGCGCTTTCCGTGGTATTGTTGCGCAAATTTGTGCGCATTTTTACTATTCAAAGAATGGTAATAAGGTGTGGCACATTGAGTAATGACGAAATGTCCCGATTATAAGTCTTATCAAACAGGCAATTCGCACGTTTCAAAAATAGAATAAAGGAAGTTAGGTTTTCAATGACATTATCAACTGCTGACTTACGTAACAAGTTTATCAATTATTTTAAAAGCCATGGCCATCAGGCAGTGGCAAGCTCGTCACTGGTGCCGGCAGATGATCCCACACTTCTTTTTACTAACGCGGGCATGAACCAGTTTAAAGACTGTTTCTTAGGTGCAGAAAAGCGTAGTTATACTCGAGCAGTCTCTTCGCAGCGCTGTGTGCGCGCCGGTGGTAAACACAACGACCTTGAAAACGTAGGTTATACCGCCCGTCACCATACTTTTTTCGAAATGATGGGTAACTTTAGTTTCGGCGATTATTTCAAAAAAGAAGCGATCGAATTTGCATGGAACTTTCTAACTAAAGAAGTCGGTTTACCAAAAGAAAAGTTACTCGTTACCGTTTACTCTGACGACGACGAAGCGTTCGATATTTGGGAAAACCACATCGGTGTGCCTAAAGAAAAAATCATCCGTATCAGCACATCAGATAACTTCTGGTCAATGGGTGATACTGGTCCTTGTGGTCCTTGCTCTGAGATCTTTTATGACCACGGTGCACACATCTGGGGTGGCCCTCCGGGAACGCCTGAAGAAGACGGCGACCGTTTCATTGAGATCTGGAACTTGGTATTTATGCAGTTTAATAAGCAAGCTGACGGTACCATGGAGCCGCTGCCAAAACCGTCTATCGATACGGGAATGGGCCTTGAGCGTATTTCAGCAATTTTGCAAAACGTGCACAGCAACTACGAGATTGACCTGTTCCAAAACTTGATCAAGTCAGCTGCATCAATTGTTGGTACTGACGACCTAGAAAATAAGTCTTTGCGTGTTATTGCCGATCATATCCGTTCGTGCAGTTTCTTGATTTGTGATGGCGTAATGCCTACCAATGAAGGGCGTGGTTATGTATTGCGCCGCATTATTCGTCGTGCGGTTCGCCACGGCTATCAGCTAGGTGCAAACGATATTTTCTTCTATAAGCTGGTTGCATCACTGGCCAAAGAAATGGGCGAGGCGTATCCAGAACTTGTCGACCAGCTGCCTGTTATTGAAAAAGTACTGCGCGTTGAAGAAGAGCAATTTAGCAAAACCCTAGCTCGGGGTATGGCTATTCTCAACGATACGCTAGAAACTTTGGAAGGCGATACAGTTCCAGGTGACGTAGTGTTTAAGCTTTACGACACTTATGGCTTCCCTACTGATTTAACTAATGATGTAGCACGTGAGCACGACCTTAAAATTGACGAAGAAGGTTTTGAAGCTGCTATGCAAGCTCAGCGTGCTCGTGCCCAGCAGGCTAGCAACTTTGGTGCAGACTACAACAGTAAACTCGCCATTGACCACACAACCTCATTTACTGGGTATACCGATGTAGAAGGCCAAGCGAATGTGGTTGAACTTATTGCCGACAATGCATTTGTTGAGAAGCTTGAAGACGGTCAAGAAGGCGTTGTGGTACTAGACAGCACGCCGTTCTACGCTGAAAGCGGTGGTCAGGCTGGTGATAAAGGTGTACTTCGCGTGGCAAACGGTGAATTCATCGTTACCGACACCCAAAAAATGGGTAATGCGTTTGCACACAAAGGTATTGCTAAAGGTTCGGTATCTAAAGGTGATACGGCAACCGCAGCGATTGATGCAGCAAATCGTGAAGCCATTAAAAAGAACCACAGTGCTACCCATTTACTTCACGCAGCACTGCGTGAAATTTTAGGTGAGCACGTAACTCAGAAAGGTTCATTGGTTGAAGCGCCGCGCATGCGTTTTGACTTCTCGCATTTTGAGGCAGTAACGGCTGAGCAACTTGCTGAGATTGAAAGACGAGTTAACCAAGAAATACGTGCAAACCACACGTTAGCCACTGAGCTTATGGACCTAGAAGAAGCTAAAGCATCAGGCGCTATGGCGCTATTTGGCGAAAAGTACGATGAAAAAGTTCGCGTTGTAACCATGGGCCCATTCTCTGTTGAGCTATGTGGCGGTACACACGTTGCGCGCACAGGTGACATTGGGTTATTTAAAATTACCAGCGAGGCGGGTATTGCATCGGGCGTTCGTCGCATCGAAGCGGTTACAGGTGAGCAAGCCCTTGAAGTTGTGCAAGCACAACAGGCTACCTTGGCTTCGTTGTCTGGTTTACTAAAAACTGACAGCCAAAATGTACTCGATCGCGTAGTTTCTTTACAAAATCAGACTAAAGAACTAGAAAAAGCGCTCAATTCTGCGAAACAAAAACTGGCGAGTCAGCAAGGTGCTGATATGCTTAGTAATGCAGTAGAGATAAATGGCGTTAAAGTTCTTATTGCGAATTTGGAAGGTGTTGAAGCGAAGTCATTGCGTTCAATGATGGATGACATTAAAAACCGAATTGGTGAAGGGATCGTAGTATTAGGTGTGGCTAATGACGCGAAAGTGAATCTTATTGCTGGCGTTACTAAAAACCTCACTAGTAAAGTTAAAGCGGGCGAGCTAGTTAACTTTGTCGCATCACAAGTAGGTGGCAAAGGAGGCGGTCGTCCAGATATGGCACAGGCAGGCGGTGATCAGCCTGAAAACTTGGGCCAGGCGCTAGATTCGGTTAACGCTTGGTTACAAGATAAGCTATAATTATTTTTGTGTATAACAGTGAGTTTTTGAAGTGACACAGAAACAGGGAATCGCTGTCGCTACCATCGGGTCGTGCCGTTGGGTTGGCAAATATTAATGGATGATGTTCAGTATTAAGGAACAGGAGCAAGCGAATGCTTATTTTGACTCGTCGAGTTGGTGAAACGCTTATGGTAGGTGACGATGTAACCGTTACCGTACTAGGCGTAAAAGGGAATCAGGTACGTATAGGTGTTAACGCACCAAAAGAAGTTTCTGTGCACCGTGAAGAAATATATATGCGCATTCAGGCAGAAAAAGGCGGTCAGCCAGGCTCTGCAGAATAATTGCATAATACGCTTCATAGGAAAAGGTCAGCTATTGCTGGCCTTTTTTGTTTTTCTAGCACTCCCCGCTAACAAAAACTTTGAAGCGATTGAAAAACATAAAATCATTAAGTAAGCGTTTTAGGCATAAAGGTAGCAACTAGGTAGAGTTCACTTTTCATGGCCTGCTTTTTAACCTATACCTTTTCTATAAGCGATACAGAAACCTGCTAAAGCTTTTTATCAGCGGCCTTAAAGCGCGTAAGTAGAACTCAAGCGAGCAATACACAGCGGTGCAGCTGAATTGAGGCGAGAAAATTTAAAAATAACTGACATTATTTTTGAAAATTTGAGCACATTAACAAAGAAAAAGTGGTGATAAAGGTAAAGGCACCGCGTAGTTTCAAATACAAATTGGTAAATAGTGACAAATGAAATCTGTTTTAATTGTTTGTATTGCGAACAAATTACTGGTTTTTTGTTCGAATCGTTTAAAATGGCAGCGAGTGAACAATTTCTTTATAAAAAAGGTTTGACTCAGGCCAATGAATCCGTAAAATGCACCCCGCAGTCAAGGAGAGGTGGGTGAGTGGCTGAAACCAGTTCCCTGCTAAGGAACCATACGCATATACGCGTATCGAGGGTTCGAATCCCTCCCTCTCCGCCATTATTCGTTGGCAGTGACGGCCAACAACAAGTTTTGCGCGTGTGTAGCTCAGCTGGATAGAGTACCTGGCTACGAACCAGGCGGTCGGAGGTTCGAATCCTTCCACACGCGCCACTTATTTTAAAGCGTCACCTTTTGAAGTAAAATTCAAAAGTATACAAGTTAACGCGTGTGTAGCTCAGCTGGATAGAGTACCTGGCTACGAACCAGGCGGTCGGAGGTTCGAATCCTTCCACACGCGCCACATTGAAGAGCCCACCTTTTTAGGTGGGCTTTTTCATTTCTTGAATCCTTCAATTCTTCTTTTCTTTCTAAGCTACTTTCGCATAAAGCCCTAGCTTCATATAAATACAATGCATATGTTGCAAATTTATTAAGTAATAATGCATTAAGTTTCATATTGTGGGGTTTTATTCAATTTTAAGTGGTTTTTTATGCTGTTTTGTTGTGTTTTGAAAAACCTCGTGATACTTATTCAGGTACAAAATAACAACAGGATTGAATATGAATTCGGAATCCGTCGCTAGTTTGCTCATTGAAGCAGGCTCTCTTATGCTCATAGGAATGGTATTTGTCTTTTCATTCTTGGGACTGCTTATTGTCGGCATTCATTTGATTGCACGTTTTTGTGAAGCATTTCCAGGTGAAACATCAGAGCCTTTAGCTACTTCAGCTAAGTTGAGCCGAAACGATCAAGCGGTACAACCAGGAATAGACGGTAATGTCATCGCTGCTATTTCTGCTGCAATTCATACCCATCGCCAAAATTCTAAAAAATAATCCATATCAGGAGTTACCATGTCTAAGCCTCTGGCCCTTACCGAGCTGGTCCTGCGTGATGCCCATCAATCGCTTCTTGCTACGCGTATGCGTATTGAGGACATGCTTCCCATTGCTGAAAAGTTAGATAAGGCAGGCTTTTGGTCTGTTGAATCTTGGGGCGGTGCGACCTTTGACGCCTGTATCCGTTACTTGGGAGAAGACCCATGGGAGCGTATTCGTAAGTTAAAGGCAGCCATGCCCAATACCAAACAGCAAATGTTATTGCGTGGTCAAAACTTATTGGGTTATCGCCACTATGCTGACGATGTCGTTACTCGCTTTGTAGAGCGCGCTCACGAAAGCGGTGTAGACGTATTTAGGATTTTTGATGCCATGAATGACATCAGAAATTTGAAAACTGCTATTAAAGCTACCATAGACAGCGGCGCTCACGCGCAAGGCACGATTTCTTACACAGTAAGTCCAGTGCACAATCTTGAGCTATGGCTTGATATGGCAAAACAACTCGAAGATCTCGGCGTGCACTCTATCTGTGTGAAGGACATGGCCGGGCTTTTGAAGCCCTATGAATGCGAAGCATTAATTACAGGGTTAAAAGAGACCGTCGATGTGCCTATTGCCATGCAGTGTCACGCCACAACTGGGTTGAGCACGGCAACTTATCAGAAAGCCATTGATGCCGGTATTGATATGCTCGATACAGCTATCTCATCAATGAGCATGACCTACGGTCACAGCGCAACGGAAACTATGGTCTCAATCGTTGAAGGCACAGAACGCGACACGGGTATTGCGTTACCTGAACTGGAAGACATTGCGAGTTATTTTAGAGAAGTCAGAAAGAAATACAGCAAATTTGAAGGCAGCCTTAAAGGTGTAGATGCACGTATTCTGCTGGCCCAAGTGCCAGGTGGCATGCTAACCAACATGGAAAGTCAGCTAAAAGAGCAGGGTGCTGAAGATAAGTTTGAAGAGGTGTTAAAAGAAATCCCTCGGGTACGTGAAGATCTTGGGTTTATCCCTCTTGTAACGCCCACCTCGCAAATTGTCGGTACGCAGTCGGTACTTAATGTGCTAACAGGCGAGCGCTATAAGAGTATCACTAAAGAAACTGCTGGTGTACTTAAAGGCGAGTATGGCGCTACTGCAGCGCCAGTAAACAAGGAACTGCAAGAGCGTGTGCTAGATGGTGCAGAGCCTGTAACATGCAGACCTGCTGATAACATTGCGCCTGAGCTTGATGCGCTGAGCAAAGAGCTAAATGAACTGGCCGAGAAAAAACAACTTTCGCTGTCAGATGACAAAATTGATGATGTGCTGACTTATGCTCTATTTCCCCAGATCGGCCTTAAGTTTATCGAAAATCGCGGCAACCCTGATGCGTTTGAACCTGCACCGGGCGCTCAAGAGGCTAGTGATACCCTTGCGCCAGAACCAGTTAGCACAGCGTCGAACGCGCAAAGTGCAACCTCGGCTGAATCATATGATGTAAACGTAGATGGCAAGGTGTATCGCGTAGAAGTGGCACCCTCAGGTACGCTAACAAGCGTTACGCCAGCCAATACGTCTCAACCCCAGCCACAAACTGTTAGCACAGCTTCACCTGCCGCTGCGTCGTCGCAGTCAATTGATGCGCCACTAGCGGGTAACGTATTCAAAGTATTAGTACGAACTGGCGATAGTGTATCTGAAGGTGATGTAGTGATGATCCTCGAAGCCATGAAAATGGAAACAGAGATCCGTTCGGCGTATACCGGTACGGTCACTGACATTTCCGTGGGTGAAGGCGATGCTGTAACTAGCGGTCAACCGTTAATCTTATTGGGGTAATACATGGATAAGTTAATGGTGCTTTGGGATAGTACCGCACTTGCGCATTTTGAAGCAGGCCAGCTCATCATGATGGCGGTAGGCTTCGGTTTACTCTATTTAGCCATTGTTAAGAAGTTTGAGCCACTGCTCTTATTACCCATTGGTTTTGGAGCACTGCTGACGAACATTCCAATTGCTGGTTTTTCAGAAGCGGGTGGCTTACTGCACTACATCTATAAAATTGGCATTGATACAGGCGTGTTCCCATTGCTCATTTTTATGGGCGTAGGCGCAATGACAGACTTCAGCGCGCTTATTGCAAACCCTAGAATGTTGCTGCTTGGCGCAGCCGCACAGTTCGGTATCTTTGCGACCCTATTTGGCGCTATTGCGTTAAACCTTATTCCTGGTTTCGAATTTACGCTAAAAGATGCAAGTGCTATTGCCATTATAGGGGGCGCAGATGGGCCCACGGCTATCTTCCTTGCTTCACGTTTAGCTCCTGACTTACTAGGTGCTATTGCGGTTGCCGCTTATTCTTACATGGCACTGGTACCTATTATCCAGCCGCCCATTATGAAAGCGCTGACCACAAAAGAGGAACGCGAAATTAAAATGGGCCAACTTCGGCCTGTATCAAAGCGTGAAAAAATTATCTTTCCGCTCGCCGTGTTGTTTATGACCATTTTGTTTTTACCAGCCGCAACGCCGCTCGTAGGTATGTTCTGCTTTGGTAATTTGATGAAAGAATGTGGCGTAGTAGACAGGTTAAGTAAAACAGCCCAAAACGAACTTATCAATACCGTGACCATATTCCTCGGTTTAGCCGTGGGTTCTAAGCTATCAGCTGAGGCATTCCTTACAGTGGAAACCTTGGGTATTCTGGGCCTAGGCGCAATTGCATTTGGTATAGGAACCGCTGCTGGCGTGTTAATGGCTAAGTTAATGAGTAAGCTATCGGGCGGGAGTATAAACCCGCTCATTGGTGCTGCGGGCGTTTCTGCCGTGCCTATGGCGGCGCGAGTCGTGAATAAGGTTGGCCTAGAAGCAAACCCTCATAACTTCCTGTTGATGCATGCAATGGGGCCTAATGTAGCCGGTGTTTTAGGAAGTGCGGTCGCTGCAGGTATTTTGCTAGCACTGGTTGGCTAACTAGGGTAATACAATTTTGATATTGAGAGGGCAGTTTACTGCCCTCAGCGCTTTAACGGATTGTATTTTGCGGCACTAACGACTGGTAAGCGGTAACCAGTTTCTTGGTGCGGGTGTGCTGCGGCCATCTGAAAATAGTTTCAGTTTTACCTTCCTCCACAATTTCGCCGCCTTCCATCACCACAACTCTATCTGCAATATGCCGGACAATCCCTAAATTATGGCTGATGAAGATAAATGCTAAGCCCAGCTCTTGCTGTAGTTGCAGTATTAGGTTCACAGTCTGCGAGCGAATAGTAGGGTCTAATGCAGCAAAGGGTTCATCTGCAACAAGCACTTTGGGTTTTAGTACTATAGCCCTAGCCAATGCCACGCGCTGCTGTTGGCCGTCAGAAAGCATGTGCCGGTAAAAATAATAATGCTCGCGTAGTAACCCTACCTTTACCAACATATCTTCGATAATAGGCTTGCGTTCGGCTTCGCTAAGACCTGTATTCAAACGCAAGGGTTCGTCTAGGATTTTTCCTACCGGAACCGATGGGTTCATCGATTCCGCACTGTGTTGCAGAATCATTCGAATGTCGTGGGTCCGCTTGCGTTGGCCGTCTTTCGACTGGTACTTGGCTAAATACTTGTGAGTGTTTATTTCAATTTCACCCGCATCGGCAGGTAGGGCGCCAACTAATAATTTAGCAAGAAGGGATTTACCCGAACGGTTTTCCCCTATGATGGCAATAGTTTCCCCCCGTTTAACACTCATATTAACCGGACCAAGTTGAAATACCTCAGGCCGCTTTAACCAGCGCTTCTTTTCGTTATGTATAAACGTGAGGTCTTTTACCTGCAAAATGTCCATCACAGCTTCTCCATATGTAGCGGGTAATGACAGCTGTAGCTATGATCGTGAATTTTGCGTACGGCGGGCGTTTGCACACAAGCGCGCTGAGCTCGTGGACAGCGGGGGCCTAAACGACAACCAATAGGCAAATGTTGTAGCGTTGGTATAGAGCCGCTTAACGTAGGTAGCGCAGACTTAGGCGGTAAGTCTTTTCTAAAGCTTGGCGCACTGTCTAATAGCGCTTTAGTGTAAGGGTGAAGAGGGCGCTTTTTAATGTGCTTCATCTTTCCCGATTCTACCGTTTGCCCCGCGTAAAGAACTGTCATTGAATGTGACATACTCGCAATGGCAAGCAAATCATGGCTGACAAACAGAATCGATAGAGAGCGAGTTTGATTAAGACGCGTAAAGAGTTTTAGGATCTGCGTCTTGGTTGTGGGCTCCATGCCTCGAGTGGGATCATCTGCGATAAGTAATTTGGGTTGAGACACTAGCGCCATCGCTATCATGAACTTTTGCCCAATATCAGCGGGAATTTGGTGAGGGAATGCACTTAAGTAATGCTTGTGATGCTTTATTCCCACCTTATGTACAGTACTTATCGCTATCTTCTTTCTGTGCTGCGCACGTTGCCAAAACCAGCTACCTTCAACAAATTCATCAGGAATGCTTTCTTCAAGCTGTTCACCAAGCGTGGCCGACGGGTCAAGCGCCGCTTGTGGGTTTTGAAAAACCACCGCAATTTCTCGACGCATCACTTCACGGCGCTGTTGAACCGACATACCTAATAGGTTTTCTCCATTCCAGCTCATGCGGTCGGCGGTTAAATTCCACTGGTTTGGCAACGCTCCACAGATTGCCGATACAATAAGGCTTTTACCAGAACCTGACTCGCCCACAAGTGCACGAATCTCGCCTGAACTCACTGACAAATTTACCTTGTCCAGAGCCTTTATGGTGCTGTCACCGTTTTGCATTTCTAAGGTGAGGTTTTTGATATCAAGCATTGGCATGTTAGTGACTCACCCTTTTTCTTAATGAAGAACGCAAGCCGTCACCCACGATATTGATAGACAGTACAATAAAAAATATCGCCATACCGGGTACCGCTACATTCCAAGGCGCTAGGTAAGTAACGTCTAATCCGTCAGCTAGAATTACACCTAATTCAGGTAACGGTGATTGAGCCCCCAAGCTTAAAAAGCCAAGCGCCGAGATATCAATAACTGCGATAGAAAGAGCCAGTGTTCCTTGAACCACAAGCATTTCCGTCATATTAGGTAAAATAGAGTGTACAAAGAGCTGCCATTTGCTTGCACCGTCAAGCGTTGACGCAACAATGTAGTCTTTCTTCATTTCTGCCCGCACGAAACTGCGCGTGTGGTGCACAAACTGAGGAATAAGGGCTAGGGTGATAGCCCACATACTGTTGACCAAACCCGTACCAAGTATTGCAACTATGATAATAGCAATCAGTAGGGTAGGGATCGCCATAAGCGCATCAAGTAAGTGATTCGCAACACTTGAGCGAACCCCGCGTAACATACCAGCAAGCGTACCTAAACTCACACCAACTAGCATCGCAAGTACTACGGTTAAGAAGGCCGAGCCCAGCGTTGTTCTGCAGCCGTAAATAATACGGGTAAATAAGTCTCTTCCTAACGCGTCTGTGCCGAACAAATGGGTAATAGAACCATTTGCTAACCAGCTAGGCGGAATTAGCAATCCGTCGATGTTCTGTTCAACAGCGTCATATGGGGTAATGAGAGGGGCGAATAAGGCGCACACCACAAATAGCGCTAGCAGAATTAAACCCAGCATAGAAATGTGGCTAGCCTTGAACGAAGCCCAGGTCCGTTGCCAAGGGGAAGGATGGAATTCTTCTTCGTACAAACTAAACTGTGGCACGCTCGTATTTCTCTCTACTTGGGTCAATCATACGGTTTAATACATCGACCAGAATCGTCAGGGTAATTACTACCGTGGATACCGCCATCATACCAATACGTAAAGCAGGGTAATCCCGTTGATAGATGGCTTGAATTAGCCAGTTGCCAATGCCTGGCCATGAAAACAAGGTTTCAACAATCATTGCATTGGTTATAAGCGTAGTAATTTGAATCGCCATCAGCGGCAAAATGGGAAGTAGTGCATTACGTAGTATATGGCGAAAGAATATTTGCCAACTAGAAAGCCCGCGCGACACGGCTGCAGCAATATAGGGGCGATGTTTTACATCTATAACTGAGCGCCGAGTTATGCGTACCATCGAGGCCGTGGTTATGGCGCCAATAGCAAATGTAGGTAGCGCTAAGTGTGATAGTGCATCTTTAAATGCTAAGGATTTGTTTTCGATATCCGACAGTAAAACATCAAATAGAATAAAGCCGGTTACTGGCTCTATGTCGTAAATTAAACTTATTCGGCCAGACAATGGGGCCACGTCTAATTCTAAACTAAATACCAGAATAAGCAGCAGAGCGAACCAAAAAACAGGGAAAGAATAGGTAGTAATGCTCGCACTATTTATTAAGTGGTCAGACGTTGAATAACAGCGAATGCCGGCGTAATAGCCTAAGGGGATGCCAATAAATAAGGCCATTAGCATTGCGTAGGTTGCCAGTTCTATAGTAGCTGGCATCGCTATACCTACTTCCTCTCTTAAGGGCAGACCAGACGTGAAACTATAGCCCCAATCACCGGTTAGCAAATTACCTACGTAGTAAATAAACTGAAAAATATAGGACTGGTCTAGCTTAAACTGTTTCTCTAACGCGGCCCGCTGCATCTCATTTTGTGGCACAAGCCCGGTCAGGTTTTCCAACGTATCGCCTGGAAAAAGGTAGGCCAGCGAGAACGAAATAATCGTCAACACTAAAAGCGTTAATATGAATAATGTGCAATATCTTAGGAGAATTTGGATCACAGTGCTTTCTCTACCCCGCCAAAACGCACACCGCCAAAGGGATTAATAGTCATGCCTTCTAACTCATTTCTATATGCTTGATAGCGATAGGCATGTGCAATGGGGACCACAGGAAGACGTTCGTATAATAGCCTATTTACTTGCTTGTAAATAGCCAATCTCTCGTCAATGTCATCGGTTTGAAGCGCCTCGTTAAGTAGCTTGTCATAACTATCATTGCACCACATTGCCCGGTTCGTTCCAGATGGGATTGCTCCGCAGCTCAACAAGGGGCGATAAAAGTTGTCAGGGTCGCCGTTATCGGCAGACCAGCCGATTAATACGGAGTCGTGCAGACCTTCTTGTAGATGACGTCTAAATGTAGCCCAATCGTAACTAACGATAGTTGCATCTACGCCCACATCGCGAAGGTATCGCTGAATCAGCTCGGCCATCTTCGTTGCGTTGGGGTTGTAAGCGCGCTCGACCGGCATGGCCCATATTGTCATTGAAAACCCAGGGGCTATTCCTGCATCGGCCAATAACTTACGAGCCAAGACAGGGTTGTAGGCTGTATCATCGGCGTCGTTTTGAAATGCCCAGCTAGCCGCAGGCAGTAGAGTTTTAGCTCGTGTTGCACTGTCGAAGTAAACCGCTTCTAATAATGTGTTTTTATCAATAGCCGCCGCGAGCGCTCGCCTTACATCGGGGTTATCAAATGGCGGGCGCTGGGTATTGAAGGCCCAAAAGCCCACGTTTAGCCCTGGTTTTTCCGCTAATGTCAGATCGTCTTCTGTTCGAATCACTTCAAGTTCCGTTTGTGCCGGGAATGCCGTAGCATCACATTCCCCAGTCATCAGCTTAGCTAGTCGTAATGAACTTCTTGGAGTGATGTCAAAAATGAGCTGCTCAACCAAGGGCGTGTCTAGCTTTTTTTGTTGGCTTAAACTTTGTAGCTCTGATGTTATGTTGCTATCGCTGTTGTCACCTTCTCCAAATGACTGTGTGCGCCAATAGTTTTCATGGCGTAAATATTTAATAAAGTGGTCTTTGCGATAGCTGTTGAATTTAAATGGTCCTGTGCCAACGGGAAGTTCATCAATTTTGCTAGGTGTTCCAGCTTCAGCAAGTTGTTCGGCATATTCTTCTGACAGAATAACGGCGAAGTCTGTGGCTAAATTAGACAAAAATGAGCTGTCACGACGCTTAAGCGTAATTTCAACGCGATAGCCGTTTACCCGTTCAACTAACGCAATATTTTGAGCAAGACCAATACTTTCAAAATACGGATAACGTCCACCCGACACATAATGGTATGGATGCGAGCGCAAACGCCATCGGTTGATGCTAAAAATAACATCGTCTGCGTTAAAGTTTCGTGTTGGCTTGAAATAGTCCGTTGTGTGAAACCAAACATCTTTGCGAAGCTGAAAGGCGTAGGTGAGCCCGTCATCACTGACTAGCCAGCTACTAGCAAGACTCGGCACAATGCGACCAGAATCGGGGTCGAAATCAAGTAGTCTATCGTACAGTTGGTGAGATGATGCATCAGAGGTTGTGCTCGATGTATCAAGCTGCGGATTAAAAGTTACTGGGTTGCTTTCAGAACAATAAATAATACCCGTATTATAAAACGCTTGTTTATTCTGTTTAGCACAGGATGCAACAAGAAGCGCTGTACATAAACATAATGACAAACGCTTCACCAAACCATGGGACATGCTCTACGCCTCGACGTTTTCAGCGGAAGAATCTAGTAAGTTATATTTTTTGAGATAGCCTCGCAGCTGATGATAAGTCAGGCTCAATTTTTCAGCGGTTTTCTTTTGATTAAACTGACTGTCAGCAAGTGCCTGTTTTATCATATCTATCTCATGTTGTTGAGAGCGTTCTTTCAAATCTATGGGATATTCGACAATTTCCTGCGTTTTAGCAGGGGTGAGTGGTGTAACGTCAGCACTTTCAACACGTTTACCTACCACTGGCGTGTCTGGCTGCGCAACAAGGTTAGGCGAATCTGTGGCGCTCACTCTATCATTTGTTTTAACTCTACCTTTCGGACGGTAGGCTGACTCGAAGGGGTCTAACACTATTTCATGGACGGGAAGGTGGGGGTTATTCGTTCTGTATACTGCACGTTCGACCACATTTTTAAGCTCACGGATATTACCAGGCCAATCATAATCAAGCAGAGTGCGTTTTGCTTTTTCAGTGAAGCCGCTAAACAGTTCCATTTCCATTTCACGGGCCATATTAATAGCGAAGTTTTCAGCTAACATCATGATATCTTCTCGACGCTCGCGAAGGGGCGGGATGGTGATAACGTCAAAAGCAAGACGATCGAGAAGGTCAGCGCGAAATTCACCGGCATCGGCAAGGGCTGGCAAATCTTCATTGGTAGCTGCGATAAGGCGTACATCGGTTTTTACTGACTTACTGCCTCCTACGCGCTCAAATTCACCATATTCCACTACCCGCAGTAGCTTTTCCTGAATAAGACCCGATGTGTTAGCGAGTTCGTCAAGGAATAGGGTACCGTTGTGCGCCACTTCAAAGCGACCTTCGCGACGTTTCGAAGCGCCGGTAAAGGCACCAGCTTCATAACCGAAAAGCTCACTTTCTAATAAACTTTCACTTAGTGCCGCGCAATTCAACTTAATGTAGTTTTGATCCCAGCGCTTTGATAAGAAATGCAGGCGCGCAGCAATCAGCTCTTTACCAGTGCCTCGTTCGCCAATGACGAGAACGGGTTTATCTAGCGGTGCAATCTGTGAAATTTGCTCTAAAACTTCTAGAAAACTATTTGCTTGGCCAAGTAAATTGTCTTGCTGTCGATACCTACTCATTAAATCCCTCAAAAATTAGTCATTTCGACCAATTAATAGTGTAGAACAAAAGATATTGATAAACGAGCATTATTTGAGCGCATGGAAAATGTATATAAAATAATAGGTTAGCATCTGAACAAAGTTGGCAAGTATATTGAATGCTACCTATACCAAGAGTAACCTATTTATCAAGTGTGGTGTTTTCTAACACTTACCATTTTTAGCAAGAGGTAATTATTATGGGTATCTTCTCGCGTTTTACAGATATTGTGAATTCGAATATTAATGCGATTTTAGACAAAGCTGAAGATCCTGAGAAAATGGTTAGATTAATCATTCAGGAAATGGAAGACACGTTGGTTGAGGTGCGCTCTGCATCTGCAAAGACGCTAGCCAATAAAAAGGAAATTGCTAATCAAATTGCAAAGTATGAAAGCGATGCAAATGATTGGGAAGCAAAAGCAGAACTTGCGTTAAGCAAAGATAGAGAAGACTTGGCGCGCGCTGCGCTGCAAGAAAAGAAAAAGTCTGCAGAAGCTGCAGAAGCGCTAAGTAAAGAATTGGCCGTTGTTGAAGAACAAATCAGCAAGCTTCAGGATGAAATTGGTCAGCTTCAAGAAAAGCTTGCCGATGCTAAGAGCCGTCAGAAAGCCATTATTATGCGTCAGAAAACCGCAAGCTCTCGTCTAGAAGTCAAAAAGACACTAGATAGTACGAAAGTAGATAATGCAATGGGGCGCTTTGAGCAATACGAGCGTAAAATCGATGACCTTGAATCACAGGTGGAAGCTTATGATTTGGGTAAAAAGACGCTGCAAGATGAGTTTGCAGAGCTAGAAGCCAGCGACAAAGTGGAAGACGAACTAGCTGCGCTTAAAGCCAAAGTAAAAGGTGCTAATAAAAGCACCGAAAAATCAGAATAATAAAAACAAGGTATACCCTCTTGATGGAAAACCGTGAAGAGGGTAGTTACATCAGAGTTTGTAGGAGACATTGAGATGGATGAAGGTACAATTGCAGTGTTGGTTATGCCACTTGTGGTGTTCTCAATATTTGTTGCTCCCATTTGGCTAATTTTACACTATCGAAGCAAAAAGCAGGTCAATCAAGGATTGAGTGTTGAGGAGCACGCCTCTTTACAAGATCTTGCTGAAAAGGCAGAAAAAATGAGTGAGCGTATTGAAACATTAGAGGCCATTCTAGATAGTGAGGCGCCAGAGTGGAGGAATAGAGCATGAGAAATGGTAAGCAGCTCTATCGCAACCCCGAAAATGCACGCATTGCAGGTGTGTGTTCAGGTATAGCCGAATACTTTGGGTTGGAAACCTGGTTAGTGAGAATCTTAGTCGTTACCGGTTTCTTTCTACTTGCAGGTCCGTTTATCTTTGTCGCCTACATAGCCGCTTGGTTCATTTTAGATAAGAAGCCTGCTGGCCTTGATGATAAGCCTACAACACCGGTTTTTTCAAAAGGTAAAGGCTGGACGAATCCAAACGCTGGACAGGTAAAAAGCCCAAAAGTTGAGGTGAAAACCAAAGTTTGGCAGGCTGGAGAGCCACCTAAACAGGCGTTTCACGATATTCGCAATCGCTTTGAAAAAGCAGAAGTTCGTCTACGTAAAATGGAAACCTATGTGACGTCTCGTGAATATCAGCTAAATAAAGAAATTAGCCGTCTATAGCTGGCCTTACAGCTCACAAGAATCTAAAAGAAAGCCGCTCGCAATGGGCGGTTTTTTATTATCTAAATCAAGCGCTTTAGTTGCCTATGTAAAATTCCTGTTACAGCAAATATGAAGTTGTCATGAGGTCATCCACTTTTCGGCGCCGTGAATTTCATTAGACTAAAAGGTAAGTTATTTCACACCTATTGGTTACAGAAGTTATGCCAAAATCAACGCAATACCAGTCGAGAGAATCTGATGAAAATGGCATTATTCATTGGTCAGATGAAGAAAACCAAATTTGGTCGGAGCTTTATGCGAGACAAATTCCACTGGTAAAAGAAAGAGCGTGCCAAGAATATTTGGACGGGCTTGATTTGTTGAAATTGAACGAAAAAGAAATTCCTCAGTTGCCAGACATCAACAAAGTTCTGATGGAGAAAACGGGGTGGCAAACTGCTGAAGTGCCTGCGCTAATAAATTTTGGTGAATTTTTTAGGTTGCTGGCAAACAAGCAATTTCCTGTCGCTACTTTTATTCGTACTCGAGAAGAGTTTGATTATCTTCAAGAGCCCGATATTTTTCATGAGGTATTTGGACACTGTCCGCTTTTAACAAATCCAGCTTTTGCTCATTTTACCCATACATATGGTAAGTTGGGCCTAGCGGCCAGTAAGGAAGACCGAGTTTACTTAGCGCGCCTTTATTGGTTCACGGTAGAATTCGGACTAGTGCGAGCCAAAGATAAGTTAAAAATATATGGCGGGGGTATCTTGTCCTCACCAGGCGAAACTATTTATGCGTTAGACAGCAACACACCGTTACGCAATCCACTAACTGCTATCGACGCTCTGCGAACACCTTATCGTATCGATATTATGCAGCCTCTTTATTATATCCTGCCGGAATTCGACCATTTGTTCGAATTAGCAGAAATGGACATCATGGCACTCGTGGAAAAAGCTAAATCCTTAGGGTTGTTTTCCCCACTTTTCCCACCGAAAGAGAGAAAAGCCAGCTAACGCTATTGTTAATTAAATGTGTTTTATATAGGATGCCGCTCATCGAAGCGGCATTTTTTTGTTTCTGGGGTTTAGTCCTTTGTCCTTGTGTAGTTTGTGCCTCAAACTAAGCTGCTTATCGCAATTTTAAAGTTCTGTAACATTTATCTTGTTATCTTTTTGTAAAAGTATGATATCCTGTACATATATGTTTACAATGAAGCTATAACACCCTATGCGTCTAGAAATAAGCTGTCAGGACCGTCTTGGAATCACTCAAGATGTTTTAGATATCCTCGTTACCAAAGAAATAGATTTGCGTGGTATTGAAATTGATCCCGCAGGTAAAATTTTCCTCAATTTTCCCAACATTGAGTTTGCTGATTTTCAGCATCTTATGCCTCAGATACGTCGCATCGACGGTATCGATGATGTAAAAACAACTTTATTCATGCCGGGAGAGCGAGAGAAAAACCAACTCTCTGCGATTTTAAGAACATTACCTGATCCCGTTTTCTCTATAGATGCAAAAGGCAATATTTTATTGTGTAACGAAGCGGTGAGCGCAGGGCTTGAAATGCCAAGCACTGAAATCATAGGTACCGAAGTTAGTGAAATTGTTAAGGGGTTCAACTTTACTAAATGGATGGATGGAAAGTCACCAGGCCCACAGTCTTCAAAAGTGAAGTTTATTCAGCAGGATTATCTTGCCGATATGCTGCCGATCACCGTACCCGATGGTGAACAAAATATGATTATGGCAGGTGCCGTAGTTATATTGAAATCGGAAATGCGCCTTGGACAGCAGTTTACTGCTTTCCACCAATCGCCAACTGACAGTTTCGACCGCTTTGTTGCTCAGTCACCTTTTATGAAGCGAGTGGTTCACGAAGCCAAGCGCATAGCAGATTTAGACGCACCTATTTTAATTTTCGGCGAGACAGGTACGGGTAAAGAGATGATTGCCAGAGCATGTCATCAGTCGAGCCGCCGCAGTGAAGGGGCGTTTTTAGCACTTAATTGCGCATCGCTACCCGACAGTGTGGCAGAGACTGAGTTGTTTGGTTACGCTGCTGGTTCGTTTAACCAGCCAAGCGCTAAGCTGGGGCTATTAGAACAGGCAAAAGGCGGTACGCTTTTACTTGATGAAATAGCCGATATGTCTTCACAACTTCAGGCCAAATTGCTTCGGGTTTTAGAGGACGGTGAATTTAGACGCGTGGGAGACTCGGAACCGGTTAAAGTCGACGTGCGATTTATTTGTACTACGTGCCGAGACTTAGGTCAGCTGGTGGAAGAGGGGCGATTTAGAAAAGAGCTGTATTATCGCCTAAACGTGTTGAGCTTAGTAATGCCGTCTTTAAAAGATAGAAGGCAGGACATTGTGCCGCTGGCCGAATCTTTTATTGTACAGCACAGTACTAAACTGGGTCGCCGTCCCGCAAAACTAAGCAAGTCTTGCGTAGATTTCCTTCAGCAGTATCCATGGCCTGGTAATGTAAGACAGCTTCAAAATGCCCTTTACCGTGCATTATCACTGCTAGATGGAAAGGAAATTACCAAAGAAGATATTCAACTGCCAAGCTGTGCCCCTAGTGTTACCTATATAGATGAGAACTTCGAGGGAACACTAGATGAGGAAGTGAAGAAGTTTGAAAAGGACCTGCTCAAGCGCTTATACCCTTCCTATCCAAGTACACGCCAATTAGCGAAAAAGCTAGGATTGAGCCATACTGCCATCGCCAATAAGTTGCGAGAGTATGGCATCAACAAAGCGACTGTTAAACTATAACAAACTAAAAAGTATTGCCCTTTGGTTCACGCATAATGGCAAAGGGCAATACGGTTTGAGCCTTTCTAGTAACCCTACGCATCCGTTACGATTAATTTACATTGCTTGCAGAGCAGACTATCCGCGCCTTTCGTTACCGATTAACAACTTTGTGCGTACACCCTTTCTTACAGCCAAACAAAACTTCGTAGCTCAAACACTTCTCAAGTTGTACCAACTAGTGGCATAACAGTATTCACATAATGCTTACAATCTGCTGGCGCTTTAAGACTACTCTCATTTCAAATTATACAAATCGAGAGCTTAGGCAAATGGGCCAAGCAAAAGAGATATGTCGAGGAACGAACAATGAAACTAGCGACCTATAAAAATGAAACCCGCGATGGCTGCCTGATGGTAGTGTCAAAAGATCTTTCTCGCGCTTGCAGTGCAAAGGACATTGCAAAAACAATGCAGCACGCACTGGATAATTGGAAAGAGATAGCGCCTCAGCTTCAAATGAAATACCAAGCACTTAATGACGACACCTGTGAAAGCGTTCCGTTCGACGCTTCTCGCTGCGAGTCTCCTTTACCACGTGCGTATCAATGGGCTGACGGTAGTGCTTACGTAAACCACGTTGAATTGGTAAGAAAGGCACGAAATGCAGAAATGCCCGAAAGTTTTTGGACCGATCCACTCATGTATCAAGGTGGTTCAGACGATTTTATTGGGCCTCTTGATGACATTATTCTGCCAAGTGACGACTGGGGCATTGATTTTGAGGGAGAAGTCGCCGTTGTTACCGATGACGTGCCGATGGCATGTTCATCCGAGCAAGCTTCAGAGCGCATCCGCCTTATTATGCTGGTTAACGATGTATCCCTTCGAGGCTTGATTCCTGGTGAACTAGCAAAAGGGTTCGGTTTCTTTCAATCTAAACCTGCTTCTAGCTTCTCGCCAGTTGCGGTAACTCCAGACGAGTTAGGTGATGCTTGGAAAGATAATAAAGTTCATCTGCCGCTACGTTCAACCTATAACGGAGAATTGTTCGGCAAGCCCGAAGCGGGACAAGATATGACCTTCGATTTTGGTCAGCTAGTTGCACATGCAGCGAAGAGCAGAAACTTGGGCGCGGGCGCAATTATTGGCTCTGGTACAGTGTCAAATAAGCAAGGTACAGATTATGGTTCGGCTATTTCTGAGGGTGGGGTAGGTTATTCATGTATTGCCGAAGTACGTATGATTGAAACGATACGGGATGGCAAACCTTCTACGCCTTTCATGCAGTTTGGTGACCGTATTCGAATTGAGATGCTAGATACAGAGGGTAAATCAGTATTCGGTGCTATCGAGCAGCAGGTAAAGCCGCTGAGCTAAAGAATAAGCATCGATAAGGGGCGAAAGGGGCAACGGCTTTTTGTTCACTGACAGGCTTTTATATGTAAAGCTGGTCGTTGTGTTTCGTCCAATCATTAATAGAAGGTAAAGTGTTGTTGCATAGCAACAATTAGCGTTTTCCTCGGCTGCATGTTTGACTGATGGAGTATTACCATGAGCATCAAGCTTTACGGTTATTGGCGTTCAACCGCCACGTATCGAACACGAATTGCACTTAATTTAAAAGGTGTTGAGTACGAGTATGTGCCAGTGCATCTTGTCAATAACGGCGGGGAGCAGCATAGCGGTGAGTATTCACGGCTGAACCCCGCACATCTTGTCCCCACTTTTGTTGATGAAGACGAAGATATCATTCTTAATCAATCGCTAGCTATCATTGAATATCTTGATGAGAGATACGAGAGTGAGCACAGGCTAGTGCCAGAGCACTTAACAGAGCGTGCTAGAGTAAGAGCGTTAGCGCAAGATATTGCCTGTGACATTCAACCCATAGGCAACCTTCGAGTGTTAAATGCACTTAAAGGTAATTTTGAGGCCTCTCAGGATGATGTGGCTAATTGGGCTGCGCATTGGATTGCGTTAGGGTTTGATGGAATTGAAAAGCGCCTGCAAACCCAAGCTGGTAGGTATTGTTTCGACTTCGACGTTACCCTTGCTGATATCTGTTTAGTACCGCAAGTGTATAACGCACAGCGCTTTAACGTGGATATGACCCGCTATCCGCTAATCAGTAAAATAGCGAACAACTGTAATGAGCTGAATGCATTTGAAAAGGCGAGACCTGAGAATCAAACCGACGCAGTTTGAATGGTATGGGGTCAGAGTCATGACTCTGACCCCATAACTTTTTGCTATTGGCGTTTTATTGGTAGCTCGGTGGTGTTTTTCACTTGCTTCAATGCGAAGGTTGAACTTAAGTGGTCCACAAGAGGAAGGTGGGTCAATTTCGTTTTAAGTAAAAATTCGTATTCTTCAATACTTTCCACTATCACTTTCAGCAAATAGTCTTTTTCACCGCTTGTGGTGTGGCACTCTACTATTTCATCAATGTTTTGAACCGCATTTTCAAAGTCGGTCAGCGAGTCACCGTCATGGTTTTTGAGCGTGACATAGATAAAAACTGATACACCTAAATTAAGCTTCTTACTGTTTAGCAGAGTAACTTTACCTAGGATGATTCCATCGGCTTCCATTCTCTTTACGCGACGCCAACATGGTGTATGCGACAAACCAACACGTTGACTTAAATCTGCCATTGATACCGTGGCGTCTTGCTGAAGGACGCGCAAAATTTCACGGTCAAACTTATCCAATTTCATTAACACTGTTTCCGTCGTCTTTATGATGTTTATTATATATCAAAAAAAATTCTAGGATAGCTATCCTAGAAAAATAGTATTCAATTCTATTGCGTTTCAGTTTGTAAAATTCATTAACAAACTTTGCAAGGCATGTCCTCAGAACTATCAGATACACTTTTCAAAATGTCGATGATCTTTGCAGTACCGCCGCTAGGCCAATAAGTGTATCGCAAATCGTTATCAGACTCTCACATCATTCCAAATGAGCGCCGTTTAGAATTCGTGACAGCTCAGACTTGGATAAGTTTTAACTCATCACAGTATTAATAGGGAAAATATGTCAGTTTTTGATCACCCAGAGTTCGATAAACACGAACACGTTGCGTTTTATCACGACGAAAAAGCGGGCCTGAGTGCCATTATTGCTGTACACAACACTAACCTCGGCCCAGCCCTTGGCGGCTGTAGGATGTGGCCCTATGTAAACAGTGGTGAGGCGTTGACCGACGTATTGAGACTATCTAAAGGGATGACATATAAAGCTGCAATGGCAAATTTAGAACTTGGCGGTGGCAAGTCGGTAATAATCGGTGACCCTCGAAAAGCAAAATCGCCGGAAATGATGAAAGCGATGGGTAAATTTGTCGAGTCACTGGGTGGAAAATACTTCACCGCTGAAGACTCGGGGATTTCAGTAACTGATCTACAAACCATGGCAACTGAGTCTGATTACATAGCGGGGGTCAAAGCTCAGTATCACTATGCGGGTGAAGTACCCGATGGAAACCCTGCACCATCCACGGCGTATGGCGTTTTTGTTGGTTTGAAGGCTACCGTAGAGTATGGCTTGAAGCGCAGCTTGGATGGGATCAGTGTGGCCATTCAAGGAATGGGGCACGTAGGCTATCGTCTTGCTAGGCATTTACATGAACATGGTGCCAAACTTTACGTGGCAGATATTTATCCTGAAGGCGTAGAGAAAGCGGTGGCCGAGTTTGGAGCAACTGCGGTAGCGCCAGAGGAAATTTTAAGTTTAGATGTGGATGTACTTGCTCCTTGTGCATTAGGGGCAGCAATAAACGACCAAACGCTACCGGCAATTAAAGCTAAAGTGATTGCAGGCGCAGCTAACAACCAGCTTGCCCGTGAAGACATCGGAGAGCTGCTTCAACAGCGCGGCATATTGTATGCGCCAGATTATGTGATCAATGCAGGCGGTGTTATTGATATCTTCCATCAGCGTATGGAATCGAGTTCGAACGAAGCATTACGCGCACATATTGAACAAATTGGCGAAACGCTGAAAGAAATTTATACCCGCGCTGAGCAAGAGGGGGCGGCAACTAACCGTGTCGCAAACGTAATTGCAGAAGAGAGATTTTCTATAAAGGGTTGAAAACTCTTGGCCAAATAGTCATAATGCGCCCCGCACTCAGGCAGGGGCGAATGACTTTGCTTTGAATGCGATTTTCTATGGTGGGCTTTTGGTCCTCCCGCAATGATACTCTGTGAACCCGGTCAGGCCTGGAAGGGAGCAGCCGCAGCAGACGACTCATGTGCCGGGATGTGGCTGGAGGCCCGCCACCCAAATCACTTATTCTACTTCTTCTATACCTTCTTCCGTATTTTCTTTCTTACTTTTATCTGCTTCGTCTAAATATTTCAGTGCTTTGCTAATCGCGTGCTCAACATTCATTTCCATTTGGTTGCGTTCACTTTGCGGCAGGTAAAATGCCATATCAACTTCGTATCGAATATAACGCGGCGGCACCTGATTGAGCGCAAGACAGCACAAATCTGCCAAATAATCGGGGCTTTTCGTCGTATCAAGACCAAGTTTGCTAATTCTTTCTAAGACCAAGTGCTCGTAATAATTGTGAATATCGTCGTCTAGTTTCACCTTCGTTCCCCTTATAGTTTTTGTAAGCATCGTGCTTTAGCGTTTTGAATAGTATGCAAGCAATACGTTACACAAGTAGCCTCAAGCTTAAAAGAGCCCCAGATCAAGAAAGCCTTTGAGCTTTTAAGAAACCCTTAGCTTAATTAAAACCTCTAGCTCAGATAAAGCCTTTACACTTGTAATGGATACATTCGTTTACGCCCACAGCGATACGACATTACCTTCAGCTATGTCGCCTTATAATGTATAGCTTGTATTCTGGGGATGTCGAGGTGACAGTGTTAGTATTACACGGTTCAAATCAGTAATAAGGCAATAATAAAATGAAGAAAAATATAGAGCCCTGCTACTACGGCGATTACTTGCATTTAGATAAGGTACTAGGCGCGCAAGAATTGCAAAGTGAGAAATACGGCGATGCGGCCCACGAAGAGATGTTGTTCATCATCGTACATCAGGTTTACGAACTTTGGTTTAAACAGGTCCTTCACGAACTCAATGCCGTTATTGATACGTTTAACCAAGAAACGGTGAAAGATCAGCAGTTAACGTTAGTTGTACACAGACTGCAGCGAATCATACAAATTCAAAAACTTATGAACGACCAAATTGCCATTATGGAAACCATGACACCGCAGCAATTTCTGTCGTTTCGAGATTATCTTGTGCCCGCATCGGGCTTTCAGAGTATCCAGTTCAAACGTTTAGAAATTTCTCTCGGCTTAAAACGTGACTTTAGGATCGATTTTGACAAGCAAAGCTTTTATAACCGGCTTACTGACAAGGACCGGGCACTGCTCGAAAGTTTAGAAAGCAAACCAAGCTTGTTTGAATTGGTCGATGATTGGCTTTCTCGCATGCCCCTTTTAAAAACTGAAGGGTTCGATTTTTGGCAATACTATAAAAATGCTGCCGACGAGATGTTGAAAGATGATCATAGCACTATTTCTACTAGTGATATGTTGTCGCAGACAGAAAAGCGTCAGGAGCTGAAAGACCTAAAAGCCACTAGAGAAAACTTCGATGCCTTGTTTGATGAAACTAGATTTGAAAAACTTCGAGGTGAAGATAAGTTTCGTTTAAGCCATAAGGCCATGCTCTCAGCTTTATTTATTAAGCAATACTCGGAAGAGCCGATATTCAATCTTCCTTTTCAACTTATCACAGCACTTACTGAAGTAGATGAACAATTAACGATATGGCGCTATCGGCATGCAATGATGGTCCAGCGCATGCTAGGTACTAAAATAGGGACGGGCGGCTCTTCTGGTCACCACTATTTAAAGAAAACCACCGAGTCCAATCGTATCTTTCTAGATTTCTTCAACATGGCAACATTTTTATTACCTAAAAGTGCGTTGCCTGAATTGCCTGAAGCGGTGCGTAAATACTTAGGGTTTTATTTACAGCAATGAGCAAACTTAATTTATTAACTTTATCTTATAATTTCTTCAGCATTTTTCTGTTCGTGTAGGGACCAAGTAAAAAGAAGTATCTGGGGTTGTCTAGCCTAATAAATTTGAATTTAAGTTTTTAAGTAAAAATAAAGTGTCCTTTCAATTGTCTTGTGGTTTTAAATTCCGGTACGAAATTTAACCTTCTAAAGGTTAAATAATAACCAGTTTGGGTGGGCGGTATGAAAAATAATCAGAAATAAATTGGGTGCATTTTTTACATTTTATCTAATTGTAATAAAAGGCTTTATTTCGTTTTTGTAGCTATTTTGTTACAACTTTCTTTATGGCCTCGAAAAAAAAATTGAACTTTTCAGAACCGTTTATCTGATCCTTATTGACCCTGAATTGAGCTTATGTTTATTATCTTTATGAGGTCCAAACCTTACTAATAATAAATCGTTATAAAGACGATGCTGAAATGCTAAAACGTATTTTCAAGTCCAGGGAGACAATACATGTTTACAAATTCTAAGCTGGCTAAATCAGTCAAGCTAGCGTGCGCGTTTGGTGCTGCGTCCGCTTTTTCATTCTCAGGTGCTGTTAATGCACAAGAAGAGCAAGAAGCTGTTGCTGTTGAAAAAATCGAAGTAACAGGTTCACGCATCAAGCGTAGTGACCTAGAAGGCGCTGCTCCTGTTGTATCTATTACAGCCGCTGATATTAAACTTGAAGGTGACTTTACTGTTGCTGACGCGCTTCGCTCAAGCTCACTGAACTCTTTCGGCTCGTTCTCAGAGCGTTCAGGTAGTTCTGCACAGTCTCAAGCAACTATCAACCTTCGCGGTGCTGGTTCTCGTCGTACGCTAGTACTTCTTAACGGTCGTCGCTTCCCAGGTTCACCTACACTAGGTGGTGCTTCTGCAAACCTTAACGCTATCCCAATGGCTGCGGTTGAGCGTATCGATATCATGACTGAAGGTGCTTCTTCAATCTATGGTTCTGACGCAATGGCTGGTGTTGTAAACATCATTCTTAAAGACAACTTCGAAGGCCTGACTTTCAATATCGGCGCAGGTATGCGTGAGCAGGACGAAGGTACAACTTCTGCTGAGTTCTCAGTAGTTGGTGGTATTTCTAACGACAAAGGTAACGTAACATTCTCGTTCGATCACCAGCGTCGTGAAGGTATTTCTGATGCAGACCGTGACTACACCAAAGCAAAAATTGGTGATTTCGACGGCGACGGCGATATCCAAGCATACACTGCTGATACTGTAGGTTGGTCTTACTTCGGTGCTACTGTATTGTCTCCAGACTTCGCAGAAGCTCAAGCTTCACCTCTTTGTGATAGCCTAATCTCTGAGTACGGTGAAGATACATTCCGCCGTGTAGACGCTGATGAAGATTGGGGCGAAGGTTCTGAGTACTGTATGTATGCGTACGCTAACGTATCTTACAACACTGCATCAATTGACCGTAATACACTATATGTAAGTGCTGATTACGAAGTAATGGAAGATGTTGAGTGGTTTGGTCAAGCAATGGTTGTTCAAAACTCATCATTTGGTCGTTACGCTCCACCTGCTGCTGCATGGACTGACATGGATGCTGACAACCCTCACAACCCTTACGGTGTTGACGGTGCATACGGTCTATTCCGCTGGGTTGGTATCGGTACTCGTGACGGTAACGTAGACGACTACAACCAAGACTACACAACTGGTCTTCGCGGCATGCTAGACTGGAACAATGCTGAGTGGGAAGTTTACTACCACTTTAACATGGCTGATAACAAATCAGTTGGTCAGTACTACCTTTCTTACTCAGGCCTTGCATATAACGAACAAAACGGTATCGACCTAGGTTCAGACGAAGGTGTTGCAAACATGAAAGCAACAACCCTTCAAGAGTCTAGCTCACGCTTCCACCAATACTACGCGGGTATCGGTTTCGACATGTTCGAACTTCCTGGTGGTATGGTTGCTCACTACTTCGGTGCTGAGTTCTTTGAACAAACTTATGCTGACATCTATGACGGTCAGTCTGAAGCTGGTCTAATCGGTGGTTCTGCAGGTAACTCATCTCAAGGTGACCGTGACGTAACAGCAATCTTCTTCGAATCTGTTCTTCCAGTATCTGATACTGTAGAAGTAAACATTAAAGCGCGTTACGATGACTACTCTGACTTCGGTAGCAAGCTGTCACCAGCAGTGTCTGCTCGTTGGGAAGTTGCTGATGGCCTAGTACTTCGTGGTTCATACTCTGAGTCTTTCCGTGCACCAGGTCTTGACCTTCTAAACGCTGCTCGTACGTTCTCTGCAGAAGATGCGATTGACTATAACAACGGTTCAACTGTTGAGCGTCAGTACGACACTTATTACACAGCTAACGCTGACCTAGATGCTGAAACGTCTGATTACCTAAACTTTGGTGTTGCATATGACGTGAACGATAACGTTAGTGTTAAACTTGACTACTTCAATCTATCGATTGACAACGTAATTCAAGCGAAATCGCTTCAGAATCTACTTTCTGACGAAGCAGCAGGTCTAATCACTGCGGTTTCTGTAGATACAGACACCTCAGACGAGACTTTCTACCTTAAGCGTGCAGCATCTGGTGTTCTAGTTGAAGCTGGTACTTCATACTTCAACGGTGCAGGTTTTGAAATTGAAGGTATCGATTTCACCCTTAATGCGAACCTAGAAACTGAATTTGGTAACTTCCGCTTCCAGAATGTTAACTCTTTTGTACTTTCTTACGATCAGGAAGTTGGTGGCATAGTTCAGGATATTGCTGGTTGGTCTGGTAGCCCAGACTTTAAGTCAGTTGCAACTGCAGTTTGGAGCTTTGAAGAGCATACGCTTGCTTGGAACATGACTTACACAGACAGCACGTCTGAATTCCAGACAGCGCCTGTAGATGCGGACGGCGAAACTATCGTAGGTCCATACGACATCAACGGTAAGCTTGATAGCTGGTTAATCCATAACGTAACTTACACGTTCGATATGGCTGACTACGGTTCAATCACGCTAGCTGTTAACAACGTAACTGATGAAGATCCAGTATTCTCATCAAGCGGTACATGGGATAACCAAGACCTGTACAACAACTTTGGTCGTGACTACCGTCTTAACTACCAAGTTAGCTTCTAAGCATAGAATCTAGTTTAAAAAAGGCCGAGCAATCGGCCTTTTTTTTATTTTGGTGGAAGAAAATTAGCTTTATCCTGTCTTTAATATGATTAAAGAGTACTTCTCATGAGTAGTTATTGGAGTGAATACTGGCAGCAAGGTCACGTTAACTCGTTTGCCGATTCGACAAGTCAAAATTATGAAGGCGAGCTTGCTGAACAATGGCTGAGGTTTTTTGATGAGACAAACGTTCAAGGTGGTAGAGTCGTAGACCTTGCAACAGGCAATGGCGCGCTTATCGATCTTGCCGTAAATATGGGTAATTTCCGCGAACCCGAATATATCGGTGTTGATTACGCAACCTTAAAAATAGGCGATAGTCTTAAACACCCTAATATCACCTTCCTGCAAGAACAGAATATTGAGTCACTCCCATTTTCAGATAATGAAGTGACAGCTGTCGTTTCCCAATTTGGTATCGAATACAGCAATTTGGATCTTACATTAAATGAGGTAAGTCGGGTATTACGGCCGGGTGGGAAATTAAGAGTAGTGGTTCACCGAAAAGAAAGTGCTATTGTTGAGCCAAATTTTCAAATTCTTAAAGTTATACAAACACTTCAAGAAAAGGGTAGCCCTTTAGAGGCACTAAAGCGATTAGTGGCTGCGTTAAACGAATCTTCTAAGCCAAGTCAGAATAAAGAAGCTATTCGGTTGGAGTTAAATGAAAAAGTGGGAAAACTCGTCAGTGAATATAAACAAGCATTGTACGATACAAATTTCCCGAAGCTTTTGAAGACGGTTTTAAATCCGAAAGTTTCAATTGCACAAAAAAAGAAGATTTTTGTCGAGTACGATAAAGAGTTAGCATCTCATGGTGTAAGACTATCGGATTTAATCGACGCTGCGAGCGATTCCGAAGAAATTACGTTACTCAAAAGTAAATTAATGTGTAACGATTTTGTTGATATAAGTGTTTCAGACATATCCGATAAAAGAGGTTTAATAGGCACAGTTATTAGTGCTATAAAAAGGCAGTAACTTGTTGTATTTTTAACCGCTAGCTGTGCATGTTAATGTGCATTATGTCCTTCAGGTTAATTTATTAACAAACAGATTGCATAAAAGGTGATTAATTGGACGCTGAGTGAACAATTAATCTCCACTTCTCGGCTGCAAGTACTTTGCTAGCTTGACTCTACCGAGCAATCCATGTGAATATAACACGTTCGTAGTACTGACTATTAATGTCAGAGCTACATTCCTGAAACAAAATTGTGAAAGTTTTATACGCCCCTTGCCCGAATATTTTCCTTATCGGCGAGGATTCAAATAAGAAATTTGGTTGGGAACTATGTCCAAAATGAGCAAGAGAACTCTTATTGCTTCTACTGTTATGGGTGCTTTCGCACTAACAGGTAGTGCAGTCTCTGCAGATACGCTTGAAGATCTTCATAAAGAAGAAGCGAAAATCCACGCGGCTGCAGCGAAATCTCAAGAAAAAATCAACACGTTGTTTGAACAGTCTCAAGAACTACTTGTTGAGTATCGTCAAACAGTAGATGAGACAGAAAACCTTAAAATCTACAACGATTACATCGCTAGCCTTGTTGCAGACCAGCAGCGTGGAATCGACTCTCTACAGCGTCAAATCGACAGCATCGAACAAACTAAGCAGGGCATCGTTCCTCTTATGTTCCGTATGATTGACAGCTTAGAGCAGTTCATCAAGCTAGACCGTCCAATTCGTTTGGAAGAGCGTCTGCAGCGCGTTGAGCGTCTTCGTGACCTAATGGCTAACTCTAACGTTACTGTTTCTGAGCAGTTCCGTCAGGTACTAGAAGCTTACCTAGTAGAAGTTGAGTACGGCACTAAGATCAATTCTTACCAAGGTACTATCGATGATGCGGGTACTGAAGTAACTGTTGACTTCTTTAACCTAGGTCGTACAGCTTTACTAGCTCTTTCTCTTGACCAAACGCACGCATGGGTTTGGAACAATGAAAGCCGCACTTGGGAGAAGCTAGGTGATGAGTACCTTTCTTCAACTATTGACGCAGTAAAAATGGCTAACGGCACCATTCCTGCGGCTCTTGTTAAACTACCAATTAGCGCAGCGGAGTAATTGTTAATGAAACCAGTATTCAAATCTCTTTTAGCCGCTGCGACAGTTGCAGTTGCGGCAACCGGAGCGCAAGCTCAGGAAGCAAAGAGCCTGAAAGATCTTTTAGACCAGGTTCAACAGAACCGTGTTTCTGAAGCTCGTCTAGACAAAAAGCGTGAAGCTGAGTTCCAATCAGCACGTGCTGATAAGCAAGCGCTTCTACGCAAAGCTCAAGCAAACCTTAAAGCTGAGCAAGACCGTGGCGATCGTCTACAGAAGCAATTCTCAGACAACGAAGTAGCACTAAACGAAAAAGCCGCTGAGCTTGACCAAGCTACTGGTACACTTGGCGAAATGTTTGGTGTGGTACGTCAAGCATCTTCTGAAGCTTACGGTCGTATCTCTACATCAATCGTTAGTGCACAGTTCCCTGGCCGCAGCCAGTTCCTAGCGGAAATGTCAGAAGACTCTAAAGGTCTTCCTAACATTAAAGAACTAGAAGACCTATGGTTCGCACTTCAAAAAGAAATGACTGAAGGTGGTGAAGTTGTTAAGTTTACTACTGAAGTAGTTAACCTAGACGGCGGTTCTTCACAGCAAGAAGTTGTTCGTATCGGTACTTTCAACCTTGTTGGTGAAGATGGTTACTTAGCATACGACGCCGAGTCTGAAGTTGTTCAGCCTCTAGGTCGTCAACCAGACGGTCACTTCGTAGCGTCTGCTGAAGATCTAATCGACGCGACTTCAGGTTTCACACCTTTCTACGCTGACCCTTCTCAAGGCGGTATCCTTGGTCTATTGAAGCAAAAAGCGACAATGTCTGAGCGTTATCACGCGGGTGGTCCAGTAGGTTACACAATTACGCTAATGCTAGCTGTTGGTCTACTAATTGGTCTTTATAAGATGATCACGCTTACCATCACTGGTGGTAAAATGCGTTCACAGCTTAAAAACGTGAACAGCCCATCTGAAGGTAACCCTCTAGGTCGTATTCTTAAAGTTTACCAAGAGAACAAAACTGCTGATGCAGAAAACCTTGAACTTAAACTTGATGAAGCGATTCTTCGCGAGCTTCCTAAAATTGAAAGCGGCATCAACGTAATCAAGATTTTCGCAGCGATTGCTCCTCTACTAGGTCTACTAGGTACAGTACTAGGTATGATCGAGACGTTCCAAACTATCACACTATTCGGTACTGGTGACCCACGTATGATGGCAGGAAGTATCTCAATGGCTCTTGTAACTACTGCTCAAGGTATTATCGCGGCTCTGCCTCTAATCCTTACTCACAGCATCGTAGCTTCTCGTAGCAAGTCAATCATCCACATTCTTGATGAGCAAACTGCGGGTATCGTAGCTGCTCACTCAGAGTCGGAGAAAGCGTAATATGAATTACCTGATTGGATTATTCGAATCGGTCAGGGACTTTATCGCTACCGGCGGTGACGTACTTTACTTCGTTGCTGCCGCGCTCTTTCTCATGTGGGTTTTAATGATTGAGCGTTACTGGTATTTAACCTCGGTCTTCCCAAAGGTGAAGAAAAACATCATCGCGAATTGGGATGCCCGAGCAGATACCACATCATGGTATGCGCATAGAATCCGTGACGCGTGGATTTCTCAAGCGTCAGACGATCTAAACGCTAGAATGCTGATTATCAGAACCATTATTGCAATGTGTCCACTAATCGGTCTACTTGGAACAGTAACCGGTATGATCAGTGTTTTCGAGACAATGGCAACACAGGGCACCAGCAACGCACGTCTAATGGCGGCTGGTATCTCTATGGCGACTATCCCGACAATGGCGGGAATGGTAGCCGCGCTATCTGGACTGTTCATCAGTTCGCGTCTTGAAGCGAAAGTGAAGCTGGCAAGAGAAGGGCTAGTTGATAGCCTGCCACATCATTAGAGAGAGAGATTATGGCTCGAAAAGTCAGAACCGAGGAAGAAGATGCACAGATCGACATGACGCCCATGTTGGATATCGTGTTTATCATGCTGATCTTCTTTATCGTTACCACTGTTTTCGTTAAAGAAGCAGGGATCGAAGTCAACAAGCCAGATGCGAGCCAGGCGATTCTTCACAAAAATGCAAACATTTTCATCGCCGTAACTGAAGACGGAAATGTATGGCTAGATAAGCGTGAAGTAGCGCCGGACAGCGTAAGAGCGAATATTGAAAGACTGCTTACCGAGCAGCCAACTGACTACGTAATCATTCAAGCTGACGTTAAAGCAAAGCATGGTTTAGTAGTTGAGATTATGGATCAGGTTAAAGCCGCTGGCGTTAACCGAGTCTCGGTAGCGGCAAGGGGATAAGATGTTACGTATAATTGTATCTATACTTTTAGGTGCTGGTGTTGCATTTGCCCTTTTCGTTCTAATGGCTAAGTTGATTGAAAACTCATCTAGACCAGCAGACGAAGTTCCGCCTGCACCGGTTATCGATATTGTAATGCAGGAACCAGACGACCAGACGCAAACGCGTACTCGTGTTCCACCACCACCACCGCCTCCGCCTCCACAGCCTCCTAAAATGGAGCAAGTAGAGCCGGAAACAGCGGAACCTGATGCAGATGGCTTTAGCTTAGCTATTCCAGCTATCGACACAGGTGGTGTTGGTGTAAACATCGGTGGTGTTGGTGCAATGCAACGTGACGGTGAAGCTACACCTATCGTTCGTATCGACCCGAAATATCCACCTGATGCAGCCCGTGATGGCCGTGAAGGTTGGGTAAGACTGTCTTTCACGATCAACGAAGTTGGTGGTGTTGAAGATATCGAAGTTATCGAAGCTGAACCTAAGCGCGTATTCGACCGTGAAGCACGTCGTGCTCTACGTAAGTGGAAATACAAGCCTAAGATCGTTGATGGCAAGCCAGTTAGACAGACAGGCATGTTCGTACAGCTAGACTTTAAACTGGAGCAATGATCATGATGAAACGTACATTCAAAATGTCAGCCGTTGCTTTAGTGCTAGGCGCAGGTGCGGTGCTTTCAGCACCCGCTGCTCTAGCGCAGTCGGCACCTGTTGTTTGCCCTGGATATGAAAAGGGCAAAACAACGCTAGTAGGTGAGCGTACCGGTAAGAAAGTTCAAAAAGCTTTTGAATTCTATAATGAAGACCAGCTTACCGAAGCGTTAAATGTACTTTATGAAATCGACCCTTCAGACGATTTTGATAAAGCTTACGTTAAACGTTTCATCGGTAACTTATTGGCTTCACAAGAAGGTCAGGGCGTTAAGGCGTTAAACTATTTGGTCGACTCTGTTGAGCCAAAAGTACTTAACGACACAGAGCACTCTCAAACACTTAAATTGATAGGTGATTTGAGCATGCAGGAAGAGAAGTACACTGATGCCATCAAATGGTATAACAAGTGGATGGAATTTACCTGTAAGGAAGATGCTGATGTGTACACTCGTCTAGCGCAAGCTTACTTTGAGTCTAAGCAGTTAGCTAAAATGATTGAGCCAGCAGACAAGGCAATTGCTTTGTATGAAGAGCCAAACAAGAACCCTTATGTTCTTAAGCTAACTTCTTACTACGAGCGTAAGATGTACCCTGAAACGGTTTCTGTAGCGGAAGATCTTGTTAGTACTTTCCCTCAGGAAAAGACTTGGTGGTCGCGTCTTGGCTTTTTCTATATCTTGGTTGAAGACTACAAAAAGGGTCTTTCAACGCTAGAACTTGCATACATGCAGGGTTATCTAGAAAAAGATTCAGAAATCAAAACGCTTGCTCAGCTTTATCAAAGTAACGGTATGCCTTATAAGGCTGCTAAGCTTCTTGAAAAGCACATGAAAGAAGGCTTGTTGAAGAACGATGCTGATATGATTGCAAACATTGCTAATGCATATCACCAGGCTAAAAACTTTAAAACAGCGGCAAACTTGTATGCACAAGCTGCGGCTAAGAGTTCAGACCCTGAGCATTATCGTAAACAAGGTACGCTTTTACTTGTAGCAGAAGACTATAAAGGCGCTATCAAAGCACTAGAGAATGCTCTAGAGCGTGGCGCTGAAAACCCTGAGAAGATTCACTTCACACTTATGGAAGCGAATTTCTACGCGGGCAACTTTAGATCTGCATACAAGCATGTACAAGAAGCTAAGAAAGATCGCTCGCTACGCCGTAACGCGGCAGCGTGGGAACCTTACATCAAGGAAAAAGCTAAAAACCGCGGTATTAATATCTAATATTCGGATTTAGCCAAAAGCCTCCCTCGGGAGGCTTTTTTTTTGCCTAGTAATTTGTAGTGTTTAAAAGATAAGTAAGACGAGAGTTAAGGTAAAAGGCTATAGGATAGTAAAAAACACGCCTGTAAAAACTAATAGTTAGGCTTAGTGTTTTTACTGTAACTGGTCAAAAGCAGGGCGCAACTCAGTTCTTATTAATGAGGTAGCTTCTTTCAACCCATTTACGTTAATGCCATTATTTATTAAAACACCCTCGATTCGCTTTATATCTATGAACGAATTGCTGAATAGGGTTGTTAGGTAGCTTTTTGCATTTACCACCTCTATCAGTAGGTCTAACTTTTCCTGCGTATCCCCAGTTATTCTAGGCATATTGCGGCTATCTCGGGCATTACTTTGCGCTTTAAACTGAGCGTCAGATTGCGCTTCTTTCGACAACTTATGCAAAATTGGCCAAACATCTTCTAACGTTCTTGTACCCTGAATAAAATGACTCAGCTTTGCTATATAGATTTCGATCACGGTTTTGGAAAGTTCATGCACATTGGTGGCGTCAAAGCTTGCTTTTAATGACATAAGGTTAGCTACAAGTTCAGTTGTTTTAGGGGAAAGGGGCAGCACAGCTAACGCGCTCGTCTCACCACTGGCCTTGTTAGGTTTTCGGCCATAATCAACTATGTCAAAACCATTTTGAGTCCAAAAGTTATCTAGCTTCAATGTTGTCCCGTAGGACGTGCAAGTTGCATCTATGGACTGTTCACGGGCTGCGTTAACGACTTTATTAACTACATAACTACCCAAGCCTCTCCCCTGAAGTTTCGGATGTACAGCAATACGGTTAATTCTCCAATAATTATACGTGGCAGCTTTAGGAGTACTAGAAAGCAGGGTAAGCCTTTGCGCGGCTAAATGGCCTTTAGGACGGCGCTGTCCCGCAGCAATACCAGTTGATACATGGGTTAATCTAATCCCACCTTCAATATTTATAATTGCGGCTGCTAACACAAGAGTGCCCAACTTCAGTGTGGCAACCATTACGTCAGGACTATCCAGTAAACGCATAAAATCGTCTGGCGTGGTTTGGTAGTGCGCCAGTGCAAGCAGAGTCATGACTTGCTGAAGCGTGCTTTCGTTTAAGTTTTCAAAAGAACTTATACAGAATTTGCATCTCTCTATTAATTCAAGGCTGTCTTCTGACTCAATACCTGTGATGTTATCGTCGGCATAGCTGCCCTCAAATAAACATGCGCTGTCAAAGAATGCTTCAACAGGGTCGTTCTCAAACCATCGCAGGGGGGTCGACAGGGTTAAATGAATGCTGTCGTTAGGCAAGTTAGGAACGAGTTTATGAATAAACCCGTTTCCTGAACCCTCATAGCCTTGCAGCGTGGTGCTCAAAATCCACTGAGGGTTTGTTGCTATGATACGGTTTATGGCTGGAAGGGGCATTGAGGCGGCCTCATCGACTACAACAAGGTCATACGCTGTATGGTTTTTGTTGTATAGCAGTTCGCTGTCAGGCGGTACCCATTTTACAGAGCCTAAGGACCTTCTTCCGTTTTCGACCGCTCGGTGTTCTTGATTCACAGAGTCGGTATGATGAAACTGACTGCCTGTTTTCTTGCTGTCATCAAAGTGGTGAAGATGAGACATTACGTTAGCAACGTTTTCACGCTGCTCGCTGGTAAGTAACACGTTTTTACCCTTCCTCACTAGGCTGTCAATAAATATACCTAACAAAGAAGATTTACCTCTCCCCCTCGGAGCAGTGATCAAGGCGTTCAACTTATTTAACGAGTAAGACTGGTACAAACGGCCGTATGCGCTTTCTTGTTCTTTGGAACGAAATAGCGAACCTCTATAGGCATTATCTAAGGAAAGCTTCTCTACTCGATAGGTTGCTAAATCCGGTAGTCTAGCTGTGGATTCAGTAAGTATTGCTATTCCAGTTTCGGCATGCAGGCAGTCAATAAAGCGTGCCAGGTATCGGCTATGGGCGAGTGTAAAGCCTTCTGAAAGAAAAGAAACTGAAGCATTGCTGCTCCACTGTTCCAACTCAGGACAGATAAGTATTAAACACCCGTGGTGTTTTACTATGCCTACCACTGCCATTGCATCACCAGGCTTAAAAGAGTCCCTACAATCCAATGTCGCAATATCGTACTCGCTGCCAAGCACTTTTTTCCGTCTCTTTCCTTTTAGCTCTGCACTAGTAAAGGTCGCTACGCTCAAAGTGGAAGTGTCATCAGCTAAAGTTTGAATAATGGATAGTGCGGCTTCACAGAACGTATCATGACCAGAAATTACCAGCATTCTTCGGTGAAGTGGGTAAGTTACGTCTGATAAGAGTGAGCTGTTTTCGCAGCCATTGTCGCAGCTTTTTTTACTATAGGGGGCAAGAAGCCATTCGCGTAATTGATTTAGCGCCATGAATCAGTTTTTTCGGTATAATCTAACGCTATAGTAGCGATTTATTGTGAGGAATTCGAATGCGCTTTCTTTCTCGGCGTTTAGTTATGCCAAATGATCTTAATTACGCCAATTCTTTGTTCGGTGGCCGCGCGTTAGAATGGATAGACGAAGAGGCTGCCATTTGGGCAATCTGTCAGTTAGAGACCAATTGTTTAGTGACTAAGCATATTGGCGAAATTAGTTTTGAATCACCAGCGATGCAAGGTGATATTGTAGAGTTTGGTCTGGAAACCAAAGCCGTAGGCCGGTCATCTATTACCGTAAGTTGTCTAGTGCGCAACAAGGCCACTAAGAAAACTATCTGCTTTGCAGATGACATTGTATTCGTAAAGGTTGACCCAGATACTCGCCAACCGACGGCACACGGCAAAACGTTAGAAGGCTTAAAAGCACAGACAGACGATGAAGTACGTCGACTCAATATGAATATTAACGCTGAATAGCCTTGGGCTTTGAAAGCCTTATATCATATAAAAATTATGATCTTAGCTTAATGTCTTATCTGCTTGACGGCGTGTATCTAACTGGTAGACTCCGTCGCATACGTTGAGGTTGCAATTTGCGCAGCCCAACACTATACCAAGGGGTGTCCGTTTACGGTCTGAGATCCACACACGTGGGAACCCTTACACCTGATCCGGATAATACCGGCGTAGGGATGGTTCACAGCATAGCCTTATCACCTGCCGTTAGACCCGGATCTTTTTTCTTAAATAAGAACAAGAGATCCCATGTATAAAACACTTTTCACACTATCATTGCTAGCAAGTTCTGTTGCTGCCTTTGCGCAAGAATCTGCAGCAAACAACTCGTCAAAAAACACGCTTTCTGATATTGAACGAGTCGTCGTATCTGGTGACTTTCGACAAACTACACTTGACCAGCTAAGTGCTAGCGCGACGATTTTAGATCAAGAGCGTCTTCGCAGCAGGCAGCCAAGTCACATCGACAGTGTGTTAAACAGTATTCCAAACGTTAATTTTGCAGCGGGTGCTTCTCGTGGTCGCTTTGTGCAAATTCGAGGTATTGGTGAGCGTAGCCAGTTCGCTGAACCAATCAACCCTTCCGTAAGCTTTATTGTCGATGAGTTTGATTTTTCAGGCCTAGCTGCAGCAGGTATCATTTTTGATACCAAGCAACTAGAAGTCTATCGCGGACCTCAGGCTACGCTTTACGGCACAGGCGCACTCGCTGGTGCGGTTAAGCTTTCTAGTAATAATGTAGGTAGCGACGCACCAGACTACGTAGAAGCCCGTATTGGTAACAAAGAAAGTTATCGTATTGAAGGGGCAACGGGCGACGATATCAATTCCGATTGGGGATATCGTGTAGCGCTAGTGCATAACCGTAGCGATGGCTTTGTAGAAAACACCTTTCTAGATAGAAGCGACACTAACAATATCGATGAGACCGCATTGCGCTTTGCCGTTGAAGGCAGCGTAGACGAACGAACCACGCTTGCACTTACCTACCGCTGGTATGATATTGACAACGGCTACGATGCATTTTCGCTCGATAACGATAACAAAACACTGTCTGACGAGCCAGGTTTTGACGAACACCAAACGCATGCAGTAAGCGCACGCTCAACTACTAGTACAGCCGCGGGCGACTTCATCCTTATTGCCACTCATGCGTCTCATAACATCGCGTATGGATACGATGAAGATTGGACATTCGATGGCTTCCACCCGTGGGGTTATACGTCTTTTGATGCGTACTACCGAGATGTCGAAACCCAAACCGGTGAGGTGCGTTTTGTGTCGTCTGACAGTGCTGCGCTTTTCGACGGTATGACAGACTGGACGTTAGGCGTATTTTATAAAAACACAGAAGAAAAGTTACTGCGTCAGTACACATACCTTGATAGTGACTTTGCCAGTGAGTATACACCAACAACTACCGCTATCTATGCTCAGACTGAAAGCCGTTTGAACGAGAATTTAGTGCTTGTAGCTGGGGTCAGAGTAGAAAACTATGACTTTGATTATGCCGATAACAACCAACTTACACGCGCGTTTGACACCACCATGGTTGGCGGAAAGGTAGCGCTTCAGTATACGCAAGGCGACCACTTCTACTACGGCAGCATTTCACGGGGTTTTAAAGGCGCAGGCTTTAATCCCGACAGCCGAGTAAACGATAATCAACGTTTCTTTGATGAAGAATATAACTGGAACTATGAAGTGGGTGTAAAAGGCCCGCTGCTTACGCCTGCTCTTGTTGCTCGCGCTGCAATTTTCTACATGGATAGAACAGATACGCAGGTAAGTGATTTTGACGTTATCACTCGCAATGACGGCACGGCAGGTTTTGTAGACATTATCGATAATGCTGATTTGGGTACAAACAAAGGGGCCGAGCTAGAACTGAGTTGGTTTGCTAGCGATGCATGGCAGTTAGATGCAAGCGTTGGTTACCTAAGCGCTACATTTGAAGGGTATACACTAGCAGACGGTACTAAAGTATCTGAGCAAAGACAGGCTCAGTCACCAAAGTGGACCGCAAACATTTACAGTGAGTACACACTTACAGACACCATGCTATGGCGCTTAGATATAGACTATAAAAGCGAATACCGTTTTTCTGACGGCCATGATGTAACCGCGCCAAGCACAACATTGGTTAATTCTGAAATTGTAGTGTTACACGGTGATTGGCAGACCTCACTGTGGGTTCAAAATGCTTTTGATCGCGAATACTACACCCGTGGATTTGGTGGTTTCAGCAATGACCCTCGCGATGAGTATGCGTTTAATGAACCATATTACCAAATAGGTAACGGCCGCCAGTTTGGTATCACTGTTAAATACGCGTTTTAAAAAAGGAAAAAGACATGCAAGTTATGGTTGAACTGTCGTTGTACCCTTTGGTAAACGAATATATACCACCTATTCAAGACTTCATTGATAGGTTAAATAGCTATAGCGATATCACGGTGACAACATGTTCTACTAGTACCCAGGTTGCGGGGGATTACGCTGTGGTTATGAAAGTGCTTGGTGAAGAAATGCAAAGGACCCATGAAGAAGTAGGGCAGGCTATTTTCGTTGCTAAGTTTTTAAACTTCGATGCTATGCAAGCAAGAAAGTCATCTTAATGACTAACTTCTTTTCTGAGTTCACTTCTCAAATTGCCGCTACTTCACTGTTAGAGTGGGTAGCGGTTGTCCTCGCCATTGCCTATGTGTTGTTAGCTGCTAAACAGAACAGCTGGTGTTGGCTGTGCGCCTTTGTAAGTACCGCAATTTACACCTGGTTATTTTGGCAGGTGACGTTGCCATTTCAGTCTGCGCTTAATTTCTTTTACATGGTAATGGCGGGATACGGTTATTATCAGTGGTCTAAAGGGGCGGAAGATGGCGAGGTAAAGCCAGTACTTCATTTGCCGCTGTGGGTTCATTTGCTCATTGTGCCGAGTATGTTACTGCTCGCTTGGGCTCTGTCTGAAGTGGCAAGCTCACAGTTCAATAGTGAGTACCTACTATTAGATGCGAGTATCAATTTATTGAGTGTGGTTACCACATTTATGGTGGCCCATAAGATACTGCAAAATTGGGTTTACTGGTTTTTCATAAATTTAGCTTCGGCATATTTATACCTGCAAGTGGGCTATGCATTGTCTGCCTGCCTGTTCCTAGGTTACGTAGGCTTTGCGGTATTTGGATACTATCAATGGCTTATTCAATATAAGAAACAAGGTGAACAGGTTGGATATCCTAGCCACGCTGCAAAAGGCACTTAATCTTAGCGACAGTGCAAATGTTTCGGTACATCCTGCTGGCGCGGTAAACCGTGTTTATCGTGTTCAAGACCCAGCTAATAACCTGTTAAGTTTGGCTGAAGGTAACCCTCAAATTAACGTTCGTCAAAAGTGTGAAGATGTGCCCATAGATTTAGCCGTTAAGTGGTTGGGTGATGATGATTTCAGTGGTGTGGAACGTAAACATCAGTTTGCTCTACAGCAACGGCTATATGAAGAGGGAATAGCGCCGCAACCAATTTGGTTAAGCGATGATGAAACAATCTGGGTAGAACAGTGGGAAAGTCATAGTGCAAGCGCTAAGCTTTCTTCAACTAGACGTCCTTCACACATGTTAGCTGAAACCTTAGTGCGCATTCATTCGTTGTCTATTACCGCAAGGCCATTAAACCTAGTTGCGAGATGGCAGCATTATTGTAATGCTGCAAAACTTAATAAGAGCAGTGATCTTTACTTGAGGGCGCGAGCATTTCAAAACAACGTAATCAAAAGTGAGCAAGTCGATGAAGACTGCGTGTTGTGCCACAACGACTTGTTGATTAATCACCTATTGATTGGTACCAACAACTCGATAAAAGTCATTGATTGGGAGTATGCCGCAATGGGAAATCGTTACTTCGACTTAGCAAGCTGTTGCCTTATCAATAAACTTAACAAGAATGAAAGCGAAGAATTAGTTGCTCACTATGCAAATGTCATGAATATTGACGAAGGCGATGCATTGAACAAGTTCAAGCTACATTCTGACATTGTCCATATAACAAACGACCTGTGGTTTGCCGCGCTCAATGCGAATAAAAGTAACTAGACACAAAGCGTGAAGCGCTTTAGGCTTGCCTTTGCGTAAGGCTAGTTCAATGGTCAGCTTAAACAGGCATATTTGACGTTATTCGATTGAAAAAACAGCGTATTGCGTGTTAATTAAGCATGCAGTACATGGTAGTGATAAAAAGGCTTTACCTTTTTAATGTCATCCGTATAATGCACAGCGCGCTAGGGGTGTAGTTCGAATTGGTAGAACAGCGGTCTCCAAAACCGATGGTTGGGGGTTCGAGTCCCTCCACCCCTGCCACTTTTTCTTCTTGTGAACGATTCAGTTCAAATAAACAAACTTCTTTGTAAACTACTTATCTCGTTTTTTCTACAAGCCTATTTTTCATAGTTTTTATTCATAGTGCTTACTATTAGTGTTTTGCCACGTGAGTTTAAATACTCAATAGCCTAAGCGTTAGCTAATGCTTTAAGTCGTAATGCTTGTAAAGTAAAAGATTCCAATGCCTCTCTGGCTGATGGGTAGTATTTATTATTCTTTGTGTGCATACGGCATAGCGCACTTTAGGTAAAAGAATGCGATAGTTATTCATTCAGCTCAGCAACTTTAGTAAACTTGGGCAAACAACGGTTTATTTACTTTAGGTCTTTTACGCAATGTCTCTTACTTCATATCAGCAGGCGGTATTACAGGAAATGGGGATCCCAGTGTGGATCACTAAAGACGCCCATGCGAAGATGAAAAAGCAGGAAGGCTTAAAAGAAGGCAGTACCTCAGCGTCAAAGCATGGCGCGGCTGTTAGTACATCGCCACAAACACCTTTTAGCCAAAACGGTCAGGAAAATAAACCGCAATCAACGCCAATCTCTCAAGAAGAAAAGCAGTCACGCCTTGCCCAATTAAGGGCAAATGTAGGCAGTAGTGCAAAAGACAAACCTAAGCCTAAAGATGCTGTCACAGCCGAAATGCCTACTCGTCGCGCGCTATCAAATGAAGCAACTGAGCAAAATGTCGCGAATAAATCAGAAGTCATGAACGGCGAAGCTAAAGGGTCTGCATCGCCAGAAGGTATTCCGTTAAGTGCCGAACAGAGAACGAAGTCACAGCAATGGCTGAAAGACTTGCAGCTAGCCTGTGTTCAGTTAGGTATTCCGTCACATTGGGCTAGCACCATAATGATTGGGCGTACGCTATCAGTAACTGAGACTGCCATTATATTGCCAGCCACACCGCTTAAACTCACCGCCACGCAGAAACGGGCGTTATGGGCACAGCTCGTCAGCGCGGGTAAAGCGTTAAACAACGCTTCCGTTGCGCCCCAATAGTCTAAACCTATGAAGTTAGTCATCGTAACGCCTGAAAGCTTTGATAAGCATATTGAGAGTGCACATGTTATCCATCAGCACTCGCAAGTCGCACCTTGGAAGTTAAGCACCTTCGCGGATTGCTTTACTAAACCCTATTACGGAGTGTTTGCCATTGAAGGTGACGAGGTAATCGGCTATGCCATTATGCTTGAAGTTGTTGATGAAGCAACGCTAATGGATATAGCTGTAGATAAAAACGCTAGAGGTAAAGGAGTCGGGCGGGCTTTAGTTGATTTTGTCGTTGAAATGTCGGTGAAACATGGCATGAAGGAAATCTGGCTGGAAGTTCGTGAAAGTAACTACACGGCTATTTCTCTGTACGAGAGTTCAGGTTTTGAACATATCGAAACTCGTAAAAACTATTACACCGTAGAAAGTAGCGATAACGACAAAAGCGGTATTAATGGAAATATCGCACAAAAAGAAAACGCTAAAATCATGAAGTGGGCAAACCCAAACCTAATCTAGTCTATGGCTCCACCGTTAGCCATATACGTTTCACGCATATTAAAGCACTATCCGAACTCAGCATATGCTTCCCAGCACTTAGCCCTGCGTGTTTAAATTGCACCATGTTCTCGTCATCCAAGGTGAAATTAGCATGGCCAAAGTGCTCAACAAGGCAATAGTTTCGTCAAAACGTTTTGCCATAAATGTGGTTACCTATAAAGAGGGACATCGTGTGTTAGAACATAACGACCCTATGGGAAGCGGGCGTTATTTTAAATTTAACGTAGTGCTAAAAAAGCCTGAGCTGGGTGGCCAGTTTTGGGCGGAGAAAGTGATTTTTAATTTATTCAATCGAATCTACTTCTTTCGACCCGACAAATACATGCACAGTGTCAGTAAAATAGAGAAGGGAGAGCGTAAGCTACTCTCCATTGCCTTGTACCTGTAAATCATATTTTTACGTTGCGGCGAAAGACCCGTATAGCAAAGTTTCCACGGGTTTTTAAAAAGTTGACCATTTGGTCGACAAAATAACGTCATTACACGGCAGGCTAGGTTTCAATTCACCGCCATTTCACTTATATTTGCGCCCTTAAAATTCTCCGCCTACATTCAGCTTACTCGGCGGTAGAAACTTTTCTTAACGCATTTCGTGTAATTGGATTTTTAAAAACGCATGTCTTCATTATCGGTGGCGGAAAAAGAGCAATCAAAAGGTATTAAAATGCTTTTGGTTGCGGTGTTGTGCTTAGGACTTAACTGGCCAGGTATGAAACTAGGGCTAGAGATCGTTGGCCCTGTGTGGATGGTGTGCTTACGCTTCTTGTTAAGCCTTCCCGTACTTGCGCTGTTTGTACTTATCACAAAAAAACGTTTACCGGTGCTCAATCGTAAAGATCGCTCGGTAGTTTTTGTCGTTGCGTTTTTCCAGTTTATCCTATCTATGGGGCTTATTACTGTCTCCCTGCAGTTTATCCCCGCGGGCACGGCCAGTATTCTTATTTATACCACCCCTCTTTGGATGCTGCTTATCGATACATTATGGTATCGGCAACGCCCGCCTTCTAAGCGATTAATCCTTACCGGTATTTCTACTATTGGTTGCGCAATGATCCTATTCGCCTCGGGGCAACCGGGAGCATGGCTACCCCTTTTTGGGATGCTGTTAGCGTCTGCATTGTGGGCGATCGCTATTCGCCGAGTGTCTTTTCATAAATGGAAAGGTAGCGTTATTGAGGCGGTATTCTGGCAATTCACCATTGCTGGTTTCGCCATGCTAGCTATTGCTCTGATAGTAGAGCCAACGCCAAATTTTGGGGCCTACGATCTAAGTGACTGGCTGTTACTTGCCTACATTGGGCCTGTGGCAACGGGCCTCGGCTTTGGTCTTATGGTTGCGGCTGGGCCCAAATTACCGCCAGATAAAATTGTGTTAATTAGTACACTTACCCCGATTGTGGGCTATGTAAGTTCTGTGATATTGCTTAAAGAAACGCTGCTGCCTATGGTTATGGCCGGCGCAATATTGATGATAGCAGCGCTAATCGTAAACGGCCTTTCACCAAGTATGCTTAAGAAAATACTAGGCAAAGGACGCACAAAGTAATGGCTGTTTAAAGCGTTAAGCGAGGTTGGATAAAGTCTAAAAACGCAGAGATACGAGACGATACGGCGCTATTTTTGTAGTACACCGCTTGCACTGATTCTCTGCGATTTGGACTCACAATATCCTCGCTAAACAAATCGACAAGCGTGCCCTCGCTAATATCCTTATGAACCATAAAGTGGGAAAGTAACGCGATACCTTGCCCTGCAATGCATAGTTGTCGAATGGTTTCACCGCTTGACGCATGAAGGCTGTATTGCAAGTTGATATCTTGCTTAAGTGGCCACTTATTCAAATTTGGTGAGCCGCTAAAACCAATCAGTTTGTGGTTACTCAATGAACTTGCGTTACCGCCATCTTCAGGTAAAGGATACTTTTCAAGGTACTGCGGACTTGCCACAATATGTAGTTTACTTTTTCCTAGACGTCTAGCATGCAAGTTAGAGTCGCTTAAATCACCAATACGTATTGCGATGTCGGTTTTGTGTTCTAACAAGTCGATAATGCTATCGTGACTGGTGATATCAAGCGTTATGTCAGGAAATGCTTCTCGAAATTCACCCACTAACGGCGCTAGCTGGTGGAATACAAACGGGCTCGCAGCATCAACCCGAAGTTTTCCAGAAGGGGCGCGTTTTAATAGCCGTAATGCTTCTTCACCTTTTTCTAATATGTTTAGCCCGTCTCTGGCATATTGCAGGAAAAGCTCACCTTCTTCTGTTAGCTCTAGCCGTCTGGTAGTGCGATTCAATAGGGTTACATCTAAGCTATCTTCAAGGCGGGTAACCGCTCTGCTGACTTTCGCAACCTGCTGATTAAGCAAATTTGCAGCACTGGAAAAACTACCTGTATCCACAACGGTTAGGAAGGCTTCTAAATCTTCAGTTTTTGATGAGACTGGCATTACACACCTTATATTTTCAAATATCGCAAAAGTATTTTGTCATTAGTGCTGTTTTTTGCAAATAAATTTATCGTCAAACTGTACGCACTTTATTAATGGCTTTCAAAAAACGGTGTAGTTGTTCGTTCTAGAAGCCAATGGTGGCGTTGTTAATCAAGCCATCTCGTTAATTACTTTTTGAGGATAATTGAAATGCCTATTGCATTATTTGCGTTAACGTTAAGTGCGTTTGCTATTGGCACAACAGAATTCGTGATAGTGGGGCTTGTCCCCACCATTGCTACTGATCTTGGCGTTACGTTACCGAGCGCAGGCTTACTGGTAAGCTTGTACGCCGTTGGTGTTGCCGTTGGCGCACCGGTTCTTACCGCCCTTACGGGAAAGTGGAATAGAAAGCATGTTCTACTTAGCTTAATGGCGCTATTTGTGGCTGGTAATATTCTTGCTTGGCAAGCGCCTAGCTACGAGAGCTTAATTTTAGCTCGCATATTGACAGGCCTAGCGCACGGAGTGTTCTTCTCCATAGGGTCCACTATTGCTACTGGGCTTGTGGCGAAAGAAAAAGAGGCCAGTGCTATTGCCATTATGTTTACGGGTTTAACCGTAGCTCTTGTGACCGGTGTGCCCTTAGGGACTTGGATTGGTCAAAATTTCGGTTGGAGAGCAACTTTCCTTGTGGTTTCCGCACTTGGCACACTTGCGCTAATTGGTAGTGCGTTGTTGGTACCGAGCAATCTTAAACAAAGTAAGCCTGCCACCTTGGGTGAACAAATGAAAGTGTTGGTTCAGCCTCGTCTGGTATTAGTGTATCTAATGACGATTTTGGGGTATGGCGGCACGTTTACGGCATTCACCTACCTCGCCCCTATATTGCAGGAAGAGGCGGGTTTTGCGCCCTCAGCCATTAGCTTAATTATGTTGGTTTACGGTGTATCTGTCGCGGTAGGCAATATTTATGGCGGCAAGCTTGCTGACAAAAAAGGCCCAATCCGCGCGCTAACAATCATCTTTTCAGCCCTTGCAGTCATCTTGTTTGCGCTGACATTTACCATGGGCAGTAAAGTTGCCGCAGTGATTACTGTTTTAGTGTGGGGGGCATTTGCCTTTGGCAATGTGCCAGGGCTACAGGTTTACGTTGTTCAATTAGCAGAGAAGTTTACCCCTAATGCCGTTGATGTGGCATCAGGTTTAAATATTGCGGCATTTAACATTGGCATAGCAGTGGGTTCCATCTTAGGTGGCGCAATTGTCGATGGCATGGAGCTATCAGATACCGCATGGATTGGTGCGCTTATTTCTGTCTCAGCTTTGGTTGTTACTCGCTACAGCGGCTATTTAGACAAGCGCGCACTCAATACTGCGAATACGGCGAATAATACAACGAGCGCGTAGGGAGGTCACAATGACGACAAATACCTTTGATAAGCTTGAACAACATACGTTCTCTGTAGGTGTAGAGCTTCCGTTAGATAACGACTGGGCACATTTCGACGCCACAAAAGGTACGCCGTTTGGCGTACCTGATATGACCGAGCATCACAGCCGTATTCAGCTAGCCGACAAGCTGGGGTTTAAAGCAGCGTGGGTACGAGATGTACCAGTTTACGACCCTAGCTTTGGTGACGCGGCTCAGGTTTTCGAAACCTTCACTTACTTGGGCTATTTAGCAGGTATCACAGACAATATTCTATTAGGCACAGCCGCTGTTGTTTTACCTCTTAGGCAGCCATGGCTTGTTAAAAAGGCGGCAGCAACGGTGCAGCAGCTAAGTAACGACCGCCTTATACTCGGTGTAGCCAGTGGGGATAGACCAGTGGAATATCCGTTGTTCGATGTTGATTTTGACAGTCGCGGCGAGCAATTCAGGCAGTCACTAGAGATTGTAAAGTACGGTGAAAATTCTCTTAAGCCTGGCATGTCACTGTTACCACGCTCAACAACGCAACCGTTGTACGTTGCAGGACTTGCACAGCAAAACCCTCAGTGGGTTGGCGAAAATATGGACGGTTGGCTAGCGTATCCAGGTACACCGAACGACCATGCAAAGCGCGTAGAACTATGGCGAAATGTCGCTGGCAACAAGCCGTACGTTAGCTTTATTCATCTTAATTTGGTTGAAGACGATGAAGCGCCCATAAAACGCCACCGATTCGGGGTTGAAACTGGTGTAAAGGGGCTTATCAAAGAACTCAATGCAATGAAAGAAGCGGGGGTTGATCATATTGGCCTGCACTTCAGACGTAATACGCAACCTGTAGAAGACGCGATGCAGCGCATTGCTGACAAGGTATTACCTCACTTTCATAAATAACGGAACCAACAAGGAGGCATCATGCCGAATGTAAATCAGTCACAATCTAAAATTCCTTCGCTAGGTGTAGGCACGTTTCGCTTAAAAGACGATGAAGCCTATAACAGCGTGACAATGGCACTTGAAGTGGGTTTCCGTCACATTGATACGGCGCAAATTTACGGCAATGAAGAAGCGGTAGGTCGCGCTATTAAAGACGCTATTGCAAACAATCTTGTTGCACGTGAAGACCTTTTTGTCACCACCAAGGTGTGGAACGACAAGCTGAATAAAGCAAGCTTTGTGGATAGCGTAAAAGAAAGTTTGGAAAAGCTTCAACTGTCATACGTTGACCTGCTACTCATTCATTGGCCGTCACCGGAAAATGGCGAAAGCATGGAAGAGTACCTAGGTGAATTGCTGCGCGTTAAGGAGCTAGGCCTGACAAAAGAAATTGGTATTTCTAACTTTACCGTGGCACAAATTGAAGAAGCGGTGAGTATCTTAGGCGACGGCGTTATCGCAACGAATCAGGTAGAGGTGCACCCTTATCTTACTAATGGAAAAGTGCGTGCAGCGTGCGAGAAGCATGGCATCACAGTTACAGGGTATATGCCGTTTGCTGTTGGCAAAGTGCTAAAAGACGAGACTATCACTGCGATTGCAGATAAATATGGTGTAAGTACTGCTGAGGTAGTCGTAGCCTGGGAGCTGGCCCATGGTTTAGTCACTATTCCATCGTCGACTAAGCGTAAAAACCTGGAAACCAATTTCAAAGCGCTTGAACTTACCTTAGATGCAGAGGATATAGCAAAAATTGATGCGCTAGATTGTGGCGACCGTCAAGCCAACCCAGATTTCTCACCTGCGTGGGACTAATTGGAAAAATCACCGTGTTAAGGAGCTTTTATGCAAGCTAACGTTTGGCAATTTGAACAGGCCGGCGCTGCACTGGTACAAGATGTACGGGAATTTTCTGAGCCAGAAGCAGGGCGTATTGTTGTGCGCAACTATGCTATTGGCATTAACCCAGTTGACTGGAAATTTATCGATGATAACCCGCGCGACTGGGAAAAAGGGCATATTCCCGGTGTGGACGGTGCGGGAGTTGTTGTAGCTGTAGGTGAGGGCGTTGATAACAGCATTCTGGGTAAGCGGGTGGCTTACCATCATAGCCTAGGTGAAAACGGAAGCTTTGCCGATCACAGTGAGGTGTACGCTAGTCGCGTAATGGTGGTGCCAGAAAGTGTTGATTTTGCGCTAGCTGCTGCGTTGCCATGTCCTATGCTTACTGCCTGGCAAGCGTTCAGTAAAGTGCCGGTCAGGAAGGGGGCTGACGTGTTAGTCAGCGGTATGGGCGCAGTTAACAAATTGCTGGCGCAAATGCTTTCACAAGCAGGTTTTAGTGTGCATGTTATCTCAGGTAGCTTTACGCAAGAGCAAGCCGATGAGATGGAGGTAACAGCCATTCATCGCAATAAGCCTGAAGGGCAAACCTTTTACGCGCTTTTCGATGCAAATGGTCCAGACTATGCGGCGTCATTCGTGCCGCTTCTCGAAGCTAATGGGCACGTGGTAAGTATTTTAGGTCGTATTGAAGAGCCTATTGATGCGCCTTTTACGCGCACTATTTCTTATCATGAGATAGCCCTAGGCGCGCTGCATGATTATGGCGATTTATCACAGTGGCAGCGCTTGGTGAAAAACGGAGAGGCGCTACTTGAGCAAGTCGCTGAGCAATCTTTAGTGGTTGAGATCCCCAATCTTTTCGAATTTGATAATTTGAACAAGGCGCTGCAATTTTCAAAAGAAGGTAAGCGAAAGGCGGTGGTTACGGTGTCATAAAGCCGGAACGATTAGGTTTCTTCCTTTATCTTTGGCTACATAAAGGGCTTTATCAGCTCGCCTAAAGGCTTCGACAATATCGTCGGAGCCTTTACATAATGTCCAACCTATACATGCTCCCAGTTTCCTGTCATCTATAGATGCAATCGCTAACTGATTTATGGCACGGTGGACGATTTCCAATTGTTTTGCAAATTCCTCGGCTTCGCTAAACTGACTATCATTAGGCTTTGTAATGCGCTTTGCAATGGCAAACTCTTCACCACCATAGCGCGCTGCTACTTGTCCCTCATCATTAAGCGGCGCAAGAATATTAGCAATGCCCTTTAGTACTTCGTCACCTACATTGTGCCCAAATGTATCGTTGATACTTTTGAAGTGATCTAAGTCGATTAGCGCAATGGCTAACGCATCATGATCGTGTAAGCTTTTATCAAACGTATTGTCCACGAACATATCCAGCGTACGACGATTGGGCAACTCCGTTAAACTATCTTTGGAAGCCAGTTCTGCTAGAGTGCTATTCGTTTGTTCGAGCGCAAGGGTACGCTCTTTTACCAGCGCTTCTAATTTAGATGCCTGTTCACTTTTTAATTGTGCAGTTTCTTTCTGGGCGTCTCTTTCCCTTTGAACAACTTTCACCATATAGCTGGCGGTAAGTGCAACCATAAATAGGCATGTCATAACTAGCCCAGACATAAAAGTGGCGATGGGCTCTAAATAAAGCTCGACCTCAAAAAGTGCAATAATAGTAAGGACTAGGGTACTAAATGTTACTGGAAGCATAGCGGCAGCTAGCCACTTGGCTCTATCAGAGCCCCGCTTGTGCTCTACGACGATAACAATACCCGCTATCAGTATATAAGGGAAAAAGAGGACAACAGGAAGCTTTAAGGCAATATCTAATCCCACCGTTTGCCAAAGTAAAATACCCATAAAGGGCAACACTATGCAGAATCGTTTCACCGTCTTTGCCCCGTACACTTCGTGGTTGTCTCTGGCAAGAGTTTGAAACAATACCCAAAAGGCAGTAATCAATACCGAATAAATACTGATGGCATAGCTAATGTCATTCAAGCTTGGTGTATTTGGCCACAGTAGTTCAAATGCGTAACCGAACACGCGGAAAAACCAAAATGTTGTCGCAAAAATAAATGATGCAAAGCTCAAAAAAACTAAGTTACGGCTAGCAATATAGCCTAATGCACAAAGTAGGGTAAGCAGCCCCATTGCGCCGAAAAATGCCATATCCCGCTGCAAGGTTTTCATATACAAGTTACTGTAATACTCAGGTGTGGCGACCGAGAAACTGTATCTTAAAATCTCACCAGACATAGTGCCGGTAAACTCAGTATAAGAAGACGGCTGCAATACAGAGGGGAAATGATAGTTGGGCGTATTCACCGCTCGAGTACTGTAAGGTTTACTGTCGCCGGTTTCCCATTGATAATTGCCATCGGTGACAACTAACGTTTTCATTGCAGGGAAACTTATTGAAAACCAAACGGGAACTTGTGTATCTAACTGATTGTAAATACGAACTTTGAAATGCAAATACTGTGACGGCGACCTATCAATAACATCAGCGCTATACAACCACTCTTCTTCGCCGGTTATAATTGCTGAGTCACTTACCGCAAAAACTACATCGTTATCTAAAGACAACATAGTTTGTGAGTTATTGAAATTAGCTGCGTTGGCCGTCTGGCAACAGCATGCTATTACAAGCCATGCGAGCAATATTCGCAGCATTCATCGTCCTTGTTTTATTGGTTTTTTTATCTACAACTCAATATAGCACATAGTTTCAAAAATTTAGTACGCATCAAATAAAACATAAGTATAGGTAAATCGCCTATTTCTTGTTGCGTTTTTAGCGTGGATAACTAATTAAAGTCGTTAGAGAACTCGAAGCTAATAAAATGTGTGATGTCGTGTCACTTGATAGGCGTTGAGAGCGCGATGTACAACGTAAATAACACACAGGCTAAGTGCAATGGCAACCACTACCGATGAAAAGCGATACAGCGCACTATAAATAATATCCTGCTCAGGTGAGAGTGACTGGCCGTACAAAATGCCAAAGGTCGTTAGCACACCGAAGCCAGTACCAGCACCACCTCCGCCTAAGACATGTTGGCGGCTAATGAAAAACACCAATATCCACAAGCTAAAGCTAGCAAAAAATAACGTATCACTATAATTGAGTAAAATGAGCTGGGCGAGCAGGGCAAGATTACAGCCAATGAGTGTACCCAGTGCCCGTTGCCATCCACTCATCGTTGCGCCTTTCCAACAAAGTGGAAATAGTATCAAGACGCTTGCAGCTTGTGCTGATATCGAATCTACTAAGTCAAAGGTTTGAAACACAGCAAAGGATAATGTAGCGACTGTCGTACATAAGATAACTTCGTGACGAATACTCGCTTTATCTTTTGTCGCTTTGGGCAAAGGCGTGCGCGGCGCTTCATCGGGAAAAACAATATGCAAGGCGAATGCAATTATCAGTGCCAACAGAGTTGCACCTATGTTTGATATGACCAATGCATAAATATCTATTCCATCACTACTGTAGCTGGCAAAATGAAGTTGCAGCGATAGTCCTACAAGAGAAAAGGCCCCGAATAAATACAGTGTACCTTTACTCATCTGCCAAAACAAAAAAGCAAAAGTGGCGGCAATTAGCGGTGTGATCAGCAATGGGTGGCTGCCGAACAAGCCGTAGATCACTAAAACAGTAGCCGCAGGAAAGGTGGTTGCGGCAAGAAATTGTCGAACAATGTGACCGTTTATAACGGCCACCAGTCCAAGCAATAGAATTGGATACAAAGTGAAAAATATCGGATTAGGCCAATCCAACGCTTTCGATATAGCAAACCCTAACGTGGCACCTGACGCGATCCGAAGCATCTGCTGAACATCATTTTTACTTAGCTGTGATTCCATATTTTATGTCTAGTAAACCATAATTTAAGTTTAATAAATAAAGTGCAGTAAGCTTATAAAGTGAATTTGAATATTTGCTGCCGCCCTTTCAACAGGATTGTCTGGCACAATTTGTACGGTAGCGCGAGCACCACTGGTGAGATGTTTTAACGATATTTTTTGTTCATCAAGCTTAATATGGACTCTTTGGCGCTGCGCATCGCGTACCCATCGGTTCGATTTCTCAACGCTTGCAAGGGTGCCGTTGGCAGCGAGTTGACCGTCACTTACACCAGCTTCAAACTCAGCCACTTTCGCTTTAAACACTTTGCCAGGTAGCGCATCAAAAACCACATTAGCTTGAATCCCTTCCTTTACATTGGTTAGCGATTTCTCTCGAAAGTCTGCAACCACATCTAACGTATTATCAACTACCGAGGCAAGCGGCGTACTTTGCTTAGCATAAGTACCCTGAGTTACCTGCATGTTTGCCATGACGCCGTTATGCGGTGCTTTAATTTTTGTATAGGCTAAGTTTAATTCTGCCCGTTTGACCGCATTTACCGCGTCTAAATATTTCAGGTTTTTGTCGCCTTGCTTACCTCTAGCAACAACTTGCTGGTTTAGTTCGGCTTCAAGCGTACTAATTTCAGCTTCGGCGCTTTTAAGCTGAGCGTAGGCTTTATCTACGTTTTGTTGAGATACCACTTTGGTCTGCTTTAGGGAACGCAGCCGTTGAAATTCATTGTTACGCTCGTCGTAAATTGCGGATGCTGCCTCTAATTTGGCTCTTATCGCTTCTGCTTTGGCATCAATTTGAGCATTTTCTAGTTCCACATTTGCCAAAGCAATCTGCGCCTTCTCAAGCGCAATTAGGTAAGGTGTTTCGTCAATAGTGAACAAAACCTGTCCTTCTTTTACGGTTTGATTATTTTTGACAAGCACCTCATTAATCGGCCCATTTATCTGGGGTGAGATTTGTGTGACCTGATGATAAACCCTCGCCTGTGGCGTCATAGGCATGCGTATATCTGCAATAATGAAGTAGACAAAACAGATGGCGAAACCGACCAAAGACAGTTTTATATACCTAGCAAATTCCTGATCTGGTGTTCGTTGACTCACTTAAATGACTCCAACAATTTTGCTGCATTGGCTTCAATTTTCTGAACACATCTAGCCATAGTGCGTAATTCCTCGTCCGATACTCCTGCGTACACTTCATCTCGAAGTGCCATTAACGTACTTTCGATATCATTCATTCGGCCTTTGCCCATATCTGTGAAATAAAGCAAGCGACTTCGTTTGTCGTTATCACCTGTAACGCGTTTGATTAAACCCGTAGTTTCGAGCTGCTTGATAGTGCGCGTTAAACTAGGCATTTCTATTTCCAAGCTTTCTGCCACCATCTGCTGTGTACAGCCTTCACCAAGTAACGACATATGAATCATTACGCGCCATCTAGTCTCTGTAAGGTCGAGGTGTGCGACAGATTCAGTGACAGCTCTTCTGCACTTTTGCGCTGTACGGGCAAAAAGCGCAATAAGATGAAGTGGCATGGGTTCTGAAAATGACATATCGGCATCCTTGATTTTACTTAGCATGCTAACTAGTTTAATTATTTAGCATGCTAAGTAAATAATATTGAGATGAGGATGATATTTTGTAAGCTGAGCGCTTATTAGGAAAAGCGTAAATGGATAATTATATAGAGCTGTGTTTGTAACAGATGTATAGGCTTTAACTAAGTGCTGTTGAGCACTGAGCAAGTACAGGGTGAAGTGGAATATGCATAAAAAATAAAAAAGCCGTTTATTAAGAATAAACGGCTTTTGGCTTAGGTCCAAAGGGAGATTTGGATTTAGAATTTACCTCTAAACGAAGCAAACCAGTTTGTGCTAGTGTCGTAAACTGTTGGATACGTATTACCGTTACCAAGAGCTGGACCTGCGCCAGAGTAAACTGGAGGTTGCTCGCCAAGAAGGTTTAGAACACCTAGCGTGAACTCTAAATTGTCGTTCATGAAATAAGTGGCAGAGATATCAAGATAGTTGATAGCTTTGAATCCAGTCTCAAGTGTATCACCGTCATCATCGTTATCAGTTGTACCAAAGTGTCTCCAAGTCGCAGTAATATCAACGTCTAGGTTGGTATTCCATGTTGCCATAAATCTATGACGATACTCAGGGTTAGGTGCGCCACACGCGTTTCCGAAGAAGCCAGCACACTCAACAGTGTCACCACCAGGGAATGGTACTGTGCTTAGTTCATCTAGTAGCGTAGCTGCGTAGTCGAATCTTACATCACCAAGCTCTGTGTCGAAGTTATAGCCTACCTGAACATCCACACCCGAAGTTTTAAGCGTAGCAATGTTTAGGTTTGTTTGTTGGAAACCAACACCAAATGTGCCTGCTGCAAGTGAACCCGCAGAAGAACGGGTAATTAGGTTACAGAAGGTTGGGTCACCTGAATCAAGACAGTTGTCGAAGATAGTTTGAGCTGGAATACCAGCAGAAATCGCATCCTCTACTTCGATGTCGAAATAATCCACAGTAATCGAAAGACCTTCAATACTTGCTGGCGTAATTACAACACCAAAGGTTACAGTATCTGCAGTCTCAGGAGATAGTTGTGGGTTACCACCTGTTAAAGATTGTGTTTGACCCGAGATAACGTCAAGAATATTGCCGTATTGCGCAGCTGTAACGCCGGTACGCGCACAAGTTTCAAGTGACGCGATTGGGTTGGCGCCGGCACATGGATCGTATAGCTGTTCGCCGCTAGCATCGGTACCCGCTGGGCTTAGGTTAGGTAGACCTGTGTTTTGACCTGTAAATAAGTCAATTACGTTTGGCGCTCGAACAGCGCGCTGGTATTGCGCACGTAGTTTAACGTCATCTACTGGTGTCCACGCTAACTGGTACCCGTAAGCATTCGTGTCAAAGCTGTTTGTCGTGCCGTTACCGTCTGCGTCATAGTCGGAGAAACGATATTGTGCACTTAACACTAACTCTTCAGCTAACTCTGCACCAGAAATAAGAGGTATTTGAACCTCGGTGAAGAATTCACGAACTTCAATTTTACCAGCTACTGCTAGCGTTGCACCGCCTACACCGGTGAAACCACCACCTTGAACTTGGCTAATTTCATCTGGTGACGAAGCAAGTTCGTCTTTACGGTATTCAATACCAAATAACACGCCAATACCATCATCAGCAGTAGGGATCTTAATGCCGTAATCGCCTAAGTTAGCTTGGATATCGGCACCAAATACTTTTTGTGACGTTTCACCGTTTACAATACCAATACCTTGGATGAAGTCTAATTGATCTTGCGTTACAGAGCTTTCACCGCCAGGGCGTTGGAAGATGTTGTAAGGTACACAGCCGCCAGACTGGTCAAGACAGACTACGTTACCATCTTCGTCAGTGGTTGCTAACAGCGCTTGCTGTAGGTTAGCGACGACGAAATCGTTCGTAGCTGAGCTTTGGTCACGAGTTTCTGAGATTTGACCAAATACGTTCCACGCCCAGATATCATCGATGAAACCATTTAGACCACCAACGAAGCGCCATGCGCTGTTCTCAAGACGAGAGTTACGCGAGCCACCTTCAACGTTACGGTGAGATGCTGTGATTCCGCTTACGATTACATCGTTTGCAATATCGTCAGCCGAACAACCAAAAATATCAGTGAACGCTAAACCGCTGTTACCTTGGATGAATGGGTTTCCGCAGTTGATGTCGTATGCGCCGATACCAAACGAGGCACTTGGAGCAATCTGAGCATCACTGGTGTTGTTGATGTAGGAAAAGTCAGCGTAGGCTTCTAAATCGTCTGCAAGCTCGTAGTTACCTTTCGCATAGAAATGATAACGCTCAGAAGGGCGTTGGAAAAAGTTGGTTGCACCAAAGTTATAGGTTTGAGTCGGGCCGCCCGCGTAAGGAATAATATTTCCATCTTCTTCCTGGAACGCAAAGCCACCAGGGCCACCAAACAAGCGGAAGTTAGCTGAACCTACACAACCAAACCCTTCGAAACTTGCTGAGCCGCTGCTTTGGCCCAGTGTACACGCTGAAAAAATTCTATCAGCTTGGACGATCTCTTCGCGGTCTTCATATGACGCATAAATGGTTACGTTGCCTTTACCGTCGGCGGAAGATGCGCCAAACATTGTGTAGATAAGTGTTTCGTCGCCGTCCATGGTTGAACCAGGGATAGGCTGCTGGGCTGCGTTAAGCACGCCTTCATACAAGCCATTGTCGTTGTCAGCGTAGTTTGTGCTGAACTGACCGCCAAACTCTACGCCTTCGAAATCATCGCGAAGAATGAAGTTTGCAACACCACCAACAGCATCAGAGCCGTATACCGCTGATGCACCACCCGTTAGGATGTCTACACGTTCCAACATTTGCGTTGGAACTAGGTCGACGTTAGCTGCGCTGGTTCCCGAAGAACCATATGGGAGACGTTTGCCGTCAATCAATACCAACGTTCTGTTCGCACCTAAACCACGGAGGTTTAGTGTTGCAGTACCCGTTGAACCGTTGGAAACTTCTGATGCTTGTCCCGCGAATACTTGTGGAAGCACGTTAACGAAGTCTTCTACACGTAAGTTACCGCGAGCGGCTGCTTCAGCGCCTGATACACTCAGTACAGGTGTTGCTGCTGCAACATTGGGGTTTGAAAGTAAACGTGAACCAGTGACTTCGATTTTCTCGACCGGTTCTTCCTCTGACTCAACTTCTTCTTGGGCGTAGACACTACCAGAAAATGCCAACGATGCGGCAGCGCCAAAGGCGCAGGCAAGTCTCACCGACTTTGCCAGTTTGTGGTTTTTAAACATTGTAGTCTCCCTAGACTTTAATTTTATTGCTTTAATTATTTTTAGTGTGTTTTTTAGACACTTATTATGTATTGCACAACTTTTGAATATTATCAATAGCATATATGCGTAAAATCTAAGAAGCGGCTCTTTTTAATGAATATTTATTGTTATTTTATAAAAAGTTTAACTTTCAGTAATATTTTGCGCTTTTTTATACAGCAATATGATCAGGATAAGTCGAGGATATCTAAACAAATAATCGGATTTGGCGGTTAGAAATCAGCAGTAGAACTCTATTTTTTTATACTTTAGTTTAATTTTTTCTCTGTTTTGCGTAGCAGCTTCAAAAATAAAATATGCGCAAATTTAGAGAAAATGACGAATAAATTAAGACAAATGGCGTCAAAAATCGGAATGTTCAAAAATTCGTTTTGGGGTTGCTTTTGGGGGAAAGGTCAGCCCCATCGGACCGACTTTTATAGTTTCATGGTTTTAAAGCATCAGGTAATAGCTTAACTGACTTTTGGAAGCTCTGTTTGCAGAGATTATAGTTCCAACAACGATTTCAGCTTTTTGAGGTATCGACGGCTAACGGGTATCGAATCTCCCGTCGCCATTAGAAGCGTAGCAAGGCCATTATCCAAGAGTTTAATTTCCGCCACACAGGATAACCTCACTAAGTATTGCCGGTGACATCTTACAAGCGCGGTTCTCTCTTCTAAGGTCTTTAATGTGAGTTGCGTGTCTGCTAGTTGCTCTAAAGTTTTAACATGTACGCCCGCCACATCACTATATGCAAAATGAATATCTGATTCAGGTAATAGCAAAATGCGCTGATGGCCCACGCAGGGAATATGTATCAACGTAGGTGAGGCGATTGTGTCGATACCAGTCTGGGGAAAACTTCTCTTTTTCAGCCTTGTAAGTGTTTTATTGAGCCGCTCTGGTTCTACTGGTTTTAGTAAGTAATCAAACGCATTATCCTCAAATGCCTGAAGAGCATACTGCTCAAACGCGGTAACCAATACAACATAAGGCATGGTGTCTATGTCAAGCATAGCTAACATATCTAGCCCCGAGAGCTGAGGCATTTCTATATCTAGAAAAATAACGTCTGGATTGTATTGTTTTATTAAAGCTAACCCTTCTATTGCGTTTGCTGCCTCGGCTAAGACTTGTACCTCATTGGTTTCGTTTAGCAACTGGCAAAGCTCATCTCTGGCGAGAGGTTCGTCATCAATAACAATTGCCCGAAATACTGAATTCTTGGTCATGGTTAGCTCTGATAAGAATGAAGGGTATGTGGGATAGAGAAAGACATACGGGTGAAGTGGTTAGTCCGACACTCGATTACCAGGCCTGCTTGTTGGCCAAACTGATGAATAAGCCGTTTATCTACAATATCTATTCCTAAACCCGCGTTTTGCTCTTTCTTGGGTTTATATAAGCCAGCATTATCTTCGACAAGAATGTGAATATGGTCATCTGCTGTACATCGTATATTTAAAGATAGGTGCCCCCCCTCTATGCACTGAGCGATGCCGTGCTTGACCGCATTTTCAACTAATGGCTGTAGCGTAAAACTAGGTAAAAGTGCTGACATTGCTGCTTCGTCGTATTTTACAGTGACTTGCAGGCGCTCCGCAAAACGCGCTTTCTCAATCGCCAGATAAGCATTAACGTGGTCAATCTCTTCTTTCAGGGTAACAATTGCTGTATTTTGCTTTAGGTTTATTCTAAAAAAGCGCGATAAGCTTAGCACGAGCTCTCTGGCCTTTTTGGGGTCGCGGCGGATAATAGCGCTAATGGTATTGAGCGCGTTAAAAAGAAAATGCGGGTTTACCTGTGCATGTAACAGCTTTATCTCTGATTGAGAGAGTAGATCTTTTTGTTGTTGATATTGGCCGTAAACTATCTGACTAGACAGTAATTGAGCGATGCCTTCTGCCATAGATAGCGTAACCGTCGACATAAACTTCCGTTTGGGTTCATAAAGCTTGATGGTACCCACAACTTCAGAACCAGAGTGGAGTGGTATAATTAACACGGAACCGAGCGGACAGTTTTTGTCTAGGGTGCATTGATAAGGAAGCTCAGCGCCGTCTAAATGTACTATCTTGTTATTGTTTAGAGACTCCATGGTACTTGATGATGAGATGGGCGTATTTGGCAGGTGATGATCTGCTCCCGTTCCGATAAATGCTAAAATTTTTTCTTTATCGGTAATTGCCACTGCGCCTACATTGGTTTCTTCATAAACAATGCGCGCAATTTTTTCTGCGTTTACCGGAGTAAATCCAGACGTAAGTATACCCACTGAGCGGTCTGCGATGGACAGTGCCCTACGTGAAAAAGTAGCAGAGTACTTTTCAAATATCGTTTTCTTGTCAGATAAGATACTGATAAAAAGTGCGGCCCCCACAGTATTTGCAATTATCATAGGTGCGGCAATAGCACTGACCAGGGCGTAAGACTTTTCAAAAGGTTGTGCAACGGTAAGTAGAATAGCCATCTGAAATAGCTCTGCGACAAAGGTAACCACGCCCACTTTCCATGGATTAAACAGATCCAAGCTCTTATTCTTTTTGACGTAGTAAATGTGCACTAGGCCACCAATCAAGCCTTCTAGTGTAGTGGAGATAGCGCAGGCCAGATCCGTAAAACCTCCCAATGAATAACGATGTAGGCCGCCGGTTAACCCTACGGCAAAGCCAACTATTGGCCCGCCTAGCAACCCACCTATGACAGCGCCAATGGCCCTAGTGTTCGCTATAGCATCGTCTATTTGCAGACCAAAATAGGTACCCAACACACAAAATGAAGAAAAAACTAAGTACACCAAGTAGCGGTGCTTGCGGTGGGAGGAAATACTGAGAATAGGAAGGAAAAGCGGTGTTTTACTGAGCATGTACGCCAGTACAAGATACACACACATTTGTTGAAGTAGTGAGAGTATGAGTTCCATGCTTGCCAATATTACCGCCAGTTAAAGGTGAGCCTCATTATAACCCATTTAAAACGTACAAAATAAATAGCCGCCCCATCTGAAGGGCGGCTCATCATAATGTCTGTATTTCGATTATTAAGTTACGCGTCCGCTGGTTGGGTGGACTTTTCAGCACTTACAGACATAGGTTCAAGTGGGGCTTCGCCTTTCCCTTTAGAAATTCGAATGACATACACTGTGGTAATCAATGATGCAACGAGCCCGATGATTGTCGATACATTCATCGCCATACCGAAACCCAAGGTATCGTTATTTAAAATAAAAGTTACACAAACGGCAGTCATAAAGATAGCCGGCACCGTGGTGATCCAATGCAGCTTATTGTGTCTAAGTAAGTACGCAGAGGCAGTCCACAACATCATGACGGCTGTTGCTTGGTTGGCAAACCCGAAGTAGCGCCAGATAACACCGAAATCGACTTGGGTGAGGATACCGCCCAGAACAAATAAAGGGGCAGCCATAAATAGTCGGTTACGTATACCTTTTTGTTCAACGTTAAAGTACTCAGCCATAATGAGACGGCTTGAACGAAAGGCGGTGTCGCCTGACGTGATAGGCAAAATCACCACACCAAGAAAGGCAAGTATGCCACCCACAACGCCCAACAGTCCGAATGAAGAAGCGTAAACAACGTTTCCAGGGCCACCGTCTGTAATGGCTGCCGATAGTCCTTCTAGATTATCGAAATAAGAAAGGGCAATCGCACACCAGATAAGGGCAATCACGCCTTCACCTATCATTGCACCAAAAAACACGAAACGTCCATTTTTCTCGTTTTCCATGCAGCGGGCCATTAGTGGAGATTGGGTAGCGTGAAACCCGGAAATAGCGCCACAAGCAATAGTAATGAAAAGCGCTGGCCACAGCGGCATATCGTTAGGGTTTAGGTTAGTTAGCATATCGCTTGCTGAAAACTGACTTAAAATTGAGTGCTGGTCAGAATAGCTGGCTGCGGCTAATAAACCTACTGACATGAAGATTAGAAGTGCACCGAAAAACGGATAAAAGCGACCAATAATTTTATCTACAGGAACTATGGTTGCCAGTATGTAATAGGCGAAAATAATAGCTACCATGGTGCCAACTTCAACCTGCCATGATGTCTGGTCGTTGACTAAATTTGTGATCATACCTGCGGGCGCTGAGACAAAAACCACACCTACCAGCAGAAGCAGCACAATAGCGAACAAGTTCATAAAGTGTTTAGCGCCTCGGCCCAAATAACGGCCAGATAAGCTAGGCACTGACTCACCATTGTTGCGAACTGACAGCATGCCAGAGAAGTAGTCGTGAACAGCACCGGCAAAAATGCAGCCTAATACAATCCAAAGCATTGCTGCTGGGCCATATAGCGCCCCCATGATAGGACCAAAAATAGGGCCTACACCAGCAATGTTGAGTAGCTGTACGAGATATACCTTTGGTGTAGACATAGGAACAAAATCTACACCGTCTTTTTGGCTATGTGCAGGAGTAGGGCGTGCAGGTGTGACGCCAAATACCTTTTCGACAAAGGCGCCATATATAAAGTAGCCTGCAATAAGCGCGGCTACACAAATCAAAAACAATATCACAGGGCATTGTCCTTATTTTTATAAATAGGGTTTATAAAAAGGGTCTCTTTCTTATGTTGTAAACGCTGTGTACAACAATGTTTGAAATAGGTTAACGATATGAAAGTGTGTATGCATGGAAAAAAGCAGTGAGCGGTCGCATAGCAAATTAAGCGGTAGGGAGTATGTAATTTCGCTCTACTGTTACGAGCAGTAAAATGCTAAAATCCGCGCAATTAACTACCAAGCCGTATCAAGCGTTTTGCCGCAATACTAAATTTGCGCGGAAAAGCATTGCTTATCCGTTATAAAACGCGCCTGTAAATAATTGTTTTACAGGGATAATAGATAACGAAGATAAGTATTGATGTCAGATAAAAAGCTTCTTGAAGAGATTAAAAAGCGACGTACGTTCGCAATCATATCGCACCCGGATGCGGGTAAAACCACTATTACTGAAAAAGTACTGTTGTTCGGGCGCGCCCTGCAAACGGCGGGTACTGTAAAGGGGAAAAAGTCGGGTCAGCACGCTAAGTCTGACTGGATGGAAATGGAAAAAGAACGTGGCATCTCGGTAACGACCTCAGTCATGCAGTTTCCTTACAGCGACCACCTGGTAAACCTGTTAGATACCCCGGGGCACGAAGATTTCTCTGAAGATACCTATCGCACACTAACGGCGGTTGATTCGTGCCTTATGGTAATCGACGCGGCTAAAGGTGTAGAAGACAGAACCCGTAAGCTAATGGAAGTTACCCGTTTGCGCGATACGCCAATTGTGACTTTTATGAACAAGCTAGACCGGGATATTCGCGATCCTATGGAACTGCTTGATGAAGTAGAAACTGAGCTTGATATACTGTGCGCGCCAATCACGTGGCCAATTGGCTGTGGAAAAAGCTTTAAAGGTGTATATCACCTTCACCGCGATGAGACTATTTTGTATCAAAGCGGTCAGGGTCACACTATTCAAGATGTGCGTATCATTAAAGGGTTGGATAACCCAGAGCTTGATACCGCAGTAGGAAGTGACCTAGCTGAAACCTTGCGTGACGAGCTTGAGCTTGTACGAGGTGCATCAAACGAATTCGAGCAAGAGCTTTTCTTGGAAGGCCAGTTAACGCCAGTATTTTTCGGTACAGCATTGGGTAACTTTGGTGTTGACCACATGCTTGACGGATTGGTTGAGTGGGCGCCTGCGCCACTTGGTCGTGAGACCGAAGAAGGGACTATTGAAAGCACTGACGGCAAGTTCAGCGGTTTCGTCTTTAAGATTCAAGCCAATATGGATCCGAAACACCGTGACCGTATCGCGTTTTGTCGCATAGTGTCGGGTAAGTACGAGAAAGGCATGAAAATGCGCAACAGCCGTCTAGGCAAAGATGTGCGTATTTCTGATGCACTGACTTTCTTAGCAGGCGATCGTGCTTTACTAGAAGAAGCTTATGCTGGGGATATCATCGGCTTGCACAACCACGGTACTATCCGAATTGGTGACACTTTTACTTCGGGCGATAACTACCGCTTTACAGGCATTCCAAACTTTGCGCCAGAGCTATTTAAACGTATTCGTTTGAAAGATCCACTTAAGCAAAAACAGCTGCTGAAAGGCCTTATTCAGCTTTCTGAAGAAGGCGCAGTTCAGGTGTTTCGACCCCTTGCAAACAACGATTTGATCGTAGGCGCGGTTGGTGTGCTTCAGTTTGATGTGGTAGTGGCACGACTAAAAGCCGAATACAATGTAGATGCACTTTACGAGCACGTGAACGTTGCAACAGCCCGTTGGGTTTACGCGGATGATGAGAAGAAACTAGACGAGTTCCGCCGTAAAGGTGAGCAGAACCTTGCCCTTGATGGAGGCGACAACCTGACGTACATCGCGCCAACAATGGTGAACCTGCAGCTATCGCAAGAGCGTTACCCAGATATTCAGTTTACGAATACGCGCGAAAATTAAGCTAGAAAGAATTAATTAAAGACAATATACATTATGAACATACATGCACTATTAGTTAACCGTTTCACTGAAGCTTTACAAGAAATGGGCGTAGATAATGCGCCAGTGCCAGTTTCGCGCAGTGCTCGACCTGAGTTTGGTGAGTATCAGTTTAACGGCGCTATGGCATTGGCCAAGCAGCTTAAGCAAAAGCCTCGAGATATTGCAGAGAAGATTGTTGAGACCGTTAAGCTTGACGATATTGCCAGTAAATTAGAAATGGCTGGACCTGGCTTTATTAACGTACATTTAAACGACGATTGGCTGTCTAATCAGTGTGAGCTATCGTTAACCGATCCGCGTTTGGGTATTGCAAAGTCAAAAGAGCAAAACATTGTAGTAGATTATTCATCGCCGAACTTAGCCAAAGAGATGCACGTAGGTCACCTGCGTACCACCATTATCGGCGATGCAGTAGTTAAAGTACTCGAGTTCTTGGGTCACAACGTAATTCGTCAAAATCACATGGGCGATTGGGGTACCCAGTTCGGCATGTTGCTTGCGCACCTGTCAGACAAGCTTCAAGAGGAAGTGGCGGAAACTGCGCTGTCTGACCTTGAAGACTTTTATCGCGAAGCCAAAGTACGTTTCGATGAAGAAGAAGGCTTTGCTGACCGTGCCCGTGAATACGTAGTTAAGCTGCAGGGCGGTGATGCACAGTGTCTAGCGCTGTGGGAAAAGTTCATTGATGTGTCTATCGCTCACTCAGAAGAAGTTTATGACAAGCTAAACGTAAGCCTTACCCGTAAAGATATTATGGGGGAGTCTGCGTACAACCACGACTTAGCTAATGTAATCAGCGACCTTAAAGCAAAAGGTATTGCGGTTGAAGACCAAGGCGCACAGGTGGTGTTTATTCCTGAGCTTGCCGATAAAGAAGGTAACCCGGCTGTTTATATCGTTCAGAAGTCGGGTGGTGGCTATCTTTACGCAACTACTGACCTCGCAGCAATGCGCTATCGCAGTGGCAAGCTAAATGCCGACCGTACGCTTATTCTTACAGATGCTCGCCAAGCCCTGCACTTCAAGCAAACTGAAATTGTAGGCCGCAAAGCAGGCTTCATGAAAGAAGAGCAAACTTACGAGCATTGCCCGTTTGGTATGATGCTAGGCAGTGACGGTAAGCCATTTAAAACCCGTACTGGCGGCACGGTTAAACTGGTCGAATTGCTTGATGAAGCCGTTGAGCGTGCGGGTAAACTTATCGCAGAGCGCGACAACGATTTAAGCGAAGACGAACTTAGAGAAGTTGCTCGCAAGGTAGGTATTGGCGCAGTAAAATACGCTGACCTATCTAAAAACCGTACAACTGATTACATGTTCAACTGGGACTCAATGTTAAGCTTCGAGGGTAACACGGCACCTTACCTTCAATATGCGTATACCCGTGTGAAAAGCTTGTTCAGAAAAGCGGGTGTTGATATGGCAACTATGCCGGTAGATATCAATATAGTTGAGAAACAAGAGCATGCGCTAGCAGTGTTATTGATGCAGTTTGAAGAAGTGATTGGCATGGTATCTCGTGAAGCGACACCTCACGTATTGTGTACGTACCTGTACGATGTGGCTTCAGCATTCATGACATTCTACGAAGCTTGCCCAATGTTAAAAGACGGCATTGAGCCAACTGTACGTGATAGCCGCTTAGCGTTGTCAGCTTTGGTTGCCAATACGCTAGAGAAAGGATTAACTCTACTTGGCATCGAAACACTAGAAAAAATGTAGTGTTCGCGGTACAACATAGGTAGTGATATTGAAAAGGCTGACATTGATTGTCAGCCTTTTTTTATGCTTAACGCTAACTACCAAGAGAGCTAGCTTGTCGGTCTCACTAATTAATTTGGTATTTCAAATAAAACCGATAGGCCAACACATCTTTATAAATAAGAAGACTAAATTATCTATTCAAATTAAGGACAGGAAACCCAAATGACTAAGATCCTTGCATTTGCAGGCAGTACCCGTAAAGGTTCGTTTAACCAGGCTATTGTTAACGTCGCTGCTGAAGGCTCCCGTGAAGCTGGCGCAGAGGTTACCGTTATTGACCTAGCCGACTATCAAATGCCAATATTTAATGAAGACGAAGAGGCTGAATTTGGCATGCCTGAAAAAGCGCAGGCGTTCAAAGAATTGCTAATGAGTCATGATGGTTTTCTTATAGCATCACCAGAATACAATTCTAGCTACCCAGCACTGCTGAAAAACGCTATCGATTGGGCATCGCGCATGGGAGAAGGCGAAAAGCCACTGCAAGCGTATCGCGGTAAAGTGGCCGGCATTATGGCCGCGTCGGCCGGCGGGCTGGGCGGTATGCGTGTGCTGGTGGTACTGAGAATGCTGCTCGAAAACTTAGGTACTATGGTCCTGCCAAACCAAAAAGCTATCGCGAAGGTCAGTACGCTTATGGAAGATGGCGTAATTACCGATGAAAAAACGATTAAGCAGCTCAAGAATTTGGGTAAAGAAACAGCTGAGTTGGCTGGTAAACTGTCTTAGACGTGAGCGACCTTGCTAGAGCAACCCCAAGGGGGCTCTAGCTTACCAGTCAATCGGACAATTTATACATTCGTCCATGAAAGTGCCCTGAAATGTTGCGTAGTGGATGCGCGTGCCTGTTAGGTTCGCTCGATACAAACTTGCATCGTTCAGTTTTGCTTCCTGAATATTGGCGTTAATGAGTGAAGCACCTTCAAAGTTTGCTTTGTTCATCCAAACTTGCTCTAGGCGCGCGGCACGTAAGTTGGTGTTTACCATTGTCGCACCTGATAAACGCCCTTGGTCTAGGTTGGCACCTGAAAAGTTGGAGTTGGTGAAATCAACCCCTTGACCGAAAAGCGCCCAGCCATCTACACCTTCTAAGTTAGCGTTGCGAACTTTTGAACTGCGTAAATCTGCATGTTTTAAGTTGGCGGTAGCTAAATCAGCGTGGTCTAGGTTACTTTTCTTAAACGTCGCGTAGCTTAAGTTGGCGTGCCTTAAATTGGTTTTGTGGAACTTAACGTTGGTGAATACTGCCCCGTGCAAATTTGCATGGCTCAAATCAGCACCGCTTAAGTCAGTATTGCTGCATACTGTCTTTGGTTTTATTTCGCATCCGTTGATAATTTTCACGTCATCTTCGAAATCGGGAATGGCACTGGCAGTTGCTGAATATAGGGCGACAAAAAATAATACTAGGACTTGTTTGGTTGTTTGAAAACGTAAGCGCATGAGAGCTCCTTAATGCCGAGAGGCGTTTTCACTGCCTCTCGGCTTGGTTTGCAAATATAAAGCTATTGTTTAGCTACGTTTTGCTTTTTATTGTGATTAGGAAGTTTAAATACCCAGAACGAACCACCTTGCGCGACAGGTTTGGTGAGTTCAGCCATATCTCCTCCCCATAGAGGTACTGCACCACCATACCCTGACGCTAAGCCGATGTATTGCTCACCATCCTCTTCCCAGGTTATAGGGCATGAAATGATGCCCGAGCCCGTTTGGAACTTCCAAAGTTCTTCACCGGTTTCCTCATCGAAAGCTTTGACGTAGCCATCGCCCGTTCCGGTAATAATGAGTCCGCCTTTCGTCGCCAGTACCCCAGCCCACATAGGAAGTTTCTCTTTGTGCGTCCATTTAATTTCACCTGAAATAGGGTCTACGGCACGAAGTACGCCCACGTGGTCGTCATACATGCGCTTAATTCTAAAACCCTGTCCTAGGTAAGCTGCACCTTTCTTATAGGTCACTTCTTCCGTCCAGTAGTCTTCTTTCCAGTGGTTTGCGCCCATATAGAACCAGCCGGTATTCTGGCTGTAGGCCATCGGGTTCCAGTTCTTCCCGCCCAAGAATGGAGGCGATACCTCTATTGACTTTCCTCGTTTTTCACCCGGCTCAGGCAGTGGTGGGCGTTGTCCGTCTACTTCAACTGGGCGACCCGTGTCAGGGTCTATGTGTGTGGCCCACGTAATGTTATCTACAAAGGGAAAGCCTCTGATGAATTCACCGTTTTGTCTGTTAACTACATAGAAAAAGCCATTTCTGTCTGCATGAGCCGTCGCTTTTACGAGCTTTCCATTATCGTAATAGTCAAATAGAACAAGTTCATTGTTGCCAGAGAAATCCCATGCGTCGTTAGGTGTATGTTGATAGAACCATTTAACCTCACCAGTGGTTGCATCTACACCTACTTGTCCGGAAGTATAGAGGTTATCCCAATCTCGCGGATCGCCGCCTTTGGCGGTGCGTTTCCATGTATTCCAAGGAGCGGGGTTACCTGCACCAATGATGATAGTGTTAGTTTCAACATCGAAACTTGCACTCTGCCATGGTGCTCCACCACCGTGGTGCCAAGCCTCAACCATTTCGCCATTTTCATCTTTCGGCCATGTTGTCACTTCGTATGAACCGCCAGTAGGTGTGCTGTCTTTTCCATTTAATCTGCCCATGTGCCCTTCAACAAATGGACGCATCCAAATCTCTTCACCGGTTTCAGGATCGCGTGCAAATAGTTTTCCTACAACGCCAAATTCATCACCTGATGAACCGTGGATAAGCATGACCTTTCCTGACTTTTGGTCTTTAACAATTGTAGGTGCCCCCGTCATGGTGTAGCCTGCACGATAGTCTTCAAAGCGCTTCTTCCATTTTACTTTGCCCGTTAGCCGGTCAAGGGCAACAACGCCAGCATCCAGCGTACCGAAAAAGACTAAGTCACCATAAATTGCTGCGCCGCGATTTACCACGTCACAACAAGGTCGAATACCTTCTGGAAGGCGGTGGGCGTAGTCCCACAACTTCTTACCTGTTTTTGCTTCATAGGCGTAGATACGGGAGTAGCTACCGGTTACATAGACAATACCGTCGTACACTATTGCCTGGGATTCTTGACCCCGTTGCTTTTCATCACCAAAACTCATCACCCAAGCCGGAGATAGCCTGTGTACATTTTCTTTGTTGATTTGATCAAGTCCGCTGTAACGCTGAGCTTCTGGACCCATACCATACATCAGCACGTTCTCAGGCGTCTTGGCATCATTTTCAATGTCTGCCCATGTCACGCCATCGTCCGCATATAAATGTGAACTCGTACCTAAACCAATAATTACGCTTAAGGCCAATGAAGCCTTTGAATAGAACTTAGCCATAGTTTTGTTTCCACTGTTACCTTGATGTTGTGTTAACAGTATGTAACTAAGTAGAGGCTCTTATAAACGGATTCCGTCCTTCAAAACACGGGAAAAATTCCCTTAGATTGAAGTGCAATGAAAACGCTAATATATTGATTTGCATGAGGTATCTTTATCATGAGACGAAGTCAGTACCAAAGGGGTATAAAAAAGATACGAAAGTACAGGGAAGTTTTCCCGACCTTGTTTAGTGGCGCTTGTTTAGCTGGCAATTTTGATATAACCCTGCTTTATGGCAAGGTGAACAAACTCGGCATTTGTCTGTAGCTCAAGTTTTCGCTTGAGCTGGGTGATAACGTTTGAGACCGTCTTTTCAGAAATATTGAGGCTTTCTGCAACCTGTTTTCGACAGAGGCCGTTCGCTATTCCAAGGAATATATCTAACTCTCTTTGTGTCAGATCTGTTAAGTTGCTTCCGGAATGTGACAGGTTGAATGTGGCGAGTTCAATTGCAGTATTGTGTTCCAAATAACGCCGGCCTTTAATGATAGATGTCACCGCGCTTATCAGCACATCAGGTTCACTTTGTTTGCTAACATAGCCCATTGCCCCTAGCTTCATAGCTCTATCGATGATGGAAATATCATCGAACATGCTGAACATAAGTACTTTTGCGTGCTTCCAGCGCTGAATAATGTATTCCGCTAGCGTAAGTCCGCTGGTGGCTCCTAAATTAATGTCTAAAATAATGAGGTCGAAGTGGTTGGTACGAAGTGCATTTGTGGCTTGCTGCGCATTTTTTGCATTGGTGACGACAGCGCCTTCGATTACCGAAGATAACAGCGTAGAAAAGCCTTCTCTCACTATTGCGTGATCATCAACAAGTAAAATTTCCATAGCTGCGCTTTATTCATATCACCATAGAATGAGCATGCCACGGTAGGCGTGTGAGACGAATAGCACTTTAGTGCCCATTCATCTCACACTTTAGTAGGATATAAGTTAATTCAAACCGCGCTGTGTTTCCAAGTAGCTGGCAAAGCTGCCAAGCCAATGGCTTCCCATGTAGTGCATATCACCAAACACCGCGTTTAATCCTGCTTCACGATGTGCTTTTAGCGTTTTCTCCAATACAGGTAAGCGTGCGTCATCGTCTGGTAAAGCACTCATGATGCCTTCAATCATCCACGCACGACTGATATTCAGTCCGTCTAGGTGGGCAAGCTTACCGTCTGTTTTGTCTGTCACGGTCGCAGGCGCTAGCCAACTTGATGTTTTAGCGGTTAGGTCTGGAAAAAATGCTGAAAGCCATTGGCTGTAGTCTTCTTTAGCCATTACTCGGCGCATTAGGTCAGCTTCGGCCAAACACGGTGATAGGAAATCCTGCCCTGAGGGTTCGTAGGCTAGGGGGCATTGCTTATCAGCCTGGTAATACTCTTTTACTCTAGATGTAAGCAGGGCTTCAAAGTCCTCGTTATCTGCTACCTTCGCCCAGTCTAACATTAGTCCAAAAGCAAAGGCGGTTTGGCTGTGTTCACCCGTTCGAATAGGGTAAGCCAATTTAGGTAACCATGCGCTTACTCTTGCCACAATTTCTTCCTCAAGTGGCAGTAGCGTGTTTAGCCATACCCTTGCTTGTGGAATTGATGATTGACGCAATTCCGCGGTTAATTGTAGAAACCAAGCAAGGCCATAGGGGCGCTCAAATGACGCATTGTTTTCGCGGTTAAGGCTAGCCAGTTCACCTTGAATGTTCTCTGTCGTAAAGCTGATATTTAGCTTTTCAATGATCTCGTCTTTATCCACCGCGTCTTGTGCCGTATTTAACATCCTTACCAAAAGCCAATGGCCATGGACTGACGAATGCCAGTCTAAACAACCATAAAATGCCGGGTAGAGTTTATTAGGTGCTTTAACGTCGTCGGCACTATTCATCATGTGTTTTACAACATTGGGAAACTCTTGATGAATACAGTGAAGTGCAAGATTGGCAAAAACGCTTTCGTAGTTGTTGTTAGAAGTACCTGTGGAGTAGCTTGCATCTGTCTTAGTACTGCTGGTGCTAACGCCTTCAGCTGTCGGTATGCTAGTAGCGAAAGCGTTGTGAGTAGCGACTATCGCAGTTAACGCAACACTGCTGCGAATAATGTTCTTTATTTTCATCTTTATTTTCATCATGGCTTCGTGAGCTTTTTCAATTACAAATCTATCGCTAATGTATAGTGAACCATGATTTGAATAAAGTGCTGCGCGACATATAGCGTGCCAGCACTTTAAGTAGCAGCTTAAAATATAAACCAAGCTGCCTTATTTTTATTTCAGCTTTCGATACTTTCTAGTTTTTCAGTAAACACACTTGTACAACCAATATTGTTTAGTACCCACTGTTCGTTGTAATAAGTGTCACCATACCTTTCCCCGCTATCGCACATAAGCGTTACAATAGAGCCCGCTTCGCCCCGCTGCTTCATTTGTCCAGCAATACTTAATGCGCCCCATAGATTTGTGCCAGTAGAAGGGCCGGCTTTTATTCCCATGGTATTGTTTAACCAATGCATCGTAGCAATACTGGCCGCGTCGGGAACTGCAATCATGTCGTCTATAACGTCATGCTGAAAAGAGGCTTCCACTTTGGGGCGTCCAATTCCTTCTATGCGGCTTCCTCGGTTAGCAGTAAGTGTATGATCCTTACTCTTGAAGCTATCAAAAAACACACTGAATTCTGGGTCTACTACAACGAGTTTTGAAGCGAGGCCTTTGTATCGTATGTAGCGGCCTATGGTTGCTGATGTTCCGCCTGTACCTGCACTCATAACCACGGTGTGTGGTACAGGGTGGGGTTCGGCTTTCATCTGCTCAAAAATACTTTCAGCAATATTATTATTGCCGCGCCAGTCCGTAGCGCGCTCAGCGTAAAGGAACTGATCCATAAAGTAGCCGTTAAGTTCTTTCGCTACCTTAGTGGCTTCGCTGTGCATTTGTGTAGGGCAATCTACAAAGTGACACTGTCCGCCATATCGCTCAATAAGCGCGATTTTACTTTGTGCAGTTGATTTAGGCATGACAGCAACAAACGGAACGCCAATCATCTTAGCGAAATAAGCTTCAGACACCGCTGTACTGCCTGATGAGGCTTCAACAACAGTGGTTCCCTCTACAATTTTTCCATTACACAAAGCATACAGAAAAAGGGAGCGAGCCAAACGGTGTTTCAAGCTGCCCGTGGGGTGAGTGCTTTCATCTTTTAGATAGATGTCGATACCTTGAAATGCTATTTGCTCAAGCTTTATCAGATGGGTGTCTGCAGAGCGCTGATAATCTGCATTGATGGTATTAATCGCTTTTGAAACCCAGCTTTTCATAACACTTCTCTCTTCCTATTAAATTCTTGTTCATTACTTCCAAATGCGTGCAGCAGTTAAAGTCAGGGAGAGTTTTACTCACTAGACTTCAGAAAAAGAATATCAGTGCATTATGAGTAATAGATTCTATTATTCCATTCTATGCATGTTTTTGTGCAATATAATTTTTATTATTTTCTTAAGGTTGAAATTATTTTTTAAATTAATTGTGGGGAAAAGAATTTGAGAGATTAACTAACCCAGGGCTGTGAAGGCAATGGCAAAAAAATAGCCGCAATTGAGGTAACTTTAGGTAAGGTTCATTGCTCCTAACGCTAAACAGATCCTAGCTATTCTTCGGTACAAAATAGTATAGAATCCTCATCTATATTGGTATCGTTAGCAAACGACTTTATTTAAAGGTAACAACATGAAAATTAGGGCGCTTTTCTTTGTAACAGCTCTTTTACCCGCATTGTGCGTATCCACTTTGGCTTATTCAAAAGATCAGCAAATGCTAAAAGTCGCTACGTTTAACGTAAGTATGGAAGCCACCAACTACAAAGCCTTAGGCATGAATCCGAGCGACAAAGTACTTCAACACGTTCTATCTACAAGTGATCACCCTCAAGTTAAAAATATTGCTGAGATCATTCAACGAGTGAACCCTGATATTTTGATGTTAAACGAGTTTGATTACATTGCAGATAAACGCAAAGGGGTAGAGGCTTTTATAGAGAACTACCTGAACGTTTCGCAGCGTGGCCTAGAGCCAGTGGATTACCCTTACACCTATGTAGCGCCAGTAAACACGGGCGAGCCCACCACCTTCGACTTAGACAATAATGGTAAGGCAGAAGGTATTGGCGGTGATGCCTATGGGTTCGGATTATACCCAGGTCAATACGGTATGGCGCTACTGTCAAAATACCCTATTGATGTGGATAGTATCCGTACCTTTCAGACATTCAAATGGCACCATATGCCTCATCCCCAAGTACCTATTATTCCTGATGAAAATGGCAATGTGGACAACGGCACTCCTTGGTACGATGTAAACGAATGGGAAGCATTGAGGTTAAGCTCAAAGTCCCACTGGGACGTGCCAGTGAAAGTGGGTGATAAGACCGTACATGTGTTAGCAATGCACCCAACGCCACCTAATTTTGATGGGAAAGAGGACAGAAACGGTAAGCGCAACTTTGATGAAATAAGATTGATGGCAGATTACCTTTCTCCCGACAAAGGCGCATATATCTATGATGACACGGGCGAAAAGGTTAGCCTAGCAACCAGTACGCGATTTGTGCTTGTAGGCGATTTTAATGCTGCTGATATCGGGGACAAACACAGAGAAGGTGTAATAGAACAGCTAACTGAGAACCCGCTCGTCAATAACGACACAATTCCAACAAGCGCAGGTGGTGCGGGCGCATCCGGCGCTGCGTTTAGCAAGCGTTTTACCGCCTATTGGGGCGCCAGAGCCGACTATGTTCTACCATCTCGGTATGGATTTGATGTACATGATGCAGGCGTTTTTTGGCCTGCTAAAACAAGTGACCTGTATCGATTAGTTAAAGACCGTGCTGCCAGTTCAGATCATAGATTAGTCTGGGTAAGCTTGTCGGTAGAACAAGATAAATAAAGGCCATTAATCGATTGCCCATTAATTACCTGTTGTTTTATATCACTTGAAGTGGCCGCGCCAAGCGGCCTTATGTAGCCCAATTTAGCCTAATTTAGCCCATTTTAGTCTAGCTGCGCTTTTCAGTTTTGATCTGACACCGAGTTAAATATTGTGAAGTAGGCAACTACCGCTAAATTAGCGACAAACCAAAGGTCTTTAATAACGAACTGACCTAAACGGTTAACGATGGTGGCACTATTAAAGGTATCCGGCACAGTAAACAAAAAGGTTTGTGTCATCAGAAAAACGGATAAACAAGCTATTCCACTCGCAATAATCATTGGTTTGTTCTTAGTGTAAATACCCACGCCTAAAACAAGCGCAAAGAAGACGTCAAAACCTCCTATTACATTTGATGCTCCCTGTACACTGAACACATCATAAAGCCACGACATAAACGGCGAGGTTTCTACTAACCCCACAATCGCATTGGCTTCAAACTCGAAAAACTTCATGCTTCCTATCCATAGTAAAACCATGGCTACAGGTGCAAAGTTAAGGTAAGTCAGCTGTTTATGCGAAATTTTGTCGCGATAAAACAAGAACAGAAAAAGCGGTAATACTGCGAAGTACTTGATGATGCCTTGACCACTTCCAATAATCGGAAAGCCGCCTAAATCAGCCATCCATCGTCCGGGAGATAACAACGTGAGTAGGGGGATTGCGGTAACCAATGCGGCGAATAGCGTAACCGCTTTTGCTGACACTAGCTTAAATCGTGCTGCAAATGTCATTAAGGCAAGCAGCAATAATGTAATCCCAGTGATAGCACCAAGTGCACTTTCACTAACCATTGCGCCTAACGAATAAAAGTTAAAAGTCGTTATTAGTGCATTGGGATTTGCACCCAATAAAAATGTTAGGCCAAGAACAGCGAAGCTGAAAGTTATTAAGGCGGTTACCAGGTTTTCGGTTTGGTGTAGTGTCATAAAGCATCCGTAAATACTGCAAGTTTTGCGAAGTGTATGAAGAGACCCGCCTAGGTATCATTAAAATTTCATAGGCTCGATAATTTATTAGGCATAGCGCAGCGCACGAATAAGGATTTATCGAAAAAATAAGAACTTATCTAATAGCCGTGGTCATAGGTATCGCAGGTTTGAAAAAACGTGGCCTTTAAGTAGTGGTTGTTTAAAAAGTAAAACAAATAGAGGGAAAGAATGAAACAGGCAAGCGTTAAGATACAGCATCGGTTTGGGGCCTGGTTGGCAGTGGGCTTGGGTGCAACTTTAGCGGCTTGTGGTGCGCGGCCCCCAGAAGTCATTGAACAGCCGATAGCAAGTGTTGAAGAAGTTGAAAAATTAGAGCATGTTGTTGATACCTCATTGCCTCTGGTACAGCAGGCCTATTCTATTGAGTCTGAAAAAGTGTGTGATAAACAAGGTGGTGACTGGAAGAAAGTAGGCCGACAGCAGGCGTACACTTGTGTTTTACCGGCGAATGATGCTGGCAATGCCTGCAATGACAGCAGCGAGTGCGAAGTGGCTTGTGTTACGGAAAACAATAATATAGAAGCGGGAGAAAAGGCTCGCGGCGTGTGTTTAGAAAGTACGGACTTATTCGGCTGTAGAGCCTATGTGTCTAACGGGGTTGTGGAGCATACCTTGTGTGTTGACTAAGGTGTTATTGTGCAAACAAATGTTGAGCAAACGAGCGTTAAATGAAGCGCACGCCACCGGCAATGCGCTTTATGAAAAATGCGTTAATTAACGTTCGGGAAATCGAGTCTGTCCAGTTCACTTGCCGTCTCATTACATTCGCCTAATAAGTGCAGCCTATCTTCAGTTTGATGCGTATCGATTTCTATATAGCCTGTTTGGCAATAACCTGTTTCATCCAATTTCTCATCAAGAGAGGCATAGAGTTGCTCAGTCATTCTATCGCTGCTATCTGACGAATTTTGTGATGAGCCTCCTCGGTTTTCCTGTCCTCCACGGCCGCCACGACCACCGCCTTCACCCCCTTGACCACGGCCGCCTCTGCCGCCACCTTTAGCGCCTTCTCGCGGTTTCATTAATGGAATGCTAAAAGCGAAGAGTTTGGTACCGTCCTGCTTGATTTTCGTTTCAAAGAATATTTCATCCATGTCTAAAGGTGGTGGCCTATGAGCACACGCACTGACAATTAACGAAGTCGTTATGACTAATAGTGTTTTTTTCATTTTATTTTACGCTTATTTGAACCACGTCACTTTGAGATTCGAACGCCTCTTTAGTTGCAGCACCCAGTGTAAGTTTTAAGTAAAGTGTGGATTTGTTTTTTAAGGTATAGCATTCTCGCGGTGCGCTTATTGTGCAACACTTGCGTATTCATATTTTAAATCACTTGCATCCACAATTTGCTTATTTACAGGGATAGGTTCCATGCTTTCCAACATCATTCGCTTTGCGAAAAACATCGTCGTGTCGTTAATTGCAATCTTTGTGTGTTTTGGTGTGCTCGACTTCTTGTGGCTTGGCGTTATTGCGGATGGCTGGTATCAAAGTGAAATGGCGCCCTTGCTTAGAAATCAATTTATCACGTGGCCATGGGTGGTTTTTTACCTTATGTATGGATGTGTGGTGTTTGTACTTGCTGTGGTGGCGAACAGAGATAAGTCGTTACTTTATGCTGGGATCGATGGCGCGCTTCTAGGGTTGGCCAGTTATGGCGCATACAATTTAACGGCGTACAGCATTATTGAAGGTTTTACCTTGTTTATCATGTTGATTGACTGGGCGTGGGGCACGTGCCTAACCAGCGCAAGCGCCATGGCCGGCTGGTTAGGGTTTCAACTGGTTAAGGGAAAGAGTAGCGAATAATGCGTTTTAACACGCTGGTGTATTGTTTTAAAAAGCCGCCAGTGTTGTAGTGCATGCCGTGTTCTTCGAATACGGCTTTTACCTTGGACGCCATCTCTCGGTAGCGTCTGGCTGGGATATCTGGAAACAGGTGGTGCTCAATTTGAAAGCTTAAATGCCCAGTAAGCACGTGAAACAGGTTTCCGCCTTTTATGTTCGACGAGCCCAGCGCTTGTCGGTAGTACCATTGCCCTCGGGTTTCATTAACACAATCTTCTTGTTTAAACGTTTCCACGTCGCCAGTGAAATGGCCGCAAAAGATAATAGTAGATGTCCATAAATTGCGTAGTAAATTGGCGATAAGGTTGCCGGTAAATACCCATAAAAATAACGGCCCAGCTAACAAAGGAAATAGTACATAATCTTTTACTAACTGACGTGCGCCTTTACTAAAAAAGCGTTTCTTAAGTTCATTATGGGTAACCTGATTCTTACGGTTGTCCTTCTTTTTTCCAAAAAAGACCCGCTCAGCGGCCATTTCGTGATACGACACACCCCACTGAAATAAAACACTAAGTACGATGTAAGTCGCAAACTGCCATAGGTTTTTTACACGCCATTTAAAATCGTTAGACAGGCGAAGCAAGCCGTAGCCAAAGTCTCTGTCTTTCCCAATAATATTGGTATACGTGTGATGCTCGTAATTATGAACGCGATTCCAGCTCGCACCATCGCAGGCAATATCCCACTCATAGCCTTTCGAATTAATGTGTTTGTCGTTCATCCAATCGTACTGGCCGTGCATTACGTTGTGGCCTATTTCCATATTATCGAGAATTTTTGCTGTAGCTAAACTCAATACGCCGGCAACCCAGAGCAGCGGTTGAATGAACCCCAACATTAAAAGTATCCGTCCGCTCCACTCGCAGATTCGCTGAACAAGAATAATACGTCGGATATACGCCGCATCTTCAGCACCCACTTTTCGTTTAATGTCAGCTTTAATTTCATCAAGCTGAGCGGCAAGTAACTCGTAGTTCGGTTTCTCTTTAGTGCTCGTTGACCGAATTGCTTTGGTTTCACTTATTGGAAAATGCGCTTGTTCGATGGCTTCTTCACGGTGTTGGTTGTCTATTGCAACGCTGGTGTTCATAGTTGAATCTCCAAATCAGTTACGGCTTGTGATACACACAGCTGAATAAGTTGCTCTGCGCTATCTGAAAGCTCACCCGTGCGGGTATCTCTCACTACGCCCCGTTTCTTAACACATTGGCATTGATGACAAATTCCCATGCCACAGCCATAAGTCACAGGTTGTTCTGCTTGCTGAAGTTGTATAAGTAGGGTTTGCTGATTGTCGACAGTTAAAGATTGGCCGTTGTGAACCAAAGAGAAGGTTTCGTTTTCGGTAAGGCTGGTGTTGCTCACCACAGGAAGCGCAGCGAAGTGCTCGCTCGAAACAGGTACGTTGATCGTTTTTGCATAACTTTCAACTTGCTCGAACATGGCATGTGGACCACACACTAACCAGTGTGCATTGGCAAAGTTACACAAATGCGCTTCTACGTCTCCGTCTTTTTGCTTGCTCAAAATATCATAGGTGAAGTACTCACAGCGCTGACTTAACGCTGATATTTCACTGAGTAATACATGCTCGCCTGGCTTAGCAAAATAAAGTAAGTGTACCGGTGTATGGTTTAGCTGCGCGTTGTTGACGGCATCGTCAAGCATGGCAATGAAAGGGGTAATGCCTGAGCCACCCGCAATCATAAGAAGAGGTTTTTGCGTTTCAGGCCATACAAACTCTCCCATGGGGGCAGAAATATTTATCCATTGATTAGGCACACAGGTATGTAGGTAAGGTGTTAGCGCGCCTTGGGCTTTTACCTTAGTCAGCAAGCGGATCTGCTTGTCTCTTTGGTGGGTATTAGCACCACTTGCTATGGTAAATACGCGGGTGGTGAGCCTGCCATTAAGCTCTATAGTCAACGCGATATGCTGCCCTGCGGAATGCGTTGGCCACGAACTATCCGGCTCAAGTAGCACCTCGAGTATATCCGAGCTTAAGTTTTTTACTGTTACAACTCTGGCTCTAAAATACCCATCGCGCCACGCGGGTTTAATTTGCTGCATCAATACCTCCCAGTAGCCCTTCCAAGAGCCATGGTGGAGTATGCGATCAGTGAATTTATCGAGTAATAGTTTCAATGTAGAAATCACACCTGTATTTCGTCGAATTATCTTAAATACAAAAAGGATAAAAATATTTTAGCTTACACTTGTACGCTAAATCAGCGAACAAGTGTAAGCTTAATTTTTTCTGCGTCAAGAGGAGATGTATGAAGTTTGGGATAACGTCGTCGAAATGTACCGGTACTTTTGTGAAAAATGCAAAAGTGCTTTGTTAAAAGTACGGGTTCTAACCCAGCTTTAGGGCCTTATATTTACCATTATCTAAACGTGTAAATTGCAAGAATAAAGTTCAAAGGATCGTATTATGAAACTATTTGAAACCCTATCGCTGGCTGGAAAAACGCTGAACAATCGAATTGTTATGCCGCCAATGACCCGCTCCCGCTCAACACAGCCGGGAGATGTGCCCAACACCCTTATGGCTGAATATTACGCTCAGCGCGCAAGTGCAGGGCTTATTGTGAGTGAAGGCACACAAATTTCGGCACTCGGTAAGGGTTATGCGTGGACGCCGGGTATTTATACCAAGGCGCAAATTGAAGGCTGGAAGTTGGTAACAGATAAAGTGCATGAAGCGGGTGGTGTGATGTTTGCGCAACTTTGGCACGTGGGCCGCGTATCCCATCCTTCAAATACAGAGGGGCAGCAGCCAATTAGCGCATCGGCGATTCAAGCAAAAGGCGTAAAAGTATTTGTTGATGAAGGCGGCAACCCTGGCTTTGTTGAGTCGGTCATGCCCCGAGAAATGAGCATTGAAGATATAAAAGCCGTGGTGGAAGAGTATCGCGTTGCGGCGCGCAATGCCGTAGATGCCGGATTTGATGGCATTGAGTTGCATTCGGCTAATGGTTACTTGCTTAACCAGTTTATTGATTCTCAAAGTAATACAAGAACTGATGAATACGGCACAAGTGTACAGAACCGTATTCGATTCTTGAAAGAAGTGGTGCAGGCTGTGTCTGAGGAAATTGGCGCTGATAAAGTAGGTGTACGTTTGGCGCCCCTAACAACATTAAACGGGACGGTCGACGACAATCCCGAAGAGACCTATCTTGCGATTGCTTCCATGCTTAATAGTTTCAAGATTGGCTATATGCATATTGCTGAAGCCGACTGGGATGATGCGCCGCAAATGCCAATATCATTCAAGATGGCTATTCGTGAAACCTATAGCGGTCTGCTTATTTATGCCGGAAAGTACGACACAGAGCGTGCCGAAAAAGCTTTAACTGAAGGATGGGCAGATATGATTGGTTTTGGTCGACCTTTTGTGGCAAACCCAGATTTACCGTACAGGTTAGCGAATAGTTTGCCCCTAAATGAACATAACCCGGATACTTTATTTGGCGGTGATGAAAAAGGTTATACCGATTATTCGTTTCTCAAATAAATTTATATTTGAGTTAATATGATGAAATCATGTTGAGCAATAAAGGGGCACGGCCTCTTTATTGCGTTATGATTATTACTGATATGATTTGCGGTAAAATATAAATGTTTAAGGCGTTTCTAAGCGCGCTTAGAAGTGACGGTTTCTATATAGCCAAGCACCGATACCACTTCCCGCAATAAGCATTGAGGTTGCAAGCCATAGTTTTGAAATGGGGGCTCCGTCGGGGCATTGTAGGGCCATGGTTGCGCCGGCTAGATTTTGACAGTCAAATAGTTGTCCCAATGCGAGTACTAGCAAGCCCAGCAATACACCGATAACAGCATAAGACAAATTATTAAATGACATACTTTTCCCTTTAGTTTTTCCATTTGACGTTTACAAGGCTTCTACAGTGCCCTAATGCACACTTATGGAAAGCGTGATTGCTTTAGAACAGTGCAGTGATTATTAAAACCGCACGTATGCAACCTTGTATAAGTTTATTCTTATGGCCTTTGACACCATAACCAATGCTTGGGGTAAGCAGTTGAACTGCAAAAATGTTTATTTCGTCTTTAATGGTTGAAAAGCACACGTTGTGCCAAGCAAATTGAGCTTCGCAATATTTGCGCCAACCCCTATCAAAATTCCTTCAAATTCGGTACTATCCGCGGTCTTAAATTTTTAACGAAATAAGCGGACTATGTTTGAAATAAACCCCGTTATGAATGCGATAAAAGATATCCGCGAGCGCACTGAAGCGCTTAGGGGGTATCTTTGACTTTGATGCAAAGTCAGAGCGTTTAGAAGAAGTTAGCCGAGAGTTAGAAAGTCCTGATGTTTGGAACGAGCCAGACAGAGCGCAGGCCCTTGGCAAAGAAAAAGTGGCCCTGGAGCAAATCGTAGAGACGATCCACAAGCTCGATCAGGGAACTGAAGACGTTGAAGGTCTCGTTGAATTGGCCGTTGAAGCTGAAGATGAAGATACCTTCGTTGAGGCCCAAAGTGAACTTGAGGGCTTAATTGAGCAGCTAGAAGTGCTTGAGTTTCGTCGCATGTTTTCTGGTCCTAATGATGAAAACGACTGCTATATTGATATTCAGTCGGGCTCTGGTGGTACAGAAGCGCAAGATTGGGCCAACATGCTGCTGCGCATGTATTTGCGTTGGGGCGAAGCGCATGGTTTTAAAACTGAACTTATTGAAGTGTCGGAAGGCGAAGTCGCGGGCATTAAAAGCGCTACGCTGCGCGTTCAGGGCGAATATGCGTTTGGCTGGCTGCGCACAGAAACAGGCGTGCACCGCTTAGTACGTAAATCGCCGTTTGACTCGGGCAACCGCCGTCATACGTCGTTTTCATCTGCGTTTGTATATCCTGAAATTGATGACGACATCGATATTGAAATTAACCCGTCTGATTTACGTGTAGACACCTATCGCGCATCGGGCGCGGGTGGTCAGCACGTAAACAGAACGGACTCTGCGGTACGTATTACTCACGAACCAACGGGTATTGTGGTGCAGTGTCAAAATGACCGCTCGCAGCACAAAAACAAAGATCAGGCGATGAAGCAGTTAAAAGCCAAACTTTACGAGTTTGAACTGCAAAAACAAAACGCTGAAAAACAAGCGATGGAAGACAGCAAGTCTGATATCGGCTGGGGTAGTCAAATACGCTCTTACGTTTTGGACGACTCTCGCATTAAAGACTTGCGCACTGGCGTGGAAACACGTAACACTCAAGCCGTGCTAGATGGCGACTTGGACAAATTTATTGAAGCCAGCCTGAAATCTGGGCTGTAAACCGAACAACGAAGTGAAAGGTTATGACTGACCAACAAACAGACGATAACAAATTGATTGCAGAGCGCCGTGCTAAGCTAAGCGCTATTCGCGAGCAGTGCCGTGCAAACGGTTTCCCAAACAGCTTCCGTCGCGAAAACTATGCGGATGAGCTTCAAGCTAAGTTCGGTGAATTCGACAAAGAAACGCTACAAGAGCAGGGTAATAAAGTGAGCATTGCTGGCCGTATCATGGCAAAGCGTGGTCCTTTCATGCTGCTTCAAGATATGACAGGCCGTATTCAAGCTTACGCTGATAAAGACACACAAAAAGCCCTTAAAGCAAAATACGGTGCACTGGATATTGGTGACATTATTGGTGTAGCGGGCGACTTGCACAAGTCAGGTAAAGGCGACCTTTACGTGAACATGGAGCAATACGAGTTGCTAACCAAAGCACTTCGTCCATTGCCAGAAAAATTCCACGGTTTGAGCGACCAAGAAACGAAATATCGCCAGCGCTACGTTGATTTGATCACAAGTGAACAAACGCGCAAAACCTTCATGATCCGTAGCAAGATCGTAAACGGTATTCGCAATTATCTTACCGAACGTGACTACCTTGAAGTAGAAACGCCAATGCTTCAGGTTATTCCTGGTGGCGCGACTGCGAAGCCGTTTGTAACTCACCACAATGCGTTAGATATCGATATGTACCTGCGTATTGCACCAGAGCTTTACCTTAAGCGCCTGGTGGTTGGTGGTTTTGAGCGTGTGTTCGAAATTAACCGTAACTTCCGTAACGAAGGCTTATCAACCCGTCACAACCCAGAGTTCACTATGCTTGAGTTCTACCAAGCGTATGCAGACTATAACGACCTGATGAACCTTACAGAAGATATGCTGCGCACATTGGCAGAAGATATTCTTGGAACAAGCATTATCAAAAACACAACCAAAGACGCTGAAGGTAACGTAACGTCTGAAGTTGAATACGATTTTGGTAAGCCGTTTGACCGCTTAAGTATGGGCGAGGCTATTCTTAAGTATTGGCCAGAAGCTAACGAGGAAGCTATCCGCGACCCAGAAGCTAACCTTGATGCGCTTAAAGCGATGGCGAAACAGCTTCACATCAAAGAGCCTGAAGTTGACGGTATTTGGGGTGCAGGTAAGTATCTTTGTGAAATCTTCGAAGCAACCGCTGAAGAAAAGCTTGAGCAGCCTACGTTTATTACAGAATATCCGTGGGAAGTATCACCGCTTGCGCGCCGTAATGACAATAACCCATTCATTACCGACCGCTTCGAGTTCTTCGTAGGTGGACGTGAGTTGGCAAACGGCTTCAGCGAGTTGAACGACCCAGAAGATCAGGCAGAACGCTTTGCGAAGCAAGTTGAAGAAAAAGATGCTGGCGATGATGAAGCTATGCACTTTGACGACGATTACATTCGTGCGCTTGAATATGGTTTGCCGCCAACGGCGGGTGAAGGCATCGGGATTGACCGTCTAGCTATGCTATTTACTGATAGCTCAACAATTAAAGATGTTATCTTGTTCCCACACATGAAGCCTCAGGCGCCAAAAGACGCGCAAGATGCGGGTGAACAAGAATAATCTTAATCCTTAAATTGCGTGATTTAGGTGCTCGGCGCTGTTAAAGCTTCAGCGCCTTAACACGCTCTACTAAAAGGGTATTCTCGGGAACGGGAATACCCTTTTTTGTTGCCATATCTACAATGTAACCGTTGATGGCGTCTATTTCTGTTTGTCTACCGTGGGCCACATCCTGATGCATGCTTGAGTAGTTTTCTCCGGTCGCCTTGGCTACAGACAGCACATTTTCATGAACTGACAGTGCATCAAAATCTAGCCCGTAAGCATCCGCTACCTGAGTAAACTCATTGCAAATTGAAATACGGCTTTGTTCAAATTCAGGCTTAGCAATGTGCTTATTTTGGATATTGTGAAGCGCCGTTAGTGGGTTAATCACGGCATTAACGGAAAGCTTCGTCCACAATGCTTTTAAAATATTACTTTGGTATTGCACCGGCGGAAGTATGTTATCTAACGTCGCAATTGCGCTGGCTAGCTGTGGCGCTATTTGTGAGAGGGCGGCCAATGTTTGAGGTGATGGCTTATCTACATTAGGCGCTCCAATTTGCGTTGCGCCAACGCCAGTATACTTAACATGAAAATCGCCGCTCGACGCGCTTACTTTTAATGCGCCATGACTGGTTGTAGCAAGAAGCAACGGATAATCGCCGCCTAGTAAATCTCCTGCGACCTCAAGCCCGCCCATACCGTTGTGAAGCAGCACAACGGTAGGCTGTTGTGTGAGATAGGGAAGCCATTGCAATAGGCCTGCTTTAAGTTGATATACTTTTAAGGGGAATATCAGCACATCACTTTTAGGTAACACGATAGGTGAAGGCTTCGCAGGTTTTAGCGCAGTGGTTTGGCCGTTTTGCCAGTATACGCAAGAGGGCATGGTTTTCATGTCTCTGGGGTAGCAGTCATACGGCACGCCATTTTTCTGGGCGCTCGCAGCAATTAGGCTTCCTATGGCACCGCTACCGACTATATGTAGTTTTCCCATTAATATTTATCAAATGTTGTATTAGGTTACGGTTTTACTTATGCGGAACTGGCTTAACTCAACGACGCTCTTCTACAGATGCAGACAAAAAGCGCGCTGGTATTGAAGGCCATGGATAAGTCTCAGGCACATTAAGTTCCTTGATCCAAGCTTGCACGTCTTCTTGGTTAATTACTTCGCCTGTATCAAAAGGTGCGCTTACCGCTAATTCACCTTTGGATAAAGGAAGGCGCAAGTGCCAAGCATGAAGGTAGAGCCTATCTGATGCCGCGCCGCCGTAAAGTGCATCACCTAAAATAGGGGCTCCAACGCTTTTGAGCGCGACTCGAATTTGATGGGTTTTCCCTGAATGAGGTTTAACAACGAAACCACGAATGCCGGGTTTAGCAGCGCTACTGAAAAACTGAGTTATCGCTGGGCTTTCCTGAGTTTTAAGTAAAATGCGCTGGCCGCCGCGACGATTTTTCATATCGCCGATTATCGTGCCCTGTTTCTTTTTAGGTTTGTTATCGCTCAAGGCTAAGTAGAATTTGCTCACCCGTCTTGATGAAAAAAGTTCGCCGATTTCTGCCGCCACTGTGGCATTTTTGGCCAGACACAAACAACCTGAGGTGCCTGTATCTAGACGATGGCAAAGGTGCAATTCTTTAACGGCGAGCTGCTTTTTTAAAACAGTAACAATGCCGTCTACCTTTACTGCTTTAATACCTTCAGTCGTTTCTTGTTCTACGCCAGCGTCATGCATGGCAACGTCAACAGGCTTATTAACGACAATAAGCTCAGCGTTTTCAAAGAGGATAGGGATGTGCAGCACTAGCTATTTTCTAACTCTTCGATAGCTTCTTCATAATCTAGCTCGTCAACCGCATCGATAATAGCCGTGCGTTTTTCTTGCGGTAAGGCAAGGGCGTCTAGCCATTCGTCTAGTTTATCCTGTGCAATAAACTCACTGGCTTTAAGTGCGGCCAATAATTGCTTTCGAGCTTGCTCAGCGGCAGCGCCGTTTGCAGGGGCAGAAGCGGTAACTTCTGGCTCTTTGATGAGCGCATCTACCGTGGTAATAGTCTCATTTAGCACAGCGACAAACGCTGGGTATTCATCAGCTACTTGTCTGTCATTTCGAAAGCTGGCTTCAACCGGCTTGCTTGCGTTGTGAAGCGCAAACATACCAAGATTTCCTGTCACTCCCTTAAGGGTATGAACAAGTGAATAAGCCTCAGTGAAGTCACCCTTTGCTATATGCGCTTGTAAGTCAGCATCAAGAGAACGGTATTCGTCCGTGAACTTACCTAGTAGGGTGAACAACAGTTTTTTGTTACCACTTAACTGTGACATTCCGAAGTCTATATCAAGTACTGTTGTTGACTGATCCATACATCTATCCTTTTATTTCGCAACTTCTTTCCGGACAATTTCTAGTCCGAACGCAAACCATTTGTCAGTTCATTCGTACCACTTAACGAATTCAACTGGCTAAAGCCTTTATTACTAAAGACTATGAAGTGTAAGTGTATTTCAGAAATACACAAATTAATACAATCATAGCAAAGTCGAAGCAAGTAAAGCGTTAAAAAGTCTGGTAGTCTTCGAAAATTCGCTCGCACTTTTGAAATCGCAACTTCATTCTTGACCGTAAAGTTAAGTGGTTACGTCAAAGTGTAGCTAGAGTGAAGGCGAGTGAAAACATGTAGTAATTGAAAAGGAATCATCATGTCAGGAAAACTGACCCTTCGTACCCTCTTTATGGCCATAGGCGTCATTGCAGTATCAGCGTGTCAGCACGTGCAGGAAGAACAGGCGAATAGTAATTCAGATACCGCCGTAATCACATCAAATAGCGTGTCTATTCCTCATGAGAAATATACGCTTAGTAACGGGTTGACCGTCATCCTTCACGAAGACCATTCTGATCCGCTGGTTCACGTCGATGTTACCTATCACGTCGGTTCGGCACGAGAAGAAATTGGTAAATCCGGCTTTGCCCATTTTTTCGAACACATGATGTTTCAAGGATCAAAACACGTTGCTGATGAGCAGCATTTTAAAGTTATTACAGAATCTGGTGGCAATTTAAACGGCACGACAAATACCGATCGCACTAACTACTTCGAAACTGTGCCGGCAAACCAGTTAGAAAAAGTGTTATGGCTTGAGTCTGACAGAATGGGCTACTTGCTAGAAGCCGTAGACCAAACCAAGTTTGAAAATCAAAGAGAAACGGTTAAAAATGAACGCGCACAACGGGTAGACAATCAGCCTTACGGGTTGCGTTTTGAGCTTAATGGCGAAGCGCTATACCCTGAAGGCCACCCGTATTCGTGGATGACCATTGGTTATGTAGAAGACTTAGATCGGGTGGACGTAAACGACCTGAAAGCCTTCTTTAAGCGCTGGTATGGCCCTAACAATGCTGTGCTAACCATTGGGGGCGATATCGATGTAGCTAAAACTAAAGCTTGGGTGAAGAAATACTTCGGCGAAATACCAGCGGGCCCCGCAGTAGAAGAGCCTGAGCCGCAGCCGGTGACATTAAACGAAACCCGTTATGTAACGTTAGAAGATAAAGTCCATCTTCCGCTTCTTCAAATAACCTACCCCACGGTATACGGTCGTCATGAAGATGAAGCGCCGCTAGATGTTTTAGCCGATATTTTAGGTGGTGGTAAAACGTCATTGTTTTATAAAAACTTAGTAAAAGAGGGTATGGCAGTGCAGGCCGTGGTGTCTCACCCTTGCCGTGAACTCGCCTGTGAATTTCAGCTACTTGCCTTGGCTAATCCTGCAAAAATCACCTCACTCTCAACACTTCAAAATGTGCTGAATGAAACACTTAAAGAGTTTGAAACAAGAGGTGTCACCACCGATGATTTGGCGCGAACAAAAGGTAAAATTGAAGCGCGTACGGTGTTTGGCTTACAAAGTGTGTCTGGCAAAGTGTCAGCCTTTGCTGCTAACGAAACTTTTTATCAAACGCCCGATTTAATAGCTGAAGATATTGAGCGCTATAACGCGGTAACGGCTGAAGACATCATGCGCGTTTATAACAAGTATATTAAAGATGCCAACAGCGTAGTGCTAAGTGTAGTGCCAAAAGGGCAGGTGCAACTTGCTGCAGCCGAGCAGAACTTTGAGCGCCCGGTAAGAAATATTGAGATAGAAACCGCAGAGGTTACAAATGAGGAAGCCTTTACCAGCGCAGCATCAAGTTTCGATAGAAGCGAAATGCCAAAGGCTGGCGAGGCACCAGTTGTAGAAGTCCCTGATTATTGGGAAGCTGAACTAGCTAACGGTATAGAAATGCTTGGCGTTACCAGTACTGAAACACCAACGGTAACGTTAACCCTAGGCATGGATGGTGGCATGTTGCTAGACCCTGAAGGTAAAGCGGGAACGGCTTACCTGACGGCTTTACTTATGAACGAAACTACAAAAAATTACAGTAACGAAGAATTGGCTAATGAGCTTGCAAAGCTGGGAAGTGCTATCCGATTCAGCACTGCTGGTAGGTACTCGCAAGTCTATGTATCAACATTAACTAAGCATTTAGATGAAACCTTAGCACTGTTAAAAGAAAAGTTGTTCAACCCCGCGTTTACGCAAGAAGACTTCAACCGCATGAAAGAGCGTGTTGTGCAGGGGTTACAGCAGCAAGCCAAAACGCCTTCAAGCCTGGCGCGTCGTGCACGAGATCTCATCTTGTTTGGAGAAGAGAATCGCGTAAGCCTGCCTGACGAAGGTACATTAGAATCAGTACAAAACATCACGTTAGAAGACGTTAAAGCGTTTTATACCAATTATTACTCACCTGATAAAGCGAGTATTGTTGTTGTCGGTAACTTACCGAAAGAGGCTATGGTAAATACTTTAGATTTCATCGGTAAGTGGCAAGGTAAAACCTATGAGTTCGCTGATTACAGTGACTTCCCTAAATATGAAGAAAATCAGATATTCCTGGTAGACAGCCCAGAAGCGGTACAGTCAGTGGTATATCTAGTTGATCGAAGCCTACCTTTTGATGCAACAGGCGATCACTTTAAGTCCCGCCTTATGAACTTTCCGTTAGGTGGGGCATTTAATAGCCGTATAAATCTTAACTTGCGAGAAGATAAAGGTTTCACCTACGGAGCAAACAGCGGCTTTGTGGGTGGTAAAACACTTGGTTGGTTTGAAGCAAGTACCGACTTAACCGCGGCCAATACAGGTGAAGGCATTTCTGAAATTCTTAAAGAGATTAATCGCTACCGCACCAAGGGAGTGAATGAAGAAGAAATAGCCTTTATGCGCAATGCCTTTACGCTAAGTGATGCGTTAGAATTTGAAACGCCTGCTAGCAAAGCACGCTTTCTAAGACAGCTGCTTAGTTACGATTTGGAGAAAGGCTATCGTGAAGAGCAGCTTACTATTATCAACAATATTGATAAGGAAACGATGGATGCGTTAGCGAAGCAATATTTGAATCTCGATAAGATGCAAATTATTGTAGTAGGTGATAAAGCTAAAATTTTGCCTCAGTTAAACGCGCTATCGATGCCAATTATCGAGTTATCAGTAGAGAGTAACACCCGAGAAACGTTAAACTGATAGATTGATTTTTGTTGAATTTACACTATTGCCCCCCATAACAGGGGGCAATATTGACATAACGGACCACCATTTTGACTGTAGACTCATCCCGTTTTGAAGCGCGTATTGCTGCGCTTAAGTCACCCGAGTTCTTAGCTGCGCTAAAAGACATTAAGCGCGGAGTAGAGCGTGAAGCCCTTCGCATAAACCCAAATGGTACGTTGGCACAAACGCCTCATCCTAAAACATTGGGTTCAGCGCTGACTCACGATTCAATAACTACAGACTTTTCTGAGTCGCTGCTTGAGTTTATTACGCCGCCTGAGAATAGCGCTGCCAAAACCATTACTCAGTTAAAAGATATTCATAAATTCGTTATCGATAATATCGGCGACGAGCAAATATGGCCGCTAAGCATGCCGTGTTTTATCGAAGATGAAGCCGATATTCCCATTGCTTACTTTGGTGAGTCAAATGTAGGAAAAATGAAACGGGTGTACCGTATTGGCCTTAAAAATCGTTACGGCAGTATGATGCAGGCTATCGCAGGCGTTCATTTTAACTTTTCTCTACCAGATAGCTTTTGGAAACTATGGGCTGAATTGAACGGTAAAGAGCATTCGCAAGACCAGGTTTCAGCAGATTATTTTGGGTTAATTCGCAACTATCGCCGTCTATGCTGGCTCATTCCTTATCTCTACGGCGCGTCTCCAGCACTTTGTGGTTCGTTCCTAAAAGGTAAAAAGCATGCTTTGCCGTTTGAGAAAGTGGGCAAAGGTACGGTGTACATGCCCCATGCCACATGTCTTCGAATGAGTGATTTGGGCTATACCAGTGCAGAGCAGTCTTCGCTTAAAATCTGTTACAACCAGTTAGATAACTACGTCAAGCTACTGCGTGATGCTATGAATACGCCGTCTACGCGCTTCAGCCAATTTGCGGCTGGGGACGAAGGCAATTATCAGCAACTTAGCCGCAATATCATTCAGATTGAAAATGAACTCTACTCGCCTATACGACCAAAGCAGCCTACCAAATCAATGGAAAAGCCAACAGACGCCTTGGTTCGCCGCGGTATCAATTACATTGAAGTGCGTGCGCTAGACGTTAATCCGTTTTCCGCAGTGGGTATTTCACAGACCCAGTTTGATTTCTTAGATGTATTTTTAGTTGCGTGTTTACTAATGCCAAGTGCTGAGCTCGACGAAACTCAACTTAACGAAGCGAAAGAAAACATGAATCGAGTAGTACTAGAAGGGAGAAACCCAGACCTAGTGCTACAAAATGGTGGTGTGGATATCACGTTACCTCAATGGTGTACTTCGCTGTTTGAGTCTTTCGAACAGGCCGCTGAATTACTTGATATGGCTAACGATACTTCTCGCTACGGTGAAGCAGTAAAAACTGAGTTTGCCAAAGTACAAGACCCTGAGTTAACGCCGTCAGGCAAACTGCTTTCTATGCTTTTAGAAGACGACAAAGACAATGGGGTGCTAGGGTTAGAACTTGCACAAGCTTATCAATCTGAGATGAAGTCTTTTGAATACACGGATACGGATGCTGCTGGATTTGCTGCCCAAGCTGACGTGTCATTCGCTGCTCAAAAAGAAATAGAAGCGGCTGACGTGAAAGACTTCGATACATTCATACGTGATTATTTCGCTGAAGCCCCAGCAAAAAAAAATGCCTGACATAGGTCAGGCATTAAAAGGTTCCAGGGAAACACACATTTTACTAGAACATTAGTTAAGACAAGCTATGAACCAAAAGTTCAAAAAACTGGTTGTTTTTTTATCAACTCTCATCGTTCTTTTTCCGCTGTTTATCGCTGGGTGCGCAACTACGCCTCCTAAAGACATCAGTAATTTGTGCGAAATATTCTACGAAAAGGACGATTGGTATGATGCAGCTGCTGACGCCAGAGATAAGTGGGGCGTGCCCATCCATGTGCCTATGGCCATGATGTACCAGGAAAGCTCTTTCCGTCACGATGCGCTACCACCTCGCGATTATGTGTTCTTCGGGCTTATTCCTTGGGGGCGTGTCAGTTCGGCGTATGGTTACTCACAGGCTAAAACGCCTACGTGGGCAGACTACATGCGCGAGACTGATAATAGTGGTGCGGATAGGGATGATTTTGAAGATGCCATCGACTTTATGGGGTGGTTCATCTATAAATCGCAAAAAGTGAACGGTATTTCTAAATGGGATGCTTACGCGCAATACCTAAACTATCACGAAGGGTGGGGCGGCTATAAGCGCAGAAGCTATGACAGAAAACCTTGGCTTAAGAAGGTGGCGTCAAAAGTAAAAGCCCGTTCTTTGCGTTACGCGACACAACTGAAAACCTGCGAAGAGGATCTTCAAAAAGGTTGGTTTATGAAGCTGTTTAGCTAGCTTTTAGAAGCGAATATTTATTTAGTATTTAAGACGCGACTTTTAAGTCGCGTTTTTTATGTCAGTAAGAGACTGAGTATCGAGAAGTAGTGAATGAAAACAACACGGCAATACTCATTGTGGCAGATGAAAAAATGAGGGATAGACGGGCGTCTATCCCTCAGCGACGCTAAGCCAAGACCGTTTTTTACCCAACGTCGAACAGGCATTTATAAGATAGTGCAAATGATAATGATTTGCAATTACTTTGTGGTGTTATTTTTACTTTCTTTAAATTACGCCGTTTTCTTGGTTAGTTTGCAGGCGCAATCTTAGATCCTGCTTTATACTTTACTCACAACTAGCAATACTGCATTAGGTAAAAAGTAGCGACAGCAATGTATGGACAACGAAAAGTTTAGCGCACACGGCGATGTTAAGGCTCACTTCGTAGAGGACAGACGGATACTAACCATCGATCTCAACGGCCCTTTCAATTTAGAGTTTATCCGCAAATATCAACGTGTGGTGGGCGCAGAAAGAAGAAAGATTAATGTTCCTCGTTGGGCAAGCCTAGTTAATATTTACGGCTTGGCGCTTGCGCCCCTAGAAGGTACAGCAGATGCGCAACTGATAGTAGAGGAAGCTGTGGACTCAGGGCTTGTTGCCACCGCTGTAGTACTTCATGAACCAGAGGGACTCGCACTGCAGCAAAAGTTTTGGTCTAGAATTTACGATGCATCCACAATACCTTTCCAGTTTTTTAGTGAAACACCTAAAGCCTCAGAGTGGTTGAGCGAGAAAATTACTTCTGGCATGCGCACGAAGGGCGTTTATCAAAACAACAACATTATAAGGTAAAGGGTAAAGAGTACGAACAGTGCGAACTCATTCGTTTTCTCGGTTTCTATCTTTACAATCACTTCCTTTGCATTAAATGATCTAAGCATCACAACACTTCCTATCAATTCTATAAAGGCATAACAGGAGGTAGCCATGGTAGGAAGTCAGCATCAATATCGTTTTTTTAACGTTAATAACGTGCTATTTGATATCCCAAGCAGCGTATACGACGACAGAACGGTAGACGATTGGTTTGCGGCGATTGTTAAAGAAGGAAGAAAGAGAGAACATTGGGTAATATTCTCTATTCCAGATAAAAGTCTAACTGTCACCCATACAGCAGCAAAACAACTCTGTAGTCGATTACCCTATTTAAAATCTTACGGTTGCCTTGGCTTTTTGCTTTTAGCGACACACACTAACGCAAAGATTTTTCAACACAGTTTAAAATCTACGCCTTCTAACTTTGACATGAAAGTGAGTGAGTCGATGGAAACACTTTGTAGGTCCGCTGAGTTGATGCTAGGGAATGAAAACGAGCTCAATATCTTTAACCGATTTGGGTCACGATAACACCAAATGAACTCGAGCGTTCGTGACGGTTCTAATAGTAAGGTGAATTTGACCTAGATCAAGCATACTAAAAGTTGCCGAAAGGCTAATTTTCACTATTGATCTAGATCACAATCGCTAACACCAGTCTCTTCTATTATGAACTTAGTTAAAGAGGAGACTTATTATGATGTGGACTATGATGAAAGACCCAGTGGTGTGGGGCTCACTATTAGGTATAGGCATTATTGTAGCGATGATGATGTATTACACTTATCTATTTATGCATAACAGTGCAGATGAAGATAAATAAGTTGCAAAGTGTGGTCGTAGTGGTACGAATTAGCGCTTGTTGTTTTGAAGCGGTATCTCTATAAGCACTAATAACGCAGCTTGCCCGCCGTATTCGAGAGGGGCTTGATGGAAAGCGCGTACGTGTGGGTGCTGAACTAAGTAATGGGGTAGGGCAGCTTTTAATACGCCCTGCCCGAAACCATGCATCACGCAAACACAATCAATCAGTTCTTTTCTCGCCGTGTGAATTAGCGCCGCAAGCTCTGCTTTTGCCATTTCTCGGGTTAACCCATGCAAATCCAGTGTCATTTCGGGCGAGTAGTCGCCGCGACGTAACTGTTTCAAAATATGCGTAGACTCACCTTCTTGGCAAAAGCGCATAGGACCTTCTTGAGGTAGTGCCGCTTGATACATGTCAGAAAAATTAAAACTAGCTGCCAGTTGTTTGCTGTGTTTTAGGTGCTTACCTTTTACCTGCTGCGACTTCTTAAATAACTCAACCTGTTTATCAGGCTCTACCTTATCTTGTGATAAAGGTGTCACTCCCTGCATTGCATCTGCAAATGAAAAGGTTTCTTCCTCAGCATTCGTAGACGTGTTTCCATTACGCGCACCGTCCTTTATCGCCTTGTTTGTATGGCGCTTTGGTTCAGCCAGTTGCTTTTTTAATGCTTTGAGTTCTTTTTTAAAGGTTTTCATCAAATATAGCTTTGTTAAATAAACACAAGTTCAATAATTCAAAACGCCTAAATTATAACGAATAGAAAGATTCCGTACGTAGTTAATTATGTGAATCGGTATGAAGTTTGGGTATGATACCAGCTTTGAAATTTTTGATGTACCCAAACGCCATGACCGATAAGTTTTACCTTGAAGAAGCCATTGAAGATCTGCATACCCTGTTAGATATGACACGATGGGCAACCAGCCGTTTTAACGATGCGGCTTTGTACTTTGGTCATGGTACTGATAATGCGTGGGACGAAGCGACTAGCCTCGTTATGCAGGCACTGCATTTACCTCATCCTATCTTAGAGCAGGCTGGCGAGAACATTCTTAGCTCACGCTTGACCAAAAGTGAACGTGAAAAAATTGCCGAGCTCGTTTTAAAGCGCGTACAAACTCGCATGCCGTTGCCTTATATTACAAACGAGGCCTGGTTTTGCGATATGCCATTTTACGTGGATGAACGTGTGCTTATTCCACGTTCGCCATTTGCCGAGCTTATTCAAAACGAATTCACCCCTTTTGTTGAGTCAACGCCAAATACTATTCTCGACATGTGCACAGGCGGCGCCTGTATTGCTATCGCTTTGGCTCATGCATACCCTGAAGCCCAGGTGGATGCCGTTGATATTAGTACGGATGCACTAGAGGTGGCCGACATCAATATTCAGGAACATGGTCTTAGTCATCGTGTTTACCCCATTCAGTCAGATTTATTTTCTAGCCTAGAAGGGCAGAAATACGACCTGATCGTTTCTAATCCGCCGTATGTTGACGCGGAAGACATGGCTGACTTACCTGAAGAGTATCATCACGAGCCTGAACTTGCGCTCGCCGCAGGCGACGACGGCTTAGACCTCGTGGATATTATGCTTAAAGATGCGCCAAATTACCTTAATGATGGCGGCTGGCTGTTCGTAGAAGTAGGTAACAGTGAAGTGCACATGAACGAAAGGTTTCCTGGCTTAGAAGTCATTTGGTTAGAGTTTGAAAATGGCGGTTCAGGTATTTTCGCCGTTAAGAAAGACACACTAGTACAGTATTTTAGCAGTAAGGATTAATAGTTAATTATGTCAGGTAACAGCTTCGGAAAACTTTTCACTGTAACCACATTTGGTGAAAGCCACGGCATTGCGATTGGCGGTGTAGTAGACGGTTGTCCTCCAGGGCTTGAGATCACAGAAGAAGATCTCCAGGTTGATTTAGACAGACGCAAACCAGGCACTTCGCGCTATACCACAGCGCGAAGAGAAGATGACGAAGTACAAATTCTATCTGGCGTATTTGAAGGCAAGACCACCGGCACTAGCATTGGTTTGTTGATTAAAAATAAAGATCAGCGAAGCCAAGATTACGGCAATATTAAAGACCGCTTCCGCCCAGGTCATGCTGACTATACCTATGACCAAAAATACGGTAGCCGTGACTATCGCGGTGGTGGACGTTCATCAGCCCGCGAAACAGCTATTCGCGTAGCCGCTGGCGGTATTGCCAAGAAGTACCTGAAAGAAGTGCACGGTATTGAGGTGTTGGGTTATTTGTCTCAGCTTGGCCCTGTTAGCGTTGATAAGGTGGATCACAGCGTCACCAATACCAACCCGTTTTTCTGCCCAGATGAGTCTAAGTTAGATGCACTGGACGAATACATGCGTGACCTTAAAAAATCTGGAGACAGCATTGGCGCGAAAGTGTCGGTTGTAGCGAAGAACGTGCCTGTTGGCCTTGGCGAGCCTGTCTTTGACAGGCTAGATGCTGAAATTGCTCACGCTATGATGGGCATCAACGCGGTGAAAGGCGTTGAAATTGGCGACGGTTTTGATGTTATAAACCAAAAAGGTAGTGAACATCGCGATACGCTAACGCCCGATGGTTTCTCTTCAAACCATGCAGGTGGAGTATTAGGCGGCATTTCTACTGGTCAGGATATAGAAGTGCACATGGCACTTAAGCCGACCTCGAGCATTTCGGTATCGGGTAAAACTATCAATAAAGACAATGAAGAGATTGATATAGTAACCAAAGGACGTCACGACCCGTGCGTAGGTATTCGTGCTGTACCCATTGCTGAAGCCATGCTGGCACTGGTATTGATGGACCACTTGCTGCGTCACCGTGCGCAAAATACGGGCGTGCTGTCGACGACTAAGCCGATTGCAGGTCAGGCATAGGGTATAAATCGAAACACCGCAATCTTAAAATCACCACATTCACGCGGTTTACAAATACGCGCAGCACTAAAAACATGCTGCGCCAATAAATTTTATTATTCGCCACTACCCGTTTTGCGCTAGTGGCGTTTTTGCATATGGAGATGTGAATTGTCATCTAATGGTCTAAACCACGCCAAAAGCGCTGATCTAGGCGCAAAAAGTAGCAAAGCTGCGCTCTTTGTCCTCGCTATTACCTATTGGCTTTACTTCGGGCAACTTGGCGTACTTGTTCCATACTTGGGGATCTTTCTCGATGGGCGGGGCTTTTCTTCTGCCGAAATTGGTGAGCTTTTTGCCGTCATTACTCTAGCGCGTATTTTAGGCCCTGGCTTGTGGGCAGGCGTTGCTGATAAAACGGGAAACGCTATAGGCGTCATGCGTTTAGGTTGTTTTCTTACGGTGCTGACTTTTAGTTCTGTTTTTTACTTCACCAGTTTTTGGGGGCTTACGCTGGCGTTCGGCCTAATGATGATGTTTTGGACAGCGGTATTGCCTCAGCTTGAAGTCATCACTATGAACACAGTGGCGAAAACCAAGGCTACCTATGGACAAATAAGGCTATGGGGAAGTGTTGGATTTATTTGCTTGACGGTAGGAGTGGGTAAGGCCCTAGATATTTTTTCTACTGATACCCCTGTGCATGCCAGTGTTGGTGTACTAGCGCTTTTATTTATAAGTACCTTGTTTATACGCGCGCCGAAAGAAGCTGCGCCTGAATCGTCTACGGCGGGCAGTATTTGGAAATACGCCAAACAAAAACCTTTCGCCATCTTTATCTTCGCTTCAGCGTGCTTGCAAATTAGCTTCGGCGCGTATTACGGCTTTTTTGCCCTCTATATGCGAGACCTTGATTACAGCGGACAACAAACCGGCATATTTATCGCGCTGGGGGTACTTGCTGAAGTGGGGGTATTTCTTGTTGCCCGTAGGCTTATTAGTCAATTTGGCGTGTGGAATTTATTGTTTGTAAGTATCGCGCTCACAGGGCTACGTTGGTATGTGATGGCGGCATTTGCTGACAGCTTTATGGTGATCGTATTAAGCCAGCTTATTCATGCGTTAAGCTTTGGGTTAACCCATGCGGTATCGGTACACTTTATTCACCAGTTTTTACCTAAGGCATATCACAGCCGAGGGCAAGCAGTGTACATTAGTGTAGCTTTTGGACTGGGTGGCGCATTGGGTAATTACATGGCGGGGCAGCAATGGCAGCAGGGCACTAACGCTTACGAGACTTTCGTCACTGCAGCGGTGTTTGCCGCAGTCGGCGCGCTGTCATTACTAATGTGTTCACGAAAAGAAATGGAAAGCGCACAAGCAGCTTAATATCTTTTTCTAAGGGCGTACCGCAGGCTTATCCCTGCGGTGCGCGTTTACACTCCGATATCACTTCAACGCCACTATCCCCATTATCTTGCTCTAAACGTACGTCGAATTTCCATAGCCTGTGCAAGTGACGCATGACTTCATCTTTAGATTCACCAAGCGGTATACCCCGCTGAGGAATATAGCGCAGAGTCAATGACCGGTCCCCACGCACATCAACGTTGTGTACTTGAATGTTGGGCTCTAAGTTACTCAAATTGTATTGAGCAGAAAGCTTTTCTTTAATAATTTGGTAACCCCGTTCATCGTGGATAGCACTGACTGCGATAAAGGGGTTAGCGGTATCATCTTCAAGGGCGAATAATTTAAAATCTCGAATCACTTTTGGCGATAAAAACTGACTGATAAAGCTCTCGTCTTTAAAGTTTTGCATAGCGAAATGCACGGTTTCCAGCCAGTCCTTACCCGCAATACTTGGCAAATATTTAAAGTCTTCCTCAGTAGGCGACTGACATACCCGCTTAATATCCATGAACATGGAAAAGCCAAGAGCATACGGGTTTATGCCAGAATAATAAGGGCTGTTGTATTCAGGCTGCATCACTACACTTGAATGACTGTGCAAGAACTCCATCATAAAGCGGTCGCTAACTAAGCCCTCGTCATACATTTCATTGAGAATATGGTAATGCCAGAAACAAGCCCACCCTTCGTTCATCACTTGGGTTTGTTTCTGCGGATAAAAATACTGTGAGACTTTGCGTACAATACGCACAATCTCCCGCTGCCAGGGTTCAAGTAATGGAGCGTTTTTCTCAATAAAATAGAGCAGATTTTCCTGGGGCTCTTGTGGAAAACGAATTTTTTCTTTGTGCTTGCTGTGCGGGCTATCGGGCAAGGTGCGCCAAAGCTCATTCACTTGCGATTGAAGGTAGGCTTCCCGCTCTTCCTGCCTGTTTTTTTCTTCTTGTAGCGAAATCTTCTGCGGGCGTTTGTATCGGTCAACGCCATAATTCATAAGCGCGTGGCATGAGTCGAGCATGTTTTCGACCTCGTCATAGCCGTACTTCTGTTCGCATTTGGCAATGTAGTTTTTAGCAAATACCAGGTAGTCGATGATAGAGCTGGCATCGGTCCAGGTTTTAAATAAGTAATTACCTTTGAAAAACGAATTGTGCCCGTAGCAGGCATGGGCCATCACCAGCGCTTGCATGGTAATGGTGTTCTCTTCCATTAAATACGCAATGCAGGGGTCAGAGTTAATAACAATTTCGTAAGCCAAGCCCATTTGCCCGCGACGATATTGTTGCTCGGTTTGAATAAACTTTTTGCCAAAGCTCCAGTGCGTGTAATTAAGCGGCATACCTATGCTGGCGTAGGCATCCATCATTTGCTCTGCGGTAATGACTTCAATTTGATTAGGGTAGGTGTCTAGCTTGAACTTTTTAGCGATGCGATCGATGTGCTGCTCGTACTCTTCGATAAGCGGAAATGTCCAGTCGGGCCCATCGCTTAGCAAATGTCGTTTTGATGATTTAGCCTTGCTGTTTTCTGTTGCGATAGCGTCGGTTGTCATATTAGGCTCCTTGCTGCGCATCTTGCTCAGAGCGTTTGAATAGCTCTCTGAACACAGGATAGATGTCGGCCTGGGTTTGTATGTGCTTACATACAAAATTATCGTGAGTGGCGGCGACTTTCTCGTATTCACGCCACAAGCTTTGATGTTGCCTTTCTGTTATTTCTATATAGGCATAATAGCGGGTGGCCGGCAGCAGTTTAGTGGTAAGCAAATCGCGGCATTGTGGCGAATCGTCAGCCCAGTTATCGCCGTCAGACGCCTGTGCTGCATAGATATTCCAGTCTCCATCGCTATAGCGCTCACGCACTACTTCATCCATTAGTTTCAAGGCACTTGAAACAATAGTGCCGCCAGTTTCTTGAGAATAGAAAAACTCCTGCTCGTCTACTTCTTTAGCCTGAGTGTGATGGCGAATGTATACCACGTCTACGTTTTCGTAAGTGCGACTTAAAAATAGATAAAGCAAAATATAGAAGCGTTTTGCCATTTCTTTAGTGGCTTGGTCCATAGAGCCAGACACATCCATTAAACAAAACATCACCGCTTTACTTGAAGGAAGCGGGCGCTTGTCGTAGTTTTTAAAGCGTAAATCAAACGTGTCGATAAAAGGCACTCGAGCTATTTTGGCTTTAAGTGCTTCAATTTCTTCTTTTAGTGCATTAATAGCCAGCGTATTGTCATGCTTGTCTTCTACAAGCAGTACCAGTGTTTCTTCAAGCTCTTTGAGTTTCTTTCTATCACTTCCACTTAGGGCAATACGCCTTGCTACAGAACCTTTGAGCGAGCGAACAATATCAAGGTTACTCGGTACGCCGTCGGTCTGATAACCTGCGCGGTAGGTTTCGAATTGGGTGACTTTGTCGAACTGATTTTTCTTTAAATTTGGAAGCGCTAAATCTTCAAATAGTAAGTCTAAATATTCGTCTTTGGATATTGAAAATACGAACTCGTCTTGCCCTTCACCCTCGTTGCTAGCGTCGCCTTCACCTGCGCCTTTACCGCCGCCACCTGGCGGTCTGTCAATTTTATCTCCTGCAGTGAATTGGTCGTTGCCGGGGTGGACAATATCTCTACTGCCACCTCGTCCTGTATGAAAAATAGGTTCAGAAATATCTTTGGCTGGAATGCTAATTTGCTCGCCAGAATCTAAGTCGGTAACAGAACGTTTTCCCACAGCATCAGATACAGCACGCTTTATTTGCTGCTTGTAACGCTTGATAAAGCGCTGGCGGTTTACCGTACTCTTACCTTTGCTGTTTAACCTTCGGTCTATGAAATGCGCCATACACACCTGCTTGAGTTGTTGTGAACTACAAATACCGGTACTAAAGCGCGCTTAGCGCACGCTTTAGTACCAATTACGTTCTAGAAGCTTCTAGCCTTTAGGCTATGACGCTTTTCGTACGCGTAGGTACCATTCACAAAGCAAGCGAACTTGTTTTTGCGTATAGCCTTTTTCGGTCATACGATTTACAAAGTCGTCGTGCTTTTTCTGCTCTTCTGCTGAGCCTTTGGTGTTAAAAGAAATAACGGGCAGTAAATCTTCCGTGTTAGAGAACATCTTCTTCTCAATGACGGTGCGAAGCTTCTCATAACTTGTCCATGCTGGATTTTTGCCGCCGTTATTTGCACGGGCTCTCAAAACAAAGTTAACGATTTCGTTACGGAAGTCTTTCGGGTTGCTAATCCCAGCGGGCTTCTCTGTTTTTTCTAACTCAGCATTAAGCGATGCTCTGTCAAACAGCTGCCCGGTTTCTGGGTCGCGATACTCTTGGTCTTGGATCCAGAAATCAGCATAAGTCACATAGCGGTCAAATAGGTTTTGCCCGTATTCAGAGTATGACTCTAAATAAGCGGTTTGAATTTCTTTGCCTATGAACTCCACATAGCGGGGAATCAGGTAGCCTTTTAAAAACTCCAAATACTTATCAGCGGTTTCTTGAGGGAACTGTTCCCGCTCAATCTGACGTTCCAATACGTAGAATAAATGAACTGGATTCGCTGCCACTTCTTGATGATCGAAGTTAAACACGCGAGAGAGGATCTTAAATGCAAAGCGGGTGGATAACCCCTCCATGCCCTCGTCGACACCTGCGTAATCTCTGTACTCCTGATAAGACTTCGCTTTCGGGTCGGTGTCTTTTAAGCTTTCTCCGTCATAGACCCGCATCTTTGAAAACATGCTAGAGTTTTCAGGCTCTTTTAAACGGGATAGCACGGTAAACTGTGCTAAGCATTCCAAAGTGTCTGGTGCACAGGGAGCGCCACTAAGTTCACTGCTATCGAGTAATTTTTTATAAATGCGAATTTCTTCGCTTACTCTTAAGCAGTAAGGGACTTTAACAATATAAACACGGTCTAAAAACGCTTCGTTGTTTTTATTGTTTCTAAACGATTGCCACTCAGATTCGTTTGAGTGTGCCAGTATTAATCCATCGAAGGGAAGCGCAGAGAAGCCCTCTGTCGGGTTGTAGTTACCCTCTTGTGTAGCAGTTAATAGGGGATGCAGCACCTTAATCGGTGCTTTGAACATCTCTACAAATTCCATTAAGCCTTGGTTGGCTTTACACAGGGACCCTGAATAACTGTAAGCGTCTGGGTCATTCTGTGCATATTGTTCTAGGCGGCGAATATCAACCTTACCCACAAGAGCTGAAATATCCTGGTTATTCTCATCTCCCGGTTCGGTTTTAGCTATGCCCACCTGGTCAAGCACCGATGGATAAACCCGAACCACTTTGAACTGGGTAATATCACCATTGAACTCATGAAGGCGTTTGCGAGCCCACGGTGACATAATAGTTTTTAGATAGCGCTTAGGAATGCCATAATCTTTTTCTAATATGTCGCCATCTTCTTTGACATCGAATAGACAGAATGGATGATCATTCACTGGTGAGCCTTTAAGCATGTAAATAGGCACATGCTGCATTAGCTCTTTAAGTCTTTCAGCCAGTGACGATTTACCGCCGCCCACTGGGCCGAGTAAATAAAGTATTTGTTTCTTCTCTTCAAGACCTTGTGCGGCATGCTTGAGGTAAGAGACAATTTGTTCAATGGCTTCTTCCATGCCATAGAATTCTGAAAAAGCTGGATAACGAGAAATGACGCGGTTGGAGAAAATGCGGCTTAGAGCCGGGTCGTTGGCAGTGTCGATTAGTTCTGGCTCACCGATGGCTTGTAACAAACGTTCTGCAGCGTTTGCGTAAGCACTTTGATCTTCCTTACAAATTTCAAGGAACTCCCCAATGGTGAACTCTTCCTGTTTTCGCTCTTCATAGCGACTTTGATAGTGTTCAAAAATACCCATGAATACCCCTTAAATACGGAACCCCGTAATTTCAGCTTAGTAGGTATTTGAGAAAAGGATAGTAATTATTGTGTATAGTTTTTAATCTTTTCGTCTAATGAAAAATGCAACTTTTATAAGAATTTAGTGTCTCTTAATGAAGCTTTTCACATAAACAAAAGCCCCGCTGTAGAGCGGGGCTTTTCATTTGTTTTTTTCAACGCTGTGTAGCACACAGTGTGCACTACAAAACGGCGTAAGGCTTACGCAAAGTTTTTGCTTGCGAATTCCCAGTTAACCAGTGCCCAGAAATTTTCTAGGTACTTAGGACGCGCGTTGCGGTAGTCGATGTAGTAAGCGTGTTCCCAAAGGTCGACAGTAAGTACTGGTGTTAGGTCATCGCCAGAAATAGGTGTTTCAGCGTTGCTAGTGTTAACGATATCTAGGCTACCGTCTGCAGTTTTAACTAGCCAAGTCCAGCTAGAGCCGAAGTTGTTAACTGCTTTGTCGTTAAACGCTGCTTGGAAGTCTGCAAATGAACCCCATTTGGCGTTAATCGCGTCAGCTAGTGCGCCAGTAGGCTCGCCGCCGCCATTCGGGCTAAGGCAGTGCCAGTAGAACGTGTGGTTCCAAACTTGCGCTGCGTTATTGAAAACACCGCCTTCAGAAGATTTAATGATTTCTTCTAGGCTTTTGTTTTCCATGTCAGTACCTTCAACTAGGCCGTTAAGCTTAGTTACATAAGTAGCGTGGTGCTTGCCATAGTGGTACTCAAGCGTTTCAGCAGAAATATGCGGTTCTAGTGCATTTTGTTCATATGGTAATGCTGGTAGTTCAAAAGCCATGACGGTCTCCATGTTGGTTTAGTATTGTAGTCTAAAGCACACTTATCTTCGCCTGTTCAATAAGTGCCAGTCAACGCTTAGCCGACTATATCACTTTAGACGCTAAAGCATATCCCAAATGTGGGGATAAAGTCTTATAACTCAATGACAAAATTGTGAATTTTTTTTCAAAATCTATTTTGTGGAAATCTAGCGTTGGTAGATATACAGGTAGATAGGGATAGAGCGTACTAAAAGATCAATTCAGTAATGGGTAATTAAAAGGGATTTTATGATACCCTTCGCCTTGATAAATCATACATGCATTCCCATCTTAGAGGGAATACACTTTTGTGCTCAGAGGAATCAAATGGATAATACTGAAAATCAATCAACGCTAGATAGAATCAAGCAGCAAATCGAAGAAAACCCAATTTTGTTGTATATGAAAGGTTCTCCTAAACTACCTAGCTGTGGCTTTTCTTCACAAGCATCACAAGCGTTGATGTCATGTGGCGAACCATTTGCTTATGTAGATATTCTACAAAACCCTGATATTCGTGCTGAACTACCTAAATACGCGAACTGGCCTACATTCCCACAGCTATGGGTAGAAGGTGAGCTTGTTGGTGGTTGCGATATTATTATCGAAATGTTCCAACAAAACGAACTTCAGCCGCTTATCAAAGAGACAGCTGAAAAATACAAAGAAGAAGAGTAAATCTGTCGATTTGTAGCAGATTTCTGATATTTTAAATATCGATTAAAAAGCTGGCTTTATGCCAGCTTTTTTCATTAAAAACCGCCAAAAACTTCTCACTTTCATTCCCGTAAAAACTATATAGACAGGTCAGAAATAGAGATCCTCTATGGTTTGAAAAAATATTTTTATTTTGTCGGAAAAGGTTTGTTTTTTAATATCTTGCGTTCTATAAAACATGCAGCTGGCCGCAAATGAGTCAGTGTTGAAGGTATAAAACAACAACCTCTCGAAATACTTTTTTATTGTGTGAATAACGCTGAAAGTGTTTTAGAGAAAATCCGGGAAACCACCATGAATACATCCTTGTCTTTATTGACTAAAAACGTGCGCGGCGTATTAGCTGCATCTGCGGCGTTTTCAGTAATGGCTACAGCACCTGTTTATGCGCAAGAAGCAGAAGAGAGTGCGAAAGCTGAAGATTATGAACAAATCGCCGTCGTTGGTTCACGCGCAGCGCCTCGCTCTGTAGCAGACTCAGCGGTTCCAATTGATATTATTTCTGACGAAGAGTTCAAGCAGCAGGGTGCCACAGATATGGTATCTATGATGCAAACCGTTGTTCCGTCTTTTAACGTTAACGACCAGCCAATCAACGATGCATCGACGCTAGTACGCCCTGCAAACCTTCGCGGTATGGCATCGGACCACACGCTTGTACTTGTAAACGGAAAGCGTCGTCACCGTTCTGCGGTTATCACTTTCCTAGGTGGCGGTCTATCAGACGGTGCACAAGGCCCTGATATTTCAGTGATTCCAGCAGCGGCACTTAAGCAGGTGGAAGTACTTCGTGACGGTGCAGCGGCGCAATACGGCTCAGATGCTATTGCCGGTGTAATTAACTTCGTACTGAATGACGCGTCGGAAGGCGGTACATTTGAAGCCCGCTATGGCTCTTACTACGAAGGCGATGGCGACATGATCCAGCTGTCAGGTAACGTGGGTTTACCATTATCTGACAAAGGCTTTATCAACCTTTCTGCAGAGTACCGCACTGCTGATGATACTTCGCGTAGCATCCAGCGTGACGATGCGGCAGCGCTTATTGCGGCGGGCAATACCTTTGTGGCAGATCCTGCACAAATTTGGGGTTCGCCTGAAATTAAGCATGACATCAAGCTTTTCGCTAACGCAGGTATTGAGCTTTCTGACACCTCAGAAGCCTATATATTTGGCAACTTCGCCGAGCGTGAAGTTGAAGGTGGATTCTATTATCGTAACCCACACAACAGAGGTGGTGTAAACGATGGTGGTACAAATGAAGACGGTGAGCAGCTACTTCTTGTTGGTGATTTAACTGGCGATATGTCAGGTAATTGCCCAACTGATATCGTGGTTGGTGACAACGTCCTTGAAAACCCTACCTATATCAATCAGGTATTAAACAATCCAGATTGCTTCGCGTTTAACGAAATACTTCCAGGTGGTTTCACTCCTCGCTTTGGCGGTACGGTAACGGATATGTCTCTTGTCTTTGGTACTAAAGGCGAGTTAGACAACGATATTACCTATGACGTAAGTTTGAACCTTGGCCAAAACGAAGTTGATTTTGCTATTAGTAACACTATCAACCCGTCGCTTGGTCCAGACACGCCAACGTCATTCAGCCCAGGTCGTTACACGCAGTCTGAGCAAACACTTGATATTGATTTTACAAAACCTTTCGATGTTGGTTTGTATGAGCCGCTATTCGTAGCGACTGGTTTCCAATACCGCAACGAAAGTTATGAGAGCGTTGCAGGTGATACTGCCTCTTATGAAATAGGTTCGCTGGCGACACAAGGCTTTGGCATTGGCTCAAATGGTTTCCCTGGCTTGGCGGCCAATAGCCAAGGTCGTGTGTCCCGCAACAACATCGCGCTTTACATTGATGCAGAAGCCTATATCACTGAAAACTTCATGCTAGCCGGTGCGCTACGTTACGAAGACTTCTCTGATTTTGGCGATACTACGAAAGGTAAAATTGCGTTCCGCTGGCAAGCGCTTGAGAACATTGCGTTCCGCGGTGCATTCTCAACAGGCTTTAAAGCACCTACGCTTGGTCAAAGTAACGTTCGTAACGTAACCACAGCGTTCGGTACCGGTGGTCAACTTATTGACCGCGCAACGTTACCGCCAACGGATCCGGTATCTCAGCTTAAAGGCGGCGAACAGCTGACGCCTGAAGAGTCAGAGAGCATTACATTTGGTGTGGTAGCAGACTTTGAAAATGGTTTATTCATTACTGCTGACTACTACAACATTGAATTGACTGACCGTATTAGTACCGCTTCTGGTATTGAGTTAACTGACGATGATATCGCAGCCCTGCTTGCGCAAGGTATTAATGATGCGTCTAGCTTCCAAGAGATCAGTTTCTTTACGAATGACTTCGATACAACAACAGAAGGTGTAGACGTTGTAGCGAACTACGCAATGGAAATGATGGGCGGTGAAACTAAGTTCTCACTTGCTTACAACTGGACATCGACAGAAGTAGACCGCGCGTCAGAGAATATCTCTGACTTCCGTATTCGCATGCTAGAAGACAACCTTCCAGCAGTGCGCTACAGTGCAACAGCGAATCACACCAACGGTGACTGGCGCTTCCTTGCACGCTTGAACTATTACGGTAGCATCTTTGAAGATCACTTAGATTCTGCATTACCTATTGATAAAGTAGGTTCAGAGTTTACTGTGGACTTAGAAGTGGCTTATAACTTCACTGAAGAGTTTACTGTAACAGTAGGCGCGAAAAACGCCTTTGATGAATACCCAGATGAGAATACACAGTATGCCGGTATAGCAGGTTCGTTGTATCCAACTACCTCACCAATCGGTATTAACGGTGGCTTCTATTATCTAAGAGGTGTTTACACGTTCTAATCGCTAATACTAGCGAAAACAACTTTCACAATTGTTTCGACGTGGAGGGGAGCGTTAGCTCCCCTTTTATTTTCTATATTGAACATCATTTACGTGAAAAGTCATGAAGAAACAGGCATTATTGATGCCATTGTAAGCAATTCGAAACACACAACTTTTATTATTATGACAAGAAAGTCGACAGTAGCTGAAACCTTTTTAAAATACCGCTCGAAGTTAATGCGCGCGGTAGGTTCTATTGTTGGCGCCGACGACATTGAAGATATCGTGCAAGAAGCTTTCATAAAAAGCTACGAAGCAGAATTAAAACAAGAAATACAATATGAGCGAACATACATGCTCAAAACAGCGCGTAATTTAGCGTTGAACCATGTTGCAAAAGCAGAAAATAAAAACAAGCAGCAGCTAGATGACATGGATATTTTGCCTTACGAACTAGTGGGGCACAGTTTAGAAAAAAACGTAGAGAGTAAAGAGCGCTTTATTCATTTTTGCCGAGCGACAGACACGCTGTCTGCTGATGTAAAACGCGTATTTTTACTTAAAAAAGTATATGGCATGCGACAAAAAGAGATTGCAGAGCTTGTGGGGCTAAGCGAAAGCACCGTAGAAAAGCATGTCGCCAAAGGTTTAATGATGTGCTCTAGGTATTTAGCCGAGCTTTCAAATGACAGTGCATCTCCCCGTGCCACTGCTACCGCGACTCAGGACATAAGCAGTAGTTAACATGAATAATATTCGCCAGTTTTCAAGCAAAGAAGATATCCAAGAGCAAGCGTGCCTCTGGGTGAGCCGTCTCGATCGCGGTTTAAAAAGTGACGAAAAGGTAGAGTTAGACACCTGGTTGGCAGAGAGTAATGCCCATCGCCAAGCTCTATTAGATGCCGCAAGCTTGTGGGATGATATGTCGGTGCTTAATGAATTAAGTGGGTTATTCCCACAACCAACAGCAAGGCACACTGCCAAAAAGCGCGCCCTACCGAAAAACGCTGTATGGGGCATTGCTGCCACTTTCTTAGTCATGGCAATCGCGATTGGCGTCATTGTTCACCGCACATGGTTAAATAGCACGCCTGAATTTGCTGCTGTTAGCCAAAAAGTTCAGACGGGTGTCGGCGAACAGAAAAATGTAACCTTATCCGATGGTTCGCAGCTTCATCTAAACACCAACTCTTTAGTAACGGTAGATTTCACATCAAGTGCACGCAATATTGTACTTTTAAAAGGCGAAGCTCATTTTGAAGTGGCTCATGATAAAACCCGTCCATTTTCAGTTACCGCTGGAAACAATACTGTAACTGCAGTAGGTACCGCGTTTAATATGCAGTATGTTGACGACAACGCATTTGAACTTGTTGTTACCGATGGCAAAGTATTAGTTAAAGACCGCTTTAAAGCATCATCTTCAAATGAATCACTTTTTGGTAAGCGTCCTGTTACAGAGGAAGGTTTGCTAATGTTTGCAGGGGAGAAAGCGACTGTTTTGGGCAAAGTAGAAACCCGAGAAAGCATGTCGCAAGATGAGATTGATGATGATTTAGCATGGCAGCAGGGTATGATAGTTTTTAAAGGCGAGCCCCTTGAGTCGGTGCTACTAGAAATTGGGCGTTATACGCCAGTTCGTTTTCACATTTCTGACAATAGTTTACGTAAGCGCAGAGTAGCGGGCTATTTCAAAGTGGGCGACATAGACGGCTTGTTGTCTGCACTAGAAAGCAGCTTTAATATTACCTATGAGAAAGTTACAGAAACCAGTATTGAGCTTAAGCTAGCGAAAGGTTAATTAATGTTTGATAGATAGGTGCTATTGGCTATTCCCCATTGGCATCAATTTATTTAATGTGACAATATAATTAAAATAATAAGTACATCGACCATATATCTTGCATTACGGCAATTTAGCGATAAGCAGGCAAACGAAAAAGGCAATAGAGAAGCTGCATGCCCTTGCGTGTTCGGCTGGTTGCGCTTCGCACAAAACAACGGCGTGGTTTTCTCACTTTGCGCTTGCAGCGCCCTTACATATTGCCTCGAGTGTATGTTTATTTTTATTCGTAACACCGTCACTTTACGCGCAAGACGAGAGCGGTTCGACTCTCAAAAATCCTCAACCTTCTAAAACTCTTCCGGCATCAGCGCCCGATGCTTTTAGTTTCTCTATTCCAGCACAGAACGCTAACGAAGCCTTAACTGAATTAGCTAAACAAGCCAACACTACCCTTTTGTTTCCTTTTGATTTGGCGAAGAAAGTAACGACCAATGCGCTTAAGGGAACCTTTACCTTGAGTGAAGCATTGGCTCAATTACTTGAGGGAACGGAATTAGCGGTGGTAGCCGATGAGAATGGGGCGTTGAGTATTCGTTCTCGTGCATCGCTAACAGCGCAAAGTAAACAGCCTGATGATAATGAACAGTCAGATGACGAGGGGGCAAACGGGCTTGAAAAAATTGCTATCGTTGGCTCTCGTAACGCGCCTCGAAGCGCTGTCGACTCGGCAGTGCCTCTTGATGTTATTGGAGCAGATAAACTAAGTTCACAGGGCAATAGCGACGTCCTTTCCATGCTAAGCGTTATGGTACCTTCACTAAACGTGAACGACCAGCCTATCAATGATGCAAGTAGCTTGGTGAGGCCTGCTAATTTAAGAGGTATGTCGTCAGATCACACTCTGTTGTTGTTAAATGGCAAGCGGAGACATCGCTCAGCCGTTATCACATTTTTAGGTGGAGGTTTATCAGATGGTGCTCAAGGTCCCGATATATCCGTTATACCTGCTTATGCGTTAAAACAAGTGGAAGTACTGCGAGACGGGGCCTCTGCCCAGTATGGCTCAGATGCTATCGCTGGCGTGATCAATTTTGTGCTAAAAGATGACCGTGAGGGTGGGAGCGTTGCGCTTAAAGTTGGAGGGTACAGTGAGGGTGATGGCGAACTGCTTCAAATACAGCTTAATAAAGGCTTTGCGTTAGGAGAATCGGGATTTTTTAACGCCACTTTAGAATACCGACAGCAAAACGGCACATCGCGCTCGGTGCAGCGAGATGATGCCCAAGGGTTATTAGAACAGGGAAATAGCTTTATTGCCTCGCCATCTCAAATTTGGGGCGCTCTTGATGTTAGTGAGGATATTAAGCTCGCACTCAATACTGGTGCTGATCTTTCGGCAACCTCCTATTTTTATAGTTTTGCGACCGCCGCGAGAAGAGAAATAAACGGAGGGTTTTATTTTCGAAACCCGCAAACTCGCGAAGGTGTTTTTAGCCGAACCGATCCAAATACCGGTGAAAGCCGTCTTATTGTTGCTGATTTGGATGGACTAAACAGCGGCATAGCGTGCCCTTCAATTTCCTTATCGAATGATAACGTACTAGAAGATCCTAGCTACCAACTTATTGCAGATAACACGACAGCACTTGGAACAAACTGCTTTGCCTTCAATGAGTGGTTCCCCGGTGGTTTTACTCCTCGGTTCGGTGGAACGATTACCGATGCATCTATTGCAATGGGCATAAAGCAAGAATTGTCTTACGGGTGGGCGATGGATATCAGTGCCACCTTGGGCTATAGCGATATTGAGTACACCATATCAAATACGGTCAATCCTTCGCTTGGCCCGCAAAGCCCAACGACCTTTTCGCCAGGCGGGGTATCGCAAGTAGAACGCACGCTAAACCTAGACTTTACTAAACTGATCCAGACTATTTTTGACGATCCGGTGAGCATTGCTGCTGGCGTTGAATGGAGAAAAGAGACGTATTTTCAAAAAGCGGGAGATGAAGCCTCGTATATCGCTGGCCCTTTCGCTTTAGAACCCCCGATAGGCTTAAGTGAAGGCTTCTCAATAGGCTCTAACGGTTTTCCTGGTTATCAACCTCAGTCTGCTGGTCACTGGAGTCGCAGCAATTGGGCTGTGTATGCCGACTTGGAATTTTACGCGACTGAAGATTGGGAGTTTGGTTTAGCAACGCGAGTAGAGCATTTCAGTGATTTCGGGTCAACATTTGATGGAAAGCTAAGTACGCGCTATACACTTAACGAGATGTTTGCACTACGAGGTTCTGTAAATACGGGGTTCAAAGCACCCACTGTGGGACAAAGCAATGTTATAAACGTAACTACTGCCTATGGCCTTAACGGCTTGGAAGACCAAGCAACCTTGCCGCCAACCGACCTTATCTCGCTGCAGCTTGGAGCCACGCCGCTGACGCCTGAAGAGTCAGTAAACTTTAGCTTGGGCTTGGTTATGCAAGCGAGTGACAACTTCTTTGCTACCCTTGACTATTTTAATATTCGCCTTACCGATCGCATCAGTACCACATCGGCCATTCCTTTAACCGAGGATGACGTTAATGCGCTTGTTGCGCAAGGGCGTTTTGATGCGGCCCGATATAACTCCGCTAAGTATTTTACTAATGATTTTGATACTAAAACCCAGGGTATCGATTTAGTTGTAAACTACAATTTTGCGTTAAGTGACTGGTCAAACTCTGTGTTGGTTGCCTACAACTGGACAGACACACAAGTTGAGCGTGTATCTCTGTATCCGGTGTTAAGCGATGGGGAAACAACGCTTCTGCCCAATTTAACCGAGGCTCGAATACGTATGTTAGAAGACAATCTCCCTGCTCATCGAGGGAGCATTACCTTAGAACAGTCAAAAGGTGAATGGGCCTTCACTTGGCGTTTAAACTACTACGGTAAATTTTATGAAGATCATCTAGATGCTTCGGCAGGCTTGGATATTTACGGCAGTGCGCTAACCACTTTCGATGCTCAACTCGCTTGGAAGGTTTTGCCTGATACTCAACTTACTTTTGGAGCGCAGAACTTGTTTGATGCGTTGCCAGATGAAAACCCCTTTAAAGGGGAAGTGGGGGCCCTTTATCCACCAACATCTCCGGGCGGTATTAACGGCGCGTTTTACTATGCAGGTGTCGAGTATCGCTTTAATTAGCTGAAAGTACTGACGAAGCTTAATCAAGAAAAGGTGAGGGAGCTAAACCGAGCGTTTTAAGATGAATAAAGCGTTAACTTCAATAGATAGGGTAAGCGTGTTCGGAAATAAGACTGCGATATTTAGCCTTGATAGCCTTGGACTTTAATATTAGCCAACGTCTTTGAAAAGCGACTCATCAATGATAGTTTGATCGATAATTTGTTGCGCCATATTGATGCACTTACCGCACTGTGAGCCTAGCTCTAAATGTTGGCGTAACTCACGTACATTTCCCACGCCGTTTTCTTCAACCGCCGCGCGAATGCTTTTATCTGTTACCCCATAGCACATGCAAACAAACATTAAACGTACTCCAAATGAATCTGTAAATGATAATAATTGTTATTCTTTGTTTTGGCAAGCAGATAATGGCAAGTTTAATAAACCACAATTTGGTAATGACTGGGTAATGTCTAGATAATTATTTATGTGGACGAGCATTATTGGTACGAGCAGTAAAAAAACTCATTGTTTAACATTGTTATTTCCGTATTCGTACCTATTTTCTGGGAAGGAAATTTTCTATCAAAGTGTTTACGCAATGTAATCACTTCTATTATTACAATCCAAATATAAATGGAGAGACTCATGAGTGTATTAGTTGGCCGTCCTGCGCCTGATTTTACTGCTGCAGCGGTACTTGGTAGCGGTGAAATCGTAGATTCTTTCACACTAAGTGAAGCAATCAAGGGTAAAAAAGCGGTTGTATTCTTCTACCCGCTAGATTTTACTTTTGTATGCCCGTCAGAGCTTATCGCTTTCGACAAGCGTTATGACGAGTTTAAAAAGCGCGGTGTTGAAGTAATTGGTGTTTCAATCGACTCTCAATTTTCACACAATGCGTGGAGAAATACCCCAGTAAATCAAGGTGGTATTGGTCCGGTTAAATACACTCTTGTTGCTGACGTAAAACACGACATCTGCCAAGCATACGATGTTGAGCACCCTGAAGATGGTGTTGCTTTCCGCGGTTCATTCCTAATTGATGCAGAAGGTATGGTACGTCACCAGGTAGTAAACGATCTTCCACTTGGTCGTAACGTTGACGAAATGCTTCGCATGGTTGATGCACTAGCGTTCCACGAAGAGCATGGCGAAGTTTGCCCAGCAGGTTGGACCGAAGGTAAATCAGGTATGGATGCATCACCTGAAGGTGTAGCTAAATACCTATCTGAAGAAGCAGACAAGCTATAAGCTAACCTGTTCAAAGATAATAAAACAGCGCCTTTTGGCGCTGTTTTTGTTTATGGCGTTTATCTAAATAAACTATTCTTGATTTTCTACTGGCCAGCCACCTAAGGCCTTATAGCGATTTACCATATAGCAAAATAGCTCGGTGGTTTTCTGTGCATCGTAAAGGGCGCTATGCGCTTCATTTTGGTCAAACGATATACCCGCAGCCCGGCATGCCTTTACCAGCACAGTTTGACCAAGAGCAAGGCCCGCTAGGCTGGTGGTATCGAAGGAAACAAATGGATGAAAGGGCGTGCGCTTTATATTGCAGCGCTCAATCGCAGCATTAACGAAGCTTTGGTCAAACGTTGCGTTATGAGCAACGATAACAGAACGCTGACAGTCTGCATTTTTCTGTGCTTTGCGAATACCTTTACATAAATCCTTCATGGCTTCGCTTTCCTCAATAGCACCTCGTAATGCGCAATTTGGATCAATGCCATTAAATTCTAACGCCGCGGGCTCAAGGTTAGCGCCCTCGAACGGATCTATATGGTAGTGAAAGGTTTGGTCTGGATGCAGTATACCGTCTTCATCCATTTTCACCGTAACCGCTGCTAACTCTAATAAGGCGTCAGTGCCTGCATTAAATCCGGCCGTTTCAACGTCGATAACAACAGGGAAATAACCTCGAAAGCGCTGGGAAAGAAGGGGCGGGTTGGCAGACATAAACACTCTTGTAAGACTAGATTGCAGAAACTGGTTGGTCGCTTTTTATGCAAACCTACCTGCGAAACTTATTAGCGAAAAGAATTATCGCAAGGATATCTTCGAGTTGCCAGTTTCAATTTGAAAGTAGCGAAGATGGGACGCGCTAATAGTACGAAACGTTAATGGTATTAAGCGCTAAACTTTTCTACACTTTGGACGATAATCATATTAACCATGGATTTTTAAAACACTCAATTCGCGGCTTAAAACGAATGGGTACAATTTATGGCTCTTAAATATTGGTGGGCGTATGAAAAGCCTACACCTGTGTTAGTCTGACTTTCGTTATGGTGTCGAAATGGTGTCGAAATTAAAATATATCGCTTTATTGGGGATGGTGGGGTCGCTGTCGTCCCATGCTGCCATGCGGCAATATTCTGCAACCATAGAAAGCTCCAACTGGCGTATTGATACTGACACGCGGCTGCAGTGTACGCTTAACCACGAACTTCCTGGCTACGGCGAAGCCATGTTCACGAGTTCTGCGTCGAAGCAGCTCAACATGGAATTTGAATTAGATATGTACATGCTGCCAAACAAGTTTGATGTGGCTGCGGTCTACTCTGTTCCGCCAAAGTGGATGCCGGGTGTGGCGCCAAAGACCATCGCGGATATGTCTATTCGCAAGCAATATAACGGCGACTTGCCGCAAGATGCTGCATGGACCATGCTATCTGAGTTAGAGAAAGGCTTTTGGCCTACGATTTACTACCAAGATTGGTACAACAAATACGACCAGGTGAGTGTGGCATTAAACGCAAGCAACTTCTCAGGTGTGTATCGCGACTTTGTTAAGTGCGTGTCGAACTTGCTTCCCTTTAGTTTTGATGACATAGCCTACACAGTGCTGTCTTATCAGAACAACAGCACAGAACTTACTAAGTATTCGCAAAAGCGTTTAACTATGATTGGCGAATATTTAAAAGAAGACAGCGAATTGGAGCTTGTGCTTCTCGATGGATACACAGACAGTTACGGTGGCCGTTACAACAACGAACAATTGTCTATTCGACGGGCTAATGAAGTAAAAAGTTATTTAACTACGCTAGGTGTACCTGAAGATAGGATCCAGCTAACAGGCCACGGTGAAAAACGTCATATCGCGCCAAACGATACGCGAGAAAGCCGCGCGCAAAACAGGCGCGTAGTGGTACGACTATCCAAGTCATAGGCGCTTGCTAAAGCGCCTTAAACCCGTTTAACTTGCGTTAATTTGTTTTGTCTCGCCAAGTTAATACAGGCACTAAATGGTCGGTAAAAACGCCGTCAGCTCGAATTTCTTTTTGCAATACATCTAAAATTTGTTCTCCAGACATGCCCGCTGGAAGCGCATCCTGACGATAAGTGTAGGGGTGAATGGTAAGTTCATTATCGTGAGCGTACTTAACCCAGCTTGCTGCTTCTACTTTCCCTTTAGCCATAGCCTGGGTATCCATTAAATGGCCTAACCAAGGGCCTATGCCGTTTGCATACTTCGCGACTTGCTTCATGCCATCTTGTGTACGCAGCCAATCGTAGTCGGTGTCGCTCTCGCCCCAATCGTTCTCGCCAATCAGCATAACTACTTTGCCCTTAAAGCCAAGCGTTTCACGAATGCGTTTGACCTCGTTAAAGTCAAAGCACTGCAGGTAACTATTGCCGTTTTCTCCCGCAAACCCGTAGTTTTTTAATGTGTCGATAACCATCTTACTGGCATCAATACCTTCAGCAATGTGAAAAGCAGGGGACTTTACTTCTGGGTATACGCCTACAGACGTGCCGAATTGGCGATTAAGTTCGCTGATTAGCTCAAAGTGTTCACTTAACGTGGCCACTTTGAAATTAGCCTGGGAGCCGCGGTACCTACTTTTAAAAACTTGTTTGTCATCACTGTTGGCACGCTCATGTACCCGCAATGCTCGAAGCTCTTCGAGGGTGAAGTCACGGGCGTAATAGCGTCCGTCCTTTCGGTGACGTGCTGGAAAAATATCTTCTACATTAGTGACTGTCTCTAAGTGAATGTCGTGTAGTACCACCGGAATGTCATCTTTGGTGATAACAACATCCTGCTCTATAAAGTCAGGACGCAGCGAGAACGCTAGCGTGGCTGCTTCAAGGGTGTGTTCCGGCAAATAGCCAGAAGCACCACGGTGAGCGATAACGCTAAAGTGCAGTCTTTCACTAACGGTATGTTCTGCTTCAGCTTGCGAGGTTTTACTATTCGTAGCACCAGCCGCAAACGCACTCTCAGAGGCAAGGGCACCTGTAAATAGCACCACCAAAGCAGGTAGTAACGATGCCAATCTAGTCGTGTATCTATTGCGCAACCTAGCATTGCCCTTTAATCTCAGCTTGAGCTGGTTCGACGAACCCGCTATACCCTTGCTTACCTGGTTTAAAGAAAATAATAAGCGGTTACCTAGCATGTGACTGCCACTCCATGTGTTTACTTTTATCGCCTTCTTACTTATGCCGTACATTTCACAGAAAGCTTATGTTACAAGCGCTTAAAAGATATTGGCGACGTCGCGCTATAGTGAAATAGACTTATTTTGAATAAGTTCTATGGCATACCCATCTGGATCGCGAACAAAAGCGATGACGGTAGAGCCACCTTTTACGGGGCCAGGTTTACGATACACCTCAGCGCCATTTGCTTCTAAGTTTTCACAAAACTGATAGATGTCGTCTACTTCAATGGCGATGTGGCCGTACGCGTTACCCTTATCGTAGGTGTTGTCACCCCAGTTATAAGTAAGCTCTAACACGGTGCTATCGGTCTCTTCTCCATATCCTACAAAAGCGAGGGTGTACTCATACTCTTTGTTTTCTGATTGCCGAAGAAGGCGCATGCCCATCAATGAGGTGTAAAAGTGAAGTGACGCCTCTAAGTTTTCAACTCGAAGCATGGTGTGAAGCATTCGCATAACTATTTCCTATTTGAACCATCAGAATTACCCGATGGTACACTGCATTGTATGTGCGCGTTTGCAGTTGCCACATGTATCCAGAACTCTAGCTACACAGATCCCCGCATAGTACTTTCGTTGGTCAACGCAAACGACACACCATGATAATGGAAAAATGTTAACGCTTTAAGACAGTTTTACAATTCCACTTAAACGTATTAAAAACCCCACATGCCGATATTATCAATTTTAAGTCTACGTGGTTGGCTTAACAGATAAACCACTATTTTTCCTAAGTCTTCGTTTTGAATCAAACCCTTGTCTACTTTCTCTGATCCTGTTTTCTGTGACTGAATTAGCGCAGGGTTGAGCGAGTGAACGTGAATGCCATAAGGTCGCACTTCCTCTTGAAGAGCTTTACCAAATCCCACCAATGCGAATTTCGAAGCGCAATAAACGCCTGCATTGGCATATCCATTTAGTGCCGCCTGAGAGGCAATATTAATAATGTAACCTTCTCGATTTTCAATCATATGGGGCACCACTTGCTTACACATAAGGAAGGAACCTTTTACATTGGTATCCATCACTTCATCCCAATCGTCTTCACTGGTTTCCCAGATGAGCGTTTCTTTACCAAAACCACTGTTATTGATAAGAACGTGAAGTTCGCCAAATGCATTTTTAACTTCTTTTACGAAACTTGCTACTTCATCACTTTTTGATACATCACATTTTGTCCCAATGACTTTACCGGGGAATAGCGCATCTAATTGTTCAACTGTCTCGTTTATCGTTTCTTTGTTGCGTCCACAGATAGCTACTTTCATTCCTGCATCTAATAGAAAGTGAGTAATAGTTTTACCCAGTCCCTTGCCGCCACCTGTCACGATGGCGGTTTTACCCGATAATGAGTACATGTCTGTCATAATTAAAACCTAGCGAAAAAAGAATAAGATTAACTTAGCCGCTATTGGCGTTATACAAACATACGTATTCATTGTGGGCCCAAATGATAAGCTCGCGTTGCAATGCTTAAAAAATAATCCCGAAATAATTGGACATGGCGGCTAATTACCTGTACTGTCTCGCTCGCTCTAGATATGTTTTATGCTTTACCTAATACTGCGCTGTACCTTTCTTTATACCTTCAAATTGAAGTGCTAGATAGATATACAACTGCTTTACTAGCTTAGTTATGTCTATTGCTATTCGGTGGCTTCCACCATTACATCAATTTTTTAAAAGGTTATTATTATGTCTAATTCTGTAAACGGTACAGTTAAGTGGTTTAACGAAGAAAAAGGTTTCGGTTTCATTACTCCTGAAGCTGGTGGCAAAGACGTATTCGTACACTTCCGTTCAATCACTTCTGACGGCTTCAAGACTCTTGCTGAAGGTCAAGCGGTTAGCTTTGAAGTTGAACAAGGCCAAAAAGGCCCACAAGCTGCTAACGTAACAGTTCTTTAAGACCTGTAAGCCAGCTTAGGGTTATTTCCCTTATCTGAAGTAACCCGCAAAGATGGGCTCTTTTCCACGAAAAATGTGAAAGAGCCTAATTTTCGTTTTTAGATTTCTTTACCCAACCTGCGAGGAATTCAAAACAAACAATATCAATAAAGAAGTATTTAATATGCAATTTCAAAACTCTATCTCTACCCTTAACAGCCTTATTCCAGGTGCGTTAATTTCAAATATCTCTATAAATAAAACTGCTGTTGCCTTTAAACATGCGAATACCTATCGACATGTTCAGTTATCATCAAGACAAGAAGCAAAGCGATTTATTGATCAGCTTATTCAAGAGAGCTAATTAAGTTCTAACTACCCATTCTATGCTTTCGTGCTTAATAACAAGCGCTTAAGAGACTTTATCGCTGTATAGTCAGTAATGATGCTAAAAAGCTAAAAGGTTATAGGTCTTGCGTGTTCAGTCGTGCAACTGCGTCGTATGTATTAAGCGCTGTAAATAAAGGTGTGTTGTTACAAGAAAAGCATTGGCTAGTACGGGTGTGTACTAACCAACGTCATTATAGAAATAACCTGTGGTTATTGTTTGGCTTTTAAGTCGACGTCTGAATCTGCTAACAGATATATGCTTGCTGCATAAGCTGCAATGTTTTGCGCCAGTTCATCAGGGTTAATTTTATCCAATGTGTCATCAGGCGTGTGATGAAGATCGAAATAATCTCGTCCGTTTTGGTTCAACCGGATAGTCGGTACGCCTTTCGCTGCTAGCGGTATAATATCGGGGCCGCCACCAGCAACGTCTGAACCACCGCGAATTATACCTAGCGGGGACAGGATTTTTGCGATTTCATCTACCAGTACTGTTGCTTCAGGGTTCACATTCGACACAAGTTGCCAAATTGTTTGCGCACCAAAATCAGACTCTGTAGCAAGTACGTGGTTAGCAAGGTTCTTTTCATGCTGTTTTGCATAAGCAAACGCGCCTAACAAGCCCACTTCTTCAGCGCCAAACATAACTACACGAATGGTGCGTTTAGGGCGTTCAGGCAGTGATGCAATTAATGCGGCTGCCGCTGTGGTAATAGCAACGCCCGCACCGTCATCTACAGCGCCAGTGCCGAGGTCCCAGCTATCTAAGTGACCACCAATGAGCACAATCTCTTCAGGCTTTTCACTTCCTACTAAATCTAGTATTACGTTGCCGCTATTTACTTCGCCTTTCCACTTTGACTCAGAATGGAGCGATAACGACAGTGGCTTGCCTAAATTGTGTAGGCGTCGTAAGTGATCGGCGTCGGGGTTAGAAATAGCAACTACTGGGATATCGGCCCACTCATCACCGTCTGAGCTCATCATGCCAGAGTGAGGGAAGCGATGAGAGTCTGAGCCTACCGAACGTACAACTAAAGCTTCAGCACCACCGCGTTGTGCATGTTGCCAACCAATACGGCGACGCTGATTCGCTTGACCATAGCCTGCACCCGTTTGGCTTTTTACCATGGCGTCGCCATCGACAAACGCAATTTTGCCTTTCAGCGCGCCGTCTTTAACTGCGGTTAGCGCGTGAATATCCCTGAAATACACGATGTCAGCGTTGATCTCGCTCTCTGAAGGAGCCGCTCCACCTAACGCGGTACCGTAAAGGGGCTGCATGTATGGCGCAGTAAGTGAAATATGTAAGTGACCCCTGTCCCAGAAGGGCATGATAAACTCTTCAATACTCACTTTATCAAACCCAAGGCGCTCTCCTACCTTAACGCCCCAGTTTCTGGCGCGCTTTTCTGCTTCTGAACCGCCAAGGCGTGGGCCTATCTCTGTAGTGAGTGATTCTACGATGCTATAGCCTAAGTCACTTTTCAGCGCTTTTTGAATTAGCGTCTCGGCATTTTTCTTTTGCTCGTCAGTAATGGGGGAAGTTTCAGCAAAAACACCGAAACTGCATGCACTTACTAATGCACCAAACGCTAGATTCCTAGCGATATTATTCAATCGGGACATGTGTTCTCCGTGGATTATTTTTATATTTTTATTTATTTGCGTGAGCAAAAATATGACGTACTTATCATAGCCAAATTGAGATGTGCTTTCGAGGTAAACCACAAGCCGAAGCCGTAAGTTAATCGCAAAGCAGGTCTACTTGGTTGTCAAAAATAATGTTACCTTTTGAAAAGGAAAAAAATAACAAGGAAAGTAAATTTGAAAATGTCACTCTATACTTATTTCAAACATAGCACATTAACCTTCTCTGGCTTTATCAACGATAAGGCTTGTTTCGGTTCATTGCTTTGTGCATTTTTGCTTGTTGGTTGTGGCGGTAGCTTAAATGATAATGACAGTGTAGTAAGGCCAAATTCAGTACTAGGCGTATGGTTTGGGCAAACTTCAACAGCTGAAGATGGGCAAGAAGAGGTTGTTATTGCGGTCTCCTCTGAGGGTAAGACTATTGTATTTTCGCAGGCCTCGCGAGACACGCTTATTGCTCACGGCGACATAAGCGAAGATACCTTTACTTCTGACGATACCATGCTGTATCCAGGAGAAGGCATGACTAAGCATGGCACAATGCAGTTCACAGCGAATGGTGACAGTTTAGAAGGCTCAGCGACAGTATCGGGTCTCACATTTGACTTCTCTGCCAACAAAGTCAGCGCTACCGAGGATGTTTCATTTATCGATATTGCTGGCAATTATGCAAGTTCTTGGTCTGATGGTGCTTACACTCGTTCGTTTGCTATCGATAACGAAGGGATGATCAGCGGTTCAGATACTAATGGTTGCATATACTCAGGCTCTGTTGAGCCAATTAGCGGGATCAGTTCGCTTTTCAATATTAAGATTAAAGCAGAGGTATGCTTTGAAGATTTCGATTATGAAGGGCTTCTTGCTTATGGCGTATTTCCCTTTGAGTATCAGAACTCAATTATTGAGAGAAATGGTATTGTCATAGCATCAGAGGCCTCATCGAGAGCTTATGCTTTTCGCCAATTTAGCCCTCAAGATTAAGGTTGTCGACTATATAAACAAGGAGTCTATAGACTCCTTGTTTGATTCGTAAGGGCTCGCCTTAAGTTCTATTTACGCTTCTTCTTAAGCGCCAATTTTTGCTTTTTCTCTTGCTCTTTTAGCACTTCGTTTATAAAACTTTTTCTACCGAATTCACGGGTAATAGTACACTTATTTAGATCAAAGCCGCGAGCGGGGCAGTATTCTCTGCCGTACAAGATAATCTGCAGATGGAGGTCGTTCCATCTTTCTTTAGGGAACAGGCGTTTTGCATCGCGTTCTGTTTGCTCTACGCTTTTTCCATTCGATAGACCCCAGCGGTACAATAAACGATGAATATGAGTATCTACCGGGAAAGCAGGAATACCAAACCCTTGAGACATAACCACCGCGGCTGTTTTGTGGCCAACAGCAGGCATGGCCTCCAGCGCTTCAAAGTTCGCTGGAACTTCACCATTGTGTTGTTTAATGATCATATCGGACAAATGCCAAATGCCTTTCGATTTCATAGGCGATAATCCACAAGGGCGGATAATGTCTTGTATTTCTTCAATACTCATCAACACCATGTCGTAGGGATTATCCGCGCGAGCGAATAACTTTGGCGTAATTTGATTAACGCGCTCGTCGGTACATTGGGCCGATAATAGAACCGCAATGAGTAACGTATATGGGTCTTTGTGATCTAAAAAGATAGGAATTTCTGGATAAAGGTCATCCAAAATTCGCATTATTTCTTTTACTTTTTCCTGCTTAGAAAGTGGCTTTGCCGGCTTAACTACATCATTCATTTCTATATACTTTTTTAATATGGTCGCTAAACAAGGTGTAAATTTTTTAAGTTAAAACGTTTGCGCCATCTGCTGAAGTTTTCGCTTACTCCGTCAAGCCACACTAATAATTACAGTATGATTTAACTCTCTGCAGTAACACGCACGCGCTCAGCTTTCACCGCAGGCGATGTTTGCTTAGCTGCTAACTTGGCATCTACGCTGTTTTTAATAGCAATAAGAAGTCCCATGCCTAAAAACGCACCCGGCGGTAATATCGCAAGTAGAAATGGGTTTTCTGTGTTGAACAGTGTAATAGTCCAATTCGCAGCAATGGGCCCAAATAGCCTATCTGCACCCGCTAATAACGTACCCGCACCCAGTATTTCTCGCATGCCGCCTAGTACCACCAACACAGTGGTAAATCCTAAGCCCATCATGAACCCATCGTATGCGGACGCAAGGGGCCCGTTTTTCGATGCAAAGGCCTCAGCGCGACCTATGATGGCGCAGTTAGTTACAATCAGTGGAATGAAAATACCTAACGCCAAGTAAAGGTCGTAGGTATAGGCATTCATTAAAAGCTGAACAATGGTTACAAATGCTGCAATAATCATAACGAAAACAGGGATGCGAATCTCGTTTCTTACCACGTTTCGAACGAGTGAAACGGTAATGTTACTGCCAATTAAAACCAACATGGTAGCAAGGCCAAGTCCTAAACCATTAATGAAGGTAGCGGTAACGGCTAGTAGGGGGCACAATCCTAACAGCTGTACTAACGCAGGATTGTTCTTCCAAAGTCCTTGCAAGGACAGGTCGCGAAAGTCAGTCACGTTATAACTCCTCTACACTATGAGGTTGGGTTTCATCCACATTAAGGGCATCTATTGTTTCAACCGAATCTGTTATTGCACAGGTGTTGGGAGCGGAGAATAGCGCGCTTTGGTTAGCCTGAGCGTAAAGTAAAGCCTCACGTACGGCTGTGACTACCGCTCTTGGTGTTATAGTAGCGCCTGTGAATTGGTCAAATTCGCCGCCATCTTTTTTGACTTGCCATGGGGCTAAATTGTCTGGTGAGAAAGACTTGCCGCTGAAGGTTGTGATCCAGTTGCTCACTGCAAGCTCAATTTTATCACCAAGCCCAGGGGTTTCTTTGTGTTCGATAACGCGTACGCCAAGCACTCTCATATTGGTCGTTTTTATTTCAGGCGTATTCATTTCGGAAGCACTCCCGTCGAGCTCAACCATATCGGTTAGCGGTAGGGCAGAGGTATTGAGGTTTTCACTCTCACCGCTACTGGAGTCGCTTTTCATACTCTGTTGTTTATCGGTGCCAATATGTGTATCTACTTTTACACCGACAACAATATCTATATCACCGCTATAACCATCTGGAGCGGTGGCTTCCAGCACAAGCGCGCTAGGTTGGCCGTTTAGCGTGGCACGGTATACCTTATGGGCTTTTTTGATGCCCAGTTCGGGGGCGTTGACTTCTGTGCAGTTGGCGTACAGGGCATTGTCGTGGAATTCACTAGGCACAACTTCATTAAGTACGCTTAGAAGCTTTTGCTGCTTTTGTTGCTCAATTTTGTCTTGGGTGCCGAAAAAGGTTAACGCTATCAACGCTGTGGTGACAACGGCAAACGCACCTAACATAAGGCCGTTTTTGGCCAAGCTTTCTTTCATCATTACTGCTTACCTCGGCCTTTGCCCACATTTTTACCGTAAACGCGAGGGCGGGTGTAATAGTCAATAAGCGGTACCGCCATATTCATAATGATCACCGCAAACGCCACTGCATCGGGGTAACCACCAAATGTACGTATTATAACTACCCAAAAACCAATGGCAGCTCCAAATATAATTCGGCCTTTTGGGGTTGTTGACGCGGAAACCGGATCGGTTGCGATAAAGAAAGCGCCTACCATCACTGCCCCATTAAACAGGTGGAATAGCGGTGAAGCATAGTAATCGGCGTTAACTAAATGAAGCAGTAATGCACAAACAAATACGCTCAGCAACATGCCACCTGGGATGTGCCAGCTAATAACACGGGTTTTCCAAAGGTAAAGACCGCCAAGTAAATAGGCAAGGCTAACCATACCCCATCCTGCACCAGCGGCGTTGAATATGCCGCCATCGAAAATTGGTTTAGCTAAAGACTCTGAGTATGTCACACCTTGCGTTAAGTCAGTTTTTAACGTGTCTAGCGGTGTAGCCATGGTTACACCGTCGGCAATAGTTTTAAGCTGAGTAACATCGTAGCCGCTGGTAGTGAAGCCTGTAAATATCAATGACAGCGAGTCAAGGAAGCTTGGCGTAACCCCAGCATGGGTTGCAGGGGGAAGCCATAGGCTCATGGCTGCCGGGAATGAAATAAGCAAAACCACGTAGGCTATCATTGCGGGGTTAAAAATATTGAAACCAAGTCCGCCATAGACTTGTTTAGCAACCGCGATCGCAAAAAATACCCCAATGACCGTCATCCACCACGGCAGAGTAGGTGGAATACTAATCGCAATTAACAAGCCGGTTAAAACTGCGCTGTAATCAGTAAGCGTGCGTTCTACAGGGCGCTTTCTTAAAAATAAAATAACCCCTTCAATAACCAGTGCACTTACTACTGCAATGACCGCTTGAATAAGCATGCCCCAACCAAAAAAAATAGATTGGGCTATCATGCCTGGGATCATGGCGTAAATGACCATGCGCATGACCTGTCCGGTATCGCGTTTAACCCGTTGGTGTGGTGAACTCGATAAACTTAACTTCATTCTGATTCTTTCTCTTGTTCAGCCGCCGCTTTTTTGGCTTTAGCTTTTGCAATGGCTGCCGCTATACGTGCTTTTTTTTCATCTTGAGCAGTGGTGGTTTGAGAAGTTGATTGCATGCTTGCTACTTGTTCTGCTTCACTAGGCGGCTCGCTCTGTTCATTTTCCTTGTGACTTTCTTGTTCAGCAGTATCTTGTGAGGCTGCTAAATCGTCATTTGTGCTCTGAGCAAGCTTTTTTGCTTTGGCCTTTGCCACTGCGGCTGCTATACGCGCTTTTTTCTCGTCGGCGTCACTTTTAGATGGAGCGTCGTTAGTATTCTCATTAGGCGTGCTGGTTACATCCTGCGCATTTTGCGCTGAAGCTGTCTCTATGCTGAGGTCACTGTTGCTAGCATCTACTTGCTCGCCTTCTATATTGTCCTCTAGATTCCCTTCCTGTTTGGCCGCTTTTTTGGCTTTTGCTTTTGCCACGGCGGCAGCAATGCGGGCCTTTTTCTGTTCCGCTTCGCTCAAGTTGCTAGATGAATTTAAAGCCTTGTTATCCTGAGCACCATCATCTTGGCCGTTGACACTTTGAGGATCCGCTTCTTTTTGCAAGCTAACGTCTTGGCTGTCTGTGTCAGCTTCACTAACAGGGCTAGATGCTTGTGCTTTTTGCGACGCGGCCTTTTTGGCTTTCGCTTTAGCAACGGCAGCAGCTATCCTAGCCTTCTTTTCATCCTTAGCGTCTGTTTCACCTAGCGGTTCTTTAGACTGATTGTCTTGCTGCTCGCCAAATTGAGTGGGCGTAGCCTGCTCAGATTGGCCACTTGCGTCATTTCTTGCGGCTTTTTGCGCTTTTGCTTTAGCAACAGCCGCTGCGATTCGCGCTTTTTTCTTTTCCTCAACTGATAGGTCTGCGTTAGTTTCAGTCTTTGAAGGCTCAGAATTTGATGTCTCAGAATTTGAAAGAGCAGCATTTTTTTCGACTTGAGAACCTGCTTGGTTTTCTATTGACGCATCTGAATGCTGGCCAGCCTGGGCTGCTTTCTTCGCTTTCGCTCTGGCGATAGCAGCGGCTACCTGAGCTTTTTTATCGTCTGCCGCTGGGTTAGGCTCGTCAGCGTTTACTGGCGTATTTTCGTCTTTAGCCTTGGCCTGCATTGCCGCTTTTTTCGCTTTCGCCCGTGCAAGCGCCGCCGCTACTTTATCCTTTGCTCCCGTTGCGGTAGCGTCAGCCGAGTTATTTGCATTATCTACAGCTGCAGCATTTTGTTCTTTGGCTTTATTTGCGGCTAACCGCGCCTCTTTTGCTTTTCTATGCTTTGCTTCTCGCTCCAGCTTTTCACGCTCTAAACGCTCTTTACGCGCTTCAAAACGCTGCTTGGCCTTTTCAGCCTTGTTCTTTTCATCGCGCTGAATGCGTATCTCAGATTTCGCCTGGCGATAGTAATGCACTAGCGGAATCTCGCTGGGGCAAACGTAAGCGCATGCGCCGCACTCTATACAGTCGAAAAGGTCGTATTCTTCGGCTTTGTCGTATTCTTTTGCTTTAGCGTGCCAAAAAATTTGTTGTGGGAGCAGTGATGCCGGGCAAGCATCGGCGCACGCGCTACAGCGTATACACGGGCGTTCTGCATTATCATCTACAAGCTCTTTTTTGGCCGGGACCAATAAACAGTTTGTGGTTTTTACCACAGGAATAGTTGCGTCTGATAAGGTGAAGCCCATCATAGGGCCGCCCATAATGACTTTGGGCGCTTTCTGTTTTTTCGGGTTGTAACTTGCTTCTTCTAACAAATGAGAGACTGGTGTACCTAATAGCGCTCTGAAATTGCTAGGGGATTTAACTGCTTCGCCGGTTACAGTAACAATACGCTCTATAAGCGGCTTACCATGCAAAATAGCGTCTGCAATGGCATAGCAGGTTCCTACGTTAAACATCATCACGCCTACATCGGCAGGCAAACCATTTCTTGGCACTTCTCGGCCAGTGACAACTTGAATTAGCTGCTTTTCACCGCCAGCAGGATATTTAGTTTCAACGCTAACCACGCGGTAGTCTTTCTTATCCTGACAGGCAATATTGAGTGCCTCGAACGCTTCGGGTTTGTTGTCTTCAACCGCAACAATAATTGCCTTAGGTTCGATAAGGTGAGTCAGAATGTCTAAACCCTGGCGTATTTGCCATGCGTGCTCACGCATTAATCGGTCATCAGATGTGATATAAGGTTCACACTCAATCCCGTTTAGGATGAGAAACTCAACAGGCTTAGACGTTGAGGTTTTGATATGGGTAGGGAAGCCTGCGCCCCCCATTCCAGAAATACCAGCTTGGCAGATAGCTTCAATAAGTTTGTTTTTATCAATCTCGCTGTAGTTAGCGATGGGCGACAGGTCGCCCCATGTATCTTTACCATCCGGGCGTATTGATATACACATTTCGGTTAAGCCGCTAGGATGAGCAACAACATGCGGCGCTATTGCAACGACTTCTCCAGAGGTGGGAGCGTGTACAGGTACCGAAAAAGGCGAGGAGCTTTGCGAAAGAATTTGGCCTTTTAACACGGTATCGCCAACTTCTACGCAGCATATGCCGTCTGAACCAATGTGCTGGCGCAATGGTACTATCAATAACTCAGGCAATGATGGCTTTTTAATTACCGACGTATTAGAAAGTGATTTTTTATCGTCAGGATGCACACCACCTGGAAATGAGTACAGCTTCCCCGCTTCAAGCGCTTCTATAATTGAATCAAAACTTGGATACATCACAATTACGATACCATTTTGATAGGGATATCACCTTTAGGTGATGATTCGAAATCCCACTTCCATGTAGAAGTAGTTTGAACGATTGGCACCATGTCAATGCAGTCGACAGGGCAGGGGTCAACACATAAGTCACATCCTGTACACTCATCAGTAATAACGGTATGCATGTGTTTTGCGGCACCTAATATGGCATCGACAGGGCAGGCTTGGATACATTTGGTGCAGCCGATGCACTCATCTTCTCGAATGAAAGCAACTTTTTTGACGTCTTCTTCGCCGTGTGCTGCGTCAAGGGGTTTGGGTTCAACCCCCATTAAGTCTGCAAGTTTTTTAATTGTTGCTTCACCGCCTGGAGGACATTTATTAATGTCATCGCCATCTGCAATAGCTTCAGCATAAGGTTTACAACCTGGATAACCACATTGGCCGCATTGGGTTTGTGGTAACACGGCGTCGATTTGCTCGACAAGGGGGTCGCCCTCTACTTTAAAGCGAATGCTCGCATAGCCCAAGACTAGGCCAAAAATAAGGGCAAGAGCGCCAATTGCAATGACAGCAAGTATGATCGTAGTAGACATCGACATTACACCTTCACCAACCCACTGAATCCCATAAATGCGAGGGACATAAGGCCTGCGGTAATCATGGCAATTGATGCACCCTTGAATGAGACAGGTACGTCAGCAGCGGCTAAGCGCTCACGCATGGCTGCAAATAACACTAATACCAAGGAGAAACCTACTGCAGCCCCGAATCCATAAATAAGGCTCTGCATGAAATTATGCTGCTCCGTAAGGTTTAACAACGCTACACCAAGAACCGCACAGTTGGTTGTGATAAGAGGAAGAAATATACCTAACAGTCTATACAAGGTAGGACTTGTTTTGTTCACGACCATTTCTGTGAACTGAACAACCACCGCAATAACAAGGATGAAGGCTAGGGTTCTGAGATAGCCAATACCTAAAGGCGCAAGTAAATAGGTTTCAACCAGGTAACTTGAAGCCGAGGCAAGGGTGAGTACAAATGTGGTGGCCATAGACATGCCCATGGCGGTTTCCAGTTTTCCAGATACACCCATAAACGGACATAAACCGAGAAACTTAACCAACACAAAGTTGTTAACCAGTACTGTACCAATCAATAGCAGTAAAAATTCAGTCATGAATAACGCAATTCCTTCGAGGAATCTTGACGGACAATGCCCGCGAATTAAAAAGAAAAACAGATTAGGTCTATTATCCCTTTTTAGAACGGGTTTAACAACTTGATTGAATTAGGGTTATTTAATGTCTAAACGCGTTGTTTTAGGAATTAAAATAGAATGAAGTGGGTGAGGCGATTAAGAGCCAACTAAGTGGCTCCCCCTCCCCGACTCGAACGGGGGACCTGCGGATTAACAGTCCGTCGCTCTAACCAACTGAGCTAAGGGGGAATCGACACCTAAGTTGTTTGCTGAAGTTGGCTCCCCCTCCCCGACTCGAACGGGGGACCTGCGGATTAACAGTCCGTCGCTCTAACCAACTGAGCTAAGGGGGACCTGTGCTTCAACGGGGGCGAATATTAAAGACGTACTTAGGAACTGTCAACAACATAAATGAAATATTTATGCTGACTGCGCAAAAAATAGCTTTTTACAGCTTTAATGCTCATTTTGTCGTCAATGTAGCGAAAGTGATGGTTAATAAGTGCACATGTTGCTTATTAACATATAAACAAGTGTGCTTTTAGCTATTAAAGAAAATGATTTTTTCTTTTTCGCTATATATCTCAGTATAGGTAAGTAATATAACTAAAAAGAATAAAAAATTGCTTCCATACTGTTATTATGTACAGCCTTTAATAAATCTGTAACCTGTACCTGAGGATTAAAAGGTTAGTCATCACTTACGTGATGAGAAATTAATCGAGCACGAAATCCCGCCGAATATGGTCTGGCGGTAGTTATCCACTAAATCTGTGGATAACTATGTTGATAGCTTAGATTCGCCTACTGCTTTTGTAAGATCAGGTATTAATTGATCCGATTGAATAGGCCTGGATGTGGGGTGATATTCTATATACTACAAAGGGTTAGCACTGTTTTTGTGATCGCAACCTTCGATCTAAATTGATCGGTTGAACAAAAAGTAGCTTGTGTGTTAATTCAACGAATGACTAAATGCTATCCAACAAAATCCATGTTATTTCTCAGGTTCTTACAATCTATTAACATTTTTGTTGTTCTTTCAAGCGTTAAGCAGTGAAAACTTAACGTGAACGAACTTCAGAAGTGACTATATTAAAAGTGAAATAGAATAGAAACTAAACTGTCACGGACTTACTGACACATTTATCGCGTACAATTATCGACAAAGTAGTGCTTTTAGCGAATAGCGAACAAATTCGTAGAACGCATGCATTTTCATTAAAAACACCATATTTCTTCTCTCCCTCTTGCTCTTTGCTTTGTTTATCGAAACAGCATGGCTAAATAGCGTTCACCGTTTTACACTAGCGTGCAATTAATGAGGAGAATTCATTCAGCCGGAGATCTAGTGATAAAAAGTAACGCTAAACAACGTACTTCCGACTTATTGGGAGGAGATATAGGTACTACGTTAAAGCGTATGACTATTCCTATGATATTAGGAATGGTAATGATGATGAGCTTTGGGCTTATCGATACCTTTTTCGTCAGCTTGTTGGGCACAGATCCACTAGCTGCTATCAGTTTTACCTTTCCAGTAACTTTTACAGTAATCAGTTTGAACATTGGTTTAGGTATAGGAACCTCGGCAATTATAGGAAAGTTGCAGGGTAGTAAGGAAATAACCAAGTCCCAACACTATGCTACAGGTTCGCTAATGCTGTCTGTTTTGCTGGTAGGAACATTAGCAATGATTGGCTTTTTTACCATAGAGCCTGTATTTAAACTGCTTAATGCCACAGATAACTTAATGCCATATATATCTGACTATATGGGGCTATGGTATTTGTCGAGCATCTTTTTAGCTATGCCTATGGTGGGCAATAGTGTACTACGCGCATGTGGTGACACGCGGACGCCTAGCATAGTGATGGCAGCTGGGGGCGGTTTAAATGCGTTGCTTGACCCTATTTTTATATTCGGACTTGGGCCTATTCCCGCAATGGGAATAAAAGGTGCGGCGCTGGCTACCTTTATCGCGTGGATAGTTGGTGCCATATGGATACTTTATATTTTATCTGTACGTCGAAAGTTGATGTTACCTCGACTTCTAACAATCACCGAGCTCCGTGACAGCAGCCGGGAGATTCTCAAAATAGGGCTGCCTGCGGCAGGGGCAAATATGTTAACCCCAATTGCAGGTGGTGTGATGACAGCTGTAGTTGCTGGTTACGGCGCCGAAGCAGTGGCAGCTTGGGGGGTAGGTAATAGAATGGAGTCTATTGCTAGTATTGTCGTTCTAGCGCTATCTATGACGCTGCCTCCATTTATCAGCCAAAATGTAGGGGCAGGGCAGGTAGAGCGGGTTAAAAAAGCATATTCGCTTACTTTGAAGTTTGTTCTTGTTTGGCAGTTCGGCATTTTTCTTCTTATGTGGGCAATGTCTAGCTGGATAGCCGTTGCTTTTGCCCATGAAGCAGAGGTAAGCGTATTAATACAGCTATTTTTGATGATTGTACCTCTGGGTTATGGCATGCAAGGCATTATCATTCTGACTAATTCATCGTTGAACGCAATGCACCGCCCCATGACGGCATTAGTATTAAGTGTCATCCGCTTATTTATTTTCTTCGTACCAATAAGCGTTGCCGGTAGTTTTCTATTTGAACTGAAAGGGTTATTTGCCGGTACTGTCATTGCCAATATTGCAATGGCGTGTGTTTCATTTGTTGTTTTCAAACGTGCGATTACTCAGTTTGAATCAGATAAAAAAACATCTGAGCGCAGCTAATACCATAGTGGCCAACCAAGGTTGTGTGTTTGTAATGTTAAGTAGTTTGACCGAGAGCAAAATGTTAAGCAGTAAGCTAAAGAAAAGGTTAAGTAAATGAGTAGAGGGTTTGAGCTTCATTCTAAATACAAGCCAGCAGGCGACCAGCCAAAAGCAATAGAAGCTTTGGTGGATGGCTTGGAAAGTGGTTTGGCTGGCCAGACACTGCTGGGTGTTACGGGGTCAGGTAAAACCTTTACCATGGCTAACGTGATTAAAGAAGTGCAGCGACCAACACTTATTTTGGCACACAACAAAACACTGGCGGCTCAACTTTACGGTGAAATGAAAGAGTTTTTCCCCAATAACGCCGTAGAGTACTTTGTCTCCTATTACGATTACTACCAGCCAGAAGCCTACGTTCCTAGTACCGATACCTTTATCGAAAAAGACGCGTCTATAAATGATCACATCGAACAAATGCGATTATCAGCTACCAAGGCACTGATGGAGCGCCGGGACGTAGTGATAGTGGCCAGTGTGTCGGCTATTTATGGCTTGGGTGATCCTGAATCCTATATGAAAATGCTGTTGCACCTTCGACAGGGCGACACTATGGACCAGCGCGATATCTTACGTCGCCTTGCAGAACTGCAGTACAAGCGTAACGATTTGGCCTTTGAACGGGGTACATTTCGCGTGCGTGGCGATGTCATTGATATCTTCCCCGCCGACTCTGAAAAGCAAGCCGTACGGGTTGAGCTGTTTGACGATGAAATAGATAAGATAAGTCTGTTCGACCCGTTAACGGGCGCAGTGGATAAGTCTGTTATTCGCGCGACGGTTTTCCCAAAAACGCACTATGTAACCCCGCGAGAGAAAATTCTGAATGCTATTGAGCATATAAAGGATGAATTGGGCGAGCGCAAAAAGCAGCTTCAAGAAACGAATAAGCTTATTGAAGAGCAACGCATCTCACAACGTACCCAGTTTGATATCGAAATGATGATGGAACTTGGATACTGTTCGGGTATTGAAAACTATTCCCGCTACTTGTCGGGACGAGCGCCGGGCGAGCCGCCTCCAACTTTATTAGATTATTTTCCGGCAGATGGCTTGATGTTTATCGATGAGTCTCATGTTACGGTTTCCCAAGTAGGGGCTATGTACCGTGGGGATCGCTCTAGAAAAGAAACGCTAGTGGAGTTTGGTTTCAGATTGCCATCTGCGTTAGACAATCGTCCGCTTAAGTTTGAAGAATTTGAGCAAATTTGTCCTCAAACCATTTATGTTTCTGCAACGCCGGGTGACTATGAGTTGAAGAAAACTGACGGCGAGGTAGTCGAGCAAGTGGTACGGCCCACTGGGCTCTTAGATCCGGTTATTGAAGTGCGCCCTGTTGCAACTCAAGTCGATGATGTTCTGTCTGAAATTCAAAAGCGGGTAGAGCTTGACGAACGTGTGCTTATTACTACCTTAACAAAGCGTATGGCCGAAGACTTAAGCGAGTACTTAAACGAGCACGGCGTTAAGGTGCGCTATCTACATTCGGATATTGATACCGTAGAGCGAATTGAAATTATCCGTGATTTACGATTGGGGAAATTTGATGTCTTGGTCGGTATCAACCTGTTGCGTGAAGGTTTAGACATGCCTGAAGTGTCGCTGGTGGCTATCTTAGATGCAGATAAAGAAGGCTTTTTGCGCGCTGAGCGTTCGCTTATTCAAACCATTGGTAGAGCTGCGCGACACGTGAATGGTAAAGCCATTTTATATGGTGACAGCATAACCAAATCTATGAAAAAAGCGATAGACGAAACGGACCGTCGTCGTGAAAAGCAAATGGCACATAACGAGGCAAACGGCATTACACCAATGCGACTCAATAAGCCTATTACCGATATAATGGACTTGGGTGATAGTGCACATCCTGCTTCTGGTAAGGTAAGACTGCGCAAGGTTGAAGAAAAGAAAAAGCAACAGAAGACAGCAAGTGCAACTGAGTTAATGGATCAAATCACCGAACTGGAAAAACAGATGTTCGAATATGCTCGGGAGCTTGAGTTCGAAAAAGCGGCGTCACTTCGTGACGATATTGAATCACTTAGAAAACAGGTAGTTGCGCTTTCTTAAGCATTTTACCCAGTCAATGCCCTCAGTACTTATTGGGGGCGCTTTACTTGCGCAGGCATTTTTTATTCAAATCGTGAGTTAAAAATTGCCATAAAGCCTCCTAAACACATGTTTCGTATAAATCTGAATAACAGATCTCTATTTGCTCTTCACCTTTGCTTAGTTCTTTTTACTTATGTAAAAATATTCCTGTAGATAACTATTTACGAAACAGAGAAGTTGTTTTTTTATTATTAAATGAGACGAAAAGCAGCAAAATGTCGTTGTAATAGCACGATTAGTTACATATAGTTCTCATTAGAGTATCTATAACTATACCTAAAAACAGGTGCTAACATGCTTAATCGTCTTCAGGAGTCAGATATCAAGCTACTGCGTGTGTTTTATGCTGTAGCAAGCTGCAACGGATTTACTGCGGCTGAACCCGTGTTGCGTATGCAACGTCCAAATATCAGTGCCGCCATTAAAAAGCTCGAAGAGCGTTTGGATTTGGTGCTATGTCATCGTGGTCGTGGTGGTTTTCAAATGACAAAAGAAGGTGAGGTGGTTTTTCAAGAAACCAAGCGCATCTTCAATGCCTTCGATAACTTTGTTTTTAATCTAAAATCGCTACACGATGATTATTCTGGTCATATCACTCTAGTGTTAATGGCAGGCCTCCCACTTTCAATGCACATGGCTGTAAGTAAAGCAGTTAAAAGTACAATGAAGAAGTTTGATGATATCCACGTGAATATCCAAACTCGTTTATATAACGAAGTAGAACATGTTGCGTTATCAGGTGAGTGTCACCTTGTGGTTTCAACCTATGACATGGTAAAACCTGAATCAGTGACTTTTCACCCTGTGGGGATTGAAACTGAAGGGCGTCTATATTGTGCGCCAACCCATCCGTTGGCAAAGTATCGCGATACTGAATTGCCAGAAAATGTGAAGATTGGTGATTATCCTGCCATTGGCATTGCTGGCCTGTCATCAGCTAACTACATTGAAGATGAGACAAGGCTATCTATACAAACCTTTTCTGATTCTTTTGACGCTGCGATGTCCGCAATTATGACGGGCGAATATATCGGTTTGTTACCTGATTATATGGCAAAAGAGCAGGGGGCGGCGTTAGGACTTGTGCCTATTGCTCAAGGGAGTCTTTTTAACTTTAGCCACGAGCTATTTGTGATGAATGGTAAAAACACGCGGTTAAACCCGGTATTACGCCACTGCATTAAAGAGTTAAGTTATTTTATTTCTGAAAGCCAGAAGTAGTTTCATCAATACAGCTAATATAAAAACACCTCTTGTCCTAAAGCGTTCATAAATACGCAGGGAACAAGAGGTGTTTTTTATTGAGTCTGTTTATTTGTATGAGCAGTACTTATTCGTACTCTAATGGGTCGGTAGCGTTGTTTTCCTTAAAAGCTTCTAAACGCTCTTCACATGCACCGCATTTCCCGCAGGCTTTTTCTCTGCCGTTGTAGCACGTCCATGTTTGCCCGTAATCCAAACCCATCGACAACCCGTCAGTCAAAATAGCTGTTTTGCTGTCGTCGATATAAGGCGTCATAATGGTAACTGGGGTATAGTTTGCAATACCACATACGTCATTCATCTTATGCACGAATTCTGGTCGGCAGTCGGGGTAAATGGCGTGATCGCCTGAGTGTGCACCGTAATAGACTTCATTGGCGTCCAAACTTACAGCATAGCCAACCGCCAAAGACAGTAATATCATGTTACGGTTAGGCACTACCGTTTGTTTCATGCTTGGTTCTTCATAGTGACCTTCAGGTACGTCGATATCTGACGTTAGGGCAGAGCCACCAATAAGTGTGTTAATAGCGCTAATATCGACAATTTTATGTGGCACATTAAGTGATTTACACACGTTCGCCGCATAGTCGAGTTCTTTTTTGTGACGCTGTCCGTAGTTAAAGCTTAATGCGTGAACTTTTTTGCCTGCCTTCAGTGCTTTGTGCAGTACTGTGAAAGAGTCCATGCCTCCTGAATAGATAACAACAACATTTTCTGACATAGTTTTAGAAGATTTAGGAAATTATCCCCGAATTTTATGTGATCCTTGGTAAAATCCCAACATACAATCGTTAAAGGGTGTCAATTTGTCTGTAATGTCCACATTAAACATCAATGAGATGTTTGAAACTATCCAAGGTGAAGGTGCTCACACAGGTATTCCTTCTATCTTTGTTCGCCTGCAGGGCTGCCCTGTAGGCTGCCCATGGTGTGATACTAAACATACGTGGGAAATTAAACCTGATTTAAGTGTTTCGCCTCAGGCTGTGATAACCAAAGGCGAAGAGTCAGAAAGCTATTTCATCTCGAGCGAAGACGCCTTGCTGGCCGAATTTAGTAAACAAGGATACGTGGCAAAACACGTGGTCATCACGGGGGGGGAACCTTGTATGTATGATTTACGTCCGTTGACAACCCTGCTACACGATAACGGGTATACCACACAAATTGAGACCAGCGGTACCTTTGAAGTGCTCTGTGATGAGCGCACTTACGTAACTGTTTCACCTAAAATAAATATGAAAGGCGGATACGACGTTTTAGTCAGTGCTTTAGAAAGAGCAAACGAAATTAAGCATCCTATTGCTATGCAAAAGCATATTGATGAACTTGATGCGCTGCTGAGCAGCGTATCATCGCTGGAAGGAAAACAGGTTTGTTTACAACCAATTAGCCAGCAGAAGAGAGCAACTGAACTGGCTGTGCGGACTTGTATTGAGCGCAACTGGCGGCTATCTTTACAAACACACAAATACATTGGCATTGAATAAATGTTTAATACATATCTGCCTTTTAAAAGAATAAAACGCGATCAAGAGTACTCAGCTCACTCTTTAACTCACTCTTTAATTCAACTTGGGCATAAAGAAAATGAACAGCTTCAACTCGCTTAAAAAAGCTGTTGCGGCAGCGGTTTCTATATGTCTTTTGGTTATCGTTCCAATGGCTGATGGCGCTACGTGGACGATTACCTATCCCCGTCCTATCGACGACTCTGACGCTCGAGCTCAATATCCTATCGCTTTACTTAAACTTGCTCTCGATAAAACCGGTGTCAATTACGAGCTCCGTCCTTCGGATCGCATATTGCTGACGAGTAAAGCTATGCGCCAGCTTCGTGAGAATAGAGAAGTGAACGTTGTGTGGAGCATGACAGATAACCAGCGTGAAAAAGAACTGACCCCTATTCGAATACCTATCGCCAAAGGGCTTATTGGCTTTCGCGTTTTTGTTATTAACGAAGATAAGAAGTCGAAGTTTGATTATGTATTGTCGTTGAACGATATGCGTAAACTTGTTCCTATCCAAGGAGAAGAGTGGCCAGATACTAAGATTTTGCAAGCTAACGGGTTCAACGTCTTCACCGTGCCTGAATTTCGTGAAGCGTATGACATGATTAAACAGGGCAAAGGAGACTTTTTTCCTCGTTCTGTGATGGAAGTGAGCGCAGAACTCGAGGAAGAAGGCCGTCGCTCTAACCTCTACCTTGAACCTTCAATGGCGCTTTATTACCCGACAGCCATGTATTACTTCGTTAATGGGAATAATAAAACATTAGAAAACCTCATTCAGACTGGCCTAAATAGAGCTATAGAAGACGGTTCATTTGACGCCCTATTTGCGTCTACTTATGCGCCTATCTTAGAGTCTCTAGACGTTAGTGAGCGCAAAATTTTCACTTTGGAAAATCCGTTGCTTCCCATTGAAACGCCTCTCACTAATTCTGCACTCTGGTATAAACCTACGTTAAAAGCGACTAATGCCAATCCGCATAGATAGGTGCCCTCTCAGAAGGCGCTGGCAAGTTTCCTAGCAAAGCGTGGGAATGCAGGAATGGCTGTTCCCTTTCAAATTCCCAGAATGAAGCTAGGAAGCTTGCCAGACCTTCCCGAAGGGCGAGTTTCAAATGTACGTACTCTTTGTTGTGTCACCTTGATGTAGAACCACTATACCTGCGGTAACAAGCCGTGATTACTAACATTTTAACTCTCGCTGAGAGGGTAATTATCTATGCGGACTGGTATAAATTAAAACAGAAATAAAAAACGCAGCCTAAGCTGCGTTTTATACATATCTTTGCTTCGTTTCGTCTATTACGACTCGCCAGCGTGAACATCTTTCATTGAGCGACCAGATGGGTCGGCATTGTTCTTAAAGCTCTCGTCCCATTCAAGAGCTTCTGCAGTACTACAGGCGATTGACTTACCGCCAGGTACGCAGCGAGCGGCACTTTCTTGAGGGAAATAGCTCTCGAAAATAGTGCGATAGTAATAGCCTTCTTTGGTGTCTGGTGTGTTAACTGGGAAGCGGAACTCCGCTGTTGCAAGTTGCTGGTCAGTTACTTCGTTTTCAACGAAATCGCGAATTGAGTCAATCCACGAATAACCTACACCGTCACCAAATTGCTCTTTTTGACGCCACAATACTTCCGCGGGAAGGGTTTCGCCGTTATCAAATGCTTTACGAAGGATCCATTTCTCCATTTTTCCGTCAAGACACATTTTGTCTTGTGGGTTTAAGCGCATGGCTACGTCAATAAAGTTCTTATCTAAGAAAGGAACACGTGCTTCAACACCCCATGCTGATGTGGCTTTGTTGGCGCGAGCACAGTCAAACATGTGAAGACGGTCCAGCTTACGTACCGTTTCTTCGTGGAACTCTTTGGCATTTGGCGCCTTATGGAAATACAGATAGCCACCAAAGATTTCATCAGAGCCTTCACCCGAAAGCACCATCTTTATGCCCATTGCTTTAATTTTGCGGGTCATAAGATACATAGGGGTAGCGGCGCGGATAGTGGTTGTATCGTAGGTCTCAAGATGGAAGATAACATCACGGATGGCATCTAAACCTTCTTGAATGGTGAAATGGATTTCATGGTGAACGGTACCAATCATATCCGCCACTTTCTTCGCTGCCTTAAGGTCAGGAGCGCCTTCAAGACCTACAGCAAAACTGTGTAGGCGTGGCCACCACGCGTCAGTCTTGTCTTCATCTTCAACACGTTTGGCTACGTACTGTGCAGCCACAGCAGAAACCAGTGATGAGTCTAGACCACCAGACAACAGAACTGCGTAAGGCACGTCAGACATCATGTGTGACTTCACCGCTTTCTCAAACGCTACACGAAGCTCGTCTAAATCGCTTGTGTTGTCTTTTACGTTGTCGTATTCCATCCAATCGCGTTTATAGTACTTAGTGATTTTTCCTTCTTTACTCCACAGGTAATGACCTGGAGGGAATTCACTAATTGTCTTACATACGCCCGCTAGTGCTTTCATTTCTGATGAAACATAAAAGTTACCGTGTTCGTCATAGCCCGTATAAAGCGGAATAATACCAATATGGTCACGGGCAATCAGGTAAGCGTCTTGTTCTTCATCGTAAAGAATAAACGCGAACATGCCTTCTAGGTCATCAATAAAGTCGATGCCTTTTTGCTGAAAAAGCGGAAGGATAACTTCACAATCTGAACGGGTTTTAAATGGATACGGCTCATCTAAGTCAGCGGCTAGCTGCTTATGGTTATAAATCTCACCGTTAACAGCAAGGATTTGCTTATCGTTTTGGCTGATAAGAGGCTGTGCCCCTGTATCTACGTCGACAATCGCCAGTCTTTCGTGACAAAGAATGGTATTGTCATTATTCCAGATACCCGACCAGTCAGGGCCACGGTGGCGCAATAGTTTTGATAAATCGAGGGCTTGGGTTCTGAGTTCAGACACATCGGTTTTGATATCAAGGATACCGAAAATACCACACATATAACGGATTCTCTCTGTTCACTTGTTGAAAAAAATAATAGAAGTTTTTTCTGTCGGTACTCGCGTACGAGTGAGCGAAGGATTGTTTTTATTCTTTTTTCGCGTGCCTTGAATGTGCCAGTCTGACAGGAAATTGCAAGTACATTATGATGAGAAAATGGAAATTCTTATTCCTTTTATCTCAAAACAGCCGTTTATTAACATTTTTATCCTATTTAGAGTGCATAATTATTATGTCAACTAAATAGCGCATGAGTTTACTGAATAGTCAAAAATAGCAATTCGAAGCCGCTTGAACCAATGCTTTAGGAAAGAGAATTAAAAAAGGACCTATAAAAAGGCCCTTTTAGTTTTACTGCATAACTAAGCATTTTAACGCTTAGGAGTCAGAGCGGATATTAATTCTTGCGCTGAAACTCACTTGCTTCATTCCATTTAGGCCAAGCGTCAGCATTTGCAACGCCTACACCTACATCAAACAGCATTTGCGTATCTTGCACAATGCCGCTTAAATCCCAGTCGTCACGATACTGGTCGCACACTTGGTGATAGCAGCCAGTAACAATAACGTTCATACGTTTTCTATATTTAGCCGTTTCTTCATCTGCTGGCTCATTGCCGCCCTCTGCATAAAGTGCCGGTACACCTTGTTTAGCGAAGCTGAAGTGGTCAGAACGGTAGTAGTAACCGGCTTCAGGTCGGTCTTCTTGGGTAAGTGTTCGACCTTGCTTAGCTGCAGCGGCTTCAAGGTAGTCTTCCATTTCTGATTTACCCATGCCCACAACCGCCACGTTTTTGGTTTTACCAAGCACATTCATTGCGTCCATATTGATGTTCGCAACGGTATTTTCAATAGGAATAACAGGATTGCTGGCATAGAATTTACTGCCCAATAGCCCTTGCTCTTCAGCCGTCACTACTAAAAACGACACTGAACGCTTAGGTGCAGGCGTAAGTTCTGAATAGGCTTTAGCCATTGCAAGCATAGCTGCAGTACCCGTGGCATTATCGTGTGCGCCGTTATAGATTTGGTCGCCTTCTTTGCTTTCATCTTTACCTAGATGATCCCAATGTGCCGTGTAGATAATATGCTCATCAGGAAACTCGGTACCCGGTAATGTGGCGATAACATTGTTGCTTTCTGACTTTTCGAACGTGTTTTTCACGGTAACTGACGCTTTAATATCCATTGCTTTGCTATATGGACCCTGCATCGCGTTAGCTTTCTCTGTGTCAAAATCAAGGCCGGCATCGGCAAACACTTTTTTCGCTGCATCTAACGTCAGCCAGCCTTCAACGGCAACGCGGCTCGCGCCTTTATCGGCACTCACTAAACCGTACTGCGGACCACTCCAGCTGTTTGCAACAACAGACCAGCCGTAGGACGCTGGCGCGGTTTCGTGAACAATAATGGCACCCGCTGCCCCTTGACGGCTCGCTTCTTCATACTTGTAGCTCCAACGGCCATAATAGGTCATGGTAGTGCCTTGAAACTTCCCGCTTTCTGGGTTTTCAAAACCTGGGTCGTTAATTAGCATAACCACGGTTTTGCCCTCAACATCTAACCCTTCGTAATCGTTCCAGTCGTATTCTGGCGCATTTACGCCATAACCAACGAACACCAGTTCAGAGTCTTCAAGAGATACCGAGTTTTGCTCGCGCTTTGAAGAGGCTACCATTTGCTCTTTGTAGGCAAAGGTATTGTCGCCTATTGTCATGGTCATATCTGGATCAGCAGTGATCTCCATAAGCGCTACTTTTTGAAGGAAGCTATCGCCATTACCCGGCTTAAGCCCAGCTTTAGTAAATTCACTGACCAAGTAATCAATGGTTTTCTTTTCACCTTCAGTCGTTGGTAAACGACCTTCAAACTCATCAGAAGACAAAACTTTTAGCGGCTCGCGAATGTCAGCATCAGAAATACTGCTGTAAACGCTGTCGAAGTTAGTAGCCGCAGGCATAGTCTTCTGCGCTGATTCGTTTGTTGAGGTGCTGTCGTTGTTAGGAGTGCAAGCACTTACGCCTAGAAGGGTAGGTACAAGCAACGGCAAAAACATTTTTTTCATTGTTAGTCTCTGTTTGCTCTACAATACGCGTCCAGTATAGAGAAAACCCCAAAGCGAACCAATAGTTGATATGCAATCAAACTCAATCCCCTTCTGTAAAGACTACTTACTAAAACACGCCAGTAAACCGGTTACGGCGCTTCTTGAAGAGGTTGGCTTGCTAAGTAATACCGAATTCCCTGCACCTGACCAGCTAAATGAATTGACGACACGGTATTGTGAGCATTGGCAGGGGCCTCAGTTCAAAGGGCAAAGCCAGTTTTCAAACGATGAACAACGATATTACGAAACCATTATTAGTGAAGACGGTGTAGTTCCTACACGGGAACAAAGCTGGCACGACTTGTTTAATGCACTTATTTGGCTGCAGTTTCCTAAAACAAAATCGTTACTAAATGAGTTGCATATCAAAGATATCAATGCGTATGGTGTAAACCCCAGAACGGCGCGCCGCAACCGCATTACTCACTTCGATGAGTGTGGGGTAGTACTTGCCATTGAAGCACTCGAGAACACTGCTTTAAACAAGCCAAAGCGCACAGCAACACTTACTGACTCATATAGCGGAACAACAGATAAGGCCATGCAAGGTGCGCCATGTGATCGTGACGCCCTTGAAACGTTTTTAGCGGAATTAGCGTCCCATCAGTGGGAGCGTGTTTTTATGGCAAAACGGTCACTGTGGCACACACAGGTCAGCCCTTTTATCTTCGGACACGCGAATTTAGAAATGATGCTAAACCCATTTATAGGCCTTACGGGCAAGTGGTTAGCAGTAGCTGTACCACATGGTTTTAGCCGTCTCAATAAATGGCAGCAGCGCTTGCTGTTAGACGATGCGATGACAGCACGCATCAAAGCGTTAAATTATTTTGAAAAAACACCGCTTTTAAAGCCATTGCCTTTGCTTGGTGTTCCTTTGTGGCACAGTCAACAAGATGAAACGTTTTATCAGAATAAAGACTATTTTAGACCGCTACGGGAGGGAAGTAAGCCGACAATTCAGCTACCTTTATGGCCTTAAAGGGCTTGGGCACGTTGACTTGTGTACCGCGTTTTTTAAATTGAGCTTCGAAGATTTAAATTTTAGGTAGGAGCTTGTCGCTGCCCCAGTTTTATCGGGGCAGCAACAACAAATAGCCAAATGGAAAGCGGGCTATTGAAAGAGATTTTTTTAGAATAGCGCTAAAGCAATCAACCAAATGCCGTAGATAGCCACATACGGAGCGCTTGCAATGAGTGCCGCTTTCTTAAGAGGAAAAGACGTCCATTGAGAGATGCCTACCGTGGCCAAATAAATTCCCCAAAAAAGCTCTAGTCGTAAAGCTTGCCCGAAAGCATACCAGGGTGAATCCATAGGGATACTTGCAATGAAGGCCAGAGACGCTGGTGATAAGATTGATGGTGACACCTGATGGTCTCCGGTGAACAATAGCAGTGCAACGCCAACTAAACCGGTAAGTACGTAAGGCATTGAAAGCCACCACGCAAAACCGTACCAATCTGTGAAACCGAAGACATGGCTATCGTCTGAACGAGTCATAAGGTTTACGTATACGGCATAAACAGCGTTAACGATAATAGGAATGAAAAAAGCACCGATAATAGAAGACCAAAGCAGCGCATCTCTGGTAAAGAAAGCCTTCATCTGTTCTTCTTCAGCCGGGCTCATATCTCCTTGTGCGGCAATGTTCATTTCTGCAAACCACTCAATATCGACAAAGTTTACATAGAGATATTGTGATACCAGGGTAATAGCCATTACCAAGATAAACGGCATCCAGCTCCAGTTGTTGTGCTCGCCAACCGCTTTGAAGACGCCATTCGGTTTAAAAAATATATCATTACACGCTTGGAAAGGATTCGTCACAGTGTGCATCCTTTGCTCCTTTTTCTTAGTTTTTATTTGCTGTTCAGATTCTGTGTAAAACAATGATTGTAAATTATTGTTCGTTAACACGTGGATAAGTTTGGGTATAAAGATTACTGGCGGGCACACATTATGTACAGCACAAGATTCTGATAAAGAGTCATTTTTTGTAAGGGAAAATGAATAAAGTTAGTTAATTGTAGCGCGCACACTCGGTTAAAGAGCAGTAAAGAGGGAAGCTAGGCTTCCCTTTTGTTTTCTATGGTAGTAAACCATAAACAATCTATAGATAAGTTATATTCAGCAGCGTTAGCACTATTGTGCTGTACATTACAGATATAGGTAACCCTATCTTTATAAAATGCGCAAATTTGTAGTTGGCAGCATTGTAAACCAAGAGGTTGGTTTGGTAGCCAAATGGCGATATAAAGCTCGCGCTTGCCGCAAAGGCAACGGCTAAAGCAAATGGCATTAGCGGTGCGCCGATAATTTGCACTAGCCCATAAGCAAACGGGAACATTAATGCCGCAGCTGCATTGTTGGTAACGAACTCAGTTAAAAGTAAGGTTAGCAAGTAGATAACCACGAGCGCCACAAACCAATCAGTGCCCGCCAAAAGAGGCATGAGCGCTTCGGTTGTAGTGGTTATGACCCCAGAGTTTTCAAGCGCAGTGGCTAAACTTAGCGCACCGACTATTACAACAATCAAGTTTAGCGGCAGGTTTCGCTTCATTTCGCCGTTTGACGTAACCCTAACGCCGATAAGCACAGCAGCTAAGAACAGTAAACCGATAGCCAATGAGATGACATTAGTCGCGGCCAATAACACCGTGGTAAGGAAACCGCCAAGCGTGATCCACTCTTGCTTATTGGTCAAAGGACGGGCAATTTTTTGCTCAGACAAAATGAAAAAGTTCTTGTTCAAGTTTTGACGAGTCGCAAAGTCAGGACCTGTCGCTAACAACAAAAAGTCACCGGCTTGAAGCTTTATTTCTCCTAACTTTCCTGATAGTTGCTCTCCATCGCGACGAATTGCCACAACGGCGGCATCAAACAGAGCTCTAAAACCAAGATTTTTAATGGTTTGCCCAATTATTTGAGCGCGGTTTGCCACCACAACTTCAGTTAAGCTTTCACGCAATACCCCATCGGTTTCTGCGAACATGCTTAAGCCTTTTATATGGCTTAAGTTATCTAGCTTTTGGACGTTGCCAGAGAAGATCAGCTTGTCGTTTTCCAGAATAACCAGGTCAGGCCCAACAGGCGAGATTAGGTTGCCATTGCGCACCACTTCTACTAAAAAGAGCTCAGGCAGATTACGTAAGTGGTTTTGCTCCACGGTTTTGCCAATGAGTTCTGAACCTGCTTCGACTTCTGCTTCAACCATATACTCATGATAGTTATTGTTTTTGTTGCCGATATTGGGCAGCAAAGGTAATAACATGAACATGAGAAGGCCACAGCTTAACCCAGCAATGGAGCCATACAGAGTGAAGTCAAAAAAATTGAAGCCAGGGTGCCCGTGCTCTTGTAGAAAGCTATCTACAATAAGGTTGGTTGAGGTACCAATTAAAGTCACCGTGCCACCGAGTATTGCGGCGTAGGAAAGCGGGATCAGTAATCGGGAAGCGGGGTGATATTGGTTCTGTTTTATAGGGCCAATAAGGCTTGCCACAATAGCGGTGTTATTGAGTAGTGCTGAAGACACAAAAGTGAGTGAAAACAGACGCCAGTAAGACTGCGTAAAGTTAGCACTAACAAGTTTTCTACCAATGCGTTTTATTAACGCGGTTTTATCAATAGCACTGCTTACTAAAAGCAACAAAACAAGGGTGATTAGGCCCTTGTTTGTTAAATTTAGCAAGATGTCATCAAGAGATAACTGCTGGGTAACCAGTAAAGCTAACACTGCGCCAGAAAACACAGTGGAAGGGCGCTGACTGGTAAAAATCAGCGCGCATATCGTACTGACAAAAATTGCCAGTACGATGAACTGGGTCACATCCATATTGCTCCAGTCCTGCTTATAGTTTACTGATATCCACAGAGTTCCAATGCGGGAAGTGCTTGCGAACTAATGCATTGAATTCAAGTTCAAACTCAGAGAAGTTAGGCGAAGTATGCTGTGCATCACCCGCTATTTCGTCGATGATCATACCTGCACCTACCGTACCATTGGTTAAACGGTCGATAACAATGAATGAACCTGTAGGACGATTGCGCTTGTACGGGTCACAGGCAACAGGCTGAGTAAACTTAACGTCTACTACACCAATCTCGTTAAGATTTAGATGCATGGCATCTGTTTCTTCCAGCGTGTTCACATCAATTTGATTATCGATATGAGCAACTACCCCTGGTGTTGATTTAGTCGCGAACTTAAACAAGTATTGCTTGTTTGGCATTAGCGGCTCTTCAGACATCCACACAAGGTGAGTTTTAAATTGCGTGTTAAGCAGTGGCAAGTTGTCTGATTTTACAATCATATCGCCACGAGAGATGTCAATTTCATCTTCTAGCGTTAGCGTTACTGCTTGAGGTACATAAGCGCGTTCTTGATCACCTTCAAATGTAACTACTTGCTTAACTTTTGACTTCTTGCCAGAAGGAAGTGCCGTCACTTCATCGCCTGGTGCGACCTGGCCTGATACTACCGTACCAGCAAAGCCACGGAAGTCTAGGTTAGGGCGGTTAACATACTGTACAGGGAAGCGGAAATCTTCTTGATTGTCATCTTCACCAATTTCAATATTTTCTAGCATTTCCATTAGTGGCGTGCCGTCAAACCAAGGTGTTTTCTCACTGATACCTACAACGTTATCGCCTTCAAGTGCTGAAATAGGAACAAACTGAATGTCTGGGATATCAAGCTGTTCAGCAAACTTCAGGTAATCTTCTTGAATCTGCTTATAGACTTCTTCTGAATAGTCCATTAAGTCCATTTTGTTGATTGCAACAATAACGTGCTTAATACCTAGAAGTGAAACTAGGAATGAGTGACGCTTGGTTTGCACCTTAACGCCGCCACGGGCATCAACAAGAATAATTGCAAGGTCGCAGGTAGATGCGCCTGTTACCATGTTGCGGGTGTACTGCTCATGCCCTGGGGTATCAGCGATAATAAATTTACGCTTGTCGGTAGAGAAGTAGCGGTATGCTACGTCAATGGTAATACCTTGTTCACGTTCAGACTGAAGGCCGTCTACAAGAAGGGCAAGGTCAACTTTCTCACCCGTAGTACCTACTTTTTTACTGTCTTTTGTAATGGCAGCAAGCTGGTCTTCATAGATCATTTTTGAATCGTGAAGTAAGCGACCAATAAGGGTACTCTTACCGTCGTCTACGCTACCGCAGGTAAGGAAACGTAGCATGTCTTTCTTTTCGTGTTGCTCAAGGTAAGACAGAACGTCCTGTCTTAATAATTCGTTTTCGTTGTTCATGTTATGCGCTCACAAGGAAAAAGGGGTTTAACACAGACTCTTTTTGGTTATAGGTAAGAGCGTCGGCGTTGTCATCTAATGGGTTTTCTGGATCTAGAACAGTTACATTTGCTCCAGCAGCTAATGCAACTGCATGTGCTGCGCCTGTATCCCATTCAGATGTTGGGCCCAAACGAGGGTAAAGATGTGCCTCGCCCTCTGCCACCAAGCAAAGCTTCAGTGAACTACCCATCGCCACAAGCTCTGTTTCACCTTCAAGCTGTGCCAATAAATTTTGAATTTCAGGACTTTGGTGAGAACGACTGCCCACCACTTTCCACACTTCTGCACCATCGTGCTTACGCGCAGAAATGGCAGTGAATTCACCATCTACTTCGGTCCATGCACCTTCACCTACAATACCGACATAGCTCTTGTTTAGCGCAGGCGCGTAAACCACACCCATAGTCGGTTTGCCATTTTCGATAAGTGCAATGTTTACCGTAAATTCGCCGTTTTTCTTAATAAACTCTTTGGTGCCGTCTAGTGGGTCTACCAACCAGTATGACGACCATGTTTTGCGTTCGTCCCACGAAATATCAGCTGACTCTTCAGACAAAATAGGCAGATCAGATTCCGTTTCAAGGGCCTTTACAATAACGTTATGGGCGGCAAGGTCAGCTTCGGTTAGCGGGCTGGTGTCTTGCTTTTCATAAATGGCGAAGTCTTTTTCATAAATCGCCATAATTTTATCGCCAGCTTCTTTGGCAATAGTTAGCACTTTTCGTGCAAGGGTATTTAAAGGCTGTGTCATTACACCAATCCCTTTTCTTGTAGCAGAGCATATAAACGCTCAGCGGTTTGCTCTGCCGGTTCATCCTGATAGGTTAGGTGCACTTCTGGTGATTCAGGTGCTTCATAGGCTGAATCTATGCCCGTGAAGTCCTTGATCTCACCGCTGCGCGCTTTCTTGTATAGCCCTTTCGGATCGCGCTTTTCACACACTTCAAGTGGCGTATCAACAAACACTTCCACAAATTCACCGTCATCCATTAGGCTACGGCAGTAATCGCGGTCTGCCTTAAACGGAGAGATGAAAGCGGTAAGCACGAGAGTACCTGCGTCAACGAATAGCTTCGCAACTTCACTGATGCGGCGAATATTTTCAACGCGATCTTTGTCGCTAAAACCCAAGTCGCCGCATAAGCCGTGACGTACGTTATCGCCATCAAGCAGGTAGGTGTGCTTGTTTTGCTCGTGAAGCTTTTTCTCAAGCAAGTTGGCTAATGTTGATTTACCAGAACCACTTAAACCCGTAAGCCAAAATACACGGGGCGTTTGACCTAGCTTTTCAGAGCGAGTGGTTTTGTTGACTTCGTGTTTGTGCCAAACAACGTTGTCTGTGGCCATTAGAAGTACCCTTCCATTTTCTTCTTCTCCATAGAACCTGCGCTGTCATGGTCGATAACTCGGCCTTGACGTTCAGACGTCTTGGTAAGCAGCATTTCTTGAATAACTTCAGGTAGGGTTGCTGCTTCTGACTCTACTGCACCGGTCAATGGATAACAGCCAAGAGTACGGAAACGTACAGAGCGCATTTCTGGAACTTCACCTTCTTCAAGCGGCATACGGTCGTCATCAACCATGATAAGCACGCCATCACGCTCTACCACAGGACGAGGCTTAGAAAGGTACAGTTGTGGAATATCAATGTTTTCTAGGTAGATGTATTGCCAGATATCTAGCTCAGTCCAGTTAGACATTGGGAAAACACGAATGCTTTCGCCTTTGTTAACTTGTGAGTTATAGATATTCCAAAGCTCTGGGCGCTGGTTTTTAGGGTCCCAGCGGTGGTTGCTGTCGCGGAAAGAGTAAACGCGCTCTTTAGCACGAGATTTTTCTTCGTCGCGTCGTGCACCACCAAACGCTGCGTCAAACTTATATTTGTTTAACGCTTGCTTAAGCGCTTGAGTCTTCATGATATCAGTGTGTTTCGATGAGCCGTGGCTAAATGGACCAACGCCAGCTTCAACACCTTCTTCATTAATGTGGACAAGCAAATCAAAACCGTGTTTCTTTGCTTGCTCGTCGCGGAATTTGATCATTTCGCCAAACTTCCACGTGGTGTCTACGTGTAGAAGTGGAAAAGGAATTTTGCCTGGCGCGAACGCTTTACGGGCAAGGTGAAGCAGCACTGAAGAGTCTTTTCCTACAGAGTAAAGCATTACTGGGTTTTCAAACTCAGCAGCTACCTCACGGAAAATTTGAATACTCTCGGCTTCGAGTTGTTTCAAATGCGTTACAGACGGGATACTAGCAGTCATTTTGAAGTCCGAATTTATGTTATATATAAAAAAGTTATAAGCGGGTTATTTTTCTGCATAGAACGATAACACATTTAAATTCAAAAGTAGTATGCGATTTTGCTATTTAAAATAGCAATCTTATTCCAATAAATAAAACTGTCATACAATTGAAGCATAAGGCCCTATTTTGCAGGGGTAGAAAAAGATAAGGCCCTGCTTAGAAAACTAAACAGGGCTTTACTTTTACTCTTATTTACGCGTTATTTTTAATTACTTTTCATTCAGCTTGGTCTGGAATGCATCGAATGTGTCTAGCACGCCTTCTCTTGGTGTACCTGATTTACTCAAAATCATTATGGTTAAGCTCGACAAAATGAACCCGGGTACAATTTCGTACATCCATGCCCCAAGCTTTTGTCCACCAATTTCTATCGGAAGATAAATCCACAGTAGTACGGTCATAGCACCAACTATCATGCCCCCCAATGCCGCGCGGCGGGTCATTTCACGTTTAAATAAGCTAAACAGTACTAGCGGGCCAAATGCTGCACCAAAGCCAGCCCATGCGTTACTCACTAAGGTCAATATAGTGCTGTCTCTGTCATAAGCCAGGTAGATAGCCACGAGTGCGACGGCTACAACGCTTACACGACCCGCTATTACTAACTCACCATCAGATGCATCTCTGCGAAGGAAGGCTTGGTAAAAGTCGCTGGTAAGTGAACTAGACGTTACTAGTAGCTGAGACGAAATGGTACTCATGATAGCCGCTAGGATCGCAGCGAGTAAGAAGCCTCCAATAAGCGGATGGAATAAAATTTGAGAAAGGTAGATAAATACTGTTTCTGGGTCAATGTCATTGCCGTTACCGGTAATATAAGCCAACCCAAATAAACCCGTCATTAGCGCGCCGATGATAGAAACAATCATCCAACTCATGCCGATGTTTCTAGCGGTAGGAATATCTTTTACCGAACGGATAGCCATGAAACGAACGATAATATGTGGCTGACCGAAGTAGCCTAGACCCCATGACATCAGTGAAACAATACCGATTACGCTTAATGCTTCGTTAGTAGAGGCATCCATGAATGCATCAAATAAAGCAGGGTTAATGGTATCTAGTGCGTTAATTGAAGCCCCAATTCCGCCAAGCTCACTGATGACCACAGCAGGTACCATAATGAGTGATACGAACATTATGCAGCCTTGCACGAAATCGGTCATGCTTACTGCCATAAACCCACCTACGAGGGTGTAGGCAACGACAACACCAGCAGTAACGTATAAGCCGGTCTCATAAGTTAAGCCAAAGGATGTTTCAAAAAGCTTCCCACCAGCGACAACACCAGAAGAGGTATACAGCGTGAAGAAGACAACGATAACTACAGAGGCTATAACGCGCAATAAACGCGTGTTATCGGCAAAACGGTTCTCAAAATAGTCGGGGAGGGTAATGGAGTTGTTAGCCACTTCGGTGTAAACGCGAAGGCGCGGAGCGACCAACATATAATTTGCGAGTGCACCTAAAACTAACCCGACAGCAATCCAGCCTGCAGATAAGCCTGATACGTACATAGCACCAGGTAAACCCATGAGCATCCAGCCACTCATATCTGATGCGCCTGCTGAAAGTGCAGTTACAGCGGGGCCTAATTGGCGGCCGCCAAGCATATAGCCTTCTACGTTGGTGTCTGTTTGCCGATAGGCGAAAAGGCCTATTCCCAACATTACAACAAAATACAAACCCAACGAGATTATCGTGCCAGTAGCCATATAAATTCCCTATGTTTTTTATTTCATGCTAACACCTATGACTTAGAGTCTCTACGTCAGTCGGCGACCTTGCTTGTTTTATATACGGCTACAGGTAAATAAAGTTTGGCAAAAATTTTAATACGCGAAAGATTCTACTCGCGCGCGCCCGGATCTTTTTGCTTTGTAGAGAAGCTCATCACAGGCTTTAATAATAGTATCCAAATTGGTTTCTCCGCGGACATTCAGCAGCCCAGAAGAAAAGCTAACTGAAAACTTCTTATTGGTATGCGTCCAGTTTTTTTTTTGAGAAAGCGCCACATTTAACTCATCGAGTATACGCTTTGCCGATTGTTCATCCGAGTTAGAGAAGTAGATCAAAAACTCTTCACCACCATATCGGCAAAGCTTATCTGATTTTCTAATCCTATTTTTGATGATTCGAGTGAGTGTAGTTAGCACTTCGTCGCCTACGGTGTGGCCATATCTATCGTTAATCTTTTTAAAATTATCAACATCAAGCAGGGCTATACACGATGTATTGTCACCTTTAAGTGACTTCTTAAGGCTATTCAACATCGCGCGACGAGTGAGGGCGCCAGTAAGAGAGTCTCGTTCCGCGAGTAAGTCACTTTGTCGTTTAGAAATCCAAAGCCACAAAGCAAGTATAAGAAGAATAGTGACAATGAGCGCAAAAATAGTCGTTTTCATTGCTTCTTTATCGGTGGATAGCCCTTCTTTTTCGTCTCGCAGGGCGTTGATTTCTTTTTGTCTATAATGGACAAGCTCAATATCCTTCTCGATGCTATTTGAGAAGGCAGGCGAAGAAAACTGAAATTGCTCGGTGTTCTTCTCGAAGAGAAGTTGGTTGTACGCTTTTGAATGCTCATAGGCTTTTTCGTAATTGCCTGCAGTATCATAAATTCTTGTAAGTTCGAGTTCTTTACGTAGAAGGTATTGGCTCTTAAATTCGCTTGACGACGCGCTTTCAAGCACGGAGTTTTCGTACTTTGTAACTGTCAAAGCGAGTTGGCTTTCGTTATTTTCAACAATGGCTTTATAAGACTGATAGAGGTAAACAAGTTCTTTTAAATCAGTTTCAAACCGAAGGGCGCTTATAGCATCCATCTCACTTACAATAGAGCGTATCTGACTATTATGGGTTACTCTAAATCCCATCACGAGTGTTCTCAATTTTTGATAAAGAATTAAAAACATATCGGCTTTTGAATTTCTATTTTTTACAAAATTAATAGCTTTTTCCGAGATAGATAAAGCTTCCTCGTATTTAGCTTGAAGTAGCAAGGCATCAATCGCAGTATAATATGCCCACGCTACAATATCGTCACGTCGAGTGCTCTCTTTTACTATCTTCATAGAGTGAAAATAAGCTCGACTTGGTACCGATAACTCAGTAAAAGCGATGCGAAGCCATTCATGGGCAGTATCGCTATCTAATGAATTTTCCAAAGTAAGCGTAGAGGAGCGGGCGGGTAGATGGGGGAGTGCGTACTCCAATTCATTGATTGCCTGAATGGGGTTAGCTAGCGTAAGTTCCATTGACAGCCACACACTAGCTATCGCGGTTGCTGATTTGCTACCTGTTTCCAAAACTTCACGCTTTAGACGTTTGAGCGAAGGCACTGTAACATTGATTCGCAGTGAAGAACGGTCAAAGTCGTTAACTGCTCTGGCATAGATATAATACGCCCTTGCGGCAGCGTACAAATCTGGATTGAGCGACTTTAGCTCGTTCCAATGGTTCTCAAGCAAAGGTGACTTAACGTATATTGGAACTCGAGGGCCTTCCGTTTCGTTAGCTGTCCCCGTAGCCAATAAATGTCTAAAGATGATGCCTTCACTACTGTCATCAGATTGAATTTGTAAGTCTTCAATTTTGGCTTTTATCTGGTCATTATCAATATCAGATTGATTATTCCAGTTATAGATAGTTACTGCTGCTAACCGACTATAAGCATCTAACTTTTTAAGCCTCAACTTCTCAGAATTAGTGTCTAACTGTGCATGAAGCGAGTGACTGAAGAAAATGATGAAAAGTAGACAAAACTTCCCCCTTGTAAAACGACACCAAGCGGCCATTGAATTTGCTACCTCTATACTGCGGATAAGCTGAAATGTTTGCTGAAAATTAAAACGATTGTTTTAATCCTAAAGTATAAGTTTTATTGAACGTATTTTCACCTTAAATTTAGGTAAAAAAAATCGGCCACAGTGGGCCGATGAAGGGAAGTGCATAAATTCAGCACTTTTTTGGAACAAGGAGCAAGCTTTTTTCTAGGCCGAAAATTGAATCCTTTCAGATACGGCTTTTTTCATTTTACTCAGGTCAGCACCTTTGTCGCCCACTATCATGACATTGGCGTGTCTCATTTTGATGCTTTCGCCGTGGTACTGGTCGTCAGAAAATTCGCTAGGTACAGTGATATCACCGCGCTCAGGCACAACAAATACCGACATTTTCCCTTGTGGCGTATCAAGGATAAGGTGCAGGCTTCTCACCGTACTTAAGTGACAATAGTTCACCACTTCAACACCATCAAGCATCTCACTAAAGCTACCGCCAAAGCTGGCTAGTTTTGCATTTACCATATTCAAATCAGCTGGAAGTAGCGAATGTGCAGTTTCCATTTCGGCGTACTGCATATGCGCTAGCGCTTGACCACCAATACTAAGCGGTTGGTGGTACCACATGGTAAGTCCGATACCAATAGTGAAAGCAACGGATGCGGCCATCGCCAAATACCAACGACTTCTGCGTTTGTAGCGATTGAACTCGTCAGTCGACTGTTGCCAAATGAGCTTGCTAGCAAGGTCTTCTGGCACATCGACTTTTAAAGCTTGCTTTAATTGCTTATCTAACTGCTTTTGTTCATTCCAGAAATTGCGTTTGCTTTCATCCGCTTTCGCTGCTTCTACAACATCACTGTCAGTCGTTTCTGGATCGGCGTAGATTCGACGCCTAAATTCTAACTCATCCATTTATACGACCTCTCTGTTCATTTTGTTTCTCTAATGCCTCTTTCAGCTGGTTTCTCGCTCTAAATAAACGCGTCATTACTGTGTTTTTATTAAGCCCTAACTGGTTGGCAATCTCTTCACCACTGAACCCGAAAATCAATTGAAGGATCAAGGGTTCGCGGTATTCCACACTAAGCCCACCTAACAGTCGCTGAAGCTCTCTGTCTTTCAGGTCGCCGTCTGCATGTTGGGTGTCATCTTGTATATGACAATCGTCAATATCTACCGTGTCGAATTGCTTGCGCTCGAACCTGCGGGCATTCTCACGACGAAGAATGGTTATTAACCATGACTTTGCCGCCTTTTCATCATTTAGGGCGTCTAACGATCGCCACGCACGTAGAAACGTTTCCTGTACAACATCTTCAGCAATGCTCTGGTCTTTAATAAGCCAGAATGCATAGCGGTAAATGTCGGCGTGGAATGCCTTTACCAGTGCTTCATATCTTTGGTGTTTTGCTTTCATACCCGATAAGACCTGACCACTGTCGGATTTATTTCGCCCAAACATAAAAAAATCCAAAAACTTAAAGAATTTTCACTATGGCACAAAAAACGCGCCATTTCGTTAGCCGAAAGGCGCGTTTTTATTTTAATTCCAGTGATCAGAGCACCTATTAAGGAATGCTAAGCACCTTTTTGAGTGGCTATCCAAGCGTTGATGTTTTCTTCTAGTATAGAAAGTGGTACTGGACCGTATTTTAGCACCTCGTCATGGAAGCCTTTCCAGTCAAACTTGTCACCAAGTTCAGCTTGAGCATGCGCTCTAAGCTCCATGATTTTTAGTTTGCCAATCATATAGGCGGTAGCCTGACCTGGCATAGCTATGTAGCGCTCAATGGCTTTTTGCGCGTCATACTCAGGGTTTGGCGTATTTTCAATGAGGTAATCTACAGCCTCTTCACGGGTCCACTTTTTCGCATGAATACCCGTATCCACAACAAGACGACATGCGCGCCATAGTTCCATGGCTAGGCGGCCGAAATTAGAATAAGGGTCTTCATAAAAGCCCATGTCTTTGGCAAGTTCTTCGGTATATAGACCCCAGCCTTCTGTGTACGCAGTAAAGCTCAAGAACTTTTGAAATTGCGGCACGCCTTCAAGCTCTTGTGCAATGGCACGCTGCATGTGGTGACCGGGAATGCCCTCGTGATATGCCAGCGCCTCTAGCTGATACGTCGGCATCGCTTTCATATCGTACAGGTTTGCATAATAAATACCTGGGCGGCTGCCGTCTTGCGCTGGGCTTTGATAAAACGCTTTGCCCGCAGACTGTTCGCGGAATGCTTCGACGCGTTTAACGATCATTGGCGCTTCTGGGAGAATTCCAAAATATTCAGGAATAGCTTCTCGCATGTCATCTATGGCAGTTTTCGCCATATGAAGGTATTGCTGTCTGCCTTCATCTGTTGAAGGTAAATAGAATTGTTCGTCTTCACGCATGAAAACAAAAAACTCTTGCAGCGTACCCTCAAATTTTACCTGTTTCATAATGTCGCGCATGGCGTTGTGTATGCGCTTTACATTATCTAGGCCAATTTGATGAACTTCATCAGCAGTAAGGTCAGTAGTAGTAAACCAGTTAAGGCGATTTTGATACCACTTATCGCCGTTAGGTAAGCGCCATACACCATCGCCTTCAGGGGTTACTTCACGCTGGTGGGCTAGTTCTTCAATTAACTTTTCGTACGACGGCATGACTGACGTTACCAAAGCGGCCTTTGCTTCACCTAGCAACGTAGTTTTTTCAGCTTCTGTAATATCAAGGTTGTTTACTTTGTTTTGAAAGTCTTCCCAGATAGTCGACGGTGTTTCGCTTGAATCAAATGGTGCGCCGGTAATCACGTTTTTCGACGCATCAATCATTTGGTCATAAGCCCATGCCGGTGGGAATACGCCGGCTTTTTCACGAACTTTCATCTGTTCGATAACTTGGTCAAAGTAGGTGCGTACATTGTCTAAACGACCAATATATGCCTGAGCATCTTCTTTGCTTTTTACACTGTGAATATTGATAAGAAAGCTGGGCACTTGGGTATGCGCAGCGCGGAACTGATGCACAATGTAGCGGTGGTGTCTAAATTCGTCGTTAGCTAAATCACGTTCAATGCCAAGCTTATAAAGGCGCAAGCTTAATTTTTTTTGTTCGCTTAACTTGCTGGTGTCGAAACTGTTAAGTTTCTCTAAACGGTTTTTGGCGATAGCTACACGAGCATCGGCTTCTTCATCACTAATGTCATCCCACTTGTCATAATCCCACTTTTTTCCGAGGTAACTTTGGAATAGGGGAGAGCGCTTAAGGTCTTCTTCGAAAGTACGCTCAAAAAATGCATTAAGGCGTTCAGACTCAGACTGTCCAGCAGGCTGTTCGGTTTTAATCGGCTCTGGCGCTGTTTGCGCGGTTTCACTTGCTGGAGAGCAAGCAGCTAATGTGGTAACTGCCAACGCAATTGGCGTTAGCTTTAGTAGTGTTTTCTTCATTCTATTCCCCGTCGCGTTTAATTGATTATTTTTATAGGCTACAAGCGGTTCGGATTTTTGAGCCTCTCAAAGGGCACTAAAGACCGAGACTTGTGCTGAATATTAACTACAGATAATGCGTTCAAAACCCTTGCGGCTGCCGTTCAGCTCTATACAAGGGCTTTAATTACGCAGGTTTCCGTGTATTAGCAAATGAAATGCGTTTTATGAAGCAGGATACAAGTTAGATAGCGTGTGGCGGTTCTTTGCACCTGTTTGCTGCCATTTGCTGCGAGCGCGCTTTATTTCATCGGTAAGTTTTTCCAACGTCTTAGATACTTGTTCCGATTGAGCACGTTTATCAGTTTGACTAGCCGAGAAGCGTAGTGCGTAAAGCTCATTCACAGCGGTGTTAATTCCTTCAAACTGTGAAAGTTGCGCTTTCCCGGCAGTTAGTGCGTTTATCCATTGCTTAAGAGTGAGTGTTACTGAGCTGGTATCTTTTGCTTTTATCACTGCCATCAGTTTTTGATATTGGGCTTTCTCATCAAACTCCGCTGTAGGAATTAGGCGCTGTTTAGGGCCGTGAGCATTTCCGATGAACTGAGCTTGTTTAAGTTTTCTATAGGTAAATAGCCACCCGATAAGCGCGACCAGCAAAAGTGCAAGTAGTACACTGCTCACAATCCAATCAAACTGTGTTTTTTCACTAATACTAGCGTTATCGGCATTGCTATTAGGCGGTTTGCTTTCCTTACCCGAATCGAGGTCGGGCTTAACTGCTGCTGACGGTAAATCACTTTGTGCGTCGTTTACCGCCGCAGTACTTGTTGATGGGGCACTGGCGTTTTTCTGGTTGTTGCTGCCAGTCGCCGGTACTACCGTAATAGAGCGAGCAGGAATTGTGGCATACTCAGTCTTTTGAGTAAGCGTATTAAACCAAGGAATAGTAATTTCAGGTAAAACAAAGTCGCCGGACTGTGTTGGAATAATTGCCAAAGACGTTTGGCGCTGTGAAATCAAGCTCTGGTCTTTTTCAACAGTCGTTGTATTTGATTGATCAGGATATAACTTAAAGTTCGGCGGATAAAACTCAGGAATATCAGGAAGCTGTTCTTCTACTACGCCCAATGCGGTTAGCGTAACTATGCGTGTTACCGGTTCGCCTGCGACAAAGTTATCTCCTTGCGGCCACTCTTCGTCAACGCGAACCATTTCAGAAGGCAGCCAAGGATAGTCAATTCCTTGAGGGATAGGCTTAATGTTTACCGTAATATCAGGACCAACACGATTAATTTGCTGGGTACGATTAAAGAAGCCAAAACGCTGGTTAGTATTAGCCGCCATAACTTCACCGGTAAAGATGGGGCCCCTTAGCGTGAACTCTCCTGAAGCTTGAGGGACAACGGCAAATTGACGCTCAATAATCTGATACCGTCTGCCGTTTACTATATCGGTATACTGTTTATCTTCACCTAGCTGAGTAATTTCCGCATTTTGCATTTCTGGTGCTTGCAAGCTGCCCCGCTCAATATTGCTAGAGAGAAAAAGCTTAACAGTGTACAGCAGTTGTTGGTTTAAATAGGCCTCGTTCAAGTCGATATCTGTAGTAACAAAATAGTCGCGGGCCACGTTGCTTTGTTCTTGAACAGGAATAACTTCAACTTGAATAGGCTTTGTTGATTTCCCTTCAATAGTTAATGAAGGAATTGTGAAGGTACCTTCTTTTCGAGGGAATAACGTGGTGGTCCAAACCGTAGTGCGTTTGGTGTCGAAATTGACGATAGACGTTTGGCTACTTACCGATGTCCTGCCCACTACAAAGTCTTTTAATAGGGGAGAGCTGTCAAATGCGTCTCTGTCGGCGCTTCCATCGGCGGTAATGGTTAAACGAATAGCTTCATCAAGCATAACCGGATTTCGGTCGATGGTTGCTTCAACTGAATTTACATCGGCATAGGCAGCCGCGCTAATAAGTAAGGTTAGTAAAAAAATTATTCCTGTAGATTGTAATAAGGCTCTCATCTACCAATCACTCCGGTTTGAAGGCATACGTTGACGCTGACGTTTTTGTGCTTCTAATTGCATTTTTCGTTTTAGTAAGAATGCTGGGTCGTCTGGCACGCGACGCATTAAACCTTCCATTCGCTGTAGTTCTTCTTTTTCTGCATCGGTAAGCTCGGCTTCTTGACCTTGCATTGCCTGCGCTTCCCGCTGTGCTTTTTGTTCGTCTTCTTGCGCTTGAGCACTAGCTTGCTGAGTGTTTTCTTGCTGTGCACTATCACCTTGCTCAGACTGTTCTTGTTCCGCATTTTGCTGCTGAGAGTCTGATGACTCGTTTTGATTATTCATCTCAGTATCATCAGGCTGCGCCGAGTTATCTCCGCCATTTTGTTGTTCGTCATCAGAGCGCTGCTCTTGGTTTTGGTCAGACTGTTGTCCTTCAGTATTGTCTTGCTGGCCATTCTGATCATTCGAACCCTCCTGATTGTTCTGATCTCCTGATTGCTTCTGGTCATTATCTTGCGAGTCACTTTGTTCGCCATCATCACCATTTTCGCTTTGATTCTGGTCTTGCTCTTGTTGCTGCTGTTTCAGTAAATCCTCAACAATTTTTTTATTAATTTTCGCGTCTTCAAACTCAGGTGCCTCGCCTAAAGCCTGCTCGTATTTCTCGAGCGCTTCTTCAAGCTTTCCGAGTTTGGCCAATGCATTGCCCTGATTAAAGAGGCTTTCAGCGCCCGGAATATTTTTGTAAGCATTTAAAGCACCTTCATAGTCACCTGACTTAAAAAGGGATGATGCCTTCCACGCTTCGCTATTGAATTGGCTAACGGCGTCTTTGTATTTACCTCTTTGGTATTTATTCAAAGCTTCCTGATCATCATTCATAAATGGCTTTTGCCACCATGCAAGCGGATCAGGTCTATTTGTCGTTACTGGCGCAGGCTCTTCCGACAGTTTCGTGCTTGGAATAGATTGAGCGCCTTGAGACGTACCTATATTTTGTGCAGCATGGGCGTTTTTAACTATTGAAGGGCTTAGCAGGCCAACCAATACGATAAATACTAATCCGCGTTTAAACGCAAAGGCCGCAAATGGCAGAAGTAGTAGCAATAAATAAGGGCCAACTTCTTTCCACTGATCTCCCTGTAAATTACTTTCTTCTTCATCCTCTTCACTGCTGCCTTTATCTAGCAGCGATACCGCAGCGAGAGCATCAATGTCACTGTCGTTAGAAGTAAAGGATTCAAAGCGACCGCCGCTCGTTTTTACTACGCCTTTCACCGCGCTTTCATTTAGCTTGGGTATAACGATGCTGCCGGTGAAGTCTTTTAATAGTTCACCGCTTTGCTGCCTAATAGGCGCGCCTTCACTTGTGCCAACGGTAAGTGCATTTACCGTAAAAGGGACAGATGCCACATATTCTTGAAGTTCTTTTTGCTGCTCCAACTCTATACCGTCAGTAATCCAATAGATCATGCCTGTGTTATAACCCGCATTTGTTAACAGTTCAGCAGCACTTTCAATACCCAGTAACGGGTCGCTTCCGGGGACGGGCATTATCTCGGGTGAAAGACTGGGTATTAGCGTCGTAATATTCCCTGCATCTTCGGTTAATGGGCTTATAACGAACGCATCGCCTGCATAAGCAACTAAGCCCATTTCACCCTCGCCGATGGCGTTAACTAAGTCTATGGCTTTGTATTTAGCCCTTGTCAGTCTGTCTGGTGTCATATCAGTCGCACGCATCGAGAGCGACATGTCTATTACGATAACGTGCCCCATTTTTAGTTGATAAACCGGCTGAGGCAGGCGTTCCCACGTTGGGCCGGCGAGTGCTGTAACACTTATTACCCACACAAACGCCAGCATCCACATTGGCGGCTTTACACCCATTTCTGTCTTTCCAATCACCATATGTTGATAAAGGTGAGAAGGGATAACCGATTGCCAGCCAGATTGTTTAGCCGTGGTTTTTCTAATTAAAAGCACAAGCAGCATCAAAGGAACGAGCGCGATAAACCATTCGGGGCGTAAAAAATGAAATTGGTTTAAGAAGTCGAAATTCATTATTTCGTCTCCCTATTTGTTTGAGTTACTTGTGCTGCATTAGCCGAATTTAGCTGTTGCGTTGACGTGTTATTCCGCTTTTGTACGAACCAACGAAATGAAGAAATCGAAATAGTGAGGAAAACCCAAAGCGCCGACAATAAAATTGCAGCCGCTAGAGGGTAGTAAAACAGCGCGCTCAGTGGACGCATTTTCCTAGTTTCGCCTTCGATAGGCTCAAGTGCATCAAGCTGTTGATAAATTGCCTGAAGCTCTTGGGCATTTCTCGCCCTAAAGTATTGGCCGCCGGTAGCGGTAGCAATATCAGTTAACATGCCTTCATCAAGTTCTTGCGACGGGTTTATCTGTCGGCTGCCGAAAAAGCTTTGGATCAGCATTTTGTCGGCGCCCACGCCAATAGTGTAAACCTTCACACCTTTGCTTATAGCCAATTCTTTAGCTTGCTCAGGCGTAATATTTCCTGCGGTGTTTTGTCCGTCGGTAAGAAGAATTAATACGTTATTAGATTCTTCTCGTTCGTCAAAGCGCTTCACTGCTAAACCAATGGCATCACCTATGGCAGTTTGTTCTCCAACTAAGCCAATCACAGCTTCACTGAGAAGCGTGGAAACGGTGTCTCTGTCATAGGTTAGCGGCGCCTGAACATATGCGGTATCGGCAAATAAAATTAGCCCGATTCTATCGCCCACGCGGCGCTGAATAAAGTCATACACCACTGATTTTGTCATGGTTAAACGGTTAACTTGTCTTCCATTTAGCTGCATGTCGTCTATCTTCATGCTGCCAGATAAGTCTACCGCCAACATCATTTCTCGGCCTTCATTCGGTATGCTAACAGGTTCACCTAACCATTGAGGGCGTGCGGCAGCTGTTACCAGTAGTATCCATATTAAGCTACTTGCTATTAGCGGTATTTTGGTTTGTTTCAACTGGGCTTGCTCTGACACATCACCAGGTCGCAAGCTGGGAACCCGCAGCGCGGCCATAGGCATGTCTTGGGCTTTTTTAGAAAGAAGGCGTACGATAATAGGCAGGGGGAGTACGAAGAAGACCCACCACCAAGCAAAATTAAGCATGATGCGGCTCCTTTACATTTTCAGAGGAAAGGCCATTCACCGTCCGCTTATTTTTCGGGAGCTTCGCTTTCAAAAGCCAACTTTTTACCGCCCCTTTGCAGGTTTCAAAGTCACCTGGGTTAGGGTTAGCTTGGTAAACATTGCTTATCAATAATGCTAAGTCACTTTCAAGTTTGTTATCAGGACTTTTTAGCGCAGATGTTAAGAACGCTTGCCATTGTTTGCCGTATAGCCCAGCAACCTGTTGAGTAGAGTAATAGCTTATAGCGGTGCGCTTCAAAATAGAGTTTAGGGCTACCGGCCAATTACTTTGTTGTGCTGAAACTGATTCGAGCAATGCTAATGCTTGTTTACGAGGCTTGTTATGCCGTACATGAGCTGAAATAGCTTTATAGAGACCAAATAACACTAATAAAACCACGACGATAAGTACCCACCAACCCCAATCTAATGGCCAAATACTGACCTCATTGGGCACGCGTATATCGCGCAGCTGGGCGAGGGGGTCTTGCTGCTGAGGCGCTGCCGGCATTTGATGTGCAGGTGGCATCGATTGTACTGACTTTGGTAAAAGGTTTGATAAAAAATGGGTTGAAAGATTATTGCTTTGCATTAATTAAGCTCCAACCGTTGTTCTTGTTGCATGCTTTGAAGCTGTTCATCTAACGGAAGGCCGGCACTCACACTGAATCTGGCGATGTTAATTTTGCGCAACGTATCGTAAATTGCGCTGTTGTGTTCATTTCGCCATTTTAAATATTGCTGTTGTTCGGTATTGTCACCTAATACCCAGCGCTGTTGATTGTGACCATCTGAAACGCTAACGGTTTGCAGTGAATTGGTTTGTGGCAACGCATGCTCTATCGGGTCATGGATCACGATAGCCCTTACTTCACAATGGCGCGTTAAGTGACTTAAATGCTGAATAGCCTGGGTACTTAAGTGCTGAAAATCTGATACCAAATAAACTAAGCTTCCTGGCCTAGCTAAACGTCTTGCGCGGGCACAAGCATCAGCAAAAGCTTGTTCGTCTTTTGCTTTGTCAGCTTTAGATTGTGTGCTTTGTTCATGTAATGCCATAAGCTCATGACAAACGTGAAGTACGGCTTTTTTGCGAGTAAGGGGCTTAATTTCTTTGTGCTGTTGTTGGTTAAATACCAATGCGCCAACCTTATCGCCGCGTGCCGCAGCAGACCAGCTAATCAATGACGATACATGCGCGGCCTGAACGGCTTTGGTAAGCAGCTGCGTACCAAAGGCCATTGAAGGCAGATAATCACAGAAAAGAAAAACCGGGCGCTCCCGCTCTTCCCGATATACTTTGGTGTGGGTTTTGCCCGTGCGCGCGGTAACGCGCCAATCAATAGCGCGAATATCGTCACCGGGTTGGTAGTGACGGGCCTCGTCAAACTCCATACCTCGGCCTTTGTGCTTAGTCAAATAACTCCCAGCAAGTTTAGCTTGTGGCATGCGTTTTGGCGTCAAGCTAAAGAGCTTGGCCAACTGCTGGTAGCGAAGTAACTCTGCACTAGACAGCGAGACACCGTTACATTGCAGCTTACTCAGCTGCGCTTGTACATTCACCATAGCTTAAGGAACTGCGACAGTAGCAACAATCTTATCGAGTACGTCGTTAATCGTTATACCTTCTGCCTCAGCTTGATAAGACAAGATAATACGATGGCGAAGTACGTTATGAACCACGGCTTGAATGTCGTCAGGGCCGACAAAATCTCTACCGCTTAGCCAAGCGTGGGCGCGTGCACAGCGGTCTAAGCTAATGGTGGCGCGAGGACTTGTTCCCATCGCTATCCACTGGCCTAATTCTGCATCAAAATTAGCTGGCTGACGGGTCGCCATAATTAGTTGTACCAAGTATTGCTCTAGCTCTGGTGCCATGTATAAGGACAAGGCTTCTTTGCGAGATGTAAAAATATCATCCTGAGTTAGCGTAGGCGGTGTAATAGGCGGCTCTGAAAGCGCTTCGCCTCGAGTTAAACGCAGTATTTCTAATTCAGTCTCTGCACCTGGATAATCTATGTCCACGTGCATTAAGAAACGGTCAAGCTGCGCTTCAGGTAGCGGATACGTTCCTTCTTGCTCTAATGGGTTTTGCGTTGCCATAACTAAAAATAGCGGGGGCAGGGGATAAGTTTTACTGCCCACGGTAATTTGGCGTTCAGCCATAGCTTCGAGCAGCGCAGATTGCACTTTGGCTGGAGCACGGTTAATTTCGTCAGCTAACACTAGGTTATGAAAAAGGGGCCCTTTTTGAAAAACAAACTCGCCGGTCTCGGGGCGATATATGTCTGTTCCGGTTAAGTCGGCCGGTAAAAGGTCTGGCGTGAACTGTACACGATGGAAATCACCGTCAATACCGTTAGCTAATGCATTTATTGCACGTGTCTTTGCAAGTCCTGGTGGGCCTTCTACTAGAAGGTGGCCATCGGCCAAAAGAGCGATTAGAAGACTTTTGGTTAACGCACTCTGACCAATAATCTGCTGGTCTAAATAAGCGTGTAACTGTTGAAATTGCGCTGCTGCCATAATGCAAAATTTCCGTTTGAGTTCTCGTTATCAGGAAGTGTCAGTTGGACCATTGGGTTAACTAATTTATTAAAAAGTGATCGCCTTAGTAAAAAGTGAATTAATTAACTCTACGCTAGTCACACTTTACCTTAACCACTCTTTACCTTAGCCAGAATGACACAAAACAGACTTTAATTTCGATATAAGGTTCATTCTATCTTTCTTCAAGTCGTTAAATAGTAATAAAAATGCGATATTTGGGAGGGCAATAACAAGTTACTTGGGCCATCAGAGTGTATTTATAGAAGGCAAGTGGAAGTTTTGCCGGTGATTTGAACAGCTCAGGTAAACTTTAGTTTCATTTATATTGCCCTTAGCTCTGCATTATTTGCTATTTTGTTCATTGTTTGTAAAAATCAGGTTTATTACAGGTCAGACCACTTTATAGCAACGAGCTAATCATGAAGTCGGTCATCAATTTAGGTGCATTATGGCAACAAAACAATCAGTTACTACCCGAGAGGGTGATCGCATCGCCATTGTCGCGGGGTTGCGTACTCCGTTTGCGAAAATGGCTACATATTTCCACGGCGTACCGGCTGTTGATTTAGGTAAAATGGTCGTAAACGAACTACTCGTTCGCCATGGTGTTCAAAAAGAATGGGTTGACCAAGTAGTTTACGGTCAGGTAGTACAAATGCCTGAGGCGCCAAATATTGCACGTGAAATCGTACTTGGTACAGGCATGAACATTCACACAGATGCTTATAGCGTATCTCGCGCTTGTGCCACGAGTTTTCAGTCTACGGTCAACATCGCCGAAAGCATGATGGCTGGTACGGTCCAGGTGGGTATCGCAGGTGGTGCAGATTCAACATCAGTATCACCTATCGGCGTGTCTAAGAACCTTGCACGTGCTTTGGTAGATTTGCAGAAAACTAAAACTCTGGGTCAAAAGCTAAACATCTTTAAGCGTTTAGGCTTAAAAGACTTAGCACCTGTTCCGCCAGCAGTAGCTGAATATTCTACCGGTTTGTCGATGGGGCAAACGGCAGAGCAAATGGCGAAAACACACCAAATTTCTCGTGAAGAGCAAGACAAGCTTGCACATCGCTCGCACAGCCTAGCGGCTGAAAGCTGGGAAGCAGGTAAACTGTCTAGCGAAGTCATGACTGCTTATGCAGAACCTTACAAAGGCGCGCTTGAGCGCGATAACAACGTACGTTTCGATTCAAAGCTTGAAGGCTACGCGAAACTTCGCCCAGTGTTTGATAAGAAGTACGGCTCAGTAACTGCTGCGAACGCAACACCGCTAACAGACGGTGCGTCTGCTGTGATCATGATGACAGAAAGCCGAGCCAAAGAATTAGGCTATACACCGTTAGGCTACATCAAAAGCTACGCATTCTCGGCAATCGACGTGTGGGAAGACATGCTAATGGGGCCGTCGTACGCGACACCTATCGCACTAGACCGTGCGGGAATGACGCTAAATGACTTAACGCTAATTGAAATGCACGAAGCTTTTGCTGCGCAAACCTTGGCTAACGTTAAGATGTTCGCAAGTGACAAGTTCGCCAAAGAGAAACTAGGCCGCGATAAAGCTACTGGCGAAATTGACATGGACAAGTTTAACGTAATGGGTAGTTCAATTGCCTATGGTCACCCGTTTGCTGCAACCGGTACACGTATGATTACGCAAATGCTTAACGAACTAAATCGCCGTGGCGGTGGTACAGGACTACTGACTGCATGTGCTGCGGGTGGTCTTGGTGCCGCAATGATCGTGGAGACAGAATAATATGAGTCAGGAACAAGAAATGACAAATGAAGTTCAGCCAACATCAGGCGCATTTACGCTAACTAAGCAAGATAATGGCGTTGCTATTCTTAGTATGGACGTACCTGGCGAGAGCATGAATACGCTTAAAGCTGAGTTTGGTGATGAAATATCAGCCATGCTTGACGATATCGAGCGCGATAGCAGCATTAAAGGCGTTGTATTAACGAGCGGTAAGCCAAGTTCTTTTGTTGCTGGCGCTGATATTACCATGCTAGCGGCGTGTAAAACTGCTGAGGATGCAACGACTATAGCAGCCGGTGGACAAGCTATTTTCGATAGAATCGAAAACATGAAGGCTACATTCGTTGCAGCGATTCACGGCCCTGCGTTAGGTGGTGGTTTAGAGCTTGCGCTTGCGTGTCACTATCGCGTATGTACCGATTCATCTAGTACTCAGGTAGGTCTACCTGAAGTGCAGCTTGGGCTATTGCCAGGCAGTGGCGGTACTCAGCGTCTTCCTCGCCTAATAGGCATTCAGCAAGCAATGAAAATGATGCTAACTGGCTCACCTGCACGTGCCAAGCAAGCTAAAAAATACGGCATTGTTGATGAAGTTGTTCCGCATAGCGTACTTTTGAAAGTGGCAGAGCAGTTTGCCCTTAAACGCAAGCCAGAACGTGAAGCGCCGCAAAAAAGCGCTATGGACAAAATGCTAGAAAAAACGGGCCCTGGCCGCAACATGATGTTCAAAAAGGCCCGTGAAGCAACGTTTGCTAAAACCAAAGGTAATTACCCTGCGCCAGGTTACATCATTGACGTAATTGAGACAGGCATGAACGAAGGCATGAAAGCGGGGCTTAGAGCCGAAGCAGAAGCCTTTGGTAAGCTAGTGATGACGCCAGAATCTTTCCAACTTCGTCAGATTTTCTTTGCTACAACAGAAATGAAGAAAGAAAACGGCGTTGAAGGTGTTAAACCTGAAAAAATGAAGAAAGTCGGTGTGCTTGGTGGCGGTTTGATGGGCGGTGGTATCGCTTACGTAACCTCAACTAAAGCCGGTGTGCCTGTGCGTATCAAAGACGTACGTGCCGATGGCATCGCGAACGCAATGAAATACAGCTATGACATCCTAAACAAAAAGGTGAAGAAGCGTTTCATGCGTAACAGCGAAATGCAGAAGCAGTTAGCGCTTCTTACCGGTACACTGGATTACAGCGGCTACCAAGACGCGGATATCGTGGTTGAAGCTGTATTTGAAGACTTAGATCTTAAGCAGAAGATGGTGGCGGATATTGAAGAGAACTGCAAAGAAAGCACGATCTTCGCATCTAATACTTCGTCTATTCCAATTACCCAAATTGCAGCAAAAGCGGCACGCCCTGAAAACGTAATTGGTCTTCATTACTTTTCGCCTGTAGACAAAATGCCATTGGCTGAAGTTATTGCTCACGACAAAACGTCTGACCAAGTCATTTCATCAACGGTAGAATTTGCTAAGAAGCAAGGCAAAACGCCGGTAGTTGTCAAGGATGGTGCGGGCTTCTACGTAAACCGTATTTTGGCCCCTTATATGAACGAAGCGGCAAACCTTATTCTTGATGGTGAGCCAATTGAACATATCGACAAGTCTTTGGTTAAGTTCGGCTTCCCTGTGGGACCTGTGAAACTGCTTGATGAAGTGGGCATTGATGTTGGTACTAAGATTATTCCATTCCTTGTAGAGGCGTTCGGCGAGCGTTTCACCGCGCCAAGCGCTTTTGACAAGGTACTTGCAGACGGCAGAAAAGGTAAGAAGAACCAGAAAGGGTTTTATTCTTACGAGGGTAAGAAGCCAGGTAAAGAAGTGGATGAGTCAATCTACGAATTACTTGGGCTATCACCATCTGCCAAGCTAAGCGAAAAAGAAGTTGCTGAACGTTGCGTGCTTATGATGCTAAATGAAGCTGCACGCTGTCTTGATGAAGGCGTTGTCCGTAATGCCCGCGACGGTGACATTGGCGCTATCTTTGGTATTGGTTTCCCTCCATTTTTAGGCGGCCCATTCCGCTATATGGACACTCTGGGAATTAAGCACGTAGTTGCTCGTTTAAACCATTATGCTACCGCCGTAGGTGATAAATTTGCACCTGCCGATGTGTTAGTCAAAATGGCAGAAAACGATCATAAATTTTACGAATAAGTTTATAAAATGTTAAAAGCCGGGCTTAGCCCGGTTTTTTTATGTCCAGCGTTTATTTTTGCTGGTTTATTGTTCTATTTTGAGTAGAATTCGCGTGGTTAAAAAATAAACATGTCAAATTGTTGGCGTCGATTATCAGTGGGTTAACTCAAATAATTGATAGAAACAAGAGACTTCGCATTATTAGGTAAAACAGCTGGAGGTAGTGTGATTTCACTCGTAATACTAGGCGTTATCTTTTCTCTATATTTTTATGTAGAAGCATTTAAATGGGGAATGAACGCGAAGAAGTGGGCAATAGCAGGCTTCGTACTAGGTCCAATCTTATTACCTATGTTCTCCATCTCTCGCCACATGCATTGGCGCAACGCGGTAGGGTTTAATAATCTTTATATCGCAGCGTAGGGTTAGCAATTACGTCATTAGCTTAACGCTGTGTTGATCTTGCAGATATAAAAAAAGAGAGTACGCACTCTCTTTTTTTGAAAATCGTTTCAGCTTCAAATTATAAGCCTACGCCATAGCCGCCACCTGTTCTAGGCTTTACGTACTCTGGCTGAGTAGTGGTTTCTTTTTGCGACTCAGGAGCCTGCTTGGCGCCTTCTTGATTGTCGGCAGCAACTGGGGTAGCGGTAGAAAGTACTAGTGCAACTGCGTACTCTTTTAACATGTTGATTTCCTCTGATTATTATTTTGAACGAACAAACAAAGCCGATTTTTTATATTTGTTACCGGCACGTAAGACATTGCTAGTTACGTGCCAACATGTCTGATATTAAATTTAATTCTTCAAAATCAATTGCTTGTTCTATGTTAAATGTTATTTTGATAAAAGAGGGAACACTAGTGCCATTATAATGACACTAAAGTCTAATATACGAAGGTTTAAAGGGAAGGACTTTGCCTCAGCTTGCCGTTTTAGCGGAGCTAAAGGGACAATTAACTCCTCTTATAAAGTAGCAGTGCCTTTTAGAACTGTCTATTACCTAAAAGCGTATGCAGCTTTTGATTTTCTGTAAGCAGCTTTTCAAAACGTTCTGCATTTAAAGGGCGGCTGTATAGGAAACCCTGTAACATCTCGCAGTCGTAACGACGCAGTATCTCTAGTTGAGACTCTTCTTCTACACCTTCTGCTACAACTTTAAGGCCTAAGTTGTGGGCAATGTTGATTATGGCCGCAGCCATATGTCGGTCTACATTGCTCTTTGCAATATCATCAATAAAGGCTTTATCGATTTTTAAGGTATTTAAAGGGAAGCGTTTTAAGTACGCGAGCGATGAATAGCCGGTACCGAAATCATCTAGTGCTAAGTGAATGCCCCGCTCGCGTAGTCGCGTCATCATTTGCAGGCCGTTTTCTGGGCTTTCCATCAGCGTACCTTCGGTAATTTCACACTCAAGATGCAGTGGTGACAGACCGACATCGCTTAAAATTCTATTTATTCTATCGTCTAAATCTGGCAGTTCGAACTGTTTTGCCGAAATATTGACGGCAACACGCCCGCTAAACAAACCTTGCTTAACCCAGCGTTTAGTATCCGCACAGGCCTTGCGTAGTACCTGCTCGCCAATTTCAATTATTTGGCCGGTCTGCTCTGCTAATGGAATAAATTGCCCCGGACTTACTATGCCTTTTTGCGGGTGTTCAAATCGCACCAGGGCTTCCATGCTGACTAATTTACCAGAGGCTATATCCACTTTAGGTTGGTAATACACGGTGAACAGGTCGTCTTTAATACCTTGACGGATCAAATTTTCAATTTGCAGCTGCCTAACCGCGTTTTGATTCATTTCACCACTGAAGAACTGATAGCTGTTGCCGCCGTTATTTTTGGCAAAATACATGGCCGTATCTGCGTTTTTCAGCATCTCCTGAGGGGATTCACCATCGTCAGGGTAAAAGGCGATACCAATACTCGCGCCTAGCACAAACTCTTGTTTATTGATAATAAAGGGGCGCGACAAGGTATCTAATAAGCTTTGTGCATAATGGGTCACCGTATGAATATCGGCGTTATCTTCCATTAAAATACTAAACTCGTCACCACCTAAACGATAACAAGTGGCATTTTTGCCGGTAATACGCTGTAGCCGTTTAGCAATTTGTTTAATTAAAATGTCGCCGGTTTGATGGCCCAACGAGTCGTTAATCTTTTTAAAGTTATCCATATCCAAGCAAAGCAAGGAGTGGGCGCTGGATTTACGGACTAAGTTCTGATGACTTGCTTGGAAGAACGAACGGTTAGGGAGCTCGGTCAACGGATCAACATTGGCAAGTTTTAAAAGCTCTTTTTCAGTACTCTTACGAGACGTAATGTCGCTGAACACCCCGACAAAGTGACTGATTTTGCCGTCTTCATCATGTACGGCATCAATATTTAGCTCCATTTCGTAGCGCTCGCCGTTTACTCGTACGCTCTCTACTTCACCAGACCAGTTGCCTTTAGACTTGAGGGTTTTCTTAATTTCCTCGGTAAAGGCATCTGGGTATAAATGAAAATGCATAAAGCTGGCAAGGGCCTGGTCACGCGTTTCACCGGTATAGCTGCAATATGCATTATTAACACTAATAAACTTGAATTGGGTATTGGTAATAAATACCCCTTCTGATATGTTCTCAATCGAGCGCTTAAACAGGTTGAGTTGCTCTTCAGCTTCTTTTAAGTGGTGAATGTTTTTGAGCGTGCCAGTCATTCGCACCGGCTGCTCGTTGTGGTCGCGCTCTACTACTTTTCCGCGATCCAGTATCCAAATCCACTGGTTTTTAAATGTCTTAGCGCGATAGGCCAGTTCGTAAAAGTCACTGTTGCCTTCTAAATGTGCTCTGAGCGCAGATTTAACCCGAGTAATATCGTTGGGGTGAATATTGGCATCGTAGGCGCCAGTAGTACGAATATCATCTTGAGGAAAATCTAACGTACCCCATGTGTTTGCACGATATACCTGACCTCGATACACATCCCAGTCCCATAACTCATCGCCTGAACTCCATAGGGTTAGCTTTAAACGCTCTTCCGACTCTTTTATGGCAAGCTGGTTTGCTTTTCTTATTTGGTATTGTCGTAAAATGAAGGCAAAAATAGCCAATGCTACTAAACCATAGAAAACAAGGGCTACGGTGTGAAGCCAAGGAGGTCGCTCTATGGTTATTTTTAAATTTCTGCTCTCAGACCACGCTTTACCCGGCTCTTTAGCTTGTACGGAAAATGTATAGTTACCAAAAGAAATATTGTTGAACTGAGCAGTACGTTCTTTGTCCACGTAAATCCAGTCGCTTTCAAAACCGGTAAGCTTATAACGATAGGTTACTTGGTCTGGATAAACCGGATTAACAAGCCCAAACGAAATACTAAAGCGGGTTTCGTCGTGCTTTAAAGCAAGTTGCTTTTCATAGGTAACATTTTCTTTTAAAGATAGGTAGCTGGAGGCTTTTTCATTTTCATTCTGTTGTTGCCTAGCTTTTGCCAACGAGCCAAATACACTTATTTGATACAATTGTGGAGGAAGTGTTCGCTCAACATGGTCATTCTCACCAATTGCCTGCTTAGAAATTTTAACAAAGCCTTTATTACCCCCAAAATAAATCGTTTTATCAGAAGTCGCTATAACAGCACCTTCGCCAAGTGAGTTGAATTCTAACTGAGCGTTGGGAATGCTATCAGCCTCTCTTAGCGTGGGTAAGTGAACTTTATGGACACCTTTAGCATCTGAATACCAGATGCTATTTTCTATCGCAGTCGTTGAGGTTATAAACCCGCTTTGGTTATCCCTCTTTTGCTTATTCAGTAGGGCGAAACTTTTTTTATCTAGCTGGATAACACCATCTGAGCGCGTGGTTAACCATAGACCCGAAGGAGTTTCATGTACGCCATACACCAAAGAGTTTATGCCGTTGGATGAGTCCAGAACTCTAATGACTTTATCTTCTTTAACTGAATAGATAACTAACCTTTCACCGGCTCTAAACCAAATGTTATTATCGTTATCCTCATAGATCGCTAAAATATTCTTGGTTTGGTCAGTAACAACCCCTTTTATTACTTTGTTGTTTTGTACCTGCTCTGAACTGGAGTTAGTGTTTATAGATAAAACACGTCCATCTAATACCTGAAGCCAAATTGCTGAGTTGCTTTTAAAAATATGGTCGATAAATGAGCCTTTGAAATACTCATGCACTAACGTTAGGCCATCCACTGTGTCTTTAAACACGAGCAAGCCAACAGATGACGCGATCCAAATATTATCCTGACTATCAATTTCGATATCCCAGTAGTGTACGGCAGGGTCCATCTCTTCAAAAAAGTCGAAAAACGAGACACTCCCCGTTTCGCGAGATATTTTTCCTAACCCTTTTTGCTGTGAAACAAGGTAAAGTGCTTTGTTGCTGTTTTCTGCAAAAGCCCAAATGGTAGAATAATTATCGTCGCTGTGGCGCTCGGAGTTGTAAACTGGTTGAAAATGTACGCTGGCATATTCTGGGTGATACTTGAAAGCGCCGCGGTGAAAAGTTGCGGCCCAGACCACGCCCGTACGGTCCTCAATTACTCGAAACACGATTGCCGATGGAATGCCAGTAGAACTATAGATATCTGAATTTAAATGCAAATAATCAGGTCGATAATCAGCCGATATAGAGCTTTCAGCAGCATCTGACAATAAAAACAGTCCAATATAAGTACCCACCCAAATATCTTTGCCAACAACAGAGATTGAAAAAGAATTAACTTCTTCGGTGACTCCCAAGTCATCGCTTTTAATGCGCTTTAAAATACGGCCGTTAGAAGCTAAAACGATAAGGCCCCCATTTGTCGCTAACCAATAATTACCGTTAATCACGGCAATATCGTGAAGCGCGCGTATATCTAAAGAAATCCCCCAAGGATTGACTTTGCTTGCGTTGTGAACTTCCAACGTTTCAGAGTCTATTATGGCAGCTCCAAATTGGTTAGAACCAACCCATATACGATTAGCCTCTTCGAAAATCACTTTTATAAAGCTTTCTTCTTTAAAGACTTGAGTGAAAACGCTTATTTGTGAGTTTGGTTTTGAATAGCGGTAAAGAAATTTACGGTCTGCAAAGAGGATGTCACCATTTTTCGCTTCTGAAATTGCCGTGATTAAGTCTGTCTTTATTACAGAGTTGTCTTTATTGAAGACTTTAAAGTTGTCTGTCTCTGGCTGATAAAGCGCTAATCCTGAATGCGTTCCAACCCACAGTTGCCCTTCAGAATCGACAAATAGTGTTTGAATGTAACCAGAGGGTAAGGAATTGGGATCGACATCTGATGGGTGGTATTGCTTTACGTCATAACCTGAATAGCGATTAAGGCCATTTGACGTTGCCAGCCAAATAAAGCCCATGTCATCTTCCACAATATCTAAAACCGCGGTGTCTGATAGGCCGTGTTGCTTATTTAACTCTGTGAAATGAAGATCAGAAACTTCTATCGCCTTTGCAGGATTAGAGTAAATTCCTGACAAAGCCAACAAAAGAAGCAGCATTGAATAAATTAGGGTTGAGCGCACCTATACACCTTTGGCATACGCCATTTATTATTTTTTTATTTTTACTGGCAGCATCCCTAACGACCAGAATAATAAATATGCCGAATTAACTGAGTCTCCACAAGCACTTTTTAAGGTTTGCAGGGATGATGGGTTACTTATTGAGCAACCTCAGATAAATTCAGCGTCTATTTATCGACACCTCGGTCAAAAACTTGACGTTTATATCTTTTTTAAATCGCTGGTGAGTATGTGTTTTCTATAAGGTGTTGACAATAAAGGGGATATTGTGGAGAGGTTAACCGCGTTATTTAAGAAAAAGCAATGAAGTTAGCGCTAAACTAATGCATAAGATGGTCCTTAAACAAAAAGCAGAGTAGTTGAAAGTGTTTAACAGTGTGATAATTGAAAACCGTGCTTAATAGTACGGTATTTCTTGTTTGAAGTGGGAAATACTGTTTATTGTACGCTTCTCTTGGGTTGGAATAGCTTCGAACTTTCCTTTGGAAAACAGCACAAGTTCTCCACAGCGTTCACGCTTGGCAAGTTGATGCGCAAAATCTTGAATTTCTTCAAAGCTCAGTGCTTTAACTCGCTCTGCTAGTTTTACGTTTCTATTAAACCCTAAGTCTTGGGTACCCAAGCTCACCCATAGTCGCTGAGATTTCATAGAAAGTGTTAGGTCTCGTTCCTCTAGCTGTTTTATTAGATTTTGCTGAATAGTTGGCCAGTAGAAGCGATAAAACTCAATTTCATTTAGCTGCTGAAACAAGAATTCTGTCATAGCATCTAGCAAATGTTTTGGGCTACATTGCGGGCTTTGAATATAGAACGCCATGCCGGGATGCTGGTTGTGCGGAACATAGCCGGTGCCTACGATATAGCCTAATTGCTGTTCTGTTCTTAATGCATTGAAAAATGGCGCGGCCAGCATTTGCTCTAAAATCATGCAAAGTGCCGTATCGGTAAAGCCCGGGGAGGGAGCTTGAAGATAGAGTACTACCGCCGAGTCATCGTGGTTACAAAGTACCTCATGGTAAAGCGTTCCCCCCACAGGCAGTTTAGACACCGCTCGTGAAAGTGGGCCGCCACCAGCATTAGGACACTGTTCTTGAAGCGCCTTTGAAAATACTTTTGCCTCTTCGCTAGACCAGTTCCCGTGCATAAATGCTTCAATGAAATAATGTTCAAAAGCACGTTTTCTGAAGTTAAGCATTTGCTCATAGGTGATACTATCTATTACATCTAACAGCTCTACTGGGGCTTGGGTGTTGCGCTGGATAAGCACGCTCAATCTTGAAAATAATCGGTTGGTGGGCTTATTTAATAGCGAATTGTGAAGACTCTGAATTTGCAGTGCTTTGTGGTGTTCAAAGGCTTTCTCATCAGGTATGAAATCAAGTACGGCCGCAAGAAGCTGGTTGGCTAATAAAGTTTGTTGATTAGTGAAGCCTCGAGTGTGAAGCGTAAACCCAGCCTGATGTCCGTATATACGATAATGCAGGCCTGCTATTTCGGCTCTGTAATATTTCGCCTGCAGGTAATCATTTAATGCGCCCAGCCAAATGCGTTTCGCAGCAACCGCCAGTAAAGAGTCAGAAAATTTTGCGGCGTCAAAAGAGATATAAATATCGCCTTTAGGGCTATGGAACTGCTGGTCTTGGGCAAACCAAAAGCGATAACCACCATTGTCCAACAATTTATTAGGAATATTAAAGCCAGTCTCAGGTAATATAAGGCTGTATTCGCTTGCTAAATAAGGGTTGGGTGGAGGAAGCTGCAATTCACTAATCGCCTTTGGTGACCCAAGTTCCTGCAGTAACTTAGGATCAATGTTCTCTACACTGTATTCGGCTTCGTAGAACGCACAAACTTGTGTGGTTTTCACGTCTTCAGAAATAACTTTCAGGCGGATGTTATCTGGGGTGAAAAAGGATAAAGCATGTTCAATAACGCCTTTATCATAGCTGCCTATGGTAGAGCGCAGTTTACCTATTTCGTCTGGCCCAAAAATAAACTGGTGCTGTGCGTATTCGGTTACCAGACTAAGAGGCTTAATACTTTCTTCGTACTCTAGGGCTAAAGTATTTAACTTTGACTTTTCGTGGAAGCGCCAATCTTCATGGGATGCTTCTCGAATTATTGAGATGTAACTAAATAGTGCTTCCAGTACACGGTTTTTGTTTTCCAACCCGTTTTGGGTAAGCTGGAAACTCACGTTGAAGTCTTTAAATTTGTCTCCCTCAATACCCGAACCTGCAATAAGGTTAAGCGCCCAGTCCTTTTCTTTAAGATAGGCAAGCAAACTACCTTCGCCCTCATCGCCAATTAAATGGCTAATGTAATTCAGCGGCTTTGTTACATAATCATTTTGTAAAGCGGGTAGGGCGAATGTCACTATCATCCGCTTTGCCGACTGAAGCGGATGTATGTTTATTTGTATACCCAATTCATTTTTGGTGTAAAGGGCTGGCCAGTCATCTGACGCTAACTGTCCTGACGGCATACTGGCAAAACATTGATGCACTAATGCTTCAAGTTGAGGTAAAGGCATGGTGCTGGCAATACACAGGCACATGTTTTTGGCGCAGTAATAAGTATGGTGAAGTGTTTTGAGTTGTTGTTTCAGCGCAACGCATTCATGTTGAGAAAAGGTATCGCTGTTACCCACTGAGAACTTAGCGAAAGGGTGCTCTGGATTACAGGTTTCTTTGTGAATTTGGTAAAGGCGACGAAGGTCGTCTTTTTTCTTAAACTCAAATTCCGCATGAATGTTCTTTATTTCGTTGGTAAGCGATTCTTCCTCGAACAAAGGTTGCCTAAGCATGTCGGCAAAAGCAGGTAAGGTTTGCGCAATTGCGTCCCCACTACAATTAAAATGATAGTTTGCGTATTCGGTGCCAGTCCAAGCGTTTATGGTGCCCCCATGCTGTTCAATAAAGCCATTTATCGCATTAGGTTTAGGTAAGTGCCGGCTCCCCATGAAAAGCATGTGTTCTAAAAGGTGGGCTAACCCCTGACAATCGTGGGGGTCGTAAAAGTGTCCTGCTCGCACTGCCATAGAAACAAAAGACTCATTTGCCTCGGGCGTATGACACAGCATAACACGTAGGCCGTTAGGCAAAGTTATGTGGTGCGCGTTTTCTAAGTTGATCGTGTTATTCACATTTTCTCATATATGGTCAAAAGCACCTTACTGCTGGAGCATCTATTAAGATAATCTTCACAAAACATTAAATAATAGTCGAAAATTGCCATTATTCACGGTTTTGCGCTAGGCGTAGATTCAGCTCTCTGATATCGTTAGCGTACTTTCATTAATACTATGCGCAATGTTATGTCAGGTCAAAGTAGCAACGACGACATTTATCTTTTCATTATGCGTCACGGTGAAGCAGAAGCACCTCGACTCGATGACAAAAGTAGACAGCTCACGCCAGTTGGCCGAGAACAAGCCAAGACCGCTGCACTATGGCTAAAAGATCAGTACTGCACCGAAGGCGTTGTTGATTTAGCACTTGTTAGCCCTTACCGCAGAGCAAAACAAACTTTTGATATGGTGTCGTTAGATGTGGTGGCGGGTAAAGTAGAAAGTAATGAAGATATTGTGCCAGAAGGCTCGCCACGATTGGTAAGTGATTATATCGACGGCTTGCTTCACGCAGCAGTCAACTCTAAAAAGTCTATTAACAAGGTGCTTGTCGTTAGTCATATGCCACTAGTTAGCTATTTGGTTGATGAACTTTGCCAGTCCTACACCACCAGCTTGTTTTCTACAGCGTCAATTGCGGTAATCAAGTACTCTTTGAATGAGCACAAGGGCACCTTAGTTACGCACTATCAAGATCTCTAACCCTGTCCATTCATTCTCATGTTAATTAATAAAAATTGAACAAATAATTGTTAAGTATATCCCTATCCGGTCGATAGCCTTTTTGAGAGTGTCAAAGTTTATTCTATTGAAGGGTTGGGAAATGGACAGCAAATCTATTCCTGAGCTCCTTAAGCGTTCATTGCAGTCGCATATGGCGGAGGCTGATTTACGTGAAGATGAGGAGACGCAGGATATTATTGCCAGGTTATCTGAACTATCAGATAAAGTCGCTGCTGCGAAAGCAAGAGCGCTGGCGAATCGTGCACAGCGTCTCGCTGACGAAACAAAAGGCTAGCAGATAAGGTCAAAGTAGCAATAACCACCCCGTTGCTTAGTGGTCATTGTTTGACTCGTTCGGTGCAACATAATATTCCGGCATAATTCTGACGGTTTTTATCATGCTTTCTGAAATATCCACAATTTCAAGTGGGTAACCTGCCAAACGTACACTGACTTTGTTTTCCGGAATATCTTCAAGATACTCGAGCAATAGCCCGTTAAGGGTTTTCGGTCCTTCGGTTGGTAATTTCCAGTCCATTTCGCGGTTTAATTCACGCACGTTAGCACTACCGTCGACCAGTACCGAGCCATCTTGCTGTACGTGGGCTTCTTTACTGTGGTCGGGAACCATACTGGTGGTAAAGTCACCGATAATTTCTTCTAAAATATCTTCCAGGGTTACTAGGCCCATGATATCGCCATATTCGTCTACCACTAAGGCGATGCGCTCTTTCTCTGCTTGAAACTTATACATTAGCGTATGCAGTGGCGTAGATTCAGGGGTGTAGTAAATTTCCCGTACTGCGCGAAGCAGGCTCGATTTGGTAAACTGATCTTTTGATAAAAGCCGCAGAGCATCGCGTACGTGTACAAAACCTACCGCGTCATCGACACTATCGCGATATAACAACACTCGGGTGTGCTGAGCATGGGTCAAGGCTTTTTGAATTTTCTTCCAGTCGTCATTGATATCTATGGCAAAAATTTCAGCGCGAGGCACCATGATATCTTCGGCAGTGACGCTTTCTAAATCCAGAATGCTAACCAACATGTCTTGGTGACGTTTAGGGATCATAGCGCCAGCTTCAAACACTACGGTTCTCAATTCTTCTCTACTCAATGAGTCATCATTGCCATTTGCCGGGCTAATTTTTAGCAGTGCAAGAATGCCGTTAGTTATACCGTTGATAGCTGCGACAAAAGGGTAAAGTAGGGTGAGTAATGGAAGCAGAATAATAGAACTAGGGAAGGCTATCTTTTCAGGATAAAGTGCTGCCAAGGTCTTAGGGGTGACTTCTGCAAAAATAAGTAGAACTAACGTTAGGCCAAAGGTAGCGGCGAACAGCCCCCAATAGTCACCAAATAGGCGAATACAGAGTATGGTGGCAAGTGAAGAAGCCGCAATGTTAACAAGGTTGTTACCGATTAGGATGAGGCCGATTAGGCGGTCTGGTCGTTCTAGAAGCTTAGCAACACGCATAGCTGAGCGGTTGCCTTCTCCCTGCAAGTGCTTAAGTCGATAGCGGTTTATCGACATCATGCCTGTTTCTGAACTAGAGAAATACGCAGATAGTAATATGAGTACGCCGAGCGCGATAAACAGCGTACTCGTTGATATGTCGTCCAATTAAGGTTTTCCTATACAAACTAAGGCTTCAAATGTATTGATTTGAGGGGGGAGTTTCAAGGGGAAATTGTTGATATCAACCTAAATACTTAGAAAGTTTAGCGTAAAGAGTGAGCCGCCTAGCAATGTGGTTGATAGATTCGGCGGCTATAAACATATTTATTTAAAGAAGGAACTCGCGTACTAACTTGCTACCAAAATAAGCAAGAGATAACAACGTGACACCCAATACCGTCATCACAATGACTTGGCGTCCTCGCCAACCTCTTAATTTTTGGCCTATCAGAAGAATAAGAAAAATTACAAGCGCAGCAGCGGAAAGCACCGTTTTGTGCGCATAGGTCTTATTAAACATATCCTCTAAAAAAACAAATCCGCTAATAAGCGAAACAGTCAATAAACAAGTGCCCGCAAGTAATAGCTTAAACAAGATGTTCTCTACCAGCATTAGAGGGGGCAGCGATGAATGGAGCAGCGCGGCACCTTTCTGTTTTAGCCTATAGGTGATGTAAGACATTTGAAGTGCATACAAAAACGCAATGACCAAAGTACAGTATGCAAACAAGGATAGGCTAATATGAATCACTAAGCCGGGCTGCAGTTCAATATGCATGATGTACGACACGGGGATAAACTGTGAAGCAAGCACCGTGAGGCTAGCAAAGCCGAATACGACGGGAAGTAATATCAAATTTGGAATAGAGCGGGCGAAAATGAGCATGGAGATAGTGATTATCCATGACACTAATGAAAGTACATTGGTTACACTCATATCCTGACCTGGCGCTACCATAATGGCGCTGGTAAGAAACGCGATATGTGCGATTGCCCCTACACTAGCGATAGATAGACCTAAACGTTTGTTTGGGCCATCTTGATGTACGAATTTGCCAATTAGCACTGCCGCAGCCAACGCGTAGAGTAAAGCAGCAGAAATGGCGAAAAGGGTGTTCATGATGCGTCCTGTAATAGGTAGGTGATGTCTTCACCGACTGAGTCGGTATTGATACTGCAACTTGCAAGTAAATTCAACCATCTCCTTGATTTTGTTTGTTTCACACCCACTTTTAGTGTGGGTATAGGGTCATGAATAGTTAATTTTTACTTATGTTCAATTCGAAATTTATACATCAAAGTTCGACAGCCCTTAGCGAAAAAGTTTAAAAATTTAACCGCAATTGTGGGTACGTTACCGTTCGCTTTTACGTTACAATGCGGGCATTACGTCTGAAATAAAAAGAAGTTTCATACTATGTTTGAGAATTTATCAGAACGCTTAGGCCAGACATTACGAAATGTCAGCGGTAAAGGGCGTCTTACTGAAGACAATATTAAAGAAACGCTACGCGAAGTGCGAATGGCACTCCTTGAAGCCGACGTAGCGCTTCCAGTGGTAAAGTCGTTTGTTGCACAGGTAAAAGAGCGTGCTGTTGGCACAGAAGTGACCAAGAGTCTTAAACCTGGCCAAGTATTCATTAAAATCGTTCAGTCTGAACTAGAGTCTGTAATGGGTGAGGCGAACGAAAAGCTGAACCTAGCAACTCAGCCTCCTGCTGTTGTGCTAATGGCTGGTCTACAAGGTGCGGGTAAAACCACCTCTGTAGGTAAACTTGCCAAATACTTAACAGAGCGCGAGAAAAAGAAAGTTATGGTAGTGAGTGCCGACGTATACCGTCCCGCCGCTATCAAGCAGCTTGAAACCCTTGCTGGTGAAGTGAATGTTGCTTTCCATCCGTCAACGATTTTACAAAAGCCGATTGATATCGTTAACGATGCCATTGTCGAAGCTAAGAAGAACTTCTTTGATGTACTACTAGTGGATACCGCAGGTCGTTTGCACGTCGACAACGACATGATGGACGAAATTAAAGAGCTTCACGCTGCCGTTAAGCCTATCGAGACCCTGTTTGTGGTTGACGCCATGACGGGGCAAGATGCTGCGAATACGGCAAAAGCCTTTAACGATGCGCTTCCGCTTACCGGTGTAATCCTTACCAAAGCGGACGGTGACGCAAGAGGTGGTGCTGCGCTGTCGGTTCGTCACATTACCGGTAAGCCAATCAAGTTTATCGGTATGGGTGAGAAGGTTGATGCACTTGAGCCTTTCCACCCTGAGCGTGTTGCGTCTCGTATCTTGGGCATGGGTGACGTACTTAGCCTTATCGAAGAGGTTGAGCGTAAAGTTGATAAGTCAAAAGCCGAAAAGCTGGCCAAAAAGGTACAGAAAGGTAAAGGCTTCGATCTGCAAGATTTTAAAGATCAGCTTGAGCAAATGAAAAACATGGGCGGCATGATGGGTATGCTTGATAAGCTGCCTGGCATGGGCGGTATGTCTGATAAAATTAAAGATCAGGCGAACGACAAGCAGTTCAATCAAATGGAAGCCATCATCAATTCAATGACACCGGCTGAGCGTGCGCGCCCTGATATGATCAAAGGTTCACGCAAACGTCGTATCGCAGCAGGCTCTGGAACCCAAATTCAAGACGTAAACCGTTTGCTTAAACAGTTTACGCAAATGCAGAAAATGATGAAGAAGATGTCTGGCGGCGGCATGAAGAAAATGATGCGCCAGATGAAAGGCATGATGCCCCCGGGGGGGGGCGGCTTTGGAGGCCCTGGCGGTCCGGGCGGCCCAGGTGGATTTGGCGGTGGCGGCTTCGGCGGGGGCGGCGGCTTCCCACCACGCTAATTCGCTATAGTTCTAACACTACCAAAAACCTCAACAGCAGCAATGCGTTGAGGTTTTTTTATTTTTGTTGCATCCAATATCAAATGTGGCTCGTTTGGCTTGTTGAACAGGACGTGAGCAGTATCTATCGCACAGATTCGCGGTTGACAGCGTCTCTTCAAAAACAACAAGTATGGAGATGAAGATGGAATTCAATAAAACTTCGCAGCAAAAAATGAAATTATCATTATTAGCAACGGCTATGGTTTTTGCCTTAAGCGCCTGTGATGGTGACGACGGGACCGACGGTTTGGATGGTGCTGATGGCGTCGATGGCGCACCAGGCCAAGACGGTACACCCGGCTTTGCTGCAGCTACTTTCCTTGTTGCCAATAATGGCGATGATAATCGCAATACGGTAACGGCTGTCGACCAAAACGCTAGCGCGCTAAGTACGGTAACCACTGGCGCTAATGAAGGCATTGTCTTCACCAATAAAGGTTCTCTTATTCAAGCGGGCGACAGTGACTTACCGCTTTTAAGAGCGCAGTGTAATTTTGATACACAGACTGATTACATGATGAATAAAGGGCACGAGATAACGGGTGCAGCTACCGGTTTAGTCAACCCTAAAGGTATAGCTTTTGCTGAAAATGCTGGCCTAGTGATGGTGGCAGACTTCAACGGTCAAAAAATAAGCGTGTTTGGTAGTCAAGCAGCAGGGGACGTTGCACCTATTGCTGAGATAATGGTATCTGCAAAACCATGGGATTTAGCCTACGACGAGCAAAGCGATAGGTTATTCGTTGCACTTACCGACGGCACGCTAGCGGTGTACGACAATGTGGCAAGTTCAAATTTTGCGCCTACTGTGATGCGTTCAGTTGTTCCTTCGGACACCGATGGAAATCAAATTTCGGTTAATTTGCACGGCATTGTGTACGAGCCTAAATCTAACCGTATTGTGCTATCAGATGTGGGCGATGCTTCTGTGGCCGACGACGGTCAAATATTTGTAATTGAAAATGTTTCTTCAGCAGACGGGGCTGTCGTACCAACCAGAGTAATAGGCGGAGCATCGACCCAGCTTGGTAACCCAGTAGACATTATCCTAACCGGGTCTGATCTTCGCGTGGCGGAAAAATCAAACGACGCCATTCTGGTTTTCTCAAATATTTTCAACGGAGAGAGCGGTGATATTGCACCGACGTTATCAACGCCATCGGTGAAGCCGGAGTCTTTAGCTGAATTCAAAGAATTAGATGAAATGAAAGACGCTTCGGACGACGGGATAACGACTATGCCTATTATGGGGCTTTCGGTATCAAGTAATCCTTCAACCGAAGGGGCTACAATAGGTGAGGTTGCCCAATACAGCGCTACATTAACCAGTGACCTGAGCGCTTTTAACGCAGGTATGAGCATTGAAAGTGCCGCGTTTACGGCAAGTGGTGACGGTGTTATCACTTTTGATGATGTGGATACATCAACAGGCGGCTTACTGGTAATCAATCGCTTGAAAACTATGCGCAATGGGATGACGTACAGCGATAGCTACGACCACATGATTATGGGTGGCGAAACCGGATTGATTGCACCGAAAGGGTTAGACATTGCTTCTGAAGCCGGTGTGGTATTTGTGGCTGATGTTAATGAAAACACGCCTGCTGTAAGAGTATTTTCGCCATGTGCATCGGGTAATGTCGCGCCTCTATTAACGCTCGAAGCCACTGATGGTGGACGTCCTTGGGATGTGGATTACGACCCATCGACTGACAGCGCGTATTTAGCATTAACCAACGGTTCTGTGGCAGTTTTTGAAGAAGTAATGCGCAGACTGCAAAGTGGTGAGACCGTAATTACAGGTGAAGATAGATTAATCGTACCCGCAAGCGACGGTGCTGCATTTGAGGCGCCAACGAACATCCATGGTATAGACTACGATAGCCAAAGCGATAGCCTTGTTATTTCTGACGTTGGTAGCGCTGCAGATGCAACAGACGGCAAAATTTACGTTATTCCTGGTGCTGGCAACGCAGATGGTTTAACCGATGTATCGGTTAATATTGCGGGCCCGAGTTCGATGTTGGGTAACCCAGTGGATCTGATGCTCAGCAACGGTCATGTTTACGTAGCAGAAAAATCAAACGGTATGATCCTACGCTTCGACAACATTTTAAATTCAGCCTCGGGTGACATTGCGCCGACTTTCAGCATGATGTACCCCGCGCCAGAGTCTGTGAATGTACTAGCTGTTAAATAGGTAAGGTAGTGGTTGGAAGGCGCATAATAGCGCTTTCCAACGTGATAGTTTAAAAACACACTGTCAAAACTAAATGAGTGCGGTAAGTGAACCTGAGTATTGCTTATCGCCTTTTTTAAAAGAACCTTTAAAAACGTCTTTCGACTACTCCCAGTATCCCTTAAAGTGAAAACATCGATTGAGTAGCTTCAATTGCAAATCAAAGCGTACCTTTTCTAATAACGAAGTCAGCAAACTTCACTCGTTCTTCTTGCTGGCGTAATTTATCTATTTCAGCGGTAGAGCGGTAGATACCCCACTTAGGGCGGATAAAGTCCTCGTCAGATACACCTCGCCACATATCGATATCTGTTTCGTTAATGTCGACTATAGTCGCGTCGTCACGAACGCGGGTTATTTGCAAGATGAAGTCGCCTTCTTCGGCAAAGGTTGCTTGCACAAATACCTTAACCCACTCATCGGCGATATCGCTCCAGTTTGCTCGAACTAAATAAACATCACTGGTGCGAGAACCGTCAGAGTTAAACCCTACACTGTGTCTTACTTGTAGTTCTTTGCCTGAGCTGTCTTTTTCAACAGCAGAAAGGGTAATGACGGGCTGATCGTCGTTACCGTTACTGTTGTCTTCACTGTCATTTCGCGCTTTAAGCTGAAAGAAGTGGCTAAACCTGCTCGTTAAAGACATATCGCTGTCAACATAGAAATACCATTCAAACTGCATGGTTTCTCCTTCAAACCCGAGTACTTCGACATCGCTTTTGTCATAGGTTTTTATTTCGTTGCGCTGACGGTCCGACTGAACACCTTTGTTGAAGTCCTCATCTCGGTGGGCTAAAAACACAAAGTGGGGGCCTACAACGCTATCGGTTTCCTCTAAAATATGCGGCGTAGAAGTATGGTCACCAGCGAATAAGTCGGGGGCTTCTATGCTGCCTTCTCCAAACACGCTTTCTATTGATGCGTAGGTTTCGCTAGCGCTGGCAGCGCCCGTGGCGCTCAACATGATTTCAGACTTTAGGGTAAACTCTGCTTGCTCTTCAGTGGGCGTTTCTCCACCACCTTGAGAATCAGGTACAGCCACAGGTTGAGAAGTTGTATCACTCATAGAGCTACTTCCACAGGCCGATACCGCTGTTATCACCAATGCAATTAAAAAGAAGTAGAAAAGTACTTTTAGGGTTTCTTGTAGGGCGTTTTCGTTGTTTGTAGACACGGTTTTTACCAAATGTTTATTATTGGTTAATAAGATGTTTTAAAATTGGTTAACCAGCAAGTGCAAAAGTTAATCTAGTTAGAAAAATTATTGAAATTTTATTTTTAATTCGAAGCGGCGCAAACCTCGATAAAGAGAAACATCAAATGATTCTTGCGCCATAGCGTGCTTTGTAACCAACAAATCATTGCGCATCTGTGCAAATTCGTGAATTCATAATACACTGACGGGCTACATCGTGCGCATGTGCGCGGCTTCTATTCGATATACCGCTTTTTTGTATATCAAAGCAGGCACAATTTTGTGCTGTGTGAGGATTCACACAGCAGAGTTATTGATACAGGAACACTATGGCAGGCTTAAAACGTATTATTCTTATCGACACGCATTTACCAGGCGTAGTCGAACTAAAGCTTGATGGACACACCAATATTTGTGGTACCAATGCGTCGGGTAAAACCACGCTTCAGCGACTTATACCCGTGTTTTACGGCGAATACCCTAGTCGTGTGGTACCAGCAACCCGTGACAGCTTTGAACGCTGGTACTTACCGCGTTTATCTAGCTTTATTATCTATGAATATACACGCGCTGAAGGCGACCTATGCCAAGCTGTATTAAGCTCAAACGGAACCGGCGTCAATTATCGTTTAATCGGTAAGCCATTTGAAATCAGTGATTATTTAATAGAGCAAAAGAACGGCAAACACGCCAGTGTAAGCAGCGCCGAGCTTGCACGTGCCATGAAGCGCAACAACATATTGGTAACCAGCTTACTTAATACCAAAGACTTCCGCGCCATCATTCAAAACGACCACGGTGTGCTTAACCAGAGTAACAATGCCCGTGAGCTATTAGGCTACGCCAAAATCTTCAGCCTTTGCGAACCGTCGAAACACATGCGCCACATCGAGAAACTGGCTAAAGCGGTGCACTCTAAAGAAGGCAAGATGGAAACCATTAAAGCCATGATTGCCGCTATTTTAGAAGAGGATGGGGTTACGCCGCCTACTTCAGGCCTTAGCCGCCATCGGGTTGATGACTGGATTAAAGAATGTCACTTAATTAAACAATTCGACAAAATTCGTCCTGAGTTTTCTAAACTCGAGCAAGCGGACATGGCGCTAACGAGCACTGAGCAAGTGCTTGCTAACCTTAAGCATAGCTTCGAGCTTGATAAGACCTACTTGGCTGCGCGCGTTGAAACAACGAAAAATGAATTGGATGAGAATAGCTTCCAGCGCAAACAAACGGACAGCGAGTGGGGTGATACCCGTGATCACCTAAACCAGGTAATTTCTTCTGCTCGCGCTGATGTTGAGAAGTTCACCAGTGAACTTGATACGGTAGAGCGTGAATTCGATAAGTGGCAAGACGAAAATATTGAGCAGCTTAAAGAAGACGTCGCAAATTTGTCGCAGTGGCAAAATGAAAAAGCCATGGCCGATAGTCGCTATGTACTGCTTACTGAAAAACACCAAGATATTGAGTCGGCCTACAACAAGCGCTTGGCTGAGCTAGGTGAAAAGCTGTCAATTACTCTAGAAGAAATGTCAGCCGCACGCCAAGAAGCCGCAGAAAATAAAGCTGAGCAGCAGCAGAGCGAGCGTGAGGCGTTAAGCCGCATTCAGAGCGACTACAATAGTCAGCTAAGTGCGCTTCAGAACGACTACCAAAATAGTTTAAATGAGCTAAAAGTCGCGGAAGCTGAACTGAAAGCTTCATTGAGTAATGCAGGCTACAACGAGTTTGAACAATCTCAACTCGATATTCTTGATGCGGCCATTAAAGAAGCATCTATCAATGAAGATGCAGCGCGCGGTGAACTGCGACAAGCGCAGCAGGCGCACAGCAAATCAGTTGAGTTTCGTAAAGAATGTTCAAATGCGTTAGATAAAGCACGCAACGCCTTTCAACAAGAAGAAAAAGCGGTTAACAAAATTAATGCGCTTCTTTACCCTGGCGAAGGCTCGCTACTTGAGTTCTTGCGCGCCAACGTCGATGACTGGGAGTTATCCTTAGGTAAAGTTGTTCGCCCTGAGCTACTAGAACGCACTGATTTAGCGCCTGCTATGGCAAAGGATGCACAAGATGCCAGCGATACCTTTATGGGCGTTAAGTTAGCACTTACTGAACTTGACACCCCAGACTATGCCTTTACCGAGCAAGCCCTTAAGCAGCAATTGCAAGAAGCTGAAATTCGTCAGGCCGCTGCTCTAGCCGCCCAAAACGAATGTGAGCAGCGCCTAGCGAAAGCCAACGAAGACGTGCGCAACGCCGAGCTTGTGGTTACCCAAAAAGACAACGCCGTTAAAAGTGCCGAAGCCAGCCGTAAACGTGCACAGCAAGACCGCGATACGGTACTTAGCGAATATCAGCAGGCGCTTTCTGCACGTAAGCAAAAAGCCAAAACTAAGCTTGAAGCGAATCAGCAGTCTCAAAAGCAAGCAAAAGCTCAGTTTGAGCTTAGCCGAGACGAAATCAAAGATCAGCAGCGTGAAGCCGAAACTGAGCACAAGTTCCATTGGCAGCAGCTCATCGCTGATAGTGAAGCGCGGATTTCTCAGCTTGATAGCGATATGCGAAAAGCGAAGGACAGTGCTGCTCAAGACCGAAAAGATATGCAGGATTGGCTGGAAAGCGAATTGAGCAATCGCGGTGTGGATGTTGATGAAATAGGTCAGCTTAAAAAGCAAATCAATAAGCTTAAAGAAGACATTACGCGCACTGAAACCCACCGTCATAAAGTAGCCGACTATGAACGTTGGTACACTAACGTGTTTACCAAGCAAAAAGTGGTATGGCAAGAAGGTTTGTCTAAGTCGCGCAAGTTACTGGGCGAATCTGAGCGTAATTTAGCCAGCAAACAAGCTACCTATAAAGCTAATCGCGAACAGCTTCAAGAACAGCATGGGCAGCTTGAAACTACGCTTAAAACTGCCAGTGAGCACCTAGAACAGGTTAAAACCTTAAGTAAATCACTTGCCAAGCTTACGCTTCAGGCTGGTGATGAAACGGCTGAAATTAAGCATGACGATGTCAGTATTGGTCAACGTATCTCAGAAGTACAAAGCCAGCTTCAGGAACGTGAAAACTTATTGAGCGATGTACGAGCTTATGTAGAAAGGTTTGATCAGCTTATAGCAGCGCAAGCAGGTACAGGTTTATCCGACACCTGGGAGCGCGCCCGTGAAGAGTGCGCTACGCTGAACGCCCACGGCGTGAAGAGCTTTGATCACCGCCGCATGGTGTCGCACCTTGCACAGCTTCTGAACGTGATTGTTCCGCAAAAGCTGCAAGGCTTACGTGAACAAGGCCGTATATTCGGTGCTGATCTTTCGCAATACTATTTTGTTCTTGCCGATATCGATAAACGCATTGTGTCGCAAAGCCGCCGCATTACCCAAGAGGTAGACGGCGATCTTTCCCTTGATGGTGTATCAGACTCGGCCGTTAAAATTCGTTCACGTATTAGCGAACTCGAATTTTGGCCAGAACTTGAGCAATTTAGAAAGCTTTACGAACACTGGATGGAAGAGGGAGCAAACGAGCTACCGGAAGAAGAATACGGGCAAAGTATGCGTCGAGTATTGGATATTCTTGGTCGTGCGGCGCTTACCGGCGGTATCAGCAAGCTACTTGATATCGAGCTTCACCTGCGTGAAGGGAACAGCGACCTTGTTATCCGTACCGACCGCCAGCTTAACGAATCGTCAAGCCACGGTATGGCCTACCTTATTCTGTGTAAATTTTTACTTGCCTTTACCCGTCTGCTGCGCGGCGATGCCGACGCCACCGTGCATTGGCCTATTGATGAATTAGGTACACTTCACCAAAACAACGTGAAGAAAATCTTTGAAGCGTGTCAAAACAATAACATTAGTGTAGTGGGTGCATTCCCGAATCCAGAATCGGAAGTATTGACGCTATTCGAAAACCGCTACTTGATAGATAAAGTAACTCGCCAATTGCAGGTAGTTCAACCGAAAGCAAGTTCGATAGGCGCACGCATAAAACTAAAAAAAGAAGCTGAAAAGAACAGTGAAGTAGCAGGCAAGGAGACTTCAGCATGATGACAGAACAAGGCCGTGTACTAAGTGCACTTTTACAAGGCGCGTTTATTTGTCAGGTGACCGATGAAGAGGCGTGGCGTTTTCTTAAATCAAGAGATAACGCTGCACAGCTAGAGCCTCACTTAGCATTGCTGAACCGCACACTCTCAACTACCGCAGAAGGTGATGTTTTCTTTGCTAGCTTTCTCACCATAGGTGAAAACGAACGTAAAGTACTAACCCAGCAGTTTCAAGATACAGCGTCTAATCTAGTGCCTTTGGTAGAGTGGTTATTACTAGTTCAACAAGCAAATGAATCTGACATGCCAATAACCATGGGCAGCGCTATTCGTTTGAACGAGCTGCAAACAACTATTGAAGACACGCCGGCCTATGCAGAGCAACTAGAGAAAATTTCGCGCTATCGTATGTTCGGCTCTACCAGCGTGAACTTAGATGGACAGCTAAAGCAGGTTTTTAAACGCTTAACAGAAATGGGTTACCTGATTAAACCTAACCCGGATAAACAAATCTATTTGGGCACAGGTAAGATAGAACACCTTTACGAAATGCTGCGCTTTATCGACGAAACCGAAGCGCTGAGTTTGTCTGAGCAGGCGGAGGCCGCTATTTCGCAAGGTAGCTTGATATGAGCCAGGTTTTAATTCAAGCGGGGACCAAACTATTAAATGCACTGGGGCGTCACAGCGACCTTATTATGCAGGCGTATGTTAATGGTTCAGTGAAAGAGCGCGACCACAGCCCAAAGGTATTGGAGCAGCTCGTTCAATTGGGCGTCTTATGGCGTCCCGAAGCGCAAAGTGAATTGCGCTTAAAGAGCGCGGTAAGAACGCTTCTAGAAGGAAGCTTGCAAGACGAACGTAACCGTACAATTAATGCGAATATCGGTGCGTCGCTGGCTAGTCTTAAAACGTTAACCGAGCATTATAAAGAAGCGCTTCACTACAATAAATATAATGAAGCAGCAGCCCACATGGGGGATTTAACAGAACACGTCTATCAGCTTTCTGAATCACTAAGTAACAGTGTACGTGTGATGTTCGGCCGTATTAACAATGAATTCGGTTATGTGTCGTCGGTTGAAGCTAAAATTCGCGAAAACGAGCTAGCGCAGGGGCAGGTAACGGATTTGCTCGCTCAGCTTGAGTGTTTCCGCTTCGATGAATTAAGTGAACTGGCTGGGTCTAACCGCGAGCTACGCCATTTATTGGTAGTATCACTCCAGCAGCGCTTTTCTAAAGCCGCACAAGAGCTATCTGTAGTACAAGCGCGTTTATTAGACCTATTAGGCCGGTTTAGAGAGTTTCAAGGTCGTACACGGTTACTTAAAGGGTTTTTGCTACACATGGAGCAGCAGCCTGATTTCGCGCCGGGTAACTATGCTAATCTAACCAATGTGCCAGTATTGTTTAATCAATCAGATTCGATTATTGCCAACGCAGCGCCTGATGTGAATAACGTTGAGCATGAAGCTGATTATCAAAGTATTGTGTCGTCGTTGACTCATGTACACAAACGCCAGTCTCAGCACGAAGATACTAAGCCTGTTGACATTGATGTGACCGAGCAATCCACTCTGTCGCTAGAAAAAGATCCCCTTCAGCAGGCAGTTGAAGCCTATTTCTGTGAGGTGATTGATTCAGGCCAGCCTAAAACGGCACTGAATTATTTTGAAGAGCACGCTTTAGACTTTGACCCTGAGGTATGGATTTATCAGGTAATTGGTGGGTATCAAGCCCTAAACGATGAAGATAAGCAGTTTTTTGCATTAGAATCTCATGGTAATAACGATAAAATCTATACAGGTAACTTCTATATAAATGACATCACGTTGGGCCTGCGTTGATGCCGAATTTTGTGCGCACCTAAATCTCGTCGAATTAAGTCTGGCCTTCGCAAATCAAGAGCGTGCCAGACTTTTTGTTTAGCTGTGATTTGCAGAGAATCAAAGACAACTTCAATATTCGTTCAATTCAATACTCCACAAAAGCCCTTCGTATTTTGCGATGACTACCACTTGGAACCTGCCAAAAAAGTCCTATAATGCAATAAGTGTTTACACTTATTTAACATCGTGAACTAAAAGCTTCATCGCTGCGTAATGTTACCGTCAATCGAGCGGTCTACATTGTTAGTCCTGTAGCCTTTGGAACCAAAGTAAAGGTTGGCAGGTCTTAAAAGCAGTCAATAAGCGCTTTAATGCTTTCGATGTTTAATAGCTCGATGTAGGCACAGAAAATTTTCGCTACTGCTAGGATGCAGAGCATGTTGTGGTACTGCTGCGTACAGTACGAAGAGGAAGAGAGTTATGCAATTATCAGAACAACAAAGTTTTAACCAAGCCCTTATCAAGCTTTCAGTTTTACTTTATCAAGTCGATGGAATGGTAACATTGACTGAACAAGACTACCTGAATGCTATGGTTGAATCGTTAGATTGGCAAAGCCCAATCTGTCGCGAAGCATTTCTAAACGACACTATTTATCAAGCCCGAAAGGCCATCGACACCGGCGATACTGTCACTTTTTTAAAAAGCCTCAAAAATGACCTATCGTTTGACGCAGACAAAACGTTAGAGGTGGCTATGGCGATTACCGGTGTAGATGGTGAGCGAAGTGAAGAAGAAACCGAGCTTCTATCATTACTTACTCATAAATTACTCGCCAAGGCATTAGTTTCAGGCAAAGATACATTGCAATAATTGCTTTAAAGCATCGTAGGTGTCTTTCTAACTAATGCGAAAAAAGTTGCGCCAGCTAACGCGCTCCAAAGTGCGTCCAGAAATACAAGAACACTCAATGAAAGCAGCATATTTATGTGCTGCTTCTTTCTCGTTGTTCGTGTTGAGCGGGTGCTATTCATCCCCCAGCTCTCAAGTAAGTGCGTCTCAAGTCAGCGCGTCTCAATTTAAGGCAAGTACCCAAGCGTTCCCAGTCGGTGTGCAACCCTTCGACGATTATTTAAAAGACGTTGAGGGCTACCTTTTAAAGCACAGGGCATTTATATCCGACAACAAAACGCAAGAAATTGCCATGAACATGCCTTTTGAATGTGGCACACAATACCGCGCCATCGGAGTGTTATTGGTTCATGGCCTTGGCGATTCACCTTATTTCTTTCGCGATGTGGCAAACGCCTTGTGTGATGAAGGCATACATGTAAGAACCATCTTGCTACCTGGGCATGGCTCAAAGCCAGGGGACATGCTAAACGTTAACTATGAACAGTGGCAGGCTGAAACCAATCATCACATAAAGCTGTTCTCTGAAGAAGTAGATAACCTCTACATTGGGGGCTTCTCAACGGGGGCAAATTTAACCACTATTGCAAGTTTTTCTATGGCTGAAGAGTTTGATATTAGGGGGCTAATGCATTTTTCACCAGCCTTTAAGTCACGCTTTTTTGTGTCGCGCTTGGCGCCTTATATTGATTCATTGTTTCCTTGGCCTAATGTAGAAGAGGAAGATAACCCCAGCCGTTATAATTCCACCGCTATGCCCGGATTCGCTGCCTATCAGGAAAGCGTAAACGTGCTTCAAGAGTTGTTTTCTCAATCAGAAGGAAAGCGAACTTTGAACCTTCCTGTGCTAATGGTGGTGGCCGAAAAAGACAGCGTGGTTGATACCAAAAATATTGCTGAACAATTTAGAGATAATTTCATTCATCCGCGTAAGTGTCTATTGTGGCAGGGAGAGAAGAAACCTGAAGTGCCTGATAATACACTCATCATGCAAACCATGAACTTACCCGAGAAGCGAATTAGTGCGGCTTCTCATATGAGTACACTTTTTTCTGAGCATAACTCCTTGTATGGAACGGAAAAGTAGGTTTCGCATTTGTGACAACGGCCAAGGGAGTGATGCTGAAGCGCGCTGCAAAGCAGGGGAAGAAGTATGGTATGGACCTTGGGGATTTGAACCAGAGGTCGAAAACAACAGGCTTAGCAGTGATAAAGAAGAAAGAGTGTATGCAAGGCTCACGTATAACCCTTACTTCGAGAGGATGGTAGATCAGCTTCTGGCCTTTACAGGCAAGACTAAAGTTAAAGCTTTTTGTAAGACCTAGTAAGAAGTTTAGTCCTCATAACGCGATTTATTTGTCTTTCGTATTTCTGCAGTATTTCAACTAAAAACGCCTAAGCCAATGCGTAATAACAATTGTGTTTGTTACTACGCCCGTGGCTGAGGTGTCTCTTTTATTTCTTAACGCTCCCTGACTGGCAAAGCGACTATTTATTATCGGTTTGAAAAGGGTTTAAATACAACTCAAGTACGTAAACATGGTGCAAACATTACGCACCGCTTAAATAGGCACTGCGCCTACCTAAGCGGGAACCTTCTAAGAGTGCTGTGCGTTCGCTTCTTCCATCTCTCTTTCAAGCTTAGCGCTTTCATCTGCACGAGGTTTGGTAAAGCGTGCTAGTGCTAGGTAAAGTACAGGCGTAAGGTAAAGAGTAAATACCACTGCAATACCTAGTCCGCCAAACACCACCCAACCAATCGCATTGCGTGCTTCAGCACCTGCTCCTGTTGATAGTATCAACGGCAGGCCACCTAGAATTGTAGATACCAAGGTCATCATAATGGGGCGTAAACGCACCTTGCCAGCCTCAACAATAGCGTCATAGATATCAAACCCTTTATCGCGAAGCTGGTCGGCAAACTCAATCAGTAGAATGGCATTTTTGGCAAGTAGGCCAATTAACATAACTAGTCCGATTTGCGAGTATATGTTAATACTAGTGCCGGTTAAAAACAGCGCGTAGACCGCAGCTGCAATACCAAAGGGCACGGTAAGCATAACAACAACGGCGCTATTCACACTTTCAAACTGTGCCGCTAGCACAAGCAAAACGATGACAAACGCTAAAATATAGGTAAGCGCGACCTGTTTGGACGTTTCTTCAAAGGTTTGTGCTTCACCTAAAAAGACCAATCCGATGCCATCGGGCAAAGTATCAAGTGCTAGCGTGCGTATTTGATCTACTACTTCACTAAGTGCCACATCTTCTGGTAACTCCATTTCTACTTTTATTGCTCGTCGCTGGGCTTGACGTTCTAGTTCAGCAGCAACGCCTTCTTCGCTAATAAATGCCACACTAGAAAGCGGTACTAAATTTCCATCAACGCTTTTTACATACAGGCTGGTAAGCTCTGACGGGTCTAGCGTACTGCGATTATTAGTTTGCAGCATAATAGGAATGGCCTGATCGCCGACGTTCAAATCGGCAATGTCATCGCCATTAACGGCAGCGCGCAGCGTACTGGCGATGTCGGTAAGCGGCACGCCCAGCTCCTCTGCACGACGGCGGTCTATATTAACGCGCATTTGTGGTTGGGTAGGGTCGTAGCTTATTCTGGGTCTGCCAAGCTCAGGCAGCTTTTCTTCAAGCTGACGGGAAAAGTTTTGCGCTGCTAGAAATATGTTTTCATAGGTATCACCGGTAAGCGCAATCTCCAAACCGCCACCTTGACCGCGCAAGTTAAGGCTATTGCCTCCAAAAGCGTTTCCAGGTGCACCAGGTATCTGCTGAAGCTTAGGACGAATTTCGTTGACGACATCTTGAAGTGATTTGTCACGTTCATCCCAATGCTTAAGCGGTGCGGTAATAAATACAATGTTCGGATCCCATGAGCCAACTACCGTGTAAATCGAATCTATGGTGCCGTTTTCAACATAAGGAAGCAGCAGCTCTTCCATTTTTTCTGCTTGTCTATCCATAAAGTTCAGCCCAGCGCCATCAGGGCCGCGGGCAAATATCCGAATTGTGCCTCTGTCTTCGCTTGGCAAAAGCTCATTATCGATATTTTGTGACAATATATAAGCGCCACCGCCAGCGGCTAGGCTAAGTATGCCCACTACCCAGCCATACTTAAGGGCTTTTAGCAGTGAAGCTTGATATACACCAAGGCACGCATTACCAAAGCGTCCAAAGGTTTTACTAAACAAGCCATCGCTTTTTGTTTCTTTTACTTTTAGGCGTGCGGTAAGCGCAGGTACCAAGGAAAGTGCAACAAAAGAGGAGATAACAACAGCGCCTGCTAATACCCCTCCAAACTCTCTAAACAAACGCCCAGCGGTTGAAGGAAGGAATGCAATGGGAATAAATACAGAGGCAAGTACTGCGGTGGTTGCCACTACGGCAAAAAATACTTCACGTGTGCCGATTACGGCAGCAGCACGAGCACCTAACCCCATACTTCTGCGACGCTGAATATTTTCAGAAACAACAATCGCATCGTCCACAATCATACCCGTGGCTAAAACAAGGGCGAGCAGGGTAAGGATATTAATTGAAAACCCCATGCCCCAAATAATTGCCAAGGCACCCGCTAGCGATACAGGAATAGAAAGCGCCGGAACAATTGTCGCGCGCCATGAACCAATAAATACCAGTAACGTCACCACCACTAAAGCGACGGTAAGGCTAAGCGATATCACAACTTCTTTCACAGAATCTCTAATAAACTCCGCGTCGTCTGCCGTTACCGTGATGTTCATATCGGTAAAGCGCTTGTCTAGGTCTTTGACCATGGCGAGCACTTCATCAGAAATTTCTATGGTATTAGAGCTAGCTTGTCGAATGACACCTACACCGATAACAGGTGTGCCGTCTAAGCGAACCACGCTGGTGGTATCGGCGGGGCCAAAGTAAACACTGGCGACATCATTAATGCGAATATCACCACTTACAACAATATTGCCAACATCTTCTGCCGAGACTGACGTTGCATCAGCTCGCACAATAAGCGCCTGTTCTGCCGACTGTATACTGCCTGCGGGAACATCAAAAGGCGCGAGCGATAGGGCGTCGGCTATATCACTCATGGAAAGACTAAAGCTGGTAAGGCGAAGCGGGTCAACGGATACGCGCAAGACACGTTCTCTATCGCCGTTTAGGGTAACATCCGCAACACCGGGAATGCTGAGAAACAAAGGCGCTACGTCTGTATCGACGCGCTCGGTGAGTGTTTCCATATCCAGGGTATCACTGGAGATAGCAAGGCTAACTACCGCTTGAGCATCGCTGTCTGCGCGAATGATTGCCACTTGCTCTACGTCCTCAGGAAGTTGACGCTGTACGCGACTTACAGATTCACGCACTTCATTGGCGGCATCTTCTAAGTTGACGCCAGGGCGAAACTCTACACGTACGCGGGCAGAGTTTTCTTCGCTTTGCGCGTATATGTTTTTCACACCGCTAACGCGGGCAACTGCACCTTCCAGTCGGCCAGTAACTTCCGCATCCACGGTTTCAGGGGAAGCGCCGGGAAATTGCGCTGTAACCGTAACGCGAGGGGTATCAACATCGGGGAGTTCTCGAACCTCAAGTCCGCTTAAAGCGGCAAGGCCTGCAATGGCAATAAGCAGATTGAGAACAACAATTAAAACTGGGCGTCTTATTGAGAGTGAGGGAAGATCACTAACTGTAGACGATAGATTTGGATCACTCACCTTGAGGCCCTCCGGCCAATTCAGTAGTAATTTCTTGGCCTGTACGTAAGCGCTGTACGCCTTCTGAAATTAATGCGTCGCCTTCTTTAATATTGCCAGATACTAGAATAGTTCCTCTTAAACGCTGATGGACACTTACATCCACACGTTTGGCTTTCCCGTCTTCAGCAAGCCAAATATACGCACCGGTTGCTCCCCACAGTAACGCGGCTTCAGGCACGGCAGCGTAGCGATCACCTTCAATGCTTAAGTTAACTCTAAAACTCATACCCGGACGGAATTTATCAGATGAGTTATCTAAAAGTGCGCGAGCACGAAGGGTGCGGTCAGCTTCATTAATACGAGAATCGACCTGCGCTATTTCGGCTTTCACCAGTTGTTCTTTATCGCTCCAAGGTTCAAGTGTGACGTTCGGCGCATTGAGCAAAACAGGAAGGGCGGCTTCAGGGGCTTTGAAATTGATAAAAAGCTTGCTTCTATTATCGAGCGTGGTGATAACCGTTTGTTCGTTAATCCGATCGCCTACCTCTACGTCAGTAATTCCAACAATGCCGTCAAAAGGCGCGACAATATGCCTGTCTTCTAAATCTGCTTTCGCTTCTTCTAATGCGACCTCAGCAAGATCACGCTGAGTGCGTGCTAGGTCTAGTTCGCTAACGGGCACTGCACCTTGCTTATAGCTTGAGGCTAAGCGCTCTACCGTGCGCTGGGCGTCTTCTAGAGTAAGCTTAGCGCGCTTTAATGCAGTTTGTTGTCGTCTATCGTCAAGGCGAACCAGTACCTTACCTTTCTCCACCGATTGGCCCGGTACGAAGTTGATTTCTGTTACTTCATCAGAAACGGCAGGATATAACACAATAGAGCGCACGGCTTCAGCACTGCCAACAGCTTCTACTTTTCGTGTTTCGTTCATAAATTGAATGGGCTTGGTCACAACAAGCTTCGCTTGTCTATCTCCCATAAACTGCGCGTTCGCAGTTGGTAACATCACTAAAAAAAGAGCACAAAGACGTGTCCATGTCTTAAATGCATCATAGACTGAATATTTCATTTTAAACCCGTAGCGTTAGTTAAGTTTACTCTGCTCGTCGCTCTAGAGAGCGGTAAACCCTTTATTTTTGTATGACCAAAACGGATGTTTAATAGCCGATTGGTTAACCTAATTGTTTGTACCGTATAGCAACACAGGCGGTTCAGCTAAGCAATTGCAGTTCAGCGTATTCCCTGTACAGGGTATCGCTTTTCATCAAAGTAGCGTGATTGCCACTTCCTACAACCTGACCTTTATCCATGACCAGAATACGGTCTGCATGCTGTACCGTGGCTAAACGATGGGCAATGACAATGCTCGTTTTGCCTACCATTAGTCTATCTATCGCTTGCTGAACCATACGCTCACTCATAGCATCAAGCGCGCTCGTCGCTTCATCGAGCAGTAAAATTGGTCGGTCGGCTAAAATAGCGCGCGCTATAGCAATACGCTGTTTTTGCCCACCAGAAAGCTTCACGCCCCTTTCGCCTAACTGGGTGCTATAACGTTCATCAAGGCTATCAATAAATTCGTGAGCAAAGGCTTGCTTTGCCGCATTTACAACGGCTTCATCGGAGGCTTCAGGGCTGCCGTAACGAATGTTCTCCATTACGGTATCTGCAAATACTACGGGCTCTTGAGTGACAATCGCAATATGCTGCCTCAGTACATTAACGGGCATTTTATTAATAGGCATCCCGTTAAACAGAATTTGCCCGCTACTTGGGTCGTAAAAACGCATTAGCAATTGAAAGAGGGTGGTTTTACCTGCGCCACTCGCGCCAACTAAAGCAAGGCGTTCTCCAGCTTTTATATCAATGTCCAAGTTATCAAACAAAGGTTTACTATCTGGATATGCAAAGGAAACTTTGTCCAACTGAATTCGAGGGGCAGCCTTGGAAATTGAAACCTTATTTTCAACCTCTTTGACGTTAGATTCTACTGTGTGCTTAGGCTCGGTAATTTTGTTTACCTCATCTGATACAGGTTTAATAGCTGACTCAGTAGTAAACAGTTCGTATAAACGCTCGCTCGCCCCCACACCACGCTGTACTTCGCCTATGACTTCACTAATGGTAGCCACACTGCCACCGGCCATAACGGCATAGAAAAGAAAGGCAGAAAGCTCGCCTACTGTCATAGTTCCGTCAAGTACTTGCCTTGCGCCTACCCAGGCAATAAAAATAATAGCTGTCATGCTGATACACATAATGCAGCCAATCAGTAATGAACGGTAATGGATACGCTTTTTGGCTACATCCATGGCAAGCTCAACTTTTCTAGAAAAGTGCAGGCGCTCAGCATTTTCAGCGGTATAGGCCTGTACGGTCATAATTTCATGTAAACTTTCATCAATTCGTGCACCCAAATCTGCCACTTTGTCCTGGCTTTCTTTGGCATAACGGCGTACTTGAGGCGCCAGTACTTTGATAGGAACCAGCACCGCGGGTACTGCAACAATTACACAGAAGGTAAGAAGGGGACTGGAAAAGGTCATAAGGGCCAGTGCACCAACAAAAGTCACGACCGAGCGAAGGGTCATCGACAAACTCATTCCCACCACAGTCTGGATGATTGTCGTATCGCTGGTAAATCGAGATATTACTTCTCCTGTTCGAAGTTCTGCGAAAAATGACGGCGGAAGCGAGAGAAGATGCGCATATACCTGGTTTCGAATATCTGCGCTAACCCGTTCGCCAAGCCAAGTCATTAAGTAAAAGCGCGCATAAGTTGCTAAACAGGCGATGATAGTTATGGCAAGTACCATAACCGTAGCTTTGTTTAAGGTGTCGGCAGCGTTTTCGATAAAGCCGCTATCTATCGCGTACTTAATGCCTTGTCCAAGTAAAAGCCATGCGATAGCTGCGGTAAAAAGGGCGATGACAGCGCCTACAACTCTTGTTTTATATTGAAGTAAATGTGAGCCAATCCACTTTAAGACTTGCTTTGTTGATACGGTTGGTAGCGGTGTCGTCAAAATTACCTCGATGCGTGCGTTACTTCTTTATAGCGCTGTCTCTAGAGCGCCATTTGACATTGATGATTGGATTATACGGTAAAGCGTGTACATTGGACGTAACCAATGCGACTACAGCGGCAGTATTTACGCTGGGATGAGAATTGAGTGAAGTATTAAACAATTAACGCAGTAAATTAATAAAGCTAAATATTTGTAGCGTTAACTTGCGTGAAAAATTAAGTGTTTTCGTTAGACAGCGGCCAGCAAAGGTGACAATGATGGAAGAGAAGCGAACTTTATATTACGTGCACGACCCCATGTGCAGCTGGTGCTGGGCGTTTGTTCCCACTTGGGAAAAAATACAAAGTGACTTGCCCAGTGACATTGAGGTTGTCTACTTGCTTGGCGGGCTCGCACCGGATAGTGATTTACCTATGCCGGAACAAATGAAACTTACTATTGCAGGCTATTGGCAAACTATTCAAGATCGTGTGCTTGGAACACAATTCAACTATGATTTTTGGACAAAGTGTCAGCCTCGTCGTTCGACCTATCCTTCGTGTCGAGCAGTTATTGCGGCTAAAGCGCAGGCTAAAGATAGTGATGAAGCAAAAATAGTAGAGAAAGCAATGATCAAGGCAATTCAAGAAGGGTACTACTTGAACGCAAGAAACCCCTCGGATTTTGATACCTTGATAGCATTTGCTGAAGAAATAGGGCTTGATGCTAAGCGTTTTGAGTTAGATCTTAATAGTGAAAGTACTGTTGAGAAACTTAACGAAGAAATGCGTATGGCTCGTAGTATCGGCGCCCAAGGTTTCCCCAGTTTAATACTCAAATCCGGCAAACCTGCCGAGGCAAAAGAGACAGAGTTGCAAGAGCTTAAAAACGCACAGTGGCAAAACGTTCCCTACGACTATAATGACGCAAGTGTAACCTTGCGCCATCTATAACCGTCGTTTAAAAATGGGATAGGTTTAAACGGTGTCTTCTTTGCATTGTTCTAAACGCGTATTACCAACAAAATATTATAAGTTAAACAAGACTTTTACTTGCATTGAACGGTGATATCCGTATAATTCGGCGGCCTTCCAATTGGCGTCTAATTTTTAGTCGCTGAATGAAGGCTTAAGTTAACGGTAACGCTACAACGAGTTTGAGGCATTTATGGTTACTATTCGTTTACAGCGTGGTGGCGCGAAAAAGCGTCCATTTTATCAACTAGTGGTGGCTGATAGCCGTCGTGCAAGAAACGGTCGTTTCATTGAAAACATCGGTTTCTTCAACCCAACTGCACAAGGTCAAGCGGAACGTCTTCGCGTAGATCTAGAGCGTGTAGATTACTGGGTTGGCGTAGGCGCGAGCTTATCAGATCGCGTTTCTAGCTTGGTAAAAGAAGCGAAAAAATCTGCAGCGTAAGCTGTTATTAACTGGTGGTATAGATGAGTCTAGCGTCTGACAAAGTGATTGTTGGCAAAATTGGCGCACCGTACGGTGTTAAAGGTTGGGTCAAAATCAACAGCTATACAGAAACGCCAGAAGGTATTTTCGAGTACACGCCATGGTTTCTTGGCGAAGAAAAAGAATACCAAATTGACCAGTGGCGACCGCACGGTAAAAGCCTCGTTGCAAAAATTGTGGGCGTTGATAGTCGAGATGATGCCGAGCGCATCAAAAACTTGGATATCAACATAAATGCTTCACAGCTGCCTGATTTAGGCGACGAAGGGGTTTATTGGCGTGAGCTCACCGGCATGAAAGTGGTAACAACGCAAGGTTACGACTTGGGTGTGGTGAAAGAAGTGTTTAATACAGGTGCTAACGACGTGATCCACGTTAAAGCGAATGTAGGCGATGCTTTTGGTCAAAAAGAAAGACTATTACCTTTTGTGTTCGACGAAGTCGTACAAGAGGTGGATAAAGAAGCGAAGGTCATTAAAGTTGACTGGGACCCGGGGTTTTAAGTGACACCGGAAAAGTGGTTTGGCGTTGTTAGCCTGTTTCCAGATATGTTTGCCCCTTTTACCCAACAGGGTGTGATAGGACGAGCTGTTAAGTCTGGAACGGTATCGGTTGACACCTTCAACCCCCGTGACTTTACACATGATCGCCATCGTACAGTAGACGATCGCCCCTACGGAGGCGGCCCCGGTATGCTGATGATGGTAAAACCGCTAACTGACGCGATACAAGCCGCCAAGAAAGTGGGTGGCGAAAAAAGTAAGGTGATCTACTTATCACCACAAGGGAAACCCCTTGACCAAGCAGGCGTACAGCGCCTTGCTAACATTGACCGCACAATTTTAATTTGCGGCCGATATGAAGGCATCGACGAGCGAGTAATTGAAAGCCATGTAGATGAAGAAGTCTCTATTGGTGATTACGTGCTAAGCGGCGGTGAACTGCCAGCAATGGTCCTTATGGACGCGGTTGCTCGATTAGTTCCTGGCGTGTTGGGGCATAAAGCTTCAGCAGTTGAAGATTCTTTCACTGACGGTCTTTTGGATTGTCCGCACTATACGCGGCCCGAAATACTCGATGGTCAAAAGGTACCTGATGTGTTGTTAAGTGGGGACCATGAAAAAATTAGGCAGTGGCGATTGATGCAATCATTAGGTAGAACCTGGCAGCGTCGCCCTGAATTGTTAAATCACCTAGCTCTGACTGAGGAGCAGCAGCGTTTGCTTGAATTATTCCAAGCGCAACTGCAGCAAGATGACAGTTAACTAGGACGAGAGGATATGATGAGCAAAGTCAGTCAAGATATCATCAAAAAAATCGAAGAAGCACAGCTAAAGACTGATGTTCCTGCGTTTGGTCCAGGTGACACAGTAGTTGTTAAAGTTCGCGTTACCGAAGGTGACAAAGAGCGTCTTCAGGCATATGAAGGTGTTGTTATCGCTAAGCGTAACCGTGGTCTGCACTCGTCTTTTACCGTGCGTAAAATTTCTAGCGGCGAAGGCGTTGAGCGTGTGTTCCAAACACACAGCCCGGCAGTTTCTTCAATTGAAGTTAAACGTCGCGGTGCGGTTCGTCGTGCTAAGCTTTACTATCTACGTGAGCGTTCAGGTAAATCTGCACGTATCAAAGAGAAGCTTAACTAAGATTACTAATCCTTGCGTTATTGTTAACTTCGAAAAAGCCCGCTTCAAGCGGGCTTTTTTGTGCCTGAATTTCGATCTTTTTCCTGTTCTATCCATTACATACATTAAGGTTTTTTAATAGAGTGTAGAATGACTTCCGAATATTTTATTGTGCTAGGCATTATGGGTGTTGCCTTCTTCGCCATATCAGGTGCACTGCTAGGACACGAGAAAAATATTAACGGTTTTGGAATAGTGGTAGTGGGCGTTATGACGGCGCTTGGCGGAGGTACGCTAAGAGACTTACTTTTGGGAAAGCCGATATTCTGGGTAGAAGCCTCCGAATACATTCTAGCAACTTACAGTGCGATCTTCGTAACTGTGATATTGATACGATATTTTCCATCCCCTTCAAATTTCTACTTCATTCTGATTGATACCATAGGGCTCGCTATATTTAACGTAATAGGTATCGAAAAAGCCTTAATTAGCGGTACAGGGATGATTGTCGCTTTAACCATGGGAATGACCACAGGCATCTTTGGTGGCTTGATGAGGGACGTGGTGTGCAGAGAAGTGCCTTATGTTATGCGTGGAGATGTCTATGCGAGCGCCTGTTTTGCGGGGGGGCTGACGTATGCTGCGCTATTTGCAGTAGATATCCCCTATATTTGGTGTATTTTAGGCTCAGTTGGCGTAACCGTTTTACTGCGGATAGCATCACTTCATTGGGGAGTGAATGTAGACTTGTTCAGAAAAAGGACGTCGAAGCTTTCAGAAAAAAACACTAACGATAAATGAGTTTATATAAAAAAATTACTGCGTAAGGCTATGTTAACCTCTTGGCTTACATAGCCCTGTTAAATGTAATACCCGTCCTCAAAGACAATTAAGCCATAAGAGAAAGCGCCTCAATAAGTGGCTTATTTTCGCTGTCTATAGTGTGAATAATATGTTTGTGCAGTCGTTTTTTGTGCTCACCAAATATACCTCGCTTTTTATCAAAGGTTTTTGCGTAGTTCAATGCACCTTCCAGCAAGCTTTCCTGTGTATCATATGCCTTCTCTATTACATGATCTTTCTCTAACTCTTTACCAGAAACCCGTCTTCCAGAAAGCTTCATTTCGTTAAACCGATAATAAGGCATCGCCTTTTTAACAAACTCAATCATTCCCGGTAAAAAAGGAATAGACAAGTCTACTTCAGGGAAACAGAAGAAGCCTTTGTCTGAGCGCATGAATCTAAAGTCGCAAGCACACGCCAAAATTGCTCCATTGCCAAAGGCGTGACCATTGATGGCAGCGATAACAGGAAGCGGGTAGAGGAGCAGGGTTTTAAAGACATCGTCCATCTCATGCATGAACTGCTTTATTTCTTCTGTGCGACCCGCTTTCATAGCCGGCATCAGCCAATCGGTATCGATGCCTAAGCTAAAGCATTTCTCATCGTTTGATGTGATCACCAGTGCTTTACAGCTTTCATTGCTTTTAATAGCACCTAAAGCTGAAAGCATCTCTTTTGCAAATACAGGGTTATGGCGGTTTTCACCATTTTTCATGGTTAATGTAGCTACGTCGCCGGTATAGGTGATGGTTATATTTTGCATTATATTCTCGTTATTATTTCTTTGTGGCAATCATACAAAACCTAGCCAATAAATGAGAAATTTAGCTTATTTATGCCCGTTAATAACCTGAGATAAATAAATTTAAAATACATAAATTTAAGATACACAGATTTAAGGTGCACGGAGATGTGCATCAGTAACACAAGCTTGCTTAGCTTCTTCGGGGATCAAAAGTGAAGAAAATATATTTTAAATTTATTGCCACTCAATTGGGATTATCGGTGTGATGTTTGCTGCTTGGAGCTTTTTAAGTGGTATTGAGAATGCCAGAGAGATGTTATTTGTAATAGCAGTATTATCGAGTGCGATGGCTGGTGAAGTACTTATGAGTGACGCCTACAATTTAGGAAAGCAAAGTAAAAAGGATTAAACCTCACTGCCGATTAAAATTTGAGCTTTAAATGTGGTGCATTGCCATTTAGTCATGCTCATTTGCTTCGAATCTACCCTAGATTAAAGTATTATTCGTTATTGCTTGCGTTACTAATCTTAAGTTGTTAAAAAGTCAATGACGTTAAAGAAATATAGAAAAAGCTGGTTGTACAATAAAGTTTACATGCAGATTGCACACTCTTTTGGCGTTTAATTTTCCGTTTTTATTTGTAGTTAAGAGAGTAAGAGAACTCCCATGATCAAGGACACCGTAAATAATGTTCACGTAAGTACAGAAGACGTACTTATTACCCCAGAAGCGCTTAGTGCTGAATTGCCTGTATCAGACAAAGCGTTAGCGGCCATTTCTGAGTCTAGAAAGATTGTTTCAGATATTATTCATCGCCGCGACCACCGATTACTCGTAGTGTGTGGTCCATGCTCCATACACGACATCGAAGCAGCCAAAGAGTATGCACTTAAGCTTAAAGAGCTTCATGAGTCATGCAAAGACACGCTGTTTATCGTTATGCGTGTGTACTTTGAAAAGCCGCGCACTACAACGGGTTGGAAAGGTTTAATTAATGACCCTCATATTGATGGTACGTTTGATATTGAAACCGGTCTTCGCAAAGCGAGAGAGCTTCTAATTTGGTTAGCTGAGCTGGAATTGCCTGTTGCTACAGAAGCACTAGATCCAATAAGCCCTCAATACCTTGCTGAGCTATTTAGTTGGTCTGCTATTGGTGCGCGTACTTCTGAATCACAAACTCACCGCGAAATGGCCAGTGGTCTGTCTATGCCAGTGGGCTTTAAAAATGGTACAGATGGTAGCCTTGATATTGCAATTAACGCGCTGAAATCAGCGGCGTCAGGTCACCGTTTTATGGGAATTAACAAGCAAGGGCAGGTAAGCATTATCGGCACCAGTGGTAACCCTGACGGGCATATCATTTTGCGCGGCGGTAAGCAGCCGAATTACGATTCGGTATGTGTATCAGAATGCGAAATCGAGCTTCAGGATGCTGGATTGACTGCGGGGTTAGTGGTTGATTGCAGCCATGCAAATTCTTCTAAAGATTACCGCCGCCAGCCGTTAGTTGCGCAGAACGTGGTAAATCAAATTCTAGAAGGTAATCAGTCTATCATTGGCGTTATGCTGGAAAGTCATTTGAAGCCCGGTAACCAAAAAGCGGAAGGTAAGAAACCCGAAGAACTAGACTACGGAGTTTCAATTACAGACGGTTGTATCGATTGGGAAACAACAGAAAACTTAATCTCTCAAACCAGAGATAAATTAATAACTGTGTTACCCTTACGCCAAAATAAGCGCACGGTGGCCTAATAAGAAGTGACGCCTAATGGGCAATATAATTATTGCCCACAAGCCCCGTGCCATTTGCTCCAAGGATAAGACAGAATGGCCGATTTATCGCAGCACTTAAAACAGTTAGATACGCTGCGTGAAGGTATCGACGAGCTGGATTCCCAGCTTGTCGAATTACTTGCTAAACGCAATCAAATCACAACCCAAGTAGGCCAGATCAAGGCTGAAGCAGGCATGCCTGTTTACGTGCCAGAGCGCGAGAAAGCTTTGATCGCGTCTCGCCGCGCTCAGGCTGAAGCGCTAGGGGTTTCTCCCGAACTTACTGAAGACCTTTTACGCCGCGTAATGCGAGAGTCTTACCATACGCAGAACAACAAATACCGCTGTGTGAAACCTGATGTCGACAACGTTGTTGTCATAGGTGGAGCAGGGGCGCTTGGTCGTGTGTTTGTGAGCTTGTTCGAACGAAGTAACTACAATGTTTCAGTTGTGGAAAAAGACGACTGGGAAAGTGGTAGGGCAGCATCTTTGTTAAGTTATGCTTCATTGGTCGTCGTAGCTGTACCTATAAACTTAACAGAAGCCGTGATCAGCAAGCTAACTATGCTACCAAAAGATTGTGTGCTCGCAGATATAACCAGTATTAAAGCTAAGCCTTTAGAGGCGATGCTTGCCGTACACAGTGGCCCTGTCGTTGGGTTACACCCTATGTTTGGCCCAGATGCGCCAGGCATGATTAAGCAGGTAGTCGTAGTGTGTGATGGTCGTGACAGCGACAAGTACAGTTGGCTGATTGAACAAATGCGAATTTGGGGTGCCACAGTTCACGACTCGAGCGCACAAGAGCACGATCAAGCTATGGCGTATATTCAGGTCATGCGCCACTTCAACACCTTTGTATACGGGCAACATTTGAAAGGTGAAGATCCTAACCTTGAATCCCTGACCATGTTTAGCTCACCTATTTATCGGTTAGAGCTAGCAATGGTTGGAAGACTGTTTGCCCAGTCCCCGCAGCTCTATGCTGATATCATCTTTAACAACCCTGACAACTTTGCACTGCTACGTCGTTTTTACGAGCGCTTTGGTATCGCCTTATCGTTACTTGAAAACGGAGACAAAAAAGGGTTTGTCGAGCAGTTTATGAAAGTTGGAGCATGGTTTGGAGATTATGCGAAGAAGTGCTTAGTAGATAGCAAACAAATGTTATTGAAGGCTGATGATGGTCAACTTCTAAGAGATAAGTAAACTAAAAGAATGAATGAGAAGGCGAGCAATGAGCTCGCCTTTTTTGCATTAGTTTGTCAATACGCTTGCCGCTGCCACTTTAGTTGGGCTAATTTCCTCACTTGGGTAACATCCCAGCACTTTGATGTAGCGCGTAATACCTCGCAATGCATCCAGGGCATTTTGTACGGGGCCGTCTTCTACGTTGCCTTCCACATCAATGTAAAACATTTCTTCCCACGGGTTACCAGGCATTGGGCGAGACTCGAGCTTAGTCATATTTATGCTGTTTTCTCGAAGCACGAGCAGTGCTTCAACCAGCGCTCCCGGCTTTTGAACGGTAGACATAACAAGCGTAGTTTTAGCCGGTACCTGTAAAGGCACCACAACCGGATTACGTGCCACAACGATAAAGCGACTGTGGTTTTCTTTTTGGTTGGCCAAATTACTTTTAATTGCCATAAGGCCGTAAAGATTTCCGCCTGCTTCACTTCCAATAGCCGCTACGTCGTCGCGCTGAAGTTCGCTAACTGTCAACATAGCCGAGCTTGTGCTGTCCATAGTTTTTACTTCAACGTTGCCGAGTTCTGCTAAGAAGTGGCTGCATTGAGTGAATACCTGAGGATGCGCATAAAGCGTTTTAATCTTATCTATACTGGTGTTAGTTCCCACCAACAGGGTATGGCGAATTGGATGAGTAAGCTCGCCAATAATACTTAGCTGAGTATGCTGCAGCTGGTCGTACACTTCATTGATACTGCCTGATGTTGTATTTTCTATAGGCAAAACTGCGTAATCGGCTTCTGTGCTTTCAACTTTGTGAACAATTTCAGCGAAGCTTTGACAGCCAATTTCAAGCAATTCGCCAGGTCTACGCGAGAAATACTTCTGCGTAGCTAAGTATGAATAAGAGCCCTTATCGCCTAAAAACGCCACGCGGTTCAATGGCAGGGTGCTGCCAGGGTTAGCGCGCTCTGCAAGCATAGCTTGTTGATTTAAAACAGAGTCTTCGATAATGACATGAAAAATCTGTGTTACATAATGAGGGTCTAAGCCGATATCTTGCCCTTCTTTTATTAGGCGAACTAATAGCTGTTCTTCACGCTTTTGATCTCTCACAGGGATATGATGCTTTATTTTCGTCTCAGCAACTTCGTTGGTTAATTTTCTGCGTTCCGAGAGTAGTGTAAGTAATTCACTGTCTAAAGCGGTAATGCGCTCTCTAACAGTATCTAGTGCATTGTCTGACATAGGGTTCCCGTGTGAGTCGTGTAAAAATGTTGCTAAAAAAAAACCTCCCTAAAGGGAGGTTTTCATGCATGTAGCTGCGCCTCCCTAATTAAAGGATGTAAACGCAAAAAAGAAAAATGCTACGTGCTTTATATTCTGTTTCATAACCATGAATGTATGTTGAAGCCCTATTTGTGTCAACTCATTTTTACGAAATGTATAGTTGTTTTTGATATGAGGGACTTGAAAAAGGGCTAAAAATAAGTTTGCCGCAAATCGCTAACCTTTTGTGACATGCGGCCATAGCTTTTATAAGCTTCAGTGAAAGCTAGTTACCTAGAAGTGCAGAGAGCATTTGGCGCACTTCATTTGGCTCAAACGGCTTGTCGCATAACGCATTGACTCCAGTTTGCTGGATGTTTGCCATGTGTGCGCTATCTGCCGATTCAGACGTCACCATAATAATAGGAATGTGGGTAGTTTCTGGGTTAAAACGAATGAACTCAGACAACTCTCGACCATCCATTTCTGGCATGTTGTAGTCAGTCACAACGAGATCGAAAGCTTGGTCTTTTATCAAAGTAAGTGCTGCGGCACCATTTTCTGCCTCTTGAATTCGCTGTAGCCCCATTCCTTCAAGCACGCGTCTAATGTGATTCCTTGCAAGCTTGCTGTCATCAACTAGCAGCACTCGAACATCGTGTACGTCGAATAAATCGAGCTCTAATTCATCGTGGTTTATAAGGTCAAGGCTAGCATTTAGCGCACGAGACAAGTGAAGTGGCTCAAACGGTTTGGGAAGGATAGCGGCAACACCTGCTTGTTTAAACTCTTCTAACTTGCTCAATCGGTTTTCACTAGATACCAGCATAAATGGAATACTCTTAAATTCATCATCTTCTTTGATGAATTTAAGAAGTTCTAGTGCGGTTCCATCTTCATAGTACATCGCACTTACAATTAAATCGGCGCCATGAGCTTTAACCGCAGAACGGGCTTCGGAAAGGGTACTGACTGGGTCAATTTCCTTAACGTTTTCCTTTAACAGCAACGTAGTAATAATTTTTCGTTGTGTATCAGAAGGCTCAACCAAAATAATATGTAAATCAGAAATTGACAGCTTTTCCATTTCAGACTCTTTTTGTTATATGTTTATGAAAAAGTGAGAGCGAACCGGTAGTTTTTATCGCTAACCACCAGCAAGCTTAACTTTGTACCCTTTATCGGTAAGTAGCGATCGCAGTTTTTCTCTGTCATCGGTTTGAACCTCAATGACTCCTTCTTTCACTGCTCCACCGCAACCGCATTTCTTTTTTAATTCTGAGCCTAATTTCTTTAATTCTTCAGAAGGAAGATCCAGCCCTTTAATTAATGACACGCCTTTCCCTTTGCGACCTTTTGTTTCTCGATGAATACGAACTACGCCGTCAGTAGACACTGACCGTTGCTCAGCTTTTTGCTCAGGCTTTATTTTGCCGCTCTGTGTGCTGTAAACCAAAAGAGCGTCTTGCCAATCTTGCATAAATACCTCAATAAATCCTGTAAAACCATCTTTAATACACTAAACAAAGTGTAATCATACGAAAGTTTAATTAGCCTTCGATGGCGATGTATAAAAGTTCAACTAGAATAAGGATAGCAAAGATAAAAGCATGTATTGAAGCATTTCTGCTGACATTTTAAGGAAAGCATATGGAAATAACGTCAAGCTATCAGAATCAAGGGAAAGTATTAGTTATAGATGTGGGTACAAAGTTCGACTTCAGCAAAGTAGAAGACTTTAGAAACGCCTACAGTGAGCTTAACAATGATGTGAGTCATATCACTGTTGACCTGTCTCGTACAGAGTATATGGATAGCTCAGCCTTAGGCATGTTGTTGAATATGCAAAAAACGCTAGCCGAAAGAACGCTTACGTACAGTATTGAAAATGCCAGACCCCAAGTGGCTAAGATCCTCAAAATATCTCGGTTCGATAAGAAGTTCGACATTAAATAGCCTGTAGAAAGGACCCTCTTTTGAAAATCCTTATTGTTGATGATGAGGCAATCAACCGTACTTTATTGACTAACATGCTTTACAACGCAGGCTATAAAAAATGCGTAGAAGCCGTTAATGGCGTAGAGGCGATTGAAAAGTTTATTGAGGAGCAGCCAGATCTCGTGCTGCTTGATGTGGTTATGCCTGGTCTGTCAGGCTTCGATGTTGCGCCTAAAATTCGACAACTCGCAAAAGGCCCTTATCTTCCCATTCTTTTTATCACGGCTTTAGAAGATAAAGACAGTTTAGTACGCTGTTTGGAAGTAGGAGGCAATGATTTTGCAACTAAACCTTTCGACCGTCATATTTTAATAGCAAAAATTCGAGCGCATTTAAAAATACGCGCGCTCAGTGAATACGTTGAAGAACAAAACAAAACGCTACGACTTTTCAACCAACGGGTGGCGCGCGAACACTCCATCGTAGAACACATATTCAGTCATGCTATTGTTAATCGCCCGGAAGTGCAGGCTCACTTCGACTGTTTCCTCAAACCTGCTGAAACCTTTAACGGAGACTTGTTTCTGTGTGAGGCAAGCCCAAGCGGTGGTATTTATTTCATCGTGGGAGACTTTACCGGTCATGGTCTTGCCTCGGCCATTGGCGCACTGCCTGTAACACGTGCGTTTCAAGAGTTCAGTCAGCAAGGCGTATCTGTTTCTGAAATAGTGAGTGAACTAAATCAAATACTCATCAGGTTTTTACCCAGTGACATGTTTATGGCGGCAGTGATTGGTGAAATTAATGCTCAAGGGAATCGTATAAACTTATGGCAGGGCGGGATGCCTGCAGTGATTATTCCCGCTAAAACAAATATGGCGTTGCGTAAGTTTTCTTCTCGCCATATGGCCTTGGGTATTTTGGAAGAACATGAACTAAATACGGATACTGACACGATCAACTTGGGGCATAACGAGCAATTAGTTGTATGCAGCGACGGGCTTATAGAAATTGCCAACGGCAATGGTGATATGTTGTTAGAAGAAGGGTTAGTCGAGATAATAAAAGAACAAATGACGGAGAACGGCGCTATCAAGGCAAAGTCTTTATTTGACCGAGCCAAAGCACACTTTACGACATCTACATTTCATGATGATGTGACCTTGGTTGTATTTACTTCAAAACCAATAAAGATGCCAGTACAAAGCCAAGTCGAAAGTAGTTTTCCCTCAGTACATGAAGTTGTTCTTGAGGCAAAACATCTTAAGGAACCCGATGTTCTGCCTCGTGTACTGCAATTAACCGGACAATGTGAGGGGATTCAAGGTATTCGATCCATTGTGTACACGGTTTTATCCGAATTATTCAATAATGCACTTGAGCACGGTATCCTAAACTTAAATTCAAAACTGAAGCGTGATAGCGGGGGCTTTCAACAGTATTACGAAAAACGCGAAGCGTCATTAAAAGTGTTGGAACATGGGCACATTATCATCAGAGTAGAGTCCTTACCCATGAAAGGTGAAGTGCTGATCTCGGTTGAGGACAGTGGGCAAGGGTTCCAATGGGAAGATAAAAATCATTTAGCAGGAACACGTTCATCTAATGACGAGTGTTACGGTCGAGGCATTCCCCTTATCAATGCCCTTTGCGAAAGAGTATGGTTTGAAAATAACGGAAGCAAAGTTCTCTGTCTGCTAAGTACCCGAAATTAGCCTATGGCTAGTTATACGCTTTTAGTATTGTTAGCGTGGTTTATATAGCCTCCCCCTAGAGTTATCTAAAGAATACAGCAACTAATCGAAATCTCCTTTCACTTAGTATGAATTAGCTAAATACTCAGTTTCATTTAGTAAAAACTGTGTTGCCATAACTATAAACCTGAGGGCTTATGCTGAAATCATTTCTTAAACTCTTTGAAGAGTCACACAAAAAAGCGGAACCTGCCTATACCATCGAACTTGCCACCGCTGCCTTACTTAGCGAATTGGTCAATGCAGATAATCAGGTGACCGATACGGAAAAGGAAGCATATGAAAAACAGCTTAAACGTCTGGTAAATGTCGATGATGAGGCAATGGAGCTTTTGCTGCAGCGAGGGCACCAAACAGCGGATGATGCAGTGGACCTTGTTCACTTTACTCAGGTTCTTAATAATCATTATTCCGCGGAGGAGAAAGTTAGTGTAATTAAAAGCCTTTGGGTTATCGCGTACGCCGATAATTCCCTAGCGCCGCTGGAAGAAAGTACAATACGACAAATCGCCGATTTATTGTATGTCCCTCACAGCCAGTTCATCAAAACAAAGCTCGAAGTCGTTGAAGGTACAAAATAATTAATGTCTAGTGCATTGAAATCAATACCTTTAAAAATCCATTTTTAATTCTTGAGTCCGTGACATACTATTGCAGCTAGAATAATAAAAAAGTGGCTGTGTTAAGGGGATTGTTATCCTTGCATGTACCGCTTTAATCAAAGTAGTAAGCAAGGACACACTTGTGTTGAAAACATTGAAAGTCTCCATTGGGTTTGCTGTTGCCTTATCCTCGGCAGTTTTGTCCATCTCAATCGCTATGGTTAATAAATCAGATAATAGCGAAACTGTAATTGAGGTTGTTAAAAACAACACCGCCGCTTTAAGTAATACTCTTGCGCTACAACTATCAGTGATGATGGAAAGAAATCCTGGTAACAACGCTCTACTCTCTTCGCTGTTTCAACCCGCAAAAGAACATGAAAATGTTTTATCGGCAGCCGTTTACGACAATAACTATAATGTTATTTCTGCAATTCAACCCGAAAGAGTGCTTGGAATAAGCGACCCTGCGGTGCCCAAAACACCTCAAAGTGTTCCTTATGGTATAAACCAATACGAAGGTGTCATTGTTGCCCATCAAATTGTTGGTAGTAGCCTTTATCCCATGGGGCACATTGTTATTTACGCTGACACCACCAAGGTTCAAACAACAAATAGTGCTCGGCAGTTTTTAGAACAAATACCAGTTTTTATAGCACTTTGGCTATTGTGTACTGGCGTATGTATTTTCATAGTATCCCGACTAATTTCACCTTTGGCCTCGTTAGGCCGGTTTACACAAGACGTGTTTGAAACCAAAGATTACGCGCTACGAAGCTCAATAAACTCATCTAATGAGATAGGCAAGGTTGCCACTAATATTAATAGCTTATTAGATGCTATCGAAGTTGAGTTACTGGTGAACTTTGAACAAAAACAAACCTTGGTCGACCAGCAAGAGACGATGTCTCGCCTTGCAAATTTCGATAGTTTGACAGGGTTACCTAACAGGCAGTTTGTTCTTGATAATTTGAGACTGGAATTAGCCCGAGCAAAAAGAAATGACGAAGATCTATTGTTGCTATTTTTCGATCTCGACGGCTTCAAAGGGATAAATGATTCGTTAGGGCACGAAACCGGCGACCTTATTTTAATAGAAGTTGCAGATCGCGTGCAGTGTTTACTTAGAGACGGTGACTTATTTGCTCGTTTAGGCGGCGACGAGTTTTTAGTCCTCCCAGATAGAGATGCGACTGCAGAACAAGCAAAGAGTTTAGCTACGCGACTAATTACAGCGTTCAACGAGCCCTTTGAACTCAGGGGACTCTCGCTTACCGTGGGGTTGAGTGTTGGCGTGGCTACTGCGTCTGATGCAGGATATGATTTAAGTGAACTTATGAGTAACGCTGACTTAGCCATGTATCGTTCAAAAGCAAAGGGAAGGGGAAGTTACACATTATTTACGCCGGATATGGTGGAATCTCACAAGCGTAAACTGCATCTAGCCAATGGTATTGAACAAGGTATAACCAACGATGAGTTTGTTGTTTATTACCAAGTAAAAGTAAACAACAACGGTAACGTAATTGGCGTTGAAGCATTGATTCGTTGGAAGCATCCTGAGTTTGGCCTTGTCATGCCAAACGAGTTTATTCCTATCGCAGAGCAAGGCGGGAAGATCACTGCCATTACGCAATGGGTTATCAGTCGTGTTTGCATGGATATGCCTGACCTCATGCGCTGGGCAAAGGGAGCTTTTAGGGCTTCTATTAATCTATCCGGTCATGATTTGAGAAGCAATCAACTGTTCGATTATATCTACAATACTTTTGCGCTCTATGACGTAAACCCCGAGAATATCGAATTTGAAGTTACCGAAAGTGCTTATCTTGAAAACTTCTCCCTTTCCAATAAGTTTTTCAGGCGCATTAGTAATATGGGGTGTGCGATTGCGCTTGATGACTTTGGTACCGGTTATTCATCTTTGAGTTATCTCACTCAAATTAATATAGATACCCTCAAAGTAGACAGGCAGTTTGTGTTGGAGCTTCAATCTTCAGAACGCAGCCGACTAGTAACAGGCGCTATAATCGATTTGGCAAAACGCCTATCACTTTCTGTTTGCGCTGAGGGGATAGAAAACCTTGATCAATGGCGCTATCTGATAGAACACGGTTGTGACAATGTTCAGGGGTTCATGTTCAGCAAACCTATTCCCATCAATGACCTTGTTACTTCTCCTTGCCATTTTAAAGCTGAACAGTTTAGCTGATGCTAAAATATGTATGTCGGTATTGTTGCCGACATGCACTTACTACCAGTGTTTCTTTATTGCAACACCTGTCCATGAGTTACCCACATTAAAAGTTCGACTTTCTCTTAAAGGTGTGATTTGAAATGGTTTTTTATTGTGGCCTGAAAATCGCATAGCAAGTTTCGATGTACTAATGATGTGGTTAATCGAAGACTAATGGTAATATCCATATGCCTTAACTATTCTTTGGTGGAAGAATCCATAGGATAGACATTGGTGAATTGAGAAGGATTTTGAAAAGCGTTTAGCGGAGGATTCATGATGAAACGTCTCGAAAAAGTTTTCTTAGCACTTTGTGCCGTTGCAGCTGTACAGGCTATTTCAGTAGCCGATGCGCATGCTACACCAGCGCGCACGCTTATGCAGAAATTAGATATAGACAAAGATGGTCTTATTTCACTTAAGGAAGCAGTAAGACACACAGAACTACTGCGAAACTTTGGGCTGATTGACGACAATGAAGACGGTAAGCTTTCTGAAGCCGAGTTGGCAAAGAGCAAGCTTACGCCAGGTAACAAAAAGCTCACCGCGAGTGAGTAGATAAGAATATCAACATCAATGAGGGTAGGGTTCTGATAAACAAGGTATCGTTTGGTGAGCGCTTGGTACAACTTGGTTCACTAAGGCAGTTAACGTTAGGAAGTTTTGTACTGGCCCTTATTCCCCTTATTGCGCTTCTTTGGCAAAGCCAAAGCGACTTAGCCAAGGTAGGTCAAATGACTACCCTTGAAACACGCTTTGTAGTGGATGTCGTAAGTGATATGCAACGTCTGGACAATGCAGTGGTCGATGTTGAGCGCAGCATCAGACAGTTTGCCGTTTTACGTAACGACAGGGTGGCGCAGCTCTCTGATAATGCCATAGACCAGTTTGCTGTGGCGGCCGATAACTTGTGTCAGGCGCTTTCCGTGCCAGCAACCTGTTCCCGTTTATCTGAGCAGCTTAATCAACTCGCTGAATACCGTGCCATTGAAGATCAGCTGCTGCTCAATGCGTATTTAGCATCAGTAGGAGATAGTGTCGACCAGCTGCGCGACGATGTAGAAGCGGCCATTACAGAACGGGTTAAAGTACAACAAGACGACTTAAACGCCATGCAGGCGAAACAGGCATGGTCTACCGCAATGCTGGTTAGTGTGTCGCTACTCCTCATATTGATGGGAAGCCAACTGATTGTAAACCCCGTTAATAACCTCAAAAAAATTATTCGGATCATGGCACATAGCGATGGTCAGCTTCCGCCATTGTCTAAGCAGGCACCTAGGGAACTTATTGATGTAGAAAAAGATTTGCATTGGCTTTATGAGCGTTTGCAGCAGCTGGAGCACATCAGAACCGCACTTTTAAGACATGCCGCACACGAACTAAAAACCCCCCTAGCAAGCATTAAAGAAGGCTGCAGTTTGTTGTCAGAGAACGTGGTAGGCGAATTGAATAACGCTCAACGAGAAGTTTTGTCATTACTTACTGCAAGTACCCAGCGTCTCAATACTTTGGTTGAGAAACTACTCGACTACAATCTGCTACTACAACAAGCACAGCCTAAAATTGTAGAAAGTAATGCAAATAAATTAGTTGATGCCTGTTTAGAGGATTACGCCCTTGCCATTCAAGATAGAGAGGTAGATGTAAATATTTCCTCACCTTCAATACATGTAGACGAGGAATTATTCAGAAGAATACTTGATAATCTAGTGTCCAATGCTGTAGCACACGGAGCAGTTGGACGACCGATAAATATTAGCCTTTATAACAAAAATGATAACCTTGTACTGGATGTCGCCAACAGAGGAAAACGCATAGCGCCGGAATCAGTACACACGCTGTTTGAACCTTTTATCCGCGGGACCGAGCCGAGAAACGACAATGTTATCGGAACGGGGTTAGGATTATCAATTGTTGCCGATTGCGCTCGACTAATGCATGGTGATGTAAAAGTGGTAGATGTAGACTATGCCGATGTTTGCTTTAGAGTGACCATTCCGCAACAGGAAAAATAAAATGAGAATAAGTGGTTTAATTGTTGCCTTACTGGTACTGACAGGATGTCAGAGTTTAACTAGAAACAGCAGCAACACAGGTGAGCCAGAAAAAGTGACACCTGTAACAAAAATAGAACGTGGTATCTGTTTGTTTAACGAGCCGCCCCCAGTTTTCGAACACAATTGTGATGCAGCCTATTGGCTCAATACGTGGATTGCAGCAGCTAATCAACCTTGGTTAGAGCGCAAACAGGCTTTAAAAGCATTAGGGGATTCAGCGTTTGACACCATCCATGCTTATATTTTAACGCTACCCACTGATACCCCTTATCAAGACAGGTTGCGCGCACAACTAGCACTAAATGATATCGCGGGCACATTCACGGCAGAAGCCCAAGAAGTAGTTAATGTTATTGCTGCTTCGCAAAACAATCAGATAATGCAGCTTGAGTCTGCAATGGTGGTGTTGGAACAAGAAAATACATCTCGTGGAGAGAAGGTTAAGGCGCTAGAACAAGAAGCCGTTAACCTGCGTAAAAAATTAGAAGAACTGTTGCAAATAGAAGCAACACTGATGGACAAAAACAGGAGTACACAACAGTGAGCGAAAAGGCGAGTAGTAACCCTAACTTATTGTTGGTTGATGATGATAAAAGCTTATTGCGCTTGTTGACCATTCGCCTTGAAGGCGAGGGATACACAGTGACCGCAGTGGAAGACGGTCAATCGGCGTTGAGAAAACTTCAGAACGATAACTATGATGTTGTATTAAGCGACCTACGCATGCCGGGCTTAGACGGTTTGAGCCTATTTGAAGAGATAATGGGAATTAGAAAAGACATTCCTGTTATCTTGATGACGGCGCATGGCACTATTGCAGATGCGGTTGCTGCCACTCAGCGCGGTGTCTTTGGTTTCTTACCGAAACCTGTTGATCACGATGAATTGCGCGCATTATTACAAAAAGCATTGAGTCAATCTCAAGCTGCGCAGCCGGGGGATTGGGCAAAAGACATAATCACCCGTTCACCAGAAATGCTTAATGTCCTTGACCAAGCGTTTCGCATTGCTCAGCGTGAAGTGTCTGTGCTTATCAGTGGCGCCAGCGGTACAGGTAAAGAACTGTTGGCGAATGCTATTCATAAAGCCAGTAATCGCAGCGATAAACCATTTGTAGCCATTAACTGTGGCGCGCTACCTGAAAACTTACTCGAATCTGAATTGTTCGGTCATGCTAAAGGCGCGTTTACCGGTGCTGTAGCAGCTCACCCTGGCTTATTTAGGGAAGCCGACGGTGGTACGCTATTTCTAGACGAAATTGGCGATATGCCAATGACGCTGCAGGTAAAACTACTGCGTGCATTACAAGAGCGCCAAATTCGTCCAGTTGGTAGCAGCAAACATGTAGATATTGATGTACGTATTATTTCTGCCACGCACAAAGATTTGCATAAAGAAATGGAAGAGGGCACCTTCCGCGAAGACTTGTATTACCGGTTGAATGTCGTCAATCTTAAGCTTCCATCTCTGAAATCGCGTAGTGAAGATATTCCACTTCTGGCTCGCTCGCTGCTGCAGCAAAGCGCACAGCGTCATGGTGTTAATGTAAGTCAGTTCTCTGACGATGCAATGCAGCAGTTAGTGACTTCATCTTGGCCGGGTAACGTACGTCAACTTGTAAACGTGGTTGAGCAGTGCGTAGCTTTAACGCAAACACCTGTCATCCCTCTACATTTAGTAGAGCAGGCTCTTTCAGCAACCAAGCAAAGCTGGCCTACGCTTACAGAAGCGCGCGATGCCTTTGAACAGCAATACTTGCACAAACTACTTAAGATGACCGACGGTAATGTAACGCGCGCTGCTGAGCTTGCAGGTAGAAACCGCACGGACATGCACAAACTTATGAAAAAGCATGATTTAGATGCCGCAGATTTTAGATAAGTCAGTTTTAAATTGTGACTGAACTAACAGGGGCTAAAAGCCCCTGTTTTTATTTCTGCACTATTCTTTAGTTTATTTTTCGAACGGAAACGGTGTAAGCCACTTACATTCTACTATCTTTATATTAGGTGTTATGTATATGGTGATACACTATGTTTTTGCATACCAATGTAGCCACACAACAGGCTACAAACACCCTGTTCGGTGTAAACAAAGGCCTGAGTCGTTCCTTCGAACAGCTCAGTTCAGGGCTTCGTATCAACAAAGCGAGTGATGATGCGGCGGGCCTCCAAATTTCTGAGCGTCTTAGCAGTCAAACATTCGGACTCAATCAAGCCGTCGAAAACGCTAATAGCGGGCAAGCGCTGTTACAAGTCGTTGATGGTAGCTTAGGTGAAGTCACTCGTCATTTGAATGACATTCGCACGCTGTCAATAGCTTCACAAAACGGCATCTACAGTAAAAGCGACCTAGCTTCTATAAATCAAGAAGTTCAGGCGCACCTCAACGAAATAGCACGTATTGCAGATTCTACTACTTTTGCAGGCGAGAAACTTTTTGACGGTAACTTTATTCGCGATTTTGCAGTAAGCGCGAACGGCAGCAGCAGTATTCGTGTCGACTTAACGCATGGTGGCGATGGGGTTGGCCTTACCGGACTGGGTTTGACGGGGTTTTCAGTAACAGCGTCTGGTCAACAACCTCAAAGCTTGTCCGGGCAGAGTGTATCTGGAGCGAGCGCATTGAATGCGGGCGAAGTGATACTTCAAGCGCAGGATATCCCCGGAGAAAAAAGATTGAGTGTTTCAACCGATAGCGGGTTAACGTTTGTAGAACGGGCTGTACAGTTAGTGGAAAACCAAGGCGTTAATGCGGCGCTAATTAGCACTACGGCCAACGAAATTTTAGGGCTCAATGCAACAAGTACTAATTTGGTAACAGGGGATGTAATCCTTAATCAAACTAATGCAGATATCCGTGTGGCTACCCCGACAGGCGAGTTTCAAATATCGTCGAGTTTGAACAGCAAAGTCGGTCAGTACGATGCGCAAAGTGCGCAGCAAAATGGAAGTGCATTAGACATTGTTGATAACGCCATAGAAATTATAGGTAATTTGCGTACAGATATGGGGGCAACGTCAAACCGCTTTTCTTCAGCGCTCAAAAGTATGTCGAGCACAAGCGTAAATTTACAGCGTGCCAATGCCCAAATAACTCAGTCGGATTTTGCTAGCGTTACCGCCGAAGAAACGCGTTTTTCTATTCTCCAAAAGGCCAATGTCAGTGTCTTAGCTATGGCTAATCAAATGCCACAGAATGTTCTGTTCCTGTTAAATTAAACCTACACTCGAAGTATTGGGTGGGATGACGAGCTTAATGTTCTGAAAAAATAATTATTTCCACTGTGCGAGCATAGTTTTTTAAGCTCGCTATTTCAGTTTCTGTAAAGTCTCTTGGTTCATCAAACAGGAGGCATAAGGTACCTAGTTCATAGCCCTCTTTATTACGTAAGATTGCCCCCGCATACGCACGAATATATGGCTTGCCTGTTACCAACGGGTTATTAGCGAAAACTTTGTCAGCTTTTGCATCAGGTACTATTAAATATTCCTCTTCTGCAATCGCATAGGTGCAAAATGAGATGTTACGCGGTGTTTCTGTAGCGTCCATGCACTGACGCGACTTAAACCATTGGCGGTCTTCAGCAACCAGGCTTACTAAGCAGGTCTTTGCATTAAATTCTTCCTGGACTTTTTTAGTAAGCGCATCAAGTTGTTCGCTGGGGGAGGTGTCTAATATATCTAACGATTCCAAAGCAGCCAGACGTGCTTTTTCGTATTCATGATTCATTTAGGGGGTCACGATAAAAAGTGGTTTAACACAAAAACTAATAACCGCCGTAGTTTACCTTTAAATCAGAAAAATACTATCTATTAAGGAGTTATTGTCTAAAACAAGGCGTTTTGAGCTGGTTGATTTCTAATTGAAAGGTTGTCTAACCGGTGGGCTATCTCTTCAGCGTTGTACAAATCAATAAACTGTTGTGCCAGCCATGGTGCGTCTTTGTTGTCAGGGCGGTGACAAAAAAAGTACACGTCCTTTCCTTCTCTTTGCCAAATCTTCACTTTTTCACCCAAGGTAACAAACAGCGTTGGTTGTCATCGTCTACATCGTTACCGACAAAACGCACAATGGGGGTATGTCCTGTAGCGATAACGTTTACCGGTACACGGGGCTTTTTCAGCCTGACTTCTTCTAGCATAGCCTGCTTATCTGCCCCGCCTGCATTTAAAGGCCCGCTAAATAAAGCTCGGGTGTCCATAATGATTCTATTCACACCGTGGCGGATCAAAAGTTGGTTAAGCGCCTTTTCATCATCCCCCTTTGCAAAAAATGCCAGGTGGCGCACTTCAACCGCTATGTTTAATTCTTGAGGTAACCTCGCTAAAAAGGTGTCCAGAACGGGCAGCTTTTCTGGCCCGAAAGAAGCGGGCAGTTGCAGCATCATGACGCCTAGCTTTTCTTCAAGCGGGCTTAACAATGAAAGCTGTTGGGCAACCTCTTCATCACAATGTTGCAATTGATGTACATGAGTAATGTTCTGGTGAAACTTGAAAGTAAACCTGAAGTGGTCGGGTACTGAATCGCACCATCTCGCTACAGCGTCTTGGTGAGGAAGTGAGTAAAACGTTGTATTTCCCTCCACCGTATTACACTCCTTGGCATACAGCGACAATCCATTATCAGACTTGGGATAATTAGCAAACCACGTGCTTGGCCAATGGCTGTGTTGCCACATTGGTAATCCAATATAGAGATTTCCTTGTGATATGGCTGATTTGTGCATATTTGTCATTGGGCTTTATCAAGCATTTGTTTATACTATGCGGCCTTTAAATCATTACATTATGCATGTTGTGGGCGGGCCAGCTAATTGGCCAGCAAGTTTACGCGATTTTTGGCAAAGTCTTAAGCCCAAAAATAAGCGGTTTTGAACGCCAATTCACTGCATGCGAAGCAAGAAAAAACATCAGGGGTCAAGGACCATGCGCACAGATTACTGTGGGAATATCGATTCATCATACATTGGACAAGAAGTTACCCTTTGCGGGTGGGTTAATAAGCGTCGCGATTTAGGCGGTGTAATCTTCATCGACTTACGCGACCGCGAAGGTATCGTACAAGTGGTGTTCGACCCAGATTTACCAGACGTGCTATCGGTAGCTAACACGTTACGTAGCGAATTCTGCGTAAAGCTAACGGGTAAAGTACGTGCGCGCCCTGAAGGCCAAGTAAATAAAGACATGCGCACAGGTGAGATTGAGATCCTAGGCACAGGCCTTGAAGTGATCAACAAATCTGACGTACTTCCACTGGACTGGAACCAAGAAAACTCAGAAGAACAGCGCCTTCGCTATCGTTATCTAGACCTTCGCCGTCCTGTAATGAGCCAACGTTTACAATTCCGTGCAAAAGTAACCGGTGCTGTACGTCGCTTCCTAGAAGAAGAAGGTTTCCTTGATATTGAAACCCCTATTCTTACTAAGGCAACGCCAGAAGGTGCACGTGACTACCTAGTGCCAAGCCGCACGCACAAAGGTGAGTTCTTTGCACTTCCGCAATCGCCACAGCTTTTCAAACAGCTTCTGATGATGTCGGGCATGGACCGTTACTATCAAATTGTTAAGTGCTTCCGCGACGAAGACTTACGTGCCGACCGTCAGCCAGAATTTACCCAAATCGATATTGAGACCACGTTCTTAGATGCCGATGGCGTAATGTCTATTACCGAGCGCATGATCCGCGACTTGTTCAACAAAATGCTAGATGTTGATCTTGGCGACTTCCCGCGTATGACGTACAAAGAAGCGATGAAGCGCTTTGGTAGCGACAAGCCAGACCTACGTAATCCGCTTGAGTTAACAGACGTTGCAGACTTGCTTGCTAACGTTGACTTTAAAGTATTCAGCGGCCCAGCCAACGATCCGAAAGGTCGCGTCGCGGCTATCCGTGTACCTGGCGGTGCGTCACTTTCGCGCAAGCAAATTGACGAATACACTAAATTTGTAGGTATTTACGGCGCGAAAGGCCTAGCTTGGATTAAAGTTAACGATGCTGGCGCTGGTCTTGAAGGCCTACAGTCGCCAATCCTCAAATTCCTAACGGAAGACATCACTAACGCCATGCTAGAGCGCACTGGCGCACAAAGTGGCGATATTCTATTGTTCGGTGCAGACAGCTACACTGTGGTTACCGAAGCGATGGGCGCACTTCGTCTGAAGCTTGGTGAAGACTTTGAGCTTCTTGAAGGCGAGTGGAAGCCACTTTGGGTTGTTGACTTCCCAATGTTTGAAGAGTTTGACGGTCAGCTTCACGCTATTCACCACCCGTTTACCGCGCCACGTGGTTTAACGCCAGAAGAACTTAAAGCTAACCCAGCTGAAGCCTTATCTGACGCTTACGATATGGTATTGAACGGTGTTGAATTAGGCGGTGGTTCTGTACGTATTCACAATGAAGACATGCAGTCTACGGTATTCAATATTCTTGGCATTGACGATGAAGAAGCGAAGAACAAGTTTGGCTTCTTGCTTGACGCGCTGCGCTTTGGTGCGCCGCCGCATGCAGGTCTTGCGTTTGGTCTAGACCGTTTGGTAATGCTTATGACTGGCGCGACGTCTATTCGTGATGTGATGGCATTCCCTAAAACGACCACAGCGGCATGTCCGCTAACATCGGCGCCTAGCCCTGCAAACCCACAGCAGCTTGAAGAGCTCGCTATTGCAACGGTGAAAAAGCAATCGTAATTTATGGCGTATAAGAAGCCTGAATCTGCACTGGTAGTGTTGTATGACCAACACTACCGAGTGCTGCTTTTGCAACGACAAGACGACCCCACCTTTTGGCAGTCGGTAACCGGCGCGTTAGAAGAGGGGGAGTTACCTGTAGAAACGGCATATCGTGAAGTGTGTGAAGAAATTGGCATCGATGCCAAAGCGCACGGCTTTGTGGTTAACGACCACGATAAGCAGAACCAGTATGAAATTCGTAGCCGCTGGCTACATCGCTATCCTCCTGGTACTGTGCACAACACAGAGCACGTATTTTCCCTTCAAATAAACAGCGATTTACCCATTGTCTTAACAGAGCACTTGCAGTACGAATGGGTGACGAAAGACGAAGCGCTCGCGCGTTTATGGTCTCCTTCTAATAAAGAAGCGGTATCTTTGTTTGTACCGAGTGTGCCTTAATGGTTATACTGGGTATAGATCCAGGTTCTCGGATCACAGGCTACGGTTTAATTGCACGCAAGCAAGGTAAACTGGTGTATGTAGCAAGCGGATGCATTCGCGTTGGAACGGCAGATTTGCCCTCTCGTCTTGCTAATATCTTTACCGGGGTTGGCGATATTATTCGTCAATATAAACCCGACCAGTTTGCTATTGAGCAAGTATTTATGGCGAAAAATCCTGATTCAGCGTTAAAGCTTGGTCAGGCCAGAGGTGCCGCTATTGTGGCAGCCACCCAAGCGCAACTTCCTGTTGGCGAATACAGCGCAAGGCAAATTAAGCAGTCGGTAGTTGGAAAAGGTGGCGCAGATAAAACGCAAGTTCAGCACATGGTAAAACACCTGTTGAATTTAAGCGGCACGCCACAGGCCGATGCTGCTGACGCCTTAGCCGTTGCCTTGTGTCATGCACACACCGAACAGAGCCTAATAAATATGGCAGGACAAGCTCGCAAAACTGTACGCGGACGCTTGCGCTAATCCTGCTCAAAGCTAACGCTTTTACAGAGATTATTCATGATAGGACGAATTCGCGGTACGTTGGCTGAAAAGCAGCCTCCAGAAATTCTTGTAGATGTAGCCGGTGTTGGCTACGAAATTCATATGCCCATGACCAGTTTTTACCAGCTGCCAGCAGTCGGTGAGGAAGTGGTGGTATATACACACTTTGTGGTTCGTGAAGACGCCCAGTTGCTGTTTGGTTTTGCTGATAAAATGGAAAGAGGCTTATTTCGCGAGTTAATAAAAGCGAACGGTGTAGGCCCTAAACTGGGCTTAGCTATTTTATCAGGTATGTCGGCTGGGCAGTTTTTGGCAAGTGTGCAAAATGAAGACGTTTCAGCATTAGTAAGTTTACCGGGTATAGGTAAGAAAACCGCCGAACGTTTAGTGGTCGAACTCAAAGACAGGCTGGCCAAGTTTGGTAAAGCGCAAAGCATTGTGATGCCACCGCCTAGCAGTGACCTGTTATCGAATAACACAATTGTTGAAGTAAACGACGCCCGTGAAGAGGCACAAAGCGCACTTATCGCATTAGGCTATAAGCCAGCACAGGCCAGTAAGCTGGTTGAAAGTGTATACACTGAAGGTATGGAAAGCGAAGCGGTAATTCGCGATGCCTTAAAAGCCGCTATATAATAGCCCGTAGTGAAGGCAGCGATAATGTCGTTATGCTGTCTTCGTGTTATTCCCTAAAGTAGAACTATCATGATTGAAGCAGACAGACTGATTACGCCTGACGCCAGCACCGAAGATGAGGTCATCGACCGCGCCATTCGCCCTAAAATGCTGGAAGACTATACGGGGCAGCCTCACGTTTGTGAGCAAATGGAAATATTTATTCAGGCGGCACGTAATCGCGATGATGCGCTCGACCATCTACTTATCTTTGGCCCGCCTGGTTTAGGTAAAACAACCTTGGCGAATATTGTGGCTAACGAGATGGGCGTAAACATCAAAACCACTTCAGGTCCTGTGCTAGAAAAAGCCGGGGATTTGGCCGCACTGCTTACCAACCTTGAACGTAACGATGTATTGTTTATCGATGAAATACATCGCTTAAGCCCAGTAGTAGAAGAAATTCTTTACCCTGCTATGGAAGACTATCAGCTTGATATTATGATAGGTGAGGGGCCTGCCGCCCGTTCTATTAAATTAGATCTCCCTCCATTTACCTTAGTGGGCGCCACAACCCGTGCAGGCTCGTTGACGTCGCCATTACGGGACCGTTTCGGCATTGTGCAGCGCTTAGAGTTTTACAACGTAAAAGATCTCACCAGTATTGTGGCAAGAAGCGCGAGCTATCTTAATTTATTCATGAATGAGGAAGGCGCTCAAGAAGTGGCACGTCGCTCTAGAGGTACACCGCGTATCGCCAACCGTTTGTTACGCCGTGTACGGGATTATGCCGAAATTAAATCTGACGGCACTGTTGGCGCTGATGTCGCTGCTAAAGCCCTCGATATGCTTGATGTAGACAAAGAAGGCTTTGATTACATGGACCGCAAATTGCTTACGGCTATTATTGAAAAGTTTGATGGTGGGCCAGTAGGCTTAGACAATTTGGCCGCTGCCATAGGCGAAGAGAAAGAGACCATAGAAGATGTAATTGAACCCTTCCTTATTCAGCAGGGCTTCTTACAGCGCACGCCACGGGGGCGTATTGTGTCGCAGCGCGCCTATCTGCACTTTGGCTTCACTCCGTCAGAATAGTTTGTAACCCTTTTGTAAGAAGGTTTAGATTCGTTTTTAAGGCCTAGCTGAAATGCTGGGCTTTTTTGGGTAAGGCCGAAGGCTTCAAATATTAGAAGTAAGCGCTTGTATAGGGGAAGGTGGCAAGTTCAGGGCCGCCAGTGAAGAGTGTTTGAAAGTAAATGGCGAATTGTTGAAATGCGCTTGTTAAGCATGGGCCGCTAATATTTTGTGTTGTACAGATGCTAAATTACAGGCAAAAAAAAGCCCGCTCATTGAGCGGGCTAAAACAACAAGTGTTGAAGGAAATAAATCCAGGGAACTCATGTCTAACAGGAGAATAACTCTTGCATGACCGTGCTAAGCACCATCACGCTCTGTACGACTGATGCTGTGCATTATAGGGAGAGCAGAAAAAACTACAATTGAGTAAAATTGTTGATTTGGATTAGAAAAACTAATGTGTTAACTGGGTGTTTCGGGTTGGTTTAATTTTGATTAAATGTTAGCTTTTATGCGCTCTGTGGCGTGGTTTTGTTCTGCATCTTATCGTGCTAATTAGTTATTTTAACTTTGTTTTGGATTATTATATTTTTTGGTGAAGGAATAGTTATGCATTTACATCAGGTAAGAGTGTATTACGAAGATACTGACGCAGGCGGTATCGTCTATTATGCGAATTACCTAAAGTTTATGGAGCGAGCCCGCACAGAGTGGCTTCGCGAGCTAGGTTTTGAGCAAGACACGCTGATGGAACAATCTATCGCTTTCGTCGTCAAACACGTTGAAATGCATAACTATGCGCCTGCACGGTTCAATCAACTATTGAGTATTGAAACTCGCGTTGTAGAATTGAAAGGCGCTAGTATGACGTTTCAACAAAATATTAAAAATGAACAAGGCGTTACCTTAGTATCTGGAAATATTAAGGTTGCCTGCGTCGATTTGGCTGTAATGAAGCCAAAAAGACTACCACGTACTTTGTTAGGGGAAATTTCGCGTGTCATCTGATCTCACTTTTATTGGCTTGTTTTTACAAGCAAGCTTTATTGTTCAACTTGTTATGCTTCTACTATTAAGCGTTTCAGTCGCGTCTTGGACATTTATATTTCAACGAAGTAAAGCTCTGTCGGCGGCGCGTAACGAAATGCGTCAGTTTGAAGATAAGTTTTGGTCAGGTGCTGACCTGAATCGTCTTTATCAAGAACTTTCCGCCAGAACTAACTTAACAGGCATGGGCAGCATCTTTTGCTCAGGCTTTAAAGAGTTTGTTCGCCTACGCAAATCTAACACCGCCACCAATGGCATTGTTGACGGTACATATCGTGCCATGCGTGTTTCTATGTCTCGCCAAGTCGAAGAATTAGAAAGTCGTTTACCCTTTTTAGCTACGGCGGGCTCAATTAGCCCTTACATCGGTCTATTCGGCACTGTGTGGGGGATCATGAATGCCTTCATCGCACTAGGTGAAGTGCAGCAAGCTACCCTGGCAATGGTTGCACCTGGTATCGCAGAAGCACTAATCGCAACCGCTATTGGTCTATTCGCAGCAATCCCAGCTGTAATCGCATACAACCGTTTCAGCCACCAAGTTGAGAAGCTAGAAAATAGCTACGGCAACTTTATGGAAGAGTTCTCTGCAATTCTTCACCGCCAAGCCGTTGCTGCGCAAGCACAACAACAAGCCTAAGCGTTTACATTCCAAACGGAGGACTTGTTATGTATGTAAGAAAACGCCGTAGGCCCGTATCAGAGATAAACGTAGTGCCCTACATCGACGTGATGTTGGTATTGCTTATAATCTTTATGGTAACGGCGCCGCTTATTTCTCAAGGGGTAAAGGTAGATTTGCCTAAAGCAAGTGCCAACCCGATAGAGCAAGAAGATACACCGCCAATTATTGCGTCAGTGGATGTTAAAGGTCGCTACTTTCTTAATGTAGGAGAAGACCAAGAATCGCCAATTAGCGAAGATGAGCTTGGCGCTATTGTAAAAGCACAATTGACCAAAGAGCCTAACACGCCTGTAGTGGTTAAAGGCGATGGACAAGTAGCGTATAACGAAGTGATACAGCTAATGGTGTTATTACAGCAAGCGGGTGTGCCTTCAGTGGGGTTAATGACGGATCCGGTTGAGTAATATAGATATGTCAAAACCTGAAGTGTCGAAAAGCACGTCAACCGCTAGTCACTCAAACAACGCGAGTAACGGTGTAAGTGGTGATAAAAAGAACGGCAAAAGTGCCAAGCAAGCCAGCAGTATAAGCCCAGAACAACTAGGCTTGTACAAATCCATAGGTTTGCATCTTTTTATTGCTGCGCTGTTGCTAATTAGCGTCAGTTTCTCTCCTGACCCTTTGCCAAGTATGCCGTCCAACGCACCTGTGATAGAAGCAACATTTATTGATGCGCAAGCGATTGCGGATCAAAAAAGGGAGCAGGCACAAGCTGAAGCTCAAGCAAGAGCCGAAGAGCAAGAAAGGCAAAGAAAAGCAGAAGCGGCAGCAGAGAAAAAACGTCAGCAACAGCTAGCAGCAAAGCGTGCGAAAGAAAAGCGTGAAGCAGAAGCTGCTGAAGCGAAACGTCAAAAAGACTTGGAGCGCTTAGCGGCGCAAAAGGAACAAGAGCGTAAGGAGCGCGAAGCAAAAGCGAAAGCCGAGGCCGAGCGGAAGAAAAAAGAAGCCGCTGAACGTGCAGAGATGGAAAGGATCATGCAAGAGCAGTTAGCGCAAGAGCGAGCTGCACAGCAAGAACGTAGGCGAAAACAGGTACTTACTGAAGTAGAGCGCTACACCGCGCTTATTCAGCAAACCATTAAACGCAACTTGTATTCAGACGACAGCTATCAAGGTAAAACCTGTCGATTGAATATTCGGTTAGCAACGACAGGGTTTGTGACGAGTATTCGCGTACTCGGCGGCAATGACGCGCTGTGTAGAGCGGCTGAAAGCGCGGTTCGCAGGGCTGAAAAGTTACCGGTATCTGATGCGCCAGACGTTTACGAGCAGTTAAAAGACATTACTTTAAAAGTGGAATTATAGTGGTATGAAAAAACTAGGTTTATGGATAGCGCTTATTACGATGGCATTCAGTGCCAAAGTGTTTGCATCCTTAGAAATTGTGATAACCGAGGGCGTAGATAGTGCACGTCCAATCGGGGTTGTGCCATTTAAATGGAAAGGTCAGGGCAGTATGCCTGGCGAACTGTCTAAAGTAGTAATGGCCGATTTGATGCGCAGTGGTAAGTTTAACCCGGTATCTGTCGATAAAATGCCACAGTACCCAGAGACAGCGGAGCAAGTGTCTTTTACCGCATGGGCAACGCTTGGTGTTGATACCGTATTAGTGGGAAGTATTGAGCCACAAGGTGGCGACCGCTACCTTGTATCTTATGAGTTGATTGATGTACTTAAAGGGCAGGTTGACAATGGGCAGGCTAAAGTACTCAAAGACGGCAATTTAGTATCGAGTAATGACCACGTACTAGCTGCCCGTCAGGCAGTGATCAACGGCCGAGATTTTCGCCAGTATGCGCATCGAATTAGCGACATTGTGTATGAAAAACTGACCGGTGTTCGCGGTGCATTTTTAACGAAAATTGCTTACGTCATTGTTCGCGACCGCGATACGGTTGAAAAACCTTATCAATTAGTGATTGCAGACTACGATGGTGAAAATGAAACGCGCTTGCTGTCTTCTCCCGAACCGCTTATGTCGCCAGTGTGGTCGCCTGATGGAGAGAAGCTTGCCTACGTGAGTTTTGAAAATCGTAGACCACAAATATTCATTCAGGATATTTACACCAGTGAGCGTAAGCGCATTACTGATTTTCCGGGAATAAATAGTAGCCCTACGTTTTCACCAGATGGCAAGCAACTTGCTATGGTTTTATCGAAAGATGGAAACCCTGAACTCTATGTGATGGACTTAGCGACGAAAAATCTTCGCCGAGTTACACGCAATAGAGCGATTGATACGGAGCCTGCGTGGCTACCCGATGGCAGCGGTTTAATATTTAGCTCGGAACGGGGTGGTAAACCCCAGATATATAGCGTAAATTTAAATTCTGGGAAAGTAAGGCGCGTTACCTTCGTAGGTGAGCAAAACCTTGGCGGTACGCTAACCCCTGACGGCAAGCAAATGATTATGGTTAACCAAACTAATGGGAACTATCACATTGCTAAGCAGTCTTTGGATGGTGGATCACCTCAAGTACTGACACGGACGTACTTAGATGAATCACCAAGTGTTGCGCCGAACGGTAGCATGATTATTTACAGCACCCTTCACGAGGGGACTCAAGTACTATCACTGGTCTCTTTAGATGGGCGTTTTAAAGCTAGGTTACCAGCAGCCAATGGGCAAGTTAAATCGCCAAGTTGGTCACCATTTTTGTTCTAACAATTTAACGACTAAACAATAAAATTTAAGGATTAGTAGGATGCAAATGAATAAAGTGATGAAGAGCTTCATTATCGCATTGCCAGTAGTGACAATGATGGCATGTTCTTCAGGCCCTAGCGAAGAAGAATTGGCAGCAGAGCGTAACCGTCTTGCGCAAGAACAAGCGGCTGCGGAAGCGGAAGCACGCGAAGCAGAAGCACAGCGTGTTAAAGCAGAAGCTGCACAGCGTATGAAGCGTCAAGAAGAAATGGTTCAGCAAGAAATGGAAGCGCTGAAGAACGAACAAACCGTTTACTTTGACTTCGACCGCTCAAGCATCAAGCCAGAGTTTCAGCGTATTCTAGACAAGCACGCGGCGTTCTTGGTGAAAAACCCAAGCACTAAAGTGACTATTGAAGGTCACACTGACAGCCGTGGTACGCCAGAGTACAACATTGCACTAGGCGAACGTCGTGCGCAGTCTGTTGAAACTTACCTACTTAATGCTGGCGTAAGCAGCAGCCAAGTAACAGTAGTTTCATACGGTGAAGAAAAACCAGCAGTGATGGGTTCTACTGAGTATGCATTTGCTCAAAACCGTCGCGGAGTGGTTGTTTACCGCTAATGACTATTCTAACGAATAAGACATTAAAAATGGGCGTCACGTTATGTGCCGCCCTTGCAGTTTCTACCGCATTTGCGCAAGCGCCTGTAGTAGACGCCAATGGCGGCAGTGAATTAGAGCAGCGTATTGTCGTGCTTGAGCGTATTGTTAAGAGCCGAACTGAAATGCAGCACAGGCTTCAAACGCAACTAGACAATATGCAAATGGAAGTCGACCAGCTGCGTGGTGCGGTTGAAGTTAATACCAACGAACTTCAAAAAGTACTTGAGCGCCAGCGTGAGCTTTACCTTGAAATAGATAAGCGCGTAGAAGCCCTTAAGCAAAGTGGTGCGCTACAAGGCAGTGCTATGCCAAGTGCAGGTGTTGATTCGGGCTCTGTGAGCTCTCCAACAGCATCTACGCCAACGCAAGCGCCGCAAGCAGGTGAAGATGAAGCCTATGAAAATGCGGTGAATTTGATCCTTAAGTCTCGTGAGTACGATAAAGCCATTCCTGCGTTTCAATCGTTCATTTCACGCTTTCCCAACAGTGGTTACGCACCAAATGCGCACTATTGGTTAGGGCAACTGCTGTTTAATAAGCAGCAGTGGAGCGAAGCAAGTGAGCAGTTTAATATTGTAGCTAATCGCTTTACCGATTCTGCTAAGCGTCCTGATGCCTTATTAAAATTAGGTGTCATTGCTGAGCGAACGGGAGACAGTTCAACAGCACGTCAACTGTTCCAACAAGTTGTAAATGATTACCCTGATTCTTCGGCAAAACGCCTCGCTGAATCTCGGTTAAATAACTTGTAATGAACAAAGCCTCTTTTAAAGAGGCTTTTTTATGAGTTAGAGAAAAGTTTTTTTCAGAAAATTCCATTTAGAGTGCATAAAACTTCTGCACTAAATTTCACTGTATTTCGTAGAAACCTGACTAAACTCATTTAGTACTGGTATAAATACCCAGCGATTTGTTTTCATTTTGACCGTTTAGTCGTAATTTGACAGAAAAATGAAAATAAAAGGACGTTATGGGTTGCGTCGAATAAAAATCTGAGTATTATATGCCGCCGTTGCCAAGACACAGGCAAGAACAGGAAAGAAAGGGTCGTTAGCTCAGTTGGTAGAGCAGTTGACTTTTAATCAATTGGTCGCTGGTTCGAATCCAGCACGACCCACCACTTTCTCTCCTAGCATCAAATGATGGGTCGTTAGCTCAGTTGGTAGAGCAGTTGACTTTTAATCAATTGGTCGCTGGTTCGAATCCAGCACGACCCACCATCATTTGAATTGCTAAACTTATCTTTGTGTCACTTGATGGGTCGTTAGCTCAGTTGGTAGAGCAGTTGACTTTTAATCAATTGGTCGCTGGTTCGAATCCAGCACGACCCACCATCAAGTCTTCTTAATGTTCAAACAACACTACTCAAATCGCACTTTCTGAAATCCAACTTTTATTTCTCTTTGCACTGTCACTTATCTCATTTTTACTTTGATCTGGTTAACTTAACCCCATGTAGTAGAAAGGTAAGTACAAATACGACTATTTAATTACGCTTATGTTGAATAGGTAGTATGTAATTTTTATGACAGTTCGGTATAATCCGCACCCTTGTCGCAACAGAGATGTAGGTTAATGTCAGTAGCATTTCGAGTGGATCAGGTAGAGTACCCGTTCCCAGCAAAACCACAGCCATTATCAGAAGCACGTAAAGCTGAGTTAAAGGCAGAGATCAAAGCCTTACTTAAGGCTCGCAACGCTGTGCTTGTCGCACACTATTACACCGATCATGAAATTCAGGCGCTTGCTGAAGAAACTGGCGGTTGTGTAGCTGACTCTTTAGAAATGGCGCGATTTGGTAGAGATGTAGCAGAGCAAACGTTAATTGTTGCTGGCGTTCGCTTTATGGGCGAAACGGCAAAAATTCTTAGTCCAGAAAAGACGGTGCTAATGCCTACCCTTGAAGCGACCTGTTCCCTTGATATCGGTTGCCCGGTAAAAGAGTTCAGCGAGTTTTGTGACCAACATCCTGATCACACCGTTGTGGTTTACGCGAATACTTCGGCCGCTGTGAAAGCGCGCGCAGATTGGGTAGTGACGTCGAGCATCGCGCTTGAAATCGTTGAGCACTTAGACAGCCAGGGCAAAAAGATCATTTGGGGCCCTGACAGACACCTAGGCTCTTACATCGCAAAGCAAACCGGTGCTGACATGTTGATGTGGCAGGGCGAGTGTATTGTTCACGATGAGTTCTCTGCGCAAAAACTTGCCGACATGAAGGCGCTATACCCTAACGCTGCAGTACTGGTTCACCCTGAATCACCAGCCAGCGTGGTAGACATGGCTGATGCGGTTGGCTCAACCAGCCAGCTGATAAAAGCATCGCAAACCATGGATAACGACACCTTTATTGTTGCTACCGATAAAGGCATCTTTTACAAGATGCAACAGCTTACGCCAGAGAAGACGTTTATAGAGGCTCCAACAGGCGGTAACGGCGCTACGTGTAAAAGCTGTGCTCACTGTCCTTGGATGGCAATGAACGGCTTAGAAGCGATTAAGGCGTCTTTAACGGGCGAAACTGATGGGCACGAAATCTTTGTTGATGATGAATTGCGTAAAGGTGCACTTATTCCACTTGATCGCATGCTTAACTTCTCAGCCGAGTTAAAAGCGAAAGGCGGGCTATAAGCGCACGTTTTATAAGCACTTGTTGAATATTTTCCAGCAAGTTCTTGATTAAGCGCGCGGCTTTACCTACTATACGCGCGCTCGAGGGTTTTCGTAGTTGAATTCTTCTTGATACAAAATTTGGAGAGATGGCTGAGTGGCTGAAGGCGCACGCCTGGAAAGTGTGTATACGTTTATAGCGTATCGAGGGTTCGAATCCCTCTCTCTCCGCCAAATACCTACAGGCCCCTAATTCTCTAGGGGCTTTGTTCTTAAAGGCCTGCAGAGATCCTAGTGTAACCATCAACTTGTACAAAGTGGTGGTAAAATGAGTAGAATGGCTACACCTCACAAAGACCCTAAATCAGGGGTTTATTACTTCAGAATGGCTGTGCCAAAAGACCTAGTTCCTATCATAGGTAAAACAGCATTCAAAACATCCCTAAAGACCAAAAGCTTAAATGAAGCTAAACGGATATTCCCTAGCTATCTCGAAGAAGCTCACAGAGAAATAGAGCTAGCAAAACTTAAACTAAGTGATGAGCCTTCTGTAAACCTCACAGTAAGGGATTGTGTCATTCTAGCTGAGCGCTGGTACATACGTGTAAGAGACCGTATGGAGGCTAGTGGAGACTTCACAGAGATACTTGTTCGTGATGCACAATGGTGTGGTGGTGAGTATCAATTTCATGAGTTTGGCTTGTCTGACACGTTGCCAATTTCTGGCTCTGAGATTGTGAGAGCTACGGAAAGCCAGTTAAGAGAGTTGGCTGAGGACTTGAGGGAGCATATAGAGAGTCAGCTTGATATAGAGGGAATAGCTGTCCCTTTTAGCAGTGCTAACTTTATTCAACTTGGAAGGGCTTTTTATCCGTATGTAATTAGACTCGAATCTCTGTGTAGAGCGAGATACAAGGATGACTGGACCTATCAGCCTCTTAACTGCGAACTTGCAGACAAAGAGCTCTCTGTTCGCAGTGAAGTTAAAGCAGCTCCACTAATGTCAAATACTCAGTCTATCACCAGTGTTAAGACGCAAGCGATTTCAGCCGTTCTAGAAGACTTCATTGTTGTTGAGAAAGCAAAGGTCAATGCTAAAAGTGCAAGGTCTAAAACCTTGGACGAGACGCAATCAAGAATCTCAAAACTGATATCATTCTTGGGAGACCATGATGTTGCTAAATTCAAGCGTAGCGATATCGTACAGCTGCGAGACATACTTTGTTTAATTCCTAAAACAAGTGACAAAGCTTTATTAGCTAAGCCCGTAGCAGAGCAGATTCGCATTTGTGAAGAAAAGAAAATGGACCGTTATGCTGCCAATACTGTAATTAAAGATCTCAAACTCCTGTCCAGAGTGTTCAGTCATGCTATTGATAGAGGCTTTATAGAGACTAATCCTGTGAATGGAGTCACGGTAAAAAGCGCTGCAGATAAGTCTCAAGTTAAAGCTGCTAAAGGTTATACAGAAAGCGATATTCAGTTAATCTTTAAAGATGAAGTTTTCCATGTAGAAGACGCTCCAAAAATCTATGACATGGCGTGTTACTGGATTCCTTTAATCTGCAGATACACTGGCGCTCGTATCAATGAGATTGCGCAGTTACGCAAGGTAGACGTGTGTAAATCTGAGAGTGGCATTGATTATTTATACATTAGGCAAGGTGAAGAACAAAACGTCAAAACAGTAAGTTCAGTTCGTGAAATTCCCATTCCTGAACACATAAAAGAGCTAGGCTTCTTGGATTATGTCGCATCGACCACTGAATGGTTGTTCCCAAAACTTCCTACAAATATGTACGGTGATAAAGGCCTTAAAATTGGCCAATGGTGGGGAAAGCGAGTAAGAAGCAAAAACATTGCTATAGCTCAGCCCTCACATGCTTTTCGTCACTCCTTCAAGACTCAGATGAGAGGTCTCTTTATTGAGGATAGTGTCAGTGACGCTATTACAGGTCATGCCGCTACAACAGAGGGTGGAAGGTATGGCACTGTTACACTTGAAGTTAAGAAGGTCGCAATAGACAAATTACCAAGACTAGATCTTCAACGCATCTGGTAGGTACAGGGGGGGAGGGGGCGAGGTACTTCTTCTAATAGCGATTGCACCGTTTCATGATTTTAAAGAAAAACGTAGGTTATTTTTTGCTCATTTTTGTGGTGAGTTTTTAGTCATGCATTGTGTTGATTTTTGCCGCTTAATAGCAGGTGAAGAAGCCCCACGTTTTATTCATATCAGCTTAAATTAAATAGGGTCTTACTCTCTTTATTAAAATATAAAGTACGTTTGCTTACCTTAAACAGGTGATAGGATGAAGTATCAGAATTATACAACTAATTACAATTAATCATGAAGATAGTGACGTGGAACTGCAATGGTGCACTAAGGAGGAAGACTCATGGAATCGACTCCCTGAATGCTGACATTTTAATCGTACAGGAATGTGAAGACCCGTCCAAATCAACACAGCAATATCGTGATTGGGCAGGAGATTACTTGTGGGTTGGCACTTCTAAAAATAAGGGTATTGGAATATTTCCAAAAAATGGGCACACAGTTAACGCATTAAATTGGAATGGACAGTTTAAGATTGAAGGTTTGTTGACTAAAAGCCCTTCGCTTACTTGGAGAACATCAGATTTAAACTTGTTTTTACCTTTTTCCATTAACGATGAAATGACAGTCCTTGCAGTTTGGACAAAAGGTAAAGATTCTCAAGTTTTTGGTTATATGGGGCAATTCTGGAAATATCTTCAAATTCATAGAAACGAACTAAAGAGTGAAAAAACTGTGGTCATTGGAGATTTTAATAGTAACGCAATCTGGGATAAAGGGGACCGTTGGTGGAGCCATAGTGACGTCATTGCTGAGTTAAAAGAGATAGGAATTACAAGCTTATACCACGAACAGTTTAACGAGAGGCAAGGTGAAGAGAGCTCACCCACATTTTACTTGCATAGAAGAGAAGAAAAGCCATATCACATTGATTATGCATTTGTTTCTAGTGACATTCTTTGCAAATCGAAGCTATCCGTTGGTAAGCGTAAAGACTGGATTGGCTTAAGTGATCATATGCCGCTCCGTATCGATTTGAGTATTTAGCAAGAGCTTAAGTGGTCCCCCTTCATTCCATTTGATTCTGTTATGTATATACAAAAGACTTCTCTAGTGTATACATGTTTTTTACTCAGGCTAGTAAATGGGGTTGACTTCCTCAATGCACATTGATGCCTCCATTAATAAAAGGATTACTAAAACAAAACACAATAATTTGTTACTGGTTGAAAAAGTGCTACTGTATCGTCAGGTCGTGCATCAAGGTGTCTCGACCACCTCCATTAACCCCTTGTAATACGTGGCTTTCGAAGAGATTCATGGAGTGTTTCTCGTGGTAAAATTATAGACTCTGACGTGTACTAAAAATCCCACGTTTGAGGTTCTTGAGGGTCTTCACTTGCCTCTTTAAGTACACCACTACCAAGGCCAATTCCATAGACAAGGGCTGCTGTAAAACCTTCCGTAGGGCTATATATAGTGTGCCTCCACGGATGAGTGCCACCACCTTCAAACCTTCTTAATTGAGACTCAAACATTATCCGTGGTGGGATTCCTTTTGGAAGGAAATCTGGATTGATATTTGTAATGTTAGTCTTTTTAGGTGTGTACTTTTTAAGACCTAATTCATTCACGAGCCCTAGAAGGTCATATTGACCTCCACACCACTCTCTTACCTTTGCAGCTGTTCCAAAAGGTTTTTTATCCGTATAGACTCTAAACCCATGGTCAATTGGCGCTTGGTTGTATGCCTTTTTATTAGCTACAGCGGTTGCTATTATTAGATTTCCAGTAGTGAAGCGCCCTTGGAAACCACCTCCCGTAGCAGGATCTCTATGACTAATGTGGTAGTCATACACGTGCTTTAGTTGTCCATATCCAAGCTTATAGCCTGAAGCGTGTTTACGTGCTACCCATAAGTCATAGATCCCTACAATATCGTCTTCATCTAGAGGCATACTAACGGATGACTGTCTTTTGGCTGCCTCTGCAAACCATCGTCCAAATTCAGAAAGCCAGAACTGACCTCCAAAACACTCCTTACACTTGGTACTTGCTCTCCCGTTTGACCGCTTAGCTGGTTTTCTACGCTTACCACATTCACTACATTTTCTTGGTGTTAACGCTTTACTCATTGATGGATTCTTAAGGTTTCTCAGAGGCTGCTAGAGCCCGTTGTACTGTTGATAATGACACACCTACCTCAGAGGCAATCTTACGAAGCGATACACCTTCTGAGCGCAGTGTGTGAATGCGCTGGTGGTTGGATTGATTAACTGGACGCCCACGGTACTTACCAGCTTGCTTGGCTTTTTCTATACCTTCCTGACGTCTCTCTTGAATCATTGAAAGCTCGAACTGGGCAACAGCTCCTAACATGCTCAGCATTAAGTCAGACATAGCATCAGACCCACCAGCATTGAAGCACAGACCCTCTCTGTGGAACTTTACGTTAATACCTTCTGAGTTCCATTGGGTTACGAGTGCCTTGAGGTCTACAAGGTTTCTAGCGAGCCTATCAATACTATGCACATGGACGGTATCACCCTCTCTAGCATAATCCTTAAGGTCTTCTAGTGCTGGACGGTTAGTAGTACCACCACTACAGCGGTCAATGAATTGCTTCTTGAAAGAGAGTCCACAGTCAGACAACTGACGGTCTGTGTTTTGGTCTGTAGTAGAAACCCTAATGTATGCTAAATCAGCCACTTCCTGTACCTGTTTGATTCTAAGAGGTGGCGGATAATGAAGTACCCATAAATAAAAGTCAATGTAAATGGGTACGTTATAGTAATTAAATGACTATACCTGTTTGGGTATACCAAATGAACATATTTCTAGCCACGGTCAAAAAACCATTATAATGTTGAGGCTGTCTAATAAGGGAATAGATAGATGGGTGATGAGAATAAAAAAAAGATGACTGGTTTTTTGGTCACTATGGTAGTTGTGGGTTTATTGGCTGTACTAGGCGTCATAGTGGTTTTGGGGCTATATTTTTATCACTTTAACGGGAGTTGGGGAGATCAGGAAAAGTTCGCTTGGTTTGGTGACTTTATAGGTGGCCTTTTAAACCCTATCTTTTCATTGCTTACTGTAGCGCTATTAATTGGCTCGTTATATTTTCAAAGAAGAGAGCTCGGTCAGGTAGTTGTAGAGATGGAGCTTACTAGAGAGGTTCACACGTCCTCGTTAAATATGCACCATTACATGTTCTTGCTACAAGAATCATCTAGTCAAACATCAGACCTAAATCTAGCTATAAAAACCTTCACTGAGACTTTAAATGATGAGTCAATAACAGTGCCAGAAGTGTCAGAAACATCTTATCAAGAGCATAATTTTAGCTTATTCGCAGTGCTTTCTAATGAAGCATTGTTTGAAGAAGTTGAACGAGAGGGCTACATAGTTCATTTGCGAGACTTCACTAGAATAGATCGTATTCAACAACGTACTCTTGAAGACCAGAGTGAATTACTAGAGGCTGCAACGAAAACTATGCGGGAAACAGTGATGTTACTTAAGCAGTTGGGCTGCCCACGGTGGAGGGCCAAGGATGTCCTAGACGCTGTGGATGACACGATTTCAGATTATTATAAGAGTAAAAGATGTAGCCCAACCTATAAGAGCAATCTTACAAAAATTAACCCCAGCTTCGTAGAGCTTGTGGAATTCTGCGAGAATTATTAAAGCAAGGTTGAGAGCAGAGAGCATTAATAACCTTGGTGACTTTGTCAATTGGTAGCTTACTAGATGAACTCGCTTTTTGTACGCAGTGACTTATTACCAGCTCTACTCTCTGAAAGTTACCCAATACACTTTAAGCATGATTATGATTAATTGAACAGCCCTTTAAGCTGTAATATGTTAGTTAGAATATGGTTACTCAATGGAGAAATAACTTGAATATAATGGACAGTAATCCTGAGAGAAGGAACTTAACTCTCATAAGTCTGGTGACCATTACATATTTCTTAGCAGATGGGGAAATATCAGGGGATGGAATCCAAATCCCATTCGTAAATATTGTTCTCCATGATACGAATAGCGCTTTAGCTGTTTATCTCGTTATTTTTCTCTGGTTTAACTTTAGATATTGGTTAATCTTCAGGCAAACTCCATTTAGTGATGATGCACGCGCATCAACTCTCGCGAAATCACAGAATTGGATACATGCTTTACGAGCTGCCGCTAACACAGCTTCTGTTCCTGAAAAAATAGTCTCCAGACTTAGAGGTACACATGAATTGATGAACAGTGCTCCAGACCAAGTAAAAGGAGACGAGCGCTTTTGGCATAACTTCTATTTAGAGCTAACTACGAATAATCTTTATGTAGTATGCAAAAACAACTATGGCAATAATACTCGTCAGGAAGTTTCAGATAGAACGAAATGGCCTCTCACCATACTATTGTTACTAATTAGTTTTATAAGACATCCCTTCATAAGTCTATGGTATTTGCCTTGGGCGCTTAGTATCACTGCATGCATCTACCTTTCACGAGAAATTATCACATCTATGTGACTTAACAGACAAAATTAAGTTGCTTTAGCATACGAAGGTCTATTGCACTCAATAGTCTGTGATACAGGTCTTGGGAAATATTCCAGTGACCGCATAATGTTCTTAACCTCATTATTATTGAAGTAGCAATGCCTTTGTTCTTTGTTAAGCCAACGGTTCTTGTCAAATTACAACTCTTTAAACATGCCTACAACAATACCCAATGATAGCTTAGCCATTAAAAACCCTTTTCTTAGCTGTATCGTTCTTGTAGTTCAAAGGACTCATGAAAATTCTTAGGCTACGCATCGCACCTTGCTTGCACTAAATAAGATTGTCTAAGTGTGTCATAACGTCAACATATTTAAGTAAGGGCATCGTTTATAGAGTCGTTGGTCTTCTAGATTTCTACTTGTCGTAGCGTACTAGCATGTGGTACAAAGTTGAATGCAAGGCTTCTTGTAACGTATTGAATTAAATTGATAATTTTATTGTTGGTTACATTCGAGGGTTCGAATCCCTCTCTCTCCGCCAAATAGTGCCGAAAGAGGGCACCTGCTTTTCAGGGCCCTTTTTTCGCTTTTTTGAGACCTCTCCCAGCAAAGCAATTCTCTTTCCAGTTGCTGTAACAACGTCTTTTCGAATTACTATTTCATCGACGACTGACAGTAGCAGACACTTAAGTGTTTCTGTCGAACCATCTACTATTATCTCCTCGACTACTTCTAAAAACTGGTCAGCTTGTTTTTCTCCAAAGTTCCAGAAAGGAAGTGACGTTAGTTGATTGTATTCGTCCAAAGAAAATTCAAGTGCTCGCAATTCTGTTGTCAATGACTCTCTGTAAGTATTGAAATATTCGTCAACTTCAAATTCAGCTTCGGTCAATCTCTCGTAGAGTATGTGAAGTTGTGCTTTACGCTCAGAAATCTTTTTAGTAAGTTGTAGTTTGTTATGGCCTTTCTTTTTATTGATATCGGCTATCATAGTTTGAACTTCTTGCAGCACTTTACAAATAAAATCGCGTTTAAATATTAATGGGATAATCTCATTTTTAACTATTGTGTCAGCGACTTCTTCCCTTATGTTTGACTCATTGCAAGCGTTAGCGCTCTCTCTAACTTGCTTAGCGCAACGATAGTAGTGATAACGACCGCCTTTAGCTCTCATGTAGTTCATTGGTCCGTTGCACGAGGCGCATTTTAACATACCGGTTAACAGGTGCGCTGAGCGCTTTCTCTTCGTGTCCCTATTTTTAAGTTGTCGTTCTTCTAGCCCATTTTGAATTAGATCGAAACGCTCTGGTGATATTACCCTAGGTACAGGTACTATGATTACATCGGATTCAGGACAGTCCGAGTGACTTTTAAATCTATACTCCCCCTTATAACAAGTATTCCTAAGTATTCTATTTATGATGTTGCGGTTAAAGGGTTTAGCGTTTCTATTTTTGGTTCCATGTTCGTTTAAGTGCGCAGCTATCGCCTTCACGCCCATAGGTTTGCCATTTAGACCTATCTCAGCTAAAGAAAATATCGTTCTTACAACCGAGATTTCATCTTCATTAATCGCTAGCTTAAATCGCTGTTTGGTAGAATTAGGGTCTACAACTTTGATTGATTTATAACCGTATGGTACTCGCCCGCCAGTGTAAAAGCCTTTCTTTGCAGTCTCTTCCAATCTATCACGGACGGTTTGGCTGTTTTGCTCACTATGATTCTCGTTAATAGCGGCCAAGACTACTCTCACTAACTTACCACCACTATCTGGCTCTGGAAGTTGCTCGGAAGTTGAAATCAAGATCACACCTGATTTCAAAAGTTCTTTTATTCTTAGTTCTTGATCACTAACAGACCGTGAAAATCTTGATAATTTGTAAACAAGCAGGACTTGGAATCCGTAGCGCTTGTAAGCCGCATCATTCATTAGCTGATCTAAACCCGGTCGAGATACACCTTCTTTATACCCTGAGGCGGTATCGCAATATTCAGCGACAATTTTATAGCCATTTCTTTCAGCGTACTCCTGTATTCTTAGTCTTTGTCCATCAAAACTGTCACTCTCTTTTGCTTGTCTACTTGAACTCACCCTTATATACATTGCTGCTTTAATTTTCATTGTTCATCTACTCCTTTAGTTGACTGTTTTATCATTTTCATTCAAATCTCGTTGAATAAGATCGAAATTTTCTGTCGAAACTGCTTTAGGAACAGGTACAATAATTACAATTTTTTTAGAGTTTTCCGAGTAACTGTTGAATCTATACTCTCCTTTGTAACAAGTGTTTTTAAGAATTTGGTTGATTTTCCTAACGTTAAAAAGATTACCATTTCGATATCTAATCTCATTGCTGTTCAAATATGAGGCTAGCCATTTACTGTTTAAACCAAGACTCGCAAAATCGAATATCAATTTTACAATGTTAATTTCTTCATCATGTATTTCGAGTTTAAATCTTCGTCTATCTGATTCAGGAATTATTACTTCAACTGACTTGTAGCCATATGGAGGTCGCCCTCCTGTATAGAATCCTTGTTTGGCAATTTCTTGTAATCGGTTTCGAGTAATTTGGCCCTTTTGCTTACTATAGTTCTCCTCCATTAATCCAATAGTAGCTTTGTAAAAATGCTGGGCACGTTCTGTTGCCCAAATGTCCTTAGTAATAAATATCAAGCCAGATGCTTTTTTAAAAAATGCTTTGCATCTATCTCCTGCTTTTTCAATTTCTTGTGAAAACCCTGAAAACTTATAAATAAGGACTACGTCAATTTTGCGCCGTTCAGTAGATAAGTCCATCTCCAACTGTTGTAGCCCCGGTAAAATCTGGGCAGAGCTTATTGCTAGATCGTAATACTCTGCGACGATTTGATAACTATGTATTCGCGCATAACCCTGTATCTTGGCTCTTTGCGCATTCAAGTTGTTGCTTTCAGATGCTTGCATGCTCGGAGGCACTCTGATGTATATCGCTGCTCTGGTAATCATTATCATTTCCTGTCTGAATTACTTCTAGGGTTAACTGCTTCATCGTTGTTTCTCGTTTGTTTAGAAAAAAAACTATAATGATCTGATGATGATATTTTTTTAACAATGATATTGGCGATGGTTCTGATTACACGGGTGCTTTCAGATTTATCGAGGGGCTTAATTGAAACTGTTGTATTCTTTGTTTTGACGGTTCTCATCTTTATCTCGTCCGGTAGCGAATCAATATGAGAACAAATAATAAGCAACTGTTAAATTGTCAAATCCAAAAAATACTCGGGCATAAAGAATCCTGATATCTTTTTATAGTATTGAAAATGATAGATACTTTAATATCTTTCTATATTTTTGAAATTTTTAATATCTTAAATAAGTAACTTTTAAAAGATAATTTTTTAAATGTTTTTATATATTAAAAAGAAATAACAAGTGTACTCAAAAGATTAAAGTATTCTTTTAAAAAATTGTTTAAATAGCGTCTTAAACAGGAATGAATTTGTATTTATAGGTACTGACTTAGGCTATTTTGTTACCAATTCTCTCATTGGGCGACACTGGGAGTGATGAATGATTGACCTTGAGCTAGGTCGCTTATCACTATTTTAAAGAGAAAACAGCTTATCGTCTGACCGCAGAGCGCCAGAAATAGACGATCAATAAGGCTGGGGTCACTTGTCGGAGTCTATTGGCGACCACTTTACGAGAGTGTTGAGCAAATAGTACCTGTGGCCGGAGATAAGAATGTGGGCGCTTTTCAACTTTTAGGTATCACGGTTATCCCAATCATCGCCTAGAACCGAGCCGAGTGCGGAAAGATTGCCAATAAACACTCTCCACCCGAAATCATCCAAAGAGCCTGTATCATCACGCCACGTAAGAAATAGAACTGACTATGAAGCGACTACTTCTGTTCAGCATTGAGAGCTTATCTGATAGCGTTATTTTTGAAATCTTCTTTGCTATAGACATCAGAAGAGGTGAATTAGTTAAGCTGAATATTGATGGCAAAGGTAAGAAAGAACGTTTGGTGCCAATAAGTTTACGAGGATGTGAGTGGTTCGCTTTCTACATTGGTAAGATCAGACCAATGTTTGCCTTCATTGGCTCAGGAAAGGCGCTGTTTCTGGCTAACAATGGCAAACGCTATGTGCCGGGTAAGTTGTCTGATATGGCATCACAGTACGTGAAACTAGCGGGGTTTGATCGTAGTGGCGCGTGTCACCTTTACCGACACAACACTGCGACAACAATGTTAGACAATGGCGCTGATCTTCGCCACATTCAAGAAATGCTGGGCCATGCCAGTATCCTCACAACCCAACTTTACACGCATGTTAGCCGTAAAAAATTATCCGAAGTTTATGAAGCAACTCATCCTTCGGCTGAAGGTGGTAGTGGGTTGTTTTAATCCATAAATATCAGCAACCAAACTTTAAAGAATACAGGACATCTATCAAAGTGATACATGCTAATAAGTATTTGTAATAAAAATATAAAATCGATACCTTAGTAAAAGGGATAATGATACGAAATTACAAGGTTAATGTTTGTTATGAACAAGCCAGATAGAGATAGGGTTGTATTTCACTCGATACATGACATGTCGAGTGGTCATTACTTATCAAAAGCAGAGCTGTTATTGAATAGCGAAATAGCAAACGATTTAGACGATATAAACGATATACTTGAACTGTACAATATATCGCTGTTTTTCGAAAACGGCATATACCTTAAAAGTTGGTCAGATACAGATATTGTTTATTACAAAGAAAAAGTTAATACGTTTAAAAATTTAATTAGGAAATTCATAAAAAGTATTGATGATAGTAACTTTCAGTCATATTTTGAAAATATAGATTACGGTTACTATGATAGTTTCTGGTTATTAATAAATAACTATCAACAATATAAAAAGATATCGCCTTCTCAAATAGAAGAAGTTTTAAATAACTCCCCCCATCAAGTGAGGCACTTGTTGAGTCATAAAAATTTGGTGGATAAATATAAGCTTGTTCTCTGTGAGTTTTTAAAAAGTGACCAGCAAAGTGCAGAGATCCTGCTTTCTATATATGAAGTCGAAAATAGTTTTAATAAAACGAAGTTGTACCTACCTAGTTGTTTAACTATTCAAGATAAAGAAAGCATAATTGTTTCGTACATCGACTCAGAGCATTGCAATACTAACTACCTGCCAATAATACAAAATGCTAAAAAACATAGTGACTTCCGAATCTCAGATAAAACTAAATTAGCAGCTAAGAGAAAATACCAACAGTCTGTTAAAGAGTTTTTCGATAGTGGTTCTAGTTCAACATTTAAATACGGGGTAGCTATCAGTTATCCCGAAAATGCTTCTAAAATTAAACATGCTTGGATTGAACAGGGTACAGTCCATTATGAATTTAGCTTAGATTACATTAAAGAAAATAATCACCCATATATTCTGTACAGAAACTTCGAGACACTTTTTGAGTACGTGGATGAACAGAATATTGTAGCTCTAACCAGCAAAGAAAATCAGCTTGGAGTTTTAGAAAGAACTTTAGGTGTTAGATCAAAAACTGAATACGTTTTTGGTGTAGCGTTCACACAATTAGAAATGGCATCTATGGGCCAAATTTACACATATTCCAACGTACTAAAAGGGCTTGGGTATTCATTAGAAGATATTCTAAAAACAGTTTTCACTAATACTCTACCGGAATTATTTGACTTACCTAGTAACGCCAATTTTACAATTCCTACTCAAAATGCTTCTGCTTTAGAGAAAATAAGAACAATCGCACCTGAGTTCGAGTCGATATTGAAGCAATACAAATTATTTGTAGAAAATGGACATATTGATTTTGAACTTCTACAAATGTCATCTGGCCCTATAGCCATCAAAGACATTCCAAGCTTAAATAGCAATAAGTACATATATATTAATAAGGATGACCAAGGAGTTAATTTTCTAACTTATCTGCTATTTTCGGATCAAACTCTGTTGACTTATGTTGATCCGTTCAAAGACAAGCCATATATAAACTTTGTTGATTTATTGGTGAGTGAAGAAGAAATCAATTTCGGAAATTATGAAGAACATCAGCATGAATATTTAAACTATTTGATAGATAACAATTATATATCTGTAGATGAAAATAATTGCGTTCAAGTTACAAATTGGAACCGAATTTTAATTTTAAGAGATGTTTTTGAAAATGAAGTCGCCTCGTTACATCATTATCCAGCCGATATTCAAGACGAGGTTATACATATGAGTAATGATGGAATAGTGTTTTTTGGAAGTTCACTTTTCGCAATGCCTGAGCAAAATTACTTCAATTACTATTTAAACAAAAGTGAGTTTACAAACGGGCACGACTTAAGAAATAGTTATTTACATGGCACACAGGCAAATCCAACAGAAATTCATCTACATGAAAATTCCTATTTACTTTACTTAAAGCTTTTAATCTTAGTTATTTTTAAAATAGAAGATGATCTTTTTATTTATAAAAAGCTTAAGGCGGAAGAAGAATAACAGTTAGGAAGGATTGTAGTTCGTACTAATTTATATGCAGGCACGATACTATGATCCAACCAAAGCTTCCTATCGGGCGGGTGAGGTGAGTCAGGGGGCTTTGCGTGCCAATGGCTGTTTTGGATACTTCATCACTCGGCGGCTGCTTTGTACGTGAAGCAGACCTTGGCTCATTAAGATTTTAATGACACGAATGAGGTAATCAACGGTCATGCTACTAATAAAAATTGAATGGCTGCTTTAGCCGAATACCTATGACAAAGCTCCAACATAAAACTGATAATTCGAGACTAATTCTCCGTACTAGAAGAACACACTTCTGCAATGCTATCTAATTGATGCAATACCCCGCACTCTTTAACCTTCTTATCATGATCGCAAGCAGAACGAATTGAAATCAGTGTTTCTTGTAGTACTTTTAATTCAGCTATCCGATGTTCGATATCGTCAACATGCTTATCTATTGTAGTATTAACGTTTTCGCAGCTATTCTCTGGGTTTGCTCGGGTTTCCAGTACTAATTTAATTTCCTCGATTGTCATATCTAATGCGCGACATTGCTTTATAAACAATAACTGCTTCAGTGCATCTTCAGAGTAGCTTCGATAATTCGATGCCGTTCGCTCAGGTGCAGCCAATAGTGATTTACGCTCATAAAAACGAATTGTCTGAATACTTAACCCTGTCTTAGCTGCCAGAAGCCCAATTTTCATTTTAACTTGCCTAAAGCTTGACTCTATACCAAGTATAGAGTTTACACTCGCGTTATAGGTGAGTAAAGCGAGTGTTTTTATGAGTGGTTGTGGGTGCGAAATTGAGATAAAAGACCAAGAACAAAAGGCAGTTCTCTACTGGCTATTGGGCATCAATGCTGTGATGTTTATCATTGAAATGAGTGTAGGGTTACTCGCTGACTCAACAGCACTTATTGCAGACTCCCTTGATATGTTGGCTGACGCAGTCGTTTACGGTGTTGGTATATATGCAGTAGGGAAAACAATTGTTCACAAAGCCAATGCTGCAAAGGTAAGTGGATATTTTCAATTGGCATTAGGCCTATTAATTTTATTTGACATAGCTCGTCGCGCAACCTTTGGAAGTGGGCCTGAATCTATGCTTATGATGGGCATGGGCGGTGTTGCACTTATCGCTAACGTTATATGTTTGGCGATAATCAGAAAACAAAAAAATGGCGAGGTGCATATGCGAGCAAGTTGGATATTCTCGGCAAACGACGTCATTGCAAACATAGGAGTGATATTGGCGGGTGTGATGGTTTATCTATTCGATACTCGTTGGCCTGATTTGGTCATAGGTTTTATTGTGTCTATCGTTGTGTTACGAGGCGCAGTCTTAATTCTAAAAGACGCCAGACAGGAATTCCGTGAAAACAGCTCGACGAATGGAGAGATCGTATGAATTTCACTCAAGCAGCAAAACCTTACATACTTCAAAAACTGAGCGCCGCGCATCAATCCCTTTCGAACAATGACAATAAAGCAGGATTTAAGGCCTTAGAGGATGCTCATGTCATCGGTCAGCACTCAACATACCACCACACACGAGTGCATTATGAAATGCTTAAATTTGGAATAGAACGCCGCGACCTTAAAGAGATATTTGGACAAATTTTTAGAATGCTAGGTGCGCTGACTAAAACTCCAATTGGCTTATTGCCTGAGGGCAATACTGGTGGGGCAAACGTGAGTCCATTCAAGTCAATGTCTATTTCACCCGAAAACAAAGCCATATTGGAAAAAATTAGAAATGCACAGTCATAACCATTCACACTCGCAAGAGAATTCAACCGACGCGTCTAAACGTATTGGATGGGCGTTTTTCTTAAATGTGGTGTTCACTGTTATTGAATTCATTGGTGGATGGCTTACCAACAGCACCGCTATTATGGCTGACGCAGTGCACGATTTGGGTGATAGTCTTTCCATTGGTACAGCGTGGGGATTAAACAAGCTTAGCGATAAAGATTCTAATCAAACATTCTCATACGGCTACAAAAGATTTTCCTTACTCGGTGCATTGATTAACGGTATTGTGCTGACGGTAGGCTCCATTTGGATATTGCTTGAAGCGATACCTCGTTTGGCTGAGCCTGAAATGCCCCAAGTTGAAGGGATGGTTTTATTGTCTATCTTTGGGATGGCAGTAAACGGCTTTGCGGCTTATAAACTGAGTGAGGGAGACTCATTAAATGAGCGAGTCCTCAACTGGCATTTGCTGGAAGATGTGCTTGGTTGGGTAGCAGTATTTATCGTGTCCATCGTCTTAATGTTTAAGCCTTGGCCTATTTTAGATCCAATCTTATCCATTGGCTTTACTTTGTTCATCCTTTTCAATGTGTTCCGCAATCTCAAAGAAACCCTAATGCTGTTTTTGCAAGCAACGCCCGATGAAGAACAGCTTTCAAAGATTCGAAGCGATTTACTGGCAAACGATAAGGTAAGTGATCTTCATCATTTTCATATTTGGTCTCTAGACGGTGAGCGTAACGTAATGACGGTCCATCTTGTTCTTGATGAAGATGTCAGTCTTGAGCACCTCCAATCACTCAAAGAAAACATACACAGTTCGTTAGAAAAGTATAAATTTGAACATACGACAGTTGAGCTGGAGTTTGCTAATGAACAATGTCGTGACGAAGTGAATTAGGCTTGGTAACCTTTCATACATGAAAAATCTAAAACGCATAAGTTACATCGTGATCTCGCTGATACTCTTTCAGTCGTTTTCTGCTGTGGCGAATTCGTTAGATTTTCATGCAATAGACATTCAGCACTTGCAACACGAGCATAAGCATTCTGAGCACGAGCAAGTGCAGTCTGAGCTGTCTGCCAATGAAACCAGTGATAAAGTAAGTACAGAGCACCACAATCCTGCTGATTGTCACCATTGCGGCCACTGCCATGGCACACATGCACAATGGGTCAGTCAGAGTCATATCAACAGTCTGAAAACAGTGGTTTCAGTCCACAATTTCAACTATTTAGATGCGGTAATTGACGCACCTATTAACCGCTTACTTCGCCCCCCCAAAATTACTTCCTAGTACGTTTTTTCGATAGCACCGCGCTGATAACACTCGCGATGCTAAATATTGATAAATTATTAGGATATTCCAATGAAAATGTTTCCTATTTTCGGGCATGCATCTGCCATTGTGTGCAGTTGCATACTGGGCTTATTACTCAGTCCACCGACCGCTCATGCGGCGAAAACCAACAGATTTGTAGACAAAAGTGTCCAAGCGCCCATACGAGAAACGCTGACTCTTGAGGACGCTATTAGACTAACACTTGCCAATAATCCAAGTCTGTATGAGTTTAAATTTAAACAACGTGTTATAGACGGAGAGTCAAAAACGGCGGCGCTTAAACCCGCATTGAATGCAGGGGTTGAATTAGAGAACTTTTTGGGAACTGGCGAGGTATCAGGTCTCAAAGAGCTTGAAGTTACCTTGACATTATCATCAGTGTTACAGCTCAATGATAAGCCAGCAGCAAGGTTGAATGTACTCTCTGAACGAAGAATACAGCAAGATGTTGAAAAGCGAATACTCACCTTAGATATCCTCGGTGAGCTTAATCGTCGTTACATCAAAGTACTCGTATTGCAGGCGAACTTAGACGTCATAAAAGATGCAGAGGCACTTGCACTTTATACATTGAATGCCGTAACGAAACGCGTTGAAGCAGGCGCGTCCCCCTTGTTAGAACAAAAACGTGCCCAAGCTGCGCTGGCCCAAGCAAAGCTCGATGTTAATCTAGCTCAACAGGACCTAACGTTTGCCTTGCGCAGTTTATCCATCATGTGGGGGGAGCAGGTACCGAGCTTTAAGCGTGTGGAAGGCGATCTTTTTGCTTTTAATAAGATTGAGTCGTTTGATGCGCTGGCAGTCGCAATCCAAAATAGCCCTCACATTGACCTATACGCTAAACAAAGCCGTGTGCAAGCGGCGCAGCTTCGTTTAGTGCAAGCGAATAACCGCGCTGATATTGAGTGGTCAGCGGGGCTTCGCAGAATGCAAGGTATTGATGAAACAGCACTGGTTGCCGGAGTAAGCGTTCCATTGTTTCAAAAAGAACGAAACCTTGGTGAATATGAAGCAAACAGGGCACGTCTTGACGCAATAGAGCAGCAAAGACAAAGCAACGTTCGAAGCCTATTACATTCAGTTAATCAAGCGTTAGGCGAACATACACGAGCATTGCTAGAGATTGACACACTTCAGCGCAAGGTGATTCCTCCGTTAAAGGGCGCGTTAGATTTAGTCGAGAACGCCTATTTGGAGGGCCGTTTCAGCTACTTGGAATGGGTAACTACTCGACAAGAATTTCTGACAACCCGGCTGACATTAATAGAGGCAGCGTCTCAAGTTCACTTAAGCAAAACAGAAATTGAAACACTCACAGGTCTCGCGCTGACGAATGAGCACAATGATGACTCATTTCACCCAAGTCACAAAAGCAATTGGCAGCAGTCATCTAACATTTCGATAAGAAGTCATGATTATGAATAAATTCACAATACAAAAAGTACTTATTTCTATCTTCACCCTTAGCCTTTATAGCCTAACCGCAATCGCAGGAGGTAAACACAGTGATGTAAGTTCCAGCGATCAAGACAATCACGCAGGTGAAGTCGTAAGAATGAGCAATGAAACAGCAATTCAGAATGGTATTTCTGCAACTCCCGTGCTCGCACGCGATATTGCGTTAACGAGTACGCTTTATGGGCGAATTAGTGCAGACCCCGCCTCATTAAGTCATATAAGAGCACGGTTTGACGGTGTTATTAAAGATGTAAAAGTCAACATTGGCGATTCCGTTAAGAAAGGTGATATTTTAGCGGTTGTTGAGTCCAATGAGAGTTTAAAAAGTTATTCCATCACGTCACCTTTTGATGGCAATGTGATTGCGCGACATGCGAATAATGGTGAGTTATCAAACGGGCAAGTACTTTTTTCGTTAGCTAACTATAAAAACGTATGGGCACAGCTGACCGTTTTTTCACAAATGCTTAGCAGCATCAAGGTTGGACAGTCAGTTGAACTAAGCCACGCAGGTTTCAACCAAACCTCCAAGATTGCATATATTACGCCTTCAGCTGATGGCAATCCACACTCTCTTGCCAATGTAGCTGTCGATAATAGTACTGGATATTGGCCACTCGGTACGCTGGTCAAAGCACAAGTTACGACGTCAACTAAGTCAGTAAGTCATTCGGTTCCTCTATCTTCTGTGCAAGAGTATGAAGCCAAACAAGTTGTTTTTGTGGTTGAGGGTGATGAGTATGCGCCCAGAGCGGTAGAGCTTGGTGTCTCAGATGGTCACTATATCGAGGTTATCAGTGGCCTTGAAGCAGGCGAACGCGTCGTGGCTTCCAATAGCTACATAATTAAAGCAGATTTGGAAAAATCGGAGGCAGGCCATGATCATTAATGCCTCACTACAACTGATATTTCCCTGTCAAATGGCGTGTAGTTCTAAGGGAGGTTTAAGATGCTAGTTTCCATTATTCGTACCGCAATCGAAAAGCGCGGTATTTTTCTGATGCTTTCCTTTTTGGTGATTGGATTAGGCCTATTCAGTTATCAAAAGCTGCCTATTGATGCCGTACCCGATATCACCAACGTTCAGGTACAAATCAACACACAAGCAGAAGGTTATTCACCGCTTGAAACTGAACAACGTATCACCTTTTTGGTAGAAAACGCTTTGGCAGGATTACCAAACTTGGACTACACACGTTCACTATCGCGCTATGGCTTATCACAAGTGACGGCCGTTTTTGAAGAAGGCACGGATCTCTATTTTGCCAGAAACCTCATAAACGAACGGCTAGGCATTATCAAAAGCCAATTGCCCGATGGTATTGAGCCTAAGATGGGGCCGATTGCCACAGGTTTGGGTGAAATTTACATGTACACGCTTAGCGCGAAGCCCGGCACAGTAACTGTCGATGGCAGAAAATTTGATGCAATGGCGCTTCGAGAGTTACACGAATGGGTGGTGAAACCTCAACTGGCCTTGGTGAAAGGGGTAACAGAGGTTAATGCTATTGGGGGGTTTACCAAACAGTATCATGTGAAGCCTAATCCTCAACTTATGCTTAATTACGGCGTTAGTACTGACGATTTATTGCGGGCATTAAATCGAAATAACGCTAATCAGGGCGCTGGGTACATTGAACGCAACGGCCAGCAAATACTAGTACGTTCACAAGCGAGACTTTCGAGCGTTGAGGACATCGGTAACGTGGTGGTAACGCTTACAAACCGATCTCCCGTCACGGTAAGTGACATTGCAGAGGTCGCCATCGGTAAGGAGCTTAGAACGGGCGCTGCAACACGAGAAGGTCAAGAGACGGTGTTGGGCACAGCTATGATGCTAATAGGCGAAAATAGCCGAGCTGTTGCGCTAGACGTGGCTGATAAAGTGGATGAAATCCAAGCAAGCCTGCCAGAGGGCGTAATTATCCAAAGTGTATACGATCGCACTACGCTCGTGGATAAAGCCATCAATACAGTACAAAAAAACCTTGTTGAAGGCGCACTACTCGTTATTGTTGTCTTATTTTTATTGCTGGGCAATATACGGGCAGCAATTATCACCGCCGCTGTCATCCCACTTGCCATGCTTGCCACAATAATAGGCATGGTACAAACGGGCGTTAGCGCGAACCTAATGAGCTTAGGTGCGTTAGACTTTGGACTGATTGTTGACGGAGCGGTTATTATCGTCGAGAACTGTATTAGGCGATTAAGTGAATCGCAGCGGCGAACGGGTGCAATACTGCCTCTTAAAGAACGGCTGGAAGTCGTATTTGAGGCAACGAATGAGGTGATACGCCCAAGTCTATTTGGCGTGATGATAATCACGATTGTGTACATTCCTATCTTTAGCTTAACAGGTGTCGAAGGGAAGATGTTTCACCCAATGGCGGCTACCGTAATATTGGCATTGCTAGCGGCAATGGTATTTTCAATCACCATTGTGCCCGCAGCTGTTGCTATGTTTATGTCAGGCAAAGTCAGTGAAAAAGCGAGTCCAATAATCACTGGGGCTAAATCAGTTTACCGCCCTGTACTGGAGTGGGCATTAAAATTACGATGGTTGGTAGTAGGTGCAGCAACATTACTCGTAGTTATCAGTGTTTGGTTTGGGATGCGCCTAGGTTCTGAATTTGTGCCGCAACTAGATGAGGGTGACATAGCCCTTCATGCAATGAGAGTGCCCGGCACAGGAATTGAACAAGCTGTCGATATGCAAAAACGGCTTGAACAGGTCATTATGCAATACCCACAGGTAAACACCGTATTTGCTAAAACGGGTACTGCTGAGGTGGCTACTGATGCTATGCCACCCAACGTCACTGACACTTTTGTAATGCTAAAACCAATTGATGAATGGCCAAACCCTGCATTATCGAAAACGGAATTTGTCGAGCAATTGGAGAGGGATCTTCAAAATGTACCCGGCAATAACTATGAGTTTACGCAACCTATACAGATGCGCTTTAACGAATTAATTAGTGGCGTTAGGGCAGATTTAGGGATCAAGATATATGGTGATGATCTGGATAAGCTGCGGGATTCAGCTGGTGATGTTTTATCCGTATTACAAGATATTCCGGGCGCTGCTGATGCACGAGTAGAACAAGTAGATGAGATCCCCATCTTCACGGTGAACCCGAAGCCTTATGCGCTGGCGCGTTACAACTTAGACGTAACTGACTTGCAAACGTGGTTAAGTGCATCAGTTGGCGGCAAAGAAGCTGGTTTGGTATTTGAAGGCGACAGACGCTTTGAGATTGTTGTTCGTTATCCTGAAGAGATTCGCAATGATTTAGAAGCGCTGGGAAATATACCCATCATGACCAATGATGGTGAGTATGTGCCAATCGCCGAGGTGGCTGAGCTTGAATATACCAATATACCCAGTCAAATAAGTCGAGAAAACGCAAAACGCCGTATCGTCGTCACAGCAAATGTGAGAGATCGTGATTTAGGCTCTTTTGTCAATGATGCTAAAGAGCAAATCGCAGCCAATGTGGCACTGCCGAGTGGTTATTGGATAAGTTATGGTGGAACGTTTGAGCAATTGGAAAGTGCAAGTCAACGACTGAGCTTGGTTGTGCCCGCAACGCTTTTCCTGATCCTTGCATTACTTGTGATTGCATTTGGCTCAGTCAAAGACGCCTTGATAATTTTCACAGGCGTCCCTTTGGCATTAACTGGCGGCATCTTTGCTCTTTGGATCAGAGATATGCCTCTTTCAATATCGGCAGGGATTGGTTTTATCGCGCTCTCTGGTATTGCTGTATTGAATGGTCTGGTAATGCTGTCTTTTATCAGGCAGAGGATGGAAGAGACTGGCGAGTTGGTAAACTCGATTATTGATGGTGCAATGACTCGCTTGCGGCCAGTGCTGATGACAGCGTTAGTGGCGAGTCTTGGTTTCGTGCCCATGGCGCTTAACGTAGGTACTGGCGCAGAGGTGCAGCGACCTCTGGCAACGGTGGTCATTGGTGGGATCATATCCTCTACCTTGTTAACTCTGGTTGTACTACCTGTACTCTATAGACTCGTTCACTATAAGGTGAATTAGCAGCACTGGGGCATTTGGGTTTATAAATCAATGCCCCGGATTTACTTACCCCCATGACGATCATTCGACTTCTTTTGACAAAATGGGGAGGTGGCTCGTAAATCGCTTTGTAATAAAAATTTGGAGTTGTAGGGTTGGTTATCAATTGTAATATTCAACATTCGGCTTTTGGAGGCGCATCCTGTGGACTATTGTGGTCTGAATAACTGCTTTATGCCACTGAAGAGTCAGTCAGAATAAAGCATATTAACTTCCGCTTATGGTAAATATCGGAATCAAGAGCAGAGAGCCCTGAACGTCTGCTGTTTGTCTTTTGCAGCCTGTCAGGTTAGGTCATAACTCTCGATCATAAGTGTCAGACTAGATATGAGCTACTACAATTAAAATGTACTAGTGTGATTATCAAGGGAACTTCACGGTCTAACTACCAAGCGAATATGACGTAATCACACTATTTCGCCTTGGTTGATTATATATCTAATAAAGCTAATCTTCATCATAATAATTGGGAGTCCCATAATCGTGACAACCTCCTAAAGGATCAAAGTTTTGATAATATGGTCCGTTCCCATTCCACCACTCAGGACTTGGTATGCGTGATTTCCATGACAACGGTTCAGATAAAGAAGCTATCTGCTGATATTCTCTCATGTATGCTTCTACTATTTGGGGATCTTTCAAATAAACTGCATTTTCGAATGATTTGTTTGCATTTGAAGATATATTGAAGGAGCCTGTCCAAACTGCATTTGGAGTGAGAAAACCATTTTCAAACGAACAAAACACGAGAAACTTATTGTGCATTCTCGGCATGGCTCTATCTTTACTTTGAGAGCCAAAACACCGTATTGCATCCATAGTATCGTCATTAAACCATTCAACATAAAGTTCATGCTGCTTAGAAGTATATCTTTGACTTATCATTTCACTCAATAAGCCACCAATTTGATATCGTGTTAACTCTAACGGGAGTTCCTTGTAAAGCTTGACTAATTCTTCTTGCCATTCTCTATATTTTCTGTCACTAAATTTTGCATCAGGTCTTAAGAAATCTTCCTTCTGAACTATTATCGAAACCCCTTTCTTTTTAGCAAGCTCCCTTAGAACAGTAAAACTTGTGAGCCAAGCTACACACCCTAAAATGACATCCGCCTTTGCAATCTTGCTCACCAAGTTTTCTTGAATATTTTTAAAGTAAACTTCTATATTCTCATCCTTAGAAATAACCGAATTGTCTACTTGAGTTCCTGAGGTACCCATTGCAGCAGGGATCGTCATTGCATTTAAATTATCGTGAGTCATTTTTATTCCTTCATGTTTCAGCCTTAATCATACTATATAATGTTTGCGAATCATGGACTTGGAATAATTAATTTCGCCTATATTATTTCTCTTAGTTTGATGTGGAGAGATGAATGGCTGGGAGTAGCTTTGGGATTAGATGCGCAGCCAAAGAGCATCGTTGCAATTGCGATAACAATAGTCAGGCAGAACATTTGTCTTGCAAGTACGCTAATTGATATGTACATCTCACTTCCTTGTTTGACGAATATGCATGCTCAATATAACTAACGCACGCAAAGATGCTTAATATTTAACCGCAAAAATTACCGGAAATTATTGAGATGCGTGCTGGAGTAACGTCACTGTAGTCGATAATACTGGTAAGTGTGATTAATTGTGATGTACCTAATGACTGCTATTGGCACAATTCTTAAGTTTAAAGCCTAACCCCTAAAGGTCTGCTCCTTGTCTAAAACGGCCTGTCAGGTCTGGCATTATCAATTGCTGAAGCTTACTCTAGGAGGACCATAAGCCTAAGTTGTGAATGTGCCGATTTGAATCCAATCAAAGCGCTGCACTCGTGGGCTTTTTGTTACCTGTCCGCTCTGACGGGCTTCAAGCATATTCTCATAACTGAAATGGTTAAACTTATAGCCATTTACCTTAAGCCATTTCGCCAAACTTCATTTCTTCTAATATTTGATATAGCCGCTGACGTCCCTCAAGTGTATTAAGCATGTTTCGGGGACATTCACCACTCAGAATTGGCAAAGGCAAGTCGAGCCATTCGTTCATGGTTGCATCATCATTGCCGAAGGAAACCCTGAACTCTTGCTGCAATTTTTCGACTGTGATTTCTACATTTTCTGATTCTGCTGACATGTCTTAATCTCTTAATGATCGTGTCGCTTAAGTATAGCGGATAATCTAGGGTATTCTGCTCAATGAGTTAGCCACATTGAATGCGGTAAACACAAACTGTTTACCGCTAGTAAACATTTATTTTTTAGCAAGGAGTGGTTACTGTTAGTAAACAATATTTGATTACTGATACAGATATTAGGTTGGCGAACTTTGTTCATAGGCGCTTGTTCACTTATCTGATGATTTGTCTCAAGCGAATAATTTGTTGAGTTCCAGTGGGCATGTCCATATGGTAATCATTTCATGATTATGGTTTTTATGAGCCGTTTGGGGATGATTGTTCCGTCTGCACAGATCGGCTTTTGAATAGTGACGCCATGATTTATCTAAAACGCCTTTGTTGTACGTAAGGAGGCTAAGCCTTGGTTTCGCTTAGCCTAAATCTACGATGGTTCTATATCTATCAATGCTTTTTTAGTTATTATATTAAAGTGCCTAGGTTTTATCTTACTGATATAAATGAATAAATTCACTAGATACAGCTCGCTTAGTTAGCGCTTGATAACTATAGTCCAGTGCCCATACTCGTCCCACTCGGCCCGCCAAATACAAAGAACCGGCTTTACGCCGGTTTTTTGTTTTAAACGCTGTTATTTAGCTTAACAATTACTCAGAATGCTGTGTTAGTGTCTTAACTCGCTCACGTTCAATTTCAAGTAAATTATTTTGAGCCCACTCAATGGCTGTTTTTATTACTGGCACTAACGTTTCTCCAAGCTCAGTCAGTTTATATTCCACTCGAAGTACCATCTCGTCCGTATAGTTCGCTCGACTTACTAATCCATCTCTTTCTAGTTTTCTTAGTGTTTGTGTGAGCATTTTCTGTGAAATCCCCTCACATTGGCGTTTAAGTTCGCCAAATCGAAGCGTATTGCCATCGAGTGCAACTACCACTAATGCCACCCATTTTTCTCCAATCATCGCTAATACCTGCCTGGAAGGGCAAATTTTTGCGTAAACATTAGGTGAGAGTTCGTTTTCTTCCGTAATCACTAGTTACCTCAAAGTGCCTAATTGAAGGCAACGTCTTTAGTCTTTAAATTGGTTTTCGGTATCCATTGGATACCGGTATTCTAAATGTACTGATTTCTCCAATTAACATCAACTAAAGGGTTAAGAAATGAATAATATTGCGGTAGTAGGGTTCGGAAACGTGGGTAAAAACTTAGCGCATCTTTTTAACCGCGCTAATTATAAAGTGACGGTTTACTCCACCACAGGCGATGCAGGTGGGACTGTTTATGATACTCAGCTCATTGGGCATGGCTTTAAAGAAGTCGACGCAGTTGCTTTAGCTTTACCTTATAAAGCGGCATTGGCTTTAGTTGAGGAACAAGCGGAATCTCTAGCAGACAAAATAATCATCGATTGCACAAATCCACTTAACGATGACTGGTCACCCTTGCTACTGGGTGAAAGTACTTCTGCTGCTGAGGAAATAGCAAAACGAGCGCCATCCGCACATGTAGTGAAAGCGTTTAACACAATTTTTGCTGATGTTATGTCACCTCAGTACCATAATATTAGCGGTACACCGACAACGGGTTTTGTAGCAGGTGATGATGCGGTAGCGAAAGAAATGGTTATGCGACTTGTCGATAATGTCGGTTTTGCAGCGTTAGATGTGGGGGCTTTGAAAAGCGCACGCTATCTTGAAGCAATGGCCAATTTAAATATCGAAATTGCGGTTAATCAACGAGGTGGTACAAAAGCGGTATTTTGCTACTACCAAGACAAATAGTTAAATATAGGAAAGAAGCTCGCAGCAATGCGGGCTTTTTTACTAGTCATAAACGCAACTAAATTCATTTCAACCAAATTCCTCGCTAAGTAAGCATAAATCGCAATCTATTACTTTTACAGTAACGTAATAAGAGTAACGTTTTAAACAAGGAGTGCGCTATGACAACTTTTAAACATACAGCGATAGTTACAGGAGCATCAAGGGGAATAGGTGCCGAAATTGCCAAAAAGCTGAGTAAAGATGGCTTTCAGATTGTTGTGAATTACTCAGGGAGTGAAGAGCAAGCGCGAGGTGTGGTGCATGATATCGAGAAGGACGGCGGTATAGCTTGCGCCATTCAAGCCGATGTATCTGATATCAGTGATGTGAAACGTCTATTCGATGAGACTGAAAAGCAATTTGGTTCGGTCGATATACTCGTTAATAATGCTGGTGTTTTATCTATGGATGCATTAGCAGATGTGAGTGAAGATACTATTCATCAACATGTGGATATTAATCTAAAAGGCGTAATCTTCACCACTCAGCAAGCGGTAAATCGATTGAACAATGGGGGGCGGATCGTAAATATATCTACCTCCATAGTTGGTCTTAAGCTAGAAAAATATGGCGTTTACGCGGCAACAAAAGCTGGCGTTGAAACCTTAACTGCCATTACGTCTAAAGAACTGCGTGGAAAAGACATTACTGTAAACGCTATTGCACCAGGCCCCACTGATACTGAACTATTTATGAAAGGCAAGTCGGAAGACTTTGTTGAGAAGTTAAAAAACATGGCGCCGTTAGAACGTTTGGGTACGCCAAAGGATATTGCTAATGTCGTTGCCTTCCTATGCAGCGAAGACGGCATCTGGATAAATGGTCAAGTTATACAGGCTAATGGTGGGATTGTTTGAAGATTTGCATAAAATGTAACGCGCTATTGAACGTAGTAGCAGTTAGTTATGCTAAAAAGCAGTCTAAGTGATGAGTTCATCATTATTGAAATCATTCAAATATTAATATATATTTTTTGGTTAATAAATGTACAAATATGGCTGTGGCCTATAACGTTTGTTGTTACTGAAGTACGATATCGATTGGATATAACGTTATTTTAGCAAGGACGCTTTAATGACACCTCTGAAACGAAACCTCACTAGATTTTTTATCTTTTTCCTTGTGCTTTTTCTTAGCGCTACCATTTTTGGCTTTGTTTATTTTTTTAAAATGGAACGAAGCGAAGATATATTGAACACTCTTTATTTTAGAGAATTACAGCAGATAGAGAATGGAATACAGCGTAGCATAGAAAAAGTGAATAAAACCGGCAGCTATGCATTGTCGTCTTGGCGTGAAGGGAAAGATAAAAAAAGCAAAGTTTTTGATCAAGCAGAGAAAAGCTTTGAGGATAAAGCAAAGCAAAACTTCGAGGATCTAGCAAGTTCAGCGCAAGAGCTTAACGACATAAAACTACATTCTCCGGAGTTTACCTACGGTTACTGTAAAAAAGGAAAAGAATCGTTTTCCCTGAACATAGACGATTTCAATTCGGTCGAATTTACCAAAACGAAGTGCTTGGACGATGGATACAAAGGAACCCTAAGATTAAGCGCAAGTATTGATATGGTCCTTTCTCAAGGAGTAAACCGTTTTCAAACAGTAGCGTTAGTGGAAAGTAATGGCCTGGTGCAATCAATAGTTAACAACAGGGCTATGCTAACCAAAGAGCCAGAGCTTTATCTTAGAAAGATATCTTCTAAGGTTTTTTCCCAAAATACCGCGAAGTTAGGTGATAGTATTTCGCTTTACGGGACACATTTTGAGGACATAACCCTCGATAGAAACAACTACCGTGTCTATGTTCACCCGATAGTAAGTAGAGGCTTGAGCGCCGATAAAAAAGAGTACTTCTTAGTTGGCCTGGTGAATAAACAGTTAATAGTAACTGAAAAACTCAAGTTGCCTTCTGAAGTCCTCATGTGGCTTATATTAGCTCTATTGTTATTCATAGCATGTACGCCATTGCTAAAATTACGGTTTGTTAGTGCAACCTATGCCATACAAAGGGGGGATAAAAGCCAAATAATACTAGGGCTTATTATTGCGGTAGGTATTCTATCTATAGGACTATCTCAACAACTGTTTCAAGGTTATCTAGTATCCGTAAAAGAAGAACAGCTAAAAAACATTCATAAGTCTATTGTAAATGATGCGAAGAGTGAATTAGTTCGCATTATTACCGCTACTGACCCAAACCGCGCAGATAAAGTAGGGAAAGACAATAGGTTTGAAGTCTACGATATAAAAGTCCCCTATGAATGTAAACCTGAGCTTGGTGACTGTTCAATCCAATACATCATTGATAGTGGGTGGCAAGATAACATAGTTAATATACAACCTATCGAAACAAGAACCTTTCTAGAAACAGCAATATATTTAGATGGGAATGGAAAAATTCAGGTTGACGAGCTGGGTGAAAAACCTATGTACGCATCATCCAGATTAGAGCTTGGCAAAGATACAGACTTGTCACACCGCGAGTATTTTAAGCGGGGGAAGAAGAATGAGTTCTGGAGTTTTGGTAATAACAAACTATTTTTACAGCGTATTTTTAATATTGAAGATGGGCGATTGAATTCAGTTATTGCATATCCAGCAAAAAGCGCGAAAGAAACAAAAACTTCGAGTAAAAATCCAACAAACGACGAAGATAAAAGTACAAAATTAAAAGTAGTCGGCGCGAGGATATCTTCGCTGGTTGATAGAGTTTTACCAAAGAACTTTGGGTTTGCAGTTATCGATTCGCAAGGCGATGTGATTTATCACAGCACAGACTCATTGAGTTTGGTAGAAAACTTTTATACTGAAATTAACCAAGATCCGCTTGCGATTATTGCAAGCAATCATCGGCAAGGTGAAGTGATAAGCTTTGATGTGAATTATAAAGGCGCGCCTCATAAAATAGCGGTAGGTCCTCTGTTTGATTCTGACGAAAGCTCTACAGTCCCATGGAACTTGGTCGTGTTTTTTGACCCAAGTGAAGTGCATACAAACAATATGATCTTGGTATTTGTTGCTGTACTACTTTATCTCTTATTAATTATTCCTTCCTTTTTAGTGTGTCGATATTTGTTGGTCCAAAAGTTTTGGCAGGACATTTGTTATTATGACGTTGAAATAGACACTCGTTATTATACATTATTCACTGTTTTTGCAGTCTCGATGGTGAGTTGTGTAATTAGTTTAATGGGTATTGTGCATAGTCTTTTAGCGAGGTTGACGCTGTGGGGGCTGGCCTGCGTTGCAATGATGTTTGTTTTATGCTCACTGTGGCGACTAAATTATTCCGCTTATTTTGGCTGGTATCGCCCTAAAATAATAGCATCGTTGATAGTTATACCATTTTTTTTGCTTACTATTTGTGTGGATTGGAGACTTAACTACGACATTATCTTGTTAAACTGGCAAAGTGCTATTCTAGGAGGAATTACACTTTTAGCGGTTTCAGTGTTCATTTTGTATAGGCTTCAGTTTTGGAACAGCGAAGATAAAGGTAAACCCCTATTCAGCCCTAAGGCGGATACTCATTCTAGACAGAGAACAAATAAACAGCGATACCGCTTCCCTAACAATTACCCCGCCTATTTAGCCGCGCTTGTTTTTTTAGCCGCCGCTACACCTGCAACCATTATTACATACAGTGCTCATGAATATTTGTTGGAGCGGCAAGCAAATTTTGAAGAAGACTATTTAAGGCATAGCTTTAGAGCTAAGTCAGATGATCTTCTGAGGTACATGCGCTTTATTTCTGAAAAAGAAGATATAGAAGTGCCCTTCGCTTTTCCCAGTGATTATGAGTCTTTAACAGCATCTTTCGTTTTAGAAACGGCTCCCAGAAGTAAAGAGGAAAGCACTAATATTAAAGAGGTGGATGACTGGAATTGGTTTATTTTTGACAGTGATCACTCGTCTTCGACAGATAAGCTTTTTGACTTGCTTTTTAACTCTACATTCGATGGGACTGATTTTGTTAGTCATCTGACATACGAAGCAAAACTCACGCTAACCGAAGGTAAGCGCCGTAGTGACGCTTTTCATTACCGAGCTGATAATTTCATGGTTTCAGCCTTATCTGACCCAAGGAGTAGAGTAGTCATATTGTGTATGTTCTTATTTCTTCTAGTTATTTTTGTAACAGTTAGACAATTGATTGTTCGCCGGTTAATGGGGGAGCATTTACAGGATCAATACAGAGTTAGGACCAAAAGTGAAAAAATCGACTATTATGCTACTAGTTTTCCCGACTTAACAAAACTGGACGACGTTAGTAATAGACGCTCACAGCTTATACTTAATACTACTAGAGCATTGGCAGAGGTAGAGCTTAACGAAATTGCTAAAAATAAAGAGATAATTCTCTATCAACAACAAGTATTCAGAATTATGGATTGTTTAGACAAGTTTTATTCTTCTGAAGAGCATCTTGAAACATTTTTCTTTTTAAAAAAGCTTAGAGCTTTCCTTAATGCAAATAAAAATAAACGAATTATCGTTGCTATTTCAGCGTTGGAACAGATAAGCCTAGACAATTCTTTGAGGAAGGATGCATTAGAGCTTCTTTATGAAATCCATAAAGATCCTAAAATTAGATTAGTAATCATAGCTGAAACTGCACCCTTGTATCGTATTCTTACTCCAAAGGCTTACCAACCAAACTCAAATATTTCAGTAGACATAGATGAAAAAACTAGTTGGACGAAATTGTATTCTGAATTTGATAAATATTACGCATGGTCACCTGTATGCAAAAAAAGACTTGATAACCCATTTGCTCCGAAAGATTTATATGACTATGAAGTCAAGGCTTGGCCGGAAATGCGTGCATTAAAAGATAAGTATGACAGTTGCTTACTTCGCGAGCCTGAACAGGTTATAGAATATATGTTGGTGCATGCTGGGCCCATTTACAGGCGTAAATGGGAAGAGTGTACTATCAATGAAAAAGTAATTCTGTGGAGAATCGCAAATGGCGCATCGATTAACCCTGAAAGTACAACTACCATAGAGCGACTAATGAGACGTTGCTACCTGTATCGAGATAAAGGTTGGAGCTTGATAAATGAAAGCTTCAGGCAGTTTATACTTACAGCAGAGTCTGAAGCAACTATGAAAGAATGGCTAGATAATACGGATGTGGGAATGTGGACGGTATTAAGAGTTCCAATTTTTGCACTACTCTTGGTATTGGTTGCCGTTTTTGTTTATTCCAGCGGAAGCTCACTAGATACGTTTTTGGGTATCGCTACCGCGACTTTGGGCTTAATTCCCCTTTTAATCAAAAATATAAGTCTTTTGCGGGGAGGGACGGCAACTGATATTGAATGATGGCTGCGTATAAATGTTAGAAAATCTTAATAAAGAAACCCGCTTAAAAACGGGTTTCTTTAGTCATTCTATCACGATGTTGAAATGGTTAAAGCCAACATCTTCTGATATAGCCGCAGATTACTTAGCAACCTGCTGGTGAAGTTTGATTAGGTCAGGAAGCTTTTTCGCGTAAATTGCTTTCTTAGTACCTGGGTGAAGTAGTTGGCTTACGAAAGTGCGTAGGAAGCCAAGTACAAAAGTTTGAACTCGGTCAGCATCTGCTTCGCTTGGATTAGCGATAAGCGTTTCTGTTTCCGCTTGTACTTTATGTACAATTGGATCCATGGTGTCTTTGCCCGCAACAAGGTCGTTACCTGTAACTACACCTTTGCCAAGTAAGTCGCGTACGGCATCGTAAAGGTCGGCAGAAACAGCATTAGTTTGACCCCAATTTGCGATGTTGTACTCTTCAGAAATTTTATCTAGCTCGGCAGTTGGATCGCTAGATTTCAATAGGCCTTCAATAAGTTTGTGTGCTTCGGTTTTTTTTACAGGTGTTGATAATTCTGACATGATTTACTTGATGAAATAGTGAAAAAGCGTTTTATAAATACTTTTCTATTTGCTGTCAAGGTGGTTAGTTTTTAGACGCATTTATTTTCTATACCTATCAATTACTTACGCTTTTTCGTGCGGTAAAACCGTTTACAGTCATACACTAGGTTATTTTTAATGTCATTTAAGTTAGTTTTACGGTGTGTACCGTGAAAGCCATTTTCTTCGACCACGACGGTACACTTATCGACTCTGAAGTGACGCATTTCGAGTTATGGAAAACCATGCTTGCAGGTATGGGCAAAGAACTAACTTTCGAGTATTACCACACGCGTATGGCTGGTATCTCGGTAATGAACAATGCTAGTGATATCATTCGGGATTTCTCACTTGCTCTAACGCCCCAAGAGCTCTTCAAGAAGAGAAGGGCGCTGACACTTCAATTTTTACAGCGCCAAGCATTTCCGTTAATGCCTGGCGCAAAAGAAGCCCTTATGCTCTGTAAATCTCATAACTTGCGCGTAGCTATAGTAACGGGGGGCGCTCGTTTAGCGGTTGAAAAAACAGTGTCTTTCTATGATTTAGAAGATATTGTTGAGTGTATTGTTTCTTCTGATGATGTAGTTAAAGGTAAACCGTCACCTGATTGCTATTTAGCAGCCCTATCCCAAATGCAGTTGGCACCCCATGAAGTTATGGCAGTTGAAGATACTGAATTTGGTTTGCAAGCTGCCGTTAGTGCAGGAATTGAAACAGTGGCTATACCCACACCCTTGTCAGCTAATCATGATTTTTCTAAAGCGGCAGGCGTTTTTGAAAGTCTTTATGGCTGGGCAGCTTCGCTGCCCCAAAGGTGAGGAGTAGCTTCGCTACCCCAGAGGTAGGGAGAGCATCGCTGCCCTAAAGTAAATAGAGCAGCGATTATGCCGTCATTCGCTTATCGTCTTTCTGCGAATTCATATTCTGTTTAAAGCGCGCGGGGAAAGGTAATGTGAGTAAGGGGCGCTTTGCCTTCGCTTCTTTATCTTTAACCTCTTCAATATTCTTCGCAATACGAATATTATCGCTGCCCAACGTTTCCGCTTCGTTCTCTTTGGGAATTACCGCAACAGCTTCGCTTTCAAACTGACCTTTTGAAACGCTTTCTGCCTCTAGAAAAGCAATACCTGCCTTTTTGCCAAGGTTGTAATCGTGACGAAGCTGCGCATCAGTACTGCCTAACAGCTTACTTTGAAGTTTGTTAGGTGCAAAAATTTGAATTACCTCAACTCCTTCAGGTGGATTTTCGATAAACGCTAATTCTTTTTGATACGCATGTTCGTGTTGTAGCAAATAGTCGATAGTTTTTGGGCAGGTACCCGTTGCACACATAACTGCGCTTAGCTTTTGTAGCCAGGGTGATTGAGCTTGAAAGCCCTCGTCCACTGTTCTAATCACTACAATTTTTGTAGCACCACGGTTATAGGCCTCAGTTACAGGTAAAGGCGCGGCTAAACCACCATCTAAGTAAAAATCGGTATTAGCAGCTCGCTGGGCTTCAATTTCAGTGTGAAGCGGAACGCCTTGTTTGTATAACAAGGGCAGTGCGCTCGATGCTTTAATCAATTCAACCCAGTTGTTTTGGCTTTTCATTGGGTTTAGAAAATATGCTTTTCTGTCTCTAGAGTTCGTGGCTGTAAACAGTATTTCTCTATCTGCCACATTGTTTTTAGCCGTATCTAAATCTAATAAACGGTTAGCTTCTTGGGTTTTATCAAAGTACCAGTCTAAATCGACAATATGTTTGCCCACTAAACCACGGCCCATCTGAAAGAAACGCTTATGTCGTGTTAAGCCGCGAATAAGGCGTTTTGCATACCCTTTTTGACGTGCAACAAAACTTGTTAAGTTTTGCGAGCCTGCCGACGTGCCAATAAGGATATCGAAGGGGTCATGCCCTGCATCTAGCCATGTATCAAGTACACCTGCTGTGAAAATACCGCGCTGACCGCCACCTTCTGCGACTAAAGCAACTTTGCTATTAGCAGAATTTCCAGCATTACGAGTATTAGTTGATGCAGATTGTTGACCGAACATGATGACCCTCTATTTGACCATATATAAGTTGACTACTTGGTCTAATTGTAAGGAGATCACGTGTTAGGGGAAAATTGAAAGATTGAATCACATTAATAGGAAATAACTGATACAAAACGTTTTTTGTTATTACTGTGTGATTTTTATGTTTACATTTCGATCGTTACGAAGCAGTCTGAATAAATAACAGAAAGTTAGGCATGATAGGAAAAGTATCAATGAATATCGTGGTGTTAGGCGCGGGTAGTATTGGTTGTTATGTTGCAGGTTGTTTGTTGGCGTCCGGCTTTGCGCTTAATGGGTCTAATACGCTTACACTTATTGGTCGACAGCGATTATGCAACGACATCGTAGCAAATGGCTTGAAAGTGACAGACTGGCAGGGCCGCAATCAAATGAGCGACGCTCATCACGTCAGTTTTTCATTAAATAACGATAGCTTAGCTAATGCAGAGATCATTCTACTATGTGTTAAAAGCCAAGATACCGAGAGTGCTGCCAGCATAATTAATCAGTTTGCGAAGCCTCAAGCGCTTGTTATCAGTCTGCAAAACGGTGTGGGCAACGCTGATCTATTACGACAACATTTAGAACAAGTTGTTATTGCGGGCATGGTGCCTTTCAACGTTTTTTACAAAGGAAAGGGGCACTTCCATTGTGGTACAGAGGGGAATTTAGCTTTAGAAGATCCCGACAATCATTGTACAAAATTAGTTGAGGCGCTTGAAAACGCTTCCCTGCCGGTGACGATTTATAGAGATATGGCAGCGGTGCAGTATGGCAAGCTCATTATGAACTTGAATAACGCGGTCAATGCATTGTCTGGTATACCGCTTAAATCTCAACTAGGGGATAGGCAATACAGGTTGGTTATGGCTAAAGTATTGTTTGAAGCATTGAGGGTATTAGAAGCGGAAGGAATTACTCCAGCAAGAACCGGTAAGGTCATTCCCAAGCTGATGCCAAAAATTATGAAGCTGCCTAACTTTTTGTTCAAGGCGGTTGCTGCATCAACGCTTAAAATCGACCCCGAAGCACGCTCCTCCATGTATGAGGATTTGGTACTAGGAAGGCGTACTGAAATAGATTACTTAAACGGTGAGATAGTCAGGTTGGGCAAAAAGCATCATATCGCGACACCGGTCAACGCCTATATTGTTGAACTAGTTAAACAGAATGAGCAAAAACAAAAAGGAAGCCCGTGTCTGTCGGCAGGCGCTTTGCTACCTACTGAAAAGCATCAGTAAAACTTACCGTCTGCAAAAAACTGATTAGCTATTTATTTTTGTGCAGCAAAATTAATAGCGATTAATTGTGAAAAAGGAATTTTTGAAGTGTATTCACCAAGTGCACTTTATCAACCGGTTTACCAACGTGAGCATTCATGCCTGCGGCTAGGCATTCGTCGATATCTTGCTGCATTGCATTTGCAGTCAACGCCACGATCGGCGTATTTTTCTTAAGGATTTGGCGGATGTGTCGTGTCGCGCTTATGCCGTCCACCTGCGGCATCTGGACATCCATAAGAACTAAGTCGAATTCTTGTTTTGCCATTGCATCAATGGCCTCTTGTCCGTTAGACGCATAATGCAGATCCAATTTAAACTCTTCCAATAACGCCTTCATTACCTCTACATTAATATCATTGTCCTCGGCTAATAACACCCGCTTTCCAGCCAATAAATAGTGAGAATCTTCTTCGTTAGCTGCAGGAGACATACCGTCTGTGTCAGCAGCTATAGCAAAGCTTACGTCAAATGAAAATGTGGTTCCCTTGCCAAGTTCGCTTTCAACGGTTAAAGAAGAGCCCATTAATTTAAGCAGGTTGTTGGTAATATTAAGCCCCAATCCTGTACCGCCGTATTTTCGCGCGATAGAACTTTCCGCTTGCGTAAAAGGCGTAAACAGCTTTGCCTGGTTTTCTTTAGAGATGCCAATACCAGTATCTTTAACCCAACAATGAAGGGTGTAATGACTATCGCAAGCTTCAGTAACGCGAACACCTATTTCGACAATGCCTTCTTTAGAAAACTTGATGGCGTTACTGAGCAAATTAGCCATAATTTGCTTAAATCTAAGTTCATCGAACATCAGTTCATCTTTGAGGTTTTCATCAACATTTAGCACTAGGTTCAGGTCTTTGCGCTGCGCTTGGTCAGAAAAAATGTCAATTAATGTACTTATACTCGATTTTACGTGATGCGGCCCGATAGCTAACGTTAGTTTGCCGGCTTCTATTTTCGAAAAGTCCAATAGGTCATTGATAAGTTGCAGAAGCATTTCCGACGCAGTGACGATTTTCTTTGTTAAATCTTTCGTTTCTAAATCAGATGAACGTTTAGCTACGGTTTGACCAAATCCAATTATGGCATTCAAAGGCGTGCGGATCTCATGGCTAATATTTGATATAAACTCTGACTTAATACGGCTGTGTAGTTCGGCTTTGTCTTTTGCCGTTGAGTACAGTGCATTCGCCTGTCTTGATTTTTTTAGCAGAATTAAAATGATTACTATAGTAACCATCGTTAATGCGACCAATACAGAAAGTAGCATTGAGAATAACTCTTGTGTCTGTTGCGCTTGGTTTTTCAACTTTAACGCTTCTTCAAAAGCTTTGTTCTCATTCTCAAGTAAGTTCGCTCTTTCTTTTTCTTGGGTAATTTGTTGAACCAAGTTAGCGCTTTCAATTAGTTCTAAATCTTCGTACTTTTTCGCTTGTAAATATGCTTCGTGAAACACCTCAAACTGTTCGAACGCTAATTTATAATCACCTTTTGCTGCGGTGATATAAGCCGCAGTTTTGTCTAACTGGGCACGCCATGTCGTTTGTTCATCCTCCCGATTTTCATCATAAAGCTCGCGTGCAAGCGCTAGCGACTGATAGGCCTCATCTAACTCGCCTAAAGTAAGGTGTGCTTCTGCTTTCAAGCGATAAATTTCACTATTGTAAAAAGATGAAGAAAGGGGATGGGCTAGTACTTTTTCAGATAGCGCTATTGCAGCTTTTAATTCTCCAGCACGATAGTAAGTGGTTGCTATCCCGTAGGTTGCTAGAAATTCTGAATAGTTAATATCAATTTTTCTATCGTGTTCAACGGCGCGTTCGAAGTAGCCAATGGCGTTATCATAATCACCTAAATTTCGATATAAAATACCAATGGCATAAAGGTTGTCGCTTTCTAAAATCCGTTGATTGGCTGCTTGGGCGCCAGCTAGTGACTTTTCATAAAAGCGCAATGCAAGCTCGTAAGCCCTTACCGACTGATAGTAATCTGCCACGATAGAATCGTAGAGAGGCCTGAGGTAAGAAAGTTCATGAGTGATCAGCAAATCATTAACCGTATTAATAAGCTCTGCATTAGGAGCGAAAACCTGCCCCTCACTATAAGTAAGAATTTGGTAGATTAGGGCATAGGCTTTGACATCAGCGGGAAGGGATGGCGTAGAAATTATCGCGTCAAAACGTTTGTAAGCTTCTGTGTAGTCTGCACTTATGCCATACATTCTCGCTATTCCTGCTGCGATAATGAGGCCATCTCTGGATTTATCTTCTAGCTCTTTTAATTCGCGTAAAATATTGTCATTCGGTCGCTGATGGATTAACAATTGGTAGCGAGCGTATAAAGCGGCGACCGTTCTTTTTTCGTCTACTATTAATGTATCCGATAGCAAAAGCGTTTCTAACTCATCAATTGCAGCGCCTATTGGCGTGGGCGAGACAGTTTCTACTTGCCGACTGATTTCGTTAACCCGGTCAGCTATCGAAGCGTGAACATCAAACGCAGCAAAACTTATTGCAAACACAAATAATAATGTAGAACAAAAAAAACGGGTCAAAGTCAGGCGCCTCCCATGCGAATGCACCCTCTATATTAAACGATTAAGGTAGTTTATAACTTAGTCAATAAGTCTAAACTATTCGAAGGTACGACAACATTTCAAGGAGAAGAGAAAATGAATGAGAGTATTAAACTCAACTACGTAGAGTTTGGGTCCTTACACTTAAACGCATCTAAAACGTTTTTTGAATCTGCGTTTAACTGGAGCTTTACTGACTACGGTAGTGAGTATAGTGCCTTTAGAAATTCAGGGTTAGATGGCGGCATCTTTGCAGCGGAACGGGTTTCAAAAGCAGAGAGCGGGGCGCCCTTGTTAGTACTTTATGCTAGTAACATTGCTAGAGCACAACGTAATGTAGAAAGCGCGGGCGGAACAATTACCAAACCATTATTTGATTTTCCCGGTGGGTGCCGTTTTCATTTTGTAGAGCCTGGCGGCAATGAACTTGCTGTTTGGTCTGAGTCGGCTAACTAGTATCATACTCTTTTCTAATGTTTTACGTACATTACGAGGAATACTAGAAATAAAAAACGCCTTACCAGTTAATGGTAAGGCGTTTTAGGTTTTACTGAGTAAAATTAAGTTTTAGTTTTGCTCAAGCACAATACGCAGCATTCTGCGAAGCGGCTCTGCAGCTCCCCATAAAAGCTGATCGCCAACGGTGAACGCTGAGATATACTCAGGGCCCATGTTAAGCTTGCGGATACGACCTACTGGAATAGACAGCGTACCGGTTACCTTGGCTGGCGTGAGTTCCTGCATAGTCACTTCACGATCATCAGGCACGACTTTTACCCAGTCATTGTGTTTTGCTAAGATTTCTTCAATCTCGCTAACCGGCAGATCTTTCTTCAATTTAAGCGTAATCGCTTGGCTGTGACAGCGCATGGCACCTACCCGTACGCAAATACCGTCGATAGGTACTTCGCCGCCTTTTATGCCTAGAATTTTGTTTGCTTCAGCTTGGGCCTTCCACTCTTCACGGCTTTGACCTGAAGGTAGTTGCGAATCGATATAAGGGATTAAGCTACCCGCAAGCGGTACACCAAACTGTTCACTTGGGTAATCTGCGCTTCGAATAAACTCGGACACTTGCTGATCGATATCTAAAATTGCGGTAGCCGGATCTGCTACTTTATCTTTTACATTGCTGTGAATAGCGCCCATTTGGCTAATAAGTTCACGCATATGCTTAGCGCCTGAGCCTGAAGCCGCTTGGTAAGTCATTGGAGATGCCCACTCAACAAGGTCTTTTTCAAATAGACCTCCTAGCGCAAGCAGCATAAGGGAAACGGTACAGTTTCCACCCACGTATGTGCGAATACCTTTTTCAATGCCACTATCAATTTCTTTACGGTTCACTGGGTCTAGTACAATAACCGCATCATCTTTCATGCGAAGGGCAGACGCTGCGTCAATCCAATAGCCATTCCAGCCAGACGCACGAAGGTCATCATAAACGGCTTTCGTGTAGTCGCCGCCCTGACAAGTAATAATAATATCTTGTTTTGATAGCGCCTCGATGTCGTGCGCATCTTCTAAAACACCTGCATCTTTGCCAGCAAAGTTTGGCGCTGCAATACCCTTTTGAGAGGTGGTAAAAAAGGTGGGCTCAATGTGCGCGAAATCTTGCTCTTCTTGCATTCGCTGCATTAAAACTGAGCCAACCATACCGCGCCAGCCCACTAAACCTACTTTTTGTTGTGACATTAAACTGAGAACCCTTGTTACTAAAATGAAAAGTACTTCATCACTTATGTTTGTAGCAATTGGCCAATACTCTAGCCTTTTTATAAATTGGCGTGTATTGGAAAAACATAAAAGTGATGTCGAACGCCGCGTGCCTAGCGCACTGGCGCAATACCTGTCGTTTTTATTTTTATCTCCGCAGTCTAAGTGTTATTTGGCGCGCTGGCTAGATGGTTTTTATAAATAATCTATTGCTGATATAAGCATTTTAAACACGATGAAAATGTAAGCTGTTTATTATATAGATTACCTTGAAACTGCTTTAACGAAACCTGCGCTTATCGAGTTTAGGCATTATTGATAACTTAATGTCAGGCAATTAATTAAAAGAAAGATTGAGCCAGAATTTTTTGAGAAGATTAACGGGTAGAGAGCAATAATGAAAACAGTATTGATAACAGGTGCCACTGACGGCATTGGTCTAGAAACGGTAAAGATGTTGGGCAAAGAAGGTCACAACGTAATTTTACACGGTAGAAATAACGCGAAACTGGAGAATATAAAAGGTGCGCTAGAGGCTCAATTTCCAGGAAGTACGTTTGATACTGTTCAAGCCGATTTATCTTCGTTCGATGATGTAAGGCAGCTCGCAATTGCAGTAAAAGCCAAAAATAAACATCTAGATGTATTAATAAATAATGCCGGCGTATTTACAATGGATAACCCCGTCACAAGCGCAGGCCTAGATGCCAGATTTATGGTGAACACCATAGCGCCTTATATGCTCACTTTAGGGTTAATCGATGTAATGGATGCACAAAGTAGAGTGATAAATGTGTCATCGGCTGCACAGGCTCCTATTAATTGGAGCGCGTTACGCGGTGAAATTCAGCTCTCAGATGGTGCTGCCTACGCGCAAAGCAAGCTAGCGATTACCATGTGGACCATGAACTTGGGCAGTAAATACAAAAATAATGGCCCTAAAACGGTATCTGTAAATCCGAAGTCGCTTTTGGGCAGCAAAATGGTGAAAAGCGCTTACGGTATTGCTGGGGGCGACCTGAAGCTTGGCGCACAAATTTTTATGGATGCCGCTTTCTCTGACCGGTTTGCCGATGTTGCAGGAGATTACTTTGATAATGACCACAATACCTTTGCTGCACCACATCCGTTTGCTAATGATCCTTCTCATATTAAGATGTTAATTGCCGAATTAGACGCCATCATCGCGGCGCATTAACGTTTTTGATACGCTGTAAAATTAGCTTCTCTATTTTATGCTCTGATTAAATAGACAAAACTTCAAACACCTTGCTAGTGAAAAATAGGCCTACAAATTGCTTTAAACCTTATTAGTAATCCCTCACAATGTGTGAGGGATTATAAAATGTTGAGATACGTTAGACGAATAATGTAGTTCTTAACATGGACAAAAAGTGAGGAAAGCATGCAGTACGATAGCCACAACAAATTTGCTACGACAACCGTATTTTTACACTGGCTGGTGGGGTTAACCATTATCGGGTTACTCGCTACCGGCATTTACATGTCAGAAAATGGTGTTTATGCGCTTTATCCATGGCACAAGGCCATTGGTTTTATCATCTTATTTGTCGCGTTAGCCCGCGTAATATGGCGTATGAAGAACGGCTGGCCCAGTGCAGCTGCTAACTACAAACCCATTGAACACAAGTTAGCCACAGTGGTGCATTGGGTTCTGATTATTGCAACATTAATGATGCCTATATCAGGTTTAATGGCCTCGGTACTTGGAGGGCACGGCCTATCCGTTTTCGGGTTGGAAGTATTTGCCCAAAACTTTAGTGTGGAAGACCCAGAAAAAACACTGCCTATCAATTACGAGCTGTCTAAGCTGGGTGGAGCGATTCACTTCTATTTAGGATACACGGTAATTGTCGCTTTATCGCTACACATTGCTGGCGCGCTTAAGCATCACATCATTGATAAGGACGGTACGTTAAAGCGTATGCTGGGTAAAACAATTAGTGAATAAAGTGTGACGCACTTAAATACATCTATCTAGATGTACCATTGAGTGAGTAATAGCACTAAGATGAAAAAGAAAGCCGAGTTATCTAATAACTCGGCTTTTGTATATTAGAAAGGCGCAAAACTATCTTTTGGCGCGTTGGGAACCGTCCATCTCGATTTAGCATCAGCTTTTGACGTTGGTAAAACGCCCCGCGGAATTTGCATACTATCGCCATAAAGCCATAGCACCATGTTAGTTCTGCTGCCACCAGTAATTGGCTGGGCGGCGTGAGGTACACTGCCTCTGTGCAGCATAGCAACACCTGGTGCAAACACTGTACGTGTTACCTTGCCCGTTTCCTGATTAAAGAAGTCAACTTCCGACCCTTTAAAGGTTTCCCCTGGCACATTTAGGTTGATATTCAATGTCGCAGCAGACGCGTCAGTGTGCGGTCTAAGCGATGTGTCCATGCCTTCCTGATATTGAATTGAAAACCCGAACGTCTGGCTATCGAACCCCATTACTTCAGGAAATAGCAAACGTGAAATAGGGCGCATGTACTTGTCCATGATTAGGTTATAAAACGTTTGGAACGTAGGTGCGGCCAAGTAACCTTCAGAACGTGCATCCAACATACCCCCGTTGCGATTTAGCGCAATACCGTAAGGAGGGCGAAGGGGTATGCCGGCATCGGCTACACCGTCTAAATAAGCGCGCAGAAGATGAAGTTTTTCAACATCAAATAGCTGTGCTTGATATACACCTGGCAGAACCTCTTCCCATAAATTTGCTACAGCTTGTTCTTTAGCTGGGTCTTCCCACGCTAGCGTAACAGCATTGCGAAGCGGTTCGCTTATCAAGTTTTCTGTTACCCACTCAGCTAATTGCTCGTTTTGCTCATCCCATTCCTGCCATGCGCTCTCAAGTAATAAGCGGTTGCTGTCCCAAAAGCGCTGAACCGACGGCGCTCGTTTTAACATTTCATCGCGACTAGGAAGGGCTAGCGAGCGTGCTTGTTGCAAGGCTCCGTTTGTTGCTTCAACGTTATCTATAGTTGCTGTTTGCGTTTTTGAAAGGGTCATAAATATTCTCCGTTTAAATGCACTGTATCGGCGCAGGTTACTCGTTTGCATTGATGACAGTGCGTCGATGGCAAAAGAATATTGCACTTTTTAAAATTTAAAAATGCGTTATTTATAGAGTCAGAATATAGATTTTGTTGAAAATTGAAGTATGCCAATAAATTATCAATAAAAACTAAATACTGCTTCAGTACTTATGGTGTTTTTCATTCAAATTGCTGTAGGTATAGTGCTCGACCTAATTAACGCTTCGTCTTAAAAAACGAATAGTGTGCAACTTTTTAATGGGGGGAGATAAAATGAATGCTTCAGTTAATTACCACGTAAGAAAGCCTTTTACACAGGCATTTGAGTTTGATGTAGATGGTATTGATGGCAACTTGATATCGCCCGAACTTTTAACGACCAATGTTAATGTCTTCGACATACGAAATAGCGACGTGAATATTGGTTTCAAAACCCATGGAATTACTTTTTTAGAAGGGCTTAAGGTGGTTCCTTACCCATTCAATGAAGATGAAGAAGCATTATATAATCGTAAAATAGTGGAACTGCTTCAATCACAAATTGGTGCGGAAGAAGTCTTGGTATTTGATCATACTGTACGTATCGATGATGAAAATGCGTCGCGCAGACCTGCGAGAAACGTGCACAATGATTACAGTGAAAAAGGCATTCAAAAGCGTCTTATTGATTTAGTTGGAGAAGAAAAAGCCGCTGAATATCACAAAGGGCACTTTGGTTTCGTAAACCTGTGGAGACCCGTTGAAAACACCATCATGTCTTCCCCCTTAGGTTTTATCTGCCCTGACTCCATGGATGTCGAAGACTGGATAAACATCGAGCTTTGGTATCCAGACCGCAAAGGGGAGATTTTAGGCGTAGCGCCTAACCCTCAACATCGCTGGTTCTATAAATCTAAAATGCGCGTGGATGAAGGTATTATTTTTAATATTTACGATAACAGTGGGATCCCCCATTTAGCGCACAGTGCATTGGACATGAACGAAGAAGGCGCTAAAAGTACAACGCGTAAGAGTATTGAAAGTAGAATGCTGGTAAAATATTAGGATGGCGTGAAGAGCGCTAACTCATATCTTCATCATCTAGCCTGCACTGGTTAGCAAAGATAAGGTAGTCGTCTGGCGCCGATACTTTATTTTGTTTCGCTTTATACATAGCAATATCGGCCAGCTTAATCAGTGCATGCAAATTACGACTTGTTTGAGGGTAAAAGGCAACGCCGACGCTCATAGAAACCACCGTTGGCTTACTATCGTTGTTAAAATAAAAAGGTTGTTTAACGCCAGCATTCACTTTATCTACCACTTTCTGAACCGACGCTTCATCATCCGCTTGCAGTAACAACATAAATTCATCGCCGCCCCATCGTATCGCGACATCGTTTTTGCGTATTTTTTCTTTCAATTGCTCAGCAACAAAAATGAGAACCTCGTCACCCGCATCGTGACCGTAAATATCATTTACCGCTTTAAAACCGTTAAGGTCGATCAGTGCCAACGCGAACTGGTGTTCCTTTCTCATGAGTTTGGTTATGAGCTTTTCACCGCCATTTCGATTGTAGATACCCGTTAAAGCGTCAAAATCTGCTTGTAGCGCAAGCTTTTGTAACTCTTGTCTACGACTCGAAATGTCATTTAACGTAAGCTGGTAGTAACGTTCACCTTCTTCTGTCAATAATGGGCTAGCAATAAGTTGAACCCAAATGGCATTGTCATTTGCGCTACTTTTTAGCTTGTACTCTCCTGTCGCAAACTCGTTTCGTGCAAAGGCTTCTTGAAGTGCTGCTTTCATTGCTTCTGGTGTTTCGAATAGTTCGTCCAACAGTTCGCCATAGCCTTGCTTTATTCCAAGCTCCGTTTTCTCTACTAAATCATTAAACGCGTCGTTTCGAAGCGCTATAGTGCCATTCTCAGCCATCAACACAGTTGCAGTTTTGGCGTTCTCAAACAGCATTCTAAATCGTTTTTCAAGAAATTCGATTTCTTCTCTTAATTGTCGTTCTTGGGTAAATTGCTCTTCGACTTTGTTCAGCAGTTGGTTAGTGTCGTAAACGAGTTTGCCTATTTCACTGCGCGAGTGATATTTAGGCGTTGGGATCCTCTGAGATGTTCCAGGCGTGATTTGGTGTAAAGAGCGGCCTACTCGTAACATAGGGGAAATGATAATGTAGTAGGTGATTATCAACGCCACTATACCAACTACCAAGGCTTCAGCGTACAGTGAGTAGCTGTTGTCGATACTGGTTTTTTCTGCTTGGTGAATAATGTATTCGAAATTAGGGTAGACATTCACCTCAGCAAGCGATTCTTCTGGCATAAAAGGGTGCCTAACCACAAACACCCGAGGTTCAATGCTTTTATTGATAGCTTCAGTTACATTCGTCTGGTAGTAAAGGGCCTCGCTTTTTATAGAGGCCGCTAGAATTTTGTCAGTTTTAACCAAACCATTTATGGCTTCTTTTGCTAAGTCTTCATCTTCTAAAAAAGCCGCGATGGATGCGGTTGCACCAACGGTTTGATAAAGCTCTTCGATATCCCTGTTAGCTTCGTTTATTTCGTTTTCATAAGTCACGCGATAAAAAAATTCAGCGGTAGTAAGTACCACTAACATTGCCGCTGCAACTAAAAACAGCGAAAAACGAAAACCTAGACCTTGTACGTTAATCAAAACGATAAACTACCTTCATGTTGCTGGTGACCGTCGACTCATAAACATAGGCCAGTGCCGATTCGTCTTCCTCAAGCCGCACCTTAACATCGTCGATGGTCTGCTCTACCGCGGGAGGTTTAACACGGCCTGAGAATTTTAGTCGCGACCAATAGGCATTAACCCTCGCAAGAGGAAGGCCCACTAAAGACTTGTAAAACTGACTTTTCAATTCGGAATCTAGTTCTACATCAATAGGCGTGGCTTCTTTTCCATTTGGGAACGCCGAGTATTTACCCATAAATAAATCGATTAAGCCTTTTTTATCCAATACCTGCACCTCGTTGTTAGGGTTAGTGACAACGACAATTTTTTCTTGCGCTTGCGCCATAGAAAAAATGCTTAGCGTTAGTAGTGTTATAACAGTTATCAAGGGGATGGGTTTTAATAAATACATACTCCCCCCTTAAAAGCTAAAACTTAAGGCGAGGAATAGGGTGTGTGCTATACCGCCTTCATCGTCAACGACTAAACCATCGCGGGCACGAAGGCCGGTACCTCTTGCTTTAACGTTGGTTCGTTCAACTTGTGCCTTAAACGCTAGGTTTTCTCGTAGGTCCCAGCGCCAGCCCACAGAGAATGTCTTCTGCCGGTGAGCCAGTGTGCTGGCTACCTCTTCTACAAACATAGCGAGTTCAGCTGTAGCAGGAATGATGGGAAATTCAGGCTGCTCTTCGCTTAGAAAGTAGGTATCGGTTTCTGCAAAAGAAAATAGACCGTAAAAGGTATGCGCACCATAAAGGTAACTAATATTTAGAAAACCGTTAAAAGAGGGCCTTAATGCAACAGATTCTGAATCAATATGCGAAAGTTCACCGGATACTTCCCAGTCGCCTAAATAACGGTTGGCATAAAGAGAAGTATATTGAATAGTCGCGTCGCGCAGTCGCAGTGAATCCGAAAAGTCAGCCGCGCCGCTCCAAAAAGGTTGTAATAACTCTACAGCGGAGGTGACTTGTGCTATATCGAAATTATCGTTATCAGCTTCGGTGCGTGTGTGTTTTAACGCTACGCTCCAATCAAAAGCGGTTAATTCAATGCCAAGCGTGCGTAAATTTTCAAAGGTGATAGGTTCGAAATCTTTACTTGAAAAGTCGCTTTCTCCTTTACCCCAAAATCCTTTAACTGATAAGTTGAAGTTTTCATAACGTTTCAAGTAACTGATATCAGCGCCATCAAGGCTTCTAGCCGGGACAATGCCGTAAACTTCTGTAGGCACTTTCACCCAAGGGTAGGCAATAGATACATCCCTCGTATCACTAAAATGGAAGATATCGGCTGCAAGTCTTCCGGCTCTAACCTGCCACGAAGGCGTTAGGTTATAGCGCAAAAAAGCCATCTGCGTTATTGAGTCTATGTCCTGCTCATCTTGCTCTCTATAAACAAATTGCCCTACGAAGTCGAGGTTGTTTGAAAGGCTGTAATCGAGCTGCACGCCAATAAGACTTAAAGGCTTAAATGCAAAGCCATCTTTTTTGGCAAATTCGGCTTGAGCCCGGTCGTTTCGAAATTGATACTTGTTGGTATCAGCGGTAGCGGTTGCTAAGGTGCCAAAACCGCTAATCTTAAGTTTGCTTTGTTCTGCTGCTGCAACGTTAGCTAGCAGCAGGCTGAAGATGGCCGTGAAGAACAAGTACGGCTTTTTCATCATTGTATTACCCAATTTGACGTCTGCGTTAAATGTTGCCGAAAAAGCATTGTTTCGACAATTTTACTTTAGTACAAGCATAGTAGAGAAACGGAGAAGCTACTGAAAAATTGGTGTTTTGTTTTAAGTGTCAAAAAGTGTGAGGAAGCCAGTCCTTTAAAATTTCAGTAGCTTTAAACGACTAATCCGCTTAGCTTTTCATCCCAATAAGGTGTGCCGCTAAAGCGTTCAGCTAAGAAATCGATGAAAGCGCGAACCTTGGGGGCCAGTAAACGATTGCTGGGATACACCGCCCATAGTGCACAATCTGTGGCTAAAGGATAATCTTGCAGTAATTGAACTAGCTCGCCACTTTCTAACTGAGGGTAGCTACACCAGGTAGCAGTAAGGGTGATACCACAGCCTTGAATACAGGCATCGCGCACCGCTTCACCATTATCCATACGTAAATGATTAGGCGTTTTCACTGATGTAACCCCATGGGCTCCCTTAAAGTCCCACACCTCTAGCCCTGTTAGGTTTACTATCTTGTGGTTTTTTAAGTCGGATGGTGTTTCTGGAGCGCCGTATTTATCTATATAGCTTTTGGCGGCGACAATAATACGTTTGTCATCAGCGAGTTTTTTCGCGTGTAAATTACTGTCTTTCAATTCGGCATCGCGAATGGCAACATCAAAGCCACCTTCTACCACATCCAAAATACTGTCGCTGAACCTGAAATCGATATTTAGCTGTGGGTATTGTTCTAAAAATTCAGGGATCGCAGGTACTAAATGCATTCGACCAAATGAAGCGGGAGCAGTGACGCGTAATGTACCTTGCGGTGTTTGCGCGCCGCTGCCAACAGCGGCTTGCGCAGTTTCAATACTGTCTAACACTTCTTGCGCATGGGGCAGAAAAAGCTTTCCATCATCGGTAAGTGACACTTTTCGGGTGGTTCGATGAATAAGTCTAACACCTAGCGTTTCTTCCAGTTTGCCAATATGGGCGCTCGCCACAGCAGGTGAAATATTAAGTTCACGCCCAGCCAAACTAATATTGGCTGTGCTCGCAATACGCACAAAAAGCTTAAGGTGTTCTATGTTCATTTGGATTATCAATAAAATCTAAAAACTGTTTGCCTTTATACACTAATTATCATCTGGAGTTCTAGTGCTTATGATTAGTTCCGTACCCAAACAACAGGCTTTAAAGGAGCTTAATCATGAAAGCGATGGTAATAAACGAATTTGGCGGTTCAGAACAATTTACTCAAAACGATATTGCAGAACCTTCTGTAAAGGCTGGCCACGTAATTGTGCGTATTGCAGCAAGCAGCGTTAACACAATCGACATGATGATTCGTCAATCGGGTGCCGACTTACCCTTTGCTCCACAACTACCAGGCGTTCTAGGTATGGACTTCGCAGGCACTGTTGAAGCTGTTGGTGAAGGCGTTACAGACTATAAAGTAGGTGATGAAGTTTACGGCTGTGCCGGTGGTCTTGGCGACTTACAAGGCTCACTTGCAGAAAAAATGCTGGCCGATGTTCGCCTTATCGCTCACAAACCTTCGTCTCTTTCTATGAAAGAAGCGGCAGCCATTCCTCTTGTAGGTATTACCGCGTTTGAGGGGCTAACTCGCGCACTCACCAGTGAGGGGCAAAAAGTACTCGTTCATGGCGGTGCTGGTGGAGTAGGGCATATAGCAGTACAGCTTGCCAAGCATATGAAGGCTACCGTATTTGCGACGGGTGGCTCTAATGAGCAAAAAGAAATTATTGAATCTTTAGGTGCAACCTACATCGATTTCCGTAGTGAATCAGTTGAAGACTACGTAAGTAAATACACTGATGGTAACGGCTTTGACGTGATTTTCGATACGGTTGGCGGTAATAACCTTCAAAATTCATTCGCTGCTGCAAAATTAAACGGTCAGGTTTCGACTACTTTATCTTTACTAGAAACCGACTTGTCGCCTGTTCATTTTAGAGGACTAAGCCTGAACGTCGTGTTTATGTTATTGCCTATGATCCACAACGTGGGCCGCGAAGCGCATGGCGAAATACTTAAACAGCTGGCGACCATTGTAGATGCAGGCGCACTAAAACCGATTATTGATGCCGAAGACTATACATTCGAGCAAATCGCACAGGCTCACGATCGTTTGGCAAGCGGTAAAGCAGTAGGCAAAGTCGTCGTTACCGTAGACTAGTTTTATCCTTTGAAGTTAAGGTAAACAAACTTCCCGTAGTGCTTCCCTTAGCACACCCTTCGCCGCAGTAATCTTTACTGCGGCTTTTTTATTTGTATCTTTTATTTAAAAGCGCCGTTTGGCAAAAGTCTGTGCTATCTACACAGTTCAAATGTTTTATAATTCTCTGTGCAAAGGAGAACTAAACGTGAATGAATATGCTCGGTATTTTAATGGCTACCCTTCAACTATTGTAGAACAAGCCGTACAGCTAATTTCGGACAATCGGCTAAAAAGCTACTTGTTGAAAAAATATCCTAAAGCCCATGATATAACTACAGATAAGCTGCTTTACCAGTACGCGACGAATTTTAAAAAGCAGTACTTAAAAAATGCGCCCCCATTTGGGCGCGCCGCGTTTAAGAAACAGGGAGATATGGTTACCAATGCGTTAGGTACGCATACCTACCGTATGCAAGGTAAAACGCGCAAACACGACTTAGCCATTAATAGTGATTTGCTGCGTGCACCTGAGCCTTTATTAAAAGCCTTAGTAGTGCACGAGTTGGCGCACTTTAAAGAAAAGGACCACAACAAAGCTTTCTATAACCTTTGTTGCTACATGGAGCCTGATTACCATCAGCTTGAGCTAGACTTGCGGTTATTCTGCGTAGCCGTTGCGATGGGAGAGAATCCTTATGGGTAGTACTTATGCCTTGATCTTAGGGGACGTCTATAATTGTAGTGCCGCTAATACGGCGGTATAGCGGTTAAAGTGAAAGATGTTAAGTGAATAAGGAGTATTGATGAGCATTGCTAAAATTATGTCTACTCGTGTAGTCAGTGTGCATATGGACGACAGCTTGCAGTCATTAAGAGAGCTATTTGCGGCAACAGGGTTTCATCATTTGGTTGTGGTTCACGATAATAAACTTCAGGGCATTATATCTGATAGAGACTTAATGAAATCGGTTAGCCCTTTCGTCGACACGTTAAGTGAGCGTATGCTTGATCGTGCAACGCTGGATAAACGCGCCCATCAAATTATGACCCGTGAAGTGATAACGCTAAATCCCACTGATTCAGTATTCGCGGCCATTGAGCTTTTCAATACGCATAAAATTTCCTGCATTCCCATCATTGATAAAGATAAGCACCCAGTTGGCATGGTGTCGTGGCGAGATGTAATGAAGTTTATGCAAAGTAGGGTAGAGGCAAAGCGCTAGCTCTGATCTATTTAGCCCTACTTTGTACTATTTGTTTGACTTGGGTTAGTGGTATTAATTTAACGATGCCCTGCAACCTTTAGGCATAGAAGCCCTTCCACCAGAGCAAAAAAAGCTTTTCGGTAGAAAGGCCAACGATGATTTGTTAGCTTTTGCGATAGCTAACTTTAAACAGCAGGCTATAAAGCACGGGCACAGCGATAAGCGTAAGTACCGTGGCGAACGCCAAGCCGCCCATAATCGTCACAGCCATGTCAGCAAAGAAGGCGTCGAATAGCAGCGGTGCCATACCTAGTATGGTAGTAACTGCCGCCAATGACACAGGACGTACGCGGCTTATTGTGGCATCGACTATCGCTTGTCGAATGGCCAACCCTTCTTCTATCTGAAGGTCAATTTCTTCAATAAGCACTATGGCATTCTTAATAAGCATTCCAAACAAGCTTAAGAAGCCGAGTAGTGACATAAAGCCAAAGGGCATATCTGTACCTAATAAACCAGAGACTACACCAACAATGGCCATAGGTACTACAAGCCAGATAATCAGCGGCTGACGAGCATGACCGAATAGCAATACTGAGATAATAAACATGACTAGGAAGCCAGCAGGCAAGCCCGCGCCCAGCGCTTTTTGTGCATCGCTAGAGCTTTCAAATTCGCCGCCCCATTCTAATGAATATCCAGCTGGAAGTTCTATGTCTTCAATAAGTGGGCGGATTCTCGCTAACGCTTTGGCTGCAGTTTCATCGTCACCCGGCTCAGCTTCTACCGTAATGGTGCGAACGCGGTCGCGACGGTGAATACGCATTTCTTCGGTCATTAACTCCAAGCCTTGCGATACCTGAGTGAAAGGCACATATTGGCGCTGTTGCGTAGACCATACTTGTGATTCACGTATTGATTGAAGCTCGGTATCTTCAGCCTTACCCATCTTTGCAATAATGTTGTAAGCATAATCACCGTCTTGCACCGTACCTAGCTGAACGCCGCTACTTGCATACTGTATGGTCTGGCTAAAGTCACTATGCGATACGCCAGCAATACCTGCGTTGTAGTTGTCAAACTGCGTGTTGATGGCAAAGCCTTTTTCACGCCAGTTATGGCGTACGTCTTTTACTTGTCCGTCAGCAAAAAGCAGTGCTTTGGCTTTATCCGCCAGTTCGCGAAGTATTTCAGTATCTGGGCCTGAAAAACGGGCCTCAAGTTTTGCACCAGAGCCGGGGCCAAACTGCATGCGCTCCATATAGAAATTGGCGTCGAAATCTAAGTCAGTAAGCTTGTTTCTAAGCTTCTCTTGAATGGCTGGGATGTTATCCAGTTCATTCGCCCGAACCATGAAAAAAGCATAGTTTTCGTTAGCGCTTTTAGGTGCATAAGTGAGGGTAAAGCGATCTGCGCCCTGGCCAATAAAGGTAGTTACAGCCGTCACGTTTTCCATTGCTAAAATGCGTGATTCAGCTTCTTTGGCAATGACTTCAGTGGCTCTTATGTCTCTGTCTTGTGGGCCCCAATAATGTACAAAGAATAGCGGGGCATTTGATGGTGGGAAGAAACCTTGTTTTACCATACCAAAGCTTCCATAAGCCACGATAGTAATAACAAATAATGCACCAATAGTTACCCAACGAAGTTTAAGTGCGCCTAACAACGTGCGCTTGAACCAGCGCTGCGATGCTGAGAGTTCGTTGCCTGCAGTCTGACCCATACCTTTTCGGTAGAAATACGCGCCGAGAACAGGCACTAAAGTTACTGCTAATACCCAGCTGATCATTAGTGAAACTAAGACTACGGCAAATAACGAGTAAAGAAACTCGCCTGTGGCATCGTTTGAAAGACCTATGCCGGAAAACGCCGCAATACCAATAACGGTTGCGCCCAGTAGCGGCCACTGAGTACGTTTAACAATAAAGCTTGCTGATTCTTTAGCGGTTGAGCCAGTGGCCATGCGAAGCATCATACCTTCAGCAACCACAATAGCGTTATCTACTAGCATACCCATGGCGATAACCATAGCACCTAGCGAAATTCGCTGAAGCTGAATATCCATGAGCCACATCACAAGAATAGTACCTAGCACGGTAACAAGAAGGACTGAACCAACGACTACACCTGAGCGCCACCCCATAAATAAGCATAAGGTTAAAGTAACAACGGCTACCGACATCACTAGGTTATTAATAAAACCTGTTACAGATTCATCGACCACAGAAGCTTGGTCGTATATGGGCGTAAGCGTAATACCAACAGGTAGCTCTTGAAGCAGCTTCTCCACTTTTGCGTTAACGCGCTCGCCTACGTCAACAATATTTACATCAGTCAAGGCTGAGACAGAAAGTGTTAACGCTTCTTCGCCATTGTAGCGCACATGAACAGGTTGTATGTCCGCGGGCTCTAATTTCAATGTAGCAATATCGGCTACTCTAAGTGAACGGTTAGTGCCCGGCACTACCACAGAAAGGTTTGAGATTTCTTCAAGCCTATCTGGTGCGCGCTCTACAATTAAACGTACGTTTTTCTCGTCTACTTTAATACGGCCGCCGTTAAAGGGCCGTAAGTTATCTTCAAAAAGAGCGGCGAGATCAGGAAAGGAAATGCCTAAGCCTGCTAGTTGGTAGGGGTTTATATACGCCACAATTTGTTCTTTTTGAACGCCTGTCACATTAACCTTAGCTACGCCCTCTGTAGTAAGCAGGTCGCGGCGTATAATGCGTGCAAACTCGCGAAGTTCTCGTGTATCAAAATCCGGCGCGCTTAGCGCGTAATACAGGCCGTATACATCGCCAAAATCGTCGAACACTATGGGGGCTTGTGCGCCGGTGGGTAGTGAACTGTCAGTGTCCCGAAGGCGCTTTCTTAATTCATCCCATATCTGTGGCAAGAGGTTACTGTCGTAAGTACTCTTAACTTCAACGGTAATTTCAGATAGGCCCGGTGAGGAAACTGACGTCACTTCTTTTAACTGCGGCATTTGCTGAATGGCAATTTCCAAGCGTTCAGTGACTTCACGTTCTACTTTTTCAGCACTGGCTCCAGGATAGTTTGTGTATACCTTTACTTGTTTGATGGTAAACGCAGGGTCTTCCAAGCGACCAATTTTGCTCATAGCCAAAATGCCGCCTAAAAGCAGGATGACTACCATTAGCCAAATGTTGACGGGCTTATCAATTGAATAGCGTGCGATATCCATAAATTACTTCTCTCCTTGGTAAGGAAGCACTTTCATGTCTGCACGCATTTGTGTTGCTCCAGCAGCAACTACTTGCTGGCCAAGTGTGATTTCGCTTTGGCTATTACTCTCGATAATTGCTAGCTCATTTTCAATATGCTTAACGTCAACAGGTGTTTTTGTCACCGAACTCGTTTCGTCGTTATATACCCATACCGCAAATCCTGAGCTTTTGTTACCAACAAGGGATTTTACTGGCACAACAAAGCCTTCAGGATACATGCTACCTTGTAAGCTTACTTTAACCACAGCGCGGGCGCCGGGTGTAAGCGGGAGTTCTTCACGAGGCTCCATAGCAAATACCACTTCATAAGTTTGCGAAACGGGGTCGGGTTGCGTGGAGTGCTCTACATAATTTACGGGATACCACTGACTGCGATTGGTGGCTAACGTGGCGCTTGCCTGTTTGATACCACGACCGATATTGGCGGTTAGCAAACGCTCGGGTACATTAATGTTGAAGTAAATTTTAGAAACATCCTGCAGGCGAGCAATGGGGGTGCCTGCAGCAACAAAGCTGTTGTTTTCAACAAGACGTTGAGACACTTTGGCATCAAAAGGGGCATAAAGTTGTGTGTAGCTTAAGTCCTGCTCGGCATTTTTTAGGTCAATAACCGCCAGTTCGTATGATGTTTTAGCGGTATCTAGAGCGCTTTGCGCTAGCAATTTTTGTGCGAACATCTTTTCAATTCTATCTAGTTCACGTTTTGCTTGGTCTAGACGTGTCTTCGACTCTTCAACACGACGCTCAAACGGTTTACGGTCGATAGTGGCCAGTAACTTTCCTTTCTCAATGTCGCTACCTGTCACCAAATCAGTTTGAATAAGGCGACCAGACACTTCAAAGCTTAAATCTACAGTCTTAACCGCAGAAACAACGGCAGGGAAGGTGAATTCGTCAAAGTCGGGAATGCTGCTTACCGTAGCAAGCTTCACGTAGCGAGGAGTTGCGCTTGATTGTTGTTCAGCGGACTCTTTTTGAGAACATGCAGTCAGGGTTGAAACCGATAAAACGCTTAAAAATAGAATGTGAGAAAATCGCATTATGGACATAGGTGTGTGTAATCCATTGTCAGGGTAAATAAAGTATAGACATGAGAACGTCAAGTAATAATGCTTCAGCACAAGAGCTAATAAGCAGTTATTACCTAAAGTAAACTGGTGAGTGCATTTTAGTGCGATCGCATTGAAAAGTAAACTGTTCGGTGTAAAATGCTAAGCTAGCGAGCTCGCGAAATGACGGGCAAAGCATAGGGGATTTATTTTGAGACTTTCAACATGGTAGGCAATACAAGAACGCGTAGTGATATAAAACGCGAAGCCATCATTCAGGCGGCTACACAGGCGTTCCAAGAGTTTGGCGTAAACGGCACCAGTATGGATAAGCTGGCTGAATTGGCGAACGTGTCAAAGCGCACTGTGTATAACCACTTTTCTACTAAGGAAGAGTTGGTGATGCACTTGGTTACCAAGCAATTTGAAGACGCCAAACTAAGTATAACGGTGGAATACGACTCGTCTCGTGATTTATCCGAACAGCTATGTGAGTTAATTCTTCAAGACATAGAATTTACCGTTACTGAAGAACATTTAGATATTGCAAGGGTTGCAATAGGGCACTTTTTTTATGACCCTGACAAGCTGAAAGACGAAGTTGCTCAATTAAAAGCGCAAGAGACAGCTTTGCATCGCTGGTTAAAAGCCGCGAAAGCAGATAATAAAATAGAGTTTGATGATCTAAGTCGAGTTGTCGATGAAATTGAGAGCCTTGTAAAAGGTCAGTGCTTTTGGCCACAGCTTTTTAAAATTGAAGATACCCTGAGCGGTAATGACAAAAAAAATGTAGCGAAGAATACAGTCGCGCTAATCCTAAGCCGTTATGCTACGGCATAGCGGCTAGTTTCTATTTTAAACTAAGTAAAATTAGCTCGGGCTCTGAATACGAACTTAATACATTACCCGAGTGTGTCTCCAATCTATTACCTGCCCATTTTAATATCTGTACAACTGACTTCCGTTACAGCGTAATACTCAATCAGACCATACCTCAAAAGCGTCATATCACTATCCTTTTACGTGCGCAGTATCCCATTATTTCAACGCCCCCTTTAAATGGCGTCATCAGTACATCAGGCTCGAGAGATTTTATGTCAGTCATTTAGTTGGCTAGATAAACAACTTTGAATAAGCGTTAGAAGGACAACCTGTTTTTGCAACACAGCAGCTGCTCTTAGATTTAAATACTGGAAGGTAGTGAAGCTCAAATAGCAGCTTAAAAATGCCGAACCGTAAACTACACGAAGCGGGCTTTTAACATTTCTCAGAATTAACTTTTTCTTAAACATTTTGAGACAAAAAACGATAGCTTTTAGTTCTTGTGTTCTAAAAGTGTTCTGTTTAGCGCTTTTTTATACTAAAGATTAAGAAAATTTATAAAGAGTTTTTAAATTTTGATGTATTTGCTCTCGTCATTTTGACATTTTTTCTATATTATCCAGACCACAAATAGCAACTATTATTATTTGCAATTGCAAAACGAATGAAAAGTTAAGCGGTTCGGAAACGCTAGCGACTTAAAAAAGTATTGCCGAATAATAAGGTTCTTGGTTGCCAACAAACACACAACACTTTGAAGAACACTTGGAGAGTAATTTTGAAATTCAAACTTACGAGTATTGCCACTGCGATAATGTTAAGCCCAGCTGTACTTGCTGCTGATATGGAAGACATTGAAAGGCTGACGGTAGAAGGTAAATACCTTTCGGTTAACCAGTCTAACTCTATCAAGAGCCCTACGCCTATCATCGACGTGCCGCAAAGCTTGTCAATTATAACCGCTGAAGAAATTACGGCTCGCGGTATTACTAGCGTTGGTCAAATTATTGATTACACGCCAGGTGTTAATACTTCTCAAGGTGAAGGTCACCGTGATGCAGTGGTATTTCGTGGCGTACGTTCAACAGCCGACTTCTACCTAGATGGTAATCGCGACGACGTTCAATACTACCGTGCGCTATACAACGTTGAACAAGTAGAAATTCTTCGTGGACCGAATGCATTGCTATTCGGCCGAGGCGGTACAGGCGGTATTTTAAATCGTGTATCTAAAAAGGCGAAAACGGGCGAAAAATTCGTAAACTATAACGTTTCTGCTAATACCTTTGGTGCTTACAATCTTCAATTAGACACAAACGTTGATACAGGCGAGAAATCTGCACTTCGTATCAACGCTATGTACGAAAGCTTAGATAATCATCGTGACTTCTACTATGGCGATCGCTATGGCTTTAACCCAACTGCACGCTTTGAAGTTAGCGACGATACCATTGTTGATGTGTCATACGAATATATCGATCATGAGCGCTTCATTGACCGTGGTGTGCCAACGGCAAACGGCGAACCTGTAGAAGCATTTGAAGAAATCGTATTTGGTGACCCAGAAAATAACTACCAAACTCTAGGTGCCGACGTATTTCGCGCAAACGTTGAACACACGTTTTCTGACAGCTTAAAAGGTAACTTCAACGCCTTTTACGGTGACTACGACAAAGTTTACTCAAACTTTTACGCAGCGGCTTATGACGCCGACGCTGAAGTGGTAACCCTTGACGGTTATGTAGATACTACGCAGCGTGAAAACCTTATTTTGTCTTCAAACTTAGTAGGCGAGTTCGCTACGGGCGGCATTGAGCATACGGTTATCTTTGGTGGTGAGGTTATTAATACCAAGTCGAATCAAGACCGCTATAACCCTGTTTTTGATTCTACAGATGGCGATAGAGAAGCGTTTAATGTATCTCGCCCACTTAGTTTCAGAGGCCTAACTGGTACCAACTCAGTTGGCGAAACAGTTACGGCGACATTCTCTGATGTAAACGACGATACACACGTAGACCTTGATGTTTACTCGTTCTACGTGCAAGACGAAATTGCACTATCAGAAAACTTCGACCTAGTGCTAGGCGCACGTTTTGATAGCTTCGATATTGAAGTGTTTAACGTTGTTGCAGCAGAAACACGCAGCAGAAAAGACGAAGAAGTTTCACCACGTGCGGGCCTTGTTTACAAGCCTCAAGAGAATATCTCAATTTATGCGAGCTACAGCGAGTCGTTTCTACCACGCAGTGGCGAGCAGTATGCGAATATCAACGGTGATGCAGACGCGCTTGACCCAGATACTTTCACTAACCAAGAAATTGGTATTAAGTGGGACTTCAGTGACAGTATGAGCTTTACGGCTGCTATCTTTGAAAATGAGCAAACGTCACTTGATAACGACCCTAACGATGCAGAGAGCTTCGTGGAAGTTGATTCAGATGTATCTGGTTTTGAGCTTCAGTTGCAAGGCTATATCACTGACAAGTGGTACGCTACTGCTAACTACAGTAACCTAGACGGCGAGAATGCAAGCGGTGTGGAGCTTCGTGAGCTACCTGAAAACACCATGTCGGTATGGACAACTTATGAAGTGAACGAAGTATTTGGCTTCGGCATTGGCGCAACATACCAAGACGAAAGCAAGGTATCGACAAGTGCTACGTCACCTGTACTGCCAAGCTATACCCGTGTTGATGCATCAGCGTACTACACACTTAGCGACAAGACACGTCTTCAGCTAAACGTAGAAAACTTAACTGATACGCTTTACTTCCCTAATGCACACTCTACGCATCAGGTTACAGTTGGCGCACCAATTAACGCGCGTTTATCTTTGATTGGTTCTTTCTAAGTAAAACTGAAAGATTATCCATAGAATTTGAAAGCCATTCGTGAAAGCGAATGGCTTTTTTATTTTGCAGAAAAGTTGTTCCAAGCGCCCTTGGTGTTATAAGCGTATTTGCAGCTAATATTGTTGTACCTTCATACTGACTAAGTCAGCAAGTCAGCAAGTCAGCAAGTCAGCAAGTCAGCAAGTCAGCAAGTCAGTAAGTCAGCAAGTCAGCGTTAAGCCTGTTTTGCGAAGTCGATAAGTGTCTGACCATCCATGCGATAGCCTAGCCATTCACTCTTTGGTTTAGCGCCAAGGGACTCATAAAAATCGATAGCAGGCTTATTCCAATCTAAAACACTCCACTCAAAACGGCCACAGTCGTTTTCTACCGCTGTTTTTGCTAAATGTTGCAGCAGCGCTTTACCCGCACCTAAGCCTCGAGATTTCGGTGAAACATAAAGATCTTCAAGATAAAGTCCGTTGCGACCTTGCCAAGTGGAATAATTAAAGAAGTACACGGCAAAGCCAATAGGGGCATCGTTATTCTCGCAAATAACGCAATGAGCAGTGGCACCTTCGCCAAATAGTGTTTTTAGAAGCGCTTCTTCAGAGGCCTCTACTTCATGCTCGGCTTTTTCATAAATGGCAAGTTCCAGGATGAACTGGCGAATTTGTGAAATATCGCTAGGCGTTGCTGGTCTTATTGAAATTGCATTGTTCATAGTGTTTTCCTTTCAATAGGCTTGAAAAAAAATGAGCCTCGAAGGCTCATTTTTAAAAGTTGAGTGCGTTTCTAACACTAACTAGTGAACGGCTATATAGTGAGGCTATCCACTAGTCGGTTGTTAGTTAACTGCTAGTCAAGTGGGCCCGCAGGCTGAGGTGTATGTGCTTGATTCGCGCTATTACTTTCGACTTCGCTACTAGACTTTCTACGTAATACTTTTCTTTTTATGAACGAGAAAGGACCACGCAAATCTAGCAGTATCAAGTACAAACAAGGTACCAAAATGAGTGTTACTAAAGTCGCGTAAAGCACCGCAAAACCAAGCGCGGCCGCCATAGGTACCACAAATGCCGCTTGCAGGCTGGTTTCAAACATAATTGGCAGTACGCCCACAAACGTCGTGATTGAGGTTAACGTAATTGCCCTAAAGCGCGCGGTACCGGCCTCAGTTACTGCTTCTTTAATACTGTAGCCTTGTGCACGGCGCTGGTTAACAAAGTCCGTCATAACTAGCGAGTCGTTGATAACAACCCCAGCTGCTGCAATAAGGCCAAAGTTAGACATCATAGATAGGTCTAAGCCTAGTACAAAGTGGCCGAACACTGCACCTGTAAAGCTAAATGGAATAACCGACATAATGATAAGCGGTTGCCCATAACTTTTTAGCGGAACAGCTAAAAGGATATACACCATGATCATGGCCGCTAAGAAGAAGAGTATTTGCTCGTTTTGTTGTGCTTGCTGCTCTTCAATATCACCGCCAAGCTCAGTCATCACCGATGGGAACGACTCTTTAAGTTGAGGCAGTAGCTTGTCCTGAATTTCAGTAACGACCTCATTAGGTTCAACTTTTTCTTCATCAATGTTGCCCCAGATATAAACGCTGCGGTAACCACCTTCTCGGCGAATGTAGCTAATACCTGGCTTCTCTTCTAATGCAACCACGTCACCAAGCATGACTTCTTGACCGTTAGGCGTTTTGATTAAAGAGTACTTCAAGTCAGCAAAACGTTCGCGGGTAAGTTCAGGATAGCGAACCATGACCCTAACTTCTTCACCGTTGCGAATAACACGCTGTGCTTCACCGCCGTAAAAGCCTGCACCAACCTGCGAGGCGATATTAGAAAGAGTAAGTCCTAAATCGTAGGCAACGGGAAGTAACGTCATTTGCACTTCTTTGCTCGGCGGGTCAATAGTTGAGCTTACGTCAAACAGGCCTTCTTGCTGCTGCAGCATTTCAATGAACTTAAGGCCAGCCGCGTTTAAGGTGTTAATGTCTGGGCCAAATAGTAGATACCCAAATTCACCGTCGTCACCATCACCGTTTACATCATCAACCACAGTAAAAGACTTCATCCCGGAAATTTCGGGAATGGCTTCGCGCCAGCGTCGAGCAAGCTCGAAAGTGTCGATAGGGCGGTCTTCTTCATTAACCAGTGGCGTAAGAATGCGCCCTTCATTGCTGTCTTCGTTAAAGGCGAGCCGATCGCGAATCATGCCTTGCCCAAACTCATCAATGATTTGTTCTTCAACATCTAGAATGGTTTGCTCAACAATTTTAAGTGCATTGATGGTTGCAAGATCAGAGACGTTTTCGTTCATCTCTATTTTTACGCTAGGAAAGTCGTGTGGCACTTTAGGGTTTGGCACCATGCGCACATAGTTCGCGCCAATCAGGCCCATGCTCAACATTAGCATAGCCACGAACATCATAAGTACTGCCCAGCGCCACTCAATCGCTTTTGTAACTGTACGCTTGTATGGACCATTCACGAACGCAAAGAATCCTCGGTTAAAGCGTGCACGCCAGCTGTCCTGTCGCACCGGAGAGAACTTAGTGTGGGCTAAATGCGCGGGTAAGATTAATTTTGACTCAATTAAACTAAACGCCAAACACAAAATAACTACTACAGCGATGTTATAGAAAAATGCACCTTCAGGGCCGCTGCTTAGTGTAAATGGAGCAAATACCGCGATAGTAGTTAATACACCGAAGGTAGCAGGGGTTGCCACGCGTTTAGCGCCGCGAACCACGTTATCTACGCCGCCGCCCTTGCTTTCAATTTCGGTGTAAGCACTTTCCCCAATAACAATGGCGTCGTCAACCACAATGCCCAGCACCATGATGAACGCAAAGAGCGAAAGAATATTAATACTTACGCCGAAAACTGGCATTAACATCATGGCGCCTAAGAAACATACCGGCAGACCGACCATAACCCACAGTGCCAAACGAAAGCGCAAGAAAAGGGTAAGCATAAACGCGACGAGTACAGACCCTTGAACAAGGTTTGACAGCATCATGTCTAAACGCGCGTTAAGGTAGTAGGTCATATCCACTAAAACTTCCAAGCTGACACCCTGAGGAAGGGTCTCATTTCTCTGGTCGATATAGGCTTTTACAGTCTCAGCTACAGGAATAGTGTTTTGGGTTTTAGTAGCTTTTACGGCAATATAAATGGCGTTCATGCCGTTGTACTTAAAGTAGCGTTCGCCTTCGACAAACCCGTCATTAATATAGGCAACATCACCTAGGGTAACTTTAGCGCCACCTGAGCCAATTTTAATGGGGATTTGTTTGAACTCGTCGCCGCTGTAGTATTGATTTTCAACGCGAACTGACACTATGCCAGAATTAGTTCTAAGCTGGCCTGCAGAGATATTCGCTGAATAACTATTAATAGCCTGCGTCACATCGGCAATAGTTAAGCCGTACTTTCTTAGCGTATCGGGCTTTATTTCGATAGCAATTTCATCATCGGGTGTATTGGCTTCCACCAAAGATATAGAGCCAAGTTGAAGTAGTTCATCTTCAACTTCTTTTGCCAGTACTTTAAGCTCGGATAAAGGTAAGTCGCCAACAATGGGCATTTCTATCACTTGCTGCTGGAACTCTACTTGCGAAACGTTTACTGGCTCCATGCCAGCTGGAAAGGTTGCAATGCTGTCTACGCGAAGTTTGACCTTGTCTAGAACATCAGTAAGCTCAGCTTTAGTATCAATTTCTAAGGTGACTGCGCCGCCACCACGAAATGCTCTAGATACAGTACGCTTGATTTCAGTGATGTCTTTCACCGCTTCTTCTACTTTGATGAAGATACTTTCTTCAATTTCTTGTGGAGAAGCGCCAGGGTAGTTGGCTTCAACGGTAATGTAATTAATCTCGATGTTAGGAAACATCTGCCGCTGAATAGTAAAGTAGCTGGCAATACCCATTACAATAATGAAAAACATTAAAAGGTTGGCCGCTACAGAGTTTCTTGCAAACCAAGAAATAATGCCGCTTTGTGTATCCTTGTGATTTTCCATGACAGCTCCTTAGTTAGCTTGTGCTGTCACGATTTCAGCCGTGGTCTCAATAACTTTTACCGGCATGCCGTTTTGCGGGTATTCAGGCAAACTCATTACTACCTTTTTTGCATTGAAGTCACCCTGAATGAGGAAGTCGCCATTTTCTTCACGGACAACCTCAACCTTATGAGATTTCAATCGGTCTTCATCGTCAAGGGTCCACAGCATGCGATTGGTTACCAACTCCTGTGGTACACGGTATACGTCACTTAACGTTTTACCTTCAAAAGCTATCGTGCTGTACGAACCAAATTTAACGATAGGTTTAGATGAGTTAATTGCATAGGGGTCTTCAATGCGTGCCACGAAATAACTCATGCGCGTGGTGTTGTCTACGACGCCAGTATCTCGGTGAATGGTGCCTTTTACCGTAGCGCCCTGAATGTCATCGACTTCGATGGCAATTTCACTTCCTATTGTACTATCTGAAAGAAAAACGCGGTCGAACCCGGCAATAGGGAAAGTGACTTCGGCATACTCTATGTTATTAAGGACTGCGACAGGTGAACCCTGAGTCACATAGTCACCTGTGCTGATGTCTCTTGAGACAATAAGCGCATCGTATGGGGCTTTTACTTTACAGTTATCTAAATCGCGCTTTGCTATTTTTAGTTGAGCTTCTGCAGATTTAAGCGCTGCCTTTGCGCTCATTACTTGTGGTTTGCGAAGGTACAAATCGGTAACCCGTGCATTAGGCATTGTTTTCGCTTCCTTTGCCGCCACATCTGCTTGCGCTTCTTCTTGAATTAACTGAGCTTGTGCACTAGCTAAGTTTGCTTCTGCCAATAGAAGTGCAGCTTCATATGCATCAGCTTCTATTTCAAAAAGGACTTCACCACGTCGTATTAGACCGCCGCTTACAAATTTCGGGTTCCAACTCTCAACCTCCCCAGATACTTGCGCAGCAAGATTTGTGGTTTCAAGAGGCATGATTTCGCCATAGGAAGTGAGTTGTACGCGCACATCCTCTGGCGATAACGCTTCAATAGTGACGGTAGGGCGAGTATCAACTTCCTCTGTTATAGCGTTGTCGGAAGCAGAAGCTTCGATTCCTTTCATACCTAAATAGCCTACTAGTAAGACACCAATAGGTAATGCAACTTTCATCCATTTCATGGCTAAATCTACTTTTATAGCGAATACTTTACATAGTGTAGCGCTAAAGTGTTTCAGGAATACAGCGCAAATGTAACGAAACATGAGTCAATTTTGTGTAAAGGACACAAAATTATTGATTACTGTACTTTTAAAGAGGATGAGCCAGATAGAGGTGACGAGCTTATAAATGAAGAGGCGCATACACGATTGCGCCCATTATCTTTTGCGAAATAGAGCGCTTTATCTGCACGGCGTATAGCACTTGAAACATCGGTATCAGCGCTGACCTCACTCACGCCAAAGCTACTCGTTACATGTATTTTTTTACCATTTATATCTAATGGGGCTTTACTGAGTAATTCTTTAATACTTTCTAATGCCTGCACCGCACCGGTCTCATTGGTATCGGCAAAGATAAACATAAATTCTTCACCTCCCCACCGCGCGAGAATATCTTGCCCGCGAAGCCGAGAGCTAAATAACTTAGCGATTTGCCTAAGCACCTCGTCACCTTTTTCGTGACCGAGGGTATCGTTTATACTTTTAAATCTATCTACATCGGCAATGGCAACAGAGAAGGGACGTTTACTGCGCAGCATTCTTGCGTATTCTCTATCTAGACACTGCTGAGCACCACGTCGATTTAGCAAATTTGTTAAATGGTCGTGTTTCGCTTGTCTCTCAAATTGTTCACTGAGATAGAGTGCGGTGTCGTAACTTTTCTGTCTGCTATATTCGTAAAAAGCAGATAGAAAAGAAACGGTTAGAAAAGAGTAGAGTAGGCGAGTTTTAAACGCATAGGTGTAGTTAGCAACGAAGGCTGCATCGTTAAATCCGAATAGGAGAATTGCGCAGGTAATCGTAAAGGCGATGAGCGCCAGTAGCCCGCGAACAAATCCGGCAAAAAACATGGTCACAGGCGGAACGAGGTAAATCCAAAGTGGGCCAGTGTTATCCTTACCACCCGTGATAATCAACAGTAATGTTAATACCATCAGGCAGCTGATCAGCAGCGTGATTGACCAGGTGCGAGCGCGAGGTGAAGAAAAGCGTACTTGTAACTGCTGCGAGACAGCAAAAACAACACTCGCAATAAACAGCGTTGTAGAGAGTGGATATTCAGCGTCGATAAAAGCACGAGTACCCAGCAAAAACGTAATAGACATACCAACGGCGGCAAACAGGTTAACCACAATAATGCGCCTGTTAGTTTCGTCTTTTTGGTGGCTTTTTACGCCACTGAAGACGTATTGCTTAAACCGACTGAGCATAATTAGCTTTGTTGGTTAATCGTTATGTTAATATCTTGAGCCAGCTTTTTAATCGCTGACCTCATGGCTTTTATGCTAGATGCAAAGCCATCATTGCTAAGCGGAGCCTTGAACCTAAATGAGTGGATACTGGCTTCTTCTGAAGCGCGCGTAATTGCGTATTGTCCAGAAAGTATTACTTCACCTTCATATGTACTGACAAAGTCATTGAGATATAAAGATAAGTGCGGTGTTTCTTCACTTGCATAATGGTCGGGGCGAACAAGCGCTACATTACTCGAACCTAGAGCACTAGCGAGCGCTTTAGTCAGTCCTTCATCTACAGGCTCAGCCCATAAGTGGCTCGTAGAAATGTGAAGATTAGTGTCACTTGTTTGATACACCAATCCTCTATGCTTTAGATACTCTGGCAATGTTACTTTATCTAAAACGATACTTTGTTTCGCGACGCGTTCTAAAACAGGTTCCCCGTTCGTTGCGTGAAGTAAGTAATAAGTCAGTGTATTAGGAGCGCTACTGCATGCAGATAAAAAAGAAAAAACTGCAGCTAAAATAATGCTTTTTAGCGATTTATTATCCTTGTTGAAAGAAAAAGTCTTAACCTGCGTTATCATATAATTTAATCCTTTCTTCCCTGTTCACGGGTACGCTGCCTCGAGTATCGGGTAGGTTTTGCGATCTTTCCAAAAATAAAGTTTAGGGTATATGCCCAATTAGTCGAATTGAGGCATATCTCATCTGTTTACAGACTCATACACCTTTATTCGTTTACATTCATTTGTATTCATTTTTTGCGCCAAAATGAATAATTTATGTACAGTGATTTTTATTGAACAGAATTTTAAATAGCTACTTCATTTTTTTGCCTTGGGCTGAATATCTGCCTCAATATCCTTGGAAAATATTAAGCTGTTCGGAGACTGATTTAATTTCAAAAGCAAAGGCTGAATATTACGCATGGTTTCTTGCAAGGCATCAACGGTTTCTTTAATTTCAGATTGATTAAAGCCACCCTCACTGTAATTCTTCAGTAGGCTATCAAGGCTCACAAGAACCTGATTAAGGTTACTGTTGAGGGCTTTTGCATCAATGTCGGCGATAAGTAAATCGAAGTCATCACTTGCTGTTTCTACTGATTCTGCCGCTAGACGCATATCTTCAACGGCCAACTGTACGTTCTCAACCATTTCTTTAAGGGGGAGCTGATTTATTTTATCTAGGATCGCATCAGCTTTTTGCGTTAACTGAGTAAACTCGTTACTTACGGTAGGAATTACCTCATAACCGTTAATGACGGCGATCTCGTTGCCGGCGTCGGCATCAGGAATATGCTGTAAATCTACGTAGAGACCACCGGTCAAAACATTGCCCATTCGAAGTGAGGCTCTAAGATCTCGGTGCAACCAGTTTCTGATGGTTTGCTTTATGGCACTCAGTCCTTCTTCTGTATCAGGTTGTCGCGCTTTACCCGGGTAGATGTTGATGAGCACCGGAATAGGGTAGTCCCTTTCTAGAATGTTTCCTTCAACCGCAGGGAAGGAGTTGATTGCAGTGACGTTACCAATCTCAATGCCTCGGTATTCAACGGGCGCGCCGACGGTGAGCCCTCGTACACTTTCATCGATAAGTAACAGGTATTCAGCGGCTACTTTATAACGGGCATCTGAGGCAGAAGTACTGTCGCCGTAAATAGTGAAAAAGGCGTTGTCTAATACCTGTTCACCCTTTGGTACGCCTTCAGGAATGCCAAAGGTAATGCCATTGGCTAATAAGGTTTCTAAGCTTCCGGTTTCTACACTGACCCCATTTGATTCAAGTAGAAGTTTTACGCCACTGACGTCCCAAAAGCGGGTCGTGTTAGTAATTAGCTTGTGATAGGGCGCTTCAATGAAGGCATCGTAATACACTACACGTTCTTCAATATTGAATGTGGCATCTTCAAACTCACCCACTTTAAAGCCCTTGTAAATGATAGGGTCGCCAGGTTTATAAGCAAATTCGTCGTCGCTTTTTAGCATAACGTGAAGGCCAGGAGTACCGGGCGGCGTAACAGGTGGGCGCTCAAGCGCAGTGAAATGCAGTTGTTCTTTGCCTTTGTCGTCAGCAGACATGGCAATGTAACTACCAGATAAAAGGGTATTGAGCCCAGATACTTCCGAAAAACTAATACGCGGGGCTACCACCCAAAACTTTGCATTTTCGTTGAGCAGATGGGTCGCACTGGCATCAATTCTTGCCGTAACAAGCACACCGTTTAAATCGGGTTTCAGTGTTATTTTCTTAACCTGACCAATGTCTAAGTCACGCACTTTTATTGGGGTTTTGTTTACTTCAATTCCGGTAGCTGATTGCAGTTCAATAGTGATAAGTGGGCCCTGGTTTTTCCATTGGTAATAAACCATCCAGCCACCAATGACAATCACAAGAATTGGAATAATCCAAATGCGAGAGACCGATGAAGTGGGCTTAACTTTTGCCTCGTTAATGTTGGGATCGTTTGTGGTCATGGTAATTGTTTCCACTGCTGCCAAATAAGCCTCGAATCAAATGTCATCGCGGCTATCATTGTTACAAATACTACGGCGCAAAAGGCGAGTGCCGCTTGGCCCGGATAAATCGACATAGTGTTTCCCATCTGTATAAGAGACACCAGTACTGCTACAACAAAAACGTCTATCATCGACCAGCGACCTATCGCTTCGGTAATGCGGTAGTAACGTATACGTAATTGTTTTGAAGTGGTTTTCTCTCGCTGTACGGAAAAATTAAGCCAAGCAAGAATTAATATTTTCGCAACCGGAACAACCACACTGGCAATTAAGATGATTATCGCAACCGGATACGAGCCAGATTCCCAAAGTGAAATAACACCGCCAATAATGGTATTTGGTGTTTCTTGACCAAAGAATTCAGTATACATAATTGGCAGCATATTAGCAGGAATATATAAAATACAAGCGGTTAACAATAATGCCCATGTGCGCTGAATACTCACTTGCGCTTGTTTTTCGCATAGGGGTTTGGGTTGAGGGGGTTGGCCTTGTGACATCCATAAGGCAAAGCTTGTCGTGTCGAATTGATATATACAAAGGACAGTAAATGCTGAAAAGCCGACAAACGCATAAAACGACAGCCCTATAGATACGTCGGCTAACTCTGTAATCTTGATAAGACTTACCAAGGTGCCCACCAGAAATATTTCAGCCATGCTCCATGGCAAAAGCGCTTTAACCAGCTTATATAGTCTACCCAAGTAAAAGGGGCGGCGGTTTTGAATTTGCGCTAATGAAAGCAATAACAGGCCAGCAAGGACCATTCCGGGTAGCAAAAGCGTGGCTAAACTAGTTATTATCGCAAGAGATAAGTAATCATTTTCAATGAGCACGGTAATGCCCGTTGGCAGGTCGATACTGTGCTTTTGCCCGCTCGCTTTAAATGTCAAAAAGTTAAAGGGTAACGAGAGCAATAAAAAAATAAGCGCGCTGAAAGCATAAGCGAGTAATTTTTCGCTGGCACCGACGCGATACGAAACTAACGTGTGGCTGCAAACAGGACAAACTGCTCTTTGTCTGTGCGCTAGCGCCGGTATGTGAACCTTAGTATGGCATTGCTCACAAACTATAGATAACGTATTAGATTCAGCCATAAAGTTTTATTGCGCCACTTTTTACACACTGGATGTATGATAGAGAGCAGCCTAATGAAATAACTCGTTGTTTTTTGAATTCAACAGAATAGCGTATTGCGGCCACATCGGGAAGTAAAGTCATTCGTGCTTAGAAACATAACAACAATAATTGACGAGTAAATGATGGAAATAACAAACGAAATTCGCGGTACTTACAGAAAAGTTAAAAAACAAGGGAATCGTTTATTGCTAAAAAGGCGTATCGGCTTTTTGCGCTTTTGGGGGAGTATCACTTTTGCTCAGCGGTGCTACTTTCTGGCAACTGCAATGCTTTTATTACAGCTTTTTTTTGATGTTAAAAGTGGCTTATTTGAAACGGTCATGTTTGGCTTTGCCCTTAGTGGTATTGTTAATGAAACTTGGCCAAGGTTTATGGCGCTTTGGAATAGTTTACCGGGTAAAGCGGCAATTTTGTTTGTCTATGCCGTTATCGCGAATTTTGCGCTCGCTTCTGCTAGCGGGTTAGTAAATAGCATAACCGGCGTTTCGGCTGGTGCGCTGCCCTACAGCCACAATTTCGCGCTCATACTTATGGTGCCAAGCTGGTTCTTTGTCACCACGTTAATGGCACTCGTTGGCGGAATGCTAGTTATCTTTATTTATCTATTTTTTCTACTACTACTCAAGCCTTTTGGTGTGCAAAAACTGTGGCATAAGCCTGGTTATCGCTATGTACTTTCTACCGCTGTAGCGCGGTTTGTTTGGACATTAGGTGTAGCGCTCCAGCTTAGTGTGTTAGCGGGGCAGGTGGGGTTACTCTCCGAGTTTAGTGCTGAAAGTACAAGCCAGCTGATCACAATCGAAAACGAGACTGAAACGTCGATTGAAAACAGTGAGGTACCACTTACTGAGGAACAAGCGGAAGATACTTCTGAGCTAGAAGAAGATTTAACTGCGCTTCTCACCGATGCTAAGCAAAAAAGTATTCGTTATAAAAAGATACAACGCCAAGCACTAGCTAGTTTTATCTATGAATTTGAGGCAGATTCACGTTCCCGCTGTGCCCACCCTGAAGGAACGCGCGTCATCGAGCTTAATGATTACGAGATATTACAAATAGCGCAAACGCCTGAGAATGAAATTGGCTATACGTATACAGTAGAGCCCTGTCGTTCAGCTGCTATTGGGCTCGATTAAAACGCTCCGCTTTTTTCGTTCATAATTTGCAGGGCCATCGCAGGTTTAGATTAAATGTACGAATGGCGATACCTTGAAAACGCTTTTACAGTATCTGCCATGCGTATAAAGCTACTTGGCATCTCGTACACACCTAACGCTAAACATATAGTCTTTGTTAAGCTTTGCCCTTCTAATTTCGCCTTTATGTGAGTTCCACCACGAATAGGCGAGGGTGCGGGCGTATGCCTCTTTATCAGTGGCGCTAGTTTTGTCAGTAGAAGCCGTGTTCGCGTATGTTGATAACATTGCTAATATTCCTAATAAGAAAAGGGCGCTTTTCATTTCATTACACTCTCAATACGTCCAAACCAGTTAATCAGAATTGCCAAGAAAAGCCCGTTTGTTCTTCTGACAGCGCCCATAGTTTCGTCAATACCTGTTTATCTACTGCAAAGTCTTCTAGCTTGCATTCTCCAACTGGACCGCCAAAATTCATTAGCCCTGTTGGGCCGTAGTAGGCACGTTGTTTAAGGTTTTCTTCGGTGGCGCACATAACTTCTGGGTATGCGCCTTTTTCTGCAGACTGGGCTAGCCCAATTTTCACCATAAAAGACCAAGAGATACGGGTTAAGAAGTTAGCACTTTCCCTGATAAGGGTAGTATTCGACGCACCGGGGTGACAAACAAACACCTTCACGTGTTTATTATGTGCTTTTACTTTGTCTTGCAGTTCGTATGCAAACATCATTTGAGCAAGCTTACTTTGGCTGTATACCTTATTCGGGTTGTAATTTCTGTCCCAGTTCATGTCGTCAAACTGCATGGTTCTAAGACCCATTTTGTGACCTTCACTGGCAACCACTACAATGCGTCCTTTCGATTCATTAATGCGATCAAACAACAGTCCACAAAGCAAAAAGTGCCCGTAGTGGTTAACACCTAATTGGCTTTCAAAGCCATCTTCAGTGAATTGTTGAGTCGAAATTTGTGCGATAGCGGCATTACAAATCAGCGCGTCGATAACAGGTACTTGTTCTAATATTTCTTTAGATGACTGTCGCACAGAAGCAAGGCTGCCAAGATCTAAACGGATATAGCTGACATTAGCGGTTTCACCAAACTCTTGTTTTAACTTGGCAATAGCGTCATGGGACTTGCTCGGGCTTCGGTTCAGCATGACTACTTTGGCGCCTTTCGATAGCAAAATGCGCGATGCTTCAAAGCCTGCCCCTGTATTCGCCCCAGTTATTAAAAACGTTTTGCCTTCAGTGTTTTCTATTTGTGCTGGCGTCCAGCCGTCTTTTCCAAACTGATTAGAGTTAGCCATGTTCGCTTACCTTTTAATTACTAAAAAATTATATTTGTAATATAGTAACCATGAGGTTTTAAAAGTAGGCGTAATGGTCTTTAAAAGTTGCCTATTTGTATCACTTCGTTGTTAAAGAGGTGGTTGGGTGCTAATTTAAGTAAACTTGAAAAGTTGACTTTGCCAAGGCTTTTTGTGCAATGCGATATTAAAAAGTCGACAGCTTTACAAGCCAAAATTAACTGAACGGTGTTGATCTCTAAATGAGTAAATCATTAATAAAGCAACTTATTGAAGACAAGGTGACGCAAAGCGGGCTTTACGACACCGGAATAGAAGGTGTTCAGCTTTTTAAAATAACAGCACCTATCGATTGCGCCCCCGTGGTATATGAACCGTCTCTGACCGCCATTGTTTATGGCGGGAAAGAGGCCATCTTAAACGGTGAAAAACACACGTTTAGTACAAGTAAATATACGTGTTGCACTATGTCTATGCCGGTTGAGGCAGGAATTCCCGACGCTTCTGAGACTAATCCATTACTTGGCGTTTATATCTCTTTAAACAGCAGGATGATGACTGACTTAGCAATTGAGTTTGAAAGCGTGTCAGGAAGTTTAAAAACGTCGTCAGCAGAAAGTGCAGTTTCTGGCATTGCTTCAGCGCAGTGGAGCGTTGACTTTGAAGGTGCCCTATATCGCTTACTTTTGCTAACTGACAGACCAACAGATATTGCCATGTTGGCGAGTAATCGGTTACGCGAAGTGTATTACGCTGTTCTAAAAGGCGAAGCGGGTGGAGCAGTGCGCCAAAGCTTTGGTGTGGGTAACGGTATTGTACGAGCTATCGAGTACTTGGCTTCCCACGTCAATGAAAGTATTACCATAGACGATATGGCAAACAAAGTGGGTATGAGCCGGGCCGCATTTCACCGCAAGTTTAAGCAAGCCACTAATATGTCGCCTATTCAATTCGTAAAGTCTATGAGGTTGAACAACGCAGCAAAACGCATAGCAGAAGGTACAAATGTAAGTGTTGCTGCTATGGATGTTGGGTATATCAGTTCATCCCAATTTAGCCGAGATTTTAAGCGAATGTATGGCTTATCGCCAAAGCAGTGGGAAAAAGAAAACAAGGCTAAAGTCGCGACTATGTTGCAGTAGGTGTGGTTATAGTGGTGGATGTAAGGAAATAAAGGCTTGAGACTGAGCTTTGCGGCTTAACTTTATGCGGAATTGATAAAAAAGCCCGCTACAGCATAGCTGCAGCGGGCTTCTAAATATAGTGAACAACAGCTTAGAAGCTAGCGTTACCCGGTGTACGTGGGAATGGGATAACGTCACGTACGTTTTGCATGCCGGTTACGTAAGCTACAAGACGTTCGAAACCTAGACCGAAACCTGAGTGAGGTACAGTGCCGTAGCGGCGTAGGTCGCGATACCATGCGTAGTCTTCCTTCGATAGCCCCATTTCTTCAAGACGAGCATCGAAAACATCTAATCGTTCTTCACGCTGAGAACCACCGATAATTTCACCGATGCCTGGCGCTAGTACGTCCATTGCTGCAACGGTTTTGCCGTCGTCGTTAATGCGCATATAGAACGCTTTAATGTCTTTTGGATAGTTCTGCATGATGATTGGTGCACCAACATGCTCTTCGGCAAGGTAACGTTCGTGCTCAGAAGATAAATCGATACCCCATTCAACAGGGAATTCGAATTCTTTACCGCAGTTTTGCAGAATTTCAATAGCGTCAGTGTAATCCATGCGCACGAAGTCAGAGCTAACTAGCTTTTCTAAACGCTCAACCGCATCTTTCTTGATGCGCTGGGCGAAGAATGCCATATCATCAGGTAGCTCTTCTAATACCGCTTTACACACATACTTAAGCATGTCTTCAGCAAGCTGTGCGACATCTTTCAATTCAGCAAATGCCACTTCAGGCTCAATCATCCAGAACTCGGCAAGGTGACGAGACGTATTTGAGTTTTCTGCGCGGAACGTAGGTCCGAAGGTGTATACCTTAGACATAGCTGTACAGTAAGTTTCAACGTTAAGCTGACCCGATACGGTTAGGTAGGTTTCTTTACCGAAGAAATCTTCTGAGTAATCAACATTGCCTTTATCGTCTAGCGGAAGGTTCATCATATCAAGGGTTGATACGCGGAACATTTCACCAGCACCTTCTGTATCGCTAGCCGTTAGAATTGGCGTAGAAATCCAATAGTAACCCTTTTCGTGGAAGAAACGGTGGATAGCCTGAGACAAACAGTTACGTACACGAGTAACCGCACCAATAACATTGGTACGCGGGCGCAGGTGTGCGTATTCACGTAGGTATTCAATACTATGGCGCTTTGCCGCCATTGGGTAGGTATCAGGGTTTTCAACCAAACCTACAATCTCTACCTCGGTCGCATCAATTTCTAGTGATTGCCCTTGGCCTTGCGATTCTTTCACTGTACCGGTTACCGACAATGAACAACCAGCAGTAAGGCGCTGGATATCGGCGTAATTTGACAGAGAATTTAGCGCAATAACTTGTACAGGATCGAAGCAACTACCATCGTGTAGTGCAATAAATGATAACCCCGCTTTAGAGTCGCGGCGTGTTCTTACCCAACCCTTAACGGTTACCGATTCGCCAACGGCGTACTTACCTTTAAGCACGTCAACTACGGGCGCATGCGTCATGTTAATTTCTCCGTCTTACTGATCTTATGTTGTTGCTCGAATACACATCGAGCGTATCAACCTAGTGCATTAAACTATGCATGAAAAATTGCACTAAAATTTGCTTTATGGTCAATGTTTTGGATTGCTGTGCCGATAAGTCTTTAATGCCGGTAAATTGCATATTGAAGTTATGGTTAACTTCTTTATGACATTTATGTATCGCGAATTATAGAAATAAGTATAAATAACGAGATACACCGAACGGAATTCGCTTCGGCGATGTAAAAATAACCAATGAAATACAATCCAATAGCACGCTAGTATACCCAACATAAAGCGGGATGCCAGAGAACAGAGTGACAAATGGGAAATAAAAATGATTCAGGCACGTCGGTACATAACCAGCAGCAAACGCAGGGGGAATCTCAACGCGCGTCACAATCCTCTGCAACAGGCGATATTGACAGGCGTTCTATGACCTATGAGCAATTAGCTGAACGGCGTTCGACGCCACGCTCAAAAACTCCCTTTTATAAGGTAATGCTTGGCCTCAACGTGTTCGGTTGGGTGGGAATGGTGGTGGTTCTTATATTGTTTCACTACGCTCGGCCCGACTTCATCAGTGGCGTTCAGCAGTATTGGGGAATAGAAGGGGACTCATCTTGGTCTGAAGGTCATTTGTCTGCCATGACTATTATGCTGCAGGTATGCTTAATAGTAAGCCTTGTCAGCATTGTCATGCGTGCAAGACGCAATCGTCGACGCACAGACTCCTTCGGCGTAAACCTTATAATCTTGTTTGCTATTGCGGCAATTAGTTTAATAACTCTTGCGACTACGTTGGGGTTATAGCACAGGTTAACCAACGAAATTAATGGCGAGAAAATCAAAAAAGCTTGGCACTTTACGTCAGTAGAGCAGCCAAGCTTTTTGTTGTCAGCCAACTATTTTTACTCTTTGTACAATTCTGCAGCCTATATAAACGCTGCCTGAATTAGCCAATAGGTATAAGCAGCATAAGCTAGCACAAATGCGCCACCTTCAAGGCGGTTAAGGCGACCTTGACGTTTAATACCGATACAGAAAATGAAAAGTGCCACGGTAGAGGCGAACATCACCATGGCATCGCGGTAAAGGAACTCAGCATCTACTGTCATAGGCTGTATCGTCCCTGCAATACCCACAACGGCTAGGGTATTAAACATATTAGAGCCAATAACATTGCCAATTGCTAAATCATGCTCGCCTTTTTTAACGGCCATTAATGACGACGCGAGTTCGGGTAGTGATGTACCAATTGCGATAACGGTAAGGCCGATTATCGTATCGCTTACACCAAAGAAGGTGGCGTATTCAACCGCGCCCCAAACCAGCATCCGAGAGCTTGCAACAAGTAACAGTAAACCCGCAATTAACCACATAACGTGGGTTTTAACGGTGCCTTCGTTACTATTGATTTCCTCATCGTATTCATCGGCAAGGGCGTCTTTATCGCCTTTCATTGCGTGATAGATACTCCATGAAATCAACAGTACAAATAGCCCTAGCAAAGAAAACGCGTCATCTTTGGAAACCGTTAAGTCCCATACCTGCCACACAGCAAAAAAAGTGATGCCCAGTAGTACGGGCAATTCTTTTTTGATAATTTCCGATCTAACCGCAATAGGGCTAATAACGGCGGTCAAACCTAAAATTAACAAAATGTTGGCGATATTCGAGCCGTAGGCGTTACCCAGCGCAATGCCCGAGTTACCTTGGTACGCGGCGAAAATAGAAACGATAATTTCAGGAGCGGACGTACCAAACCCAATAATAAGCATACCTATTAGGAGGGGCGATACACCATAATGATTAGCGACTGATGCGGCACCACCTACAAACTTTCCTGCACTCCAAAGCAGTACGGGTAACCCGATCAAAATAGCCACACTGGCTAGTAACATACTTACTCCTCAAACCATTTGTGTCGTTTTGTCTATCTCTATTTATAGACAAAATTAATAAACAAAAGCTCTATCAATAGATTTAATTGTACATCAGTTTTTATTGTCATTTCGATGAAAAAAAGCCGTGCAGATTGTGCTATGCAAAATTGAAGTTAGGCGTAAACTTCGCGACTAAATAACTGTGTATGCTATTTGAGCACCGCCGTTTACGTTTTAACTTACCTACCATCTTTTAGAAGCGACATTAATGCACAAAACCTTGATTGTTACTGACGATGTTATCCCTTTTCGTAACTCTTCATTAACTGTACTTACTTTTCAAGAATACCTTGCTGAGTTCCCAAAGCTAAACGAACCCAAAACCCGGGTTATTAATATTTGCGATACCACGCGATATTTAAGCGAGGGCTATTACTGTTCGTTGTTGGCTCAGGCTCGTAACCATTCTGTGTTGCCTTCAGTAAATACCATCAATGATTTGCGTATGGCTGAAGAGAAAAGTATCGATCGCATCGCTTTTTCCTTGTCGGTATCTCAAGATAATACTGAAATTACCGATGAGCCTTTATTAGTACTTTTCGGTGAAGTGAAAGATCAGCGCTTTAAGCGCTTGGCCCGCCAAGCGTTTGAAAAATATTCTTATCCGGTATTGGTACTAAGCCTCATGGTTACCGATACCAACGAATTGCCCAAAGCTACGAATAAAGTGCAAATTGAAGGCTTTGCAACGTTGCAAGCTAAAGCGTTTAAAGATTTAGATGCAGCGCAACAAGCACGCTTTATCGAGCAACTTGAGAAACAGGCAAAAATACAGTGGAAAGCGAGTAAAACGAGCAAGCGCACGCGCTGGGATATGGCGATTTTGGTTAATCCAGAAGAAAGTACGCCTCCTAGTGATGAGCGAGCCATTAAAAACTTTGTAAAAGCGGCTGAAAAAGTAGGCTTTCGAGCTAATGTAGTCAGTCGCTTGTCGCAAGAAGAGCTAGGTCACTATGACGCACTGTTTATTCGTGAAACCACAGCAATTGACCACCATACCTATCGTCTAGCCCGTGCTGCAGAGCGCGAGGGTATTGTGGTAATGGACGACACGCAGTCAATTTTGCGCTGCTGTAACAAGGTGTACTTGCAAGATGCGTTTGCATACCAAAAAGTGCCTGCGCCACAAGCGACCTTTGTATCAAGCGCTACTGATGATGTATGCGAAAAACTCATTGCCGACTTTGGCTTGCCGTTGGTATTAAAGCTGCCAGAAAGCTCGTTTTCACGGGGTGTGCATAAAGCTGAAAATAAAGAAGCGTTAAAAGCGCGCTTAGAACAAATGCTAACTGAATCGGCGCTAGTGCTAGTTCAAGAATATATTTTTACTGAATTTGATTGGCGAATTGGAGTGTTAGGCGGCAAGCCGATTTACGCTTGTCAGTACTTCATGGTGCGCAACCATTGGCAGATTTATAACCATCAGGGCGATAGATTCTCCTCGGGTGGATTTACAACAATGCCAACGTTTGAAGTACCTAAGCCGGTATTACAAGCCGCTATTAAAGCCGCAAAAGCAGTGGGCAACGGTCTTTATGGCGTAGATATTAAGCAAACCGGAAATGCGGTTTATGTTATTGAAGTGAACGACAACCCAAGTATCGACTCGGGCGTTGAAGATAAATATTTAGGCAAAGAACTGTACGAATTAATTATGCAGGAATTTGCTGATAGGTTGGAGCAAAGAGGGCGATGATTACATCGGCTGAGCGAGTAATTGAAGTGAATAATGCAAGTCCACAGGAAAGCGCAAATCGTGCATATGGCCTAGCAGAAGGCGCGTCGAATACTAAGTCGGCACAAGGTGCCCGTGCGCCTTCAACGCAGTCGAGTGTAGTGCTGCGTGTTGCGACATTAAACGATCTTGCTTCGCTTCAGCATATTGAGCAAACCTGCTTTACAACCGACAGACTAAGTAAAAGTCGTTTCAAGTTTTACATTGATGCACAGCACGCAGAGCTAATCGTGGCCGAGCGTGCGCCGTTAAATTCAGGCTTGAACCTCGATACAAATAAGCCGGATTGCAATAGCATAGTAGGCTACGGACTGTTACTGCTTCGACGCGGAACACAACTTACTAGGCTGTATTCTATTGCGGTTTTGCCCGAGGCTCGAGGGCTTGGCGTTGCTGAGAAGCTTATAAGTAGCTTGGGGGAGCGGGCGCTTTTGCGGGGAAAGCGATTTATGCGCCTGGAAGTGGCAGTAGGTAATGCTGGTGCCATTGCTCTTTATAAAAAGTTAGGGTTTAGTCAGTTCGGTATGTATACCGATTACTACGACGATCACACTGATGCATTGCGTATGCAAAAAGTATTGGTGCCGAGTAAGTCGGTTAAGCCAGAGGTTTACCCGTGGTATCAGCAAACAACTGATTTCACCTGCGGTCCGTCGGCATTGATGATGGCGATGTGTGCATTAAACAATCGCTATGAAATGACGCAAGAAAAAGAATTAACGTTGTGGCGCACAGCTACCACAATATTCATGATGTCAGGGCATGGTGGCTGTCACCCGGTGGGGTTAGCACTAGCTGCAGTGAATGAAGGTTATGCGGCGAAAGTGGTTATTAACCAAGACGTTCCGCTTTTTGTTGATGGCGTTAGAGATGTTAATAAGAAAGCGATCGTTGAAAACGTTGAATCTCAGTTTATGGAAGAAGCACGGAAAAAAGGCATTTCCATTGAAATTTCTGACTGGCCTATGGATGTTATCGACCAAACCCTTAAAGCTGGCGGGGCAGTATTGTGCTTAATCAGCACATATGCGTTTGATAAGAAAAAAGTTCCCCATTGGGTTGCGGTGACTAGCTGCGATTCTCACTGCTATTATCTGCACGATCCAGATGCGAGTGAGGGGCAGCCTGTCGAGTATCAACACATTCCGGTTGCCCGTGAAGACTTTCTAAGGCTTGCCAGCTATGGCACGCGTAAAGTAAGAACATTGGTGCTCCTAAAAAATAAAAAGTAACGCCAATATCAAGCTAAGGTTTGAGGCAAAGTTAAATGCCCCAAGCCTTAGTGATGCACTTGTGTAACGTTAACCTTTCTATTAAGTGTTTTGAGCTGTGTTACCAATTGAGACAACTCTTTCACCGAACCTGAATAATCAATGTGCTTATTCATTTCCTGGCCTTTCACTGCACTTTGATAAAGCGCTTCACTTTCAAAGCATGCAGTTTGCTTATTTAACGCGTTCCATTCGGCTTCTAAGTCGCTCGGAATGCAATGACGTTTTGCAACAATTTTGTCTTTTATTTGCAACACTTTCCCGATCAGTAATTGAGCATCTGTAGGCATAATAGTATCTCCGTTTCAATTTCATGAGGTAAGTTGCTGATATTCGGTTGTTTACAAGTCTCTTTGTTACAAGAAAAACGATAAACCGATATTTCGCTTCTAACCCGTTAAATTAAAGTTTGCATTATTGATGCCACGTTCAATAAAAAGGTGAGAATCCTTTTTCTGCGCGCTTGTAAGTTTGGAAATACCGTCTCAGCTCTTAAACTGTGCTCTTAAAAGACATGAGCAAAGCATCTTTATAATTTCAAAATGCTGAATAAATAGATTTCGACAGAGAGCTAAAACAAGGGCTTTATTCTCTTAACCGAATTTAAGAGGAGATGTTAACCCAGAAAAAATTATCGGAACTTCGGAGGAAAATATTTTTGTCGAACCTGTTCTAGTCTTAGGCTGGTGGCGTGGTGACTGTCGCCATTTATAAAAAACTCATCGAGAATTGGCATTATTTCTGAAGCAAAGGTTTCCTCAGCATCACAATCGAAAAATTGTGAAAAGCCGTCTGCTTCAGAAAGTGCTGAATAAGCTTCTTTAGTAAGTTTGTTCCTGTGCCTATTCAACTTTGGTCGTTTTACGAGAACCGCAGTTCTGATTGGCGCGCTATTTATAAGAATAGCGTTTGGGCTTGTCTTTGATTTTCTTAACTTGGCAGTAGCAAAAGTGCGGTGTCCAAATTAATAAATTAAGCAAAATAGCGGTAATAAGGCTAAAGACGATTGAGGAGGGGGTTAGCGGTACGGATGGACTAAAATTGTCGAGTACTCGATTTAGCGTGCCGTACTGAGAAGGTGAGGCCATAAACACCAGCTTTTCGAAATAGTGGCCGTGCTCAAGTTTTCTCATACCCTGCTCCAGTGTGGTGATCTGGGCAAAGCGGCTCGCTTTCATTGACGCATTTTCACGCACTACCGGCTCGCTATTTTTCTGTAAACTGTCGAGCATGGCCTCTACAGAAGAAAAACCATGCTGTTTAGCGAGTACAGAGGAACTGGATACTTCATCTCTTAGTGCGTCATAGTAGCCATTCAAATATTGGCGGTAGTGGTTCGCTAAAATAGGTACCTGCAGTGTAATAATGAATAAAACTGCAAAGACCACTTTATCAAGAACACGCACTACCATTAAAAACTCGCTATAAAATAATCAGTATTGTCGACTCATTAGTGACCCGCCTAATCGTTGACTTCTGACATTCGTTTATAGAAGCCTTTTAACGCTAGGGGCTCTCGACATTGAACTCATCTCATGTAACAAAAAGTAAGTGCTAAGCGTAACAACCTCTCACGCTATTTCAAGGCTGTATAAATCGCATGGGTTAACTTACTTAATTGCTCGGAAGATATGATATAGGGAGGCATAATGTATACCAGTTTACCAAAGGGCCTTATCCACACGCCTTCTTCGACGAAATGACGCTGAATTTCGGCAACATTGACCGGGTTTACTGTCTCAACCACCCCAATAGCGCCCAGCACTCTTATATCAGCAACGCGGGGTAAGTCTGCACATTTTGCCAACTCGGTTTGTAATTGTTTCTCAATGGCGGGAATTTGTTGCTGCCAATGGTTTTCATTAATGACAGATAAACTAGCATTGGCCACTGCGCAAGCTAACGGGTTACCCATATAAGTTGGGCCGTGCATAAAAACACCAGGCTCACCTTGGCAAACCCCTAACGCGACATCTTCGGTACACAAAGTAGCGGCTAACGTCATATAGCCGCCAGTAATCGCCTTGCCCAAGCACAAAATATCAGGCGAGATACCGGCATGTTCACAAGCGAAGAGCTTACCTGTACGACCAAATCCAGTAGCAATCTCATCGCAAATTAAAAGTACATCATAGGAGTCACACAGTTGGCGACAACGTTTTAAGTATTCAGGATGGTAAATACGCATGCCACCTGCACCTTGAACAATAGGCTCTAGAATTAACGCCGCCATGGTGTGGTGATGTTTCTCGAAAATCTCTTCAAGCGGAAGAATATCGTCTTCACTAAAGGTTTGACCAAAGCGAGTTTGTGGCGCAGGCGCAAAAATTTGTTTGCTTAATACACCCTCAAACAAACTGTGCATGCCGTTTACTGGGTCGCACACACTCATAGCGGCGAACGTATCGCCATGATAACCGTTGCGCGGTGCGACAATACGTGACTTTTCTGTACGCCCTTGGCATGCCCAATACTGAATTGCCATTTTTATAGCCACTTCAACGGACACTGAACCAGAGTCAGCTAAAAACACTCTCTCTAAACCAGCTGGAACCATACTGAGTAAAGTTTTACACAAATCCACAGCTGGCTGGTGGGTGATACCGCCAAACATAACGTGAGAAAAAGCATCAATTTGCTTGTGCGCTGCATCGTTGAGTACGGGGTGGTTGTAGCCGTGAATAGCAGCCCACCAGCTAGACATGCCGTCTACTAATACTTCACCGGTGGCCAAGGTGAGCTCGGCGCCTTTTGCACCAACTACTTCGTAACAGGGAAGGGGGTTAACCGCCGAGGTATAGGGGTGCCAAATGTGTTGTTTATCAAATTCTATATTGTTCACAAATTAACCATTAGTAAGGGTTTTGAATTGGTCAGAGTTGACAACTCGATATTGGGGCATAGACTAAGCCAGCAATAATAATTAGTAAAGGACAGTCAATGACGCTGGCTAGTGCGCCTTCTGCGCAAACGACAACTATTCGAAACGATTGGACCAAAGCTGAAGTCGAAGCTTTGTTCGCCATGCCATTTAATGATTTACTGTTTGATGCCCAAGTGGTGCATAGACAGCATTTTAATCCTAACGAAGTGCAGGTTAGCACGCTTTTGTCGATTAAAACTGGTGCATGTCCTGAAGACTGTAAGTACTGCCCACAAAGTGCCCGTTATGATACAGGTCTTGAAAAAGAGCGCCTGTTGGAAATTGAAAAGGTTATCCAGCGCGCAAAAGAAGCGAAGCAAGTGGGTTCTACCCGTTTTTGTATGGGAGCCGCATGGCGAAATCCCCGCGACAGAGATATGCCTTACATTCTGAAAATGGTTGAAGAGGTGAAAAGTTTGGGGCTAGAAACCTGCATGACGCTGGGTATGCTAACACGTGATCAAGCAGTCGCGCTAAAACAAGCGGGCTTGGATTACTATAACCACAACTTAGATACCTCACCGGAATACTACGGCGATATTATTACTACACGTACCTATCAAGACCGATTGAATACGTTAGAGAACGTGCGTGCTGCAGGTATGAACGTTTGCTCAGGTGGCATTGTGGGCATGGGAGAAACGGTGAGCGACCGCGCCAGTATGCTGGTGCAGCTAGCAAACCTTCCCGAACAGCCGCAAAGTGTGCCTATTAATATGTTAGTAAAAGTTAAAGGTACACCACTCGATAGCGTAGAAGACTTGGACTATTTCGAGTTTATCCGCACTATTGCTGTTGCTCGTATCATGATGCCCAAGTCACATGTGCGCTTGTCGGCAGGCCGCGAAGCCATGAATGAGCAAATGCAGGCGCTGTGTTTTATGGCAGGCGCGAATTCCATTTTCTATGGCTGCAAGCTGTTAACTACGTCAAATCCAGATACCCATGAAGATGTTATGCTGTTCAAAAAGCTTGGTATTAATACTGAGCGTACAAGAGATTACTCAGACGAAGCACACCAACAGGTCTTGGAAGAAGAAATTGCCCAGCAGCAAGAACAAGCCGACGACAGTAACGACTTGTTTATTGATGCAACCAAGCCTAAGGTAGCGCCAAAGAAACAGCAATTAACGGAGGCGTAATGGCCTTTCACTGGTTAGACGATTCGCTGGGCGCACGTGCTGAGCAAGGCTTGCTGCGCCAGCGCAACTGCCAACAATACGAAAAAGACAGCATTATTTGCATTAATGGTGAGCACTACCTTAATTTTTCGAGCAACGATTATTTAGGCATGCGCCAGCATGAAGGCGTATTGCAAAGTTGGGTTGAAGGATTGGCGCAATTTGGTGGGGGCAGCGGCGCATCGCCTTTGGTAACTGGGCACACACAGGCTCATTTAGCGCTTGAAGCTTACATTGCCGATGGTTTAAACCGTGAAGCAGCACTGTTGTTTAACTCTGGCTTTGCAGCTAACCAAGCTTTGTGTATGGCACTTTTTCCTCACATTTCTCATGCTGGCAGTAGCGGGGCGCCTGGACACATTATTGCTGACAAGCTCATGCACGCTTCGTTTTTAGAGGGGGCACAATGTGTATCCGAGCGCGCTAGGCTTCGCCGCTTTAAGCATAACGATCTCAATCATTTAGAAAGCATGCTTTCAGGTGTTTACAGTACCCCTATGCTTGCTACGGATGAGCATAGCGAAATTAATGCTGACGCTAATTTAAAATCAAGCGACCAAGATATTCTTATTGCCAGTGAAGGTGTGTTTAGCATGGACGGTGATGCCGCGCTTTGCAAAGATATAGCCGATATCGCTGCGAAATATAATGCATGGTTTATGTTAGACGATGCACATGGTATGGGCGTTTTGGGTGCAAACGGCTTTGGCAGTGTAGAAGCGCTAAACTTAAGCCAGCAACAGGTTCCGGTTGTTATGGGAACATTCGGCAAAGCGGTAGGCACAGCAGGCGCATTTATTGCCGGAAGCCACCCCCTTATTGACTACCTAGTGAATTTTTCTAAGCACTATGTGTATTCCACCGCCATGCCGCCAGCACAAGCGGTGGCGACCTTATACTCACTCACACATATCGCTAGTGATACCGCTCGTCGCGAATTGCTTACTAACAATATTTCCTATTTCAGAGAGGCGTTCCAAAAACGTTTTGGACAGACACTCAATGCGGACAAGGAAAGCGATAATTCAGACCATATCACCTTGGGAGCTATCACCTTAGGAACTATCACCTTAGGAGCCTCGCAAAGCGCTATTCAACCCGTTATTGTCGGCAGCCCAGAGCATGCAGTTGCATTAAGTGAAGGTTTAAAACAACGGGGGATTTGGGCAGCCGCTATCCGGCAACCAACCGTACCGAAAAATCAAGACAGGCTGCGTATAACCTTAACCGCAAATCATACGACTCAAGATATCGATGTGTTAATTGATGCGCTTGAATTGTCGCTCAATGGTTTGAAGGAACTATCGCGCGATGGGTTAAGTGAGCCTTCTGCGAAAAGGGAAGCATAAAGTACGATGAATGCCGTAACCGCCCTAAGTTCGTCAAACCAGAAAGAGATGTAAAAATGTCGGCAAGCCCAGCTGCGAAATCAGCGTCATTGACAGAGCCCTTGAAACCTTTTGAAGGTAATGCGGCAAGTGATACAGCAAAAGTGCTTCCTAATAATGAAGACGCTTTCTTAGCAGAGTGTTGTAATTCCACTGTTGCCGAATCAGCCGACGGTACCGGCAAAGCTAACAAAGCGGTTACTGCACAAGAAATTACTGAACAGAGCATCGCACACCGTTTCTCAAAAGCGGCAGTAAAGTACGACAGTATTGCGTGTATTCAGCGTAATATTGCCGAGCAGGGGTTAGCAAACTTGCCAGAGGCTTTGCAGGGCGAGGCCCTCGATATAGGCTGTGGAACGGGCATTCATACACAGGCACTTTCAAAAAAAGGTGCTGTTGCAACTGGTGTAGACATTGCTGAGGGTATGTTGGCGCAGGCACGAAAAAAGTACTCTGACCCCATTTTCGTAGAAGGTAGTGCTGTTGATTTACCCTTCTCTGAAGACACGTTTTCAACGGTGTTTTCGTCCATGGCGCTACAGTGGGCAAGCGACACAAGCCTTGTTGCTAGCGAGATCTCGCGAGTGCTTAAACAGGATGGTATCGCTGAGCTGGCTATTATGGTGTCGGGCTCTTTTAGTGAACTTAGAACGGCCCGCAAAGTGGCGCAGCTTTCGCAAGCCGAAACTCATCTGCCGACAACCGCGCAGTGGGAAAGCGGGTTTAAGCAATCAGGGCTCCGCTTACAACGAGTTATTACCAAAGACTATGTTGATACTCACCAAGATATTATGTCGCTACTGCACTCGGTGAAAGGTGTAGGAGCGGGTGAGACTGGCCAAAAACAACCTCCGCTTACCCGTCGAGATATTAAAAAATTAGCCATGGCGTACAGTAATATGAGTGGTGTAGAAAGTAAGTTACCGCTTACCTACCGTGTGAGTCATTTTAGATTGGAAAAACGATGAAGCAGTATTTCGTTACCGGTACCGACACAGAGGTCGGGAAAACCTATGTCACTTGCCAATTACTAAAAGCAGCGCAAAAAGCATCGCTTACCGGCATCGGCTATAAACCTATTGCAGCTGGTTGTGAGCAGGTTAACGGTGAGTGGGTTAACGATGATGCGCTAAATATACAAAAAGCATGCTCCAAAATACGCGAAAACAAAGCCATTAAAGCTATAGATAATAGCGAGCTAAAAAGCGCAAGCGAAGAAAATGGACAGACACTTCCTTTACATCAAATAAACCCTATCGCATTAAGGCCGCCCATTGCGCCACATATTGCTGCACTTGAAGAAGGCGTGGCGTTAAGCTTTGAAAAAATTGCGCAAGGCCTTGATAAACTGCAAGCTTATCAGCCAGATCTACTGTTGATGGAAGGTGCAGGAGGGTGGCGATTACCCTTAATCGTGGGCGATGAGTATACGCCTACGTATTATCTATCCGATGTTGTGAAAACGCTCAACATGGACGTAATTTTCGTTGTGGGTATGCGTCTAGGCTGCTTAAACCATGCGCTATTAACCGCAGAAGCGATACGCGCAGATGGGCTAAAAATCAAAGGGTGGGTAGCCAACGACATCACAGGTAACATGACGCGATACCAGGAAAACCTGCATTCTCTAAAAGCCATGTTACCCGAGCCGCTGCTGGCAGAAATTCCCTACCAGCGTGAGCCTGATGAAGAGGCGCTATTCGCCGCTATCAAGCAAATAAGTTAAATCATCACCTGAATTAATTGGCTTTTTTTCTTCACCTAAAAAGATGAAGCCGTCTTTTTCACCGACTAAAGTAAGTTGGTTATCACAAAGGCGTAACGCCGTGCCTTCACGGATAGCCACTACCGGCGTGGTTGGGTTTAGCGTTGTAAACTCGGCCAATCGCTGATCGCGGGTTTCACCATTATGGCCAGGAGGCTGATAATCGGTGTAGTGCGGGTTCAACTGAAACGGCACGATATCAAGCGCATCAAAACTAGGCGGCTCAATAATAGGCATGTCATTAGTGGTTCTAATTGATTCGCCACAGATATTCGAGCCCGCGCTCCATCCAATATAAGGCGTGCAATCGGCGATGGCGTGCTTTATTGGCACAATAAGCGCGTTCGCATAAAGTGTTGAAAGCAGGTGAAAGGTGTTTCCTCCACCTACCACAATAGCTTGGCCATTTTTCTTCGCATTGTTTACGGCGGCCACGGGGTCTTCTACTGTGTGTAACCCAGTAACATTACATTCTGGCAGGGCAGTAGCAACAGCATCTACATAGCTGTCGTACGTTTGAGTTACAGCGGCGTAAGGAACAAATAGGAGGTCGCGAATTTCGCCTAAGTGTGCAAAAATAAGTTCTCTAGCGTGCTCTAGGTAAGCCTCGTCGCCTTGACGAGAGCTACTTAGCATAAGTACATGTGCGGTCATACTAACTCCACAATTTTTCTGACGGCGTATCATACGCGAAACTGGGCACAAAGTTTAGTCGCGCTCCGTCACTGCGTTTAAATAGGATTTTGAATGAAACAATCTACATCGGTGTTGTTCGTGTGTTTGGGCAATATTTGCCGCTCTCCAACAGCAGAAGCCGTGTTCAAGCACAAAGCTGCACAAGCCGGGTTAAATATTGAAATTGATTCTGCGGGGACCCATGGTTACCACATCGGGAAACCTGCAGATAAGCGTTCACAGGCGGCTGGGGTAGAGCGAGGTTACAGCTTTAAGGGGCTTAAATGTCGTCGTGTTGATGACAGTGACTTTGAGCGCTTCGACTATATTTTAGCTATGGATAATAGCAACCTTGCAAATTTGCATGGTATGTCGCCAAGCCAGTACCAGGAAAAAATTAAGCTATTTCTGGACTTTGCAAATGTAGAAGACAAAGAAGTGCCTGACCCATACTACGGAGGGAAGCGCGGCTTTGAGTTGGTGTTAGATTTAATTGAAGAAGCATCGGACGGTTTGATTGCGCACATTAAGCAAACCCAACAACTATAATCAGAAGCTTTATCCACAAGCCATAACTGAGAAGCGGCATTGCGAACCAAATCTAGAACGCATATTAAGAACCGATTTTGAGAGCCGATTTTGAAAACCATTGAAACTAAACGCCCAGCCCTTTCTTTGGTTGTAATAACGCTACTTTGTTTGTTAGCCGTTGGCGTGGTGGGTGTCATTGGCGTGACAGGGTTTGCTAACACGGCTGCTGACTTAAAGCAGCATATTATCGTTCAGCTTCAAATACCGCTTATACTTACCGCATGCTTAGTAGGGGCGGCGCTTTCCGTAAGTGGCGCAACCTTACAGGTGGTACTTCGAAACCCGCTAGCCGACCCAGGAATCATAGGTATCACCAGCGGAGCGAGTTTAGTTGCCGCACTATTGCTACTGTTAACGCCGCAATGGGCTACAGCCTACCTGCATTACTTACTGCCTTTTGGGTGCTTTGTGGGTGCCTTGTTATCTACTTTTGTTATTTATCGTTTAGCCAGAAAATTGCTAGGCTCCTCCACTGCGGTAATTCTTGCTGGTATTGCCATATCGACGCTCAGTGGCGCTGTTATTGCCTGGCTTTATATGTTCAGCGACGCTGATGCCCTTCGCAACCTTACTTTTTGGCTAATGGGCAGCTTATATCAAACTAACTGGTTAATTTTATCGGTTGGAGGCCCGTTGATCGTTATAGCTGTAGGTTTACAGCTTTTTTACGCGGGTGATTTAAACAAGCTATACGCCGGAGAACTTGCGGCAAAAAGTAGCGGTGTGGATGTGGAAAAACTTACCGAACGTGCCCTCATCGTTTGTGCTATCGCGGTGGGTACGGCGGTGTCGATGGCCGGGTCTATCGCTTTTGTGGGCTTATTAGTGCCTCATATTTTGCGTTTGATCATCGGGCATAACAATCGCTATTTATTGCCGTTAAGTGCGTTAAGCGGTGCAAGCCTTTTAATGTTGGTAGCGCTATGCTCTGAAATGACTCGCGCTATTACACTTCCTGTCTCTATGGTTACAGCAACGTTAGGTGGCCCGTTACTTATTTGGGCGCTGGCAAAAGGCCAGTTCAAAGGCTGATGAAATGACGTCCCCGAATCCTTTTACGCAAAAGCAACCTGATTCTTATCGTAATGAAGAGCAAAGCACTGGTGAACGTCATGCAGTCAGCTACAACAGAGCGCCTTGCATCAAAAGTCGCGAAAGCGTTTCGGATGCCTCAATGATTTTAAGCCTGCAAAATGTGCGCATTGGGTCACGGCTATGGGTGGAAGACTTAAGCGCGAAAAAGGGCGAATGTATCCATATCATAGGGCCAAACGGGGCAGGGAAGTCAACGCTGCTACTTACACTAGCAGGACTGATTGACGCTGATGAAGGTAAAGTAATACTGCATGGCAAGCCAATGGGGAGTTGGTCTCTTGCCACGCTTGCTAGCGTACGTACTTTGTTAGCTCAGCAAAGTGAAAATGGTTTTCACTTGTCGGTGAAGGAATATTTAAGCTTTTACGCAACAGCACAGCAAGGTGAACTAATTCCTTCGGTTTTAGAAAAAGCCCTTGAAGTGTCGGGATTCTTAAACAAAATCCTTACCCAGCTTTCTGGCGGAGAACGCCAGCGCGTAGAAATTTGTCGAGCGCTCTTACAAATTTGGCCCCAGTTAGAGCGGGGAGAGGGGTTAGCGTTTTTAGATGAGCCATTGCAAGGACTTGATATAAGGCACCAATATGCGCTGGCTAGTTTAGTAAAATTCCTTTGCAATAAAGGTAACACCATACTAATGACGTCTCACGATATCACGCTTAGCGCTAACTACTGCAATAGTCTATGGTTAATGCACGAAGGTCGTATGGTCGCATTGGGTGAGCCTAAAGATGTAGCAACTCAGGCAAACCTTGAGAAGGTATTTGAATGCCATTTTGCTATAAGCAAGCACGATAACTTTCTAGAAATTCAAGTTTGCGCACCTATTTCCTTAGATTAAATGTGGTAAAGTGTCACCACATTTTTTAGATTCATATTTTCACATTAGGCTGATTATAAAAATGCGTTACAGGCATACTGTGAAGCGCGCTACAGTCTTACTATTCGAAGCATTAAGTTTCAATAACTATTTTCAGTAAAACGTTTGCCCTACGTTTTTTATTCAGGAGAACACCGTTGAGTAATTGGCAAGTAGACAGTTGGAGAAATAAACCTATTCTTCAGCAACCAGAGTACGACGACAAAGTACGTTTAAATGAAGTAGAGCAAACACTAAGTTCTTATCCTCCACTCGTGTTCGCTGCTGAAGCCCGTGAACTTAGACGTCAGCTAGGTGAAGTGAGCCTGGGTAAAGGCTTTCTTTTACAAGGCGGCGACTGCGCTGAGTCGTTTGACGAGTTTAACGCACCTAAAATTCGCGATACCTTTAAAGTTATCCTTCAAATGGCGATTGTGCTTACCTTTGCCGGTCGCTGCCCGGTGACTAAGGTTGCACGTATGGCTGGGCAGTATGCTAAGCCGCGTTCATCAGATTTTGAAACCCGTGGTGACGTGACCTTGCCAAGCTATCGCGGCGATATTATTAATAACTTTGAGTTTACTGAAGCAGCACGTCGACCTGACCCTGATCGCTTGTTAGAAGCGTACCACCGCAGTGCTTCAACCTTGAACCTTCTTCGCGCATTTGCGCAAGGTGGTTTGGCCGACCTTCACGAAGTGAACCGTTGGAACATGGCGTTTGTTGAAAACAGCCCGCTTAAAGAGCGTTACTCTGATATGGCCAACCGTATTCAAGACACCCTTGAGTTTATGGATGTTATTGGCATTAACGCACAAACTAGCTCTACGCTACATGAAACCTCGCTGTTTACGTCGCACGAAGCCTTGCTATTAAACTACGAACAGGCGCTTACGCGTATCGATACCCTTACCGGCAAGCCTTACGACTGTTCCGCGCATATGGTGTGGATTGGTGAACGTACTCGTCAACTTGATCATGCGCACGTGGAGTTTTTCCGAGGCATTCACAACCCAATTGGTGTGAAAGTGGGGCCGAGCATGCAGGAAGACGAGCTTATTCGTTTAATTGATGCGCTTAACCCGCTAAACGATCCGGGTCGATTAACGCTTATTACTCGCATGGGAGCTGATAACTTAGCTGACAACCTGCCACGACTACTGCGCAAAGTAAAAGCGGAAGGCAGACATGTCGTGTGGAGTTCTGACCCGATGCACGGCAACACATTCTCGGCGTCTAGCGGCTATAAAACCCGTAACTTCGATGCAATTTTGAAAGAAATTAAACAGTTCTTCCAAGCGCATGAAGCAGAAGGTACTCACGCTGGTGGTATTCACCTTGAAATGACCGGTCAGCACGTAACGGAATGTACGGGTGGTGCTTATCAAATTAGCGATGATGATTTAGCCCAGGCTTATAAAACCCAGTGCGATCCGCGCTTAAATGCAGACCAAGTGCTTGAAATGGCATTCTTGGTAGCTGATCATTTGCGTAATGCGTAATGCGTTAACCGCAGTAAGACTTATAAACGGGCAGCGAAGCGAACGCTGCCCGTTTTTTATAGCAGCTGTTCTCTTTCTTCTTCACTTAAAATTCCGGTGAAGATGGTTTCTCTTCTTAAATTAGCGGTGCGTTCGTCATCGGCTAACAATAACGCTTTAAATACATCGGGTTCATTGCGTGCTTCTATAATACCCTTCCATAGCAGGTAGCTACCATAACGCATCATTTTGTTTTGATATCGGGTTTCTAAAGTGTGTTCGGCTTGCTCAAAAAGCTCGGGGTGCGATATCAATTTTTCAGCTATGGCGCTGTGAATTTTTTTGATGCGTTCGTTTACGTCACTTCGACGTTGTTTTCTGGGTCTTACAAACATAAATCTTCTTGCTGTTTTGGTGTGTCTAACACCAGAGTTTTAAGTAAAAATAGGGCGTTGAGCTATCTGTTTATAGCGTTTTTTATCTTACTTCTTGTCTTATGTAAGCGGGTGAACCAACCACAAAGGCAGGGAGTAACAGAACTTAAGATTGTTATCACCATCGATGTAAGTAGGCGATCTGCATAAAAACTTAGGCAATAAGGCAATGCTCGTTATAAAGCAGTTATCGTCATAAGGCAGTTGCTAGTCATCATCTAAAAGGGGCTCTACTACAGACTCTAAGCCGTTTAACTTTATTTCATACATTAAAGCGAGCTGCTCACCTAACTTGTTTTCAGGGAAGCCCTGTTTGTGAAACCAAACCAAATAAGGCTCTGGCAAATGAAAAAGGCGTCTTCCAGCATATTTTCCGAACGGCATTACTTGATTAATGGCGGCTTTTATAAGCGTTGGGTCCATCTATTAACTACCTTCTACATCTTTATCTGTATCTTCATCTTCACGCTGTTGAGCTTGCCATAGGGTTGCGTATTCACCGCCTTGTTCCAGCAAGTAAGTGTGTGTCCCTTCCTCTACTATAGTACCGTTTTTAAGTACGAGGATCTTATCGGCATCGACAATAGTGGACAGTCTATGGGCTATCACCAAGCTAGTATGTCCCTTGGCTGCATCGCGAAGGGCTGACAAAATTGCCCTTTCTGACGTGCTGTCTAATGAGCTGGTGGCCTCGTCAAAGATCATAATGGGCGCACCTTTAAGTAAGGCTCGTGCGATAGATACGCGCTGCTTTTCGCCGCCAGAAAGCTTTAGTCCTCGCTCACCTACGGTTGTTTCTAGCTTATCAGGCAGACTTTCTACAAAGGTTTTAAGGTGTGCAAGCTTAATCACTTGTTTAATATCTTCATCGCTGGCATCGGGGTTACCGTAGCGAATATTTTCTAGCAACGTGGTGTTAAACAGTACCGTATCCTGGGGGACTATACCGATATGTGAGCGCAGACTTTGTTGCGTAAGCGAGGCAATATTATTTCCGTCTATAGTAATGCTGCCCTGTTGAGGGTCGTAAAAACGGAAAAGCAACTTCATTAGCGTAGATTTTCCCGCGCCGCTTTCACCTACCACGGCTACCTTGGCGCCAGGCGGGACGTCAAAGCTCAACCCGTTTAATATTTTCCTATTTTCGTTATAGGCGAAATGCACATTATCAAAGCGTAGTGCCGGGTTGGAACAGGTTAATTCGGTGGCGTTGTCTGCATCTTTGATAGCTGGAGCTTGGGATAGAAGGTCGAATAACTTATCGATATTGGCAAGGCTGCCACGAATTTCACGGTATACAAAACCCAAAAAGTTCAAGGGCATAAAAATCTGCATAGTGAAGGCGTTGATAAGTACAAAGTCGCCAATGGTCATTTCGCCATTCATAACCCCAAAGGCAGCGTTTGCCATCATTGAAGTCATGGCAATGGCAATGATGGCGGCTTGTCCACCGTTTAATGCAAATAGCGATAAGCGGTTCTTCCGTCGCGCTTTTTCCCATGCTGCTAAGTCTGTGTCGTAGCGATTGGCCTCAAAGGATTCGTTATTGAAATATTTTACAGTCTCAAAGTTAAGCAGGCTGTCTACCGCCCTTGAGTTAGTGGTTGAGTCTGCTTCATTCATTTGTGTGACAAAGCGTGTGCGCCAATCTGTCGCTTTCATCGAAAAACCAATATAGGCCACAACGCTGAGCACAATAATCAGCGCGAAAGACACGCCGAACTGGAATAGAAGCAATCCAACTACAAGGGCGATTTCTAATAGAGTAGGGACAATATTAAACACCATAAAGCGCATTAAAAAGCTGACGCCATTGGTGCCGCGCTCGATATCTCGGGACAATCCGCCTGTGCGTCGATTCAGATGAAAGCCTAAGTCTAGATTGTGTAGATGCTTGAAAACCTTAAGCCCTAGACGGCGCATGGCACGCTCAGTAACGCGACCAAATAGCGTATCTCGCACTTCGCCGAGTAAAACATTCAGTAAGCGCAGCGTTCCATAGGCAACGATTAAGCTAATAGGAACCGCCAAAGCTAGCGTGGTTAAATCGCCATTTAAGCTATCAACGGTGTACTTCAGCACGTAGGGCAGGCCAATACTGGCAAGCTTCGCTGCTACTAGGCACAGCAGCGCTAAAAATACGCGTTGCTTAAACTCGAGAAGATAAGGCCAAAGCTGTGAGAGAACGTGCCATTTAACAGGTTCGTCGACATTGGTAGGAAAACGGTTTTTTCTCATTTTATAGTGTGCTTTATTGTTTGGTTTACTGTACTAAGAGCGGGAAGGTTTAGAAAATAATTTGGCGTAAACCTTTTATTAGGAATTGAACAAGCTTGCCCATATATTATTATTCTCGCCTTTTGTGATACGTTTTGAAATAGGCTAGAGATTAAAATGGTCTTATTTATAGCAACGAATGTGTTTAATTTTAATTTCACCCCGCGTACACTAGGGTAGTTTAATTTAGTTACCTTGTTATTTACTCAATGATTTACTGGGTTTTGTAACGTCTAAAAATTGCTGTAGCGATTTATAAAGCAGCAAAGGATTAAGGAGTTAGTTTGTTAGAAGATAGTTTCGGTAGACAGTTTCACTATTTACGTTTGTCAGTGACCGAAGCGTGCAACTTTCGCTGTCAGTACTGTTTGCCAGATGGGTACGAAGGCCCGTCGAGCGATCAGTTTATGACAATAAGTGAAATTGATACCTTGCTAAAAGCGTTTGCTCAGCTAGGTACTTCAAAAGTGCGTCTAACAGGTGGTGAGCCAACGCTGCGAAGAGACTTTCTTGATATCTTACAACTAACCAGTAATACCCCGGGTATAGAGCGTGTTGCGATGACGACACACGGTGCGCGAATGGAAAAATTTGCCCACCAGTGGAAAGATGCAGGCTTAGATCAAGTAAACGTCAGTATCGACAGTTTAGACCCACGGCAATTCGCCGCTATAACAGGGCAGGACAAGCTAAAAGCTGTACTGCGAGGGTTGGATGCAGCCATTGATGCTGACCTTGATGTAAAAGTTAACTCTGTTTTACTTAACGACTTTTCTGATAGCCGTCTACATCGATTCCTTGCTTGGCTTAAAGATATGCCGGTGACGCTCCGTTTTATCGAGTTAATGGAAACGGGCGATTTAAACCAATTTTTCAATAAACAACATCAAAGCGGTTCACCATTAAAAACTACCCTGTTAGATATGGGGTGGCAGCCGTTATTGCGTAGGAAGGATGCTGGACCAGCGCAAGAGTTCTATCACCCAGACTATGCGGGCAAGATTGGTTTGATTATGCCGTACAGCAAGGACTTTTGTAAAACTTGCAATCGTCTTCGTGTCTCCGCGCCAGGTAAGTTACATCTGTGCTTGTTCAGTGAAAACGGTATAGATATGAGGCATCTCCTTGCAAATGGTAATGTAGATGAAGTGGTGGCTTTCCTACAAGATGTACTGGGACAAAAGCACGAAACCCATTATCTACATGAAGGAAAAACAGGGGCCACAAAGCATCTGGCTATGCTAGGAGGCTAGAAAATTCCTACATTAAGGGAAAATGTAGGCAAAATTAAAAGCATCGAATAAGTTTGGTTTGTTGTAAGAATAAGCTATATTCAGCGATGAAAGTATATTAAAAATAATAATGATAAAGGAAGTATATGCATATCAAGGACAGTGCGCGTCTCTCCTACCACTATATCACCGATAAAGACGCCGATTTTTTATGGGAGCTCGACCAAGACGAGCTTGTCATGAAGTATATCAATGGTGGTAAAAAATCCTCTAAAGAAGACATTCGCGATATTTTTGTTCCTCGCTTCCAAGCTTATTCCAACCCTGCTTTGGGGTGGGGGCTCTGGCGCGTAGAGACGCTAGCTGAAAAAGAAAGTATAGGGTGGATTTTGGTTCGTCCTTTTGGCTTTTTTACCCAACATCCTGAAAGTGACAATATGGAATTAGGCTGGCGCTTTAAACGTCAGACCTGGGGCAAGGGGTACGCCACCGAGGCTGCTCAAGCAATAAAAAGCGCCTTGTATGATATTGGTGTAGAAAAGTTTTCGGCAATTGCTAACCCTGAAAACAGTGCGTCTATCAATATCATGAAAAAGCTAGGCATGACATTCAGTCATGAGCTTGAATACAAAGACAAACTGTATCATGAAACAGTGGTAGTATATTCAAACTAGTATAGTGCGTTATTAAATTAAAGAACGTATTGGTAAAATCACTTGTTCTTCAATATGTTCTTCACGCTCTGGTAGCGTGCCTGTTGGTCTTCAGATAGGGCTGTTGTTTCAAGAGTCTCTCTGCATTTGTTAATTGCAGCTACTGTGTCAGGAAGCATAGGCGCGTTTGCTTTTCTCGCTCTAATAATGGCTTGAAGATAGTTCAGTGCAATTGAGGGGTTTTTAGGCATAACACGAAACGCCTGAGCGAAGGTGGTATAAGATTGCTCCAAATTACCTCGTTTATACTGGGCGACAGCTGAGTTGTTGAGTGTTTTAGGGCTTAATGTAATTGCTTCTTTTTCTTCTTTTTCCTGCTTTAAATACGTCGCCATTAGGTTTAATTCATCAGCGCTTTCTTCCTGCCTTGATGAAATCGCATCTAAGATTGCAATAGACTCTTTTTTAAGTCCAACCTCATGCAACGCTTTGGCTCTATCGAGTAATGCTTCTGTGGAGTGATGTTGAGCGTGGTCTGTGTGAAAGTCTGACAGTAGCATCTGTGCTTTCACCGTGTCATCTTTTAGATAGTGAAGTCGGGCATCGATCACTGTTAATTCGTCATTTACCGCTGCTTTTGGGTGGGCTTTTTTCAGCTGACGTAAATATTCATTAGTTTGTTTAACAATGCTGTTTACGTGTTCAGGCTCAGACGTCATTGCGAAATCAACACCGGCTCTTGCTGCAGTTAGATAAATATCTGGTTTATCGTAGATAGAGTTTTTCGCATAGCGTACTACTTTCTTCGCACTGTTAAACTGGCTTTCGTAATCGTGTGTGATACGAGCGAGGTTTATCGCTCTCTGATGCCGAGGGATATTCTGAGGAGAAATATTGCATGCTAGCGCTGTGCACTCTAGCGCATCATCAAACGCTGCCTGTTTAATTTGTAGTTTGGCGAGTAAGTCGTATGCGTCTAATGCAGCATCAGGGCGCATCGCCAGTTGGATGATTTCTCTTTCTGCATCATCAAGCTCATTGAGTGCCAAAAGGCTTTTCGCAATTCCCATTTGAGCCCAGCTAAAATCTTGGATGTTTATTATCGACTCAAAGAAGGCCAAAGCTTCCTGGAATCTCTCTGTGATAATAAACAAATCACCTTTAATCTTCATTGCTAGAGGAAAGTGTTCGGCATGCTCGGGTTGTAACAAGAAATGCTCGATTTCGGCGAGTGCCTTTTCATAGTTCTGTTTGTCCATGAATGAGTAAACATTTTCAAGAGCCTTTTTCCTTGCTAGAACGCGCGAAAGCCGACGGTCTAATTCGTTAACGGAAAACGGCTTAGCAATGAATTCATCTGGTTGCAGTTCGATAATTGCGTGGACGACTTCTGCTGATGTGTCTGCGCTAGTGAAGATAAATGCGCTGGTGAGCGGCAGTGAGTGAGACTCATTGAGTTGCTCTAGTAAAAAGTACCCGCCTTGTTCTGAACGTAAGTTATACGAGCAAATGATGGCGTCATAGGTGTGTTCTTGTAGCGCTGACAGAGCATGAGAGGGCCTATCAACATAGTCCATATTCCTAAAACCTAGCTGCTCAAGGGCATAGTGCATATGGCTTTTTGCCAGCACCTGATCTTCGGCAATTAACAACTTAGTATTTCTAGCTAAGTGTAGCTTCATTAAAGGGTAGCCTTTAGGACGTTATGGAACTCACCATACCACGATAATTATTTTTAAAGTATAGCTCGTCAGTGAGACTATCGCACAGTTAAGGTAATTCGTAGTGAATATAGACAGCAGGAATTTCGTTGTGAATAGGGTGGTTAAGTGATTGGTACGATTTTGGAAGGTGCAATATTTGGCAGAGCTAAGTGGTAAGTGTAAGTGACAGCATTGCTGAAGTAGTTTTTTACAAGTGATTGATTTTGTTTAGAATGTGAATTGCTTTTGCACTATCTAGGTGAAGATAAAATGATAGTATTACATTATAAGATGTGAATTCGTTGAATTTTAAGAATACTTAAAGAAGATGGTGGACGCTACTGGGCTTGAACCAGTGACCCTCGCCTTGTAAGGGCGATGCTCTCCCAACTGAGCTAAGCGTCCATATTTTGATTTCACTATTTAGCCACTGTGAGAAAGTGGTGGACGCTACTGGGCTTGAACCAGTGACCCTCGCCTTGTAAGGGCGATGCTCTCCCAACTGAGCTAAGCGTCCGTATTTTGATTTCACTGTTTAGCCACTGTGAGGAAGTGGTGGACGCTACTGGGCTTGAACCAGTGACCCTCGCCTTGTAAGGGCGATGCTCTCCCAACTGAGCTAAGCGTCCATATTTTGATTTCACTATTTAGCCACTGTGAAGAAGTGGTGGACGCTACTGGGCTTGAACCAGTGACCCTCGCCTTGTAAGGGCGATGCTCTCCCAACTGAGCTAAGCGTCCATATTTTGTAAAACCTTGCCTAAGCAAGTGGGGCGGTATTATAGAGTCGGTTCCGTTAGTGTCAACAATAAAATTAAAGAAAAATGACTGTGTGCCCGAAATTTAGCCACTCTGACTGTATCTTAACTAAAATGATGAAAAGAACAGCGTTTTTTAATGTCGTTTTGAATTTTTTTATATCCAAAAACTGCACGGTGCGTTTCTTCGAACTGGTAAGAAGTGGACAGACACTTGCTTCCTCTTCAGATTTTAGTGGACAGACACTTATTCAGCTCGACCAAAAGAAGTGAACGCGGAAGTGCGATGTTTTAATGGACAGACACTTAAACCAACCTAATAGAGTGCTTGTGTAAAAGAGACAGCTCTTTTTGGACAGTCACTTTCTTATTGAGGAAAGTGTTTACCCCTACTGTTACGTAAGCGTGCAGTAATTACCACATTCAGATGTCATTCTTACTCTTATGACTCAGTGTAGGTTAAATACCAGTTATTTGATAAGTGGATATCATACGTTACTATATCATCTCTAGACTTTAATGATTTTATAGCGTTCTTTTTCACGCCATGAATTGTCTTATCATAGATTATGGGGTGGCGAACATTATGTCTGTATTTATAGCTATAGCCGCTACCAGCAAAGCCTAAGACATCTCTAACCAAAGTAATTGTACAAATCTGATTTTCCGGTTTCACGACTATTTGAATTATATTCATTTTATTCAGTAAGCGAGCCAATCCACCGTTTTCCAGGTCACCCGGTGTAGCTCTTAATGTTGGGATTTTCTCAACATCTTGGCAAACAATATCTTCGATTTTTTCAAATACTAAAGTGTTGTCATAAAACTCATTAATGTACTTTTCCTCTAAGTCGCGGGGAGGAAGTAAAAGAAAAATAAAAACTATCCATAAAACAACTAATAAAATAAGTTTCTTTATATTTTGTCCTTGACCAAAGAACCGCAATATTGTGAGGGTTTTTAAACCATTCTTTGAAAACTAAAACAGCTGTTACAAACTCTACTCAACTAACAAAATTGGAGAGGAAAGGGGACAGACACTTAAACCAACCTAATTGAGTGCTTTTATAAAAGAGATTGCTCTTTTTGGGCAGCCACTTTCTTATTGAAGAAAGTGTTTACCCTACAGTTACTCGAAAAGTTGATTATAGATTTATCTAAGTGTGTGTCCATTGCAGCAAGAATGGATATAGAAGGAATAAGCTTGAAGGTAAGTGACTGTCCACTTTCTTCTCCTCTTTTACATTGTTCTATTCTCAACTTACTTTTGAAGTAGCGCGTAGACTGGTAGAATGCGCCCATCTTTAGAAATACTATTAACAATAGAGAGTGACCATGTCGGTTGTTACACGATTTGCACCCAGCCCAACAGGCTATCTTCACGTTGGTGGCGCACGAACTGCGCTTTATTCTTGGCTTCTTGCGAAAAGCAAAGGCGGTGAGTTTGTTCTTCGTATTGAAGATACAGATATCGAGCGTTCAACTGAAGAAGCTAAGCAGGCTATTTTAGACGGTATGCAATGGTTAGGTTTAACTTGGGACACAGGCCCTATCTATCAAACTGAGCGTTTTGATAGATATAAAGAACTTATCCAGCAGCTTTTGGATGAAGGTAAAGCGTATAAATGCTTTATGAGCTCTGAAGAGCTAGATGCAATTCGTGAGGCGCAAAAAGAGCGCGGTGAAAAGCCTCGTTATCCTGGCACATGGAGAGACAGAACGGACCACCCTGAAGGTGAACCGTTTGTTATTCGCTTCAAAAACCCTTTAGAAGGCAAAGTTGTTATTAACGATCATGTTCGCGGAAAAATTGAGATTAGCAATACAGAGCTAGACGATCTCATTATTCAGCGCACTGATGGCACGCCTACCTATAACTTCTGTGTAGTTGTAGATGATTGGGACATGGGGATTACCCATGTAGTGCGTGGTGAAGACCATATAAACAACACGCCACGCCAAATCAATATACTTGAAGCCCTTAATGCGCCAGTTCCAGAGTACGCTCACGTTTCTATGATCTTGGGTGATGACGGCAAAAAGTTATCAAAGCGACATGGTGCGGTAAGTGTAATGCAGTATCGTGATGACGGCTTCCTACCACAAGCGGTGCTTAACTATCTTGTTAGGTTGGGCTGGTCTCACGGCGACCAAGAAGTTTTCTCTGTCGACGAGATGATTGAGAAATTTAGTTTGGATGCCATAGGGCAGTCTGCGTCGGCATTTAATACAGAAAAACTAATCTGGTTAAATCAGCATTACATAAAGACGTTGCCAGCAAGTGAGGTTGCCTCACATGCTAAATGGCATTTCGAACAGCTAAATGTTGATTTAACAACAGGTCCAGCGCTTGAATCTATTATTGCTATTCAAGCGGATAGAGTTAAAACGCTTAAAGAGTTAGCAGAGATTTCCACTTACTTTTACCAAGACTACGAAGATTTCGATGCGAACGCAGCGAAAAAACATCTTCGCCCAGTCGCTCGAGGTCCATTAGAGCTTGCTAAAGATAAATTAATGGCAATTGAAGAGTGGAACCCAGAAAATATTCAAGCTGCTATTAATAGCACGGCTGAAGAACTGGAAGTAGGTATGGGTAAAGTAGGCATGCCGCTGCGTGTAGCTGTGACAGGTGGCGGTAATTCACCGTCTCTAGATATCACGTTGAATCTTATCTCAAAAGAGAAAATTGGCGAGAGAATCGACAAAGCGCTTACTTTTATAGCAAACAGAGAAAATTCATAAAAAAAGCGTTGACATGACAGAGGGGGATGCCTAGAATGCGCCCCGCTGTCACGGAACAGTCACACAAAATGACTGGTACCATGATGGGGCCATAGCTCAGCTGGGAGAGCGCCTGCATGGCATGCAGGAGGTCGGCGGTTCGATCCCGCCTGGCTCCACCAAGTCACATTGAGTTGTGGTTTGATATAGGCTGAAGTTGTTAAAACAACTTCGGACTGAAATTTCAAAGCTTTAGCTTCGAAAAAGAATTCAGTCCCCTTCGTCTAGAGGCCTAGGACACCGCCCTTTCACGGCGGTAACAGGGGTTCGAATCCCCTAGGGGACGCCATTTTATCGCGTCACAGTCGATTAAAACTGTGAAATAGGCTGGAGTTGTTAATTCAACTTCTGACTGAAAGTTTCGGTAAGGAAAGGTAGCTCAGTTCGCTGGCTCACTTCGCCTTACTGAAAATCTCGAAAGCAGAGCTTTCGAAAGAAGATTTTCAGTCCCCTTCGTCTAGAGGCCTAGGACACCGCCCTTTCACGGCGGTAACAGGGGTTCGAATCCCCTAGGGGACGCCATTTTATCGCGTCACAGTCGATTAAAACTGTGAAATAGGCTGGAGTTGTTAATTCAACTTCTGACTGAAAGTTTCGGTAAGGAAAGGTCGCTCAGTTCGCTGGCTCACTTCGCCTTACTGAAAATCTCGAAAGCAGAGCTTTCGAAAGAAGATTTTCAGTCCCCTTCGTCTAGAGGCCTAGGACACCGCCCTTTCACGGCGGTAACAGGGGTTCGAATCCCCTAGGGGACGCCATTTTATCGCGTCACGGTCGATTAAAACTGTGAAATAGGCTGGAGTTGATAATTCAACTTCTGACTGAAAGTTTCGGTAGGAGTAAGATTGTTTATTGCATTCTTGAGCTTACAGAAATTTAGTGAAATGTATCTTCACTAGCAAAGTTTCAGTCCCCTTCGTCTAGAGGCCTAGGACACCGCCCTTTCACGGCGGTAACAGGGGTTCGAATCCCCTAGGGGACGCCATATCGAAAAAACCAGCCATCCGGCTGGTTTTTTTGTTTTTGTCTCCAGAAACTTTGTGGACAGACACTTCTATACTTCCTAAACCACCAGCCGTTTTTAATTGCTAGTGAATTGCCAATGGACAGTCACTTTTATACTTCCTTAACAATCAACCGCTTTCAATTGCCAGCGGACAGTCACTTACATTTTCGTCCTTAATAAATGACTATCCAAGTATTACTAACTCAACCTTTCATGCTTACTCTAGGGTGAACTAATCCTTTGCAAAGCAAAGCCAACATATCCTTGAGCAACTAGTTTTTTAGGATACGAAGTGTAAAGATCTTATGTCACAGTTGTCGATTAATCTCTTGTAGAGTAGATACGTAAGCTTGCTGAGCTGTTATGATCTCTTAAATACAAAAGAGGTGTTATATGCAGAATTATCCAATTGGGACTCCGGGTGAGCCATGGAGCGAGAAAGAGAAATCGCAGTGGAAATCTCAACAGACTGTGAAAAGAAGTTACCAAGAAGAAGTACTCGACAAACTTTTCAATATTATTCCTGAAGGCTTTGAACTAAAGCAGTATGGTTCTCTCCCATACGATTCTGAACGCTACCCATTATATGCAGTAGTTCCAAATAACTTTGATACTAAAAAGCCTACAGCGCTTGTTACGGGTGGAGTTCACGGTTATGAAACGAGTGGCGTGCAGGGCGCACTTCAGTTTATTAACACAAAGCTGTCTCAGTACGCAGAGCAAATAAACATTGTAGTTGTTCCATGTGTAAGCCCTTGGGGTTACGAGACGATAAATCGATGGAATCCAATGGCGCTAGATCCAAATCGCTCGTTTTACAGCGACTCTCCGGCACCAGAATCCGCTCAGCTTATGCAGTTAGTGTCTGATCTAGCGTTGTCGCTAACGCTTCATATCGATTTACACGAAACTACCGATACAGATAACACTGAATTCAGACCGGCGCTGGCCGCACGGGATGGCGTAACCCACGAAAATTGGAATATACCTGACGGTTTCTATACGGTCGCAAACACGCCAAATCCACAAATAGAGTTTCAAAAAGCTGTAATCGATGCGGTGAAGAGAGTGACGCATATCGCTCCTGCAGACGATAGCGGCAAGATTATTGGAGCAGATGTAGTGAGTGAAGGTGTTATCTGCTATTACAAAAAGGCTTTGTTTCTATGTGGCGGTATGACAGATGCCAAATACGTTACAACAACGGAAGTATATCCCGATAGTGATAACGCGACACCTGAAAACTGTAACGACGCTCAGGTAGCTGCCATCTGCGCAGCACTCGATTACTCGAAATAGACGCTTGAACGTTTAGACGTCCAGATGTATATTTAAGCCTCTTTCAAAGGAGGCTTTTTGTGTTTACTTATTCTGCGGTTATTTACGACGGTAAAAAACAAAATTTAGTGCGATATGAATGTAGGACAGACACTGAGTTTGCTTCATATCTTGAATCGCGTTTTGGTTGCCATGTCTGTTTATGGTCAAATAAAGAACTGTCGGAAAACACAATGGCGGCTATTGCTGCTTCGCATGCACAAAGTAAAAATGAAGGTTTAGATAAAACAAACGCTTTATGAACTCAACATCACCGTGTATCGCCTTGTGTAAATTGAATGAAGATGAAATATGCGTTGGATGCAAACGTACTATTGATGAAATCGTAAAATGGCGGACATACACCGATAACCAAAAGCTGGCCGTTATAGCTCGTCTAGAGAGCATAAGGAAGGATACTACTTCCCAATAGTATGATAATGAAAAACTATAAGTTGATGTTGTAATTCAAATAAGAAACCGCTTTATAACAGCCCTTTTTTTTAGTGGACAGACACTCAAGCTTTAACTTAGCACTTTAGCCGAAAATCCCCACGACTTAGATAGTTTCGTAGATAGACACTTACTCATCAATAGCACAATCCATTCAACAGTGTTCTTAGTCCAATAAAACGGACAGTCACAAAGTTGATAAACTGAGCACCAAATCCTGGCTGAAATTAACGCTTTTTGCTACACTCCCGCGCCAATTTTATGTTCTAGTAACACGAGACGTTTATAATGAAAGTAATGCTTGCCCCTATGGAGGGCGTTGTCGATCACTTAATGAGAGATATGCTCACTCGTGTTGGTGGCTTCGACCAGTGTGTTACTGAGTTCGTAAGGGTTGTTGACCAAAAACTGCCGAAGAAAACGTTTTATAGACTTTGCCCGGAGCTACACAACGGTGGCAAAACGCCCTCAGGCGTACCAGTAAGAGTTCAATTGCTAGGGCAACATCCACAATGGCTCGCAGAGAATGCACAAACTGCAATAGAACTGGGGTCCCCAGGTGTTGATCTGAACTTCGGTTGCCCTGCTAAGACGGTCAACAAAAGTAAGGGCGGGGCAGTATTGTTGAAGGAGACGCAAACCCTTTACGATATTGTGAAAGCGGTTAGGGAGGCCGTTCCTGCTGATATCCCGGTTTCAGCCAAAATCAGGCTGGGCTTTGAGGATAAGTCTTTAGCTATTGATAATGCTATTGCAATTACTGAAGCAGGAGCCTCTGAGCTTGTTGTTCATGCAAGAACAAAAACAGAAGGCTATAAGCCACCGGCTTACTGGAAGTGGATAGCGAAAATTAAGCAGCACACTGATATCCCCATTGTAGCAAATGGTGAAATTTGGAACGCTGACGACGCTAAGCGCTGTCAAAGTCAATCAGAGTGTACTAATCTAATGATAGGACGAGGTGCATTGGCAATGCCCAATTTGGCGCTGAGTATTAAAAAGGGCGTAGCACCTATGCCATGGTCTGAACTGGCAGCGTTGTTGATACAGTACTCTGGCTACGAAATTTTTGGGGACAAGGGCAAATATTACCCCAACCGAATTAAGCAATGGTGCGGCTATCTGAAAAGACAATACCCTGAAGCTGAAGTTCTATTTAATGACATAAGACGTCTCACGAACTCTCAAGACATCGTCGACGTCCTTGCTCGTCAAGCGGATATTTAGTCAAATAATTTCGTTACTTTACCGACTCAAGATAAATATTTCTGAGCATTAGAAACATTGGGGCGACATGCTCTTTGACAACACTTAGCAAAATTCTCCATCATTTCTGGGCAGCCAACAGGGCCGGTAAAGAGGGCTTCGAAGTTACTGGTCACTAATTGCCAGTTTTCTTTTGTCATCCCAAGTTTATTGAGCAATTTATTTGGAAGCTTAGGAACTCTGCAGGCGTTGCTATTCCGCTCTACGTTCAACGTATCAGTAATAAGCTGCAAGTAATCTGTAAAAGCAAAAGGCAAACTCTCAGCTAGCTTTTTCTCACTGTCATTAAAGGGCATCAAAAACTTAGGTATTTTGTTCGAGCGCTTAGCATTTAAGCGGTATTGAATACTGGTGTAATGGGAGTTGCTGAGTGTCTTCGCTATTTTCGCCCTAATGGGGTTCAAATCAACATACGCCATTACACTTGCTAGCGCTTTTTCATCTAATATTGCTTGAGATCTAAACCTTCTTTCCCAGAAATAGCCTTTACATTCATCTTCTTTATTAGCTTTGCGCGCTATGTATTCATTTAACATGCGCATAAACCAGCTTATGCTTTGAAGTCGCTCTCGATATATGACAGATAGCGACTTCAATTCTTCTCGCTCTTCTGTTGTAACTGAATCAAAATTTTCTAGGTATCGCTGTACTAGGGGAGGGCATTTGTAAAACATTCTCCACCTAAGCAATACTTCATCCATAGTCCAGCCATCAGCTCTACCCTTAGCGATATGGAGTACAACATGAATATGGTTGTGCATTACAGCGTAAGCGCATAAATCAATGGCAAAAGCTTGTGATAGCTTGTGAAGCCTATCTTGAATCCATTTTCTTCTATGTTCGTAGTTTATGCCCGTACGTGAATCACGACCACACAAATAAGACTGCCTTACGCAGCGAGAAATACAATGGTAGTAAGGCGTGACATCGGTGTTAATTTGTTTGTAACGAGGTAAAGGCATATCCGTATCCCATAGTTATTTGTAAGTATTATGAGATTTATAGCGTTAAATTTAAGTGGTCTTTGGAACAGTTTTGTTGATGTTAGCGATTAGCTGACTCCAAAAAGGACTTCCTGGATTATTTTTTCGAACGGAAGTTATGCATTAGTTGAGGAGGATGGTCATGGACAGACACTTAAATTTAATAGTGCGTGAGAAAAAGGACAGACACTCTTTGGCTAGCAAGCGTCTGTCCTTTATAAGTCTTCGTTATAAGATTTTTTAGGAGAGCTATACAAAAACATCTACTCTTGAACCCACTCGTCCATCATTAGTGCTCGATGTCTGTTGTGTACTCTGGGGCTGAGTCTCGCGACTTTCTTGCACACTACGTGACTCCGCTTGCTGAGCAGGTCGCTGAGGCGATTCTAAGATAGTAGAAACGGGCGTCGAATTAACAGATGAAACATCCATAAACAAACCTCATGTTGGAGCAAATTATCGTTTAAAGATAGCACATTTATTGAGCATTAAGAATTAAACTTCTTAAGTGTCTGTCCATAAAATTAGCGATCAACGGTTGTGCCTCGGCATTTGGGTGAATGCCATCGGTTTGCATTAAGCTTTTATTTAGCGCTATGTCTGCAAGAAAAAAGGGAATCTTTTGAACATCCTGAGCTTCCGCTACTTTATTGAAGTTTTGAGTAAACATTTGCGTGTAGCGTTTGCCGTAATTAGAAGGAATTTGCATTTCTTGTAGAAATACTACGGCATTACTATCCTTTGCAACACTTACCAGCGAATCTAAATTATCCCTAATCTTACCGATATTATGCCCCTGAAGGCCGTCATTACCGCCCAGTTCAATCAATACATGGGTAGGGTTGTGTTGCTCTAATAAACGGGGAAATCGCGCTAAACCACCGTCAGTGGTCTCTCCGCTTACCGCAGCATTTACAATATCAATCGGAATGTTGTCGTCTTGCCACATCTTTTGTAACAAACTGACCCATCCCTGATGTTGCTGTAATCCATAAGCCGCGGATAGACTATCTCCTAAGATTAGTAAAACCGCATTTTCGCTAGTGTCGCTCTGCTCCGCTTGATCTGATAGCGCTTGAAACGGTATTAAAAGAATAAGTAAAAAAGCGAACAAATAACGAAATTTAACAAACACGAATTGATGACCTCTTATGATAAAAGCTAATGCTGTAACCAAAGTAGTGGATACGAGTGAAGGTTCACTCCAGATCCTTCGTCCTATTTCTTTTGAAGTCAAGTCTGGTGAGTCCGTTGCCATTATTGGCGCGTCCGGTTCAGGTAAGTCAACCCTTTTGGGGTTATTGGCAGGGCTCGATCAAGTTACAGAAGGAGAAATTCTTCTAGATAACGAAGCACTTCATAGCATGAACGAAGAAGAGCGCGCTATTTTAAGAGGAAATAAAGTGGGCTTTATCTTTCAAAGCTTTATGTTAGTTCAAAGCTTAACAGCGCTTGAAAACGTTATGTTGCCCGCAGAAATTGCAGGCCTTGATAACCCAAAAACGCTTGCTCTTGATATTCTTGAACAGGTTGGTTTAAAGCATCGCGCGCATCACTTCCCTAACCAGTTATCGGGAGGCGAGCAGCAGCGTGTTGCCATAGCGCGTGCCTTTATCACTTCACCTAAAATACTTTTCGCCGATGAGCCTACCGGTAACCTAGACGCTAAAAATAGTGAAAAAATAGAAGCACTTCTTTTTAAAATGAACAGAGAAAAAGGCACGACTCTCGTCCTTGTTACCCACGATAATGAGCTTGCAGAACATTGTGATAGGCAACTCACCATGAATGCGGGAGAGCTTGTTGAAACAACCGGCGCGAACACAGTAGACAATAGAGAGGCAGTGTAGATGTCGACGTCTTTTAATTTAGGTTGGCGGCTTTTCAAGCATGAGGCTAGGCGCGGCGAACTTACCATTATATTGCTGGCTATTGTGTTATCTGTAGCAGCCGTGTTGTCGCTGTCGCTTTTTAGTGAGCGCTTGCAAGGTGCGCTTAAGTCTCGCTCTGCTGCGTTTATTGCAGCAGATGCACAGCTTCGCTCAGACGACCCTATAAACGAAGATTGGTTAGCTAGGGCACAAGAAGAAGGGCTCGCGACAGCAAAGCAAGTGGCGACACGCTCAATGGTATTTAAAGGCGATGAGATGTCGCTTGTCGATTTACGAGCGGTGAACAACGCTTATCCGCTGAAAGGGACAGTCAATATTACCGATCAGCCTTTCGGTGAAAAGCGCGCTACTTCAGAATTGCCTCAGCCAGGTGAAGCTTGGGTACAGTCTCGACTTTTTCAGGGTTTAAGGCTTTCTATTGGCGATAATATCGAAATTGGCGATGGCACTTTTACCGTTACCCATGTGTTGGTAGATATTCCCGATGCTGGCTTTAGCGTGTTTAATACTGACCCTATTGCGCTAATTAACTTAAACGACTTGGAAAAAACTGCGATAACCGGGCCAGGGAGTCGCGCTCGTTATGTGGGCTTTTTTGCCGGTGATGCGGGTGATATAGAAAACTTCAATACTTGGTTATTGCCCCAATTAAATGACGACTTACACTCGTGGCGGACAGTCGAAGATGACGAGTCAGCGATAGGGCGCTCTGTCGCAAGTGCTGAGCGCTATTTTCTGTTAGCGAGTTTGTTAGCAATAGTATTAGCGGCCGTTTCCATTGCCGTTGCTGCTCAGCGTTATGCTCAACGTCACTTTGATCCCGTAGCAATAATGAAGACCTTGGGTGCAACAAGCAGCACTATCCGAAAAGTCTATTTATTCCAAATTTTATTCATTACTGGGCTTGGTATATTTATCGGCCTTGTTATTGGTTTTATCGGTCAGCAAGTGGTGGTTTCACTTGTAGCGGACAGAGTGGATGTATCTCTTGACGTGTGGCATTGGCGACCACTTTTAATTGCCGTTGCTACAGGCGCTACGTGTGCATTGCTCTTTTCCTTATATCCGCTTTTGCAGCTATTTTCAGTTCCCCCGCTTCGCGTATTAAGAAAGGACATATCAGCGAATTTACGTTCCAGAAGCATTCAGTTCGTGGCATCAGGTGGTGCGATATTTTTATTGATGTGGATGTATAGCCGCGATTTAAAAATTAGCGCTATTCTTTTCGTTTCCGGCGCTGCGTTGGTGCTCGGATTACTTGGTGCTACGTATATCTTAATTGCAGTAGGTCGCAAGCTGGGCAGTGGCAGAATGGGGGCGTGGCAGTTGGCATGGGCTCGTATCAAGCGCCGTGCGATGGACAACAGTGTGCAGCTAATTAGCTTCTCAGTCACGATAATGCTGCTTCTAGTAGTGCTTGTAATGCGAAATGACATGGTTTCGCAATGGCGTTCGCAACTACCCGAAGGTACACCAAACTACTTCTTAATAAATATTACTCCGGACATACAGCCAGAGTTGGACAGACACTTCGCTGATAATAGCATAAGTATCGAAGAGTTTTATCCTGTTATCCGAGGGCGATTCGTTTCGGTAAACGGGGAAGGAGTAAACACTGAAGTCTCTAAAGAAGATGAGCCAAATCGAGAAGGCCGAAGAGGCCTAGGTAGAGAAGCGAACCTGACGTGGAGTAATTCGTTACAAAAAGAAAACGAGATTATTGAAGGGAATTGGCATGGAAATGTGGAGACACAATACAGCGAAGGATGGTTCCCCGTTTCTGTTGAAGAAGGTGTTGCTGAAAGATTAAATATTGAAATGGGAGATAGGCTTACTTTTAATGTGGGAAGCGAAATTGTTGAAACGAAAGTAACGAGTATTCGTACCGTTAACTGGCAGACCATGCAGCCCAATTTCTTTTTCGTTATTCACCCCGATGCGATGGCCGCGTTCAGCCCAACGTATATCACTAGTTTTTATCTGCCCACTGATAGGAAGGCTGAGTTAACGAACCTGTTAAAGCCGTTTGCGTCGATCACAATGTTTGATGTTGACGCTCGAATAAACCAGCTTCGAGAGATTGTGGACCAGGTTTCTATTGCCGTTGAGTTCATTTTGGTACTGGTTTTGATGGCGGGAAGTCTAGTATTGATTGCTCAGGTACAGGCGAGTATGGATGAACGTAAACAGGAAATAGCCATACTTCGCACGCTTGGTGCTAAGGGTGGTTTAATAAGGAAAAGCGTAATTTTTGAGTTTGTTATCATTGGTATAGTCGCAGGCTTTATGGCTGCAATGGCCAACGAATTAAGTCTGTACTTACTGCAAACCACAGTTTTTCAAATGGAAGCGAGTTTGCATCCTGAGTACTGGGCTATAGCACCAAGCGTAGGCGCTATTGTTGTGGGCATATTAGGTGCGTTTGGTTGCTATCGACTGCTTACACTTAATACTGGTCAGATGCTAAGGAATATGGTTTGAGTCTACATTTATGGTTCGGACAGGCACTTTATTAAGTAAAGGTGAAAAGTAAGGCGAGTGGGCAAACACTCTCTTTTTAAATTGAGTGTCTGTCCACAATCCCCAAGAACTATCGACTATAAAATCAGTCGCTGTAGATCTCGTTCAACGCCTCGTCAATAGAAGGGTGCTCAAATTTGAAGCCGGCGGTAGTGAGCTTTTTAGGAATGACCCGCTGTCCTTCTAATATCATCTTTGATGACTCGCCCATTGCTATTTTCATAACGAAGCTAGGTACGTTGAAGAGGCAAGGGCGACCCAGAATTTTCGCAAGGGTTTTAGAAAACACCTGGTTCGTAACAGGTTCCGGAGCAGTTAAATTAAACTCACCGGTACAAGCGCAATCTTCTAACAAAAAGCAGATAGCACGAACCATGTCCCGTAAGTGGATCCAAGCCAAGTACTGAGTTCCGCTACCTAGTGTTCCTCCGGCCCCTAATTTGAACGGTAGTGCCATTTTTCCAAGCGCTCCGCCTTTCGCAGTAAGCACCACGCCAGTACGAAGCGTAACCACACGAGTTTTCGTTTGATCTACGCCTTGAGCAATAGCTTCCCATTTTGCGCATAAATCATGGGTGAACTCATGGTGAGGAGAGGTATCTTCGGTAACAAGCCTGTCACCTTGGCTGCCGTAGTAACCAATTGCAGAACCAGATAGGAAAACTGATGGTGGTGTTTCACAGCTGTTTATTTTAGATACTAATTCAGCAGTAATCTCCCAACGGCTGTCGCAAATCCTTTTCTTTTGAGTGTCTGTCCAGCGTTTGTCGGCGATAGGTTCACCGGCTAAATTAATAACAGCATAGAAGTTCTCGAAGTTTTTTATCGAAGCGATGCTTTCTACAATATCAACGCGATTACCTAATTTATCCTTTGCCTTTTCAATATCGCGAGAAATCACAGTGAATGAGTGCTTATCTGAATATTGACGAATGAATTCGCTTCCTATCAGCCCTGTTCCACCGGTCAAAAGAATGTTCACAATTAACTCCTTGAGGTATGACCTATCCCGACTTATTACAAGACAGCGTCAACGACACGGAATCAGAAAATCTAAGAGCGTGTGGTTTATCAACTTCAACCTCCGCGTAACGTACCGAAGAATGTTCCGACGCAATACTTAACACATCTGCGGTAAGCTTTTCTAAAAGGGAGAAACGGTTGTCTTCGACGAGTTTAATAATTGCTTTGGTAATCGTTTTATAGTTTAACGCGTCACTCATATCGTCAGTGTTTGTCGCCTTTTCAGCGTCATAATCAATTTTCACGTTAACAACAACGTCCTGCTTGTTTTTTATCTCATCTTCATTGATGCCAATGTATGTGCGTAGTCTTAAGTTTTTAATTTTAATAGTGGCAAGATTAAAGTTCATTGAAGTCTCTTGTTTGTAGTTGTCTATAAGTCGTTGTAAAGTATTGTCGTTTCAGTTAGGAATGTAGCACACAATGTCAATGGAACTACGCTCGCCAACAGCAAAGATTCTTATCGTTTTAGCGTGTTTAGTGGTAGTGATGGCCGGAATTAAAGCCGCCAGCACAATCATGGTACCGTTTTTTCTCTCTATTTTTATAGCAATCGCGTGTAGTCCAATTATACGCTGGACCTCTAAATTCGGCGTGCCTAAATGGCTCTCAATCACATTTGTTATACTACTTATCGTTGTTTTTGGTTTTCTTTTAGCTGGCTTAGTTGGCCAGTCTATGACCGAATTTAGAGAAAACTTGCCAGAATACAGAAGTAAGCTTGATACAGAATTCGCTTGGGTTGTGTCAAAGTTGGCTGAGTTCAACATTCACATAAATAGAGAACTGATTGCTTCTCACCTTGACCCAGCAACGGCTATGTCTGTGGCTACAAATTTTATAAGCGGAATGGGCGGCGTGCTTTCTAACTTATTCCTAATACTTTTGACTGTTATTTTCATGCTTTTTGAGGCAGATAGTATCCCTCGCCGTTTCCATATTGCACTTGCAGATCCTGGCATGAAGCTTAAGCACATCGATAAATTTATACGTTCTGTAAATAGCTATTTAGCGATAAAAACTGTGGTTAGTTTGGGTACAGGCTTGATAATCGGCGTTTGGCTTTACGTGCTCGGGGTAGACCATTTCATGTTATGGGCCGTCTTGGCCTTCATGCTCAATTTTATACCAAACATAGGTTCTATTATTGCGGCAGTGCCAGCAGTATTAATCGCATTTGTTCAACTTGGCCCCGCCTCAGCAGGCTTCGCTGCCCTCGGTTTTGTGCTTGTAAATACCATCATGGGAAATATGGTCGAGCCTAGATTGATGGGTAAGGGCATGGGACTCTCTACACTTGTGGTATTCCTATCATTGATATTTTGGGGTTGGTTACTGGGCACCGTTGGAATGCTACTATCGGTACCGTTAACCATGGTAGTAAAAATAGCGCTTGAATCTCGCGAAGAAAGTAAGTGGCTTGCGGTGTTGTTATCAAGTGAAGGTGAAAAATCTACTTCATAAAACAGGGTTGATATAGTGCATCAATAGATAGTGGACAGACACTCGCTTGGACTTGTGCAAAGTACTTTAGAGGACAGACACTTTTTTAAAGAAAGTGACTGTCCGTTACAAGCTACTGGTCCACAAAGCTTTAAAGAGAAAGCTTTAAAAGGGACAGACACTCAAATGTTTTTAGCAACCTTAATGCCGAATAGCTAAACGATAAATTTAAAAAGTGTCTGCCCGATATAAGGCTCTTTGAGAAAAATAAAGTGTGTGTCCGCTTTTAGGCCCGCTTTTAATCATTAAAGGCTCACTGATTTATGGTTTAGCCTGGGGGCTTTTACACCACTAATCGTGATTTGGAAATTGAATAACGATACGAGCGCCGCCAAGCGCGCTGTCTTTGATAAGCATTCTACCTTCGTAGATTGAAACTAGATCTGTGGCCAAGGCCATTCCAATTCCGTGGCCTTCAGTGTAGGTGTCAAGACGAGTTCCGCGCTCTAGTAAAAGTACTTTTTTGTCGTCAGGAATACCTGGCCCGTCGTCTTCAACATTGATTGTGAGCCAACCTTCACTTGTTTCTGCAGATATAACTATTCTATCTTGAGCCGCTTTGCATGCGTTATCTAACAGATTACCGCAAAGCTCCATAAAATCTGTTTCGTCTCCTTTGAACTGGATATTGTCATCCATATCGAATTCAATGGTTAGGGCCTTGTCCTGATAAACTTTGTCCATAGCATCGGCAAGTTTGTGCAATACTGGCAAAAAATCAATAGCTTGTTGCCAACCAGACTTTCCTGCACTCGCTCTTTTCAGCTGGCGTTTAATAATTCTGTCAATTTGCTGAAGCGACTCCTTTACCTCAGTTGGTAAATTACTGTTCCCCGAAGCTACTGCAAGTGGTGTTTTCAAGCTATGTGCTAGGTCGCCTAAGCTGTTTTTGTATCTTGCTCTTTGCGCTGCTTCAGTTTGAAGTAATCCGTTAATAGACTCTTTTAAAGAATCGAATTCGACGGGGTATCGGGATTCTAACTCGCGCTTGTTACCGCTAGACGTTTGTGAAATTTCGTCAATTAGCTTTCTAACAGGTAGAAGAACTAAGCTTATACCTATGATAATAAAAACTAAAAGAGCAATACAGAGGGTGACTATCCATTGCCACGTTGTGCTTAAGAAAGTATTCCGCTCAGCTTCGAACAGTGCTTTGTTATTGAATATATAAAACCTTACCGGCTCGAAATCTCTGCTTGATGCAAACTCAGCAGTAAAGGCATATACAAAAAATTGGGACTCTTCCTCAAATGCGGGTGTATAGGACTCCAAGAACAATTCGTTGCCTACGGCAACGTCTATTGCGGGAGGAGAAAAGGTATACTCAAGGGCAGAAGCTGATTGCCAAATCACTTCATCTCGAAATACGATAACGCCAAGATAGCCAGAGCCGGGCAGGTTAAGCTGTTCTTCGTATAAAATTTCAGGCATATAAGGCATGTCGCCGTCTAACTCAAAAGCAGATAACAGCCCTAAGTTCATCAACCTAAGTTCGCTCATCTTAGCTTGTGTAAGGCTATCGGTATAAGCCTCGTCCAAAATGACAACAGTGAAAGGTGCAAAAAGTGCAAGTAGAACTATCGCTAGAAAAATACTTCGCAAACGAAGCGACAACTGCCTCATAGACTTCTATTTATCCTGTAACCTCTACCCCGAAGTGTTTCGATTGGCTTCAATTCACCTGATGGGTCTAATTTTTTGCGCAGTCTTCCTACAAAAACTTCAATGACATTGCTGTCTAAATCGAAATCTTGATCGTAAATATGTTCGGTTAACTCCGTTTTAGAGATGACCTTTTGCGGATTAAGCATAAGGTACTCCATCACTTTGTATTCATACGCGGTTAAATCTAGGGCTTCACCGTTTAGCGATAGCTCTTCGCTTACTGTATCTAGCGAAATAGGACCGAACTGAATGGTAGGGTTTGCTTGACCTGAAGCGCGTCGAATGAGGGCTTTTGTCCGAGCAAGTAGTTCTTCGTTGTGAAAAGGCTTTGTGAGATAGTCATCAGCACCTGCATCAAGCCCTTCTACCTTTTCTTGCCAACGATCTCTCGCTGTTAGAATGAGTATGGGACATGCAATGTCAGCTTGGCGAGCTTTTCTTATAACCTCAAAGCCGTCAAGCTTTGGCATACCAATGTCGACGATAGCCAAGTCATAGCTATATTCTTTAATAAGAAAAAGCGCGTGCTCGCCGTTATCAGCTAAATCTACGCTGTAACCATTTTGTTGAAGCAGTGCATCAAGTTGAGTTAATAATCTGCTGTCGTCTTCCGCTACCAAAATGCGCATGTTAGTCCTTATCTTTGCTGGTTTTTACCTTGCCGGAACGTTTATCTACATCTACCGACACTACTCGTCCCGACTTCTTGAGGACTTTAACACGGTAGTTTTTTGAGGTTTTTTCAACTTTTAAAACGCGTCCATTTGCGGCAGTGCGTGCTCGTTCTGCAGCTTCGCTTTTTGATATATCGCTCCCAGAGCCTTGTAACGCCAAAGCAGGCGCTATGCTAGACGTGGCTAACACTAAACAAACTACTGCTACACGAAGCGATAATGTCATACAACCTCACAATTATTATCCCACTAAGGCCAAACTAAAGATAAGTATAAACTTGGTTAACTGAACCCATTCTGAACTAGTTTTAGTCTACATCGCGGATTGAAAACTGTATATAAGCCTTAAGTAAATTACATTTACAAAACAGGCTGAAGAGTAGGGCATGATGTGGACAGTCACAAAGAAAGTTAATTAGCAGAGTGAACAGCAGTCCAAAATAAGGAAGGTAAGTACAGGTATGGACAGACACTTTAATTACGAATGTGCATAAGTGGCAGGTTTGTAATTAGAGTTACTGTCCATAGTTGGTTAAAAAACTTCTTGTAGGGAATACCATTGCCAAAGGTTAGGAGGTTATTTGCGTTTAAGGGTGTTGAGTAATCTTTACTTTGGCTTTGAAAAAGTGTCTGTCCACTGTATTTGTTTTTTTGATAGAGCAGAGGCGGTCATTGGACTTTTGGGGTGACTGTCCATCATTTTCATTCAAACATTTTAGAAATGAAGTTGATAAGTGAGTGTCTGTCCGAACCCGTACTTGCTTGGCGTCAGATATAAGCGACAAAATCTCGTAGTAATTTTTAGTAAAAAATAGGTTAGTTTCTATTTCGTTGGCATGCCATGTGCGTGATATGAACTTCAGGTAAACCAAAAGCTTGAAATAATGTGTTTGTCACCTGTTCTAATAGTAGTGCATTGGACAGACACTTTATGTTCAACAAGGAGGAACAATGTCTAGCGATATTAAGAAAGCGATGTGGAAAGCGATGTCAGATAGCCCAAAGGTAATGGTAAGTCTGGTCGGTGAGGACATGCATGCTGAGCCAATGTATGCCCAACTTGATAAAGAAGCTGATGGCGAGTTTTGGTTCTACACGAGTCGCGACAACCGCATTGCTAAAGGTGGTAAAGCAATGGTTCACTTTGCATCGAAGGGGCACGATGTGTTTGCGTGCATTCGAGGCAATCTCACCGTTGAATCACGTAAAGAGGTGATTGATAAATATTGGTCTAATCCTGTAGAAGCATGGTTTGAAAAAGGTAAAGAGGATCCTTCACTATTAATGCTTCGCTTTGAGCTTACAGATGCGGAAGTGTGGGATGCCGATCCTTCACTCAAAGGGATGTTAAAAATGATGACGGGAAAAACGGTGAAGCCAGGAGAGATGGGAGAACATGAAAAAGTCGAGCTTTAACACAGCATTATGGAGCAATTGTATGACTAAGCTTTGAGGCGTGGGACACTTACTGAGAGGAGCGAGTGTCTGTCCACAAGGGGTTGTTTATTGCGATTGTTGGCTGATAATTAAGTGACTGTCCATTATCAACAATGTAAAGCTTGTTGAACAATTACGAGTGTGTGTCCACTTTCGTTCAGTAAATAAGTGTCTGTCCAAAGTTAGCTTCATTACTGTTAAAGCAACAAAAAAGCCCCTTAAAACCAAAGCAATTCGGTCTCAAGGGGCTTTCGTTATTTGTAGCTATTTACTGTATAGCATTTAGCTAAAAACTAAGGCAAAACCTTTTTGTAAGGTTTAACTACAACACTCTCGTAAACACCTGCTTCGATGTACGGGTCGGCTTCTGCCCATGCTTGAGCAGCTTCTAGTGAATCAAACTCTGCTACTACTAGCGAACCAGTAAATCCGGCTGGGCCAGGATCTGGGCTATCTAAAGCAGGGAAGGGGCCTGCCATAACTAAACGGCCCGCATCTTTTAATGCATTCAAACGTTCAAGGTGAGCAGGTCGCGCCGCTAGGCGTTTTTCTAGACTGTCCGCCACATCGGTTGCGCAAATCATATATAACATACGTCTATCCTTTTGCCGTAGCAGCTTTCATGCTCTCAACAAAGCTGCCGAGCTCGCTTAGCATTTTGTGACTGTCCGATAGATTGGCAGCGATGATATTCACTGTCGCCGAGCCGGAAATTGCGCCAGCTGCACCTGCGTCAATAGCAGATTTAACCTGTTCAGGTGTAGAAATGCCAAAACCTAACAATGCTGGTGCTGCGTTGTGTTTATTCAAGCGCTCAATAAGCTCTGAAGCAGGAACATTTGCCGCAGTTTCTGCGCCAGTAACGCCCGCCCGGCCTAACAGGTATGTATAGCCTTTTGAAAACTCGCCGATTTTTTCCATGGTTTCATCGGTTGCATTAGGTGGCGCAATCAGAATTTGTGAAATGCCCGTTGCTTCCGCTGCCTTCTGGAAAGGTGCCGCCTCGCGAATTGGCACGTCGGCAACCAAAATTGAGTCAACGCCTGCATCCTGCGCCTTGTTGTAAAAGTTTTCGATACCCTGGGCCATTACCAAGTTGCTATAAAGTAGCAAGCCGATAGGCACCTCTGGGTATTTTGCGCGAACTCGTGAAATTACGCCCAAGCAATCCGCTACCGTTACTTTACTCTCCAAAGCGCGAATTGCCGACGCTTGGATAGTCGGGCCATCAGCGATGGGATCTGAGTAAGGAATACCTAGCTCTAATGCATCTGCACCGCTTTCAATTAACTTACAAATAATGGCTTCAGATTGCGCTAAATCAGGGTCGCCAACCATAACGAACGGTACGAATGCGCCCTGGTTTTTCTCATCAAGGCCCGCAAACATTTGTGCATATCTATCCATTATAAATCGTCCCCTAAAATGTTGATAACGTGCGCTAAATCTTTGTCGCCACGACCTGATAAGTTAACTACGATGATGGTCTCTTCTTCCGCTTCATCTGCCATATTAAGCGCGTGCGCTAAGGCATGCGACGATTCAAGGGCAGGAATAATACCTTCTTTTCTTGCAAGCAATTGGAATGCGTTCAGCGCTTCTTCGTCGGTGGCGGCCACGTATTCCGCTCGGCCAATGTCATGAAGATAAGCATGCTGAGGGCCAACAGCAGGGTAGTCGAGACCAGCAGATACTGAGTAGCTTTCTTCAATCTGGCCTTCTTGGTCTTGCATGATGAAGGTGTAAGCGCCGTGAAGAATACCTTTTGTACCCGTCACGATAGTTGCGCCGTGCTCTTTGGTGTGCACACCTTTACCCGCAGGCTCAACGCCAACTAGGCGTACAGATGGCTCATCAATAAAGTCTGCAAACATACCGATAGCATTTGAGCCTCCGCCCACACATGCTACTACGGCATCAGGTAAGCGACCTTCTTTTTCCATAATTTGTGCACGAGTTTCTTCACCAATCATGCGGTGATATTCACGAACAATAGTCGGGAACGGGTGTGGGCCCGCGGCTGTGCCTAACAAATAGTGCGCTTTATCATAGTTCGCTGACCAGTCGCGCATGGCTTCGTTTACGGCATCTTTAAGCGTACCTGAGCCTGCATTTACAGGAATAACCTCTGCGCCCATAAGCTTCATTCGGAACACGTTTGGCGCTTGGCGTTCAACGTCTTTTGCACCCATATAAATACGTGCTTTTAGCCCCAACAATGCACATGCTAACGCGGTTGCTACACCGTGCTGACCTGCACCAGTTTCGGCGATAACTTCTTTTTTACCCATGCGCTTAGTAAGTAGCGCTTGACCTAATACCTGATTAGTTTTGTGAGCACCACCGTGAAGTAGGTCTTCACGCTTTAGGTATAATTTTACCTTTGGGTTACTCACAAGGTTGCGAGTCAACGTCATTGACGTTGGGCGACCGGCGTAGTCTTTTAACAGAGATAAAAACTCTTCGTTAAATGTCGGGTCGTCCTTGGCATCCAAAAATGCTTTTTCAAGTTGGTCTAGTGCTGGAATAAGTAGTTCGGGCACGTACATGCCACCAAATTCACCAAATTTTGTATCTAACTGGTTCATTACGTTGTCCTGTATTTAAATTAGTAACGGCGGCAAATGGCAAAAAGCGCATCGAGTTTTTCTTCGCTTTTCACGCCGGGTGCAGTTTCTACACCTGAATTCACATCAATAGCACCACTGCCTGTTGCAATAGCATCTGCAACGTTCTGGGCGTTAATACCGCCAGCAAGCACTAACTTATGCTTGGCTTCGATATCGTTTAGTAGCTGCCAATTGAACGCTTCGCCTGTACCGCCTTTGGCATCACCCACTTGGCAATCCAGAAGAACACGGCTTACAAGGCTATTATTTAAGTGTCTGTCCACTGCGTCTGGTAGTGCGTCAGAAGAGGTTGCTTTAACACCTTCGACTTTCCAAATTTCACTACCTTCTGGAAGCTTGGCAGCGAGCGCTGAAATGTAAGCTTCATCTTCGCTGCCGTGAAGCTGAACGGCAAAAAGGTTAAGCGAGGCGGCGAGTGAAGCCACTTCATCAATGTCGTGATTAACGAACACACCAACAAAAGCACCGTCAACGCTCTGCGTTATGGTCAAAGCCTGTGCTTCGCTCACACAGCGTGGCGATTTTTCAGCGAAGATAAGGCCGCCGAAGCTTGCGCCTTTATCAAACGCCATCTGAGCTTGTTCGGGGCTGGTAAGCCCGCACACTTTAACTGCGCCATTCACTAACGTTTTCACAGCGCGCGGTAGGTCAGCCTCGGCCATTAACGCACTGCCCACCAAAAAGCCTTGGGATACAGGCGCTAAACGAAGCACGTCTTGGTGTGTGTATATGCCCGACTCTGAAATAACCACGTAGTCGTGCGTGGCTTTTTCAAGCATGGGCACAAGGCGTTCGGTGGTCGCTAAATCGGTAGAAAGGTCGCGTAAGTTGCGATTATTGATACCAATGATGTTGGCTTCAAGGGCAATAGCGCGCTCCATTTCTTCTTCATTACTTACTTCGGTAAGAATGTCTAATGACAGAGCATTGGCAACGCTTGCCAACTCGCGATATTCGCCATCATTTAGCACACTAAGCATTAATAGCACGGCATCAGCATTGTAGTGACGGGCTAAATACACTTGATAGGTATCAACGAAGAAATCTTTGTTAAGCACAGGCTGAGCAACACGCTCAGTGACATAAGCTAAGTAATCAAATTTACCTTGGAAGTACTTCTCGTCTGTCAGCACAGAAATACCGGCAGCATAAGGCGTGTAAGCTGCTAAGATCTCGTCTAAATCGAAATTCTCTCGAATAAGGCCTTTTGAAGGCGATGCTTTTTTGCATTCGAAGATAAAGCCTGCGTTTGGCTCACTAAGTGCCGCAAATAAGCTCTTTTCGGAAGGAACTAGATTCGCCTTGAAGCTTTCTAGCGGCAGTGCCTCTTTGCGTGCGGCCACTTCTTCGCGTTTGTCTGCAACAATTTTCTCAAGCACATTAGCCATTCGTGCTTACCTCCTGAGTAATTTTGGCAACCTTCGTTAATAACTGCATCGGCAACCCTTCGGCCATCGCATTCATCGCCATTTCGGCCCCTTCTTTGAAGGTTGAGGCTTTGCCGGTTACTTTCAACAGTGCCCCGCAGTTCATAGCGATAGCAGCGCGATGTGCCTCTTTACCTTCGCCGTTTAGCGCTGCCTCAACAAACTGTCTGTTTTCTTCAGGCTCGCCACCTTCAATCGCAGAAAGTGGGTAATGAGGCAAACCGAAGTCTTCAGCGGTAACGGTAAGCTTGCGAATATCGCCATGCTCAAGGTCGTAAATTATTGATTCGCCGTGAAGTGCTAGTTCATCTAAGCCGTCGCCGTGCACTATCATTGCGCGATGTTGTCCAAGCAGCATAAGGGTTTTTGCATAAGGTTCAAGCAGTTCGGGAGAGTATACGCCGAAAACGCCATGAGTTGGACCCGCCGGGTTTGCCAGTGGCCCAAGTATATTGAACAGGGTTCTGGTCTTCATCGCAGCGCGGACGGGGGCTGCGTGGCGCATGCCCGCGTGATAAACCGGCGCAAAAAGAAATGTGAAATTTGCTTCATCTAAGCACTTGCGGGAAGTTTCTGGGCTTATCTCTAAGTTAAGCCCAAATTGGCGAAACAAATCGGCTGATCCAGATTTGCTCGATACGCTTCGGTTACCGTGTTTGGCCACCTTCACGCCACAAGATGCGGCAACGACGCCGGCAGCGCTGGAAATATTAATGGTGTTGTGGCCGTCTCCTCCTGTACCCACAATGTCGGCAAACTCATAAGAGGGTGAGGGAAAGGGCAGTGCATTTGCAACCATGGCACTCGCTGCACCCGCAATTTCGCTGGGTGATTCTTTTTTCATTTTCAGCGCAGTCAGCACTGAAGCAATCATCACCTCGCTTTGCTCACCGTGCATGATGCTGTTAAACAAGCTATATGCCTCGGTTTGCGACAGAGATTCTCGCAACATAATTTGTTCTAGTAGAGGGCCTGCATTAAGCATGGTTCGCTCCCTGTAACGTTAAATAGTCAATACTTTGCTTTAACAGCAAACTGCCGTGGGCTGTTAAAATAGATTCTGGGTGGAATTGGAAACCCAACATGCGATCTGCGCTGTTGTAAACTGCCATTACGGCCTCACTGCCGTCGTCGTTTATTGTAGATGCGCACACAGTAAGGTTTTCAGGCAATGAATGTGCCACTAAAGAGTGGTAGCGTGCGACATGTAAGGGCTGCTGTAAGCCTTTGAACATAGCGTCTTCAGAATGGGTAATAGCAGAAGACTTGCCGTGCATAACTTGGCTGGCGCGACCTACGGTGCCGCCGTAATGCTCAACAATAGCTTGATGGCCTAAACAAATACCAATTACGGGGAACACACCGTGTACTTTTTTAAGTAGCTCAGGCATACAGCCGGCTTCACTTGGTGCGCCTGGGCCTGGCGACAGCATAAGAAGCACGGGGCCTTTCGTTGCTTGTTCCTGCATTCTTTCAAACAGAGCATTTGCTGAAACCGTGTTGCGATACACCTTGATATCTAGGTTTAAGGTACGCAGTTCGTCCACAAGGTTGTAGGTAAATGAGTCTACATTGTCGAGCAAAAATAGGGTGGTCACTTGCTGATTCATGCGTTGCCTCCTTCATTTAATGCAACGTTGATACTTTCAGCTTCTTCTTGTAGCGCTGCTTTTACTGCACCAATTACCGCTTGTGCCTTAGCGCGGGTTTCATCAGCTTCAGCTTGTGGAACCGAGTCATATACTACGCCTGCACCCGCTTGAATATAAGCCGTGCCGTTTTTCACAAACGCTGAGCGAATGACTATACAGGTGTCCATATCGCCTTGACCATTTAAGTAGCCAACCGCGCCGCCATAACTGCCGCGGCGTTTTTTCTCTACTTCGCGAATTAACGTTGCTGCGCTTACTTTTGGTGCGCCAACTAGGGTGCCCATATTCATGCAGGCTTGATAAGCGTGCAGTGGATCTAAATCGTCACGTAGCTGACCAACCACGCGCGATACCAAGTGCATCACGTGAGAGTAACGGTCAACTTTAAGCAAGTCTTTCACATAGCGCGTGCCTGGACGACTCACCTTTGCAACATCATTACGAGCAAGGTCAACTAACATAATGTGCTCAGACTTCTCTTTGTTATCTTCGCGAAGGTTTAGTTCAATGCGACTGTCCAAGTCCATATCAATACTACCATCAGGGCGCTTGCCACGTGGACGGGTACCGGCAATAGGGTAGATCTCTACCTGATTGCTTTCTCTTTCGTATTTAAGCGCTGATTCAGGAGAGGCACCAAATATGCTGAAAGCGGCATCTTGCATGTAAAACATGTAAGGGCTTGGGTTTGATTCTTTAAGTTTAGCGTAAGCAAGTAGCGGCGACGGGCAGGGGAGAGAGAATGTACGCGATGGCACAACCTGAAATATGTCGCCAGCTAAAATATGCTGTTTTAAGTCAAGGACGTGATTGCAAAACTGTTCGTCACTTAAATTAACGCTAACTTCAACACTTGGGTTAAAAGAAAGTGACTGTCCGTTTTCAGTTTCGTTTGGGTTTTCTGAGTTGGAAACGAGTGACTGTCCACTTTCTACTTCTTCATCTTCTACTTCACTGGGCTTCTCCGCATTTGTATTTACTAGCACTGGCTCAGCGGGCATATCGTGTAGCTGTTGATGAATTGCTTCCAATCGCTGGGCTATAGAAAAGTATTGCTGAGCAACGTCTTGTCCGCTAAAAACACTGCCAATTAAATGCGTCTCGCGGGTTTGGTGGTCAACGGTAATTAAGGTTTCCGCCAAGTAAAACACAAAGTCAGGACAGTCATTTTCACCTTCTGCAACATCGGGTAATTTTTCAAAGCCTGCTAGCATGTCGTAGGCAAAAACGCCGCCTAAGAATATAGCGTGTGGATGTTGGCGAATAGGCGTTATTTTATTGATAACAATGCGAAGTGCGTCCATTACGCTTGCGGCCTTTAAGCGACTGTCTTCGTCAAGCTCGCCGTCAGCTTCATCACATATTAAGGTGATTGAAGTGTCTGTCCTTTCTTTAACTCGCAAGCCGTCGGGGGCGTGAGAGGCAAACAAAGGCAGTACTGAAGCGCCGTTGCCTGTCAGTGCTTTCACTTCAACGCGGTTGCCTCGGCATTCCATGCGCAGGGCTGCATCGACCATTAATAAGCTTTGTAAATCGTCTTTTGAATCAATTTCTGCTGACTCTAAAAGCAGCGCGTTGCTTTTATTTCCACATAGGTGGGCAAACGCGGCAAGTGGGTCGTCTACGTAGTGCCCCACTTGCTCAATTGTCTCTACCTTACCTGGGGACGTCCCCAGTTCCGCTAAACTCATTTTTGCTACTCTCCAACTGCAAAAAGATAAAAAAAAGGCCCGTATAAACGGGCCTTTATGTGTTTTCATTCACGCACTACTGTGCACACCGCCCGTTAAGTTAGGGAGTGCCACCACCAAGCTGCAACTGTCGTTGCTGTCGAAATGTCGTATGAATGCATGAATTACTCGTTGTTTTTTCAAACTTCAATAGGATTTGAAGCTGTTAGTACGTATACTTTGTGTGTATAGAAGAAAACAAATTGCCCTTTGTGTCAACCTAAAATTTGCATAAGACATTGAAAATAGATCTACATAGCCACACAAAATTCTCTGATGGCCACTTAACGCCAGAAGAATTAATCCTTCGCGCGCACACAATGCAGGTGGATGCGCTTGCCGTTACCGACCACGATACCGTAGCCGGTTTGGAAGAAGCACACGCTACTCAAGCCAAGCAAAAACGAGCACTAACCATTATTGATGGTGTTGAAATTTCCACCACTTGGCATAGTTTCGATATCCACATTGTTGGATTGAATGTGGACAGACACTGCGCAACATTTCTTGAAAGGCTACAAGGTCAATCGGAAACTCGTGAAGCTCGGGCTGAAAAAATTGCCAGTAAGCTTGAAAAGTGCGGGTTTGAAGGTGTTTTAGCGCGTGCAAAAGCTCTAGCGGGCGTTGGCCAGGTAACTCGGGCTCACTTCGCGAGAGTACTGGTTAACAATTACGGTGTACCGAGTATGGACGCCGCGTTTAAAAAGTATCTGGGCAAGGGTAAACGTGCGGCAGTAAAAGCTGAGTGGCCAAGCATTGAAACGGCTATTGAGTGGATCCACGATGCAGGTGGACAAGCTGTATTGGCTCACCCAGTCCATTATGACATGACAGCCAAATGGCTTAGGCGCTTAGTTGCCCTTTTTGAACAAGCGGGTGGTGATGCTATTGAAACCGCGTTTCCTGGCATTAATAAAACAAAGCAAGAGCTTATTAATGAGCTTGCACAAACCCATCAATTGTTAGCATCAGCGGGCTCTGATTTTCATTTCCCTTCTCGCTGGACTGAATTAGGTAAAAACTTGGGCATTAGCAGTAAGCTCACGCCGGTGTGGCATAATTGGCAGCAGTTTGAAGGACAGATGGCTGAAAGCTAGGAAAATCTAATTTGCTACGCTCACGGTATAAATGGATGACGTAAGGCAAATGGTTCACGTGCAGTTGATGCGCGCTATTGCTAATTAAAATGCCGAGAGTCGGTTAGTAAAAAGCCCAAAAGCGAATTTAACCAACAAGCTTAATAAGTGGACAGTCACTTACCCCGTTGGCAAAGTGGTAGTATCAATCTGCGCGTTTAAGAAAAGGAAGTAATTATGAGTCAATTTTTCTATGTGCACCCCGACAACCCGCAAAAACGCCTAATCAGTCAGGCTTGTGAGTTAATTCGAGAGGGGGCAGTGGTGGTGTATCCGACAGACTCAGGCTACGCCATAGGTTGCCAAATGGAAGACAAAAAGGCGCTTGAGCAGTTGTGTCGTATTCGTCAAATCGATAAAGACCACAACTTTACCTTAATGTGTCGAGACATGTCTGAGCTATCAATTTACGCAAAAGTTGACAACACGGCGTTCAGACAAATTAAGAACAACACACCTGGGCGTTACACCTTTGTGTTGAAAGCGACCCGCGAGGTCCCCAAGCGTTTGCAAAACCCTAAACGTAAAACCATAGGTATTCGCGTACCCGACAACGCTATTGCACTAGCATTATTGGAAGAGCTAGGAGAACCGTTGATGTCTACGTCTTTGATTTTGCCAGGTAACACCATGGCCGAATCAGACCCGGATGTCATTCGCGACAACTTGGAAAAGCAAGTTGGGCTTATCATTCACGGTGGTTACATCGGAGAGCAGCCCACTACCGTGGTTGATTTGTCGGAAGACACGCCAGTAATTGTGCGACATGGCACGGGCGAACCGTCTCCCTTTGAGTAACTTTCGTTTTACTGTTTTTTCGAACAGATTGCTGTAAATAGCTTCTTTTGCTTGTTGCAGGTGAAAGTTATAGTAGGGAACCGTAAGCTAAGTTTCTAAGGCCTGTCGTGCGTTGATGTATAACAATGTTCGATGGGTCCTAGCATGAACGCGTAAATAATAATATCAATAATCGCCGCTTTGTTAGCGCGTAAAAACGGTTGTGGAACTGTGTCAGAGCTTGTTGAAGAAAATAATAACGATAACGAGGCCTCCGGTAAAAAGGGGCTTGCAACACCTGTTCAGCAACCGTTGCCACTTGCGTTTATTAATGGCGAAGCGCTAATTGAAAAACCTGAAGATCTTTTCATTCCCCCTGATGCCCTAGAAGTCATATTAGAAACCTTCGAAGGGCCACTCGACTTACTGCTTTATCTAATTAGAAAACAAAAGTTTGATATCACCACATTGCCCATCGCTGATGTTACCAAGCAGTATATGGAATATGTGGATGCCATGATGTCGCTAAAATTAGAGCTAGCGGCAGAGTACTTGCTGATGGCAGCCATATTGGCAGAAATTAAGTCCAGGCTTCTATTGCCTAAACGCAGTGACGATTCCGACGAAGAAGAAGATCCTCGCGCAGAGCTTATTCGCCGATTATTAGAATACGAGCTAGTAAAGCAAGCGGCAGAAGATTTAGATATTCAGCCTAGGCTTGAGAGGGATATTTTCACCACTCACGTTGAACTTAGTGAGAGTGTGGCGCCAATTCGCATTGAGCCCGACGTGTCTTTAGCCGAAATTGTATTGGCGTTCAGTGCGGCCATGAAGCGCGCTGAAGCGTTTGAACACCATACCATTGCACGGGAAGCACTGAGTACGCGAGAGCGTATGTCGCTCATCTTATCGCTACTGACAACAACAGAATATACGCCGCTTGAACGCCTATTTACGGTTGAAGAAGGTAAAGCTGGTGTAGTGGTTTGCTTCTTAGCAATTTTAGAATTAGTAAAAGAACAGCTAATTTTATGCATTCAGGCAGGTCCTTATGCAAAAATTCATGTAAAATTAGGTGCCCATGAAGAAAATTAACACGGCGCAGCTTAAACAATTGGTAGAGGCAGCAATATTTGTTGCTGATAAACCTATTTCAAAGCAGCATTTAAAAGAAACGGTACTCAATGAGTTTACCGTCGCTGATAGAACCTTGAGTAAGGTGATTAACGAGCTAAAGTTAGACTATCAGCCAAGAGGCATTCAATTGGTGGAAGTAGCAAGTGGCTATCGCTTTCAATCGTTAGATGCGTTAAGCCCGTGGTTAAGCAAATTGTGGCAGGAAAATGCGCCAAAGTATTCTAGAGCAATGCTCGAAACCTTGGCACTCATTGCCTATCGTCAACCTATAACCCGCGGAGAAATCGAGCAGGTAAGGGGCGTGGCGGTAAGCAGTAATATTATAAAGACACTCACAGAACGAGACTGGGTAAAGGTAGTGGGCCACAAAGAAGTGCCTGGGCGACCAGCACTTTATGCAACTACCAAAGGCTTCTTAGACTATTTTTCGATGACGTCGTTGAGCGATTTGCCCAATGCTGACGTTTTCGAAAACATGGCTGAAAGCGTTGCGTCAGACTCGCCGCTTAAGGTGTTAAATGAGGCACCGTCAGAATAGACCGTGCGACCGTAAACAAGCAATTAAAGAGTGAAAACCCATGACTGAAAAGTTGCAAAAAGTACTGGCTAACCAAGGGCTAGGCTCGCGACGAGAAATGGAACGTTGGATTGAAGAAGGCCGAGTATCGGTTAATGGCACTAAAGCGACATTAGGAGATAGAGTCGATCATACTGCGCAAATTCGTGTGGATGGTCATTTGTTATCTCGCCAGACAGAACAGCCTGTCTGCCGTGTGTTGATGTACAATAAGCCTGAAGGTGAATTGTGCAGCCGTCACGACCCAGAAGGGCGCGATACGGTATTTGACCGTCTTCCCGCTATTCGGTTAGGGCGCTGGATCACCGTTGGTCGTCTAGACATGAATACCAGTGGCCTACTGTTATTCACCAACGATGGTGAACTGGCCAACCGCTTAATGCACCCTAAGTGCGAAGTAGAACGCGAATACGCTGTACGTGTATTTGGTGAAGTAACAGGCAAAACGTTACATACACTTCAAAAAGGTGTAGAACTGGAAGACGGCGAAGCAAAGTTTTTGACAATTTCAGGAGCGCCTACGCCGCAGCATGCTGAAGATGAAAGCATGAACCGTTGGTACAATGTAACGTTGAAAGAAGGGCGTAACCGAGAAGTTCGTCGTCTTTGGGAATCGCAAGGCGTGCAGGTTAGCCGTTTGATCCGCGTTAAGTACGGCCCAATTGAACTGCAAAAGCGCCTACCGCAAGGGGCGTGGGTAGAGCTAGGTCTAGAAGATGTGAATGCCCTTCGTAGCCATGTTCAATTGCCGGATGAAACGCAGACGATGGTCAATGTGCGCCAAGGTAAACTGGATCACGCCCGCTTAAGTCGTATGCGTCGCTCGGTTAAAAAGCACAAAGTACGCAAGCAGCAAGGCTTGAATAAACGTGCTGGACGTCCAGGCAAACGTAAATAGTATCTAACTATATCTAAGTAAATACTTAAGGCCGCGAGCAAATGCTTGCGGCTTTCTTTTTACCAGTGTTAAACACAAGTCCAATAACAACCAGAGTTGTTTAATTAACCCTATTAATCATTAAGCGCGTTTCGATCTTCTTTTCAAACCGTGGCGTAGGAAATTACGAATCAGCTACGTCAAGTAGTTAAAGGCACACGGAATAGGAGATTGTTATGAAAGACATGCCTCAACTAGGAATGGGAACGTTTCGTTTAAAAGGCGACGAGGCCCGTGAATCAGTAAGTAAAGCCCTAAAAGTAGGGTTTAGGCATATTGATACCGCACAAATCTATGATAACGAAGCTGAAGTTGGCGATGCTATAAAAACCAGCGGGCTAGATAGGAGCGAGCTATTCGTTACCACTAAAGTGTGGCACGAATCTTTGGGCGACGATCACTTTATACCCAGTGTTCACGAAAGCTTAGAAAAGCTGAAGCTAGAGTATGTAGATTTACTTCTCATTCATTGGCCGTATCCAGGAAATGATATTTCACTAGAGAGTTACTTAGGCAATCTTGCCAAGGCGAAAGAGCTAGGACTTACGCGTCATATAGGGGTATCTAATTTCACTATCGATTTGCTAAACAAGGCTGAAGAAATTTTAGGTGAAGGCGAAATGTACACCAATCAAATTGAAATACATCCTTTCATGCAAAACAAAAAAGTAGTGGAAGCTGGCAAGGAAAAAGGCATTAGAGCTACCGCGTACATGCCGTTTGCTGTGGGAAAAGTAATGAAAGACGAAACGCTTTTAAACATTGCTCAAGACCATAATGCTACGCCGGCGCAAGTGGTATTGGCGTGGATGGAAAAACGTCACATTTACGCGATTCCTTCATCAACCAGTGAATTACACCTAGCGGAAAATTTAGCTTATGGTGGGGTTAAACTTAGTGAAGAAGAGCTTGTTCTTATTGATGATCTGGATAATGGCGAACGTATTGTTAACCCCGATTTTGCGCCCAGCTGGGATTAAGGCTTAACAAAGCTAGCATTTTGTTAGGGTGTATATAATACGGTGAATAAGGCTAGCGTAAGTTTACTAGCCTTGTCTTGTTTCGTTGTATTCGACATCAATTTAAGGCCGCTTTATTGGTTACATCCGCGGCCTTTTAATACTTCTTATTTCAACAAATACAATCGATTGAGTGATTAGAGGGAATGGTGAGTTCGTTGAAAAAGGCCTTTTTCAGAAAAGCTTTGTTCAAAAAAATGCCGTCTACATATGCTTTCATTCATAAAAGCTTCCATTCATAAAGCCATCGGCTAAATCGTTAAACACTTTGAGCGAAGGGTTCAATCTCTTTGATTACTTTGGCTGGGTTACCGCCTATGACTAGGTTATCTCCAAAAGATTTGGTTACCACCGCGCCAGAAGCCACAACCACATTATCACCCAATGTCACACCAGGGTTTATTACCGCCATCCCACCAATCCAGCAGTTATTACCGAGAGTAATAGGCTTGGCGAACTCTATACCTGTTGCTCTTTGCGCGGGGTCTATAGGGTGGGTGGCTGTATAAAGCCCTACTTGAGGCGCAATCATACAGTTGTCACCAATGGTCACCTTTGCCGCATCCAAAATGACACAATTAAAATTGGCATAAAAGTTTTCGCCAACGTAAATATTTTCGCCGTAATCGCATTTAAACGAAGACTCGATGTATAGTCTTTTTCCTGTGCTGCCAAACAATTGTTTTAGCAATCTAGTACGCTTTTTGTGGTCACTTTGACAAGTTGCATTAAGCTCGTCTAATTGAATACGGCATTGCTTACGCAACGCCGTTAAGGTTTTGTCTGAGGGGTAATATAAATCGCCAGCAAGCATTTTTTCATGTTCAGTCATGTATTTCCGAAACATCAAGCCTTGTTGTTAAAGCGGCTACGTTACTTTGCACCGCCGTAGCTTACAACGATTTTTTGCTTTAGTTCATCGCTCTCAATATCTAAATTTACAGGGCGATGTAAAATGATGTTGCCATCTACAGTAACAGAGGCACTAATTGATAGCGTGGGTTTGTTATCCGACTTTTTACCCCAAGAGCTTTCACTTTCCTTATATATGATATCGCCTAAAACGTGAGATGAGCCAGATAACGTAATATCGCCGTTTAATGTTTTGATGTGTTTCTCAATGGTTGTATCAACAGCGGTGATATCACCGTTTACAGTTTCAACGCTAGCGCCAATCATGCTTTGTCCAGGAAGCGTAACATTTCCATTTACCGTCTCGATCCCCTTAACCACACTCAGGTTCGTATCTGCGCTCACATCGCCATTTACAATATCAATATTTCGGACAGTCACATGGCTACCCATTTCTAGGTTTCCATTAACAATGCTAACTTCATCTGCGCCGCCGTGATCATTAATTTCTACGTTGCCATTAACCGAAGATATATCCCCAGCATGCTTTCCTTCGGCAATGTCGATATTACCCAGAATTGAACTGAAATCACTGCCTTCCAAAGCGTTTGCATTGCCGACATGGATGACACAGCCACTTAGTAGAGAAACGGAGAGCAACATAGCAGCACTGGCAATTATCGACTTTTTCATATTCTAATATCCTTAATGGTTTTTATATACTTTAGATAGCACGCTTTTAAAGTTTTCGTTCTAAACACAAATTAAGATGTGTTAGTGATATGCATTTATCACATATCGTGCCATCAATAAAAGTTATTTAAAATCAGTGGGTTAAAGATATTTGTTAACTGATTTAAGAAGGCTTGATGACGTAATAGATAACTTTGTAGCCACATCTGCCAATAGATGGCGAATTTAACCATTTACAATCAAATGTACCGAAATTCAGAAAGAGACAGACACTTTAATTTTAGTAGATACCTTTTAGTTACTAATTTCATCTTTTAAGTGTGTGTCCAAGAAGTACAGGTAGTTATTTGGGTGTGTGTCCACGAAGTACAGGCGTGAAGTGATTAGTTTGCAGAAGAGCAAGTGTGTGTCCACGAAGTACAGGCTGGGTATTTAGCCTCATTAGGTGACTGTCTTCGAACTTAAACAGTATGTTGGTATTTATAGTTTTATTTTTTGTTGAGGTGAATAACGATGATAAAGATCTATCACAATCCAGAATGTGGAACGTCTAGAAATGTACTTGCAGTGATTAGAGCTGCGGGATATGACGTGGAGGTTATTGAGTATTTAAGTGTAGGGTGGGAGCGCGAGCAGCTGAGCTATTTATTGCATGCAGCAGGCTTGACCCCTCGACAAGCGCTTAGGACAACAAAGTCGCCAGCGGCTGAGTTAGGGGTGCTTGATGAGTCGGTCAGTAACGAAGCTATCTTCGAACTCATGCTGAAGCATCCTATCCTAGTGAATAGGCCTATTGTTTGCATTCCTAAACATGAATATGAAAAAACAGCTTCATTATCTTCCGACGCAAATGAAGATAATGCTGTTGCTGATAACGCGAAAGAAACAGTAAAACTATGTCGCCCTAGTGAAGCTGTATTGGATATTTTACCGGTATGGCCAAAAGGCCCTTTTGCTAAAGAAGACGGTACACCATTAATTGACCAAGACGGTGAACGAGTAATTTAAACGGAGTAGTTTATGACGGACAAATATGCACAGCTCAACAAAGCCAAAAGGCTCGCATTGGCCTGTTTGGTTTTTGCTGCTGGTGTATTTGTCTTCACCGTTTTACTTCCCAAGTTTTATCCAGACTTACAAGGTGCATGGTGGTTAGGCCTTATCAAGATGGCGAGTGAGGCGGCGCTTATAGGTGGCCTAGCTGATTGGTTTGCTGTGACGGCACTATTTAAGCCAATCCCTGCGAAGTACCCCATTCCTCACACCAATATCGTGGCTAGCAACAAGTCCGTTATCGCTAATAACTTATCATTGTTTGTTAAAGAGAAGTTCTTTCATCCCGAAGCAATAGAAAAACTGATTCGCGACAGCGACCCTGCGAAGGGCGCTGGAAGATGGTTGTCACAAGAGAGAAACGCTACTCGCTTAAGTCGCTTTCTATGTGACGCCTTTGCCGGCGTGTTACGTGTACTTGATGACAAACCCGTAAAAGCATTTATTGCTAAAACTGCGCAGAAGGGCATTAAACAACTTGATCTTGGGCAATTGATGGCAACCTCGTTGAGCGCTGTTACGAAGGAGCGCCAGCACCAAGTTGTGCTTGATAGGGTGTTAGGGAAGTTAGCCACGCTGCTTGCAGAGCCAGAAACCCAAATATATATAGCAGACACGTTAGTGGTATGGCTAAAAACCGAATACAGTCGTATTGAAAAGCTATTGCCGTCTAGCTGGCTAAGCGAGCAGGGGGCTCTCATCGCTGTTAAAGCGGTTTCGAGTATCTTAGAAGATATATACGAAGATGAGCACCATCCTATTCGCCATGCGTTCGATGAGCAAGTACACGAATTTCTTTACGAATTACAGCACAGTCCGTTAATGGAGAAGAAGGTAAACAGCTATCGGGAAAAACTCATCAATGACCCAGCGTTAAACGCATACGTTCAGCAATCATGGGCTAAATTCCATCAATGGCTTTTAACGTCGCTTGAAACGCAAAATGGTAAAGCAGAAATAAAGGTGTCGGGCCTTTTGAAAGATTTGGGCATAACGTTAACGCAAGACAGTGAGTTAGCAAAAGCGTTTAATAAACACATTGGAGAAGCGGCTAAATATATGGCGCCTGAGTTGGCTGAATTTCTAACCCGTCACATACGCGATACCATCAATAGTTGGGATGAACGTGAAATGGCTGAGCAGGTAGAACTAAATATTGGTCGTGACCTACAAAAAGTGCGCATAAACGGTACCATCGTCGGAGGTCTAATAGGTGCAATATTGTTTGGGGTTGAGGCGTTGCTGGGCCTATAGCCATTTATTTAAGCAAGTCGCATTAGCAGACATAGTATGCATTACGTAAATGTCGCTCTGTTAATCAGCGCTAAACGCAAACTAAAAAGTAACTACTTCAGCGCTTCGTATTGGCAACGGATCTTAAAAATGTCTACTTCGCCGTTAGCGCAAATACCAAATTATCTGCGTCTACTTTGCCTTTCAAGCCGCCTTCAAGCACAGAGCGCTCTAACCTTTGAATGTTGTAGTCGCCAGCATAAAGTGTATCAACGGTTTTTTCGTTTACGCTAAATGGAGGGCCGGCCATTTCATTCTGGTCATACTCGAATGAGATGATTAGCTGAGGGGCGCTTTGAGTAATAGCAATTAGGTGTGCAGCGTATTGCTCGCGAAGGGGGCTGGGCAGCGCGACTAAAGCTGCTCTATCGTATATCCCCGAAACATTACCTATGTCACTTGATGTGAGCTTAAAAATATCGCCCACGTATATTGTCAAGCCATCTTTGGTGTAAACCTTACCCTTTGCTGTGGTAGTAACGTTAGGCTCGGCACCTAGCTCTTTAAACAGCTGGATAATAGCTACTTCGCTTAGCTCAGCACCAACCACTTCACAACCCTTGGAAAGTAACCATCCGATGTCACGGGTTTTACCACAAAGCGGAACAAATATACGTTTCGAAGCAGTGTTCGAGTTTTCGTCGCCAAGCAGACAAGACGCATACTTAACGAGAAGTGCATTCCCTTCAGGTTCGTGAAATCCGATTTCGTTTTTTTGCCATTTACTGTGCCAAAAACTGTGTTCCATGAAGACCTCAATTAACTAAGTGATGTAACTCGAAAAACAGGTGTTGTTACTACGGGGACTAGAAACTAAAAAGGTAGCGTGAAAACGCTACCTTTTTAAATATAATTAGTTATCAAGTGGTGTGTTGAAGTCTTCAGATAAATCGAAGTCGCCTTCAACCGTGGTGACTTTGTCATCTACAAAGTTTATTATCATTTGCTTCTGAAAATCTTTTCCGCGCTTTTCCATACCGCGTTTCATATCGTAAACGTAGTACCAAGTGTCATCATCAAACGAGTCTTGAACAACAGGGTTGCCTAATACATAAATAACTTGTTCTTTTGTCATTCCAACGCGCAGCTTTTCAACGTCTCTTTGATCAAGGAAGTTTCCCTGGGGAACGTCGATACGATATATCCAGTTCGAGCAAGCGGTTGATGTAAGTGTGATACCAAGAATTACTAATAGGTGTTGCAACTTCATGCGTTAATTTGTCCAGTATTGCCTTTGTTAGTGCCAGCGAATTTCGCGAAGGCGAATTTCGAGGCTGTTTTATTGCAAGCGCGAAGGCATGCTACATTGACAACTATGACCAATCAACTGCATTTTAGTTCGATGCTGCGCTTTTTAGCAGTTCTTTTGCGTTTGCTAAGGCCGATTTGGTCACTTTGTCACCGGCTAGCAATCTCGCTAACTCATCAATACGGTCTTGCTTGGTAAGCGGTAGCATTTGAGTTTCTGTGCTTTCCCCATCAGTGAGTTTAGTGACGAACAGCTGGTTATGCGCCTGCGCAGCTACTTGTGGCAAATGCGTAACACACATTACTTGTGACTGCTTGCCCAGTTTTCGTAAAAGGCCGCCAACGATAGATGCAGTTGGCCCGCTGATACCTGTATCTACCTCATCGAAAATCATGGTAGGCGTTGCGTGATTGTCACTTGCAATTACCTGAATAGCCAGCCCTATACGCGATAATTCACCACCTGACACCACTTTTTCTAATTTGTCTGCATCCTGACCCGGGTTGGTAGAGACTTTGAACTCGACAGTATCAAGACCTGAGCTAACAGGCTTCTTAAGCTCATCGTACTGAATTTGAATATCTACTTTTGCATGAGGCATATTCATTTGTCGAATTTGAGCCTCAATGTCTTTACTTAACTTACCAGCAGCACGTTGTCTGCTTTCAGACAACCCTTTGGTCGCAGTTAGGTATGTTGCTCGCGCTTCTTCTACTTCGCCTTCAAGTGTACCTAACAGTGTTTCTTGTTCAGATAGTGAATTGAATTCAGCGGCTAGCTCTTGATGGTGTTGATATAGCCCTTCTGGCATAACGCTATGTTTACGTGCCAGCTCCATTGCCTTAGCATAGCGCGCTTCAACTTGCTGTAGACGAAGCGGGTCAATTTCTAATTGATCGCAGTAGCTACGCAGCTCTCCCGCAGCTTCTTCTACTTGAATTGCCGCGTCGTTTAATAATGCTATCATAGGCGTTAGACTTGCATCATGGGCTTCTAATTCGCCTAAGCGCTCAATGCTGCTTTGAATCACTGATAAAGCATTGCCCTCATCATTTTCATATAAGTTGTACACGCTAGTCTGCGCTTGTTCTAAAAGACTTTGACCATTGCTTAAGCGCTTGTGCTCTACTTCCAACTCTTCGAACTCGCCCTCTTCAATAGCAAATTCATCGAGCTCTTGCACCTGATAGGTTAACAGCTGAATTCTATCTTCTCGCTGCTGTGCTTGCTCTTGAAGTGTCTTTAGTGTGCGTTGCTTATCACGCCAGATTGAATGAGTTTCGGCAACTTGCGCTAACAATTCATCATGCTTAGCGTAACCGTCAACTAGATCTCTTTGATGATCTTCTTTCAACAGTTGCAGGTGTGTGTTTTGACCGTGAATGGCTAACAAATATTGGCCTAAGCCTTTTAACTGCTGAAGCGAAGCGGGGGTACCATTGATAAACGCTTTTGAACGACCTTCTTTAGAAATAACTCTGCGAATAAAGCAGCTGTTTTCATCCTCGTCTGAGGTAAGTTCATGTTCATCGAGAAAAGCTTTAGCTAACGCGTTATTGCTCAAAGAAAAGTGTGCGATGATTTCAGCTTTCGTACTTCCTTTACGCACAGCGTTTGCGTCGGCACGTTCGCCTAAGCACAAGCTTAACGCATCAATAGCAATTGATTTACCTGCGCCGGTTTCACCGGTTATTGCAGTCAACCCGTTTTCCAGTTGAACCGATAATTGTTTTACAACAGCAAAATTAGAAATAGAAAGATGCGCTAACATAACCACACTCGAATAAGTTGAACATGATGATATATACAGTAACTGATAATATATACAGTATTTTGGCTGTGTAAAGTTAAGTCGTGAAAAAATTACGCTAAAAATAAAAAGGAAGCTAATAAAGGCAGAGAAATCAATGTTATAAGTTCTGATGGTTATGTGAGGTTATGAGTAACCTGCAGAAACGAAATTAATGAGAATGCGTTTTTTACAGAAATCTATATAGTACTAATCTAAGTGAAATTCGACAGCAAAAAGCCTATCTATGAAGAAAGCTAGCAAGCCAATACGTTGACTGCTGTAACGGTTTTTTAAAACTAAACAACAAAAAGGAGAGCCTAAGCTCTCCTTCAGAATTTTAACTTCAATTAAATTGTTAACAGTCAGATAACTATCTACGATTCAATAATAATGTTTATTGCTTCAATTCACCGCTTCCAGATTCAATATGTGCGCGTACGAACCACTGAAATTGTTCTAAGTCTGCCAGCTGACCGGTGATCATATCTTCCGATACTGGGTCAATTTCACCAAGAAGCTCTAGCACCTTTCTATGGTCGCCATTTACACCATCATATACAGCATCTAGTGCTTTAAGGTGGTCAAGTACTAGACCTTTTCCTAGTTCGTAATCGTTCCAGCTGCGACCTTCAACAATGGCTTTTGGTGTGCCCTTTGGTACGCCGCCTAAGGTTGCAATACGTTCGGCAATGGTGTCTGTCATTTCGCGTACTGCATCTACCTGAGGGTCTAGCATTTCATGTACGCCAATAAAATTTGGTCCTACCACATTCCAGTGAATGTGCTTTAAGGTTAACTGTAGATCTAATAGTGCAACCAATCGCTGATCCAATACCTTAATTGTTTTGGCAGCAGCATCGTTATCCATTCCTGGGGCTGTAAATTTGATATTGGTGTTACTCATGATATCTCCTATTGAATGTAAATAAATCAGCACGATGTCAAACATCAAAAGGGGCCGAAATCTCACTAGCCCTGTGCCAACAACTTACCTAGACATTTGCAACGGGTATGCCGAAATCTGAGAGTTTTATAAGTACGCGTTTTTAATAGAGAAATAGGGAAAGATTAAAAAATCTTTATTTTTCAAGCCTGTAGCAATTAAGAAAATGCTACAGGCTAATGTAATAAATGCACATTAGAAATGATGAGAAAGGAATGAGGCTAGTAAAGCTTACTGCCCCAACCTAGCTTTTTGCGAAGTACGTTAAAATAGCTGTAACCCTTGGGGTGAACAAGATGAAGCTTGTCTACGCTTTTGTTGATGCGGATTTCATCGCCAGGCAATACGGGTAGAACAATGTGGCTATCACAACTTACCTGCAAGGAATCACTGTTTACCTTTGACACTTTCATCGATACCTGACTGTCTGCATCAACAACTATGGGGCGACTGCTCAGTGTATGAGGAAACATGGGTACTAAAGTTAGCGCATCAAGCTTTGGCATAATAATAGGGCCGCCGGCAGAAAGAGAGTATGCAGTCGAGCCTGTAGGTGTGGCGACAATCAATCCATCGCTTCGCTGACTAAATACGAATTGCTCATCGATATAAATTTCAAATTCCATCATATGAGCAACTTTACCGTGATGCAGCACCACTTCGTTTACGGCAGAGTTGTTACTTTTAAGCTTTTCGTGCCGATAAACTTCGACTTCAAGTAAGAAGCGCTCTTCAACCACGCACTCTCCATTGAAGATAAGGTCAAGCTGTTGAACGATATCATCAGGGTGGATGTCTGTTAAAAAACCAAGATTACCGCGGTTTACGCCTACAACATGGATGTCAAAACGCGCCAGTACACGGGCGGCACCAAGCATGCTGCCGTCACCACCTACTACAACGGCAAGGTCAGCCTCTTTGCCAATAGTAACAAGGTTACAGCTTTTGACGTTTTCAGTTTCAAGCTCTTCAGCAATACTTTCCTCAACTAATAGTTTGCAGCCTTTGGCTAATAAATATTCGGCAAGAATATTTAAGCTGTCATGGGTTGCAGCGTGCTGAGGTTTTCCAATTAAAGCAACGGTTTGATAGGGCATGGAATGCTAATGTCCTTTCATTTCCAATGGTCGGACATTAGCACAGGTATTTTGCAAAAGAAAAGCGTAAAACGTTACAGAGTGCAAGGTTTAGCGATCTTCTAATCGATTATAGTCGAGCAGGCCGCCTTCAATAGGGTAGTGCTCGCTAGACCACTGAATCAATTTGTCGCTAAAGGCCCAAAAATTAGGGTTTGTTCGGCGCATAGCGACATTGTCGAGCAAAGCTTGGTAATCAGCTTCACTTTTAATTGTCTTCAGCATTTCTATCGACGCATTAACGCCAGAAGCGTTGATATACCAAAACGCATCGGGATAGCTACCCAAAATTCCATGCACCAGAGTAATTGAGTCTTTAGATGGCTCGCGATTTTCTTCTTCTTCGAACAGACTGTTCACATTGTAGTGGGCACTGTTCCTAAGGGCAGTAAACACATCTATGTTATCTGAATTTTGGTCATCTTTTACCACAATCATGGTTGTTTCAGGCATCAGCGTGGCTTGCTGGGCAGGGAGCGAGTTTAAACTCGCTAGCGCTTCGTACTGCTCGGTTGATAACAAGCGTTTATTATACGTTGAGGCTTGCGGCTGAACTCTAGCTAAGTGCTTCGATAGCAATTGGTAGAGTTCTTTTAGCGGGCGTTCCGTTTCAAATGTTATGCCTGAAGGCTGCTCGAAACTATTAAAATCACCCTCTAGATAGTCAGTGAGTTCGGGGCTAGCCTTTTGATACCATTTATCTAAGAGTTCCTGACGAGATGCCGGGGGAAGCAGGTTGAGGAAGTTCGACTCGCCTTCCATACGCAAGAAGTCCATATATAAACGGGTCATTAGTTGGTGCCCATAGTTACCATAAACATCAAAGCCGGCTACCAGTAAGTAATGAATACGTTCTAATAAGGCGTAGTCAATAATCCAAGCTGTTTTAGTCGGCTTACCCACCATTCCTTTCGCTACAGTGGCGTTATCGAAATGGCGGAATACGGTTAAGCTGGCATTGGTATTGCTGCCGTCACCGTCCCAAATACTTGATACGTTTAGGTGCTCTCCGTTTTCAAACTCGCTGTTTAGAAAGGCCGCTCTTGCACGCATATAATCGCCTTGGCGTTTTGCATACTTTGCCCAGTTTATCGCTAGCGCAGAGCTGTCTTTTTCAGCAGGAAGGTGAAGGTTTTCCTTTTGCGAAGCGTAAAACGCATTTACTTTTTCAGAGGCTGCGATGTCTGGGTCGACAAAGAACACCCAAAATCGATCGTTGATGACATTTAACGCGACTTGTCCTCGGCACACCGGCCCTTTGATATAACCCATAATGGTGTTTTGCGCGCGCTCAAGCATAAATCGATAACGGCTTTTTACCGGCAGCAAAGTAAAAGCGGTCAAGGGGTTTGCCGCTACTTTAGGTTCATACGAAGGTAAAGTTTCAACAGAAAATTCAGCGTCAACAAACCAAGATTGCCATTTATCTAAAAGGTTCTGATTAATAGCGTATGCTTGGTGGGTTTTGCTTACAATTGTGGAATGCACAGGCTGCAAGCGATAATAAACGCGCTCTACCTTGGGGTCGTCGAAGGGTCTGCGAGAGGCAATAATGTCCAACGCTTGCCCTGGTGGGGTTCTCGAGCGTACCAGGTTAAAAAACTGAGGCGTTTTTCCTTTTTCTGAAATATCTTCGAAGTAGAGATGAGAGGTAAACAAGTGCTCGTAAATATAACGTGCGGAAAGCTGCATCTTGTTACTATTGCCATTTAGCCATGCTTCTAAGTCAGATATTTTCTGAATAAGTTCTTGTGAAAGCACTTTGGGCGAAGGTAACGGTGCACCGTGGTTTAACCATTGAATGAGTGTAGCGTGCTCGTTATCTGATAAGCCTGGCAGAGCGTAGGGCATACCGCCTAAAGGCTGTTCAGCCATATATTCGCCGATTTCATTTATCGTAGGGCATTGGTTTTGTCTGCTCAAGCTTATATCGAAACTGTCATCTAAATGAGTTGTATTGGGCAAAGGGTGCTCTTTTTTTAGCAAAAGCATTTGCGCTAGCACAGAGGATTGTGTTGGCGAAGTGTTGGAATCTTCTTTTGTTGGTAATACATCGAAAAAGCCACGCTCGCGCCATCCATCAACACCATGAGCGTCGAGAAACATCCTATTTGGTTGTGCTGCAGTGAGTCGTGTGCCTTCATACACTTTTTCTTTGTTCCCACCTCTGGCTATACCTTCTGGAGAAGACATTTTTAGTTGGCATGGGGCATCGTAACAGGCGTGGCACACCACACAGCGTTGCGTTAAAACGGGGTTTACTTGTCTGGTAAAGAAATCGTCGGGCAAACTTTCCATGGCAGGCATGGCATCACTTGAGGAAAGTAAAGGTGCATCAGGTTTCGGCCATTGCCAAACCGCTAAAGCGATAATTGCGATAAGCAATGAAGTTATACCGATTTTTTTCATAGTCTTAGTCCAGAAGAGAGTCTCGACCAGTCTATCACTCATTTCATTTAAGGTGATGTTATAAATATTGAAAGCTCGCCACTTCGCTCTAGTATTTACCCTCACTCAATCCTTCTTCGGCGAAGTATTTATCCATTAATAAGTTGCGCAGGAAGCACTGCGCTCTCGATTTACAGCAAAGAATAAAGTGTAGGGTCAGATGGAGTAACATTATTTTTACATTGTCATTGCTTTAAGCATGTCGGAAGGTATGCTGGAGAAAAGCAACCACAGGAGGGAAGCATGTCTCATCAAATTATTTTGCCAAGAGTGATGCATATAGGGAAGGGCGCGAGTCAGCGGGTGGCTGAAACCCTAAAAGGCCTTAACTGTCACAAACCATTATTGGTTACCGATAAGGTGATGGTCGAATTGGGATACAGCGCTGCCATAGTGCAAGTGTTAAAAGAGGCTGGAATTAGCGCAGATGTGTTTTCAGATACGGTGCCTGAGCCAACGGTGAGGTCTATTGATCGTGGTGTAGACGCCTTCAAAACCCAAGCTTATGACAGCATCATTGCTTTGGGTGGTGGAAGCCCCATTGATAGCGCAAAAGCCATTGCCATTTTGGGCAAATACGGCGGCGAAATGCGAGATTACAAGTTCCCACGGATTGTCGATGAAGCTGGGATACCAATTATCGCCATTCCCACAACGGCAGGCACAGGCTCAGAAGCAACCCGGTTTACCATTATTACTGACGAAGATACCACAGAGAAAATGTTGTGTGTTGGTTTAGGGTTTATGCCAACAGCAGCCTTGGTCGACTATTCGTTAACTCAAAGCTTGCCAGCCCGCGTTACCGCCGATACTGGCATTGATGCGCTCACTCACGCTATTGAGGCATTCGTAAGTCGCAAAGCTAATCTTTATAGCGATGCACAGGCGTTATCAGCCATGGCATTAATTGCGCCTAATTTACGTACTGTATTTGCAGACCCAACAAATGAAACGGCAAGAGAATCAATGATGCTGGGCTCGACGCTTGCGGGTATTGCTTTTTCAAACGCATCAGTGGCCCTTGTTCACGGAATGAGTCGACCTATCGGCGCTGCGTTTCATGTCCCTCACGGTTTATCGAATGCCATGTTATTGCCCGCGGTTACCGCCTTTTCTATTCCAAGTGCGTCAGTGCGTTATGCACAATGTGCCCGCGCTATGGGGGTCGCTACACAGGGAGATTCAGACGAAATGGCGAACGAAAAGCTTATCAATGAGCTAAAAGCACTTAATGCCGATTTACAAGTGCCCACGCCAGCAGAGTTTGGAATTGATAAAGAGACGTTTTTTGCTTCGACCTCAACAATGGCTGAGCAAGCTTTGGCATCGGGTTCACCGGGCAATAACCCTCGCGTACCGACCATTGAAGAGATGGTCGCCATTTATGTCTCACTTTGGGAATAATCTTTTGGCAAGATGATAAAACTAAAAAGACTGCAGCTTGCAGTCTTTTAAGTATGAAGAAAAACACGCTATAACTACTAATAGTAAAGCGTTAAAACCAAAATCAACTACCGGGCTGTCCACCCCCCGTCGAGCACCATGGTTTGTCCGGTAATATTGCGGGCACTAGCCGACATTAAGAAGCTTGCGGTATCTGCAAGTTCTTCAACGCTAACAAATTGCTTTTTAGGCATGGGTTCTAACATGATTTTTGTTATTACCTCTTCCTCGGTAAGGTTATTTTCTTTTGCCTGTGCTGTAATTTGTTGTTCTACCAAGGGGGTTTTAACATACGCAGGGCAGAGAGTGTTAATGGTTACATTACAGTCACCTGTTTCAAGAGCGATGGTTTTTGCAAAACCTAACAGCCCATGCTTCGCCGCTACATAAGCAGACTTATAGGGCGAGGCTACCAACGAGTGAATAGAGCCTACATTAATGATGCGCCCGTAGTTTTGCTGTCGCATTGTGGGCAAAAAAGCTTGGGTTAACAGAGCAGGGCCAACCAGCATTATGTTTATAAGCTGTTGCCACTTATCAGAAGGGAAGTCTTCTATACGAGAAACGTGCTGTATTCCTGCGTTGTTTATAAGCACATCTACGGTATGTTTTCCCAGTACCTCAGGTAGCGCTGCAACTTGCTCTGCATTGCACACGTCTACCGCCACTGCGCTGGCCGAACCGTCCAAGTGCGCAAGCTTGGTCACGGCGTCTTTCGCAGCCTGTTCATTTATATCAGCGATGATCACATGATGACCTTGTTTCATCATTGACTCAGCGATACCAAAGCCAATGCCGCTTGCGCCGCCTGTAATAAATATTGTGCGCTTAGTCATTGTTACTTCCGTTTGATTTATTTAACGAAGGGGCACTATTTAATGAGAACAGCAGTTGTTTTACTGCGTTTATTTGTGCGCCGTTTCTGTTGGCGTAATCGCTAGACGCATAGCCCCACCAATCCCAACAGCCTTGTGGATTTAACGGCATAAATAACGACTTCTTAGTTTGCGGATAAAGCACAACAATATTGTTGTCGTCAGCCCATTCATTCAGACCGGTTTGGGTAGTGTAGGCATCGCCAACGGCATCGGCATACTGGTTACAGCCATGAAAGCTAATATGGGCTCTGCACGGTTCACCTTTAGCACAGCTTGCTGGTACATAAACAAAGCCCTCGCTCGCTAGTGTTTTGGCATCGCTACCGGCTACGTTTTGCTGATCTATCGAATGCACTTTTCCCGACAAATTCTCATCAGGAGCTGAAATATCTTCAATAAGATGGGAAAACAAAGCGCCAGCGGCATCATAGTCGCAGTTCCCGATAAAGGGGCTCTCTGATTTCATGCAGTTGACGCCATTGTTTTTGGTGGGAAACAAATGTGCCATGGGTTTGTCTTTGATATAGGCAATATATTGAGTGTCTGTCCACAATTTGTATTGCTCAAACAATAAGTCGCTGACTTGTGTAATCACTCTGGTGTCTTGCGTGCCATGAAAAAGCCAGACTTTTGCGTCTTTCATATTGGAAAGCGATGCAATTTTTCCTTCAGTTTCATACTGTTGGGCTTTTTGATTCAGCGCCTCAAGGTCTATCTCTCCCTCTACCTTGTTCACGCATTGTGCGAGGGCGGTGGTTATATCACCTTGTGCACAAAAGTAGGGGCCGCCAGCAATTACGCCAACGCCTTTCACCCAGTCGCTATGTGCTAGTTGAAATTGTGTTGCCATGTAACCGCCTGAGGACAAGCCAGACACGGTAACGTTCTCTAAATCGAGGGTAAGCGAAGGAACATCACCCTGCGCTGATGCATCTGCGCTGAAACTTGGCGAACTAAAGTTAAGCGCGCTTACGCTTAATAAAGAAAGCCACATTGCGCGGCGTAAAAAGGGTTTAGGTTTCATCATTACATTGCTGCCTTATCATTTTCTAAAAATTGGCGAATGGCCTGTGCTTGAGCGGATATGTTAGTCACTCCTTCTAAATGCCCTAATTTGCCATCTAGCGTAACTAATGTGCTGTCGATATCAGTTGAAATAAGCTCTTGGTGTGCACTTTGAGATAAGTAGGGCATAAGAAGCAAATCAGTTTGGGCTGGAATAAACAGCGTTTTGGCCTTTATCGACGCCAGCCCTTGCTCAAGATTATCTTGGTGCCCAGCAACGAAGAGCTGGCAAGCTCGAACCAAGTATAAAAGGTGGTTGGCATCCATAGTTTTTGCCCGGGCCTTCGCTCGTTCACGAAGCCAGCTTACAATACTGTGTGACTGACGTATGTCACTAAGCGGCGCTGACTCAACATTTTTAAAATCCAACGTTTTGCCGGTTTGGTTGAAAAACGAAGGAGTAAGAGCATTTTGCGTAATAAGCATAAGCGATGCCGCTAAGCCATTAAGGGGAGCCTCTTCTTTGTTGTATTCACCATTGTTCCAGTTTTTATCAAGAGTAATTGGCGTTGCCCAGTGTTCCAATGCCGCGGTGGTCCAAGCATCGCTTTGACCTGCGCCGATAACTGAAATCATACGTTCAACCCAGTCTGGGTAAGCGCTCGCCCAATCGATAGCCTGCATAGAGCCCATAGAAGGCCCAACAACCGCGTACAATTTGCCAATACCTAAGCTTTCAAGAAGTGCTTTTTGAACATTTACAAAGTCACGTATGGTGACGACGGGAAAGTCTAAGCCATAGGGTTTGCCTGTATCTGGATTTATTGACGTAGGACCGGTTGTAATAACGTGCGGGTCGTAAGCATTTAGATTGGCCAGCGTATCAACGCTTATTACATAAAAGCGGTCTGTATCAATCGCCTTGCCGGGGCCGATAATACTATCCCAGTAGCCTGGCGCTGAATCGTTTTCGTCATACTTTCCCGCTGCGTGGGAAGATCCAGAAAAATAGTGGGTAATCAGTATAACGTTACTCTTAGCATCATTTAGTGTTCCGTACGCCTCCCAGCCTACTTTCACATTTTTGATTTCTTTACCGCCAAAGGTTGTAAAGTGAGGCATTTCAAAAACGCGTTTTTTTACCATCAGCGAAGCGCTTGGCAAGGAAGAAACGGGCTCAGAAGTAGGTGCTTTTGAAGAACTGAGCAATGGCGATTTATCTTCGGATTCGCCAGCAATACCCTGACAATGTACCGTCAACATTAGCGTGGCAAATAATCCCACTAATGCGCGTTGCTTTTTAACTAAATACATCTCAACCAAATTTGCTAGTGCTAACTGTTTAACTTGTCTTGAGTCGGGCTTTTTCAATAGCGTGTTGATGCCTTTGCTCTTATTCCACACTAACGTGGAAGTAAGTGTCTTTTTCCAATTCATACTCTCTTATCCTTTTCTCAGGCCGCATTTTTACATGGCATGTTTTGTAAGAGTGACCTTTAAATCGTGGGGCCTTCGGCCATATCGTTGGCTTTGACTAATGTTACATAAAGCTAAACAAGCCAATTGCCATTGCCAACCCAATCACTGGTACCACTACAGTCAGTGCACCCACCGCCCAGTAGGCAGCCTGATGGGTTTCATTACAAATGGCGCGTATGGTAGTGACCACGTAACCATTGTGAGGTAACGAATCTAATGCGCCTGAAGATATAGATACAATTCTATGCAGCTGCTCTGGTTCTACGCCTTGATCAAGATAATGCGGAGCTACCAAGGGTAAGGCAATGGCTTGTCCGCCAGATGCGCTGCCGGTTAGCCCTGCAATAACGCTTACGGCAATGGCGGCACCAATAAGCTCGTTACCAGGAATTTGGGTCATAAGCGCTACTGTTGTTTGAAACGCTTCAGTGTTTTTTGCAATGGACCCAAACCCTACAACAGCGGCGGTGTTACCTATGGCAATCAATGCCCCGGTCGTACCCGCATTTATGGCAACCGGTAAACTGTGAAAATGTCTGTAATTAATAGCCAGCAAACACAATACGCCGCCGCCTAACGCCAGAATAAGCGCAAGCTGAGCGAGTTCTTCATGGAATAGAAACGAAATGACTAACACCACGACTAACGGCACAATTCCGGTAAGTGGGTGGGGGAGCGCTCTGTCTCGCACTTCAGGGTCGCTTGCTCTGGCTTCAAACACCTCGCCGTTATTAACGGCTTTTCTGATCATCTTAGCCAGCCACCAGTAACCGAAGCATGCCATGAATATGGCGACGACAAGGCTAACTTCCCACGCGGCAAAAGGGGAGGTGCCCAAATACTTTATTGGGATCCAGTTTTGAATCTCAGGCGAGCCTGCCGAGGTCATGGTAAATGTTACCGACCCGAATGCCATGGCAGCAGGTATGAAGCGACGGGGTAGGTTGGCATCTTTAAACAAACTCACCGCCATAGGGTAAACAGAAAACGCTACCACAAACACGCTTACACCACCGTAGGTCAAAATAGCGCAAGCTAGCACAACCGCTAATACTGCGCGTTTGTAACCAATTTTGGTGATGATCCAGCGAGAAACAGCATCTGCCGCCCCTGTGTCTTCCATGAATTTACCGAATAACGCACCAAGTAAAAACATAAAAAACCAAGAGGCGATAAAACCAGAGAAACCGCTCATATAGGTTTGAACGAAATTCACGTCGCCAGTGAACACGCCAATATTGTTGGTGATGGCAACCACAAGCGCACACAAAGGTGCAGCAATAAAGAGGTTCATTCCGCGTATTGTCAAAACAATAAGCAACAACAGACCGCCTACTAAGCCAATCATACTTAACATAGTTATCATTCCTTAAAAAATCTGTGACCGCAGATGATCCGAAACAGTTAAGTCGATTAAAGATTTGCCTACACCCAAAACCACAAAGTGTATGCGAATCAAGTAAAAAGCATTCATAACAGACATAAAGTTTGACGTTACTTTAATCAAAATCCCATAGTACGATGGTACTACATACTATTAACATTTAATTAACTAAAGTGGTTTTGACCGTAGGCAGTACATCCGACAGTGACGTGAGCCTGCTGACCTTTGAGCTACAGCATTTGCGATACAGCAAAGATCAATAGGCCCTAGAACTTAGAACAACAAGGACTCACTATGTCTAAATCAACACACACAAATGGCTTGGTTTCACCTTACCAAATATATCCAGCTGCTGTTAGCACAGCAGAACGCAAAAGAACTTCAGTTAAACACCCTATGCGCAGCCTATGTGCCCTAACGGTGGCTAGCGTTTTAAGTACAGCGCCCGTATTTGCTCAGGATAGTCAAGCTAATGCCGATGCCGAAGAGCAAAAAGGAAAATTAGAACGCATTGAGGTGACAGCGCGAAAAACCGTAGAATCGCTACAGGAAACGCCGGTTGCAATCACATCTATTGGTGCGGTTGAACTTGGCGAAAAAGGGATTAGCGTGCTGACTGAAGTGCAGCAGTTTTCGCCTAACACTACGCTACAAACCAGTCGTGGTACTAACTCAACCCTAACAGCATTTATTCGCGGATTGGGTCAGCAAGACCCTCTATGGGGCTATGAACCAGGCGTAGGTATTTATGTTGATGATGTTTATATTGCTCGTCCTCAAGGGGCCGTGCTTGATTTACTAGACGTGCAGCGTATTGAGGTGTTACGCGGTCCGCAGGGGACGCTTTACGGAAAGAATACGATTGGTGGCGCGGTTAAATACGTTACGAAGGAAATGACCGGGGATACACAGATGAACGTTGAGGCTACGGTAGGTAGCTACAGCCAGCGGGATATTAAAGTGACCGGTCAAATTCCATTGATTGAAGACACGGTGTATCTAGGCGTGGGTTATGCCAATTTAAACCGCGACGGCTTCGGCGAGTACCTAGTAAGCGCGTTGCCTAACCAAGATAAAGAGAACTATAACAAAGATCTTTGGGCAGCCCGTGTAACGTTAGAAGTTCATCCGAGTGAAGATTTGTTTTTCCGCATTGGCTGGGATAAAACCGAAGACACGTCAAATGCGAAAGGTGGCTACCGTCTAATTCCAAGTATTTTAACAGATGCACCCGTGCCTGATTCGGTTTTCGATTCTTATACCAGCTTACCTACATGGAACAAAGTCGAGTTAGAAGGCTATAACTGGCTGGCACGATACAGAGTGAATGATGATTTAGAGCTTAAATATATTGGTTCACATAGAGAAAGTTATTCACCTACCAACATTGATTTTGACAATACGCCTCTGCCTATTTTCGATGTGCCGGCAGAATATGATGACAGTAACGATACTCACGAAATTCAAGCGAATTATATTGGGAACGCGTTTAGCTTAGTGTCAGGGCTTTATTTTTACGATGGTGAGAGCTGCGGTAATTTTGATGCCATTTTAGGTGTGTTAGGGCAGGCGCTCGGTGCACCGGGTTTGACGCGAGAAGTGACAGGTTGCAATAACTCAGAAAGCTGGGCTGCTTACGCACAAATGAATTACGACGTTACCGACAAGCTATCGCTTTCACTTGGTGCCCGATACACCGATGAAGAGAAGACAGCTTTTGTAAATAACGGTTTGGTATTCGCCAACGTTTATCCTTATACCGACTGGATTGATGGGTACGTGCGTCCCGACGGGCAATTAGTGCCTCAAGTACTTGGGACAGACACTGATGGCGATGATGTGTTTGATGCGCCTGCGGTAGAGAGTTGGTCGCGCTTTACCCCGCGAGTGGGCGTGGAGTATCAAATGGACCGCAACACCATGTTCTTCGCAAGCTATTCACAAGGCTTTAAATCGGGCACGTTTAACCCTCGTGCTCAGACTAACGAGCCTGGTGTTGAACCAGAAGTCGTTGACAGCTTCGAGGTGGGTGTGAAGAGCGACTTAACCGACGCACTTCGTATGAATATCACATTGTTCTCATACGACCACAAAGATCGTCAGTATATTGGTGTAGAAGGGGATTTATCTGATCCAACAGCCCTAGATCAGCGACTGCGCAATGCTGCAGAAACGGCCGCAAAAGGTGCCGAGTTGGAGATGACGTGGGTGGCCACCGATAACCTTCAGTTTGACGCTGCTTACGGCTATATTGATTTTGAAATTAAGAAAAACAATGCCATTCCTCCGTTGATTGGCCTAGCGAGTACACCTGAGAACACCTTTAATCTTAATGCCAACTATTTGCTAGAGACGAGTTTTGGGGATATTACCTTCAACGCCAACTACTATTATCGTGATGATTACCTTATCTTTGAAACCAGCGATCTTATCCAACAAGATGCCTACGGTATGGTGAACTTAAGCGCGCGTTGGGAAAGTGTGGAAGGCGACTGGTATGCTGGACTACACGTGAAAAACCTGACCGATGAAGAATATCTGGTTGGCGGTTACGACTTTGTCACACAAGACGATGAAGGTAACTTTGGTCCGGGCCTTGGTGGCGATACGACACTTATCGGTTATTACGGTGACCCACGTACAGTTCACCTTACGGTAGGTTATCGATTCTAAACGGTATGTTGTGAAGAAGACCGGCAACACGTTTCACGCCTAGGCCATTACGTTTAGGCGTGCTCACTTTTGCTCGACCTCTGTAGGTTGTGTTGGCCGGCGGATATGTCGAGCAGTGAAGGGCGTGGTACGGAGCCTTACTCAATAACAGATGCGCCAATAAGATTAACCTTTTTTTACCGGCGTGGTAGTATGTTGATTAACAAGGTAGTTACAAGTTGATAGCATTATGTCTGTGAAAATCTTGATTGCTGACGATCATCCTCTGTTCAGAGCTGCTATGTGCCACGCGTTAGCTAGTGTGGAGCATATCGAACTTGTAGAAACTTCCACATTCCCCGATACGCTCATTAGTCTTGAAGAAAATGACGATATCGATCTGCTTTTTTTAGATCTCACTATGCCAGGCAATGAGGGGTTAAACGGCCTGGCTGAGGTACATGCGCTGTACCCTGATGTACTTGTGGTTGTTATTACCGCACAAGAAGAGCCTGATGTTATGGCAAAATCGTTTGCGTTAGGCGCAAGTGGTTTCATACCAAAATCAGCTTCGGTCGATTGCATTATCGACGCGGTAAATACGGTGTTAGAGGGTGAAACTTGGATCCCGCCTTCAGTTCACAGTGCATCGGCGACGATGCCAAACGCCTCAGCATCGAACGTGGATGGCCGCTCTAACCCAGAGGATTTCACAAACCGACTAAAGCAACTTACCCCTCACCAGCTTAAGGTGTTGCGAATGGTATCAGACGGCTTGCTCAATAAGCAGATTGCTTATGAACTGGCCATTTCTGAGTCCACCGTTAAACAACATGTATCTGCAGTATTAAGAAAACTTGGCGTTATTAACAGGACCAAGGCTGGGATCGCATTTAAAAATGCTATGCACTTAAATTAAGCACACTAGAACATGAGAAGTTAACAAATACGCCTGAGAACTTTTTTCAATAAAAAGCGCCTAGTTTGCAATTAAAAGCCTGGCGTTTTTCTTCGGTAATCGTAAATTTCCCGCTTTAAATAGCTACTTTATAATGCAATTCATCGTGTTAAATCGACCTGAATTCATTCTTGTGATAGCGTAAAAAAAAAGGATTAAATTACTAACATAAAAGGATATTTATGATTCGCTTAATTTTACTTTCCCTTCTTTTTAGTTCTTACAGCGCATTAAGTGCAGTAACGGCATGGACAGACTTCACGCTAGATAATGGTCACGTATTTCTACCTGTCACCATTGAAGGTATTGAGTCTCGGGTTATGCTGGACTCTGGCGCTCAGATAAACAGTATTAATCGCGCGTTTATCGGCAAGCACGAATTAGACCTTGATAAAGGGCGCCCAGTGAATGTTAAAGGTGTCTATGATGTAGAGAGGCGTAACGCTTATAACAATGTAAGCGTTGAGATGTTTGGCACTGGTTTCGAGTTAGATTCACTCGTCGAGACCAGCCTCGGTCACCATTCCAATGGCATGCTGCTGGGTGCAGGCTTCTTTAATAATTTTATCGTCCAGCTAGATTATCCGCACAGAAAAATTCGTTTGGTCACCCGTGATTCACTGGATATGAGAGAGGTTGAAAACGTTAATGCCGACTCCCAACAGGGAAGCGGTATGCCTATCGCACAAGTAGAGATAAACGGTGTAGCTTTGTGGTTGCTTGTCGATACTGGAAACTCAGGCACAATTCTAATTGACCGACGCGCAGCATCAAAGGCTGGGTTGCTAGACAAAGTGGAAGGCGCAAGCACTTCGTTTGGAGCAAACAGCTCTGGCGTAAATGAGTTTGCTACGTCTGATGTGGTGAAGTTTGGTCCCTATGAGATTGGTGACGTAAAGATCAGTTTTCCTGCTGAAGGGCAAAAAACAAACTTAGAAAGTCAATACGAAAGAACGGGTAGCCGGATAGGTGGAAAGCGGGTAGTAGGCTTAATTGGCTATGATTTGTTGAAGGATTTTGTTGTAACGCTAGATTATCGTTACGGTAGACTTCATATCGCGTTGCCGCAGTAGCATTGACGTACCTTGTTCTACTAACTAGTAAGAAATTTTATTTATCTGTGATTTGAAATGAACAGATAGAATCGTCCTCGGTTAAACGAGGGATTGTTTAAGCAGCCGCTTAAATGCTGCTGGCTTTAAAGGTTTTGGCAGATAGCTAAATTGCTGCTCTGCCGCTTCTTCTCTTATGTCATTACTTCTGTTGGCTGTGACCAAAACCTTCAAGGTAAAACTCACTTTGTTTTCAGAAAGTATTGCTGAAACGTCAAAACCGGTTTCACCATAATTTAGGTGATAATCGGCAATGAGCACATCAAAGTGTTGGTGCGAAATACTTGATGCCTCTGTTCCGCTCGCTATCAATGTCGTACTTCCTCCCCAGTCTTGCAGCAGAGTACACATCGCATTTGCTACTTGCTCGTCATTTTCTACAAGTAGAAAACGCGTGTCCTTCAAAAATGCGTTATTATTTTTACTCGTTGAATTTAGCGGTGATGTTTGGTGGAAGCGCGAGTTGATAGGAGGCGATTTGCTACCTAAGGCACGTTCTACAACGTTTGCCGGATTATTTGGTCCATTTGCTGAGTTAACTGGTAACACCGAGTTTTTTGATAGGGTATCAGCATAAATAGTGCTGCTTGGACGCACAGTGGATAACAAGCATTCGCTTTGATTTACTCTGGAAATAGCCACACTAAAACAGCTTCCTTGATTCGGCGATGAAGCCAGTCCGACTTTATGACCTAGTAGTCGGCATATCTTATCCACAATAGTTAGGCCTAAACCAATCCCTTCGCCTTTACTATTGCTTTCAAGCTGGTGAAATTCGCTAAAAATCTCATGTTGTTGATTAGGTGCAATACCAGAACCTGTATCATATACGCAAAGCTTTATGGTTGGTTCTGCGTCTGAACAGTGAGCGCGTCTAACGCCAACTAGTACACTGCCCTTTGATGTGTAGCGCACTGCGTTGGACAGTAAGTTTTGAATCACCCGGCGCAATAGAACTTTGTCTGAATAGATGATGACTGCGCTCGGTATATATCTCAGCTCAATACCTTTCTGCTTCGCAATTACACTGAACTCTTGTACCAGCGATGACAGCATTTCATCGATGGGAAACGCGGTCTTTTGAGGTGTAAGCACGCCAGCGTCTAATTTTGTCATATCAAGCAGCATAGAAAGTAAGCTTTGTGCGTTATCTAGTGAATTCACGACGCCTTCAGATAAGGTGGCCAATTCACTGCCTTGGGTCTTTTTACTGAGCATGCTGGCAAATAATGTAGCGGCGTTAAAGGGCTGCATGAGGTCGTGTCCCGCTGCGGCAAGAAATTTAGTTTTACTCTCATTGGCCTTATCAGCTTGAAGCTTTGCTTCTTCTAATTCAGCGGTGCGAAGGGCAACTCTTGCCTCCAAATCTTCTTTTGCGCTTTCTAGTTCCCTTTGTATTGCCATGTATTCGGTAATATCGCTGTAAGTGGTTACGTAACCCCCGCCAGGAAGGGGGGCACCATTCAGCTCTATGACTTTACCATCAGGCTGTCGTCGAATATGTTTATGACGGGTGCCCTCTAGCATGTAGCTCACTCGCTTATCAATTGATGAGGGGCTAAATAAGCCTCGTTTGGCGTTGTAACTCAGTATGTCGGTAATTGGCATGCCTGCTTTTAAAAAGCCTTTGGGGTAGGCGAAAAGTTCCACATAGCGCTCGTTCCATGCCAATAGCTGCAGTTTGTCATCAAGTACACTAATACCCTGTTCGATATTTTGTACCGATGACTGAAGTACTTCGTGGTTGAATTGAAATGATTGGGACGCTTCTTCTACCCAATCAACCAATTCGGGCAAGCTATCACTTCCGGTATCTGCAATGGCGCTCAATAATATTCGCGCGCTGGGCGCACCCACTTGGGCGGCAAGCAGCTTGTTCACTCTGTCAATAAGAGCCTGACTGGCGTATCCGTTGCTCGAGGCGCGGTTAACATCCACAGAAAGCTGCTGCACAAGTTGACTGTGAGTACTGGTATCAAGGACACGTTCGGTAAGCGCTATTAAATCACGAACTTTTACGAGTAGATGAGGAGAGCCGTCATGCGTTGTCTCAACATTATTCTGTTTAGCGCCCCGGTTTGATGTGATCAGCGCTACTGCAATAAAGGTTATGCAGTTTGCCATTAATGCATAGGCAAAACCCAGACCCAAAGCTTGGTCAGTAGGTACTGGGTCAAAATAGTAGCTAGACATTAAACTGGGGTAGAGCAGAAACACAGCCCAGCACATAAAGCCTACCAGTAATGCACAAATAGCTGCAGTTTTAGTACTCCTTTGCCAGTAAATACCAAACATAAGTGCAGGCATGCATTGCCCCAATAAAGCAATAGCGATAACACCACTTTTCACCAAAGGCGCAGCTTGGCTAATATTTAAGTGATACCACAGTGCTATGCTAAGTACGATTAAAACGGTAAGCCGCCGGATAGAAAGAATTTTGCTTGGCTCCATTGAGCGACTTGGAGAGGTTTTCAGTCGCGCCTTCAGCCAGAGAGGCGTGACAACATTGTTTGAAATCATTATTCCTAGGGCTAGGGTAGCTACAATTACCATGCTGGTGGTAGCCGATAACCCCCCAATAAAAGCAAAACCTGATAGGGCGATGTTTTCGGTAAATAAGGGCAGGGCGAGTACGTAGGCATCTGAACTTGTTGTTGCCGGAAGCAGCATTTTGCCTGCAAGGGCGATGGGGATAATGAACAACGTCATACCGAACAAGTAAAGTGGAAACAGCCACCTTGCAGTACGAAGCTCGCTCTCACCGTTTTGTTCAACAAAGTTCATGTGAAATTGTCGTGGTAGTACAAACATAGAGCAGACGCCAAGAACTACGTGCGATGCATAAACCCAAGGAGCACTATCTGCGTAGATGACGTCCCTGGCACTTTCATTTAACGAGGCGTTAGATATTAAATCTAATGCGCCATCGAATAAAAAGAAGCAAACAAAAATACCCACAGCCCACAGTGCAATTAGCTTAATAATTGACTCAAAGGCTATGGTAAGCAACAAGCCAGGGTGCTTATCAGTTAAATTCAGCGTGCGCGTGCCGAAGGTGACAGCAAATATAGCGAGCAAACCGGCCACGTAAATGCTTAACCAAGGCGTGGTGGTTTGGGGTTCGCCTGTAAGTAGGTTAATAGACTTTGTTATAGCGTCTAATTGAAGGGCTATATAGGGCACAACACCAAAAAAACACAGTAAAGTAATAAGTGCAGCAATTAAATGAGAATGCTGGTATTTGAGCGAGATGAGGTCGGCTAAAGAGCTGATATTATGCTGCTGGCATAGTCTGCTTATACGAAGCACTACAGGAAAAGCAAATGCCATGGTGAGCATAATGCCTAAATAAGTGGGGATAACCGCCCAGCCGTATTGGGTGGCTTGCGATGTGGTGCCGAAAAAAGCCCAAGATGTGCAGTGCACACCTAAACCAAGGCTATAAAGTACGGGGTGCTGTCGATTATCACGTAAATATCTGTCACCCCAAAATGCTAAAGCAAAAAGCGCGAGAAGGTAGAAACCGACGATAGCGCCAACCGTCCATATACTTAGCATAGGTAGTCCGTGTAGTAGATAGTTTATGCAGTTGGACGCACAAATTAGTGCTCTCAAAAACTTATTTTCTTCTTACATTTACATTAACACGGTTTTCACATCTGGCACATCTTCCAGTTTCCTCACATAAATTCAGTTATCAGTAAAAGTGAGGGGCTGATTGCACCCCCCCCCCAGATAATTAGGTGTGATTAGGTGTAATTAGGTGTAATTAGGTGTGATTAGGGATAAATAGGGAAAATAGGCTTTATTCTCCTCACTGTATTTATTGCTCAAAGCGGAAGCGATAAAGCACATAGGGTGGCTTAGCGCTACCTAGCCCTTGGCTGAAAGCTGGGTGCTGATGCAGCTGGTCTTGAGTGACGTAAACATAACCGTTACTTGTCGCAAGGCTATCGGGCCAAGACAGGCGCTTATCTTGAATAAGGGTTTGATACTTTCCTTTAGTCGTTAACCCAACCGCGTTATTTTCTAAATCGGTGGCTAACACGCCGCCTCCTGGCGCTAGTGCAATACCGTCGCTCGGGTTTTTGGGGCCAAATACCTGAATAGATTTCTCTAGTTCTTTGTCTGATAGCGACGTGTCGCCGATAGCGGATGTTGATATTTGATAAATTTTGGTGCCAGTGAACGCGCCAAAGTAAAGCGTGTCAGAGGCTGGGTCTAACGCTATTGGATTTAAACCAAATTTAAGCGGGTTTGGCTTACCATCATCGGTTTTAGAGGCAAGTAGCGATGCTTCAATAACAAGTTCTCTATCTTCAGGCATAAGATAAGAAGCGCTTTCTAATACGCGCTTAGATTCGCCCGTCTCGGTGTCTACGACAATAATTGCCGGCTTTGATGCACCAGCAAAGTTGCCAAATGTCATGTCTGCTATATAAATTTTGTTATGCTTTTCATCAATAACAAAGTCTTGAACAAACGAATTTGCTTTAAGTGCTTTGCTATCAAGTTCAATGGTTTTAAGCAGAGCATTTTCATTGCTATCCCACGCAACGAGTTTGGCTGGTGAGGTTTCACTTCCCATGTCTAGCATCCAGACAATGCCTTGACTATCGCTGTGTATACCAATAACGGCACTAAAGCCCACATCACCAGTTTCTGGGCCATCTGCCCAATCTAAATTAGGGAAAGGTTGTTTAGTACCATTGGCCATTACCTCAACAACCTTTAGCTTTGGGTTATCAAGCGGGTGCATGCTAATGAGTAATCGGCCAGACGGAGTGATGGTAATACCTGCGCCTCTGGCGTCTTCAAATGTGGTGACAGGCTCTAATGGGCCTACTTCAGTAGCAGCGGAGGCCACTCCGTTTAATATGCTTAGCCCAACAGTGGTAGCGATAACAAGTTGCTTTAATTTGATCATCTCTCTTCTCCAATTTCTGGTACGGGGTAAAAAAGTCGGTACAGCTCAATTGCGACTGGCAGGAGAAGTGTAGAGATATAATTTGCAAACAGTAACAGGCTTGTTTTTGAATCATTATCAAAAACTATTTGATAATGAAAGTGGGAAGCGAGAATTCAGGACGCTTCGTTTTAAACATATCACTTAGAGTCCTGAGTAGTTTTTAAATTCAAACTAAAATTTCTCAGTATTTTTTAAAATCGTCCACAAAAATATTGTGGATACCCTTGATCACCTTAAAACTAGCCCCATAACTAAGCGCAACGAAGTTATTCCCAGTAATTTTAACGTTATTGGGCATCGCCTAATTAAGAAAAACGTTTGGAGGTAGGCATGAGCGATAATCGCGACGTGCAGGCAGAACAGGAAAATACAGTAGATGAGACTGTAATTAATGCTGATGAAGCGCAGGTAGAAGCATCAGAAGCAGAAGGTGTAGAGCTAGACGAAAATGCGCAGCGCATTTACGAACTAGAAACCGCACTTTCTGAGGCGCAAGCAACCATTAAAGAACAGCAGGATGGTGTACTTCGCGCGCGCGCAGATGCTGATAACGCACGTCGTCGCGCTGAAGGCGAAGTAGAAAAAGCGCGTAAATTCGCGCTTGAACGTTTTGCTGGCGAATTGCTTCCGGTTATCGACAACTTAGAGCGCGCTATCGAAATGACCGATGGTGACAATGAAGCTGTGAAGCCGCTTTTAGAAGGTGTGGAAATGACCCACAAAACTTTCTTAAGCACTATTGAGAAATTTGGATTAAGCCTTATTGATCCGCAGGGTGAAACCTTTAACCCTGATTTGCATCAAGCTATGTCGATGCAAGAAAGTGCAGACCACGAGCCAAATACAGTAATGGCTGTGATGCAGAAAGGTTATCAAATTAATGGTCGCTTGCTTCGTCCTGCCATGGTTATGGTATCGCGTGCACCAAGCGACGGTGTGGATACGCAGGCCTAAGACGCTTTTTGCGACGAACACACAAAAATGTCAGTTTTTTTACTGGCATCTATTGAAAAGACGGGGAATAACCCCACTAAAAGTACAGTATTAAGAAAATCATTCGGAGACACGAAATGGGTAGAATCATTGGTATCGACTTAGGTACAACGAATTCATGTGTCGCAGTTCTAGACGGCGACAAACCTCGCGTAATTGAAAACGCGGAAGGCGATCGTACAACACCTTCAATCATCGCATACACAAACGATGGTGAAACACTTGTAGGTCAATCAGCGAAGCGTCAGGCGGTAACTAACCCTGAAAACACGCTATTCGCTATCAAGCGTCTAATTGGTCGCCGTTTTCAAGATAAAGAAGTACAGCGCGACATCGACATCATGCCTTTCAAAATCGTAGGTGCTGATAACGGTGATGCGTGGGTAGAAGCTAAAGGCGAAAAAATGGCGCCTCCTCAGGTTTCTGCTGAAGTACTTAAGAAAATGAAGAAGACCGCTGAAGACTATCTTGGCGAAGAAGTAACTGGTGCAGTAATTACTGTTCCTGCTTACTTTAACGATTCTCAGCGTCAAGCAACTAAAGATGCTGGCCGCATTGCGGGTCTTGAGGTTAAGCGTATCATCAACGAGCCGACAGCTGCTGCTCTTGCCTACGGCATGGATAAGAAGCAAGGCGACAACGTTGTTGCAGTTTACGACTTAGGTGGTGGTACCTTCGATATCTCAATCATCGAGATCGATGAAGTGGACGGCGAGCACACGTTTGAAGTACTAGCGACAAACGGTGACACGCACCTTGGTGGTGAAGACTTCGATAACCGCGTTATTAACTACCTAGTTGAAGAATTTAAGAAAGATCAAGGCATCGACCTTCGTAAAGATCCGCTAGCAATGCAGCGTCTTAAAGAAGCCGGTGAAAAAGCGAAAATTGAACTTTCTTCTTCACAACAGACTGAAGTTAACCTGCCTTACATCACGGCTGATGCAACAGGTCCTAAGCACTTAGCGATTAAGCTTACCCGTGCAAAACTTGAGTCTTTGGTTGAAGACCTAGTGAAAAACTCGCTTAACCCGCTTAAGCAAGCACTAGCTGATTCAGACCTATCTGTAGGCGACATCAACGACATCATCCTTGTTGGTGGTCAAACGCGTATGCCGCTAGTACAGAAGTATGTAACTGAGTTCTTCGGTAAAGAGCCACGTAAAGACGTTAACCCTGATGAAGCAGTAGCGGTAGGTGCGGCAATTCAAGGTGGTGTACTTTCTGGTGACGTGAAAGACGTACTACTTCTAGACGTTACTCCTTTGTCTCTAGGTATCGAGACAATGGGTGGCGTAATGACTGCGCTTATCGAGAAGAACACGACGATTCCAACGAAGAAGTCGCAAACTTTCTCTACAGCTGAAGACAACCAGTCTGCGGTAACAGTACACGTACTACAAGGTGAGCGTAAGCAATCAAGCGGCAACAAGTCTCTTGGTCAGTTCAACCTTGAAGGCATTCGTCCAGCAGCGCGCGGTGTGCCGCAAATCGAAGTTACTTTCGACCTAGATGCTGACGGTATCCTACACGTGTCTGCGAAAGATAAAGACACAGGTAAAGAGCAGAAGATCACCATTAAAGCTTCTTCAGGCCTAAGCGATGAAGAAGTGGAAAAAATGGTAGCAGACGCAGAAGCGAACAAAGAAGCGGATGCGAAGTTTGAAGAGCTAATTCAAGCGCGCAACCAAGCTGATGGCATGGTCCACGCTACACGTAAGCAGCTTGAAGAAGTTGGCGATGCCCTAAGTGCAGAAGACAAAGCGCCAATTGAAGAAGCCCTTACTGCGCTAGAAACAGCGTCTAAAGGCGAAGACAAAGCGGAAATCGAAGCGAAAACGCAAGAACTTATTCAGGCGTCTAGCAAGCTGATGGAAGCGGCGCAAGCTCAACAAGCAGCAGCTGGTGGCGCGGAAGGCGCTGAGCAGCAAGCTTCTTCTGGTCAAGCAAACGATGACGTTGTTGACGCAGAATTTGAAGAAGTGAAAGACGACGACAAAAAGTAAACTGTTGTGATTAGCCCGGCGCGCCGGGCTGTGTAAGCAGTTCAGGCGCAACAGGATATTCTTGTTGCGCCTTTGTTGTGTAAATAACTTGGTGTAAAAAGCTTAGTTTAAATGACCTTGCGTTATTAAAAACCTAATTAGGTTATTTTCACAACAGTCAGATGTAGATTCGACAAGCATTACAAGCTTGTCGACAAAAAAGTAGGATATGTAAACGATATGTCGAAACGAGACTACTACGAAGTACTCGGGGTAGATAAAAGCGCGGGCGAACGTGAAATTAAAAAAGCGTATAAAAAGCTTGCGATGAAATATCACCCTGACCGTACGCAAGGCGATAAAGGCCTGGAAGATAAGTTTAAAGAAATCCAGGAAGCCTACGAAATTCTGTCAGATTCGCAGAAGCGTGCAGCATACGACCAATACGGCCACGCAGGTGTTGATCCAAACCGCGGTGGCGGCGGCTTCGGTGGTGGTGCCGACTTCGGCGATATCTTTGGCGATGTTTTTGGTGATATCTTTGGCGGCGGTGGTCGCGGTGGACGTCAGTCGCGTGCTCGTCAAGGTTCAGACTTACGTTACAACCTAGAGCTAAGTTTAGAAGAAGCAGTTCGCGGTAAGAGCGTTGATATTCGCGTACCCACGCTGGTCGAATGTGACGTGTGCGACGGTTCAGGCGCGAAAAAAGGTTCTTCACCTAAAACCTGTCCTACTTGCCACGGCAACGGTCAGGTTCAAATGCGCCAGGGTTTCTTTGCTGTACAGCAAACTTGTCCGACATGTTCAGGTAAAGGCAAGATTATTGAAGATCCTTGTAACAGCTGCCATGGCCATGGTCGTAAAGAAAAGACCAAGACCCTTAACGTTAAGATTCCGGCAGGCGTAGACACAGGGGATCGTATCCGTCTTTCTGGTGAAGGCGAAGCGGGTGAGAACGGTGCACCAGCAGGTGACCTGTACGTTCAAGTGCATGTTCGTGAACACGACATCTTCCAACGCGACGGCAACAACCTGTATTGCGAAGTACCGTTAAGCTTTACTACAGCAGCCCTTGGTGGCGAGTTAGAAGTTCCTACTTTGGACGGTAAAGTTAAGCTGAAAATTAGCGCTGAAACGCAGACTGGTCGTATGTTCCGATTACGCGGCAAAGGCGTTAAGTCTGTTCGAAGCGGCGCTATGGGCGACTTGATGTGTAAGGTTGTGGTTGAAACACCAGTTAACTTATCATCGCGTCAAAAAGAGCTACTTCAAGAGCTAGAAGAGTCTATGGGTAAAGCTTCGAGCAAGCACAGCCCCAAAGCGCAAGGCTTCTTCGATGGCGTGAAGAAATTCTTTGACGACTTAACTAACTAGTTTTTTGTACCTATTAAGTTTCAAAAGCCCTCGTTTAGAGGGCTTTTTTGTATCCGAGTATATGTTTTCTACCTCTGCAACTTGTTAGGACGATTTCGCCTCATAAACGAAATAATTTCGAGTGTCTGTCCGAAACTATACTTTGTGAGAGTAGGGCGAGTGTCTGTCCGAAACTGTACTTTATGAGGTTAGGGTGAGTGTCTGTCCAAACCTGTACTTTGTGAAGACGAAGTAAGTGGGTGTCCCTTTGCCATCCGAATGTTTGTTAAAACATGACTACCCGCGGCTAATCTCTTGAAAGCGCTTATTCAACGTTATATTTCTTGCGCTAAAACGAACTATTCGTCACGATAGGCTTATAAGTAAAAGGTAAAATATCTGCTTACGTAAAAGTAGATGACCGGTAATTAAAAAAAGGGAACAGGCATGAGACTTTTCAATAAAACGATGATCGTAGCAGCTACCGTTGGCGCAGTGATGTCAGGTTCAGCGTTAGCTGAAGTAACTGAAGCTTCTTCTGAAAAACACGCTAAAGCAGCAACTCAGTACCGCCAGGCGGTTTTTCAATTAGTTCGTAGTAACATGGGCCCGTTGGGCGGTATGGCAAAAGGCGCGCTACCTTTTGACGAAAGCGTAATGCAAACCAACGCTGTACGCCTTGAACAACTTGCTGACATGATGGGCGACTATTTAGCTGTCGATACACGTAAATTTGACGTAGAGACGGGTGCGAAAGATGAGATTTGGGAAAACTTCTCAGATGTAGAAAAGAAAGTGATGGCACTTAAAACGGCCGCACAAGGTCTACAGGCTGCAGTGGATGCAGGCGACGAGAGCGCGTATCGCGGTGCTATAGGTAAAATCGGTGCAAGCTGTAAGTCTTGCCACGATGACTACAAAAAAGACTAAATTTTAGGTGCTGTTGACGTCAGTGTTCTATCACTGCTCAACAGCACTTGTACTCTCAGCATCTATTCTGTTAACACCTACTTTTTGAACCTCTCACCTTTCGATAAGCGTGCTGAGGCTTGATAATATTCTAATAATTGTTTTATAAATCTTCGAAAAATAGCAGACGTTAACTTTATCACTCTTTATTTCGCCTCTTCGGCTTAATCTTTTTTACCTCCCCATAGCTACAAAATGCTGGAAATTTGTACAATTTTTGTCTATGTTTGTGAATGAAAAACCAACATATTAATAACTCATATTCACGATAAATGTCTTACCTACAAATGTATTAAAACAGCATTTACTAATAAGGTAACGTGTCACTGTTGGAAAATAACGAAGCGCAAAAGCGCAAACAACACTCTACCCATCTGGTTAAATAAATGGGGGAGGTGCTTTTGTATGCGAGTAATATTGTTTTCGAGGACCTAATTAGATGGATTTACGCAGTGAGCGCATGCTTTCCACAATGCGCACAACGCAGAATAGTATTTCTGCGTTATTAACTGAAAATAGGGATAAAATAGAGTCACCGTGTATATTATTGGTTTCGATAAACCCAAACAGTGGCCGCGCCACCGTTATTGCAAGCGATAGTGAGCACTCAGAAATTGAATCACATCACATCGTTTTCCCGCCCCATACACTACTCATGCTGCCTTTAACACCGATGAGCGCACCATTACCGGCAAGAGAACTCACCTTGCCCCAATCACTTGAGCATTTTCGTGAACAATATGTCGTTGTGGCGTCGGTAAGAGATATGCAAAATGACGTGTTGGGGGGTGTGCTTACATTTGTGAGAAACAGCAACCTAATTGGACATCAACATACCTACATAGATATTCTGCGCCAGAAGGTTGAATTAAACTACCTCTATGAACTTGCTAGGCATCCTTATTCAGATAAGTTGTCAGAGCAGTTGTCACTCCTTGAAGAGGTAAGCGCTATTTCAAAAGTAGGGGCGTGGCAAATAGACAGGTTCACTGGCGCGTTTTCTTCAACTCAAATAATGAAAAGCCTGCTGGGACTGCTGCATTCAAAAAGCGTTAACCTACAAGATGTGCTCGAAGTTATTTCATTTGAAGACAGAGATAACCTTAAACAACGAATTCTCAAAGCGATGAAGAAACAAAGGCACTTTGCAAAGCATCTCACTATTTCCGATAAACAAGGGCGAACTAGAAATATAAAGCTAACCGTATTTTTACAGGTTGAGCGTCAGACTAATTTGGGCTTAAAACTTACTCGCTTATATGGTGTCGTGCAGGATGAAACAGAAACTCAGAGACTTTCTGATTCACAACATAATTATACAGACTATCTAACAAGTATCTTAAATGGTGTTGATAGCGTGGTTCTCAGCATTGATAAGAATGGCACCATACTGTCGGCAAACGAACAGGTTATCTATGTATTGGGGTTTCAGCCGGAAGAGTTAATAGGGCAAGATATCAAGCTTCTAGCGACGAAGGTTCAAAATAGTGACGGGCCTTCCTACTTGTTAAATTTAGACGAAGGCGTTGCACGTTGCTGTAAGGTTGAGACCATAAACGAGAGCATACGTCACAAAAACGGTAAGAGAATAGCGTGCGATGTAAGCTTAAAAGCATGCACGGTACATAACCAAGACTTAGTCATAATAAGCATACGAAGCGTTTCAAACTTGCATTTTGAAGTAGACCGCTTTAAACAGTTAGCGTTAACAGACCCTTTGACTGGACTGGCTAACCTTTATCATTTAGAGCAATACCTTTTAGATAAAGCTGCATTAGCATCGTCTGAGAAGGCGCTATCTGTGTTTATTCGGGTTAGCATTGTCAATGTTAAAGAGTATGAAGACGCATTTGGAGAACCCACAGTTGACTACATTCTGCGTATATTAGCTAGTCGCTTTGTGCGTGCTTTTGAGGTCAACAGGCAGCTTGACGTGAGAGTATTTAAATACGATCGCGGCAACTTTGTTCTTCACTTAGAAAATTATTTTAAGGACGATCATACGGCGAAAAATGCGGCTCAGCAGTGCGCTCATTATCTCAGAGATAACGTGTTGGCCCCTATCACTCTACACAACAGTTCACTGGCTATCGAGACCAAAACAGTGAGCTGTGCTATCCCCATAAAGTACTTTTCCTTCAAAAAAATAAAAGAGCTATTGTCTAGAAAGGCCTTCAATGAAGATATTGTTTATTTAGACGATGAGAGAGAGCACACCTATTTGCATATCGATGGTAGCGATATAGACCGCTATAACTATATAAAGCATTCCTTAAATAGAGCTATTGCTAACAATGAGTTATTCGTTGAGCTTCAGCCTCAATATTGTAGTAGTGGAAACTTAGTAAGCTCTGAAGTGTTGCTTAGATGGAACCATCCTCACCTTGGCGTTGTTACGCCGGCGGAGTTTATTCCTATTGCTGAGCAGAATGATTTTATTGCCGACATTGGATTATGGGTTTGTAATGAAGCTTGTAAATTATTAAGTGAATGCCACGAGAAGAGTATAAACACTAAGCTATCAATCAATATAAGTGCGAAGCATTTAGCGCGGGCTGACTTTGTCAGCAAATTTGTGGCAATAGTGAATAGGTGGAGGGTGCCGCACAAGTGTCTAAAACTTGAATTGACAGAAGGCGCATTGATAAAAGGTGTCAACATAATACAGCGCCGAGTTAGAGATTTAGCCCAACAAGGGTTTAGTCTATCTATTGATGATTTTGGTATTGGTGATTCAAACCTTAACTCACTGCAAGCGCTTCCAATTAATGAGCTTAAAGTTGATAAAGTTTTTATTGAAGCAATAGAAGATTCGAAAGAAAAAAACGTGTTTGTTACAAATATTTGCAACATGGCAAGGGCGTTGAAGCTTGATACCGTGGCAGAAGGTATAGAAACCACAGGGCAATTAAACGAAGCAAAGGCTTGTGGATGTAGCGCTTTTCAGGGTTATTACTTAGATAAGCCGATGAGCATAGGTGATTGGCGCGATAAATTCGTCGATGCTCAGAACTAGTTGCTAGTGGGGAAAAACATTAAATACGTTTAAATCAGCACTCGTTTGGCTACTCACTAAAAATTTTACGCCATTTGGAAATGTTTCCCTAAGTTTAAATTAATGTAAATCAAATTGTTAGTTGGCCTACGCCATAAGTCTTATAAGCAGGTCTGATTGAACTGAAGTAGGGTAGATATAAACCCTAATCAGGACATGGATATGACTTATAAAAATGAATACATTGCCTCTACCCAACATCCAGATAATTTTTGGTTGGAACAAGCTCGCAAAATAGCGTGGTTTCAACCGCCAGAGAAGGGATGCCAAAAAACAGATAGTGGTTACTATGACTGGTTTAGAGGAGGGCAGCTCAACACCAGTTACCTAGCACTGGACCATCACGTTGACAATGGCCGTGGTGATAAAACCGCACTTATCTACGACTCACCTGTTACTCAAACTACCCAGCACTTTACCTACAACGAACTACTCGCTGACGTTGCACAGTTTGCCGGGGGCTTGTCTCGCCTAGGTGTTAAGAAAGGCGATCGCGTTATTATCTATATGCCAATGATCCCTCAGGCGGCAATCGCAATGCTTGCATGTGCTCGTTTAGGGGCGGTGCATTCAGTGGTATTTGGCGGTTTTGCAGCGAATGAGCTTGCTGTACGAATAGATGATGCGAAGCCAGTGGCTATTGTTACAGCGTCCTGCGGCGTGGAGGGCAGTAAAGTTCTACCCTATAAGCCTCTTGTAGATGAAGCGATAAATATATCAGAGCATAAGCCTAAGGCATGCATATTGTTTCAACGAGAGCAATTAACTGCTGAGTTAAATAAAAATACTGATTACGATTGGCATACTTTAGCTAAAAATAGCGAGCCTGCCTCTCCCGTCGCAGTTGATGCAACTGACCCCCTATATATTCTTTATACTTCAGGTACAACTGGTAAGCCTAAAGGTGTGGTTAGAGATAACGGCGGTCATGCAGTCGCATTACACTACTCAATGGGCGCCGTATACGGTACGAGCGAAGACGACGTATTCTGGGCTGCATCGGATGTCGGTTGGGTCGTCGGCCACTCTTATATCGTCTATGCACCGCTTATAAAGGGTGCAACCACTGTATTATACGAAGGTAAGCCCGTTGGTACGCCAGATGCCGGTGCGTTTTGGCGCATGATAGAAACTCACAAGGTGAATGTACTTTTTGCTGCACCCACCGCGTTTCGAGCAATTAGAAAAGCTGACCCAGAAGGCACGTTTTTATCCAAATACGACACATCGAGTTTACGTACCTTATTTATGGCGGGTGAACGGCTCGACCCGCCCACGTACTATTGGACGAGTGAAAAGGTGGGTGTACCCGTTATTGATCATTGGTGGCAAACCGAGACTGGCTGGCCTATTTGCTCGAATCCTATGGGGCTTGAACCAATGAAGACAAAACCGGGGTCGTCCAGTGTGCCAACACCAGGCTTTAACGTTAAGGTGTTAAAAGGGCCCGATGCACCTCAAGCAATAGGCGATAAGGGCGCTATTGCCATTCAATTACCACTTCCCCCAGGCTGCTTAACGACCATATGGCAAGATCATCAACGGTTTGTCGATGGCTACTTACGCGAATTCGATGGGTACTATAGTACTGGAGACAACGGATATGTGGATGAAGAAGGTTACGTATTTATTATGGGCCGTACCGATGATGTTATTAATGTCGCCGGTCACCGCTTGTCTACCGGTGAAATGGAAGAAGTGCTTGCGGCGCATCCAGATATTGCTGAGTGCAGTGTGATAGGGATTAATGATGCACTGAAAGGACAGCTACCGGTAGGCCTTGTTCTTCTAAAAGATGGTGTGAATGTGGATGAAAAAACGCTAGAGCAGGACTTGATTCAGCGAGTTCGCGATAAAATTGGCCCAGTAGCTTGTTTTAAGCGAGCGATAGTCGTGAATCGTTTACCGAAAACCCGGTCAGGTAAAATACTTCGAAAGCTACTGCGTCAGATCGCCGCCAACGAAACTGTGGCTGTCCCTTCAACTATCGATGATCCGTCAAGCGTAGAAGAAATAGAATCGATAATGCGAGATAAAGGGTTAGTCTGTGAACCGGCTGCCATATGATGTCACAGCAGGCGTCAAAAAGGCGTGAGGGCTATAAGCGAGAATGCTAAAGAAGACAAAGCGGAGAACGTTAAACGCAGTTTCCAATGGTATTTTCTTTCATAAATAAAGGGGCTTTTGCCCCTTTATGGTTTTAAATGGCGCGCTCGTTTTAGACTACCATTCGTTAAGCTATTAATGCGTGACAAAAGGTTGTCGTGCAGCTCAATAGTAATATTCGTTTACTTGTGGCTCTGGTGGATAGACTTCAATTGCCACATAAACGAAGGCCGCAGCAATGATCGCCACAACAAGTGCACGTAACAAACGAGAGTCCGCGATACCTGCAGTTTTTGATTCATTTATCGAGTCTTTACTACCGTGCACCATGGCGGGAACCAATTTTTGCTTTTTATATAGGCTGTAAAAAATAACTGCGCCTATATGCAATGCAATGACATAAAGTAATCCATCAAACGCAAGGTGGTGCAGAGTGTTCATCAAACTCAATGTTTCTTCACTGGCGAGCTGCCGATAGGGGCCATCTAAAAAAATATCATCTGTCATAAATAGCCCAGATACGGCTTGTATAGCCAACAGCACCAGCATAACAATAACAAACCAGCCGCCTAGTGGGTTGTGCCCAATAGCAGGCTCTGACTGTCTGTTAAAAAGCGTTTTTACATAGCTAAAAACCTTTTTAGGGCCAGTTACGAAGCTGCTGAACCTAGCGTGTCTGGTACCAACTACTCCCCATACTAGGCGGAAAACGATAAGAAATAAGGTGAAGTACCCTATATAGAAGTGCCACTGAACTTTGTTTTCTAGCCATTCAACCGTGGCATATTGGGCTATTAGGCTCGCGACAATCAGCCAATGAAAAAGGCGGGTGGGTAGGTCCCAAACAAGGGTTTTCTGCATCGTCATTTTATTTCACGCTTTGTGGAGGTCTGTTTGGCTTTAGTACACATCAAAAAGTGTTTAGAAAGTTGAATAGACCTAGGTCATTAAATCTAAGCCATAGCGTCGCCTAATTTGCCGGTTAACACAAGAAAGCCCAACTACATAATATTAGGTTTTATCTTAAGCCCGACCAAGTACTAGCCCGCAATAAGTTAGCTTATTACTGACTAGATGAGGTTTGAACCAATATTTTAGTACATTGTATTTCGGGTAACTTAGTCAAGCGAAAGGGGAGGCGGGGGCGATTGGTTTCTAATTATGCGTATTTAATATGAATCTCACATTGCAATAGTACCTGCATTTGGCAAAATGCCTGATAGTTGAAGGTTAATAAAAGTGTAAAGCTATAAAATGAAAGTAGGATTATTTGGCGCCAACGGGCGTATGGGGCGCGTATTAGTCGAAGCGTTGGATTTAAGTGAAAATGCTGAGCTTAGCGTTGCTACAGTACGCGATGATTCACCTTGGGTTGGCCTAAACGTAGGTGAGCTGGCCGGTATTGGTAAAAAAGACATCGATTGCACCGCACTTTCGAATTTGAGCGGCAACGACGCCGATGTGATGATCGACTTTACTTTGCCATCAGTGATTGAAAGTAATTTGGCGTGGTGCGTAAAAAACAAAATGCCTGTTGTAATCGGTACTACCGGTTTGAACGATGCACAGTTAGCAGCTTTAGATGAAGCGGCAAAGCACATTCCTATTGTTTTCGCTGCTAATTATAGTGTGGGCGTAAACTTAATGCTTTCGCTAGTTCGTCAAGCGGCCAGCGTATTAGGTGAAACAGCTGATATAGAAATTACCGAAGCACACCACAGGTTTAAACAAGATGCGCCTTCAGGCACAGCTATGGCTATTGGTGAAGCTATTGCCGACGAATTAGGTCGCGACCTCAAAACGTGTGCTGTATACGGCAGAGAAGGAAAAGAGCCTGAACGCGATCAAGGTACAATAGGCTTTGCAACAGTGCGGGCCGGAGATATCGTTGGCGAGCATACCGCATTATTCGCGGATATTGGTGAACGTTTAGAAATTACGCATAAAGCATCAAGCCGACTTACTTTTGCAAAAGGTGCTGTGCATGCTGCAAAGTGGTTGTATGGAAAACAACCTGGTCTATACTCCATGGTTGACGTTCTGGATTTAAAGCTATAAGCGTTAATTAAGGCTGGTGTGAAACCCTTTGGGTTTACGCAAACTTTAAGACGTGATTAAAGTGTTAAACTAAGGTTGCACTTTTAATGAGCAATAAGCCGCACTTTCGGTGGTTCTGCGCAAAAAAGGTGGTAAAAGCGTTATTTTAGTAAATTATTACAAATAAATTTGCCATTTTCGGTCAGTGATGTATACTCGCCGGAATTTGCCAGAATTTCGTATTTTGAAGCCGCCAAAACGGCTGAAGAGTGCGGTTTTATTAGCTGCAAAGATCGTAAAACGGGATGTATTGTTATCAATAACTCCCGTTTTTTGTGGGGTTTGTGCAAAAAACTGCACAAACACATAGTTATCCTTAATCTGGAGGTTGACTTGGCTAATTCTGCCCTTTTGGTGTTAGAGGATGGTTCTGTTTTTAAAGGTACGGCGATAGGCGCTACAGGCTCCGCCGTTGGGGAAGTTGTTTTTAATACTTCCATGACCGGCTATCAAGAAATTCTCACCGACCCATCCTACGCTGAACAACTCATCACCCTTACTTATCCACACATTGGCAACACCGGCACTAACGAAGAAGACGTCGAAGCAGATACAATCTGGTCGAAAGGTCTAATCATCCGTGACCTACCTCTTGTTGCTAGTAACTTTCGTCAACAGCAAACTTTGTCTGAATACCTTAAAGCGAAAGGCGTTGTGGGTATTGCCGACATTGATACACGTCGCTTAACGCGTATCTTGCGAGACAAAGGTGCACAAAATGGCTGCATTATTTGCTCTGATGAATTAGACGAGTCTAGCGCACTAGCGCAAGCAAAAGATTTCCCTGGCCTTAAAGGCATGGATTTGGCAAAAGTAGTGAGCATCACTGAGCCAAAAACATGGACCGAAGGCAGTTGGGTACTTGGCAAAGGCTACGTAACACCAAATGAGTTTAAATATCATGTTGTAGCTTACGACTACGGTGTTAAAAACAACATTCTTCGCATGCTAGCTGACCGTGGTTGTAAAGTAACCCTGGTTCCGGCGCAAACGCCTGCAGAAGATGTGCTTGCTATGAATCCTGACGGTGTATTTTTGTCAAATGGCCCAGGCGACCCAGAGCCATGCGATTATGCAGTAACCGCAATTAAAACTATCGTCGAAACCGGTACGCCAGTATTTGGTATTTGTCTTGGTCACCAGCTGCTTGCTATCGCAAGTGGTGCAAAGACAGTGAAGATGAAATTCGGTCACCACGGGGCAAACCACCCGGTTAAAGACCTTAAGCGCAATGTAGTTATGATCACTAGCCAAAACCACGGTTTTGCTGTTGATGAGTCTAGCTTGCCAGATAACCTAGAAGTAACTCACATTTCGTTGTTCGACAAGTCGTTGCAGGGCATTCATCGCACCGACAAGCCTGCGTTTAGCTTCCAGGGGCACCCTGAAGCCAGTCCAGGTCCTCATGAAGCGGCGCCGTTATTCGACCACTTCATCGAACTTATTGAACAACACAAGCAGTAGGAATTAGCCAACTATGCCAAAACGTACCGACATAAAAAGTATTCTTATCATTGGTGCTGGCCCTATTGTTATTGGCCAGGCTTGTGAATTCGACTATTCAGGCGCGCAAGCGTGTAAAGCCCTTCGCGAAGAAGGCTACCGTGTTATTTTGGTTAACTCTAACCCAGCAACCATCATGACCGACCCAGAAATGGCAGATGCAACTTACATCGAGCCTATCCACTGGGAAGTGGTTCGCAAGATTATCGAAAAAGAACGTCCAGATGCCATATTGCCAACTATGGGTGGTCAAACCGCACTTAACTGTGCGCTAGAGCTAGACAAGCACGGCGTACTTGAAGAGTTCGGCTGCGAGCTTATTGGTGCTACGGCAGACGCTATCGATAAAGCAGAAAATCGCGAACGTTTCGATAAAGCGATGAAAAACATCGGCCTTGAATGTCCACGTGCGGAAATCGCGCACAGCATGGATGAAGCGCACGATGTGTTAAGCCGTATCGGCTTCCCTTGTATTATTCGTCCGTCTTTCACCATGGGCGGAACCGGTGGCGGTATCGCGTACAACATTGACGAGTTCAATGAAATTTGTCACCGCGGCTTAGACCTTTCTCCTACTAACGAGCTTCTTATCGATGAATCCTTATTAGGCTGGAAAGAGTACGAAATGGAAGTGGTACGCGACAAAGCGGACAACTGCATCATCGTATGTACTATCGAAAACTTCGACCCTATGGGCGTGCACACCGGCGACTCTATCACAGTAGCTCCTGCACAAACCCTGACTGACAAAGAATTCCAGTTAATGCGTAATGCAGCAATGGCTGTACTGCGTGAGATTGGTGTTGAAACTGGTGGTTCAAACGTACAGTTCGGTGTAGACCCGAAAACAGGTCGTGTAGTTATCATCGAGATGAATCCTCGCGTATCGCGTTCATCTGCGCTTGCTTCTAAAGCAACGGGCTTCCCGATTGCGAAAGTAGCAGCGAAACTTGCGGTAGGTTACACGCTAGATGAATTAGCAAATGACATTACAGGTGGCTTAACGCCAGCGTCTTTCGAGCCGTCTATTGACTACGTAGTGACTAAGATCCCACGCTTTAACTTTGAGAAGTTTGCCGGTGCTAACGACCGACTGACTACCCAAATGAAGTCGGTAGGTGAAGTGATGGCTATTGGTCGTAACCAGCAAGAATCACTACAAAAAGCACTTCGCGGTCTTGAAGTTGGTGCGACAGGCCTTAATCCAATGGTTGACCTTGAAGACCCTGAATCACGCAATAAAGTGGTTTATGAACTTCGTCAACCTGGTGCAGAGCGTATTTGGTACATCGGTGATGCATTCCGTATGGGCATGACGGTTGAAGAGGTGTTTAACCTTACTAATATCGACCGCTGGTACCTTGTACAGCTTGAGGACCTTATTCTTCTTGAAGCAAAAGTAGCTGAGCTTGGTTTGCCAGGTATTGATGCTGACTTTATGCGTGCACTTAAGCGTAAAGGCTTCTCTGACGCACGTCTTGCTGAACTTACCAAAGTGGCAGAAAGCGATATTCGCGAGACTCGTCGCAGTTTTGGTATTTTCCCTGTCTACAAGCGTGTAGATACTTGCGCAGCAGAATTCTCTACCAGCACGGCTTACATGTACTCAACGTATGACGAAGAGTGTGAAGCAGCGCCGACTGACAAAGAAAAGATTATGGTATTGGGCGGCGGTCCAAACCGTATTGGTCAAGGTATTGAGTTCGATTACTGCTGTGTTCACGCGGCGCTTTCAATGCGCGAAGACGGTTACGAGACCATTATGGTTAACTGTAACCCTGAAACGGTTTCAACCGACTACGACACGTCTGATCGCTTGTACTTCGAACCAGTCACGCTGGAAGATGTACTTGAAATCGTTGCTAAAGAGCAGCCAAAAGGCGTTATCGTGCAGTATGGTGGTCAAACGCCACTTAAACTTGCACGTGCCCTAGAAGCCGCGGGCGTACCGGTAATCGGTACCTCACCAGAAGCCATTGACCGTGCTGAAGACCGTGAGCGTTTCCAGCAAATGGTGAATAAGCTTAACCTCAAGCAGCCTGCGAATGCCACGGTAACTAACGTTGAGCAAGCGCTAACTATGGCTGAAGAGATTGGCTTCCCGCTGGTTGTTCGTCCAAGCTACGTGCTGGGTGGTCGAGCGATGGAAATCGTTTATGACATCAAAGACCTTAAGCGTTACCTAAACGAAGCGGTTAAAGTGTCTAACGACGCACCAGTATTGTTAGACCGTTTCCTAGACGACGCTATTGAAGTTGATATCGACGCTATCTGCGATGGAAAAGAGGTTGTAATTGGCGGCATCATGGAACACATCGAGCAGGCCGGGGTCCACTCAGGTGACTCAGCGTGTTCACTGCCTCCGCACTCGCTACCAAAAGACATTCAGGACGTTATGCGCGAGCAAGTTAAAGCCATGGCGCTTGAACTTGGCGTAGTCGGTCTAATGAATACACAGTTTGCGATTAAAGACGGTGAGGTATACCTCATCGAGGTCAACCCTCGTGCAGCACGTACCGTGCCGTTTGTATCTAAAGCAACGGGTATTCCACTTGCTAAAGTAGCAGCACGTGCAATGGCTGGCGTCAGCCTAGCCGAACAGGGGGTAACTGAAGAAGTAATTCCTCCGTTCTACTCTGTGAAAGAAGTGGTGCTTCCTTTTGCTAAGTTCCAAGGTGTTGACCCACTACTAGGCCCAGAAATGCGTTCTACAGGTGAAGTAATGGGTGTTGGTGATACCTTCGAAGAGGCATATGCAAAAGCTAACTTGGGTGCAGGTGCACCATTGCCTAAGCAAGGTAAAGCGCTTATTTCAGTACGTGATACCGACAAGCCTCGTATGATTGCACTGGCAAAAGCGTTAGTAGAAGCCGGCTTTAGCATTGAAGCTACCCGCGGTACGGCTACCGAGCTTTACGATGCAGGCATCATGAGCACAGTAGTAAACAAGATGTCTGAAGGTCGTCCTAACATTGTTGATGCTATCAAGAACGGCGAATACGCTTACTTGATCAACACAACAGAAGGTCGTCAAGCCATCACAGATTCAGTATACATTCGTCGTGAAGCCTTGGTGAATAAGGTGACTTATACCACGACAATGAACGCTGCGTTTGCAACTATTCGTGCTAAGTCTGCCGATGACCGCAATAAAGTGGCATCAGTTCAAGAACTACACGCTAGACTCAAACACTAATGACATACGCTAGGATACGAGGTATCCTAGCAATATTACATTTGTGTGAACCAATAAAAAGTGCGCCTTCGCGGCGCACTTTTCTGTTTAAATTACTAGCTAAGTGAGACGGTATTCATGAGTCAGTATCCAATGACAGCGCGCGGCGCTCAAATGCTGCGTGACGAATTAAATGAGCTTAAAACAAAAACACGCCCACGTATTATCGAGTCTATTGCCGAAGCACGTGAGCACGGTGATTTGAAAGAAAACGCTGAATATCACGCTGCCCGTGAGCAGCAAAGCTTCTGTGAAGGCCGCATTCAAGATATCGAAGGCAAGCTTTCAAATGCACAGATTATCGACGTAACGAAAATGGAAAATACCGGTAAAGTTATTTTCGGCACTACGGTTACCATTTTAAACGTTGATACCGATGAAGAGACAACTTACCGCATCGTTGGCGATGATGAAGCTGATATTAAGAACAACTTAATTTCAGTTAATTCGCCTATCGCTCGCGGTCTTATCGGTAAAGAGCTTGATGATACGGTAACTATTCAAACGCCAGCTGGTGCTGTTGAAGTTGAAATCATCGAAGTTGAGTATATTTAATTGCTATCGGTCAGTGGTGCAATGCCACTGACCTCCCGTTACAATTTCGTTTTAAACATTCAACATCCTTTCCTTTCTCTTTTTGTTTGTAAATTTTTAGCAAAATCATTGCTCTACCTACTTCCTCTGAGTATTATCTTTCCTTTTTTTGAAAGGATGCATCATGGCGTATGATTTTGGTTCTCAAACACTGGGGATAAAGAACCCATTTAAGACAGAAGGGACGCTTAGAACACTTGGTGGTGTGTTGACGCTGCTATTGGCGGTTTATGTTGTGTTTTCGGTGCCAGCAATATTTGAAGCCAACAAGGTAAAAGGGTATACCTTGTTAGCGGTAAGCTTTATTTTAGTGGTATCGGGAATACGCCATACTGCGGTTGGAATATTACAGCTCATGCGCTTTTTCGTAGGTAGAACGGTTCCTACTTCTCTTGCGTATAATTTCTCAAAATCTGAACAAGACGCTGCCCAGGCAGAGAAAAAGTCTCTACTTTACTCAAAAGAATCGTTGCACTCGATGCTTATGGGTAGAAGAAATACGACATTTGAAGAGCCAAAAGGCTGGCTTGCTCGGTTAGTCCACAGCATTTTTCCTAAACTTGTTTTCTTACCTTACCCGTTACGCCATCTTGCCCAAGAAATTCTCGCTATGGGAGCAACACTTATCGTGGGCTTAGTCACCTACGCTATCGTTTATTTTCTCGTAAGTAATGGATTTGCTGGCGAAGTAGCAAAAGTGGTCGTTATGCCCATTCTTTCTCTGGTACTGCTTATCTATTTCGTTGCCAATTGGGCATCCACTGCAAAAGGGATCCATAACGAAGGAAACTCTCAACTTGTTAAAGCTGGTGGGCTTTCCATTGGTGTTATCATCGGCTTGGCGTTAGTTGTTCCCCTTGGCGCAGGTGTGTTTCTTGACGGTGTTGTTGGCAACAATATTAACGAGCTTCAACGCTGGTCAGAAGAACACGCTTTTTTTAGCGCTTGGCTGAACTTTGTATACCTTTTCATCAGTATCGGCGTGGTGATAGGCCTTGTATTTCCATTACTTAAAAAGCGCATGGATTTAGTGACCCCTCAAACTGAAGTCAGTGAATTTAGAGCAAATATGCAGGAGTCTGTTCACCCCAACGAGATCTTCATTAATATTGAAAATATTGTGCTCGCCAATCGCCGATACAAAGAAGTGCCAAACAGAATATATGCCGACTTTGTGCCTAAGCTTAAAGAACAGGCTGAAGGGAAGGGGAGTTTCGAAGGGGAACTATTGATTGAAACTCAACCAACGCTAAGCGAAGGTTTGGCCTTACCTAAAAGTGCGAAAGTCGCGTTAAGTGCTATGGCGCAAGTCGCAGTTGTTGTTGCGGCAGTATTGTTTTATTCATCGGGTGTGCAACTTGCTGAGCTACTTCATCTAATTATCAATATTGGCGTAGACAACGGCACACTACTTAATAATGCTTTTTCGATGGTAAACAATTTGCTCATGCTTGTATTTGCATGGCTTACTTTCAGAGCAGCAGGTAGTATTTTGAACAACGCCTCTCACATGTTTTGGGGCGAGTTAAATTTTAATTCTTTGCTCATGTACATGAAAACGGAAGGGACTTATACCGAATCGAGAGTATCGACAGGCATGGCCATTCACGATTCTACGCGTTCTGAAAACGTTGTAGTAAGAAGTAGTATTACGCCTTGGATTATTACTAGTCGAATTAATACATCGATATTTGCCACTAGTGGTATGAATAACTTGGAAGCACCGCGTTTTGTCATGGGAATGAATAAAAATGATGGCGAATTAACCGAAATCGTTGACGAAATAAAAGCGTTCTTGCGTGGCAGAGAGACCATTGCTTCTATTACGAACGAATCGGATTTAGCCAATGCAGGTACCATTCATCAAGTTAATCAGCAGACTCGCGCATTCAATCAAAACTCAGAAGAACGTTTAACGCTTAAAGAAACTGAAGAAAGTGCTGGTTTCCTTAGGAACGAGAAAGACGGCGAATGAGGACAGGAGTATGGCCGACATTACTACGTTAGACTCAAAAGTGGTGTACCAAAACAAATGGCTTCGCGTAAGAGAAGATAAAATTCGTCGAAGCAGTGGAAACGAAGGTATTTATGGCGTAGTAGAAAAGCCTGACTTTGCCATTATTTTGCCTATTGAGGGTGATATTGTGTACATGGTTGAGCAATATCGCTATACCATCAAAGAGCGACAGCTTGAACTTCCTCAAGGCGCTTGGGAGAGCAACCCTGACGCCGACCCTGTAGAACTGGCAAAAGGTGAGCTTAAAGAAGAGACAGGTTTAACCGCTGAGTCAATGGAGTATGTTGGCTTTCAATATCTGGCATATGGTTTTTGTAATCAGGGGTACCATATTTACGTGGCTAAAGGGTTGACCCAAGGCGAACAAAAACTAGATATTGAAGAAGAAGATTTGCAGGTTGTTCCGCTTTCCTTAACTGCCTTAAAGGAAAAAATCGCCAATGGAGAGATAAAGGACGCAAGTACCTGTAACGCTGTAGGTTTAGCCATACTCAAAGGATTTATTTAAACGCGCTGTTACAATTCTTAGGCTGTCTTTTTTCTGCATAAGAGGTTAGGGTAGGTAAATCTACTATAACGCTAATATAAAAGAGATATTCATGACGATTGAAGGAAGCTTCTCCATTACGCAATGGGACGAAGACACGCTGAGTGAAAGAGCAGAGGGAATTAAGGTATCTCAGGCCAGTATCAAACAGGTCTATTCAGGTGATATGAGTGGCGAGTCTAACGTTGAGTTTTTGATGTCTTATCAATCGCCAATGTCAGCTCAATTTACGGGTTTTGAAACTTTTGTCGGTGTGATAAACGGGTTGCGTGGTACGGTTACTTTTCAGCATAAAGGCAAGTTTGAAAACGGTGTTGCTAGTAGCGATTTCGAATCTATCAAAGATTCTGCAACCGGAGAACTCACGGGCAAGGCCTTACAAGGCAGCTTTAAGTCTGGCGAGTCAGGTAAAGCTGATTACACGCTTGAAGTAAACGATGTCGAAACTGTTAATGGTTGAAGCTAAAACAGAATAAGCTAGCAATAGGCTTATCTGCAGCTTATAAAAGCAAAAAAACGGCGCCGTAAGGCGCCGCTAAAAGTTGGGAAACAAACCAAGAGACTATTTATTAACTCTCAAGTAAACGAGAACCAATTTCTATTTGGCGAGGCTTCTTGGCTTCAGGTATGACTCGCTCCATATCGATGTGTAATAGACCATTTTCCATATCTGCAGCCAACACTTTCACATGATCGCCGAGCTGGAATTTACGCTCAAAGTTACGCTCTGAGATGCCTTTATGTAAGAACTTACGTTCGTTACTTTCTTTGTTTTCCGCTTCCGTTTTCTTGGTTCCAGTAATAGTTAATGTATTCTCTTCAACCTGAATTGATACATCGTCTTTACTAAAACCTGCAATCGCCATTGTTACTCTGTACTTGTCATCACCAAGCAGTTCGATGTTATACGGCGGATAGGTGCTTTGCTTCTCTGCACGAGATGCCGCATCAATAAGAGATGCTAGGTGATCAGAACCAATGAATGAACGGTAAAGTGGAGATAGATCGATAGTACGCATAGTCATATCCTCAAAATTAAGCAATATGTTTAAAATTTAAATGCCCCGACTCTGCGGCGGCGGTTTCGTCGACCTGACTGTTCAGCGCCGACAAATCATATATAGGAATCGCCCAAACACTTTTCAAGAAAAAAAGTTGATTTTTTTAGAAAATAATCGAAATTAATTTATAAGCCACTGAAATTTAGTGACTTTTATAAGGGTGAAATTATTCTGAATAAGAGTGGGACGCCGTAAGTTAGCAAAAGTTTGCCTTAAAACCCTATATAAAATAGGTGTATGCGATAATTTTTATAAAACATTTAGCATTTGTTTAACCCCTCTAATTGTTTAGAAATGCTACAATTGGTTAAACAGAATGTCTTACCACTTTAATTGAAATTACGAAAATGAAAAAAGAAGTTATTGTTTTAAACTGTGGCAGCTCTTCAGTAAAGTTTGCCATTATCGACGCTGATACTGGTGAAGCGGGTCTCTCTGGTATTGCTGAAGCGTTAGGCAATAGTGATGCAAGTTTATCTTTTAAGCTAAACGGTAAAAAAGAGAAGCAGGCATTGCCAGCAAAAGCAGGGCATACCGAGGCGCTTAACGCTATCTCTAAAATTATTGCAAGCACAGGCGTGCAGCCTATTGCCATTGGTCACCGTGTCGTACACGGCGGCGAAAAGTTTAAAGGTGCAGCCCTTGTAGATGATAGCGTGCTCGAAGCAATCGAAGATTATGCGAGCATGGCACCGCTTCACAATATGGCTAATCTAAAAGGCATTGTGACTGCTCAAGCTGCGTATCCAGATTTGCCTCATGTCGTTGTATTCGATACTTCATTTTTTCAAACACTTCCTAAAAAAGCCTTTATCTATGCTTTGCCGATGTCGCTTTATCGTGAGCATGGCATTAGACGTTATGGCTTCCACGGAACCAGCCATAAATTCATTCTTGATAGCATGGCGAAAATTCTTGAAAAACCAGTTTCAGACACAAGCATAATCAGTGCGCATTTAGGCAATGGCTGTAGCGTGTCAGCTATCGAAAAAGGGCAGGCGGTAGACACCAGCCTTGGTTTCATTCCTTTAGAAGGCTTAGTTATGGGCACGCGCTGTGGTGATTTAGATCCTAGCTTGCCGGGTACGCTACAGAAAAAGCTTGGTAAAACCGCAGACGAAATTAGTGATCTGTTAAACAAACAGTCAGGACTGCTAGGTATTTCAGAGCTGAGCAACGACTGCAGAACCCTTGAGGATGCAGCGCTAGAAGGTCATGAAGGTGCACTGTTGGCAATTGAAATTTTCTGCTATCGCTTGGCTAAATACATAGCGGGCTACATGGTAGCTGTGCCAACGTTAGATGCCATTGTCTTTACGGGCGGTATTGGAGAAAACTCATCGCTAATTCGAGAGACCACAATGGGATATTTCACTCACTTTGGTATTAGCCTTGATGAGCAGAGAAATACTGATGCGCGATTTGGGCAAGGTGGAAAAATATCTACTGATACAGCATCAACCTCTGTTTATGTCGTACCTACTAATGAAGAATGGGTAATTGCAGCTGAAGCTGCGACCTTCGCGTAAATTCAAACTAGCAAAGCCAGCGCTCGGACGTTGGCAATAGCAGGAGTAACTATGTCTCGCAGAATTATGTTGATCCCCGTGGGCACGAGTGTGGGCCTAACTACGGTCAGCATGGGTCTTGTTCGCGCAATAGAAGAACAAGGTATTAAGCTTAATTTTTTCAAGCCGGTGGCGCAGCCTAGAAAGGGCGACAATGGAGAAGAGCGTTCTACGGCAATTATTGCCCATCATGCTAGCGTATCACCAATCGAACCGTTCGAACTTGAGTACGTTGAGCGCATGATCAGTACAGACAATACTGATGAGCTGTTAGAAGAAATTATTGAACGATTTGAAGAAAAGAGCGTTCAAGAAGCGGTAACCGTGATAGAAGGGCTAGTGACCACGCGTCATCACCCCTACGCGGAGCGTTTAAATCTTGAAATCAGCCGTGCTCTTGATGCCGATATTGTTTTTGTGGCCGTGCCTGGCAACGAGTCGACAACAGATATTAATCATCGCCTTGAAATCGTTGTAGACACCTATGGCGGTCATAAAAGTCAAAAAGTGGTTGGCTGTATCTTTAACAAGGTTAATGCGCCTTTTGATGAACATGGTCGCCTTCGCGCTGATATTGGTGCAATAGAAGCGCCAGAGCACGACGAAGAGCGTACGCAGGCATTACGTGACTTGCCTATTTTCAAAAAGGGTTTAAGCCTTCTTGGTACGGTTGATTGGAGCGCAGACTTAGTGTCTCCTCGCGCTACCGATGTGGCAAAGCACCTCAACGCAACCTTGCTCAACGAAGGCGAGTTGGCAGAACGCAGATTAAGCAGCGTTACTTTCTGCGCGCGCGAGATTCACAATATGACGCATACCTTAAAGCCGGGCGCGTTACTTGTGATGTCAGGCGATCGCGGTGATGTATTTGTGTCTTGCTGTTTGGCTGCGCTAAACGGCACTAAGCTGGGCGCGCTATTACTTACAGGTGGCTACCAGCCCGATGAAAATATCATGGCGTTGTGCAGCCAAGCCATGGAAACAGGCCTGCCTGTCATGCTTGTAAACTCTAATACATGGCAAACAGCCCAAGCGCTTCACGCATTCAATCAAGAAGTACCGGTTGATGATAGCCAGCGTATTGAAAAAGTGATGGTGCATACAGCGGAAAGCTTAGATGCCAGCTGGGTTAACTCACTAACGCAAAAAGTTTCTCGCCAGAAGAAGCTGTCTCCATCGGCGTTCCGTTTCTACCTTACTAACCGTGCAAGACAGGTTAACAAGCGTGTTGTACTGCCAGAAGGTAATGAGCCTAGAACCGTGGTGGCTGCATCAATCTGTGCAAAACGTGGTTTAGCACGACCTGTGCTTATTGGTGATGAAACAGAAATTCGCCGAGTAGCAGAGCAGCAAGGTGTGGTGCTGAGTGATGGCGTAGAAATTGTTTCTCCTAGTGAGATAAAAGATCACTATGTTGAAGGTTTAGTGGCACTGCGTGGTCATAAAGGCGTTACTGAAGTGGTCGCTAGAGAATTATTAGAAGATAACGTGACCTTAGGCACGATGATGCTTCAGCAAGACGATGTGGATGGCCTAGTCTCTGGTGCGGTCAATACAACGGCTAATACAATTCGTCCGGCACTACAGCTTATTAAAACGGCGGAAAATGCATCACTTGTATCGTCAGTGTTTTTCATGCTTCTGCCTGACCAAGTTTTGGTTTACGGCGACTGTGCCATTAACCCTGATCCCAATGCTCAGCAACTAGCCGACATAGCTATACAGTCTGCGGAATCGGCGCAAATGTTTGGCATTGAACCACGTGTAGCTATGATCAGCTACAGTACCGGTTCTTCAGGTGCGGGTAGCGATGTAGAGAAAGTGCGTGAGGCAACTAAAATTGCGCAAGAACTACGCCCTGATTTACTTATCGACGGTCCGCTTCAGTACGATGCTGCGGCGATAGAAAGTGTAGGTAGAAGCAAAGCTCCAAACAGCCCGGTTGCCGGTAAAGCAAACGTGTTTGTTTTCCCAGACCTAAACACGGGTAATACCACTTATAAAGCGGTACAGCGTAGCTTCGACTTAGTCTGTATTGGCCCTATGCTGCAAGGTATGAGAAAGCCAGTTAACGATTTAAGCCGCGGTGCGTTGGTGGACGATATTGTATTTACGATTGCACTTACTGCTATTCAGGCTGCGGGTAACAATTAATATATAGTTGGAGTTCGATCGAAGGTATTGGTTTACGCAGCGTCTTGTATCCAGACGCTGCTCATTTCAACTTACCAATTTGCTTTGCTTTTTTCTTGTCTCTAACCCACAACACAGAACCATTCGTTTTCTTCATTTCAAAAAGATCTATGGCTTGAAATAAATCACTCAGCTTTTTAAATCCATAATTGCGTTGATCGAAGGATGCATGGTTTGAAATGTGTGTTCCAATTGGGCCTAACATAGCCCAACCTTCATCATCTTCCACAGCTTCAACTGCTTGTCTCAACAGGTTCATTAACCTAGTGTCGCTTTTGATATTCTTCGTATCTTTTTGAATAGGAAGTTCTTTCTCACTTTCTTTGTCCAAATAAAGGAAGCGAGAGCAACTATTAACAAAAGCCAAAGGTGCTTTTCTCTCGCCAAATCCTATTACAAACTTTCCATCGGCTAATGTACGGGTTACAAGTGGAGTGAAGTCACAATCTGACGATACAAGGCAAATAACGTCTATATCTTTTGTATATAATACATCCATGACATCAATGACTAGTGCCATGTCTGTCGCATTTTTGCCTTTCGTGAGATCAAATTGTTGGATGGGTTGAATTGCAAACTCGTGAAGAACATCTTCCCACGGCTTTAAATTCTGATTTTTCCAGTTTCCATATGCCTTTCTAATATTGACTACACCATAGCGTGCCAACTCAGAAAGAACTTTATCTATTTTCTGAGCAGGTGCATTATCAGCATCAATAAAAACTGCAATTTTCTCTTTGTCTCTCAAGTGTGCCTCCTTGCTACTAAACTTATTCGTATAACCCTGTATTTATAATATTACTGCGATTTATCAATCCTAACGTAGCCAACAGAAATTTTAGCCTTTCACCTTTCCTTCAGAGTAAAAGTTGTCACAGGAAAGCTACATTAGTGTTTCGATCTTTTAAGTACTATGGCAATAGCAATTAGTGCAATGACAAACAGCCAAACGCCTAACTCTTGCAGGTGGTAGTATGGTGTAAAACCGCGAGTTGCCACAACTGGCGCTGAAATATTACCGGCCATGAATTGAGGTAGGCGGGCTGTCACTTCGCCTTTGTGGTCTATAAAGGCCGTAATACCGTTATTTGTTGCCCTAACTACAGGGCGCCCCAACTCTAGAGCACGCATTTGCGCAATCTGCAAATGCTGAGCGGGGCCGTGAGAATGTCCAAACCACGCATCGTTACTTACTGTAATGATCATGTCTGTATCTTCATATACGTTTGCCATAACTTGATGAGGAAACGCAATTTCAAAACAGATAGCAGGTGCTAGGTGAATGCCATTGGCTTCAAGATTAGCCTGCTGATAATCACCACGAGAGAATGACGACATAGGCAAGTCGAATAGAGGGGCCAGGGGGCGAAGCCAGTCTTCAAAAGGCACAAACTCTCCTACAGGTAATAGGTGGTGCTTGGAAAACCGGTTGTTGTGAAAATATTGATAGTCAGGGTAAGTAGCATCCGGCGTTCGTTTACCAAGCACGATGAGGTTATTCCACGCCTCGTCAGTTTCCCAGTTATAATTTACTATGCCGGTAATAAGCGCGGTGTTTTCTTTAAATGCTCTTTCGTTAACTTTGGCAAGATAAGGTTGGGCTAAAGGCTCAAGCTTGGGAACGGCCGCTTCTGGCCAAATAATTAGGTCGTTATCCCATAAGCTTTCGGTTAGCTTCCAATAGGAGTCCATTGTAGGGCCATCTTGCTCCGGCACCCATCGCAAGCTTTGGGCAATGTTGCCCTGCGCCATGCCTACAGAATAAGTTTTACTTGGAGTAACCCAGGTATGCTGTTTAAGCAGATAGCCACTGGTAAACAAGCATAGTGCAACCAGCACTGCGTTGGCGAAAGTTCGCTTATTGTGAATCAGTGCAAATAGGGTAGCGCTAATAACGATAAGCGCGCTTATACCCGTTTCCCCAATAATAGGCGCAAAACCAGTCAGTGGACTTTCTAGCTGGCTATAGCCTAAAGATAACCACGGAAAGCCACTTAGCATCCAGCTTCGCAACCACTCGGCCACAACCCAGAAAAAAGGCAGTGCCATGGGCCACAATTGGGGAGAGAAATACTTGGCGGTGAATTTGGTGGCAAGCGCTGGGTATAGCGCCAAATATCCACAAAGTAATGCCATTAAGGCAATGGAGCCGATAAGAGGTAGCCCACCAAAGTCGGCGATACTTACGTGTACCCAGCTTATACCAGCGCCAAACCAGCCTGCACCAAATAACCACCCAGCTATAAACGGTTGATGTTTCAGCTTGATAACTTGACGTATAGCAAGTGCGAGGGCAGGTATAGTTAAAAGCCACATATTAAATGGGGCAAAAGCCAGCGTTAAACTTGCGCCGCTTAACACAAGAAGAAAATGGGGGATAAACCGTTTCAGCATAGAAGTCATCTGATGGTGGTTGATAGGTTTTGTTTTACACTGGGGTAAGCGCTTAAAAATTCGCGCTACCCTGTGCTGAAATAAACGTTATTGTGACGACGTCTCTATTCCAATGAAGGCACTGAAACCTTAAGTTGAATAAGTCGGCGCTTATCAGAGTTAGTCACTTTAAACTGAACATCTCCAATGGTGATTTCATCATTGGTTTCAGGCATATGACCAAACGCTTTAAGCACAATACCACCAATGGTATCGGCTTCTTCTTCGCTAAATTTGGTTTCAAAAAACTCGTTAAAGTCATCCACTGGGGTTAACGCTTTAACCGAGTATGTCGATTTATTTAATGGGCGAATATCATCGGTACCGTCTTCTTCGGTATCGTACTCATCTTCAATTTCACCCACGATAATCTCTAGAATATCTTCGATAGTCACCAAGCCAGATACACCGCCGTATTCGTCTACAACAATGGCCATGTGATAGCGCTGCTGACGGAACTCTTTAAGAAGAACGTCTACTCGTTTACTCTCTGGAACGATAACCGCTGGGCGAAGAATGTCGCGAAGGTTAAATTCTTTTTCTGCATTGAAGGCAAAGGAAAGCAGGTCTTTTGCAAGCAAAATACCTTCGATATGGTCTTTATCTTCACTTATAACAGGAAAACGTGAGTGGGCAGATTCAAGCATCACCGGTAGAAATTCTTCTACCTTTTGCTCTACATCTATGGTGGTCATTTGAGCGCGAGGGATCATGATATCCCTCACTCGCATTTCATTTACCCCAATTACCCCTTCAATCATTTCGCGGGTTTGTGGGTCTATGATGTCGTTTTGTTCAGCATCAGTAATAACCGATACTAACTCTTCTTTACTTTTCGGCTCGCCAGAAATCGAATTTTTTAGTTTATCTAACCAACTCTTGCCTGATGAGCCGTTGGTAGAGTGAGGATTATCGTCGCTCATAATGTCCGTTTAATTGTTAGGTCAACGCCAACGTTAAAATGGTTCGTGCTGGTCGTCAATGTTTTATTGTTATTAAGTGTTAATTTACTTATATAACAAATGGTTATGGTTATTTGTTAATCGTTGACTTCATAAGGGTTATCTATACCAAGGCTAGCTAGAATATCAATTTCTTTGCTTTCCATTTCCTCGGCATCTACATCGTCGATATGGTCATAACCCATTAAATGCAATAGCCCGTGAACCGTCATGTGCGTGTAGTGATCGCTCACTTTCTTTTGCTGCTCTTCAGCTTCACGGCTAATAACAGGGGCACAAATAACTAAGTCGCCTAATAAGTTGATCTCAATGCCGGGGGGCGCTTCGAAGGGAAACGATAGCACGTTTGTCGGTTTATCTTTGCCTCGGTATTCATGGTTGAGGCTTTGGCTCTCTGCTTCGTCGGTAAAGCGAATGGTGACTTCTTGCCCGCTCAACCCTTCATACTTGAGCACAGCATTAGCCCAAAGCTCAAGTTCTGAAGGTGACGGAATGGCAGATAAGATAGTCTCGTCACCTTCAAACGCTTGTTGTACATCAATAATGGCTGTCACGATGGACTGTCATCTTTGGTTTGAGCGTCGTTTGATTGCTCAGGGCTATTTTCAGCAGTTGGCTCAGGGCTGTTACCGTCAGTTAGCTCAGGGCTGTTATTACTAGTTGGCTCAAGGCTATTGTCAGTACTAGGCTCAAGGCTGCGCGCTGATTGTTCACGCTGAACACGCAACGCTTCTTCTTTTTTCGCTTTTCGAATACGCTCTTGCTCAGCGTCATGCACTTCGTAAGCTCTTACAATGCGCGCAACCACAGGGTGGCGAACCACATCTTCAGCATGGAAGAAGTTGAAAGAAATGTCATTTACTTCGCTTAATACCTCGATGGCGTGGCGAAGGCCTGATTTGGCACCGCGAGGTAAGTCTACCTGTGTGATATCACCAGTAATCACCGCTTTCGAATTAAAGCCAATACGGGTTAAGAACATTTTCATTTGCTCTACCGTAGTGTTCTGGCTTTCATCCAAAATGATAAAGGCGTCGTTTAGCGTACGACCACGCATGTAGGCTAATGGTGCAACTTCAATAACATTACGCTCCATAAGCTTTTCAACTTTCTCGAAGCCAAGCATTTCAAATAGTGCGTCGTAAAGCGGTCGCAAGTAAGGGTCTACTTTTTGCGAAAGATCGCCAGGCAAGAAACCAAGCTTTTCACCTGCTTCAACCGCGGGGCGGGTAAGCAAGATTCGGCGAATTTCTTGGCGCTCAAGCGCATCGACAGCAGCGGCAACAGCAAGGTAAGTTTTACCTGTTCCGGCAGGCCCAATACCAAAAGCAATATCGTGGTTAACAATGTTTGCCACATACTGCGCTTGGTTAGGGTTACGCGGCTTTATAACACCGCGCTTAGTTTTAATATTGATCTCTTTGCCATAACCACCCGTTGCGTCTTTTTCAATAACGCGGGCTTCTTGAATGGCAAGATGAACTTGCTCTGCTTCTAGCTCAGGAATACGACCTTTAACAGGTTGTGTCTCTATATAAAGAAGCTTAAGTAATTCGCTAGCACTTTTTATTTGCTGCGGTTCACCCAACACCTTGAACGCGTTATTTCGGTAAGTAATTTCTACTCCCAGCCTACGCTCAATTTGTTTAATGTTGTCATCAAAGGGGCCACATAAACTCGACAAACGTTTGCTATCTGCCGGTTCTAAATCAAATTCGTTACTAACCAATGTACTCAAGCTACTCTTTTCCTCGCTATAAAATTGTTTTTAGGCTGGGTTAAATTGACCCACGCCAAGCTCATTAGGCAAATCTGCCTGATGCTTTGCCATGATAGATTGGGGCGAAACTGCAACACGCAAGCCCATTTCACTTTCTCTGCGCACAACTTCACCACGTAGTGAGTTGGTAAATACGTCAGTGATGTTTACATCAACGAATTCACCAATCATATCTGGTGTGCCTTCAAAGTTTACTACGCGATTGTTTTCAGTACGTCCAGAAAGCTCCATTGGGTTTTTCTTAGACGGGCCTTCAACCAAAATTCGTTGCTCAGTGCCAACCATGTGACGCGCAATACGAAGGGCTTGCTGCGTAATACGCTGCTGTAGTAAGTGAAGACGTTGCTTCTTAGTTTCTTCACTTACATCATCTACTGCATCGGCAGCAGGTGTACCTGGGCGGGCACTGTAAATAAAGCTGAAGCTAAGGTCGTAATCCACAGCCTGAATCAAATCCATGGTAGCTTCAAAGTCGGCATCGGTCTCGCCAGGGAAACCAATGATGAAGTCGCTCGACAAGCTAATGTTAGGGCGAATTTTTTTCAGCTTACGCATTTTCGACTTATATTCAATTGCCGTATGGCCACGCTTCATCAGGTTCAAAATACGGTCAGAACCGCTTTGAACAGGCAAGTGCAGGTGGTCTACTAACTCAGGGATAGACGCGTATGCTTCAATGATATCGTCAGTAAACTCAACCGGGTGTGAGGTGGTGTAACGAATACGGTCGATGCCATCGATAGCAGCTACTAGCTCTAGTAACTCAGAGAAACGACAAATTGTGCCGTCGTAATTGTCACCGCGATACGCGTTAACGTTTTGACCTAGAAGATTTACTTCACGTACGCCTTGACCTGCAAGCTGTGCAATTTCAAGTAGCACATCGTCAACAGGGCGGCTTACTTCTTCACCACGGGTGTAAGGTACTACGCAGAACGTACAGTATTTTGAACAGCCTTCCATAATTGAAACGAATGCCGTGGGGCCTTCAGCACGTGGCTCAGGCAGGCGATCGAACTTTTCAATTTCTGGGAAGCTGACGTCAATCACTGACTTTGCGCCGCCTTGAAGTTCGTTGATCATTTCAGGCAAACGGTGCAGCGTTTGAGGGCCGAATACCAAGTCTACGAACGGCGCACGCTGTCGTATGGTGTCACCTTCTTGAGAGGCCACACAGCCGCCTACACCAATAATAAGTTCAGGTTTGTCTTGCTTTAACGTCTTCCAGCGACCAAGTTGATGGAAAACCTTCTCTTGCGCTTTTTCGCGAATAGAGCAGGTGTTAAGCAAGATAACATCGGCTTCTTCAGCACTTTGTGCAGCGCTAAAGCCATGCGTTGAGTCTAGTAAGTCTGCCATTTTTTCCGAGTCGTACTCGTTCATTTGGCAGCCCCAGGTTTTGATATACAGCTTTTTAGTCATAACAACTATTCGATAACCTGTTAGTGTTCCTGTAAGTAAATGCAGTATCACCTTGGTTTAGCTAAGGTGTCTGCCAGAATGTTATTCTGCATAGGGCGTTGAAAGCGCCCATGCAAAATGCATCGGAAATGTCAGTTACAGGAAGATGTTCAAAATAGCCGCATATTTTACCTGTTATGCAGGCATATTCCCAGTGTCTTACGACGATTCATGAAGAATTGATCTAAGCCAAGCCTGTTGTACGTTTTACTTCACAGCGCTTTGTGTTTTAAGACATAATGCAAGTGCGTGTTTTAAGGAGAGTAAATGGTCGATTTTTGTATAAATGGCGGTGGTATGGTGGGGGCAGCACTCGCCCTAGGTCTGGCCCAACAGCAGTTTAAAGTAGCGGTAATCGAGCCTTATTTACCTACAACATATAAAGCTGAAAATGGCCCGGACTTGCGGGTCTCAGCTATAAGCGAGGCGTCGGTTACCCTATTAAAAGCATTGGGAGCGTGGGACCATATTGCTGCCATGCGCGTTAAACCCTACACTGGTTTAAGTGTATGGGACCATCCGTCTCATCGAACAGATTTTACCGCACAAAGTATCGACATGCCTCAGCTGGGTTTCTTTGTAGAAAACCGATTGTTGCAACTAGGTTGCCACGAAGCACTAAAACAGTATGAGAATGTAGAGCTTATTAGTGGCCACACAGTGCAAGACATTCAGTTAGCCAATACTGCTACCGTTAAACTATCTAGTGGCAAAACGATAGAGGCTAAGTGGCTTATTGGTGCCGATGGTGCAAACTCTCAGGTAAGAAAGGCGGCCGGTATTGGCACCACCGGTTGGCAGTATGCCCAACAGGCAATGGGTATAACAATCAAAATGAATAAACCCGTTGAACCCGTTACTTGGCAGCAATTTACCTCAAGCGGCCCAAAAGCGTTTTTGCCTATGTTCGACAATTATGCCTCGCTTGTGTGGTACGACTCGCCTGACGAACTAAAACGTATAAAAAGTTTAAAAGCGAGCCAACTTGAAAGTGAAATCCTTAAAACGTTTCCTGATGAACTCACTAAAAATGACAACAGCTTTTCTGTTGTAGATAAAGCAGTTTTTCCGCTTACCCGTTCTCATGCTAATCACTATGTTAAAGGCTGCTGTGTGCTAATTGGCGATGCAGCGCACACCATTAACCCATTGGCGGGGCAGGGTGTGAACTTAGGTTTTAAAGATATTGAGGCGTTCTTATCTGTTACCGCTAAGGTTAATTCCAACCACAGCACTGGTGAAATTTCGCTTACGGATAAACGATTTTTGCAAATGCTCACCAACGACTATGAAAGGCCACGAAAGCGAGATAACTTGGTAATGATGAGCGCAATGGATGGGTTCTATACCTTGTTTAGTAACGATATTGCCCCCATTAAATGGGTAAGAAACCAGCTGCTTTCTGTGGCGCAGCGCATCGAGCCTGCTAAACAACAAGTGCTTAAATATGCGATAGGGTTACGATAATGGAAGTATTAATTTTACTGGCTGTATTGTTCGGTGCATTGGCATTAATTATACCGCTAATTGAGCGCTCTAAGATGCGTATCAGTAATGAAGACGCGGCCAAATGGGCAAAGTGGATTTGGCCTTTAATGGGGATTTTGCTTGTTGCGCAATTATTGCGTTTGCTGTTCTCCTAAAAGCTTTTGCTTAGGTTTGTAAAGTCACAAAATCTTGGCATTTGCTTAAGCTAACTCTATTCATAATTAAAAAGGTTCAAAGGAATGACCGTACAATTCTCGCAAGGGTTCTCTAATCAATGTCCGTTAGTGAGTTTAAAAGGCTATAGCCTCTACTATATTTGGCAAGGGCACCCATCAGAAGAAGGCGAAAAACATTTTTATCAGTTGAAGAGTAAACCTGACCCCGAAAAGGTTGAGGTGATGTCTGCCTGTTGGGATGGCTATACAGGCAGTTACCAGCTGAGTGTTGAAGGAAGGCTTGTTCTTACTCATTTTTATTATTATCTTCCCGACGGTTTGGGGGAGTCTGATGCCTTACTTGAGGAGCTGAAAGGCGACTTTTACTTAGAGTTTAGAACCCACTTTGAAGGTGACCAGTTATACGTCCCCTTTGTCGATAGTAAAGTAATTGATGACCAAGAACAGTGGGTTGAAATAAAGCGGACCCAATTTGATTCAAAAGCAAGCGAAAATAACTTTTTCGCTTGGATAAAGAGAGTCATTCCGGGTCGTTTATTTAATTAAGCCATATTCTATGCAACTGCTTTTAAAGCACTTATTATGAAAATGCGCAGTTTCAGCCTTTTTCAGCCCCTTTCAGCAGGCATTCACTTCAATGTGTTTGTTGAGGCCATTGCCCTTTTAAATCGATTATTACTTTGTCAATCATCTCAATAGTTGCTGTGTTTTCATCTTGCATAAGCGCAAAAGCTCGTAAACCCACGAACTGATTTTGAAGCCACTCTGCGGCCAGTTTCGTTGGTGTATGTTCGGGCAGCTCACCTTTCTCGATACAGGCTTCTATAATATCTCTGAAACCAGCCTTAAGGGTTTGCATGCTCTCAAGTACTGCTTTTTTTGCCACATCACCAATGATATCTAGTTCTGCAATAGACTTTACTAGCAAGCACTGGCGCATGTAGCGCTGTTCATCAGGGCCAGTTAGTGCCGTTTCAAAAAAGCTATAAAGCGCATTTAAAGGCGATTCGGCCTGTGCTACTTGCTTTAACCGCGCTGCGCTATTTTGCGCATACTGTTCAACAACAAGCTTGAATAAACCTTCTTTACTTTGAAAGCGAGCGTAGATACTGCCGGGGCGCATATCTAACGCTTGCTGAATATCGCGCATACCCGCAGCTTGAAAGCCTCGTTGCCAAAAAAGTGTAGTGGCTTTTTCAATAATGTCATCGTGATCATATTTCATAGCTGCATACCTTATACGTGAATATTTTGAACATGTGTTCAATTATCGCTTGAACGTTCGTTCAAGTAAACATATTATTGATCCCACACTAAAGAGGTAAGGGTAACCAAAAGGGTTACTTTAATTTCTAGTCACATCAATAGGAGAGTGATATGAGCGATTTTAAATTACATACAAAAGAGACAGCGCCAGAAGCGGCAAAGCCACTAATTGATAACTCGGTTAGCGCATTCGGCATGCTGCCTAACTTGCACGCTGTAATGGCAGAAGCGCCAACGTTGCTTGAAGGTTATCAAGTACTACACAAGCTAGCGCAAGAAACGTCGTTTAACGCAGAAGAACTAACAGTAGTTTGGCAGGCAGTAAACGTAGAACACGCATGTCATTACTGTGTACCAGCGCATACCGGCATTGCTAAAAGCATGAAAGTAAGTGATGACTTAATTGAAGAGCTACGCAACGATGAAACACTGTCTGATAGCAAATTGAATACGCTAAAAGAGACCGTACTTGCCGTAACTCGCGGACGAGGCAATGTTGATAGTGCGCAGCTAGATGCGTTTTACAGTGCTGGCTACAAGCACCAGCAACTACTTGAAATTATTCTTATTTTGGCGCAAAAAGTGATGAGTAACTATACAAACCACTTAGCCGAAACACCGGTTGATGAGCCGTTCAAGCAATTCGAATGGTCACCTAAATAAGAAATCCATTTCAGAGAAACAAAGGCTCCGCTTTTGTTTCTCCACTGATTATTGTGCTGGTCGTTACTTGTACAAGCGCAAGCATCTTAAAACGGCCAGCAATCCCGCACTAAAAAATACATAAATTAGAATCGCAGAAAGCATGACATTTTTCTTCACTGGTTTTTTCCAAGTTTGACTGCGCTAGCTGAATGGTCTTAATTAGCCAACGTTTAGCTGCATCTGTGTCGTTAAACACTTCAACGTTATCTCCAGCTCGCTCGTAAATACTGCTGAAATGTTGCGTGGCGAAACTGGGCGAGTTTGACTTTTCAACAATAAGCGCCGTGCCTACTCTACCGTTTTCTATATCTTTTTTTACAAGCTCAATAAGGTGTGCCTCTGCATCAGGCACATGTATGGGTTCACCATAAATGCTCGCCATGACTCCCCATGGGGCGCCTCTTAGCTCTTCCAATATCGACTTAGCTTTGTCGGTTGAGTGTTGAAGCGCTTCAATATTCCAAGGGCCATGTCCTTCGAGAATGAGTATGCGATCTTCCCGGTGAACATATACTTCACCATGGGGCATGAAACGGGCCATTTTAACCAGCTGATTTATGAAGCGATTGGTAGCTGCGGCTCAAGCTCTTCAGCAGTATTAAGAGCAACTATTTCTTCATAACCTTTTTGTTGAAGCAGGGCTTTTAAGTCATCTCGTGATGCACATTTTGTGTGCTTGGCAAGTGCAATAGCTTCAATGAAACAAGATAGGTGAGTTGTTGATTGTGCCTGTGTCATATACTTCTCAATTTGTTGCGTTGACGGAACAACTTTGTCTAATACTCAAGTCACTCATGTGACGTTTATGTGACTTTTTTATGAAAAAAATCAAGAAAAGTTCATTATTTACCTTGAAATGTATATACATTGAATATACATTTATGATTCGAATTGGTGCTTCTTACCTATGAAAGCGGTCGAGATGTCTGAAAAAAACAATAAAAAGAAGAAAAAGAATAGTCAGATGATTATTCGAATTAATGACGAAGAAAGAGCGCAATTTATTGCGCTTTGCGATTCTTTGGATACGTCTGCGGCTCGTGAAGTAAGGCGCTTTATTCGTGAATTCATTGAAGAACACAATGAAGAATAAATGCTGATAATCAGCAATACACTACAGAAGAAACTAAGGATATAAAAATGGCTAAGAAAAAAGAAATCAAAAAAGAGATGAAAGTAGCTAAAGCAAAAATTGCTAAGCAAGAAAGCAAACTAAAAAAGCTAAAGAAAAAGCTAAAAAAAGCGTAACGTGTAGCGTACTGCTTTGAAAAGGTGGCCAATGCCACCTTTTTTTGTATTTACATTAGATAGATCAATAGCTTCACGTTTTAGTCCCGTAAACTCCGCCTGTTATCGATATTTCTAAATTATTACAACTTTAGTATTGTGTGGGAGAATATTTTTGTGATTTACTCACCGCTAGGCATCTTTGCTTATCACTTCTAATAATTATAAGTCTTTTCAGACAACTCGATGTTTAGCAGTACCCCAACAACAGAAAAAGAAAATGTATCTGTAGGTCTTTTTTCTACTCGATAGAGTAAAAAGCATAGTTTTCAAAGCAGTAAACACATATAAAATTCAGGAACATCACAATGCAACAGGCTAAATTTAACGCTTCTGTTTTTAAGCTTTCCTTAATTGCTTCTGCAATAGCAGGAATGCACTTTTCCACTTCAACACTGGCACAAGAGCAAACTACAGTTGATGAGCAGGATGTTGAACAAATTCAAATCGTAGGTTCTCGCCGTGTAGGCCGTACTATCAATGACTCTCCCGTTCCTATCGATATCATCGATGCTTCTTCGATAGAAGCGACGGGCTTAACTGAAACCAATATGATTTTGAATCAGTTGCTGCCAAGCTTTAACTTTCCTCAACCCTCTGTTACCGATGGTACAGATCACGTGCGACCAGCCCAGCTGCGAGGCTTAGCACCTGACCATACCCTGGTATTGGTAAATGGGAAACGCCGTCATACTTCAGCGCTGCTTAATCTTAATGGATCGGTAGGGCGAGGCTCGTCGGCAGTAGATTTAAACGCTATTCCTGCTAACGCTATCAAACGAATTGAAGTATTGCGTGACGGTGCTGCGGCGCAATACGGTTCAGACGCTATCGCTGGCGTTATCAATATTGTATTAAAAGACGCCGCTGAAGGTGGCGAAGTATCGGCGACTTACGGTGCTAATGTAACGACTATGGACGGTGTACCTAACCTTGAAGGGGTAAGTATTGGCGCTGATGGTAATTTAGCTTTTGAAGAAGGCAGTGACCGAGAGGTAACCGACGGTCAAACCTTTACCCTTCGCGGTAACGTGGGCTTTGAGTGGGGTGACGATGGCTTTGTAAACGTTTCTGCTGAATATCGCGACCGCGGCCAAGCGAATCGTGCAGACTACGATCAACGAGAAAACTACGCCCGCGATGCTGAGGGTAATTTAGATCCGCGTGAACTTACGGTTAATCGCTACAACCACGTTTACGGTAATGGTGAAGTAGAAGACTACGCCCTTTTCATCAATGCGGGTAAAGCGCTAACCGATAGCATTGAGTTTTACACTACAGCAGGTTATAGCACGCGAGACTCTCTTGGCAGTGGCTTTTATCGCCGAGCTCAAGACTCGCGTAACATTGTTGATATTTATCCTGACGGATTTTTACCAGCCATCCAAACCGACATTACGGATATGTCATTTATAGCTGGAATTAAAGGTTATGGGGATGTCTGGAATTACGACCTATCGTTAACGCACGGTGGGAACGAGCTAGAATACGGTGTAGTAAACACACTAAATACGTCACTGGGCCCAACAAGCCAAACTGAGTTTGATGCCGGTACGCTAGAGTACGATACCACTATCATTAACGCAGACGCGTCTCGATTGGTGGATACTGGCTTGTTTTATAGCGAGATGAATTTCGCAATGGGAGCAGAATACCGCCACGAAGGTTACGATATCACAGCGGGTGAAGAAAACTCTTACATTCAAGGTACCTTTGGTCCTGGTGGAGCGGTAACCGACCCAATAGACGGGCCATTTGGCGCAGCTGGCGCACAAGTATTCCCTGGCTTCACTCCAGAATCAGCAGGTGATAACAGTCGTCACAACTACAGCTTTTACGTTGATGTAGAAGCTGATGTTGTTGAGAACTGGAATGTTGCAGTGGCAGGACGCTATGAAGATTATTCTGATTTTGGCAGCACCTTTAACTGGAAAATGTCGCACCGTGTAACGGTCAGTGATGCATTTGCTCTTCGTGCGTCGGTATCAACAGGCTTCAGAGCGCCGTCTCTTCAGCAGCAGTATTTTACCTCTATTGCCACCGTATTTGTTGATGGCGAGCCAACTGAAACTGGCACCTTTGCACCATCAAGTGAGGTTGCACAAGCGCTTGGTAGCCCGGGCTTAGATGCAGAAGAGTCGAATAACTACAGTGCAGGTTTTACCTACTCGCCCACAGCGGACTTCAACTTAACCGTAGACTTTTACCGCATTGATATTGATGATCGTATTGTGCTGTCTAACAACCTTTCGGGTGAAGCAATTGAAGCCTTGCTAGAAGGCACTGGGGCAAATCGTGCACGCTTCTTCTTAAACGCTATCAATTCGCGTACAGAAGGTGTAGACATTGTATCTACTTACACCTTGAATACATCTGACTATGGAGCGTTTAACTTTAATGCCGGAATGAACTTTAACGACAACGAAGTGACCGACATTTTAGATGCTCCTGACGTACTGCAAAACGCTGGCTTCGATCAAGACAATCTGTTCAGTGATGTTGAGCTTCGTCGCTTTGAAACAGCGTCACCAGACAGCAAGCTGAACTTAGGTGTTACATGGAATTACGACCGTTACACAACCACGTTACGCACTACCCGTTATGGTGAAGTTGAAGACCCTTCTTCAATTGAAGCGCGCAATGAAATTCTACCTTCGGAATGGATCACAGACTTGGATGTTCGCGTTGCATTAACCGATGGGCTAACGGTTTCTGTAGGTGCTAATAACATCTTTGATGTATACCCAGAGCCAACGCGAGACCTGGTTGATGAAGTAACGACTTTCTCTCGTCTGTTTTCTTACTCAGGCTTCTCGCCGTACGGTTTTACCGGCCGCTTTGTTTACGGAAAAGTTGCGTATCGTTTTTAATCAAGTGCCTTTAACTAAGTGCTTTTAATTGAGCGCTTAGGATAAACGTAGAAATACTAGAGTAGTTAATGTGAAAGCCCCCTAAGGTTAGTTATACAACCTTAAGGGGCTTTTTATTTGCGGGTTAAGACGCGATTGACTGTCAGTGCAACATAGTAAAAATTAATTGCGAGTTGCGGTACTGCTATAAGCCCTTAACTTTCACATTTACCCTCTAATCTTCGGCGTTTTGTTTTGCAGGCACATCATCCCGGTCAAAAGTAACGGTGCATCTATGCGCATCGAGAAGCGCAAAGTCTTCTTGAGGAATGAAAGCGTCGTAGTCGCGTTGAAGCTTTACCTGCGCCTCTTTACGGATTTTACTGCGGCGGATAGCAGTGACAAAGTTGCGCATTTCATAATGTGTGGACAGCTCAAGTTCAGGAACGGCCACAGGTTTACCGCTTTCATCTTTGGCTACCATGGTGAAGAAGCTATTGTTAGTATGCTTAACCTCGTTCGTTTTTATGTTTTCAGTGGTTACCTTTATCCCCACAACTAACGATGTGTTCCCTACATAATGCACAGTAGCATCTAGGTGAAGAAGGTCACCAACCTCAACGGGCTGTAAAAACTCAACGCCGTCGACTGTTACTGTAACGCAGTAGGCGCCTGCATGCTTACTTGCACACGCGTACGCAACTTTATCCATTAAAGATAAGATAACGCCACCATGCACCTTACCGCCAAAGTTAGCGAATGACGGTACCATTAATTCAGTAAGTCTTGTTCTCGAAAATGCGACACTTCGTGCAGTCATAAACACCCTTATTGTTATTAATCTTGAAAACGGCGGGGAGCGTAGCTATATCAACGCTAGTTTTTACACTAACACACTTTTTAAGGAATGGTTTTGTCACAAACGCATTTTTATCAACCAAAAGAAGGTCATGGATTAGCTCACGACCCCTTTAACGCGATTATTGCCCCGCGCCCCATAGGGTGGATTTCTACAAAATCAAAAGCGGGTGTGCTAAACCTTGCCCCTTACAGTTTTTTCAATGCCCTTAATTATACGCCGCCAATTATCGGCTTTTCTGTAGTAGGCAGTAAGAAGGACTCATTGATAAACGTGCAGGAAACAGGCGAGTTTTGTTGGAACTTGGTATCGGAAGATTTGGTTGATGCGATGAATAAAACAAGCAAGCCTTTAGCACCTGAGGCAAGCGAGTTCGACCACGCTGGACTTCAAACCGTAGAAAGCGAAATAGTGCAGGTTCCTCGCGTGAAAACCAGTAAGGTGAGCATGGAGTGTAAGCTTACCGATGTGGTACAGCTTAAGTCAGCCACCGGCGATGAAGTAAATAGTTGGTTCATTATGGGCGAAGTCGTGGGCGTACACATTGATAAGTCGCTAATTGAAAACGGTGTTTACAGCACGCTGAAAAGTGCGCCAGTGAGTCGTGGCGGCGGACGAGGTGATTACTACACTATATCCCAAGATGACTTTTTTGAAATGCTAAGACCTGAGTAACGGTCTTGAAGAAAGTAGCGACAACGCGCCAATACCAATCGGTGACCTAAATGTTAAATATGAACTTTGATGAACGCTTAGCTATTAATACACAAAAGCAAGAGTGGCAGCCGTCGCCATCTTCCACGGTTTGGCGTAAGCCGTTAGAGCGTGAAGCAAAAGAGTCTGGCCATACAACCAGCGTGGTGAAATACGAGCCTGGCGCTAGCTTCAAACAGCATAGCCATCCGTACGGAGAAGAAATTCTAGTGCTTGAAGGCGTATTTTCCGATGAGCATGGAGACTACCCTGCAGGCACTTATCTGCGCAATCCACCAGACAGCAAACACAGCCCGTTTAGTAAAGAAGGCTGTGTGATCTTGGTTAAACTGAATCAATTCGATAAGCGCGATTTGGCTGAAGTTAGAGTGAACACTAATACTGCTCAATGGCTGCAAGGGCAGGGCGGTTTAGAAGTGATGCCGCTTCACAACTTTGAGCATGAACACGTAGCGCTGGTTAAGTGGCCAGTTGGCGAGGTGTTTAAGCCCCACAAGCATTTCGGTGGTGAAGAAATTTTTGTACTGTCGGGGACGTTTAAAGACGAGCATGGTGAATACCCCAAAGGTACATGGATAAGAAGCCCGCATATGAGTAAGCATCATCCTTACGTTGATGAAGAAACAATAATTTGGGTTAAGACAGGGCATTTGCCGGTAGCTTTGTAAATTGTTATCGCTTCGTTTCTAAACTTAAGTGTTTGGTTTTTTAAGTGGATACCGTACAGGTAACCTGTTTGAGGTAATTAAACGCTAGATACGAGAAAGGCTAACGCGAGGTTAGCCTTTCGTGCCAAAACCGACTTTTTAATCGTTATTTAGTGATTGCCGCCTCTCAATAAACGAAAGGCTTAATCCCAAATACCATCTTCTGACTTACCCTGTATTTCACAGTCACCCGCTTTGTATTCCATGTTTGCGCCAGTGTCTTTTTTCTTAAAGTAGTCTTTGCTGATAGAAACAATGGTAGGGGTCATCCATACAATAGCGATGATGTTGATTACCGTCATTAAACCTAACGCCATATCGGCCATTGCCCATACCTGAGGTAGCGCTGCCTGTGCGCCCCAGTAGATCATGCCTAAGTAGCCAATGGTGTAGACTGCACGGCCTACTTTGTTATCTAGCTTGAACATGTGCAGGTTACTTTCGCCATAGGCGTAGTTTGCTACTACAGATGTAAATGCAAATAAGCTGATGGCGGCTGCCACGAAGTCGGTACCACCTTCGCCTAGATGACTGCTCATGGCGTCTTGGGTTAGGCGTATGCCTTCCATTTGATCAGAGCTTGAACCGCCAGCAAGTAGAATGATAAAGGCAGTAGACGTACACAGTATTAGTGTATCTAAGAAAACACCGAGCATCTGAATGTAACCTTGAGAAACCGGGTGATTAGGGTTTGGAACAGCACTTGCTGCTGCGTGTGGTACCGAGCCGCTACCCGCTTCATTTGAATAAAGACCACGCTGAATTCCATTTTTAATGGCAGCACCTAGTGCGCCAGCGCCAGCTTCTTGTAAACCAAACGCAGATTTTACGATATCAATCAGCATAGCCGGCAGTTCGGAAATATTAATGAAGGTAATGGCAAGCGCCACTAGCACGTAGCCAATCCCCATGAAGGGAACCACAAACTCGGCAAAGCGGGCGATGCTTTTAAGCCCTCCCACTACAATTAAAGCTGCTAGGGCTATAATGGCTAGGCCAACATATTCAGTAGGGAAAGAGTACGCATTGTTTAATGCATCGGTAATAGTGTTAGCTTGTACGGCACTGAAAACAAAACCGTAGCCAAAGAACAAACACAGCGAGAAAGCGACAGCTAACCAAGTTTTATTCAAACCCTGCTTAATGTAGTAGGCTGGGCCGCCACGGAACTCGCCGTTTTCGTCACGCACTTTGTAAAGCTGGCCCAAAACGCTTTCAGCAAAGCCGGTGGCCATACCAAGAAGGGCAATCATCCACATCCAAAAAATTGCGCCAGCGCCACCTAGTGATATAGCAACCGCAACGCCAGCTAAGTTACCCGTACCTACGCGGGCAGATAAACTGGTACATAAAGCTTGGAATGAACTGATCCCGTCTTTAGTAGAGGTGTTACTGCCTTTAAGCAAGCTGAACATATGACCGAAATGTCTAAGCTGTACACCGCCTAGTTTTACGGTAAACCAAATACCACATGCCAGAAGCATGATAATGAGTACTTGGCCGTCTCCCCACAGAATATTGTTAACTAATGAAACGAATTCGTTTATCACGCACTTTCCTTCGTTATTGTTTTAATAGCTGCTCGGCGTGTAAAGATGAACTGAACATGACAGGTGCGTTGTCAGAACAAACGCTTCAGTTTAAGCAAACATATATTTGCTAAACCTTAGGATAAGCCGAGCTATATCGATAAAGAACTAATACTAGCACGACAGTTAAATGATTGGACAATGAAAACGTACTGAAACTATGACGTTTTATGCTCGCATATAGCAAATTTATTCATTTAGAAGGGAAAGGGCGTAGAGTTTTTAACTAAAATCGATCAGCACTTTTTAGAAGGGGTAAGCACAAACAAAAAAACCGCTCAATAGAGCGGCTTCTTCAAGAATATGGCTGGGGTAACAGGACTCGAACCTATGAATGGCGGGATCAAAACCCGCTGCCTTACCAACTTGGCTATACCCCAATTTTGGTGCGGAAGGAGAGACTTGAACTCTCACGCCGTGAAGCACTGGAACCTAAATCCAGCGTGTCTACCAATTCCACCACTTCCGCAATGTAGACTTCCAATTAAGGAATGTAAAAGTTGGTGGCTACGGCGAGATTCGAACTTGCGACCCCATCATTATGAGTGATGTGCTCTAACCAACTGAGCTACGTAGCCTAAACTTTTATCTTCAATAAAAAGCCGCTCGATGAGCGGCTTCTCAAGAATTTGGCTGGGGTAACAGGACTCGAACCTATGAATGGCGGGATCAAAACCCGCTGCCTTACCAACTTGGCTATACCCCAGTCGTGGTGCGGAAGGAGAGACTTGAACTCTCACGCCGTGAAGCACTGGAACCTAAATCCAGCGTGTCTACCAATTCCACCACTTCCGCGTAGACGCTAGCTATAATAGTCATTCAAAAAAGAATGGCTGGGGTAACAGGACTCGAACCTATGAATGGCGGGATCAAAACCCGCTGCCTTACCAACTTGGCTATACCCCAGTCGTGGTGCGGAAGGAGAGACTTGAACTCTCACGCCGTGAAGCACTGGAACCTAAATCCAGCGTGTCTACCAATTCCACCACTTCCGCGCAGCTAGACTTTCCTAAAAGAATTAACAGAGAATTGGTGGCTACGGCGAGATTCGAACTTGCGACCCCATCATTATGAGTGATGTGCTCTAACCAACTGAGCTACGTAGCCTTGCTATTCTCTTCCCTCTCAGGAAGTGGCGCGTATTATGCGTATATGACTGGCAACCGTCAACCCCTTTTTTACTAACTTTTTTTAAATGCTCATTAAGTGTGCGCATTAGGGCGAAATACGCACAAAAAGCCGTGAATTTGAACAACTTGCAAGGGATAATGTATGCATTTACCAAGCTTTATCAGTGGCTTTGGTTTGGTAATAACACACGTCAACAGGGCGCGGGCCATAGGTATTGTCATGAAAAAACGGGTTATCTAGGTTTCTTCCCGTATTAGCTCGCTTTTTGTATTCTTCATGATGTGGTGTTTGTAAAAAGTACGGCGTTGAGTTGCTAGTATGCACAAAAGCCTGCTTTATTTTACTCTCTTGGGTAATGTCATCTAGTACACCACCTGTGTCCATATTGCCTCTAGGTAATTTTTGAAGTAACGCCATACCTTTCACTACACGACCTACCACCGACATATTTCTATCTAAATGTCGTGGAGCTTGCCCAATTACAATATAAAACTCTGTACTGGCGGTATCTTTCTCGCTATTACGAGCAAACGCCACAACGCCAGGGCAGTGAAGCCCCCACATTTCTTTTCGTTTTTTATCTATACCCACTGGGAACCCGTCTAAAAAGCCAGTATTAGGTGCAAACATATCTTTAGATTCAACGACGTTTACATTGCTGTTAAGTGGCTGAGTAAATTCAGCGCTTATTGGCTTAAGCAGTGTTGACGGAAATTGTGATGCGTCGTGAGTATCGTTACTGCCAGCCTGTGCGACAAATCCATCTACTACACGATAAAACGCTTGCTCGTTGTAAAAGCCTGCATCTATAAGGGCTTTGAACCTAGCTACATGCTTTGGCGCAAGGGTAGGATGAAGTGCAATAACCACATCACCATATGCGGTTTTGAAGGTTACCGTGTTAGCTTGGGGTACCTGATACCAACTATCAGTATTGCTTACCAATGTTGGCGCTATTTCACCGCCGCTGATGTCAGATTGTGTGTTTACCGCTTTAATCTGAGTTTCACTGGCGATGGAAAAACTAGCAAAGCTTAGTAAACATAATGTTCTAACCGAGGCTTTAAAAAGGGATAGTCGGTTTTTTAGCTGTGTGTCTCGCTGCGACTTATTTTGCAATAACGCGAACGGTTGTAAATTGCTAAGCTGTTTTAGAATCATTATAAAACCCGTTAGTTTTTTGTCAGTTATAGCAGCCCTATGTAAGCTTCACAATTGTTTACGGCAAACAAAAAAGCCACCTTGCGGTGGCTTTAGTAAACAGTACTAATTTCTACATTAGAAATTATACGTTAAAGCGGAAGTGGATAACGTCACCATCTTTAACAATGTAGTCTTTACCTTCAAGACGCCATTTACCTGCATCTTTAGCACCTTGTTCGCCGTTAAACTCCACAAAGTGGTCGTAGCTCACGATTTCGGCGCGAATAAAGCCTTTTTCGAAGTCGGTGTGGATTTTACCCGCGGCTTGTGGCGCTGTTGAACCTTCTGGGAAGGTCCAAGCGCGCACTTCTTTAACACCGGCAGTAAAGTAGGTTTGAAGCGTTAGCAAATTATAACCGGCACGAATTACGCGGTTAAGACCAGGTTCTTCTAAGCCCATGTCCTGCATGAATTCTTCGCGCTCGTCATCTTCAAGCTCCGCAATATCAGACTCAATAGATGCACAAACTGCTACTACTGTAGCATTCTCGCCTGCTGCTATCTCTTTTACTTGGTCAAGGTACGGGTTGTTTTCAAAGCCGTCTTCATTCACGTTAGCAATGTACATGGTTGGCTTAAGGGTAAGCATGTTCATGTAGCTGATTGCCGCCAGTTCTTCTTTACTAAGCTCAAGTGAACGAAGTAATAAGCCTTCATCTAGGTGCGGCTTAATCTTTTCAAGCACTTTCATTTCGTACTTAGCATCAGCGTCGCCGCCTTTAGCGCGTTTTGCTACACGGTGAAGTGCTTTTTCTGTGGTTTCTAAATCAGATAGCGCAAGCTCGGTGTTAATAACGTCGATGTCATCTTTAGGGCTAACGCGACCTGCAACGTGAACAATGTTTTCATCGTCGAAGCAGCGTACTACGTGACCAATAGCGTCGGTTTCACGAATGTTCGCTAGGAATTTATTACCTAAGCCTTCACCTTTAGATGCGCCTTCTACCAAACCCGCAATATCAACGAATTCCATGGTAGTGGGAATAACGCGCTGTGGGTTTACGATTTCAGCCAACTTGTCCAAACGAAGATCTGGCACAGGTACTACGCCTGTGTTTGGCTCGATGGTACAGAAAGGGAAGTTGGCCGCTTCGATACCTGCTTTTGTTAATGCATTGAAAAGTGTTGATTTACCTACGTTTGGTAGGCCAACAATACCGCATTTAAAACCCATGGTATGGATCCTTAGTTTGGAAAAGTGAAAACTGGCTAGGTTTACCCTTTGTGAGAGTGCAACCTGTTTTGTGCTTGCTTAAGGTCTTCTTTCAGCAAAATTTCTGTACAGCGTACCGCTTCATCAACGGCGCTTTCAATAGCTGCCTTTTCATCTGCTGGTGGCTTACCAAGAACATGGCCGGTTACTCGGCTTTTATGACCTGGATGACCAATACCTATGCGCAAACGCAAAAAATTCTTGTTGTTACCCATTTTAGCCACAATGTCACGTACGCCGTTTTGACTAGAACTTCCACCCACTTTGTATTTTGCTACGCCGGGGGGCAAATCTAATTCGTCAAATGCTACTAATATTTGTTCTGGTTCTATACGGTAAAAATTAGCCAGTGCTGCTACGGCTTGTCCACTTTTATTCATAAACGTAGTGGGGTAGAGCAAACGGACATCTTTGCCAGCAATAGTAATGCGAGCAGTCTTACCGAAGAATTTGGTTTCTGGTTTTAGCGGGGCGTTATAGGTGTCGGCAAGTTGGTTGAGAAACCATTCACCGGCATTGTGTCGGGTATTTTCATATTCGGGGCCCGGATTACCCAGGCCCACGATTAGGCGGATATCAGCCAAGAGGATTATTCCTCTGAAGCTGCTTCTTCGCCGTCTTCTTCTGCGTCAGCCGCTTTAGGAGCAGGCTTAACAGTCACAACTGCTAGGTCGTGAGCTTCGTCGTTCTTAGCAAGTTCTACTGAAGAAACGCCAGCTGGAAGTGTTAGGTCAGAAAGGTGTAGCGTTTGACCCATTTCAACAGCAGCCATATCTACTTCGATGAACTCTGGAAGGTTCTTAGGCTGACAAGTAACTTCAATTTCAGTTACGTGGTGCTCAGCAATACCGCCAGCTTTAACAGCAGCAGAAGCTTCTTCGTTTACGAAGTGAATTGGAACGTTAGTGTGAACGTCTTGACCAGCGATAACACGTTGGAAGTCAATGTGCATGATCTTTGGCTTGTACGGGTGACGCTGCATGTCTTTAACTAGAACTTCAACAACTTTACCGTCTAGGTTTAGTTCAAGAACGTGAGAGTAAAACGCTTCAAAGTCAGCAGAGTTGTTAACTTTGTTGTGATCTAGAGTGATAGAAACTGGTGCTTCTTCACCACCGTAGATGATACCAGGAAGCTTATCTTCGCGACGTAGGCGGCGGCTCGCACCTTTCCCTAGGTCTGTACGAACAGAAGCATCTAGTTTGAAATTTGCTTCAGACATTGTCTGTCTCCAAAAAATATAAGTCTAATGATGTGGATTTTTGCGACCAAAACCCACTGTAATTCGATGTTTATCACGTTTGAAAATACTTTCATGCGCACAATAAACCATCAGCCCAAAATTCAAGGGCGGCGAATTCTAACACCACCCACTACAACATACAATTGCCAACGCAGATAAAAATAGAAGCGAAAAGTATAAAACGACGTTGCCAATATTAAAAACGCGCCGAAGCGCGCTTTTATTCTATCAAGAACAGCAAAGTCAGGTTTCTATCCGGCCTTATTCCAATAACAGGCTACTTGCCTTGCACAAAATACGCCTATTTCGTTTGCAGGTTATCAATGACTTTACTGGTATCAAGCACCTTAACGCTTGATACTTGAAGTACAGTACCAAATTGGGTGAAGGTCATCAGATCGGGCTTAGGTGTACCTTTAACTTCCACAACAAGGCCATTTTTTTGATAAGTTTCATCTAATCCATGTAGGGTGTAGCGATCGCCATTCTCTGCAATAAACGCATAAAAACCGCCTTCTAGGTCTTTATATATAATGCTGCCTTTCATAGAAACTTCACCTTTTACGTTCTCTTCAACGGCCTCAGCCTGTGTAACAGGCTCAGCAACCAGTTCTTTAGGCATAGATTCAGCCTTTGTGTCCATTTGTTTTTCTTTATCTACCAAGGTGACTTCCTTATTAGCTTCTTCTTCAGAGCAAGCTACAAGTGTAAGTGCAGAAGTAAAAATAAGTGCGAGTTTAAGGCGGTGTGTTTTCATTCTTATATTCCTCTATTTAATAAAAGTAGGGTTTTATCGTTAGCTTTCAATTAGCGCCCAGTTAGAACCAAATCTACAGCAATGCATAACTTTGGCTTTTTACCGATTCAAGCTTTTCTTTGTTTAACAGTCTTCCATGGTGTTTAAGTAATTTCTACAAAAAACGCAGATACCTATATATCTTTTTCACGTTTCAAAAAGTAGAGCGCATTTTTTTGAATAAAAAATATTTTGATTTTTACAAAGGCGCAGCACTTTTACGAAACCGTTAAGAATGTTTTTTTTCACAATAACTGACGGAAAAAATGTTTTATAAGTCTGCTTAAAACTGCCGTTTATAAGGCGATGGCAATAACTTTTTTATCAAGCGATGTATCAAAAAAACATAGAACTTTCTTTATCGAAATGGACAGTATAGTTTGAAGTGAAGTTTCAACCTCCGCGCTCTCCCCTATATTATAAAGTGATTGGCACAGAGCCTGCTTTATTAACATCGACTTATGTAATAACAGCGCCTGGGGCTTACTTATTTAGTCAAAAGGCAATGTATTACGCAGCTAGGATAATCTTAATAACCTTATTTGGTGATTATCAAAAGCAACGTTTTTAAGGAGAGAAAATGAAGCACTTAACTAAAATTTTTGCAGTATCGAGCTTGGCACTAGCAGCAACTGCATGCGATGTTAACAAAACTGAAGATGGTGAAATGCCTGATGTTGACGTTGAGTCTGGTGAACTACCGGAATATGAGGTAGAGAAAACCGATGACGGAGAAATGCCAGACGTTGACGTTGAAGGTGGCGAAATGCCTGAATATGACGTTGATACGATGGACGTTGACGTAAAAACGAAGACTAAAGAAGTTGAAGTACCTGTTGTTGACGTGGATATGCCAGAAGACGACGAAGAAGACGAAACGGGTAACTAAACAAAACTTCCCGTAATAGAAGCGAGTGAAACAGTGCTTATTTATATCACTGTTTCACTCGTTTTTTAGTTTGAATTAGTATTCAAACATCGCTGAAATCGATTCTTCGTTGCTAATGCGACGAATGGTCTCAGCAAGCATTTCAGAAAGAGTAAGCTGTTTTACTTTTCCGATTTGCTTCATATCCGCACTTAATGGAATTGAGTCGGTAACGATAATCTCGTCAATAACAGACTCTTTAAGGTTGTTTGCAGCGTTACCCGAAAAAATAGCGTGAGTAGCGTAAGCATAAACACGGCGAGCACCATGTGCTTTAAGTGCTTCTGCTGCTTTTGCAAGCGTACCGCCCGTATCAATCATGTCATCAACGATGATGCAGTCTCTATCTTTAACATCACCAATAATGTTCATTACCTGAGCCACGTTCGCTTTGGGGCGACGTTTATCGATAATAGCAAGGTCGGTGTCGTTAAGTAGTTTCGCAGTAGCACGTGCACGAACAACACCGCCAATGTCAGGAGAAACGACAACAGGGTCGGCAAAGTCACGTCTTACCATGTCAGCAAGAAGGATAGGAGTACCGAAAGCGTTGTCCACCGGAACATCAAAGAAACCTTGAATCTGTTCGGCGTGTAGGTCGATAGTAAGAACGCGGTCAACACCAACGTTAGACAGGAAGTCAGCCACTACTTTCGCAGTAATTGGCACCCTAGCTGAACGAACACGACGGTCTTGGCGTGCATAACCAAAGTAAGGAATTACTGCTGTAATACGACCAGCGGATGCGCGACGTAGTGCGTCGATCATCACAATAAGTTCCATAAGGTTATCGTTAGTAGGCGCACACGTAGACTGGATAATAAAAACGTCCGAGCCACGGACGTTTTCATGAATTTCTACGCTAATTTCACCGTCACTGAAACGGCCAACTTTGGCATTTCCAAGTTTGGTATAGAGGCGATCGGCGACTTTCTGGGCAAGTTCTGGTACGGCATTACCTGCAAAGAGCTTCATATCTGGCACAAGTGGTTCCTCAGTGCGTTGATAAAAGAGGTTTGGCTGGGGTAGCAGGACTCGAACCTACGAATGGCGGGATCAAAACCCGCTGCCTTACCAACTTGGCTATACCCCAATTTTTAAGTTCTTGTCCGATGTGGCGTACACGCTATCTTTGTTGTTCTAATTTGTCTAATAGTGGTGAGCGATTCACACCTTTTGCGACAAAACTCTGCCAAGCTTCAGGCATTTGAGCCCTAACTTGTTCGGCTAAAGTGTAGTCAGAAAAAGTGGCAAATACGCAAGCACCTGTGCCCGTCATTCGCGACGGTGCGTAGTGTACCAACCACTGTAATAATTTTGCAACTTCAGGATAGCGATTCGCGACTAATTGCTGACAATCATTCCAAGTTTTTTCAAATTTATAGTCTTCCCAACGCATCGCTGGTGTATTTCTGGGCAAATCCGGCGAGGTAAAAACTTCGGCTGTGCTGACATGCACGTTAGGGTTTGCGACAAGAAAGTACTGTTCTTTTTGAGGAGCTGGCGTTATGTCTTCTCCAACGCCTCCTGCAAATGCGGTTAGACCTCGCACAAAAATAGGTACATCGGCACCTAAACTTAATCCTAACTCGGCTAGTTCGTTTTCACTTAGCCCTGTATTCCATAAATGATTAAGCGCGACAAGGGTTGTTGCTGCATTCGATGAGCCACCCCCAATGCCGCCACCCATGGGTAGTCGTTTATCAATCGAAATAACAGCACCTTTATTGCACTTGGTTTTTGCTGCCAGCAATCGCGCTGCTTTTACAATTAAATTGTCATCGTCTGGCACACCATCAAGAGATGTTTCCATGCGAATGGCCGTATCATTTGTGCTTACGTCAAAGGCGAGAGCATCCCCGTAATCCAGCATTTGGAATAAACTTTGAAGCTGATGGTAGCCGTTGTCGTATCGACCTAGAATGTGTAAGAACAGGTTAAGTTTGGCGGGGGAAGGCCACCAGTCTTTTTGCGTTGATTCAGATGCGTTCACTACAGAGTCCACTGATAAATTTTAATTTTAAGCTGAGTTTTAGGCTGGTTCGGGGTTTCATCTTGGGTAAGCGTTATGCTGTGCGGTAGCCATACAGATGTTTCATCTTCTAGCTCAACACTACCATAGTTGCCGTAAGCAACTTGCCAATTGCGGCAACCTTGGCAATAGCTTTCCAAGGTATTAACCAAACCTTTTTCAGTTAGGGTGAATTTGTCACCGTCCAGGGGTAAGCCTTTTACCCAAGACAATAGCGATTCTACCGGAATTATCATTCCCGTAATCTGATAAATAAGAGGCTCTGGCAGGGCATCTACATAGGTTTCGCCGTCAGCCTCCAATACTGACTGGTTTTTGTTCACGTTTAGATTAACTAGACTTACTCCTAAGAAATTAGTTAATCGAAAATCGAAATCGCCGGAATCGTTTTTCCAGACTAAATTAAGACTTGCCGCTTCTTTTCCTTGGCGAAAAGCAATTTTTCCGCGCATTTGCCACTGGTGGACTTCAGCCACTTTTTCGAGTTGCGCGGTAAGGTTTACCGCATTTTCTGGGCCTTTCGGAGCGGTGGTACATGCACTTAATAAAAAGCAAATGGCAAATAATAAGGAAAATAAGCGAATCATTAAGGCAACATACCCGTATAAAAATAAAACACATTTAGTTGTGACATTATGGGAACACAGTTTCACCAACACTTTCAATCATTTTGCGTTTTTCGTACAATGCCGCTCCGACGTTGCCAGCACAGATTTTAATGACTTTACTCGCCCTCGGTATTAACCATAAAACAGCACCAGTAGCACTTCGCGAAAAAGTGGCTTTTACACCAGATTCTCTGGTGGAAGCGCTTGCGAGTTTAAAAAAGCTGGATGGCATAGATGAGTCTGTCATTGTATCCACCTGTAACCGCACCGAACTTTACGTCAATAGCCAGGACGATACGGGTCAAAAGCTTCTACAATGGTTAAGTGATTTTCATCACTTAGACGTAGAAGAGATTGCCAGCAATAGCTATGTGCTCGCGCAAGATGAAGCAGTAAAGCACATTATGCGAGTAGCCAGCGGCCTTGATTCACTCATCTTAGGCGAGCCTCAGATATTAGGGCAGGTGAAGCAGGCGTTTGGTGATGCAAAGCATTCAGGTATGGTGAGCAGCGAATTTGACAAGCTGTTTCAACATACCTTTTCAGTGGCGAAGCGCGTTCGCAGTGAAACTGATATAGGGGCAAACGCAGTTAGCGTAGCCTATGCAGCAGTGCAATTAGCCAAGCATATTTTTGCTGAATTACCTAAGCGTTCAGTGCTACTAGTAGGCGCTGGTGAAACTATTGAATTGGTTGCACAGCATTTGAAAGAGCAGGGGGTAAGCTGCTTAGCCGTTGCAAACAGGACGGTGGCTAGAGCAGAAGCCTTAGCCGAAACACTGGATGCGAGCGTGTTTACCTTGTCACAAGTACCAGAGCACTTAAAAGATTTTGATATCGTGATAAGCTCTACCGCTAGCCAACTGCCCTTAATTGGCAAAGGTATGGTGGAAAAAGCGCTTAAACAGCGTAGAAACATGCCTATGTTTTTGGTCGACTTGGCAGTACCGCGAGATATAGAGTCAGAAGTAAACGAGCTAGGTGATGCCTATCTTTATACTGTCGATGACTTACAGCACATTGTTCAAAAGAATTTAGAAAACCGCGAGCAAGCTGCAAAAGAAGCTGAAAAGCTTATCGACAAGCAAGCTGGCGACTATATGACATGGAAACAGTCGCAGCAATCTATAGATTTAGTAAGACAGTATCGCCAGAAAGGCATGGCGCAGCGTGACGATATTGTGGAAAAGGCCAAAGCGCAATTAGCGGAAGGTAAGAATGCCGAAGCGGTATTAGAAGAAATGGCGTATAAACTAACCAATACGCTGTTGCATTCAACAACCCTAGCGTTACGCGAAGCTGCCATGCACGATGACCCGGCGTTAAGCCGTTGGATGGGACAGGCATTAGATTTATCTGACTTTTCGTCAGACAATAATAAATAAGGTAATAAGAAGCATATGAAAGAGTCGGTAGTTAGGAAACTCGAACACTTAGTCGAGCGTTTCGAAGAAGTTCAGGCGTTACTCGGTGACCCTGAAGTTATCGGCGATCAGGATAAGTTTCGCAACTTGTCAAAAGAGTTCAGTCAACTAGAAGATGTAGTCGCTGGCTTTAATGCCTATCAGCAAGCGCAAGAAAACTTAAGCTCAGCACAAGAAATGCTGAACGAAGACGATGCTGAAATGCGTGAAATGGCACAAGAAGAGATGAAAGAAGCTAAGGCAGAAATTGAGCGCCTTGAAACTGAGCTTCAGGTATTACTTCTGCCAAAAGATCCTAACGATGACAACAACTGCTTCTTAGAAATTCGCGCAGGTGCGGGTGGTGACGAAGCGGCAATATTTGCAGGCGATTTATTCCGTATGTATAGCCGTTACGCAGAAAGCCGCGGTTGGCGTGTTGAGTTGGTGAATGCCAACGAAAGTGAACATGGCGGCTATAAAGAGGTGGTTGCGAACGTTAGTGGTGATGGCGTCTACGGCGTGCTCAAGTTCGAGTCGGGTGGTCACCGCGTACAACGTGTACCAGAAACCGAATCACAAGGTCGTATCCACACTTCTGCATGTACTGTTGCCGTATTACCTGAGATCCCTGAATCAGAAGCCATCGAAATCAACCCGGCTGAGCTTCGTATCGATACCTTCCGTGCATCGGGCGCAGGTGGTCAGCACGTTAACAAAACTGACTCTGCTATTCGTATTACTCACTTGCCAACAGGTTTGGTTGTAGAGTGTCAGGACGAACGTTCACAGCACAAAAACCGTGCTAAGGCTATGTCAGTACTTCAAGCGCGTTTAAACCAAATTGAAGAAGAAAAGCGCGCGGCTGAAGAAGCTTCTACCCGTAAGAGCTTAGTAGGCAGTGGTGACCGCTCAGAGCGTATTCGTACTTACAACTTCCCGCAAGGTCGCGTTACCGATCACCGTATCAACCTGACTATCTATCGTTTAGATGAAGTAATAGAAGGGGATCTAAAACAGCTCGTCGATCCGATTTTGCAAGAACATCAGGCTGACTTGTTAGCCTCGCTTTCTGACGAGTAAATTCGTCTTGCAGCAAAAATAGCGTTAAAAAAGATAATGCGCATAGATAGCGCCCTAGCATGGGCTGTTAAACAACTAGAGGGTGGTGAGTCACCCTCTGTTGATGCCAAAGTCATGTTGGCAAATATTCTAGGCAAGTCTCAAACTTACCTTTTCACATGGCCAGATAAAACCTTGGATGACACTGAGCAGGCGCAATTTAAAGCAGCAGTGGAAAAAAGAAAACGGGGTGAGCCTGTTGCTTATATTATCGGCAAGCGCGATTTCTGGACTCTATCACTATTTACCTCGCCGGATACGTTAATACCGCGCCCTGATACTGAAGTGCTGGTTGAGCAAGTGCTTAACTGGGCCAATGAACATCTAGTTCATCCTCTATCAATCTGCGACTTAGGAACAGGCACGGGCGCTATTGCTCTGGCGTTAGCAAGCGAATTACCTGAATCATCAGTTACTGGTGTGGACTTCCAGCAGGGAGCGGTAAAACTTGCTACTCGCAATGCACAAGCTAACAACTTAACTAATGCCCGCTTCGTGCAAAGTGACTGGTTTAGTGCACTCAATGGCCAAACTTTCGACATTATTGTTTCAAACCCGCCTTATATCGAAGAAGCCAGCCCATACCTTGATGAAGGCGACGTGCGTTTTGAACCGAAAACCGCCTTAACCTCGGGCCATGATGGCTTAGACGATATAAAACACATCATCAAGAATGCGCCTGAATACCTCAATAAAGGGGCTTTATTAGCCTTTGAACACGGTTTCGATCAAGGAAATGCGGTAAATACACTGCTCACCAATGCAGGCTTTGTTAAGGTTAAAAAAGTCAAAGATTTCGGTAACAACGACCGCGTGACGCTAGGTCAGTGGTGTTAGCTCTCTTATAACTTTCATCTCGTTTAAAATTGGCCGCAACCATCGCTGTTTAATTGCTAACTTGCTTATATCTGGTTTTGCATTAGTATTTGTGTAGCATCAAAGAAAACTAAAAAGCGCTAAGCTAAACAACCTCTTACACTACAGGACGTACCAGATGAATGATGACTTTCTTTTCGCAGAAGACGACGATGAAAATGAAGCGGATGATCTGGGTAGCTGGAAAGTACTTATCGTTGATGATGAACCTGAAGTGCACGCCGTTACCAAGCTGGCGCTAAATGACTTTAGCTTAAATGGTAAAACGCTAGAGTTCGTAAGTGCCTATAGCGGTGAAGAAGCCAAATCTATTTTTAAAACCCATGACGATATAGCGGTTGTGTTACTCGACGTTGTCATGGAAACCGATGATGCCGGCCTTCAAGTGGCAGACTACATTCGCAACGAACTCGATAATCACTTCACTCGCATAATTTTACGCACCGGCCAGCCCGGCCAAGCACCAGAAAAAGATGTCATCATTAACTACGACATCAATGACTATAAATCTAAAACCGAACTAACTGCACAAAAACTATTCACTGTTATTATTGCCGCACTGCGCTCTTATCGCGATATTATTGTTATTGAAGAAAACAGGCGCGGTCTTGAAAAGATCATTGATGCATCTGTTGATTTGTTTTCTTCACGTTCTCTCGAAAAATTCATGCAGGGCATCATCCAACAGCTGGCCTCGATTTTGGGCTGTTCGAAAGATGCCGCCTATATCACTACTGCGGTTGCCACTACATCGCGAACAATCAATACAAACAATAGTCAGTTGGGCAAAGACGAACTGTATGTGTTTGCAGGAAATGGCCAATACGCCAGCAAAGAAGGCGTGCCGCTAAAAGAGGCGATTAGTGCAGAAGAATATGCACTATGTGCACAGGCAATGCGCGATAAACAGATTGTATATGCAGAAGATCACGTGGTGGCTTACTGTAACAGTAAAACTCACGACGGTGCATTGTTGTATTTGTCGGGCTTGCCCAGAAGAATTGGTGATAATGATCGACATTTGGTAAAACGCTTTTCAGATAGTGTGCAGCTGGCGTTCGATAACGTACTAAAAACCGTTGATGTTGAAGCAACGCAGAAAGAAATTATTGAACGTTTAGGCCGCGCTTTAGAGCATGAATCAAATGCGTCAAAACATCTAACGAGAATGGTTGAGATGGCGCAACTACTGGCAGAAAAAGCAGGGCTTAGTGAACAGGAAGTTGATACTCTGCGCCTTGCTATACCGTTGCATGATATTGGTACCTCTATTGTGCCTAAAGCTATTTTGCAAAAAACAACGTCTTTAACCGAAGAAGAGGTTTTTAAAATACGCCAGCATGCAGAGTTTGGGTATCAAATTTTGCAAGACTCAAGCCGCCCAACGGTTCAGCTTGCCGCCATGTTAGCAAAACAGCATCACGAGCGTTGGGATGGGACAGGTTATCCCGATGGGCTTAAGGGCGAAGAAATAGATATTAAAAGCCGTATTGCCACATTGGTAGATGTGTTTGATGCGCTAATAAACTCGCGACCCTACAAGCCAGCATGGGCAGTTGATAAGGTCGAAGCTGTATTGAAAGAGGAAAGTGGTAAGCACTTCGACCCTGGCCTGGTTCAAATTATGCTGGCTGAGCTCCCAGCATTTTTAGCGATACAAGCTCAATATCCTGACGCTAAGTGATACATTTCCCCGTTATTTACGTATTGTAATACGTTACAATAAACGCCTTTAAACAGGCGCCATAAAAATAAGGCAGGAGTAAGCAAATGCATCTGCCTTTAAGATGACAGCTCGTACTTTAAGACGTGAGGCTAGGGCAATCGCATATTGCCTTAGCTCTTGTAGTGAAATACTTATAGCAAAATATCTTAGGCAGAATGACCTCAATTTAGTTGTCTTTCACAGGGTTATTGATTTTGATATTAAAGATCAAGCAATGCCCAATTAGCACATGTGGTAGAGTAGCGAGCAGCAGGCTCATCATCTAATAAAAACAGGAACACACTATGTACATGATGGCAAAACACCTTCATTTAACCGCCGTTGGCTTAAGCATTTTATTCTTTGTCTTTCGGTTTATTTGGAGCCAATTCGACGCAACAGCATTAAGCAAGAAGTGGGTTAAAATCCTCCCTCATATCATTGATACCGTGCTGTTAGCTAGTGCAATTTGGCTATGCTTCATTTTATCTCAATATCCTATTGTCAATGCATGGCTTACATTCAAAGTTATCGGCGTAGTTTTATACATTGTGTTTGGATTATTTGCATTGAAAAAAGCCAAAACAACCTTGGGCAAATGGAGCTTTTTCGTAGCAGCACTTGTTGTGCTTATGGCAACAGCAATGGTTGCTGTAACCAAACAACCTCTTTTTTAAGATTTAATTGGAAATAAATAATGTCTGAATCAAAACAGATTATTAATGTAGGTAACGTCGAGGTTGCCAATCATTTACCTTTTGTACTGTTCGGCGGGATGAACGTACTTGAGTCTCGTGACCTTGCGATGCGTATTGCCGAGCACTATGTTGAAGTAACACAAAAGCTCAATATCCCTTACGTTTTTAAAGCCTCGTTTGATAAAGCTAACCGTTCATCAGTAACCTCGTACCGCGGCCCTGGTATGGAAGAAGGCTTACGTATTTTTGAAGAGATTAAGTCGACGTTTAACGTACCTCTTATCACTGATGTACACGAACCGCACCAAGCGGCACCTGTAGCAGAAGTGGTTGATGTTATTCAATTACCTGCCTTTTTAGCGCGTCAGACAGACCTTGTGGTTGCAATGGCAAAAACGGGGGCCGTGATTAATGTTAAGAAACCTCAGTTCTTAGCGCCCCACGAAATGCGCCATATTATTGGAAAGCTCGGTGAAGCGGGTAATGACAAGGTTATTCTTTGCGAGCGCGGCAGTTGCTTTGGCTACAACAACTTAGTTGTAGATATGCTTGGTATGGATGCAATGAAAGATTATGCGCCAGTGATATTTGATGCGACTCACGCACTACAGATGCCTGGCGGTCGTGCAACGTCTGCCGATGGTCGACGAGCGCAAGCTGCTCAACTAGCAAGAAGCGGTATGGCATTAGGTTTGGCAGGACTATTTATAGAAGCGCATCCTAACCCTGATGAAGCACTTTGTGATGGGCCTTGTGCACTGCCGTTGGCAAAATTAGAGCCTTATTTACAGCAGATGAAAGCGTTAGACGAGTTAGTTAAAGGTTTTGACGCGTTAGATACAAGTAATACTTAAACTTATGTTGATGGCGTATGCCGGTGCAAGCACCGGCATGCGTATCAGGTGTGTGAGTAGCTTATTCCGCTTCAGAAACGTTTATGCGCTCTTCACCTTTTGCCATTGCTAATAAGTTTTTGTGAAGCTGAACTTGCGTCTCTTCAGCTAAAATCGCCTTCGATTGCTTCTTAACAACAATGTGAGCATCGTTTTCCGGCAAGACTTCAGCCATTTTTACACTGGTCATTGCCGTGTTGATTAATGATTGTAGATTGATCTTTTCTGGCTGTGCGTTAGCATTTGCAGCAGCGCTTACGAAAGCCATAACAGAAACGCTAGCTAAAAGTAATTTTTTCATTTTCACACCTAATAAAAATAATTAAAAAATTGTTGATGAATGTTAAAATGTTTAACATTTAATCATCATAATGTACTGAAATCAAATGCTCTTTCTTAATTTCGGGTAAATTATAATCAGCAGGCGGTGAAAAATAAAACGAGTAAAAGTATGGGGTGTCATTAGAAAAACTAATGGATATGTCATGCTTCGGTCACACTGGATTCAAAACAAACTATGCACCGACGGTTACCCCCTCTTAATGCCCTCAAATCATTTGAAGCGGCCGCGCGCCATTTGAGCTTTACTAAGGCTGCCGATGAGCTGTTTGTTACGCAAGCTGCCGTTAGTCACCAGATAAAAGCGCTTGAAGATTTCTTATCTATGAAGCTGTTTTTAAGAAGAAATAGAACTTTGCTTCTCACCGAGGAGGGGCAGGCCTATTTCCTAGAGTTGAAAGATATTTTCAAAAACTTGCAAGACGCGACAGAAAGATTGCTAGCAAAGGGCAGTAAAGGTGCCATCACAGTCGCTATGCCGCCGAGCTTTGCAAGCCAATGGTTAGTACCCCGTATTCATAAATTTAGTTTGGCACACCCAGATATTGACGTACGCATAAAAGCAGTAGATTTCGACGAAGGTTTCTTAGAAGACGATGTGGACGTTGCCATATATTACGGTAAAGGCCGCTGGGCAGGGCTACAGGCTGATCAGCTGCACCGAGAGTTTTTAACGCCGCTATGTTCACCTATGCTTTTTCAAGGACCTAAGCCTTTATCTAGCTTGTCTGACTTACGACACCACGTGTTGCTTCACGACTTAAGCCGTACTGCGTGGAAAAACTGGCTAAAGCATGTAGGTGTTGTTGGCGTTAATGTGAATCATGGTCCGGTTTTTAGCCATTCTATGTTGGTATTGCAGGCAGCGGCACTTGGTCAAGGTATCGCGTTGGGTAACACAATATTAGCTAGGCCAGAAATTGAAGCAGGGCGACTCGTGATGCCGTTTGAAGAACGAGTAGAAAGTCGCGACGCATTTTATTTAGTGTGTGAAGAATCACAAGCTGAATTAGGAAAGATTGCAGCGTTTAGGGACTGGATCTTAGCGCTAGTTGAAGCTGAACAAGAGGATTTGTTGTAGTATGGCGAAATTAAAAGAAAGCAACACACAAACTGATACAGAAAAGAATACAAACGAAGTTGTTTTCGATATGGAAGTGCACGCAGCCAAATCACCTGTTGCATGCTTAATACTTGGGCACGGCGCGGGTGCCGGTAAAGAGCATGAATTCATGCAAGACATGGCAAACCAACTTGTTGCTCAAAACATATCTACGGTGCTCTTCAATTTCCCTTATATGCAAACCATTAAGGCTACGGGTAAGCGCAGACCTCCTGATAAGGCCGACAAACTCATGTCACACTTTACTGCGGTAATTGAAACCTGCAGTAAAGATAACAATGCCTTACATAACTTGCCTGTGTTCATCGGCGGGAAGTCCATGGGCGGGCGTATGGCCACCATGGTATATGAAGGTATAAGCAACGTAAAAGGCGCGATAGCGCTGGGCTATCCATTTCACCCACCGGGTAAGCCGGAGAAAACCCGCACAGAACACTTGCTAACAGCAGCGAAACCTCTGCTTATTATTCAGGGGGAAAGAGATACTTTTGGTACTAGAAATGAGATTGAAAGTGGTCAAGAGAACTACGCGCTACCATCAACTATTGAGTGCGTATTTTTAGAAGACGGAGACCACAGCTTCAAACCAAGAAAGGCTAGCGGTAAAACCCAACAACAACATATTGTGAAAGCTGCTGAATTAACTGCGGCGTTTATAACCCGCAATCTGTCTAGGTGATATTCAAAACAACATTTTAATGAAAGCGAACGATTAAATTAATGAGTAACGAAAAACTTAAGCTTACTAGCCTTGCGAAACCTTATCTTGTTATTGGAGCGCTGCTTGCAGGCTTAGCGGTTGTGCTAGGCGCGTTTGGCGCACATGGTTTAAAAAGTATATTAAGTGCACAGCAACTCAATACATTTGAAATAGGTGTGCGCTACCAAATGTATCACGCGTTAGCTTTGATACTATTGCCCGCTCTGTCTGCTTATGTTTCATCGAAGTGGGTTAATCGTGCGGCGTTTTGTTTCGTTACCGGTACGGTATTGTTTAGCGGAAGTTTATACGCGCTTGCCATCAGCGGTATTAAATGGTTTGGTCCAGTTACCCCATTAGGCGGCCTATTCTTTATCGCTGGGTGGACTTTATTAATGATTGGTTTGCTTGTAGGGCGGTCTAAAGAGAACGAAAGCGCACAGCAAAACTTATCTGATTTAGACCGGACAAATGCTAAACACATGGCGCAAGCCGAAACAAACGATAAAAACAGAGGAGCAGGTAATGTCTAATGCTAGTATTTTAGGCTATTGCCGACCGGGGTATGAAAATGACACGGCGAATGAACTCACGTCGAAATATGGTGAAGCGCAGTGCTACGGTTACCCGGTGTCTAAGAAGAATAGTGGCTTTGTGCACTACCATTTATACGATGCTGCGCAATTAGAGCAAACCATTACCCAGTTTGCTGTTCACGACAGCATCTTTCCTCGCCAGCTAGTGGCCGTTTTTACCACGTTAACTGAAGTGGAAAAAGAAGATAGAGTGGGGCAGGTACTTGAAGCACTAAAAGAAGTAGAAAAGCCGTTCTCTATATTTGGTGCTATCGACGTGGAGTACCCAGATACCGAGGATGGGAAAACCCTCGCTAAGTTTTGTCGTAAATTTACCGTACCCCTTCGCCAAGCGCTAAGAAAGGCGGGGTGGCTCACTGCAAAAGAAAATTTAGGTAACCCTAAGCTGCATATTTTCTTTGAGTCATTTGAAATTTGTCATATTGGCTATACATTACCTAGCCACGCAAGTCGTGATCATCTCGGTATCTGCCGATTGAAATTTCCAAGTGATGCGCCTAGCCGGTCTACGCTTAAACTCGAAGATGCACTTGTAAACATGCTGAGTGACACTCAGCAAACGAAAGTACTTCGAAGCGGTGGTCGTGCGGTTGACTTAGGGGCGTGCCCTGGTGGTTGGACCTATCAATTGGTCAAGCGTGGCATGTATGTGGAAGCTATCGATAATGGACTTGTAGCCGATAGTTTGATGAGTACCGGGTTGGTCGAACATCACGCAGCAGACGGCTTTACTTATCGACCACAATTTGGTCGCGTCGATCTGCTTGTCTGTGATATGATAGAACAACCCGATAGAGTAGCGAAATTGATGGGGGATTGGCTGGTCAAGCACTGGGCGACCCACGCCATTTTTAACTTAAAGCTACCTATGAAACAACGCTATGAAACTGTAGTCGAAGCCATGGCGTTGCTAAATAGCCGTTTAAATGCCTTAGATGATGCATTCGCGGTTAAGGTTAGGCATCTCTACCACGACAGAGATGAAGTTACAGTAACAATTGTTCGCACTTCAGCTGATGAGGTGTGATTTTGTTATTTTTCAAAAAAGTGTCATAACACATTAAGTTGTTGATACTTATAGAAAAGAATTGATGCTGGCGCGGATTTTGACAAGCGAATTTGAGGTTTATGCTAAAAAAGGTGTAAATCTGGTATAGAAATCCTTTATAATCCAGCCGTTTTTTTACTCTGAACCAATGAAAGTGAACTAATGTCAGACTTATCTTTATACAGAAACATTGGTATTTTCGCCCACGTAGACGCGGGTAAAACTACCACAACAGAACGTATCTTGAAGCTTACTGGTAAAATCCATAAAACTGGTGAGGTTCACGATGGTGAATCAACAACTGACTTCATGGAGCAGGAAGCTGAGCGTGGTATTACCATCCAGTCAGCGGCAACAACCTGTTTCTGGAAAGATCATCGCATGAACATCATCGATACTCCGGGACACGTTGACTTTACAGTTGAAGTATATCGTTCACTTAAAGTACTAGACGGCGGTATCGGTGTATTCTGTGGTTCTGGCGGTGTTGAGCCTCAGTCAGAAACTAACTGGCGTTATGCTAACGAATCTGGCGTTGCACGCTGTATTTTCGTTAACAAGCTAGACCGTATGGGTGCAGACTTCTACCGTGTTGTTGGCCAAGTTAAGAAAGTACTTGCTGCTAACCCACTAGTAATGACACTTCCAATCGGTATCGAAGACGAGTTTACAGGTGTTGTAAACCTTCTAGACATGAAAGCGTACATCTGGGACGACTCAGGCCTACCTGAGAACTACGAAGTAGTAGATATCCCAGAAGATATGGTTGAGAAAGCTAACGAATACCGTGAGCAACTAATCGAAACTGCTGTTGAGCAAGACGACGACCTAATGATGGCTTACATGGATGGCGAAGAGCCGTCTCTAGAAGACATCAAGCGTTGTATCCGTAAGGGTACTCGTGACCTAGCGTTCTTCCCAACTTACTGTGGTTCTGCATTTAAGAACAAAGGTATTCAGCTAGTTCTTGACGCAGTTATCGATTTCCTACCTTCTCCAACAGAAGTAGACCCGCAGCCTCTTACAGACGAAGAGACTGGTGAACCTACTGGTGAAGTAGCAACAGTATCTGTTGACGAGCCGTTCCGTGCGCTTGCGTTCAAAATTATGGACGACCGCTTCGGTGCGCTTACGTTTATCCGTATTTACTCTGGTGTACTTAACAAGGGTGACACTGTCCTAAACAGTGCTACAGGTAAAACTGAGCGTATCGGCCGTATGGTTGAGATGCACGCTGATGAGCGTACTGAACTTACTTCTGCACAAGCCGGTGACATCCTAGCTGTTGTTGGTATGAAGAACGTTCAAACTGGCCACACACTTTGTGATCCTAAGAATGCTTGTACACTAGAGCCAATGATCTTCCCTGAGCCAGTAATCTCGATTGCTGTTAAGCCAAAAGACAAAGGCGCTAACGAAAAGATGTCTATCGCTATCGGTAAGCTAGTAGCAGAAGATCCATCTTTCCAAGTTGAAACTGACGAAGATTCAGGCGAAACCATCCTTAAAGGTATGGGTGAGCTTCACCTAGACATCAAAGTAGACATCTTGAAGCGTACTTACGGCGTTGAGCTAGAAGTTGGTCAGCCACAGGTTGCATACCGTGAAACTATCACGCTACCTGTTGAAGACAGCTACACGCACAAGAAGCAGTCTGGTGGTTCTGGTCAGTTCGGTAAGATTGATTACCGCATCAAGCCAGGCGAAACTAACTCTGGCTTCAAGTTCACATCTACTGTTGTGGGCGGTAACGTACCTAAAGAATTCTTCCCTGCAATCGAAAAAGGTTTCGCAGGTATGATGGAAGTAGGTCCTCTAGCTGGTTACCCAGTACTAGACGTTGAAGTTGAGCTATACGACGGTGGTTTCCACGCAGTTGACTCATCAGCAATCGCGTTCGAAATTGCAGCGAAAGGTGCATTCCGTCAGTCAATGCCAAAAGCAGGTCCTCAGATTCTTGAGCCTGTGATGAAAGTTGACGTATTCAGCCCAGAAGACAACGTTGGTGACGTAATCGGTGACCTTAACCGTCGTCGTGGTATGATCAAAGACCAAGAAGCTGGCGCTACTGGCGTTCGCATCAAGGCTGACGTACCTCTATCTGAGATGTTTGGTTACATCGGTCACCTACGTACTATTACATCTGGTCGTGGTCAGTTCTCTATGGAATTCAGCCACTACTCAGCATGTCCTCAGAACGTAGCTGACAAAGTAATTGAAGAAGCGAAAGCACGTAAAGACGCTAAGTAATTAGCCTTTGCGACGTTAGCTAACTTGTGTTAGCTAACGCTTCAAAAAAATACAAAAAAGCCGGTCATTCGACCGGCTTTTTTATGCCTATAGCACTGCGCTTTAGTACATGGCTTTAGTACATTTTGTACGGCAAAAATTTCCCAGACATCACTACGCTAACGCGGTCGCCTTTAGGATCGTTCTCACGCTGTAAATCCATTGAAAAATCAATGGCACTCATAATACCGTCGCCAAACTCTTCATGAATGAGCTCTTTTAGCGTTGTACCGTAAACACTCACTAATTCGTACCAGCGATAAATAAGCGGGTCGGTAGGCACTTCTGTGGCTAATGAGCCTTTATAAGGTACGATTTGAAGCCAAGCAATGGCTTCGTCGGTAAGTTCAAGTAATTCGCCTACCGCTTCTGCTTGTTGCTTTGTCATGGCCATCTGGCCTAAGCATGCAGCTGTACTCCACTCTTTAGACTGACCTACAACCTCAGCAATTTGGCTCCATTTTATGCCTTTTAAAATCTTAGCTGATTGAATCATGTCGGTAACTTGTGTTCTTGATGTAATCATTAGTATTTCCTCTACGGTTAATTAAACAAAATGAGCGTTACTAGGTTGCAAACAATAAGGGCCAGTATTAATGCTTTGTAGACAAAAAGCGGGTGGCGCTTTACTAAGGGCTGATAAGTTGTGTGCTCAGAAGGATTTGGGTAGCGCATTGAGTGAATAAACTCTGAAAGCGAAGAGTAGCGTTTGTCAGGGTTTATGTTTAAAGCACGTTTGAGCGCACTATCAACCCAAGAAGGTATTGGACGTTTAGGATCTAGCGCGGTCTCATACTTCAGCTTTTTTTGTTCAGCAAAAGTGCGACAGTGGGCAAGCTTGGCATGGTAGGGATAACGACCACATAAAAGGTAGTAAGTGAGTACGGCTAAGGAAAATAAATCGGAGCGATCGCTGCCTACATTTCCTAAAAAGTATTCTGGTGCTGCAAAGAGCGCTGCACCAGGAATAGGTGAATCGCTATAAAGACTTGGTGCATCTTTTAATGCTGCTGAACCAAGGTCAATAAGGGTACAGTGGCCCTGTTCGCTGATGATAATATTGTCGGGGCGTATATCCCTATGAAGAATGCCCTGGCGATGCATTGCCTGTAACCCTTTACCGACCTGCTCAATGATGTTTCTAATTTGCTCTAACGTAGGCGTAGGGTTATCAATAGACCATTGTGCCAAGGTCTGCCCTTGCACATAGCTACTCACGCTATAAAAGGCTGTGGGCGTGTTTTGATAACCCAAGTTCATAAAAGTGGGGCTTTTTACAATATGGGGTGAATCAACCCGCCTTAAAAACCAATTCTCTATTAGAAAACCGTTTAGCATTTCAGGTGATTGAGAAAAGTCGGTGGCTGGTGTTTTTAAAACCACATTATCATTCGGGTTTGCAACCGGTGAAGTGCGTCGCGTGGCGATATACACATGGCTTCGCGCAGAGGTATAAAGCTGTCGCTCTAGTTTAAAGCCATCTATTTCATCACCGGTTTTAAGTTCGGCAAACGCTAACTCGCCGGTAGCCTTTAATGCTAAATTACCCCTGCTATAACCGGCAGCATTAGATACGTCGTGACAGTTGCTATCTATATCTGCAACAGCCGAGATCAGGCTTTGTTCACCATCAATATCACCACTACCATTAACATCACCGAACTCGACTTTTATAAGCAGAAGGGTGAGGTTATCATCGCTTCCATTGTTAAACGCCTCGTGTACAACTAAAGCAGCTTGGTTTTCAGATAGCGTATTGGCATTATTTATTTTGTTGAGTATGCCCGGCAGCGCGACGAATTCATAAACGCCGTCGGTACTAATCGCAATGGTACTTGGTGAGGTTAACGTTAATGACGTATGGTCAATATCGATGTTTGCTTTCACGCCCAACGCATTAGCAAGGTAAGTTTGTGAAGGTTCACTATCTGATGCTTGTCGATGAGGGCGAGTTAGCAATATAGGGTCTTTAGCGTCGCTTGTAACGACCTGAATTTGGCTATCTCCAACGTGAAATACGTCTAGGTGATTGCCGGTTACGATTGCTACTGAGAACGTGCACACATAGCCTTTTTCTGGGGTGTAGCAAAAAGCGCTTTTCTGCGTTCGGGTATAAAGCAGTGCATTAATTTCTTTGATAATAGTTTCGGCGCGGGTTTTAACCGACCATTGTTCAGGCGCTATGCTAAACAGCTTAATAAACTGACGGGTAGCAAAATCGCTAGCAATCTGGCTTACCGTACTACTGCTGACACCGTCAGCAACCACAAAAATACTACTTTGATTTAGCTCATCAGAAGATACATGGTAGGTGTAAGCATCCTGGTTTATCTCTTTCACGCCAGGGGTTGAAAAAGCACTTACTGAAAGTGTGCAAGGTAGCGAGTAGTTCGATGTTTGTAGCGCTGCTTGCTGATTCATATTCAATGGCTTGTTACCTGTACATTGTACTATCGACTTACTTTTAAATAGGAAAGAATGTTGCCATCACGACTTAATACAAAGATTCATGTCGTGATGGCGGTTTGGCTAAATAGCCTAATTAGATAGGTAGCGTTTGAGATGCCGCTGCTTTATCAACAGGGATTGTACGCTTTGGCAATGTCTTCACGTGGGTGGTATAAAGCGTTAGACCAGTAAAAGCTAAACCGCCTACCAAGTTTCCTAGTGCTGTTGGAATTTCATTCCAAATGAAGTAATCCATTACAGAGAAATCACCGCCCATGATAAGGCCAAATGGGAAAAGGAACATATTTACGACAGAGTGTTCAAAACCCATGAAAAAGAAGAGCATGATGGGCATCCACATAGCCAACACCTTACCGCTTACGTGGGTTGATATCATCGCACCTACAACGCCTAATGACACCATCCAGTTGCATAGCATGCCGCGGATGAAAATGGTGAACCAGCCGGCTGCGCCATGCTCTGCATAGCCTAACGTACGGGCTTCGCCAATACTGGCAACCTTGGTAGCAATCGCGCCGCCATCTACGTTGTATCCCATGGTAAAAATAAACGACATCATAAAGGCAACCGTTAATGCGCCGCCGAAGTTACCTAAAAAGACTAAGCCCCAGTTTCGTAATATCTGTTTTGGCGTAACCCCTGGGCGCTGAGCAAGCCATGCTAGCGGCGTTAATACAAACACGCCGGTTAAAAGATCGAAACCCATCAGGTAAAGCATACAAAAGCCAACTGGGAACAGCACGGCCCCTAGCAGGAAAATGCCAGTTTGAACGGCTATGGTAATTGCAAAAACGGCAGCGAGTGCCAAAATTGCACCTGCCATATAAGCGCGTATTAGAGTATCTCGTGTAGACATATAAATCTTTGCTTCGCCTGCATCTACCATTTTGGTCGCAAACTCAGCGGGGAGAAGATAAGCCATGGTTTCACCTCACGTTGTCGTTATTAATAAGTTGCCAGTTGCCATCCGAAAGTTAGCCATCTACATGCGCTCTTGCAGATCAAAAAAAGGCGTCCGCAGCACTCTCGTTAGAGAGAACTGGGGACGCCTTTGTCCAAAAAATGTGCATTGTAGTAGCTATCAGATGAAATTTTTTAAAACGCTTTATATGTGCACGCCTTTGTACACTATAGTTCTTAAGCAATAATACATTGCAGCCATCGCTTCGAACTTTTTACTATCTATGGTTTTAAAACAACAAAAGAGTAGCCAAAAAAGTGCCAATAGATGAAAAATTAGCAATGGTTTTGAAAAAATAATATAAAACAAGATGTTAATGCTGTTTTTCAGGCAGGGTAAAAAGTGGCCTCGGTGAAAATATCAGCCATTTGCACTAAAAAGGTGGGTTCGTGAATGTTTAAGGTGCAATGTCGCTATCTATTTCACAAGCACACTCACGCTTTTAGCTAGGTTCTTTATTTGAGTGACTGTTTGAATGTTTTTAATTGAAGCTTCATGGTTACATGTCTATCAGAACCTTGATCCCTCTTTGCATAATGCTCATGTTCAAATAGCTCACACAGTTGTTTAAAGGCCCTAGCTGCATTCGGGGATAAAAAAGCGCTGGTTTCATTAATATAGGCAGATAAAGTTTTATTATCTCTATGTACCCCTGTTTTTGTTTCAACAAGCGTTATCGCTTTTAGCAATATGCGATACGAAGGCGACAAATGTTCCTTTTGTTTTTTAGGTAAAAAGTATAGCGCTAATATGAGCCCAATTAGCCCAAGCGTCGATAAAAATACTGCACGCATTTTTTGCGGAGTCAGCGCGCCTAATAGCTCCTCGAGCATATTGGTCTGGGCTGCATTATCAAAGCCCAGCACCCACTTGCTCCACGAATAGTCAAGTTGCTGAAACCAGCTTTGCAAGGTTGTAAAAAATGCAGAATTGCCAAATTCATTTAGTATGGTTGTTTCCCGTGACTCTCCTAATTCTTCTAATGCGTGTTCAAGCCCAAAAGATAATCGAGACGGCGCGACCATGCTGGTGGGGTCGAAACGTATCCACTTTCCGTCTACTAATGCTTCTACCCAGGCGTGGGCATCGTATTGCCTTACTTGAAGGACGTTATCACTCAGTGCGCTGCCACCTTGGTAGCCGGTTACCATTCTAGCAGGCACGCCAGCTGCGCGAAGCACGTACACCATAGCGCCAGCATAGTGAGCACAAAAGCCGGCCCGTTGCTCAAACAAAAAGCTGTCTACAGGGTCCACGGGCATAGCGTTTGGGGAAAGAGTATAGCGGAAGCCCCCTTGATTGAATTCACGCATTACTGCATTGACGAGCTCTTGCGCATTGCTGTATTGATTAGCTAGCGTTTGTCCCCAAGCCCTGGCTTCGGGGTTGCCATTTGTTGAAACTTGCAAATTTAGTTGCGCTTCAAAGTTTCCTATTCCGTTTATGACTGGTGCGTTTGGAAAGTAGCGTAAATAAAAGGCTTTTTTGCTGGATATGGGCGTATCGGCACGCAAGGTATAATCAAATAGCGTGCTGACAGTAATACTGTTCTTAAGGTTATTAGGCGATGAAGGTTCTAGCGCGAATAGCCACCTTTGTTGAGTCGGTTCTACAATTAATTCATAGTCAGTTACAAGGGATAACTCTTTTACTGCTAGATTCGATAGAGGCGTTGACCTTCCCATGGAAGCTAACTGTTGCTCGGCCTGTTTACGTTTATCACTGATAGACCAGGTTTTTCCATCAAAATGCTCAAGTGTCATTGCACGCCAGTATCTAAAAGGCGCATCGGGGACCTCCTCTTCACTATTGAAGGTTGCACTAAAAGCGAGTTCAGATGAGCTAGCAAGTGATGCTATATCACCAGGCGTAACTGTATCAGAAAGCCCGGTTTCTGTGGATTTTGATGTGGGCATTTGCCAAAGGGGTGGAAGCTGAGGCAACAGCAAAAATAAAAGTAGCGCAATGGGAAAAGCTTGAAAAACAAGTACACTCACGAATTTAAAGCTTTTCGCTATAGAAACACCAGCACCGTGATAAGTGGCCGTTGCGACGAGCAATAATGTTAATATAGCTGTATAGCCTATCCATGCAAATACACTCAGTGACGAAATAAACCCGCAGCCGATTAAGAATAAGCAGGTACATATTAGTAGATGAAAGTCTCGCTTATTCTTAACGAGCATGATTTTTAAGGCGCACGCAATAGTCAACAAATTGATCATGCTATCAAGAAGGCCTACTGAGAACCCGAACCAAGACAAAGCAAATACGGCAAGTACAGCAAGCAAATTCACCGTACGTGAAGTAGGTAAGCTATGCAGTGTGCTAAGGCCTGCGATTCTCACCACCACAGCACACCCGCTAAGCATCAATACCCAAATCATTAAAGGTGAGGTAAGCGTAGAGAGTATTAGGGAAAAGGCTGCGCAAAGTAGAAGAACAGCCACAGGCTGGGGTTGGCTAAATACGTTTTTTAAAACTGCTAATTGTGAAAACTGGCTAGAAGTAAGGATGTTCATCTTAAAGGCCTTATCTTCTTCTTTTGCTTGGAAGCTAAAGAAACGGGCCTGTTTATGGTTGAGCTGAACGACGAAGTATTATGGTTTGTGTTACTTGCAGGTGCTAAACAAGCAAGTGCGCTAAGGCATTCATGTATGTGCTCAGCTCCATGGTCAGGCGCAATATTTAGCCCTTTGAACTGTACACCGAACCCGCGTTCCGCACTCGCCCAAGAGCCCGCATTTGTCCAAGAAAGAATGGCATAAGTAAGTGCTGAAACAGCAGCTTCTAAATCTGTATTCGACGGTATCGAAAATATATAGCTGTCGCTTTGCAGAGAAGTAAAAGATTTAGAAACCCAATTTCCATTTTTAGCTACATGCTTCCACGATACCCGGTTAAGTGGCTGTCCAACTTCATAATCCTTCAAAGCGTAAAAGTCTTCACTACTGCTTGGGTCGCTCAATTCACTGACACTTTCTGATTCATTTGTATTTGCAATCTTATCGATAGTGATAGGGCCTTCTTCAGGCTTAGCATACACAACAACTTGCTGGTCAAAATCAAGGTGAGTCCAGCATTTATAAAGCCCAAGAGGAAAGTCGCAGGCGATGGTCATTCGCCCCAAAGTAAACGGTCCCCGCTTCGGTATTTGCAAAGGTACCCTGAGGCTTTGTCGTTGATCTTTGTTTGAACCTGGATGTTTATTTAACGCAAAGCTAAAGCTTCGCTCTAAAAATGCTGATGTGTCGCCATCAGCTGTCTTTCGAGTGTGCGTATCTGCTGTGCGTACTACATTCAGCCATTTTACAGACAGTACGCCATTGCAGGCTCTCGTTGGTGTGTTCTTATGAGGGATGATCTGAAGGTGTATTTCACCGTCTAGGTTGCAGTGAAATGAGTCGGGCGGAAGCGCTTTAAGTGCTAAACGGGCAAAGTTTTGATGAGTGTAAAATAACGTGAGCAGCATAATGCTTAAGCACAAATAGCTAAGCAGTAACATCAAGTTGTTTTGATAGTTGGTCCCGAGTAAAAACAAGCACAGTGACAAAATAATAAACGACCAGCCAAACCCACTTGGGAGTATAAAAATACTGTTCAAGTTTAGGTGATGTTCGGGGGAAGCCGGAACACGCTTATCTAGCCACTTCAGTAGTCGATGTTTGAAGTAGTTTGACAAGGAGGCAGGCACTTTACGCACGTGTAATACTCCAACAATCCATAAATACTACGCTGCTAATGGGTCGATACTATTAAGTAATTTTTGGCTCAGTTTTTCTCCATCAAAAGTTTTATTATGTTGCCCCTGAGGAGCTTGGTGGGAAGGTAAACTTAATCGGTGTGCGGTAATTGCCACAAATACAGCCTGAACATCGTCGGGCGTCACATAATCTCTACCACACACATATGCCCATGCCTTAGCACCTTGAAGTATTGCTCGGCTTGCTCTCGGTGAAAGCGGGTTAGGGTAGTCGCCGCTCTCTCTGCTTTCACTTACCAGTCGCAAAATATAGTGAAGAATGGCATCGCTCGTATGAACAGCAGACACTTCACTTTGCATCTGGTGTAAGTTTGCTTCAGTTAGAATTTGGCTAAGAGGCGATGAAGCGTCTTGCTGCATAAGCATAGCTTTTTCGGCTTCCCAAGCAGGATAGCCCAAAGAGATACGCATAAAGAAGCGGTCTAGCTGCGACTCAGGTAAAGGGTAAGTGCCAGATTGATAGCTAGGGTTTTGTGTAGCAATCACAAAAAAAGGCGAGGGAAGTGCGTGGGTCACACCATCAATACTCACTTGGCGCTCTTCCATTGCCTCTAATAGGGCACTTTGAGTTTTAGGGCTTGCCCTATTTAACTCGTCGGCCAATACCACTTGGCTAAAAATAGGGCCGTGTCTAAATGTAAAACGTTTATCTTCGTCTTGCTCGTGACTGTGAAAAATGTTTACGCCCAACATGTCTGATGGAAGCAAGTCTGACGTAAATTGAATACGCGCATAGTGAAGACCAAAAACTTGAGAGAGGGCATGTGATAGGGTGGTTTTACCCATCCCTGGTAAGTCTTCAATTAACAAGTGACCGTTGGCCAGTAAACACGTAATGGCGAGTTTCAGCTGATGCTCTTTGCCAATAATCTTTTGACTAAGAGCTTGCTGAATACGAATAATATCTTGGCGCATAGTTTTGTCACTTTTATTTAAAAATACTCTGTCATTCTATAAATGATAGTTTTAATCATAGTAGCAACGATAGGGTATCGCTTTCTATTCTAATACCTCTGTAAATTTATACGTTGGTATGCAATAGGTCTGTTCAACGTTTAATATTCACGATTCCTCAAAACATCTGCTATTAAGTGCTGCGTAGTTTAACTGTGTTGTCTATAATGGTGCCTCTTAAAAAGGAAGTAGTTATGAAAAGCATTGAAATAGATGACGATTTATATGCCTTCATCGCCAGCCAGACTAAGCATATTGGTGAGAGTGCATCGCAAATTTTAAGACGTTTACTTTTACCTGAAGACGGAGCTGTATCGCAGGGCACAGAGCCTAGTGCAGCATCATCGACGCCTGCAAAAACAAGCGAAACAAAAAGTGCAGACGTTACAGAGTCGACAAGTAAGCCAAGCACGGCGGCAGAAGTAGAAGTGGAGCCTAAAGCGCCATTAGCTAAAACTGCTACAAAAGCGTCTAACGCTTCGGTAAAGTCAACGGCGAATAAAGCCTCGGTAGGTAGAACTGCGGCAAAGAAAGCGCCAGCAAAGGCCACGCCGGCAAAAACTGCTGCAGCGAAAACATCCGCAGGCACCAGAGCGGCGAAAAAGCCATCGGCACCTACTGAAACACCGCTTTCAAACGAAGCCCACACCAAACGAGATATTTTGGATGCCGTTTCAAAAGATGCATTAAGCACCTTTACTAAACGGGTTGATCAGTTCTTGTTTGTTTTGAGTGCAGCGCACAAGCTTAATGCAGAAAATTTTGCGAGTGTTGAAAGTATCAAGGGGAAAAACCGTACTTACTTTGCGACAAGTAAGGAAGCGTTACTTGAAAACGGCAGCAGCACTAATCCGAAAGCTATACCAGATAGCCCTTTCTGGGTGGTGACAAATAACAACACTGCCAAGAAAACAAACATGCTGGAACAAGTTTTGCGTAACCTAGGTTATCAACCAGATGTAATTGAAACCGTTGTTGCGCGTTTCTCTTCAGAAGGTAAATAGCAAGCCAAGTAACAAACAACGAAACTTCTAAATAAGGACTTTTTTCATGGCATTACATCCGCAGGCTGGAGAGCATGCAGCAAAGGAGCAACTCATTAACGTACCCCAGTTAGTGAGCCAGTATTACAGCTACAAACCGGATATGAATGACCCGGGACAGTCAGTGTCTTTTGGTACTTCTGGCCACCGTGGCACGGCGTCGAACGCTACTTTTACTGACACTCACATCAGTGCAATTTGCCAAGCTTTGGTAGAATACCGCAAGCAGGAAGGTATCGACGGCCCGTTGTACGTTGGTAAAGATACCCACGCGTTATCTGAACCGGCCATGATCACCGCCATAGAAGTTTTATGTGCTAACGGCGTAGATGTTGTAGTGCAACGTTCAGATAACGAAAGCATGGGCTATACGCCAACGCCTGTTATTTCCCGCACTATCATTCGTTATAATCGTGCTGGTAATAAAGACAAGGCGGACGGAATTGTTATTACGCCCTCTCATAACCCTCCTTCAGACGGCGGCTTTAAATACAATCCCCCACACGGTGGCCCTGCCGATAGCGATGTAACTAAGCAAATTCAAGATCGCGCAAATACGTTAATTGCTGATGGCAACAAAGATGTTCAGCGTATTGATATTCGCCAAGCTACCGATCGCAAACTGGTCCGTGAAGAAGACTTTATGGAGCCTTACATCGAGGACTTAGCCAAAGTCATCGACATGGAAGCGATTGCAAAAGCGAACTTAAAACTAGGCACTGACCCTCTGGGAGGCGCCGGGGTAGGGTATTGGTCGCGTATTTCAGAAAAATACGGGTTAAACATTACAGTGGTTAATGATGCTGTCGACCCTCAGTTTGGTTTTATGCGTCGTGACAAAGACGGCAAGCTTCGCATGGATTGTTCATCTGCTTACGCCATGGCAGGGTTGATTGAGCTAAAAGACAACTTCGATTTAGCATGGGGCAACGACCCAGATTTTGACCGTCATGGTATTGTGTGCAAAAGCGCAGGGCTGATGAACCCTAACCATTATTTGGCTGTGGCGATTAATTACCTTTATACCCACCGTCCGGACTGGCCTAATGATTTGAATATCGGTAAGACACTCGTATCCAGCAGCATGATTGACCGCGTAGCGAATAGTCTAGGTAAGCTGCTGGCTGAAATGCCTGTTGGCTTCAAATGGTTTGTAGACGGTTTATCTAACAGCACTATTGGTTTTGCGGGTGAAGAAAGTGCGGGTGGTATTTTCCTTGAGCGTAATGGAAGCACATGGGCGACAGATAAAGATGGCTTTATTCTTTGTTTGTTAGCAGCAGAAATTCTTGCCGTTACAGGCAAAGATCCGGGTGAGCACTACAAAGCGCTAACGGAAAAATTTGCAGCACCGGTGTACAGCCGTGTAGACGTAGCAGCAACACTTGAGCAAAAGCAGAAACTTTCAGCAATGGATGCATCGGTAGTTACTAGCGATACGTTAGCAGGAGAGTCTATCACTTCTGTGCAAACTCACGCTCCGGGTAATAACGCGGCTATTGGTGGCGTTAAAGTATCGACGGAAAATGGCTGGTTTGCAGCACGTCCTTCTGGTACTGAACAGATCTACAAAATCTATGCAGAGAGCTTTAACGGTGAAAGTCACTTACAGGAGCTAATTGCCGAAGCCGAAGCTTTAGTTGGCAAAATTATAAAGTAAGTACAAAAATAAACCGTTTCAAAGTTTCTTATGTAACTAAAATGTTAAAAACCGCATGAATGCATACGAATTCATGCGGTTTTTTGTTATTTTAACAAAATAATTACAACATAATCGTTTAAGCGCTGCTATATTGCTGTCATATTCTGAAGTTATTCTGTAATTAAATTACGTTTTTGGTGTGTAAACACCGCTTCTACTTAAGAGTGAGACGCAAAATGAACGCAAAAGCGACCAAGACGCAACCCTCTCCAGTGATCGATAAGGCTGCATTCAAAGCAGCGGTTATCAAACACTTGCACTGCACGCTAGGCACCGACGAAAATAAAGCAAACAACCACGCTTGGTGGAAAGCAACCTGTGCGGCAATCCAAGAGCAAGTGCTTGAAGGATTGCGCAAGACGCAAAAGAGTCACTATTTGAACGACACGCGCGCCGTTCATTACTTCTCGGCCGAATTCCTTATGGGTCGTTTACTTTCAAACAACCTGCAAAACTTTGGCTTGTTTGACGTTGCTGGCGGCGCACTGAAAGAGCTAGGCGTTGAGATTTCAGATATTCTTGAAGAAGAGCCTGACATGGCGCTTGGTAACGGCGGCCTTGGCCGACTAGCAGCGTGTTTTATTGACTCCCTAGCTACCATGGAATTACCTGCTATTGGGTATGGTATTCACTACGAACACGGTCTGTTCCGTCAGGAAATTAAAAGCGGTGCGCAAATCGAGCGCCCAGATAGCTGGCGTGATTACGGCAACCCGTGGGAAATTTGCCGTCCAGAGTCTATACAAGAAGTCTCGCTTTATGGTTACGTAGAAACAAAGTACGGCGAAAATGGTCGCGTGCTTAAAGAGTGGCATCCTGGTTCCATTGTAAAAGGTGTTCCATGGGATATTCCTGTTGTAGGCTATGAAGGTAAAACCGTAAACGTACTGCGTTTGTGGCAGTCAGAAGCGTCTGATTACTTCAACTGGGACGTATTCAATGCGGGTGGCTACGTTGATGCACAGCGTGAAAATGTATCAGCTGAAACCATTTCAAAAGTACTTTATCCAAACGATGAAACCGAAGCGGGTAAAGAGCTACGTCTTATTCAGCAATACTTCTTCTGCTCGTGCTCGCTTAAAGACATTATTCGTCGTTACAAGCGCGCCCACGGTGACGATTGGAGCCGTTTCGCAGACCAGGTTGTTATTCAGCTAAACGACACTCACCCAGCTATTTCAATACCAGAGCTAATGCGTATTCTTGTGGATCGCGCAGAGTTAGGTTGGGACGAAGCTTGGGGTATCTGTACGAAAGTATTCGCCTATACCAATCATACGTTGCTGCCAGAAGCGCTTGAAAAATGGCCTGCACGCATGATTGAGAAAATTCTTCCTCGCCACTTGGAAATCATTTACGAAATCAACCACCGCTTTATGGCAGAGGTTGATAAGAAGTGGCCAGGCGACAATGCCATGAAAGCTAAGCTTTCGATCATTGAGGAAGGTAACGAGAAGATGGTGCGGATGGGTCACCTTTCGGTCATTGGCTCGTTTGCGGTTAACGGCGTGGCAGAAATGCACTCTCGTCTTGTTAAGTCATCGCTTTTCCCAGAGTTCGATGAACTGTATCCGGGTAAGCTTACTAACGTGACCAACGGTATTACGCCGCGTCGCTGGTTGAAAGCGTGTAACCCAGGACTGTCTAAACTTATTGATAAGAAAATTGGTGATGACTGGCCGCGCGACTTAGATAAGCTGCAGGGCTTAGCAAAATTCGCAAGCAACAAAACGTTCCAGAAGCAATTCATGAAAGTGAAGCTTGAGAACAAAGAGTTGTTAGCAGAAGAGATCCGCAAGTCACTGGATATAGAAGTAGACGTTAATGCTATTTTTGACGTGCAAATTAAGCGTTTGCACGAATATAAGCGTCAACATTTAGCACTATTAAATATTATGGCCTTGTACCGTCGTATTCTTGAGAATCCTGATTACGATATGCACCCACGTGTCTTTGTATTCGGTGCAAAAGCGGCACCGGGCTACAAGCTAGCAAAAGACATTATTTACGCGATTAATAAAGTTGCTGACAAGATCAATAACGACCCGCGCGTTAATAACAAGATTAAAGTGGCATTCTTACCAAACTATCGCGTGTCGCTAGCAGAGAAAATGATCCCTGCAGCAGACGTGTCTGAACAAATCAGTACGGCAGGTAAAGAGGCTTCGGGTACGGGTAATATGAAGCTTGCGCTAAACGGCGCGGTGACTATCGGTACCCTTGACGGAGCAAACGTTGAAATTGCTGAAGAAGTAGGCGACGACAACATCTTTATCTTTGGCCTTACGGTAGAAGAAGTTAACGAGCTTAAAGCTAGCGGCTACAACCCGCACGACTACTACTACAAAGACCCTGAAATTAAAGCTGTGCTGGATTGGTTAGAAACCGATTACTTCACTCCGGGTAAACCAGGTGCTCTGGTATCTATTAAGCAAAGCTTGCTAGATAACGGCGACCCCTACATGGTACTCGCGGATTTCCGCGCCTATTCTGACGCACAACTAGCCGTTGATGCTGCGTATCGCGACAAAGAGCGCTGGGCGGAAATGGCGATTATCAACACAGCGAAGATGGGTAAGTTTACTTCAGATCGTTCAATTCGTGATTACGTAGAGCGCGTTTGGAAACTTTCACCGTGTAAGATTGAAAGCTAATCGCAGAAGCGTATAGAAAGAACCCGGCAGTGGTAAACTTGCCGGGTTTTTTTATACCTCTTAAAAAACGTCTATATTGTTATAGCAGTGTTTCGTTTTACGGCACTGCCTTGTTTTAAAGGTTCGCGTGTTATTTTAATAACGATAGCTAATTAGCTATGGGGTAGACGAGGACCAGAATTATACTTTTGTTGTACAAAAGTATAAGAAGGTATGCAAATTAATACGCAAGTGTCGTTGCGCCATTTGTATCGGCATGGTCTTATATAACTAGTTGTTTTTAGTACCTAGAAGCGTAAAGCTCAAGGAAAACATCATGAGCCAACACACATCACTGGCAACCATTCCCAATCGCTATGCGTTTATCGATAGCGTTTTAAAACAAGCTTCTCAAAGCACGTCTGTATCTTTGATGCTAGTTGATGTTGTGCGTTTCTCCGATGTAACAACGAGTCTAGGCATTCACGTCGGCGACCGCTTCTTGCTAGAAATTGCCAACCGTATTCAACGCCTTTTTGGTCAGCAAGTGCTTATTGGCCGAATTAGCGGCGATGTATTTGGAATCGTTTTTCCCAACGAAAATAGGGAAGCGGTGATGCGACAAATGTTCGAACGTCTTGTCGAGCATTTTAAAACGCCCATGCATTATGAAGGTACGGCATTTATCGCTGACTTTAATGTAGGCGTGGTATGCGGCGAAAACGACAAGTTTGATATTACCGCGTTTGTATCTCGGGCAGAATCAGCATTAAAGCAGGCCAAAGAGAATAAGTACGAAAACTACTTCGCACTGACCAAGTCAGATAAATCTGATACTGGCAGAAGTTTAGCGCTAAAAGCTGACCTAAAACGCGCACTGTCCCAGAATGAACTTGAGCTTTACTATCAACCCAAGGTAGACCTAAATACCCTTGAGGTAGTAGGAGCAGAGTGTCTATTGCGTTGGAATCATCCTCTTGATGGCGTTTTGTTTCCGGGGCCCTTGATTGAGGCTGCAGAGTCATACAATATGATGAATGAGCTGGGTTACTGGACATTGGAGCAAGCATTTAGAGCACTCGCTGAACTGGATGTACTACGGATGCCGATTGTTCTGTCGGTAAACATTTCACCTACTCAGCTTTATGACAATCAGTTAATACCTACACTGAAAATGTTAAGTGATACCTATGGTTTGCCGCTATCTCTCATTGAATTAGAACTCACCGAAGACGTTGCGCTATCTAATTCACTAATGGTGAAAAGACAGCTAGATGAGCTAAGAAGTCTGGGTGTGGCTATATCAGTAGACGACTTCGGCAAGGGATATTCCAACCTTGCTTATATTCGCGACCTAGATATCGATGCCCTGAAAATAGATAAATCTTTCGTGATGGAATTAGAAGCACATCCGGTTAATAGGGCGATTATTGAGGCGGCGAAAGTAATAGGCCAAGCTAAGAATTGTTGTGTGGTTGCTGAGGGCATTGAAACCGTAGAGCAGCTTCACATTCTTCGAGAGGTCGGGGTCTCTCAAGGTCAGGGGTATTTATTCTCGCGTGCTATACCTTTTAATGAATTCGTGCAACTTATTCAGCAAGAAATCATTGTCGGTAGTTCGCCAAGAAGGGCCCAAGCCTAGCCACTACAACCGCTAGCCAATCGTAATTAACCTCAGTAGCTTTGTACTTTATTGCATCTTTGTTTCTAGTTCTTTATTTTGGGGCGCCTAATTAGGTTAAGTATTGCTACCCCCTTAGTACTAAAGAAACTGCGTAGTCTTGTAGAAGAATATCGCGACTAGTGCAGAAAAGCGTTATTTATTAGTTACAGCCTAGCGCAATAAAACCTTGAGATAAGGTGATTTTGATAGACTGTCTCGGTACACTTAAGTTATTCGAGATTAGACAAAGTCAACAAAGCTCACACTTATGCAAGAACTTATCGAAAACGGCCAATTTTTAACACTTTCTCGCCGTCAACCCGAGCTATTCGAACGCGCTCATCAATTTACGCTAGCCAACGGCACTGACGTTAGTATCACTGCGCCTGGCATCATTAGTTTTTCCGTACAGCCTACCTCTACGCCAAGTAAACGCATTGTTTTGTCCTGTGGTGTTCACGGTAATGAAACTGCACCTATCGAAATTTGTGATGAATTAGTTAAAGGCATCCTTACAGGGGCAATGACGTTAGCGCACGATGTACTGTTCTTATTCGGTAATTTACCGGCCATGGATATTGCTGAGCGCTTTGTCGAAGAGAACATGAACCGCTTGTTTAGCGGGGCGCACTCAACTGGCGAGGGTTTAGTGAACGCTGAACGTGTGCGTGCTAAGCAGCTAGAAGAGGCGGTGGCGTCTTTCTTTGAAGCAGCTGAAGGCACCCGTTATCACTACGACCTACATACGGCAATTCGCGCTTCGAAAAATGAAAAGTTTGCGGTATATCCTTATCTTCACGACAGAGTTCATAGCAAAGGGCAACTAGCGTTCCTTGCGGCGTGTGGGGTAAAAACCATTCTACTTTCTGAGAGTTCAACCACCACGTTTAGCTATTTCTCTTCTTATCAATATAACGCTCATGCGTTTACCGTTGAACTTGGAAAAGTACGCCCGTTTGGGCAGAACGATATGAGCCGATTTGCGGATGCTAAAACCGCACTTACGCAGCTTATAACTGAACAAGACTTTGCTCCTTCGGTAAATATGGACGACCTTGATATCTACCGCGTGAACCAAGTAATAAACCGCCAAGACGAAGCGTTTACACTTCATTTCGACGACGATACCCCAAACTTCACTGACTACCCTAAAGGCACCGTATTGGCGTCTGAACCAAACAAAGAATACGTAGCTGAGCAAGACGGTGAAGCCATTGTATTTCCTAATGCAAAGGTTGCCATTGGGCAACGTGCCTTATTAACCGTAGTGCCTACCACGCTGGATAAACTAGATGTTTAAACTCGATAGCCGTTTACACAATGATACATTTTTTGTCTGTGATCTTTCGCTGTGTCGTGTACTGTTAATGAACGACAGTCAATTTCCGTGGCTGATACTGGTGCCGATGAAAAATGATATCGCGGAAATTATCGACTTATCAGAAGATGAGCAGGTGGTCTTGCTAAGAGAATCTGCGCGGGCTTCAAAAGCGATGCAGGCCATATTTTCACCGTTAAAACTAAATGTAGCCGCATTAGGTAACGTGGTAAGACAGCTTCATGTGCACCACGTCGCGCGTTTTGAAAACGACTGTGCTTGGCCAAAACCTGTATGGGGTAATCAGCCTACAGTGGCCTATGACACCAGTGAAGCGCAAGCACTTGTTGAGACCATCAAGCAATGGTTTAAAGACAACGGTTAGGCGGGTATGCCTAAATAGCGGTAAATTAACAGTTCACATTAAAAGGAGTTACGCATGATTGTTTCAACTACCCCAACCTTGGAAGGTCACAAAATTGAAGCCTATTACGGTATTGTCGTGGGCGAGGCCGTAATGGGCGCAAATGTGTTCAAAGATCTCTTCGCGTCTATTCGCGATATCGTGGGCGGGCGTTCGGGGTCTTATGAAGAAGAGCTTACCACTGCGCGAAAACTCGCGTTTACCGAACTAGAACATGAAGCAAGAAGTATGGGCGCGAATGCGGTGGTTGGTATAGACCTAGACTATCAAGTCATTGGTGACAAAGGCAGCATGCTAATGGTGAGCATTAGCGGTACTGCAGTAAAAACGACGCCAGTATAAATACAGAAAAGTGTATATTTTAACGTATGCGCTTATCAATCAATTGAAGCGAGACTTGAGCCCGTTGTTTATCTACGGTGGCAATGTCTCGCTTTTTTTGTTTTTTACCCTCAAAATAAACCTAATTAAGGAAATGGAATGCTAAGAAAATGGATGTTTGTCCTATTTGCCGCATGCTCCTGTCAGCTATTTGCGCAGGATGGTCTTCAGTATCAAAAACCGTCTAAAGAAATTCTAGATTTAGTGGATGTTACGCTTGCACCAGCGACTCTCGTAGATGATGCACAGAAGAATATGGTGCTGTTGTTTCGCGATAACTATAAGTCGATAGAAGACTTATCTAAAGAAGAGCTTCGCTTAGCAGGCCTGAGAATTGACCCTGCCACCAACATTGGAAGTCGCGTCACTTACTATAATAAATTAGAGGTTCAGCGAGTCGGCAGCAAGGACAGCGTTACGGTCGAAGGCATGCCAGAAACTCCGCGTCTAACTAACTTTTCTTGGTCACCGAATCAGCGCTATATGGCGTTCACTCACACCACAAGTAAAGGTGTTGAGCTATGGGTGCTTGATATCAAAGCGGCTGCAGCGAGAAAGCTGTTTGATAAACCTATAAATGCGAACATGGGGGATACCTTAAATTGGAATGCAGATAGCCTTTCACTTTTGGTAAAAGTAGTACCCACGGATAGAAAAGATTTAATCGACACCAGTGTAGCAGTGCCGACTGGCCCAACGATCTCAGTGAGCGACGGTAAAAAAGCACAAAACCGCACATATCAAGACTTGCTGAAAAACAAGAACGACGAGTTCAATTTTGAGCAATTAGCCCGTTCTGAAGTTTATAAAGTGCCATTAAAAGGGAAGCCTTCGCCGTGGTTAGCGTCAGGAATGTATGGCGATATTAGCGTTTCTCCGGCCGGCGACTATATGATGGTGCAGGAGTACAACACGCCGTTTTCTTATTTAGTGACCTACCGCCGTTTTCCCCACACTATCAGCTTGTATAATAAAAATGGAACGCTGGCTAAAACACTTGTCGACGTTCCCCTTATTGAAGACTTACCACAAGGTTTCATGGCTGTTCGTACTGGGCCTCGCGATGTACAGTGGCGCAACGATAAACCAAATACAATTGTATACGCTGAAGCGCTTGACGGGGGAGACCCTGAGACAGAGGTGACGCACCGTGACAAGCTAATGCAACTTAAAGCGCCATTTAGTGGCGAAGCTGAGCAAATCCTTAAAACAGAGGACAGGTTTTATCGCTTTATTTGGAGCGACGACAGTACTGCAGTAGCCATGGATTATTGGTGGAATACCCGCAACCTAAAAACTTATCTGTTTAGCCCTGATCAAAGTAAACCTGCGAAGATTATTTCAAACCGAAGCTATCAAGATAAATACAGTGACCCAGGCAGTTTTGTTACCCGCAAAAACGAATACTTCAAAGATGTGCTTGCGCTAGATGGCGAGAATGCGTTTTTGCTTGGAGATGGTTTTACGCCTGAAGGGCAATTCCCGTTCTTAGATAAATTAAATCTTAACACCCTTGAAACATCGCGGGTGTATTCAAGTGAGTACACTAATAAATTTGAAGACTTGCGCGATTTCAATATGAAAAATGACCGCTTGTTGGTAAGAATTGAGTCTAAGCGAGATTATCCGAACTACTATTTCCGTAGCTTAAAAGATAACAAGCTGACTCAGTTAACCCACTTTGAAAATCCTTTCGAAAGCATTCAAAACGTTAAGAAAGAGGTTATTACGTATAAGCGCAACGACGGTTTAGATTTAACAGGTACCTTATATTTGCCAACTGATTACGAGGAAGGCAGACGCTACCCGATGATCCTATGGGCTTACCCAGAAGAATTTAAGGATAAATCTAGCGCAGGTCAAAACACCCAAAACCCTAATCGTTTTATCTATCCATGGTACGGTTCGCCAATTTACTGGGTAACTAAAGGCTATGTTGTGCTAGACGATGCATCTTTCCCTATTGTTGGGGAAGGGGACGAAGAGCCTAACGACACCTTTAGACCCCAGCTAGTTGCCAATGCAAAGGCAGCGATTGATGCGCTAGATAAAAAAGGACTTATTGACCCCGAGCGCGTCGCGGTAGGCGGGCATAGCTATGGTGCCTTCATGGTAGCAAACCTGTTGTCCCATTCGGACTTATTTGCTGCCGGTATTGCCCGTTCTGGTGCCTACAATCGTACACTGACCCCATTTGGTTTTCAGTCGGAAGAGCGCCACTACTGGGATGCGCCAGACGTGTATTACACTATGTCGCCATTTATGCACGCTGAGAAAATGAAGACGCCACTTTTATTAATACATGGTGAAGCAGACAATAATTCGGGTACGTATCCTATGCAAAGTGAGCGTTATTTTAACGCTTTGAAAGGCTTAGGCGCAGTGACGCGATTAGTTATGCTGCCAAAAGAAAGCCATGGATACCGAGCGAAAGAAAGTGTGTTACACACCCTTTGGGAGCAAGACCAGTGGCTTGAAAAGTATGTGAAAAACAAAGGCGCTAAATAGTCACGGTAACATTATCTATTAATTCATAGCGTAACTAAAAAAAAGGTGGTCACCTATTAAGTGACCACCTTTTTCTTTTGCTATAAAACTCATTTCTATCTTGGCAGTTTCACTACCAATTGAGTGCACATGTATCTAGCTCTTATCTGTGCCCATCTTCTCTTTGAAAGTTGCATCGCCAGCATTATCATTAATGTCAGCTTTATTAATAGCACTATCGTCAGCGTTAGTTTTATCAATAGCAATTTCATCAATAATAACGGCACAAGCCGCATCACCGGTAATGTTTAGCGCCGTACGGATCATGTCAAAAATTCTGTCGAGGGCAAACAATAAGGGTAAGCCCTCAATAGGAATGCCTGCAGCAAGTAACACGGCAACGACCAAGAATGACGGGCCAGGTACTCCTGCTTGACCAACAGCCCCAAGGGTAGAAGTCAGGATAATAGCGACATAGGCGCCCATGGATAAATCGATATTGAAAAGCTGTGCAAAAAACACCGCGACTAGGCCGTAATAAATAGCGTTTCCGCTCATATTAATGGTAGCACCTAAAGGCAGTACAAACGACGCCGTTGCATTTCTTACACCTAGCTCGTTTTCAACAGTATTCATAGTAACTGGTAGCGTTGCCATAGATGAAGCAGTTGATAGCGCCACTGCTTGCGGCTTTTTCATCGCAACAAGAAAAGACTTAGCCGATGTTTTTGTAAATAGTTGAACCAGTAGGGGGTAGACCACAAAACCAAACACTAAAATAGCAGCAGTAAACACTAAGAAAAGTTTGAACACCACCATAAGCGCGGCAAAACCGAATGTGCCTACAGCCTCTGCCATTAAGCCGAAAACGCCGATAGGGGCAATTTTCATTACGCAGTTAATCATCCACACCATGGCATCAACAATGGTGTTTACTCCATTTAAAATAGGCTCACGGTTCTTTTTCGGCTGTTTGGAAAGGGCAAGACCGAAGAATAAGCAAAACACCAAAATTTGCAGAATGTTTGCGTTAGTTAATGATGCAAACACATTGGTCGGGATCATGCCTGTCACGGTTGCCCAAAAAGAGGGGAGTTCACCTTTAGATGCGTATTCGCCAGAGAACATGCCTTGTACCGATGATACATCAATACCTATACCTGGCTTAAACACTTCGCCCATTATCAGCGCAAGCCCTACAGCTAGAGCAGAGGTTAAACCAAAATAGGCTAGGGTAGATAGCCCCACTTTTCCCGCGTTGGTGCTGTTGCCAAGCCCCGCTGCACCAGAGATAAGCGCTACGGCAACCAGTGGAATAACCAGCATTTTTATCAGGTTGATAAAAATATCTCCCAAAGGTGCGAACATTTCAGCGCTTTCGCCCATAAAAGCACCAACGGCAGTACCAATGATCATAGCAATGACAACTTGAACGCCGATATTGCTAAGTAAGGATTGTTTATTAGACACGTCTAGAACCTCGTAGAGTGTATTTATGTGAAGGAAAGATAGTGAGCGGTCTGTGCTAGTAGCTAGCCTAAACGGCATACTTAGATGCACATAGTGGCTGAAAGCACCTAACTAAAAAGAATTGGATCAGGTGCTCGCTTTAAGCGCGACTATCGGTAATGCGTTTATATTGAGTTGCTATTTCTCGGGTTTCTTTTCGTTATCGCCACTATCATTATGTGCTTGTGTCAACGAAGCATGGTCGCCCGCCGTTTCATTCTCGGCATGTGGGCGAGTAGCGTCTTTGTTTGGATTGCCGTACTCGTCATCATATTCATCACCTTCATCATCAAAAGGCTTAGAGGGGGTAGGGAATTTAAACTTAGCACTGTATTTGAGTAACGTGATATTTCCAATAACTACGCCTAATACTAAAACAATAACGATAATGACCCAGGTAGTACTCATAAAAATTCCGTAGGCTAGCGCCCTTTGTTCAAAACATAGCGATTATACAAGTTAGGCAACTGCGGCAAAATACACGATTTACCTTCTATACCGCTTTGTTCGATAGCTTGTGTGAAACCGTCTAGGTTCCTAGCACTTTCAAAGGTACTTGCAGTACTTTTAAAGCTCAAATGCCAAGGCTCAACGGCAACACCACCACTATTGACAGAGAAAGGACGGTAGAAACCGAACTGTTCCATATTATCAGCTAGCCAACAGGAAAGGTTATGGCAGGGGCCGCCACTAAGATATTCGCTTTCTACAAGGTTAAAGTTGCCGTCCCAATTGTGCACAGCAGCTCTGTCATAAACGTCAACATCGGTACCCCAATGATGACGACTGCCGCCAGGTAGCGCAGACCAGGTCAAAATAGCATGGAGTTTTTCATCGTCACTTAGCGTTTCGAAAGGAAGTGCTGTGCCGTTAACATCAAGAAGCTGCGCCTGCCCCGTCCACTTGCGGTTAAAAATGGCGGTTTGCCTATCAAAATCGCGAAAGCTACTGACTAACTGTAAGTCTATACCGTCATTGTGCGCAGCATCTTGCATAGCAAGAAAGGGCGAAATGACGTCTTGATGAAGCCTGTGGCCATTGCCAGCATCAACAAGGTAGTCGTTGTGCTGGCCCAGCCATGCTTGTTGCGGAATCTGATTCATGTAAGACAAAAAAGCTATTTAGCCAGCAAGCGTTCTAAGATACCGAAGTACATATCTGCAAGTTGCTCTAGGTCAGCCATTTTTACGCACTCGTCAATTTTGTGAATAGTGGCGTTAACCGGGCCTAGCTCAATAACTTGTGCCCCCGTAGGTGCAATAAAGCGTCCGTCAGATGTGCCGCCAGCAGTAGAGAGTACTGTAGGCGTACCTTTAACTGCAGCAATCGCACCTTGGGTTGCTTCTAATAGCGCGCCTGTGTCGGTCAAAAATGGTTGTCCATTAAAGGTCCAGTTTATCTCGTACTCAAAATCGTGGGCGTCTAAAATAGCGGTGACACGTTCAATAAGAAGTTGGTCGGTCACTTCTGTCGAAAAGCGGAAGTTGAAGCAAACGTGAAGTTCGCCTGGTATTACATTACCTGCACCTGTACCTGCGTGAATATTCGAAATCTGAAAGCTGGTGGGTGGGAAGAAGTCGTTACCGTTATCCCAGTGTGATTTTGCTAATTCATCAAGAGCTGCCATGGCGCTGTGTACTGGGTTATTTGCTAGATGTGGGTAGGCAACATGGCCTTGCACGCCCTTTACAACTAAATCACCCGTTAATGAGCCTCTACGACCATTTTTAACAATATCACCGACTTCGTCTGTTGAAGAGGGTTCACCAACAATACACCAGTCAATTTTTTCATTTCGCGCTTCTAGGGTGTCGATAACGCGTGTAGTACCGTTAATAAACGGGCCTTCCTCGTCGCTCGTTATAAGGTAAGCAATGCTACCCTTGTGATCTGGATACTTGTTCACAAATTCCCGGGTGGCGACAAGCATAGCGGCAAGGCTGCCTTTCATGTCAGCAGCGCCGCGGCCGTGCAAATAGCCGTCAACTTCTGTTGCAGTGAAAGGTGGTGTTTTCCAAGCCGATTCTGGGCCACTTGGTACCACATCGGTATGACCAGCAAAACAAAATACAGGGCCTTCTTTACCTCGGCGAGACCAAAGGTTAGTGGTGTCTTCAAACACCATAGTTTCATTGTCAAACCCCAAAGCGCCTAAAAACTCGCCCATGGCTTCTTGGCAGCCTGCATCATCTGGCGTTACAGAGCGGCGGTTTATGAGTTGCTTAGCAATTTCAATAACAGAATAGTTTAACAAAATATTTCCTCATACTGTGCAGGTTTAAAACCAATGTGAAAAGCATTGCTGTGATACAGAATAGGGCGTTTAACCAAAGCGGGATGAAGCTCTAGCAAAGCGAGCGCTTTGTCTTTGTCTAAGTTTGCTTTTTCTTGCTCTTCTAGCTGGCGATAGGTTGTTCCACGTTTGTTTAACATGGTTTCCCAGCCAAGCTCAGACTCAGCGCGTACAAGGAAATCGTTATCGATACCGTCTTTACGGTAGTCGTGAAAGGTGAACGGGATATCGTTATCTGCTAACCATTTCTTCGCTTTTTTGATGGTGTCACAGTTTGGGATCCCATAAAGGATTGTGCTCATGGTGATTTATTCCGTACTACTTTGTTGTTTATTTGAAGAAGACACAGTTGCCAGCGTGCCATGAAGTCCAGTATTTATGCCGATGCATAAGAAGAAAAACGCTAAGCGCGTCTTGCGCACCAACAGTATTTCAGCTGTCGACTTTTCTTGTTTGCTACATCATACAAGCAGTTGATACGTTGTTAAACTCACTCGCGATGGTTTTTGAAGGTGAAAACCTATGCTTTGGCAAAGGACAAAGCTATAAGTAGAGTGTTAAAAGTGTATCTTCACCGGCTTCTACAAATTTTTGGTGAGTGGACAGCACACCGGTAAGCGCTTGGGCATTAAGCAAGGTTAGCGCACACGTGTTGCTTACACCACGCTGTTTCAGCCATGCGGCATTTACAGTAAAAAGTACCTGGTTGGGTTTAATTTGGTCGCCGCGCTTCAACGCGCAGACAAATTGTGCGCCATGCAGATGAGTTGTATCACCGCCGTATTTAATTTTGCATTTAAGACCTGCGGTAGACTGTATATCGATAGCATAGTCTAGCGGCGAAACGCTTAAAACTTTGCCAGCGAAAGGCGAAATCACGGAATTTGAATTAGAACTTATGGCGGCGCCTGGCCCCATAAGCCCATTTTTATAAAAAGGGTCGTCAATATCGCAAAGTGATACTACCTGCCCCGAAAATGGACTTAAGATGACGAATTGCTTGGTATAACTGTCTGGTGCGCACTGCAATTGCTTAGCGTTCACGGTTTTAAATGTCCTGACTTACTGTATAACCCGCGCCTTTGAGGGCGCTAATAGCATCTTTTAGTTTGTTATCTTTTACTAAAAAGAAATCAGTATCAAAGGTTGAGACAACGAAAATTGCCACCTTAGCCGATGCTAATACTTCGCCTATTTGTGCCATGATCCCTACCATAGACAAATGCAAAGGCCCTAGCAGCTCGAGTGCACGCCAACCTTCGTCGCTATCAAGGGAGGGAACATTGATAGAGTCTGGCACAACGATAGACAATTCATCTTCTGTTTTACCCAGAAAAAAGAGCGGGCTATTGAGTACAGAGGCTGGGATATCACTTTCTGGATCCAGGCTATGAATTGTAAACAAAGATTCTCTAACTAGCAGTGTTTGTTTTGGCATGAAAAAATCGGAAAAAAGATAACTTCGAAGATGTTCACATTAAACCACTAACTGTGATTAAGTGCTACGTGTTATCCACTTAATCTGTGGATAAGTTTGTTGAGTAGTTTGGGGTCTTATTGTAAGTTGCTGATATTAAATAATTAAATAAACTGTACAAACAATGTTCAGTGGATAACATTCTCTATTTTACAAGCATTTTCCACAGGTCATGTCTACAACTAAAATAAAAAATGTTTGGTCATTTTGCAATTTCTTAGCTTGACAAGCGTCACTTTTTTAAAAAATTTAAAACAGTAATAAGCGGCGACTTACCAGGGATCTACCGCTTAAAAACTTTTGTTTAAAACCGTGAGTAAGTTAAATCGATCTTTTATTTAACAAATAATTCGGAAAGTACTAAAGTCAGAAACAGGGTGGAGGGTTTTCTCCAAAGTACAAGAACAAGATTTGGGTTAAGGCTTGAGGAAAAAGTAGGAACAAGCGTCGGGTCAAAGCACAGCAAAAGCATAATTCAGTTATAACAAAACAGCTATAACAAAACAGCTATAACAAAACAGCTATAACAAAACAGCTATAGCAAAACAGTTTTATTGCACGTTTAGCCTAAGCTTTTACGAAAGCGATTGACCTTATTCCTAACTCTAACAAAAGAGAAAAAACAATGTCAGATTCTTCATGGTGCGATATTACTGTAGAAAATGCAGATGAACTCGTCAGCTTTTATGAAGCAGTGATGGGGTGGAAGAAAGAACCCATTGATATGGGAGGCTACAACGATTACGTCATGTTGAAGCCTGACGGTACGCCAGTAGGCGGTATTTGTCATAAGCAAGGTGTTAATGCGCAGTACCCAGGCGGGTGGATTAACTATTTCACGGTGGAAAACCTCGAGTCAGCTTTAAATGCGGTTATTGAAAAGGGCGGAAAGCAGGTGGGTGACATACGCCACCATGGCAAAGACAGCTTTTGTGTAATTACTGACCCAAGTGGTGCAGCATGTGCGCTTTATGAAAAAGGACAAAGCTAAGCAGGGATTAAATAATCACTACGATTAGAAATAGTGCTCTAAAATCGAAAAATTAAAAAGCAGCGTGTAGAGCTACTCGCTGCTTTTTTCGACAGCCTACTAAGTGATTTAGCTCGCCTAGCGCGACGGAATTACTTGCTCAGCGTTACGCGCTCGCTTGCTAAACACGCCCGCCCAGGGTTACTTTTTTGTGTCGGGGCTACTTGTTTAGCACACCACGGTTAACTTGGTCTCGTTCAATAGATTCAAACAGGGCTTTAAAGTTACCTTCTCCAAAACCTTCATCCTGCTTGCGCTGAATAAATTCAAAGAACACTGGGCCAAATACGGTTTCAGAGAAAATTTGAAGTAACAAGCGAGGTTCACCATTCTCGGTAGTACCATCAAGCAAAATACCGCGCTTTTGGAGTTCGTCAACGTTTTCACCGTGACCAGGCAAGCGCTCTTCCAGCATCTCATAATAGGTATTGGGTGGAGGCGTCATAAATTTCATGCCTCTTGCTTTTAGCTTATCTAAGCACGCCACTAGGTCGTCACAAGCGAAAGCAATATGCTGAATACCTTCACCGTTATACTTCATTAAGAATTCTTCAATTTGGCCGCCACCGCCAACTGCTTCTTCGTTTAGCGGTATACGAATTTTACCGTCTGGCGCTGTCATGGCTTTTGACAGTAGGCCGGTATATTCACCTTTAATGTCGAAGTAGCGAATTTCTCTAAAATTAAATAGCTTTTCGTAAAATCCTGCCCAGAAATCCATGCGACCGCGATACACATTATGGGTAAGGTGGTCTAGGGTATGGAATCCACATCCTTCAGGATGGCGATCTACCCCTTCAATCCAGTTAAAGTCGATATCGTAAATGGTGTTCTCGCCTTCATAACGGTCAATAAGGTACAGCATGGCGCCACCAATGCCTTTTATTGCAGGGAGTTTCAATTCCATTGGGCCCGTGTGTGTGTCCATAGGTTGTGCACCGCGAGTAAGTACTTCTTTATAAGCGTGCTGGGAATCTTTAACGCGAAAAGCCATGCCACAGGCTGAAGGACCGTGCTCTTCAGCATAGTAGCCTGCATGACAGTCTTTTTCGTAATTACTCAGTAGGTTGATGTCGCCCTGACGCCATAGCTCGACGTCTTTTGATTTGTGGCGTGCGACAAGGGTAAAGCCCATCGCTTCAAAGATAGGCTCTAGTATGCCTTTTTCTGGCGCAGTGAACTCTAGAAATTCAAACCCATCCAAATCAATTGGGTTTTCAAACAAATCAGCCATAGCAATACATCCTCAACGTAAATCATACTTTATAATTGTTGCTCGATTGTAAAGCTGCAGTGAAAAAGCAAGCAATAGGTAGCGTGTATGACCTTTTTGCGAATGGAAAGCGAGGCTGTAACGTTTAGTTTTCACCTGTGGCTGTAACCTTAGGTTAGAGTAAATAGACACGCTCTAACCTATTGAAAGTATTATTTATATAACAAGTTTTACGGCCGATTCCTGTGTTCATAAATTGATACAGGTAGCAAAACGAGTAAACCTTTTAATACTTGTAAGCATCAGTGGGAGTCGCGCGCCTACTTCTGCCCATCGTAATATTTCTTAAGACCTTTCCAACACGCCAAATAGTCCCGTTGGCGGATGTCATTATTTAAAGCAAATTCCGTCGGAGCAATGGCATAACGAGACTCAAACATAAATGCCAATGTGTTTTCGTAGCGTTGGGGGGCTAACTCAGCGTTAGACGCTTTCTCGAAAACTTCAGCTTCAGGTCCATGAGGGGTCATGCAGTTGTGGAGACTCATACCCCCCGGTACGAAGCCGTGTTCTTTTGCATCGTACGTACCTTCAATAAGCCCCATAAATTCACTCATGATGTTTCTGTGGTAATACGGTGGGCGAAAGGTATTTTCTGCTACCATCCACCTTGGTGGAAAAATAACGAAGTCTACGTTCGCTGTACCCTCTAGCTCAGACGGTGAGGTAAGTACGGTGAAAATAGACGGATCAGGATGATCGAAACTTACGGTATTCATTACATTGAAACGAGAAAGATCGTATTTGTAAGGCGCAGAATTACCTACCCAAGCCACTACATCAAAAGGGGAATGATCAAGTTTGGCTTCAAACAGGTTACCGCAGAACTTGTTGACCATGGTATGAGGCGTATCGTTATCTTCAAACCAAGCAGTGGGGTAACAAAAGTCTCGTTGGTTAGCATAGCCATTTGCGCCAACCGGGCCGCGTTCAGGCAATACAAAAGGGTGGCCGTAGTTTTCGCATACATACCCACGAATTGGCCCATTAGTAGGGTTAACAGCGAAACGAACACCTCGAGGGATAACCGCAATTTCACCCACCGACAAATTGAGCTTGCCAAATTCGGTGGTAATTAACATGTTGCCAAGTTGAGGGACAATAAGCATTTCACCATCAGATGAATAGAAAACACGGTTTTGCATATTTGCGTTGGCGCTGTAGCAGTGAATCCCCATACCTACCTGCGCCTTAGCGTCTCCGTTAGTGGCAATGGTGATTAGCGAATCTACAAAATCAATGGCTTGTTCAGGGAGCGGTATTGGACTCCATCTCAATACATTAGGTGGGCAATGCACGTCAGACTCTGGCGCAGTTCTTACCAAGCCACTATCAATTCTCACAAAGTCCCCCATTGCGATAGATGGGCGCAGACGATACGTCCAGCTGCGGCGATTCTCAGCCCTAGGAGCAGTAAATGCAGTACTGCTAAACTGTTCAGCATAAAGCTTATAGTTCACTTTCTGTGGGCTGAACTGGCCTTTAGGAAGTGCGCCTGGCAGCGCTTCAGTCTCGTGCTCATTGTTAAAGCCCGTTAAATAAGACAAGTTTTCCATATACCCTCCAATAGGCGGACTCAGTGTTGGATCCTGTTCCCGAATCAATAATAAAGTAGTTACAAATGAAACTATATGTTTTAGGCTAGAGGTAAATGAAATGTAAATCAATAATAGGCAGACAGTTGGCGGGTTAAGGGTAAAGCAGGTGTTGGTACGCTAGCTTTACACCTTTAGTAATAGGCGTTAACTGGCTTTCTTTTATAAAAGGAAATAGCACATGAAGCTAGAAGACATGCTGGCCTACAAGGTAGCCATGTTAGCCAGTGGTTTAAGTGAGTCGCTCGCAAAAGAATATGCTGACTTTAATCTCACTGTCCCAGAGTGGCGTATTCTAGCCACGTTAGGTGCTACCATCGATAGTGCGCAAGAGTCTTCGCTGACAGCAAAGGAACTCGCTATGGCAACGCGTCTTGATAAGGTTCAAGTTTCACGAGCGCTAGAGCGACTGGCGAAACGAGACGCTATCCATAAACGCTCCTGTGAAGATGACAAACGCGCCACCTTTATTTCACTGTCTATAATAGGTGTGCAAATTTACCAAACCTTGTTGCCGAGAATCATCCGCTGGCAAAATAGGCGATTAGAAAATATCACTGACGCTGAGTACCAAATATTTCTAAAAGTGATAGATGCGCTCAGGCCTTAAAATTCGGGTGAAATCCTTGGTGGCTCTGGTCTGAGCAGACGTCTGTTACACGCCATAAGGATTACTTTTACCCCTTTAACTGTTAAATTCCTCTGAACTAATCAAATGGCGCAGCAGTGGCGTCTATTATTCATGGCTTTTTGCCCCATAAATATTCAGCAATCGCTATTAGTCAGCGCTTGTAGCAAAGCATTTGTAAGAGCTTCAATTAAAAAATTAGCAAGGAAATTGAGTGGCCCCCCTAGATATATACGCAGGTAAAAAAGCACGTGAAACCATAATGAAAAACGGGTTTACGCCAGAGTTGTTCAGCTATTTTTTAGGGGCTTCTGGCGGCCCTAAATGGTTTTCGCTGGCGGGCCTGGACCGCGTAATATTTCCCGAATGGTTTGCCAATGTTGACCATCAAATACATGTTATAGGTTCATCTGCGGGGGCGTTCCGTGCAATTTGCGCTGTTCAAGACGACCCGCTGGCAGCCATAAACCGGCTAGCGACTTCTTACTCGACGACAACGTACAGCGAAAAACCAACACCGAGAGAAATCACCGCTAAAGCCGAAGACTTGTTGAAAGAAATGGTAAACGACGCGGGCAAGCAAGAGGTGCTGTCTAATTCTCGCTTCAAAGCCCACCTTATTGTTGCTAAGTGTTTAGGGGCTACCCGTTTTGAAAGTAAATTCAGGCAGCTTTCGGGCTTAGCTATGAGCGCAGCGGCTAACACTGTTAATCGCAAAAATTTGTCGCGCTTATACACACGTTATGTCTTTTCTACCCCGAATACGGACTTTGCCATTAACGACCCTTACCAGCTACCTACTAAGTACCATGATCTAACACAGGGGAATATACACTCTGCGTTACTTGCATCGGGTTCTATTCCCATTGTGATTGAAGGTGTACCGGAAATAGAAGGTGCACCTGTAGGTATGTATCGCGATGGCGGTATTATCGACTACCATTTCGATTTGTCATTTGGACCTGACGACGGATTAGTGCTGTACCCGCATTTTTACGATAAGCCTATCCCAGGATGGTTTGATAAGGGCTTAAAGGGTAGGGTGCCCCATAGTTCAAGCTACGATAATGTAGTGATGTTAGTTCCTTCAGCTTCTTTTGTAGCAAATTTGCCTTACAGCAAAATTCCAGACAGGAAAGACTTTGAAGTGCTCGATGCTGACACGCGCATTAAATACTGGCAAACGGTGCTAAAGGAAACCGACAGGTTGGGTGAATACTTTATGCGTGCTGTAAACGACGGGACCTTAGTTGACGCTATCAAGCCACTTCCTTTTAAAATGATATAAAGGAACTGCAATTTTTTAGGTAAATGGCTAATTGCTGTCAAATTAGTCACTTGAACCTTCTTTTAATAAGTTTTTCTTGCAGGTGGCGCCTATGCTAAGTATTATACGCGCCGTTGTCTGGCAATCGCCCACCTCACAGGTGCAACAAAATTTCTAAATGCGTCTATAGCTCAGTTGGTTAGAGCGCTACCTTGACATGGTAGAGGTCCCCTGTTCGAATCAGGGTAGACGCACCATTTTATTATTTTAAAAACAATGTATTAGCAAGATTTAGCAGTTTATATAAAAAACTGCGTACCAAATCCGCGCCATTTCCGCACCAATATCCAGTAGCAGTTTTTATCTATAAGAAGTTAATTTTTGTCTAGAATCTCATGTTGACTGCTGGAACCCGTGTCCACTTCAAATTTAAAGGTACGTAAATTTAAAAAATTAGGCTTTAAATGAATAAGTCTTAACTTGATCTGTCAGGTTCGAATAATAGCACTTGATCAAATCTGACAGTCGCATATGTGCCAAGAGCGGACAGTGGTAACGCCGCTTTATGAGGCATTTTTTGTAGATTTTTTTAGCCGAAAAATGGTAAAGCCATACAAAAAATTAGCTGACAAAAATTGTAAAACACTACAACCGGAAGCCGCCGACGCTTCCACCAGATGAGAAATTTACCGTTCTCTTCACTTAATTTTGTTTGGCAGTTATTTTGCACAAGTGATGTTCGATGAAGTATTCAGTGAGTGCATCTGCAATATCATCCAGACAGCGTTTCACACATTCTTGGTTTTCATCCATTTGTTTTTCTTTAGCCTCTTCTGAATTCTTTCCAAAGGGTATTTCTTCACCTGATGCTAGAATGAAATCACAATCTAGCTTCTCTTCTCTAATATTGTCGTGAATGGTCTCCTCTTCGAACGTAAGGTCGCTTAGAGTATTATTTACCTTCTCTTGCAATATTAATTCAAGGTCTCCCTCATGGCTTTCGGTTTCTTCAAGAAATTGGCAGTTGTCTAACACATCACGCAAAAAGAGATCTGAGTCGTTCACAAGGCGGTTGTAGATCGTATTGTGGTCGTCATAATCGAGTGATTCAAAGCCATAAAACATTGATGTGGTAAGCATTTCATCCAATGTGTGATGGATAGCTTTAGCGATTGCTTTTTTGATCAATGGCTTACGGTCGTTTATGTCAACATCAATGCGTTTTTCGATATCCAGACGCTTTTCTCTGGCGCTGTGAGCGTCAAAAGGAATTCGTTGGCATTGCTTGTGGATGCGTGTCAACTCCTGTGTAACATTATTTTCGCTCAGCGTACCAATGACTGAGCCTTCGGCAAGGTAAAGTTTATTCCAGATGCTGGTGGCGAGTTCATGTCCGCTTCCTAAGTGCAGCATAAGTTCATAGTTTCGCATGTTTTTGTAGTGTTTTGCCTCTTCACTTGCCTTGGTGTCTTCTGAGGTACTACTTAAATTCATTGAGCCGATAAACAGTTCATCGTCGCATTGGAGAAGTTTGATATGCGTATTTGGGTTGGCGATGATCTTTATTGAATCAACCTGTTCATAGGCGAGAATCTCCTCGAACGCGTTAATCAGGCCATCTTGTTGCTTTTTATCTTTCTTAGCGTTGTTCTTGTATTCACAGCAAAACGCGACATTCACTATCAGTCCGTCTTCGGCATTTTCGATAAGTTCATGAATAACATTAGGGAAACTCTCACCAACCATGTAAGTCATAATAGTGAGAGTGGTGACTTTACTCTTTTTGATTAGATGGCGAGCATCGACATAAGTTTTGCGAAACAGAACGTCTTTGATAGTGACGTTGGAAATGTCGAATTCATCACTCAGCTTGAAGCCCTGCAAAGAAGTTTGAGAAGTTTCATAGTCTTCATAGGCTTGGCGTGCAACTTTGGACATGGGTCACCGAATCCTTTAATTTTATCTTTATTGTACGACTGTTTTGGTAAGGCCTGAGATTTCTTACTCATAGCTGTCTGCCAGATGAAGTCTAAACCTATTCATCGAAACTGTAAGATCAGATATGAGCTACTACACTTTAAAATAAAATTTATTCATTCGAAAATAGTTTTTCTAGTGCTCTCTCGCCGTACTTTTTTTGCAAACGAATTTTAAATTGAGGTTCTATAAAAAAAGCAAAAGAAAGTTGACCTTTCAATGTATTTTTAGTCTCTCCATCAATTTTTCCTTCAATGTACCTGTGAAGCGAAGCTGATAGTAGTCTTCTCTTTTCCCTTCCGACAGATAATGCCCCTTCATTAGTAATCGTAATGCCAGTTACATGCCTATTATGTGCCTTTGAAGAAAAAACTGTTTTCTCTTCGTTAACTTTTAGTTCAGGATAGTTTTCATTTTTAAGTATATTTTTTACGATAGAAGGGATTTTAAATAAAGAGTTTTTGATGTTTGTTGAAAACGTAATGTCGTCAGCATACCTTGTATAACAAATTTTCATTTTTTTGCATTCCGATGACAGGATCTGGTCGAAATGATGCATAATAAAGTTTGATATTAGAGGTGAGCTAGGCGCCCCTATACTTAATTTCAAACTACTATTACTTCTTAATTTAAAGAAAAGTATGCTAGCAAGAAAATTTTTATCTTCATCGCTAACTATAATATTTTTCCTTTCAAGCTCTCTGAAAAGTAATGAAGGTGTAATGCTTGGGAAAAAATCTTTAAAATCCATTTTCAGTAAATACTGATTTTTTCTATGAATATTAGCATTATCTCTTATGCTTATGCTTTTCTTGTATGCTAAAGCAGATTCATGTATCGGCAATACATCTTGCAGCAGCCTGAGTGTTAGACGTTGAATAAATTTTAACTGCTTAGATGGATGAGCAATTGTTCTTCTGCCATTGCCAGACCGTTTAGGGATTGTATATATTTTATACCGGTGTGGCGCAGTATGAGCAAAAGAAATTAACTCACTCTCCTCTATACAAAGGCTTTCAGAGATAAAATTAACTATTTTAACCACAGTCTGTCCCCTTTAGTTTTAAGTTAATTTGTTTCTTCGCTGCCTTTCTTTTTCTAGCCTGTTCTGAGTTTTCCATTATGTAAGACTGGTTTATACTCATTTGCATAGATTGTGAGTCAGAAATTTTATTTTTCCTATCTTTTCCGAAACTTACATATTTTAAATCTTTTATTAGTGGGTAGTAGTACGTGTAGCTGCTATAAAAAAGATTGCTCAATAGTTGCATTTTCGTAAGTAGATATATGTGTCTTTTTATATCCTTTTCAGATATATCTAGGTCTAAAGCTGCGAGACTAATCTCAATTTCACTAATTGTTGTAGGATATGATAGCCTCACTATTTCGAGTATTAGTAATGCGACATGAGCTGAGTTTTCTTTGCTGAAATTGCTGGTCTTTGGAGATCTTCTTAGCTTGTCTTCAACATTTCCTAGAAGATCTAACAAATAATCATCGTCATAATTTATATCTTTATCACTAGGCCAAGGATATACAAGTACGGAACTGTTATCCTGTTTTTTTATATGCTCAAGTGGACCAAGATAAATGAATGAATCCTCTGATTCAATCTGGTCTTGAGCAGCTATTACCAACAACTTTTTATAAAAATTAGGCCTGCTGCAAAACATTCCCAATTCGACTAGTGAGCCCGGGCTTTCTAGAAAAATCATAACTAAACTTGCTATATTAGCAATCTCATCTTCAAATATCAGAAGGTCGTTATAGTTGTTTTCTTTGAAGTAATCTTTAAAATTCTCAGCCAGTACAATAGCATCATGAATTTTAGGTGCGGTATTGGCGGATGATTGGAGAAATCTGTCTCGGAAGCTTGGGGGAATTATACAAGTTGGATCTACCCTTCCACCACATACAAAAATATGAGGTTTTGCAAAGTTAACTTTAAAACGTTCGAAGACCAGTTTTCCAAACTGCTCAATTAAAACGTTATCAAAATCAACTTCCACTAATATCCCTTTAAAAAAAGTGCGGGATTATCCCCGCACTTGCACTCTTTACTAGAGGAAGCGAAAGATGTATTTCTTCCGCTCGCGAGGCACGAGGGATCGGAAGAAATACATCTTTCGCAACCCTAAATGTGCTCAATAAATTTGTGTCCGGCGAAACGCCAGACAAGGCTATAACCGCAAGCCTGTACGCTAAAGAGTAAATAAAGTCTAACTCAATTTATCAAGTACGACAATATCTGGCAGCTGTTTAAAACTGCTACCTCATACTTAGTAAATTTATGTAAAAAGCATGCCTTCTAGTGCCTTTGATATGTACCAATATACAGTAATAGAATTATTGTAAGTCTTTGATTTCCCGAGTTTCCATCTTTTCTTTAATTTTCTATCTTTTTTATGCGAAAAAGGTTTATAACTCATTGATAATAAAGCTTAAATTAATCCTTCTGTCATTACCTTGACATGGTAGAGGTCCCCTGTTCGAATCAGGGTAGACGCACCATTTATTTCTTCATCACAAAGATTACAACCTTTGTCGTATCCTACTTGTGCTATTGACACGGTATGGTGTATAGGCAGTTACAGTATTCATTTATTCTCCGTGTTCGTTATTGCGTCTTATAAGACCATCTAATTACTGGTTTTATACTACACTGAAATAGCGCTGATAATTTTTTTCTAACGCTGAGTACTTAAACAGTAGTTACGGGAGTACGATGAGCTTGCAGAGATACGAAGAGCCCTTGTTGTTTGGACAACATGGTGCTGCCGAGAGGCGGTTCCTAGAGCTTATTAGTGCCTTACCAAAGGTATCCGTGCAAGGGTACGACAAGCACAGAAATGTCATTTACTGGAATAAATCAAGTGAAGATATTTATGGCTACAGCGAAACCGAAGCGTTGGGTAAAAAGCTTGAAGACCTCATTATCCCAAACTTTATGCGAGATGACGTTATCAGACTTCATCAGCGCTGGATAGAGTTCGATGAGCCTATCCTCTCCGATGAATTGGTGTTAAAGAAAAAGGGCGGTCAGCCCATTCACGTTTTTTCTTCTCACGTAATGTTAAAGCAAGGCACTGATTCGCCAGAGATGTATTGTGTTGATATTGACTTAACTGAACAGCACGAGATACGTCAAGAGCTAGAGCTAATGGCGTCAACTGACTTACTCACTAACTTGCCCAACAGGCGCGCGCTAGAGCTATGTTTAACCTCTGTTATTGAAGATGCAAGGTCGTCTAACACAGGTTTTGCGTTGTTTTTTATCGACTTAGATATGTTTAAAGAGGTTAACGATACCCTAGGGCATAGTTGGGGTGATGAACTTCTAAAATCAGTTGCCAAGCGCTTGTCAGGCTGCATTGACAGCACCAACGGGGTACTTGCCCGATTTGGTGGCGATGAGTTTGTTTACTTGGCTAACGATGTTAGCTGTGAAATTAAGTGTGAGGAAATCGCTAAAACCCTGTCCGACTGTTTTCGTGAGAGCTTTGCGCTAAGTACAGAAAATGTCCATATTACCTCTAGCATTGGTATCAGTTTGTATCCTCGTGATGGCGATGTGATTGACGACCTTCTTAAGCATGCTGATGCAGCTATGTACCAAGCGAAGGCTGAAGGTCGTAACAGGTATCATTTTTTCACAAGCGCACTAAGTCAGCGGCTTCGCGAGCAAAGAAACGTAGCAGTTAACTTACGGGAATCGCTGCGCAATGATGAATTTAAACTTGTATTTCAGCCCCAAGTCGATTGCAACACCGGTAGGTTTACTTCATGTGAAGCACTGCTTAGATGGTGCCCTGTAGATAAAACCAAAGCCGCACCTCCTGATGTATTTATACCTATCGCTGAACGCGGTGAGCTTATAGGCGATATAGGAAACTGGGTGCTTAGAAAAGCGTGCCAACAGGCACAAGAATGGAAGCAAAAAGGTATTGAAATTCGTATCGATATAAACGTGTCAGGTAAGGAGCTAGAGAAAAGCTCTTACTTTAAATGCCTTACTGCTTATCGCGACGAATACAACTTGCTGCCTAAAGATATTGGGTTAGAGCTTACTGAAAACGTGCTAATAAAATCAGACAGTACTATTTTAGAAAACCTTCGAGCACAGAGGGCGTTAGGCGTGGAAATCTCAATTGACGATTTTGGCACTGGCTATTCTTCGCTAAGTTATTTGAAGCACTTTCCGGTAACGCATCTAAAAATCGACCGCTCTTTTCTAGGGGGCGCACCGGAAAATGAGTACGATAGTGCATTAATGGAAGCCATAGTTAACGTGGGCCATAAGCTAAACTTGAAGATTGTGGTGGAAGGGGTGGAAACAGAAAGCCAATCTGACTATTGTAAATCCCTAAATGTAGAATTTGTACAAGGCTATCTGTATTCAAGGCCAATAAGCGCTGACGCCATAGAGAGCTTATATAAGGAGCAAAGTCGTTAGGTTTAAAAAGTCGTTTAAGGCGCTAATTATTTTTCACACATCCGTGCCGTCTTCACACATTCGTTCACGGTAAACGCCTATCAAGTATCATCAAAAAGCGCTGTATTAATACACATTCCACAGTGACGGTTTGGCAAAATAGTAGCCCTGCTGATGATCAACCCCTAGCTTATTCAACGCCACCGATTCCGCCTCGTTTTCTACCATTTCGGATATTACCTTTATATTCAAGCCCTTGGCTATGCTAACAAGGCTTGAAACAAATAGCTGGTTGTCTTTATTTGTATGAATACCTTGGGTCAACCTGCCAGAGAGTTTTACAAACTGCGGTTGTATCGCCCGAAGGCCAGATAGTGAAGCAAAATTATCACCAAAACGCTCAATGGTAATGCCACAGCCTATGCTAATTAACTGGCGGCAAAGCGATTCTGTAACCTCTCTATACTGAATTAAAGCGGCATCTTCTACTTCAAAAAACAGTCGATGGCTTAGGGCCTTGCGCTTAGCGATTTCTTTCACTAACCAGTCTCTAAACTCAGCATTCGCAATGGAAGCTATGCTCAAGTTCACAGCAACATGTTGTGAGGTTACCTCTAACTTTTTCAGAACGATAGTAGTGACAAGCTTGTCTACCTGTGGGATAAGATCTAATCGCTCCGAGGCCGGAATCAGCTGCGCCATAGGAATTACGTCATTCGTGTCCTTATCTTTGAAGCGTCCTGAAGCTTCGTAATAGGCGGGAACGTTTTGGTCTGTGTTCATTACAGGCTGTATCATAATATCTGCGTACTGTTGAGACACAATGTAATTCAGTCGCTCACGCCACTGGGTATTGCTATGCACTTTTGATATTTCGGATGCCAGCTGCCAGCCACTTTGGGTTTTCATTGCGGTAATAAGAGCGCTATCTACACTTTCCATGATTTGCGGCAATGTCATAGTACCGACAAACCGCGTGATCCCCATGAAGGTTGCTTTTGTTCCATCTCGAAGCGGTGACGCGCTTAAACATTGCTTCGCGAGATTGTTAAGCATAACTTCTCGTGCTGCGCTTTCCATTGCTTCGCTAATGAGTGCGAAATCACCGCCCGACAATCGAAATACAAAGCGGATATTGTGGTTGTTTTTGGTTTCTTCTACCAAAATGTTTGCCACCGCTTTAATGTAATTATCGCCCGGTACCATACCCAATTTTGTATTTATACTGCCTAAGTGAGCTAGTCTGACAATAACAAGCTCTTTTTCTTGCGCAGAAGCATTTTCATTTAATAGAGCGCGCATATGACGCTCAAAAGCGCTTCTATTTGCTAGCATCGTGAGCGAGTCTTTACTGGCTTCTTTTTTGAATAGTTCTGATTGACGCTTTAGTTCATCGAGTTTAGTGGATAATGTGCCTGCAAGTGAGTTAGCCGCTTCAGTTAATGGCTTAAAATCTTCACTCGACGCCGATATTTCAGGCGACGTGAAATTATGGCTGCCAATTTCATTAAGCTTTTTTACGGTGTCGTCAACGGGGCGTTTTATGCGCCGGTTGACGAGTAGAACGAAAAGTGAAAGAAGCACTGCGAGGACGAGAAAAGCAGCGATATTTTTAACGAGTACAGTGATGAAACTAGCCGAAAGCGTACCTTTATTCGCCGTAAGTACGAGGTTGTTCTCACTATTGTATAAAGCGACGCGCTTCACATATGCAGTGCTTGGGTCAACGAGTGAATACCACGATGGCACCGTGTTTTCACTTACGGCGTTTGCGCTCAACGCTTCTTTACCGTCTGCGCCAATAATCGATGCGGCAAAAATGTTGGGTTGTGACACAGCACTTTCTAGTAGAGTTTCAAGCAATAGACGCTGGGCTTGAGGGGAAAGAGGAACCTGTTGAGCAACAGCCTTCTTATAAACTAACGCACTTATTTCAGCCTGCAGCGTTACCGCCTCGGACGCGTTTAATTGCAACTTACGTAATTCGGCGACAGACAATGCAGTAAATGCTAAAAGCAAAAGGGTTACAATACCCAAATTAGTTTGGCTAGATAGCTTCATTACTAGCAGTTATCTCCTTCGACTGAAAAATTGATTTTCGCTTTAGTGGTCACTTAGCTTTACTGTGCAATATTATGCAAAACCACGCTGAGCAATTTACACTCAAAGCGCACTGCGCCTATATTTAAAAACGCACTGAGCCTACACTCGAAGCGCGGTACTAATGCTTAAAAACGCGACGCTTAAATAATTGTAGCTTATACGATGGATGAGTGCGAATTATACAATGTAACCACAAATGTACAGTAAAACAAAATGTTAAGCGAGTAGTAATAAAGCGTTTCCCTTGCCTATACGTTTTACCTGTTATCCAGCCACCATGTCTTATTAGGCGCTTCACCAGCATGTTTTATAGGCACTATTTCGCCAAAAACCGGAATGCTGGTAGGGACACCTTTGGCACTGGCAAGTTTAGTAATTTTTATTAAGGGCTCGTTCCAATTATGCAGCGCTAAATCAAAGGTGCTGTTGTGCACTGGCATCATAACGCTGGCTTGAATATCAATATGTGCTTGCAGGCTCTCTTCAGGCATCATATGAATCTCAGACCATAGCTCGTTGTACGCGCCGGTTTCAATCATCGACAAATCAAACGGGCCATATTTATCTCCAATCGCTTTAAAGCCTTCAAAATAGCCCGAGTCACCGCTGTAGAAAATATTCGTAGTTGAAGATTTGATCACGTAGCTAGCCCAAAGGGTTTCATCTTTATCAAATAAACCTCGGCCCGAAAAATGCTGAGACGGGGTGGCGACAATTTCAATATCGCCAATCTCAGTGTTTTGCCACCAATCCAATTCAACAATTCTGTTTGCATCTACACCCCAGTTACGTAAATGATTACCTACTTTTAGCGGTGTGATGAACATGTCCACTTTGTTTTTTAATATTTCAATACTGCCCTTATCTAAATGGTCGTAATGATCGTGACTTATGATAACGGCATCTAATTTAGGCAAGTCTTCCAGTGAAATTGGCGTTTGGTGGAAACGCTTGGGTCCCATCCATTGAACGGGAGACGCCCGTTCACTAAATACTGGGTCGATCAATATATAACGCTCGGCAAGTTTCAATAGGGTAGTAGAGTGGCCCAGCTTTATCACGCTATCTTCTGCAACTGCGTCAAGCATTCGTGGTGTAAGTGCCGACACGGGGATGTCAAACGTTGGCGTTGCAGAATCTCTATTGTCACGAAAATACGCTTTAGTCACTTTCCACATGTCTCGCCATGTCGTTTTATATTCGATATGCGTATTAGTGAATTTTTCTGGTTGTGACGCGCTTGCAGCTAGGGTGTTTGAAGAACCACAGAAAGATGTCATAAATAAAACTCCAATAAGAAAGCGTGTGCGATTAGAAACGGGCATGCTCTCACCTTTTAATAAAGTATACTGCACAGTGTAGTTTACTCATAATAAACTAACTTTGTTAAAAGTAAACTGTCGGGTGTAGTTTTTGTTGCTTTGTCTGAAGTTTGGGCTGTACTGACAGATTTAACTATGAAGCACAATTACTTTGTAATACGGGATGCTAATCTGGGATGAGTCGAGCGAATGCTTTTGCAGAGCTAGGTGTATTAAAGCAACCTGTTAACACATAGCCAATGGTATTAAACTTATTGTCGAGCAGCCTTGCACTAACCCCTTTATTACTTTGTTCTTCAATTATCCAACGATTGCGGCCACTAGAAGTATGAATGGGTAGCACCATGTTTATAGGATGACAGCTGGTTTTCACAACTATGGGCATAATGGGGTAGGACAAATACTCGGGTTGCTTCCCGTTCATTTTTTCGTTGGCCAAGTTTGACGCCAGTAACTTAACTTGATTCAGTAATGGCGCGATGTAGGGCAGTACTGCGCCAACCCGCTCAGGCTTATTATCAGCAATTATATGAGCGCCTGCATCGTCATGCTGTGTTGAAACTTGCGCACAGTCTCCCACGGCAAATACATCTGGTGCCGATGTTTCTAGGTTACTATTGGTTAAAATGCCTCGCTGACACGAAATGTCAGCGCGTAACGCCAACTCAATATTGGGCTTTACACCAATTGCTGACAGCACAAGGTCGCTTTTAAATCGCTTGCCGTTAGCAAGCAACACTTCTACGCCCTGCCCATCATTTTCAACACGCGATACAGTAGTGTCAAAATGAAATGCTGCACCTGCCTCTGCTAATGCATGAGTGAGTGAAGTAGAAGCTTCTTTGGGCAGCAGCGCGTTGAGCGCACTGGGTTGAGGGTCGACAATACTCACATGAACACCTGCCTGCAGCAGGTTATCAGCAAATTCACAGCCAATTAAGCCAGCCCCCATGATCGTAATGTGGCGAGCATGCACGGCGTCGGTAATGAACTGTCCATAATCCGTGAGGTTATTCACAACGCGAATCTTGTGACTTGCATTACCCTCAATAGCTGGCGTCATTGCCGATGAACCTGTAGCTAGAACTAACTTGTCGTAAGGCTGCTCTCCACCACCTTGAAGTAACACGCATTTAACGTACGTGTCGATATGTTCTACCAACGTATTAGTAAACAGTCTAACGCGATATTGGCGTGAAAAATCCGAAGCCGAACTTTGCGTAAGCGTAGCGACACTTTTTTGTTGAGCATAAGCATTAGATAGCTGAGGCTTGCTATAAACCGTGCCATCATCTGCACAGATAACAACAATGGGCGTATGTTTGTCGTGTTGACGGTACGATTTCACAAAGTTAACGCCTCCCATGCCCGAACCTACAACCACAATAGGAGCATCGCTTGCATCGTCGTGCTGAGTTCCTTGGCTGGCTAGCGGCTTTGTGCTTGCAGGGCCTTCACCGTCAAAGGGTTGGAGCGATGCCTTTTGCGTGTTCATATGCTCAACATCGCACACGTCAGCCACTTGTTTCATTTGAAAATCGCGCTTACTAATGCCACAGTCAGGGCAGCACCAATCGTCGGGGATGTCTTCCCATTTGGTACCTGGAAGTAAGCCTTCTTCAGGGCAGCCTTGCTCCTCATCATATAGCCAACCACAAGCCTGACATTCCCATATTCTATACTGCGACATAGCTTCTACCTCACCGAGCCTTTTGTTTTATAGCCACTAAAGACAATTTTTTATGCAAAACAGTCGTTACACTGAAAGAAGTGCATCAAGCTCTTCATTAAAGGCGTGTAAAGCCCACTCATTCTTACCGTATTGAATGTAGGGCAGGGCGCCGCTTTCTAACGATGATTGGATAGACTCACCCAAAGCCCAATCCTCGTTGAGCGTGGTATTGGTGATGTCGTGGTTTTTCTGCCAATGACGAAGCTGATTAATATCGTTAAGATCGGCGCTCTTGGGGATTAAGGTCGTAATAGTAATTTCGGTTTCTCCCGCGCTCAGTGGGCGAAAGTTAATAAATTCCACGTGTTCCTTTTGTATAAGCAGCGCCGTATTCGGCAGCAACATGAACAGCGTGTGGCTATAGTCGTGCAGCGATAAATCATCTGTTGCCTGTGCTTCCTCAGACGACAGGTTCTTTGTGGGCATAACTACCCGGTAATGCATATCAACCTTGTCAATTACCGCAACATTGTTGTAAAAAAACGGCGCAATGGTCTCTTTGTGTGCAAATGCAAAGTGATAAGTCTCAAGTCCACCTTCAGAAAAGAGCTTCCAATTACCCTTCCATACCCTAGTAAAGCGCTTGAAATGCGTTAGTTCATCTGCTTTAAGCCACTCAAGGTGCGCATTCATACCTGCCAAGTGTCCCGTTAAATGGGCTTTGATATCTTCATTTTCAGCAGCGCTTGGGCATACCCATATAAAGCCATACATTTCGATGCTAGGCAGTGCAATTAAGCCATTGTCTGACTTATTGGTATTTGGAAAGCAGTGCTGGTGACCTGGAATGTTGTTAAGTGCGCCATCAGTGGTATACGACCATGCGTGGTAAGGGCATACAAACTGTTTGCTACACCCCGAGCCTTCAACTAATTTCGCACCTCGATGTCGGCAGGCGTTTCTAAATACATGCACGAGGTTGTTAGAGTCGCGGCTGACAATCAGTGAGCCCATGGTTGTCTTTACTTCCTTATAGCTGTCAGTCTCACCTACTTCAGAGGCATGAGCCACAATGGATGGTAAAGTATTAAACACCTTTTTTACTTCATTGTTGAATCGAAATTGACTGGTATATCTGTCGGTGTCTGAACGCACCTCAATATCACCCAGTGAGGTGGTTTTGTTAGCGACGTTTTGTTTCGCATTTTTAATCAACAACTTTTCGATATCGGTGTTCATGATGTCACTCCTAAACGGGAAGCGTATGTTTTGACAGATCAAACGCGGTATATGGGTTTAAGTTTACTTACCATTTGGTAGGTTTTTACAAAATACCTACCAGGTGGTAAGCTGTCAATATACTATTTACACTTTTTGCTTTGGAATGATGAAGTGAAATTAAAAACGAAAGATAAGTTATTGAGTACCGCCACAATTCTTTTTTCGAAAAATGGTTTCTATGGCACAAGTATTAACGATGTTGCAGCGGAGGTTAGCGTTAGCAAACAAGGCCTGCTGCACCATTTCCCATCAAAAGAAAAACTTTATGCAGCCGTAATAGCGCAGGCGGCGCATCATCTCGTCGATTTGGTAGAGGAAATAAAAACTGAATCAGATAATGCGCAAAATCAACTATTCGCACTATTTAAAAGAATGGTATGTGCTGATGAAGAACGATTGAGAGTAATTATATTGCTTATGCGTGAGTTACTTGATAATCGCGAACGAGCTGAACAGGCACATAAGTGGTTTTTACGCCCGTTTCTCGATGATGTTGTAGGTATTGTAACGAGCGGGCAACAACACGGGTACTTTAAAGAGCAGTCACCGTTTGCTTTCGTGTATCACTTGTTGGGCGCAACGCAGTACTATGTGGTTTCCCGTCCCACGCTCGACAAGCTTTATACGCGTGAAGAGCGGGAGCTACACGAAAAGCAGCACATGGAGATGTTAAAGGGCATTATTTTTGATTAATAAGCGCACCTTGCATGGGATTGCGATAGGTGCTTCTCTTTCTCGAAGTGAATATTGACCCTTGATAGGGCCAATATTCAACCTGTTTCTACAAATGAAAGCTAATGGAAAGCCATTAAAACACTCTTTCTCTTCCGCTAACGGTTTGTTTGTCTCACAACCCTCAATTCCTAGTCCTACCAAAAAATTTTGCCACCTCTAAGCGATCAAAATTTTTTACAAATAATTTTATTGTTGTTGACAACCTACCAGTTGGTAAGTTATTCCTATTTGGCCTACCAGTTGGTAGGTTTTAGTTCCCTTGTGCCTAACTAACTGCCTAAGGATGCGAAATGATGAATGATGTACTCCCTTTAAGTGCGCTGAGCCACAACTTTAAACATCTTGCTGTGAAACCGGCATTTTACCAACCTGATGGTGTAAGGCAGCGCGTATGGACTTGGAAAGAAGTAGAAAAAGCGGTGCGATCGTTAATAGGTGGTTTGCATGATTTAGGGCTGGGTAAAGGCGATGCTGTGGCAATTTATGGCAAAAATAGCGCCGAATGGATCATAGCTGACTGGGCGATAATGCTGGCTGGTATGGTTTCGATCCCCATTTACCCAACTGCAAATGAAAAAACGCTGGCTTTTATTATTGAGCGCACAAAATGCAAGGCTATATTCATTGGAAGGCTTGATGATAATCAAATAGGTATGCGGGTGTTTCCTTCTTCACTTGCACAGGTAGCACTTCCTTATGGTTCGATTGACGGCACAATTACATGGAAAGATTGGATGGCACAAAAGTCGTTTACCGGTGAGTTTTTTAAAGGGGCGGCTGATAGTGTTATCAGTATCATGTACACATCGGGCTCGACGGGCACGCCCAAAGGCGTGGAACTTACACAGCTTGCATATGCATCATCATGTGCTGATACTGCAAGATTGTTTAACGTAAATCAAAGCGATAGGCTCTTTTCCTATCTACCTCTTGCTCATATTGCCGAACGTGTTGTTACCGAAGGTATGATGATTTATGCCCCAGGAGCAGTGACTTATTTTTCCGAGTCACTTGAAACCTTCATTGATGACCTGAAAGCGGCAAAACCAACTGTTTTTTTCTCAGTTCCTCGCCTATGGGCCAAGTTTCTTGCTTCAATTTATCACACTGTTCCCAAGAAAAAACTGTCAGCGCTGTTAAAGGAGCCTTCTATAAATCAAAGTATTAAACGAAAAATAAAATGTAGTTTAGGTTTCGAAGAAACAAGAGTTTGGGTATCGGCTGCCGCACCAATCGCGAGAGAAATAATTGAAGAATTTGAAGCCCTTGATATCTATATTTCTGAAGCCTGGGGCATGACCGAGGTAACGGGGGCAGGGTGTATTAACTATCCGTTTAAATCTTCGATGATAGGTACAATAGGCAAGCCCTTTACTGATGCTCAGGTTCGTCTTTCACAAGATAATGAGATTCAGGTGAAAGGCCGCAATGTATTTAACCGTTACCATTTAAACCCAGAGACAACCGGTGAAAGTTTCACCGACGACGGCTGGTTTAAAACCAAAGATAGAGGCGAGTGGGACGAACAGGGCGCTCTTAAAATTGTAGGGCGATTAAAGGACGAATTTAAAACTACAACGGGAAAGTACATTATTCCTTCTCCTATCGAGGCAATAATGTGTAATCACGACATTATAGAATTAGCGTGTGTGATGGGGAGCAACAGGCCTCAACCTTTCGCGGCAGTTGTACTTAGCGATACTGCATTATTATTAGATAAAGACGCTATTAGACGAGAGCTTGAGCGGTTTCTTCAAAATACTAATGAAAGCCTAGAAAACCATCAAAAGCTAAGCCATATTCTTGTGGCAAGTGAGTCATGGACAGTTGAAAATAATATGCTTACGCCGACGATGAAAATTAGACGCTTTGAAATTGAGACGAGATTTAGAGAAGCTGCATTAGCACTCAATGACCAAGCAAAAATTTTGTGGTGTGAATAACAAATAGTAAAGCTGGCAAATTTTCAAATGGCTTGTTTAAACAGCAGAAACTTAGGCCAAAATGGCATCTGTTCAGTAACCTTTTGTAGGCATTAGCGCCAACATAAAAAAGCTGGCAACCTAAAAAAGGAGCCAGCTTTTTTTGTACAATTTGCTTGTAGGCTTTTTACTCAGACTTTATACCGTGGAACGTACAGTGCAGCACAGGCAATATAAGCAGTGTAAGTACGGTGGCAACAGTCAAACCAAATACAATGACTACCGCCATTGACGCGAAGAACGCGTCAGAAAACAACGGGATCATGCCTAGTATGGTAGTAATGGCTGCCATAGAAACTGGTCGTACACGAGACACCGATGCTTTAACTACGGCATTAAACGCATCGTTATTACCCTTAGCCTGCACGTTTATCTCCTCCATCAACACAATACCGTTTTTAAGCACCATACCGATGAGGCTTAAACTGCCAAGCAACGCCATAAAAGTAAATGGAGCACCAACGAGCACTAAGCCGCCGATAATACCGATAGTAGTAAGTGGTATAACGCCCCAAATCGCTAACGCTTGGCGCAATCTACCGAACAGCAATACGGTAATGATAAACATACCCAAAATTCCAATCGGCATGCTCGAAAATAGTGCGCTTTGTGCATCAGTCGAGGTCTCGTACTCTCCGCCCCATTCGATGCGGTAACCATCAGGCAACTCAAGATCATCTACAAGAGGTCTAACTTTCGCCTGCACGCTGGCTGCCGTTTCGCCCGATAGGGGCAAAGGCTCTGCATAAACGGCGAGCATGCGCACTCGATTACGGCGCTTAATGATAGGGTTATCAAGGGTCACATCCACGTTGCTGATCACGTCAGCCATGCTGATGTACTTACTTTGTTCCTGGCTCCATACGTTAAGCGAAGCGAGGTTATCAATGTCATAGCGCTGATTAGGATCGTTGCGCATGACGATAGGTATTAAATCGCTGCCCTCGCGGTAAAGGCCAACAGTTTCACCCTCGTTATTCAGAAGAAACGCAGTGTGCACAGCATCTCGTGTTACACCAATACGCCTGGCTTGTTCTTCCAAGAATACTGGCTCAACAAATGGCACTTTATTACTCCACGACAAACGCACGCTGTCCATGGTTTGTTCTGCTTGGAATATAGCTTCTACGTCACTACTTATCTCACGTAAAACCTCAGGCTCGGGCCCGTATATTCTGGCCTCAATAGCCGCTTTCGCAGAAGGACCTACCTGAAGTGCTTGCACTTTGTACTGCACATTAGGAAAGGTTTCGCGAAGTAACTCAATGATTTCTCTCATTCTAGCATCGCGAGCTTCCACCGTATTGGTTTCTACGATAAGTTGCCCGTAACTTGCGTAGCGGTCTTCAGGTGAGTAAGTCAGGGTAAGACGCTGTGCGCCGCCGCCTATTACGCTGGTGATATTAGCGATGTCAGGCATATCCATCACTTTTTCTTCTAAACGGCGTATCGATTGTTCAGTCGTTAAAATATCGCTACCTTCTGGCAGACGTAAGTCAACAAAAAAGAGCGGAGTAGATGAGTTAGGAAAAAACGCGTTTTTTACGAATTTACCCGATGCAACGCTACCGACTAAGGCAATTACGACAAGTACAATAGTGATATACCTATGATTAATCGCAGCGGTAAGTATTCGTTTATAAACGGTGAAGATAATACCTTTATAAGGGTCATCATCTTCATCATTTGATTGGCGCTCTTTATTTGTATTAAACAGTAAGTCGAAAAAGAAAGGCGTAATAGTAAGAGCAGTGATCCAACTTAAAAATAGCGAGAAGCACAGTACCCAAAACAGTGAGCCAACGAATTCACCAGTAGCATCCGGAGAGAGCCCAATAGGTGCGAAAGCGGTAATGGCAATTACGGTGGCGCCTAGAAGAGGTAAACCGTTTTGAGACACTACGTCTTTCGCCGCCTGAAGCTTAGTTTGTCCTTTTTTAACGCCAATTAACATGCCTTCGGTAACTACGATAGCGTTGTCGACAAGCATGCCGAGGGCGATGATAAGCGCCCCTAGAGAGATTTTTTGTAACTCAATACCTTTGATTGACATCATGATAAAGGTACCAAGAATAGTCAGTACGAGAATAAGCCCCATCAAAACGCCACTGCGCCAGCCCATGAAAAGCAATAGTACAAAAATAACAATGGCCACGGCTTCAACAAGGTTAATCAAAAAGCCGGTTACGGAGTCGTCAACCACCGCTGGCTGGTTGTAAACCGTATTAAGGCTCATGCCGAGGGGCATGCGTTGTTCTAATTCGGCAATTTTAGTATCAAGACGCTTGCCCACATCAACTACATTTACTGCAGACGCAAACGACACGCCAATAGACAGGGCAGGGGTGCCAGAACTATGGTAAAGAAGCGAGGGGGTGTCGTTAAGTTTGCGCTCAATAGTTGCGATATCGGTGAGGCGAATTAGCCCGCTTGCCGGTGAGCCAATAACAACTTGACCTAATGCTTCTAAGTCATCAAATTCGCCGGTGGGCTGTATGGATAAGCGTTTGCCCTGAACTTTAATTGAGCCTGCATTACCCACCACATTTTGCGCAGTTAACAAACCAGCGATTGATTCTGCAGAAATATTGAGGGCTTTCATTTTATCGTGATCTAAAGATACGATAATTTGCTCGCTAACAGTGCCGGCAATGGAGACTTTTTTAACGCCCTCTACAAGTTGGATTTCTCGCTGCATTAGGTCAGCAAAATCTTCTAACTGTTTTAATGAGTAGTCTTCGCTCTGCAAGGTCATTAAAAGTCCATACACATCACCAAAATCGTCATTTACGATAGAGGTGCTAGTGCCCGGAGGCAGGGATGCCTGCGCGTCATTTACTTTACGGCGCAAATTATCCCAGTATTGTTCAAGGTCCTTAGCCTGAACGCTACTTTTAAGCTCTACCGTAATTTGCGATAGCCCTACCATGTTTACAGAACTAATGCGCTTTACATTGGGTATACGCTGAATAGCCTTTTCAAGCTGTAGCGTGACTTCTTCTTCAACTTGTTCGGGCGTTGCGCCTGGATATTGGGTAATAACAAGTGCGTTTCTGATAGTAAATTCTGGAAACTCTAGTTGACCCAAGCCAAGAAACGTCACAATACCGCCAACACCTAAAATGATAGCGACCATCCAGCTTATTACTTTTTGACGAAAAAAATACTCGACCATGATTTACAGGCCTCCTTCTTTCGTCCACTCAGTTACAGATTGGCCTTCTTTTACTAAATGAGCACCTGCAGCAACGATTTTATCATCGTCGTTTAGCGGGCCTTCTACGAGTAAGCCGTTAGAAATTCCCCGTGTGATCATAACTTCTACCGCTTCGACTGTACCTTTTTTTGCATCATTGCTATCTGGTTTGAAGCGCCACACAATGGCTTTGTCTGGCTCTGCATTGTCTGTAACTACAGCGCCAAAAGGGACTAACCAAAGTTTCGCATCAGATTCAATGAGCTTGGTCATATCAAGTAATACGGTAGCGCTCATGCCTGCCAATACATTAATATCGTCTGGTTCTGGCAGGGTAATGGTCACTTCATAGCTAAGTTCACCTTGACGCGTGGTGCTTTCGTGATCCTTGTACATAGCCGCGTAACGCTTTTCTGGCATGCCGGAAAAGGTGACCCACGCCATTTCCGAGGTACGGTTTTCACGGGCTCGAGAGCGATCAATCATGCGCATTTTTTGCTCTGGCAGCTGAAACGTTACGTCAATCGCGCCTGGCATATGAAGCTCGGCGATGGTTTGCTGAGGCACAATGACTTGGTAGTTTTCAACGGGTACAGATGCAATAAGCCCAGCAAAAGGAGCGCGAAGCTCAGTGTAACTGAGTTGGTCTTGTGCATTGGTAAGGCTGGCTTTAGCCGCTAAAAAATTGGCCTTTGCTTCATCAAAAGTAGAGCGGCTTACCGCGCCTTTCTCAACTGACGCTTCCATACGTTCAAACATAGCTGAAGTCACATCAAACTGAGACTGGGCGGTGGCGAGTTGTGCCTTTGCGTCTCTGTCGTCAAGCCGCGCGATAAGCTGGTTTTCTGTCACTTCTTCGCCTGCTTTTACTTTAAGCTCTTGAAGTTTACCGCCAATGCGAAACGAAAGGTTTGAATACTCAGCCGCCTCTACTTGCCCTGGGAATTTCGCGATGGTCTCGTCTGAGTGTTGAACTTTATAAAGCGTTACCGGTGTTGAAGATACAGTTTTAGGTGGAGTAGGGGCGTCTTCACACGCACTTAAGCTAGCAAGTGCAGCAAATGCAACCGCAACGCGCACAGCTGCTCGGTTAAAGAGACTCTTTTTAGACAACATGGTAACTCTCCATTTAAATAAACCACTTTCTTATTCCCATTTTGGCGATGGGTTATCTTGTATTACGCGTCTATTCACCATTTTTAAAACGGATGGTATAAAAAACTAATATACGCTAACTTCAATGTACTTAAAGGTTATAGCGTTATTTTTCGTTTTCGATCAGAATTTTCGTTCACAAATTCAAGTGCTAACCAGCGAGTTTACGTTAACATCTTCGACCCGTAGTACGAATGTGCAACAGAGTTATCGCTAAGTTACGCGCTAATTACTTGTCTTCTTTATCTGGATTTTCATCGGGCGCTAGCTTTTCTGCGTACCCTTTAGGCGGCGGAGTCCAACCACGCATTTTCGAATGTTTGTCGTGTAAATCTGCTTTAAGCGCACCTTCGATTAGTGACTCCAGTTCAATAAAGAGCTTAAGGTAATTATTATCAACCCGTTCGCCACTGGCTTCATCCACCCACGCGTGATAAAGCACATCGTTTTGTTGCGTCTCAATATTTTTATAGGCCATCTTTTGTCGTTCAACCTGGAAGGGGTGAATATTGAGTGAGCGTAATGCTTCTGCGCCCATCTCTAGCGCACTGTGATAGGTTTCAGATACTACATAATCTGCGCCCAGCTGGCGCAAGCGGTATCCATGACCACGGTCAAAGGCACGTGCAAGCACTTTAGTGTTAGGGAATGAATGCTTTGCGTACTTTACCATTTCTGCGGCTGTTTCTCTGTCGTCAATGGCGATAACCAACAAAGAGGCTTCGTGTGCCCCAGCGGTATGCAAAATGTCAGGTTTGGATGCATCACCGAAATAAGCTTTGGTGCCGATACTTCTTATTAGATCTATTTGCTCAGAACGAATATCGAGGACAACGGTATTTACATCGTTGGCTACTAAAAGACGGTTAATAATTTGCCCAAAGCGCCCAATTCCTGCAATAACCACGGTACCTTTTTCGTCGATAACATCTTCGTCACGTTGTGATTTAGCGTTTTTATAGTGAGGAATTATGGCTTTGTCGAATAGGATGAAAAGCCCTGGCGTTAAAAACATAGAAATTGCCACGACTAACGAAAGTACTGAAATGATGTCGCTAGGCAACACGTAGTTTTGCGAGGCGAAACTTAACAATACGAAGCCAAACTCCCCCGCCTGTGCCAGGCTGAGTGTAAACAGCCATTTATTCTTACCCTTTATTTTAAATAATAAGGCAATAATAAATAGAACTATGGCTTTAATCAGCATAACAGCAAGGGTTAACCCTGCGATTAACACCGGGTTTTCTGAAAGCACAGAAAAGTTAATACCAGCACCTACCGTAATGAAAAATAGGCCCAGCAATAATCCTTTAAAGGGTTCGATATTGGCTTCAAGTTCATGTCTGAATTCACTGTTTGCTAAAACTACACCAGCCAAGAATGCACCAAGGGCGGGAGAGAGACCTACAAGTCCCATTAAGGCGGCAATCCCGATAATGAGCATAAGCGCGGTGGCCGTAAAAATTTCCCGTAAACCTGATGCAGCAACAAACTTAAACAAAGGACGGCTTAAGTAGTGCCCGCCAATGGTAAGAAAGGCAATTGAGCTAATGATCACCAGGCCAGAGGCCCAAGGGGCGAGTCCTTCCACTAAATTGAAGCTATCGTGCGAACCTGTGTCGCCGCCATGCGCGTTGCCTGCTTCTACCAACTCGGGTATGGCAAGTAGAGGAATAAGCGCCAGCATGGGAATAACGGCGATATCTTGAAACAGCAAAACGGAAAAGGCGCTTTTACCACCTTCTGTTTTTTGCAGCCCTTTTTCTTGCAACGTTTGTAAAACAATAGCGGTTGAAGAAAGGGCGAATATAAGGCCTATTGTAAGGGCAATGCTAAAAGGCTGATCAAGCAATATGGCTACGCCAGTGATAAGTGCTGTGGTTAGTGCTAACTGCAGGCCGCCTAAGCCCATAAGTTTAGACTTCATGGCCCAAAGCGAACGAGGCTCTAGCTCTAGTCCAACTAAAAACAGCATCATGACTACACCAAATTCAGCAAAATGCTGAATTGCGACAGTTTCGTCACCAACAAGGCCGAATATGGGGCCAATCACTAGCCCTGCTATTAAATAGCCTAATACAGACCCTAAACCAAGGCGCTTCGCAATGGGCACTGCAATTACGGCGGCGACCAGATAGATAAATGCATATAGAAAATAGCCAGTCACATTAATCTCCTTGAGGTGTACAAAGGTCTGCCAGATTCTCGATGCGCTTTGCTTTTTCTAAATCGAGGGTGTTCGACGTTAATTTATTAAGCAGGGTTGACCACTTACCCCTATGTTGAGCTACCCGGTGTTCTTCTTGCGCAGTACGCGAGCCAAATATTGCAAACGGAGCGATGTAGGTCATATGGGTGATTTGTGCCATTTGCTCTAAAGGCTGAAGTAGTTGCCTGATGGTGTAGTGATTGAAACCTTCAGTTTGATAGGCTTCTTCTTTACCGCCTGCACTTAACGCACAGAGAAACAATTTGTCTTTAAGTGCAGTACCTTCGTGGCCGTAGGCGAACCCGTATTCCAAAACCAAATCTTGCCACTCTTTTAAAATAGAAGGTGTTGAGTACCAGTAAAGAGGAAACAGAAAAATAATAACATCGTGGTCAACTAAACGCTGCTGTTCCCGTTCTATATCAATATTGAAATCGGGGTACTCTGCGTAAAGGTCAATGGCGGTAACGTGTTTATTTAACCTGGCTTCATGAAAAAGCGGCACATTCACTTCGGAGTGCGTTTGTGCTGGATGAGCAAATAAAACCAGTACTTTTTTACTGTTCTTAGTGCTCTCAATACCATGTGCATTGGAATTTTCGTCGGTCATACATCTCTACTCAGTGTTACAGCCAATGTTTTTTAGCCAATTAGGTTTTGCCTATATTGACAATATTCCCAATCGTCAGCGAGTACCAGTCTAATTCTTAATGCAATATCTACGTTTAGAGCAAATAAGAATGTGTGTTTCCTCAAAGTTATAAGGTTACCAATCTTTAGTAGGTTGAAAAAAGTGACCTAATTACTATTATGAACTAACGAATGGAAATAGTCCCGCCAATAGCTACAAAAAAGCTTCGACGGTACGCAATTATTAACTTTTACGTAAATCAGTATAACCATGAAAACACCAGTAAAAACACTCGCACTTGCATTATCTTTACTTTCACCTTTTGCATCGCTTTCCACTAATGCTCTACCTCAAGGCACAGAACTCAAAGCTGGGGCTGCGGTTTGGAATCTGTTTGATGACGCAGACCGTTACGCTTTACATGTGGCCTATGTTCACAAACCGCTTGAATCATTCTATGGCGTGCGACCTACAGTACTTCTGGTAAACGCAGATCAAGGTCAACACTATTTCGCGGCGGGTTTGGCAAAAGACGTTTACCAATACAACGATTTTTCTGTACGCGTTGCTTTTCATGCCGGTATTGTTGATGAGTCTGAAAATTTAGGCGACACCATTGAGTTTTACTCATCGCTTTCTGGTTTATACAACATTTCTGACACCTTTTCGCTAGAGGCTGAAGTTGGTCATATTTCTAACGGTGGGCTAGGGGACACCAACCCGGGTTCGGAATCGTTTGTATTAAGTGCTCACTATCTCTTTTAGTAAGTAGTTTATATATCCTAAGCGTTCAAAACGCACATCCTTTTAGTAAAAAACAACCCGCAAAAGTGCGGGTTGTTTTTTTACTTTGCTCATCTATTCCATGCTTAGTATCAACTTTCTAGTATTAATACTAAATAGCTAGACCCTAAGCGTTCAGCGCCTCTTTGAGGTCGCTTGATAACATGGGGAGATGTCGCAACCTTACGCCCACTGCATCATAAACAGCATTACCTACAGCTGGTGCTACGCCAATAACCCCAGGCTCACCTAGTCCCACTGGGAATTCGTCACTTTCAATGAACTCGATGTCCATATCGGGTACGTCATTCATTCTAAGCGGCTGGTAAGTGGTTAAGTTTTTCTTTGCCACGTAGCCGTCTTTTATCTCATTGTGTTCGAATAGCGCAAGACTAGTTCCCCATAGTAAAGACCCTTCCATTTGTGCCATAGCGCCATCTGGATGAACGACAATTCCCGCGTCAGCCACTACCCATAATTTTTTAAGCGTGATCTTACCGCTACTTTTATCTACGTGAACATGTGCGGCAGTAGCAAGCCATGCCGGCATGGTGCGTTCTTGGCCCGCAGTATTGCTATAGCCAATGCCTTCGTTTTCACCAAGCGCAATATTAGCCGTCTTGTCTTTAAGCTTTTTCAAAGCGTGAGCTAGACGAGTTGCTCCGCCTACGCTTTCAGGCGCCTTACCCGCTTGCTTGCCTTTGCCGTCTAGCATAGACAGTCTAAAGTCTACGGGGTTTTGGTTAGCTTTATGTGCCACTTCGTCGATAAAGCTTTCAAGCCCCCACACTATCCACCCTTGACCTACAGAGCGAAGCCATCCTGGTGTAAAGGTTTCTTGCGCGACTTTGTTGTTTATCACGCGGGCGCGGTGGTGTTGCATGGTATACCAGTGGTCAGCCCCTGAAGCAGAAAATGGGTCAACCTTGCCTTTACCATCAACACCGTCAGGCATAAAACCAGGTGCCATCGCCAGCGTTGGCCAGCCCGCAGCAAGTGCGTGCTCCATACCAGTGAAATTCCCAGCGTCGTCGAAATAGGCGTTAAATAACGACGTCGACGCTGAGCGAGGTTGGTCGAACATGGCATCGTCAGGGCGCATAAACAGCATTTTAACCGGCTGTCCGGCCGCTTTCGCGGTAAGTACTGCTGGAATAATCCAGTCACCAAACAAACGGCGTCCAAAGCCTCCGCCAAGGTAATATTGGTGAAGAACAACGTCAGAATCAGGAACTTCTGCGGCTTTTGCTACTGCAGGCAGCGTAAGTCCTTGCCATTGATTGCCCGTATGGACATGCCATTTTTCATCTTTAAACTCAGCAATCGCGTTTACTGGTTCAAGTTGGAAATGACTAGCTGTTGCCGTGGTATACAATGCTTCAATTGATTCAGCCGCCTGCTTTTCGGCATCTAGGATACTTCCTTCATCGACAAATAATGTGCCTTCACTTCGGTCGCGGCAGATTCGCTCGCCTTCTTTTTGAATATCAGCTTCATTAACGTTCACAGTCTTACCTGCGTTATAGCTGACTTTCACCTTATCGATAGCTTTAATTGCCGTGGGATAATCAGAGGCGAGAACCGCAACCCATCCTTCGATGGTACCCGACGGGTCGCTGAGAACTTTGTACCCTTTATAGCCTGGCAGTGTTTTCGCTTGGCTGTCATCTACCTTGGTGACTTCACTGCCATAACGAGTAGGTGGAAGGATGGGGCGTGCGTACAGCATGTTGTCTACTTCAACATCAATACCGTAAACGGCAGTACCATCTGTTTTAGGAGGTATATCGAGTGCTTTATATTGGTTACCCAGCCCAATAAGATGTTTCTTATTTCCGGGTTTAATCGGTAAGTTCTCTAATTCGTCGGCCGAATAAACCTTATCAATATTGCCGTTCGCAACAATGTCGCCGTAGCTGATTTTCTTGTTGCCGGATACCACAAAGCCCGCGTTAGCTTCACAATCTGATACCGGTACACCTAATAATTTAGCACCAGCACTAAGTAGCACTTGGCGACCAGCAGCCCCAGCTTGCGACATAGGTTTGTAGGTTTGGAAAACAGACCATGAACCGCCCGTCACCATGTAACCCCATTTGGGGTCAGTATCAACGTGCACAATCGAAACTTTGTCCCATTCGCACTCTAATTCGTCTGCTAAAATACGCGCTAAAGCCGTGCCTACATGCTGCCCCATTTCAGCTTTAGCAATATTCACCGTCACATGACCCTGGGTGTCCATCTCAAACCAGATGTTAGGTGAAAATGTTTTGTTTTTTATGCCTTCTTTAGCTGATAACACGGATGGAATTGCCGAAGCGCCAAACGCCATGAAAAGTGATGTCTTCAAAGAACCCGCCATAAATGAGCGACGAGACAAGTTGATTGTGTCTTTTTTCTCTTTAGATAGGTCTTTAATGCTCATGCGTTTTCACCTTCTGATGAAGCTTTTGGGTCGTAATGCTGTACCGTAGAGTTTGCGGCGCGCTTGATCGCTTTTTTTATTCTTGTGTAAGCCATACAGCGGCAATAATTACCATTCATGTGGTTCACGATGTCTTGATCGCTAGGATTCGGGTTGCTATCCAGTAGTGTCGCTGCTTGCATAATTTGACCAGACTGACAGTAACCACACTGTGGCACTTGTTCTTCAACCCAAGCCGATTGCAAAGGATGCTCACCGTTTAAACTTTCGATTGTATTGACCTTCTTTCCGTTAACGAGAGAGACAGGGTAAGAGCATGAACGAATAGCATTGCCATCGATATGAACGGTACATACACCGCACATGGCCACGCCACATCCGAATTTAGTACCTTTTAAGCCAAATTCGTCGCGAATGATCCAAACAAGGGGCGTATCTGAGGCAGCGTCCGTCTGCACTGTTTTTCCATTTAATGTAAATTCAATCATGGTAATCATCACCGTGAAGTTAGAGTCTAAATGCTCTCCCCAAGGTAAGACTTGGTTTGAACGGTCTGCATTGCCTGTGTTTTGCCCAACATTATTGTTTACTCGTATCAGTCTTTTGCTTTGGGCTTTAGTACTTTGTGAACCTTTTATTTATAAAGTAGACTAATTGACGAGAGTTATACGACTGTCAGCCAAAATGGTTTATGTGGTATAGTTTAGTTACCTTGTTCAAACAAACAATCAGTATACTTTTAGTAACTAGGTGGCTTTTTTTGGGGATTTAATGGAAAGTGTAATAAAAACAGACGCTAAGGGTAGAAAAACCGTTTTAAATACGTGCACAGAGCCTTGCGCGATTGAGCGTGGTATGCGCTTGATTGGTGGAAAATGGACAGGTTCTATTATTTATCATTTAAAAGACGAACCTGTTAGGTTTAATGATTTGTGTAGAATGCTTGGCGGTGCCAGCCGGAAGATGGTTGATCAGCGTCTTAAAGAGCTAGAAAACAACGGCATGGTCATTCGCAACGTTATCGACTCTCGTCCAATTGCGGTTGCCTATAGTCTCACTGAGTTTGGGCGCTCAGCGCTAGATATTCTTGAACAGTTAAGAGTCTGGTCTGAAAACCATACGAACGACTAAGCTGTAACGTACAGATTATAAAATAGTGGAAACGGTGAGCGTTGCTGTTCACCGTTTTAAAAACTACCGCGTAAGATATTTATACTACATTGATACTAGCGGCAGTCTGAGCACCTTCTCAACAAGCGCCCCCGCTTTATCCTGAAAGCCTTTAAAGTGCGCTGTTGCTTCATGAGCATCAAGCGCAGCTTGAGATTCCCATTTCTCGGTTATAACAAATACACCGTCACCAGATGAATGTAGGTCATACATGATTGCGCCGGGCTCTTCACGGCTTGCTTTTACTAGCGGTGTTAAAGCTTCTGACAACTTGCTCTGCTGATCAGGTTTAGAATAAATAATGACGGAGAATTCGATCATAACACTGTCCTTTCAAAAAGAGTTAAACATAAGCACCTCAAGAATTTTAGGTTAGCGTTTAAAGTCAAGTCACCGCTTTTTTAAGATAAAATGCACCTTTTTGAATTTTGTGCTCTAGATAATGCTGACGCGCACGTAACTTCTTCTATCTAAGCCTTTTTCTTAGTTATATTCATTAGCTAATACAAAAAACTAATCTATACTCACCTATACTTAAGTATAAGTAATGGATTTGGTTGTAACGTCCTGATTTTCAGAGGCGCGAAATTAAAGAAAAATAAACACGCTATAAACTAACCTAGTGAATTAAACATTATTTTTAAGGCGACGGAATGCACCTATTTAGCGGGGCGATGCCCTATGTTTGAAAAAACCTTTCACTTGTGCCCGGTAGGGCTTGCTCATGTTAGTGTGGATGGGAGCTTCATTCGTGTGAATAAATGCCTATGTGACTTTTTAGGCTACACAAACGAACAACTTACCAAACTAACGTTTCAGGAACTAACCGCACCTGAGTATCTCGCTGAAGATCTGGATCATTTAGAAAGTCTCTTAGAAGGCGATATTGAGAGCTATACGCTTGAAAAACGCTATCTAAAAAAAGACGGAGAGCAGGTATGGGCCCAGCTGACGGTTTCCCTCGTCAGAGACCAGCAAGGTAACCCAGACTACTTTATTTCTGTGGTCGAGGATATCGACGAGAAAAAGCGTATTCAGTCTGAGCTTTTCCAGATCGACGCTTTGTTCAGTAAGATCGTAAGCGCATTTTCGGACAGAACTTTCATTTGGGTTGCAACACCAGATTTTAAAAAACTGCACTACGTTAATGATGGATATGCAAATATTCTCGGTCGCAACGAATACGAACTCTACTGTAATCCTATGAGCTTTATCGACCATGTCCATGAAGATGATAAGGCCCGGGTGTTAAAACAGTTTAGTCAGCGTCCTTTACAAAATTGGGATATTCAATACCGTATTTATGATGCGAAAGGTGAGGTGAAATACCTTCATGACCGAGGCAGTTTAATCTATGACGATAGAGAGATGCAGTCGCTTATTTTAGGCACCGCAGACGATGTAACTAAAGAGAAAACACAGCAGCAGGCTTTAATGAGTGCTGTAACTAAATTAGAGCATCTTTCTAAAACCGACTCGCTTACTGGGCTTGCCAACAGAAGAGAGATCTTCAGTCAGTTAAGCGATGAGATTGCTCGAATGGGAAGAGGTCAAAAAGCGTCTACACTCGTTTATGTTGACCTAGATAAATTTAAAGAAATAAACGATAAATACGGGCATAAGATAGGCGACAAAGCCTTAGTTGAGTTCTCTAATAAAATGGGGGCACTTTTGCGCGATAGCGACAGGTTTGGTCGTATCGGCGGTGATGAGTTTGTAATTTTGCTCTATGGAACAGACGAATCTGAAACTGCGGCATTCTTTGACAGAATTCAAGACAGTAAATTTGAACTACATACAGAGGGAAACAACGCCATTCCTATCAACTTCAGCGTGGGCTGGGTGCAGTGGAACGAAGGTATCGACTCTGTTCAAGAGTGGCTCGACCGAGCTGATGAGGTAATGTACGAAAAAAAGCAACGTGGGCAAGCTATAGCAGCGAAAAGTAGCGAGTGGAATAAAGCGATGTAGCGCAAACTGCTACATCGCTCATCGTATTTTATTGCTGTCGCTGTGCAAACCAGCGAGCTATAACTTGCCTTTCTTCTTCGGTCATTTTTGTTTTGTTCAAAAATGGCATGTCTTTAGTCACAGTGGTTCTTCGTACTACTTGTGGCGCGAACCTCTCAATATCTTCCCATGAATCTAAGACTACGCCTAAAGGTGCCACTTTGAATATCTCGTCGGTTGGTGTGCGCGAGTGGCAGCTTACACAATGAGTTGTGATTAAACTTGCCACACGTTCGTCACTAACTACCGATGAAGTTTCGTTTGCTATCCCGCTTGCCGGCGCGCTTAATTCAGATTGGTTCGCCAACTGCGAGTTCATAGTTGAAGAAGATAGTGCGTCATCATGACTTAACGGTTGAGTTGAAGATGCTTGTGGCCAAGATACCCATAGCGCGATTGCAAGCATGGCCACAGCGCCAGAGACTAAAATACTTGGTTTAGTTGTACCCACGTGACGCAGGTTAAAGAAATGACGTATCCACGCGGCGGCGGCCATAATGGCAATAAGTACAAGCCAATTTTGCGGATGCTGATAGGTCATAGGGTAGTGATTTGAAATCATGATAAACAGCAAGGGCAGCGTGAAGTAGTTATTGTGCACCGAGCGAAGTTTTGCGCTGGCGCCCCACGCTGGGTCTATATCTTTCTTGTCAGCTACCGCAGCCACCATTTTGCGCTGGTTAGGCATAATGTTGAAAAACACGTTACCTGCCATAATAGTGCCAATAAGGGCTCCTACGTGAATATAGGCGCCACGACCGCTAAACCACTGGGTAGATAAATAGCTAACAACACACACTAAAGCAACTAACCCAATACCAAAAGCAAGAGGGTATTTGGCCAACGGGCTACGACATGCAAATTCGTATATGGCTAGTCCACCGAAGATTAACCCCAAACCTAATGATATTGCCGTAGCTGGCGACATAGCGTTGACCGAAGGGTCGATAAGGTAAGCGCTGGCGCCGAAATAATAAACAATGATCAAAAGGGCAAAGCCTGATAACCAGGTCGTATAAGCTTCCCATTTGAACCAGTGTAATGTTTCAGGCATTTTTTCAGGACCATAGGCATATTTGGCGACCTCGTAGAAGCCACCCCCATGAATGGCCCACAAATCACCTTTGATTCCTTTGTCTTGTTTCCACTTGGGGGGCGTTCGCAAGTTGTTGTCTAGCCATATGAAGTAAAACGACGCACCAATCCAAGCTACACCGGCCACAACGTGAAACCAACGTACAAATAAACTTATCCAATCTAGCCACGGCATTATTATTCTCCTTATTTAGGGCCGGCTGGCCCTACAGTAGCTTGTTACTCTTTATCTTCTTTGATGTAGCGGCAGTTACCGCTTATCCACGTCTGCTCAATAGCGCGGTCATCACCTAAAATGCTCAACGCGAAAAACACATCATCGAAGTGTGCATCTTCTTTTATTCTCAACCGTGTTAATTCATCGAACCTTGGCTCTACAACGATAAAGTCTGCGGTAGAACCTGGGTTTAAGTTACCAATTTCATGGTCAAGCGCATGGGCCACTGCTGCGCCTTGGGTCATAAGATAAAACCCTTCCAACGGGCTAATGGGCTCGTTGCGCAACTGACTGACCTTGTATGCATCGCCATAGGTCTTAAACATGTTAAACGTGGTTCCTGCGCCCACATCGGTAGCCATGGCAACATGTACTTTATTAGCACGCGCTGCGGTCATATCAAAAAGCCCGCTGCCTAAAAACAAGTTAGACGTAGGGCAAAACGCAACCGTAGCGCCGCTCTCGCCAAGGCGCGCCCATTCGTTAGGCGTAAGGTGGATACCGTGGCCAAACACTGCGCGCTCCCGCACCAAATTGTAGCTGTCGTAAACATCTAGATAGCCGTCAGCGTTAGGGAATAAGCTTTTTACCCAAGCAATCTCGTCTAAATTTTCAGACAGGTGGGTTTGAATGAATACGTCGGGATATTGCTGGGCAAGTTCGCCTAGTGCGGCAAGCTGGGCTTCTGTGCTGGTAGGGGCAAAACGAGGCGTAAGCGCATAGCGATTACGACCCTTGTTGTGCCAAGTCTCAATCAACTCTGCACTATCAGCTTGCGCTGTGTCAGGGCAATCGTTCAGCGCACTTGGGCAGTTTCTGTCCATACACACTTTACCAGCCACTATCGCCATATCAATTTCACTGGCGGCGCTAAATAGTGCTTGGCTACTGCTTTTATGAACGGTAGTAAATACAAACCCCGTTGTGGTGCCGTTTTTAAGTAGCTGGTTTAAAAATACTTTAGCGATGGTGTCGGCGTGTTCGCTATCGGCAAACTGCATTTCAGTGGGAAACGTGTAGTTTTCTAGCCAACTCAAAAGCTGCTCACCGTAGTGGGCAATACTTTGGGTTTGCGGATAATGCAGGTGGCTGTCTATTAAGCCTGGTAAAATCCACTTGCCCGAAAAATCAGTGACAGTGGCGGCAGGGTAACGTTCAGCTAGGTCACTAAACGGGCCAATGTCTTTTATTTCTTTGTTATCTACTAGCAAGCCACCATCTTTAAAAATGGCAATGTCATTATCAAATTGTGTGGTTTGTTTAGGAAAGTGCGCAATGCTTGCACGAAAAAGCTGCATGTTTATTAGCTGCCCCTGTAGCTGCTGAAACCGAATGGAGAAATAAGAAGTGGTACGTGATAGTGACCGCCATTCTCAACAAGTTCAAACGTAATATCAATGTGTGGATAGAAACTGCTGCCATGAGTTTGTGTTAGGTATGGCTTGCAGTGAAAGCGCAAGGTATAAACTCCTGCAGCAAAACCATCCTCAACGCCCCAATTTTTAAAGCGGCCATCACTGTCTGTTTCACCAGAAAGGGTGCTGCCGTCAGGTAGTGTAAGGGTAAGTTCAATGCCTTGTGCAGGCTTACCCAAAGTGGTGTCTAGTATGTGACTTGAAAGCGTATTCATACTCTAGTCCTTAAAATTCTTTCAATTCGCATTACTTTTTATGCGGTATAGCGTTTTGGCCGACCAACAACGCCCCGCCTTAATCTAATGCTTTGTTAATACGTAAAAGTGTTATCTTTATTTGCTGTGTGGCTGCATTGGCTATTTCTTGCTGCGTGGTATTCGGCAGCCTTTCTCGCAGAGCTTTCAGCATAGTTTGCGCAGAAAGCCCGGTGGCACAGATAATAAAAATAAACCCATGCTTATCTAAATAAGCGTGATTAGCTTCTTTTAGTTGATGCAAGACGGCCTCAGACGCACTAGCCGCACCTGATTGTTCGCCGGCAGCAATAGCTTTAGTGTTGGCAAACTTTTTACGCAACGAGTCTACGTCACCAATCATTGGGTGCGCGGTAAAGGCTTCTAGGTAGTCATCGTCGCTACATTTTGCCCAAGCATCTTTTGCTTGATTAACCAGGGCGTCTTGATCGCTGTAAGGGCGGGCTTCTACCATTTGGTAGAGCCATGCTTTTGCCGCGCAGCATTGCTCAAACCAAGAAAATGCTTCGTCAGCGCTTAGTGTATTTAATTCAGTAAGTGTCACTGCTGGTATCCTTTTCTATTTACACCACTTTAGCAGGGTGCTTTGTGTGTTCACCCGTATATGCGTCAGCATTTGTTTCAGTGCTCTTATCTGATGCCGCTACTGCGTGGCTTGCATGAAGACGTTCAATGATTTGCGCTGATATAGAAACAGCAACTTCAATAGGGCGCTTACCAGGAATATCTCGATTGCCAATAGGCGTGAACAGCCTTGCTAGCGCATTGTCGTCAAACCCGCGCTGGGTAAGCTTAGTAATAAAACGCTTTGCTTTAGTGTCTGAACCTATTAACCCAACAAAAGGCAGGGAAGGTTGCTTTAATGCTTGCTCGGTTATACGGTAGTCCAATTGATGATCGTGAGTGAGAATAATCAACCAGCTATTTTCAGCAAGATGCCTTACCTCGCTCTCGGGCGCCTCTTCCACCACTTTTTGAACGTTGGCTGGTAGCGTCGATGGGAACAAATCTTCTCTATTGTCTATCCACGAAATTCGCACAGGCAATTGTGCCAAAATAGGCACCAGCGCTTTTGCAACATGGCCAGCGCCGAAAATGGCGATATGCTGCTGATGAACATTGCACACGTCAAATAGGACCTTTACCGCACCACCACAGCACTGCCCTAAAGAACTACTTAACGGGTAGCTATGAAGCTCAGTGCATGTTTTGCCTTTAGCAAGAAATTCGCGAGCGCGGGCAATGGCATCAAACTCAAGGTGTCCGCCACCAATAGTATCAATACTATGTGAAGCGGTGACCACCATTTTACTGCCTGGCTCTCGGGGAGTAGAGCCCGCTGTACCTACAACGGTAACCAAAACATAGCCCTCATTACGCTCCTGGCACTCGGCTATAGCCTCGTGCCAATGCGTCGCGCGAAATGATTGGGGGGCGCGAAATGATGGCGTTGCTGCGCGCGTCATACAGCTATACCTTGTGTATCTGCTTGTTGATCTGCCTGTTGGATTGCGGCGACAGCATTTAACACGCGTTCGGGTGTGGCTGGCGTATCTAGCTGCGGGTCAACGGTATAGCCAGATAGACTAGATATCGCATCCTTTAAGGCGCACCATACTGAAATTGCTAGCATAAACGGTGGCTCACCCACGGCTTTTGAGTGGTATATGCTGTCTTCAGCATTTTCTCTACCAAAAAGCTTCACGTTAAATTCCTTGGGCGTGTCACCTATTGCAGGAATTTTATAGGTTGCCATGTTTTCACTTATCAGCTTGCCTGCCTCATTCCATTTTAGGTCTTCGGTGGTAAGCCAGCCCATACCTTGAATAAATGCGCCTTCAATTTGGCCAATATCAATTGCAGGGTTAAGGCTATTGCCCACATCGTGAATAACGTTAACCTTATCTACGGTGTATTCACCGGTCAGCGTATCTACCGAGACTTCGCTCATTGAAACGCCGTAAGCAAAGTAGAAAAACGGGCGGCCTTCGCCTGTTTCACGGTTGTACTGCAATTTAGGTGTTTTGTAGAAACCGCTTGAAGATAAAGACACTCGTGCAAAATACGCTTGCTGAACAAGTTCAGTAAAGGCAATGCTGTGTTCATCTAACATAACGTGTTCATTAATAAACTGCACATCTGTAGCACGGTCTTCTAACCCTAAGCTTTTGGCGTAGCATTCAGCCAAACGGGCTTTCAAAGTAATACATGCGTTTTGTACAGCTTTCCCGTTCAAGTCAGTACCACTTGATGCCGCTGTTGGCGATGTGTTTGGCACTTTATCCGTGCGTGTTGCAGTGACCTCAATCATATCCAGGTTTAGGCCAAATTCATTAGCCGCAATTTGGCCTATTTTTGTATGTAGCCCTTGGCCCATTTCAGTACCACCATGGTTCACCTGAATACTACCGTCGGTGTATATGTGTACCAAAGCGCCTGCTTGATTTAAGTGCTTTGCGGTAAACGAAATCCCAAATTTAACCGGCGTTAGCGCTAGGCCCTTCTTGATAACTGGGCTTTCGCGATTAAACGCTGCAATGGCGTCCCGGCGCTGCCAATACTGTGCGCTTTCTTCTAACTCGGCAATCATATCGGGTAAAAGGTTGTGCTCTACCTTCATGCCATAGGGAGTAAAACACCCGGTTGTCGGGCCGTATAAGTTACGTTTCCTGACCGATAACGGGTCGCTACCGATAGCTCGTGCAATTTTATCAATCATGGCTTCGGCCATAATCATGCCTTGCGGGCCACCAAACCCTCGATAAGCGGTGTGCGATACCATATTGGTTTGCAATCTGTGACCAACAATATCGCTATCGCCTAGGAAGTAACCGTTATCAGCGTGGAACATGGCCCTATCTACAATAGCGTCTGACAAGTCAGGGGAGTGCCCACAAATGCCATTAATGGTCATGCGAGTAGCTTCAATTTTACCTGTTTCGTCAAATGCCACATCGAATTCATTCTCAAACGGGTGGCGTTTACCCGTAACGTGCATATCGGTGAAGCGCGGCAAACGAAGTTTAACTGCGCACTGATTGCGCGAGGCCAGTAAAGCAGCGATACAGGCCCACTGCGCTGCTTGGGTTTCTTTACCGCCAAAGCCGCCGCCCATACGCCTCATGTCTACCATTATGCGATGTAATTTAACGTCTAGCACTTCTGCAACTAGCTTCTGCACCTCACTGGGATGCTGACTAGAGGTGTAGATTTTCATGCGATCTTCTTCATCGGGGATCGCAAGGCTCACTTGACCTTCTAAGTACATGTGCTCTTGACCGCCAATGCTTAGCGAACCATGTGCTTGGTATTTAGCTTTTTCAATAGTGCTGTCTACGCGGGCCGCATTTTGGCCAAATCGATGTAAAGGGCGAACAAATGTTTGCTGCTGGTGGGCGGCTTCAGCACCAAGTACAGGTGTAACTTCGTCTACTTCTATTTTGCCTTTTAGTGCAGCTTGTCGGGCAAGATTTACTGAAGTGGCAAGTACTGCAAACACCGGTTGACCGAAGAACTTGATTTCGCCGTTCGCAAGCAGTGGGTCGCCTTCAAACACAGGGCCAATGTCTTTATGGCCAGGTACGTCATCAATGGTGATGACATCAATAACGCCTTCGCTTTGGCGCACGGCGTCAAGGTCTACCGAGTTGATAGTACCTTTGGCGCACTGGCTTACACCGACTGCCGCATAAAGCGTACCCTGAGGTTCAACTACGTCATCAACGTAGTTAGCGCTACCTTGTACCTGACGAGCCGCACTTTCGTGCTTTTTAGAAACATGAACAACACCTTGTTTGCCATTTTTTTCTAAAGGATTTGGGGCATCAATTAACTTACGCATGCTGCACCACCCGAGTTTCAATAGTGTTTACTGTTTGGTTTTCTAACCAGAAGCGGTGCCACAGGTTAGCTAACACGGTTTTGCGGTATTGTGCTGTTGCGCGCACATCATCAATAGGCGCAAACGCATCAAATAAGATTTGCTTGCCTAAGGTTAAGCATTCTTTGCTAGCGAACTGTTTACCTTTCAGAGCATTTTCCAATGCTTCACAGGTTGACGGCACGGCAGCCACACCACCAAAGCCACTGGTAATCGCCTCAACCTTGCCTTCTTCTAAAGTAACGTTAAATACCGCACATACTGCCGATATATCATCTTCAAAACGTTTTGATATTTTATAGGCGGCCAGCGTTTGATTAGACTGTTTAAGCGGTATTTCTATTGCGCTTATCCATTCATCGTTAGCTAGCGTTGTTTCCCTATAACCCGTGAAAAAAGTGTTAATTGGAATTGTGCGAATACGCTCTCCATTATCTAAATGAAGTATAGCGTTAAGCGCAAGTAGTAAGGGAGGCATATCACCAATAGGTGATGCGTTGGCCACATTTCCACCAATTGTTGCTTGGTTGCGAATAGGCAAAGACGCAAAGCGCGTTACCAGTTCAGCTACTTGTGGGAATGCGCTTAATAGAAGAGGTGCCGCATCATTGAGTGGGACTGCTGCACCAATAGCAAGAGAATGCTCGTTTTTGGTGCATTGCTTTAGTGCATCAATATGTGTGACGCTGATAAGCGTTTCTACGTTTTTTAACTGTTGAGTGAACTGCAAACTTAAATCAGTGCTGCCCGCCACTAGCTGTGCGTTAGGATTCGCCTTAATGAGCGCTTTCAATTCTTCGCGCGAGGTCGGCGTATGTATATTGCCTGTACCAGAAGGCTTTTCACCTGACAAAGTGTGTAATGTCGCAAGGGTCTGTTCTTGGCGCTTGGAAAACTGATCATCTGGTGCTTGCTCACATACCGCAAGCGTGGCATCGATAATAGGGCGGTATCCAGTACAGCGGCACAGGTTGCCAGATAAAGCATTCAACACATGGTCGCGATTAGGTTTTGAATTGCTATGGTACAAAGCGAACATCGACATGATAAACCCTGGTGTACAAAAGCCGCACTGTGAACCATGGTGGTCAACTAGCGCCTGTTGCACGGGGTGTAACTGTTTACCATCGCTTAAATGTTCAACGAACAATAGCTGCTTACCGTGAACTGCGCTCATTAGCGTAATACAGCTATTCACTGTTCGATAGTTTAGTTTTGTAGCGTTATCAGATGATGCTGGTTCTACAAGTACTACCGTGCATGCGCCACAGTCGCCTGCTGCACAGCCTTCTTTAGTGCCTGTTTTCTTACGATGTTCCCGTATAAACTGTAGAAGGGTGAGGTCGGCTCGCGCTTCATTTAACTCAACAACATCGTTATTTATTAGAAAGCGAATCATACTCACACCTTCTTGTTTTATTCATTCTTGTATTCATTAATATAGCTGTATTTTTTTAAGAAAAGTAGACCATTTGGTCAATTTATTGCTTATAAAAAATGGCCGCGTTATAAAAGGCCATGATTTTGTGCAGATTTATTGGAAAGTTATGTAACGCCTTTCCATGTTTTCTTTAGCAAGCAATGCATCAGTTAGTAAAAAGAATAAGGCAAGATTCGTGCTAGGTTTTAAGTTGAATGTAGAATAAATGCTTTCTGGATGGATCATTTCATTAGTGAGGGCCGCAGGTGATGGGTAACTCTGAACTTTAAGAGCATAGCAACACCTTGGTAATAAATGCTAACCTATCGGAAAGGCATGCAGCATTTATCCTGCCTGTGCGCTTGCAAAGTAGATTGCAAAGGAATTTAGATAATAATGATGAAGGTAAAAAGTGCTGACGCAGGTGTTGGCGCTATGAATAGAAGAAAAATACTCCAAGCCGCAGAAAAATGTTTTGCGCAGTTTGGTTTTAAAGGTACGGCGGTACAGAAGATTGCTGACGAAGCAGGGCTTCCAAAAACCAACGTTCTGTATTACTTCAAAACGAAACAAGAACTCTACGTAGCGGTATTAGAAGAAACGCTTTCATTATGGAATTCGCGTTTTGACAAAGCAACTGTAGAAGATGACCCCGCCGAAGTGCTTGCCAATTACATAGCAGAAAAAATGGAAGTGTCACGCACTCACCCGATGGCTTCAAAGATTTTCGCCATGGAAATTATCAACGGGGCGCAGAACTTAAGCGGATACTTCGATGAAGAGCATGCTTTATGGATGAAAGGACGTCTTGAGGTCATCGAAGCGTGGGTACAAGCAGGAAAGCTTCCTCCCGTTGAAGGCGAATACTTGCTCTATACCATTTGGGCCAGCACCCAACACTATGCTGATTTCTCAGCGCAAATTACCCGACTACGGGGTAAGAAAATGACAAAAGCAGATTTTGAAGACGCCACAAAACAAGTGGTTAAGCTTGTGCTAGGCGGCTGTGGTCTTGCGGTACCCGAAAGTTTCGAGGTGTAGTATGACAGAATCTGTTTATCCTCGTGATCTTATTGGCTATGGTGAACATGTCCCCCATGCTAACTGGCCGAAGAATGCCAAAATAGCCATTCAGTTCGTCCTGAACTACGAAGAGGGTGGCGAGAACTGTGTGCTTCATGGAGATGAAGCATCCGAAATATTTTTATCTGAAATTATCGGGGCGCAGGCATATAAAGATCGCCACCTGAGTATGGAGTCAATTTACGAATATGGCAGTCGTGCAGGTTTTTGGCGTTTACATCGCTTACTTAATAAGTACGACATTCCTGTGACTGTATTTGGCGTTACCATGGCCATGCAGCGCCATCCTGACGCTGTTAAAGCTATGATGGAGTCAGGTTGGGAAATAGCCAGTCACGCCATGCGCTGGGTGCACTATCAGAATATGAGTGAAGATGATGAGCGCAAACAAATAGACGAAGCGATTATTCTTCACGAGCAGTTAACGGGTAAGAAACCCGTTGGTTGGTACACGGGAAGAACGAGTCCTAATACACTTAAACTCATAGCAGAGCGTGACGATATTTTATATTGTGCCGACTCGTACGCTGACGATTTGCCATATTACGACTGCCACTACAGTAAGCCGCTCCTTATGGTGCCTTACACGTTAGACACAAACGATATGCGCTTTGCTACGCCGCAAGGTTTCAACAGCGGCGAACAGTTCTTTACCTATTTAAAAGACGCGTTTGACGTGCTGTATGAAGAAGGGGAAGAGGCGCCCAAAATGCTTTCTATCGGCCTTCACAATCGTATTATAGGAAGACCAGCTAGGCTTGCTGCGCTGAAGCGTTTTATCGAGTACGTGAAATCACATGACAAAGTGTGGTTAGCCACGCGAGAGCAGATTGCTCGCCACTGGTTAGCCACTCATCCTAAAGATGGTAGTGACAAGGCGCGTTCATAGCGTTTACAGTACGCCCATTGTAATTGACATAAAGTGAGGTGAAAGATAAGGGCGCCAGGTAGGTTGCTTTTACTTTCACTTAGATAAAGGATAACACCATGAAATCAAAATTGGCCATCATTGCTTTAGGCGCACTAGCACTGACCGCATGTTCAAAACTAACTAAAGAAAACTATGACAAGTTAGAAATGGGCATGTCTCAGGACGAAGTTGAAGCTATTCTAGGTTCAGCCGACAACTGTGGTAAAACAATGGGCACTATGGCGTGTACATGGGGCGCGGAAGACAGTAAACATGTGAAAATCGTATTTATGGGTGATAAAGCCGTTACCTTCACTTACGACGGATTAAAGTAAACCATCAGCATGGTTATACCAGACCCCAAAAAGAAAGGTGGCATTTAAGCCACCTTTCTTATCCAAATTAAAGGCTTGCGCGCAATATCATCCACACGCAACGACAAATTATTTTAAATCTAGCAAGTATCTAAGTAAGAAAACGATAGCTAGTGCATAAGTAAGTGGCGTTACTTCTTTAAACTTACCGGTACCCACCTTAATACCCACATAGGTAATGAAACCAAGGGCAATGCCTTCACTAATACTAAAGGTAAGTGGCATAGCGATAAGTGCAACAGACGCAGTAGCCAAAGCCCCTAAGTCATCGAAATCTACATGTCGAATCGAATCCATCATTAAAATGCCTACCATTAGCAGTGCTGGAGTAGTGGCCATCAGCGGAATGACTTTCATCAGTGGCGTAAGGAAAAGCGACAGCAGGAAGCATACAGACACGACCACAGCGGTAAGTCCGGTTCTTCCTCCAGACGATACGCCAGTGGCGGACTCTACATAGCTTGTCACTGGCGATGTACCTACCATTGCGCCAGCAATACTCGCAGATGCGTCGGCAGTCATAGCTGACCCTATTTTAGGTAGCTTGCCTTCAGGGGTTAATAAATTAGCCTTGCGAGATACGCCTATTAACGTGCCTATAGTGTCAAACATGTTCACGAACATAAGCGCGAAGATAAGGTCCCATGTCTCGGCGATATGGTCGATAGCGTACCAGAAGTCCATTGCCATAAAGGTGTTCGACATAGATTCAGGCATACCTACAACAGCAGATGGTGTGGCAGTTAGCATTCCGTTTTCGGTAGGAATAAATGCACCGATTAGAGTTAGGGTAACAATTGAAATTAATATGGCGCCAGTAACGCGCTTAACCATAAGAACAATAGTAAAAATAATACCAACAAGAGCAAGCATAACTGCAGGCTCAGAAAGATCACCAAGCTGAACAAAGGTAGCAGGGTTATCAACAATAAGACCTGCATTCTTAAGACCGATAAAGGCAATAAACAAGCCTATACCGCACTGAACGCCTATCTTAAGAGCGGGCGGGATAGATTCAGCTATCTTGGTTCGTACGCCGGTGAGAGAGAGTATTAAGAAGAGAATACCGTTCCAAAACACAATGCCGAGGGCAGCTTCCCATGGAATTTCGCGGCCAAGGCAGATAGTGAAAGCGAAAAAAGCATTCAAACCCATGCCTGGTGCCAGTGCAATAGGGTAGTTAGTCATCAACGCCATCATCAATGTGCCGATGCAGGCTGCGACTGCTGTCACTGTAATTAGACCTTCTACCGGCATGCCGCTAAGGCCCAAAATACCTGGGTTAACCACAAGGATATAAGACATAGCCGCAAACGTAGTAAGACCTGCAATAATCTCAGTTCTTACCGTTGTACCGTGCTCCTGCAGCTTAAATAGCCGTTCAATAACGTTGTTGGACATCTAGAGTTCTCTGTTTGTGTATTATGTAGTGTTTTGTGCGTTTGAAAGCAATAAACTGACCAATTAGTCAACTTGTTGGTGTGTTTTGTGCTAACTTACTTTTCAGTACAATGATTAAATAACAATCATTGCGTGACTCAAGGTCACTAGCTAGGCAGCACAAAGCCAGCCAAACGGTTAGTAAACAACATAGATGATGTTAAAAAAACCGCAAACAAAAACCTAAATGAGCAATAGAACTCGTTTACAGATAGCATTAAAGATAAACTATTACGCACCAATTAAATGCCATTGCATTATTATGGTGCAAATAAGTGAGGGGCCATGTCGCTGTCATCAATAATTAAAAACATACCAAAGGCCGAACTGCATCTGCATATAGAAGGTAGCTTAACGCCTGAACTCATGTGGCGCCTAGCTGAAAAGCACAGTGTAACACTTCCTTACGCAAGCGTGAAAGAGATTGAAGCTGCTTATAACTTCAAAGATTTGCAAAGCTTTCTAGACCTCTATTACGCGGGGGCTGGGGTGTTAAGATATGAAGAAGATTTCTTTACGCTGATGTGGGAATACTTAACCCGGTGCGCTGAAGAAAATATCGTTCATACCGAAATCATGTTTGACCCTCAAACTCACACTGAGCGTGGCATAGGTTTTGATGTGTTTATGCCTGGCTTTTTACGTGCTATACAAAAAGCAGAAAGTGAATTCGGTATCAGTAGCTACCTTATCATGTCTTTCTTAAGGCATTTGCCCGAAAGTGAAGCTTTCGAAACACTGGAAGCGGCAAAACCTTACTATCAGCATATTACAGCGGTTGGCCTTGATAGTTCGGAGCTAGGCCACCCCCCGTCCAAATTCGAGCGGGTTTTCAAAAAAGCGAAGTCTCTTGGCTTTAAGATTGTAGCCCATGCAGGGGAAGAAGGGCCGGCATCTTATATTTGGGAAGCGATTGAACTGCTTGACGTGGACCGCATTGATCATGGCGTTCGCTGCCAAGAAGACCAGGCGCTCATGGCGCTGTTAAAAGAAAAGCAAATACCGCTTACCGTATGCCCCCTGAGTAACTTAAAGCTATGCGTGATTGACGATATGAAAGAGCACAATATCGTGCAACTGCTAGATGCTGGCTTATTAGTGACGGTTAATTCTGATGACCCCACCTACTTTGGTGGTTTTTTGAATGAAAACTTTGAAGCGCTTCACACGTCGCTAAACATAGATGAGGATACTATTCGCGTGCTGGCCGCAAACAGTTTTAAGGCGAGTTTCTTACCAGAAGAAAAGAAAAACGCATTTATTATGCAAGTAACTGAGGCTATGTAAGCGACTTGCAAAAGCAATAGCGAGTTTATCAAAGGAAATCTCAATAAGCTCGCTTCGCCTTATGATTGCATAATAATAAGCGTTTGCTCGATTAAGCTGTTTAGTTCTTCAATATCTTGAGCTATATCAGTTGAATTGCCTTGCTTAGCTTTATTTTCAATAGACGACGCTTTTTCTCGAATAGCATCAGCCCCTACATCACCTGATACACCCTTCATCGCATGACTTGTAAACTTTACGGCATCGACGTCTAACTCAGTTGCGGCCTTTTGCAAGGCTTCTTGTTTTTGTGTTATTTGAGCTAGAAACATCTCAACGATGCGGTTTAATAACCCTTCGTTGCCGCCGAGTCTGCTCAGCGCAGCGTCTCTATTCCATAATTGTTCTTTGGGAAGCGCTTTATGCGTATGTAACGTATCCATTCTTATCACCAAGCAGTTAATACAGGGTTTAGTAGTATATTAATTGTGCGTTACCAAAAGCGTTGCAGTCAATGAGTTACCCTAAAATTTGTACTTAAAATAACTAATGTAGACTAAAGGTTAATGTTTTTTTGCGTATGTAGGACGATACTACATAAGAAGTTTATAATGTAGTGTGGTAATTCTCATGGAAAATGAGACGCAAAAAGTAGTCATCATTGACGATGAACCAACAACACTCTTGCTACTAGAAAATGCGGTAGAATCTTTAGCAGAAGTCGTTACGGTTTCACAAAGTGCAACAGCATTCTCTGTAATACAGTCACATCAGCCTGATTTGGTCGTCTTAGACATCAGCATGCCAGAGCTTTCAGGCTTTGATGTATGTAAGCAACTTAAAGCATGTCCAAGTACAGCTTCAATTCCTGTTATCTTTGTCACTTCTCATAGCGATACTGAAAACGAGCATCGTGCGCTGTCGCTTGGGGCGATTGACTTTATCTCAAAGCCTATCGATGTAGAAATGTGTCGAATGAGGGTGAGAAACCATCTCACGATTCAATCTCAAAAAGCCTTATTGAAAAAAGTTAACCAAGAGCTTGAGGCGGAAAAAAAACAGCTTGCCATAACATTGAAATCTATAGCTGACGGCGTAATTTCTATTAACGCTGCCGGGGATATCACATTCATAAATCCCGTGGCACAAAGGCTTACCGGATATAACATGCAGGATGCCTTAGGTAAGCCTATTGATGAAGTAATGAACTTGCGCGATGCATCAAGTCATGAGCCGCTGTTAAACCCGGCGCTTTATGCACTTGAAGTGAAACGCCCCGTGGCGATGTCGTACAACGCAACCCTCGTCAGTAGGCACAAGCAAATTTTTAGGGTTGAAGATACCGCATCGCCGATTGTCGACGATGAGGGCCATATTAACGGTGCTGTTATGGTTTTTCAGGACGTTTCTGAAGCCGTGGAAATGGCGGTGAAGATGACACATCTAACCAATCATGACCAGCTTACAGGCTTGCCTAACCGAGTGTTGCTTCATGACCGTGTTGTCCAAGCTTTAGCTAGAAGCTTTACAAGTAAGCAGAGTATCGCGTTACTGTTAATTGATATTGATAATTTTAAATACCTTAACGATAGCCTGGGGCATCAGGTCGGCGATTTCGTCATAGCAACCGTAGCCAAGCGCCTCGCAAATACCTTAGGGCAAAGCGCCACACTCGCTCGAGTAGGCGGAGACGAGTTTGCTTGTCTGTTATCAGATATTGGCTCTGGATATAGTGCAGATAGTATTGCTATGGCCTGTCTTCAGGCGGGTAGAGAACCTATAGAAATAGATGGGAAGTCTCATAGGTTGAGTTTAAGCATAGGAATAAGCTTGTACCCACAGGATGCAGTGAATGCAGAAGAAATGATGCGTCATGCTGACTCCGCTATGTATCGGTCCAAGTCAAAAGGGAAAGACACTTTTAGTTTTTTCTCAAAAGACTTACAGCACGCCATGCATCATAGGGTCGAAATGGAGATCAAGCTAAGACAAGCAATCGAAAATAACAGTTTTGCTATTTATCTTCAGCCAAAATACGACTTTAATAGCGATGAAGTATTCAGTGCTGAAAGTTTAGTTAGAATGTTCGATGAAAACGGTAATGTAATCGGGCCAGACGAATTTATCCCCCTCGCAGAAGAAACTGGTCTAATACATCAGCTTGGTAAACAGGTGCTTCAGAAAAGCTGTGAATTCATTGCCCGCTGTAATCAACAAGGTAAGCATTTTAAAGTGGCGGTTAATGTGGCTGCCAAACAACTAGCGAACCCAGGGTTTGCGGATGAAGTTGCAGAAATCATTCAATTAACGGGTATCGAAGCCAGTTCAATAGAACTTGAGGTCACGGAGTCGGCGCTAATGCACGACTTTAAGCAAACACGTGATATTCTAAACAAGCTGACCTCGCTAGGCGTTACCATAGCCCTTGATGACTTCGGTACGGGATATTCAAGTTTATCTTACCTACGTCAGTTTCCACTGAACGTGTTAAAAATAGACAGGTCCTTTGTTATTGATATGGATAAGGAGCAGCAGGCTCACGATATTGTCACCGCTATCGTACACCTAGCTTTAAGCTTGGAGCTGACTATCGTAGCAGAGGGCATTGAAACCCAATCACATTTCAACGGGTTAAAAGCACTAGGCTGCCATCAAGGTCAAGGCTATTTTATGTGTCGTCCCATAGCCATGAACGATTTTTTCGCACAGTTTATCGGTAGTGAAGAAGTCGCCTGATTGAGGGCGGCTTACTCATCTCGATATATCCTTAAGGCGTAAGGTGTTTTTCCTAATACCTATAGCGTATCTAAATTCAACCTTTTCAATATACATCCTTCTTTTAGGTGTTAGACTATATAGCAACGCTATGAACATAAAAAAAGTCTTTTATTACAATGCTAGAGCGCTTGTGTGGCGAGCAGCTCGCATTAGAAAAAACAATGGACAGAAAAGAAATCAAACCCTACTCACAGTGCAATGTACTTATTGTCGACGACGAGCCAATGAGCCGATTGCTATTACAATCTATACTTGACGCTGAGTTTCATTGCACGACGGTCGAATCTGGCAGCGATGCCATTTCCTATTGTGTCGAGTCGCTACCCGATTTGGTTTTACTCGACATGAACATGCCTGATATAGGTGGTCTTGAGGTGTGTGCAACATTAAAGGCTTCTCCTGAGACCAAAGATATTCCAGTTATATTCGTCACGTCTACCATGGATATTGAAAGCGAAAACGCATGCTGGGAAGTAGGTGCATCTGATTTTGTGATGAAGCCGGTGAATGCGTCAACGCTAACTCACCGAGTGAAAACACACCTTCAAAACAAGCTGCGTACCGAGTTTCTTGAAATGATGACGTTTCACGACCAGCTAACTGGCCTTTACAATAGAATGTACCTGACCAAGGAAATTCCTTTATTGATAAAGCAGGTGGCCAGAGACAAGGGATCGGTAGGGGCAATAATGCTCGACATCGATTACTTCAAACTCTTTAACGATACCTATGGGCACCTTGAAGGTGACTTGTGCCTTCAAAAAGTGGCGCAGATAGTCTCTGATACAGTGAAACGACCCAAAGATGCTGTGATACGTTTCGGCGGTGAAGAGTTTTTAATTATCCTGCCTTATATCGACCGTCAAGGGGCAAAGCTCGTGGCAAACCAGTTAGTAGATGCTGTGGCCAAAGCGAAAATACCCCACGGCAAAGGCATCGAAAATCGTGTTTCTATCAGCGCAGGCTTTGCGGTTTGGAAGGCAACGGAAGTTGTGCAAGACAACCTTGCAGCCTTAATTGAAGACGCTGACGTATCCTTGTTTGAAGCTAAGGAATTAGGCCGAAATCAAGCAAAAGGTTAAACATTGCTAGAGGCCGTATAAACTAGCCTATTGTTTAATGTCGAAAGTGTTGCTTGCACGCTATCATCTAGTGTAATGACGTACTATTCGCTAAATTTGTGATGGCAATGGATGGTACCCCTCTAGTACACGTTTGAGGCTTAGGTAACGAGCAATGGTTTATTTCGACGAGCAATCGAGTTTGAATGTGAAGCTGGAAGAGCAGCTAAAAGCATCGCTTACTCAGTTATTAAATCGTGGTTGTGACTCACTTGGGATATTCCAAGCGCTGCTTTTGCACCTCGAAGAAGATACCGTCAACATTCTTGTTAAAGCCTCATCTGCTTATCCTCCCAGTTTTAAATCTATTCCCTCGTTTGCAAGCTGCACGCCGGTAGACAATTGTTTTCCCGTAAGCAGTGCTAAGTGTTCTCTAGCATTTAAGCAGTGGTTTACGACCTACTTCAGTGCGGAAAAATACATTAGGGGCCAGGTCCACAAGCTTGATGGCGGATACGTCTGTTTAGTGTTCATCAATGCATGCCCAGACCAACCAAGTAACCTGGATAAAGTGGCGTTGCTCGATGAATGGTTGTCCGTTACTTTGGACAAGTTTCATATAGAAAAAGCTGAATCAACACAAAACACGCTGTATGAAAAGCTACAAAACGTAGCGAATGTTGGTACGTGGGAAGTCGACCTTATTACCAACGAATTAATCTGGTCGTCTCAAACTCGCCGTATTCACGAGGTGGATGATAGCTACATGCCTACGCTAGATACGGCAATCAGCTTCTACAAAGAAGGGTTTGATAGAAATGAAATAAGCCGTATCGTTTCTCACACTATCGAGACCGGTGAGCCATGGAGCGCAACACTTGAACTTATTACTGCAGAAGGTAATTCGGTGTGGATAGAAACCCACGGCATGGCGGAGATGAAGCATGGGAAGTGCGTTCGCTTGTTTGGGACGTGTCAAAACGTGAATAAATCGGTTCAGCTCAGGTTAGAGTTGGATGCGCGACGCAAAGAAGCAGAAGCCGCGTCGAAAGAGCGTGGCATGTTGCTGTCTAGAATTAGCCACGAGCTAAAAACGCCTCTGAACGGCATTACCGGCATGCTTCAGGCTATAAAGTTTGAAACAAAAGACAATGTAAGAATTAGAAAAGCTGACATAGCGTTACACAGCGCCGATCGTTTGTTATCGCTTATAAACGATGTGCTTGATTATACATCAATTATCAATGGGGAATTTAGCCTTAAGCACAGCGATTTTTGCGTTCGCTCTTTGTGCGAAGACATCGTCGATGTGTTTAAAACTAAATGTGCTGAAAAAGGCGTACGGCTTTACGCTGTGCTTTCTTTTGATGAAAAGACCTACGTGCATGGCGACGCAGCAAGAATCAGTCAGGTAATAACCAACCTGTTGTCAAATGCCGTAAAGTTCACTGTGAAAGGCTATATTTCAGTGCAGGTTACGCTAAAACATCAAGGCGAGGTTCCCATTCTACTTGCTTCAGTTGAAGACACTGGTGTAGGCATGAACGACGATATTTTGTCACGGATTTTCAGACCGTTTCAGAATGATACCGACAGCGCGTCAGAAGAGCTAAACGGCAATGGGTTAGGTCTTTCTATTGTAAACCAACTCGTTGACAAGATGGGTGGTGAGCTTGAAGTGCGCTCAAATGTGGGTAAAGGAACCTGTTTTGACGTGGCTATTCCCATTGAAATGGCGTTGTTAGATGAAAAAGCCAGTGGCGATGTGGAATTGTCCTCTGAGCTTTTGAGTGTGCCTTTAAATATATTGGTAGTAGACGATAACGATATAAACCGCCTAGTATTGGGGTCTATGCTAGAGAAGTTTAATTACCTACCCGATGAAGCGGAAAACGGAGAAGTCGCGGTACAAATGGCAAGAGCCAAAAAGTACGATATCATTTTTATGGACTGTGCTATGCCAGTATTAGATGGCGTAAGTGCAACGAAAATAATACTGCAAGAAAACCTAATGCCAAAGCATGGCCGAATTATTGCGGTCACCGCCAATACGACCGCTGAAGATAAAGCTAGCTGCAGCGAAGCAGGCATGCAGGATTTTCTGGCCAAGCCCGTCGTGCAAAATGATGTAACTTTACAGCTTAAGTTTGCGCTAGATGCAAAATCTGTAGCGGCTTAGGGGCTTTTAATTACATTAAAATCCAAAGCCCCTCGTTTTTTAAAGTTGCATCTGCCGCTGCAAATATTTGTAGTAACAGTAACAAGTTAATTTGGCTGTTAACCAAAGTATTAGTGATAATTAGTGTTTTGCGTTTATTTAGCGCCAGGTATGTTGTCTTCTACGGAATCCCAGTTTTCAGTGATATAGTCGACAACACGTGAACCTACGTTATACGCCGCTTCAATTGCTGCTCCCATTGCAGCATAACCGTCACCCGAGCTTTCAAGTTTCAAATTTTCTGATGCGCTTAGCGAAGGTGGCTGCATAGTAAAATTACTCGCAGTTCTTAAAATCATTACGCGGTTTTTATCTACCAAACCGGCATTGTCTAAATAGGACAAACTTTGAAGTGTAGCCGAGTCTTCCATGCCCGATGTCACGAAGTTGCCCTTGTCTTTAGTCCAGTATGCAACCCAATCGTTTGCCCATGTGTTTAGTTTCTCTCCATGCCAGAAAGTAGACGCAGATAAATGGGCACCCATAGACACATTAGGAAGTGCCCTCGCATTAGGTGAGTGAGTGTATTTTGCTCGTAGTGCATCCATTGCCTCGTTGTTTAAAAGTTTGGTGTCTTTGGTCATTGAATAAGCCCATTTCGCCAAAGGAAGGTTAAGCGCGTAAACCTCGCCGTTTGGGCTATTATTCACATTCACTGATTCGGCATTGTCATAAGGCGCGTGAGTAAACAGAGGAAAATATCCTGTACTCCACGTTGAAGGGATTTCTCTTGCATCAATCTGATGTGCCAAGTCACCATCTACAACATAATCGGTCCAAATAGCGCTGCCAATAGTGTTATCGGCAGGGTCGACACCAGCAATGCCAGCTACAAGCCAATAGGCTTTTGACAAGTCGAAACGAGGGTCGAGCCCTAGCGCCATTATTGCCGCTGAAGCACGCGCAATGCCCATACCCGTTACTATGCCAATTACGCCCGTTTCAGTGTTTGCATACACATCGTGAAAGCCGTGGGGCAGTGGGTATTTTGTTGTGAGGTTTTGACGGGCTTTCCACAACTGAAATTCGCCAGGTGCGTCACCATGGTCATCACCAATTTCGAACATACTCACCACTACCACTTTAACTTCCATCGGCTTTTCTTCGCCATTAGCGTAAGCATGGGTAGATAAAACACTTATTACTACTCCTATGAAAATAGCCCACACAGTTGGTTTACGAAAAGCTGAATTGCGGTTGTTTTTAACAATACTCAATAGCGGCTGCTGTAATACGTGGCGAATGAAATGGGGTAGAGGCATAAAATACTCCTAAAAAAAGAGCCCAGATATAAAAGCTGAGCTCTTTATTAAACGTAATTTGAATGAACGATGATATCGCGCTTCCAAGAATTATAGGAAGCGTAATGCCATTCACACGCTAAGCATACTTAGAATGAGTAAGTAACTTTAGCATTAAAGTGACGCGGTAGTTCAGGAAGAACGATTTGGCTACCGAATAGATCAGGGAAGTTAGAACGGAAATAACGTTCATCAGTTAGATTTTTAACGGTTAAGTTAAATGACCAGTCTTCAGCCTGATAAGATAAGCCAGCATTCACTAGCGTGTAAGCCGGTAGTGTCACTGCAGCAGAGAAACCTGATGCTACTTCTTCAACATCTACCACGCTTACGTTAGCCGCATAACCATTTTGGAAATCGTAAGTCGCAGTTAGCGTATAGATGTTTTCAGGGATACCTGCTTTACGTCCATCTGTATTATTAAAGCCTTCACCGATAAGGTTAAGACCAATCACGTTACCACCGAAGATCAATGAAGGATCTTCAAGGTTCACTAAGTCTTCAGCACCCAAGAAACCAAACTGGTTACCATTTTCAAGTGCTGTAAGGTTAATTACCTTAATGTTGGTGTAACCTGCAGATACAACAAGGTTGTCGTTTACTACCCAACGAAGTTCAAACTCAGTACCTTTGTTGTTGGTGGTATTATTAGTTACCGTGTTTTGCGCGTTAAAATCGGTACGCTCTTGCTCAAACGATGAAAGTGCAAAATACAGTGTATCTTCTAACAAAGAACCTTTAATACCAAACTCAAGAAGTTCAGAGGTATCAAATGCGCTGCTGTCGCCTAGTTGGCTAACACCAATCTCAGCACCTTGACCTGCAACAAGCGTTGCTTGTTCGGCCGCAGTTACATAAGGAATAAGGCCAAATTCGAATTCGTATGAAAGGCTGGCGTTCCAAGACCACCCGTCTACCGTTTCTTCAGCGTATTCTGGTATTTCATCGCCTGTTGCACCTAACAGAAGGTCGGTACGTGAAGTACTTTCAATATCGATAGTGTCGTAACGCAAGCCTAACACTAGGTTTAAGCCCCAATCCCAAGTTAAGTCTGTCATTGCAGCAATACCTAGGTCTAGGTAGTTACCCACGTCATAGTTATCGTAGTTTTTACCTGAGCGGGTAGACAATAAACGACGATCCAGTGCTGAAGATGGCATGGTTAGGTCGCGACGGTTGAAATATTCAAACGTGAAATCATCGCCGTGTTCGAAGTCGGTATATCGAACAGATGGCGAGAATTGAAACTGTGCAAGCAGGCCATCGTTTTCATATTCGGTAGCGAAAATTAGCTTGTCTTCAACAACCCAGCTATCGTGGAACTGTGAGAAACCGTACGCATTTTCATTGATGTTGTCGTATGCGTCATAGAAAAGTTGGTTGCGGATTTCCCAGTTGTCTGTGTAGTAAATCGTGTCGAAATACAGAGTAATAGCTTCGTTGCCAAGCTGATCATCAGGCGCTACCAGTACTTGGTTTCCACTAAGCGTTGTGGTTCCAACGTTTTCTAATTGCATTAACGCTGTGGCTTCGTCATCCGTAAAGCTAGACGCTGGAACATAGAAGAAGCTCTCGCCGGCAATGTTTACAGCAGCGTATTCTTCGTGGCTAATTTGGCCGTCGCCATCAGTGTCTAGAGGCTGTGCTGTACCTGTAATGTAAGTACCGTCGTCAACTAGCTCTTGGGTTAGACGGTTCCAACCAGCAACTTGGTTGCCGTCATAGTCGTGGTACATACCACCGAATTCGAAGCGAAGGTTGTCGGTAACATCAATGTTAAATGATGCTTGTAATACCGTTTGGTCAGTTTGCGTATTGTCGTAATAGCTGTCTGAATTTTCTAGCTCGCCGTATATGTAGTAACCCATTTCTTTGCCAGCGACGCTAGTCGGGCCGCCAACTTCTGCGGTTAAGATGCTTTTATCCCAAGAACCAGTGGTGTATGACAAGGCGCCAGTAGGTGCATCTAGATACTGACCGCCCGAAGCACGGGCAGATTTAGGATTAAAGTTTAGGTAACCACCAATTTTAGACGGGCCATAAATGGGAGATGCAGGGCCACGGACGATATCGATACGGCTAGATGCGCCGATAGGGGTAGGGTAGTTACCCGGGTTATCTAGACGCTTAACGCCACGAAAATAAGTCTCACCCGGTGTACCACGTACGTCAAGTGAACCCGCAACACCAAAGAAAGACTGGGTGAACGTACCCGGAGCAAATGCTACTAATTCATCAATATCAGAGACGTTAAAACGTTCCATCTGCTCCTGAGAAATAGTAGATGCTGAACGGGGTGTTTCAAGAATAGATTTACCAAAGCCAAATACCGACTCAACGTCTTGGCCAGGTAAGCTGCCTAGTGACCCAGTTACCTGAATCTTCTCGACATCTTTTTCTTTTACCTCTGTCTCTTCTTGTGCAAATGCTTGAGATGACAGGGCTACCGCCGTTGTCATCGCTAAGGCTTTTGCTAGAGGAGATAATGCGAATGTAGTGTTTTTCATGGTTTCCTCGTTATTTTTAGTTGCCCTTTTTTAGGGCTTTATCAACGCACTATTTCTATTGCGCCTTGCTGTATGCAAGAGGTTTAGCAGGATGAGTGCCAACTTCCTAACCAGTTGGTCAACTTTTAACCTACTCTTAAGTTGCTGAATTATATGGATTTAAAAATATAATGTTGTTCTTATATTGTTATCATTATGTTAACGAATAAGGTTTTTCTTATTTTTGCACCTTCGCAGTGATTTCTATCGTGGTTTTGCACTATAAAGAGCAGGGCGCAGTACTTGGCGCTGTTTTATACCTAATATTGCTTTATGGGGTGAAGTTGCTGAGTTACTGCGATTCTCTTTAGTACGTTTTTTTATCTCAGGGGTAGCGGTTTTGACCGAGTCATCCAAAGCCTCATTCGCATTACCTTCTGAAAGTTGATTGCCGGTTGCCGCTGAAATTTCTGACTTATCATTAGCGGCTTTTTTCTCGGGTAGCGTCAAATCTAAAATAACCGCCGTAAGTCCTGCTGACGTAACAGGGGAAAGAAGAATATTTTCAAGCCAGTTAGGTAGTTCGGCCAAGGCTTCGGGTACCATCATTACCCCAATTGCCATACCAAGGGCGCACGCCGTAACTAAACTGCTGCGTCTATCCAACGCATAGCTGGCAAGAAGTTTGAGGCCGCCTACTGCAACCATGGCAAACATCACTAATGTTGCGCCGCCTAAAACAGGCTTAGGGATAGCCTGAAGCACACCACCCACAATTGGAAAGCAGCCAATAAGTACAAACAGCGCCGCAACAAAAAAGCCTACTTTGCGACTTGCAATGCCAGTTAGCTGAATAACTCCATTGTTTTGACCAAAGGTAGTGTTCGGAAACGTATTAAACATACCGGCCAGTAGCGAATTCACGCCGTCGCCTAAAATGCCGCCTTTTACGCGGGCTAAGTAAATTGGACCGCTAACGGGCTGCTTGCAGAAAAGGCTGTTGGCCGTAAGATCGCCAGCTGTTTCTATAGCGCTGAATAAGTAAATTAGCGCAATAGGCAAAAACAGATTGATATCAAATGAGATGCCAAACGCAAACGGCGTAGGAATAGCGACAATAGATAAAGAGGCAAGGCCGCTAAAATCAAGACCTTTAGTAAACCCAACATAAGTTGCACCAATGGCCATGCCAATAAAAATAGCACTTAAGCGTAGCCAATGATTGTGAGATGCGTTTAAAAATACAATAACAAGCAACACGCCAAGACCTACCGCTAGGTTGTCAGTACTCGCAAAGTCCGCAGCGTGAAAACCTCCTGCAAGGTCTGTCATACCCACGTTGATTAAGCTAAGCCCTATGGCTGTGATCACAATGCCCGTAGTTAAAGGGGTAATGATACGCTTAAGCTTATCCACAACTAGACTGAACACTACCTCAACAAGCGCACCCGCCATAGTGAGTCCAAACAGCAGCGCTAAGATATCTTCGGGCGTACCACCATTTGCTTTAACTTGGTTTCCCGCCAAAATTAGCGCGCTAATAAACGCAAAGCTGGTACCTTGAATGGCTACCAACCCGCTACCTACCGGCCCAATACGCTTTGTTTGTATTGCAGTACCTAGGCCACTAACAAACAGTGCCATGCTGATAAGGTAAGGCGTATATTCGGTAAGACCTAGTGTTGATGTGACGATAAGTGTTGGTGTAATAACGCCAACAAAGCTGGCTAATAAGTGCTGGAACGCCGCGGTAAGAGAAGGAAGAAATGCCGGGCTATCATGAAGATCGTAAAGTAATTCGCTGTGATTTGAAGACATGAGCAATATTTCTTAATAACAGTTAGTTAATAACTGCAAGATATTGACCAATTGGTCTGCTCGTAATTACCGCTGTATCACACTGTTTTTAATGGTGAATTTTGAATTCCTATATCTTGATGGATAAGAAGGATGAATGGGTAAGCCCCAATTTGGTGCTTAAACAAAAAAATGCGCTAAATTAGCGCATTTTTTCAAGAGAGATTCGAAGGTTTAATTTAAAGCGTAACGCCTTCATCTAGCGTGACAAAAATTGAGTGACGTACTTCGTTATACATGGCGCGAGAGCAGTGACCTTCACCCTCGGTATCTTCTAGCAGCAGTACATCGCCTGCTCCAAATACATGGCGCTCTCCGTTTGATACTGTAAATTCTGCACGACCTTTTATAATGAAAAGAAGTTGCCGTGCAGGTGCAGGGTGCCATTTGAAGTCATAGTCGGCAGGTGTCTCGCGAAAGATAATTTTATCTGCACCAAATTTCTCTGAAAGCATACCGATAGGACCGCCGTCTTTTAGCGCTATTTCAACCTCGCCAAAGTGGCTCTTGCCCGCTTCATCGTTGTAAATCCTTGTTATTTTCATTATCGACCCTTGTTTAAGACTGTACTGATTTGAACATTACGCGTGCTTAAGTTTGCTTATGGTTTTATAAAGCACCGACAAACTGGCAGCCACATCCTCATGGGTAATAGACTCAGCTGGGTGATGGCTTATGCCACCCTTACAGCGCGCGAAGAGCATGGCTACAGGGCAAATATCTGCTATAGCCATGGCATCATGACCGGCACCTGAAGCAAGAATTCGCGTTGCTATACCGCTTTCTTGAACACCGCGAACAAGTGCTTGCTTTAACTGACTATCGCACTGTACCGCAGGCGCACTATGGGTTTGCTCGCGGGTGAGAGTTAACTGCCTCGCTTGCGCAATGTCCTCAAATTTTTGCAATATTTCTGCCAATACTGAATCGCGTAAATCATCATCTTCGCTTCTAATATCAAGAGAAAATCGCGTGCGGCCAGATATCACGTTTACGCCGTTTGGTGCATTCTCAATCTTACCTACGGTGGCCACAACGCCGGGGCGTTGCAAGCTAATGCTCTCTACCGCGAGTAACATTTCTGCACTTGCGCACAGGGCGTCTCGACGCATAGACATGGGCACAGTACCGGCGTGCCCAGCCATCCCTTCTACCGTAAAGTTAAAGCGCTTGGCACCTGCAATAGCACTTACTACACCTACAGGCAGGTTTTCTTGCTCTAAAACAGGGCCTTGTTCAATGTGAAGCTCTAAATAGCCCAGAACATCAGTGGGGGAAATAGCCGCGCTGTTAACCGCATCGAAACTAAGGCCAAAGTTAGCCATCGCTTGCTCTAGGCTTACACCGTTTTCATCTTTTAAGTGACGCCATTGCTCTTGCCATTTGCCGGTTAGCGCGCGGCTACCTAATAGCGTGGTGCCAAAACGCGTGCCTTCTTCATCGCAAAAACCCACAATGTCGATGTGAAAAGGGAACTTGGTTTGTGTGCCGTCAAACATAGCAACCATTGATATAGCAGCCACTACGCCCAGCATTCCGTCGTACTTTCCGCCGTTAGGCACGGTGTCCAGGTGACTTCCTAGAATTAATCGCGGTGCATTGGGCACACTGGAGGTATAGCGCCCCCAAATGTTGCCAACAGCATCTTGCCAAGTGGTCATACCCGCCTCAATCATCCAGCCAGACGCTAGTTGATTGGCAAGCTTGTGCTGCTCGGTTAAATAGCGCCTGTCTAGGCAAGTGGGGTCTTGGCTCAAGGTGCCTAACGTTTCGCACCTTGCCATAACCTGGGTCGCTAGTTCAGTAAATTCTACGAATTCACCCATTCGCAACTCCCGACGCTTTAGCCGCAGCATAAACGCTAAGCGCAGCGTCTACCCCTTTACCCGAAGGTAGCGCAAACCCTTGCATGCGAAGTACGGTTTCAAGCGATTGTAGTGTATGCAGCACGGCATCTTCTCTGGCGTTGTACCCCATTGTACCAATGCGCCAAATCTTACCTTTTAAAGGCCCAAAACTGGTGCCGATTTCAATATTGAATCGCAGCAGTAGGGTTTCGCGTACTTCTTCGCCGTGAACACCATCGGGAATATGAACACCCACCACGTTGTACATTTTGTGCTTAAGATCGCCGAATGGTTGAAGCCCCATAGCCTGAATGCCGGCAAGCATGGCGTCACCCGCCACTTTATGACGCGCAATAACGTTTTGCTGACCTTCCTCTAAATGCACACGCGCACATTCACGGGCGCAATAAAGCATACTTGCCGCTTCGGTATGGTGGTTTAAGCGCTCTTCGCCCCAATAATCCATGATCATGGGTAAATCAAAGTAGTTCGAGCGAATTTTAGGGCCGCGCGCCGCCTCGTGATGTGCATCGCGAATACCAGCTTCAACGTGATGGCGGGTGCGAACGGTTTTAACAAACTTGTCGCTAAGGGTAATAGGCGCACTGCCTGATGGACCACCTAAACATTTTTGAAGGCCAACCGATACCGCGTCTAATTTCCATGCATCAACATCCAGAGGGTTTCCACCTACTGACGCGGTTGCATCGCAATAAAACAAGACGTCGTTCGCCTCACAAATGGCGCCAATATGCTCAAGCGGTTGAAGCATAGTGGTAGAGGTATCGCCCTGTACTATGGCAAGCAACTTAGGCTTTACTTCTTTTACCGCCGCTTCTATTTGCTTTGGCGTAAATACTTCACCCCAAGGCACTTCAATGGTGTGTACTTCAGCGTCGGCACGCTCTGCAATTTCAGCAAGTAAATGACCGAAGCGCCCAAAGATAGGCACAAGGACTTTGTCGCCTGGCTCTATCGCCGATACCAAAACCGCCTCGATACCTGCACGCGATGTGCCGTCGACCAAAAAGGTTTGTTGGTTTTTGGTATTAAATACATCGCGATAAAGCTGCATTGTCTCATTCATGTAGCCCGTCATTACTGGGTCGTACTGGCCTACTAATTGAGTAGACATCGCGCTTAACACACGTGGGTAGCAGTTAATAGGGCCAGGGCCCATTAACAAGCGAGGTGGAGGATTAAGTGGCGCGAAAGTTCCTGTAGGCGCTTCTTTAGACGCTTCGTTAGACATGTGGGCACTCCTAGATAAGTACTTGCGCCAGCATGCGCAAGCCAGTGATGATAAGAACAACGGCGAAGATTTTCTTAAGTAAACCTGCGTCTAGTTTGTTGGCAATGGTCGCGCCGACTGGTGCAAATAAGACCGTTAGCGGAACAATGCACGCAAAACCTAGCAAGTTTACATAGCCATATGTTGCGAAGGGGGCGTCAGCAGGTGTGGTTCCTACGAATAACAACGTAAGGGCCGCGGGTAGCGAAATAATTAAGCCTACCGCCGCAGCAGTTCCAACCGCTTTGTGCGCTGGGTAATTACAAAAAGTAAGTGTAGGCACGGTTAGCGTACCACCGCCAATACCCACCATAGAGCTAAATAAACCAATACACGTTGCCATTACTGACTGACCTGCACGGCCCGGTAGCCCTTTAAATAGCGCATCTTTTTTGCCAATAAGCATATTGATGGCCGATAAGGTTGCGATAACGCCAAATAACAAAGTAAGGAACGTTGGGTTAACCACGGTTACCGCATAGCTTCCCGCGAGGACCCCAATTAAAATAAATACTGCCCATGCTTTTAGCAGCGCAAAGTCAACGTTGCCTTTACTGTGGTGAGCGCGAATAGAACTAACCGAGGTAGGAACGATAGTGGCAAGCGATGTGGCCGTAGCAATAACCATGGCACTTTCAGGCGACACGCCAAGCGCTTGAAATAAGAAAAACAGTACCGGCACAATAACAATGCCGCCACCTACGCCAAGCATACCTGCTAGTATGCCGGCAAATACGCCCGTTCCTGCGAGCGATAATATAACCGTTAGGTTATCCATTAAAAACTGCATGTGATTTCTTTCTCTCTAACAATTGTTGCTTTAGCGAATGTGTAAGCGTCGAGCTGTTGCAGATGCGCCCATGTAGGCGCACCCCAGTTAACGCGGTTTAGACAATACCCCGGTTTGAGGGACGTTAATTGACGCTGGTTAGCCTGTGCATGCTAATGAACGCGTCTTAACGTTATATTTAGCTGTAAGCACGAATCTAGCGATGACCGAAGTAAGCTTTGCCGTCACTTCGTGGGTCGCTCGCGCCGCTAACCGTGCCTTCTGTGTCGCGAATAATGGCACCCGCATGACCCATAAGTTCGTTGCAAGGGTCTACCGTCACCATATCGTGCCCTCTGGCCAGTAAGCTCTCGCCCACGTATTCAACTAGGTCACGCTCTGCTTTTAAGTTGTGGCTTTGATCGCCCCACGTTCTGCCAAGTAACCATCGACCAAGGGAAATGGCTTTACCAATAGGCTGTCCGTGGTAAATATGGCGGGCAAATAGCGCCGCTTGGGTTTGAGGTTGACCCTCACCGCCCATGGTGCCGTAACTCATACGACGTCCGTCGATAAGCTCGGCAAACGCTGGGTTTAACGTATGGAACGGCTTTAGGCCAGGTGCTAGATATTGATTACTGTTTGGATCTAGCGAGAATGAGGTGCCTCGGTTATTCCATACAATGCCGGTTTGTGGGCTAACTATGCCCGAACCGAACTCCCAATAAAGAGATTGAATGTAGCTCACCATACGACCTTCTGAGTCGCAGCATCCCATCCATATGGTGTCGCCATGTTTAGCTTCGTGTGGCCACGGCAATGCTTTATCCAGTGAAATGTTTTTCACCATTTCATCAAGCGCGTCGTCACTTAACAGGCTTTGTAAATTTACCGGTGTACGCGACGGGTCGGTTACATTCGCATTGCGGGCAATAAAAGCTTGTTTTGTACACTCAATAAGTAAATGCACCATGTCTGCATCGGTATTGCCTAAATGCTGAACTTTGTCATAAAGCGCCAAGATAATAAGCGAGGCTACACCTTGCGTTGGTGCAGGCAGGTTATAAAGCTTGCCTTTGCTGGTCGATACTGACAATGGCTCAACAATCGTTGCTTTATAATTATTGAAATCTTCAAGGCGAATAGGGGAGCCAGCCGCTTCTAAATCTTCAGCCAGTTTTGCAGCTAATTCACCATGATAAAAATCATCAAGCCCTTTATCTGCCAAATGCTTTAAGGTTTCTGACAGCTTTGTCAGCTTTAAAATTTTGCCTTTTTTAAGCGCCTTGCCTTTAATTAAAAACTGCGCGAAGTTCTCGTCAGCGCTCAGCTCGTCGAAGGTTTTGTTACTGGCATCAACTAAACTTTGGGTAACTTCAATACCCCAGTTAGCTTGGCTTATCGCCGTATCGAATAATGTGTTTAACGGTAAACCGTTTTGCCATTCGTGACTTATCTCTAGGGCAGCTTTCCAACCGGCAACGGCGCCGGCCATGGTCAATGCAGACTTTCCGCCTCTGCTAGGTATCGCATCGCTACCTTCGTAAAACGCAGGCGTTGCGCCTTTTGCTGCTACGCCAGATGCATCAATACCAATAGGCTTTTTGCCCGGTTCACTGATAAGCCAAAACCCGTCACCACCCATGCCGTTCATATGTGGGTATTCAACGGCTATAGAGGCAGCAGCGGCTACCATAGCTTCAATAGCGGTACCGCCTTTTTCTAGTATGTTTAAGCCCACTTGTGATGCTGCGAAGTGAGGGGCTGTAAACGCAATATTAGGTTTTTCACTCATAATTAATTCCTTCAAAAACTCAGCAACCACGCCATCGTGTTTAGCCCTTGTTGGCCTAGAGCTAGGTAAATAGACGCGCGTTCTAGTCTTACTTTCTCTTCTTACTTTCAACTTGAATGCGATAGTGCGCTCTGTGCTTTACTTTAGTGCGGCATAACCGTCACTTAAATGAAGTTAAACAGATACGTTGCGCGCTTTACACCTTTAGCGAGTGGTTAGCGTTTTAGCTAACGCGAGAAGTGCAAGATCGTTGCCTTTTTTGCCCACAAGCGATAAACCGCACGGGGCATTGTGTAGGGTAAACAACGGTAAATGAAGCTGGGGTAAACCCGCGAGCCCGGCTACTGCAGTAAGTGCGAGCAGAGCGTTTCTATCATTTGCCAGAGTCGTATCGTCGGCGTCACATCGAGGTGCAACACCAGGTGTTGTGGGAATAACCAAAACGTCTATTTCTTCAAATAGCTTAGTTAAATGGTTTATTACCACGGATTGTTGCGCTTTAGCTTGTTCTACATCTTGTGTTGTTATGGTTTTACACCAATCCAAGCGCAACATAATATCGTTAGCGATATCGGGTTGAGTATTTTCAATCCATTCGCCATGCTGCTGCCAAATTTCATTGCCCTGTAAAGTGCGAAATGTAGCGGCAGGTTGTAAGGTATTTAAATTAAGCTGTGTTTCTGACAGCTCAATACAATTATTGCTGTCTTCAAGGGCGTTAAGCCAAGTTTGGCAAAGCGATTTGTGAGCGGTTTGCTCAAATAAGTGTGTCGCTATACCCAAGCGAGGTTCGCTAGGTATGTCACTTTGCGTAGCACTATCAAGACAAACATTGGCTACCTTTGACAGCGTATCTAAATCTCTTGTCATCCATCCAACGGTATCGAACGATGGCGCAAGGGCTACCATGTTGTCGCAAGCGACGGCGCCATGGGTGGTGCGAAGCCCCCATAACCCTTGATAGCTAGACGGTACGCGTATAGAGCCACCTGTGTCAGTGCCAAGACCGATATCGGCAAGGTGTGCGCTAACGGCAACCGCAGAGCCCGACGAAGAACCGCCCGGTATATGAGCTGGCGCTACCGGGTTTACAAGCGCGTCATAATGCTTATTTTGCCCGTGTAAGCTATAAGCAAGTTCGTCAGTAATGGTTTTACCTTGAAACGCGGCGCCTGCTTTAAGCATGTTCGCCACACAGCTATTCGTACTTTTTGGTACAGGGTGCGTAGCCAACCAATCTGGGTTGCCCGCTGCTGTTGGTAAACCTTCAATATCGAATAAGTCTTTTACCGCAAGCCCTAAACCGCTAAGTGGTTTGGCTGGGTTACGCGCTTTTGTTGAATCTTCGGTTAACCCTTGGCTTGCCCCGTTATTTAAAGAAGACGTTTCGCCCTCACGGTTATTAATGCCATTAAAGGTTGCTTCTAAGTTTTCAATTGCCTGCGTGAACTTTGCATCACAGGGCTTTAGTACAAAAGGAGAGCTCACAGCGCGTTACTTATTAGTTATTGTTTCTTTATTAGTCTTTCCATCATGAAACAACTGTTTCACTTTAAAGTCAAGAGAAACGATCGTTGCTTTTCGCTTCAACAGAAATAAATTCCTGACAGGAAATAGAAGAAGGCGTAAGTAAAAACGTAAAGCAAGGCACGGTTATGGCCTATTTTGGCTGATCACGGCTGATTACCGCTAAGCACGTTTACAGAGTTATATGATTTTCTGAGTCTTACACTTCACCTATCTGTCTGCGTTTTTGCTGGGTAAACTGATGATAGGTTAATAGGAGTAGGTTAAAGGTATACGTACCCCCATTAGATCGTGGCTACGGTTATCGCTAAAAGCCTTGAGGGTTTTCTTTCAAAAAGGCAGCTTCTTCGGCTGTAGATTCACGGCCTAACACTGAGTTTCGGTGAGGGTAGCGCCCAAACCTTTCGATGGTCGCCTGATGGCGTTTCTCAAAAGTATATTCTCTCTCAAGCCCTTCCTGAGAGAAGAGTTCCATCGCTACATCGTGAATAGCTAACGACTCGCTATGCATAAAAGGCATGTACAGAAACGCCCGTTGTTGCGGGGTAAGCATTTTGTCAGCCTCAACGCTTACCGCTTCTTGAGCCAATATCAGCGCTATACTGTCAGCACTAAACGCATCTGGCTGATTGCGATAAATATTTCGGGAAAATTGATCAAGGAGAATAATTTCGGCAAGCCTGCCCGTGGCCGTAGCGCGCCAAGGCCAAAGTTCACCACGCACAGCCGCTGCGCGCAACGTAGAAAACCGTGAAGCAATGGTTTTATCTAGTGCCGCATCTTCTTCAAACCATTGTTCGGGTGACAGTTCACCAAACCAAAAGTCTAGTACACCGTTAGCCTCTTCCATGACTACTCGCGTTTTATCCATATTCACCTCAACTACACGCTTACTGCAGTAAAATTAAAGTCATTAAGACTTATACCTTCTTTTTATCGAAAAAGTTCCATTTTCGCTTGCGAAATCGTAATTGTGTGCTACGACCGCCTTTACAGTATTGCTTAAAAAGTGTGCTATGGGAAGAGTTAACGTTTCGGACTTTCTAGTTCATCCATTTGAATGTAGATATCTGTAATAGCATCAACACGGTCTGCGGCCTTGCTGCCTAAGGCATCATAGGTAAGGTTACATAGGGATGCGACTAAGCTCATCGGCGCGGCGTAGCTATCGAAAGGAGAATCGCTACCAATGTGGGTTACAAGAAGGTGATCGACATCATTGCGATAACCTTGGCCTGTAGGGTCGGTTATAAGCACAGTTTTGCAGTGTTTGATGCTGTTCAGAACAAACTTGAACTGGCGGGTCCTGCGGCGAAAGCCAAAAAGCACCACTAGGTCATTTTCTGTGAGATCAATAAGATCTTCGCTAAGGGTCTGCCCGGGTTGGGGGAGAACGCGAACCGACGTCCTAATTTGCTTAAGCTGCTGCCTAAAATGAAGAGCGATAGGGTAAGCGTTGCGAAATCCAATTAACGTAACCTGACCTGCTGAGGCAAGCAATGTCGCTATATCTCTTAATGCCTCAGACGATGTACCTTCGAACGTATTAGCTAAATTTTTACTATCACTTTCATGCTGTAAAACGCTGCTTGAGGGGTTTACTACAGGCACGCCTTGCTCTCGCAGTTGTACCAATGCGTCTTTGGCTTGTTGGTGCGACTCGAAGCCTAACTGGCGAAAAAAACGACTTACGGTAGCTTTCGAAGTTCCTGTTTTTTCTGCAATAAATGAGGTGGACTGGCTTAGTACGGCGATTGGATTTTGCTGAATATAATGCGCGATAGATTTGCCCGAAGGCGACAACGCGGCATAGTGTTTTTCAATCTGTTGTAAAACGTCGCTAGGGCTATTTTTTGTCATTGGTATCGCCTTATACATCTTGTGCAATTATTTCACGACTTTTGTTCGATATACAAACACAACGTGAAATCTACCAAGCAATTCCACTGAAAATTACCAGGAGTTACGAAGAACGGAGCGATAAGAACGGATAAATACATTATTGAATGCCGCTTTTCACACTTTATTTATCGAAACCAAATTTAAAAACTTTAAAGCCAATAATGGCTTATCTAAGCAAAGCGCTGTATTGGGCTAAAGTTGCAGCTAATTAGTTCTTCAAGCCATACATTTTGGCACTACACTTTCATACATACTAACGGTAAAAATTCACGAAAGTGTCATCAGTTGGTAATTATTTCGTTGGCTTAGCTGTTTTTTTCAGGTACACCAGATTAACTGGAAAGTTCTACAGCGAGTTCAGCGTGGTCTAAAGAAAGAGGTGAGTTGTGGCAAAGCTGTGGTCTGAATTGATCTTGCTATTTGTAGCAGTTCCTTTTGCCGTTCTTTACTGGATAAAGCATTTTGCAGATTATCTCATGCCTATATTAGGGGTAATGGGGCTGTGCTGTTTGGCTGTCTTGTTAGCAGATAAACAATTTAAACGCTTTAAATTGTGGCATTGGGAAGATTATCGAATACATTTTAAAAGTACGCTCAGGCTATTTTTGCCGTGGGCGAGCTTATTGGCGCTGGTTGTTTATTTTTTAAAACCAGAGCTGTTTTTACACTGGCCTATGAATCAGCCTTGGATGTGGGTAGCGACTTTGCTGATTTACCCCATAGTGTCAGTTATCCCGCAAGAGATAATTTTTCGTACCTATTTCTTTCACCGGTACAAGCGTATTTTGCCCTCCAAATACGCAAGATGGGCGCTAAGTACTTTTCTATTTGGGTTAGCTCATTTGGTATATGGTAACTGGATTGCTGTAATAGTCTCTTGGGTTGGCGGTGCTATTTTTGGCTACAGGTACATGCATACAAACTCAACGCCCGTTGTAGTTATTGAACATGCTATATGGGGAAGCTTCTTGTTCACCATAGGGTTGGGATCTTATTTAGTTATTGCTTCGTAACCATTTTTGTTAATAACAATCACACATGAACACCAAGGAGTAGGGTTATGTTCAGTGCTTTGCAAACTCTGGTTCAACAAGATAATGAGACAGGCGCGATAGGTAGTTTATCCAGCGCTCAGTCGTTGCTTTCGCAGCTGTGGGATAGTTTTATTTATCGTTTGCCGGGTATGGCGCTAGGCATAGTTATTATGGTGGCGTTCATCCTTTTAGCGCCACATGTTGCAAAGGTTTTAGTTAAGCCGCTAACCCGAACTACCACATCTCCGCTTCTACGCTCGGTAATTCAACGAAGCGTTAGTTTGCTTTTAATACTACTGGGTATTTATCTTTTTCTATTCCTAGCTGGGCTTACCGGGTTTGCCATTGCGGTAGTGAGCGGTACTGGTGTCGTTGGGCTTATTCTTGGTTTCGCGTTTCGCGATATTGCAGAGAACTTTATTTCAAGCCTTTTGCTTACCATTCAACGCCCTTTCCGAATAGGCGATATCGTACAAATTAATGACTTCACCGGCATTATTCAGAAAGTGACGGCACGTGCGACAACGCTGGTGGATTTTGACGGTAACCACATACAAATACCTAACGCGACTATTTACAAAGGCGTGATTAAAAACTTAACGGCTAACCCCCTTATGCGAGGCCATTTTGTTATTGGGGTAGGCTACGACGCTGACATTCAAAACGCACAGCGAATTGCTCGAGAAGTGACAGCAGAGCAAGCCAATGTTTTGAGCGACCCTGAACCTCAAATTCTTATTGATGAGTTGGGCGCTTCTACCTACAACGTAAAGGTTTATTTTTGGGTAGATGTAGAGAAAACCAGCGTGCTCAAAATGGCGTCTGTGCTAATGCGTAATATCACGCAAGCGTTCTTAGACGCGAATATTAGCATGCCGGATGATGCTCGAGAGCGTATATTTCCAGAGGGTATGCACCTTAGCATTGAACAAAATGAACAGTCAGCCTTGCAACGCCAAAAAGATAACGGCTCAGAGCTAAGCCAAGAACAAAGCACCCAAGACAGTGAAAGTGTGTCTCCGGGGTTTTCTGGGGGAAGAGAATCTTGCCGTGAAGGCAATGTTAATGATTCAACCATCGAAAGCGGTCGGACGAAAGACAGTGAAAGCGATGCTAACGTGAAGAGTCAGAGCAAGAGTCAAAATAAGAGCAAGGGCAAGAACCCGTTAGGTCACAGCGCCGCTGGCGATTATACCGTTGAGCCTAACGGTAGTACCGAGCAAAGTAACGAACACAAACAAAAAAATAGTCATACTGATGACCACTCAAGAAATGAGTACAAAGAAAATTTCAAACAGCGTACATCAGCTCAAGATGACGTATCATCAGAAGCGCACGAAATAAGAGAGCAGGCTCGCAAGTCTAGAGACCCAGAAGCTGGGGAAAACATTTTGTAGCAATGCAATTATGTTGGTTTAAGGGGGAAGTGTGTAGCTCTGCCCGTTAAACCGGTGGTACAGGTGAAAGGTTACACCTGCCAAGAAACCCTTGCCACAGGTTAACATGAGCTTTCATAGCGCGACTGTACTCATCAAAACCGTCTTGAGATTGCTGCCTGATATAGTTTTTGAATTCTTCATGCAACGAAGGCTGTTTAAGCCAGTCTTCCCACAAGGGAGCTAGCTTGTAATGGTATTGGTTTACCAAGCTTCCTACAGGCTGTATTTCTTCAATAAAAAACAAGTAAAACACGTTGCGCAGTATCTTGGCTTTATCACTAGCGCGGCCTTCCGGGCAGCTTACGGCATCCAGCTCAGTGGTTAGCATGTTAGTAAGTAAAGAAAGGTTTTGCGTTAACGTTTGCTGTGTATGCCACAGCGTAGCGGGTAAACGAGCTGAGCGTATAATTTGCAGCTGTTGTTCTAATTCGCTACTGTCGATAGGGCTTTCGTCGCTGTTTATTGAGTTCTCATTAATAACCTTGTCACTGGTGCTACCATTATCGCCTCCAGAAGCCTTGCCTACGCGGTTCTGGTTGGTGCTTAACGTTTTAGCGCTATGCTTTGATGCCGTTTCGCCAGAAGAAAATGACATTTTGTTCAAGCTGCTTAGGTAAAACAGTGCATTAACACTTGAAAGGGCGTCTTTATTATTTTCAACGGAAAACAGACGCTCAGGTGTATTTAGCGCCAATCGTAATTCTTGGCTCCCTTGAATAAGGTTCGCCCACGTTTTGCTGTAATCTTGTGACTTTTGTTCACGCCAAGAAGCAATAGTTTCGGCCAGTGCCTGATTGTGTTTAGCCACGTTTTTATTCGCACTTTCATTTGGACTCTGACCTGTGCTATCACTTGCACTGCCACCTACCGATAGCGCTGCTTCACAGCTTTTCAATACGCTAAGAAGTTTGCTTTCATAAGCTAGTCTTTGGGACGGCAACTGGCTTTTTCCCAACGATGTATTGCGCTCGGCAACCACAGTGCCTAACTCACAATCTTGCAGTGCATAAAACTCGCGCAAGTTAATGCTAACACCCTCTATAGTGTGTTTTAGCGTGGCTGAGTCGGCCAGTTTAGGAAGTGGGGTAGTGATCTTGTCGTTGAATGTATCGGGTAGGGGAGTGTCTAGTACTCTTGAAAGTCGTTCTGCGTAATCTTCAATGCTCTGCTTTACCGTATCGCCTCCAAAGCATCCGAACAAGGTTACTAAGCTAGCACCGACTATGTTTATACGGCAGAGTTTTATGAATTTACCGCCGCCGTATACATTTGTATCTTGGACGCCGCGTGCGCTGTTATTCTTATAGCCGCGGGCGTTGTTACTCTTGTCGCCGCAGGCGCTTTTTAATCGGAAAGGCAGGTTGCGTAAAGCCTTCATGCTGATGCACCAGTATGAAGGCCGCGACCACCGTCAACATAGATAATTTGCCCAGTAATGTAGGGTGCCGACACTAAAAACGACAGTGTATTAGCAATGTCTTCAGGTGCACCTAATTCGCCCAATGGGATGCTTGATAGCAGTTTGTCTTTTTCTGCATCATCCATTTCCCGCTCTGGCCATAAAATGGCACCGGGGGCGATACCATTAACACGTACATTAGGGGCTAAGTCTATAGCTAACGATTGGGTAAGCGAGGCAAGCCCCGATTTAGCAATTAAGTAAACGCTATGTTTTGGAAGCGGCCGGTCAATATGCATATCGACCATATTGATAATGCAGCCTTTATTAGCTTTTAAAGCGGGGGCTAGCGCTTGTGATAAAAACAGGGGGCCTTTTAGGTTGCTTCCTACTAGAGAATCCCAATCATCTTCTGAAATATCGCCTATGGGCGTAGGGTAAAAGCTTGAAGCATTGTTTACTAACACATCTAGCTGACCCCATACATCTAGCGCCTTTTGGCCTAGTGCATTTACTTCGTCCGAATTGCAAAGGTTGGCTTGTAGGCAGGTGGCAGAGTCCGCTCGCTGACTATTTAACTTTTCAGCCAGTGCAAAAGCATCGTCTTTAGAGTGCCCATAATGAATAATAATGCGATAGCCTTCATTATGTAGCTTACACGCCATGGCTGCGCCTATTCGTTTTGCTGCCCCAGTTATAAGCGCAACAGGAAGTGCCACAGGGCCTGAATTCGTCATAATAAAAGCTACTCTCTATTTTAAATCGTTTGGCGGTTATAAGGCTTGTGTACTGCGCTTTTTTTAATGCCTATAGATGTCTTCTAATATTTGTTCGGCTTGCGCAATATAATGTGCGCCGAATAATAACCCGTGATTTAAAATATGGTAAAGCTGGTAAATTGGTTTTCTTAACGCGTAATTTTTTTCAATTGGCGTGTGCTGGTGGTAGCCATCAAAGAAGGTATTGGGGAAACCACCAAACAGTTCAGCCATAGCAAGGTCAGTTTCCCCGTCGCCAACATACACGGCAGGGTCGAACAAAACAGGCCCTTTTTTATTAAAGCCCGCATTACCCGCCCATAAATCGCCGTGAAGCAGAGAAGGGTGGGGTTGATGCAAGCTTAATAAGTGCCTTACCTTTGTGACGATATTATCAATATCACCGTTTTGTTTTGTCCATAGACCATTGAATGCTAGGCGCTCTAACATACTGCCTATGCGTTTTTCTGCAAAAAAGTCGGCCCACGATGCCATGCGCCCGTTGGTTTGTACGCTGGCGCCAATATAGTTGTCGTGGGGCCACCCATAGCTGGTGTAGGCGTTGACGCTATGTAGCGCAGCAAGCTGCTGCCCTAGTGTAAAATAATCGCTTACGGCAGGCTCTAAGAATCGAATATGAGAAAGTACTAAATACTCCATATTGGGTGATTCGTTAGCCGTGATACCGTGACAAATAACCTGGGGTGTACAAATGGTTTGTGTGTTGGCAATAGCAGTAAGCCCTTCCGCTTCATGGGAAAGTTGCTGGGTGTCGTCGTAGCGCCTCGTTTTTACAAAATACCTGTGGGTCTCGTCTTTTATGATGTAGCTTTCGTGAGTGTCGCCACCGCTTACGCGCTCAGCCTTCTGGCAGCTAAAAAATTGCTGGGTTTCATCTGAAATATGTTCGCTAATAAAATGCCACATATTACATACTCTGCTTGGTTTAATGCTTAAGCCCAAAAAGGCGGAAAGGGTAATGTGCAACTATTGGTCTAATGCAAATTAAAGCTTATGCAAGGGGCTTGCTTATTCACCGTTATCGCCTTCAACTAAAGTATGGGTTAAAAATGGTGAAATGCATAAATTACGACATCAAATCTCACTAAAAACCTATTAGATATAAACAAAGACTCACTAATTAGTGAATAAAGGCTTTTCAATATTGAAGTTGACCATACACTAGTTATAATCCACCACTTACTTTAATGCTGCTTGTTTAACAAAAGCTAAGTAAACAAGTGCAGCGCGGGTATCTTATTGTTACGCCAACGCGATTAATGTAAAGCAAGTTTCGAGTGCTAAAAAGCACGATTAATTTATTAAATAAATGCATGTGGCGCAGAGTAGGCGTCACCACTGTAAAGGAATTAAAATGCCTGTAATTACCCTTCCTGATGGAAGCCAACGCGCTTTCGATAACGCTGTTTCTGTATTAGACGTTGCAAACGACATTGGCCCTGGTTTAGCCAAAGCAACCATTGCAGGGAAAGTAAACGGTGAATTAGTTGACGCCGTTGATATGATTGACGCGGACGCACAACTTCAAATTATTACTGCAAAAGACGATGAAGGGTTAGAAATTCTTCGTCACAGTTGCGCGCACTTGTTAGGTCACGCGATTAAACAGCTTTGGCCTAACACCAAAATGGCTATCGGCCCAGTTATCGACAACGGTTTTTATTACGATGTTGATATGGAAGAAAGCCTAACCCAGGAAGACTTAGCCAAACTAGAAAAGCGTATGCTTGAACTGGCTAAAACCAATTACAACGTGGTTAAAAACAAAGTGAGCTGGCAAGAAGCACGCGATGCATTTGAAGCACGCGGCGAAAGCTACAAAATGGAAATTCTTGATGAAAACATCAGCAAGGACGACCGCCCAGCACTTTATCACCACGAAGAATACACAGACATGTGTCGTGGACCTCACGTACCAAACATGAAGTTCTGTCACCACTTCAAACTAATGAAAGTGGCAGGCGCTTACTGGCGTGGCGACAGCGACAACAAAATGCTTCAGCGTATTTACGGTACTGCATGGGCTGACAAGAAGCAGCTTAAGTCTTACCTACAGCGCCTAGAAGAAGCTGAAAAGCGTGACCACCGTAAAATTGGTAAAGCACTAAACCTTTTCCATTGGCAAGAAGAAGCACCAGGTATGGTGTTCTGGCACAACGATGGTTGGTCAATTTATACCGAACTAGAAAGCTTTGTGCGTAAGAAGCTTCGCGAATACGGCTACGACGAAGTAAAAGGCCCATTAATGATGGACCGTACGCTTTGGGAAAAATCGGGTCACTGGGACAAGTACGCTGAAAACATGTTCACCACAGAATCTGAAAAGCGTGAATATGCCGTTAAGCCAATGAACTGCCCAGGCCACGTACAAATTTTCAACCAAGGTTTGAAATCGTACCGAGATCTGCCTCTTCGTATGGCTGAGTTCGGCTGCTGTCACCGTAATGAACCATCGGGCGCACTACACGGCCTAATGCGTGTTCGTGGCTTTACCCAAGACGATGCTCACATTTTCTGTACTGAAGAACAGATCCTAGAAGAGGTGAGTGGCTGTATTAAGATGGTGTACGAGACATACGCTGCGTTTGGTTTCGAAAATATCAAAGTTAAGCTGTCTACTCGCCCAGAAAAGCGCGTAGGTGCTGACGAGATTTGGGACAAATCAGAAGCTGCGCTTGCAGATGCACTTAAAGCCAATGATATCGAATTCGATTATCAGCCTGGCGAAGGTGCGTTCTACGGGCCGAAAATTGAGTTTACGCTGCACGATTGCTTAGACCGTGCATGGCAGTGCGGAACCGTACAGCTAGACTTCTCAATGCCAGGTCGTTTAGGCTCTACCTATGTAGCTGAAGATGGCGAGCGCAAAGTACCGGTAATGATTCACCGCGCTATTTTGGGTTCACTAGAACGCTTCATTGGTATTTTGACCGAAGAATTTGCAGGTTTCTTCCCACTTTGGTTAGCGCCGCAGCAGGTTGTAGTAATGAACATTACTGACAAACAAGCTGATTACGCATCAAATTGTGTAAAAAAACTGCAAGATTTAGGGTTTAGAGCAAAGTCTGACTTGCGAAATGAGAAGATCGGCTTTAAAATCCGCGAGCACACACTTAAGCGTATTCCATATATGCTAGTTGTGGGCGATAAAGAAATGGAAGCGGGCGAAGTAGCAGTGCGCTCTCGTCGCGGTGACGACCTAGGCAAAATGCGCCTGGAAGACTTTATTGCCATGGCTCAACAAGAAGTTGTAGAAAAGACAATTAAATAGTTGAGCAATTTGTGTATAATGCACAAGTAAGGTGTCTGCTTTTGGTTTTACTTTAGGTCAATCGACCAACCCAGAAGCAGACAAAAGAATTAAATGTTTGGAGGAATAGCACATTAAAGGCGCTAACAACAAGGCTCAGGGCGACAAAGCCCGCATTAACGATGAGATTAAAGCCAGAGAAGTAAGATTAATTGGCAAAGACGGTGAACAGGTTGGTGTGGTTTCGCTAGCAGATGCTACGCGTGCCGCTGAAGAAGCGAGCCTAGATCTAGTAGAAATCAGTCCGAATGCCGAGCCGCCAGTCTGTAAAGTTATGGACTATGGCAAATTCCTCTTCGAAAAAAGTAAAGCTCAAAAAGAGCAGAAGAAAAAACAGAAGCAAATTCAGGTCAAGGAGATTAAATTTCGCCCTGGCACTGATGAAGGCGATTACCAGGTAAAACTGCGCAACCTGCGTCGCTTTCTTGAAGGTGGTGACAAAGCCAAAGTTACGATCCGCTTCCGCGGACGTGAAATGGCGCACCAAGACATCGGTATCGATCTACTAAATCGCGTTAAAGGTGATTTAGAAGATATCGCTACTTGCGAGTCTTTCCCACGTCGTGTGGAAGGCCGTCAGATGATCATGGTGCTAGCCCCAAATAAGAAGTAGTAACGGTCTAAAGTTTTAAGGAATCTGCACCCTTAAACACCTTGCTGCTAAACATTAGCCGGTATGAAGTGACTGCAACACGAAAAATACCGATATTAAACAATGCGGAGTTTTAGCAATGCCTAAAATGAAAACTGTAAGCGGTGCCGCCAAACGTTTCAAGAAAACGGGTTCTGGCCGCTTTAAAAGCAAACAGTCTCACTTACGTCACATTCTGACTAAGAAGAGCTCTAAGCGTAAACGTCACCTTCGTGGCAAAAAACTGGTTCATGATTCTGATACCAAATTGGTTCAGCGCATGTTGCCTTACGTATAAGACTTAGGAGACTGATTAATGGCTAGAGTAAAACGCGGCACTATCGCACGTGCTCGTCACAAAAAAGTCCTCAAGCAGGCAAAAGGTTATTACGGCGCACGTTCACGTGTATATCGCGTAGCGGTACAAGCTGTAACTAAAGCTGGTCAATATGCTTACCGTGACCGTCGTCAGCGCAAGCGTCAATTCCGTCAACTATGGATTGCACGTATCAATGCTGCTGCTCGTCAAAATGGTATGTCGTACAGCCGTTTCATTAACGGTTTGAAGAAAGCGTCTGTTGAAATCGATCGTAAGATCCTTGCCGACATCGCAGTACATGACAAAGCAGCTTTCAGCGCACTAGTCGAAGCGGCTAAAGGCGCATTAGCTTAATTATTAACTAATTAAGTTTAAGTTCTTTCGGAAAAAGGCGAGCAGGATGCTCGCCTTTTTTCGTTTTTGGGGTTTAGATAACTCACTCTCTTTAAAGCAAATTTATCTTGTCGCCAATTTTGTATTCCTTAAAACGGCGAATATAAATCACTTACTGAAAACGTTGCTGCAAATACTTAATAATTTCTGAAGACTCGTACAACCAAATATCTTTTTCAGGGGTTTGTATACGTAAGCAAGGAGCTTGTACTTTCCCGCCGCCTTCTGCCAATTCATCACGATACGGAGACCCATACGATACGCTGCGTTTACGAATAGGCAAATTCATTTTGTATATAGCGCGGCGTGTTTTAATACAAAAAGGGCAAGCAAAAAATTGATAAAGTGTTAATTCTTGTACGGCTTTTTCAACCTGCTGTTGTTCTTGTGGCAATCGTTTAAGTTTTCTGCCACGAGTTATCAAATCAACTAAGGCGATAACACCGCCAAGTGCGTTACGAATTAGGGAAATAAATAAGCGCAATTTTGTGTCTTTTTAGGTCAATAAATAGAGCAGCGCAGTATAGCAAAATTTCTAAATTGGGTCTTGTTTGAAGGAGTTGCGATTAAGCGCCAGATGAAAGACCATAGCAATAAAGTAAGTTGCAAGAACCCATACCGATAAGCAAATGATTAACTTAGACGATAGCGCGTCTTCTAAAAATCGAAGCCAGGCCCGTTAAGAGATCTTCTTATCTCGGGTGGGCAACCCGTTAATGTAGTTTCAATTGTTGTAGGTAATAGAGCCTTTTTATCCTTAAGCACAAAAAAGCAGAGCCAAAGCTCTGCTTATATTTATCACGTTAGCGTAAAGCGCGCTCTCTTATTTTTTCTCTACGCGCCCATAACGGTCTGAAAACCTAACAATATCGTCTTCGCCAAGGTATGCACCCGACTGTACTTCTATAAGCTCTAGAGGGATTTTTCCGGGGTTTTCTAAAGCATGTATTGCACCTATTGGGATATACACTGATTCGTTCTCGGTAACCAACTGAGTGTTGTCATCAATAGTCACATTGGCACTGCCTGAAACCACTATCCAGTGCTCGGCACGATGGTGGTGCATTTGAACAGATAGTTTCTCACCAGGCTTTACCGTAATACGTTTAACTTGGAAGCGTGCGCCGCTGTCAATTGAATCGTAGCTACCCCAAGGACGGAAAACTTCACGGTGGAATTCAAATTCAGGGCGTTTTTCAGACTTTAATTTATTTACAACGTTCTTAATGCTTTGGGCGTCATTCTTGTGAGCGACCATAACGGCGTCTTTAGTTTCAACGACTATCACGTCTTCTAAACCAATTACCGAAACTAAACGCTGCTCTGCGTTGACATAACTATTCTTAGTATTTTCTAAAATAGTATCGCCTACACATACGTTTCCGTTGTCATCTTTATCCGCTGTTTCCCAAAGTGACGTCCAACTTCCTACATCACTCCATCCAGCATCTAAAGGAACCATTGCTGCGCTGTCTGTTTTTTCCATGACTGCATAGTCAATGGAATCGTCAGGGCAGGTAGCAAAAATTTCAGAATCAACACGAATAAAGTCTAAATCAGGTGCTTCAGTTTCAATGGCACGACGACAAATCTCTAGCATCTCGGGGTGATACTTACCTAACTCTTCAATATAACGGCTAGCCTTAAACATGAACATGCCGCTATTCCAGAAAAAATCACCGGACTCAACATACTGTTTTGCAGTTTCAAGTTCTGGCTTCTCAACGAAGTCAGCAACCTCAAACCCAACATTAAGTACATTTCCAGCCTTTATGTAACCATAGCCCGTATGCGGTTGGTCTGGAACTATACCAAAAGTTACAAGTTTCCCTTCGTTCGCTAAAGCTTCTGCTTTAGTAATGGCGTTGTGAAATGCGCTCTGGTCTTTAATTAGATGATCTGCAGCAAGCACTAGTAGTATTGGGTCTTCGCCATTTTTAGTTGCGTGCAGCGCAGCAAGCGCTATAGCTGGTGCAGTGTTGCGACCAACAGGCTCTAGCAGAATACCACCATGTTTTATATTCTTTTTACGAAGCTGCTCTGCAACTAAAAAGCGATGCGCATCATTACATATGAATACGGGCTCTTCGGCATCAGTGCCGCTTAAGCGAGTGATGGTATCTTGCAGCATTGTGCTGTTTGAAGTTAGCGCTAAAAATTGTTTAGGTAGAGCTGCTCGTGATTTCGGCCAAAGGCGGCTACCCGTGCCGCCAGCTAATACTACAGGTTTCATTACTGATTTCCCTTTCTTATAAATTCTGATTAGTACGCGTTCTTATTAATAAAACCATTGAATACGGTCATAAATACAATTTTGATATCAAACCAAATAGACCAGCGGTGTATGTAATCTAAGTCGTATTCTACGCGCTGTACCATTTTATTAGTCGTCTCAGTTTCACCACGTAGGCCATTCACTTGTGCCCAGCCTGTGATTCCTGGTTTTACTTTATGGCGTAACATGTAGCCTGTAATGATTTTGCGGTATTCCTCGTTATGCGCCACGGCGTGAGGGCGAGGGCCTACAATCGACATGCGACCTTGCAGAACATTAATAAACTGCGGAAGTTCATCTAAAGAAGTTCTTCTCAAGAAACCACCAATCTTAGTTAAACGCGCGTCATTTTTAGTGGCCTGCTTTACAACCGCACCGTTATCTTGCGTGGTCATAGACCGGAATTTGTAAACCGTAATTTGTTTACCATCTAAACCGTAACGCTTTTGTTTAAAAATTACGGGCCCTTTAGATGTAAGCTTAACTGCTGCTGCAATTGCTAACATGGGGAGTGATATAAGCATTAGAATCAAAGTACTTAAAACTATATCTTCTAAACGTTTCAGTACGTCGCTTGCGCCTTGGAATGGTGTATCGTAAACGCTAAGCGCTTGCACGTTTCCTACTGTCTGCCATCTAGCATTCAGTAAGTTATACATGAAGAAATTAGGAATAACATAAACGTTTGCCGTTGTATCACTACACTGTTCTAAGATGCTACGAATTCGGTTTTCTGCACTCATCGGAAGGGCAATGTATATGTAGTCAACTTCGTTGCGCTTTGCCATTTCAATCGCAGCTTCTATATTTCCAAGCACTGCGCCTTGCATTTCGTGTGGCAGTCTTTCAGGTTCTCTGTCATCATAAAGCCCGTTGAACTTAATACCTAAATGCTCGTTTTGTTGTATCTGAAGTGCGACATTTGCACCAAGCTGAGTGGCACCAATAATAATAGAGCGACGTGAGTTCAAGCCACTTTTACGAATGCGAAAAAGGAACTTACGCATTACAAATCGCCACATTATTAATACAACAAATGACGAAGCGAACCATAATAGAATTGCAGGTGGTGGGGTCTTAATCTCCTGAACAAAAAAGTACCCCATAGTCATAGTGCCCAAAATACTCAACATCCAGGTAATTGCGGCTGCTCGCAACATTTCTGGTGTTCTATGACCTCGCCATGATCTATAAAGCTCTACGCCTTCTGCTGAAATTTGAAAGCAAATAACATTAATAAATAAAAGAATAAGGCTTGTAGTATCTATCTGCGTTCCATAATAAGCCGCAGACGAATAATAAAGAATGGTGACAAGTGAAAGGTCAATAAGCCTATAAATAGTAGAAAAACCACTTTGGTTTCTAACAACTAAACCACCACTGGTATTAGGTTCTACCGGATGCGCTTTAATCGCTTTATTAGATTCTACTCTATTGTCCATTTAGGTAATCTCTAGGTGAAAAGTGAAGGCCGCTATGGATGGCTGGTTTGATTAGCTAACCTGATCCAAGTATTACGTAAATAGTAAAAACAGCTAATACATTTGTATAGTTCCAAGCAATAGTTGTGCCTGAAATCACATGTGCTTTTCGTTGTGATACCAAACGATTGTTCATCGTATTGTTACTTTTGCTATTTGCACAACGTACCCGACTATTGTAACAATATCTCTTCGATATTGTAATTTTATTACACCGTGGAAATTTATTTCGTACTAATTTGGTGCAAAAAGAGTAGAATGATGCGCTTGCGCTTTTCATTCTTTATATAAATACGATAGCATATTATTCAGTTTTTTGCGCAGACACATAGCTGAAACAATACACAGGTACTTTACTGTGTACTTTTGTTACGGCGTGTGAGGCGGTGAATGCTTAACCAATTAGCCAAAGTGTGCTTTTTATTTGGTATTGATATCGTTAAGCAATATTGCAAAGACGGCACGCCTATTGCTCGTACCGTACTTAGATTCGACGTTTCGGTAAAAAACACCAAAATGCTGTAAAAGATGCAGGGTTTTTATTTTAGTTACGACATCTTTGCCATGGTTATAACCGAAGCGACATTAAATTTATTTGATTGTCATTCAAGATAGGTCATCGAAGGAAGGAAAAAACATGTTTAAAAGGACCAAAAGCATTATAGCAATGTCGGTAATTTGCGCCACTCCGACACTATATGCCCAAGAGGCCGGTCGAATTCAAGCAGGGCAGTTCGATTTAATTCCATCATTTACTTCGTCGATGGCTTATGTCGATAACGTAGCGAATGCCAGAGACAATCAAAGTAAAATTTACAGCTGGCGAACAACACTTTCACCCGAGCTGATCGCTGCTACAGAGGTCGACGGAAACCCGATTCAAGTTGGTTATAGGTTAGAGAAAGGAGTTTATTTCTCTAGTGAAAATGATGATTACATTGACCATTTTGTCGAAGCCTCAGGAGACTTTGAACTAAACAGCCGTCATCGCATAAGCGCACTTGCTCAATATGAAGACGGACATGAAGACCGAGGCACTGGTTTTTCGATTGGATCAGGGTTAGATATATCGACACCAGACACTTACAAAAGCAGCAATTTATATGGCGAATATACTTACGGCGCTGCTACAACTGATGGCATGATTACGTTAAAAGCGCGTCGTCAAACCCTTGATTACGATAGAACTGAAGACGCTTATATTACTCGTGACCGCGCGAAAAATATGGTCGGCGCTGAATTTGGTTACCAGGTTGGTTCTGCAACCAGTATGGTTGTTGATGTAACGAAAACTTTCGTAAAATATGATGAACAACTTGGTTTAGTTACTCGTGACAATGATGAAACCCGTATACTTGTTGGTGTTGTATGGGAGAGTACCGCTGCAACTACCGGTTTTGCGAAAGTAGGTTATAAAGAAAAAGATTTTGATGATGAATCTCGTGGTACTTTCTATGGTACCGACTGGGAGGTTGGTATTGATTGGCAACCTGTTAGCTATTCAACGGTAAGAATCTCTACCAGCGCAGATACGTTTGAAACCAACGGTGAGGGTGACTTCATTCGAGGTCAAAATTATAGTGTGCGATGGAACCATGATTGGTTAGAGAGAGTCAGCACGTCTTTCAGCGTTACGCAGCAAAATGACGAATATGTATTCAATGAAATAGATATTGTTAATAGGGATGACGAATTGATGAACTACTCTGCAGCGCTAAATTATCAAGCACGTAGATGGTTAAAATTCAGCACTTTTTATCAGTACACAGATAGAGATAGTAACAGAGATACTATTGGCTACGACAAAAGCGAAATTGGTGTAACAGTAGAGGTAACACTGTGAAGCAAAAAGCGGTTAGCTTATTTTCATTAATATTTTTACTTTTTGGCTCGTTACAAGTAATGGCCCAAGAGGGCAATTTAAGTATGAGCCAATATCAGTTGGGCTCTGGTGATAGAATTCAAATAAGCGTTTTTGGGCAAGAAGACCTTTCAATGGAAGTTCGCCTGCCAGATGTAGGTACTATCAACTATCCATTTCTTGGCGAAATTAAGCTTGTAGGTCTAACTGCAGCCCAAGTAGAGCAGCTTATTTACGACGGTTTACTAGGGGATTACCTTGTTAACCCATCGGTATCTGTTGCTATTGTGGAGTATCGTCCGTTCTTTATTGATGGCGAAGTTAAGCGCCCTGGCGGTTATGCTTATCAACCAGGGTTGTCGGTAAATAAAGCGGCGGCGTTGGCAGGCGGGTACACCGAACGTGCAGCGCGAGACAAAATTACCATCATTCGCGAAAAAGACGGCAGAACTAACGAGTTCACAGTAACGGTTAGCGACATGATCCAGCCCGGTGACATTATCACCATTAATCAGCGTTTCTTCTAATTCATACGTAGCGTTCAGGAATAAAAATGGCAGTAAATAGCAGGGAAGAGTTAAACGCCGGTGTGTTTGAAAATGAAACCATCGACATTGCTCACTATTTAGGAATTATAAAGCGTTACGCATTTCGTATTATTTCGCTAGCAATTGCGTTCACAATACTCGTGGCGCTTTTGGTAATGCGCATGACGCCTATGTATACCTCTACCACCACTATTTTGGTAGAAGCAGACAAAGCAAATGTTGTTTCAATTGAAGAAGTCTATGGCTTAGATACTAAGCGTAAAGACTACATGCAAACTCAGTTTGAAATACTGCAGTCGCGCCAAATTGCAGAGCGTACGGTGGAAAGCTTGTCATTATGGACTAATGAAGAGTTTATGCCAGCCAAAGAAGAGCCGGGTATTGTCGACCAGCTTAAAGCCAGCCTTCTAGAAGCATTACCGTTTTTGCCGCAGGAAGATCCAAAAGAGCTTACCGAAGAGCAAATTTTAGCGGGTAAAAAGCGTAAAGCTACTTCTTTATTGATGAGAGCGTTATCCGTGGAAATGGTAGATAACACGCAAGTAATGCGTATTACCGTTACTACAGAATCTCCGCAGCTGTCGGCTGAATTAGCTAATGCAGTTACCGATGTGTACATTGAGAACTACCTTCAAGCTAAGCTAGATATGACGGCAAAAGCGACGTCTTTTCTTACAGAAAGTTTAGAAGGGTTGAAGCAAAAGCTAGACGTTGCTGAACGTAACTTGGCGAAGTTCTATGAAGAAAACCAAGTGGTAAACATCGATGGTGTAGTCGGTTTAGCTTCTGAAGAACTAGAGCAACTAAGTAAGCAGCTATTAGATGCACAGACGGCGCTTAAATTAAACGCGGTTATTTACAAACAAACACGTAATGACGTTTCATTAGATGACATTGCACGCTTGCCTGAAGTACTTAATCACCCGACTATCAGAGACGTTCGCCGCGATGAAGCTAAGGCGATGACGCGCGTAAGCGAGCTTAGCAATGTATACGGCCCGAAACACCCGCGAATGATTGCTGCAAATGCCGAGCTCTCATCAATTAGAGAAACTTTAAGCGGCCAAATACGTGACCTTATCAAAAGTATTACAACGCAATACGAAGTGTCTGAAGATAGGGTAGCCCAATTAGAACGAGAAGTGTCTCGTGCAAAAGCTGAATTCCGCGACCTATCCGCATTGGATAATCAGCGCAAAGCCCTTCAGCGCGAAGTTGACATTAACCAACAACTATACAATTCATTTTTCACACGCTTAAAAGAAACAGATGAGCTAGGTGGCTTTGAGTCTGCAAACGCGAGAGTATTGGATGAAGCACTTCCAAACTATGTGCCTTCAAAGCCGAACAAAAAATTGTTGATTGGCGCAGCTTTCGTATTCAGTGTTGGCTTTGGTGTGTTCTTAGCTATTGCGATGGAAACGCTTAATAGTGGCATTCGCTCGGTAGAAGACGTAGAGCGTAAGCTAGGGCAGCGTATGTTAGGGCTAATTCCTTGGCTGCCACATAAGAAAAAGACCGATTTGCCAGTTCGTTCATTCTTCGACGGTAAAAAGCATCAGTTTGCTGAATCTGTGCGTACACTACGTACCAGCTTGTCGTTGCTTAATTTAGATAAAGAGCAACAGGCAATAATGGTAACCTCTAGTGTGCCTAAAGAAGGTAAAACAACGGTTTCTATTAACTTAGCGTTTGCCTTAGGACAGCTAGATAAAACTATTCTTATCGATGCAGACTTACGTCGCCCTTGTGTAGGTAAACAATTTAATATTCCGAACTATCAGCCGGGCGTAGCAAACCTTATTTTGAAGTCTCACACGTTAGATGAATGCTTGGTTAGAGATGAAGAATCTAATATCGACATCTTATCTGCAGGTACTATCCCTTCTAACCCGCAGGAGCTATTGTCGGATAAAGGTTTCAACGAGCTTATTGAGCTGTTAAAAACACAGTATAAGTACGTTGTAATTGATACTGCACCTACTCAAGCAGTAAGCGATTCTATGGTTATTGCTAACTCATGTGACTCAGTTATTTATGTTGTGCGTGCTGACAGTACCAGTGAAAAGCTAATCAATAATGGGTTGTCTCGCTTCTTGCAAGTAGGTCATCGCCTTGATGGTGTAGTACTAAATCAAGTAGACTTACGCAAATCAGGAGCAGCACAAAGGTACGCTGGGTTTTATGACCAATATGGGTATACCAGTCATAAAAACAGCTAACAGCATTTATTGATAGACTTACATAGCCACATATTACCTGGCATCGATGATGGTGCCAGGTCTTTAGACATTGCCTTGGAAATGGCGCAGCAAGCCGTAGATGGCGGTGTTCGCCATATGGTTTGCACACCACATATACATAAAGGCTACTTCGACAATAGGTTACAGTCTATCGAACAAACTTTCTTAGAGTTTCAAAAAGAAGTTAATCGCGCATCTATTCCCCTTTCTCTTTCTTTTGCCGCAGAAGTGCGCGTGAACGAGCTAATTCCTATTTGGTACAAGCAAAAAGAACTGCCTTTTTTAGGCGAATACAAAGGCAAGCATATCCTGTTACTGGAAATGCCACATAGCCATATACCGCAAGGCTTGGAAGTGCTTATAAAATGGCTTTTGAAAAATAACGTACAGCCACTTATTGCACACCCAGAGCGCAATCGCGAGCTGTTAGCCGAGCAGCACAAATTTAATTGGCTGCAGCGACAAGGCTGTATGTTTCAAGTTACCGCAGGTGCGTTAACAGGCCGCTTTGGCGAAAAGGTAGAAGACTTTGCATTAGCTATGATGCGAAACAAAGCGTTTCATGTTGTAGCGTCAGACACTCACGACCTTGTACGCCGGCCTAACGATATGGGTGCCGCTTATGAAGTTGTGTCGGCATTCAGTGATGAATTTGCGCAAGAAGTTTTTGTAACGCGGCCTGGTGGGATAGTGTCGTTTGACCAAAAAAATGAACCGATCAATGACTAGCAGTTTACTCAAAGCATTCACAAACAACAGCTTAATACTGAAGTGGGTAATGGTGCTGCTTGCCGGTTTCTGTTTTTTGTGGAGCTTCCAGCTTTTCATTGCGGGTAATGCATATTACAGCGTTAAAAATGACATTGAGGGTTGGCAACTAAGCCCTGACACAGCTTCAATCAAGAGAATTGACAGGGGCCTAAATAAAATTAGCAGCGCTATCGATTACTTCCCCGATAACGCTCTGTATTATCAGATACAAGGGCAGCTATTCGAGTGGAAAGCCGTTGTTGAAAAGAGAAGTAAAGAATCCGGCGATGCTGAATTAGGCTTAAAGAGCCATAGTGATAACTTAAACAATGCGGCACAAAGCTATGAAAAAAGCCTGCTATTGCGGCCTAGCTGGAGCGGCAGCTGGATTGGCTTGGCATCTGTAAAGCTGCTGCGTGATGAATTAGATGATGAGTTTTATCATTACCTAAAAAATGCGAAGCAAGCCGGCCCACAAGATGCCATAGTGCACAAGTTTATTGTGGAGTTCGGTTTAGAGATGTTTAATGCAAGGTCTATCCACTACGTAAAAATTAAAGAACAATTGAAACAGCATTTGAACTTAGGCCTTCAAAACCCGCTAAGCAGAGATTTTGTTTTAAAGGCAATGCAAAAGCACAATGCGAGTGAAACCGTTTGTAGGTGGTTGCGCGACGCCAGTTACCCAGTTCGAAAACGTATTCCTAAATGTATAACTTATGATTAGCTAGCCTTTTCCATTTAGCCAATCCCACAAGCCTAATGAAAACCCTTCAAAAAGATTAATACCCAGCCAGCTTTTTAATATATACAGCAGCACTAAGCCTAGCACTAACGAAACGCACAAAAACAGGGCAATAACCGCTGCCATCACCAGTTTGCCTATGCGGCTTTCTGTACGCGATAGGTCGCGCTTATCTCGGCCTGCCAGTAAAACGAAGTAATATCGGCTTCGCAGTAAACCTATAGTGCCTCTTACATCAACTTTGTGGCTGCCCCATCGCCGGCCGGCAAGGGCTGTGTTTAAGTGAAACAGTTGGTCGTCAGTAAAAGAATTGGCAACATTTTTAGGCATACGTTCCAGCATATGTTGAACGTTTGGCTCTTCTTTTATCGGTCGCTTTATCTTTAATACCACACAAATCCCCTTGTGTTATAAAACCAATGTCGGTTATTTATCTTGCTTTCCCATAGGTATATCGCGGCTTAACGCACCTAGCGCTAACAGTATAATAAATATAGCGGTATTTGCTGGCGCTTGTAGAGGAAAGTCTACCGTACTGTGTAATGCCATCCCTATAGCCGCCATAACAGCGGCAAAGGCTGTTCCCCTAGGCAGTGGATGTCTACGGTGTCGCATTGCGCTTAGGGCGCTTTTCGCGCACAGCAATACAAGCACGGCTATAATGGCTGCGCCTACTATGCCAAACTCAATAGCAAACTGAAGGTATTCGTTGTGAGCATGATCGTAAAAGTGCTGAATAGATTCACTTTGTACCTGAGGGTATACCGTATAAAAGGTGCCCCCGCCTGTACCTATAATCCCATATTCAGAAAGAAGGGGCAGGGCATCAGTTACAACTTCATCTCTGCTTTCTTGGGTTAAGTTGGTTTGTTCTAAACGTTGCTGAACCTGCTTAAGTCCAAATAGGCTACTAACAATAAGAATGTCGATTACCAACATACTGATAAATAACACTACATAGCTTTTTTGGCGCGGTTTAAAGTAAATTAAGCCCAGTGTGGCGGTAATAGTCATGGCTATGAAAAAGGCGCTGTTACCCATCCTAGAGCGAGACATAACTAACGCAATAACCATAATAATAATGCCAATACGAAACAGCACTTTATTGCTTAACCAAAAGCGCACTATTCTACGTAATCGCTCTCTAGGGCTAGAACCGCTTCGAATACGTAAACTCGCTATCATGTAACCAATAGCAGCGCTTAAACATAGCAAAAGAAAGTTAGCGTAGTGATTCTTATACACAAAACTTCCCGTGGCAATATGCGAAACAGGCAACTTAAAGACCAAGCTATACTGTAAGCCAGACAATACTTCTAACGAACCATATATAGCTTGAAATACGCCAGCAGCACTTATCACTATCAATATATATCGAAGTCGCTTGCCTGTATTAACCAAAGTCAGCGTTATAAAAAATAAGAAACAATAGGCGAGTGATTTAAAGAATATAACGTCGCTTTGGCCCACATCGAAGCTAAGAGGTAGCCATAGCGAACTTATACTTTCCATGCCCTGAATATTTCCATTAAGTAGAAAATTAACGCGTTCGGGACGCAGAGCTTCAATCAAAGAAAAAGGCAGAGGGACTATATTGATAAGCTGCCAGGTTAAAAATACTAACCATACTATTACCAGCAGTTTGTATTGTGCGTATAGCTTTGAAAGTAGAGATTTGTGCGTAAGTAATAAAATGCCGCCAAGAAAGAAAACCGACATTTGCATTAGTGCCCACGCCCACGGGCGGTTGGCACCTAATGATAAAGGTAACCAGAATAAGGTAAACAAAAGAAAACCGAAAAGAAACTTTTCGGTTTTCCGGGTATTGAAAATAGGCACTTACAACGTACTAGCTTAACAGTCTAATGAGAGGACTCTTTTAGTTAGCTGAGATAGTGGTATCGCCACCGCCAGCGCCAGCAGCTCCTGTACCTACACCTAGCGGAGAAAACGTATTGCCAGCCGCGCCCGCAGCAGTTGCAGTTAGGGTACTAGGGTCTACACCCGCATTGATAACCGCTAATAGCGCGTCTTCTTCGCTTATAACCTGCATCTGAAGGGCAATGTTATAAATCTCATTAGCGTCTTCTGGGAACATCAAAATAGCAATTGTAACAACCTGCGAAGCCTGTTCTGGCAGTGCTGTAAAACCTGCTATAGCAAGTTCAAAGCCGGTGGCGTTATCATTCAAAAGGCCCACCAATGATTCGAAAGCATTCTGATTTTCACCTAAATAAGCCATAGCTGATGCATCAAAAAATAGTGCTTCATCAAGCACGGTCTGGCTTACTTCACTAGCTGCTTGCTCAACCGCGGCACCCTCTTCAATTTCAGTAACCAAAAGGTTTCTAACTTGTAGGCCTGGTACGCTGCCTTCTTGTGCAAAAGAAACTGTCGAAAAAGCGATTAAAGCGCTTAAAAGCACAGATAAAAAAACGTTGCTACGCATAACTTATCCTTAGATTAAAAACGTCGGGTTAGCTTCTTGCTAACGCCATATGGCCATATTGTACAACAAGTGAACGTACAAGATCTCGCTTTTGTTGTACATCTATTTACTTTTGCTTATTTTACGCGTGTATTAAAACTGCCACAGCGAAGGTTTCGCGAAATAAAACCCTTGTTGATATGAAACATCTAACTTTGACAAAGCGACACATTCCGCTTCATTCTCAACAAGTTCAGCAATAATGTTAATACTTAACCCACGAGCGATACTCAATAAACTACTTACAAACAGCTGACTGTCTTTGTCTGAGTGAATATCTTTCGTAAGTTTGCCGGAAATTTTTACAAAATGAGGCTGAATAGCCCTCAACCCGACTAACGATGCAAGATTGTCTCCAAAATGTTCAATGGTAATCTTGCAGCCTAAACTAACCAGTGACTTGCAAAACGATACCGCGTCGTTCTTGTGGTGTATTAACGCAGAATCTTCTAATTCAAAGATCAAATAAGTGCATAGCGCTTCATTTTGGTTCAGTACACCTAATAACCACTGTCTAAATGAAGCGTTGGCTAGCGACGCATTCGCAATGTTAATGGCAACGTTACGTTTATCTTTTGCTAATTTATTAAGCACTAGGCTTACCACTAACTTATCTACCTCAGGAATTAAGTTCAAGCGCTCTGACGCTGGAATTAATTGAGTCATAGGAATAGGGTTGCCAGTATCTTTATCTTTAAATCGTGCGAACGCCTCGAAATAAGCGGGCGTGTTTTGGTCAACGTTCATTACAGGCTGAATGAGTATATCGGCGTACTGCTGGTGTAATATTTGGTTTAAACGCTCTTTCCACGCCGTATTGCTGTGAATATGAGAAAGCTCAGAGGCAAATTGCCAGCCATTGGGTTGCTTGGTAGCTGCCATAAGCGCGCTATCAGCGTTTTCCATAATTTCAGAAAAGGATTGTTGGTCATTAAATTGCGCTGCACCTATCCATACTGCCTTACTGCCATCTTTAAGCGGGTTATAGTGAGACAAAGTGGCATTAAGTACCTGAAGGTGCGCTTCACATTCTTGCTTTGTCATAGCCTCTGTAACCAATACAAAATCAGCGCCCGATACCCTAAACAAAAATGATGTTTCTTGAATACTAGATGAGAAGTTTTTAAGCTCTTCAGCTACCCCCGTAACGTACTTATCGCCATCTTGTGCACCTAACGTCATGTTAATAGCGTTTAGTTGTGCAAGACGTATTAAAATTACATAGCCTTCATCCGAAGTGGCAGTTTTACTTAGTAGTGCGTTCATATGGCGGGTGAAAGCGTTTCTATTTTGCACACCGGTAAGACTGTCTTCAAAAGCTTGAATTCTGAACTGCTCGGCCTTTTGGGTTAACTCTTTAAACATTACTTCAACAGAGGAAGAAAGCCTGTTTACCGCCTGAGTTATAAAAGAAAGTTCTTTCGTAAAAGGCTTGTAGTTAATGTGAGAAAACTTTTGGTTTTGAATATCTTCAATTTTGTTCACTACAATACGAAGGGGCTTTGTAATGGCAGTAATGATAAACAGTAGGGCAATATAGGCAAACACGAAGGCTGCAAAAAACATAAAGGCACTTTGCTTAACACTTTCCCACAAGGTTTCATTGGCAAGCCCTGGATGACTTTGAACCGCCAGCTCACCCGCCATCGTCCAACCGTTATTCAGTTCAGTTTTCTCTACTGGTGGAGTAACTTCCACAATGTTAGTAAACCAGTCTGGCACCGTATCAATGGTATTAGGGTTGCGCCTTTCAATCAGTAAATTGCCTTCCATGTCGGTAATGGTTATGTATTGATAAAAACCTCTATCGAAAATAGCGTTTACCATGGTTTCGGCTACCGCAATACCGTTGTCTTCACTTAAATATGGGGTAATAGATAGCCCTAACGAAGTCGCGGTATCTTGCGCGTGGGTGGCAAGCTGCTCGTTTACATATTCTCTAGTTAGCTTAACGTTTATTATGAAAGAACCAGCAAAAACCAGTATCAAAAAAACGAGTAAGCTTGTACTTAGTTGGGTAGATAGTCTCATTATTCTTCTTTATCTCCGTACATAACGCGGTCTAGCCGCTCTACCATATCGTCCCACATCTTCATTGGGCCGCTTCCCCTCAGCTTACGGCCCGTTCCCATAGCTTTTGCAGCCCATAAGCCGTTACCATTAAAGCTATAAATAGGTGACAAATCTCTTCTTTTATTAGCAGGCAATATACGCCTATTTATATTATCCAAAACAAGTGGAATAGAGGTTGGGGTTTCATAATACGCCAAAACCATGTGGGGTTGGCGTAATTCTAAGGCGGTTACATACATTAATCGCAACTGTTGTTCAGGGACGCCAAGTTCAATTAAAGAGAAGTATTTGGCAATAGTGTAGTCTTCACAGTCGCCCGCACCAGTAGAAATGAACTCTATTGGTGTTGCCCAATAATCTTTTTGTTGCCAGTGAACAAGGTCGTCTACAAAATCAAAACGGTTAAAAAAGCGGTTTATCTGGTAAAGCTTTTCGTCTAGATCATCACTTTGTAACTCAGCAACCAATTGTCGCCATTTAGCAACGTCTTCTTTTGCTTCGCTGCCATAAACTGAGTTAATGCGTGCATAAACTTGCGGTGTGAATACGGTTTTTTGTTGGGCAATGGGTGAGGTAACAGTCAGTAAGGTAAGACCTACAACAACAGCCGTGCGAACAGCGGTTAGAATGCTGCGCAAAGCTGATTGGGTAAGAAATGGAAAACAAAAACGTTTCTTTTGGTGCAAACCGTGGGTACTTTATGCAATAGATTAAGGCAAGTGTAAAAAATCTTTCACTACCATGCGATAGCATAGCTTGCCTACCAATAAGACAATGATGGCAAACTTATTAAGAACTTGAAAGGCATTTTGGAAGCCAAGAAGTTTTTTTGTTTGTTATTGATCTTTTTGGCACATTTTATGTTTAACCTATCTTCGAATAGAGTTTTGAACATATAAGTACAGAGTGTGGGTTATGAACTTGCACACCTTCTGGTATCATTACCAAGCTTTGTAGTAAATTTACAACGAAAAGGAACTTTCATGGAGTACTCAGCGCGTCCAGCGGTGTTTATCATTAATTCACTTGAAGGCGGTGGCGCTGAACGAGTAATGGTTAAACTGTTAACCATAATGCAATCTTATTTCGTTGCTAAAAACATTCCTGTACATCTAATTCTGCTAGACGACTTGCCAGAATCTCAAGTTTGCCCCGAGTACGTTGATAAAATAGTACTTAATTCCCACGGCAGTTTAGTTTCAGGTTATCAACAGCTTAAGCCTGTTTTGGCAGAACTAAACCCCGAATATTGCTTTAGCTTTTTAACGCGAAGTAACTTCTTGAACGTTACGTTAGCCAAACGCTTAAAGTTTAAAGCTATAATAAGCGAGCGGGTTAATACAACAAGCCACCTATCTGGCGGCCTAAAGGATAGTGTAAGCCGTTTGTTAGTTCGTTTGCTTTACAATAAAGCCGACAGCGTAGTAGCTGTATCTGAAGGTGTAAGAGCTGACCTTATCGATAACTATTCAGTATCAAGAGACAAGGTATCGGTGTTGTACAACCCTTACGATATCGACCAACTTCAGGTTCAAGCGTCAGAAAGTGTATCGGACCTACCGGCTAAACCTTACATTATAGGGGTAGGGCGCTTAGTTAAGAATAAAAACTTCTCTTTACTAATTAACGCCTACGCCAAGGCAAAAATAGCAGAAAACTTGGTGATTTTGGGCGTAGGCGATGAAGAAGCCAACCTTAAAGCGCAAGCTAAGGAACTAGGAATTGATAGCAAGGTTCAGTTTCTTGGCTTTAAAGCAAACCCATACCCTTATTTAAGTAATGCCGAATACTTTGTAAGTACGTCGAATGCTGAAGGATTTCCCAACGCCATTGTTGAAGCTATGTGTTTAGAAAAAGCAGTAATAGCAACAAACTGTGAGTCGGGCCCTGCGGAAATTATTGCCGAACAATATCCTTACAGAGTAACTGGCGCTAGTGAGGAAAAAAACGGTATTCTGTGTGAGTTAAATAACGCTGAAGGTGTTGCAAGCGCGTTAAGCTCATTCAGTGATGAAACTGTTCGGGTATCTTACGCTGCTAAGAGTAAAAGCTGTGCACAGCAATTTTCTTACAATGCCTTTCAAGAAAAAGTAATAGCCATTATTGAAAAGGTTTGTAAATAAACATGTTCGAAGGGTTAAAGGTAGTTGTTGGCCTAATAAGCTTCATTATGGTGTATCGCACCATAACGGGGAACTGCAATAAATATTTAGCGTTTGCTATTTGCGCTATTTGGCTGCGATTCTTTTTGTCAGCGTTTCATACTATTACTTACCCTTCTTTGGTAGCGGGTTTTTCGATTAATGCGCTTTCAAGTATATCGGTCGCAGGGCTTGGACTTTTCTTTCTGCCGTTTGCAGTATTTACCTTACGTAAACTACTTCCTTTCTACTTTCTGTTTCTTGCCATTGCAATAAGTGGCTTCGTCAACATGTTGATTCCAGGCACTATAAACGTCTTAGTTAAATGGTGTTATTTCTTGGTGTTAACTGGGGCTATATTTTTATCTGTAAGGGCTCAAGGTCACAGCGTTACTTTCAAAAAGTTATTAGTGTGCTTTTTTATGCCTGTAGCAATGCAAGTGCTGTCTATAGTGCTTGGCGAAGTGAAAGCTACAGAGAATGATGGTTCGGCAAGCTATATTGGGGGGTACAACCACGAAGCAGCTTTTTCTATGATAATAGTTAGCTTCATATTTGTACTTGGGTTAACAGAAAGACATGCTATTAGGTTTCGAACTACACTTTTTACGATAGCGGTTTTTCTACTCATACTCGTTAATTACAGAACCGCAGTCTTAACAATCTTACCTATTGCTGCAATTTTCTATTATTCGTTGGTAGAACAGCGTTTAAAGCCTTCCCAAAAAGCCCCTGTTTTAACAGTGGTTTCTATGATGCTAATTTTTGTTTTCGTTGCGCTTTCTTTTACGATGAGGGAAAGGTTTGCTGACGTTGGAACGTTAGCATCGAACTTAGACCTAATATTTAAAGCACCTGCTTATTTTACTGAAGCTGAGAAAGACATAATGTCTTCAAGAGTATATTTGTGGAGCCAATATATAGATGCGCTGACAAATTCAGACTTGCTTCAACAATTGCTTGGTTATGGACCTGAGGCGTGGAATGGTGTTTTTAAGCATTACGCACATAACACTTATGTTTCTTACTTTTATGAATACGGATACATAGGGCTGTTCTCGTTTCTTTTCCTATGCTCGTATTCTTTGATTATTACCGCTGGTGTAAAAGACAAACGCTTGTCAAAAATCTTACCACTATCTTTAATTGGCTTTTTAACAATGAATTTAGCAACAATGCCACTATGGAATATAGAAGGGTTAATATTCTTCGCGATTTTGATAGGCGTTTCTTTAGGTAATACTGCCCCAGCAAAAGCGCGGTATAGTTTTAGAAACCAATTAGCACTATTAACTACAACGGATTAGTTTTATGAAGATTTGCGCAATAGGTCTACGCGGTATTCCAGATGTTATGGGAGGGATAGAGTCTCATTGCCAACAGCTTTACCCTAAAATGGTAAGGCAAGGTGCAGAAGTTACGGTTCTGGCGCGCTCGCCGTATGTAAGTCAGAAGCGATATGAATATGAAGGTGTGGAAGTTATTAGTGTTTGGGCACTAAGGCACAAATTGCTAGAAACCTTCTTGCATACCTTTATAGCGATTATTTATGCCAGACTTTTTGTAAAACCAGATATTGTGCATTTGCATGCTATAGGACCGGCTCTATTTACGCCCTTAGCTCGAGTACTTGGTATGAAGGTAATGGTTACTCATCATGGGGCAGACTACGACAGGCAAAAATGGAGTCCATTCGCTAAAAAGGTACTAAAGTTTGGCGAAAAGATGGGGATCACCTACGGAAATAGAGTGTTGGTAGTGGGGCGAAGCTTAAGTGAACAGCTTAAACATAGCTTTCCCAAACACTCAGATAAAATTAGTTTTGTACCTAACGGTATGCTACCTACGCTTACAGGAAAGATAACGCCCGACTACCTACCAAAAGATTTAGATATTAGCGCGGCTAGTTATATTTTAACTGTTGGTAGGCTAGTTCCCGAAAAGGGTTTTCACGACCTTGTAGAAGCTTATAAACAATCTAACGTTTCACCAAAATTAGTAATTGTTGGTGATGCAGATCATGAAGACGACTATTCGAAAAGTTTAAAACGTTCGGCAAGTGCAAACATTATATTTGCCGGCAGGCGTTCAGGAGACGAATTGAAAGCATTATATCAGCATGCTTCAGTGTTTGTTTTACCATCGTACCATGAAGGTCTTCCAATTGTAGCGTTAGAGGCGATAAGTGCTGGTAGTAAAGTGTTATTGAGCGATATTTCACCCAATATTGATATAGAAGCACCTGCCGATAGCTATTTTCAAGTGGGGAACGTTGAAGAGCTTTCTGTAAAATTATCTACCTTATCGAGCCTAAACCTAAGTCTTGATAGAGAGGAATTTTTAAATAAGTATAACTGGGAAAGTATAGCTACAACAACGTTCGGTCATGCTAAAAATTTGGTATCATAACGTGAGTTAAAATTTTATTCATTGCAGTTAGAAGGGAATCTATTTGGATATTTCAGTTGTAATCACTACGTGTAATCGGCCGGCTTTCTTAAAGGAAGCGTTAGAAGGTATAGCAGCGCAAACATGTAAACCAAAAGAAGTCATTATCGTCAATGACTGCTCTGATATTTCATACGAATCAGTTTTAGATGCTATTAAAAAAGTAAATGCGAAACACATTCTCTTGAAAGAGAGAAGTGGCGCTAACAGAGCTAGAAATATCGGTATCGAAGAATGTTCTGGCGAAATTATAGCTTTTTTAGATGACGATGACATTTGGCTACCAGAGTATTTGAATGAAATTTTGGCTCAGTACCAAAGCGGAGCCGATGCGGTAGTTGCTGGATTTAAGCAACTGGGAAAAGAAAATGTTGTTGTTATTAACAGTGATGTAGAAGTAACGAAAACATCATTGTTACGTGGAAACACATATTGTGGAATGTCTGGGTTTAGTTGCTGCAGGAAAGTTTTAGAAAAGCTGCAGTTCGATGAAGCTCTGCCCAACGGACAAGATTGGGATATGTTTGTGAGGTTATTCACGAAAGGAATGGATTTTAGGAACATTCCAGAGGCACTGTTTTTATACCGCTTTCAAAATGAAGATGGAATTGGAGCCAAAGTGCGTAAATTAGCTCCTAAAGATATTTACCCTAGGTTAGCTTCTGCATACAAGCATAAGGATTTTTTAGGCGATTACTGGTTTAAAAAGCGTGTAAGTGAGCAAGTACTCTTTTCGTTAAAACACAAAGAAGATAAAAAAAGGTGGATTTCTCTATCAATAAAGCTTGTCGGTTTCAAAGCTACGGTAAACTTTTTCTTTAGAGCTTTGCGCAGAAAAGTATTGAAAAAACCTATGGCGATATAGTGTATTTAGTTGGAATAAAAGCGAAGGAAATAACTAAGTTGGGATTAGCGTAATGAAGCAGGAAAGTATGCAAAAAGCTTTTATGTATCCACCAAGAAGTCAAAATGAGTTTCTAGACTTAAATAAAAAAGCACTCCATAAGTTAGGTTACGATGTTCAGCCTACAGATTTAACTTTTATTAGATATTTATTATCCCACCCTAAGAAAGCCATTGTGATTTTGAACTGGGTTGAAGATAGAGTATATGGCAGGTCGTATAAGACTACTGTTCAGTATTTTTTTAAAATGGTTTTATTAGTCATCTTTTCAAAAATATGTGCGAAAAAAGTGATTTGGATAAAGCATAACTTTCGGCCCCATAATAGCAAAGGAAGCACTAAGCGCTTCGATTTTTTATGCAAGTTATATTCATTGCTAAACATTCCTCCAATATCACTAGAGAGTTACTTTTCTTCTCCGTCTCTTATTCATCCGTTGTATAAATCTAACAATGAACTTATTGAGGACGATGAAGAAACAGAGCAAGAAAATACGATAGATGTGTTGTTTTTTGGTGGGATAAAGCCCTATAAAAATTTGGATAAAGTTCTTCTCGACTGGCCTTCGTCACTTTCCTTGAAAATAGCGGGGAAGTGCTCTGATTTATCTTACACTCGGAAGTTAGAAAAGATAATTAAAGAACGAGGCCTAAACGTTGATTGGGATAATCGCTTTCTTTCAGGTGATGAGTTGAATGGAATGTTGAAGGCATCAAAGTTTGTCCTATTACCTCATTCGGATAACACTATGATAAGTTCAGGGTCTTTTTATCATGCTATTGGTGAAGGGTGTAACGTTCTAGTGAATGCAAGTCAGTTTGGAAGAGTCAAAAGTGAGCAGCATTCATTTGTTCATCTAGTAGATATTGGGAAAGTTTCAAAGGATTTGCTGCAAACTATTTTTGTATCTAAAAGAGAAGTTCGCAAAGAGGTGTTAGCTTGTTACGGTGAAAACCGAGTAGTCGAAGCTTGGAATACGGTTATAAATAATGCCTAGAGTATTGGACGAAAATAGAATGAATTCAGATAACGGTGCTTCCCTATATCCCCCACAAGTAAGCGTTTTAATACCAGTTTATAACGATATTGATAGAGTGGGCCTTTGTATAGAAAAGCTAAGATCCATGGCTTTTCCTAAAGATGAATATGAGGTGATTATTATTGATAATGGTTCATCTGACGGTACCTACGAATTTCTTCAAAAATTAGTTTCTGAATTAGATGATAAAGCGTTTCGCCTTATTCAATGCCTCACACCCGGATCTTATGCAGCCCGAAATGAAGGGTTGAAATTAGCTCAAGGTGAATTCGTGGCATTTACAGATTCCGATTGTTTAGTGTCTGAAAATTGGCTTCATAGCCTACTTGATTGTTGGAAAGCGCAAAGTGGAAGGACTGTGGTCGCTGGAAAAGTATCGTTTTTCTCAGATAGCGCAAAAAATACTGAACAATGTGCTCTAGACTTTGAAAACATGTTTTCTATGAAACAAGATCAGAACGCAAAAAACGGCAAGTGCATAACTGCAAATTTGTTTTGTACAAAGCAATTACTTGAAACACACGGCGGGTTTAACGAAAAGTTAAAATCTGGCGGGGACGTTGAGTTTAGTCAGCGAGTAGTGAGCTCAGGTGGCAAAATTGTATATTCAGAAAAAGCCGAAGTTTTTCACCCATCGCGCAATAAAGAAGAGTTGTTAATCAAACGAAAGCGTGTAGTAGGAGGGACTTGGGACGCAGAACTTTCAAAGGCTAGCATAGGACGTAAACTACGATTTTGTGTTGGTTTAGTTAAAATGTTTTTAGGGCGAACAAAGAAGACTTTTATGAATGCTAGTTTTCCTTTCAAACGTAAGGTAAGTCTTACATGGCTACTTTTTTTAATCTTTCTCACCAGCATGAGCGAGTTCCTCCAGCTTCAATTAGGAAAAGAAGCAAATAGAACTTAATTAATAGTTTCGTAAACCCCCTTCCAGTTAAATTATTGAGAAATAAATGTCGCTTAAGAAAAAAGCTACAAAAGGTAGCATTTGGACGTCTTTAACAAGAACAGGGATCAACGTCGTTGATTTTCTTGTATATGCCTATCTGGCACGAGTCCTAACTTTAGAAGAATTCGGTTTGGCTGGTTTCTGTTTTCTGTTCATTGAATTCGCCAATACGCTTGTAAATGCGGGGGTTAATCAGAATCTAGTTCAAAGAGACAAGTGGGAAGACAGATACGCTGCCAGCACAATGACGTTCGTTGCTGGTATGGGAATGATAGTTGTATTAGGAATTCTGGGTATAGGTGCGCCTATTGCTTATTACTCTTATTCAGAATTAGCTGCTTGGGTTGTTGCCAGCCTCGCCCCAATTACCCTAGTCACAAGCTTACAGGTTGTGGTAAGTGGTAAACTACTTCGCGAATTTAAAAACAAACAAATGGGCGTAGCAAAGTTCTGTGCGACCCTAATCTCTGCTGTGACGATTATAGTATTGGCCGAAAATGGTTATGGGCTTTGGGCGCTAATTATCGGAAAATTGGTTAACGCAATAGTCCAATATTTTCTTCTGCTTTATGTAGCTAAATTCAAACCTTATTTTCACTTTAACAAAAGTGACAATAAGGAGTTGATCAGCTTTTGCCTGCCCCTTTTCGGAATGACAATAATGAACTTTCTTCACCGAAAAGCTAGCAACATGTTTACTGGGATCGTTTTAGGCCCGGCTAGTTTTGCATTACTAGCTGCGGCGCAAAAAGGCTCATTAATAATAAATCAAGTTACTATGAGTTCTATTAATTCTATGGTTGTGCCAAGTTTTTCGAGAGTGAAAGACACAGAAAACCTCGGAGATTTGTATATTAAAATGGTAACAATTACGGCATTGTTAGTCTTACCAATTTTTATGGGATTAGCTGCAATAGCAGACCCGTTTGTTACGATAGCTTTCGGGGAAAAGTTTTCCCCCAGTGCTGAATATATGGTGATAACTTCGTTTGCTATGTTTCCAAGTGTAGTGGCTTGGTTTCTGCCTAACCTACTAATAGCTCGGGGAAAAACTAAAGACGCATTCTATCTTACTTTACTAAATTTGTTTGCAAGCATAGTCGTCGCAGGGGCCACGATTTGGTTTGGTATAAAAATTATGCTTATTAGCACAGTGATAGCAGGTTTTATTTCATTACCTATAAGACTTTTGATAACTAAAAAGCACGTACCATTAAATTTAAAGCGCTTGTTTATCTCATTAATGCCACCGTGTTTTTCTTCATTAGGAATGTATCTGTGCTTAATACTCTTGAAGCCCCACTTAACTTTATGGATTGCAAACGATATTTTGCTAATAATGGCTTTGGTCGTTTTCGGTGTAGTAGTTTATCCATTGATCTATTCAATAGTATTTTTTAAGTCGGTGAAAAGAAATTTAGAAGAGTTGAAAATAATGTTTCTTAAATAAATCTTTTAATAAAAGAGGTATTAAAAGTGCTAGAAAATTAGAACCTCCCAAACTCTAAATATGGGATATCTTCCAGATAAAAGCTTTCGTTAAAAGAACTTGTTATAAATTGGCAATGAAGGAGTATGAGGAAATGAAACATAGTCAGCGATTACAATACTTGCTGAAACATCCGCAGCTCGTATGGAGCAGGCCAAGAAGAGTATTCATGCTCAGCCACATGAGAAGCAGATCATCATTACTTTCTCATATACTGGGGTCTAATGAGGAAATTAGAGGTTACAGCGAGCTTAGTATTAGATACAAGCGAGCTTTTTCGCTTCTAGATCAAAAAATAGCTTTGCACCAAGATGGGCTCAGATTTGATTCATCAAAAATTCTTTTTGATAAGATCCTCCATAAAAGTTACGATTTTAAAAACAGCGAAGAATTAGATAGTGCTAGTTCCACTATTATTATAATGACACGACAGCCGGTAGCTACAGTCAAAAGTATTGTCACTATGGGAAGAAAGCATGGTAATCAAAAATATAGTGACGTTAACTGGGCGTGTGAATATTATTCTCAACGGCTCAGTTCACTTACAGACTATGCTAAAGAGCTAGATACATTTTTTTATCTTGATTCAGATGATATCGTTAGGGAGACAGATAGAACGCTAGCGCGGCTATCGAAAGTCCTAAACTTAAAAGTACCTTTATCAAATGAATATTCTTCATTTAATAAAACAGGTAAAGAAAAGTCAGGTGATACTTCCGAAAACATTAAAGCTGGTAAAATTGTTAGAACAAGGGAAAATAGCGATGTCGTTGTTCCAAGTACCCTTGAAGCAAAGATAAACGAGCAATATTCTAATGCCGTACAGGTAATGAAAGAGCTGGGATCAAGCTAATAATAGATAATATAATTCTCGATTGAAATGTAGATAGAAATAGCATTCGCTGACCTTAAACTATGATAATAGGCGAAGCCCAAGATTTTCTTTGCAATTATCTTTGATTCTTCAAGTTAGTATACGTGAATTGTTATGCTAACTTGATTTTTTTCAAATTTGTCCAGTTCAATCTCTCATTGCTTCTTACAAGAAACTGATAGTTTACTAAGCTCTAGCTATTTTATTCTTTCTTTTTTTGAATTTATCCCTAATTAAATAGTAAGATTTTGATAAGAATTTCTTGTAAGTAAATTTACTATTAATTTTTTTCAGCATCGTACCTACATATACTAAAGAAAATAACGTCTTCAGGCTAGACTCGTTACCTAAGTGGTTGTTGTAGACAGTGTATAGGTGCTTGAGCATCGATGCTTTACAAATGTAAGACAAATTTGAAACGAGAGCTTTGCTAGCGACTATACGTTGTTTTTCATTGTTTTTAGATGTGATGCTATTTGGATGAATTCTGTATTTAAACAACACTTTGTTTATAATACCAACTTCTGTAATGCTAACTAATCTTGTCCATAGTTCGAAATCTTCTGCGAGGCAGTAAGCTTTATCATATTGAATATCACTCTTTTTTAATTTTGTCATATCAAACATTACAGTAGGATGGCAAACTGGACAGCCAAAGAGTAACTCTACCGGTTCAAGCTTTCGCGATTTAGTGGAAACTTTTTCCCTAAGTTTTCTTCCATTTTCATCGATATATTCAATACCAGTAAATAGTAATCCAATATTATTATGTTTCCGTAGATACTCTACTTGCGTTTCAAGTCTTGTACTCAGGCAAATATCATCTGCATCCATTCTTGCAATATAATCGCCACGACTAATCTCTATCCCTTCGTTTAGAGTTGCTATCAACCCTCGATTTTCCCTAGATATTAGCCGAATTCTGGCATCTTGAAATTTCTCTATTATTTCTCTAGTTCTATCAGAAGAACCGTCGTCGATTATAATAATTTCTAAATTCCCATAAGTCTGGCTGCAAACGCTTTCTAGAGCTTCTTTAATGTATAACTCCGCGTTGAAAGCGGGAATAATTACAGAGATAAGTGGAGAAGTAGATTCCATTATTTTCCTTTTAATTTTAAACCTGAACCAAACTGTTAAGTTCTTATTTATCACATAGAGATAATGGGTATGCAATTAATAGCCCATTTTCAGTAGTCTAGTAAAAACGATCATCATGAGCACAAAAAAATAACACGAAAGCTTGAAGGCGTTTTGTCTAATTCTAGGCAGGGAATAATAAGTTTAATGCAAAAAGTTTCACGTATATTTAAGTGGAGAATGATATGCAAATTTTTTATTTACTAAAGCAGAAATAAAAAAGGCTCTTATACAATAAGAGCCTTTTAGGAACGTTTAGTAGAACATTACTTCGTTTTGCGGAAGCAGAGGATAACTAAAGAAGTCACTAATATAGCCATGCTACCTGGTGCTGGTACATTCACTAGAGAAGAACCATTCGCTGTACCGTTAAGTACTAAGTTGTCAAAACCAGCGTTGTTACCACCGCCATCACCGAATGCTGTAAAACGAAGTACATAGTCGCTTCCGCCAGACAGAGTGACATTGCTTAAATCAAATGCGATTGATTTCGTTGGTACGAAACCAGCGTTGTTATTATCACGTTCGAATACATCTACGGTGCTTGAAAATAGTGAACTTACGCCTTCAAAAATATCTAGTGAAAGGCTAAAGTCGCGTTGATTTATTTGAAATTGTCCATTGTTACTAAAAATTGAAGCATCAAGAGTTAGAGACTCTAGATCGATACTACTTACAAGGAAGCTTGCTGTAAGTAGAACGTCAACAAACCAAGTTCCTTCATTGTGGATGTTGTAATCTACGGCAAACAAATTGTCGTAGTTGTCGAATAGATCTAAAGAAGAAAAGCTGGTTGTTTGAGGATCAAGTGTGTTTGTCACTTCAACGCTGTTTTCTGTCCAAGAAATGTTTGAAGGGTCACCTGATGTACCTGTAAAATCAGATGCTAAAATTATTTCTGCATTCGCAGATAGAGCAGAAGAAAGTGTCACTACTGCTAAAGTCGCTTGGATTAACTTTTTTAACACAATAACTCCAAAATTATTAGTAAATTTTTATACGTCTATTCAACTTAAGCAATTGTCGCGCCACTTATTAAAAATTGTTTTATTACAACGTGTTGTAAATCATGATGCTCAAATCAAGTAACCAAGTGTTTAAAAAGTTGACACAGTTTTAATCTTGAGTTTATTCAAAGGTATATTGCGATAGAGCTTCCTGCAACAACAGCAACCGCGATTATCTGATAACTAATTTTCTAAACACTGCTTTGTCTCTATTACGCCAACTTTCAATATCGTCATTATCTAGTACTAGTATCAAATAGTTCACTTTGCCTTTCACATATTGCCCAATAGGAAAAGTTATTGCGCTAGATTTGGGTGCAAAGGAGTCTTCACCTCTAATCCCCCAAGCCTGTTTGCCATAAAATTTAACCACTCTAGAGCTATTTAACTTAGTATCTGTCTCAAAGCCAATACCAACTACCTCTGGGTTACCCTCTACTTCAAGCTCCAACTCTAATACAGAGTCTTCGGTTAATACGTAGCTAATAGGAAACATCTGCCAATTGTTGCCGGTCAAGGTAACGGTATTGTCGTCGGAAATGGTAGTAGTTCCGTAGCGATACTGTTTAGGAAAACCCGTGTACTGAATCTCGCTCGCTTTAAATTCCCACACTGTTGGTGGCTGCACTACGACTGCTTGTAACGCTACTTCCGTAGAAAAGTTAGGTATTTTAAATTCTTCGGGTACATATAAAGTAGGTTCAGACAAACTTTGCAGTGACTCAATGTATGAAAAATCATCAGAGTAGGGGTGTTCAACAACGTTATCTAAATTAAATTCGTATCTTGCGTCACCAGAGTTCTCATTAAAACAAAGGTCGTTAGTGCTTGTACTGCCTACATATTTTTCTTTATCAAAAATACAGTAGCCAACTGAATAGCCAGTATTCTTAGTTAATATAATATTGTTCTGGGTGGTAACCCAAAATGTCGTGTCATTATTTACTTTTGATGCAGCAATGCCATTACGCTCTACATCAATTACATTTTCGAAAACGTAGGTTCTGCCTGCTGGTTTAGAAATTAGTCCTCCAGCTTTTATTGCAGTCCACTCTTTACCTGTTTCGTCACCTAAATTGTGTATGTAGTTATGAAAAATATAGCTGGGGCCTAACGTATTCGGAGCTATGCTAATACCAGCATAGCCTTGCTCCATTTCGTTATCGTATACCAACACATTTTGTTGGCCGCCATCTATTTCTATTAAGTCATCATTTGCATAGGCTAGGTAGTTGCCATAAATGGCCGAGTTCTTAACGAAGCCACCACGTCTTTCGAAGTTTTTTCTGCCCTCTATAACATCGTTGAACCTGTGCTCTGGCGTGCCGTAAAAGCGATTATTTCGAACAATGAATTCGCCCCTGTAGGCATCGCTGTCGTGGTATGCCCAAACTTGTAGCGCATTTGCACCTTTAGGGTGACCTACTGCCCAGCTATTCGCACCTAAGTTAGGGCTATGGACCTCACATTCTTCAATTACTGCAATTCCACTTCGTTCTAGGTAAATACCTGAATCGTAATTGATAGGTGAATTATTAGTAGTACTTGAATAGGCTACACCGTTTCTAATATCTACGGCCTCTCTACCATACTCAGATACATTGCATCCTTTAATCCATATATGATGTGCCTTTTTTGCAAATATACCGTAACGTTGCCCGCCCTTAACGGTAAGGTTTTCTAGCATAACATACGAGTTGTTACCAATATTCACAGCAGCAAGTACATCGTTGCCAGCTTCAATAACGGGGCCGTCGCCTATAATTTTTGCATAGCCATCTTCGCTGCCTTCTATATTTAGCGCTTCTAAATCTAATTGGCCGCCAGAATAAATTTCTGAAAGGTAATAAATTTTGTTTGGGTCGATAGGGGGCGTGTTAGGCTTTGTAGTTGTTTGAAAGGAATGTTCAACGATATCGCCATAAGCATCCGTAATCGTCACTTCAATATGGTACGTAGTGTCTGCTTCTAGGTACACTATGCTTCCGGCGAACGACCCGTAAATGGGCTCCCAAGATAAGTCTAACCCTTCACGCCAATAGGTATCATCTTCGGCTCTAAATTTAACGGCGGCAGTACTTTCTTCATCCTGGCCGTAAATAACTAACCCTATTGAGTTAATGAGCGGGGTAGCAGTATCTTCAAACCCAGAAGCCGAAGCTGCAAAAACTATTGACGGGTCTAGCTCTGCTGTTATTGCTGACTCATAAATATCGTTCTTACTTAAGCCCGAGTACGTTGAAATTGTTTTCATCCACTTTGCTGTATCGATTGGGTACAAAGCAAATAGCGCAGAGGCTTGGTTAGTGGTTAAATTAGCGAACAGCGTTTTCTTTGCATCTTCACTAAGTGATGGATTACGTGATAACACTTTTTGATTATACAACTGGGCTATCTCGTCTTCGTACTTTTCAACAACGGTTGATAGGTTTTTCGGGCCTTTGTAGTCAGCTAGTAATGAGTTTACGGTATTGTTGTCATTAATATGCGCATTAAGATAGTTATGCAAAATATCACCGGGTTGGCCGCCCTTTGTATAACCTTTATCATTCTTGTTCACTGTGGCACAAGAAAGCATTAGAAACGACAGTAAACCAATAAAAGCGAAGCGAAAAATAGATGGCTTTGAGTTAGCAGAGTGCATGGTATATCCCTATAGGTTGAAAAGCATGAAAGGAAAACTAGGGCTGTATTAAAAGGGTAGTGCTAACGTTGGTACGTAGCAAGGCGGTGGCTGGGATCTTTACAATATTAGTTTGCTTCTGCTGGTAAAACAGCCCACCTAATTTTGGTTCTTTTAAGTTTTATAAAAAACGGAATCTAAATTGCTTAATCTAAATACTTAATAATGGACTATTAATGATAGTTTATTACTAACGCACCTATTTCAATAATAATCTTTAAAGACATCTTGGTATACTTAAAAGGATACCGGACAAAGCAAATGCTCCTATGCACTAAAATGGAAATTTTATGAAGAAAAAAGTAGCCGTTATTCACCCTGAGGCAGGGTTTTCATCAAGCGGCGGATCTCAGCTCAGTGCGTATGAAATGGCGGAACATCTTGCCACATTTTTTGACGTAAAGCTTTTAAGCTCATCTAAATGTAGTGAACACAGTGTGGTAATTCCCTGTATTCCCAGAGGGAAAGTGAAAAAAGCCCAGCGCAATAAAACTATTGATTGGTTGCTAACGCGTTTTGTTTCTAATCCATCTTTGCTTATCGAGTCGCTAACTAGCTTCCTAACATACACGCCATATTTAATATTTAAGCGATGTGATGTCATTTACCCCAATAATGATTATGGTGGCTTGGCAGTAGCAGCAGTAATTAGAAAGCTATTTAAGACTCCCATTCTTTATACCGAAAGGGCAGGGATGGTATCGAACGGTAAAGTATTACGCCGCAACTTGAAATTTAAGCCCGACTGCTTGGTTGTGTTTAATCAAGAAACCAAAGAATATGTTCATTCTATAGCACCAGAACAACGGGTTGAAATTATCCCCAACGGTGTAAACTTAGCAAAATTTAGCCCGCAGGGCGAAAAATATGAGCATGGTTTACAGGGCAAAGTGCTATTAACGGTTGGTGCGTTAAATAGGCAAAATCACAAGCGTATACATTTAGCCATCGAGGCAGTAAGTCAACTAAACGATGTATCGTTACTTATTTGTGGTGACGGCCCAGATGTACAGTACTTTAATGACCTTTGTACACAAAAGTTAGGTGCACAACGCTTTAAAATAGTTAAAGTCGACTTCGCTGATATTCCTAATGTTTATCGCTCAGTTGATGCATTTACATTGCCATCTGAAGACGAGCCTTTTGGGCGAGTATATTTAGAAGCAATGGCAAGTGGGTTGCCGGTTGTAGCTACCGATGACTCTATGCGCAGAACACTTATAGGTAAAGCCGGGGTAGTTTGTGATGTGGAAAATATTGAAGAATACGCCGCTGCCATAGCTACTACACTATCAACCGACTGGGCCAACGCGCCAATAGAGCAAGCAGCCGATTTTAGTTGGGAGAGTGTGGCCGAGCGCTATGCGAACGTGATAAAGAGTTTATAGTGTATTTGTTCTGATGTAGCGAGTGCGCTGTTAATTTTGCTAACGGCGCACACTACAGGTGAAGTGATGTAGGCGCTACTTGCCGAACTTACGACGAAGTCTGTCTTTCCCTAGAATAACTTTTGCGGTGGCTAATAACCCCGCTTCTCTTACAGACAAACCAATCCAGCTCAGCTTATTATTTTTCTTGCCAATTTGACTAAGGATTTGATTAGCAACACGGTCGTTATAAGCTTCTTTGCCTAATAGCAACTTATGCTTTTTAAATGCCTTAAGCCTTGGGAAGACTTTTTCTAGTGGCATATTGGCTACTTCGGTAGAAATGCTAACGTGACCTCTGCGATAGAAATAAATATCTTTAGGTATGTTTCTGAAAACAGCATCTTCTAATGTGATGCGAACAAAGAAGTCCCAATCTTGGCTATTCTTTAGCTCTTCATCAAACATCAGCTTTTTAGCTAATGATGCCTTGCACGTAACACCACTCATTCCGCAGAATTTATTACCTTTTTTGATTACATCAGTGGTGATAACTTCAGTTTCGTTGATGTGAATTTTATCGGGTGTTTCAAGAAATCGATAGCCGCAAGTCACAGCATCTGCGTGTTGATGCGCTGCAATGTGCTGTTCTAGATAATCATTGTCCCATACATCGTCGTCATCTAAAAACGCAATAATATCTGATGTTGACTTAGTTATACCTAAGTTACGTGCTGCGTTAGCACCTGATGCTACTGGAACTTTAACGTAAGTAAATTGTTCACTTGGAAATAGAGATAATACTTCTTCATAGCTTACTGACGAGCCATCATCAATAACGAACACTTCTTGTGGCATAACAGTTTGTTTTAATACTGCAGCGAGTGACTCCTTTAAGTAGTCAGGGCGATTGTGTGTCGTGATTATAACGGAAACTGTTTTCTGCATCTTAATTCCATGATGTTTTTGAAGAGGTAACTAAAAAACGCTTTGTGAGCTTTACAGCTTAGTGTTAAAGAAAGCAAAAAGCTCACCAAGATGTAAAAGCTTACCATATTTCATACGAAGCGTTAGCATGGTAACCATAAATGATTACAGTTACTTGAATTCGTACAACTGGCCTTTTAACACCGATTTCAGTCGAAGGCTTGTCTGTTCAACGTTTCAGTGGCAATAGCGCTTTTACTATATATTACTAAAAAGTATCTACTGTAATTACTATGTAAATAACCCCTCTGAAAATGTATTCCTCTGCGTTTAACCGTGTCTGAGCATTAGAAATGTATAGAATTAAGGGAAACAGAATGTATACTTAGGATGGTTCTAGTGATCTCATTTTTAGCCACTGCTTCAAGAATAGAGGGCAGTGATTCTATCAATAGATTTATGTTTTTTTATATCTAATGCTAGGGAATGGCTTTGTTCAAAACAAAACGCTTTTCAGCTATCTCGCTTTTTTCAAGATTTCTCTCAGTGGGTGTCATTAACACTGCAATCCATTGGTTATCATTTTTCGCATTAACCCAATTTGGTTATGGACAAGCTCTATCAAATCTAATTGCTTTTATTATTGCGGTTACATTTTCATTCTTTGCAAATGGCAAGTTCACTTTTAAGACTAACGTTTCTCTCAGTCGCTACATTACTTTTACAACGTTTATGGGAGCCTTGGCATACTCATTAGGCTTTTTAGCAGAATTATGGGAATTGCACGAATTAGTTACGCTAGTACTGTTCTCTGGAACAAGTTTAGTAGTTGGTTTTCTGTTTTCAAAATATGTTGTTTTTAAAGAGGTCTAGGCAAAGCCATGGAAAAAATATCGCTAGTTGTTCCTGTTTTTAATGAAGAAGAAGTCATAAACATTTTTTATGATAGAGTGAAAGCAGAGCTGAGTCAGTACGACGTACAGATCGTTTTTATAGATGATGGAAGTTCAGATAAAACACTGGAAATTATCACTCAGTTATCATCAAATGACGAAAGTGTAAAAGCACTTTCTTTTATTAAAAACTTCGGAAAAGAGCCTGCGCTGTTTGCAGGTTTAGAGCATAGCGATGGTGACGCAGTTATTCCCATTGATGTTGACTTACAAGATCCTATCGAAGTAGTTCACGAATTAATTGCTAAGTGGAGAGAAGGCTACGAAATGGTGCTCGCGAAACGCGCCAATCGAGATTCAGATACTTACCTCAAGCGTAAAACAGCCCAGTGGTTTTACTCTTTCCACAACAAAATAAGCAATACTAAAATAGAAGAAAATGTTGGCGATTTTAGGCTTTTAGATAAAAAGATAGTTCAAAGTATTATTCAACTTGAAGAGCGTAATCTCTTTATGAAAGCTATTTTGTCTTGGTGCGGTGGGAAAACTGCTATTGTGGAATACACCCGAGATGAACGTGTAGCTGGTACGACAAAGTTTAATGGCTGGAAGTTATGGAATCTGGCATTAGAGGGGATTACAGGCTTCTCAACAGTACCTCTTAGAATGTGGACCTATATTGGCTTCGCTATCTCTTCGCTGGCGTTTGCATACGGTCTGATGATGATTGTCGAAAAGCTTATATGGGGTAATGATGTTCCGGGGTACCCGTCTTTAATGGTGTCTGTTCTCTTCCTTGGTGGAGTTCAACTTATAGGAATAGGTGTATTAGGCGAGTATATAGGTCGCATTTACGTAGAAACTAAAAAGCGACCTCGATACATTTTAAGAAGTTAAACCTAACAAAAGACTAGTTACAATCTTCATGACCAGCTATGACAATCTTAAGTTCTTCTGGTTGGTCGCTTGATATTTTAGCATCAATAAGCGTTTTACAGCGAGATGACAGCTCACCAGTAGTACATGTCGTATTTTCATCATATAAGTTAGTGTCCTTACAAAATAAGTCATGGCCCGTTAAGTGATTAATATGGCCTTGATTTGCTTTGTACAAAATAAATCTTGCTAGATTGCGCTCCTTCCATGGTTCCTTGAGGTTAATGCTCAAGGTCTCACTTTTAATACTTTCTACGGCTTCGCTTACAACCTTATTTCGCGTATTAACTTTTCTTGTGAACTCAACGAAGCCAGTAATAGTTATCGCAGTAAACACCGCGAATGTAATGGGAACTAAAGTTAAAAAATTGCTTTTCTTTGTGGAAATAATATAAAAAGCGAAAACAAGATAAATAAGGTAGTTATAATAAGTGAAAATGTTATACGCCCCCATTGACTGGCTAACTAGAAGACAGTAAAGCGCTACAGGAACACATGACAGTATTAAAACGGTGTAGAGGTCGAATCGAGCCCGTAGAGTCATAAATACTAAGATGGCAGAAATTACCGTCAGTTCTAGGTAGTTTTTACCAACATACTCTGTAAGGCTATTATCTCTCTTCGCTACATATTCAGGGTTTAACTCTCCACCAAGAAGAAAGAACGAGAGAAGCCAAAGCAAGCACGGTATAAGAAATAATGTCTCAATATAGCTTAATGGGCTTTTCAAATAATCGATAAACACTGAATAGTTAAGGGCTTTTAAAGCTTTGAGGTTTGTTAAAATAAAAAACAATCCCAAAAACGAACCAACGTAAAGTATTGTAGTCTCTTTAAAGTAAAGTGATATTAAAAATGATGACAGGGAGAGGTGTAAAGCTAGCTTTTTACTCAACACTCTCCGCATTCCCAACCGAAGAAAAAGAACACTTGCACATAGAAGCAAAAGAATATTTCTTTCTGAATAAATCGCCGAAGAGTAAATATTAACTACGGGAGGGGCGATTGCAATTAAGCTTATGAATACTAGCCTTCTGTTCTTAGGGATGAAATCAAATGCAAAGTAGACTATCGCTAACAAACTGATAAAGTGAAGGATTAAATAAAACTTCAAGGCAGTAAAACTGTTAAAAACTTTAAGTAAAATGGCGTTGTCTACGTGAGATAAAGGAAAAAACCTTCCGTTCCACATTTGAAATTTTATTTCACTTTTTATCAGGAAGTTCAATTGCACAGACATTGAATCGTAGTCAACACCAAAACTGGTAAAGTTGTAGGTGCTTAGATAAATTGAAGCAAAACTGGATAAAAATAGAAGGGTGAGAGCTGCAATAGAGGCTTTGTCGTCTTTCCGAACAGGATTGCTAGATGTATTTATTTCCCTCAATTTTAGGGGGGAGAATTTACTTACGAAGTACAAAAGTACTATAGAGAAGACTAAAAATAAAACAAGAGCTGCTGATGAAGACATCTAAATCCCTTTGAAGTAATCAACAGATTAGATCTGTAGAAGACAGAAAATTAAACGAGTGAATATTATTGTGCTTAATAGCAATATAATGCCAATATTAATGGCTATTTGATAGCGTTTTTATGCCTCAAAAATTTTAAGTTGGCACTGCCGCGTCTCAAACGCAGCCGCTTTCGTCTAACCGCTCATATTTTCCCACAAAATTTCGCCATTATCAGCTATATAGGGAAGCGGTAATGTCTGTCTCTCGTGTAAACTACCGCTTTTATTTCAGGCAAGCCTTAGCGCACAGAAAAATTCTTCCTATGCTTTGGCCATGCAGTCATTATGCAGATTGAGGAAAACATGGAGCTTGACGCTGCAGAAGATGCAGCCACATTAGACCAAGTTAGGTTCGAATTCATGGGTAAGAAAGGTAAACTTACCGACTTACTTAAAGGGCTTGGAAAGTTATCGAACGAAGAACGTTCTGCCGCAGACTAAAAGATTAATCTAGCTATGCAGGTTATTTAGCAAGCTACTCCTTCAGAAAGTGTGTTTTACATATTGAAATGCTTCGTACAAAGCTAGTCGAGAAGCAATTGGAATAACTTGCCTTCCCATTAAAGGACAGCCCCGAAATTGATGATGGGTTCCACAATTTCGACCTTCAGAATGTTTCAGCTGGTTCCCCTGCGCATGTCGACTACTTTGCTTTTTATTTTTACCCAGGGATTATTCACCGTACTCAAACCGCTGATGTCCAAATTCATACATAGAAGTGGAAAAGTCGCCACTACTACTTCGCTCCATGACTGTATATCGTGACGACTAAGATTATGTTTCACTAAACTGAAGGTTTGATGGTAGTTATGAGGGTGAGCGTTACCGAACTTAAAGGCAAATTACACGGTTTTCTAATTGCCTTGATGATTTTTTCTTCGATGTAAAGTTTCTTCATGTTGTGACCGCCATTGTCTTAAGTTCAATGGAAGCTCCATCAATGTCATAGTTTTATTTTTGAGCGAAAGTTCAACATTATTTAAAGCCAAGATTCATAAAAATGATTAAAACTTTAGCGAATTAAAGCCTTAGCGATTGACAATAATATTATTAACTAACTTTGACGCGCCGTAAACTGATATATGGTCATCATCAAAGTACAATGCACGGCCGTTTTTAACCGCATGACAAATTTCCTTGCCACAAAACATTTCGTGGGGTTTTACAAATACAACATTTTGTGGATAATTCGCGTTATCAAAGTGACTAATAATTACTTCATTTCGTTTCAAGAACCAGTTGGTTTCTGTACCTTTTAAATTTTCAAAACTCAAACTTTGAGTATAGTTTGTATCTATAAGCTTACTTATTTTATCGGGAAGCTCTGGTACAGGGTAGAGCACAATAACATTCTTTTTATGCTTTGCTAGCGCGAGTATTACTCGGTCGATATTTTCTAATATCTGTTCGCCACGTGCTCCGATTTTCGATGAGGGAAGTGCTGGATACAAATGGTTACTACCTCCAACAATCTGACTTGAGTATCTGTGAAGAAACACAACATTCTCGATAGCTTTATCGGCAATTAAGTAATCTACAACTTCATTGTACCACCGCGCGCATGGAGAAAAGTCATTATTCATACCATATGACGGTTTACAGCCTGAAAAGCTAAAATGCTTTACTCCTTCACCTCGTTTAGAAACTTCTTTAGCTAAAGCATATGCGATTTCAACAGAGTGACTATCTGCAAGCGTTGCCCACTTAACATTTTTATTAATAAAGTACTCGCAAGCATCTTTTGGCGGCATGTACTTATTTGTGTGGCACTGGGCTCGTAAGGGGCTAGCTTTTATATCGTTTACAGCCGTTTGGTATTCCATTGAAGCACGTGAAATGATTCCATTAGTTGAAAAAACAAAAAATGAAAATGCTGCAATAACAAGAGCGCTTTGAAGGGGTATATTTTTGAAGCAACTTATTAAAGTAGAATTATGATCTATTAGCTTTAATCTCTCGACGTAATTGTAACTAGCGTACCCTAGGATAAGCGTTAAGATTAGACCGAGTGGTATGAACAATGGACCAAGTTGTGCCGTGTGAATTAGTACTACTAGCGGCCAATGCCAAAGATAGATTGAGTACGACCACGCCCCTAATTTTTGAAAAAGCAGCTTGTTAAGAATCGAAGAGTCATTTCTATTAGTTGCTATAATTAGACAAGTGCCCAATACGGGAAGTATTGCTGCATACCCAGGCCAAACAATGTCTTCTGAAAAGACAATACAAGACAAAACTATAAAGGTAACGCCCAGGTATTCTAAAATTTTCGTTGTTCTCGATTGAGTTCTAAATCCCCAGAAAAATAACAGTCCTCCTGCTAGCATTTCCCAGGCCCTAGTAGGCAGTGCAAAATAAGATAGCTCGGGATTCTTTGGGCTTAGCCATATGCTAAGGGCCAAGCTACTCACAGTTCCAATTGTAAGTATGAACGGTATTAATCTTCTTGCGAATAGTTTAAATACAACGATCATTGCGATTGGGTAAATTAGGTAGAACTGCCACTCCACAGATAATGACCAGGTATGCAATAACCAATTTTCTAGAGAATCTTCAGCGAAGTAGCCTGATTCTTTATAATAAACAAGGTTAGATATAAATAGAGATGAAGCTAACGTCTGTTTAGCTAATTTTCCATATTCAACAGGAGTTAAGAGAAAAAATCCGAGTAAAAGTAATACTAAACATAGCACGAGTAATGATGGAATAATCCTATTTGCTCTAGCTAAGTAGAAATCCCAAATGTTGAAGCTATTACTAGTGAGTTTTGTGACTATAATAGCCGTCATTAAGTATCCTGAGATAACAAAGAATACGTCTACACCAACAAAGCCACCAGGTAACCAACTAGGTAAAAAATGAAAAATGACGACAGATAAGACCGCGAGAGATCTTATACCATTAATATCGTGACGAAAGACCATAATCGAGCCTTTAAAACTTTCATTAGATAATTTATAACTTTATCATGTATAAGGGGTTGGTTATATAAAAATGGATGTTTTGATTAGCAAATTTTACTGATACGTCTAAAAGTTCAGATTGGCCTGACGGTAGCCTATTGTCTTGAAGCGCTTTATTTAAATTTTCTTCCTATGAATACGGTAAACCGAAAATACGACAGCATAATTAAAGTAATCAAAAATAATGCCCCAATAGGTGGCGAACTTACCTTAACCGTTTCCACACTAGTTAGAGTAAATCTAACGGTAGAATCTACAGGATAAGTAACCCCAGCATTTACATCATCAATCCTTTCAACAAGTCTAAGTAAGCCGCCACCGGCTTGGGTATCTGTATTGAGGTCGTTATCGAACCATGAAACTGGAGTTGTGAAATCAGGCATTTCATCTCGCAACAAGGTGCCTTCATCAAATTGAAAAAAGTCATTAATCAAATCACGAAAGCCGAAACTGAGATGCAATGTTCTTTCTAAACTTCCATTTGAAAAGAACGTAGTTTTTCTTGCGTAATCTTTAAGCGATATGCCATCGCCAATGTAGCCATCGTCATAAGTTGGCCCATCGTACATTTCTAATATTTCTTCGGGGTAATACTCATCGTATTCTGATTGATATACCCCTTCGTTGTTTAGTTGAAAGAGCATATCACTAACTTCAATGCTAGATGTCATTGCTGGGCGGTCGTTATCATGAACAGACCACCAATAATAGCTTGTCTCAAGTCTGCCTCGAATTGGCGCTGAAGTGTCTAGCGTGAATGAGCCAGTTACCTGTTCTCCCAGTAAACCAAACGGATTGAAAAATTCCTGCGCTGAGTTTTCTACTTCTGAGACAAACCCGTTAAAGTTATAAGTTACAATTGCACTGTTTACCGAAAAGCTTGCGAAGATGAAAGCAATACTACTTAGCAGTTGACGATAGGAGATATTCATAAAGTAGCCCTAATGATTGCTTAAAAAATATACTTTAGTCTACTAGTGAATACGTAGCTAGAACTTCTTTGTTATATCGCACGTGTTTAAAATAAAGTTGTAAGTTCTACCGTCGCCAGTTTAAAACCCACAAAATTTCGCCATTATCAGCTATATAGGGTAGCGGTAATGTCTGTCACTCGTGTAAACTACCGCTTTTATTTCAGGCAAGCCTTAGCGCACAGAAAAATTCTTCCTATGCTTTGGCCATGCAGTCATCATGTAAATTGAGGAAAACATGGAGCTTGACGCTATTATCAATCAGGCACAAAGCCAGATTGACGCTGCACAAGATGCAGCCACATTAGACCAAGTTAGGGTCGAATTCATGGGTAAGAAAGGTAAACTTACCGACTTACTTAAAGGGCTTGGAAAGTTATCTAACGAAGAACGTCCTGCCGCAGGCCAAAAGATTAACCAAGCTAAGCAGGTTATTCAGCAAGCTATTTCTGCAAAAGGTGAGTTTTTACGCACTGAAGAGCTTAACAAAAAGCTAGCCGAAGAAGCCATTGATGTTACTTTGCCAGGCCGTACTGAAAAGCCAGGTAACTTGCACCCGGTTAGCCGCACTATTGCGCGTATTGAATCTTTCTTTGGCGAGCTTGGTTTCTCGGTAAAGACCGGCCCTGAAATTGAAGATGGTTTTCACAATTTCGACGCACTGAACATTCCTGCGAATCACCCAGCGCGTGCCGATCACGATACCTTCTATTTTAACCCAGACATGATGCTTCGTACGCAAACCTCTGGTGTTCAAATTCGTACTATGGAAGCGGAAAAGCCGCCATTGCGTATTATCTCGCCAGGGCGCGTTTATCGTAACGACTACGATCAAACTCACACGCCAATGTTCCACCAGGTGGAAGGTTTGATGGTTGATAAGAACGTTAGCTTTACCGACCTTAAAGGTATTTTGCACGACTTCTTACATCACTTCTTTGAAGAGTCACTAGAAATTCGCTTCCGTCCGTCTTACTTCCCGTTTACTGAGCCTTCAGCTGAAGTAGACGTTATGGGTAAAAATGGTCAGTGGCTTGAAGTACTAGGCTGCGGCATGGTGCACCCAAATGTACTTAAAGCTGTGGGTATCGACCCAGAAGAGTACACAGGTTTTGCCTTTGGTATGGGCGTAGAGCGCTTAACAATGCTTCGTTACGGTGTTAACGACTTGCGCGCGTTCTTTGAAAACGATCTTCGTTTCCTTAAGCAGTTCAACTAAGGCAGAGAGTACACATGAAATTCAGTGAAAAATGGTTAAGAGAGTGGGTTAACCCGTCGCTGTCGGCACATGAGCTGTCTGAACAGTTGAGCATGGCTGGCCTAGAAGTAGACGGTGTTGAGCCAGTAGCAGGCGATTTTAAAGGCGTGCTAGTAGGTGAAGTAGTGGAGTGCGGTCAGCACCCGAACGCAGATAAACTGCGCGTAACTAAAATTAACGTAGGTGGCGATGAACTATTAGATATCGTTTGTGGTGCACCTAACTGTCGTCAGGGCATTAAAGTAGCGGTAGCGGTTGTTGGTGCTGTATTGCCAGGCGATTTTAAGATTAAGAAAGCGAAGCTTCGCGGCGAGCCGTCATTCGGCATGCTATGTAGCTTCTCTGAGCTAGGTATTAGCGACGACCACGACGGTATTATCGAGCTTCCAGCCGATGCACCTATTGGCGAAGACATTCGCGATTACCTTGGTCTTGATGACAACGCTATTGAAGTAGACCTAACGCCAAACCGTGCAGACTGTTTGGGTATTCGCGGTATTGCCCGTGAAGTTGGCGTGCTTAATAACCTTGACGTGTGCGAGCCTGAAGTAGCAGCGGTAGACGCAACAATTGAAGATAAATTATCAATTACGTTAAGCGCTGATGACGCATGCCCACGTTATTTAGGTCGTGTGGTTAAAGGCGTAAATGTTAAAGCAGCATCGCCGCTGTGGTTAGTTGAAAAGCTTCGTCGTTGCGGTATTCGCAGCATCGACCCCATTGTAGATGTGACTAACTTTGTATTGCTAGAGCTTGGCCAGCCAATGCACGCGTTTAACCTTGCCAGCATTGAAGGCAATATTAACGTGCGTATGGCGAAAGAAGGCGAAGCCCTTACGCTACTTGATGAAACCGAAGCTAAGCTGCAAAGCAATACGTTAGTTATTGCTGATGACAACAAAGCGCTAGCCATGGCGGGTATTTTCGGTGGTCTACACTCTGGTGTAACTACTGAAACCCAAGATATTTTGCTTGAAAGTGCGTTCTTTAGCCGTGATGCCATTATGGGCCGTGCTCGTCAGTATGGTTTGCATACCGATGCATCGCACCGCTACGAGCGTGGTGTAGACCCGCTACTTCAGCGTAAAGCCATGGAACGTGCTACAGCACTAGTTCTTGAAATTTGTGGTGGTGAAGCTGGCCCTGTGGTTGAAGCCGTAGCTGAAGACAAGCTACCTAAGCAGGCAACGGTTAAGCTTCGTCGCGAACGTTTAGCGCGTGTACTAGGTATTAGCATTGATGATGCGAAAGTAACGGAAATGCTTAACCGCCTTGGTTTAGACGTTACTCAAACTGAAGCCGGCTGGGAAGCAGTTGCGCCAAGCTATCGTTTTGATATTTCAATTGAAGAAGATTTGATTGAAGAAATTGCCCGAGTTTACGGCTACAACAACATTCCAAACGTGGCGCCAAAAGCGACGTTAGCAATGTTGCCTTCGCAAGAAGCTAAGCTTCCGCTAAATACAATGAAGTCGTTGCTTCTTAGCCGTGGCTACAATGAAGCGATTACTTACTCGTTTGTTGACCCTAAAATTCAAAACGCATTATTCCCAGACGTGAAAGGCATGGTGTTACCACACCCAATTTCATCTGATATGTCGGTAATGCGCGTAAGTTTATGGCCGGGTTTGCTAGGTGCTACTGCTTATAATCAGAAGCGTCAGCAACAACGTGTTCGCATGTTTGAAACCGGATTACGCTTTATTCCTCAACAAGATGCGCCTAATGGTGTATTGCAACAGCAAGTAATTGGTGGTGTAGTAGCAGGGCGTCGTAATGAAGAACATTGGGACTTGGGCGATAGCCCGGTTGATTTCTTTGATGCGAAAGCTGACGTTGAGGCGTTGTTGGCACTTACGGGTAAAACCGGTGAGTTCCAGTTCGTTACAGGGCAACATAGTGCGTTGCACCCTGGTATGACGGCAAAAATTTTGCTTAATGATGAAGAAGTTGGCTATATTGGTGCTATACACCCGCAGTTTACTAAATTGCTTGGTGTTAACGGCCGCGTATTTGTGTTCGAACTAGTGGTAGATGCCATTACCGATCGCAAATTACCGTCAGCTGTACCAGTATCGCGCTTCCCATCGAATCGCCGTGATATTGCTATTACGGTTAAAGATGAAGTGCGTGTAGGAAATGTTCTTTCTTACATAGAAAATATTGGCGTAAATCAACTAGTTGCTCTAAACTTGTTCGATGAGTACAAAGGCAAGGGAATTGAGCCTGGCTATAAGAGCCTTGCTTTGTCACTTCATTTACAAGATCCGGATAAAACCTTGGAAGAAGCTGAGATTCAGCAAGCTGTAGATACTGTGGTTAAAGGTCTGGAATCTGAGTTTGGGGCCGCGTTAAGAGAGTAAACTATGGCATTGACCAAAGCCGAGATGGCTGAACACCTATTCGAGAAACTAGGCATTAACAAGCGTGATGCGAAGGATCTGGTAGAGCTTTTTTTCGAAGAGATTAAAGGCGCTCTGGAATCTGGTGAGCAAGTAAAACTGTCGGGTTTTGGTAACTTTGACTTGCGTGATAAAAACGAACGTCCTGGCCGTAATCCTAAAACCGGTGAAGACATTCCAATTAAAGCGCGCCGCGTGGTTACATTCCGCCCGGGTCAAAAACTGAAAAGCCGAGTTGAAAACTCAGAGCCTGTCGACCAATAATCTTTAGGTCGTTACAATACTGAAAAAGAGCGGGGTCTCTCGCTCTTTTTGTATTGCCTCTTTTTTACAGTGCACTCGCACTGATTTCTATATGCATGTCTTTGGAGGAAAGTGTGAAAAAAGCACTTGTCGTTCTTGCTATTATTATTGCCGCTACCTTTTCATGGTTTGCTTATTTGTCGCTAGATGCAGATAATCGAGACCAGAGCGCAGCACAAGTTCCGCTTATTACAGTGATGGAAATTCTTCACGCCAGCGATTTGCAGCTAGGCGTAAAGCAGGCGGTTAAAAATGGCGATGCCGACGCTGTAGATTCTTGGATGGCTCAAGCCCGTGAAGTGGGGCAGGCCGCTAATTTATCTTCAGAGGATATGGATTATCTTAATTCGGAAACCGCAAAAGACTACGTTGTTTTTAATGCCAAACGTCAGCTGTATAACGAAGCCTTTGAAGCGCGCTATTATGCCTTAGAAGACGTTGAATCGTTGAAGGCGCAGTATCCTGAAGCTAAAGATCTATTCCCTCGCACTGATGCGTTGATTAAAAAGCGCGATGACATTATTCAGCAAATTGCCGTAGCTATTTCGGGCAACGAACAGCCTGATGAAGCAGCGCTTGAAGAAGCACGAAAGCAGTGGTTAGCGCAGGCGGGTAATTAGGCAGTCGCATAACCAAAAGCTGCATTGTAAGTTTTTGCTAACGTATCTAACAATATATTGGATTGTGCTAAGTTAACTTACCGAAATATCAGCAAATTGAGCACCGGTTAGCAAAGCTAAATCGGCAGGGGATAGGGCCACTTCTAACCCTCGCTTTCCCGCGCTTACGTGCATACTAGCAAGGCCTTCAGCGCTTTTGTGAATTACGCAGGCCAACCGCTTTTTCTGGCCCAACGGGCTTACCCCACCTAACACATAGCCTGTAGCTAGCATTACCGCGTTTGCCTGCGCCATTTCTACCTTTTTTACACCTAATGCTTTCGCCATTTTCTTTTCGCTTAGCTTGGTATTTACCGGTACTACAGCAACAGCCAGTTTGTTGGTGTCTGTACTCACCACTAAGGTTTTAAATACGGTATCGGCGTTAAGGTTTAGTTTTTCAACGGCTTCCAGACCGTAAGACGCCGCATTTGCGTCGTGTTCATATTTTAAAACGCTATGAGCGATACGCTTCTTAGTAAGCAAGGTGATTGCAGGTGTCATTCAGCCTCTTTTTTATAGAATGTTCGACTGTGTATAGGTTCGCCGGGAAGCAGGGGCGTTGCCGCGTGGGTGGCATAGTCGTTAAAACCTGCTGTAAAAAAATCTGACAGCGGGTGACCGCTCTGCGCACCAGGTAAGGTTAAAATGGCATCTTCTAAATGACCAGGGCTTACAAAAAATCGCTCAGAAGCACCAAAATCAGGCGCTTGCACTGCGGGCATGTAAGTATCACCAAAGCCTTCCACTTGCTGCATATTTAACATGCTTCCTACTAATGGAATTTGACTAGCGAAGGGGTGCTCTACCGATAAGGCATTGACCTTACCCCAAGCTAAGGTTTCCATGTCAGCTTCTACCGGAGAATACTTATCTAGTAATTTGTGTTTGGCGCGTCTGTAAGCATCTACCAGTAACTCGTCGAAACTTTCGGTGTCGGCAGGCAGCCAGGAATCAGGTTGGCTATGAATAAGCTGCCAAGTGGCAGGCTCAATACCCCTTAGCAGAGTGCGGCTGTTTACGCCTTGTTGCTCTAAGTGTGAAAGCATGCCACCAAACAGTGTTTGTATTACCTCGCGCCTAAAATGCTTAACTAGGGTATAGCCCACTGAATCTTCACATGCGCATTCTTTCCACGCGTTTAAATAAGCAAGGTCTGGCTTGAACTCAATGTCTTGCATTTTCAACAAGCCGTACAACAGGTGTTGCCACGGAATGAGAAAGCGGGCGTGATTGTCTAACTGTATGGCGTAAAAGTCGGTTTCACTGAAGGTGTCTTTTTCAAAGAGTCTGTCTCTTATTTGTTGCCCGCGGGCACCTAGGGCATAACCACCGTCGCCCCATACTTTGAAGTCGTCAGCTGATATTACTCTGGCATTGGCTGTCCATATTCTTCCCATTTCTGGGTTTAACAGCATAGGCAGTTTTGTAGCACGCTCTGGCACCGTCGCGTCTTGCTGTTTTATGGCGGTGAACGACGCCATTTGCCTATCCATTACCGCGCCACCAGGTAGCCACGCGGCATTACCAGTTTCATCTACAACTACTAGGTTCTGTGTTGGAATGGCAATGCGTTTGCCTATAGTAATAGCTTTTTGAACATCCTTTGCAGCGCCGAAATTGATGATACCCAAATTAGCAGCAAAGGGATGGTGCGCAACCCAGTTCAGCGCGTAACGCTTGCCGTTAAGTTCTTTTACAGGGCCATATTTGCTTACTTCAAATGTGAATTCATGTTCGCCATCGGGCAGGGGGATACGCTCTGTTACGGTATCGGTGGGCGTTGTTTCCTCTAATTCTATCCAATCCACGTTGTCTAAGTTTGCGTTAGTGAAACCCCACGCAATATGACCGTTGGTACCTACTACAATTCCAGGTATGCCAGGTAAAGAAACGCCAGTTACCTGCACATTGCTGCCCGACTCTTGGTAGTTGAGCTGGGCGCGATACCATATGATCGGAACTCGTAATCCTAAGTGCATGTCGTTAGCTAAAAGGCCTGCACCCGTTGCTGTGTGACTTCCGGTAACCGCCCAATTGTTACTGCCAATGTCAGGAAGCTCAGTGCCGTTATATTGGGCACGAGCAATGGCTGTGTTGTTGTTTTTATCTGGTGTAAGTTCAGATGTGCCATATTTATTGGGTGAAAATTCTAAAGATGCTGAATCGTCACTTTGGTTATCGCTTATGGGCTCAACGGTTTTGTTGTCTGAGCTCTGTTCAGCGCTCTCGTCAATAATTCGAGCTGGTGCAGTGGTATCTGTACGTAGAGAGGCAGGGTAGTCTGGTATTTCAGCCTCAAGTAAGGGGATTTCGCTTGCATCTAATGCAGCTTGATAGTTACTTGGTTGAGTAATAAAGCTATATACATCATTTCCGAAAGTTGAAAGTAGTGCTTCTCTCGCTAAATCTAGTTCTACTTGGGTACCTTGTAAGTCTAAATACATGCTGTAAATAACTAGAATGCTGTCGGTGGGTTGCCATTGCTTTATATCAACGCCTGCGGCCAGGTATTCAAAAGGCGGCAAGGTGTATTCATCTAGTGCGTCATTAACACCGTGAGCGTAGCGTACTAATAATTCTTGTTGTGTTGAAGGCAGGTTCTTGAATACGGCTTTCGCGCGTTTTTCGAATTGATGAAAGTGGGCTTTCTTATCAATGTCTAGGGCTACATCGCCCACCCATTGCGACAAACTTCCCGAAGCGGCGCGACGCTGTAAGTCCATTTGAAAGAACCGGTCTTGTGCGTGAGCAAAACCTAAAGCGTAGGCAGCATCGAAAATGTCGTCGGCGTTAACGACGGCATGACCTAAGCTGTCGCGGCTTAACTTGGTGGGTGCGTTTACGTGATAGGTGGCACTATTGCCATCAAGTGCGGGTAAGCTTAGCCGAAGCGATATATAAAGCCCCAAAGCCGCTATTAGAAGCAGTGTTAAAACACTTAAAACCAACCACTTGAACCAATTTATCACGTGTAAAACTCCCTATTTTTCTCTATCCTAACCACAGAATTAGCAAATTTGAAGTGATGTTTTATGACACATACAAAGGCGGTGCTGTGGGACCATTAATGTTGGATTGTCAGGCCGAAGAACTTGCGCCTGAAGAAAAGGAAAAGTTAGCCCATCCTGTTGTGGGTGGCGTAATTTTATTTAGTCGTAATTATCATGACAAACGCCAACTTTCTGCGCTTGTTCAGGATATAAGGCGCTATGCCAAGCGACCTGTACTGATAGCGGTTGATCACGAAGGGGGCCGAGTTCAGCGCTTCCGTGAAGGTTTCACCGCAATACCTGCTATGGGCAATATTCTGAAGCAGTCAGAACATCAAGATGAAAGTGCAGCGTATGCTAAGGCGTGTGGGCTAGTATTGGCACATGAACTTAAAACCTTAGATATTGATTTTAGTTTTGCGCCTGTGCTTGATATTAACGGTGTATCGCAAGTTATTGGCGATAGAGCATTTGCTGATAATGCTCGCGAGGTGATACGTCTTAGTACCCATCTTATACAAGGGCTAAAAACCGTCAATATGCCCGCTATTGGAAAGCATTTTCCTGGGCACGGCAGTGTTGCCCCCGACTCACATATCGCATTACCGGTAGATGTGCGTGATTACGATGAGATAAGAAGCACTGATATGGTGGTGTTTGAGCGCTTAGTTGAGCGCGCTATGCTGGATGGTGTTATGCCTGCCCATGTTATTTATAACCAGGTGTGCGACAAGCCAGCCGGGTTTTCACCAAAATGGCTGCAAGAAGTGCTTAAACGTGATTTGGGTTTTGGTGGCGCTGTATTTTCTGACGATTTGTCTATGCATGGCGCAAGTGTTGCCGGAAGCTATGTGGATCGCGCTGAAGCTGCACTGGATGCTGGATGCGACATGGTACTTGCTTGCAATAACCCAGAAGGGGCCGAAAGTATTTTGGATGGATTAGAAGCACGCTTTTCAAACTTAAGCGAAGGCGATTCACAGAAGCAAGAGAGGGTTATGGCGCTTTACGGGCGGGTTATGCCTGCAGGGCTAAATGATAAGTACGACAGTGCCGTTAAGCTGGTGAAGCAATTAAGCGAACGGTAGTTTTTTTTAACTCTACCGTTTTGCTCATTAGTTATTCTTGCTGGTTTTCTCGATGTGATTTTGCTTGCTCTTTCACTGGTTTTGTCGACGACTATTCCCTTAGGTTAGTCGTTGGCAAATTAAGACCAGCGTTTTAGACCGCAGTTTCGTCTATTCCAGCTTCTACATTCATAAAGCGCGCAAAGGTGAAAAGGAAGTCACTTAAGCGGTTCAAGTACGCGTGTACCACTTCGGGTACGTCGTAGTGTTTAGAAAGGCTGATAACAGCGCGTTCAGCACGCCGGCACACGGCTCGGCATACATGAGCTTGCGCTGCAGCTTTACATCCGCCGGGCAGTACGAACGAAGTATTGGGCGGCATTTTACTTGTAATGGTGTCTATCAGGCTTTCTAAACTTTTAACGTCGTCTTGCTTTAATGTAGAGCTTGCCGATATGGCAAAACCAGCTTGGAAAAGGTTACGCTGAATATCGTGCAGCATTGGTTTATGCTGCTCAGCAACGTTAGCGGCTAGCAAACCAATATGGCTATTGAGTTCGTCCATGTCGCCGTAGCTTTGTACTACCAAATCGTCTTTATCAACACGTACGGCTTTGTCGGCATAAATCTGCGTACTGCCTTTATCGCCCGTGCGAGTGTAAATCTTCATAAAAACCTTATCTTCTTAACTCATTTCTTGTTCTGCTTTTACGCGTTATGCCACTAAATGCTGCAAACTAGCAACTAGCAACTAGCAACTAGCAACTAGCAACTAGCAACCAGCGACCAGCAGTTAGCAACCACAAAGGTGGACGCGCTAATGCTGTAGCTGGCGCGAAAAACGCTACTCGCTAACGTTAGGGCGGTTGTAACGGCGAACCTGAACTACAAACCCAAACAAGGGGTGGTCGAAATAGTGTAATTGAGTGCTTATTACGCGTCGCTGCTCGGCCAGCGGAACCGACACCAATTTGTACTCGGTGGGTGTTGCTTGAACGGCTGATGCAGCGTTACTTTCTTCACTGCTAAAGTAGCTTAGCGGCACTGGTTGGCGATAAAACATTTCACCATCCACATGAAGGTACGGCACGCGATTGATGTATTTAAGAAATACTTTTATTGTTCCATCTATTTCCCAAATGGGAGTTCTAAGCGATGGGTCTAGGGCGCTGTCGTCGCCTTGCTCCACAATTATGGCGGTATCTAGTGCTTTGAACGCTTCATAATTGATGGCTTCTGGATTCGATAGCCGGCGGTCTAAGTCAGCAAAAATATCAGACACGCTAGCTAACTCACCATCACCTAACGATGAAGTATTGTATGTGCTATTTGCATCTTCGCTTGTGCTTACGGGGCTAAATGCGTCGTCGTTTGGCGTATTTGATGTGTTATTAGGGCTTAAACCTGCAGTTGCATCATACCCAAATTCCGTCTTGCCATTCTGCGATTGGCTAATAGTAGTCGTGGGTTGTACTTGCTCTCGCATATCGCCGTTTAAATCGAACTGCTGTGCATAGTTTTGACCGCCATATAGGCGCACATCAAAAGCCTTATTTTTGCCAAACATAACGGGTTGACGCCAGGTAGCATGAAATAAGCGTTCTAACTGTCGGTTCGAGCGAATTTGACGCGAGATAGATGATAGCGCTTGTTGCTCACTAGTAAGCAGGTGAGCTTTTGAGGCCAATGGCCAATCGTGCCCATCAACAACAATGGGTAAACTTGCAGGGGCAGGGAGCCTGTTGTCTGGCTTGTTGACCTTCCATACTATGGCCGGCTTCAGGGCAGACTGAAGTGCACGGGTTTTGTCTGAATTCGCACTTGTCATTGCCTCATTGTTCACGTCGCTATCTGCAGAGGCTATAACGTTCAGTACAGTGGTTATTTCAGCGCTAAGCCAAGGTTTCGCTTCTTCGCAATATTTAAACTTGGGAACGCTAACAGGGGAGGTTTCTTTTACCCCAAAAAACCATGCCCAGTAGCTGGCGATAGTTGCTGCATCTGGTGCGTTACCTGCGGTCTCGGCATCTGAATAATCTGCGTTACTGGTATACCCAGTTGATGAATAAACTGCGTTATTTTGGCTTTTGCTAAACGCTGTTTCCTTTTGATTATTTACATCTTGAGTACGAGACGAGGTGTCTGTCGCCAAGCTTGAAGCACCACTGTAGACTCTGCTTGCTGCGTCAGAGTGCAATACACCCCGTGTATCATTGCGTTGGGCGCTCTTGCTCTTAACGCTATTTTGTGTGCTAGATGGGGTAGCTAGCAATAAAAAATCTACATCTTTTGAAGGAATGTCAAAAAGGGTTTCGTTAGGCCATTTTATTGCAGAGTCTGCACCGCAAACGGCTAAGCCTTGCTTTAAATAGCTAATATCGGGTGCAATTACATCGCTGATGATGTCTGCCTGAGCGCGAGGGGCGTTTAAGTTATCGGCTAACGAAAACTGCTCTTCTAACTCAGTCAGTGCCACATTGCGCTTAAACGCAATCACTTCCACATCGAACCACCAGTTATCGTTGGCATGAGCTGTGGTTGAAATTGTTGTTAAAAATACGGCGCTAATTGATGCGACTAACGGGCACCAGCGAGATAACTTCATGTTATCGCGACTCCTTTGCAAAATCGGCAATAATATCGCTAATGAACGCGATGCGCTCTTTAGCTGTTTCGGTCTTTTTCACCAAACGCAATTTTTGGCTACCTTCAAATTTGAAAGTGTTGGGTTTCGTTTGTACCAAGCTGATTATGAAGCCTGGGTTGACCTTAGTGTTTTCTTTAAACTCTATGGTACCGCCTTGCGCCGACAAGTCTACTTTTAGAATGCCTAATTCTTGGGCTTTTAGTTTAATTTCAGCGACTTCTATCAAGTTCTTAGCTGGTTCTGGTAAAAGACCGAAACGGTCAATGCACTCTACCTGGAACTCATCAATATCGTCTTGGTTAGTACAGCTTGCCAAACGCTTGTATAGCGATAGGCGGGTGTTGACGTCGGCAATATAATCTTCAGGTAATAGGGCAGGAATACGCAGTTCGACCTCAGTGTGCCCTGATGTCGCATCGTCTAATGATGGCTCTCTACCATCTTTAAGTGCATTAACGGCTTTATCGAGCATATCCATATAAAGGCTAAATCCAATGCTGGCGATTTGTCCTGATTGATCGTCACCTAAAAGCTCACCAGCCCCACGAATTTCCAAGTCGTGGGTAGCAAGGGCGAAACCTGCACCTAAATCTTCAAGTTGAGATATGGCTTCTAAGCGCTTCACTGCGTCTTTAGTCATGCGCTTTGGATGCGGTGTTAGCAGGTAAGCGTAGGCTTGATGGTGGGAACGACCCACACGGCCGCGAAGTTGGTGAAGCTGTGCTAAGCCTAAATGATCGGCCCTGTCCATAATAATGGTGTTTGCGCTTGGTACGTCGATACCTGTTTCAATGATAGTGGTACATACGAGCACGTTGTAGCGCTGGTGGTAGAAGTCGCTCATTACGCCTTCTAGTTCGCGCTCGCGCATTTGACCGTGCCCCATTGCAATGCGTGCCTCTGGAACAATTTCGGCAATCTCTTCTACCGTTCGTGCAATGCTTTCTACTTCATTGTGAAGGAAGTAAACCTGACCGCCACGTAAAATTTCACGCATAATGGCTTCACGAATGACGGCTTTATTGCGCTGTTGTACAAAGGTTTTAATTGATAAACGACGGGCCGGCGCTGTAGCGATAATAGATAAGTCGCGCATGCCAGATAACGCCATGTTAAGCGTACGAGGAATAGGCGTAGCGGTAAGGGTTAGAATATCTACATCGGCACGTAACGATTTCAGCTTCTCTTTTTGACGCACGCCAAAGCGGTGTTCTTCGTCGATGATCACAAGGCCTAAGTCTTTGTACTTAATATCGCTAGATAGCAACTTATGCGTGCCTACCACGATATCGACTTTACCTTCGCCAATACGCTCCACCACAGACTTTTGCGCTTTACCGCTTACAAAGCGGCTCATCACTTCAATTTCAAACGGCCAAGCGGCGAAGCGGTCTTTAAAGTTTTCGTAGTGTTGTTGGGCTAGCAGGGTAGTCGGCACTAATATAGCTACCTGTTTTCCTGCATTTGCGGCAAGGAATGCTGCACGCATGGCAACTTCGGTTTTACCGAAGCCTACGTCGCCGCATACTAAGCGATCCATAGCGGATGGGCTGCCCATGTCGTGCATAACGGCTGCAATGGCTTGGGCTTGGTCTGGCGTTTCTTCAAAGGGGAAGCTGTCTGAGAAGGCTTGGTAGTCGTCCCAGTTTATATTGTAAGCAAAACCAGGTTTAGCAGCGCGGCGTGCATATACATCGAGTAATTCCGCGGCAACGTCACGGACTTTTTCAGCGGCTTTTTGCTTCGCTTTTGTCCAGGCGTCAGAACCTAAAGCACTTACTGGTGCGCTATCTGCGTCTCCGCCCGTGTAGCGCGAAATTAAATGGAGTGACGCAACGGGTACGTACAATTTTGATTGTTTGGCGTACTCAATACACAAGTATTCGGTTGCAACACCGCCTGCATCTAGCGTTTGCAAGCCTAGGTAACGGCCCACGCCGTGGTCTAAATGCACTACGGGTTGGCCAATAGAAAGCTCGGCTAGGTTGCGAATAATAGCGCTTTCGTCCGTGGCACTGCGCTTATCGCGTAAACGGCGCTGACTTACTTTTTGGCCTAATAGCTCCGTTTCCGTAATAAATAACAGCTCGCCTTCCTGGGTTTGCCAGCGGAAGCTGTTATCAACCATACCCACGGTAATGCCAATAGTTTCGTGGCTTGCGATGAAGTCGCTAAAGCTACCGACTATCTTTGGCTTAATGCCAGCTTTGGCTAGTACGGTTAGCAAGCCCTCTCGGCGACCTTGGGTTTCAGCACAAAACAGTACTTTAGCCCCGTTGTCAGTAGCCTGATTTACGGTTTTAATAAGTCGTTCAGCAGGTACTTTTTTCTGCGAGTTAATCGCAATGTCATCCAGTTTTTCGCACTGAAGGTTGGTAGAACCTTGTTTTTCTTCAAGTACCTTGCTGGAAAGCGACGCACGAGGCCATTGCTTAATGGCACCGAATAGCTCGTTAATAGGTAAAAATAGTTCGTCTGGCGCAAGTAACGGGCGAGCTAAGTTATAGCGATACTGCTCGTAACGTTCTTGCACGTCGGCCCAGAAGAACTCGCTGGCGTCTTGCACATCGCCGTGAAGTAACAGCAGGCTTTTCGGGTGAAGGTAATCGAACAAAGTCGCGGTTTGTTTGAAAAATAAAGGCAAGTAATATTCCACACCGCTTGGCATGGTGCCTTTGCTTACTTGCGAAAATACACTTTCAGAGGCGTTGTTGGCGTCGAATTTTTCTAAAAACTGCTGGCGAAAAAGGGTTATCGCTTCTTTATCTGTTGGAAATTCGCGAGCGGGCAACAGGCGAATTTTATTTACCGCTTCGCCAGAGCGCTGGGTTTCAGTATCGAAATAGCGAATAGAGTCGATTTCATCGTCGAATAAGTCTATTCGAAACGGCTGGTCGCTACCCATTGGGAATAGGTCGATAATACTGCCGCGTACCGAGAACTCGCTATGGCTCATCACCTGGCTCACATGCAGGTAGCCAGCTTGCTCTAAGTTGCGCCTAAATTGGTCTCTGTCTAAAGTGTCGCCTTTATTTAGCATCAGTAGGTACTTTGCTAAATAGTCGGTAGGCGCAAGGCGCTGCATTAGCGTGTTAACAGGAACAATAAAAACGCCTTCCACTTGCTGGGTAAAGCGAAACAGGGTTTCTAACCGTTGCGATACAATATCTTGGTGAGGCGAAAAGGAATCGTATGGCAGCGTTTCCCAGTCTGGGAACAGGGTAATGGGCGTATCTTTTTGCTTATCGCTTAAGAAAAACGCTATTTCTTTTTCAAGCTTCATTGCCGATGGCGTATCGGCGGTGATTAATACAATAGGGCCTTTGTATTGGTTTAGCGTTTGGCTGATACATAGCGCGGCGCTGCTACCTTGAAGCTGGCCCCAGTGTTTGTGATCTTGTGATGAGGCTTCTTTTTTAGGCGCAGGTAATGGAAGCGATAATAAAGTGGCTGTCATGACGTCCTGTTTTTTAAATGCAAGATGAGTTTTACGGCTTATATACAGTTGTTAGGGGCTATTCAGATCCCGCTTTTTTTTCTTTTGCCCGTTTTCTTAGTTGCTGTGTTTGAATATGCAAACTGGCGCGAACTAAAAGCTCCTGGTCTTGCTCTCGAATGGTATTAAAAATAAAGGCGATATGGTAACTGTCTTCTACTTGCTCGCAAGTAATAACTTCGCCAAAACAAAAAATTGCTGCAGCTTCGGCATCAAGAAAAAGCTTGAGTTCTGCTTTAGTACCTAAGTCCAGCGCATCAGACGATTCGATAATTACACCACCACCACCGAGCTTTACGGTTTTGAAGCGGTATTCGGGCTCATCTTGTTGATGCAATACAAACGACATCATTAGGTCAATTTTTCGCGACTGATGATTTAGGTATTCCGCCAAGGTTTCGGCGTGATCGCCTAAATTTCTTAAAGGTCTGATTGCCTGCGCTTCTAACGCGGCCATTTCGCTGGCAATGCGAAATGCATAGGGCATCGAGTCTTCAAGCTTTTCCTCATCTGGTACTTTTTCCTCTTCACCTAAAGGGCGCACATTGGCATTTATGCTGTGCGCAATAGAAAAATACTCATCGAATTGGGCTTTTTTTTGTTCTAGGCTAAGTTCGCTCACATCATTCCTCTGCCACTATTTCTTGTGCCGCTAGTAACTTATAAGTAGTATACCGGTCACATGTAGTATACCCACTTTACTATTTTGGGGTTAACCCGTCATCTCGCCTTTGGGCTACTTATCTGAATTATTTATTCACTAAGCATAGCTAAATGTGAGGCAGATTACCGTATTACTGAAAAGCAAGGCGCTATGTTTTATCCTCTTTCTGCATTCATTGCTTATCGTTATGCCAAGTCTAACAAAGCAAGCCAAACCAGTTTTGTCTCATTTATAAACCGATTTTCAGTGGCCGGCATCGCGCTAGGTTTGATGGCGCTTATTATCGTAGTATCCGTAATGAATGGCTTAGAAGGGCAGCTAAAACAGCGCATACTAGGCATAGTCCCGCACATTGAAATTACAAAGACTGAAATTACAAAGACACCCATCGCAAGCAACAGCCTTAGCAAGACACCCACTCAAAAAGAAGCTGCAGAGAAAGTTGCAGAGACACCCACGCTAAACGAACAAAAGTCAGGCAACCTAAGCAAGACACCCACCCAAAAAGTTACTTCCCCTAATCCTTTAACGTTAGATGAAATTAGCATGACACCCATTGAAGGCGTTGTTGCCAATATGGACTACAGGGAGGCTGAAGCCGTAGTGCAGTCACGCTCAGACTTGCGCGGCGTGCAGGTTCATGGTGTTCAGCCAGATGTGATGCTTGAGCACACCTTAGTTGCAAACCATATGGAGCAAGGCCGATTCAGTGACCTTGCTAAAGGTAGTTTCGCCGCCATCATTGGGCGTTCGCTGGCTATAAAGCTTGAAGCGCGTGTAGGCGACCGGCTGCGAGTTATGGTTGCAGGTGCTAGTGTTTATACTCCGTTTGGTAGAATGCCAAGTCAGAGGCTTGTGACTGTGGTGGGTGTCTTCGATATGGGCTCGCAAATGGATGACAAGGTGATGTACATGAACCTTGATGATGTGAACCGCTTAATGCGAGACCCCAAAGGCAGTAAACAATCGTTGCGTCTCTTTCTGAATGATGCGTTCAACTACCAAGCGGTGGTTGATGAGTTAACAGATAGGGTGGGTGTCTCTGTAAGTAATATTAGAACGTGGCGGGAGCGTCAGGGACCGCTGTTTGATGCAGTAAAAATGGAAAAGAACATGATGACACTCATGTTGCTACTTATTATCGCTGTAGCTGCATTTAACATAGTGTCTGCGTTGGTAATGGTAGTAACCGAAAAGCAGGGCGACATTGCGGTACTCCAAACCCAAGGTATGTTGCCTAGTACGGTAATGTGGATTTTTGTATTGAATGGTTTATTTAATGGCATAAAAGGCGCAGGTATCGGGCTTATCTTGGGTGTCTTTATAACCCTTCAGCTAAATAATATTTTAGATGCAATAGGTTCACCGTTAGCGCTAGCGGCTGACGGAAGAGGGCTGCCCATTGAAATGGACATAGTGCAGATTATCAGCATTACTTTGCTGTCGTTATCGTTGTGCGTTTTAGCCAGTGTTTATCCTGCACGCAAAGCGATGAAAATTGCACCGTCTCAGGCCCTTCAAAATGAATAAATAGTTGAATTTACCGTGCAAAAGACCGTGAAATTCACTATACTCGCGGTCTTTTAAAATTTGCTCAGTGAGACGTCATGAACAAGAATTTTATCACCTCGCAATCGCTTCTACAGGATTCCTTTCGCTTAGCGGCAAAGGTGTATGAAGACGGCTTCCGCCCTGACTTTATTATCGGTATTTGGCGTGGTGGTGCTCCAATTGGTATCGCAGTTCAAGAATTCTTTGAATTTAAAGATACGTCAACCGACCACATCGCGGTACGTACTTCGTCTTACTATGGAATCAATAAACAGTCGAAAGAAATCCGTGTGCACGGGTTACACTACTTGGTTGAAAATGCCAACGCTGACGACAAGTTATTGATTGTTGATGATGTTTTTGACTCAGGCCGAAGTGTAGACGCGCTTATCAAGCAAATTAACAAGCTTATGCGCTTGAACATGCCAAAAGACATTCGCATTGCGTGCCCTTGGTATAAGCCTCAAAACAACACTACTGACATCGTGCCAGATTACTACGTAAACGAAAGTGATGAATGGCTAGTGTTTCCTCACGAAATCGCAGGCTTGTCAGAAGAAGAGATCCGCGAAGGAAAAGGCGAGTTGGCTGACGTTATGGATATTTTGTTCCAGAAGTAGCCAGCGTTATAGCTTTAATAGCGATTACGAATCGCTATCGAACGTATCTAAACCGCACGATTGTGCGGTTTTTTTATTGGCTAAATTCGTTGGAAATAAGAGCGTAAACGTAGTGCCTACATTAACCTCGCTATCTACGGCAATAGTGCCACCCATGGCCTCAACAATAGAAAAAGAAATATAAAGTCCTAAACCAGTTCCTTTACCTGTAGGCTTAGTGGTGTAAAACGGCTCGAAAAGTTTTTGCAGGGCGTGTTTTTCTATACCACAACCCGTGTCTTTAATAGTGATAACAGTATGGTTATCTTCTTCAAAGGAAGAGACGGTTAGCTTGCCTCCATCATCCATCGCTTGCGCAGCATTGACAAAAAGGTTCACCAACACCTGATTTAACTTTCCGGTTTTACCTTTAATTAAAGGAACCTCTGTTAAGCGCCGTTGTATTTTGATGCGGTGCTTTAATTCGCTATTTACTAACCTTAAAGCATGGGCAATACAGTCATTTACATTAATAGTTTCATCATCAAGCATGTCGGCGTCATGAGAAAATGAACGAAGGCTGGTAATTATGTCAGTGACTCTGTTTAAACCTTCTTCGGATTCTCCACAAATATCTGCAATTTCATCACTTAGTGAATCAATCTTATTGCGCGATTGCCACCGTATTGCTTTTTGCGCTATTTCGAACCTTTCTTTGTCGCTAGTACTTGATGCCAGTTGCAACACTATGTCCTGCATCTGAGATAGAGCAGGCAATACGTTTCTTAAAAAGTGAATGTTACTATTGATAAACGCTATCGGATTATTTATTTCGTGGGCTACACCTGCTGCTAATAACCCTAGAGAAGCCATTTTTTCAGAATCGATAAGGCTCTTTTCAACTTTGGCTTTTTCTTCTTTCAGCCTCACCGTTTCCAGCGTCATTAACTTGGCCTGCATCCCCATTGCCATTTGTTCCGTAAAGGTGCGATATCTGTTGGCCATATTTACGTATTCTTGGGTGTAGTACCCCAGAGATTGATGACAAAAAACAATAACGGCCTGCTGCTGATGTACGTTAAACGGACAATAAAGCACCGATGTGACTGAAGTTACAAATAATGGCAAGTGCTGTTGCCAAGTAGGCTGTTGCTGAACGTTAAACAATGCAACGGGTTCACTTTTGACGGCTCTAGAAAGGGTATCGTCTATCTCCCAAACAGTATCAAGTAAAGTGTCATGTGTACTATTTATACATTTCATTTTGCCCGCGCTTTCATTCTCTAGCACAAAGCAAACTTCGTAGTTGTAAAGCCCCTTAAAAACGCTAAACATCTTCTTGTAAAGATCTATTTCATCCTCAGCGGTAAGCAGCACCCGGGTGCCTTCTAGCAATGCATCGCTTTCTTTTTTATGAGCCTCAGCTTGTTGTTTCAAGCGGTAAACAAGGGCCAGATCTTCTAAAACGTTTTCGTAATCTTTATTCATTGGGAAAACACTACCGCTGATATCATGAGGTTACCGTGTCTGTTTTTGCCGTCTAAAAATCGCCCTTGTTCGCCAAACGTAAACGGGCCACAAATAGGTAGAGACGGAAACGTTTTTTGTAACGAGTTCAACATAGCATTTATCTCATCGCCAACCATTAACCGGCATCCGGCGCAATAAATCATCAATACGCCAACGGGCGTTTTGTTTTCCGGAAGCAGCATAATTGCATTATTAATAACACGCTCTGCACGAGAGGTGAGGCTTGTAATATTGCCTTCCATCAAAACCAGCTCTTCGCCTTCTCGGACTTCGGAAAAAACATGAAGGGTCCCATCTTCGTCTACCGAGTCGGGATGGCAGAGAAGATAGTTTACTGCACCATTGTCCAACGCAACTGGCTTACCCAAAGGCGCCGATGAAGTAAGACCTAATATTTGCCCGCCGTTAAGCTGTTGTGCAATCAAGCCATTAGTCGCATTATTGTAGACAGTGCTGGCTTTACCATTATCGAGTTGGTGAAGTTGTCGACCTTGAGCTGTAGTGGCTTTAAAGACAGTTTCAGTAGGTTTGTAACCAGAGCTATAGCTTAAACCCAAAGGTGTTGAAGGGTATAGAACTGCTACGGCAACGGTTTGAGGCCCTGAGGAAGTCGTTGTTACTGTGCACCAATTACCTGAAACTGTATTGTCTGCCATTGAGCCCCCAAAGATAGGAACCTTTGTTCCTACGACGCTAGCAAAACCTTCGAGTATGCTTTCTTCATCGCCTGGGGGAAGCGAGCACCAGATAAGTGCTGGACTCTCATAGGGTCTTTCTGCATTTGCCAATGCTTTTTGCAGCGATACTGCTCCCGCTTTAAATGGGCTGCATTCAGTAATGTCGGCACTGCCTACACCGTAAGCCCCGTTTTCATCGTTAATACAGAACAAGGCTAAATCACAGTTAGGCGAGGCTATGTTGTTATCGCAAAGCAACGCACCTAAGCAAGAACTAGAGATGAAAAATGGTAGCGCTGTATCGGTTATAGTTCTTGAAAGTGTATCTAATGATAAATCGGTATTGCCGTAACCGATGAGTAGTGAAGGCCTTTCATCGGCTAAAACACTCTCTAGTTGCGATGTTACGCTTGCAGTACCGTCGCACTGTAATGCAAATGTCTGAATTTTCATTTAGCTCTACCACTCGACTTCACTCTTTAATCATAGATTGAAATTAGAAAAATCTTATTAACTTTTAGTTTAATAAGTGAAGTGATTTGAAGAGGTAAAGGGTTTAATTATCCAGGTAAAATTTGTCGTGGAAGGTATACACCCAAGTTGGCTGGTAAATAACAAGTAGAGTAATAGCCATTCCGTTTAGAAGTGCTTCTGGAAACACTAATAGCGGGATTAGTAAAATATAGTTATCGAAAACGATGTCCCAAGTATACGTACCTTCAAAATAATAGAAGGCGCCTAGCGATAAGGTTTTAAGAGCGATTGATAGTGCGGCGGGAAAAAAAGCACACACAAAAATATAGACAAACAGTTGTCTGGGGATATGGTGGAAAGACAGCATGTAGAAAAGATAGGTTGTTCCAATTGGTAAAATAGTTCCAAGCAGACCATTCACACCGAAGTTTTCCCACGTGCCGTAACCTATGAGGTTTGCCCCCAAAAGCGCGATAAATGAGGCAATAATGGCATTTCTAAAGCCCAACATAAGGGTGAGAACAGAAAGGCCTAGAAAATGAACATCTAAGCCTTCAAAAATTCCCGCTTTAAACAACCAAAGCACAAATAGAGAGGCAGCAGTGCCGAATATAAGGTGTTGCTGCTGTTTGTTGCGAGCAAAGTGAGTAAAGTCGATGTGCTTAGCCGCGCCCAGCAAAAACGCGCCATAGATTAGCGATGCCAACAACTGTAATGAACTCACTGGTACTCCTTATACGGCGCTACTTTATTCGCTATCAGCTAACTAGTTATATTCGGCCCAAATTGGGGCATGGTCCGACGGCTTTTCAATGCCTCTTAATTCATAATCGATGCCAGCGTCCTGCAGGCGTGAATGCAAAGTTTTTGTAGCCAGTATTAGGTCAATGCGAAGGCCGCGGTTGTCGTTAAAACCTTTTGAGCGATAGTCGAACCACGAAAACTTGTCATTAGTTTCAGGATTAAGTGTTCTAAAGCTATCCTCAAAGCCCCAGTCGATGAGTGTATTCAACCATTCGCGCTCTTCCGGTAAAAAGCTGCATTTACCTGTTCTCAACCAGCGCTTCTTGTTTTCTTCACCAATGCCTATGTCTAGATCCGTATGGGAGATGTTTACATCGCCCATTACAATGACGTTCTCATCCGGCGTATGGTTATCGTTCAAATACGTCATTAAGTCTTTATAAAACTTGCGCTTAGCTGGGTATTTTGTTTCGTGCTTTTCGTTTTCACCTTGAGGAAAGTAACCGTTAAGGATAGTTACGGGTTCGCCAGATTCATCAGTGGTTTTTAAGATGATCATTCTACGCTGGGCATCTTCCTCGTCGGTAGGAAAACCCATAGACACGGAAAGGGCTTCTTTCTTTGCTAAAAACGCTACGCCGTAGTGACTTTTCTGCCCATGGAAATAAACGTGATAGCCCATGGCTTCCACGGCTTCTACTGGAAACTGCTCGTTGTGAACCTTGATTTCTTGCAAGCCAATAATATCTGGTTGGTGAGCGTCAATAACTGCTTGTAGTTGGTGCAAGCGGGCGCGTATGCCGTTTATATTAAATGAGATTACTTTCATGTTTATGTTTTTGTTGTTTCAACGTTGAGTTAAGTCTACCAGAAACTAAGCAAGCGCTTAACGAAGAACTACCGATATATTAATGCATTCAGTCGATTGGATGGATTAAGTTTATTTATAGCTAGGCAGCTTGTGCGTCGCCCGGTGATGCCGGTGGGTTTGATTGAAACGAATTACCGCGCTATTTCTGCCTATGGTGGAAATAGCTTTTGTTTTTAACTACGCTATGCTAACTAACTTCAACCGCCTGACTAGTGCTGTCTTGTACGTCAGCATCAGCTAATGAAATCAGATATTCAAACCATGCATTCGCATCTTTTACTGCATCTGCAACAAAGCTTTCACTTTCTAAATCGAGTTCAGAGAGTAGCTTTTCGACTTCTTGTTTGAATGACACCCATGCTTTCGCACACCCAGCCATTGCTTGGTAATAGTTTGTAGGTATATCGCGCTCCATGGCGTTTAGCCTTCGAACAATGATATTCGCACCCATCGATGAGCCTAACCATACGTATATAGCTGAAATAGCTTGGCTGGTGGGCGAGCTGCTGTCTGGCATAGATAGTTTGTTGTGGTGGGTGTCTTTGTAAGCCTGCTCTGTGTATGTTTCTGAGGCGTGGATGTCTTTGTTAATTGAATCTTTGGCAAGCGCAAGAATATCTTGATTTAGCGCATCTTGAATTGCATCACTGTTTATCATCGAAGCCACCGATGAGAGGGCTGGAACTTTGAGTTCAGCTCGTTGAACGGCGTTTGCCGCGGCTTGGTGGAACATACTCATGATTTTTAAAATAGCGAGGTATGCCTTTTCATCGAACAAACTGTCTTTGTGATAGATAGAAAATGGGAAAGTATTTTCCAAAATATCGTGGTTTGCATGGGTGTCTTGCTTAAGAGCAGTGAAAAGGTTGCGCATGGTATAAGTATCTTGGCGTTGTTACTGAGTAGTCATTATCGATTGGGCTTTACTTTAGCATGGGTGTCTCTGTAACCGGTAGTGAATTGAAGAAAAGCTAAATAATTTCAAATTAGCTTGGTTGATTGCTGGTTTGGGTGGGTGTCTTTGTAAGGATGGTTTGTTGTTTTTAGGGTGGGTGTCTTTGTAAGGGTGGTTTTGTTGCTTTTAGCATGGGTGTCTTTGTAAGGATGGTTTGTTGTTTTTAGCGTGGGTGTCTTTGTAAGAGAGGTTTTGGTGACTATTGCATTGCGCCTTTTGCTGGTGCGGGTATACTTGCCCCAAATTTTGAGATAGGTGAATAAGCGTGTTTCCAGAAACAATTGCAGACAAGTTGAGCGATGCGGTCATTGAACAAGCCATGAAGCTAAGCGCTGAAGAGCGACAAGAACTTGTTGTTAGCTATATAGCGAAAGCAAAAGAAATATGGATGATACAGGGCAGTGAAGGCTTTGTTATGTTCGAAGGCGGCGAGAGTGTTCAATTACCCGTATTCCCACATCGCGACTTGGCGCAAAAGTTCGTAGAAATAAATGAAATAGAAGGCCAATGCGTAAGCGTTGATTTGGCTGAATTTACAGAAACTTGGCTGCCTGGTCTCACAAAAAATGGTGTGGAACTGGTTATGTTTCCAACAACAAGCGACGTTGAAAACTTAGTTATGACCGCAGAAGATTTAGCTGCCGAACTAAACGGCAACTAAACTGGGCTTATAGCAGATGAATTCGGATGAAACTTTGCTTCCTTTAGCTTCATCGCTTGCCGCTTCGAAAGGGTGGGATGATTTCACTCGCACGCTTATGTTAGCGGGTAAATCTTTAACGCCACTCCCTCTAGATGAACGCACTTCGGACACGGCAGTTGAAGGGTGTGAAAGCCCTGTGTGGATGGCATATTCGACGGAACAAGGCGGCATTATGGCGTACTCACCAAGTAAGGTGATTCGGGGTGTACTTGCAGTATTACTTGAAAAAGCCAATACCTTGCCCCAAGCGCAGCGTGAAAGTTTTGACTTCGAAAGTTACTTGTCTCGATGCCAGTTAGAGCGTTATCTAAGTCAATCGCGAGGCAACGGAATAAAGTCAGTGATAGCGAAGTTGAAGGGCGTATAGGCGCTTCAACTTCGCCCCTCTACTTGTTTTTCGCTTCAATCCACTGGCTCATATATTTACTTGCTGCAAGCGTTTGATGCCACAACAAACTTTGCATAAACAAAGCATCTCTATGTTTATTCAGCCCTTGTTTTAACTCACTTATTCTTTCAATAAGCGCCACCTCTGGCTGCTGCTGTTTAAATTCGCTTAGCAAACTAGCCGTATTTTTATTGGCTAAACTCCATATCTTCTCATCTTCATACAGCGCTACGGCTCTTTCAACGTAATCTTGAATAACCGCCATATTAGAAGTATCAGCATCGCATATAGCACCAGGCCATTGTGCCGATTGCAGATTTTTAACCTCGTGTTCGACTTTGGCGCTCATCTCGCTATTTACATTAACGCTATCTTCAACAATACCTTCTGCGCCAACCCAGGTTGTGACGCTTGGTGTGCCGCAGCGCATTGCATCAAGCAGCTTTCCTTTTATCCCCGCGCCGAATCGCAAGGGAGCGATAAGGGCTTTAGCATTTTTCATTACAGACTCAACATCGTTGGCCCAGCCCTTTACTAAGAAGCCTTGTTTCTCATTGTGAAGTTGCGTTGCTTTTTTAGGTGGGTAAGCGCCGTAAATATGCAATTCAGCATGAGGCAATGCTTTTTTGATTGAAGGCCACAGGTGCTGCTTTAATTGCAAAACCGCGTCCCAATTTGGCGCATGGCGAAAGTTACCAATATGGATAAAATGTGAGCGTTGCTCAAAAGATGGGGCAGGGCTAATAGAACGGCCAACTGTAAGAGGATGGTACTGAAGTTGCGCTGAAGGTACACCGTAGTGTTCAGTCAATAAGGCCATTTCTTTTGTTGAGATAACCAAGGTTAGATCGCTTCGAATAATCGACGCAATTTCTCTTTGGGCCAGTTCGCTATGTAGATGCGCTAGGCTTGCATCGCCATGCTTTTTTACCGCTTCATGTCGTGCTTGGCGAAGGCTATGTAAATCTTCAGTATTAAGCACTCTTAGCGCATTCGGGCAAACTTCTTTTACTCGCCAAGAAAACTGTTCTTCAGTCATATAGCGATCAAAAATAACTACGTCTGGGGCTATCTCTGCAATAAGAGTGTTAAATGAACTGCAGTTTAGCGCCACAGGCTGAACATTTACCCCCATGGCTAGAAGATCGGCTTTGTGCTCGCTGTCGGTGGCGGCTGTTAAGAAATTCACGTTGAAGTTAGCGGCTAAGCAACGCTCAATAATAGAGAGCATGTTCTGCCCAGCGGCTGAGGAATTTGGCTCGGGCCACACATAGCCGACTACAACAACATTTAACATGGTATGGGTTACAACTCTTATTCAAAAATGTGCCTGAACTGCACGGTTATTTTGCGGCAAATGCTATCACAAAACTACGTACGTCATTAATAAAAGGGGCTCTGCCTTAGAAATTCTAATTCTTATAGGTAATTACCCTAAGTTTTTCTTTGAAAAAGAATTTTAGGTTTGTAAAAACAAGCTGCTCGTTATAATACGCGACGTTCCGGCATGTTAAAGGAACTCCAAAGGTGTATTGTAGTCTAGGGTATTACCTAAATTGATAATGCTCAGGGTTGGAAAAACAGCCTATAATTACAAAGAAACATTAATTAATAGTTACCCTTTTAAGAGTTTTTTTAACTGCCTGATTAGTAAAGAAATCATACTTTTTTACTAGGCGATATTAATTGACCTCTTTAGTTTTAACGCCTATACCTTAATTAAGCTCATGGCGAATGGAGGTGCCTTGAACACGACAATGACAAAGACTGCATTGAAGAGAGTGCACGAATGAATTTAGATGAATTAGTTTCGAAAGCGGAAGACCTCTTTGTTTTACCAGACTCGGTAACGCGACTTAAAGCTTGTATGGACGATGAAGCTTCAAGCATTGACGATATTGGCGATATCATTGCTTTCGACCCGTCATTGGCTACCCAGCTGCTTAGAGTGGCAAACTCAGCACTCTATCGTTTTCCCAATAAGATTGACACCATAACAAGGGCTATCCAGGTGGTGGGGACCCGTTCGACCTACGACTTGGCGCTTGCCTATGGTGTAAGTCAGGCTTTTAGCGAAGTAAATGGCCAAGCAATAGACTTAGACAAGTTCTGGGAACAAAGCGTTTCTTGCGGGTTATTGGCCAAGTATTTTGCCGATATGCGCAATATTAGAGAGCCCGAAAGACTTTTCGTTTCCGGGCTGCTTCACAATATTGGAGAGCTAGTTACCGTTTCGCTTTTTCCTGAGTCGGCAACCCGTTGTCAGGCGTTTAATGCACGGGTAAGCCCAGCAGAGCTTCAATTTGGCGTATTAGGATTTACTTACGCAGACCTGTCGGCAAGACTGATTGAAAAATGGGAAATCCCTAGTTCAATTTATACGCCTATTGCCAGTATTCACAAAGGCGAAGATGTAGAGACAAATGTAGAAGATAAAATTCTACAGCTTTCTTACGTGTTAGCACTAGATAACGTAAACCCAGAAATTTATCCAAGCTATCACAATTTAAAACCTGAGATGCACGAGGCGTTGTCGCTAAATCGCGAGGATTTGGAAGACGCGCTAGATATAACTAACCTTCAATGTATTTCGGTTATTTCCTTGTTTAATCCTAACGCGTTTATGCTCTATTAAGGCTAAACGCCTTCAGACATAGCTAATGCCGTAGCGATTAGTCAAAAATCGCTACGGTTTGTCTGCTTATTGCAATGACTTCGTTATCTTTATCCCAAATTGTCGCTTCCGTGTGGCCATAACCGTCAGCTGCCTGTCTAGTATGGGCTTTGTAGCCGAACCAATCAGTAGGGCTTACTGGCTTATGCGGGTGGATAAATTCTAAATTCCAGCTAACCGTGCTAGCAGGTGCCGGCAATTTCATCATTTGCAATAGCGTAGGCGGCCAGGCATCAATCATGGTAATGATGTGTGCATCAGTTATCGCCGCAGGAGCTTGTTTAAACCGCATGAATCCGTGGTAGTGGCTTGTTTTTCTTCGCGTAAAAGGAATACCGCCATCTTCAATGGCTAAGTCAAAGTAACGTAAAAACTTTGGCGTAACTTTAGGTATTTGCGGGATGAATTTTGCTTTGCTAGGCAAAGGCATATCATGCCTTTCGTTATTTTCTACCTTAATACCAGATTCTCTAGCGACCCCGAAACACGCTTGGGAAAAGACGCAGCTTTTGCCGTCTTGAATGGCATGCGCGGTATACTGCGAAACATTTTTACCCGTTCTTAATAGGGTAACTTCGATAGAGAAGGGGGCTTCGAGGGACAAAGGGCCAACAAAGTTAGTAGTAAAAGAGCGTAACACCCGATTATCAGTTACTTGTTGTTTCACAGCGGTATACAGCATACCGGCAGAAATGCCGCCAAACGCCGTTCGTCCTTGACCCCAAGTTTTAGGAATGACGAGCCCGTCAACTTTCCAGGTATTTTCCGATGTTTGTAATAGTTGGGGAATATTGAGCAATTCATCTACTGTCATATTGGCTTGTCTGGTCTGATGAGTTAAGTGGGTGTCATCGTACATTAAGCGCTGTGGAACGAAAAGCCTGAGTTAGAAATTTTCGTTATGTTAACAAATAAGTAACAATTAGTTGTGTATTTTTTTACCAGCTGCGTAGACTGGGATATCGTCACTCAAAAGGACTGTTATGGCCCATACGCACGTTGAAGGTATTCCCGCTAATGAAGCTGGAACATCTAGAAGTTACCGCAATTACGTTCTGTTCATATTAACCTTAGTGTATGCCTTTAACTTTATAGATAGGCAAATTATCGGAATATTATCGCCCTTCATTAAAGCCGATCTTGGGTTAGATGACGCTCAGTTGGGGTGGCTTAAAGGCATCTACTTCGCGTTACTCTATACTGTAATGGGTATCCCAATTGCTTGGCTTGCAGACCGTTATAGCCGGGTAAATATCATCGCAATATCATTAACGCTCTGGAGTGGCTTTACTGCAGCATCTGGATTGGCAGCCAACTACATGCAACTCGCTATTGCTCGTATTGGTGTAGGTATTGGAGAGGCTGGGGGCAGCCCACCATCGCACAGTATTATTTCTGACCTTTTCCCTAAAGAAAAACGCGCTGGAGCTCTGGCTATTTATTCTTTAGGCATTCCATTTGGTGTAATGCTGGCGTTTTTTGCCTCAGCGTTCTTTTTACAGGGCGGATCTGCCGACTGGCGTACGGTAATGTACAGCGTGGGTATACCTGGAGTAATACTGGCTATTTTGCTGAAGTTGACGGTAAAAGAGCCTGCTAGAACAGTTTCTGCGCCAAGTGCAGATGACGCGAATAAGCCCAGTGTTAAATCGTCATTGAAAATGCTGCTAAAAATACCTACGTGGTGGGGAATGGCATTGGGTATTTCATTTGGTTCGTTCGGTAACTATGCAATATCGACTTGGGTCATTGATTACTACGTGCGAGCATTTGCAGGGCTAGATATTACACAACTTCTTATTGTATTTGGCATTATCAACGGTACTGCATACGCATTGGGCGTGTGGTTAGGTGGCTATGTAGCTGACAGGTGGGGCAAGCACAATAAGAAAGCTTATGCATTACTACCTGCTATCGCGCTTATTATCGGTGTGCCTGCCTTCTATGCATCTTTACAAGTTCAAGATTTGTGGCTGTCGGTTGGGCTTATGGCGCTGCTGTTATTTACAAGTGGCTCTTACTTAGGGCCTAGTTTTGCAATGGCACAAACCCTTGCGCCGATAAACGTAAGGGCGATGTCGACGGCACTCTTCTTCTTTGTTTTAAATATAATTGCGCTAGGTGGTGGCCCTACACTTACCGGTATTATAAGCCAAGCGCTGGTGCCGTCTTTAGGCGAGACTGAGGCGTTAAGACAAGCTTTGATTTACCTAGTAGTTCCTTACGCCATTTCAATTGCTGTGTTCTTATGGACAAGCACGAAGATTGTAAAAGATTGGGAAATGGCAGAATCTAGGGGCTTGTAGTATTATCGATATTTCATGGTAAGGGGCTGATAATAGGCCCCTTTATTGTTTGAATGTGAAGGAGTGTATAGGTGTCCTCGTCAGAGTTGAGTTTTCATTTTGCCCATGCGAACGGGTTTCCTGCAGGAAGCTATAATGCCATGTTTTCGGCGTTACCCAGCCACTTCAACCGTTTGCACGTTGAGCGATTTGGGCACGACCCTCAGCTTCCCGTAAATGGCAACTGGCGAAATCAAGTTCAAGAACTCATCAAACATATTAAGAAAGAAAATAAAGATCCGCGCGGTGTTTACGGTGTAGGGCATTCGTTTGGCGCCGTAATTACCTACATGGCGGCGTGTGAGGCGCCTGAGCTATTTCGGGGCGTTATTTTATTCGACCCGCCGCTAGTGGTTGGCCCACTGAGTTATTTCTTTAAATTCGCTAAACATACGCCTTTAATTAATAAGCTAACGCCTGCAAAACTCGCACAAACGCGTAATACACGTTGGCCAAGCAATACCGATATGGTTGCGTATTTTCATGGCAAAGCACTATTTAGAGGTATGGATAAACGATGCGTAAGAGACTACGTGAAGTCTGTTACAGAGACTAAGGGAGACAATATCTCACTTACATTTAGGGCTGACGTAGAAGCTGATTTATTCCGCAATGTGCCTCATAACCTCGGGAAATACAAAGGAAAGCTCAAGTGTCCTGCAGTATTGGCGACGGGTAGCAGCAGTAATGTATGTAAGCCTGAAATGTACTCGCGGCTAATGAAGCATAATGCAATTGAACATGTGGTATTTGATGGTGGTCATATGTTCCCGTTAGAGCATCCTGAAGCGGTAGCGAGCCTTATTGAGCAAACCCTTACAAGGTGGAGCAATGAGGCGGAGTAAGCGGGTGGGTTCGCTTGTTGGTCACATAAATTGGGCTAAGTAATTAAAGGTTTAGCCGGTTTATTTGAGATTGATTTTGGCGTTATGCGCCAAAACCAATCTCATAGGCTCTTGAAAGGTTTATTAACTCTGTTTGCTTGAGGCGCTTAGTCCACCCACTGGTTGGCCTAGCATTTCACGTGTTACAAGTACCACGCCTTTTTCTGAGACACGGAAGCCTCGTGCTTTATCCTGTTCGTGGTCGTAACCAATGGTCGTTCCTTCCGGTATAACGCAGCCGCGATCAATAATCACCTTTTTCAACTTACAATGGCGTTTAATTTCAACGTCTGGAAGGATGACGGCATCTTCTATTAACCCGTATGAATGTACACGTACGTTAGAAAAACAAATAGAAGAACGAAGGGTAGAACCAGATATGATGCAGCCACCGGATACAACAGAGTTAATAGCTTCACCACGTCTGTCGTGATCTTCCCATACAAACTTAGCAGGCGGTAGTTGTTCTTGGTACGTCCAAATAGGCCATTTTCTATCGTAAAGATTAAGCTGAGGTACTGGCGCTACCATCTCCATATTGGCTTCCCAGAACGAATCAATTGTACCTACGTCACGCCAGTAAGCGTTATCTCCGCCACTTTGTTCAAATGGGTAGGCATATACGGGATGGTCAGCAATTATCGATGGAATAATGTCTTTACCAAAATCACGCTGAGATCCCATATTTTCAGAGTCTACTCGCAGTTGTTCAAATAAAAACTCGGTGTCGAATACATAATTGCCCATAGAGGCTAGGCAGCGCGTGGGGTCGTTCGGAAGCGGGGTAGGGTTGGCAGGTTTTTCTTCAAAACCATTAATACGGTAGTTTTCATCTACGGACATCACACCAAAAGCACCCGCTGCTTCTTCTAATGGAACTGACATACAAGATACAGTCATCTTGGCACCAGACTCTTTGTGCTTAGCGAGCAAATCACCGTAGTCCATACGATAGATATGGTCACCTGATAGGATCATTACGTATTTTGGCAGTTCATCACGGATGATGTCGATGTTTTGAAAAACAGCATCGGCGGTGCCTTCATACCAACTGTCGGAAAAACGTTGAGACGCAGGAAGAATTTCAACTGATTCACCGAGTTCTTTCTTGAAATGCCCCCAACCCCTGACCAAGTGGCGAATTAAGGAGTGAGACTTGTACTGAGTGACGACGCCAATTCTTCGAATGCCTGAGTTAACACAATTTGATAGGGGAAAGTCGATGATTCTAAATTTACCGCCGAAATAAAGCGCGGGTTTGGCTCGCCAAGTAGTGAGCTCGTGTAGTCTTGAACCTTTCCCCCCAGCTAAAATAAGCGCATATGTATCGCGGGTGAGGTTACTGATGTAACGAGAACTTTGATCTGCCATTTCCTAAAAACTCCTGTAAAAAAGCGACAACTGTGTATCGATAGAAATATAAAAAGAAAACGAGGTGTTGCGATGATAGCGCTATGCATGAAAGGCCCTACTGAACAGGCTTTACTGATAACCTAAACCCATATTACACAAGATAATTTATAATAACAGTGCGATTTTCTTGCTTTGTGATGAAATGGTTAAATTTTTGAATTTTTTGTTGCTTTACGGTTTTTCTAAACAAGACATCCATCGTAGGAGTTAAGCAAGGTTAAGCAAGACACTCATCGTAAAATTCATACCCATAAAGCATAGTCGAGGTATCCGCTATCACAAGGGGAAAGACGAAGTAGCCTGTATTAGAAGGATTTAAAAAGACACTCATCTAAAATTACGAACACATAAAAGGTACCTGTACGCCGAAAAACCTTTAACTCCGTTAAAAATAGATGGTTGGGTGTCTATCTAACGGTAATTTCGCGAAAGCGTTGAATGCGACACTAAGTGACATTTGTTAATTAGATGTTATATTTGAATAACTGTTTTTTGTGGAGTCTCAGATGGGTGCATTAAAGAAAGTTCTAGTAATGGTTGGTGTTGTAATTCTATTGTTTGTAATTACAAGCTTTTTTATTCCAAATGAATATAGTGTGGAAAGGAAAGTTAGTATAGACGCCGAGCCTTCTGAGATATATCCGTATGTCGTTGATTTAAAAGAATGGCAGAAGTGGGGAGTGTGGTTTAAACGCGATCCAAACATGAAGCTTGATTATTCTGGTCCAGATAGGGCTATTGGGATGCGTTCGAGATGGATGAGTGAAACGGAAGGGAATGGCGAGATGGAAATCACGCAACTAGAGCACAACAAACGCGTTCTCTATCGTTTATATTTTCCTGATTTTGACATGGGCTCATCTGGTGTGGTCGAAATAGAATCTACAGTCGACGGTTCTATAGTAACTTGGAGAGATGAAGGTTCGGTCGACAATAATCCAGTAAATAAATATTTCGCGCTGATGATGGATAGTATGATTGGCCCAGATTTCGAAATGGGGCTTGAAAACCTTAAGGTGCTGGTTGAAAACAACGGTTGATATGCGCAACATTTTGATCTGAAAATATAAAAGTGCCGTAAGCAGTGAATTGGTTTACGGTACGTGGCATTGTCCATGAAAGAAAAAAATCTCCTTATTGCCGGCCTTTCTCTTAATAAGCTTGCCGACCTATTAATATCAGCTAAGACCACATTGACGGCAGTGCTCCTAAGTGTTGGTGCTCCACTTTGGATGGTGGGATGGTTAGTTCCTATCAGAGAATCAGGTGCGCTTCTTCCCCAGGTTCTTATCAGCGTTTATCTTCGAAAACACGCGCAGCGGTATATCGTTTGGCGCATTGGTATGGCAATACAGGCATTTGCTGTACTCGGAATGCTATTTTCGGTCATGTTCTTCTCTAGCTTCACAGCAGGCGCTTTGCTCCTAACCTCTCTTATATTTCTAAGTTTAGGTCGTTCAGCGTGTTCGTTAACTATTAAAGATATGGAAGCAGATGTTGCGGCAAAAGGAGAACGCGGCAATTTGATAGGGTTGGCGTCTACTATTTCTGGGGTAGTTACATTAGTAATTTCAATACCTCTGGTTATATTAGATGGCAGCCTTTCTTCAAACGTACTTTCGCTAATTTTAAGTGGAAGCTTGATTTCCTTTGTTTTGACCTTGGTATGTGTGTGGCCCATCAAGACAAATGTGGACACCGGTAGCGACGAAGAGAAAACCTTTAGTATTAACTTTGACTCTACTGTTTATAAATTTATTTTTGTTAGGGGGCTTTTCGTGCATTCGGCGCTCGTGGCTCCTTATTTCATGATTGAAAAAAATGGTGATGCGCAAGAGTTGCTTCCAGTTTATATAGGTGCTGAGGCTGCGGCTGCGCTTTTATCTTCAATTATTTGGGGTAGGCTTGCTGATAAAAGTGCAAAATTAACACTACGGTTATCTGGTTTGCTGGCATTGTGTTCATGTGGAGGGCTTCTTTACTTGCAGTCCACCTCTATTGTCACATCGGCATTCCTTTTCTTTTTACTCTCAATTGCTCATACAGGTGTTCGGACAGGAAGAAAGACATATAGTTTAGACGTTAAAGATGGCCATGAGCGAACTGAGTTAGTCGGTTTTTCTAACACTGCGATAGGAGTAATTTTATTAGCATTTGGTGCTCTCTACGCTGCGCTCACCCCTGTATTACCATTTTCAGTAGTATATATAATGACAGGAGTACTTTTGGTCGCAGTTGTTATGACTGTAATTCTACCCGCTGAAAAGTAGATTTAAGATCGAAGCAGAGCGATGCTGCTCTCTGTTTGGCCATTCGCTTTCTATGAGTGCTTTCTTTGAATTTCTGCATGGAGGCTGAGTCTCCAGCAGCAAAAGAAAAAGCGCTTTCAAAATCATTGATGACTTTGAGCCATTGAGCTTTGCCGAGGCCGATTAGCTTTATGTCGTCATCACTTTCTTTTATAGCGGTTTCTTTATTGCTATCGCTGAGTAACTTAATAGAGTGATTAAGAAGCTCACAATAGTTATTTAGGGTGAAATTTAAGCAGCGGTGGTTTTTACTTATTCTTTGATTTTTAAAAGGCATTAGCCCTTTAACCGGTTTGTTATTCAATGCGTTTGCAGCTAGTCTTCTATGTATACTTGTGTGATACGAGTTCTGTATGTTTGTTGCAGTCTTTGCACGAATTGGGTTTAAATCGACATAAGCCATACAGGAAAGTAGAGCCTTTTCAGTTAATAAAGCCTGTGAACGAAAGCGACCCTCCCAAAATCTACCTGTACAGTTATCCTCTTCGTTGGCTTTTCTTGCAATAAACTCATTTAAATTCCTCATGAACCAACTGATATCAAAGAGACGTTTTCTATAAACTTCAGCTGTAGCTTGAACTGCATCTAATTCACTATCGCTAAGTAATTCGCCCTTCATGTATTTTTGAGTGAGCAGGGTGCCTTTGTGCATTTTATGCCACTGCTGTAAAACAGTCTGTGTCGGCCAGGAAAGAGCTGCGCTTTTGTTTACGCATAAAACAACATGAACGTGGTTGCTCATGACAGCATAAGCACAAATGTCTATGGAGAAAACTTTACTTAAAAATAGAAGCCTTTTCTCTACCCAAGATTTCCTATGCTCGTAACTAACATTATTATGTCGATCGTACCCGCAAAGGTAGCTGCGTCTTACGCACCGAGATATACAGTGATAGTAAGGTGTGTCTTGAAGACTGATGAGGGACTTTCTGCTTTGTGCCACTTTGTTCCATCCAGCAAGGTCATGTTACTTGAACAGACCTTACCATCTGAGGTTCTGCTCTGTGACCTGAACAGAGGAGCGGTTTTCATGATTGCGCATCAATCACAGTGGGACAGCTAGCTTACAAAAGCTTACAGAGACATCCATTCTAAGAAAGTTTGAAGAGGCATCCATTTTCTTGAAGTTTACAAAGACACCCATCCCAATAATTCTCTTGACGCTTATAATGGGTGTCTTTGTTAGTTGTGGTCGTGTGCGCACGCCACAGTTACGAAAGGTTATTTGGCCATCAGCGCGTTGGCTGATTTTGATACGGGCGAACGACCCAATAAGTCAGAAATATACGACGAGGCTACAAGCAGCTTGTTCATGTCCACTTCTGTGGAAATGTCCATGCCATTCAACATATACAGGACATCTTCTGTTGCGACGTTACCGCTGGCCCCTTTGGCATAAGGGCAACCTCCTAGTCCTGCAACAGCCGAATCTATGGTAGAAACTCCATATCCTAGCGCCGTATATAAGTTAACTAATGCCTGCCCATAAGTATCGTGAAAGTGAACTGCAACCTTGCTGACATCGATCTCTTTTAGTACATCATCAAGCATTAAACTAGTTGCTTTTGGAGTGCCCACCCCAATAGTATCGCCTAGTGAAACCTCGTAACACCCCATGTCAATCAGCGCCTTACTGACCTGTGTAACAGCAGTAGGTAAGACTTTACCTTCATAAGGACAGCCCATTACACACGAGACATAACCTCTGACTTTTATTTTATTGTGGTTGGCTAGTTCAAACAGTGCTTCGAAACGCTTTAAGCTTTCGCTAATTGAGCAATTGATATTCTTTTGTGAAAACGACTCAGATGCTGCTCCAAATACAGCAACCTCTTTTACTCCTGATTCTATGGCCGCTTCTAGCCCCATAAAGTTGGGTGTCAACGCAGAATAACGGATATTCGCCTTTAAATTTAGCGCTTTAATAACCTCACCTGAATTCGCCATTTGAGGCACCCATTTGGGCGAAACAAAGCTACCAGCCTCAATACGGTTTAGGCCAGTTTCTGATAGAAGCTTTATAAGCTCTACCTTTTGTTCAACCCTTAAAGTCTGTTTTTCATTCTGAAGGCCGTCTCTAGGGCCGACTTCGACAATACTTACTTCTTTAGGAAACGTCACATTAAACCTCGGTTGCTTCTTCAGTAGAAAACGCCAATAGCGTGGCCCCACCATCCACTAATTCACCTGGGTTGAAGAAGAACTCTTCTACTGAGCCGTCGTGTGGCGCAATAATACTGTGCTCCATCTTCATCGCCTCCATGACTAAAATTGGAGCACCTTTCTTAACCTGCTGACCTTTCTCAACTAAATGCGCGACTATTGTTCCATTCATAGGAGCACTTAAATTGGCATCATCACCATCACTGTTATCATCACCTAACGAGGGCGAAACTACACCAAACTTAGCATGGGTGTCTTTGTTAAAAAGAGTAAACACCCCATCATTGTCTGAAAACGAAAAAGTTGATTTGTATCCATTGATTGTCGCTTTCAGCGTGTTATCTATGATTTTGCCACTTACTTCGAAGCTTTCGTTAGCTACCGTAAGCTCCCAGACAGGCTGATTCTCGTGTAGTAGATGTTTTACCTCAACATCGACCTCTTCTTGGCCGCAAAGCAAGGTTAGAGTTTCTTGGTGATTTCCATTAGACCGCCACGCACCCGCAGTGGACCATACTTCAGGTGTGCGATTACTCAAGGTAACTTTTCTACTTACTAGGGAAAGTAACGCCATTGCTGGGATATTAGAATGGGTGTCTTCGCTAGCTACATGGTTAAACAACGAATCGTTATGCTTTTCAACGAATGTAGTTGTCAACTCAGCAGCACCGAATGCAGGATGGGTAGCGACGCGCTTTAGGAAGTCGATGTTTGTGCTTACACCGTCAATATAGTAATCGCCCAGCGCACTAATTAGGCGCTTGAGGGCTATCTCACGGTTCTCTCCCCAAACCACAAGTTTGGCAATCATAGGGTCGTAAAATACGCTTACCTCGTCTCCTTCGACAACGCCAGTATCAACACGGACTACGCAATTTTCTTGTGGTGTGCGTAACAGGCACAGCGTGCCGGTGGAAGGTAGAAACTCGTTGTTCGGATCTTCAGCATAAATCCGTGCTTCGAATGCGTGTCCTGTTAGCGTGAGTTCCTTTTGTTGCTTAGGAAGCGGTTTGCCTTCAGCAATAGTTAATTGCCAGTGAACCAAATCCTCACGGGTGATCATTTCTGTCACTGGATGTTCTACTTGCAAGCGTGTGTTCATTTCCATGAAGTAGAATGAATCGTCTTCATCAAGTAAAAACTCAACTGTTCCCGCACCTACGTAGTTAATGGCTTTGGCTGCCAGTAACGCTGCTTCACCCATTTTCTCTCTTACTGACTGAGACATATTGGGAGCAGGAGCTTCTTCAATAATCTTTTGGTGACGGCGTTGAACCGAGCAATCACGCTCGAAAAGATATACACCGTTACCATGGGTGTCACAGAAAACTTGTATTTCAACATGACGAGGGCGCGTAAGGTACTTTTCAACCAGCATGTGGTCGTCGCCAAAGCTGGCCATAGATTCACGTTTAGCGGCGTTTAAAGCCTGAGAAAACTCTTTCTCGCTCCACACTTGGCGCATGCCTTTACCGCCGCCACCAGCTGCGGCTTTTAAAAGCACCGGGTAGCCCATCTCATCGGCAGCGCCTTTCAACACCGCTTCACTTTGTTCGTCGCCATGATAGCCTGGAACCAATGGAACGCCTGCTTTTTCCATGATGTGCTTCGCGGCAGATTTCGAACCCATCGCTTCTATTGCAGATGCGGGTGGACCTACAAAGATAATATTGTTTTCTGCGCACAGATTTGCAAATTCAGCATTTTCAGACAGAAAGCCGTAACCTGGGTGAATAGCATCCACGCCAAGTTCTTTCGATTTCTCAATGATGAGTTCACCACGTAGGTAACTTTCTTTTGACGGAGATGGCCCTAAATAAACTGCTTCGTCAGCCATTTGTACATGAAGTGCATTCTCATCGGCGTCTGAATAAACAGCTACGGTTTTAATACCTTGTGCGTTGGCTGTCTTTATAACGCGGCAGGCTATTTCGCCACGATTTGCAATTAGTAATTTATTTATCATTTTGTACCTCCACCCATGACGCACTGCGCTTTTCTAAAAAAGCTGACAAACCTTCTTGGCCTTCATCAGAAGTCCTAACTTGTGCAATAAGTTTGCTCGTTTTTGCGAGAAGGGCATCATCAATGTCTTGCGTAGACACCCATTGCACCAAGCCTTTTGCTTTCGCCACTGCTTGGGGGCCATTTTTCAATATGTTTGATAAAATATCGTTGATAGTGCTATCTAGCTCATCTTCAGTAACTGATTCGCTCAATAGACCTAGTCTTCGTGCTCTACGCGCAGAAAACACTTCAGCGGTTTGAAAGTAGCGTCGGCATACACGTGCCCCCATTGCCTCAACAACGTAAGGGCTGATCGTCGCTGGAATAAGGCCTATTTTAACTTCGCTTAAGCAAAACTTGCTGAGCTTACTTCCAATAGCAATATCGCAACAGGCAATTAAACCTACTGCGCCTCCGAAAGCTGCGCCTTGTACTCTAGCTATTGTGGGCTTTGGCATTTTATAAAGCGTCTGTAGCATGGTTGCTAATGCAAGAGCGTCACTTTCATTTTGTGCTTCGGTATAACTGGCCATTTTTTTCATCCAGTTAAGATCGGCGCCTGCGCTAAAACTCTTACCTTCAGCTCTTAAAATAAGGGCGCGTACGTTCTCGTCTTCGCCCGCTTTTTTAAACAAACGAGTCAGCTCGATTATCATTTCATCGTTGAAGGCATTGTGTTTATCGGCCCTGTTTAAGGTGACAGTGGCAATGTTTTTATCATCTACGCTGTAAATAACTGATTGTTCCATAACCCGAACTCCTACATTCTAAATATGCCAAAATGGGTGTCTTCGATAGGCTTGTTGAGGGTCGCTGACAGCGATAGCCCAAGCACTAATCGCGTATCCGCCGGGTCAATAACGCCATCGTCCCAAAGCCTTGCAGATGCATAGTATGGATGACCTTGCTTCTCGTAGGTATCAATAACAGGTTGTTTAAATGCTTTCTCTTCTTCTGCGCTCCAAGATTCGCCAGAACGCTCTTTTTGGTCGCGTTTTACTTGAGCTAAAACGCCAGCCGCTTGCTCACCGCCCATTACAGAGATGCGAGCATTTGGCCACATGAAAAGAAAACGTGGGTCATAGGCTCTGCCGCACATGCCGTAGTTACCTGCACCAAAGCTTCCGCCGATAAGCACAGTGAGTTTTGGTACATTAGCGCACGCTACCGCGGTTACCATTTTGGCACCGTGTTTTGCAATTCCACCGTGCTCGTATTGCTTGCCAACCATAAAGCCGGTGATGTTTTGCAAAAAAACGAGGGGGATTTTCCGCATGGCGCAGAGTTCGACAAAATGAGCACCTTTAAGCGCGCTTTCACCGAAAAGTATGCCGTTGTTAGCCACAATGCCTACAGGAAAGCCGAAAATGCGTGCAAAACCACAAACCAAAGTTGTGCCGTAAAGCGGCTTGAACTCATCAAAATCTGAATCATCCACAATACGCGCAATGATTTCTCTTACATCGTAAGTCTGGCGACTATCGGCAGGCACAATGCCGTAAATTTCTCTGGTGTCGTAGCGCGGTGGTTTCACCTCAGCAACGTCTAAGGTTTCAGGTTTCTTTCGGTTTAGTCTAGAGATAGCATTTCGTGCCAGAGTAAGTGCATGATGGTCATTGTTGGCAAGATGATCAGCAACCCCAGAAATACGAGTATGGACATCACCGCCCCCGAGCTCTTCTGCAGTTACCACTTCACCTGTTGCAGCCTTAACAAGTGGTGGTCCGCCCAGAAAAATAGTCGCTTGTTCTTTAACGATAATGCTTTCATCAGCCATGGCAGGAACATAAGCGCCGCCTGCTGTACAGGAGCCCATAACGACTGCAATTTGAGGAATATTCTTTGCAGACATATTCGCCTGGTTGAAGAATATACGGCCGAAATGATCCCTGTCGGGGAATACATCATCTTGGCGAGGTAAGTTTGCACCACCTGAATCCACTAGATAAATACAAGGTAAGTTATTCTGTTCTGCAATTGTTTGTGCTCTAAGGTGCTTTTTAACGGTTAGAGGGTAGTAAGTACCGCCTTTCACAGTAGCATCATTAGCTACAATCATGCACTCGATGCCAGCAACAATTCCTATTCCCGCAACAACGCCTGCACAAGGCACATAGTCGTCATACACTTCCCATGCGGCCAACTGGCCTATTTCTAGAAAAGGTGTGTCTGGGTCAATCAGTGCATTGATTCGGTCACGAGGTAGAAGTTTTCCCCGTGACACGTGGCGTTCAGCCGCTTTCTCACCGCCACCTTGACAAATTTGTTCTATTTTTTCGACAAGATCATTTACCTGAGCCTGCATGTGCTCGGCGTTTGCGATAAATGTTTCGGACTTCGTATTTATACTTGAGCGAAGAACGGGCATAACCCCTCCTTGTGTTGGGCATAGGCGATCGTTGTCGCTTAGCCACTAGTTAGCATGACGATTAGCAAGACACCCATGCCAAGCATTTTCGTTGCGATGGGTGTCTTTGTAATTCATTGGCCTGTAAATAAAGTTTAGCTTTCGTAAATGTCCTAATAAATCTTAGGGTGGGTGTCTTGCTAATTTCTATAAAACAAAGAGCGTTTAATCTTTCATTGTTCAGTAGAATTAGCCTTCCACCCGTAATCCCGATTTACTTCGATTCGTTGAATAGCTCGCGGCCTATTAGCATACGGCGGATTTCAGACGTTCCCGCGCCAATTTCGTATAGCTTGGCATCACGTAATAGGCGCCCCGTCGGGTATTCGTTGATATAACCGTTACCGCCAAGCAGCTGAATGGCATCTAATGCCATTTTTGTGGCGAGTTCTGCTGAGTATAGAATCGCGCCAGCCGCATCTTTGCGCGTTGTCTCACCGCGATCGCATGACTGTGCAACGGTGTATACATAGGCTCGAGCCGCATTCATTTGTGTATACATATCAGCGACTTTGCCCTGTACCAGTTGGAATTGACCAATTGATTGACCAAACTGCTGGCGGTCGTGAATATAAGGAACAACTATATCCATGCACGATTGCATAATGCCGAGTGGGCCGCCGGATAAAACAAGACGCTCGTAATCTAAGCCGCTCATTAGTACACGAACGCCTTCGCCTTCTTTGCCAAGAATATTTTCGGCTGGTACTTCGCAATCTTCGAACACTAACTCGCAAGTGTTAGACGAGCGCATACCAAGTTTGTCGAGTTTCTGTGCGCGACTAAAGCCCGGAAAGTCACGCTCCACGATAAATGCTGTAATACCTTTAGGGCCGGCTTCAGGGTTGGTTTTTGCATAAATAACAAAAGTATGTGCATCAGGACCGTTTGTGATCCACATTTTGTTACCGTTGAGAATGTACTTGTCGCCGCGCTTTTCAGCTTTTAATTTCATGCTAACAACGTCAGAACCTGCGTTAGGCTCACTCATTGCTAACGCGCCGATGTGTTCACCGCTTACTAGCTTAGGCAAGTACTTTTCACGCTGAGCGTCGTTACCGTTTTTGAAAATTTGATTAACGCATAGGTTTGAGTGTGCGCCGTAGCTCAATCCGATACCACCTGAAGCGCGGCTAACCTCTTCCATAGCAATAGTGTGGGCGAGATAGCCCATGTCAGAACCACCGTACTGCTCTGAAACAGTTACACCCAATAAACCCATATCACCAAGCTTAGTCCACAGTTGATTTGGGAATTGGTTATCTGCGTCTGCTTGCTCAGCCAGAGGTGCAATCTCATTTTGTGCAAATTGGTAGACCTGGTCACGTAACATCTCGATGTCTTCACCAAGTCCAAAATTCAAAGTAGGGTAGGAGGTGTTCATGCGATATTTCCTCGTTTTAATTCTGCGAGTTCTTCACGGCAGCGTGCTTCAACATCATCCAGTTCTGTCATTAGCATCTGAATATCTTCTAATTGTTGTTTAAGCACTGCTCTTTTTTGCTCAGTCATTTCAAGCATGGCCTCTAGCTGAATGGCCGAGTTGGGGTTAGTGTCGTACATGTCGAACAGTGTTTTGACTTCAGCAAGGGAAAAACCTAAACGTTTTCCGCGCAAGATAAGCTTTAAGCGCACTCTGTCTTTGTTTAAATAAACACGATTCTGCCCAGTTCTGGACGGCGACATTAGCCCTTGCTCTTCATAAAAACGAATTGAACGAGGAGTAATGTCAAACTCTCGCGCGAGTTCACCTATTGCATATGTTGTTTCGTCTTCGTACTTGCTCATTACACGTACCTTGTTTTTAGCGCTGTTTAACACCCTTTTTCTTAGCGTGGGTGTCTTTGTAATTAATTTCTCTGTATTAAGTTGGGTGTCTTCGCAATCGCACTATTGTTATAAAGCAGCGTATTTTCTATACCGCTGTATTAAAACGTAGTGTTTGGTTGACACACACTTGGTACAGGTTTACGTTAACGTTAATTACATTTTACGTTAAGGTAAAGTAACATTTTGCTAACGTCAATTTTTCATGGTGAAGGCAAGACGTTGTAGCTGTTAGGGGGTGTTTACTTTTGTATACATCTGTGTGGCGTTCTTCACTTAACTATCTAATTTAAATGAACTTTAAGGGCACGGTTATGAGTAACGAATCAGTAGTCATTGTCGCAGCTAAGCGCACACCAATGGGTGGTTTTAACGGTAATTTGTCTTCGCTTGCTGCGACCAAATTAGGAGAAGTTGCGATTAAAGCAGCCTGTAAAGCGATGGATGTCTCTGTAATTGATGAAGTCATTATGGGGTGTGTATTACCCGCTGGCCTTGGTCAATCACCTGCACGACAAGCTTCACTGGGGGCGGGGCTTCCGTTAAGCGCAGGAGTAACAACCATTAATAAAGTATGTGGCTCGGGCTTAAAATCGGTAATGATGGCGCATGACTTAATCAAAGCAGGCAGTGCGACAGCAGTTGTAGCGGGTGGAATGGAAAGCATGAGTAATGCACCCTACATGTTGCCTAAAGCAAGAACGGGTTATCGTATGGGCCATGGTCAAGTGCTAGATCACATGATGCTTGATGGGCTAGAAAATGCTTATGATGGCAAAGCAATGGGATGTTTCGCGCAAGATACGGCCGATGAAGAAAATATATTTCGCGGAGAAATGGATGAATTTGCACTAAGCTCGCTTTCAAAAGCACATGAAGCAATAAATAGCGGTACATTCGTTGATGAAATAGTGCCTGTAACAATTTCGTCTAGAAAGGGCGACACCGTGGTCGATACCGATGAAGGCCCGGGTTCAGCACGTCCTGAGAAAATACCAACTTTAAGGCCTGCTTTCAAAAAAGATGGTACGGTCACTGCGGCGAACTCAAGCTCAATCTCCGATGGTGCTGCAGCACTGGTTGTTATGAGTGAGAGTAAAGCGAAAGAGCTTGGTCTAGCGCCACTGGCACGTGTAGTAGCTCACGCTACAAATTCTATTGAACCTGAAAACTTTACTGTGGCACCTGTAGGGGCAATGGAAAAAGTGTTGGATAAAGCAGGCTGGACAAAAGAAGAAGTTGATTTGTTTGAGATTAATGAAGCTTTTGCAATGGTAACTATGCTGGCAGTCAAGAAACTTGGGCTTGATGAAAGTAAAGTGAACGTGAAAGGTGGTGCATGTGCATTGGGCCACCCAATCGGTGCATCAGGCGCACGTATTTTGGTAACTCTGCTGCATGCGCTTAAGCAACGTGGCGGGAAAAAAGGTATTGCGTCCTTATGTATTGGTGGCGGTGAAGGCGTAGCATTGGCTGTTGAAATGATCTAAACAAAGACCGGCGATAAGATGTCAAAAAATTAATCATAGAGTGCCACCATTTACTTGGTACTCTATGATTTAATTGAAATAAAAACTATCAATATGAAATCTTCTATCAAAGCTATCTCTCTAATTACATTAGTTGTATTAGCGACGCTGTTGTCGGCCGTAAATACTCAAGCGACTTCACTTCCGAATGAGGCTAGTGTTGTAAATAACAACGTAACTTACGATGACACCTATGCGAGTGAACGACATTTAGCATCTAATGCCGCTTCGAGGGTGCCTTCGAATGACACCCATGCTAACTCGAAGTTTCATGCAGACCCGCAAGAGTTATTGTTTACGTTGGGTGTCACCCAAACAACACCGAATTACAAAGACACCCACGATAATGTACAGAATCTTTCCCCGAAAAATACTTCGGATGACACCCATGCAAATAATGATGTAAACGCCCATACGAATGAAATACCTCGCGCTCTGACCCAAGTGCCATATTCTGCGTTGGGTGTCTTGCCAAGGTCAGAGCATGATAGCCAATTCAGCTATGGGAGTGACCCACTTCAGACTGTGTATGTATGGCATGGCCGCGGTGGTGATGAAAATGAGTTTGCTGGGTACGCCGTTATCTTCGTTCATGGTGGGTGTTGGCTCAAAGCATACGGGTACGACCATGCTAAAGGGTTTTATCATGCCTTGGCAGAGCTTGGGATGGGTGTCTATGCAATGGAGTATCGCCGCGTAGGCGATGAAGGCGGTGGTTGGCCCGGTAGTTTGGAAGATGTAACAAGTGCTGTGAAAGCATCTATCGAGAATATTGAAGCTACAGGCGATAGTGGCAACATATATTTGGTAGGGCACTCTGCAGGCGGGCACCTTGGCTTACTTGCCGCACAGCAACTATCGAGTAGCGATGTAGGTACAGGCATTAAACAAGTAATGGGCCTTGCCGCTATAACGAATGTGCAAAGTTATGCCCTTGGTGAAAATAGCTGTCAGACAGCCACGCCACAGTTTATGGGTGGCATGCCAGCTGAAAACGAACGTGAATACCAAATGGCTACGCCAGTCGCAGCTAAAATCAAGCCCTCGGTAATACTAATGCAAGGCAACGAAGATAGTATTGTACCCGAACACCACGCTACAATGCCCGGCGCAAAAAATAGAATAATAACAAACGGTGGTCATTTCGACTGGCTACATCCAGAATCTACGTCCTTTGATGCTTTACTTGAGGTTATGAGTCAACATGATGAATAAGGTTTTTTCTGCTGAGCAACTTGATAAAAAAGATCCGCTTTTTAGCAAGGCTGGCGAATTCTCGTTGCCAAACAATACTATCTATCTTGACGGTAACTCTCTTGGCCCCTTACCCAAGAAAGCGGAAGAGCGCGCCAGTGAGGTAGTAAAAAATCAGTGGGGTGAGGGCCTTATCACAAGCTGGAACAAGCATCACTGGATTTCATTACCACAGCAGGTGGGAGATAAAATTGGTACCATTATCGGCGCAAAGCAAGGCCAAGTAATATGCTGCGACTCGATATCAATCAATTTGTTTAAGGTGCTTAGTGCTGCCTTAAAAATGCACCCTGAAAGAAAAGTCATCGCCACAACAAGAAACAATTTCCCCACCGATATTTATATGGTTCAAGGTTTGCTCGATTTACTCGGCAGTGAATACAGTATTCGGTACGTAGATGAAAACAGTGTTGGTGCCCTACTTGACGAAGATATCGCTGTGCTAATGCTGACCCAAGTAAACTTCAGAAGTGGTTTAAAGCTTGATATTAAGAGTATTACTGAGCAGGCGCATAATAAAGGAATACTTACGCTGTGGGACTTGGCACACAGTGCGGGCGCGTTTCCCGTAGCCCTAGATGAGTGCAATGTAGATTTCGCCGTGGGTTGTACCTATAAATATTTAAATGGCGGCCCAGGTGCTCCTGCATTTATTTATGTTGCCCGACGACATCAAGACGCTTATAAACAGCCTTTATCAGGTTGGATGGGCCATAGCTCGCCATTTTCATTTTCTCCCGACTACACCCCTGATACCTCAATAAAACAAAACTTGTGCGGTACGCCAGGCATTATTGGCATGAGCATTCTAGATGCTGCCCTTGACGTGTTCGAAGACGTTTCAATTAAAGCCATTGATGAAAAATCTAAAAAGCTCCAAGCTTTTTTTATCGCAGAAGCTAAAAGAGCGGGCTTATTGGATGAGCTTAAGGTGGTTAGCCCGTCGCTTGATAACAGAGGTAGCCAAATTGCGCTTGCTCACGATGATGCTTATGCTATCTGCCAAGCGTGGATAGCAGAAGGCGTCATCGCCGATTTTCGTGCACCAAATATACTTCGTGTTGGCTTTGCGCCACTGTATTTAAGTTTTGCTGATATTGAAAAAGCGGTAATAGCATTGGCTGCTATCATGAGTGAAAAGCGCTATGATCGGGAAGAATTTAAGCAACAGCAGAGTGTTACCTAGCTAAATAGTGACTAAATAGTCGAATTTATTGCATTTTTTGCATTTAACCTTAATACTTCGCGGTTGACTTGTTATTGATGTAACTATTCTTTTGGGTGTGCAGTTGAGAAAAATAAGAAAAGGCCTGCTTTGCACAGTGTTGTTTGTAGGAGCCGCTTTTAGCGCGTTTTTGCAAGCTGCACCGGAGCAACCATTAGCATCTCAAAATTCAATTGAAGTAACCTATTGTATCGACCCTAACTGGGCGCCTTATGAAGCGATAAGAAATGGCATCCACGTAGGTATTTCAGCCCAGTACATGCAGCTTATTGCTGAACTCAGCGAGCTTAAGTTTAAGCTTGTTTCTACACAGAGCTGGCAGGAAAGCCTAGAGTTTGTTCAACAAGGCAAATGCCAAGTCATCCCCATGATGAACACCTCTGATTATCGCAAGCAGTTTTTAGACTTTAGTGTGCCGTATTTTGAGGCGCCAAATGTATTGGTTGCTCGAACAGGGATGCCCATGCTGCAGGGCTATTCAGGGATTGGAAATCGTACAGTAGGTATTGTGCAGGGTTACCGCCAAGTCGAATATATTTCACGTCATTACCCTGGATTGCGTCTAAAACTCATCCCGTCCGAGGAAGAGGGCCTTAAGCAACTCGCAAATGGTGAATTTGACGTAATGGTAGGTTCACTAATGAGTGTGAATATGCACATTAATAACCTTGAACTCGAAGATTTACACATTGTTGGTTACGCTGAACCCTTTGACTCTCTCGCATTTGGCGTTAATAAGTCGTTCGGTCATTTAATCGATAAACTTAATGTCGCAATAGAGCGAATTCCAGAGACAAAGAAAGTAGAAATCTATAAGCAATGGAACAACGTGCAAATACGTTACAGCCGCAACTATACAGCGATGATATTAAGTTCAGCGATTGTATTATTGGGCTTGTTGTGGCTAATTTCGAGAAACCGCCATGTGGGTGGCTACAAGCGCATAATTCAACAAAAAAATGAAGAAATAAGTGCGCTTCAAGCCACGTTGTTAGAGAAAAACAAAACATTAGGTTTTCTTTCGGCTCACGATACGATCACCGGTCTATATAATCGTAATCACATGATACAGCGGGCGGAAGAAGAGATATCGCGCTTTCATCAATTTCATACTACCGCTACATTAATCGCTATCGATTTAACGCCTGTTGATGAAGAGCTATTTTCTCACGACCCTTCTATTCGAGAAGAGATGTTAAAGACCGCAGCTCAAAACTGCCTTAATACTGTACGAGAGGTTGATGTTGTTTCAAGGTTCACTGGGGAGCAGTTCGTCGTACTTTGTCCACAGACCCAGTTAGACTCAGCAAAAACGCTTGCAGATAGGCTGTTAGAGTGCATGGATACCCACTATCTTCTAAGTGACAAATATAAAACTGCAATTGGTATGGCCGAATTGCGAGACTCAGAAGAGTTCCCAGATTGGCTTGAACGCACTATAAAGGCACTTTATCAGTCTAAGCGGCAAGGCTACGGCAATGTGACCATTGCTCAGTAAAATTGGATTATCCTGCCGCTAAATAGAAAGGCAGATGTGCGAAGCCTGAAAAACCGAGCTTCGCTAGCCTAAACATCATCTAAATAATTGGTTCATAATGCCACTGGTGTGAGTCGTAGTGGATTTGAGCGCGATCGTATTCTCTCTCAGAACGCCAGTTTCGATTATTTAATTTAGCAGATACACCCGGATAGAGCCTTTTATTTGCAATAAGCTTTATATCTGTTTGATAGTTTTCTTTTGCGGCTTTAACGTCGTTAGCTTTATTCTCTAACCATTCAAGAAGCGCGCTTTCGTTGTTGAAAAGCTCAAGCGCTTCCGCTGCCTTGCGCTGCAGCTCTTTAGGAATCTTTTTACCCTGAATAAGGTCGATTTTTTCTTTGTGCTTTAGGTTATTTTCGCGAATCTGCCTTAATAACTCATCAAGAGAATCTTTGCGCTCTAGCAGCTGATTAAAACCAGGGCTGAAGTCAACTTTTAACGTACTTCCAGAAACAGCGCCGAGCGTTCCTGCTTCAACTCTATCTTGGCTGATTATGTCACAAGCAAACAAATTGCCCATTGGCTTATCAATTTGCCCTACAATCACAGCTCCACCGCAGCGCAGACGACTGTATGCAAGCTGTCTACCGACAGTTATATTCCCAGCGCACTGGATATCGATGCCTTGGCCATGCTGTACGTGAATACTTCCTGCGGCAACGAGTTTGCACTGGTAGTCACCTTGCTTATCGTTTACCTTGCCCATTGCACCTTCAGTGATAATGATGTCGCCGCCCGACTCAATGTAAGCCGACTCTACGAAACCGTTAATAGTAACGTCTCCGGCCGCCTTAATTTGCATTTTCTCGGTAACATCGCCGTTGACTAATACAGCACCTTCATAATTTACATGCCCTGACCCAACGTTAACGCCATTACAAATAAAGGTATCATCTATATTCATAATTTGGTCACGGTATTTAGGCATCCCTGAAATGGATGACATTAATAGGTTTGCGTCGCTATCAGACACCACCGTCCCTGTACCCATTTTAAAGTCCACCCATTCACCAGGGGCGGCAGAGATTGTGTTTCCTTTCACGTCAAAGCCAGAACGACCTTTTGTAGGTGGAGTACGGCGCAGAACAGGCGTGTTTATTTTCACGCATATCACTTCGCCTAAGTTGCGCATGTCAACGCGTTCACCTTCGTTCGTTTGCGGTCTTAGTATTCGTTCAAGTGCGTTCGGAACAAGGGGAATAAATTTGGAGTTTTTTCCATTTCGGGCAGGAAGCCCTTTAGCTATGGTTTCCTCTAATACAGTGCCAGGCGCCGCATTTCTTGCGGCTTTTAGCATGGCGTCTATTTTTTTAGTGCTAACGCCTCGAATCACTCTATTTTTGACCGCTAATGATTTTACGGTCGCAAGGGATGGGAGTTTACCGCCATAGGGGGTAGTGAGGACCAAATTCGCAATCATGCCGTCTTCAGGTACCCGAAATTCAACTTCGGCGTTTTTGCGTTCGCCAATGCGTTCTTGAACCACAGTACCATCACCTGTTTTAAAGTAATGGTTGGCCGTTTCACAGGCTGATTTTAACGCTTTTTCTGACACATACAGACGCTTGGTTTCGCCACTTTCCAACTGCTGTCTAACATCACGAATATCCACCTCTGATGTAAATTCAGAAGGATTGAGCATAATGTTTATATAGGTTCTTGATTTGTCGAAGCTTATTGTAACGCCATTCATGACTACTTATTCCCTTACGCGCGTGTATTGTTATTATCGGCGGAGGTCATCAATTCCTTGACTACGTTTTATCCTTTACCGCCTTAGTTCAACTATCATTAATTTATGATGTTATAAAACCTCCGTCAAAGGTTTTTAGCATACTGATACAGGGCGCGCAGTATGGCCTGCTTGTCGGGGTTGTCGCTGTGCTCGTGAGCTAACGCTTCAAGCCGCATCATGTAATTTTCTAGTGTAATCGAGCCGCCAAATGCGGAGTCTGTTAGTCGAGCCTGACGGTGATACTGCCATTTCGTCATCTCATCAGCGGTAAGTGTATTAGGGTAGTTGCGCGCACGATAACGAAACAGTTGTTTGCGCAATCTTTCATGCTGTGTTTCATCGGCCAAGGTGGCAAGGTCGTCAGGGGCTGCATCAATAACACGCTCACACCAACGTCTATCTTCGTCATTTAAGAAACCACCGCTATACAAGGCATGGTCTACGTCATGCTCTGTACTTTCACGTTCTTCATCATATACGCCCACAAGTTTAGCCGCGAGTTCGTTAGTGCTTGCGAGTGTTTTGTAATTGTCTAGGCAACGTTCGCGATCAAGACCTAACCTAGCGGCGTTTTCCTCAGTCATTGCTTTGGCTGTGGTAATAAAAGGGGAGCGATTAATGTGGATAAGTTTAAGACCAGGTCGTTCTTTTGTATCTGAATACGTATCCGCTGGCGCGTAAAGCGCCTGTCTTATTTCTTCGGCTGAGTCGTTTACCACGCTGTCTATATCATGGGATAAATCTATCGCTATAAACGCATTTGAATTGGTTGGATGTTTAGCAATTGGCATTACCCATGTGCAACACCCCTGAGAGGCAGGCAATTTAGAAGATATATGCAAAAGTACCGAAGGTTTGCTTAGGTCAATTTGCTGCATAACCGTATGTTTATTGCGAAGCGACAATGCATACTCAAATAAACGAGGCTGCTTTTCTTTAATAAGCTTTGCCAAAGCAATGGTTGCGTAGACATCGCTAAGCGCATCGTGTGCATTTTCGTGACCAATGTTATTAGCTGCAGTGAGCGATTCTAATTTGAAGCTAGGCGTACCATCTTCTCGTTCTGGCCAATTGATTCCTTCCGGTCTAAGCGCATAACACGCTCTTGCTACATCAATAATATCCCAGCGACTGTTCCCGTTTCGCCACTCCCGTGAATAGGGGTCGTAAAAATTACGGTAAAACAAATAGCGCGACACTTCATCGTCAAAGCGAATACTATTAAATCCTACACTACAGGTGTTTGGGGTAGACATCTCTTGGTAAATTCGCGCTGCAAAATCTGCCTCGTTTGACCCATCTCTTATGGTTTGCTGTGGCGTAATGCCGGTAACCAAGCATGCCTCTGGGTGAGGCAGATAATCATTAGCAATGGCGCTCATAATGTTGATGGGTTTTCCAACAACATTTAAATCCATATCTGTTCTGACCGCGGCAAATTGGCAGGGGAGATCTTTTTGTGGGCTGGTGCCAAATGTTTCAAAATCGTGCCACAAAAATGTAGGTGCGTGCATAACCACCATTGCTTATTAGTAAAACCTTGTACGCAGTGTACACCGCGATAATTTTAATACCAAATGCTGTTGGTTTTATACCCAATAATTCAGACATTCGAAAGGCTAGAGTGACGTTGTAACTTACGGTTTTATCGTTTGTTTTTATATAAAAATTTTAGACTGTAAACTTGCGAAACAAACCATCTCTGACTAGTTTTAGGTTATTACAAGTTATACGGAAATTATTGGCTTGTCAGTCCTTCCATCTAAACCAGCGTTTAACGAAGCTAAAAGTACCTTTATATTGGCTACTGTGCTTGCTACCTTACTGATTGTGTTAGTTGTTAGTTTGTTTGAAAGCAGTATAAAAGCGACGGCGGAGAGTCAGGCGTTTGAGGCCTTAGAGAAAAGCGCATTAAGCGTGGAAAATGTCGCCGAAACACAGCTAGTCAAACATCTCAACGCCCTTAATTTTTTGCACCAAACGCCGCCGATAAGCGGAATAGTTAGAGCTACGCAGAACAATAAGTTAGACCCTAAAGATGGCACTACGCTTGAACAGTGGAAGCATCGCTTAGAAACTATATTTGTCGCTTTTATCGAAAATAACACAGAAATCGATCAGTTAAGGGTCATTAAGGTAGACGAAGAAGGGAACGAGTTCTTAAGGGTCGAGCGCGAGGGCGGGAGTGTTTTAATCGCCAGCAATACTGATTTACAGACGAAAGCAACACGCAATTATTTCATTGAAAGCGCTAAAAGTAATAAAGGACAATTTTACATTTCCGATATCAACTTGAATCGGGAATATGGAAAATTAGAATACCCCTACAAAAGCGTCATTCGGCTTTCCTTACCAATCTTTAGTGAAAGTGGCGAGCGTTACGGAATGTTAATTATGAACGTTAACGCGCAGTACATGCTTTCTCAAATGACCCAATCCTTAACGAGCAACCAGTCGCTCTATGTCACTGACCGTGATGGCTATTTTGTAGTACATCCCGATAGCCAAAAATCCTTTTCTAAAGACTTAAACCCGTCTGTAACGTGGCAAAGCGAATTCTCAGTATCTCAATTCAACGGGCGCGGAAAGATTACCTCCAAAAATGAAAGCCAGAGCGTACATTACGCTGTTTCAAGGGCGTTCACACTAGGAGCGAAAGGTCAGGGCTCAGGCTTTTACTTGCACATTTTACTACCGCAATCTCAAGTGAGTGCGCTGATAAATGAAAAGCGGCTGAGCGTTTACAGCGTGATTGGTGTCATCTCTATCATCTTTGTAAGCATTCTGCTTTTTGTTTATCGCAGTAATAAAAAGAATATTGAGCTAGCCAAAGTGCGTGGTGAATCAGCTGCTATTGTGGATATTTCAAAAGATGCCATTTTTAGTGTGGATTCTACGGGTATTGTCAAAAGTTGGAACAAAGCTGCGGAGTCCCTTTTTGGGATCCCCTCCCAGATAATCCTCAATCAGCATTATTCATCTTTCGAACCACTATCCTTATCAGGGTTAGAGGACGAGCTTGTTAGAGGTGGCAAGCAAGTTACTTTCACCACGCCTTATGTCGATGATGATAAAAATGCGCGTTCACTATTGATAACTACCTCAACGATATGGGGAGAGCATTCACAGTTTTCTGGCGTAGCTGTAGTAATTAGAGACATTACGGATGAACAAAAAGCGAAAGATGCCATTGAGCGAGTCAACTTAAAACTTGAAGAGAAAGTGGTAAGTAGAACAAAAGAGTTGGTTGAGGCAACACAAGAAGCGCGTAAAGCAAGTAAGGTGAAGAGTTCATTCATTTCTAATATCAGTCATGAAATGCGCACGCCCCTCAACGGGGTAGTGGGCTCTTTAGCTTTATTAAAACGCCAACCGCTTAACGAGAAGGCAGAGCAACTGGTCTCCATGATGGAAATCAGCTGTAACAACTTAAACGTGCTTATAAATGATGTACTAGATCTTTCAAAAATAGAAGCGGGTAAACTGGATATTAACCAGCAAAATTTCGAAATACTCTCTCTTATCGAGTCTATTGCTAAAGTGTTCGCTATTAAAGCGGCAAGCAAAGGACTAGAGTTACTGGTGGATACCTCGGAAGTACCCAGGATAGAAATTAACTCAGATCCCCACAGAATTAACCAAGTATTGAGCAACCTACTTAACAATGCGATTAAGTTTACCAAAACAGGGCACGTTAAACTTACTCTGTTTTTAAGCGAATCGGTGTCTGACGTTCTGCAGTTACATTTCAGTGTTGAAGATACAGGTGTCGGTATAGCAAAAGACAATCAGCCCAAGCTTTTTTCTGCGTTCACCCAGGCCGATGCCACAGTGGCGACACAATACGGCGGTACAGGGCTAGGACTATCTATTTGCAAGCAGTTATGCCAATTATTAGGTGGGGATATTACCTTTGAGTCGGAGTTAGGAGCGGGGAGTAAGTTTTCGTTTTACATTTCACTTCCCGATACTACATCGGACAATGAAGCAAGTTCTGACAAAATTGAACAAGACGAAAAGTCACTTCTTAGTAACGTTAAAGTTGGCGTTTCATCTGCTTATTTACCGCTGCAAGCGCACATATGTAAACTTGCTGAGAATGTAGGCGCTACTTCTGAAGTCTTAGATGGGCCCGCTAGTGCTATTCAGTGGCAAGATTACAATGTACTTTTACTTGATGAATCCAGCGCTTTAATTGGTGAAATAGACAGAGAATGGGAGCGAAGTGAAAAGGGCGGAAAGGCTAGCAAAATGCCCGTGGTTTATATTCTTCAAAAGCTAGAGGGGGCACCCTATGCGTTTAAGCATTTGACGCCTTTGTACCTACCTAAACCCCTTTTCCGCTCTACGTTTATAACGGTAAAGCAAGGGTTAGATGTTGTTAAGTATGGTGGTTTGATTAAAAAAGTCACCACTGAAGACAGCCTTAGTCGTGCACCAGAAGCCGAAAATTGGGCTGAAGACCAAATTAAATCACACATTTCAATTGAAAATACTCGCTTACTTATCGTTGATGACAATATGATAAATAGGGAAGTGGCTAAGGGCGTACTAGAGTGTTTACCTTGTAAATTATACACCTGCGCTGACGGTGAAGAAGTCGTTGCTTTTCTGCGTAAATGCGATGAAAAAGGGCGTCGTATTCACAGTGTTTTAATGGATTGCCAAATGCCTAAAATGAATGGTTACGAGGCGACTCGTGCTATTCGAGAGGGAAAAGCTGGAGCAATGCATGCCGATGTCCCCATTATAGCGATGACAGCAAACGCTATGCTGGGCGAGAAGGAAAAGTGCTTAGGAGCAGGGATGGACGACTTTGCCACTAAACCGGTTATTGCAGATGTACTTATCCCAAAAGTCAGGCAGTGGCTAGTAAATCAAGTTACCAAGGTGGCTGGCACCGAGCTTGAAAATTCAGATATTGATTCACAAAGCGCTGAGCGCACCAAAACTTCTTATTCAGAACCCGCTGATAAAACAAGTAATAGTGCGTCGTTGCCCCCCTTAGTAGACAGCCTGCTTGGCGCTATTGATAGAGATTTAGCGCACAGTACTGAGTCTATGAATGAAATAACAGATTCACAGGAAAGCTCTAATACTCCTGTTCGTTCTAAGCCTACCGACGCATTAGGTAAGCCTGAAATTATTTCTAACGAGCAAACGAATAAAATAAGCAATGACTGTTGGGAAAAAGAGGATGCTATAGCACGAATTATGGGTGATAAAGCTTTATTCTCTCGGGTTTGTGAGCTCTATTCTCAAAGCGCACCTGAAAAATTTAAACTTTTAGAAAGGGCTGTAGAGAATCAAGACTTTTCACAAATACAAATTCTGTCGCTTAAACTCAAAGGAATGTCTGCTGATATTGGTGCCGTGCAGCTGAGAAAAGATTTTGAATCACTTTGGGAGTTATCAAAAGTAGCTGATTGGGAGAAAGTAAAGGCGTTGCTTCCATCTATCGGCGACGATCTTAATACCTTTTTAGAACTTCTTGAAGTAGCCTAGATTATCATCTTTTAGTGTGTCATCTTAATTCGCTATAAATACGATAATCACATCGCTCGTTTGTGTTGGTTTCATCTGCCACGGAACTAAGCGGTGTTTTATAACTTTTAAAGGAGTTAACCGTTTGAACCTTCCTCGCATTTTTCATCAGTCCAATAAAACTCGAAATACCTTATGTGTAATCAGTGCCTTAGTAGCTTCGCTAACGCTCGTTAGTGCTAACGCATCAGCGGCTGATACTCACCAAGAAAGCTCACGGGTTGCCATCGCCATTCATGGCGGAGCCGGCACTATTTTAAAGTCTTCGATGACGGCTGAAAAAGAGGCGGCGTATAAAAAGGTGTTAACGCAAGCAGTACAGCACGGTTATACCTTGCTGCAAGACGGTGTAAAAGGTGAAGTCGCGGTGGTAGAAACCATTAAAATTCTTGAAAGCTCACCTTTGTTTAACGCGGGCATTGGTGCTGTGTATACCTTTGACGGCGAGCATGAACTCGACGCGTCTATCATGCATGGCGGCAATAAAAATGCTGGCGCTGTTGCGGGTGTTAAGACAATTCGAAGCCCAATAGAGGCAGCGCTGCTGGTAATGAATGAATCTCCACACGTTATGCTTTCCGGTGAAGGGGCTGAAGATTATGCCAAAGAGAATGGCCTTGAGCAGGTGGACAATTCGGTTTTCGACACTGAGTTTCGCAAGCAGGCTCTAGATAAAGCGAAAGCCCGTATGGAGCAGGCTTCAAATGGTTATGGTTTACAGCAGGGCAACGAGCGCTTTGGAACCGTAGGGGCGGTGGTACTAGATGGCGAGGGCAACATTGTGGCCGGAACATCCACCGGCGGAATGACGGCTAAACGATACGGGCGTATTGGTGATTCACCGGTGATTGGTGCTGGCACCTATGCCGACAATGAAAGCTGTGCGGTATCGGCTACTGGGCATGGTGAGTATTTTATACGATACAACGTAGCAGCAGATATCTGCGCGCGGATGAAGTATCAAGGTTTGTCGTTAAACGACGCTGCGAATACCGTGGTGAACGACGTGCTAGTGAAAGCTGGTGGTGATGGTGGTGTAATTGCTATTGACGCAAAAGGTAACGTTGCAATGCCGTTTAATTCAGCGGGAATGTACCGCGCGAGCATTGATGTAAATGGCAATGTGAAAGTCGCAATCTACAAAGACTAATCACTGCAAGAAACATTTGTTATTTTAATGTTAAATGTGCTGGCTTGTAGGCAACGAAAGGTCTAATCTTAAAGTGTGGGGGAAAATTGCTTTCACATGTGGTTAATAATAATTGAAGTGCCGTAAAGCCCAATAAGTCGCAGTATCGGTCACATTAGGCGCCACGGCTGGAGAATTGAAAATGGAATCGTTGCAAGTCAGTGATTATATGAATACTCACCCAGTGAAGCTTAATGTCGATATGCCCGTTGCGCAGGCTGTCGAAGCGTTGTTAGCCAGTGGGCAAAGTGGTGGGCCAGTGCTTGACGTAAAGGGAAAGGTCGTGGGCTTTTTATCCGAGCAAGACTGTATCGCTCAAATGATAGCCTCAAGCTACTATCGCGAACAAATTTGTAGGGTCGGGGAAATCATGAAAACGCCGGTGGTTTCGGTTAAACCTTACATGTCTGTGATAGAGCTAGCGCAATTACTGCTTAAAGAGAAGCCGCGGGTTTACCCGGTAGTAGATGACGATGGTGTGCTTTTAGGCTCAATTAACCGAACGGCCGTGCTTCGCGCCATTGACGTTCAATTAAATGATGGTTATCAGCGAGCAGGCTAGCTGATATTAGATTTTGCGCTGCCTATGTAAGCTTGTCTGCAAAACCTAAGGCTGTCTGCAATATCTAAGGTGGTATTTGCGATGTTTTAGCTAATGCAACCTTAAGCGCAATTAAGCTACAGCGATAAGTCAGCAAGTTTTGAGAGTAAAGGGGAAAGGTTAAGCTTTAAACTTCCCCCCTTTCTCTATTATTGGCGTGGGTGTTGGTGGTTACTCACACCATGTGCCTTTAACCTTGTCTATTTACCAAATCTCTTATTGCGTTTTTGAGCGTCGTACCTGCGACAAGTTTAAAGTTTTGCTTTTGGCTTGGCATTACGTTTCGGCCATCTTGCACTACCCACAGTCCTTCAGTAAAATCACCACCAAGGTTGGCGTTCGTTGCTTCTAGTCCGTCAGTTTCCGAGACCCCATCAATTTGCTTTGCCTTGTCAGCAGCAATTTTAACTAGCCCCATAAGTGTTAACGTTTCAGGGTTTTCTTCATGTATGTGATAGATGGCGTAGCTGTTATTGCCCTGACTTGATGCAATGAGGTATTTCTTGCCATCAACGGTAAATAGTGCCAAGCCCTCTACATCAGCTTCAACGGGTGTTTTTATTGCTGAGATAAATGTAGGTGTATTATCAGTAGAGCTGATATTTAGCGCCCAGATGCCTGTGGCCTCTTCACCAAGGTAAGCGGTATTGGTGTGGGTGTCTACCACGCAGCCTTCAGGCTGTGAGGGAAGAGAGAAGCTCTGACTTAACTTTCCTTCAACTGCTTTGCCTTGGTTGATTGATAATTCATATCGCTCGAAGCGACCACTGGTATCGTTCGCAAAAACATGAGCTATACCGTTATTGGTAAAAAGACACATACCATAAATGTCGCTAAGCGTTGTTTTAATCTCACCTAAATGGGCGAGGTTACCGTTATGATCTATTTCCAAAACAGACAAGCTGTTATGTGTTCGGTTTGAAGCAACGGCAATATCAGTAAACTCATTTTTACTGCCGATGTTCAAAGTGTTTACCGCAACCCGATACCCAACATCAACGTTGTTGACTCTTCCTATCGGCAGGCTCTGAAGTTGCTTGCCGGTAAGATCGTAGGTATTCAATGCGCCTTTCTTGTCGGTGCCAACAATGCGACTTTCTGAAGGGGCCTGTGAGTTAACCCAAATAGCAGGGTCGTCAGCTGCATCACCATAGTTTTGCACAGGCTGAGTTTGCGCTAAGGGTAAAACAGTGGCCACCTTATGTTGGGCAGACGTATCGGAACCGTTTTGAGTGTCATCGTCTTTTTTAGCAAGACACCCATCGTTAAAGTATGCGGCGGCCAAACTAGCCGGCAGTTCTACAGAATAAACCCTGCCCGATGCATCATCATCTACTACCACAGAGATTCCTTGCCTTTCTTTATTTGCAAAAGTAGCTAACTGAATAAATTCAGGTTCTATGCTTTCTGCGGTCCCGTCTTCATCGTGCATCAAAGTTACGAATTCAGCGTGACATTGACTTTGAAGCCATACGCCGCTTTTATCTGGGCTTACCCAACCGACAAGGCTGCTATTTGAATTTAGGGTTGAAGAGGGTAAGACGCTCACGCCTTCGACTGGTGTATCTGCGTCATGAAAGATAAGCGTTTTCTCTAACTCACTTTCTATATGGGCGTTAATCTTCCATACCCCGGCGAACTCGTCCGCCAAATAGATGTTTTGTGTATCGAGGTCAACACTGCAACTTTTGATGCCAGGGCCTATGGCGAAACTGCGTAGCGATAAAAACTGATCATGGTTCAGTTCATATTGATTGAGAGTACCTGTGGCATCCACATTGATAATGTGAGGCTGTCCTTGCGCACTCATTGCTGCGCAAATGGCTTCTGAGCCTTTTGCGGGTTGGCTAAGCTGCTGTTGCACTGCCAGGGTGTCAACAGATATGCGATACGCTTCAATATGTTGCGTGTTGTTATTAAACACTACCAAAGACACCCATTGTTTGTTCGTAGGGTTAGCTACTTCAGCGTGGGCAAACGCGTAGCTGCCTTCAATAAATTGAGTTTTACCTTGGCTGTTAGTAAGTGAAATGCCTTTATGCTCGTTTATTTGAAGGTCAATAGCATGGGTGTCTTCGTAAGAGTGACCTTTCTTTGACGACGCTACCTTGAGCGTTTGATTGCCATGGGTGTTATTGTAAGACGCTGTTGGCATGGGTGTCTTTGTAAGTGCTGTGTTTTTCGCGCTGTTAGCATGGGTGTCTTCGTAAGCGTTAGCATGGGTGTCTTTGTAAGCGTTAGCTTGATCATTGTTTTGGTAATAAAACGTTTGTTCAAAACCTTTTTTAAGATGTGTAACCTTAAGTACAGTGCCTGTGGGCTCGATTTGGTTTTTTGTGGCTGTTGCATTTTGAGCTGCACAGCTAAAGAGTGTGGCTAGAGCACCGGTAAAAACGACGGTCTTTGCTACTGCTCGGTGTAGCCCTTTTGTTTTTTGGTTATCCATTGTCATTATTGATCCTGAATCGTGGTCGTCGAAGACGCTTTACTGGCTTTATTCATTGTGTGGGTGTAAATCGTCTTCCCATTGTGATCGATGTAATGAAGGAAGATGTTTTTAGCTGTCATACTTACACTGACAAAGCCGCCGGTCGATTTTGCGAATTGTGTAAAGTCGTAATTACTAATAGGCCGCACTTCTGAGCCGCCACCGGACACTACGTGCACTAGGTCATCCCCGGGTAATTGGTTGTGTTGAAGGTCGTGTTCGTGCCCCGCAATATAGAGGTTCACGCCATGGTCGTGAAAAATGGGCTCTAATACGTCTTTGATAGCGTCCGTTTTGCCATAGCGTTTACCACTTGAATAAAGTGGATGATGTCCAATGACAACTTTCCAGGTGTGTTGATCGTTGCCTAACATAGTATTTATCCAATCAAGCTGTTCAGATGCCCCTTGTGAGTAGGCTTCTTGGTATTTAGCTTCGTCTGCATAGTCGGGGTTTAGCGGAGACGTATCGATAAACAACAAGAGAGCTGAGCTTCCATCGTTAAGCTTTAACGTCTTACTGTAATACTGCGCCGGCATTTCCCAACGTCGACTCTTACTGCTGTAATCTATTTGCGCCTGCCAGTTTCCTCGATAGTCATGGTTTCCCAACACAGGGTACCAGTCGATGAATAAATGAGGTTGATGATAAATAGTTTCGTAAGAAGACAGCCAGTAAGGGTCGTCAACTGAGGCAACACCGTTGTCGTAGAAGTTATCGCCGGTGGTTGCGATAAATTCAGCATCTAGTTGGTAACTTGCAATATCTAGCCATTTAGCAACGTGTTTTTGATAAAAGTGGCCGTTGCGGCCCCAATCACCTAACGTTAAAAAAGAAACCGCTTCATCCGGTACCGATAAACCTTCAATAGTGGTGTGCACATAATAATTATGTGAATACTGCTCGTTGGTAGTCTTCGTATTATTACTAGCTACGTTAGTTATTGCCGCACTGTAAGCGGGGCTTGTTTGCTCTGCCTTTACAAAATCTGAGGTAAGGCAGCAGGTGAAACAAAACGCAACCGCAAACAAGGTTGCGACTGTTGCCTTTGTGGTAGGGAGAAATGTGGGTAAACCGTGCATGGAAGACTCTCAAAAGCAGATGACGCAAGCCCCATGTTAGAAGCTTGCGAACATCTGAATATTAACAACAAATAAAAGTGACTAGTTAAGCTGCCAAGTGAAACCTAGCTCGAAGGTACGGCCATACTCTTCGTACTGCGCGTTTTGACTGCGCGTATCAAAGTAGTTATAGAAAGGCTCGTCACCTAGGTTTATGCCGTTGAAATACACCTGCATGCTGTCGTTAATGTAATAGCGGGCCATGAAATCAATTTGTACATGGTCATCTTCAAATCTCAGCATATCACCGTCAATTTCTTCGAAGTTTTCACTTTTATACGTGGTAGCAAGTCGTACACTGAAATCATTCGCTTCGTAACCAATGGTTAAGTTGCCAATGCGATCTGACTGGTTCGGTAATTGCGTTTCAAATTTCTCGCCGTCTAAGAAAGTTGTCGCTTCTGAGTCGGTAAAGGTAGCGTTGGCAGATACAATAAACCCGTTGTTAAAGGCTTTGACCCAAGACAGTTCTAAGCCCGTCAAATCAGCAGAGTCACCATTTATTGGCTGAATAACTTCTTCAAAACCTTCCCAGCCAGTGGTACCTGCAACATCTGCATACACAACAAAATTGTCGATATTCTTATAGAACAATCCTGCTGAAATTACGCCAATGTCACCAGGGTAGTATTCAACGGACAAATCGACGTTTTGCGCTTCATAAGGTTGAAGCTCTGGGTTGCCCACTTCTGCCTCACGTTCAGTTACAAATACGCCGTCGTCTTCTTCGGTTTTACTTTCGATAATTTGAAACGCAGCCACATCTTCAAATTTTGGACGTGAAATGGTTTGCGTGTAGGCGGCACGAAGCTGTAGCTTGTCAGAAAACGTATACCTGGCATTTACACTCGGTAGCCAGTAGTCATAGTCGCGTTCAGCTTCCCATGGTGTGTTGACCACTTCTTCTACATCGGTTTGCTCGTTTTCAACTAGCTCTACGCGCATGCCTGACGTTGAAAAGTCGGTACGCTCGTAGCGAACACCGGCGACCAAGTGAAGCTTTTCAATATCAACGCTGCCCATTACGTAGGCCGCAAAAATATCTTCTTCGTTTACATATGTGGCACCGCGAGATTCAACTTCTGAATTAAGGCTGTCTACTTCAAGGCTTGAGCGGTTATCGTTAAAGTAGCTGCGCATTACGCCGCGGTTAAGCCCGGGGCCGAAGTCACCGAGTGCATACTCTGGGCTAGCAGTACCAAACTGAGAGGCATCTAGCCCGTCAAAATCACCATCAAAAATCGTGATGCTGCTGTCTCGGTCTTTTTCTCGGCTGCGGTATTTTGAACCGAATTTGAATTCACCAATGTATCCACCCAGGTTAACAGGGCGTGATGCGTCAAATTTAATACTGGTTTCGGTATCTTTGGTGTAGTTATCTTCAAAACTGATTTCATCTACCTCGTAGGTAGATAAGTCCATGGCATCAGCGTTTTGTGAAACCGTTGGGCGCATGGTGTTTAGATCAGCATCAATGCTGTCGTTTTCTGTTTTAAATACATAATACAAAGCGTCTGGTTCGTCTTCATCAGACTTGGCATAACCAAGTTGCCAGTTTGCTCTCCATGTTTCTAACTGGTGCTCACCACCTAGTGCAATAGTAAAGATGCTCTGGCTTTCGTAACGATCTTTACTTTCTCTTTCTATTTCCGAGTCTTCACCGTCGAAAGTGAAAATGTTGCCTTGACGGTATTCGTCATCAGAAAATTCGCTGTAAAGTGTGCGAAGGAAATACTGGTTGTTGAAGTCGGGGCGAAAATCAATATTCAGCGCACTCCCTAAACGTTCGCGAGTGATTGTGTAGTCACGTTGCTCCAACTCGTCATCACCGTTACTTTCAACGTTATCTGAACCAAAGTCTCTATCAAAGTAAGAGATAGCGCCGGCAACACCCCATTCAGATGAAAGCTTTTTAGTAAAGGTGCCAGACAGCTTTGGACTGGTTTTGTCCACTAAGTCATTTTGACTTGCTTGTACAGTAACGCTTGCGGTATCACGGGCTTTATCGAATGCACTTACACTTTTTACCGCCACCGAGCCACCAATGGCGTCGCCATCCATATCTGGGGTTACAGATTTTGATACTTCTAAAGTTTGAATAAGTTCAGAAGGAATAACGTCAAGTGCAACAGAGCGTACGCCTGACTCCGGCGAGGGAATATTAAGCCCGTTGATGGTTACGTTATTAAGGTCTGGGTCGATACCGCGAATTCCCACAAAGCGACCTTCGCCTTGGTCACGTTCTATAGAAAGGCCGGGCAAACGTTGTAGCGATTCCGCAGCATTCTGATCAGGAAATTGACCAATAGCGTCTGCCGAAACAATAGACGAGATACGGTCAGATACGCGTTGCTGGTTAATGGCGCTTGCCTGTCCGCTTCGTTGGCCATGCACCAGAATCTCATCGATGGTATCGCCGCTACCAAATTCGACGGCAGCGCGGGCAATACCGTTGTCTGTCACATTAATCGTTTGCGTGACTGTGTCTTCACCAAGATAAGAGATTTCTAAGGTATAAGTGCCTTCAGGAATAGAAGGGAAGCGAAACGTGCCGTCTCTGCCAGCTTCGGTCACAAGTCCTAGCTCGACAATTCTAATTTGTGCGCCTGTATAGCTGCGTGCTTTGGCGGCGTCTTTTACTGAACCAATAATGACACCATCCGCCGCTAAAGCAGGCGACGCAACGCTAAGGCCTAGCGCCGCTACGCAGGCAAGTGTAAGAGAAGAGTACGCGGTTTTAATTTTCATTTATTTTCCAATCAATTAAGCAGTCAATAGGAGTGTGAAGTAAGTGCTAAGTTAATGACTAAGTACCCTAAGAATGCTCCATGACAGTTATATGACGATTGAGTGGAACATGGGGCTTACTTTCGGCAAATGTCGCTAATTCTCAAATCGGTGAGCTAAATTGACCCTGGCCTAAGTTTATGATTTTGTATGGTTTTATCTTGTTTTTTCGCGTTCTTTGAATAGGTTGCCATCAATATGTCACATTGATGAGCCAAACTGACCCTCGACAGTTTCATCAAATTTGGGCAAGACTCTCGTTTTGTTTTAAGCGCTGGAAGCCGCTGGACTGGCGCGTGATGTATTCAATATTAGAGATTTCCAAAGAGAGCATTATGTTTACCTTTACAAATTCAACACAATTTAGACATCACAAGCTTTGGCTGGTATTTACGTTGTGCGTGGTAACTTTGGCGGTTTGCCTAGCTTTTATATTTGGCAATGCAAAAGAAAGCACCGTGATATCTGGCCTAGATATTGTGGGGGAGGGGAGCATCGCTTTTTTAACGCTTGCGTGGATGCTAGCAGCGCTCGCTAGCCGTCCTCCTGGAAAAGTAACTAGCCTTCTTATTATAGGGCTAGGCTGTTTCTTGTTTTCTGTCAGTTTAGATTTTTTAGACGAATTTTTTCATTACCCCGAATCCGCTTACTGGATAAGTATGATTGAGTCTTACCCTGCTGCGGTGGGGATGGTAGTGATGACCGCGGCACTTTATCAATGGCACCTAGAGCAGCGTGCGTTAAATTTGCAATTACGACGTCGTGAGTGGGACGTTCGGGATCACGATGCTATCGATCCTATTACTCAACTTTACCGCGCAGAATATTGGAAAGCACAAATAAGTAAATTACAGCAATCCGGGAAGTCGGCTGTAATTGCCATCATCGATATCAATAACTTCTCTTTGTTTAACCAAAAGCACGGGTATACAGAAGGCGACAGGTATCTACACGACATTGCGCAATTGGTGATCATGAATTTGCGCCAGCAAGATCTAGCGTGCCGTTACGCTGGTGATAGGTTTGCTATTTTGATGCCAGACGTCTCGCCCATGCAGGCCGATGTTATCTTGAATGATATCAAAGTAAGTATTCAGCATCTGGCTTTTAGACATAGCCTCAATGCCAACGCTATTTACACCACCGCACGCAGTGCTCAAGTGACTTTGTTACCTAATCAGCGCCTTGCGACTGTGCTTAACACCATGCTGTTAGAGCTTGAGCGTTCTCATGACAGTGCAGCGTAGTTTGGACAGTTTGGTGAGACTAGTTGGTGTATGTGCGCGAAGATACCTGCGGTGAATATCTAATGGATTTAACACTACCACGGCTCAACGCACTGCGAGATTCTGCAAACGAAGATACAGCTGCAGGTGCTGAACGGTGTCATTCAACACGTGTATCTAGCATGGGTGTCTCTGCAAAAGATGATGTTGATGATTTAGGCGTGGGTGTCTGTGTAAGAGATGATGTTGATGAGTTAGTAGTGGGTGTCTCTGTAAATGGTGATGCTGATGGGCTTAGCATGGATGTCACCGGTAGTGATAGTGCTGGTAGCTATCATGTAGTGATGTCTAGCCAAGATAAAGTGATCGCTGGGTATTGGCTGGTACAGGCAGTGCTCAATGTGGCGCTCTCTCGTGGCGGTAATAAGAATAAGCTCTTGCGCGGTACAGGTATTTTTGAGGAGTCGTTACAACACAATTCGCTAGTAAGCATAAACCAATATTCATCGCTGTTAGCCAATGTGCACAGTCAAACCAAAGGTAACGATGTCAGTTTTTTACTGGGTGGTGCTTTCGCTTCGCAGTGGCTTACTAGTCCGCTACATGTGCTTAAAACATGTGAAAATATTGAGCAGCTACTTTTACACCTTACTCAACGCCAAACATTTAGGTGGTGTAGCTTACCGCTATGTCAGTTTCAGCGGTTTGAAAGTGCCGACAAAATAATACTAGTGCCTCAGTTTACAGGCATGAGCAGCAAACAGCTTCAGTTCACTCTTGAAGTGGCATTTGCAACGCTGGTGGCGCTCATTAAAAATATTGCGAATAAGCGAATACCTTTGTCTTTTACCTTCACAGGCAGTCGACCGAAAAATATTGCTGATTATGAAACGCACCTTGGGCTTAAATTATCGTTTAATAGCCGCTTTAACAGTATTTGCATTGAAAAAAGGGTAACAAGCCAACCCTTAGGGCTGACGGCTCGGCCTACAGACTCAGTTAAATCGCACGTTTCTTTAGAAAGTTTATCGAGTAACAGCGCAACGCAAACGAAGAAACGGACGTCTATTGAACAGCAAAACCGTTTGTCTTTACCTGATTTTGTGAGGCGTTACGTTTGTACATCCTCCAATACGCAGTCGCCAAATATCGGGTTGCCTGAATTGGCGGAAACCCTAGACGTCAGCGTAGCTACGCTAAAACGGAAATTAAAAGAGTTCGGCACTAGCTATCGCGCTCTGTCTGAAGAAGTTCAACGCAATCATGCGCTTTTACTTTTATCGGTGCACAAGGTGAGTAACGAGGCTGCGGCCAACGCAATGGGTATTAACGATTTGCCCAACTTTCGTCGTACGGTAAAACGACTAACAGGGAAAACCCCTAGCGAACTTAGAAGTTGAACAGAAACCGTAAAACGTGTTCGCCCCTTATTTGTTGAGCATAAGACCTCTGTAATTGACATCTCAGTGCACTATTAATCCTACGATATAATTATGTGACGCTGGCCCTTAACAACAAGATGGCTGTAGTCTCTCTTTAAACAACGCAATACTCTTTGTCGCGTCAGCTTAACGCAGAACTACTATACCTGCCGTAATACGACGCAATTACAAACTTTGTAAGTCTCATTGAGAGGGTAATAATCTGTTAGGCCTGAAATGACATAGTCACTGGAAAGTAAATGTCTTTTCAATATCCTTAAAACCTTTTATCCTTTGCAGCTTTAGCTTTGCATCGTCAAAGACCAAAAAGATATGGTCTTGTTGAAGCTTGTTTTACGCACTCGCACCCTCAAGGTGGCTGTTCAGCGTAGCCTTTAAACTTTTGCTGTTACGCAATTAAAACCAAAAGAGAGTTTTCTGTGCACGAAAATAACGACATTGCACCAAATTCTATCGCACCCAATCCGTTAGGTTTAACGCCTATTTTGCTTTTTGTAATTCTTGTTGTAGTGACAGGAATTACCACAAACGATATTACTGCGATGCCTATTTTGGTGGCGTTTTTTATCAGCGCTGGGTATGGCCTATGTTTAAATCCGAAAGGTAAAAAGGTCAGCTTCTCTGAAAAGGTACAAACCTTTTGTAAAGGTGGTGGTGATAAAAACATTATTCTTTTGGTGCTTATATTCCTGTTAGCCGGTGCATTCTATGCCGTGACTATTGATATTGGTGCTAGGGATGCCACGGTTAACATGGCGCTACAATTTGTGCCTTCCGCACTGATATTGCCGGGCCTGTTTTTGATTTGCTGTTTTATATCATTTTCCATGGGTACCTCCATGGGCACCATTACCGCGCTCTCACCCATAGGTGCAGGCCTTGCCACAAGTTTAGGGCTGCCGGTGGAAATGGCGCTGGGTATTGTTGTGGGCGGCGCTATGTTTGGTGATAACCTCTCGTTTGTTTCAGACACTACCATTGCTGCAACTCGTACCCAAGGTGTACAGCTTAAAGACAAGTTCAAGGCAAACTTAATGGTGGCCGTGCCGGCCTGCATCGTTACCATGGCATTACTGCTTATGGTCGATGTTGATACCTCTGGCATTGTTGAAGGCGGCAGCTATGATTTTTGGCGTATAGTGCCGTACTTGTGCATTATTGCTTTCGCGCTAACAGGGTTTAACGTCATTAGCGTACTTGCAGTGGGTATTGCCAGTGCCTGCGCAGTGGGTCTGGTTCAGGGTAGCTTTACGCCACTTTCTATGATGCAAAGCATTCAAAAAGGGATGGGCTGGATGCAGGACTTGGCGATGATTGCCATAACCATAGGCGGCATTGTGGCGTTAATGCACGCAAATGGCGGTATAACTTGGTTAATTGAACGCTTAACCCGTAAAGTCACGTCTAAGAAAGGCGCGGAATTTAGTATTGCTGGCTTGGTCAGCTTTCTAGACATTACGACAGCAAACAATACCATTGCCATTGTTACAGCAGGCCCAATTGCTAAAGACCTGAACGAAAAATACGGCGTAGACCCACGCCGTACCGCGTCATTACTGGATATCTTTTCGTGCAGCTTTCAAGGCTTAGTACCCTACGGCGCGCAGCTTTTAAGTGCAGCGGCCGTAGTGGGCATTTCACCTTTGGCCATTACGCCGTATTGCTGGTACCCCATGCTTATTTTTGTGTTTGGTGTGGCGGCCATTTGGTTTGGTTTTCCCCGTTTTAAAACGGCGCAAGACGATGAATTAACCCAAAGCGCTTAAATTCTCGTAACGCTTAACACACTGGCTTTTTAGGGCGGTATCTTCTAGGATCACCGCCCGAATTTTATTGATGATTAGAAACTCGCTTTAGGATGTCACTTTGTCTTCACCACTTGCTATAAAACCTCTTTACAACAAACTAGACGATTGTTTAAGCGCAGATAAGTTTCGTTTGAAGCGCCGTATCACGCAGCTTGCACAAAAAGTGAATGATACATCTGGTGTTGACGGAAAAGGAGCAAAGAAAAAAGCAGCTAATCCCAAAGGTTCAATACAGGACAACGCGGTTAGCGAAGAAAGCCTTAAAAAGCAGCTCGAGAAACTAGAAAGCGACATCAACACATCAATAGAAAAGCGTAATTGGCGTAAAGACAACCTACCCAAAGTTGAATACCCACCGCTGCCGGTTAGCGATAAAAAAGAAGACATTAAAGAAGCGATTGCCAATAACCAAGTGGTTATCGTTGCGGGTGAGACTGGGTCGGGTAAAACCACACAGCTTCCTAAGATATGCTTAGAGTTAGGCCGCGGTGTAAATGGCATGATTGCTCATACTCAGCCAAGACGTTTAGCAGCAAGAAGCGTGGCTACGCGTATCGCTGAAGAGCTAAACACGCCCCTTGGCGAAAAGGTAGGTTTTAAAATTCGCTTTAGCGATCAGGTAAGCGAACGAAGCTACGTTAAGCTTATGACCGACGGTATGCTGCTTGCTGAAATGCAGCAAGATCGATTCTTAAATCAATACGATACTATCATCATCGATGAAGCCCACGAGCGAAGCCTTAATATCGACTTCTTGTTAGGCTATCTGCGTCAGCTGTTAGATAAGCGCCCCGATTTAAAGCTTATCATTACCTCTGCCACCATTGACCCAGAGCGATTCTCCAAGCATTTTAATAATGCGCCGATTATCGAAGTGAGCGGTCGAACTTATCCGGTAGAGATTCGTTATCACGCGCCAGAAGATAATGATGATGACATTGATCAAAGCGACGCTATCGTAAACGCAGTCGACGAGCTAATGCGCGAAGCGCCGGGCGATATATTAGTGTTCTTAAGCGGCGAACGCGAGATACGCGACACCCAAGATGCCTTGAGCAAACAGCATTATCGCAACACTGAAATTGTTCCGCTGTATGCGAGGTTGTCGGCGGCAGAGCAAAACCGCATATTTCAGTCTCACAGCGGCAGACGCATTGTACTTGCCACCAACGTGGCAGAGACCTCGCTTACGGTCCCCGGCATTAAATACGTAATTGACCCGGGCTTCGCCCGTATTTCACGCTACAGCGCCAGAAGTAAAGTGCAGCGTTTACCTATTGAGCCCATCTCTCAAGCGTCAGCGAATCAACGGGCAGGGCGATGCGGCCGTGTGTCTGACGGTATTTGTATTCGCCTTTATAGTGAAGATGACTATTTAGGCCGCCCAGAATTTACCGACCCAGAGATCCTGCGAACAAACCTTGCTTCGGTTATTTTGCAAATGCTTGCGTTAGGGCTAGGCGACATCGCTGCTTTTCCATTTGTTCAGCCGCCTGATAACCGCAATATCAACGACGGTTTTCGCTTACTTGAAGAAATCCAAGCTATTGCGAAAGGCAAAGCTAATAGAAAAACGAAGAAAAGCGGCAAGATGCAGCTTACCCCGCTGGGTCGTCAGGTAGCACGATTGCCCATCGACCCACGCTATGCACGCATGGTGATAGAAGCCGAGCGCACAAATGCGCTTAGTGAAGTTATGGTGATTGCGGCAGGGCTTTCAATTCAAGACCCACGAGAGCGCCCACAGGAAAAACGCCAGCAAGCAGACGAGAAGCACAGCGAATACCACGATAAAGATTCAGATTTCATAAGTCTTTACAACTTGTGGGTGGCGTTTAGAGAACAGCAAAACGCACTAAGCCAAAATCAGCTCCGCAAATGGTGTAAGCAGAATTTCATCAACTATTTACGTATGCGCGAGTGGCAAGACATTGTAAGCCAACTTAAAAAGTCTATTGCTGAACTGGGCTTTGGTATTTCTAAGCAAGAAGCCGACTATCAGGCTATTCACCAAGCTATTGCTAGCGGCTTGCTGTCGCACATGGGCTTTAAAGATAAAGACCGTGAGTATATGGGGTCACGCAATTCACGCTTCTTAATTTTTCCAGGCTCAGGGTTATCAAAGTCTCAGCCAAAATGGGTAATGGCAGCTGAGCTTGTAGAAACCTCTAAGCTATTTGCCCGTATGGTGGCAAAAATAGACCCAGCGTGGGTAGAGCCTTTAGCTGAACACGTTGTACAAAGAAGCTATTCAGAGCCCCATTGGTCTAAAAAGCGCGGCGCGGTTATCGCGTTTGAAAAGGTTACTCTGTTTGGGCTGCCCATAGTGATGAAGCGTGCGAAGGTTTATAGCCTTATCGACCCGCCAATCTGCCACGAGCTATTCATCCGCGAAGCCTTGGTAGAGGGCAATACTAAGCTCAATTACAGCTTCCTACAGGAAAATCAGGCACTGCTGGAACAAGCGGATGAATTTGAACAAAAGACTCGACGTCGCGACTTAATTGTAGATGATGAAGAGCTTGTAAGCTTCTACGCTAAACGTATCCCGGTTGAAGCCAATAATGATGCAGCGTTTAAGAAATGGTTTAGACAGCACGGAAGTAACGACAGTTTAACCTTTAAAGAAGAAGACGTGTATCGTCAGCAGCCTGGGCAGTCGGTAGCGAACGCGTTCCCTGACGTATGGCGGCAGGGAAATATTACGCTGCCGCTACGCTATAACTTTGAACCCAACGCTGAAGATGATGGCGTAAATGTTGTCATCCCGCTGCCTGTGCTTAATCAAGTTGATAACGTAGGTTTTGATTGGCTGGTGCCGGGACTAAGGCACGACCTTATTGTGGGGTTAATTAAAACCTTGCCAAAACGCTTGCGTCGTAACTTTGTGCCTGCGCCTAACTTTGCTGAAGCATGTCTTGCTGATATCAGTGAAACAGATAAAAACAACCGTCCGGTGCCTTTGCTTGAAGCCGTAACCGACAAGTTACGCAAAATGACAGGCGTTATTATTGAAAGCGAAGAATGGAATATAGATCAGCTTGATAAGCATTTGAAAATGCACTTTGCGGTAGTGAACGACAACGGTGATGATATTGCCAAAGGTGACGATCTTCACGCGCTTAAACAACAGTGTGCTGGGCAGGTCAAGCAAACCTTTGAGAAAGCCGCAACACCGGAGTTAGAGCGCAACAATATCGAACAGTGGGATTTCGAAAGCTTGCCAGAAACCTTTGTGCAAAAGGTAGGCGGGTTTGAAGTTCAGGCATTCCCAGCACTTGTGCAAAAGGGCGATAAAGTAGATATTGCGCTCATTGAAGAAGCGGATAAAGCGCAGTCGCTACATAAGCAGGGTGTTAATGTATTGATTAAAAACGCCATGCCGTCACCCCTTAATTATTTGCAAAGCAAATTACCGAATAAAGCCAAGCTGGGTTTGTATTTCAATCCATTTGGGCAAGTTAAAGCACTTATCGATGACTGTATTTTTGCGGGTATCGACGCCATTGTTAGTGATTATTGCAAAACTAACGACACTGACATTCGAAATAAAGCTGATTTTGAGGCCTGTTTAGAGATTGCTCGAGCGAATATTAATGACAGAGTGTTAGAAATCGCAAAGCAGGTAGAGCAGGGGCTTACCCTTGCTCATCAGTGCCAAAAGCAGATGAAAGGCAATGTACCGCTAACGATGATTAACGCGTTAGGTGACTGTAAAGCCCATCTTGCGTCATTGGTGTTCCCTGGCTTTGTTTCTCAAATTGGTGAAAGTAGGCTGGACGATTGGAACCGCTATATTAAAGGCTTGGCTCGTCGTCTTGAGAAGCTTCCCATTGACCCCAACAAAGACAGAATGCATCAGGTAACGGTAGAAAAGTCGATTAAAGAATGGGAAAAAGCGTGCAGTAAGTACCCCAAAGGTAAAGTGCCTCAAGCCCTCGATGATGTGCGCTGGATGATAGAAGAGCTGCGTGTTTCTCTGTTTGCGCAGCAACTTGGTACGGCATACCCCATATCAGCGAAGCGTATAACCCTCTATTTAGCAGACTTTTGATGACGTTCTCGATATAGACAATGTGTAACGCATAGCTTTTCAAGAACGAAGCGCATCTACATAGACTGGTTAATTATATTAGCGCCCCATAATGCAGCGTATTGTGGGGCTTAATTATTTGTACCTAATAAGCATACAGCCGTTCTGTTTTATCGATAATAAAAGATAATCGTCGACTCATTGAGGTAAGACCAATACTACTTTTGCAGCATTGTTGAATAAAAACTAGACAGTTCGATTGACAAGTTATCGCCATCAACCTATAACAACAATTGTAGTCGTCAGCGTAATGCTAAAAATCAGGAGAAGTAGACATGTTGGGATACGACGATAAGCGAAATTTTTTCAGGATGATGGTAAATTCGCCGTGTCAGTTGCAAATTACTGACGATGAGTCGAGCCGCACCATGCAGGCAATGTGCAAAGATATAAGCGCCACAGGAATGTCGTTAGAAGTTGATGAACCCTCAATTGAGGTAGGGACGCAAGTGAGTGTTGCTATAGAATCGTCTAGCTCACAAATCCCTTCTTTGGCCGCCCTAGCTACGGTTGTACGCTGTGAGCCTGAATCTGATTCGAGCTGTATTATAGGCGTTGAAATTTCTCAGATGAAATAGGTTATTCCCAGGTAAAAAGGCGAAATTAACCTCGCCTTTCCATCGCTATTACAAGCGTCACAAGTATTCGGTCGTCGCTTATCATTCAATAAAGCGAATAAGCCGTTCAGTTTTTTCTATTTTAATCTTTTCTCTCAATTGATAATAATTCTCATTAATGCGAAAGCAAACAGAATCTAAACTTTTGAGAGAGCGATAATTATGAAAAAGACAATTACCTTTGCTGTTATGCACTTTTCAGTAGCCTTTACTGTAGCCTACCTACTTACGGGCAGCTTAGTAGTAGGCGGTGCGGTAGCATTAGTTGAGCCAGCAATTAATACTGTGGCCTTCTATTTCCACGAAATGGTATGGAAAAAATTAGAGGATAAAGAGGTGGTTACTGAAGGGCAAGCAAGTGAGTCTTCACAGCAGCTATCTAATGGCTTTTCAAATAATCGTGGCTTTTCGAATAATGTTGCAACCTTCGCTTCTTAGAATGTAAGGTTTATTGCTCGCTTTCTAAGCTATTTGCATAACCTATCGTTAATTCAATAAGTGAAAGCAGCGCCCAAGTTTCTATAACAACGAGGGCGCTTTTTCATTTCTAATCGTCGGTGACTTCACAAACTAGACCTTTCAAATAGTAGCCTTCAGGGTAGCTACCAATAATAGGGTGGTCAGACGCTTGATTTAGCCTTGCAATGATTTTTATAGTACGGCCAGCATCAAGGGCAGCATCGGCGACAACCTTCTGGAATAAATCGGCAGGCATAAGACCTGAACAGCTGAAAGTTAGCAGCAATCCGCCAGATTTAACTGTGTGAATGCCATACATATTAATGTCTTTATAGCCACGCGCAGCACGGTTTAATGTAGCTTTACTGTCAACAAATTTTGGTGGGTCGAGTATGACCATATCGAACTGTTTGCCCTTTTCGTGATATTCACGCAACGCTTTAAATACATCCTTGTTTACATAGTGCGCCTTATCTTCATCTAATCCGTTAATTGCCACATGATGTTTAGCTAAATCTAAAGCTGGTTGAGACACATCAACGTTAGTTACCGACTTGGCACCGCCTGAAAGGGCATAGCAAGAAAATGTGCCTGTGTAGCTGAAACAGTTTAGTACGTCAGCATCTTTTGCGTAGTGTGCTGAGGCAGCACGGCTATCACGCTGGTCGAGATAAAAGCCGGTTTTATGGCCATGTTCTATATCAACAACAATATTAATGCCGTTTTCTTTTACTGTAACCTGCATGGGTGGCTCGCCGTGAAGCACGCCTGTTACCGGCTCTAATCCCTCTTTTTTGCGTACATCAACGTCACTACGCTCATAGATGTGAACATCAGGCATTAGCTTGGTGATTGCCCATACTATCTTATCTCGGTGCTTTTCACCGCCAGCGCTTAGAAGCTGCACCACGGCAACATTGTCGTACAGGTCTATTGTAATACCGGGAAGACCATCACTTTCAGACGCTATCCAACGAAACGCATTCGTTTTGGTAGGGTCAAACAAGCGCTTACGCAGCGTTAGCGCAGTTTCTAACCTGCGCAAGAAAAAGCCGTTATCAATGCTTTCATCTTTTTTAAACGTCCACATGCGAACGCGTATTTTAGAATTTGGAGAATAAGCGCCTCGCCCTAACCAATCGCCTTCAGAGTCGAAGACATCTACCGTATCGCCAACCCGCGCACGGCCTTTTAACTCAGCTACGGCGCTCTCGAAAACCCAAGGGTGTTTACGGCGAAGTGATTTATCTCTGGACGGTTGTAATATGACCTGTGCTGACATGTAGGCTCTCGTGGTAGTTTAAACAATATATATTTGATGTAAGCCATCATAGAAGCTTACGGTAATGGCCGCGATTATACGCATTTTCAGAGGTTCTGTGTTTAATAATACCAATCTAGATGGGTATTAACTCAAAAGAAACCCAAACTGATTGTTATAGTAGTACGTAGACACATTACGATTGAAATTTTAAGACTAGGATTAGATGAAAAGTATGCGCTATGTGGACTTTGAAAAGGGATGTAGCCCAAGCGAACTGACTGTTAAGGAATGCGACGGTTTATCGCTAACATCAGGAAAAGTAAAAGTAGAGGTAAAAGCCTTCGGTGTAAATCGAGCAGATACGTTGCAGCGTCAAGGTAATTATCCACCTCCGCCAGGGGAAAGTGAAATCCTCGGGTTAGAGGTAGCAGGTGTTGTAACAGAAGTTGCCAGCGATGTTAGTACCTTTAAACAAGGTGATGAAGTATTTGGTTTGGTCGCAGGTGGTGGCTATGCTACTGAAGTCATTGTTAATCCTGCCCACCTAATGATTATCCCTAAGGGCATGCCATTTTTTGAAGCTGCAGGTCTTGCCGAAGTTTTCCTTACCGCATTTCAGTGTTTACGCACCATTGCTCATATTAAGCCAGCTGAACGTGCCTTAATACATGGGGGCGCTAGTGGTGTAGGGTTGGCCGCCACTCAGCTATGTCGATATTGGGGCGTACACAGCGCAGTAACAGCGTCAAGCCAAGACAAGCTAAACCTTTGTGAAAAAAATGGTGCAGAACATCTAATTAACTACAAACAGCAGCAGTTTGATGACGTTCTAAAAAAAGTATGGCCTGAAGGCGTTGATATGGTACTTGATATGGTCGGTGGCGATTACCTTAACCGAAACCTTAAAGTGCTGAAGCAAGACGGCAAAGTAGTTTACTTGGCCATGCTAGCAGGACGGTATGCTGATAACCTTGATATGTCTTTGCTTTTAGGAAAGAGAGCTTCCATTATTGGTACAACACTGAGAAATCGAAGCGACGAGTATAAAGCGGACTTGATACGTGATTTCTCTAACGTATGTTTGCCCGCTTTTGAAAATAAAGAGCTAAATGTAAATATCGATACCCATTATAGTATTGATGATATCGATAAGCCTCATGCGCGATTGGAAAACAACGACACGCAGGGCAAGTTGGTCATTTCTTGGAAATAGTTCGTGGTTGAAAGCCTTGGTAAGCGCGCGTGTTAAAAAGCGCTTGATAATAGTTCGTGGTAGAAAGCCCTTAGTAAAAGCGCGTGTTAAACGTCTTCAGTAAAAGCCACGAGCGAGAGCTTCTAGTAAAGGCTCTCACTAAAGACGCTTTGCTAAGTTATTTTACTTCCCAACAAAACCTTCATCTGGCTTTGTTGGGTTCGCTTCTGCAGCACCGCGGGCAAGGTCATCACAACGCTCGTTTTCTGGGTGTCCTGAATGACCTTTCACCCAATGCCAGTTTATCTTGTGCTTTTTCACCGCTTCATCTAGCCGTTGCCACAAATCTGCGTTTTTAACTGGCTTTTTATCAGCAGTGCGCCAGCCGTTTTTTCGCCAGTTATGGATCCACTGATTAATACCATTTTTTACATACTGACTATCGGTAGTCAGTTCAACGTTGCAAGACTCGTTTAAGCTGTTTAGCGCTTCAATCGGGGCAAGCAGTTCCATACGATTATTCGTGGTGTGGGCAAAGCCATCGCTCAACTCTTTTCTATGCTGTTTGTAAATTAGTACAGCACCGTACCCGCCCGGGCCAGGGTTACCTAGACACGAGCCGTCGGTATAAATGTGAATGGTCTTTTGAGCCACAGCGTTTCCTTTAGTTTAACTCGCTTAATTTATCTTGTGTTTTCCCTTAGCGGATTGCAAAGGGGTTGATATACTATCAAAAAATGAAAGTGTAATTATAGTAGAGGTTCCATGCGCCAAATTGTTCTCGATACTGAAACCACAGGTATTGACCCCAAAGAAGGCCACCGCATTATCGAAATAGGGTGTGTTGAAGTTGTTAACCGCCGTTTGACGGGGAATCACTTTCACGTTTACATCAACCCGGGCCGGCATATTGAACAAGAGGCAATTGAAGTTCACGGCATAACCAATGAATTTCTTGCCGACAAGCCTACGTTTTCTCAAGTTGCCCAGGAGTTTGTCAGCTTTATCAAAGGGGCACAGCTCGTTATTCACAACGCACCCTTCGACGTGGGCTTCATGGATCACGAGTTTGGAATGGAAGGTTCAACAAAGGGCGTCATTACCAATCAAATCTGTGATGTACTTGATACGCTGACCCTTGCGCGCCAAATGCACCCTGGCCAGAAAAACAACCTAGACGCGTTGTGCAAGCGCTATGGTATAGACAACAGTCATCGAACTCTTCACGGCGCCTTGCTGGATGCGGAAATTCTTGCCGACGTCTATTTATTAATGACCGGTGGGCAGACTAAGCTGAAATTGGCATCAAGTTCGGGTAATGATGCTGACTCAACCGCTATTCGCAGGGTCAAGCGAAGCGCAAATAAATTAAAGGTTATTAAAGCTACCGCCGATGAAATAACACAACATGAAGCTCGCTTAGACATTGTAGAAAAAGCGGGTGGCAAGTGCTTATGGCGTCCTCAGCCAGAAGAGGTGTCTTAGCCAAACACATTTAAATAGAAATAAAATAGCCAAACAGTGCAGGAGCAGCGTAGCGTGAGAGTGTGGTTTTCTTGGGGAATTATTTTATCGCTTTTTATACACTTAAGCGCTGGCGCTCAGTCGCAAGAAGACGAGCGCGATGCCGCTAGGCAGCTCGCAGATAGTGCAATTCAAAACCCTCAGTCAAATAATCAAGATGTTGATACCTCGCCCCTTACTGACTTGGGCGACAGCTATACAAACTCAATAAAGCTTTTACAAAACCGATTTCGGGTTGATTACAACGTTGAAGAAATCACCATGGTCTTTTTCAGAGAATATGGCTCTGCCCCGGTTGTACTTGTGAGACCAGATGGATCTAAGCTGTTTCAGGGGCGAGTGGACGAAGACAAAGTAGAGTGGTTCGATGCCGATACCTTCGACATGATAACCATTAAAAATCCTGTCCCCGGGCCTTGGCAAGCAGTGGGCCAAGTACTGCCAGAAAGCCGTGTGATGGTTATATCAAATATAGAGTTACATGCCGACCCTTTACCTGATGTTCTATTTGCCGGTGAAATTCTAAAATCTACGGCCTACCTTACAAATAATGGCGAGCCAATTGACAACAAGCAGTTTAGAGATGTAGTCGAGCTTGATATTGAATTTAAGAGCACAAACAACCCTAACTTCGGAAACTTTGGCACAGGCGATCAAAATATTGCTACGTTTCAAGACGACGGCCGAGGAATGGACGAGCGCCCTGGAGATGGTGTCTTTACCGGTCAATTTAATTTAAAAATAGCGGCGGGCGAGTGGAAGCCGGTTTTTCGTGTCATCACCCCCATGTATACCCGTGAGCAAGAAAGCCAACCTATTGTCTTACATAATAACCCCGTTTCTATTGACGTAGAAATGAATGGCGGCGGTGACGGCTACCATAAGATCATAATTGATGTTGATCGAGATCTAGTGGATATCGAATCCTTGCTTGTGGATGGAAAGGTAAAGTTCCCGAATGCAGACATGCAGAACTTTTCTTTGACCGAAGGGGGCAATGAGCCTCGCGAGCATTTAATTGTTGCCTATGAAGAAGGCATTTTTAGAGTAAAGATTACAGCATATGGAACAACAACGAATGGCAGAGATTTTATTTTAGATGTGCCTGAATTTAGTTTTGTTGCTGAGGGGCCGCAAGAGCCTGAAGTTGAAGACCCTTTAATAGATGGAAAAGACCCGATTGTTGATGGAAGTGCACCATTAGTTGCGCCACCTGATCTAAACCCTGCCGCTATGACGCAAAATGAAGAGTCCTCGCTAGATGGGCAAGAAGAAATGGATAGTGGAACGTTGACCATTATCTTGATAGCGGTTAATGGGTCAATTGTACTTATCGGTGTTATTGCTGCGGCGGTTATCATTTTTATGCGTAAAAAGCGTACGTCTCCTAAACCGTCGTCTTCACCGGCAAAACAATCTCCAGCTACGACTGATGCCGATCTTTCTATGGAAGAAAAGCCGAAAGGTTTGAAAAAGTTATTTGGAATGTTTAAAAAAGAAAGCAAACCGGAAAAATCCTAATGCATGTTTTGTCACAGTTGTGATTATGCGATGTTAAATTGTTCACTTTGAATTTTATTTCGACATAATGTCTATTTAACAGGCAAACAAACCGCAGATGACAATTTTATTAATAAAAAGCGTTGACTCCACATGGGGGAATACGTATTATCTGCGCCGCAGTCAGGGGACAGGGCAACAACAGCCAAGTCAACTCACTGATAACATTGAAGATGTGGAGCGGTAGTTCAGTTGGTTAGAATACCGGCCTGTCACGCCGGGGGTCGCGGGTTCGAGTCCCGTCCGCTCCGCCACTCTTTCAATGGTATAACTAAAAGGTCTTCGGAGCGGTAGTTCAGTTGGTTAGAATACCGGCCTGTCACGCCGGGGGTCGCGGGTTCGAGTCCCGTCCGCTCCGCCATTTAGTTATATAGCGCAATCTCGATTATGTGGAGCGGTAGTTCAGTTGGTTAGAATACCGGCCTGTCACGCCGGGGGTCGCGGGTTCGAGTCCCGTCCGCTCCGCCATTAATCGAACAATGCGCGCTTTTCATTATTGCGGAGCGGTAGTTCAGTTGGTTAGAATACCGGCCTGTCACGCCGGGGGTCGCGGGTTCGAGTCCCGTCCGCTCCGCCATTAATGATAAAGAGCCATAACAAGTTTTCATTTAAGTTAGTTTCTCTCCCCCTAATCCAAGAAAACAAAGCTTAATTCTTATTAGCATCCTCTTTAGTTATTTTTCCCGCAAAAGCATTTTTCGCATCTCGCATAATAGACGTTATTAAAACGCGCCAGAAAAATTTCATATCTGTATTTCCTTAGCTTTTAAACCTTTCATTTTTATTTTCAAGAACCACACGTTAAGCATTAAAACTATCTAACAAACAGTAACATGTGCCCTAAAGTCGTAGTGTGTTTTTTTGAATCTGTACTACAGTTAGGACGTTAGAGTTTTACAACAACGGAAATTATGAATAAAAGCGATCAAAAACGGTATTTTCTGGCTGATAATTTAAAAGCGATTGGCGTTTCTCTGTTAAGCGTGGCCTTAGTTACATTTGTTCTTGCCATAGTTATGTTTGTGTTTGTTAGAGAACAAGAGGAAAGCCGTGCTAAAGAGATTTTAGATAATGTACGCGTTGTCTTTAGAGATGCAGAAATTACTCTCGATTATCTCAACGCACTGCCGTATCAGTCTTGTGAACTCGAAAACTTGGCAGAAATGCGCAAAACTCTTTTTCGCTCCCGTTTCGTAAAAGAAATTGGTTTCTATGAAAACGGCGCGTTGTTGTGTAGTACCTATCTGGGTATTCTTGAAGAGCCCATACAAGAGGCAACCCCCGATTTTTACACTCAGCTAGGGGATGCATTTTGGATAAATACGCCGCTGCAACTTTTCGATAAGCAAGCGACCGGTACAATAGTTAAACGTGGGCGCTATAACGCTGTGCTTGATATGGATAGCGTTATTGGCTACAGCTTTACCCAAGATTGGCAGCTTTTTTACAATGGTGATCATTTTTACCATATGGCAGGTAACCCAGGACTTGTGGATACCACGCTTAGTCAAGATGACATGGAAGCGCGTACAGGGTATTTTTCATTACAATTCATCTTGTGCGATGAGCGCTACAATAACACCTGTTTAAAAGTTAAGTCTGACCACGGAAGGGTATTAGATTTACACACGGGTAAGATTATCTTGTTTGTTTTCGCTATGCTGTTGACGGCCGCGCTCACGCACATGCTGGTGTTTAATTATCTACGTCGTCGACGCTCTCTGGAGTCCAGAGTAAGTAAAGGCTTAAAAGAGCATAAATTTTACAGTCTTTATCAGCCATTTGTCGATTTGGAAACGGGCAAAGTGATTGGTTGCGAAGTGCTAAGTCGCTTTGAAGACGAGTTTGGGCCTATTTATCCTGATGAGTTTATTCCGCAAGTTAAAGAGCAAGAAATGACGTGGGAATTTACTGTCGATATGATTACCACTGCGATGAAGGAGCTTAATGAGAATCCTGATATTCCAAATGGGTTTAAAGTGTCCTTTAACCTATTCCCTTTCGACTTTACAAGAGAAGACTGTTTAGACTTAGATTTTGCACTGGAAATGAATGTTAAAAACTTCAAGTTGGTGCTGGAAATTACCGAAGATGAACAAATAGCAACTCATAGTGCGGTTAAGCACATTAAGTCGCTAAAGAGTAAAGGGTTCTTATTTGCTATTGATGACTTTGGCGTGGGGTACTCTAACCTAAGCCAGCTAAAAACCTTGAACTGTGACTATCTTAAAATTGACCGAAGTTTTGTAATGGATATGGAAGACAACAGTATTCGTTCTTCGCTTATTCCACATATTGTTAGCATTGCCGAAGGGCTTAATGTGGACTTGATTGCGGAAGGTGTCGAGAATACTGACCAATCTAATGAATTGAAAGGTTTAACTATCGGCTACGGTCAAGGATGGTTGTTTGGCAAGCCTCAGTCTGCCGACGCTCTCGCTAAAAGTGTCCAAGACACACAATAACGCGTTTTAGCGCTGTTATTTTTCAGTTGGTGTTGGTAGTGTTTAGCGCTACCATTCACCGTCTGGAAACTATAGAAGAACAGTCGCATGCAAGATGTGCTAATTTGCAGCAATATTAATAAAACCTATCAAGAAGGCAGTAATGCCACCCCCGTATTACGCGATGTTTCTCTTTCGATAAAAGCTGGTGAACACGTAGCCATTTTAGGCAGCTCTGGTTCAGGGAAAAGTACGCTATTACATATACTTGGAGGGTTAGATAAACCCTCCAGCGGCGACGTCGAATTTAACGGGAAATCTCTTGGCAAACTATCTGGCAATGCGCTAGCTAAACTTCGCAATGACGAAATGGGGTTTATTTACCAGTTTCATCACCTACTTGGTGAGTTCACGGCCTTAGAAAACGTTGCGATGCCGCTTAGAATAAGAGGGCTATCCACAAAAGCGGCCCATACTAAAGCTCAGGCTATGTTAGAAGAAGTAGGGCTTTCCCATCGAATGGATCATTTACCTTCAACCATGTCGGGGGGCGAGCGACAGCGTGTGGCAATAGCCCGTGCGTTGGTTACCGAACCTTCTGTGGTGCTTGCCGATGAACCTACAGGGAATTTGGATGATTCTACAGGGCAACAAATTTATAAGCTTCTGAAAAGCTTAAGCGAGAAAAAGGGGACAGCCTTTGTAGTGGTTACCCACGACACTACCCTTGCTGCGAAAATGGATAGGGTACTGAAGATTAAAGACGGCCGTTTAGCTAGCGAAGCATTGCCTGTGGAGGGTCAAGATGCTCGCCCTTGAATTGGCTAAGAGATTTAGAAAAACACGTTCCGAACAGCGCTTTATTTCGTTTATATCAATGTCGTCGACTATTGGTATTGGGCTTGGGTGCTTTGTTCTTATCGTGCTGCTAAGTGTTATGAACGGTTTTGAAAAAGAGCTAACGAGTCGCATTTTAAGCGTGGTTCCACACGGCGAACTATACAGTAAAAGCGAAAGTGGAATAGAGAATTTAGATGCTCAGCTTTACCGCTTTTCACAAGATAGCCGTATTGCATCAGTAACCCCTTACACCGGGCTAACAGGCATGCTGCAGTCAAAAGGCGAGTTAAAGGCCATTAGCGTTACCGGTATCCCAGTAAGCCAGGTTGGTGATAAATATGCTGAAAGAGTAGCTAGTCAAGATTGGCTAAACTTTTCCAAGCAATCTAATGGATTGCTTGTTGGTAAAGGTATTATGTCTTCAATGGCGCTAGACGTGGGTGACACAGTTCAGCTATTGATACCTCAAGCCACCCATGATTTAACCTTTAAGGCGCCACGTTCTATTACGCTGACTATCGCAGGGGTGCTATCTGTTGGTGGAGAGTTAGACAATCAGCTTGGGTTAATGCACCTAGCGACTGCGTCGGAAGCTATCGGTATTACCTCTAAAGCCCAAGGGATTCAGTTTACCCTTAACGATCCTTTTTCAGCATACGATACCATGCGAGATATTGGCTATAGCTACCCTCAAGCTGTTTATATGTCTGACTGGACACGTACTCAAGGGCATTTATATAACGACATTCAGCTTGTACGGTCAGTGGTTTATATTGCGCTTACATTAGTGATTTCCGTTGCTTGTTTTAATATAGTGTCATCATTAGTAATGGCGGTTAGAGACAAGCAAGCTGCTATTGCGATATTAAAGACAATGGGAGCCACTGACCGTCTAATTCGCAATACCTTTGTACTTCAGGGGGTTATTAACGGGGTTGTCGGCATTACCGTTGGCGTTGCGCTTGCCTTGCTGGTAGCACCAAACTTGTCAGATATTGTTCGTTTTATTGAAACGTTGTTAAATGTAGAAATTCTCTCTGGCGATATCTATTTTATTGATTTTCTACCTTCAAGCTTACACTGGCAGGACGTGGCAGTAACGGTTGTTGTAGCCATGTTTTTAAGTGTCGGGGCTACGTTGTATCCAGCGCAAAAAGCTGCAAAAGTGTCGCCATCTTCTGCGCTTCACTAGCTAATTACAAAATGAACTATTACAGGTCGATGATAGTTAGCTCATGCATCACCGGCCTGTTTCACCGACCCGTTACGCTCGGCAAAGTTGTGGTTTTAGCAACATAGGCGAGGGATCCGAATGATATAGATGTTTATCGGAGCATTGTTCTAAGGACGGTGGTTCACAGGGTTAACGTCTACAAGGCTAGTGTCCATGGGAGAGTGGCTAGAAATAAGACAATCAATGAAAAGGCCAGCAAATTATGCTGGCCTTGTTTGTATTTTACGGCTGTTCCTGTGCGCCACTAACATTATGTTGAGAGCGCACTCAGTGGGCTTGAACCTATACTATTTGTTTTTTTCGAAGTGTTCGAAATCCACATCTTCTTGTTTCAAACCTGCTTTAGGGTCGTTATAAATACTCTCATCTAACGCGCCCTCGCTCTTAGCAACAACGCACGACACCATACAATCACCGGTAATATTTACCGCAGTACGGGTCATATCAAGTAGTCTGTCTACGCCGATAATAAGTGCAATACCTTCAACGGGTAAGTTTACTTGCTGTAAAACCATCGCCAGCATAATAAGGCCAACGCCAGGTACACCCGCTGTTCCAATAGAAGCAAGCGTAGCAGTCAACACTACCATCATATAGTCGCCAAGACTTAAATCGACAGCGTAAACTTGGGCGATAAAGACCGTTGCCACGCCTTGCATGATGGCTGTACCGTCCATGTTAATTGTTGCGCCTAAAGGCAGTGTGAACGATGAAACTGAATTACCTACGCCAAGTTTATTTTTTGCTGTTTCCATGGTAACAGGCAATGTTGCGCTGCTACTTGATGTACTAAACGCAAATAGGGCTGCGTCACGCATTTTTTTCAACAGAATGACCGGGTTTAAACCTGCCAAAACTTTGAGTAAAACAGAGTAAGTAACTAAGCCGTGAAGGATCAAAACGCCAAATACTAAAAAGAAGTACTTCGCCAGACTCAATATGGTTTCGCCGCCAATGGTTGAGAAGAGCTTCGCCATTAGTACGTAAACACCGTATGGCGCTAGGTTCATGATGATTGTCACTAAGCGCATGATTACCGTATTGATATCTTCAAAAATAGCGGTAAGACGTTTGCCTGCATCACCTGTCATCGCCATTGCTATACCGAACAGTACAGCAAAAACAATGATTTGAAGCATGTTGCCCTGTGCCATAGAGTTTATGGGGTTGCTAGGGAACATATTCACAATAACGTCTGACAGGCTAGGCGCTTCTTTCGCTTGGAACGAGGTTTCCGTGGTTAAATTCAGTCCGTCACCGGGAGAAACCACCAAAGCTATACTCATGGCTAGTGTTATGGCGATTGCGGTTGTGACAACATATAGCCCTACCGATTTTGCACCCAGTCTTCCCAACTTGCTCGGGTCTGATAAGGTACTAGTTCCACAAATAAGAGAAACAAAAACGAGGGGAACCACCAGCATTTTTAAGCTAGCGATAAATATTTGGCCGAGAGTGGAAAATATACCTTCAACAAGAATGTTATACGTTGAGAGCTCAAAACCGAATACCGAAAAAGTAAAATCTCCGCTATCATCAAACAATAATTGGAGAAAGACACCAGTCAAGATACCGGCAGCCATGCCGATAAATATGCGGGCGGTTAAACTATACTTATGTGCAGATGAAGACATTAATGTTTCCTGTGCATTTTTATATTTTTAATCTTTCGTAGTGTGCCAGATTCAGTTGATTTTTAAACATAAAAAACGACGCAATTGTCAATAAAAGAGGTTCAGGAACGAATTATGTCGACATTAGCGAGAGCGCTAAGCCTAATTAGCGCAATATTTATGCTAACAGCATGTGGTGGAGGCGGTTCTGCAGTCTCTCGGGATAACACGGATAATGGAAGCGGAGACGACGGTACTACCACACCTACCTATTCGATAGCTTTAACATTAGAAAATGAAAGTGGGGCAAGCGACAACAACTTATCAGAAAACAATAGCTTGTTTGCAGTGGCAACGGTGACGGATGACGAAGGTAACCCGTACTCAGATGCACTGTTAACTTTCACGCTCAGTAACGATGAACTTGCAGAGTTCGGCAACGACACAGGTACTGCGCGCACCAACTCAAGCGGTGTTGCTAGAATTCGCTTGAACGCCAGTACGGCTTCGGGTGATGGTGAAATTACCGCAGCGTTAAGTAGTGGTGAAACAGGGAGTACGACGTTCTCTGCCACAGCGGTTACCAGCACCGAACCTGACTCTTTAGTCATATCGTTGGTACTTCAGAACGAAGCAGGTGAAATTGATAATAGCCTTACAGAAGACAACAGCTTGTTTGCAATAGCAACAGTGTCAGATCAGAATGGCTCTCCGGTTTCAGACGCTCTGCTGGCGTTCACATTGAGTAACGATGAGTTAGCCGAGTTCGGTAATGACACAGGTACTGAGAGAACTGACAACAACGGCGAAGCTAGAATAAGACTAAATGCAAGCACTGCCTCTGGTGGAGGCGAAATTACCGCTACTTTAGGAACTGGTGAAACAGCGACAACAACATTTTCAGCGACCGCAATTTCTGGTACAGACCCTACAACAATATCCGTTTCTTTGAGCCTTCAGAACGAAAATGGGGAGCCGGACAACAACTTGTCTGAAGATAATAGCTTATTTGCCGTTGCGACTGTAACAGATCAGAATGGAAATCCTTTCACTGATGCTCTTCTAACTTACAGTTTGAGCAATAACGCGTTAGCAGAGTTCGGCAATGACACAGGCACAGCACGAACCAACTCGCAGGGTGTTGCTCAGCTGCGTTTAAACGCCAGTACAGCATCGGGTGATGGTGAAGTCACTGCTACTTTAGCAACAGGTGAATCGGGTTCCACCACCTTTACAGCGGTAGCCGTTACAACAGAGCCTACAACGATAAATGTTGAATTATCGTTGCAAAATGAAAGTGGAGAGGCCGATAATAACCTTTCATCTAGCAATGCCTTAACGGCAGTAGCAAAAGTCACTAACTCTTTGGGTGAGCCTCAGGCGGATCTTCTGCTTACCTTTTCTTTAAGTAATGATGAGCTTGCAACCTTCTCAAACGATACGGCAACGGCATTAACAAATGCCGAAGGTGTTGCGACAATAGGTATGTCGGTTGGAAGCGCTGCTGGCGACGGCGAAGTAACGGCTACTCTACCTACTGGTGAGGCAGACTCTACGACCTTTAGTTCTGAAGGTAGTACCACGGTAAGCGAAGAGCCTGCATCTCTTGAGCTTTTCGCTGACAGTATTCAGCTGGCATCAAGCGGTAGTGATGAAGTTGATCTCATAGCTTTGGTTAAAAATGAACAGAGTGTGTTAATGGAAGGGGTCGAAGTAAGCTTTTCGGCACAGACAGGCGATGGCGTTGAACTTCAGTTAACACAGCCTGAAACCCTTGCCGATGGCACAGCTCGTGCTGTATTGACATCGCAAAATGATAAATCAAACCGCACTATCACCGTAACAGCAGAAGCAGGCAGTCTTACTGAAACTGTTGATATCACCATTACTGGGACAGAAGTAACTATTAATGGTGCGTCGTCGGTCATTTTAAACGATACCGTTGAATACACTATTCGTCTTCAAGACTCCGATGGCCAGTCTATCAATAGCGAAGATGTTGTTTTAAGCGCCACCAGCGGTACCCTTAGTAGCACTACAGTGAACACAGGAACCAACGGTCAGGCGACGGTGTCATATACTGCAACGTCATCAGGGGAAGATACTATCACGGCATCTGCCCTAAATGCTGAAACAAGCTTTACAGTGCAGGTTCAGCAAGATGAATTTAATTTTGTTAACCTGCCAATAGAGGAGGTGCCGCTGGGGCAAGCGCAAACGATTACTGTTCAATGGCGCCAAGACAACGAGCCAGTAGTGGGTCAAGAGGTTACCTTTAGTGCCTCCCGCGGCGAAATTTCTGGAGGTCCCACAGTCGTTACTGATGCTGATGGTCAGGCGAGTATCGAAATTAGTGCAGACAACGCAGGCATTTCATCTATTAGCGCATCAGCAAGTGATGCTAATGGTAACGTATTAGTGTCTGCATTAACGCAAATTGAGTTTATCGCAACTACACCGGCTACCCTTATCGCCGATGCTTCCCCTGATATTCTAGGACCAGACGGACAAACGAGCACCATTAGTGCTGTTGTGCGTGACGTCGATGGTAACTTAGTGAAAAACAGCGTGGTTAATTTCTCCGTATCTGATGTTTCTACTGGTTTTGTATCACCGTCTCAGGCAACAACAGATAGCAAAGGTATAGCGACCACTGTATTTACCTCAGGTTCCGTTACGTCTGAAGACGATGTGGTTATAACCGCCACAGTAGCGGACAACGAAGCAGTCTATGACGAAATAATGCTGACTGTAGGTGCTAGGGCATTCGATATTGTAATTGGTACGGGTAATGTTATTGAAACGCCTACTACCACGTCTTATCTTAAACGTTTCGCAATTTTTGTTTCTGATTCAGTGGGACGCCCAGTGAGTGGCGTAAATTTAACGGCGTCAATTACACCTGTTAAATTTGATGACCGAAGCGGACGCGGCATTTACCTGAGGGGAGGTTGGGAATACAATACGGTTAATTCAATCTGGCAGCCAGTTAATGTTACTGAGTGTACAAATGAAGACCAAAACTCAAACGGTATATTAGATGCCGGAGAAGATCTTAACGAAGATGAGCAATTAACGCCCGGGATAGTGGGTACTGTAACGCTTACCAACGATGGTATTACTGATGAAAACGGATATGCGGAACTAGAATATCGTTACCCTGAAAGTTATGCTGTATGGTACTTCGCGGAAGTAACGGTGTTCGGGCAGTCTACAGGTAGTGAAGCTCAAGCATCTATGAAGTATCGATTAGAAATTCTTGCAGATGATATTAACGATGAAGGTGTCAGCCCTCCTGCAAACCCTTTTGGTGAAGGCGACGATGATTTTACGGATGATGAGCTAGTTTGTGAAACTGGCGTACCTTTCAATTAAGGTAATTGTAACGCTCAACTTGGTAAAAACTGCGAGTTACAAAGAGTAAACCTTTAAAAAAGCCTGAATTTGATTTTCACCTCAAGTTCAGGCTTTTTTTGGTAGAGCTTTACAAACATGAATACACGTAATAAGGCTTAGAATATGTTGCTTTTAATTACTTATTTCTTCAGTTCATCTAGTTTACAATTATTCTCTACCCCTGCTGGAACGGATAAACCGAACCAATTTTGAGAATCTGCGTAAGCTCATCTAGAGCAGTGCGCGACTCAATAAGTAACTTAGGGTCGCGCAAGTCATCTTCGCTTAGTTCATCGCGATAGTGTTTATCGACCCACGCGTTTAAGCGCGTAAACTGCGTATCGTTGATTAGCGTGTTTTGATTTACTGCTTCAAGCTCTTGGTCGTTCATAGCAACACGCAAACGTAAGCAAGCAGGGCCGCCACCGTTGCGCATACTTTGTTTAACATCGAAATAGTTAACCGACTTGATTGGCGTACCAAGTGTGACTAGCTTATCAAGATAACGCTTAACCGCTTCGTTTTCCTGACATTCAGTTGGCGCGATAATGGTCATGTCGCCGCTTGGAAGCGTTATAATTTGCGTGTTAAACAAGTAGGTTCTAACCGCGTCTTGAACAGATACTTCAGCAGTAGGAACTTCAATAAAATGAAGCGGCTCGCTACCAAATTTTGCTTGCAGCTCTTTAAAGCCCGCTTCTTTGTTATAAAACGCCTGCTCGTGGAAAAACAACACGTTTTGGTTACCTACGGCAATCACGTCGTTGTGAAATACACCTTGGTCGATAACATCTGGGTTTTGCTGCATGTAAACCACGCCATCGTCGTCTAAGCCATGCAGACGCGCTACGGCCTGACACGCTTCTAGTGTTTGGCGAGCCGGGTATTTTGTTGGCGCAGGTTTGCTGGTATCAAAAGCATGGCGACCATAAACAAACAACTCCACACCAGCTTGCCCGTAATTGCTGCAAAGCCGCGTGTGATTGGCTGCACCTTCGTCACCAAAATGCTCGTTATCTGGCAAGTGCTGGTGATGGGCGAAGTGTTTTTCATTGGCGAATGTACCGCGCAAAATATTGCCGGTTACTTGAGGCTCTAGTGAGCGATGAAACTTGTTTGTTAGGTTTGCAGGGGTAAAGTGCACACGACCATCGGCAGTATCGGCGCTAGGAGACACAGTGGCGGCATTTGCAGTCCACATGCTACTAGCAGAGCAACATGCTAAGAAAATCTCGCGAGACTGCTTTGCAGCGCTTTCTAGCACACGAGCATCGGAACCAGTAAAACCTAGGCGACGAAGCGCCGCGATATCAGGGCGTTCTTGCGGAGCTAACACACCTTGTACCATTCCCATATCGGCCAACGCTTTTGCTTTTGCAAGACCTTGTTTCGCAGCCTGCTTAGGGCTGCTTTTTGCATTCGCATTGTTTAGGGAAGCGACATTGCCAAACGATAAGCCGGCATAGTTATGGGTAGGCCCAACAAGACCATCAAAGTTAACTTCAAACTGCTTCATACTTTCCCTCATTCTTGTAGTTTTTGCTGTTGACCCCATATGCTACATTCTTAAAGACACTGCCATTAAATTGGTAGCAGATGCAGCGCTTTCGCTTTTGTACAGGGGCAAACGCAGCACTTTTTTAAACCTGAGCGCGTCGTTAGTTCAGGTTGGAATGGCTGGCATTATACGGCTTTTAAGGCCGTTGCCAATCGCACTGCTTATTTAATGTACAGTTTTTGTGCGCGTTTAGAGCGGTGGGAAGAATAAGTATGAAGAAGATCTTGTTTTCCATTCACTTTGTAGATATATGTTAAAAAAGAGCGAGTACCCTATATATAGTGTCGGGCTGCTCCAATTTTCAGAATTTGACGTAAATAGTCATTAAAAATCAATAGGTTTAGTTCAATTATATGGCAAAATCACTGGTCATAGTCGAGTCACCAGCCAAAGCAAAAACGATAAATAAATATCTTGGCAAAGATTTTATCGTAAAAAGTTCGGTTGGCCATGTGCGAGATCTTCCGACGAAGGCATTAGGCAAAGTAGAGCCTAAAAAACCGGCTAAAGAACTCAAAACTTTAGGCGAAGAAGAGCGTCAAGAATATCTTCGTCGTCACGAATACTTGAAGCTTGTAGACAGAATGGGCGTTGATCCAGAAAAAGACTGGAAGGCTCACTATCAGGTGCTGCAGGGCAAAGAAAAGGTAGTCAACGAACTTAAAAAGCTCGCAAAAGACGCCGACACTATCTATCTCGCAACGGATTTGGACCGCGAGGGAGAAGCGATTGCGTGGCACTTACAAGAACTGTTAGGCAAAAAAGATAAGACGTATCAGCGAGTCGTTTTCAACGAAATTACGAAAAATGCGATTCAAGACGCGTTTTCAGACCCGGGTGAGCTAAATATATCTCGTGTTAATGCGCAGCAGGCACGCCGTTTCCTAGACCGAGTTGTGGGCTTTATGGTGTCGCCACTGCTATGGAAAAAGATTGCGCGTGGGCTTTCAGCCGGGCGTGTTCAATCGGTAGCGGTTAGGCTTGTTGTCGAGCGAGAGCGTGAAATTAAAGCCTTCGTACCAGAAGAGTTCTGGGACGTTCACGCAGATTTGACCAGCCAGCAAAAAGCGGCGCTTCGCATGTTGGTTGCCAAGCACCAAGGCAATGCGTTTAAGCCTAAAAACAAAGCTGAAACAGACAAAGCTCTCGCTGACTTAGAAGGGGCTAATTACACGGTAGAAAGCCGTGAGTCGAAGCCAACGCAAAGTCGTCCTTCCGCGCCATTTATTACCTCTACTCTGCAACAAGCAGCGAGCACGCGGTTGGGCTTTGGTGTTAAGAAAACCATGATGATGGCGCAGCGTCTTTATGAAGCGGGTTACATAACCTATATGCGTACCGACTCGACCAATTTGAGTCAAGAAGCAGTAGACAGCGCGCGAGCATATATCTCAGATAATTTTGGTGGAAAATACCTACCAGATTCGCCAATTCGCTATGGGAGCAAAGAAGGCGCGCAAGAAGCGCACGAAGCGATTCGTCCTTCAAATGTAAGTATCAGTGCGGCGAGTCTTGGGGATATGGAGCGTGATGCACAACGTCTTTATGAGCTTATTTGGCGCCAGTTCTTAGCTTGTCAAATGACACCGGCTAAGTACGATGCCACTACGATTAAAGTGGCGGCAGGAGACTACGAACTTACAGCAAAAGGCCGAGTACTTAAGTTTGACGGTTGGACGCGTGTGCAGCCACAGCTTCGCAAAAAAGGCGACGAAGAGCTTATGTTGCCGGATGTGCAGAAAGGCGATGTGCTTGACTTAAAAGCACTTGATCCTAAGCAACACTTCACTAAGCCTGTGGCGCGATTTAATGAAGCGTCTTTGGTAAAAGAGCTTGAAAAACGCGGCATTGGTCGTCCTTCAACCTATGCTAGCATCATTTCAACCATACAAGACCGCGGCTATGTACGTTTAGAAAACAAACGTTTTTACGCCGAGAAAATGGGAGAGATAGTAAACGATCGCCTGATGGAAAACTTCGACGATCTCATGAGCTATGACTTCACGGCTAACATGGAGCAACATCTTGATGATATTGCTGAAGGCAATAAAGATTGGAAAGACGTTCTTAATGAGTTCTACAGCGGGTTCTATGGAAAACTGCTAAACGCCGAAAAAGACCCTGAAGAAGGCGGTATGCGCCTAAATCAGGCAATACCTGCGGGTATTGAATGCGACAAGTGCGGTCGTGAGATGAATGTGAGAACCGCCTCAACTGGCGTTTTCTTAGGATGTTCAGGTTATAATTTACCGCCGAAAGAACGCTGCACTAACACCATGAACCTCACGCCTGGTGATGAAGTGGTGAAGGTGGATGACGAAGAAGAGCTTGAAACAGAAGCACTTCGCTCTAAAAAGCGTTGCCCTAAGTGCGGTACAGCTATGGACAGTTACCTGGTAGACGAGACGCGGAAGCTTCACGTTTGTGGTAATACACCTACCTGTGATGGCACCCTAGTTGAGTCGGGCACATTCAAAATTAAAGGCTACGACGGCCCTATTATCGAATGCGATAAGTGCGGCAGTGATATGGAGCTTAAGAACGGTCGTTTTGGTAAATACTTCGGCTGTACCAACGAGGAATGTAAGAATACCCGTAAGCTGCTTAGAAACGGTGAAGCTGCGCCACCGAAAGAAGACCCGGTCGATTTGCCGGAGCTTCCGTGTGAAAAGTCTGACGCGCACTTCATGCTACGGGATGGAGCGTCGGGCATCTTCTTGGCAGCCCATAATTTCCCTAAATCTCGTGAGACGCGTGCGCCGAAAGTGGAAGAACTTGCCCGCTTTAGAGATAGAATTTCGCCGAAATTCTATTATCTTGCTGATGCGCCAAAGACAGACCCTGATGGTAATTCTGCGATAGTTCGCTACAGCAGAAAGACCAAACAGCAGTATGTGATGTCCGAAAATGAAAACGGCAAAGCGACGGGTTGGTCGGCATGGTACGACAACGGTAAATGGCAGGAGCAAGCAGCGAAAAAGCCTGCAGCTAAGTCAAAAGCCAAGAAAAAGTAATTCAAAGCTAATATAATACTTTGAAGCCTAAACAATAAGCCCGATTTTATTCGGGCTTATTACGTTTTAAGACACCCAATGAAGACTTGCATCACGCTTTACGCAAGGTTTACTACTACATTAATAGAGAGTGAGTTATGGCCTCTTTACAAGATCAACTTTTAAAAGCCGGATTGGCTGATAAAGCGACTGCAAAACAAGCACGCGCTGACAAACGCAAAAAGCAGAAACAAAAAAATAAACAAAAACAGCCAGTTGTAGATGAGACTACGTTAGCGGCTCAGAAAGCAGCGGAAGAGAAAAAAGCCCGCTCTCGTGAGTTAAATCAATTGCAGCAGGAAGAGCGTGAAAAACGTTCAATTGCGGCGCAAGTAAGACAGCTCATCAGCGTTAATAAACAGCCTCGTAAGGGTGAAACTGTACTTAATTTTACTCATGATAACGTGGTAAAACGCATGTATGTGAGTGAAGAAATGCACAAGCAAGTGACGAAAGGTCGTTTGACAGTGGTATTACTTGACGATGCTTACGAACTGGTTCCAACGCCGGTTGCTGACAAGATTGCTCAACGTGATGAAACTTCAATTATATATCGCGCCGATCTAGATAAAAGTGGCAGCGATGGAAAAGACGAGGATGAAGACGACTGGTATGCCGACTACGAAATCCCAGACGATTTAACCTGGTAATCTTTTTAAACTCACCACCTTGGGGCTTTAAAAAAAGCTCGGTGGTGAGTAAATGCTTTCAACCATAGCTGCATTTACTTATGTGTTAACGACTTTCCCCATTACCTGCTCTCTTTTTACATGTTCTTATTGCAATTGAACATAAAAGAACCTTCATAGCTATCGCTTGCGCAACCCTAAAATGTTGTATTTATTACGACTTTTCACAAATTGTTCTCTTTAGAAAATCTTATCCCGGCCGTTAAAAGTAAAAAGTTAAGGAAAGGTGTTACCTTTACTTTCTAGTCTATAGTTATTAATGCGTATAAGTATCGTTGCCCCAAATGATTAGCGTTAGATGTTGTTTCTTAATTTAGGAGGGAAGCCATGAATGGTTTACCGAAGCTGGTTCTAGGTGTCGTAATATCATTATGCATGTCACTACCTGTAAATGCAGGGCTATTCAACATCTCTATCAATAATCTTGGAGGGTTGACCCCCTCACAATCTAGTGCATTTGACGATGCAATTGCGTATTGGGAATCATATTTAATAGGCGTTCAAAGCTCTTTTGACCATAGTATTGTTATAGAGGCAAGTGGAGCGCCAATTGATGGTAGAGGCGGGGTGTTAGGTAATGCCGGGCCTTCTAGTATTACTCAGCTTTCCGACAGTACTTACGTTTATGCGAATAAAGGTCGCATGCGCTTTGATACGGCAGATCTAAATAACATGGAAAATAACGGCACACTTTTCGATGTTATCGTGCACGAAATGGCTCATGTTATCGGGTTTGGCACTTTGTGGACGACTGATTTTTTTATCGCAGGGAGCCAGTCTAATTACGTTAATGGCACAGGGCGCTACACCGGAGAATACGCTTTGGAAATCTACCGCCGTGAGTTTGTCGAAGACGCCACCTTTATTCCTGTTGAACTTGGCGGAGGCGCAGGTACTGCCAATAGTCATTGGGACGAGCCTTGGCCTGGTGGTTCATCTGACTTAATGACCGGCTATTTAGGGCCCGATCCAATTACGCTAAGCGATACCACTGTAGCGTCGTTTGCTGATATTGGTTATTTGACAACTGTAACTCATGCGGTTGATGGGGCTGCTACGGTATGGCTATTTCTACTTTCATTTGGGTTAGTACTAAGAAAAAAGCCTCTACGAACTAGTGCGCACCTTCTGCAAACTGTGTAACCTAACCACGGCCTAGCTTTCTATTGCTAAGCAGTGTTTTGAATTTTTAGAATAAATAATGAGGAAAAGCTTGATAAGAGAGAAACATAAAGTGGATAAAGTGAATAAAACTCTTATCGGACTTGTGTTAGCGGGTGGCCAATCGCGCAGAATGGGGCAAGATAAAGCCCTTATGCGTTATCAAGGAAGCACACTTATAGAGCATGCATCATCATTGTTAAAGGCTGCAGGGTGTGATGAGGTGTTAATTAGCCGTAATGCGCCAAATTTTTTAAATGATAAAATTGATGATGCAGGACCACTGGGTGGTGTGCATGCAGCTCTGGATGTTTTATGTAATTCAAGTGAGGGCAAAGACAGCGCTATTGAATTGCTTGTCCTTCCCGTGGATATGCCCCAGATGACGCCTCAGCTTTTGGAAACGCTAGTATCAGCAGGGCGAGAAGCCCAGCGGTCGGTTTATGTGAAAAACCGCTTTTTGCCTTTTTATTTGTCGGTTAAGCAGAATACTAAAGCCATGCTAACTCACTACTTGGTTGACCAAAACAAGCGACGTGTGGTGGGGTTCTTGGAAAGCCTAGACGCCATTGCTCTTGAAGAAGCTAATCTTGTGCGCCCCAAAAAGGTAAATGGCGATCAAGAAAAACAGAACGAAAAAGTAGCTCGTATGGATGAAGCACAATGGCTTAATGTTAATACGCCAGGTGATTGGCCTGATGACAAATAACGCCGAATACCAAGCATTAGTTTTAGATGGCACACCTGAAACTCAACGTTTTACGCTTGCTGAAGAGGTCGCATTAAGCATCAGTTACAACGGTATCAACTATGCAGTAATGCTTGTTACGCCTAAAGACATTGAAGATTTTATTGTTGGCTTTAGTTTAAGTAACGATATTATCGAGCATCCCCGCCAGCTTTATGGCATTGAGTTATCACATCACAAAGAACACATTAATGCTGAAGTGGATATTGCGAACCAGGCGTTTTGGAAGTTAAAAGAAAATAAACGGCAATTGGCAGGTGCTTCGGGCTGTGGGCTTTGTGGTGTCGAAGCGCTGGATAACGCTTTGCCTCAACTCCAACCTGTAGAACCATTGCCCCTACCAGAAGCAAGCTGGTTTAAAGGGTTGCGAGATCTAATTTCGCAAGCGCAAGCATTAGCGCAGCAAAGTGGGGCAGTGCACGGTGCGCTCTATATTGATGCCGAGCGCAATGTACTGGCGTGTCGTGAAGATATAGGAAGGCATAACGCATTTGATAAGTTAATTGGAGCAATTGCGGCTAATAAGCTTTATCAGAAGGATTGCCTTGTCGTGTTAACCAGTCGCTGTAGTTTAGAACTAGTACAAAAAGCGATAAGAGCAAAATTACCTTTGCTTGTGACACTTTCAGCACCTACGGCATTATCAGTTAAGTGGGCTAACCGCTATGGCGTATCCCTTATCCACGTGCCTAAATATGACTCACCGAGAGCGTACTCACCACAAATTTAACGGGGCGCGAAGCTAGAGGGTATAGAGCATTTAAGCGGCCCCGCGTTCGGGGCCAAATTCGATAAGCTTAAACTGCAGAGACCGCAATTCGTCCATCCGACTCGGACTTTGAAAGTTTGATCGCAATAAATTTCGACGTTGGCGTGAAGGTTCCATCGCCGTAGCTTTCTAGAGGTACTAGCGGATTGGTTTCGGGGTAATATGCCGCAGCTTGGCCCGGCGGAATGTCGTAAGCTACCAACATAAACTGTTTAATTTGGCGGGTCTTGCCATCGTTCCACATTGACGTAATATCCACTTTATCGCCGTCTTTAAAACCCAGTTTTTCGATATCACTTTCGTTAACAAAAAGGACATCACGGGCGCCAAACACATTTCTGTAACGGTCATCCATACCATAGATAGTGGTGTTGTATTGATCGTGAGAGCGCAGCGTTTGCAAAATAAGGTCGGGCTTTTCACCTTGAGCAACTAGGTCTTCATTTAACAGCGAATCTGGAAGCGAGTTAACGGCAAATTCAGCTTTGCCTGAAGACGTTAACCAGTTCCGTTCGCTAGCTGCGTTACCTAGGTGAAAGCCACCTGGCTGTGCAAGTTTGGTATTAAAGTCTTTAAAACCGTCTATGGTATCGGCAATGAGTTCACGAATATTATCGTAATCGCTAATTAGCTCATCCCAGTCTACCGGTGTGTTGCCCAGCGTCGCTTTTGCGATACCCGCGATTATGGCAGGTTCTGAGCGAAGTTCAGGCGAGCTCGGCGGTAGTTGACCATAGGAGATATGAACCATAGAAAACGTATCTTCAACGGTTACACCTTGTTGCCCATTGGCCTGCATGTCCACTTCAGTTCTACCCAGACAAGGTAAAATAAGTGCATCCTTACCTGTAGTTAGGTGAGAGCGGTTTAGTTTGGTAGCGATATGTACCGTTAAATCGCATTTTGATAACGCAGCGTGTGTACGGGGTGTATCCGGTGTTGCCTGCGCAAAATTACCGCCTAAGCCGATGAATACTTTAGATTCGCCACTTTCCATAGCCTGAATCGCTTGAATAGTGTTGTGACCCTGTTCCCGGGGTACTGCGAAGTTAAACTTGCTTTCTAATGCATCGAGTAAGGTTTCAGGCGGAGCTTCATTAATACCCACCGTTCTGTCACCCTGCACATTACTGTGGCCCCGAACCGGAGAAAGACCCGCACCGGGCTTGCCAACGTTTCCTCGCAATAGCTGTACATTTACGATTTCTTGAACTGTAGCAACAGAATGTTTGTGCTGTGTAATTCCCATAGCCCAGCACATAATTACCCGTTCTCCGCGCTTGTACATAGTAGCCGCGTGACGGATGTCGTTTTTCGATAAACCGCTTTGTGCTTCAATATGTTCCCAACTTGTATTGTCAACTACCGCTAAATAGTCGTCCATGCCGTTGGTATGTGTATTGATAAAATCATGATCGAAGACGGGAGTGTCATTGTTTGCTATTGCTTCCTTCTCCCAGGTTAGCAACCATTTCGCAATACCGCGCATTACTGCCATATCGCCGCCAAGGGCAGGTCTGAAGTAAGCGGTATTGGTTGGCGTTGAGCCATTGGTTAGCATTTCAATGGGGTGTTGAGGATGCTGGAACTTTTCTAGTCCGCGCTCTTTAAGCGGGTTTAAACAAATTACTTGCGCCCCTCTACGTACAGCGTCGCGTAGTGGCTCTAACATGCGTGGGTGGTTAGTGCCCGGGTTTTGTCCGATAACAAAGATGGTATCCGCTTTTTCAAAGTCGTTAAACGTGACCGTGCCTTTACCTACGCCAATGGTGGGCTTCATACCTTGCCCTGAGGCTTCATGACACATATTCGAGCAGTCGGGAAAATTGTTAGTACCAAACGCGCGTACAAAAAGTTGATATAGGTAAGCGGCTTCGTTACTTGCGCGTCCTGAGGTATAGAATTCGGCTTGATGTGGTGAACTCAGAGCATTTAATTGTTTAGCGATAAGTGCAAAGGCATCGTCCCATGATATGGGTTCATAATGATCAGTTTGAGCATTGAAGCGCATTGGGTGTGTAAGTCTACCTTGTGATTCTAACCAATAGTCAGTGTGCTTCTTTAGCGAACTTACTGAATGGTTTGAGAAAAACGCAGGGTCGACATAACGGCCGGTAGACTCCCAATTCACCGCTTTAGCACCGTTTTCACAAAACTTCACTAATCCGCTTTCAGGTGACTCACCCCAAGCACAGCCCGGGCAGTCAAAACCCTTATCCTGATTGGTTTTAAGCATCGCCCGTAAATTTTTTAGCGGCTTCTCGCTTTGGATCCAGCTTTGGGTTACGCTTTTCAAAGCGCCCCATCCGCCAGCGGGTTTGTCGTAAGTTTTGATGTTGCGCTTATCACTCATATTTTTCCCCTGTGCCCGCACGGGTGTTTGCTCATGTATACAAGAACTAGTAGCAAAGCACCTTAACTATTTTTAAATGGTGTTCCAATTAATTACGCCGACTAAATTATAGGGTTCATCAATTAAACGCTTATTTCCAGTCGCCAGTCTTTACAGGAAAGGTGCTACGACGGTTATATTCTTAAGGTAAAGTAGGAGCTTGAGCTTTGTGAGTAAAACGCTATGCGTTACACTAGCAAGTAGGTAACAAGTTGTAGCCTTTTACTTTTAGGTTTTACAGCACCAGTAATAGCGCACTATTTAAACGTTAATAATAAAAACTCATCGGGACAACATGGTTTCTTGGCAATCACTTACATTTAATGAACTTACGAACCACCAACTCTTTGACCTGCTTAAGCTGCGCGTCGATGTTTTTGTTGTTGAACAAAACTGCCCCTATCCGGAGCTAGATGAAAAAGACCGCCATCCGCAAACCCATCACTTAATGGGTTTTGAAAATAATAAACTTGTGGCGTGTGCACGATTAATTGGTGAAGGCGTCAGTTATCCATCGGTAAGCATAGGCCGTGTGGCTACCAGTAAAGCCTTTCGGGGGAAAGGGGCGGGTAAAGCGCTTATGCGTGAAGCCATTAATCATTGTGAGGCAATATCGCCGGGGTGTGATATTGAAATTGGTGCACAAGAATATTTAAAACGCTTTTATGAGAGCTTTGGTTTTGAAGCCACATCAACCATGTACTTGGAGGATGACATCCCTCATATAGATATGAAGAGACTAGGGACGGCACAAGCGTAGCCTAGTGCCTAGCTCGAGAAATCGGTTGGCATAAGCTTTAGCTTTGGCTCAGGCGTTTAGTCAGAGTATTAACTGACCTTGTTCACTCATGCCAACCGATAAGCGGTGCTTTTAAGTGCACCTAGATCCCATCAATTAAGACCCGAATGCTTATTTCGCCTTCGGTAGTTGAGATACCAATTCATCTAGCCCGCTCACTACAGTGTCAGGCGATAGCGCTAGAGGATAGAGTACTTTGCCCGGTCGAGCGATAAACGCAGCTTGCCAGCCGGCTTGTTTAGCCCCAGCAATATCCCAACCGTGAGCCGCAACTAACATAGCGTCTTCTGCTGCTATGCCCATTTTTTCAATAGCCCATTCATAAGTGCGTGTATCTGGCTTGTACAAGTTAATATCTTCAACGCTAAGTCGTTCATCGAAATAAGACAGTAGGTCTGCATTTTTAAACTGGGTATACACGCCTTTATTAGAGGAATTGGTAAGGCTTACCAGTTTATAGCCCTTGTCTTTTAAGGCTTGTAAGCCATTACGTACATCTGGGTGTGGGGGAAGGCTTCGCAAAGGCGTGACAATTGCCGTTTTAGCCTGCTCTTTGGTTAATTCAATACCTTCAATTTCAGCGACCATCAATAGTGAGGCAACGCCAATCTCTCCAAAGGTATGGAAGCGACCAGTAGTTGAGTCGACCAGCGAATGATGCAGCATGGTAGAGAACCAAAGCGGTAACAAATCGTCTCGCCCTCCTAATGCTTCACCCACCGAACTGCGCATGGCGGTAAGGTCAAGAAGGGTCTCGTTTACATCAAAAAAGATAACTTTGGGCGCGCGCAATTCTTTCTTTTCGACCTGCATTGCATCGGTATTTCCTGTTTGCGCAAAAACAGGTGATGACAGCAGACCTAGGCCTAAAGCGGTTGCACAGCATATCCGTGATAGTAATGATGAAGGTGAACGAGCCATGATTATCCTTAACTAAGATTTGAACGAGTGTTCAAAATAGGATGAATAGGGTCTTAATGCAATAGTTGATGAGACGAAATGACTATTTTCTGGTGGTTAATCGATACCCATTCCCGCGCAAGGTTTCAATAAATATGGCATCACTGTTATGAAGCTTTTGACGTAGCCTACTAATATACACGTCAACCACGTTGGTAAGCGGGTCGCTGTGGCTTCGCCATACTCGACTTAATATACGCTCTCGAGAAAGGACTTTTTCAGTATTTTCCGCAAAATAATAGAGCATGTCGTATTCTAGTTTAGTGAGTGTAATTTCTTCTCCTGACAGTGTCGCAATGCGAGATTCATCATCGATGTTTAACGGTCCGACGGTTAAGCCTGATTGAGTAACAGGCGTGTTGGTCACTCTTCGGCTTAAGGCCGTTATGCGCGCTAGCAGTTCGTCAAAGTCAAAAGGCTTACATAGATAATCGTCTGCGCCTTGTTTTAAACCATTCACGCGCTCCCGTACCTCATCTACAGCTGTAAGTAGCAAAACCATAGGAGCATGAGGGAGAGATTTAATGGCGGGCAACAGCTCTACGCTATCTTCGTCGCCAAACATGCGATCGAGTACGATGATGGCAGGGGACTCGTGTCGAATGCGCGTGACTAAATTGTGCAATGCCGACTCTTCGACACACTCAAAACCTTCCGCGTTTAAGCCTCGCGATAAAAATCGTAGTAAGGGGGCTTCGTCATCAGCAATAAGAATCTTCATTATTGGTATAATCCTAATTCGTCTATGTCATTCAGCGCTAGGTAAATCTGATTGATTTGCTTGGCTTTCTATCATAGGAAGTGTCAAGGTAAACTGAGAGCCTTTACCTAACGTAGAGTGTGCAGTTAGTGCGCCGTGGTGGGCTTCTGCAATGGCTTTTGCGATAGACAAACCTAACCCCATTCCATTGCCTTTGCGTTTTAACCTAACGAAGCGTTCAAACACGTGCTGCAAATCACTTGAAGAAATGCCTTCACCGCAATCAATGACTGATACATTGATATTCTGGTCTTCGCTTTCAACACGCAGCGAAATGGGCGTATCTGGATAGGAGTATTTGTGTGCGTTTTCAATAAGAATGGTTAGTGCCTGCGAAATTCTGTCACTGTCGATAAGCACTTGCGCTTTTTCTTTAGCAAGCCATTTAATATCTAGATCTCTGGGCTTTGTAAGTTTTTGCCACGATGGCATGTTTTGAGTAAGCAGGCTGTGTAAGTCCGATTTAACCAAATCCACCGTGAATTCGTGCATCTCGGCGCGCGCCAGTAGCAGTAAGTCATCCACTAACTTACTCAAGTTAACCGCTTGCTCAAGTATGGTCTCCAGCGTTTCTTTGTAAATCTCATTGCTCGCAGCTGCTTGTCTGAGGGTTACCTGCGCTTCGCCGCGTATAATAGTTAGCGGCGTACGCAATTCGTGGCTAACATCGGCCAAAAACTGACGACGCTTTGCGTCTTGCTTAGTTAATTTGTCATTTGCTTCTTTTAGCGCGCGAGTGCGACTCTCCACTTCAAACTCTAAATGCTTGCGATGGGCATCTGCCTGAGCTTCATGCTCCTGTAGTCGCGCAATCATAGAGTTAAGCGCTCTTACCAAGTCAGTAAATTCGCTGTCTAGGGTTTCAGGCAAGCGATAGTGATAATTTCCTGAAGCGATAGCATCAGTACCAGTACGAATGACTGTAAGGGGTGAATAAAGGGCATTGAATAGCCAGTAGCAACCCAGCAAAATGAAGGGGCAGGTGATAAAACCCAAACTAATCGTAAACCATACAATGCTGGTGTTAAGTGTTTCGATGCTAGCGTTAATACGCGATACCACACCTGTTTGTCTATTTACAGCAGAGTTAATGGCTTCTCTAAACTGATTGTCGATGGTGACTTCTAATAATGTTTGAAGGCGCTGCTGCTGGTTGAGTGGGGTGCTATCGTTAGAAAGCGCAATAGCCCTAAATTCTGCCACTATGCTTTGAATGAGTGCTTCGAGTTCGTCAGTGTCCTCTACGCTGCCAAGCGTTGCTTCAACTCCTAAGGCTTCACGCTGCGCGAGTTCTAGCGATGTTATCCGATTTAATGCGTTTTCTATTTGCTGTTGCTTGTTTCTAACTTTGGCTTGGTTCGCATTTTTTCCAAATATAAGCTCGTCTGTCAGCTGTTTAAAAAGCCTGTAGGAAACACTGGATAGCTGTTGATGCTCTGACAGTAGCGACTGGGCAAGCTGTGCCTGAGTTAGATTAGTACGGGTTAAATGTGCCGAAATTGCGGCACTTGCCAAGGCTATTAACAAGATAAAAGTAGATAACAACCCAAAAAGATAAAGTTTGCGTTTGTACATGGCAACGACATTGTATTTGTTTGCCACTATATACGCCTAATATAATGTAATGGTGCAGTTTTCTTAGGTTTTAAAGGCGGCGAGCAGCCGTGTGAACTCTTACGAGCATTGCGGGTTTAGTACTTACGTGATTTTGTATTCAGGGCTGTGCTTTAATCTTTTTACTTTAAGGCGGCTAAGGCGATATTAGTTTGGTACTTAAGCTCAGTATCTATTTTCCAGTGCTCGGGGCTCCAACCAGATAAGAACCGATAAAAGTCAGCGCAGGCAAAAGGGTACAGCTTTTTCCATTCGGTAATGACGTGCTTAATATCACCGCTTTTGAAATAAAAAGGGTTATCATGGTTTGACGAGCGAGCTTGTAGTGCGTCTTCTAGTGCAAGGAAATACGTATTAAGTAAAGCGTCCCGATGGGCTATATGGGTTTCAGTGGGTAATGCGCTTCCCAAAAAGTAAGCCACATCTTTTATGCCGACACCAAAACCGACATACTGAAAGTCGACGGCGGCACAGACGGAAAAATCTTCAGTAAAACAGAAGTTAGCCACTTTAGCATCGCCATGTACTAGCGTTTGATAATTAGCGCTGTCTAAAGTTCTAGCAATGGCCAGGGCGTTTTGTTTTAACAGACCCTCGGGCATGGCTTGAAACTCATCTTCACGTGTAGCTAAGTGCCAATAAGTGCCCTCGCTCCACAGCTGTATATTTCGGTTTTCAAATTCACTTCTTACATTAAGAAAGCGCGCGTGAAAGTGAGCTAACCATTTGAGAACGGTTTCGCATCGCGCTGGGGTAAGTGAAGAGGCTGTACGTGAGTAGCCAGCGTGCGCTAAATCTTCCATAACCAGAAGGGAGGCTTCGCCTTGCTGGCTGTGTGCTATGTATTTGGCTGTTGGAAAGCAGGCATCAGTTTGCGGGTGTACTTGGCTATAAAAACAGTTCTCTACCGCAAAAGATTGGCATTTTCGGTTGTGGCTTGCCTCGCCGTTCCAACCTTTGGGGTGTGAAAGGGTGTTTGGCGGTGTGGCGCATTTTACTACAACCTTAGTAACTGGTTGGTTGTTGGCTTTGTGTTGGGTAGTTGAGCTATCTTTTACGTGCTGGATTTCATCTCTACAAGTGGCGCTAACATTTTTACTGGCTTTTGCGGTGTCGTCACTAGAATAGCTTAGTGTGGCACGAAAGCAGGCACCGTAGCCACTCCAAAGAGGCTGGATTAGTTGCGTATTTAATACCCTGGCATTACACACTTTGCTTAACCAATCTATATATTGCTGGTCTACCGTGTCTGACATTTCATTCTCAATTCGAACTAGATTTCAAAAGTACACTAACAAACAAAAAAGCCGCTCGAAAGCGGCTTTTATTCATGGGCTAGTCAACCACTAGCAACTGAGATTTATTCAGCCGCTGCTGGCGCTTCAGCAACGTCACTTACTGATTGAGGAAGTGTTGTATTTGCTGATGCTCTCGAGTTGGCGTACGACATGGCCGCAGTTTTACCCGATACTGCTAGTGCAGGTCGTGTATCGTCAGCTTTTGCAGTAAGCGCAACATCAACAAAGGTATCGTTCACTTGCGCTGGCAATGCCATAGGGTGAGATGCGCCACGTTTACCTTTACCGCTAGCAGCTAGGCTATTTAAAGCTGGAGCTGCCTTTACAGTACGTTGCTCTTTAGCCGTCGTATCCGATGCTTTTGCTTCAGGTTCTGATGGCGCATCTGCCAAGTTAATTTCAACTTGTTCTGGCGATGCTGATTCATCTTTAGCTTCTGGCGCTGCGCTTGAACTGTCAGTATCAGCAGTCTCAACTGAAGATTCAGCGTCTGCTTCCGACACGGATTTTTCAGATTCACTTAATTGTTCAGTGTTTTGAGTTGCTTTGACCTGCTCAGCTTGAGTGGTAGCGTTATCTTCTGCTGCAGTTTCTACAGTCGTAGAAGGCTTATCTTCTGAAGGTTTATTTTCAGCTGAAGCTTCATTACCCGCTGAAGGCTCTTCACCCGCTGAAGGCTCATTACCTGCTGAAGGCTCTGCATCAAACTGAAGTTCGTCCTGAACGGCTTCAACATCAAGCTTGGCTTTTTCTTGCTGGCCTTGGTTAGAAACAGGCTGTTCGTCAGCTGGTGCTAGTTGACCAGGCTCCTGTGCTTGCGTTTCTTCAACAATAGGTGCTTCAGCTTTACTTGTCGCTTTAACTTCAACCTCTGGGGCTTGCGGTGAAAGCTCACCAGGCTGCTTAGCTTGAGTTTCAGCGTCGTCAACTTGCTGTGCTTCTTTCTTACGACGTTGACCTGCGGCACGAACATGGCGAGGTGAACGGCGTGAACGACCGCGACCTTCACGTTTTTGACCTTGTTCTTCACTGTTGGCTTCACTGTTCGCATCAGTAGTCGCTTCAACAGCGTCATTAGCTACTGAAGTTTGACTATCAACCTTAGCCGCATCCGATTGAGCCGCTACCGGCTTAGCGTCTACAGATTTTTCAGCTACTTGCTGTTCCGCTTGCGGCGCTGGTTTATTAGCGTCCTGCTTAGACTCAACATTACTTTCAGCTGGCGCCTGTGCTTTCTCTACTTTAGACGACTTAGGTTTTGTATCAGCTTTAGGCTTCTGCTGTACCTGTGCTTCTTTCGGCGCAGGGGATGTTTGAGCGTCATTTTGTTCTGCAGTATTTACGGCATCATCTTTCTTCACACGAACGCTACGGCGCTTGTCACGACGTTTTCTGCGTTCAGCCACTTCACGCTTCTTCTGCGCTTGGTTTTCTTGCTGCTCGCCATCTTGCTTTTCGTGCTTAGGCTTTTGTTGTTCATCGCGAGGCTGTTGTGCTTTACGCGGCTTACGGCCTTTGTTATTACGCTTATCGTCTTGGTCTGACCGTTGTTCTTGACGCTGGTCTTTTCGCTGATCGCCGCGCGGTTTGCGATTATCTTTCTGGTCACTATCGCGGTTTTGATCTTTGTCTTGGTCACGGCCTTTAGACTGGTTGCCACGACGGTTGTTTTTATTGCGCGGCTTGCGACGACGGTCGTCGTTATTGCGAGTGCGGTTGTTTCTATTTTGGTTACCAGACTGTGCTTTCTTGTCTTTATTGGTTTCTTCTTCGCTTTCGCTACCAAACAAGTCACTAATCCATTTGCCAAAACGTGCGAACAACGAAGGCACATCGTCAGCTTTCTTTGCCGGCTCTTCTTTCGGCGCCACAACAGGAGCAGCCGTAGGCGCAACAAGCCCTTTAAGTGCTGGTTCTTCACGTTTGACGGGGGCCGTGGTCGTCGTTTCTGTTTCAGCTTCTACTGCAGGCATTAGCTCTACGTCGTAGCTCGCTTCAGATACAACGTCGTCTGGACGTCGACGCAACACCTGGTAATGAGGTGTATCCAAGTTTGCATTAGGAATAAGCAGTAAATCTACGCCGTGACGCTTTTCAAGAAGCTGAATTGACTTACGCTTTTCGTTAAGTAGATAGGTCGCAACTGGAACAGGCAACTGTGCTTCAATTTGCCCAGTGTTTTCTTTGATGCTTTCTTCTTCCAAAATACGAAGAATAGACAGTGCTAAAGATTCGGTTCCGCGAATAGTGCCGTGACCAGAGCATCGTGGACACACGTGGTGCGCAGATTCACCTAGAGAAGGGCGTAAACGCTGGCGAGACATTTCTAAAAGACCAAAGCGAGAAATACGACCCAATTGTACTCGTGCTCTGTCACTTCTCACCGCGTCTTTCATGCGGTTTTCAACTTCACGTTGGTGACGTACTGGCGTCATGTCGATGAAGTCAATAACTACCAAACCACCTAAATCGCGAAGACGTAACTGACGAGCAATCTCGTCTGCCGCTTCTAAGTTAGTATTAAGTGCAGTCTCTTCAATATCACCACCTTTGGTTGCGCGGGCAGAGTTGATATCAATAGAGGTTAGTGCTTCAGTAGGGTCGATAACAATTGAGCCGCCAGATGGTAAACGCACTTCGCGTTGGAACGCAGACTCAATTTGGCTTTCGATTTGGTAGTGGCTGAATAATGGTACTTCACCACGATAAAGCTTTACACGATTTGCAAAGTCAGGGCGCACTAGCTGAATGTGCTGAAGCGCTTGCTCATAAATGCTGGTTTTATCGATAAGGATTTCGCCGATATCGCGACGTAAATAATCACGAATAGCGCGCACAATAACGTTACTTTCTTGGTGAATTAAGAAAGGAGCTTCGCGCTCTTCAGCTACCTCTGAAATCGCTTCCCAATGTTTAAGCAGAACTTTTAAATCCCACTCTAATTCTTCGTACGACTTACCTACACCGGCAGTACGCACAATTAGGCCCATACCTTCAGGAAGGTCTAATTTGCTTAGTGATTCTTTAAGCTCAGTACGCTCGTCACCTTCAATACGACGAGAGATGCCGCCAGCGCGTGGGTTATTCGGCATAAGCACCAAATAGCTACCTGCAAGCGATAGGAACGTAGTTAAAGCAGCGCCTTTTTGGCCACGCTCTTCTTTGTCGATTTGAATAATAACTTCTTGGCCTTCCTTAATCACATCTTTGATGTTTGGACGGCCTTCGAATTTGTAACCTTTAGGGAAATAAGTGCGGGCAATTTCTTTTAGAGGGAGGAAACCGTGACGCTCTGCGCCGTAGTCGACAAAAGCGGCTTCTAAGCTTGGTTCAACGCGGGTAATTTTACCTTTGTAGATGTTTGCTTTTTTCTGTTCGTGCCCTGGGCTTTCAATATCTAAATCGTACAACCGTTGCCCATCAACAAGGGCAACGCGCAACTCTTCTTGCTGAGTTGCATTAATTAACATTCTTTTCATTGTATCTAACTCTGTTTTAGTACAGCCGTTAAGACACAAAATTAAAGTGACATGTGCAAACCCTCACCGTGCAACCTCACGGCTGGACGGGGACCTTGTTGTTGCGTCGCATTATCCCTGGTGGTTGGCCATGTTAGCACCGTTTTTAGCGCTTAATTTTAACTGTTTTCACTTGTGTCTTATTTTCAGACAAAATCGCAAGCGAATTGCAATGGCCACACTGCTTTAGGGATGTCGGGAGCGACTAGCCCTTATTACTGTATTCTTTTTTACGAGCATTTTTATATGCTCGCTAGTCATTTAATTCTGTTAGTTAACGGCAAACTTATTTTATGTTCGCAAGCAATGGCGGTTGCTTTATCACGGCAGTGTAGTCGTTGCCTCTCTAGCTTGGTTGGTCTGAAAAATATTTTTTCATTGCGGATGCTACCAACGCGAACGCCATACTTTTTCGTTTTACAAGTGTGAGTAGCATCGTCGTTCTTTATAGATTGCTATCTCGTTCTCGTTTGTTGTTTTTATAACGCTGAGTTTCACGTTTCTGAAAGGGCGTTTTTTTACCACTTACTATCAAAAACTAAATTGTGAATATTACCGTTCAAAAAACGTCGTTAATTATCGCACCAAAACTGCAAATTTAGCAAGGAAAGCAAGTGAATAAATTGTGTATATCTCAATAAGTAGGCTGTGTACTGAGTACAGACGAATGGCAAAAAAATGTCTTTGGTTAAAATTGCGTCGATAAATGCTTTTTTCAATTATTTATCACTTTCAATTAGCCCAGAGAAATACCAATGAGGTATACTCTGCGCATGAAAGAAGAAGCCCCCAAAAAAGTACGTTTTGTAACGGTTGAAGCCGACTTGGCTGGTCAACGAATCGATAACTTTTTGCGTACGCAGTTAAAAGGCGTGCCTAAAAGTATGATCTATCGCATTTTACGCAAAGGTGAAGTGCGAGTGAACAAAGGCCGTGTTAAACCTGAATACAAACTACAAGCCGACGATTTAGTCAGAATTCCACCTGTTCGTGTGTCGGAAGGCGCACCGGCGCCATCGCCTAAACTCGATAAAATTGCAGCGCTTGAGTCGCACATTCTATTTGAAGACGATCGCATACTTGTTATAAACAAGCCCTCTGGGATGGCAGTTCATGGTGGCAGTGGTTTAAGCTTTGGTTTAATTGAAGGCTTAAGAGCCTTGCGCCCAGATGCCAAGTTTATGGAACTGGTACATAGACTTGACCGCGATACCTCTGGCTGTATTTTAATTGCTAAAAAGCGTTCAGCCCTTCGTCACATGCACGAGCAACTTCGCACCGGTAAAATGGACAAGCGTTATAATGCGCTTGTTGCAGGTGAGTGGCCTAAAACTCGATTTAAAGTTAAGGCGCCGCTTCGTAAGAATGTACTCCAATCGGGCGAGCGCATGGTGAGTGTAAGTGATGACGGTAAACCGTCAGAAACGCGCTATCGCATATTAGAAGAATACGCAGGGGCGACCTTAGTTGAGGCATCGCCTATTACAGGTCGAACTCACCAAATTCGTGTTCACTGTTTGCACGCCGGTCATCCTATTGCTTGCGACCCAAAATACGGTGATGCGGATTTTGATGCATCAATGCGCCAGAAAGGGCTTAATAGACTGTTTCTTCACGCTCGCAGTATTTCACTTATACATCCTGCGACAGAAGAGCGTGTGACCTTTACTGCACCCTTAGACAATACACTCACAAATACACTTAAAGCGCTGTAAGTTATGCACTCAAAGAATCAGGCTGTGGCAGCACAGCCTTTCACTTCATTAAATGAAAAGCTGCCTAAGTACAAACTTGTTATCTTTGATTGGGATGGCACGTTGATGGACTCGGCGGCAAAAATTGTTAGCTGCATGCAGCTAGCGGCAAAACAGTGTGATATGCCAATTCCTACCTATGACGAAGTGGGTCACATTATTGGCATAAGTTTAAAGCCCGCCATCAAGCAGCTTTTTAAAATTGAAGATGATGAGTTAGCTGAGCGTTTAGTCGCAGCATATAAAGATGCGTTTGTTACCCGTGATACAACGCCGTGTCCGTTGTTTGATGGTGTTGAGCAGTTACTGAATACTTTAAAAAAAGCAGGATGTACATTAGCCGTGGCGACAGGCAAAGCACGCCGCGGACTTGACCGAGCTTGGTTACAAACAGAAACGGGCGTTTTTTTCAGTACGTCGCGCACTGCTGACGAGGCAGAATCAAAACCATCGCCGGATATGCTGTTGCAGATTCTCGATGAGCTCGGCTTTGAAATTGAAGATGCCGTGATGATAGGTGACACAACCTATGACATGCAAATGGCTAAAACCATTGGAATGGATAGAATAGGGGTGTCTTACGGTGTTCATGCTCAGGTTCATTTAGAAGCCTTGTCACCTGTGGCACTTGTACACTCAATAAGTGAACTAGAATCAGCGCTATTTAAATAGCGCAGATTTACTAGAGCAGTTCTGATAGAAAAAGTGGTTTATTGTGCTGCCATTGCTAATAAATCGACATTGAAGTGGGCGCCCAGTAGTTCATTTAGCAGCATTATAGGCAGGCCTATTAGACTGTTAGGGTCGCGGCTCTCTATTTTGTCAAACAGCAGTACACCTAACCCTTCGCTTTTAAAACTGCCGGCGCAATCTAGCGGCTGTTCTTTTTCTACGTAGGCGCGAATGGCAGCTTCGCTGTTTTGACGAAAGAAAACTCGGGTTTCATCTACCTGAGTTACCGTTTTATTGGTACTCGGTTGGTGAAGGCAAAGTGCGGTATAAAATGCCACTTGTTTACCTTGGCACGCGATTAGTTGCTTTACTGCATTTTCAGACGTACCCGGTTTGCCAAGTAACTGAGGCCCTGTGTCGGTTTGTACCAAAGCCACTTGATCGCTACCAATAATAATAGTGTCGTTATTTACTTTTTCTAATTCAGCGGCAACCTTTTGTGCCTTTTGCTCAGCCAAACGTAAACTCAACGCAATAGGGCTTTCGTTCTCAAAGGGCGTTTCGTCAATATCTGGTGCGTGGGTGTTTACTTGAATTCCAATGTTGGCGAGCAACATTTTTCGGTATTGCGATGATGAGGCGAGAACAAGGGAGGCCACAAATACTCCTTTTATAAAATCAATACGTTGCATAGTTTCAGTTAGTAGTACAATGTTACTTTATCACTGCCCACGACATACAGTGTTTTATTATAGGTTAAAACGTAATTTTGCTTTGACAGGAAGGGGTTGACCCTATATCATGCGCGCCCTATGCAGAAAGTGAAACTCCCTCATTCGGTTGAACCGACTAAAAGTGCCATGAAACGTTCCGATTACCGGGGCGTGATTGCGTCTAAAGATATGGAACGATTGAGTGAAGCAGTTGTCCGATGCAATGACTATGTGGACGCAGAAGTACAGTTCGAAAAAGACGCGCAGGGTCTTACTGTCTTTCACGGCCACTTAGCCACGCAGGTAACACTTATCTGTCAAAGGTGTAATGGTGAACTCGATTATCCCGTGGAAGCGGAATTCTGTTTTACTCCAGTGCAGGGAGAAGAACAGGAAAGCGATGACATCATTCCCGAGGCTTACGAACCGGTAGAGGTCAACGACCACGGAGAAGTTAATCTGCTTCAGATTTTTGAAGACGAGCTACTGTTATCTTTGCCAATTGTGCCCCTTCATGCAGAGTCGGAGTGTACAGTGAAGCAGGACGATATGTCGTTTGGAAAGATTGAACCGGAACAAGAGCGACAAAACCCTTTCGCGGTTTTGAAAGAACTTAAGCGAGACCAGGAGTAAGTTATGGCAGTACAACAAAATCGTAAAACGCGTTCTAAGCGCGGTATGCGTCGCTCACACGATGCATTGACAGGCGCGACTTTGTCTGTCGATTCAACGTCGGGCGAAACTCACCGTCGTCACCACGTGACCGCTGACGGTTATTATAAAGGCAAGAAAGTAATCGGCGCGTAATACGGCGACTACATTTTGTCTAAACTAACCATCGCGTTAGATATCATGGGGGGCGATCATGGTCCCCCTGTTATCCTTTCCGCAGCCGTAAAGGCTATCCAACTTCATCCCGATGTGCATTTCACATTGTGCGGTGACGAAAAAATTATCAATTCGAGCTTGCAACCCCTTACTAATGTTGAGCGCAACCGCGTTACCATAAAGCATTGCTCACAAGTGGTTGAAATGGGCGAAGCGCCTACATCTGCGCTACGAAATAAAAAAGACTCTTCTATGCGTCGCGTTATCGAACTCGTTGAGAGCGGTGAAGCAGACGCGTGCGTAAGTGCAGGTAATACCGGTGCACTACTTACCTTGTCTTTCTACTTACTAAAAACCTTGTCAGGCATTGATAGGCCCGCGCTTATTAATATGATGCCGACAACAGGGCACCATAATGTTTTTCTTCTAGATTTAGGCGCTAATGTAAACTGTACGCCTGAGATCCTGTTTCAGTATGGCGTTATGGGTTCAGTGCTTGCGCAAGAGGTAGCGGGAATTGAATCACCACGAGTTGCCTTATTAAACGTAGGTGAAGAAGATATAAAAGGTAACGCGCAGGTAAAATCTGCCGACCAGCTTTTTAAAGATGCGCCAGGTATTAACTACATTGGATATGTAGAAGGCGACGACATTTTCACAGACCATGCGGACGTAGTGGTTACAGACGGTTTTACCGGAAATGTAGCCCTCAAATCCAGCGAAGGGCTGGCTAAGCTGGTGATAAATGAAGTAAAACGCCAGTCACAGAAGAACTTTTATACCCGATTATTGGCAAAAATTGCCTTCCCATTACTGAAATCTATCTATAACAGCGTGAACCCCGACCAGTATAACGGTGCGAGTCTGATAGGATTGCGCGGCATTGTTATCAAGAGTCATGGAAATGCACAAAAAGATGCCTTTTATTACGCCATCGTGCAAGCAATGAAAGAAGCAAAAATGCATTTACCTGAGAAGATAAAGACTAAGATAGAAACGGTATTGTTGGAGCAGCTTTGAGCAAATATTCACGCTTTATAGGAACAGGTAGCTATTATCCCAGCGACGTGCGTACAAACGCAGATTTAGAGCAAATGGTGGACACCAGTGACGAATGGATCACTGACCGTACCGGGATAAAAGAGCGACGTATTATTGGAGCAGATGAAACCGCTGCTACCATGGGGGCAGAAGCCAGTAAAAAAGCCATAGAAATGGCGGGCATCGATCCAAAATCTATCGACATGATTGTGTGCGCTACCACAAGTGGTCGCTATGCGCTTCCAAGCACAGCATGTGAAATTCAACGTATTCTTGATTTAGACGGCATTCCGGCATTTGACGTGGCTGCTGCGTGTGCAGGCTATTGTTATGCATTGAGTGTGGCCGATCAGTACATTAAATCGGGAATGGCTAAACGCATTCTTGTAATCGGAACCGACTGCCTAAGCCGTTTGATAGACCCAGAAGACAGAACCATGGTCATTCTGTTTGGTGATGCCGCAGGCGCGACTATTATAGAAGCCAGTGATGAACCTGGTATTTTATCTACACATATTCATGCAGCAGGTTCATATGGAGACTTACTATACGTAGGCAATCCAACTCGTGGTGATGAGCAGTCAGTTCACGAAAATTGGGGTGTGATGCGCGGCAACGAAGTATTCAAAGTTGCGGTCACCAAGCTTTCAGAAGTGGTTGAACAAACCCTTGCTGCGAACGGCATGCAAAAATCTGATCTTGACTGGTTAGTGCCTCACCAAGCAAACTTTAGAATTATTAAAGCGACAGCTAAAAAGCTAAATATGTCTCTTGACCAAGTTGTGCTTACGTTAGAACAGTATGGCAATACCTCTGCTGCTACCGTGCCAACAGCGCTTGATACCGCTATAAGAGACGGCCGCATTCAACGCGGACAGCATTTATTACTAGAAGCATTCGGAGGCGGATTTGCTTGGGCGTCAGCGCTTGTTCGCTATTAGCCCTACTGAGATTTGCCCTATTATAGGGCATTCCAACTTCGACGTTTTCTCGTTTCTAGTAAATTAAAAATAATAAGGAATCGACATGACAAAGACAGCCTGTGTATTTCCAGGACAAGGTTCTCAAAGCGTTGGTATGCTTAAGGAACTCGCCGAGACTTCTCCTATTATCGAGGCGACGTTTAAAGAAGCCTCTGACGCACTTGGGTATGATCTGTGGGATTTAGTCCAAAACGATGCAGACGGTAAACTTAACGAAACCCATATTACGCAGCCAGCGTTGCTTGCTGCTAGCGTAGCAATTTGGCGTGTTATTCGCGAGCAGGGCATAGATGTAGATTACTTAGCAGGTCACAGCCTTGGTGAGTATTCAGCGTTAGTTTGCGGCGGCGCCATGGATTTCGCTGACGCTATTAAGCTTGTAGAGGCTCGTGGTAAATATATGCAAGAAGCTGTACCGGCCGGTGCGGGCGCTATGTATGCCATTATTGGGTTAGACGATGCTGCCATTGCTGATATTTGCCAGCAAACTGCGATTGCTACAGGTGATGTAGTCGCGCCAGTTAACTTCAACTCTCCAGGACAAGTCGTTATTGCTGGCGAAAAGAGCGCAGCTGAACAAGCGGCGAATGCATGTAAAGAAGCAGGCGCTAAGCGCGCACTTCCTCTTGCGGTAAGTGTACCTTCACACTGTGAGCTAATGCGCCCTGCGGCAGATAAATTAGAAGACGCGCTATCGTCATTGAACGTTAATGAGCCTGCAATCAATATTGTTAATAATGTTGATGTCACCATTGAAACCCAAGGTGATGCAATCAAAAACGCGTTAGTAAGACAACTTTATTGCCCCGTTCAATGGACTCGTACTGTTGAATATCTAGCGGCAGCGGGTGTTGAGCGTGTTATTGAAGTAGGCCCTGGTAAAGTACTTACCGGACTGAACAAACGTATTGATAAGAGCCTTACGGCTCTTGCAGTTAATACACCTGATGGTGTTGAAGCATTAAAACAATAAGGAAACGCAATGAGTCAATTAGACAGTAAAGTTGCGCTTGTTACCGGCGCAAGCCGAGGTATAGGTAAAGCGATTGCCACACAACTTGCACAGCAAGGCGCTACGGTTATTGGAACTGCAACCAGCGAAAGCGGTGCGCAAACAATCAGCGACTATCTTTCTGAGTTTGGCGGCAAGGGCTTTGCGCTAAATGTCACTGACAAAGAAAGCGTTGATACAACATTAAAAGCAATTAACGAAGCCTTTGGTAGTATCGATATCTTGGTCAATAATGCGGGTATCACACGTGATAATCTGCTAATGCGCATGAAAGATGACGAGTGGCAAGATATTATCGACACCAACTTAACTTCTATTTTTACAATGTCAAAAGCGGTACTTCGCGGTATGATGAAGAAGCGTTGTGGTCGCATTGTAAATATCGGTTCTGTAGTGGGTAGTGCGGGCAATGCTGGCCAAGCAAACTATGCTGCAGCGAAAGCAGGGGTCATTGGTTTTTCTAAATCGATGGCTCGTGAAGTAGCTTCTCGTGGTATTACAATCAACGTTGTGGCACCTGGTTTTATCGATACCGATATGACAAAAGCACTGACCGATGACCAAAAAGAAGCCATTTTCAAAGACATTCCGGCGAACCGCTTAGGTGCGCCTGATGAAATTGCAGCCACTGTTGCCTTTTTAGTGAGCGATGGTGCAGCCTATATTACAGGCGAAACCATCCACGTAAATGGTGGTATGTATATGGGGTAAATTCGCAAAAATTGCGAATTTTCCCTAGTTTGGGGTGGTATTTACCCGAACTTGGATGTAAAAATAGTATTTTACGAATTTCGAATGTCGCTGGTTTGACCAGAAAATTTGTTTAAACTGGTGCTTGCAAGGATGCACCTTGCAAAATAAACTAGCGGCACTTTTATTATCTAGTGACGTTTAAGGGAAACCTAGAATTATGAGTAACATTGAAGAACGCGTTAAGAAAATCATTGTTGAACAACTTGGCGTGAAAGAAGAAGAAGTAAAAGCAGAAGCTTCATTCGTTGACGATTTAGGCGCTGATTCACTTGACACTGTTGAGCTAGTGATGGCTTTGGAAGAAGAATTCGACACTGAAATTCCTGACGAAGAAGCTGAAAAAATTACTACTGTTCAGTCTGCAATTGACTACATCAACGCTAACAAAGACGCTTAAGTCTTAAGTAGCGACAAAGCGGCTCTTCTTACAGAGCCGTTTTTGTATCTCCTACCTTAGTTCCAAAGCGAGGGCTTTTTGTGACAAAACGTCGCGTAGTGGTTACTGGTCTTGGAATGCTTTCACCATTAGGTCTTAATAGCGAAGACACATGGCGCAAACTGCTCGCGGGCGAAAGCGGCATCGGTGAAATCACCCATTTCGATTGTAGTAACTATTCAACCCGTTTCGCAGGTCAAATTAACGATTTTGATCCGCAGGAATACATTGAAAAGAAAGAAACCAAGAAGATGGACCGCTTTATCCAATTGGGTATTGCAGCAGGCAAACAAGCTTTGGTCGATTCTGGTTTAACTGTTTCACAAGATAATGCGCATCGCGTAGGTGTGGCTATTGGTTCAGGTATCGGTGGTTTAGAGCAAATCGAACAAAACCATTTGAAACTGACAAATAGTGGACCTAAGCGCGTATCGCCTTTCTTTGTACCTTCAACCATAACCAACATGATTTCAGGCTTTTTGTCTATCATGGAAGGGTTGAAAGGACCGAATTTAAACGTTGTGACTGCATGTACGACAGGTGTTCACAACATTGGCATTGCCGCAAGAACCATTGCTTATGGTGATGCTGATGCTATGTTGGCCGGTGGCGCTGAAGCGTCTATTACGCCGTTAGGCATGGCAGGCTTTGCCGCAGCTCGTGCGTTGTCATCTCGTAATGACGATCCACAGGCCGCAAGCCGCCCATGGGATAAAGACCGCGATGGTTTTGTCATGGGTGAGGGCGCTGGCGTGGTAATGCTAGAAGAATATGAAGCCGCAAAAGCTCGTGGCGCGACCATATATGCTGAGCTTGTTGGTTTTGGCATGAGCGGCGACGCATACCATATGACTTCACCACCTGAAGATGGTGAAGGTGCTGCCGCGTCTATGCAAAACGCAATAAACGACGCGAAAATGGATGCAAGTGAAATTGGCTATGTTAACGCCCATGGTACGTCTACGCCTGCAGGTGATATCGCTGAAGTGGCTGCGGTGAAACGTGTATTCAACGATCATGCTCACAAATTACTTGTTAGCTCTACCAAGTCAATGACAGGTCACTTACTGGGTGCCGCTGGTTCAGTTGAGGCAATTTTCACTATTTTGGCACTGCGTGACAAAATGGCTCCGCCAACCATTAACTTGGATGAGCCAGGTGAGGGCTGTGACTTAGACTTTGTTGCACACAAAGCAAAGGCATTCAGTGAAGACTACGCACTGTGTAATTCATTCGGGTTTGGCGGTACGAACGGCTCATTGATTTTCAAGCGTATATAACGCGCTCTAGCTAACACAATACGTTTGAGTTTTACTCACATTCAAAAGGCAGCTTCGGCTGCCTTTTGTTGTTTATATGAACAAATGTAATGTCGAAGATTGTGCGCGTCAGGCTTTCTTCATTGGCGAGTCAAACAATTGGTCACAGCTATAAGTTGTTTGACCAATGCAAGTTGGTATACTTCCCTCAAAGATAGTAACGGCGAACAAGAGTGGGCAGTGATAATTATTCCCAGCGCTACGCCTATTTCATCAAGTGATAGGGCGTTTAATTACGGAGATGGCGTGTTTACCACACTGATGGTGAATGAACACAAAGCAGAATTATTGCCTTACCATTTATCACGTTTAGAGCACGATACCGCTGCCATCAAACTGGATATCGATATAGATACTCTCGAAGCCGCAATCGCTGAACAAATTGAGGCAATAAAGAAAGCCTCAGAAGGAAACGCATCGACAAAGTATGTGTTAAAAGTTCACGTTTCTGGTGGTCAAGCAGGCAGAGGATACGCGCGAAGTGAAGACAGTGAAGCGCTTATAAGATTTAGTCAGCACCCGTACCCGAGCCATTACGATAGTTTGGCTAATAAAGGTGTTAGTGTGATATGTGCTCAAACAAGGTTAGCTATTCAGCCATTGCTTGCTGGTGTGAAGCATATGAATAGGCTAGAGCAAGTACTTGTAAAACATGAAGTAGATGAAGCTGGCGCTCACGACGCTATCGTTTGCGATACCCAGGATAGTATTATTGAGGCGAGCGCAGGTAATCTGTTTTTTTATCTTAACGACGAATGGTATACCCCCTCTCTAAAGGGTAGCGGGGTAAATGGTGTTGTAAGGCAGTGTCTTATCGATTCGCTGTTAAACGATAACAGTGTACTTCACGTTGGGAATTACGACCTTTCTTTTTTACGAAAAGCCAGCGCAGTAGTCATTACCAATGCGTTAATGGGAGTAATGCCGGTGAAACAAGTACGAATGACTGATTTTTCTGTGGTTAATTTTGATGTTAAAAGCGATGCAATTGCTCGCCTAAAGGCACGTCTTACTATTGCAGTGAAAAATGGGCAGTAAAAAAGCGATCAAAAATAAAGAGTAAAGGCAGCTAGCGAAACAAGCTGGCGCTTAAATTAACATTATAGATGCATACAAAAGAGCTTATGCACTCTTAAATGAATTGAAGAATTAGTCGTAGAACGAAGTAGAATGGAATATAAAACAATGTACAAAAGGGAAGCCTAAGTATGAAGCGGGCTGTCATTATTTTACTGTCCCTTATTATGGTTGCAGTGATTGGTGCTGCATGTGGCGTTATGTATGTGTCTGGAAAGGTCACTTCTGAATTAACGCTAGAAAATGAAAGCTTATTTACCATAGAAAGCGGTAGTAATGCTTATCGCACGGTGAAGTTATTGCGTGAAGCAGAAATAACTGATGTGCCACCGTTTGTGGCAAAAGTATGGCTTAAATTTTTTGCAGGCAGCACCTCGGTTAAATCAGGCACATACATGTTACGCCCCTACCAGTCGTTGGTGGATGTATTTACGCTTTTTACTCAAGGTGACGAGCATTTCTTTGCGGTAAGCTTAGTTGAAGGGCTAACCCTCTCACAATGGATTGAAACACTTAAGCAAAACCCCAATCTTGTTTTCGATTTAGACAAGGATAAATTAGGACAGTTAACTCAAGGTAACGGTGTTGATTGGTGTTGCGAACAGGTATCTCAGACCGAAGGGATGTATTTGGCTGATACTTACTTTTTTACTAAAGGTACAACAGCCAGTGAACTATTGAAGCGAGCTCACCATGCGCTTATTGAGTTTGTCTCTGTTGAGTGGGAACAACGGAAAACGGATCTTCCATTAGCCACACCCTATGAAGCACTTGTATTGGCGAGTATCATCGAAAAAGAAACGGCAGTACCTGAAGAGCGTGACATGATTTCCGGAGTATTTGTTAATAGACTCAACAAAAACATGCGCCTTCAAACCGACCCGACGGTGATTTATGGTATTGGCCCCAAATTTGATGGAAATATTACGCGTAAACACCTTCGAACGGCAACGCCTTACAACACTTATGTCATCAAAGGGTTACCGCCAACGCCAATAGCCATGGCTGGCAAAGCGGCGATTCATGCGGCGTTACACCCGCTATCCACTGATGCTTTATATTTTGTAGCGAAAGGTGACGGAAGCCATCAATTCTCTACCTCGCTAGCTGAACACAATGCAGCTGTGCGAAAATACCAGTTAAAACGATAACCCTGCTGTTATAGCTACATAGTACGTAGCAGTGATCTAGCCAGTAGGTTATAGCTAAATGAAAACAGAGTTTAAAAAGTAATGCGCGGAAAATTTATTGTAGTTGAAGGCCTTGAAGGGGCAGGAAAAAGCTCTGTAATAGGGCTAATTGTTCAAGCATTAAAGGGTGCTGGAAAGCGCGTTGAGCAGACTCGTGAACCAGGTGGTACACCTATGGCGGAAGCCATACGAGAATGTGTAAAGCACGACTGGGATGAAGTTGTTAGTGAAGAAACTGAGCTGCTTCTTATGTACGCCGCTCGCGTGCAACTGCTTACTAATAAAATATTTCCATCACTCGACGCAGGAGCTTGGGTAGTAGGCGATAGGCACGATTTATCCTCACAAGCCTACCAAGGTGGCGGTAGAGGGGTAAGTGAAGTAACCATGTCCGCCATTAGCGATATTGCACTAAAAGGGTTTAAGCCAGATTTAACCCTATACCTAGACGTTGAGCCAGCAGTAGGGCTAGAACGTGCTCGCGGACGTGGCGAGCTTGACCGCATTGAGCAAGCCGGGCTCGCCTTTTTCGAGCGTACCCGTGCTAAATACCTGTCGTTGGCCGAGCAAGATGAATCGATAGTAGTAATTAGCGCAATGCAGCCTATGGAAAAGGTTCATCAAGATGTTATTGCCACTATCACCGATTATGTGACCAACCAAGAATACACTGGCACCGTAAGTGAAAGTAGCAATTCAGTGCAAAACGAAAGTCAGCAGGAGAGAGGGTAATGCAAATGCTGCCCTGGTTTGCTGCAACGTTTTCGACTTTGCTAACGCGATATATGGCAAAGAAACTGCACCATGGCCTACTGCTAACTGGCCCAAAGGGCATCGGCAAAAATCAACTCGCAGTGGGCTTAAGCAACGCGTTATTGTGCAAGCAACCTAGTACCGACGGACCATGCGAGCAGTGTCAAAGCTGCCATTTAAGACAGGCGGGAAATCACCCAGACTTTCACGTGTTGGAAAGTGAAAAGCAGCTAGGCGTGGACAAAATTCGCGAAGGTATTGCCAAGCTCTCTGGCACTGCGCAAATGGGGGGGAACAAAGTGTTGCTGATCCCCCGAGCCGATACTATGACTGAGGCGGCGGCTAATGCGCTATTGAAAACCTTAGAAGAGCCCACAGATAACACTTTCTTACTACTGATTACAGATAGTATCAATAAGATCATGCCAACCATATTGAGTCGGTGTGAACGACAGATACTTGCGCTTCCGTCTGTACCAGACAGTTTGAACTACCTAAAGGCTAAAGGCGTAGAAGATGCTAGCGAAGCATTACTGGCGGCCTATGGTTATGCGCCCCTTCGCGTGGAAGAAGCGCTCTCTGGTGACGAAGATATTAGTTATCGCAATTTCAGTGATGGTATGCAGGCGCTTTTAGCAGGTGATGCCAACATGCAGGTGCAAACACTTGCAAATAAGTGGCAGAGCAATGCGCAGCAAATCGCATTGTGGTGCCAACAACTGGCCCATGACGAATACATGAAACGTCAACAGGCCGTCGACTTTAATCGCTATGTAGCGTGTGTAGAGGCAGTAAAAACGCTCGAACATGCTGGGGTGAATAAATCGATGGTACTTTTTGGGCTGTTAAAACAGTTTCAACGTTAACAGATAAAAAGGTTTTTAGTTCCTTTTGTCTGAAAGCAATTTATTAATACAGGTGTAGTTTGTTCGTAGATTCTCATTGTCACTTAGACCGACTTAAGCAAGGGCCAGAAGAACTGGCTGAAACGTTAAATTTTGCTAGAACTCGAGGCGTAGAGCACTTTCTTTGCGTATGCGTGTCGGTTGGCGATTACGACAGCATGTTAGACGCAGTTAGCCAGTTTGATGACGTTTCAGTATCTTGTGGTGTGCACCCGCTGCATCAAGATGAAGCGTGCAGTTATGAGGAACTGCTAGAGAAGGCGCAGCGTGAAGAAGTTGTGGCGATAGGTGAAACAGGGCTGGACTATTTTTACAGCCCAGAAAGCAAAGATATTCAGTTAACGTCATTCGTCGACCACATCAAAGTAGCAAACGAAACCAGAAAGCCGCTTATTATCCACACGCGAGATGCGAGAGAAGATACCATCAACTTACTCCGTGAACACAAAGCAGCGCATACCAAAGGCGTTTTACATTGTTTTACTGAGTCATTAGAGATGGCACAGGCCGCTATGGAAATGGACTTTTACATCTCTATTTCCGGCATTGTGACTTTTAATTCTGCTGATGAATTACGTGAAGTGGTGAAAGCTATACCTTTAGAGCGACTGCTTATTGAGACTGACTCTCCTTGGCTTGCGCCTGTACCTCATCGGGGTAAGCAAAACCAACCTGGTTATGTAGTGGAAGTGGCTGAGTTTATAGCAGAGCTTAAAGGTGTATCGGTAAAAGAGCTAGCTGACATCACTACACGCAACTTTTACACATTGTTTTCTTTAGCTGATAAGAAAGCAGCGTAATAAAAAAGCAGTTGGCTTGCATGAGGAGGTGGGTATGCCCCAATGGCGACAGGGATTGACAAAAAGTCTACACCAAACCCGCAGTATGCCCGAAAGTCGATATTTTCAGTTAGCCACGGTTGATGGCAGCGGTACTCCGTTTTGCCGAACCGTAGTATTTAGAGGGATGACCGACGAAAATCAGCTAGTTGTTATCTCTGATACCCGAACAGAAAAGTACAGCCAGCTAGAGCAAAACGCTCAAGCACAAATATGTTGGTATTTTTCTAAAAGCAGAGAGCAATACCGTTTCTCTTGCCTCGCTACAATAATCACTGCGAGTCAGGATGTTGACTTAGTTAAACAACACTGGAATAAGTTGTCGGACGCGGGGAAAAAGCAGTTTCTATGGGGCGAGCCGGGTACGCCTCGTAATGACGGCACAGCGCTTCAAATAGAAGGCAATTTCGATGAAGTGCCGCCTCATTTCTGTGTGATATTATTGGCTATTGAAAGCGTAGATTACCTGAATTTAAGAGGAAACCCACAAAGCCGAGAATGGCATCAAAAAGACGCCAATGGTAACTGGGTGAGCCAGTCTTTAATCCCCTAAGATGCTTTAGGTATATGAATAACCCTCCCGCTGTTGTAATGTCATTAAACAGGGGAGGGGGATTTAAGTGTTATAAAATTTGCGAGATAGGCGTGTCGCCTTTGAACAGGTAAGTAATCGTATTTTCACTACCCTCTTTTGCAACACTCTCAACAATAGCTGTAGCTACATCTTCTCTAGGGATTACCGCATCATCTTTATTGCTTGGAATGTCAGTGCGCACTAAATGAGTACCTGGTTCATTCTGTAATGTACCCGGGCGTAAGATAATATGATGCAAACCACTGTTAATTAAGTGCTCGTCGGCCATATGCTTGGCAACTAAGTAAGGCTTAATTGCTGAATCTACGCTATCAGGGTCGCCTGCGCCAATAGAACTCACCATAATGAATTTAGGTGTACCTGCCGCTTTGGCATAGTTTACTGCGTTACGTGCAGCCCATAGATCGATCATAAGTGTTTTATCTGCACCCGTGTTACCACCCGAGCCCGCGGTGAATACCACCACATCAATTCCTTCAAAATGAGAAGAAAAATCTCTCTCTAGATCTTGCTCTACAACACTAAGATTATCATTTTGTATGTCAGATAGTTTGTCAGGACTTCTCACCGGTGCTAAGACCGTGTGCCCTGCATCTAAAAGCTTTACGGTAGCTTGTTTGCCAATTTGTCCTGAAGCGCCAATCACTAATACATTAGCCATAATGCTATACTCCTTGTAATTGAAAAAATATCTATCGTTTATCGATACAAGGTTGCATAGGAAGCAATGGCAATATGCGATCATAAACTGCGATGGAATGCCATGCTAAAGAGATTGGCTGCATAAATTGGTTGGTGGGGGTAATTATCGAAACGTGTCAGATGTAAGGCGTTGAGCTGACGCAAGGCTACCGTTATTTAACAACGGCGTTTCGACCAGACTCTTTACCTAGGTAGAGTTTTTTATCCACTGCATGAATACAGGCATCAACACTGTCATAGTCTTTTATATCTGCAACGCCACATGTGATGGTAACACTGACCGAATGCGGCGGTGCCTCGACAACTTGTTCCGCTACACTTTTACGTAACTTTTCAGCGACCCAATAGGCCTCTTGTACATTTAGTGAAGGCAATAAAATTAGAAATTCTTCTCCACCCCAACGTGCAATAACATCACTTTCCCGTAGGTTATTTTCCAGAGTGTTAGCTATTTGAACCAAAACGGCATCGCCCACGTGGTGGCCATACTCGTCATTAATTCTTTTGAAAAAGTCGATATCAACGATTAGTAACGAAAAAGCGCGGTTGTGTCGTTTAAATTCGTGCCACTCAGCTTTGGCTCGTTGGGTGAAATAGCGTCTGTTTTTTAGCCCAGTCAATGAGTCTTGAGAAGATAAAAGCGTCAATTTCTCTACCATGGCTTCAAGGTCTCGCGTTTTTTCTTCTACTTTCAGTGAGAGCTCTGCTGAACGTGCTTTTAGTGCCGAAATTCTCAGCCAAACTATCGAAGTAATGAACAATAAGATAGAGAGTAACAGTGCAACACGCCATACAGGCTTATCCCACCATGGTGGTATGACTATAATCTCGAGTTGGGCCTCATCGCTGCTCCAGACGTTTTCTTGGTTTATCGCTTTTACTGTAAAACGGTAGTGTCCGGGCTCTAAATTCGTATAGGTCGCCACCCGCGCTTTGTAATCGGTAAAGCGCCAGCTATTTTCGAAATCTACCAACTTGTAAGCGTAGCGCAGTTCATTGGCATTCATGTAATCAGTTGCTGCAAACTCAATAGAAAGCGCAATATTATTATGGGTAAGTTCTATCTTTTCCCCTAAATTGAGCCGCTGTTGAACGCTAGTGCCATTATTCTGATCTCGACTTACTGTTTCTACTTTAGTGAGGTGTACGTCAGGGGACCACTTTACATTAGTAACGTCGGTGGGATTAAACTGAGTGAGCCCTTGGGAGCCGCCAAAAAGAATAGTGTTATTTTCGGTAGTGGCTACAGAGCCGATGTAGTATCCCGTAGAGAGGGCACCATTCTCTGCGCCATAGTAATAAAGAGTATCGAGATCGGGCGCTAAATAAGAAATGCCTACTATTGTGGAAATCCACAAGCCATATTCATCATCTTCGACAATGGCACCAATTGAGACCTTACTTAATCTGCTCTCTGGCTTGATCTGAGTAACCTTAATGGAAGAAAAATCATCATTATTTTGCGTTACAAAATATAAGCCGGCGGCTTGTGTTCCTACCCAGTAGCCGCCACGTTTTGAGCGAGAAATCCACGTCACTACCGTACTGTCTGTAATTTTGTCCGTGTAGTCGCTAATGTTCGTTAACTCACCAGTAAGTTTATTAGCAAAGTGCAAGCCTGTTACCGTGCTCAGCCATGCACTTTCGCCACTTTCAAAAAGAATTCGAGTAGTGAGGGAGAGGGGCCATTGCCTGACAACACGTCCCTCCGAAGGACGGTAAACAAATACACCGTCGCTATAGCCACCAAACCAGATATCGCCTTGGGCATCCATATTTATGCTATAACTAGATTTGCCTTGCAGCGCCACAACTTCAAGCTGTCTTGTTTCATTGTTTAATTTCGCCAGCCCACTGAGTGTTGAAACCCAAAGCGTATCGCTATCTTTATCGTAATAAACACTGGTTAGCTTATCGCTTGCACTATCGTCGGTTGTTCGAGAGTTATCTGACGTAAATGGCCCCTGGTAAGTTTTATTGACGGTATCGTAAATCCATAACCCTTTTTCATTGGTTAGCCATACTTTATTACCCTTGTATTCGGTCATCGAGCCTACAATACGGCCATTTCCCACTTCGGAAGTATAAAAGTTGCTAAGTTCCGGGTTGCTTATTGCGAAACCATCATCTTTGGTTCCGACGACCACAAGACCCGAATTTGTTTGGTATAAACTTGATAAACGCTCGTCTCCTGAATCTCTGTCACTGATTGGGAAACGCAATACGGTATAAGGACTGTGAGCTTTCAATAAGTTTAAACCTCTCTCGGTTGCAACCCAGATATCACCATTGCGTTGAAGTAAAATATCTGTAACCGAGTTATCCGACAACCCCTGTACTTCACTGATACACTGCTTTGTAATTTCCTCGAATTGTGAGTTGGGGTTAAACAAGCAAATGCCATAAGTAGATGTCCCCAACCAAAATCTTGAGCGCTCGGCTGCGACGAGTCGAGTAAAGTTCACGCCCTTATAGGCAACTAATTCTAGCGAGCTTTTAAAAGGGTCGAGCTTATAAAGACCTGAAGTGGAGGTCACATAAAGCGTATTGCCAATGAGCTCTACATCGGTAAGAGTACTTGTAGTATCAGCGAGATAACTGACTAATTCTATGCTGTCGGTTTTCTCGTGGTATCGATACAGATTTCGTTCAGATATTATCCACAGCATGCCGTCGTGCGTGGTTTTCAGTCTATTGATAATCTGTTTGTCGAATGACGATGAAACGGGGAGGGCGTAATGAATAAACTTTTCAGTGTCGACATTTAAGCGGCTCAGGCCACTAAACGTACCAACCCAAATAAACTGACCGTCTAAGCTTGCTTCTAATTGTAGAACACTAAGTGTTTGAAGACCTGAAGATTCATCCTCGCCCCACATTCCAAAATTTCTAAAGGTATAACCATCAAATTTATCTATACCTGACTGGGATGCTAACCACAAAAAACCGTATTTATCTTCTGCGATGTCAGAAATGGTGACATGGGTGATGCCGCTTTCCATGTCGAATGTATTAAAAGCGGGGGCACCAATTTGTGCGTGTGCAGAAAGGTTCCAGCTAACCAATAAAGTGAGGATAAAGAAGAGGCATGCTGAAGGACAGCGCATATCATTGCAACATTAAGAATTATTCATAAGTGTAAGTTACGCTAATGCCGGGGACTTTCAATAGAACAAAAGTTTAAATCGTACAAAAAAGCCCCATGTTAAAGGGGCTTAATTACTTAGAAATGTTAGCAATAGTGCTGTGATTTAATCTTTATAGAAGCATTACCAACCGCACTGGCGTGTTGCGTTTTGCTCATCCAGCCAGTTTTTAAGTGGCGCAAAGTAATCCGCAATAGTACTTGCATCCATTTGGGGTGAGCCTGTTAGCGTCTCTAGAGCATTCTGCCAAGGTTGGCTCATTCCCATTTCTAACATCTCGTTAAGCGCTTTACCTGCTTCTTCGCTGCCGTAAATAGAGCAGCGGTTTAATGGACCTTCATCACCGGCAATATCACACAGTGCTTTGTGGAATTGGAACTGAAGAATATGCGCAAGGAAGTAGCGTGTATAAGGTACATTAGCTGGAACATGATATTTTGCTCCAGGGTCAAAGGCATCAGCACTGCGTTCAACAGGTGCCATTACACCCTGATACTTTTCTCTTAATTCCCACCAAAGCTGATTGTATTGTTCAGGTGTAACCTCACGAGACATGACCTTCCAACGCCACTGATCAACCATCAAACCAAAAGGAATAAAGGCAATTTTATCAAGCGCTACCTGCATCAGCATACCGATATCATTTGATGCGTCAGGGATTTCATCTATCAAATCAATTTGCTTAAGGTACTTAGGCGTAATTGACAGGGCTATTGTGTCGCCAATGGCTTCGTGGAAACCGTCGTTTGCTGAGCCACGGTAAAGCAGAGGCTGGTCTTTATAGGCACGTTGATAATAGTTATGGCCTAATTCATGGTGAATGACGTTAAATTCTTCACCAGTTTTTTGGATACACATTTTTATGCGCAGATCGTCTTTGTCATCCAAATCCCATGCGGAAGCGTGACATTGCACGTCACGACCTTCAGGCTTTTGAAACATTGAACGTTCCCAAAAAGTCTCTGGCAGTTCTTCAAAGCCAAGGGATGAGAAAAATGACTCAGCCTGCTTTACCATGGCTACTTCGTCATACCCTTGTGCAGCAAGTGCACTCGTTACGTCAGGAACTTTCATTTCCTGTTGAGGCTTAACGATGTCGTAGATGTTTCCCCATGATTGCGCCCACATGTTTCCTAAAAGATGGGCCGGAATTGGCTGGTCTTGGGGCACTACATCTTCACCGTAATGCTCACCAAGCTTAGCACGAACATGACAGTGAAGAGACTCGTAGAAAGGCTCAACCTGTGTCCATAAACGGTCCAACTCTTTTGGAAAGTCGTCTGCCGGCATGTCATATTTGCCCCGCCATAGCGCACTTACGTTTTCAAACCCAAGTTCCGCCGCACCTTCGTTAGCAAGGGAAACTTGTTCAGCATAAAGTGGTGCCATGGGTTTAGAGACTTCGCGCCAGCCCGTCCAATACTCTAGCAGTTTATCGGCGTCGCGGAGGGTAGCCATTTCAGAACTCATTTCAACTAAGCTCTTACAACTACCATCATCGCTGCAGTATTCACCCGACCCATACATGGCGCTAAGTTCTGACCCAATTTTGGCTAAACGCTCCGCTTTATCCGTGTCTGCCGGTGGCGGCATAGTTAAGCTATTTTTAAGTAAATCAAGTTGTCTTCGGGTATCTACATCAACCTCTACGTCATTAAACTTAGCCGCTTCTTTAGCTAACTTAGCCACTTTTGTTGATAGCACTTCGTTAAAATAGGCACTAACTGCAGCAGTGTCGAAATTGATATTGGTTGCATAGCTCCATTCTGCATGTGCAGCCGGCACCTGCATTTTCGCAATATCATCCTGCGCTTGCTGTAAGAATTGTTTCGCGTCTTGCGCGGTAAGTTCGGGTTTAGTTTCTGTCTGAGTAGTACTCTCGCCGCACCCCATAAGCGATACGCTTACTAATGCTGCTATCAGTGTACGTTTATGATTGAGCATACTTTGTCCTTTAATTATTTTGGTTTTAAAGTGAATCGACGTTCACATAGACATGAGGTAGCATTGTGTAACGCTGCGCAGTTTTTGTAAAACAAATTTGATGTTCGAGTTAAGCTCGCTGCGGCGAAACAATAGACGCTTATATTTATCAAATAAAACCAACTCACTAATAAGGAAGAATTTATGTCAACGGAAGAACCGGTTTATTGGGGGCTTAATGCTCGCAGCTACTGCACTCTTATCCACGTGTCGCAATTAACCAGCTTTATTATTCCTGGCTTAGGCATTGTTTTGCCAATTGTGCTTTGGATAGCGCATAAAGATCAAAATGAAGATATTAATCAGCACGGTCGAGTAACGGCAAATTGGCTGCTGAGCCTGCTCGTTTATTCGGTGATTTGTTTTATTCTTACTTTTATCATTATCGGCGCCCTAGGATTTATCGTACTTGGTTTGATGAACATCATTTTCGCGATAATAGCAGCGGTAAAAGCTAATAAAGGTGAGCTATGGGTCTACCCACTAAGCTTTCAGTTTATAAAACGCTAGCAAAAAAGGTGGGTTGTCTGTAATTTGAACAATTCATAGGCTGGACATTTAATTATTCATCAAGGAAGAGAAGCACAATGCAAAATCAAACAGATAATAAGATTCCTGGTGCTGCTACTGCTTATTGGACTGCAGTACTGAGCTGTACCTTATTCATTTTCGGTGGGTTTGCAATTGTGTTCTCTTTGCTGTCACTATTTTTGGCTCGCAACGCTAGGAAAAGCCTATCCCTTCCTTACAAGCAATATTCAAACTCATCGACGCTTACTAAAGGGAAAATTATTGCTTACATAGGTTTAGTATTAAACGTTGCTGTTTTAGGTGTCACAATTTGGACTTTGACTACCATTGGCTGGGACGCATGGTCTGATGAATTCGTTCGCAGGTGGAATGAAGGGCTCGAGCAGCACAGTCGTTAGCGACTGGTTATTGAAGTTTATTGTTTGCCTTTGAAGCTACCGCTAGGTAAAGCGTCGTGGACTAGATATTGACCTTTCTTTTTGGCGAAAGTTGGCGACGGCAAAATATCAATACGTTTAAAGGTGTTTAGCGCTAACGATTTGCTTTGACGAATTTTTTTATAACTCTGAGAGGCGGTAGTTACCTTAAGGGCTGATATTGAAGGCGTCGTTTCTTGTGCGATGCAGAAATTTGAGGCGCTTATAATGGTAAACAGCCCTACAGTGGAAAAAATGTTTTTAATCAGGTTTTTCATCGCATTCTTCTCTTTCTCACTAAGAAAAGATCTCGGAGGCGGTTGCACTCGCCTCCTTAATCGACTTTGTTTGTTCTCTTCCATTACACCCAAAGTAGAGAAAAACCTAAAGGCACTGTGTTATACAAAGGTATAGCTTCTTATACTTAGGGCTAAGATGTTAATTAGCAATTTTGTTCACTACCACGCGGTTACACCGCCGTCTACGGCTATGGTTTGCCCGTTCATATAGCTATTGCCTGGTGACAACATTAGCATCATGGTGTTTACGATTTCTTGCGGCTCGCCCAAACGTTTCATTGGGCTGCCCATGCCAAGCTGTTCCCGTGCCTCAGGGGTATTGTAACCATCCACGTTTAAAATATTAGTTGGGCTATAAAAGGGGCATATGGCATTAACACGAACATTTTTACGGCCATATTCTACAGCTGCGGTACGGGTAATTCCCGACACCGCGTGTTTTGCCGCTGCGTAGGCACCACCTTTAGGCGCTCCGCCTAACCCCGCTAGTGAGCTAACATTGAGAACGTGGCCCTGCTTTTGTGCGAGCATTACTGGAATCTGATATTTCATTCCAAACATCACTCCTTTAACATTTACAGCAAACTGTGAATCTATAATCTCTTCAGTCATCTGATGCACAGGCGCTGGATTATGGGCAATGCCAGCATTATTTACGGCTATGTCTAGTCTACCGAAGGTTTCCATAGCTTTATCAGCTAGAGTTTTGTTCAGCGATTCGCTTGCTATATTGCCTGCTAGCACCACCACATCTGTTAGCGCTTTTACATCGTTCTGCGTTTCTTCAAGGGCGGTTTGGTTAATATCAGAAAGCACGAGCTTCGCGCCTCTGTTAGCAAGTCCTAAAGACAATAAACGGCCAAAGCCGCTGCCCGCACCTGTAATCAATACAACTTGCCCGGTAAAATCGAGTAGAGCGTCCATGGTAAACTCCTAGTTTCTAATATTTATGAAAGTTAAGTCTGTTGATAGTTTGTCGTTGAAACTATTTAAGCTGTGTTTGCCTAACAAATTGAATAAGTAAATTAGCTAGCTCTTCGCCTTGATCTTCTTGAATAAAGTGCCCGCCGTTTTTCACTATGGTATGTGACATACCTATGCAGCCCGGCACCAGCTTGTGAAATATCTTATCGCCACCTTTAGTGACGGGGTCACTATCACCAAAAGCGGTAACAAAAGGTTTTTGGAAGTCCTTAAGTTTTTCCCAAGCATTTCTGTTCGCCTGCGCCTCTGCATTATCAGGGCTTGTAGGAACAAGTAGGGGGAACATGCGTGCACCAGCCTTGTAACTCTCGTCAGGGAAAGGGGCGTCGTAAGCAGCCAGTGTTGCAGCACTTAATTCGGTTGTCGTTGCATTTTGGATAATGGTTGAAGTTGGGAATTGGGGCACGTCCTGAGAGAAACGACGCCATTTAATGAAAGCATCACTTGGTTGGTGGTCACCGGTCGGCAGTCCGGTGTTAGACACCATTACGCCAGAAAAGCGGTCTGGCATATCTGCAACGAGTCGCAGTCCTAACAGACCTCCCCAATCTTGGCAAAACAAGGTCACCGGGCCCTTAGTGACCTGTGTAAACCAGTCTTCTGTCCATATCACGTGGCGTGCATAAGAATAGTCTTCTTTTCTTACAGGCTTGTCAGAACGTCCAAAACCAATTAAATCCGGTGCTATCACATTGAAACCAGCGTCAGCTAGCAGTGGCATCATTTTTCGATACAGATAAGCCCAAGTAGGTTCACCATGCATTAACAGTACTGTATGTCCATCTTGAGGGCCGCACTGATAGTACGCCATCGAAATCACACTACTGATAGTATCAGTGACTTCTACAAACTTAGGGGGGTAGGGAAAATCATCGATATTGTCAAAAGCACTTTCTGGCGTTTTACGGACCTGCATAGATAAACATCCTTTGTAAATGAAATGTAATATTGCTCTATTGATGTTAACAAAAGCATTGGTGAGGGAAGCTGTCAATTAAAGCTTAAGTAAGCTATGTCAGGGGCTACACGGGAAGATGAGCCTATAAAAGGGGTAGCGGTCATTATTAAAAATTATGATAAATGTCTATAACACCAATAAACTTGGATGATTAACAACACTGCAATAACATCCAGTTAACGTGATAAACAGGACATGGTTATGAGCGAGATGGAAAATAAAGCCGTAGAATATGCAGTACAACAAGGCGTAGCTACACTGACAATGCAGAGCGCGCCCGTGAATGCGCTATCCCGTGCTATTAGAGTAGGGCTAATAGAAGGTATAGATAGCGCACTTAATGATGAAAGTGTCAGTGCGATTGTTATTACTTCTTCACTCCCTATTTTTTCGGGTGGCGCTGATATCAGTGAATTTTCTGGCGGCGATCTATCTCCCATGTTGCCTGAAGTATTAGACAAAATAGAGAATGCGTCTAAACCAGTAATCGCAGTGCTTCCAGGGCCAGCGTTTGGTGGTGGTCTAGAGGTGGCGCTCGCTTGTCACCACCGTATTACTTTTGCCGACAACAAGGTCGGCCTGCCAGAAGTTAATCTTGGCATTCTTCCCGGTGCCGGCGGTACACAGCGTTTGCCACGCCTAGCTGACGCGCAAACGTCACTGCAGATGATTGTCACGGGTAAACCAACTTCTGTCGTTAAATTACCCGGTGTATTCGACAAAATTTCTGATAAGCCAGAGCATTTACTTGAAGATACCAAAGCGTATTTACAGGGCTTAACACCTGATAAAGCGATAAAGCGTACCAGTGACATTACGCTGACTATGTCGGATGAGACGCAGGCCGTGTTCGATGCAGTTACCGCACAAACTAAGAAAGCGGCTCGCGGCTTCTTTGCGCCATTAAAATGTATTGAAGCTGTACGCGGAGCATACACGCTAGCGTTTGAAGACGGTCTTAAAAATGAAGGCAAGCTTTTTATGGAATGCATGAACACGCCACAGGCGCGTGCCCAACAGCATTTCTTCTTCGCTGAGCGTGCAGCTGGTCACGTAAGTGATTTTGATAAAAACACGCCAGAGCGCAGCATTGAAAAAGTCGCTATTATCGGTGCAGGCACTATGGGCGGTGGTATCGCTATGAACTTCGCCAATGCCGGCATTCCAGTCACAATGCTTGAGCTCAAAGAAGAAGCGCTAGAGAAGGGATTAGCGCTTATTAGAAAGAACTACGAAAATTCAGCGAAAAAAGGTAAGTTGACTCAAGAGCAAGTAGAAAGTCGAATGGCGCTTCTTTCTGGCACAACGTCATACGACGATCTAGCTGATGTCGACCTGGTAATCGAAGCCGTTTTTGAAAAGATGGAAGTAAAGAAAACGGTATTCTCAACACTTGATAAAGTGTGCAAGCCAGGCGCTATTCTAGCCTCTAACACATCTACTCTAGATATTGACGAAATCGCGACAGCCACCTCTCGCCCTGAAGATGTCATTGGGCTTCATTTCTTCTCGCCAGCCAATGTAATGAAGCTACTTGAAGTGGTTAAAGCTGAGAAGACATCTGCTGAAGTTATTAAAACTTGTATGAAGATGGCTAAGAAAATCAGAAAGGTCGCTGTTTTAGTAGGCGTATGCTTCGGATTTGTGGGCAATCGTATGATTGAACCCTATGGCCGTGAAGCGAACCGATTATTACTTGAAGGGGCAACGCCTGAGCAAGTCGACCGCGTGCTTACCGAGTTTGGTATGCCAATGGGCCCGTTCACCATGGGAGATATGGCAGGTTTAGATATTGGCTATTATGTGCGCCAGTCTCGCCAAGAGCATATCTCTCACGACCCTGCGTATGGTGCTGTAGCAGATCGCCTGGTTGAAATGGGGCGCAACGGTCTAAAAACGGGTCGTGGAGCCTACAACTATGAGCCCGGCAGTCGAGTACCCATTCCAGATCCTGAAGTATTAGAAATTGCTAAGCAGGAAGCCGAACGTTTAGGCGTGGTCCAGCGCTCAGACATCAGCGATGAAGAGATCCTAGTTCGTGTTATGTATTCACTAATAAACGAAGGTGCTGCCATTTTAGAAGAAGGAATTGCGGCAAAATCTAGCGATATTGATGTGATCTATGTCTACGGTTATGGCTTCCCTGTGTATCGCGGCGGCCCTATGCAATATGCGGACGAGGTAGGGCTTGGCACTATTTTAGATAAGCTTACGACTTATCGTGACCAGCTAGGTGAATACGGGGAAATGTGGCTAGAGCCAAGTGACCTACTTGTTAGGTTGGCGCAGGAAGGTGGCACATTCAAAAATTATCAACCTAAGTAAACATAGGTAATACGCTGACGGCGCAAACATTGAGCGTTTACGCCGTCGAAGAAAATTTTAAGTAAAGCAAAGCGCCTGTTCTAAAAGCCGATTCTAAGAACTGATTCTAAGAACTGATTCTACGAAATTGGTCTTAGACAAAAAGCGCTAGCGAAATTTAGGCTGAACATTCAGCCCAACTGAAAGGAACAATACAATGCGCGATGCAGTTATTGTAAGTACAGCACGTACGCCAATAGGCCGCGCCTATAAAGGTGCGCTAAACAATTTACCTGCCCCTTCATTAGGTGGTCATGCCATTCAAAATGCCGTAGAACGCGCAGGTATCGACCCTGCCAGCGTAGACGATGTAGTCATGGGCGCGGCACTTACTCAGGGCAGCGGCGGCATGAATATAGGTCGCTTAGCGGGTCTTGCTGGTGGATTGCCCGTGACGGTAGCTGGCATGACGCTAGACCGTCAATGTAGCTCTGGTATGTATGCAATTGCTACTGCTGCGAACTCAATTCGTACTGGCGACACCAATATTATGGTTGCAGGTGGCCTAGACTCAATTTCACTTGTGCAAAATAAGAACATGAATATGTTCCGCGCCGTAGACCCTGCACTTGTTGCGAAGCACAAAGACATTTATATGCCTATGCTGCAAACCGCTGAAGTAGTGGGTAAGCGCTACAACATCAGCAGAGATGTACAAGATGAGTACGGTTATCAAAGTCAAATGCGCACCGCAGCAGCCCAAGAAGCAGGTAAATTTGACGACGAAATTGTTCCTATCACTGCAGTTCAAGCGGTATTCAATAAAGAAACGGGTGAAACCTCTGAGCGAGAAGTGACCTTGTCAAAAGACGAAGGCAATCGCCCAGAAACAACCTTAGAAGGGCTTAAAGCACTGAACCCTGTTATTGAAGGCGGTTGTATTACTGCAGGTAACGCAAGTCAGCTCTCTGATGGTGCAAGCGCAACAGTAATTATGGATGAACAGTCGGCAGCAAAAGGTAATGCGCAGCCTCTTGGTATTTATCGCGGTATTGCAGTGGCAGGCTGTGAGCCAGATGAAATGGGAATTGGCCCAGTGTTCGCCATTCCTAAGCTATTAAAGCAGCATGGATTAACCATGGACGATATCGGTCTATGGGAGCTTAACGAAGCGTTTGCGGTACAAGTACTGTATTGCCGCGATAAGTTAGGCATTCCAGACGAATTATTAAATGTAAACGGCGGTGCCATTTCTATTGGTCACCCATACGGCATGAGCGGTGCTCGCATGGTGGGTCACGCACTCATCGAAGGTAAACGACGCGGTGCGAAATATGTTGTTTGCACCATGTGTATCGGTGGCGGCATGGGCGCTGCTGGTCTATTTGAAGTAATATAGGTATTGGGTATGGAAGGTTATAAAGCTCCACAACGTGACGCCATGTTTGTAACACATGAGTTGCTAGATTATCAAAATCACTATCAAAAACTGGGTTTCGACGAAGCCTCTGAAGACCTAGTTTCGGCGATTTTTGCTGAAGCGGCTAAGTTTTCTGAAAACACCCTTGCACCCATTAATGCATCGGGCGATGAAGAAGGGTGTAAGTGGGTTGACGGTGAAGTAACAACGCCAAAAGGGTTCAAAGAAGCTTACCAAACCTACGTTGAAGGTGGCTGGCCAAGCATGTCGCATCCAGAAGAGTTCGGTGGTCAAGCGCTACCTTATTCTTTGTCATCCATAATTGCTGAGTGGTTCTCTGGTGCTAACCATTCGTGGGCTATGTATCCAGGGCTCAGTCAGGGCTGTATGGAAACGCTTAAGGCTCACGGCACGGAACTGCAGCAAAAGATGTTCCTTGAAAAACTGGTTAGCGGTGAGTGGACAGGCACAATGTGCTTAACTGAAGCACACTGTGGCTCTGACTTAGGTATGCTTAAATGCCGTGCCGAGCCTCAAGAAGATGGCAGCTACAGCTTAACAGGCACAAAAATCTTTATCTCTGCCGGTGAGCACGATATGTCTGAAAATATCGTACACATCGTATTGGCGCGCTTACCTGATGCGCCAGAGGGCACTAAAGGTATTTCGCTGTTTGTTGTACCAAAGTTCAACGTATCTGAAGAAGGCGAAAAGCAAGACAGAAACGCTGTAGCCTGCGGCAGTATTGAACATAAGATGGGTATCAAAGCTAGTGCTACCTGTGTCATCAACTTTGATGGTGCTAAGGGCTTCTTAATTGGTCCACCTAACCGTGGCCTAAATTGCATGTTCACCTTCATGAATACCGCCCGTATTGGCACTGGGCTAGAAGGTCTTGCTGCATCTGAAGCATCTTTTCAGGGCGCATTGCGCTATGCGAAAGACCGCATTCAGTTTCGCTCACTGACGGGGCGTAAAAATCCTGATGGCCCTGCTGACCCAATAATTGTGCATCCTGATGTGCGCCGTATGCTACTAACACAAAAAGCGTTTGCTGAAGGAAATCGTGCGCTAGCGGCTTACTGCATGCAAATGGTTGACGTCACGCTCTACGGCGATGATGCGGCAGAAAAGCAGGTCGCAGAAGCTAAACTTGCTTTCTTAACGCCTATTGTTAAAGCGTTTTTGACCGAAACGGCACAAGAAGCAACCAGCTACGGCATGCAGGTTTACGGCGGTCATGGCTTTATTAAAGAGTGGGGTATGGAGCAGTTGGCGCGGGATACCCGCATTTGCACCATGTACGAAGGGACTACTGGTATTCAAGCGGTAGACTTGCTGGGTCGTAAAGTAATGGGCTCTAACGGCGAGCTTCTGAACGTATTCGTACAAGAAGTTCGTGACTACTGTAATTCACTTCGCGACAACGCGCAGTTTAGCGCTTGGACGAATGCCCTGAATTCTCACCTTGATGAGTGGCAACAAATTACCATGGATATTGGTAAAGCTGCGGCGTCGAACCCTGATGAAATTGGCGCAGCGTCTGTCGATTACCTAATGTACTCAGGTTATGTCACCGTTGCTTACTTCTGGCTTAAAATGGCGGTGAAGGCACAAGAGCAGCTTGATGCAGGTAGCACTGAAACTGAGTTTTATAAGAGTAAAATTTTAACAACGGGCTTCTACTTCGACCGATTGTTGACACGTACTCGCTCACTGGTTTCTGCAATGCAGTCAGGCGCTGATAACTTAATGTCAATGCCAGAGAGTATGTTTGCTATCGAATAGTGACATACAAGCCAGACACGTGCGTTAAGAAAAGGCGCACTAAAGGCCGAGAAAATAATGTAGCCGGGAAAATGATTTAAACAGTAATCATCGGATACCTTACTTTGCTCGGCTTTTTTGTTTCTTAAAATCACATAGAGGAAGTGAGCACATTGGTTGATTCCAAATACGCAATGGTTGATGGGGCCTCAATTCATTATTTATCCCGAGAAGAAGAGGGCGCAAAGAACCCCATAATTATAATGCTTCATGGCTTCCCAGAGAACGCACATACGTGGGAGGCGTTAATGTCGTTGCTTCCGACTTCACTAGACATCATCGCTCCAGATTTGCCCGGTTATCATTTATCGACCCCACTGCCTAAGGAAAAAGACTACCAAGTGCCATCGCTTATTAGCCGAATGGCCGCGTTTATCGAGAAAGTTAGAAAAGGTCGTCAGGTTATTTTGATGGGGCACGATTGGGGTGGGGCAATAGCGTGGCCATTAGCCGCTTTTCACCAAACATTGATAAGCAAGCTCGTTATTGTAAATGCTGCGCATCCATCTTGTTTTACACGTGCAATTAAAACCTCTTCTATGCAAAGAGAAAAAAGCCAGTATATCGCTACGCTCATAGATAGGGACGCAGAACACATTCTTTCAACTACAGACTTTCAGCTATTAAAAAATATGATCGGAAACTGCCTTTTTGAGCAAGAATCTAGCTACTCAAGAGAGTTACTCAACGATTGGCGTGACCCTGAAATCCACAGAGCGATGCTCTGCTACTATAGGCAAATGCCACAACGAGTGCCTCAAATGAATGTATCTAAAAAAGTGTTAGATGACATTCGTATACCCGAGATATTTATTCACTGCCCAACGCTATTATTATGGGGAGAGCAGGTTGATGCGTTTGATATAAGTGTGTGAGATAGAATTGAACACCATTTCCCACCGATTACAAAGCGGTTTAATTCAAGCGAGTCGCATTGGCTGCACAGGAAAAAGCCTGAATGGGTATAAAAAGAAGTGATAGGTTTTATAGAGACCTAGAAAGGGGTGAGGCCCCTAAAAGGGGCCTCCAGTGCGGCGTCCTGCCGCTACCATGTTGAACTGCTGTATCACATGGTGTGATTAATTTGTTGTATTAAATTCTGCCGTCAAGTTCAGCTGAAATAGGTGAGCTTTGTAGGCCTTGCTCAGCAATCCAAGCTTGGAGCGTTTTGCCGTCAGACTCTGGCTGAGCCAAGTCTTTGCTTGGCATTTTCTTAACAAGAAGTGTACCTACTTCAACTGCATTGTTGGTAATAGCTGTACGGATCAAACTTTGTCCGTTACAAGAGATACCAGAGTAGTAGTCGCGAAGCTTTAATTTGTAGTCTGACTGAACACTACGCATTTTCTTACGAAGTTCACCCTTGTCATCTGCCTGAACAATAGTACAGATATTCGCAAGTGCTTCGTTGATGTCATTAGCCTGCGCTGCGTTAGAGAAAGCTAAAGTAGATGCCGCAATTACTAGAGAAGTTTTAACGATTTTCAACATGGTTAAATTCCTTCGTTTGTTGTTATTAAGATTATGTTTGTTCGTTGAGATGTATTAAACCTGAATCTAAGTTACTGAAAAACATGTTGTAAAATAACAGGGTATACCAAAGTATACCTTTCAAATATACGCTTGCTCCTCCGCTAATTATCTCGGTCGACTTTTTTGCTACCAAACATTCGCAATAAACATCAAAGGATAAGCTGTAGAGTAAAGAGCAATAAAAAAGGCCCCGTAGCAGTGGGGCCTTAAGCGCAGCATGTGCTGCTACCATGTTGAATTGGTTCACATGGCGTTGTGAAAGTGGTATCTAAATTCTGTCGTTAAGCTCCGCCGAAATTGGCGAGCTTTGTAAGCCTTGTTCTGCAATCCACGCTTGTAAGGTTTTACCGTCAGACTCTGGCTGCGTTAGGTCTTTGCTAGGCATTTTTTTCACCAGCAGTGTGCCTACTTCCACAGCGTTGCTGGTGAGCGCTGTGCGGATAAGGCTTTGACCGCCGCAAGAAACACCTGCGTAATAGTCGCGTAGCTTCAATTTAAAGTCAGACTGAACGCGACGCATTTTTTTACGCAGTTCGCTCTTATCGTCAGCTTGTACAATAGTACAAATATTTGCCAAAGCCTCATTTACATCGTCAGCATGAGCTGAGTTAGAAAAAGCTAGAGTAGAGGCTGCAATTACTAGAGAGGTTTTAACGATTTTCAACATGGTTAAATTCCTTCGTTTGTTTTATTAATCGGTTTGTTTGTTCGGGATTAATTAAAAGACAGCCAAAGCGTTTAAAAAATACTCACTGAAATAACTAAGTATGTCGGCTAATACCTTATACTAAAGGTGTAAGTGGGTGAGGGAGCGCTATAGCCTTTAGTATATAAGGCATTGGTGAGATAGACGGCGGTTTAGAATTTATTGTTAAAGCACCAAATAAAGTGCAAAAAAACAGCGTTTGATGCCGTTTTTTTTGCATTTTAACTATGTCGAAAAGCGAATTAGCGCCCAGTTAGTCTTAATGGGTTGGCACTAAAAGCACATCAAAGTCCTTTGTTTACTCGGGGGAAGATAGTGTTAGATTTCGAGTAATGCTGATGCTGTTCGCTCCGTTGTGATAAGGCCATTTAAAAACTTAGAGCGAAGTGCGCCCCTAATTGCTTTAAATTTACTATCGCCCGCCGCCACGCCAATAACAGGCTTTTCTGGCGTAGCTTTCAATTTAAAACTCGTTACTCTTTCATTAATATCGCATTTTATGAGTGCACCTTCTTCATTAAAGATCCAACTTATGATTTCGCCACATGCGCCAGAGTCAGACAATACGCCTAATTCGTCATCGCCGATAAAGCCGTCTTTGTAAAGCGGTGACACGCTACCTAAATTGCCGATACCGACAAAACTAATATCCGCCTGCTCAGCAAGCGCGTGAATGCGTGAAATATGCTGTTGTTGCTGCCACACTTCGCGTTCTGACTTACTTGAGGCTATAACTGGTGTCGGCATGGGGTAATGCTGCGCTTTTACCCTATCAGCAACGTGAACGGCAACATCATATCGTGTTGCTTCGCCGTTATCTGCAATATTGCCTACTAGCGACACTATTTTATGCTGGGGACAATGAAGAATAGATAGTTCATCTGCACACGCTCGAAGAACACGCCCTGTGCCAAAAGCAATAGTTTGTGGCGTATCAAATTTAAGGGCTCGCTCTATGGCGGCAGCGCCTGCTTGGCCGAGTCCTTGTGTGGAGTTAGGATCGTCGTCAACGTTGGGTACCACTTCGCAAAACGTAAGCCCGAATTTTTCTTTAATCCCTTGCGCCAACTCCATGCATCTGGCTATGGGATGCTCCAAACGCACCTTGACCAAGCCTTCTGACATAGATAATGCCACAAGACGCTGAGCGCTCTGACGTGATGTATTAAGGGTCTTTGCAATTTCGTCTTGTGTTTTGCCCCCAACGTAATACATCCATCCTGCTCTTGCTGCTTCGTCTAGTTTGTTGAGTTCGTTTTGTGCTTTCTTACTCATTTATTTTTCTCGCGTCGAAAATGTCAGGGAGAAGAGAATGAAATTCGTCCCATGAATTGAGAGATTTACTGTTATTTGGAATATCAGCTTTTATATCGTTATGTAAATGTGCACCACCGGTAAAATGAAGACAGGGCATATTGGCGGCTACTGCTGCGGCTAAACCGGGCTGAGAGTCTTCAATAACTAAGCAGTTTTCAGGTTTTATACCCATGGTTGCGGCAGCATGTAAAAACAGGTCGGGTGCTGGTTTACCACTCTTTACCATAGAGCGCGTGAAAATACGTCCGTCAAAATAAGAGAAAAGGCCGGTGCTTTTTAACGCTTTAGTCGTTCTTTCGGGAGAACTGCTTGTGGCAACACAATAGGGAATGTGGCGGGCATCAAGGTTTGTTAATACGTTATTGATGCCTGGTGTCCTTCGCAACGAGTGCTCAAACTTTTCGTAGAGCAAAGCGTGAAAGTCCTCTTTAACCACCTCAGTCAACTCAAAGCTGAAGTCGGTTTTTAGTATCTTTTCTACGTGTTCTACGCTTTTACCAAGAAAGTGAGCGATAAAGAACTGCTTCGATAATGAAATGTTATAGTCATTTAGAATTTCCTGCCAAGCTTCCATAGACAGCACTTCGCTATCAATGAGTACACCGTCACAATCAAAGATCACTAACTTTACGGTAGTTGTTTGCAAAGGTTACTTTTCCTCATATCAAAAACACCAGTTATACGAAGATTTCACTACCAAAAGGAAAAGAACTTACCATCAACTTGGTAATGACATAATAAAACAGCGTGTACATTTGCCTAAGTGTAAAGTAATTGGTGCTTTGCTTTCTACCTTTTAAAACACTTTAGTAATAAGCATGTCGCAAGCGCATCTTTAATATTCAATTCATTAACAATTGTTGCTTCGCCAATATCCCGTAAGTTCAAAGGATTAGCGTTTTAATAGCGCTTCATTGGCGAAAAAATAGCAAATAATATTGTGTTAAATTTGTACTTACATCGCACTTTGTTTTGTTAATAGGTATTTACAATTCCATTTCCATGTGCAAATATCTACCGAAATGAGATATGTCCCATATGGTGAGCGAATGCTCAAAAGTGATTTTTAATAAGGGACGGCCACCTACAACAAGAGATTTGAAGATGAAGTCAACGTCGAGCGATATTGATATTTCACAGGTAAGCGATGAGCAACTCCCTGTCGCTAAACATAAATTAAAGGGATGGAAGCATTTCATGGGCTTGTATGCCGGTGAACATGTTGCCGCAACAGAATTTGTTTTCGGTGCAACGTTTGTCGCCCTAGGCGCCACCATGACCGACATATTGTTAGGCTTACTTATCGGTAACCTACTGGCGGTTTTAAGCTGGACACTAATCACTACACCTATCGCTGTTGAAACCCGTCTAAGCTTGTACTCCTATCTTCAGAAGATAGCGGGCGATTCAATGACAAAGCTCTATAACTGGGCGAATGTGATCATATTCACTGTAATATCTGCTGCGATGATCACAGTATCGGCAACGGCGGTGCGCTTTGCGTTAAATATTCCTGCACAGTTGAACTGGTACCCAACTAATTTAGCCTTTGTTGCCGTAGTTCTAGCGGTAGGGGTTATCGTTGTGTTTGTCGCCATGTACGGGTTTAACGCCGTATCTGACTTCTCCCGCATTTGTGCACCTTGGCTGTTCACTATGTTCATCTGTGGTCCACTTATTCTTATGCCTGCACTAGCAGAATCTGTAATAGGGCAAACGTTTTTAACATCGTGGAACGACTTTATGCACATTGGCAGTACGTCGGTTTGGACGGGGTTAACACAAAGCGGTGAGCCAGGGATTGGTTTATTAGAAGTTATTGGCTTCTCTTGGGCAGCGAATACCATTACGCATTTTGGTCTTATTGATATGGCGCTACTTCGATTTGCAAAGCGTAAGCGCTACGGCCTTTGCACATCAGCAGGTATGTTGTTCGGTCATTATATCGCATGGATTTCAGCGGGTATTATGGGCGCTGGAACCGCGGTTATCGTTCAAAAATCTATTGTTGAACTCGACCCAGGCGATGTTGCTTTCCACGCGCTAGGTCTATCAGGTCTTGTTATTGTTATCGTGGCAGGTTGGACTACCGCAAATGCTAACCTTTATCGTGCCGGACTTGCTGCACAGGCCATTTTTAAAGATAAATCACGTACCAAAACCACTGCCGTTGTTGGTATGGTTACGGTGGCTATTGCTTGCTTCCCATTTGTATTTACCAAGTTACTACCGCTGCTAACTTATGCTGGGTTACTTGTTGTTCCAGTGGGTGCAATAGTATTCGCTGAGCATATGATTTTCCCTCGAATTGGGTATACACGCTACTGGGCACATTATCAAAGTCTTACTCATAGCACGCCAGCGGTTGCAAGCTGGGGCTTAGGACTTGTGTTCGGCTTTGGTTTAAATGCTTTAGATGTAATTTCATTCTATTACCTATTTATACCAACCTGGTTCTTTACTATTGCGGTATATACTGCGCTTGCAGCCAAGTACGGCGCAAAACAGTCATACCCAGAGCAGGAAGCGCAGGTAGAGGCTTTCGATGCACGCGTTGAAGCGCATCAACAACAAGAAGCCGCGTTAGAAAACGACCACGTTGAAGATATTAGCGCTGTAACCAAGCTATTGCGCCTTACTTCTGTAGCTAGCCTACTTGTGTCCATCGCGCTAGCAATTAAAACTTTTTCTCTTAGTGACACGCTTGCCGTGTACGAATCGAACCGAGATCTATTTTTCAATATTGGTTTCGCGTGCACCGTTATCTATTTCGTTACTGCGTATTGGGCGATGCGTCGCCAAAAAGCGCTTCAAAGCTAATAGGGTTTTTATGCAATCTCAAACGTCTATCTTATTAAACAAAGCTAATTTACCGTCGTTGCCGGCTGGTATTCAGCGCCCAGCCTACGATGTGGAGAATGTTCAAACAGGTATTGTTCACATTGGTGTAGGCGGCTTTCATCGTGCACATGAAGCTATGTACGTAGACAGGCTGATGGCAAAAACCGGCGATTTGTCTTGGGGCATTTGTGGCGTGGGTCTTCGCGAGAACGACCGCGCAATGAAAAAAGTGTTCGATGAGCAAGATAACCTGTACACCTTAGTTGAAAAACATAATGACGGCTCACGGGTTGCGTCAGTGATAGGTGCAATGACAGGGTTTATGATGGCAACGGATGACCCTCAAGCTGTCATTGATAAAATGTCTGAGCCTGAAGTGCGCATTGTTTCTTTAACTATTACGGAAGGTGGTTATAACTTTGATGCGTCTACTGGGGAGTTTATTACCACTAACCCAGACGTTATTCATGACATTGAAAACCCGAAAAATCCAAAACTAGTGTTTGGTTATTTGGTTGCTGCTATTAAACAGCGTAAAGAAAACAATGTTAAGCCATTTACTGTTATGTCGTGCGACAACATTCAGCACAATGGTCATGTGCTGAAAAAAATGTTGCTCGCTTACATCGAGTTATTTGACCAAGCGTTAGCCCAATGGGTTAACGAAAATGTTAGCTTCCCTAACTCTATGGTAGACAGAATTACCCCTGCTACGACAAACGAAGATATTGTTTCGTTAAAAGCGCAGGGTATTGAAGATAGCTGGCCGGTGGTATGTGAGCCTTTTGATCAGTGGGTTATTGAAGATGATTTTTGCAACACTAAGCCACAGTTTGACGAAGTGGGCGCACAGTTTGTTAGCGATGTAGCCCCTTATGAAAAGCTGAAGCTACGCATGCTAAACGCCGGGCATTCAGTACTAGGGCTAGTGGGTTCAGTTGCCGGTCTTGATACTATCCATGAGAGTGTAGAAGCTGCGCAGTTAAAGCAGCTATTGTCTATCTTTATGGAAAAAGAGGTAATGCCAACCCTAGATCAGGTTGAAGGCATTGATGTATTTGATTATCGCGACACGTTAATCTCTCGTTTTTCAAATCCGTTTATCAAGGATACCCTGGCACGTATTTGCTTAGAAAGTTCAGCCAAACTGCCAGTATTCTTGCTGCCTACGGTACGCGACAACTTAGTAGCAGGTCGCGATGTGAGTATTAGTGCCTTCGTCGTTGCGTGTTGGTCGTATTATTCAGATAAACACGCGTCTCAAGATGGAAAGCCGCTAGAAATCAACGATGTATTGTCTGATACACTTCATCAAGCTGCTCAACAAAACGAAACGGACAGCTTAAGTTTCTTGAAGGTAGAAGAAGTGTTTGGTGAGCTTGCTCAGCAAGAAAAATTTGCTGATGTCTACAAGGTATTCCTTGAGCGTGTCTATCAAAATGAGCCTGTACTTTCGATAAGCGAAGCAATTTCTGAAGAAAAGCTAGCGGTGGCTAAGGCCAGTTAGGTATTAGTTACTCATAAATAAACAAAATGAGAGTTAATATTAACTCTCATTTTTTTTAACTTAAAAAGAAAAAAGCGACCCGGAGGTCGCTTCTTAAAGTGCAGATTTCTCTGCAACCATGTTGAACTGGTTCACATGGCGTGAAATTGTCTTACAGTCGCTCTTTGAGTACTGCTGCGATTGGGCTGTCTTGCAAGCCGTTTTCCGCAACCCAAGCCTGTAAGGTTTTGCCGTCTGCTTCAGGGGCTTGCAAGTCGCTTTTTGGCATCTTTTTAACCAGCAACTCACCGGCTTCCACTGCGTTATTTAGCATCGCTGTACGGATCAGGCTATTGCCACTACAGCTTACACCCGAATAGTAGTCTTTTAGTTTCATTCGATAGTCAGACTGAACTGCGCGCATCTTCTTTCTTAATTCGCCTTTATCGTCCGCCTGCACAATTGTGCATATATTTGCTAATGCCTCGCTAACGTCAGCGTGTGCTACTGATGACACACCGAAAGTACAAGCGATAACAAGAGAAGCTTTAACTATTTTCAACATGGCTAATTCCTCAAGTAAATTTTAATAGTTGTTTTCGTTGAGAGAATTAAACGATAAAGCTGACTTAAGAAAAATACATAAGCTAATACTTTGGTATATATCTTCATATCAAAAGGGGGCTAAGGTAACTGTAGAGGTTTCACCCCATAATTAATTGCTTCGAAGTCTCAAAACTTTCCCTTTATCAAGGAAACCTTGTATGGCGAAACAAACTTTACGCTGGTGAATGGCGAGATAAAATATGCAAGGTCTTAAGTCACGCCTGCAGATCGAGTGATTAGCTGTTGTGAACACAGCCGGCTAGTTCGTCATCCCAATCGGTATTGACTCTAACAGCAATAATTTCAATTTTACTTTCAGCACATTCACTTAGCTCACTTTCAACTAAGTTGCCGTCTGCAAGGTTATAGCTAAATATGCCTGTGCTTGTGATCATTACCGCTTTTAAGCGTTCTACTTCTAGCTTATTTATCCAGGCTAATAGCGCATCTCTATCGAATTCTATGGAGGGGGAGTAGCGCCATCCCACAGCTTTAAAACCTTCCCCTTCATTTTCGATTTTTAAAAAGCCTGAATCGGGAAAAGGTCGCTCGTTAATTGAAAGTGCAGGCTCGCTATTGTGGTGATGGTGGGCATGTGCATTTATTTCTACAAGCGCATCCGATTTTCCCTGTAATACAGCAAAAGGTATTTCACCATGTTCGCAAAGTACGATAGGTGTGTTCTGCTTCCCTCTATTGACGGCATAGTGCGTTAAGTTTTCTTCTTCATTTGGCCCGTAAAGATCGCATTTATTTCCTACAATGACATCAGCAATATCAATTTGCTGATTAAACGTAGCATGCGTGGTATAGCGAGGATCGGTTAACTTTCTTGCATCAACTAACGTGATAGTACGCTGAATATCCAGCACGTCTTGATAGTGCTCAGCGCTTAAGGTTTGCATAACTTCTACAGGGTGTCCTAACCCAGTAGGTTCAATCAGTAAACGGTCGGGTTTAGAGTGGGCGAGCAATTGATGTAATGCTATTTGCATAGGTAAGCCTGCAGCGCAGCACATACAGCCGCCGGGCACCTCTTTAATAAATACTCTCTGCGCATTTTCTCAGATGGAAGAAGGCTTTCCAGTTTGCATACCTTGTACAAGCGCACCATCAATACCTATCTCGCCGAACTCGTTAATTAGAATGGCCCAACGCTCGTTCGAAGGTTTTTGCTTTAACAGGTGTAGTAGAGCGGATGTTTTTCCCACACCTAGAAAGCCCGTGATGATGTTGGTAGGTACTGCTTTAATCATATTTATATTTGCTCTTACTATGCGACAAATACTTGTGACTGAATTTTCCTGCCGCAGCCAAGTAGCGCGTTTTGAAGGAAGAAAGCCACGACACCCTATCGAAGTGGTAAACGAAATAATCTAACAACAAAACGCCCCGCGGACATTTCAGGCAGCAGGGCGTTTTTTTCGTGTCAGCAATGTATACATTTAGTGTTGCTTGAAGTTACTTGCCACTTCCATAATTTGCTCACGCATCCACATATGTGCATAGTCGTGGTCTGCACTTACGTGCCAATACAAGTAGTATTCTACCGGTGGCAGGTCAAAAGGAAGTTCGTAAATAGCTAAATCATAGTGCTTCGCCAAATGAAACGGTAAGCAGGCGATGAGATCGGTTTTTACTATGGTACTAGGCACGGTTAAGAAGTGCTGCCCACGCATAACCTCTTTTCTTCGTTTGCCCATTTTGTCGAGTGCAATATCTATTGGACCCGCGCCAGATTTGCGCTGAGATACGTTGATATGCCCTAAACGCAAAAATGTATCTAAATCCAAACCGTTTTTAAGAGCTGGATGGTTTTTACGAGCGAGTACCACAAATCGGTCTTGCGCTATCTTCTCTTTACATAGGTGTGGGTCAGTAAACGTAGACGCATCGGCGAAGAAATCTAGCGTACCTGCAGCCATTGCTGATACTACTTGGCTTCGAGGGATCTCATAATTCGTTAAGGCGATATTAGGCGCTAAATTCTGTAAACGAGACACTAGGCGAGGCATGATACTGGCCTCTAATAAATCTCGGCTGGCAAAGTTGAAAGACTTCTCGGCAGTGAGTGGGTCAAACGTGTGGCTTTCCTGGACGCTCTTGCGTAACAATGCAAGCGCCTGCCGAGCTGGCACGATAATGTTCTGTGCTACGGGAGTAGGCGTCATACTGTGACCTGTGCGCACGAAAAGTGGGTCGTTCAACATTTCTCTTAATCTAGCTAACGAGTTACTAACCGCTGGTTGGGTGATACACAAGACATCAGCAGCCTTGGTTAAACTGCCTGCCGTATAAATAGCATCGAATACGGCAAATAGGTTCAAATCAATTCTATTGAGATTCATAACTAGTCCTTTACGGGCGAGTGCCCTGAAAAAAAGCCAATAGATGAAGAACCGCTGTTTTTTCACAGCGAGAGTCAAGCAACTATAGAGACTGTTGCTACATAGCATCTACGAATAATTTACGTTAGTGTAACAAGAATATTTATAAATACCTATTATTAAAAGTTAATTGAAACATTCAACTGAATAATAGTAGTTTCATCGTTAATAAATGGAGACTGGACTTAGATATGAAGACGCTTTTAGATTTATCGGTTGGGGATGTGCTTGAACAAGCTGATTTTTTAACTGTAACTCAAGACATGATTAATCAATTTGCTGATGCTACAGGTGACCACCAATGGATTCACCTAGACACGGCTCGCTGCGAAAAAGAGAGCCCATTTAAAACAACCATTGCGCACGGTTTTTTAAGTGCCAGTCTTATGCCCAAAGCTTTTGGTGAGGTACTCGCTCCAAGCGACAAAATTGCCTCAATGATAAATTATGGCATAGATAAACTTCGATTCCTTGAACCAGTCAAGTGCAATGACGGGTTAAAATACCAATTTAAACTTGTTGATGTGAGCGATAAGCCCCAGGGTAAGCTCTATAAGGTAGAGGCTAGCTGTATATTGAAGTCGAGCGGGAACCCTGCACTCGTCGGAAGCTTTTTAATGTTAGCGGTCATGAAACCGCAAAAGTAACTAAGCCATGCTGAAGAGACCGGAGATTCTAGCGCTTAAATTCGAAGGGATAGGGTGTTATATATCTTACGCTCAGTTAATTAACGGTTAGTAATCAAAAAAAGTCAGATAAGGAACTGCCTTATCTGACCTTATAAAGTAGCACGATAATCGGCTTAATTTGACGCTTCTTGTGCACCTTCTTCAACAGCTTCGCCTGCACTTTGAATATCTTCACCCGCGCCTTCGATAGTCGCGCAACCGCCCAAGCTTCCGATACTCGCTGCAAAAATCAGTGCTAAAAACGTGTGTTTACGTGTAGTTGAATTTAACATTTCCATTTTGTTTCTCCTTAGGTTTTACTCATCATCGGCTTGACTTGAATTGTCAGCCGCGTTTTCGTCACCGTTTGTTTGTGACGATGAATTATCATTAGATGAACTTCGCTCATCGCGCTGCTTAAACATGGTGTTAAGCTTATCACCACCTTTTGCATTAAAATCTAATGTTCTGATAGGGAATGGGATCAGGATATCGTTGTCTTCAAGCACGGTTTTTACCGTATTGATAGCGTCGTGACGCACTACCATAAACCCTGGATCTCCGGGATAACGGATCCAAAACCACAGCAATAAATTTATACTCGAGTCGCCAAATGATTCCGCGTAAACAGCAGTTTCATCTTTTTTGATCACGTAGTCTTTATCGTTCATTGCATCAGTTATAACGTTGGCGGCTGTTTCGATATCGTCGGCATAAGAAATTCCGAATGGGACTTCTATTCTTCGATATCCCAAGCTAGAGTAATTTGTCAGTATATTGCGGAATAAAATCTTGTTAGGGATAACTTCAAGTTGGCCATAGAAGGTCTCAACAAGAGTATTTCGAAGGTTTATTTCTTTAACATTACCAAAAACCCCTTCCGCTTCTATAACATCGCCTATTTCAAAGGGCTTTCTAATACCCATCGCTATGCCAGCTATGAAATTTTCAGTCATATCTTGGAAAGCAAAACCGATAGCGAGGCCAACAATACCTGCACCTGCTAGAAGTGATGTAACTGTGCCTTTAAGGCCGACAAAATCTAGTGCGATAAATATACCAGCGACAAGAACTAGGGCTTTGATAATAGATGTGAGAAGACCGGCTATCTGCCGAGACTCGAAGGTGCGTCGCATCAGTTTGCCTGCAACATTTCCTACCATTTTGGCGATAAGACCAAAAACAATAGCGATGACAAAGGCAACGACAATGTTTGGTAGCAAGGTGATTGCACCTTCCATCCAGCTTTCAAGTTTTTCACTTAAAAGCTTGTATACTTCATCTATCTCAGGAAACTCCATTGACTCCATTACCGTCTTGAATAATTTCTCGAGTCGTTTCAAGAACTGTTCCGAATACAGTAATCAAGTAACTAATTGATAAGAATGAAATTAATTTAGTTTCAGGATTACCTTTAAAAATGCGTTAGTGAATAAATTACGCAGTTAGGGCAAGTTCTTCTCACTCTATTTCCATCCTCGCTGTCACGTGATTTTTGCTTGTTAGTCTTAAGTATATCTGGTCTGACCATGTGTAAAATTAATGTAAACATATTATCCACAATAAATTTACAAAAATAAAATTCGGGCATAGTATCAGTGATGTAGGTCAATATTCTGTTGGCCTCTAACAATAACAAACACGAAATCGAACAGCCTGTTGCTAGCGGAAAGTGTGGGTAGTAGTGCCGGTAGTGATAAGCCCAGATTTGGAATCACACTATGAAATTTAAAACGCGTAAGACAGCAGTAGCCGCAATGGTCGGTACTGCGTTATTTTGCTCTCCTTATATCGCATCAGCCCAAGAATCTGACGTTGAATCCGAGCAAGAAGCTAAGAAAGACGTAGAACTCATCCTTGTTACCGGAAGTTTTGTTCGCAGAAGCGAAAACTTTGAATCTCCATCACCGCTAGCTGTTGTTGACAGTGTTGCAATAGACGCCATTGGCGCCAAAAACATCGCCGATATTACACAGACCCTAACCATCAATACAGGTGCAGAAAATAATCCTGACGCTTTCACGCAAAATGCCACCGCAGGTACCTCTAATATCAACCTTCGCGGTTTAGGTGTAGCATCAACATTAGTGCTCCTTAACAATAAACGCCAAGTCGTTACCGCTCAGCCGACTAATGAGGGGCTAAACTTTGTAGACACAAGCTCACTTGTACCTATGATTGCCATCGACAGAATGGAAGTAGTTAAGGACGGTGCATCTGCTTTGTATGGTTCAGATGCCGTTGCAGGCGTGGTTAACTTTATCACTAAACGCAACTATGACGGCGCAATGGTGACTGTGGACTATCAAGACGGTGCACACGGTGACAACAAAGAATATATTTTGCAAGGTTTATGGGGTGCTACAGGTGATAATGGAAGCGTATTAGCGGCTATTAGTTATACAAACCGTTCGCCACTATTTTTAAGTGATAGACGTTTAAGCCGCCCACAAGATGACACGAGTGCATTGGGTAATCCAGGCTCTTTCTTTTTAAATATTCCTGGTGCAGGCCCTCTACCTATTATTGACCCTTATGGATGTGAAGAATTTGGCGGTGCGCCAAACCTGCTTGCCCCTAGCGGCACTATTCCAGGGTTAGAGGTCGGTTTTTGTGGCTTTGACTTTGGTAAGTTTTATTCTTATGTAGCGGATGAAAGTAGAACCAATGCTTACGTGCGCGCAGACTATGAATTTGGTAACGACATTACGTGGACAGCTGAATTCAGTACCGCGAGAAACCGTGCCGAGCGAGGCGGCGCACCAAGTTTCCCCATTCTGACTTCACCTATTGTTCCAGACTATCACCCGCAAAACCCATTTGGTCAGCCAGTGGCATTTTTTGGTCGTGCTGAAGGTAATGGTTTTCCAGGTGATTCAGCCAATACAGAATCAGATACCTTGCGCTTCAGTACTAGCTTGCAGGGCGTAACAGATACTGGTTTCTGGGAGGTCAGCTACACCCGTGCAGTGAACGATTTTGTATTTAGAGTACCCGACGTGCTTAACACGGAGTTCCAACTCGCGCTATACGGACTTGGTGGCTCAAATTGTGACCCAATCGCTGGCTCGCCGGGCGTGGGTGACTGTGAATTCTTCAATCCGTTTGCGAGCTCGTATACGACTGCACCGAATTCTGATTATGTTGTGAGTTCATTTACGGGAACAGAGGTTATAGATTCAAAAGCAGATCTTGAAGTTTTCGAAGCGTTTACCTCGTTTGATGTGTTTGAAATGGGGGGCGGCTTTGCAGCATTAGCGCTAGGCGTTCAATACCGAGAAAATCAGCTTAGCCAAGACTACGATGACCTGGCTAACCAAGACAGCTTTACCTTTGTAATCGGCAACCCCGATATTGACGGTAGTCAAGACGTATGGGCAGCCTTTGGTGAACTTGCATTGCCCATTAATGATGAATTAGATGTGCAATTAGCAGTGCGTTATGAAGATTACGGCGGCTCTATTGGCAGTACAGTTGACCCTAAACTGGCTATATCATGGCGCGCCACTGATGAGTTTTCATTACGCGGTTCAATATCCACGTCGTTTAGAGCGCCAACGGTATTTCTAGCACAGGGGGGCGCCACATCTTTGCAACAGCTTATTGACCCTGTTCAAGGTGCAACTGCTTTCGTGGCAGTTAGAACATCAGGTAATGAAGATTTAAAACCAGAAGAATCGACTGCTTACAATATCGGTTTCTCTTATGAGCCTTTCAGAGACCTTTCTGTTGAGGTTGATTATTGGAACTTTGAGTTTGAAGACCTGATCATTCAAGAAAATGCGCAGGCTGTGCTAAATGAGGATCCGACCAATACAGAGAGAGTAATTCGGGCGGGTGACCCGCTAACAGGGCCTGTGCTTCAAGTAAACAACACCTACGTTAATGCAAGTTCTCTAGAAACGTCAGGTCTCGATTTTGTTACGAGTTATAAAATTGAAACGGATTTTGGTAACTTTACGCCCACATTAAATGCAACTTACATTACCAAATACGATTTGATGGATCCTCAGGCTGGTAACATTGATGGCGCCGGACGTCGTAATTTTAATAACATTGGTGTGTCATCTCCTGAATTGCGCGCTAATTTAGGTTTAGCGTGGCAGAGCGATATTCATGCTGCCAATATCTTCCTACGTTATATTTCGTCTTATGATGACGATCAAAACTGTGCAGACGGCACAGCAAACGTGGGTGGTTGCTCAAATGGCTTTTATGAAGTTGATAGCCACCTAACGGTTGATGCTCAATACAATATTGATTTGGGTGGTTTGTACGATACCGAGCAAAGTTATGTACTAACCTTAGGTGCCATTAACCTGTTCGATGAAGAGCCGCCTCAATTATTTACCAACAGCGGTTTTGATTCTAAGGTTCATGATCCAAGAGGGCGTCAAATCTATGCTCGCTTAGCAATTGAGTTTTAGTTAATCATACAACAAAGCGAAAAGCCTGCCTTTATCATTACTAGTTAAAGGCAGGCTTTTTTGTAAACCATAGTCTCCACTGCGCACTTCCTTTTTCGTCTACAGCATTTTCCATTTATAAACCGATTGATTACATTATTGCGTACTTACCGCATAGTTTACCTATGAACTACGTGAAGCGAAGGAGAGAAGAATGGCGACTAAGCTGCCAGATAAAGAAATCACCGCAAAGTTAGATGCGTTAAACGAGCTAGTATCAGATGACACACCTTGGGAACAACGTGGAGATAGCATTAAAAAGACGTTTAAGTTTAAAAGTTTTATCCGTGCATTTGGATGGATGTCGCAGATCGCGATTTGGGCGGAAAAACTAAAACATCATCCTGAATGGTTTAACGTATATAACAAAGTAGAAGTGACATTGACTACTCATGATGCTGATGGGCTAACGGAACTCGATTTTTCACTCGCTGAAAAAATGGAAAAATTTAGATAGTTAGGGTAGTTGGCTGGCTAAAATGGGCGTGTTTCGGCCGCAATTTGTATTAACTTTGCACATCTTGGTTAATTAAACCGCTAACAGTCAGAAAAATGAAATATTTCTCGACTTGGCACTTGTGTTGATTAAGTCTCTATGTATAATACGCCCCACGTTGAAGCGAGGCACAAAACGCAGCGGTTACAACGTTAATTTTCTGGCGCGGGATGGAGCAGTCTGGTAGCTCGTCGGGCTCATAACCCGAAGGTCGTAGGTTCAAATCCTGCTCCCGCAACCACAGAAAATAACCAGAATTTCAAAGTACTGCAAATGCAGGCTTTACCGTACAGTCGCGGGATGGAGCAGTCTGGTAGCTCGTCGGGCTCATAACCCGAAGGTCGTAGGTTCAAATCCTGCTCCCGCAACCAATTTGTAAAACCAGAACTAAATAATATTGCGCAAGCAATATGTAACGTACAGTCGCGGGATGGAGCAGTCTGGTAGCTCGTCGGGCTCATAACCCGAAGGTCGTAGGTTCAAATCCTGCTCCCGCAACCACTTTTAGAACCCAGCTTTTGCTGGGTTTTTTCTTTTCTGATTGTGCACTCCGTAAACATTCTCTCGATTTAACTGGCGGTAATTAAGGTAGTTTCTAAGAAATAATTTCCGCACAACATAGCCTATGTATGCTAAGTTAAAGTCATGCCACCATTGAATAATTAAACTTATAGGTAGTTTGGCCGCGCCATGATTGCTCGCTTTTTTACGTTTGATGAACACGCCGCGTTAATTGAAGGCGCTTATCACTTTCCCCTTGTTGTCCTGTCTTTATTAGTCGCTATTTTTGCTTCATTCATGGCGTTTAACGTTGCAGGGCAAGCAGCCGTCACTGATGACAAGCTAAGACGCAATATTTTACTTAGTACAGGTAGCATAGCCCTAGGGGGCGGTATTTGGTCAATGCATTTTTTAGGCATGACCGCCTTTGACTTGTGTTTACCTATCGATTACGACCCCTTGATAACTGCACTTTCGGCAATTCCGGGCGTAGCTGCAGCTTGGGTAGCGCTGAATCTTTTGATCAAAACCCGTATAAGCGTTGCTGAAGTAATTTTAGGTGGCGTATTGATGGGAGCTGGGATAGGCACCATGCATTATAGTGGTATGGCTGCAATGGAGATGGCGCCGCTTCTTCGCTATGACCTTGGTGTATTTGCACTTTCTATCGTAGTTGCTGTTTGTTTAGCTATGCTGTCGCTATGGATTAAGTTTGGGATTACTGCCGCAACCAAAAGTAGAAAGTTATTGGGTAAGCACGCTGTGCTCGCAAGCACTGTTATGGGGTTGGCTATTGCGGGTATGCACTATACTGGTATGGCTGCGGCAAGATTTGTTTTACCACCGGGTATGGAAACGTCCGGCCAGTCGTCAAATATCGCCGTCTATCTAGCTATTTCTATTGCTATCGTAACACTGGTGCTTATTACCATGGTATTGGGGATTAGCCTTTTATTTAAATATCGCGATGTAATGTTGCGCGCAATAGAAAGTGAACGAATTCAAAGCGCCATCACTGATACTGCTGTCGATGCCATCCTGACCGTAGATGATAAAGGAATTGTTAAAACAGCGAACCCTGCTGTAGAGCAAATTTATGGTTATACCCAGCAAGAAATTGTAGGAATGAAAGCCATTGAGATGGTTCCGCCTGAAAGACGGCATGTATATAACGATGACTTTTTTAGCCAACGCGTTGTGCCAACTGAACAAATTATCGGTACCGGAAGGGAAGTTGAGATAATCCGTAAGGGCGGGGAACGAATTCCGGCTCGTCTAGGCGTTGGCTACACACAAATAGAAGGTAAGCCCGTATTTGTTTTTTTTGCTTCAGACCTTCGAAAACGCAAAGAGATGGAAGATGCGTTGCGTGAAAGTGAGGCTAAGTTTAGAAGTTTAATCTCGAATATCCCCGGTATGGCCTATCGATGTTTAAATATGCCAGGCTGGCCTATGGTTTTCGTAAGTGATGCTGTGCTAGAAGTTACCGGTTATCCGGCGAGCGACTTTGTTTTACCAGAGCCGAAACGTTCGTTTATAGACCTTTATCATCCTGATGACGTTGAACGACTCTCTAAAATCAATACTGAACAAGATGTATTTTCTTATGAATATCGCATTATAGCTAAATCAGGGGAAGTAAAGTGGGTAACAGAGCATGGTACTCACGTAAAAGACGATAATGGCAATATCCTGTATGTCGACGGTTTTATATCAGATATAACCCAAAGGCGGGTAATGGAAGATGAGTTAAAGGCTGCGAAAGACAAAGCTGAACAAGCGGCTGCCGCACGTACTGCATTCCTTGCTAATATGAGTCACGAAATTCGTACGCCTATGAACGCGATTATTGGTTTTAGCGACTTAATGTTAGGGGAGTCCTTGCGTGAAGAGCAGAAATCTCACCTAACTACGATAAACCGTTCTGCCCGTTCACTGCTGCACCTTCTCAACGACATACTGGATAGCGCAAAGTTAGATAAGGGGAAGCTTGACTTAGATTATCGCGACTTTCTTATTCGAGAAGAATTAGATTTGGTTGTTTCTACGTTTTGGTTAGAAGCGAAGCGTAAAAAGGTTGGGCTAGTCCTAAATGTCGATTCTTCGGTGGCAACTGGTTACAGAGGTGTGCCAGAGCGCATGCGGCAAGTGCTTAATAACCTTATTGGCAATGCCGTTAAGTTCACTCATGAAGGTGAGGTGTCGATTAATGTGAGAGGTGACGAAAAGTTTGTCTATTTTAGCGTGTCAGATACCGGCATTGGTATGACGCAAGAACAAGTGGAGCGCGTTTTCGACCCGTTCTCGCAAGCGGACGCGTCGATGAGTAGAAAATATGGCGGTACTGGCCTGGGAACCACTATTTCTAAACAGCTTGTTGAACTTATGGGCGGAAACATCTGTGTTACCAGTGAAAAAGGCAAAGGAAGTACCTTTACCTTTAGGTTGCCGCTAGAAGCGGTTGAAGTCAGTGACTACACACCTGATACTTTAGAATCGACTTCAACCCAACTTCAATCAACGTTAAATGTATTAGTGGTTGATGATGTACAACAAAATGTAGAGCTTTTGTCATTGCTCCTTACTCGAGCAGGACATCAGGTAGATACTGCTACCGATGGTGTTCAAGCGTTAGAAAAAATGGAGTCAGCTTCATTTGACGTCGTTTTAATGGATTTGCAAATGCCCAATCTAGACGGGTTAGAGGCCGCAAAGCAACGACGTAAGTTTGAGAGAGAACATCAGTTACCCCCAACGCCTATTATTGCGCTGACTGCGAGTGTTTTGGTGCAGGATAAGCATGCGGCGCAACAAGCCGGTATGGAAGGGTTTGCAAACAAGCCGGTGGACTTTGGCTTACTTATGGAAGAAGTGGCGCGGGTTCTTAAACTCGATACCTTTGTTGCCGCCGACACGCCTATAGAAAATGACTCAGAATCAGCGTTTAAAGCCGATAAAGCTACCTTAGATTTAAAGAAAGCGGTTGGTCTGTGGGGAAGTGTAGAGACGGTATTGCAAGAAGTGGATAAATTCACTTCAACAAGTAGAGAAAAGGTCGATGAGTTGATGAACGCAGCTATTAGAGAAGACTTTAAAACGGTAGCGTCGCTTTCTCATGGCTTAAAAGGAACGTCGGGTAACCTATGTCTAACTACTTTCTTCCGTATCACTAAGGAGATAGAGGCGCAGGCGCTGAAATCGATCATCGATATTGAACAAGTTAATCAGCTTCGCGACGCTCTAGAGAAGATAGAGTTGATGCTAAGTGAATCGCCCTTATATGCAGAAAACGCAATTAATGAAAGTATAGACAATGCTTTGCTCCTTAGTCACCTAAAAGCTATGCTCAATAGTGTAGAGCAGAATATGGTGGATGAAGCGGAGCTGTCATTTTTAAAAGAAATAGGGTGCTCTAATCACAACGAGCAAATTGGTCAAATTCTCTTAGATATAGATGACTTTGAGTTTGAATTAGCGCACGAACACATTTCTTCATTAATACAAGAATTAGAGTAGCCCAGAGACACGGCATGTTAGAGATTGAAATTGAAAAACCTACTTTATTAGTGGTTGATGATGAGCCCGTAAATTTGCGGGTTTTGAAGCAACTTTTAGCATCGGACTACCAGCTTGTTTTCGCGAGAAATGGTGAAGAAGCGTTAAAGCTAACTGAGGCTAGACAGCCAAACTTAATATTACTCGATGTCATGATGCCTGGGCTCACGGGGTTTGAAGTCTGTCGTCAACTTAAGCAGCAGTCTAGTACCAAGCACATCCCTGTTATCTTTGTTACGGCGTTAAACGATGAGCATGAAGAAACCGAGGGGTTCGATGCTGGAGCCGTGGATTACATTACTAAGCCTATATCACCGGCAATCGTGAGAGCACGGGTGAAAACTCATTTGAGTTTAGTACAGGCTGATGAGCTTTTAGATAGCAGACTACAGGTCGTTCAACGGTTGGGAAGAGCTGCAGAATACAAGGATAATGAGACAGGCATGCATGTTATGCGCATGAGTCATTATGCTAAAGAGTTGGCGTTAGCTTATGGCATGACAGAAAAACAAGCAGAAACATTACTACATGCTGCACCTATGCATGACATTGGCAAAATTGGTATTGCTGATAGCATCATGCTTAAGCCCGGTAAGCTTACCGATGAAGAATTTGCCACTATGAAGCACCACCCAGAAATTGGCGCAGAGATCATCGGTGATTGCGGCGATTCTTTACTGCTAAAAGTGGCAAAGTCAGTTTCATTGACCCACCATGAGAAATGGGATGGAACGGGTTACCCCAACGGACTTGCCGGAGAGGATATTCCTATTGAGGGACGCATTTGTGCTATTGCTGATGTGTTTGATGCACTTACCAGTAAAAGGCCTTACAAAGACGCATGGAGTATCGAAAAAACCGTCGATTTTATGGAGAGCCAGAAGGGAAAGCATTTCGAACCAAAACTGGTCGAATTAATGATAGAAATTATGCCTAAAATACTCGACATAAAAGCCAAGTTTAAGGATGAGGACTAACCGCTAAGTCTTTTCGCTGTTGCTTAATGCGCCGCCTATACGTATAATGTGCGCATTAAGTGATGAGAGCGGGCTCCCTCATTAAAGGAAAGTAACGCACTTATCATTAGCAAACTATCACCTATCGGTGGTTTTACCCATAAGTTTGCAACTGCCTACATTGGCAGGTATGGGTTCAGAATTTTAATAAAAGCCCCGCTAGTCCGGGGCTTTTTGTTGTATTAAAACCTGGAGTCAGCCTCGCTGAGCCGGGTGATGACAGGTGGGCTTTAGGCCCTTTTTTCGTTTTTGGAGGTTTGCATTGGCAAAACTTGAAGAGAAACTAACCGAAATGCTAGAGCCAGGTGTAGAAGCACTGGGCTTTGAATTGGTTGGTATCGAGTTTGTACGAGCGGGGAAGCATTCAATTCTTCGCGTTTTTATTGATCATGAAAACGGTATTACCGTAGATGATTGTGCAGATGTAAGTCATCAGGTTAGCGCAATTTTGGATGTTGAAGATCCAATTAGCACTGAATATAACCTTGAAGTGTCATCACCAGGTATGGACAGGCCGCTTTTCAAAGAAAAGCATTACATCGAGGCTGTAGGTGAAGTGGTTCAAGTTCGTTTGTCTATACCAATGGACGACAGACGTAATTTTAAAGGCAAAGTACTTGCGTGTGAAAACGGCATCGTAAGTATTGAAGTGGATGGCCAGCAGTTCCAGTTAGCTGTGGCGAATATCGAAAAAGGTAACGTTGTTCCCACGTTCGATTAACGGAACAGCTCTGCTTTCATCGACGAAAGCATAAGAGAGGCGAAAATGAATAAAGAAATTTTGTTAGTGGCGGAAGCCGTTTCAAATGAAAAACAAGTGCCTAGAGAGAAAATTTTTGAAGCGCTAGAGTATGCAATCGCTAGTGCAACCAAAAAGAAAAACGAAGGCGAAATTGAAGTTCGTGTAAGTATCGACAGAACGTCTGGTGACTTTGATACATTCCGTCGCTGGTTGGTTATCCCAGATGATCAAGAGCAAGAAAATCCATTTGCTGAAATTACGTTTTCTGCGGCGCAAATCGACGAGCCAGAGATACAACTTGGCGATTATGTGGAAGAACAGATTGAATCTATCAAATTCGACCGCATAACTACGCAAACCGCTAAGCAAGTTATCGTACAAAAAGTACGTGAAGCTGAGCGTCAGCAAATGATTGCTGAGTACGAAGACAAAGTGGGTGAGCTGGTTACGGGTACGGTTAAGAAAGTAAACCGCGACAATATCATAATTGATTTGGGTAATAACGCAGAAGGCGTTATCTACCGCGATGATATGCTTCCTCGTGAAACTTTCCGTCCAGGTGACCGTGTACGTGGTCTTCTTTACGTTATTCGTCCAGAAGCACGCGGTGCACAGCTATTTATTAGCCGTACTCACCCAGACATGCTAGTTGAACTATTCCGCTTGGAAGTGCCTGAAATTGCAGAAGAGACGCTAGAAATTAAATCTGCGGCTCGCGATCCAGGTTCACGTGCGAAGATTGCCGTTAAAACTAATGACAAGCGCTTAGACCCAGTTGGTGCGTGTGTGGGTATGCGTGGTTCACGCGTACAAGCTGTATCAGGCGAACTTGGCGGTGAACGTGTTGATATCGTGCTTTGGGATGAGAACCCGGCGCAATTCGTTATCAACGCAATGGCTCCCGCTGAGGTTGCGTCAATTGTTGTTGACGAAGACAGCAACAGCATGGACGTAGCGGTTGAAGCGGACAATCTAGCACAGGCAATTGGCCGTAGTGGTCAAAACGTTCGCCTAGCTAGCCAGCTAACAGGCTGGGAACTTAACGTGATGACGGTTGAAGACCTCAACAAGAAGCACGAAGAAGAAAACGCGAAGGTACTTGATCTATTTACTGCTGGTTTGGACATTGACGAAGAGTTTGCGTCTGTGTTGGTAGATGAAGGCTTTACAACGCTAGAAGAAGTGGCATACGTGCCAGCAAGTGAGCTTCTAGCGGTTGAAGGGTTAGATGAAGAAATGGTTGAAGAGCTGCGCAACAGAGCGCGTGCTTTCTTAACCACGCGTGCACTAGCGAATGAAGAATCGCTTGAAGGTGCAGAGCCTACAGAAGCCTTATTAAATCTTGAAGGTATGAGTAAACACGTGGCCTATGTGTTGGCCAGCCGCGGTGTTACCGACCTGGAAGAATTAGCAGAACAAGGTACCGATGATATCAGTGATATCGATGAACTAGACGAAGAGAAAGCCGGTGCGTTAATCATGGCGGCTCGTAATATCGTATGGTTCAGTGAAGAAGAGTAAGGTCAACAGGGGGAAAATTACGTAATGGCAGATGTATCTATTGAAAAGCTCGCCAGCGACATTGGTACGACCGTTGACCGATTGGTTGGCCAGTTTAAAGACGCGGGTATCTCTAAGAGTGCCGGCGAACAGGTAAACGAAGACGAGAAACAGAAACTATTGGATCATTTAAGTAAGCAACACGGCAGCGCAGCTGAACCAACGCGTATGACACTTAAGCGTAAGACAACGAGCACATTAAGTGTTGGTAAGTCTAAAGAAGTGAAAGTGGAAGTACGCAAGAAGCGCACATACGTTAAGCGCAGCGACGTTGAAGAACAACAACGTCAAGCGGAAGAAGAAGCGAAGCGTCTTGAAGAAGAGGCACGTTTGAAGCGCGAAGCAGAAGAGAAAGCAGCAGCAGAAGCAAAGAAAGCCGCTGAAGAAAAAGCGCGTAAAGCAGAAGAAGCGAAGAAAGCCGCTGATGAAGAGCGTGCACGTCGTGCGGAGCAAGCTAAGAAAGAAGCTGAAGCCCGTAAAGCAGACGAGCCAGAGCTAACTGAAGCTGAAAAAGCGGAAGCAGAAGCTGCGCGTCAGGAAGAAGAGCGCCTGCGTAAAGCACAGGAAGAAGAAGCGCAGAAGAAGCTTGAAGAAGACGCGAAGAAGGCGGCTGACGAAGCGCGTAAACTTGCTGAAGAAAACGAGCGTCGCTGGAAAGAAGAAGAAGAGCGTCGTAAGAAAGCAGAAGCTGAAGAAGTTCACTTGCACTCTAACCGCTATGCTCAAGAAGCAGAAGACGAAGAAGACATGCAGGTTGAGCGTTCTTCACGTCGTCGTCGCAAGTCTAAGAAAAACGCTGGTGAGCATCTTAAGCAAGGCTTTAACAAGCCTGCAGCACCAGTAGAGCGCGTTGTTAAGCTTGGCGCAACCATCACAGTTGGTGAGCTGGCAAGTAAACTTGCTATTAAGTCTAACGAAGTTATCAAAACGATGATGAAGATGGGCGAAATGGCTACCATCAACCAAGTACTAGACCAAGACACTGCGGTACTTGTTATCGAAGAGATGGGTCACAAGTACGAGCTTGTAAATGACAATGCGCTTGAAGATGAGTTGCTAGCAGATGGCACAGATGGCGAGAAATCGACACGTGCTCCTGTTGTTACCATCATGGGTCACGTTGACCACGGTAAAACATCATTGCTTGACTACATTCGCCGTGCAAAAGTAGCAGACGGTGAAGCGGGTGGTATTACTCAGCATATTGGTGCTTACAAAGTACAAACAGATAACGGAGAAATCACCTTCCTCGATACGCCTGGACACGCCGCGTTTACTGCAATGCGTGCTCGTGGTGCTACGGCGACGGATATCGTTATTCTTGTTGTTGCTGCAGATGACGGCGTAATGCCGCAAACGAAAGAAGCGGTACAGCACGCCCGTGCTGCTGGTGTACCTCTTATCGTTGCAGTGAACAAGATGGATAAAGAAACAGCTGATCCAGACCGCGTTAAAACTGAGCTATCTCAACTTGAAGTTATCTCAGAAGAGTGGGGCGGTGAACACCAGTTCTGTAACGTTTCTGCGAAAACGGGTATGGGTGTTGATGAGCTTCTTGATGCTATCGTGCTTCAGGCAGAACTACTTGACCTTAAAGCGGTAGCTGAAGGCTCTGGTCGCGGTATCGTTATCGAATCTCGTCTTGATAAAGGTCGTGGTCCGGTAGCGTCAGTACTCGTTCAGGAAGGTCAACTACTTGCTGGTGACATTCTACTTTGTGGTGAAGAGTACGGCCGTGTTCGTGCAATGCGCGACGAAAACGGTAAAGAGATTAAGGTTGCAGGACCTTCAACGCCGGTAGAAGTACTTGGTCTTTCAGGTGTTCCAGTAGCGGGCGAAGATGCCGCAGTTGTTAAAGACGAACGTAAAGCACGTGAAGTAGCAGCGAAGCGTCATCAGAAGAAACGTGAACTTAAACTTGCTCGTCAGCAAAAAGCGAAACTTGAAAATATGTTTGCGAACATGGAATCAGGTGACGTTAGCGAACTTAACATCGTACTTAAGGCTGACGTACAGGGCTCTGTAGAAGCGATTTCTGAGTCACTGGTTAAGCTTTCAACTTCTGAAGTTAAAGTTAATATTGTAGGTAGTGGTGTAGGTGGAATCACCGAAACTGACGCGACCCTTGCGGCTGCATCAGGCGCTATCGTACTAGGCTTTAACGTTCGTGCCGATGCAACAGCGCGTCGCGTACTAGAAGCTGAAGAAATTGACCTACGTTACTACAGCGTTATCTACCACCTAATTGACGAAGTGAAAGCGGCCATGAGCGGTATGCTTGCTCCAGAGTTCAAGCAGGAAATCATTGGTCTTGCCGAAGTACGTGACGTATTTAAGTCACCGAAACTGGGCGCAATTGCAGGCTGTATGGTTACAGAAGGTAACGTTAAGCGTAGCAACCCAATCCGTGTACTTCGTGAAAACGTAGTAATTTACGAAGGTGAATTAGAATCACTACGTCGCTTTAAAGACGACGTACAAGAAGTACGTAACGGTATGGAATGTGGTATCGGCGTTAAGAACTATAACGATGTGAAAGTAGGCGACCAAATTGAGGTCTTCGAAATCGTTGAGGTTAAACGCGAAATTTAATTGCCTTAGTTAATTCGGCATGTGAAAAACGGGGGCCGAGTGCTCCCGTTTTTGTCTGTATAAAGTAAACAGCCTCAAGCATGCCCTACGTTAAATAAGGAAAGGAGAGTACAATGGCTCGTGAATTTTCACGTACCGACAGAGTCGCTCAGCAAGTTCATAAAGAAGTAGCGAGCATTCTGCAAAACGAATACAAACACCGCGTAGGCGATATGCCTTTAATCACGGTTTCTGATGTAGATGTATCGCGCGACCTAGCTCACGCTAAAATCTTCGTGACTATCTACAACAGCACTGAAGAAGAAGGCAAAGCGCAAATTAAGCAGCTAGCCGAATACAAAAAGTTCATTCGCAGTATTCTTGCAAAACGTATTCGCATGCGCTCAGTACCTGATCTTCACTTCTTTGAAGATAAGTCGATTGTTGAAGGTATGCGTATTTCTAATCTTGTGTCACAGACCATCGCTAAAGATGAGTCGAAGCGCGATGAAGACGATTCACAAGAGCAGGAGTAGATGGCAAGACGTCGTAAGGGCCGTGACATTAACGGCATAGTATTGCTTGATAAACCACTTGGTGGGTCATCAAACCAGCTATTACAGAAAGTACGCTGGCTATATAAGGCGGCCAAAGCGGGCCATACAGGTGCGCTTGACCCGCTAGCTAGCGGTATGCTGCCGCTGTGTTTGGGGGAAGCGACCAAATTTTCACAGTTTCTTTTGGATGCGGAAAAGACCTACGAGGTTACGGCACAACTTGGCGTTCGCACAACCACGTCTGACGCCGACGGTGAAGTGGTAGAAGAGAAGCCCGTTGAAGTCACGGAAGAGCAAGTACGCAATGCTTGCTTAGCTTTTTTAGGTAAAAGTAAGCAGATCCCTTCTATGTTTTCTGCGCTTAAGCATCAAGGTAAGCCGCTTTATCATTATGCGCGTCAAGGCATAGAGATTGAACGTGAACCCCGTGATATTGAAGTGTATGAACTGGACATACTGCGAATCGAACTGCCTTATGTCGATATGCGCATCAAGTGTAGCAAAGGTACTTATATTCGCTCTATCGTAGACGACCTAGGACAGAACCTGGGTTGTGGCGCTTATGTGACCCGCTTACATCGCACCGAAGTTGCTGACTATCCTACGGATAAAATGGTGTCGCTGGATAAGTTAATTGAAATTCAGGAGTCGCTAGAAGACGGTGACTTCAAAGCGCTTGATGACTTGCTTATTCCTATGGATACCGCTGTAAGTCGTCTACCGTTTGTGACAATTAACGACGCCGAAAGAAATCGCTTTGACAATGGCCAATCGGTTAAAGGCATGTGCAGTGAAGCACTTCGTGAAGGGACATCCTACCGGGTTTACCACGGCGTGGATACAAATGGTATTTTCCTTGGCGTTGGAGAAGGGGTGCTTGACCCAAAAGATCAAGGCATACCTAAACAAGAAGTGTTTGTTAACCCTAAGCGCCGGGTTGTTTATCCATAGACGTAGCGCCTATAAATAAAGATGGTTTATGGCTTGCTAAGTGTGTAAACGTCATTATAATACTGCGCTCATTCCGCTTTGCTGAATTAGTGATCGGCGAAGCATAAATTTTAGGAGAATGATATGTCACTAACTAAAGCAGAAACCGCGAAAATCATTGCTGAGTACGGCGTAAAAGAAGGCGACACTGGTTCACCAGAAGTTCAAGTAGCTTTGCTTACTCACAACATCAACAAGCTTCAAGGTCACTTTGCTGATCATAAGAAAGATCACCACTCTCGTCGTGGTCTTCTACGTATGGTTAGCCAACGTCGTAAGCTTCTAGACTACCTTAAAGGCAAGAACGCTGAGCGTTACCTTGACCTAATCAAGCGTCTAGGTCTACGTCGATAAGACTAGGTTTCAAGAAAAGCGCCCATTGGGCGCTTTTTTTTCATCCGTTTTTTACTTAAGAGATACTCTCCTTCGAACTAGGCTAATCTGCAATTTCAACTTTCCTTTGAACGTTGCTTCTTATCTTCATACATCCTTTCATCGGCAATATGAATAAGTTCTTCTAACATTTTTCCCTCTGATGGATAGCTTGCATGCCCAATACTTACCCCTATGTTGAATGTCCCTTGAGTGGTAGTAATAGGCTGAGTCAGTGTCTTAAATAGCCGCGTCGTTATCCTCCCTATATCGTATTCTTTACTAAGTTCAGTGACGACGACAATAAACTCATCACCACCAACACGCGCAGCAATATCGTATGAGCGGCATAAGGCTTTTAGTCTTTGTGCAAGCTCTACAAGTACTTCATCACCTAGAGCATGACCATATTCATCGTTGATTGGTTTGAAACGGTTTAGATCGAGATAAAATAGGGTACAAAATTTTGCGTTCCTTTCTAGCCTGGGAAGTTCATTGCGCATATAAGTAGATAAAGCTCGTCTATTAGCAAGTCCGGTAAGTGTGTCGCTATTAGCAAGCTTTTTAATTTTTTGCTCGGCTTCTATTTGCTCAGTAATATCAACGTTAATACCGAACATCTTACTACCTTCAACGCGGCCGTATGCTTTGACGTGACGATACTGCTCATTTAAGGTTAAAATTCTATACGTTGCTTCGAAAGAGGATTTTTCTAATACCGCCTTCTCAATTTTTTTCTTTACGCCATCGATATCACTAGTATGGACGGTGTTTTCCCAATCACTAAAAAGGCCACTAAAACGATTTTGGGATATATTGTAAATTTTGTGCATCCACTCGTCCCAAATAAGAAGGTTAGTTCGGATGTCCCATTCCCATACTCCAATACGAGCAGCGTCCGCAGCCATAGACATTCTGTGATTAAGCGTCTTAAGTTCGTACTGGGTTTCACGCCATTTAGTTACATCTTCAGAAAGGGATAAAATAAACTGTGCGTCACCGTAACTATCACCTATGACTATTTTTTTGTGTGCAAGTAGCGCACTTTGCCGCCAATATTAAGTCGGTATTCATGGGCGTTTTGCTTCTTGGAACTTAACAGTAATTGCTTATCATCACTAACAAATGCCTTAGCTTCTTTTTCTTCAAATATATCAAAATCAGACAGCCCAATTAACGATGCTTTATCAATACCCAATAGCTCACTTCCTGCATCGTTAACATGCGTAATAGAAAGGGTCTTAGCGTTTTTTACTAGCAACATATTGGGCAGGGCGTCAAACACGGTTTGCGCAAAGACTTCTTGGTTTTTTACATCCGATAGGTCTTTAATAGTACACATATAAGCGACATGGTTTCCCGGCAACTGTTTAACTTTCAGAGAAAGAGGAAACACTTTGCCATTTTTTCTTATGCCGTCTAACGTAAATGGGGCGCTATGCGCAACGCTGTTATTTGCCCCTTTCTTTAAGCTAACAATTAGTGATTCACTAGTATGTTCAGAAGGACTAATAAGTTCTCTTATATGCACCGACTGCGTGGTAAGGGTAAGGTCACTCAAGCCGAACATGTTTAACGCCACAGGATTTGCAAACTCGACCAAGCCCGAATTATCGAAGGTGATAACGCCATCTTGTACGGTGTTTAATACGGCGTTGTATCGCTCAAGCAATAAAGTTCGTGTGCGAAGTTCAATAAATACCAAGATAGCAAATGCAAATAGCATGACCATTAGCATGACTAAATAAACTAGGTTCTTGGTTTCAGGCTCTTGCAGTATTTTAGTCTCTGGAAGGGCATAGACATGCATAGACAGCATTCCGGTATAGTGCATGCCGGAAATAGCGGACCCCATGATGATTGCTGGTACTATTTGCTTTGTAATGCGAAGCTGCGCAGTAGTCACATATTCATGGGTTTTTAATGCAATGCCGGCCAATCCCACAGCAACCACAATCGAAAGGGAGAAATACCAACCATTGTAAGCCATAGCGGCGTCCATCTGCATCGCCAGCATGCCGATGTAGTGCATACTGCCTATGCCGACCCCCATATAAATACTGCGAAGCCATAGCGCATTTGCCTTGTAAGGCAATTTGCCCATAACAACAATGCTTGCGAGGATCGCAGGGAATACGGATAGCAAAGTAATAAAAGGGTCGTAAGAGACCACAAGCGGAAGTTGATAAGCAAGCATGCCAACAAAGTGCATGGACCAGATTCCAAAGCCCAAAAAGCATGCAGATGCCAGCGACCAAAAAGCCCGCTCGTTTTGCATTTCCGTTTGCGCCATCTTAGCCGCAAGCACGAAAGAAATTAGCGATGCTGATATGGCAATAAGAACGGAAACGAGTACGAAAAATACATCGTAGGTAGCTAAAATTTCAGTGTTAGGAGGAAAATCTGCTACTGAAAAAAAATGATAATGTCCGTGTTCCAAAACGTAATAATGCTAAATTAGATACTACTACTAAATGTAGTAGTTCCACCTATTTACGCAACTCTACTTTCTCTGCTGTCTTGGTTGATGAACGAACGGCGTTTTGCATCGTCTTTAATTCTTGAGCTGTTAAGTTTCGCCATTGACCTGGTTTTAGTGACCCGAGTTCTAGATGCATAATGCGTGTGCGTTTAAGTTTAGTCACCTCATAGCCTAAGAATTCACACATTCTGCGTATTTGGCGATTAAGCCCCTGGGTAAGAATAATAGTAAACTTGTTTTTGCCGGTCGGTTTAACAACACATGGCTTTGTCACCGTACCTAAAATGGGCACGCCGCGCGACATACGCTTCACAAACCGTTCACTAATAGGCTGGTTAACCGTTACTTCATACTCTTTGTCGTGGGCATTTTCAGCGCGCAAAATTTTATTTACGATATCGCCATCGCTGGTGAGTATGATGAGTCCTTCAGAAGGCTTATCAAGCCTACCTACGGGAAATATACGTGCTTTATGACCGATAGCGTCAATAATATTGCCTTTAACATGGCGTTCGGTAGTACAGGTTATGCCTATAGGTTTGTTGTATACAATATAAACCCTATCTGATTTGTCCTTCGCTACCGCACCTACCACCTTGCCATCAACTTTGACAATATCGCCGGCACCAATTTTAGTGCCAAGCTCTGGTGGTTTGTTATTTACCGTAACGCGCTTTTGCTCAATGAGTTTATCCGCTTCTCGGCGCGAACATAGGCCTGTGTCACTAATATATTTATTTAAACGTTTAGGCGCTTGGTCACTCATTGCGCAGTATGTCCTGTCTTATTTCGTCGAAGGCGGTAATGGTATCACGACAAAAAAGAAAGGGGCGATTAACCCCTTTCTTTTTTCTGTATTTATCTGGTATTGCTATGTCGTACTGTTTGTCTTGAAAACAACACGCCAAACAATGGAAGGTAATTTAACTGCCAGCAGGTGAGGGAGGTGAGCCCGCACCACCACTGGCACTGCCACTTGATACTACTTTTGTGGCGATGTCGCGGATCTCGTTTTCTAGACTGGTAATGCGTCCAGATAACGTTGTGTTGCGCTGCTCCAATACTGACAGTTTATCGGTAAGATTACGCACACGCTGCTGAGCGCTTTGTTTATCGCTTGTGGCTTGTTCTAGTTGAACATTTACAGCAAGTAGCTCATCAGCCAATGATGCCAGCTGATTTTTAACAGAACCGATTGCAGCAGCTTGGCTTTTTACGTCGTCAGAAACGGCGCTGACATTTTTATTCAGTGCAGTTTGAACATTGCTAACACGTTCGCCAAGGTCAGCGATTTCCTTTTGATTGCGACGCCATGCTGAAGCCCAAAGCTTGTCCATTTGCTCCCACAATTCGTTAGTCTTGTTCGACAATTCGGTAACTTTGACTTGTAAGGCAACCGTCGATTCGCCGATTTCCTCGCCTGTCGCAGAAAGCTTATTTTCTAACTGCATAATGCGCTTTTCGGCTTGCTCAGCCACAGCCTTTTGTTGCTCAAGCATAGTGTACAAGTAGTAACAACCACCACATGCCGCTAAGGCAATTAAGGCAACTAAAACAACCCAGACTCCGTTACCGCCACTACTATTTGAAGGCTGGCGGTTAGTTGAAGGAGAAGGTGAGGGCGTGGTCGCCTTTGTCGGGGCCGCTTGCCTTTTAGTCTGATAATCTCGACGGTCTTCTTCATCCAATCTAATGGTTGGAAACTCATCGTTTTTCGAATTATTTGCCATAGTAAATTAATAATCTCTTTATGTAGCGCTCTCTTGATGACGTTAAAACGTTTTATCTTAAAGAGAGCCCATTATTCTTTGCGCGCAGTTTCATGTTATCGCTAAATCGAAGTAAATTCTATGGCTTATGTAGAATGCTAACTTTTCATAAGCCAAAGAAGCTGGAATTTGTCTTACCCCAGCATTTTTCATTGATAGAAACAGGGTTAGTTTTTATCGCCAATCCATTCAACCCGATAAAGATCACGGCGTCGGTCTAGGTAATTTCGCACCGAGCCCTCATTTTGCAGCTTAGTGAGCTTGTCGAGATCTAAGTCCACGATAAGCGTCATCTCTGTATTGGGTGTCGTCTCAGACACTATGGCATCATGGGGGAACGCGAAATCACTGGGTGAAAATACCGCAGTCTGACCATACTGAATATCCACGTTATCTACCTTAGGCAAATTACCGACGCTACCCGCAATAGCTACATAACATTCATTCTCGATGGCCCTTGCCTGTGCACAGCGGCGAACCCGTAAATAACCATTTTTTGTGTCTGTCCAAAATGGCACAAATAAAATCTGCATCTCTTGGTCAGAAAGAATGCGCGCCAGTTCTGGAAATTCCACGTCGTAACAAATTAAAACGCCGATTTTCCCGAAATCGGTATCAAAAGTCTTAAGACTATTTCCACCCTTCATAATCCAGTCTTCTTTTTCATGAGGGGTTGGATGAAGTTTGTATTGGCTTTCAATCGTTCCGTCTCGCTTACATATGTAGCTAACGTTATACAGCTGTTCCTCTTCTACCACCGGCATAGATCCGGCAATAATCGTAATATTGTACGATACGGCTAAATGAGAGACGGCAGTTAAAATTTCATCGGTATAGGTGGCTAAGTGCCAAATGGCGTCAATCGATGAATCGGACGGACTTAGGCCCATAAGCGGCGCGTTGAAAAACTCAGGGAATAAGGCCACATCGCACGAATAGTCAGAAAGTGCGTCAACGAAGTATTCAACCTGCTGAAGCAGCTCTTCTACATTGTTGAAATAGCGCATCTGCCACTGAATACATCCTATGCGCGCACTCGATTTTCTGCTTGCGATTAACGAAGGCGTGCCCGGCTCGTAATAAATGTTATGCCATTGAAGTAATGTGGCATATCCCTTTGATGCTTCATCTTCTGGGAGGTATGCAGTCATTACTTGCTTTACTTCAAAGCCGTTTGACAGCTGAAACGTTAAAATCGGGTCGTAAATATCCTTGAGCTTTACTTGCTCGATGTACTCATAAGGCGACAATTCATTCGCATAGTTTCTATAATTGGGAATGCGACCCCCAGCCATAATTGATTTTAAATTTAAGTTTCTACACAACTCTTTTCGTGCTTCGTATAACCGTCTACCTAAACGAAGACCGCGGTATTCTGGGCAAACAATAACTTCAACGCCGTAAAGCACATCACCGTTTGGATCGTGAGTTGTGAGATAGGCATCACCGGTTATTTCATCGTAACTATGCTTATCACCAAACTGGTCGTAATCGACAATGACTGAAATGGCGAAGGCAACCACTTTGCCTTTATCTTCAATACATATCTGTCCTTCAGGAAACGTGGTGACTTGTGCTTTGTAGTTAGAGTAAGGCCAAGCGCCGCCAACGTTTGCGTATACCTTGTCCATCAACCCTTTTACATCGTTATAGTCGTCCAGTCTTAAGTTTCTTAAGTCTAGATGGTGTTCCGTTTCTTCTATTTGTGTCTGGTCTTGACTCATGGGTTACTCTTTTTGCTAATGCTTTTGATAAATACTTCTGACAAATACTTTTGATACGTACAGTGTGTATATTTCTACTTAAACGCCTTGTAATGGTTTTTTCAACTGTTAAATGTAGTCCTCGTGTTCTTTCGGTAAAGGCGAAGATAACAATTGAAGGGTGAGCTCTCTTTAGCGGAGCTTACTCGTACACTGATATAAAAGATTAGCAAGAAACGTGCGAATTCTTTAGCCACCCAAACGATAAATAATTTTTCTTTTATCGACAAAAAAATAGCGCGAAGAATGTGCGATCATTCAATTGCCACAAGGCTCAACGCCGCGTATAAGTTCGCTACTTTTTTTTTACGTCCACACCTTCCTAATAATTTAACGATTAGTTAACTGCCCATAGGTAAAAAGAGTTTGATGAATAGAGAACAACTTGCGTCGTATCAGCCTCTACACGTTTTTGATGAAGCCATATTTGAAAACATCGTTGACGACTTAGTCACTACAGGCTTTTCTATTCAAAAGAATGGTTTACCTGATTTTATTACACAAGCACTTTTGACTTGCCAGCGTAAAATCTCCGAAGCCGAATATAGAAAAGCGGGCATTGGTCGCGCAGAGAATTATCACAAGGCTGAAAAAGTGAGAGGGGACGAAATTTGCTGGATTACCGGTTCTTCTGAGGAAGGCGCCCTGTGGCTGTCATGGTGTGAAGCTATGCAGCAATATATAAACCGTTCGCTTTTTATGGGGCTTTTTTCGTTTGAAAGTCATTTTGCTTGTTATGAACCGGGTAAATTTTACAAGCGCCATGTAGATGCGTTTAAAGGTCAGGGCAATAGGGTGCTATCACTTGTTGCTTATCTAAACGAAAGCTGGCAGGAGACTGATGGCGGTGAATTAGTGCTGTATTCGGATGACAATGACCAAATAGGAACAAAAGTCCTACCAGCAAAAGGAACATTCGTTGTGTTTCTTAGTGAAGCATTCCCTCATGAAGTTTTGCCAGCAGTAAGAACGCGCCATTCTGTTGCGGGATGGTACAGAGTAAACGGTAGTGTTAATGACAGCATCGACCCACCGCGCTAGTATCCAAAAACTCATACTTATGTATAATATGAATTTGCTATATATCTGTTGTGATAAAACCGTACTTGAAATTCGAGTAGTTCGAGTAGTCCGTAAAGCTTAGTGATTAGTAAACAGGCTTTGTATTTGATGGCAACTTCACAACGATAGCATAGTGTTGTCCACAATAGGCCGTCTTGACGCTATTGTGTCGCTTAGGGAAAAGATGTAAGAAGTGATTGGCTAATGCTGGAAAAAATACCTGCCCCCACCCCAAGAGAAGAGCTACATGTGCTGGTTATCGATAACCAGGGGCTAGTTCACGATGTTGTTGCTTCAGCATTACAGGAAATAGGGATCAAAAACGTTAGTAGTGCATTCAACGCGTTCCATGCCAAGAGATTATGTGAGGCAAGGCAGTATGACTTTGTATTACTAGCGTTTAACGTAAGTCACGATAAAGATGGCTTTCATCTTTTTGAAGAACTTAAGCACCTCAACCACATTAACGATACCACAACGGTTATTTTTCTTAGTGCCGAGACATCGCCTGAGCTTGTTAACTGTATTGTAGAACTGCAGCCGGATGATTTTTGGGTTAAACCATTACAGCGCAATAAGATTGAAGCGCGCTTAGAATACCTAATACAAGTTCGCTTGAAACTGCATAAAATGCTGCATTGCATGCATGCTGGCGACTATTCAACGGCGATGTATTATGCTGAGCGACAACTAAAAGATCCCTCGCTTTCAGAGTACCACACCAGAATAAAACGCCTTATTGGTGACTGTTTATTGCAGTTACGGGACTATGAAACAGCAGAGGATTACTTTAGAACACTATTGCAGAGCATGGATCACGCTTGGATTCATATTGGTCTTACGCGCTCATTGTTACGCCAAGATGAACTAGAAGAAGCGCAGTTGCTGGTTGATGATCTGCTTCAGCGGCCCGATACGCGCTTCTTAACTTTTGATTTGCTCGCACAATATTTTATTGAAAAAGAGCAGTTTGATATTGCGTACGAGCAAATGAAAGAGGCAAGTCGGCTTGCGCCCCGTAATATTGAGCGAAACAAGCGCTTGTGGGACCTAGCCAGGCTCAACCATGATAAAGCTGGCCAACTCTCTGCGGTGCAGAATATGGCTAAGTTTGCCAAAAATTCTATTCATGACTCCCCTCAACTTACGCTCAATGTTATTCGCTCTACCATTGATTTGGCTACAAGCTTAGGAAACGCTGAAGGTGACAAGTACCTTAAACGCGCCGAAAGTGAGCTTGATGAGCTTAGGCAGCAGAAAGGTATGCAGAATCAGCTTGCTGAGCAAATGGATGTGGTTAAGTCCCGAGTACTATGTCTTAGAGACGAGAAACGCGAGGCTGAAAAGTTAATGAAGGATCGCTCAGCGTCTACTGATGGACTGTCAATGGAAGATAGTTTAGATAAGATGAAAGCCTTCCATGAACTGGGCATGCGTGAACACTGTGTTAGTATTTTAGATAAACTGAGAAAGCAGATAGAAGGTGATACTTTTACCTCACAAGTGGTTAATGAGTATCTGAATCAAGAGTCTATTGAGCGTACCGAGATTCAGTTTACTACTAAAGAGCTTAAGCAGATGGCGGCTGTAAATTACAAAGAAAATCGCCTTATTCCCGCTTATAACAATTTAAGACAGGCCTTGACCTTGTCACCCAAAGACAAACAGATCGCGTTAAGCCTGCTTAAAGTCATTACTCAAATGCACCTAGACAGTGGTCTTAGTGAAGAACAAATGAACTCTGCGCAGCGTGCCGCCAAATTACTCTGTTCTGAAGAGTTATCGGCGACCCAAGCGGAAAAACGGGATCAGTATATCGCTCGAATTGGCATTGAAGTGGATGATACCAATGCGGCGGATTTAGTCGGCGTGGTTGTCGCTAAAGCGTAGTTTGGAATGTTGTCCGTTTTTAAAGCTTGCGAAGCTACTATAAAGGGCTAGATAAAAGTTTAAACGCCGCTAATCATGTACACACAACGGCAAAATGAAAACATAAAAAAAGCTGCCTTGAATTTCAAGGCAGCTTTTTTATTTTAAGAAGGGTTTAATCCTTTCTTCTGTTATTTTTTAGCAACAGTAGCACGACGGCGAAAGCCAATTGCTGCGGCTAACAGAGCAAGAATTCCTCCCATTGAGCCACCTGAGCTGTCGTTATCGTCTTCTTCATCGTCAACTACATCCGCTTGTAGATCGAAAGTTGCAACAAACGGGTCATGGTCTGAACTTCTGAATGGACCCACATCAGTGAACGCGTAGCCGTCTTCATCAGCATAATAACGAAGCGCTTGGTCGTACTGTAGCTGGTAGGCTTCAACTGAGTTGATATTCCAGTGAGCACCATCAATAGCGTCTTCAAGCATGGCTTCACTTGCTAGTACGTGGTCTAAACTACCTACTTGCTCTGTACCATAGAACCAATACGAGAAGCCTTCTGCATCAAATTCTTCAGCTAAATTGTGATAGCCGAAGCTAGATTCAACTTCAACAGAAGCGCCCTCGTCCATTTCTGTATTTACCGCAGTAGTTATGGTGTATCCGCGAGCTTCAGGTGTATAGTCGGTAAGTACAGCAACAGGATCTTCAGCACTGTACGCGTTCAAGTCGCCTAAGATTATCTTACGCTCTGGCAGATTTTCATCGCTTAAAGCATTACCTAATGTGACGGCTGCCGATACGCGAAACGCGTTACAGCTACCCTGAATTGTAGTAATTTCAGACGGCTCTTCGGCAATGTCTTCAGCGCACTGCGAACCCTTAGACTTAAAGTGGTTCACTGATACTAGGAACGACTTTTCACTTTCAGTGTGTACAAAAGATTGAAGAAGGCTAGGGCGCATTTGTGCAAGACTATCTTCGTCAATTTGTTGTACTGGCATATCAACAATAATAGCGTCGCCTTCTGGTGTTACTACAGAAGCTTTGTATAGCAGGCCTACAGTGATAGCATCTGTACCAACTTCGCTACCATCGCTAGTGGCAATAAATGAGTACTGTTCAGTTTCACCTAGCTCTGCATTAATAGCATTAACTAGTGCCTGAATAGCGCTATCTTCACCGAAACCATCGTTTTCAATTTCCATTAGGCCAACAACGTCAGCATTAAGGTTAACAATAGCTTCTACGATCCGACCTTGTTGCAATTCAAACGCTACTGCGTCATCTGCACCACGGTTTTCGTCATAATCGAAGGTTACATCGCCGTTAGCGTCCACTTCACCGTTGAAGTAGTTAAGCACGTTGAAAGTTGCAATTGATAAGTTGCCTTCTGTTACAACAGGGTTCGCTTCACGGGTTGAAGTGACTTCAATAATGTCTCTAGGGTTAATTCTATAAGTACCAAAGCTGTAGTTTAGTGGACCTGCAGCAGAAACCGAATCACCAATGCGAATAGCATTAGCGTAGCTGAAAGTAGGGAAGAAACTCAAAGCATCTGGGTACTGAGAACTGCTGTTATCTTCAATTGTAAGCAGGCTTGTTTCGCTTGCTTCAACAGCGGCTGTGTAAGCATCTGACAATGGCGCTGCCACATCGCTTGGTTGGCGTTTAATTGTGTCACTAACAACGATTTCGCCATAGCGCCAAAGGTTGTTCGTGCTTGTTACTGTCGCGTCAGTCACGCTAACAACCATACCTTCAACCGATTCAAGGTCAAGTTCGTACGGCATAGCAATCTCTACCGCCGCAACAGCATCAGTTGCACCACAATCAAGTGCAGCAACATCGCTATCCATGGCAAGGGTCGTCATGCCGTAGTTTTCTTCGACTTCACCGTAAAGGCGTACTAGGTTGCCAGTTTCAACTTCAACACTGCCGTCTACGAACAAACCTTCAGATGTGTTTTCATCACCGTCGTGATCCGCTGCTTCTTCTTGTATAAAGAAACCATCAGCACGGGTGCCAGTAACGATAGCTTCGACAATATGGCTATTGCCAACTTCAGCAGAGCTACTTTCGCTGCCTTGAATTGCACTTATTAGTGTTGCATCATCGCCGCACATTCCTAGCTCAATGGCAGGCTCTTCTGGTTCTTCAATAACTTCACCACCGCCTTCAGTGGTGAAGGTGCCGGTAGGGAAGGGGCTGGCTGCATCTGCATTTGTGGTTGAACCGTCAAGCGCGTCAACACCACTGTAAGTCCAGTTAGACGCTTCAAAACTGCCGCCATTAGCCGTTTGGCCCGACGTACGGTATGCCCAACCATCTAAGTATTCCCATGCGGTGCCGCTGCCGTCGGTGTTGATATCACCAAACGTATCAATAACGCTGCCATCTTTGAAAAGCTCTATAGCATCGTCACCATTAATTCCTAATTCAGATGTATCGTAGTCTGGTGCAGAGCCGAAAAATGCGGTAAACCCATCAATTTCTGATGCTACGTAGATGTAAGAGCCAGCGCTTGCAGACGTGCCAGCTGGGAAGGTGAACTCTTCTCCATCTGTTCCACCACCGTTGTTCGCTGCACCAATACCATAGGTAGATAAGTCTGCAATATCGTTAACAACGAAAAGTTCTACAGCTTTTGGAACACCGCCACTTAATGGCCCGTCAATAACACCACTAATAACTAAATCGTTGGCTTGAATAGCGGTAGAAGAAAGTGCAGAGATTATTCCTGCAGATAGTAAAGTTAATGATGTTCTCACGTCATTTTCCCTTTGTAGTTTCATTATTTTTTAAATCACAGGTACTAGTATTTTTGTTGTAAAGTCTGAATGAGCAGAGCACCCTGTGACGAGCAATTTTCGTATTGCTTGTTCTACCGTAGGGAAGTTTATGATTAATAGAAATAACTTAATCTTATTCAAGCTGTTTTTAAAATAGCTTAAGTAAATCAACAGCATAGGAGGTATAAGTAAACTTACTTATACTGTTAAATCACTTTTGTAGCCTTACCTAACCTTTAAATAACGCTATAGCCATTTTATGAGCGCGAATTACGTTTTTATTACATCAAGCTTCGTTTTAGTTTGATTCGAGGTGACGGGAGAATAAAGCGTGATCATCAACGACTTGATCTGCATAAAGATTTGCTATTTTCACAAGCAAGTCTCTTGATTGAGAAAAGGCATTTGAGGCTGATTGGGCAAACCGCGTGCTTCTTCTATCTCCACGGCAATGCGCCAGTGCCAAGCTATAACCGCATAGTTGTGCGAAATATTCAAAGCCCCCGTTAAGGGCCTTATTGCCCATTGCAATATCTTGAGGATCAATACCCACTTTAGCGTGATGTCTTGAGCGAATTAAATAATGAGCGTCCCTAAATTTTACCTCATCAAGAACAAGGTCCGGCTTTCTTTGCATTCGTCGTTGGCAACGTGCGGTAAGGTGGGCAGCGTTCAGACGATTGACAGGGTTAATGGTAGGGAAATAATGAATAGGTGCAGCAACGCGCTGTTGTTTAACTTCTACAATATGACAATGCGCAAAGCTCGTTTCGTTATGCGGTTTAGACGGCCCGACTAAAAAGTAATAGCGCGCCATATTTACGGAACCAGTTCCTGCGTTCAGGCGTTTAACAATATCAACGATAGAATCGTCCATGTAAGGAGCAAACGCGTCGTGTAATGTTTTATACTCGTCTTCGCTCAGAGGGGCGAACTTTTCACTGTTGGGTTTAAAGCCCAGCGTCGTGCCATTAAAACTCACCGCTTTAGCAAGCGCACTTTTAACCGTAAAGTCTTCACCGCCAGCACTACGGGCTTTTGCTTTTTTGTAAAGCTTTGTTAGCTTACTCGGCACATTAGCGGGACTATAGTCTATCGCCTCGTTTAGCACTTTGGCATTCTTTACTGCTCGGTCGCAGGTGTGCGCGTATTCCTTTAGAAATGCATTTTGTGCACTAATAACTTGCTGATGAGTAACTACGGGTTTAGTAATATCGATATCTTCCCCAGAATACTTACCTTCCACTATACCGCTACAGTGTAGCTGAGCAAGACGCAATGAGGTGAGGTAGCGAAGTATGTCCCAGTGTGCTTTGCCCACACATGCATCATCAAAATCATTGGGAGAAAAAATTACTGTATCTCCGTGAGAGCCTTCTTCGGTAAGAAAACCAAAATTAGAAGTATGACAGTCGCCCATCACGCTGGTAAGTGGTATAGAGTCGCATTCTTTGGGAAAATTAATCAGGCCCGCTTTGATATCTGCGTAGAATAACTGAGCGCTGCCTCGATAAAATACAAAGGGGCTGGTAGCCATCTTTATATGTTTTGGCAAGCTTCGCGATGGTTTGTGATTATCAATACGCTCAATTTCTTCTGAAATGAGGTGAATTCGGGTATTTGTCATATGTTCCTCACACTGCTTGTATTAAAGCTATAAACAGGGTTGTGTCGCGTGCCGATTAGCTAATTGATTCTATTTTCATCGTTCAATTCAATAACCTGATTAAGCGATTCATATTTACTAATTAGTTTTTTTAAGTGATGCGCGCTATTCTTATCACCAGTTTCGAGAGACATAGATTTCGCAACAAGTGAATATCTTCACAAAACTGCAAAACCATGTCGACAAAATAAACGTAAAGTTTGTATCCGTATGCATTAAGCATCTGGAAAATTTAAACCAAATGGAGAATTAAACATGGCATTGATTAATACTGCTATCAAACCTTTTAAAGCGACTGCATTTAAAGACGGCGAATTCGTAGACGTAAGCAGCGAAGACATCAAAGGTAAATGGGCAGTTTTCGTATTTTACCCAGCTGACTTCACATTTGTTTGCCCAACTGAGCTTGGCGACATCGCTGATAAGTACGAAGAACTTCAGTCTCGTGGCGTAGAAGTATTCTCAGTATCTACTGACACACACTTCACTCACAAAGCATGGCACGATTCTTCAGACACGATCAACAAGATCAAGTTTGCAATGATCGGCGACCCTACTGGCGAAATCACGCGTAACTTCGATTGTATGCGCGAAACTATGGGTCTTGCTGACCGTGCAACATTCGTTGTTGACCCAGAAGGTATCGTACAAGCAATGGAAATCACCTCTGAAGGTATTGGCCGTGACGCAGACGACCTAGTACGTAAAGTTAAAGCTGCTCAATATGTAGCAAACAACCCAGGTGAAGTTTGCCCAGCAAAATGGAAAGAAGGTGAAGAAACACTTGCACCTTCTCTTGACCTTGTAGGCAAAATCTAAGCAGCACCGCTTAGTGCCTAGCACAACAGGATAAACGTTAGTAGAAGTGTTAGGCAGATAGTTTATAGGGAGTGGGGCTCCACTCCCTGATATTAATTTCCAATTTCCGCTTATGTTGTTGACCTATTAAATGGTTGGCGGGGATCGGCGTGTCGAAAATAAGGCAGAATAACCGTGTTAACTAAAGAAATTTTACAAGCATTGAAATCATATGCTGAGTCAATGCAAAAAAACGTAACCTTTGTCGTACAGACCGGTGAACATAGCAAGCGCGAAGAGCTTGTGAAGTTTCTGTCCGACATTGCTTCAGTAAGCGAAAAGCTAAACGTAGAAGAGCGTGAAACTAATGGTGAACTACGCAGCGCAATCAGCTTTTTATTAGAGGCTGACGGTGAAGATACTGGAATTCGTTTCTCAGGAATCCCGGGTGGCCATGAGTTTAATTCTCTTGTACTTGCTATGCTGCATGCAGCAGGCACTGAACTTAAGCTAGATGATAGTGTTCAAACACTGGTTAAAGCGGTTAAAGAACCGCTTAACTTTGAAGTATTTATCAGCTTAAGCTGTCACAACTGCCCAGAAGTCGTTCAGGCACTTAATCAATTCGCTTTGATTAATCCTAACATTAAGACCGAAATGATTGACGGTGGGCTGTATCAAAACTTAATTCAAGAGCGCGACATTCAAGGTGTACCTAGCGTTTACCTTAATGGCGAGCTATTCGCGAACGGTAAAGTTGATGGTTCAGTACTTATCAACAAACTTATCGAGCGCGACCCTAGCCTTAAAGAGGCAAATAAAGGCGACGCACTGCCGCTTCAAGACGTTACTGTTATTGGCGGCGGCCCAGCGGGTGTTGCGTCAGCAATTTACAGTGCACGTAAAGGCCTTAAAGTAGCCATTGTTGCTGAAACTTTCGGTGGTCAGGTAAAAGACACTATGGGCATAGAAAATTTGATCTCTGTACCCAAAACAACAGGCCCTGAACTTGTAGGTAACTTAATGGAGCACGTTCGCGATTACGACATCACGCTTAAAGAGCACGTACGTGTCGATAGCATAGAAAAAGGTAATATTAAAACTATTACACTTTCTTCAGGCGAGCAAATTCGCACCCGTACGGTTATTGTAGCAACCGGCGCACGCTGGAGAGAACTCGGTGTTCCAGGTGAACGTGAGAACGTAGGTAATGGTGTAGCGTATTGCCCGCACTGTGATGGTCCTTTCTTTAAAGGTAAAGATGTTGCAGTTATTGGTGGTGGTAACTCGGGTATTGAAGCAGCACTAGATTTGGCTGGTATCGTAAAATCAGTAACGGTGTTTGAATTTATGCCAGAGCTTAAAGCGGACCAGGTACTTATCGACCAAGCAGAAAAGCGCGATAACATTACCATTATTAAAAATGCGGCTACACGCCAAATCACGGCCGAGAATGGCAAAGTGAACGCAATTGAATACCAAGACCGTTCAACCAATGAAGTCCATACACGCGAACTTTCCGGTGTATTTGTTCAAATTGGCCTTGTACCGAACAGTCAGTTCATGAAGGACACGGTAGAGATGACGCAGTATGGTGAAATCATTATTGATACTAAATGTCATACTTCTGAACCTGGTATTTTTGCTGCGGGTGACGTGACAACAGTACCTTATAAGCAAATCGTTATTTCGATGGGCGAGGGGGCTAAAGCATCACTAGCCGCCTTTGAATACCTGCTTAGCCATGAAGTGGTTGAGACTGAAGACGAGAGCGAAGCTGCAGAATACATTTAGTATGTAGCATCTAACTCAAATATGTAAAAAAGCCGAACTAACTTAGTTAGTTCGGCTTTTTTGTGTGCGCTAACTTTAATTTATATCTTGGGGCTATTTTTTAATTGAAGTTGCTTCTGGTGCGCGATTTCATTCCAATTTTCACCATTAATAAGAAAACGGCATTTAAATTAAAGGTAATAATAATGATACTAGTTATCATTTGTGTGAGAATTTGTTAAATTATACATAAAGTGGTGACTATCCTTATTCTATTCAAAAAAAGGAGAGAAGCGCATCGCTTGTTTATTCATTTAAGGAATCATCATGCTTTCAGTTGCAGCAGGTGGGTTAACGTTCGCAGCCTTAGGGGTTGTTTATAAAAGCTGGCGTGAGCAAGCGTCAACTTATCTTTATTTAGGTTTAGCCGTATGGCTAGTTTCGGCGGTATTCTGGTCGTTCGTCCAAGGGTGGGAGTTTGGCGTACTATATGCGTTATGTATTCCTGCAATTCTTGTCTGGCCGTTCATCGCATTCAATCAAACGTTTTTGCCACAGCCTAAAAACGTACCTCAGCCGCGAAGCTTTGACTTTGCAAGAGGTACTGTATTGGCAAATGTTGCAAACTATTTCGTGGTACTGGTTGCTCTATTGGTGGTCAGCGTTCTAATAACGCTAGGTGTATGCGCGCTGCTTCCATTTTCTATCGCAGGGCAGTTAGCCATTGGTACGGTTCTATTGCCAGTTTTGTGGGGGCTATTCGTTTATCACTACCTTGCTACCTCTCACAAATTTAAAGTCATTGGTGCTTACGCAGGCTTGGCCGCGCTATGCGTACCAATTCTTATCTTCTTCCCCATGTAGGTGAATTTCGATGGATAAAATAACAAAACAAAATGCATTAAACGCACATACTTGGGTTGGTGTTTTTTTAAGTGTACTGCTTTTTTTAGTATGCCTTTCAGGAACGGTTGCCGTATTTCACCTAGAGTTCGAAAGGTGGGAGCAGCCTCATATTGAAGAGATGGAGAATGTTTCTCCGCAGGCGATTGAAAAAGCTATGGATAGCTTCCTAGCTAAACATACCGAAGAGTCTCACCATCTCTTTGTTGTGTTTCCTACATCCGATATTCCACGGTTGGTGGTTGAAAACGATCATGTAGCGTATTTTGCGGATAGTGAAGGTAATTTACTTGAAGAAGAAAGCGTGTCTTTCACGCAAATGCTGGTGGACTTGCATTTGTATTTAAACTTGCCGCATAGCTGGGGGATGATTTTAGTCAGTGCCCTTGGTGCCATTATATGTACCTTAGTTATTACGGGGATTATTGCCCATAAACGGATTGGCAAAGATGCATTCAAGCTGAGAAGAGGCGGTAATGGCCAGCAAGCCCAGATTGACTTGCACAACCGCTTTGGTCTGTGGGCTGCGCCCTTTCATTTAGTGATTGGCATAACAGGAACTTACTTTGGTTTGGCCGGTATTATTTTAGTGTTAGTTGCCACCGTGAACTATGGCGGCGATAGAGATGCGGTAATAAACCAAATTTTCACGCCAGACCCGGTCATCGCCCCACAAGAAGGTAAACCTGCTATTGGAAAAGCCTTCGCGCAAATGGAAACGCTCGCGCCTGAAAAGTCGCCAATTTTTTTAACCGTACACGAGGTCGGCGAGCCAGAGCAATTTATTGAAATTTATGCCAAAGCGCCAAACCGCATGATTTACGCAGAAGGCTATCGTTTCGATACAGCGGGCAACTACATTGGTGACGCTGGTTACGAAGATGGAGAATGGGGTAAGCAAATATTCTGGGCCATGTATCGTTTACATTTCGGCGACTTTGCCGGCATGACCAGCAAATGGTTGTTTTTTATTCTTGGCGTAATGCTAACTATGCTTTGCGTTTCTGGAATGGAAATTTGGCTGTCTAAAAAAGCACACCCACCTTTGGCAAGTCGGCTTTGGTATAGCATAGTCTGGGGAAGTGTCAGTGCGTTAGCCTTAACCGCGGTGGTTGATATGTTCTTTGCAGGTTCACTCATTGCAGTATTTTGGGGGTTGGTGGTGCTTAATACTGCAATGACGGTAGCAATAAAACCCTTAACTAAGCCAATCTGGTTACTAATTTCGGGGCTAAGCGTACTAGTTTTACTTATTGCTTACGTGGCTGTTCACGGCAGTGCTGCATTCACTATTTCTTCGCTACAACTAAATATTCCTATGGCGGGCTATGTCATTTGGAGCTTATATCGTTCACGCACGTTAATAAAACGCGTTAGCGCTAATCGAGCAGAAGCAAAGAATGATGGGAATGATAGTGATGCGCGGGTGAGCCAAGTTAACAGTGAAGAGGCGCGTGTTTAGAAGTTTTAAATGCGCCATGTGAGGTCTCAGTATTACATATGTAATACGTCGGTAACTCGCTTAAATGATCTTCGCAATGGAAACCGCCGTTGATGAGCCTGCTTTTACCAAGCGCCCCCACATTTTCATAGGTAGCGATGCTTTTGCGGCCATTAAGGATTCTGCCTCGTCTCTGTGGTGCTGCTCGTCCATCTGGCATCGCTTAAACCTGTCGATGACGTTCGAAGGCGGGTTAGGTTGCATCACGAGTTGGCTACACTGTTTTTCATAATGGGTATCGACAAATTGTTCGACACAGTAAATGGTATAAAAAAACCAATTTTTGCCCAACAAGCGAGGAATAAAGCCTGTCATAAATCCAGCCCCAATCCAAAGAGGGAGAATAAAGCTCCCTCTGAAACGTGGCATTTCAGTTTCGAAAATCTCAAGGTGTTGCTTTTCAGTTTTTAAGTGCTGGTAAATAAAGCCCGTAGTTTCACTTGCTGGACGCACTATTTTAAACAAACTTAGACTAAATTCAGCACATAGTGCGCCTCTATATATCCATACCGCGCCAGTTTCTCCAGCGTGACTTGCTCTTAGTTCTCTGTCTATCTGCTTAGCGTATGAAGCTTCGAGTGTTCTTGAATAAAATGACATGATGTACCTCTACTGCATTTTATTATGAAACGCGCGAACGTTATTTATAGATGCTACTTTACGAATTTGTAATGCATAAAAAGCGATGTCGAGTAAAAGGTTCGGAATAGGGCATGAGTAATAGTTGACTATTCAAAAACGAAAGGGGAGTGTTGAAACTTTGCTTGGTATGGTGAAAAAACTGAACGCCTGTAAATGGGAAGCGTTTTTAAAAGGCAAAATTCTAATGAAAGTAATGTGGTTCATAGCTATATCCATCGTCCTTTACCTACTATTGTGGCCTTTACCAATAGCGCCAGTTGCTTGGCAAGCACCCGTCGATAAGGGGTTTGAAGGCAAATTTGCAAAAAACACACGACTATCTCAGTTAACGCTCGTTAACATGGGCAATGACTATGGGCCAGAAGATTTTGCCTCGAACCAAAATGGCACGTTAGCAACATCGAGTCATTCTGGCACTATTCTTTTGAAGAAGAGAGGCGAGGATACTTTTTCCCCTTGGGTAAATACGGGCGGTCGCCCCTTAGGCATTGAATATGACAATAAAGGCAACCTTGTTGTCGCTGACGCCCACCTTGGGTTACTTAAAATTAATTCAGCGGGCAAGGTCTCTGTGCTGGTTGATAAGGTAAACAATACACCTGTCGTTTATGCAGATGATGTAGATATAGCTCAAAACGGCAACATCTATTTTACCGACGCGACCACTAAATTTCCGGCACAAGACTTTGGGGGTACCCTTAATGCTAGCTTGCTTGAGATATTCGAACACCAAGGTAATGGCAGGTTAATCGAGTACAACCCCGACACTGGCAATAGTGTAATACTCATGGATAAGTTGGTATTCGCGAACGGTGTGGCAGTTAGTCACGATGAGCAATCGATATTGATTAACGAAACCGGAAAATACCGTGTGCTGCGTTATTGGCTTATGGGACCAAATAAAGGTCAAGTCGACGTGCTTATTAATAACTTGCCAGGCTTTCCAGACAACATCAGCCGTGCAGATAATGGCAACTACTACATTGGTCTTGCGTCGCCGCGCTCAGCCCCTGTCGATATGCTGTCTGATAAACCATTTATTCGAAAAATAGTACAGCGCCTTCCCGGTTTTATGCGTCCTCAAGGGCAGTCTTATGGGCACCTTATAGAATTAAGCGAAAAAGGTGAGATAGCACAAAGTTGGCAAGACCCTACCGGCGCTTTCCCCTTTGTGACAGGCGCGATAAAAACTGATGAGGGGCTTTTTATTAGCAGTCTCACGGCTAAGAGCGTTGGGCTTTTGCCGGTGCAGCATCAGTAAATATAAAGTATGCAAGCGAGTTAGATAGAGGGAAGCGCATTGCTTTAAGTACGTGCGCGATACATATTTTCAAAGCCTTTTATATTACTTTCCCAAATAGGGACTTTTTCGCCAATATATTCACGCACTGCGTTGAAAAAAAGCAGTGTCCTTTTTGGCAGGTCACGGTGGGGATAAACGGCGTACATGCCGCTGTATTCGGCCAAGTGTGTATCCGTGACTAATGGGATCAACTCTCCTTTTGCAATTTCATCACCCAGAATAAAGCACGGACCTGCAAAGTAAGCGTCACCGGTTAGTGTTTTCATTATTAATACTTCACCATCGTTGGCGCTAAACACACTTTTCATTGGCTGAGTGCACGGATGACCTTGCTTGTTAAAATAGTGAATTTCCTTAATACGCGCGTTCGCGCTAACAAAGGTAGCTGCTGGCAGGTGCTTAAGGTCTCCAATTGTTGAGGGCATGCCGTAGGTTTTTATAAATGCGGGTGCCGCGGCAATGATCATCCTATTTGGGGCTATACGCCTGGCAATGAACGAGCCGTCTTTAGGCTCTCCCACACGAAAAGCAAGGTCGATGCCTTCAGAGACTACGTCTGCCACTTTTGAGTCTAAACGCAATTCTATGTCGACTTGGGGGTAGTCTTTTTGAAATTGATTGATAACCGGTTGCAAATAACGCCGGCCTATTAGCGGAGCTGCCGCTATCTTCAGTAGACCCGTAGGTTCACTGTGAAAGTTTTCTGCCACGGTAAAGGTATCTTGCATTAGCATTCTAAGCTCAGACGCCTTTTTTATCATTTCGCCACCGGCAGCGGTAAGAGAAATCGAACGTGTGGTTCTATTAAGTAAACGAACACCTAAATCATCTTCTAGCTTGCTAATTTGTTTTGACACTACAGAGCGATCAATCTTCCTTGATTCTGCGGCTCCCATTAGTGAGCCATGTTCAACAACGTCTAAAAATAAAAGTAATCGGCTTGCTGTGTCCATTATCGTTCTCAGTTTAATTTGTCTTTTACGGCTATCTCATCAAAGGCTTACGCCAAACTTTAATTCTTTGTTGCAAAATGGGCAACAAATTGATGTCTGAATGCGTGTTTTTAGGCATTAATTGACGCTTTATACTTGCCGCAATTTGGTACACAAAGATTGGGAGAGTGAATATGAAAGCAGCCATAACCTCAGGTTTAATAATTGCCACATTTCTGTTTTTACAGGGCTGTGGGGCGGGAAATAATGCTACAGCGGTCGAGGAAAAAATGCCTGCTGTGGATGTAGCGCCCGTTGCCGTTCTCGCTGCTCAGTCTTGGAAAACCTATACCTCTCGCCTTGAAGCGCCAGAAGTCGTTCAATTAATGCCGAGAATATCAGGCATTGTTGAGGAGGTGCGCTTTAAAGAAGGAAGTAGGGTAAGTAAAGGGGGTGTGCTTTTTACTATCGATGATGAACAGTTTAAAAGTCGAGTGGAAACTATAGAGTCACAGATTGCCGGTGCTGAAGCAGCACTGGCTCAGGCTAAAAGTGAGTTTGAACGAGGAGAGCAGCTGGCCGCTAAGCGGGTGCTTTCGCAAGAACAGGCCCTCGCTCGTCAATCCACTTATCATCAGCGCCAAGCTGAATTGTCTGCGTTAAAAGCGCAGCTTCACAGTGCTCAGCTCGACTTATCCTATACAAAGGTCACTGCGCCTATTTCAGGAATAGTATCTCGCGCCTTTATAACTCAGGGCAACAATGTGGTTAGCGCGCAATCCGTTCTCACTTCGATTGTTTCAGACGCAAAACGCTACGCCTATTTCGACATTGACGAGCGAACGTGGAATGCATTTTTTGCTTCTGATTCACAACCTCATTCACAGGTAGCAATGCAGTTACTTGGTGAAAGCGAATTTACACATATAGGCGACATCGACTTTGTCGATAACCAAATTGATAGTCAAACAGGTACGCTTCGCGTTCGTGCGGTGTTCGAGCAGAGCAATAACAACCTGAAAGCTGGCGCATTTGTCAGAGTGAGGCTTCCTCTAGGCGCCCCTGAAGAGAGCGTGTTTGTACCTGAGACGTCATTGGGTACTGATCTTGAAAACAAGTTTGTACTGACCCTTGATGAAAACAATGTACTGCAATATCGCAAAGTAGATATTGGTGAACGATTCGGCCAGTTCAGACAAATCAAAAATGGTTTATCAAAGGGTGAAGTCATCGCTATTCATGGCGCCGGAAGTGTTTCAAGTGGTGCTAAAGTAGCACCGAGGAAATCGCAAATCGACGTAGGGAAAAGCAGTTTGTTGGCTGCTGATTTCCCCGCTGCCAGTTTATCTGTAGCGACTACGGCTAAGCGTTAGGAAGTGCTATGAAGTTTTCACATTTTTTTATAACACGTCCAATCTTTGCTTCAATGATCTCTTTGGTGTTTGTCATTACCGGGCTTATTGCAATGAAGCAATTACCTGTTAGCGAATACCCTGCGGTTGTGCCACCAACGGTGGTCATCAACGCAAGTTACCCAGGCGCGAATCCAACGGTTATCGGGCAAACCGTAGCTACACCTATTGAGCAAGAGCTTAATGGTTTAGAAAATATGTTGTATCACTCTTCACTAGCAACTAGTGATGGAGGCTTAACAATAACTGTAACCTTTGCCTTAGGGACAGATTTAGATGTCGCGCAAGTACAGGTCCAGAATCGTGTAAGCAATGCGTTATCCCGCTTACCTGAAGAAGTGCAGCGCTTGGGGGTTACCGCTGAAAAAGCGTCTCCTAATCTCGCTATGGGCATACAGTTGTATTCGCCAGATGGCTCTCTGGATGTAAGCTACATTGCAAATTATGCCGACATGTACATTATCGACGAGCTTAAAAAGCTACCTGGCGTTGGCGACACCATGCTAAATGGCGGTGCCAAATACGCTATGCGCGTGTGGCTAGACCCTGATGCGCTTGCAAGTCGAAACATTACCGCAGGTGAAGTTTTTCAGGCTATAAGTACGCAAAATAAGCAGATTTCTGCGGGTGCATTGGGGGCACAACCTGCCCATGAATCTATTCAGTTTCAAACACTGCTTAATGTAAAAGGCCGCTTGGAAAGCGTTAAAGAGTTTGAAAATATTGTACTTAAGGTTGGCGATAACGGCCAGTTAACCCGATTGGGAGACGTGGCCAGAATAGAGCTTGGCTCAGAAAACTATGCATTAAGAGCTATGCTAGACGCTGAGCCCGCGGTTGGTTTACCTGTTTTTCAGCGCCCGGGTTCAAATGCAATCGCTTTATCAGACGATGTGAGAGCAACCATGGCACGGTTAGCGCAAAATTTTCCTCCTGGAATGGAATACAATATCGCTTACGATCCCACGCTGTTTGTACGCGGCTCGATTGATGCCGTTATTGATACCTTATTCGAAGCTATTGTCTTAGTGGTCATTGTCGTCATTTTGTTTTTACAAACATGGCGCGCATCTATCATTCCGCTGATTGCTGTTCCCGTGTCTTTAATAGGCACCTTTGCGGTAATGCACCTGCTCGGGTTATCGATTAATACCTTGTCTTTGTTTGGCCTAGTGCTCGCTATTGGTATTGTGGTTGATGATGCGATTGTTGTGGTTGAAAACGTCGAGCGAAACATTGAAGCTGGTTACGATCCGCTAACCGCAACTAAGCGTGCTATGTCTGAGGTCAGTGGGCCCATTATCGCTATTGCCTTTGTGCTTTGTGCGGTATTTATCCCCACGGCTTTTATTACCGGTGTAACCGGTCAATTCTACAAACAGTTTGCCGTAACCATAACCATATCAACCATTATATCTACCATTAATTCACTTACGTTGTCCCCTGCGTTATCGGCGCTGTTGTTAAAAGGTCACGATGCGCCAGACGATAAAATTACCCTGTTCCTTAATCGTTTACTTGGGAAAAGGTTGTTTACGCCATTCAATAGAGTATTTGACAAAAGTGCGAAGTATTATGAGGCTTTTGTCGGCAAATTATTGGGTAAACGCGGTGCGGTAATGGTGGTGTATGTTGCATTGTTAAGTGCAACTGGGGCTTTATTTTCTTCTATTCCCGGGGGCTTTATTCCCCAGCAAGACAAACAGTACTTAATCGCAATTGCACAGCTGCCTGATGCGTCTAGCCTCGACAGAACTGAAGACGTCGCCGTAGAAATGCAAAAAATTGCGTTAGACGTACCTGGGGTGCTGAATACTGTAGCGTTTCCGGGGCGCTCCATTAACGGGCCAAGTAACAGCCCAAATAGTGCAATGGTGTTTGTTCCACTTGAAGACTTTGATAAGCGTCAGAGCGAGGATATGACGGCGTCGGCAATTGCGGCGAAACTTAACAAGGCGTATGCCGATATTGACGAAGCATTTGTCGCAGTGTTTACACCGCCCCCGATTCTTGGGTTAGGCTCTACCGGAGGATTTAAACTGCAGTTAGAGGATAGGGGGAACGTGGGCTTTGAGAAAATGTTTGCCACGCTTCAAGAGGTTATAAAAGTGGGTAACGAAAACCCGGCGCTAAGCGGCTTATTTTCCAGTTTCCGTATTCAAGTGCCCCAAATGAATTTAACAATCGACCGGGAGCAAGCGCTTATACAGGGTATAGATTTAGAGGCACTTTTTACAACGCTACAGGTTTATTTGGGCTCTGCTTACATAAATGACTTCAACATGTTTGGACGCACTTATCAGGTAACTGCACAGGCAGACAGTCAATTTAGAGAGCGTGAGGAACAAATACTTAGGCTTGAAGTTAAAAATGCTCAAGGAAATATGGTGCCTTTAGGCTCAGTTGTCTCGGTGGAACCCATTACCGCGCCAGATCGCGTTCAACATTACAACGGATACATTAGCGCCGAATTAAACGGTAGCCCAGCACCAGGGTATAGCTCTGACCAAGGAAAGGCGGCAATAGAGGCAGTGTTAACTCAGGTCTTGCCAGCGGGTATTGATTATGAGTGGACGGATATGACCTACCAGCAAATACTAGCCGGTAATACTATGGTCTTTGTGTTTCCTCTTATTATTATTTTCGTATTCATGGTGCTGGCCTCTCAGTATGAGAGCTTACGCTTACCGTTAGCCATCATCATGATAGTGCCAATGACAATATTATCCGCATTGTTTGGTGTATTTATTTTGGGTGGTGATAATAATATATTTACCCAAATAGCGTTGGTCGTCTTAGTGGCGCTTGCCTCTAAGAACGCCATACTTATGGTGGAATTTGCAAGGGAGAAGCAAATGGACGGTATGCATTATATGGACGCAATTATCGCCGCCTGCCGTCAGCGATTACGCCCAATTTTAATGACGTCGTTCGCGTTTACCGCAGGCGTAGTTCCGCTTGTGTTAGCCAGTGGTGCAGGCGCGGAAATGCGTCATGCGATGGGTAACGCAGTGTTTTTCGGCATGATTGGCGTTACGGTGTTTGGATTAATATTTACGCCTGTGTTTTACGCGCTTTTAGCTAAAAAACACTGACCTAGCGCTTGGCTTAAGGGCAGTGCCACGCCCTTAAGCTAACGTTCGTTGATTTTACAATTAGAAACATTTTAAACTTTTGTTATGTAGTTAGGTTTATAAGGATATGTCATTATCGGCTATGCTATTGTTTGAGTATTGAGCTGTAGGCCTTAGTTAGCCATTTACAATAAGGACATGTTAGAACTATGAAAGCGTATGTGTATTCTTCAGTTGCATTAGCGGTGACGATTTCTCTATTAGCAGGGTGTGGGGGAGGTGGTGGATCATCTAATTCCTCGCCAGTAGCTACAACACCAACGACTCCCGTTACCTCTGAGCCTGAGTGGGAAGCGGGTGTCTATGAGCCACAATCTGACTTCATCGCCAAATGTGAAACGCCAAGAACTGGAATCGACCCTTTTACAGGAAGTGCTTATCCAGATACCCAAGGTACTGCAATGGATGAAAAGCTCTGGCTGCGTTCTTGGACTAACGACACCTACTTATGGTATGACGAAGTAGACGACAACGACCCAGAAAACTTTTCAGTATTGGCATACTTCGACCAGTTAAAAACCAATGAATTAACGCCAAGCGGCACGCCTAAAGACAATTTTCATTTTTCACAAGATACTGCTGAATATAACGAGCTATCTCAATCTGGCATATCGTCAGGTTTTGGTTTTGATTGGGAATTTGGCTCAAACACGGTACCAAGAGAGCTAACGGTGCGGTTCACAGAGCCTGGTTCACCTGCTGCTGCAGCGAATGTGCCGCGAGGCGCTAAGGTTGTGAGTATTAACGGCGTTGATTTCGTTAATGACAATACCCAACAAGGTGTAAACGCTTTAAACGATGGACTGTTTCCTGATGATGCCGGAACCACTACGAGCTTTGAGTTTGAGCTGATTGACGGTACGACTATGTCTGTAGATATAACTTCTGCTGATGTGAGCGAAACGCCGGTGCAAAACGTTAAGGTGTTCGATACCGAAAACGGTAAAACAGGTTACTTCCAATTTAATACCTTCATTGTTACCGCGCAGGAAGGGTTAATCGAGGCATTTGATACCTTTGTTGAGCAGAATGTAACCGAGTTAGTCATGGATCTGCGTTACAACGGTGGGGGACGTTTGGCGTTAGCTTCTCAGCTTTCTTATATGGTAGCGGGTCCAAATCAAACGAACAACGCTACGTTTGAAACTTTGCAATTTAACGACAAGAACCCAACGACTAACCCTGTAACCGGCGACAATATTAGTCCTACGCCTTTTTACAGCAATGTTATCGATTACAACGCCGGACGGCTTACCGATACGTTACTACCGAGCCTTTCACTGACTCGTGTTTACGTAATTTCAACAGATGCAACCTGTTCAGCCAGTGAAGCGGTAATGAACGCGCTTCGAGGCATAGATGTAGAGGTGGTACAAATTGGCTCTACAACGTGCGGTAAGCCTTATGGTTTCTATCCTACAGACAACTGTGGTGAAACTTACTTCACTATTCAGTTCCAAGGAGTGAACAATAAAGGCTTTGGTGATTATGCCGACGGCTTTATGCCAACCAGTACTCCAAACTTTGATTTTGAACTGCCAGGATGTGAAGTTGAAGATGACTTTACTGCTAGTTTAGGCGACCCGAATGAAGGTATGTTGTCTGCAGCACTAGAATTTGCAGCTACGGGCGCATGCCCTGAAGTGGTATCGGGTAACGGCACGGCTGATGTAAACGCACTGCGCAGTAATCAAAGCGCGCTAGTGGGTGAAAAGCTTATTCCTATCGATACGCCTGAAAAGCGCAGAGAAAACTTTATTTTACACAACAAGATCAATCAGCTTGTTATCAAGGAACAAGAATGATGGCTCTATTCGGTAAAGGCAAAAGCAAAGGGCTGACAGTTGCAGCCCTTGCTATAGCGCTATCATCGGCATCTGGCTGTGCTGCAACCAAGGAGACTGAGCTGCATAAAGCAATCACTAACAGCACGAGTGCAAGCCAAAAGCAAACTATTGAAAATACCATCAGCAACTGGTTCGGCGGTATATCCATCACTGTTGCTGATAATGCATTTAGCAGCGCTTCAAGCATTACAATTGAACGGAAAGCGAAGGTAGATAGCAGAGGTTTACCCGTTGAAGGAAGGCATGACAACCCTGTGTACAGCTTTACGTTACTAAGTGATGGCAAGCACTGCTTGCTGCGAAATGATCAAACTGGTGAGCTTGCTAAACTTGAAAATGTGGAGTGCTACCCAAATCACGACTGAATGTAAACGTATAGCTTGGGTACATATAGCCTGGGTACATATAGTTTGGATACTAAAATAGTAAATTGAAATACCGCAATGCTATTGCTAAAAATCACAAAAAAAGCCCGATGTTGAAAAGCATCGGGCTTTTTTATTTTTAGCGTTTGTTATCTTAACGTTTATGCATGCTTGGCTGTTTTTGAGAGCGGCCACGATTGTTTCCGCCGCCATTATTCGCCTTAGAAGCTTTACCGGAATTTCGATTGGCGGTATTACCGTTGGCTTGATCTTGCCTATTGCCGCTACCTTGCTTATTGCCGTTTGTATTACGACGGCTTTTATTTACCGCGCTACCGTCTCGGCTTTTGCCTTTCCCGTTTTTACCCTGAAACGTGGGTGGAAGCCCGGTATGTTTGGTAAGCGCGCGTTCGCCACGACGGCCTTTTTGCGCTTTTTGGCGTTTTTCATCTGCCGTTTCTGGCGGAACAAGGTGTTGAGGGCCTCGGCCTATTAAGTCTTCACGACCCATACGTTTAAGTGCTTCTCGAATTTGCGCAAAGTTTTTCGGGTCGTGATAACGCAACATAGCCTTATGTAGTCTACGGTGAATTTCACCTTTCGCTGACGGTACTTCTTCACTTTCTTTAGTCACCTTGCGAAGTGAATTTACCTCTGTGTGGTACATGGTGGTGGCCGTTGCCATTGGCGACGGATAAAAGTTCTGAACCTGATCCAGCTTAAATTTGTTTTCTTTTAGCCATATCGCAAGGCTTAGCATGTCTTCGTCGGTGGTACCCGGGTGCGACGCAATAAAGTAAGGAATCAGGTACTGCTTTTTACCTGCTTCTTGTGAGTACTTATCAAACAGTTCTTTAAAGCGGTAATAGCTGCCCATACCCGGCTTCATCATTTTCGAAAGCGGGCCGTCTTCGGTGTGCTCTGGTGCTATCTTCAAATAACCGCCTACGTGGTGAAGGGCTAGCTCTTTCACGTATTCTGGGTCTTCTACCGCTAAGTCATAACGCACGCCAGACGCAATCAAAATCTTTTTAATTCCAGGCAATTCGCGAGCACGGCGGTATAAGTCGATCGTTGGCTTATGGTCGGTATCCATATGTGCACATATGCTTGGGTACACGCAGGAAGGGCGACGACAAGTCGCTTCAGCCTTCGGGCTTTTACAACGAAGGCGATACATGTTCGCCGTTGGGCCGCCTAAGTCTGAAATTACGCCAGTAAAGCCAGGAACGGTGTCGCGTATTTGTTCAATTTCACGAATAATCGAATCTTCAGAACGACTTTGAATAATACGGCCTTCGTGCTCGGTAATTGAGCAGAACGTACAGCCGCCGTAGCATCCACGCATGATATTGATACTAAAACGGATCATATCGTACGCAGGAATTTTGGCATCGCCATATACAGGGTGAGGAACACGCTGATACGGTAAGTCAAATACCGCGTCCATCTCTTCTGTCTCAAGCGGCATGGCGGGTGGGTTAATCCAAATGTGTCTGTCGCCATGGCGCTGCATCAGTGCACGAGCGCAACCTGGGTTGGTCTCTTGGTGCAAAATACGCGATGTATGGGCGTATAAGACCTTGTTATCTTTTACCGTTTCGTACGCTGGCAGCTTAACGTACACCTTCTCCCAAGGCTTACGCTTTTCTTTTTCTTTCTGCGCAGGCTGAATAACAATGGGCGATGCTTCTGGTGCTTCACTGCTTTTCGTATCTTTATCCTGCGAGTCGCACTCGGGCTCCATTTGATAGGGGCTTGGAATGGCGTCAATTTTACCGGGTCTATCTAGAGAGGTAGAGTCAACACCTTGCCATTCTGGTAAGGCTTCTTTAACGATGATTGCGGTACCGCGAATGTCGCGTAAATCGGCAATATCTTCACCTGCCGCCAAGCGATGGGTGACTTCAACAAGCGGGCGCTCGGCGTTACCGAAAAACAGCATGTCGGCTTTAGAGTCGAACAGTACTGAGCGGCGTACTTTTTCGCTCCAGTAATCGTAGTGCGCAATACGACGCAAGCTGGCTTCAATACCGCCTGCAATCACAGGTACGCCTTTAAATGCCTCGCGGCAGCGCTGTGCATAAACAGTTACAGCACGGTCAGGACGCTTACCGCCTACATTGCCTGGGGTATAGGCATCGTCGTGACGAAGCTTTTTGTCAGACGTATAGCGGTTGATCATAGAGTCCATGTTTCCGGCTGTTACGCCAAAATACAGGTTGGGCTTACCCAACTTCATGAAGTCGTCTTTACTCTTCCAATCTGGCTGAGAAATAATGCCAACGCGAAAACCATGGGCTTCCAGTACTCGACCAATAACCGCCATACCGAAACTAGGGTGATCGACATATGCATCGCCGGTTACCAAAATAACGTCACAGCTGTCCCAGCCAAGGGCATCCATTTCCTCTTTTGACATGGGAAGAAAAGGCGCAGTACCCAGGCAGTGTGGCCAATATTTAGGGTAAGAAAACAGACCGCGGTCGGCCTTAATGGTGGCTTGCATAGTAATCACATCTAGATAAATCAGGGAATTGCTGAACTCAAAATAGGCGTAAGCTCAGATTAAGTGCGTAATTATAGCAGTCTTAGCCAAGCTAAGGTATAGCACTGTCATTAAATAAAAGCGCTTTGTATACTGTCGTTAGTTAAAAAGATAATAGAGCACGTACGGCGTATTTTTATTTATAAACGCTTTAGTAAGTGCTCAAATATTAAGAGAATGAATAAAAACATGGCGTATTGGCTATTTAAAACAGAACCTGATGCATTTTCTATAGACGACTTGGCAAACCGTCCCGACCAAATTGAACCGTGGGACGGCGTTAGAAACTACCAAGCTCGCAACTTTCTGCGTGACGGCGTAAAGCTAGGCGATAAGGTGTTTATCTACCATTCCAGCTGCAAGCTAGTGGGTATTGCAGGTGTTGCAGAAGTGGTGAATGACGGGTACCCAGACACCACACAGTTTAATCCTGAGTCAAAATACTACGATCCTAAATCTAGTGAAGAAAACCCTCGTTGGTATCGTGTAGATGTGAAGTTTGTAGAAAAATTTTCCAACGTATTGCCACTTTCAGTGATTAAAACGATGGAAGGTATTAATGAGCTGCCTTTAGTTAAGAAAGGCGGAAGGTTATCAATAATGCCGGTACAAGAGGGCGAATGGCAGCAACTGTATGCTGCTGCCAAAAAATAAACCTAATGCTAAAAAGGCGAGGCCCTCGCGCCCTATGAATTCGATAACGAGAAACATTCGAGCGCTAATTTTTTAGCAGGCAGCCTATCTAGCGAGTATATCTAGTTCATGCGTCTTGTGAGTCGATATAGCGTACTAATTCAACGAATAGTCACTACTTGCCAAAGGCAAACTTAGTGTCAGCATCGCGCAGTAGGAACAGTGCAAAGCACGCACCCCACATAGGCCATGCGGCAAAAAACAGCAGGTGATTGAAGGCGTCTAGATATTGCGGGAAAGACGAAAGGGTAGAGCCGCCGTGAAGAATGAAAATAAGGCCGTAGGTATATTTTTTCGCAAGGCCTGCTAGAAATGCTAAAACCAGTGCTAGCTGTAATGCGCCCATGATGTAGACGGCCATTTCAGGTACTCCGCCTATACCGTAAAATTTTTCGAAAATAGCCATGCCGTGAGCTGGATTGACAAACTTATCTAAGGTCCAAACGAACATAACGATAAAAATGGTTACGCGAAGAGAAAGTAGTGACCACTCGAGTCGGTTTTGAATATCTGTGTTGTTTTGCATACATGCTCCAAAAGTATAATAGTGCAAGCATACTAGAACGACCGTTCAAAATAAAAATTTCAACTAATTTAATGTTTTCTAAAATTTTTTAAAAATTAAATGTACTGAAATTTTTTGTGACACGTATCGGTCTAGTCGAATAATAAATAAAAATACGGAATCGTTAATGAAAAGAATAATCGGCCTAGCCGTTAGCACACTCGCGCTTGCCATCAGTCAGTCTTTAGCTGCCCAGCAAGTATCAGATATTGAAGTCGTAGAAGTAACAGGCAATCAACAAAGCGTAAACACGCTAAACCCGGGCGACAATACGTTAAGAGGGTTATTTGGTAGCGGTTTTAGTGCAGCAGAAACCCCTCGTGCAGTAACGTCATTGTCGGCAGAAGCGATAGAAGCTCTTAACATTAATGATTTACACGATATCGTAAAGGCAGCCCCTAATGCCTACGCTTCAAGCGGCTTCGGTACACCCAGCTTGCCAAGTATTCGCGGTCAGTTAGGCGAACTTTTTCAAGACGGCGTGCGTCGTCAGGCTGGTAATAATGGTTTTGGATTGCCGTTATCTTTTAACAGCATAGAGCAAATTGACGTAGTGAAAGGGCCTTCTCCCGTATTGTTTGGTAGTACGCAGCGCAATGGTGGCTTTGTTAACCTTCAAACTAAGGTTGCGCCAACCACAGAAAGCAAGGGTAAAGTTACCCTTCGCGCCGGGCGTTGGGATCAGTATTCAGCCCAAGTAGATTACGGCACAGCAATAGAAGAAGGGAAAAGCGGCATTCGCTTCAGTGCTGAGTATCTAGATCACGGCAGCTTCTATGATTTTGCTGAGCGCGATAGTACAAACCTATTTGTTGCATATCGCTATATACCGAGCGACGCACTCACTTGGGATATCAGCGCTGAATATTACAACACAGACTATCCAGACAACGCAGGTATAAACCGCCCAACGCAAGACCTTATCGACAACGGTATTTATATTACTGGGCAAGGCACTCAGCCTAATGGTAGTTCAGTTCCGGGCGCTGGATCCATTATTTCACCAACCGGTGAAGTGGTTATTCCCCGCAATCGCGTATTTACTAACCCTGACGACATCAATGGTGCTGAAACCACAGTTATTCGCAGTAATGTAGAATACAAAGTGGCTGATAACGTGGCGCTTCGCAACATGACTTATTATCAGTATCTTGAACGTGAGGAAATTGCGCAAAATAGCTTTGTAGAGATTATTGACGGCGCAGATACGTTTGAAAATCGCACTGAAGTGGATTACCAGTGGAACGATAACCAACTTACTACCGTAGGCTTAGCGCTTCGCTATAACGACGTGCTGGGCTATAGCCAGTTTACCACAGAGGCCGACAATCCGATTGACTTAACCGGGCCTATTTCAAACCGCGTTATTCCGCTTACCGACGCGCAAAAAGCGCGTTTAGTCGAGTTACGTCCTGGTGTATTCGTATCTCCGGGGGCTCAGTATGATTTGGACGGGGATGGAAGCGGCGATTTCAACCTGTCAGACACCACTGATTCCACAACATGGCAAACAGGGTTGGCACTGCAGCAACGTTCTACATGGACAGACAAATTCTCAACCATTGCCGGCGTTAGAATAGATTATTACGATGTTGAAGCCCGTGACCCTCTAGCGCCTGAGGGAGTAACGGCCGCGTCTGATACCTATAGCGATACGTTAACTAGCTATCAGTTAAGCGCGGTTTACAAACTAACCAGTGACATCAACTTATATGCTGCGTTTTCCGAAAACGATGCTACATCAAACAGTATGGCGGGTGGCACAGTATTGGGCGGTAATAATGAAATTAACCCGCTTAATTTTGCTACCGAAAATACTCTGTATGAAGCAGGGGTAAAATACGCGCCAAACAGCAAATGGTACGCTGAAGCGGCAGTGTTCGAACAAACCCGTAGCTTACGCAACCGCGATGGCAGCAATAGCGGCGTGAAAACCAAAGGGTTTGAATTGCAAATGTTTTACCAAGGCGACGACGTATGGGTTAATGCGGCCTACAGTTATTTAGACGCGCGTTTTGATGACTCTGCAGCGTTCCAAGGTACGGCGCAGGTCATAGATGCGTTTGATAACAGTCGTCCAGATATTATTGAGGGCACGGGAGTGGGATCGCCATCGTTTGCTGCGTTCCCTGCATCGAACAGCCGAGTGCAAGGTATTCCACCGCAAATAGCATCTATTAATGCTGGGTGGCAGGTTACGGATGATGTTCAGCTTGGTGCGAGTGCTTTATACACCAAGTCTTTCCCGTTAGACTTTTTACAGACCGTGCATATTCGCGATCAGTACACTATAGACTTAAATGCTGATTACCGAGTTAGCGATGATCTTCGTTTACGCTTAGATGTTATTAACGTGACTGATGAAGAAAATTGGCAGCCGCTTTTTGAAGGCGGATATTTTGGTGCGACTTTAGTTATGCCAAACGTGCCTCGTCACGCTCAAGTTACCATGCAATACGCGTTTTAAGCGCTAAGGATTTTTATGTTTAAGAAAATAGCGCTTTTAGGGGTTATCGTCGCCGCTATATTTAGCTTTTTCTATTTTGATTTGAATAGCTATCTAACCCTTCAAGGCATGAAGGACTCACTGGGAACGTTTCAAGCGCAAATAGAAGAAAACCCGGTATTAAGCATTGGCGTGTTCTTCGCAATCTACGTGGCGGTTACCGCACTGTCGCTGCCAGGTGCAGCAATTTTAACCTTAGCTGCAGGCGCACTGTTTGGGCTTGCTCAGGGCTTAGTTATAGTGTCGTTCGCATCAAGTGTTGGTGCTACGTTAGCTTTTTTAGTCGCGCGCTTCATTCTACGAGATACCGTACGCAACAAGTTTAAAGAAAAGCTTAAAAAGATAGATGAGGGCGTAGAAAAACAAGGTGCGTTTTACTTATTTACGCTGCGTTTAGTACCGGTATTTCCGTTCTTTTTAATCAACCTGTTAATGGGGCTGACGTCACTTAAAACCTGGACATTTTACTGGGTAAGCCAAATAGGTATGCTTGCTGGCACCGCTGTTTATGTAAACGCTGGTACGCAGCTTGCGCAAATTGATAGCCTGTCAGGCATCGTATCGCCAAGGCTTATCTTTTCATTTGTTCTGCTAGGTATATTTCCATGGATAGCTAAAGGCATTGTGGCACTAGTGAATCGCCGCCGCGTCTATAAAGGCTACAAGAAACCAAAGAAATTTGACCGTAACCTAGTTGTGGTAGGCGCCGGTGCAGGTGGGTTGGTTACCAGTTATATCGCCGCCGCAGTAAAAGCAAAAGTAACGCTGGTAGAAGCAGGGGAAATGGGGGGCGACTGCCTTAACTATGGCTGTGTACCCAGTAAAGCCATTATAAAAACGGCGAAAGTAGCAAACCAAATGCGCCATGCCGATAACTATGGTTTAGAGCCGGTAACACCTGCTATGTCGTTTAAAAAAGTGATGGCCCGTGTGCACGAAGTCATTGCGGCTATTGCACCCAACGACAGTGTAGAGCGTTACACCAGTTTGGGCGTTGATGTAGTGAAAGGCTATGCAAAGATCATCGACCCCTGGACAGTAGAGATTAAAAAGAATGATGGCGGCACGCAAACGCTAACTACTAAAAACATTGTTGTTGCCACGGGAGCAGCGCCTTTTGTTCCGGACCTGCCTGGTATTGAACAAAGCGGTTATGTCACATCTGATACTTTATGGACTAAGTTTGCTTCCCTTGAAGAAGCGCCAAAGCGCTTAATAGTGTTGGGTGGTGGGCCTATTGGCTGTGAGCTAGCGCAGGCCTTTGCTCGCTTGGGTAGTGAGGTTACGCAAGTTGAACGTGCACCCCGTTTAATGGGCCGCGAGGATGCGGATGTAGCCGAATATTCTGAATCTGTACTGCGAGAGAGCGGAGTGAATGTTTTGACATCTCATGACGCACTGCGCTTTGAAACGAAAGATGGTGAAAAAGTATTAGTGGTAGCTAAAGAAGGTGTTGAGTCTACTATCGCTTATGACGAAGTGATTGTGGCGGTTGGTCGAAAAGCGCGCCTTAATGGGTTTGGTCTTGAAGATTTGGGAATTCAGTTCGATAGAACCATAGAAACCGATGAATACTTGCAAACCCTTATGCCAAACATCTTTGCAGCAGGTGATGTGGTAGGGCCCTATCAGTTTACCCACGTAGCCGCTCACCAGGCATGGTATGCGGCGGTAAATGCACTGTTCGGCACCTTCAAAAAGTTTAAAGTGGATTATCGCGTTATTCCTTGGACAACCTTTATCGACCCTGAAGTGGCGAGAGTAGGTCTTAGTGAGCGTGATGCTGCAGAACAAGATATTGATGTAGAAGTAACGCGTTACGAATTTGCCGAACTCGATCGCGCGGTTGCCGAAAGTGCGCGTAAAGGGTTTATAAAGGTGCTTACGCCGCCGGGTGAAGACAAGATACTGGGCGTTACTATTGTTTCTGAGCACGCTGGTGATTTGCTGTCTGAGTTTGTTATTGCCATGAAACACGATCTAGGGTTAAACAAAATTCTTGGCACTATTCACGCCTACCCGACATGGGCAGAAGGTGCGAAATACGCAGCGGGGAACTGGAAGCGCGCTAATGCTCCTGAAAAACTTTTAAGCTACGTTGAGAAATTCCACACATGGCGCAGAGGGTGATAGAAGTGAAAACTACTCAATCGTCGTTCATGTGTAAAATTGCCCGTTTATCACGTAATAGTGCAGTAGCACGTGGTATTGCAGCAGGCAGCATAGCGCTGCTTGCTGCAAGCGCAAGTTTCTATGCTAATGCTGAAGAGGGCCTACATAGCACGTTTGATAATTTGTTAGGTAAGTACGTCACGCCGATTTCTAACGGCGCAAGTACACAGGTTAATTACGATGGCTTTAAAAAAGAGCGGACTAAGCTTAACGGGTATTTAGCGCGCTTATCTAAGGTTGAGCAAAGAACATTCGACTCATGGGGTAAGGATAAACAGCTCGCTTTTCTTATTAATGCTTACAACGCCTATACCATTGAGCTTATTTTAACTGAGTACCCAGCTATTGACTCAATTCGTGATTTAGGCGGTTTCTTTTCTTCGCCTTGGAAAAAAGAAATAGCGCCACTGCTAGGCGAAACCCGCACGTTAGATGAAATTGAACACGAACTTATTCGCGGTACAAACCAAACCATAAAAAACTATAACGAGCCTCGCATACATTTTGCGGTGAATTGCGCCAGCGTAGGTTGCCCAGCGCTTCGTGAAGAAGCATACACAGCAGACAAACTAGATTCGCAGTTAGAGGCACAAACTAAGCGATTTTTGGCTGACGCCTCTCGTAATAAAATGAGCGAAGGCACACTGTATTTATCAAAAATATTTGATTGGTACAGTGAGGATTTTGAAGGTAAATACGGCGAGTGGCGTGATACGTCAACGCTCAACGAGTTTATCTTGCTGTATAAAGACGCAATGCAATTAACTGAAGCGCAAGTTTCAGCGTTAAAAAATGACACTGCAGATATCGAATACCTAAACTATGACTGGGCGCTTAATGCGGCACAGTAGCGCTAACGCTAACGCTAATGCTAGAGCCCTGAATGCTTCGCAAATGAATTCAGGTTGGCAAGCTGCGGCACAGTTAAGTACAAATAGACCCTTGTTTACCCCCATGCAGGTATTCTTTTTTACCTGCATGGTTATTTTTTCCGTATTTGTTGTAGCCCAGCCTGCGTTGGGCCAAACCAGCGATGAAGCAGCCAGCGAAAAACCGCCTCTTGTTCGATTTCATGCCTGGGGTGGTAGCGCCCAGGTCAATGGCTACCTTCAGTGGGTAGCGGAACAAGTGAAAACTCGTTTTAACATAGAACTACAACATGTGAAGCTGGCCGACACCAGTGATGCAGTGTCTCGAGTGCTTGCAGAAAAGGCGGCAGGAAACCACAAAAACGGGAGTGTAGACCTTATATGGATAAACGGCGAAAATTTCGCTGCGATGAAAAAGCACGACCTGCTAAGTACTTCGTGGGTCGGAGAACTTGACAATTTTAGCCTAACTAACCCAGATCAAAACCCCGCTGTAACAACAGACTTCGGTGAGCCAACGTTAGGAATGGAGGCGCCTTGGGGCAAAGCATCTATGGTTTTTTACTACCGTAGCGCACACTTAAATACGCTAGGGCTTATGGCGCCAAAAACCATTGAAGAACTGCTACGATTTAGCCAAAAATCCCCAGGTAGATTTACCTACCCAGTACCGAGTGATTATTTAGGTATTAGTTTTATTAAGTATGCAGCGCTTGCACTTAATAAAGATAAGCGAAGCCTTTTCTATCAGCCAGCGAATGATAAATCGCTCAATGCGATTTTACCGAGTTTGTGGGCGTATCTTGACGCGCTGCATCCTACTATGTGGCAACAGGGTAAGCACATGTTACGTCAAGCCTCCCAATTACAACGTTTGGTGGGTACAGGTGAGCTTTCAATGGCCTTCTCTTTTACCGCTTCAGAAATTCCTTCTGCGGTAACGCGTTTCGATTTACCTGACGATGTTCGTACCTATGTTATGCAAGACGGTAGCCTGGCAAACGTTCACTTTGTAGGCCTTACTTATAACTCAAAAAACAAAGCGGCGGCCAAAACGGTGGTTAACTTTCTACTTTCACCGCAGGCACAAGCTAAAAAACAGAAGGTAGAAGTGTGGGGCGACGACACCGTGCTTGATATTGAAAGCCTTTCAGCGCCAGACCAAGCACTGTTTGTTGAAAGTAATACTCACCCATCAGCGTTAGATAAATCGCAAGCAACGATCCTGCTGGCCGAGCCTCATTCAAGCTGGACCAATGCGCTGCGAGAGGCATGGTACGAACGCTATGGAGCGCGTTATTGATGTTCGCTCAATTTACGCAAATTGCACGCTGGTGCTTATTACTTTTGCTGTGCATCCCTGTTTTGGCTGGGTTGGTTGGCGTAGCGTTTCCGGCGTTAGGCTATTTTCCTGCAATAGGCGCAAACAGCTTTTCACTAGACGTTTTTAGAACGCTATTTTCTCTTGATGATATTTGGCAGATGGTGTGGCTTTCACTTTTTACCGGGGTGGGGTCTACATTGCTGGCCATGGCTGGCGCGTTTTTATTACTAGCTTCATTTTATCAATCGAATTGGCTAAACAAAATTCAAGGTTTATTAAGTCCGTTTCTTGTTTTTCCTCACGCCGCTGCTGCCATTGCCTTGTTATTTGTACTTAGCCCGTCAGGCATATTTGCTCGAATAGCTGCAGTTGGAACGAACTCTGTCATTCCTAGTGCCGGCGACGCTTTTTTCCCCTATGACTCTTGGGGGCTAAGCGTACTGCTGGCGTTAAGTTTAAAAGAGCTACCGTTCATTCTCTTAATGGCGTTAAGCGTGATGTCCCAGCCATTAGTGAAAAGTAAGCTTTCTGGCTATATCAAAGTGGGCACAGCGCTTGGATATTCCCCCGTGGCAACCTTTTTTAAGCTTGTGATGCCCACTGTCTTCGTACAAATCAGATTACCTATATTAGCAGTGTTGGTCTTTGCCACCTCTAACGTGGAAATTCCGCTCATATTAGGAGGGAATAACCCCAGCACTTTGGCCGTAGCCATTATGCATTGGTTTAATCATATCGATTTATCTATGCGCCTATTGGCAAGCAGTGCAGCCGTGCTTCAGGTTGCCGTTAGTGGTTTGGCTTTACTGCTGTTGTTAGGTGTCGAACGTATAGTGATATATGCGGGAAGGAAAAGGCTTGCGAAAGGGAACCGGCGTTTTTTTGATCGCCTTGTGCAAGGCGCCGCTTATAGTGCTGTAGTGCTATACATTGCCTTGATTGGCGCGGTGGTTTATTCGGTACTTGTGTACTCAATTGCTAAGCAGTGGTACTACCCCAATTTGTTGCCAGAAGGTACAACGCTATTGCACTGGGAAACGGCACTTGAAACCCTTGCGACGCCACTTTCCAATAGTTTATTGCTAGGAATATTGGTAAGCACCTCAGCATTGGGGTTAGTACTATTTACACTGGAAAGTGAGCTGCTTAAACCCGCAGGTATCAATGCTAACAGGGCGTTTTCTATCTCGTTATTTTTGCCGTTATTGGTCCCTGGTGTGGCTTTTTTATATGGACTGGTTTGGTTTCAGCAGCTCGTGCTGCAAGACGCTGTTTGGTTTCATACTTATATTGCTCATATGGTTTATGTGGTGCCCTACGTGTTTTTGTCTATGGCGGTAGCCTATCGCAAATTCGATATTCGCTACGCAATGGTTGCACAAAGCCTAGGCAAAACGCCTTGGCAAGTGTTCTACCATATTAAATTACCATCCCTGTTTTCAGCCATTATGGTGGCGTGGGCGCTGGGGCTTGCTATTAGCTTCAGCCAGTACTTACCTACGTTATTGGCCTCCGGGGGCACTATTGCCACTATGACTACAGAAGCCGTGGCTTCAGTGTCGGGAAGCAGTACGCGCTTAACGGCGGTATTCGTTATTATCCAAGCGATTATGCCTTTAGTGGGCTTTGTGATGGCGTGGTATTTACCCGCCGCGTTAGTAAAACCAAGTAACAAATTACGTACTTTAGAGAAAAAGAGTAGAGCAGTATTACATGGCGCTTAGTTTAGAAAACCTAGTGGTTTCTCATGCACAAAGCACACTATTAAAAGTGAATGTATGTGTGAAAGATGGAGAAATTTTAACGGTAATGGGGCCAAGTGGAGCCGGAAAGTCTACTTTGCTGCAGGCAATTACCGGCCAACTTCATGGGCCGTTTAGTTTTAGCGGTATCATTAAAATTAACGGTGTTGTAGTAAACGATAAAGCGGCTCATTTACGTAAAGTCGGTATCATGTTTCAAGACGCTTTGTTATTTGAGCACATGACGGTTGCAGAAAATATTGCCTTTGCCATGCCTAAAGACAGTCATACAAATCGAAAGGCTAAAATGGAGGCTATCGAAGAAATGCTTAGCGCTGTCGACTTAGCAGGCATAGGGGAGCGTGCAGTCACTTCATTATCAGGCGGGCAGCAATCCCGTGTTTCTCTACTAAGAACGCTCGCTTCGCAACCTGACGTCGTATTGTTAGATGAGCCTTTTAGTAAGCTAGATTTCGCCCTTCGTGAGCAAATTCGAAGCTGGACATTTAAGCAGCTTAAAGCGCGAAACATTCCTGCAGTTCTTGTAACACACGACAAAGAAGACGCCCTTGCTGCCGGCGGTCAAATAATAGAGTTATTACCATGCTAGATGCGAAAATTACCCCCTTTATTAAACCGCTATTAAAGCCCTTGATCACATCACTGAATGCAAGAAGCATCAGCCCGAATCAAGTTACCGTGGCAGGCTTTGTTTTGGGTATTCTTGCCGTCCCCTTTATTATTCTTAACTGGTGGGGAATGGCACTTAGCTGCATTGTACTCAACAGGGTATTTGACGGTATTGACGGTGAGTTAGCACGCTATCAACAAAGTAGCAGCAGTGCAGGTGGGTTTCTTGATATATGCCTAGACTTTTTGTTTTATGCATCTATTCCGTTAGCATTTGGTATTGCTGATCCTAATAACTGGGGCATACCAGCAATGGTGTTACTTGCCACGTTTATCGGGACGGGCAGTAGCTTTTTGGCTTTTGCCATTGCAGCTGAAAAATTTCATATCGACAGACCCCAGTTCGCTAACAAGAGCTTTTACTATATGCAAGGGTTAACCGAGGGCACAGAAACGATTCTTGTGTTTCTTGCTTTTTGCATCTGGCCTGAACACTTTGCTGTACTAGCATATATTTTTGCCGCTGCTTGTGCCGTAACGGTGGTCACTCGAATTGCGGGTGGGTTTAGCACCTTAAATAAAGTAGAAGAACAAAGTCAGTGTTCGACAAATGATAAGATTTAGGGCGTTAAAACTGATAAGGGGTAGGCAGAACAACTGCGCCTTTTCTATGTGCAAAGCGTAATTAGTCGTTAGGAAGTAAACATGAAATTGAATCGAAAAGAGAGCTGTAGTGGATAATGCGTCTGTTATTCGCCTAAGTGTATTTCTTGGTATCTTCGCCTTTATGGCAGTACTGGAAGCCATGTTTCCAGCGCGTAATGCCGTGCTAAATAGAAAAACACGTTGGGTAGGTAACCTTTCCATGGTGGTGTTAGGGGCACTTGTATCGAGAGTTTTACTTCCTGCAACCTTAGTAGGCGTGTCGATATGGGCTCAGCAAGAGGGCGTTGGGCTATTTAACCTAGCGTCAGGTCAAGCCGACAGTACTTGGTCGTCCCCAGAACCAACGAATATTACTCAAAACGGCAACGCTATATTTGTTGGAATAGTGGTAGTAAGTGTACTGCTGCTGGATATGCTTATTTACTGGCAGCACCGATTGTTTCATACGGTGCCACTTTTATGGCGTTTTCACAAAATGCATCACGCCGACAGCCATGTCGATACCACTACAGGTCTTAGATTTCACCCCGTGGAAATTGCTATTAGCCTAGGCGTAAAGGCTTTGGCAGTAGCGATATTAGGCATACCAGCCATTGCTATAGTTATCTTCGAAGTTGCACTAAATGGGTTTGCGCTATTTAACCACGCGAACATTCGATTGCCGCAAAAGTGGGATGACAGAATTGGATGGGTGCTCATTACCCAGCGTTTGCATCGTATACATCATAGCCAAGCAAAGGCAGAATCAAATTCTAACTATGGCTTTAGTGTATCTTGGTGGGACAGGCTTTTTAAAAGCTTTACCCCAAGAGCGAAGCAAAGCGACGAAACACTTTCCATAGGCCAACAGGATGTACCTGCGATAAAAGAAAATGCTTCGATTCGCGCCTTGCTACTGCAACCTTTTAAAAGCAATTAGTTAGCAAACGAAAAGGCTGCTTATTAGCGTGTCAAAATAACGTGCTCTGTCAGCTACACACTTAATTAGGGCCGAGTAGCTTAGCCGCAGCCAAGTCGCATCGCTAATCTACCAATTTTGCCTTCAATGGTTTGCTCACTTTCATCGGGTAAAACTGGCATAATATCTAACCCAGATCTTGCTTCTACTTCATCAATGGTAACTTGCGTGGCGCAGTAATCATCGCGGCGAGAGGCGTTTTGCTGCATGATAAACGCAGAGGCTTCCACCAAACCGTCAACTTCACTTACGACAACTTTAAAGTAACCGCTAGGGATACTATGCAGTTCATCTGCACCGGGTAAGGCTGCAAAAAATGTTTCGTAAAGTGGGCCTGAAACCACATACACATCTTGCCCTGTTCTCACAAGGCTGCGCACAGCATTTTCTAATTTAACCCATGGACCTTGGTTTAAATCAGAGTCTTGTGGGGTAATGTTAGAAAGATAGTTGAGCTCACGCCAGTCTGGTGAGTTGCTAAAAGAGGCTAGGGGGACTTGATGCCCTCTATCTGTGCCTATATTTCGCCATGCACCTTTGTAATCGTTAGGTTCCAGCGTACTCTCATCGTCAAGTTCAGGGTCAGCTTTCCAGTTTCTGCTTCGCGAAGGGCCGTCGATGGTGTCAGGCGTTACGTGATAAGCCACCCAGTTGGCAAACTTTGTTTGCGGATTGTTGTTTAACGTATAAATAGAGCGAGTGATAGTTTGCCCGCCTAAGCCAATAGGGCAGCTAAATACACAGTTTTCAGCAAAAGTAGCAAACGAAAATAACGCAAGAGATACCGCTAACATTCTCTTCATAGATTTTTACAGCCTATATTTTCTTATGTAGTTATGTCTCACTAAGTACTTGTTTCAAATACATGGAGCAAAGTGCCTGTACTAAAGTACAGGCTTTATAAGAAAAGAATAGTACGTAAATAACGGTTTTAAAAAAAGAAGAATGGCGAAAAAAAGTGGGCAATAAATACAAGGTCAGTATTTGTGAATTCCCTCTTTGATAGGAGAAATTTTCCGTTAGGAAGTTTAATTGAAAAGCGAGTAGAAGAAGTAGGGCTAATTACATCACGCTGAGCGCTTGCATAACTAAATACCCAGTACCTAGCTGCAGCAAAATGCCAATAGACAAAAATACACCATCGCGGTTAGTCATTCCTAAAGCAGTAATACAAAGGGCGAAAGCAGGAAGGGCAACGGCAAAAGGAAGTGCTTCTAATGGGATCATGCAAAGTGCTGCAAGCGCACAATATCCAGCGATAATATTCTTTACCGGCGTATCTGATAAAAATGTGATACGGGGTTTAAGTAGCTTTTCGAACTTTTTAGCGTAAGGTTTAGCAGTATCTATGGCGCTTTCCAATTTATCCGAGCTTACCTCTTTTTTGGTAAGCGCCTTTGGTAGCCATGGGCTTTTCTTACCCACAGCAGCTTGTATACAAATAAAAAATAGCGTTAAACCACATAATGTGGGTACGCCTGGAATGGCGCCAGTAGGGAGCAAAGCAATGAGTGCAGGCACTAAGAGGAGGGGCCCAAAACCACGACCTTCAAAGCGCTCTATAATTTCACCTAATGAAGTCTTATCGCTCTGTTCATCGTACATTTCGTCTAAAAGATCAACTATTGAGTCGGTCATTATTTACGCTTAGTCCTTTTTGCAATGCCTATTTTCCTATTTAGTTACGGGCACACCTTAAATAAGTTTAATAAACTATTTGTTAAGTTTTTCACCTTTTCTGACTATGCAACGTTTTACAGTTGCTGAAGTGCTGCTATTTTTAAAGTGCGTTTCCTATCGAGAAAGACCTTGAATAAAGACGAAGTCATATCTATTTTTCGCCAAATACCATCGAGCATATTATTTAAACGTGCTGGTAGTTCTGATATTTATGCTAGCCAGTATTTTGAAAAATGTTTTGGAATAATCGACTTACAGAAATCGGAAAGTCGTTTATTTACGTTCTTTGACCAAAATTCGAAAGAAGAAGTGGCGGAAGTAGACGACCCATTTTTCCTTGTTGAGTCGGGGATAGATGTCGCTAGTTATTTTCGACTTCAAACAAGCTCTAGAACCATGAATTGTTTTGTTGATGGCAATATTGTTTCTACCACTACGGACAATTGGGTTGTTCTTAATATCAAAACCGATATGACAGCGCTTCTAGATCTTGGACAAAAAGACTCAAAAATTAATCAGCATATTACTTTTAACCAGCTTCTTACTAATTTCTCTTCCAAGTTAATCAATGCCAACGTTAGCGAGCTTGATAGTATTATCGATCAAGCACTCGCCGCATTCGGCGCGTTTTGCGACGTAGATCGATGTTACTTGTTTGAATTCAGCGACGATGGCGAATTAATGTCAAATACCCATGAGTGGGTTGCGGCGGGAGTTATTCCCTACATCAGTGAGCTGCAAAATATTCCAACTGATTCCATGCCGTTTTTTATGAGCCATATTTCTAATGGGTTGTTTAAGGTCGATGATGTTTCAACACTTCCAGAGTCCGCGTCTTTGGAAAAAGCTAGTTTTGAAGAGCAGCGAATCTACTCTCTTCTTTGCTCACGTATTATGGTTGACGGAAAAGTGTATGGTTTTATCGGGTGCGATATTATCGGCGCCCCTTATTCATGGAAAGCGTTCGATATTGAGTATTTGCGTCGTATAGGTGAAATGCTTGGTAATACACTTCAAAATTTGCATAACCGAAAAGCGTTACAAAAAATGCAAATTGAGCTTCTTGAAGCGAATAAGCAGTTAGAACGCTTAGCAAATATCGACGGATTAACGGGGCTTGCGAATAGGCGCTTATTTGATGCAACGATAAAATCCGATATCGTGCGCTGTAAAGAAGCTGATATTCCCATTAGTTTATTGTTGATAGACGTGGATTATTTTAAACAATATAACGACTACTACGGGCACGTTGCTGGCGACAACGTACTGAAAAGAGTAGCAGAGACGCTTTCTAACAGTTGTTTGGGTAACGACGATTTAGTAGCGCGCTACGGTGGGGAAGAGTTTGCTATTATCCTGCCGAGCACAGATAGTGACGCCTTAGAATGTATTGCCGCTAGAATTCTTCGCAATGTGTCGCAGCTATCAATAGCCCATGAAAAATCAAAAATTAAAGGCACCCTTACGGTCAGTATTGGTATGGCTTGTTTTAATAGCCGTCAATCAACAAAAAAGAAGGGTGTAGAAAAAGAATACTATAATGCAACCTCATTCGTCGAAGACGTTGATTCTGCGCTATATCGCGCCAAAAATTCAGGTAGAAATTGCGCAACGTTTTAATTGCGCCGTCGCGCACAAATGTAAGCGTGAAGCACCTGCACCCATAGTTTAGCTACCCAGCAAGCTTATCTTCTTACACAAAAGTTGTATAAATTAGTCACATTTCCATTTGTGATTATTTTTAATCACATTTTAAAGTGTGATTGTTTTTGAATTTGATGATTAGGCGTGTCATAGTGATAACAAGTTGAAGCGTTTCTTGTAATAAAGAAAGATCACGGCGGCGCAAAGTGAACACGAACAAAAACAACGCAATAAATAGTAAACAAAAGAGTTATGCTGGCGTGCTGACCGGCGATATTACAGACTCTCAGTCTTATACTGACGAAGACTTCAGAGATATCCTCACTGCGCTAAAACAGCAGTTATCGTATTACGCTAAGCAGTATGAAGGCCATTTTGACATTTATCGCGGCGACGCATTTCAGCTGGCGGTGAACCAACCCCAGTACAGTATGCACATTGCATTAGGTTTACGTTTAGCGCTAAAAGCACGCATGCCAAGCGTTGATGTAAGAATAAGCGTAGCAGTGGGTGAAGCACATTTTCGTCCTAACGAAGTGAAAACAGGCACGGGTGAAGCCTTTGTTTTATCAGGGCGGGGGCTTGATTCGATTAAACCCAATTACGTTGCTTTTTCTAGCAGCAATACTGAGCTAGAAAGCAAAACTCAGTTACTTACGCGCTTTGCAGATACTCACGTAAGCGGCTTAACCCAAACCCAATCAGAAACTTTACTGGCCTATCTTGAAGCCGCGGACAAAAGTCATGAGAATATAGCGGCATTACTTGATAAAAATAGAAGCAATGTGAGTCGAATTCTTAACGCGAGTAATTACAAGCTTGTTGCTGAATACCTTGAATATATGAAGCACGCTATTGCCGCCCAATAACGAAGACTCGAGAAACGAAGAATTCAGTAACAAAGAACACGTAATAAAAAATCGAGTAATAAAAAACGAATAGCAAAAAATTACAGAGCAATTGAAAGTAAAATAAAACAACAAGGAAGCAAAACGTGCAGTGGAAAACCTTAAATGATTACCGCCATAACTGGAGCGTTGAATGATAGCTGAAACATCAAAAGGCGCTATCGTTAACGCCGTTCCCGATTTTGCACAGCCTGAACTATTGGTGGGGTTACTACTTGCACACTTGCTTGCCGACTTTTATTTTCAACCCTATTCATGGGTAAAGCAAAGAAACGAGCGACACGCGTTGGCGTTACCTTTGTATTTACATGCACTATTACATGGTGCGCTCGCCTTTATCGCACTTGTGTTTTTATCCGGCATCGACAGCATGGCTACAATAGGCATTGCTACGCTTGTAATAGCGGTTTCCCATTTTAAAATTGACGTGATTAAGTCTTATTGCTCTCAAAATACGACCGCGTTTGTCATCGATCAACTTGCTCACGTGGCTGTGATCTTGAGCGTGTTTTTATATGCCACAAACCAATGGCACAGCGCACTAGCGCTACTAAAGATACTAGGTGCACAACATTTAGCGGTGCTTCTTGCCTATTTAGCCGTGCTTAAACCCAGCTCAATTATTATAAAGCAACTGCTGTCCCCTTGGAGCAGTGAAGTTTTAACTAACAAACCCTCATCAGCCCATCCTAATGATACGCCTACGATAACCACTGAAGCACAACAAACCTTGTCGCTGGCAGGGCAGCGTATTGGCTACTTAGAACGTGTACTCATGTTAACTTTTGTATTGTTAAATCAGTTTTCCGCTATAGGGTTTCTTATTGCAGCTAAATCTATTTTCCGTTTCGGTGATTTAACAAGGCACCAGGATAGAAAACTTACCGAGTATGTACTGCTCGGCACCTTTACTAGCGTGGCGATAACATTAGCGATTGGTCTGTCGTGCTCGGCGATTTTAGGGCACTTACCTATTAAATCTTAGTAATTCCTGATTATCCTCGCAAAATAAATTAAAAGCGCTTAGCTATAACGGTCTCCGACTGCGGTGCAAAAGGCCGTTCAACTTAAATCAACTTTGTTTGATTATTAAAAAGTAATTGTGTGTAAAACGTTAAAATGTGCAGAATTTAAGTATTTTTTAAGAAAAATTGAACTAAAGTCTATTTTAATATTGATTTACTAAACCTCCCCACTTAAGATTCGCGTCCTCATTAAAAGCGATAACTATTATCATTTAGATTTGGGCGGAAAATGAACCACACTTCACACAAAAAAAGTAAAGTTGCTAATGCAATTCTTCTCTCTCTTTTATCAGTAACGTCTACAGTTACTGCCACGCCGGCACTGGCGCAAGAAAACGATGCTGAAACACCTGTAGACTCTCAAGCACAGAGTGCAGAAGAAAACTTAGACGTCATTACCGTTTACGGTCGCCACAATCGACTTATTCTAGAGTCGGGTACGGCCACTAAATCAAATATGAGCCTAATGGAAACGCCAGCGGCTATCGTTGTTGTTGACGGTACTTTACTAAGAGAGCAGGGTGTTGATACGCTGCAAGAAAGTATTCGCAACATTAGTGGTTTGAGCCAAGACGGTAACAACTACGGTGTAGGTGATAATTTAGCGATTCGCGGTCTTGGTGTTAACTACACTTTTGACGGCATTTACGCTGGTGCTGACTTGGGCAACAGCTATAACCCAACCCGCTCAATGACTAATATTGAAAGTATTGAAGTGCTTAAAGGCCCAGCTACTGGCCTATACGGCATGGGCGAAGCGGGTGGTATTATCAACCTTATTGAGAAGAAGCCGCAGTTCCAAGAAGCCTATGAGGTTAAAGCATCTGTAGGTAGTTGGGATAGCTATTCAATAATGGCTGACGCAACAGGTGCAATTAATAAGGACCTTGCTTATCGCGTTGTAGCAAACCGTGAACAGTCTGACGGCTATCGCGGGCTTAGCGATGAGCGAAGCGAGCTTTATACGTCGCTTAAATACATTGCATCAAGTGACAACCAGTTCCTATTGTCTGCGGCATATATTGACGACGCTGTACAAATTGATTCGGTAGGTCATCCGGTTCGTCTAATCGACTTGACCATGTTTGATACTGACGCAGGAAGCTTTACTGGCGCTGACTTGGTTAACGATACTGCAGAGTCAGGTGGTTTACAGCTTACCGATGCTCAGCGTGATGAATTAGCTGCAACACTAGTTTCTACCGATGGCGTTCAGCCTTTTGACTTAGGCGATACCAGCCTTATATCACCAATTTCACGTCCTAATGAAGGTGAAGAGTTCCGCGTGAAGCTTCGCCAAGACCTAGTGATTAACGACGATTGGTCTTTAACTCAGCAACTGCAATACCGTACCTATGAGACCTCGTACATTCGCCAGACGAGTGCTTACAACTATGTCTATGTTGACCGCAACGGCACTACCAATTTAGAGCCTCGTGCGCCGCTTGTTATTGACGATGTGCTGTATCCGTACGCAGCGCGCCGACAGGAATACCGCAAAATTGAAGCAGAAGAAAGTGTTTGGCAATACTTTATTGACCTGACCAACACTTGGTCGCTAGGGGATATTCGTGGTGAGCATCTATTCAGTGCTAACTACGAGAATATGGATGTGGAATATACCCAATGGTCTATTTGGGATGCAGACGATACACGAAGCGATGCCGTACCTTACATCTTAGATATTCGTAACCCGAATTGGCCTACAGGTACATTTGAAGACTATAATCCAGCGCTTCGTAGTAAATACGATAAAGAGGTATCTAGCTGGGGCGTGAGCTTCCAAGAAGTCCTGTATTTGAATGATAACTTTACCGCGCGAATTGGCGGTGCATATGGTGGCGTGAAACAGACCTATCAAAACCAATTCAGCGACGGTAATCCAGAGTACGATGCAAACGATGATGGTTTCACCTACAACCTAGGCTTAACCTACATGTATAGCGACAGTCTAAGTACTTTCATTAACCACTCAAAAGGTCGCACTGCATACAGCACACTAGGTTCTCTATCAGAAGAAAACAACCGACCTGACTCTGAATCAGAGTCGTGGGATTTAGGCGTGCGTTTTACCGCCCTAAACGAACAGGTCATTGGCTCGGTAGTTGTGTTTGATACAGCGCGTACAAACCTTCAATACACCAACCCACTGTATGAAGATAATATTGAAGATCCGTCTTACAACATTGATGTTCCAGAGTTTTACTATGACGAGCAAGACCGTACTACGGGTGTTGAAATAGACATTAACTTCGATATCAATGAGCAGTGGTCGCTTAATGCAAACGGTACTTACCAAGAGCCGCGTACTGAACCAGGTGCATTTGCATCGAGCACTGATGAAGAACAAACCAAAGGTATTGCTGAGAAATTTGCAAGTACTTGGCTAACCTATAGCCATAGCTTTGAAGCGCTACCTGCACCGGTTAAGTTCAGCGTTGGTGTAACCTATGAAGACGAGCGTACCATCTCAGCATCGGCATTTGGAGTAGACTACGCGTTCGTAGATTCATACACAGTTTGGGATGCGGCAGTTAGCTATGTGTCGGACGACTGGGACGTACAGTTGAATATTCGTAACCTTGATAATACTGACTATTACAGCAGTGCTATGTACCTAGGTGGTCTGCCTGGCGAAGAGCGTAATGCGAAACTTTCAGTTGCATATCGCTTCTAAAAAAGAGTAAGCACATTGAATAACAACGTAGACATTGCGCTGCGTAGCATAGCCGCCATTCTGGGCGGCTATGCCGTTTCTGCGCTAATAAGCTTTTACTTCGCTTATATATTTTTCCACATGTTTAAGCAGCAAGAGGGAGTGGCAATACTAAGTGGCAGTATGGCAAGCTACTTCGTATTTTTTGCTGTATTTATCGCGAGCTTTGCTATTAAGAATACGAAGAAGTGGTGCGCGTCTTTAATTGCTTTTTCTGCCATTCTCTTCTTAGCGCTACCGTTAGTTTCACCTTTAAGCACCCCATTATGAAAGCTACATTCAGAAAAAGTATGATCTGGTTGCACACCTATTTAGGTGTAGTACTTGGCTGGTTGCTTTTCGCCATATTTTTTACTGGCACGCTAAGCTATTTCACACCGGAAATAACGCGCTATCTGATGCCTGAACGAGGGAGCATTTCTCAAAGTCAGCAATCGATGATCGACCATTCTTTTACTTATTTAAATAAACATGCAGGTGAAGCTGACCAGTGGCGAATAGCCTTGCCTTCAGAGCGTTCTGCACTATGGAGTGTGCAATGGCGTGAGGGTAAGCAAAGGCAAAGCGTAACGTTTAACAACCAGCTAGCTTCAGTTGAAAATGAAACAGAAACAAAAGGTGGACTGTTTTTTAGGAATTTCCACTACACATTGCAACTTCGAGGCTATGGCGGGCGATACATTGCGGGAATCGCCGCAATGGCAATGTTGCTTGCTATTTTTACTGGAATTTATACACACCGCAGGTTTTTTAAGGACTTTTTCACGCTTCGCTCTCAAAAGCTACAAAAGTGGACCACCGACTTTCATGCCCTTGCCGGAATTCTCACTATTCCCTTTTGTATTATGATTTGCCTAAGCGGCATTTTCATCTACGCAATCATGTATTTGCCCTATACCGCTAACGCTAACTTTGAGCGGGGAGAGCGAGGCGTAAATCGCCAGATTATTCCTTCGTTGCCCAGCCTACAACTTGATGAAAAAGTCATTAGTAACGATCATTTGTTAAACGTACCGCCCTCCACGCCGCCCCCTATGCCGAACTATGTCCTTATACTAGAAAAAATTGCTAACCAGTGGCGCGAGCCCAACCCAATAGCAAGAATTACCGTTGAAGGTGTAGGGTATAAAAATAGCCGCATCATCGTAGAACGCAGCAAGGCCACAACAGTATCAAACCGTGCAGACCGTTTAGTATTTGAAACCTATACAGGTAAATCGCTTAAAGGCTACGATGACGAAACCATTCCAGCTCAAATAAGACGTATTCTATACGGGCTTCATCAGGCTAACTTTGCCCCTACTGGCATGCGATGGTTGCTATTTAGTATAGGCATTTTAGGCTGCGCGCTTATCGCCACTGGCAATACCATTTGGGTCACTCAGCGGAAAAAAAGCGCTAAGCAAAACCCGTTTACGTTGGCGCTTGTGGAAAAAGGCAATGTGGCGGCTGTCGCTGGCTTAATATTAGCCAGCCTATCGTTTTTTGTTGCTAACAAGTTGATAGGGCACGATGTTGCAGGTCGCGCCCAATTAGAAGTAAACACATTTTTCACGGTGTGGGCATTAAGTGCGGTGCACGCATTTTGGCGAGCAAAAGCTTCAGTTGCTTGGAAGGAGCAGTTCGCGCTAGCAAGCGGGCTTTGTTTTGTCACCGTTGCTATAGAACTCGTGTTATTTAGAGACCGAATAGCAAACAGTATCGAATATTTGGATAGCGTTTATTTAAGCTTCATTCCTGCATTTTTCGTTTCAGGTATCATCTTGCTTTGGGCAGCAAAGAGGATAGGCCAACGTTTTACGAATAGGGAAATGACCACAAAAAGCTCTGCGCCTAGCCCTTACATAAATAAGGAGCAGTAATGATAACGCTGGTTTTTACACTACAACTGTTAGGCTTCTTGTGTTTGATGTTAGCAATGAATAAACACGCTAAGCAGGCAGGCAAGAGTAGGATATTAGCGCGGGTGTTACGAATATTACCCTCTTCATCCTTTACCAAGTTTTTAGGCTGGACGCTACATATTGCATCCTTATGCGTGGCTTTGACGAGTATCGAAATCACCAGTATTGCGATAGTTTGGTGGTGCTGCACATTAAGTGCAGCCCTCCTGATTATTGCCGTGTACTTCAGTTCTTTACTTGATACTTAGATGAACTTCTAACATAAACGATGGCGTCAGCATCACTCGCGTTACGGACTTCGTGTGTTGCTGGCGTAGATGATTCAATATAGCTTCCCGCATCAAGGGCAAGTGCTTTAGCCTTACTACCTTGCTTATAGTTTAGGCTGCCCTTTATTACTACGGCCTTAAATTCATCACCGTTAGATGTTATTGAGCCTTCAAAGCCGCTTGGCAGTTTAACTAAAGTACCGTAAACACTATTGGTATCGCCCCATAGATAGGTGGCGGATACGCCGTCAGCCGCAATGTTGACCAGGTCACTCTCTTGCAGCCATATCATATTATCTGCATGAATATTGATTGGTCGTTCACCATTGTCGAAATGTTCTTTTGACGGTTTAACTAAATACGGACCTTCATCAATTTCCAGATAAATCAGGTTGGTTTTGTCGTTTGCAGCTGTAGTGTGATCTTCGCCTGCAGGCTGAGTCCAAAACGAACCCGTTGGCATCCACATTTTAGCGGCACTTGGGTCGTCATTGTGCATCTCACCTTCAATAACAATACCGCGATAGGTGATATTGTGAATGTGTGGCGGCGATTCAAAGCCTTTGTTAAATCGCACTAGCATACCGGTAGCTGTGTCTTTGGTTCTATCTCCCCACAGGTCGGCCGCCCCCGGGCTTTTGTCACCCCGTGCCGGATTCAAATAGCCCCACTCAACATTTTCTGCAGTTATCACCTTGGTTTCAGCATAGGCGCTGGGTATAAAAGCAGCACAAGCGCCTACAATTAGCGAGGCCATGGTTAGTTTTTGCCATGCAGTATGTTTCATATAAAGCTCCTGTTTATCCTTACTACTTACGTCATTAACGAATGAATGACAGTTTATTCGTTGGTTAACGGATAATAAACGACCAAAATCGATAAGGACTTTCCCGAAAACGTGGATAATAAACGTGATCCATTTCCCTTTTCTTTTTAAGTTTAAAAAGGCATATGTGGGCTAAACCTGTGAGGAAAGAATGAAAACCGAAGACCTTTCTGTGTTTGTGAAAGTCGCTGAAGTTAATTCGATTACGACAGCGGCTAAGAAGCTTGATATCAGTTCATCTGCTGCAAGCATGGCTATTAAACGTTTAGAAGAGCAGCTTGGTGTAGCGCTATTTGTAAGGAGTACACGCAAAATTAGATTATCCCACGAAGGGGAACAATACTTACCTATGGCTCAACAGGCGCTAGACACGCTCCAGCAAGGTTTATCGCTCATTACAGAGGAAAGGCAAAGTGTTAATGGGGAGCTTCGCATGGCGATGTCTTCAGAGATGGGACGCAATTTAATGCGCAAACTACTGAATAAAGTACAGAGTGAAAACCCCGAACTCTCGTTGCGACTACATGTAAGCGATAGCCGAGTAGATTTTTATCGCGACGGTGTTGATGTTGCTCTTCGTGCAATGACTAAAGAAGCAGTAAAAGAATCACAAATGTATGGTTTTAAAGTGTGCAACATTCCACACGTTATCTGTGCATCCCCCGCATATATTGAAAAGTACGACGAACCACTAACAGCAAACGACCTTATTCAGCATAATGCCTTGCTCTATAAACTTTACGATCAAACTCATAACACATGGGAATTGGTGAAAGAAAGTGAAAGAATTAAGGTAAAAGTGCGCAGCAACCGCGCTGTCAATGACGGAGACATTGTTAGGCGCTGGTGCGTTGATGGAATGGGCATTGCCAAAAAGTCGGCCATCGATGTATCTGAAGATTTATTAAGCGGTAGATTAAAGCGTGTGTTGCATCAGTATCAGGTTCCATTAACTGAAATGTGGATAATGTTACCCAGCCGACATTTGATCACCCCAGCAGTAAGATTAGTTAGAGATGAACTGAAATTAGCTATTGAGGACCGTCGAAGCAGGCTTATAGAAAAAGGCTTACTTAATGAAAGCGAATGGCCGTGCTCTTAACAGGTTGTTAGCGGCTTGGTGTTTATTCACTATATCAATGTTGAGACATCAAAGGCGCTATCTCACTGCTTTTAAGCGGTTTATAGTGCAGATAGCCTTGGACCGAGTCACAGCCCATTTTAGCAAGGGTCTGCTGCTGCTCTTTAGTTTCTACGCACTCGCCCAAAGTGGTCAACTCTAAGCTCTTTGCAAGCATTATAATGGTGTTAACAATTCCGTCGTTAGAGCTTGATTGCCCTAATTGAGAAACGAAACTGCCATCGATTTTGAGCTTGTCGATAGGAAGTGTACCTATGTAACTAAGGCAAGAATAGCCAGTACCAAAGTCATCAATGGAAATGTTAAGGCCAATTTTTTTCAGCTTTTTAAGAGAGGTTAATGCAAAGTCCGTAGAGCTAATAAACGTATTTTCGGTTAGCTCAACTTCCAGTAAATGTGGTGGGACTTGATACTTACTTAATACCTCCTTAATTTGCTCTGCACAGTCTAGCTGTATCAAAAAGCTTGCAGGCAAATTAACCGCCACTGGCACCAAATTTAGCCCTGCATCTAGCCAGTTTCGAATCTGCCTACACACCTCAGAAAGTACCCAAGTAGTAATAGGGTTAATTAAACCTGCTTCCTCAGCAACTGGTATAAACTGGGACGGCGGGATTTCAGTGCCCTCGTCATTCCAGCGTATCAGCGACTCTAGACCGATAATTTTATCGCTGCGTATACAAATCTGGGGCTGATAGACTAGCGAGAATGCCCCTTCAAGTTTAATGGCCTGTCGAATTCGACTTTCTAAAGATAGACGTACCAAAGACTCTTCAAGCATTTCAATATTAAAAAAGCTATAGTGCCCAGGGCCTTTCTCTTTAGCGTGATACATACTTGTATCTGCATGTTTTAATATTTCTATTCCCGTTTCTAAATTTCTTTGATGCAGTGCAATACCAATACTGGTTGAAATGTGAAGCTGGTTGCTACCTATCGCCATAGGCTGGCTAAGGCTTTCGATAATTTCAGAAGATAAAGCAACAAGCTCATTATGTTCGGCAACACCCTCTAGCATGATTACAAACTCATCACCGCCCCAGCGACAGACACAATCTTTTTCTGTAACTATTGCTGTTAGCTTTTTCGCAACAATAATCAGGACTTCATCGCCGATATCATGACCTAGTGTGTCGTTAATGAGTTTGAACCTATCTAGGTCGAGAAATAAAATAGAAAGCGCAGCGTTTTGGGCATTAGCTTTGTTTACGGCTTCATCTAATTTCTCTACAAACAAATGTCTGTTTGGAAGTTGCGTTAGCGCATCGTAATTCGCTTTTTGGTATAGCTGCCTAGTGCGCAGTTCTACTACACGCTCTAATTCTGTGTTCTGGGCTTTCAGCTGAGCTTGATGGCTTTCTACAGTGGCCAGTATGTGGTTAACACCTCCAAACAGTTCACCGAGTTCATCATCTCTCTTGTCAGGAAGGCGTTTAGAGTATTCACGTTTGCTTCCTACAAACTTAACAAGAGAAATAAGCTGTTGAATGGGTTTTGATAGAAACCTTTGAAGTCGCCAGTGAAAGAGGTAAGTAAATAGCATGCTTATAGTGAGCACACCAAATACGACATACATAGCGTGCTGCTGTTGTTCTTCTAACGAGGTAGTGCTTGCGGTAAGTATGAGATAACCAATTACTTCATCGTTAAACTCTATGGGCTTAAGGTAATAAATCAGGTGTTTACCGAAAGTTGCGCCTTCTTTAACGGTTGAGGGAGATACATCATCCCGAAAGTCATCCATAGTGTAGCTTGCAATGACGGTATAGGCGTCGTCATAAACTTTTGCACTCTTTATCGCGGGTAGTTTAGACGCGGCATCAAGCAATTCTTGCGTGGTATCGGCATCGCTAAATAGTACCGATGTACTTGTTGCTGAGGCGAGAAGAGTCGATTGGTTGTCTAATACATCTACCAAGTTACTTTTGTAATCGGCGACGAAGTTGTTGTAAAGCAAACCAGCTACCAAGCACAAGGAGAAAAAGTTAACGACTAGGACGGCTAGAAGTTGTTTTGTAAAGAACGAGGAACGTTTAAACATCACTTGATCCTCGCGACTCGAAGAAGTTTGGCACTTATTTTTACATTTAACCGCTCAGCCTCTGCTACATCAATTTCAAAACGCAATTTCTGATTTTCTTCATAAAACCTGAAGACAACAGGGAGCGCTAATACGTTATTAATATCAGATATGATTACACTATGGCTTAGGTGCTGCTCTAAAAGATCATCGCTTTCAGTCAAATACAGTATATCGCAAGACTGGGCATCAACGCTGTCTAAAACAAGCAATGACTTACTATTTGGCTCTCTAGATTCCACTAGTGCTTTCAGGAAAGTTAATAATTCCTGATCGTTATGAATACAGAAGGAGATGGGAACAGCGTTACCTTTGGGCCATGTGATAAATTTAGTAAAGTTATACATATAAGCAGCTTTCAACTTGTCTACTTTTTGAAGCTCAGCTAGTGCTGCGGGAACAAGAAGGCAGTGCAATAAGAGCAACCACGAGAACTTTTGTAAAAAACGAGTCAATTTTGCCGTCACGTTTTTAGCTTAGAACAAGGTTGATAATTGAAAGCCAAATCGCCACAACTCTTTAGGCTGAGGGCCATTCAGGTTCTGATATACAGGTTTACTCCCATTTATCTGTATTTGTAACCAGTCAGTAGCCGTATAGTTCAGTCCAGCGTATAACCTTACTTTTGTCCCACCGTATAAATCAGGATTAGTTATGCCAGCCGGGTAGGGGAAAGCACCATCTACGGTAATTTCGTCGTCTTGCCCATGTATAGAATCTGCGTAACTTATCTCGGCGCCGGTGAAGAGGGTGCTTGTTTCGTTTAAAACAAAATTGTACTTACCATTTAGTTCATAATTATTACCTAAGCGATAATCACGGTCGTTGGAACCGGTACGTATTCTTGCAGATAGTGAAACAGAGAAAGGATAATCCCCTTTATTACGATAACCAATTTCTAAAGGTAAGTCGAAAGTGCCGGACCCCAGTTGCATCGTATAGGGAAGTTGCTGATCACCCGCTGCGCGCGGCGTGTCTCCCTGCTCATCAATAGAGCCAGTAGGAAAACTGATGCCACCACTTATCCATACGCTGTACTGCTCGTTCGATAGGTATTCATAGTGACCTGTAACTACCACGTCTCCTAATCCTTCAGATGAAATTAGAAATTCATCGTAACCTGGCACTACGCTGATATGGTCAGTTTCTTGCCTTATCAACGGAATCTGTAGTCCTAGCTTGAAATCATGTTGAAGTTGATAACCTATTTGAATAACTTTTGCATACTGATTTATGACAGTCGGAAGTACAGGAAAGTTTTCATCAGTTCGCGCTTCTTCACCGGGTACAAAAAGTACTTCGTCTCGAGATACATCACTGTCGTCAATCATGTATCCATCAAATTCGGCGGCTTTATATTGCAAAGACACCGACCATTTGCGGGGGGAGGTATCGATATCTGTTTCAGTTATATCTACATTAAGTAAATCTTGAAAGCTCATTTCTGCAAATTCTGAAGGTGTACTCTGCGCCATCGCGTAACCAGAAAATGCTAGACAAATAGATGATGAGAGAATGGAATATTTCATTTGAAAGCCGCGAGAATAACAATATGTGAATTATAGTGTATTTCGATAAAACTTTTAATGACAATAAGTTAGTCTTTTGTAGTGTATGTATAGAAAAAATATACTTTTAATTCATTGGTTTTAAAAAAAAGCACTGCGTAAAAGCAGTGCCTTAAATAGCTTCGATGATAGCTAAGCGCCGTAGGCGCTTAGAAACGATAGGCAGCTGTTAGCCTAAAACGCTGCGGTGCACCAGGTTCAACCCATACGTCAGCAAACGAGTTAGTGTAAAACTCTTTATCAAACAGGTTATCTACAGCCACTTTAACTGATAGATTTTCAACTGGCTCTATTTCAGCAAACGCTCGTACTGTAGTATAGCTAGGTAGGTAGAAGTCCGTGGCGGTTTGCCCCAAGCGTTCATCAACGTATAACAGCCCAGAACCTATGCGCACTGGCATATCAGCCAAAGAAAAACCTTTACTCAGTTGAATACTAAGCTGGTTTTCTGGAACGTTAATGAGCGGGTCGCCAGACTCAATGGCTGCAACAAAGTTAGCATCTGCTGCATCATTTGTACTTTCTGCATCAACAAAGGTGTAGGACACCCATAGCGAAATATCACTTTCAAATTCAGCGTTAATATCTAGCTCGATACCGCGGCTTCGCGCTTCACCTGCTGGAGTTAAGAAAAAACCGTCTGATGCTTCTTCGCTGTCATCAAACACTAGGATATTGCTTTGTTCAATATTAAACAGTGAAAGCGTGATGTCGCCGCGCACACTGTCGAACATAGACGTTAAATCGGTTTTAAGGCCAATTTCTGCAGATTCTGATTCGTTCGGCTCGAAAGGATTACCCGCATAGTCTGAACCTGTTAACTGACGGAAGCCTTCGCCGTAGGTGGCATAAACGCTTGTGCTGTCATTAAACACATAAACGGCGCCCACTTGCGGCGAGAAACGGGTATCATCTTGCGAGGTCGTGTTTACCGGACTTGCTAAGCGATTATTAATTTCCTGCTCGAACTTATCGAAGCGGCCACCTAAACGAATTTGAAGCTTTTCGGTAATGTTAATTTGGTCTTGAAAGTAAACGCCCCAGGCTTTTTGAACTTCAAAGCGGTCTAGATTGTCAGACAGCTCAACATCGGGAAGGGGTGTGTAATCAGGGTTAAATATATCGACCACAAGGTACTGATCTAAATCTAAATCGTTGATGTCAGTATCATTTGAGAAAAACGGCGGGCGATAGCGCAGAATGACCTGGTCGTTTTCAAATTTGTCGTAGTCAGCACCAATAATTACGCGATGGGTCAGTGAGCCCGTTTCAAATTCACCCGCAATTTCGCCACGTAAAACCAGATAATCTGTCTCGAAATTACGATAGCGTTTAAAGCGCGATAACAAGGCTTGATCTGGGTCGATAAATAGCGTTTGACGGCCGCCAAAGTTATTCTCAAGCGCATTACCTTCAAACGTAGTATCGCGCAGCCCAGCACCTAACAGTAAGTTCCAGTCATCAGCAAGCTTGTGCGAAATCTCAATTTGATGGCCAACAACTTCGGTATCAATAGTGTCGCCATTCGGATCGCCAGTAAAGGTTTCAATGGGCTGATGGCCCAACTCGCCGTCAATAGCGACTACACCGCGATCAAACGGAATCTTTTGTTCGGTGTACTCTAACTCATAGGTCACCGTAGTATCTGCCGACGCTTCCCAGGTTACCGACGGGTAAAACCCAAAACGTTCGGTTTCTACTGTATCGCGAAAACTTTCCGCGTCTTCATAAAAACCAACGAGTCGTACGGCAACATTTTCAGACGCCCCTGCAACGGTTTGTACGTCAGCTTCAACACGCATTTGCTCCCAGCTTCCGTAAGTGGCTTTAACTTCACCACCTTCACGAAACTGAGGACGTTTAGTTACCAAGTTAATTGCGCCACCCGGTTCACCACGGCCAAACAGGGCCGCTTTCGGGCCTTTCAGTACTTCTACGTGATCGATGCCTGATAGGTCACGAGGGCCGCCGAAACCTCGACCTGCATTAAAACCGTTTACCAAAAAACCACTAGGTAAGTTTTCGTCACCTGAAAAGCCACGAATGGCAAAGCTATTCCACAGGCCGCCAAAATTATTTTGGCGTGCTACAGATGCCGACAGGTCTAGTGCGTCATTCAAATTAATAGCACCGGCATCACTAAGTAAGCCTAAGTCTATATCTTGTGCTGCAGCAGGTACTTCTTTATATTCAAAAGCCCCTTGATACGCGCGATGCATACCGTGTACGGTAATTTTCTCAACATCAGCTTCATTTTGGCTGTCATCGCTTTGTGCTAAAGCCGATGTGCTGAGCAGCGCCGATATAGTGGCTGCAAGTGATGATTTAACCCAACAAGTTTTCATTCTTCTTTTCCTGTGCGGTTTTTGTGTGAGGTTTTAATGTTTGGTGTAAATTGTGGTAAAGCTTCAAAGCTTTCTTGAGAAAATTCAGGGTCTTTAAAAAGGTGGTAATAATAGAATTCTCGCAGCGCCCTATGAAAAGCACGTACGTCGTTTTCGTAGCCCACCATAGCTTCAACGTTAGTATCAGCAGCGCTTGATAATAAACGTTGGGTAAGCAAAGACGGCGAAAGCAAGGCTACGTAGCTGGCGATATTGTCTTTTTGAAGTGTGGCTGCTTGATAGTCTTCCGACAATTCGCTGGCCGTTTGGTCGCCCACTTGTTGAAATGCGTAGTACCATTTCCAATTAAATGAGCTGTCTCTTTCAGGGTCAAATGTTGTGTAGTCGGTCCACTGCGGGTGAGTAGCAATGAATGGAGTCCAAGTGTCTTCAATAGGCTTATCCCATGCGCTATTTACCGCTTCGCGTTGGGTAAGCACAATATCGCCGCCTTCAGGTGTTTCAACCATCGCATTAATTACCGTGTGTGCGGTCACGGGCACAATAACGGTGGTTACAAGCCAAACGCCTAGCATAATAGAGGCAAGATGCGTTGCACTGAAATTTGCAAAACGTTTTGCGGCGCCAATCGCAAGAACAATGGCACTCCATAACGCAATATTACCTATTACTATTGCGCAAACGGTTAATATAGAAGCCAAAGATGCACCATTAATTAACCCGAACACAACAAACGGAACAAGCGTAACAAGCGCTAAAGGAACCAATGTGACGATTACTCGTGCCGTCCATATAGCATGTGAATTACGCGCAGTTACGTTGAGTAAATCAAAACGACGAGCTTCACGTTCTTTCGCTTTTAAATCGTAAAGTAGCAATATGATAAATAGCGGCAGCAATACGCTGGTCACAAAGGCAAAATCGAAACGCCCTAAAAACGCAAGCTCTGGGTTATCTGTATCGCTCTCATAAATTTGCCCTTCTAATGCCAGCATGCGTATGCGATGCTTCCAAGGAAATACGTCTCTTTCGCCTACGGCTGCAAAAGCCAGCGGGGAAGGGGGTGCATAAGTCAGGTGAAAAGCGTAATAAGCAACCATGCCATAGTTAGACTGGTGAGTGATAACGGCTTCACGCTCTACTTGGTCTTTTTCTAATAAACGTTCAATAGTGGCTTGTTGCTCCTGCATCTCTGCATAACCCGACCACAAAGACACCGTGCTTAAAAGAAAAACGACTAATAACGTAAGCTTTAATTGGCGGTGACCAAACACAAAATTAGCTTCACGTTTAAGATCGGTAAAACGCATCATGGGTTTAACCTCCTAACAGCCGCTTTTAAAAGCAAGGCGGTAATGCATACCCAAACAAACAATTGTAAAAAGTAAATAAGCGCGTATGAAATGCGTGTACTTGCTGCTTCTGGCTTAAAATTAAACTCCGAAAGCAACGCCCAATTGTCTGCACCCACAACAGCTTTATCCGCCGCTTCTTCGCTTGCGTTGCGGTTCATGTCGAGTTTGTAATCCAGCTTTTCAACATGCACTTTATTAAGCCCTTGCACGAATTCGAGGCGAAGAGCTTCTGCTTCTCGTAAAAAACGATGGTGGGTTTCAAGGCTGGTGCCTGCTAACAGTGTTGAGATAGAGCGAACGGCGACGGTAGGAGATAGCCAGCCAAACTGACGTGCAATATGTGCTTGCTCTAACTCTTCTGCCATTCTGCTTTCGGCAAACTCATTAAGCACCTGCGCCTGTCTACCTTCAGAAAATTGGGCAACAACACCGCGGAAGTTAACGGGAAGGTCGTCTACGGAATCCACATTGTATTTCGCTAATAAATCTTCTTTTAGCTTTTTGAATGCAGGGTCGTTAACGTCGTGACCATCGCCTAAACTACGAAGCTTTTCTTCTACTTTGAAATCCGCTTCAAGCTTGCCCATCGAGGGGGCGGCGTTTGTCGCTACGCTGCTTCCAAGACGAGGAAGTAACACACATGCGGCCATCCAAATAACAATAAGCATGGTGAAGCTAACGCTACTTTTCTCAAATAACGCTGAACAAGCAGTTACAACGGTAGCCCATAGCAAAAAGTAAACGGCGTAACTTAAACAAAATAACAGTACTACAAGCGCGCTTTCGCTTGAAAAAGCCACGTACAAGCAGGCCAGAAGCAGAGGGAGTAAAAACAAACCGCTAGCTGCAATTAACGCTAATAGCTTACCTAACATTAGCTGCCAGCGAGTCGTTCCTTGTGACAACAACAAGGTAAGTGTTCCCGCTTCGCGCTCTCGCGATACGCTGCCGTAACCAATGAGAATAATAAACAGTGGAGCAAGCACTAGCGCCAGAAAGCTTGGGGTTAAGCTGCTAAAACGGGTAAGTCCGGCTGATTGTCGTTGCTCTGCAAACATGGCGCTATTTTGGCGATGCCCTTCTAAGAAAATAGCGTTACCCGTGTAGGTGTCTACCCCAGGTTCGATTACGCTTAATGGAGTAGGGGCACGAAAGACATAGTGACCATAATGCACCATGCGATGAGGGTGCTTATCAGGCTGTGCTTTAAAACGCTCTTCCGCTTCAGTTTGAAGGTGCTCTCTAGCGTGCGCGGCCTCTTCAATGTGAAATGCATTCACAACCAATGCCGCAAGGGTCAGTATGGCACCTAGCAAGAGTACCGTAGCAGCGACTTTCGTGCGCAGCCAATATCGCCACTGATCTGCACAAATGGTTTTAACTACATTAAATATCATGCTTTGCGCCCTGCAAATGCTGCGTGTACCGCTTCAGTATCAATAGGCGTATCGCCAACACGCTCGAAAGAGCCGGTTAGCTTACCGTTACTTAAAAGCACAATACGGTGAGCTACCTGGCAAGCACCATACACGTCGTGAGTTACCATAAAAATGGTAGCTCCGTTGGCCGCTAGCTCTGAAACCAACGCATTAAATTCGTCAATAGCGGCAGGATCTAAGCCTGACGTGGGCTCATCTAAAAACAGCACTGGTGCATTGCGCAGTAAAGCAAGGGCAATTGCGGTTTTCTGGCGCATACCTTTTGAGTAGTTTGATAACGCCTTATTCCATGAATCTTCTTGAAGCGCCACTTTGCGAAGTGCCGCAAAAATGTCTTCGTCTGATTTTTCTACACCAGCTACAGAAAGAAAGTAACGGATATTTTCTAAGCCAGAAAGGTGACCATAAAGCGTTACAGATTCAGGTAAGTAAGCGACTGACTTTTGAACATCGTTAGGGTGAGTAGTGGCGTTGTGCCCCAACACAGTAGCGCTACCGCTAGATGCTTTCATCAAACCTAAAAAGGTTTTAAGTGTAGTAGATTTACCGGCACCGTTTCCGCCTAAAAGCGCGAAAACTTCGCCCTTACCAACGTTGAAGTTTAGATTGTCTAAAAGCGTGCGGTTTTCAACGCGCACGGTTAGCGCATCTGCGCATATTACTGAATTTGTTTGCATTGTATAACGTGCTGTAACAGAAATTTGCGAGCAATGTTATATTATAACTAATTAGATGGGAATACGTTTTACTCTTAAGTGAGAGTGGAATGACCAATCTAAAGGAAAAAGCAGTGCTTAACTAGAAAAGTGTTGAAGATTTAAATGAAAAAGACATGCCGATTGGTAGTGAGCTATCTCAATAGATTAAGTTTCCTCTCTTTATAGATGATTTTCAATTTTTACCAAATTTAGTGAAATAAATAATTAGCTTTACCTGTCTTATAGCCACATTAATAAATGTTACTTACGTATCTAAAAGAAAAGAGAGCCATAATGGAATTTACTCATAAGCGCACTATTCAAATAACCGCATCACTATTACTGCTATTAGCAATAACACAGGCTGTTTTTACAGCGCTTTACAGCAGCGGAATTAGCTTTTCACGGCAGCATGCCTGGGGATTTGAAGCCGTAATTTTTACTATGCTAGCTGCTTTCGCTAGTACCGCTATGGTGCAGGCAAAAAACGCGCAGCTAGGCTGGTCGGCTATTACTTTTAGCGCCGTTCTGAATATAGTGCAGGTAAGTATTGGCCTAACGTTATTTTCAACCTTCGGCCAAGTTGCTGGTGCAGTAGAAGGCGCTAAACCTTTAATTGGCGGCGTAGTGTCTTTGTCTTTCATGATTTACTACGCAGCGAAATTGTTATTAGGATTAGCAGCCATCGTTTTCGGCCTATTCTTGATGGTAAAAGGTGGTAAAACAATTGGTGGTCTTACCGCTATAGTAGGCATGGTCGCTATGTTTGCCAATACGATACTAATCATATTTGGTCGTGATGGCTTTCTACCATCAGGTGTAGCTGGCGCTTCAGGTATGATTGCGACGTTATTATTGGCTATCTGCTTAATCAGCCTAAACCGCAAAGCAGACTAGGGCTTAGTAACTTTCGAATAAGATACTTTATCAAGTAAAACGTCGAAGCGTGTTAGTGGTCGGTGGGGGCGTGAGCAGTGACATACTGTTTAGTGTATTTGACCTGCCGCTAACGACTTTTCTAAATTATTAATATTGTTTTCAAAGTGTGCGTTCACACATTTCGGCACTGGATGTGGGGAAATTACTGAGTTTTAGACATAAAAAAAGACGTCATAGGACGTCTTAATTTATTGAATTGGTGGAGCTGGCGGGATTTGAACCCGCGTCCAGAAAATGTCTACCTTTGGTACTACATGCTTAGTTTGTCATTTATTTAACTGCTTGGAACTCCGACAAACAGGATTTCCTTGCAGCTGGCCTAATACTATTTCGCGGTTCACCCTTAGACAAGGTTCCCTCGCTATCCTACTTGGATGACCTTCCGAATCCCCGCTAGCAGGAAGAGACTAGGGTGGAAGGGCCTATACCGGTTATTAAGCGGCTAGTGCGTAAGTTTCGTCGTTTGCGACTATTTAAATGCGGCTTTTTTAAGAGGCCAACCGCTCCTCTGCATGCACCTCCGGCTTCCTAGATCCTGTCGAATCCTAATCAGCCCCGAGTGTGATTTTCAATAATAGCACAAATGTTACGTCATTAAATGCTTTCTTTTAGAAAACGCTTTAAATTTTAAGGGTTTGGCTATAAAACAACCAAAAATAACACTTATGTTTTCAAAAGCTTACTATGCGAGCTTAGAAAACAAAATTACCTTCGTAACAGCGAGTCTATTATCGACTTATTACTAATGTGTGGTTAGATACTCTGAATTTCAAGGGCCCGTGTGAACAAAAGGGTAAGAAAGCTTAAAGAGAGCTTTATGTTTTAATTAAAAGAACAATCTGCTTAATAATTTTTTAGCGAATTTTTAAGGAATAAGTACCTATGTAAGGATGCATTTAGCGGCAAGAACCATTAAAGTACGTCAGCATAATTAAAAGGCTTGTAGTGTAAATGTCTTCAGATTCCATATTGTATTCTCCTTATACCCTGCCGTGTGGCGTAACAGCGCGAAACCGTCTTGTTAAAGCTGCAATGGAAGAAAATATGTCGAGCATGGGAAACATTCCCGGTGAGTCTTTATATTCACTTTATCGATACTGGGCTCATGGTAATTTAGGCATGGTAATTACAGGTAACGTTATGGTTGATAAAGCAGCTATGACAGGGCCAGGTGGCGTTGCACTAGAAAAAGATACCGATATTGCGCCGTTTCAAAAGTGGGCGAAGATCATTAAGTCAAATGGCGCATTAGCCATAATGCAGATTAATCACCCCGGTCGCCAAGTATTTAAAGCCATGCAGGGCAAAGCTATAGCGCCTTCTGCTGTACCGCTGGATATGGGTAAACACTCTAAGCTATTTGCTCAGCCCAGGGAAATGACCTGCCAAGACATCCATGATGTATGCAAGCGCTTTGTCGAAACGGCTAAGCAAGCTGAAAAAGCTGGTTTTGATGGCGTAGAAATACACGCCGCTCACGGCTACTTGCTTACACAATTTTTATCTCCGCTTACTAATCAGCGTCAAGACGAGTGGGGCGGTTCTATTATTAACCGCGCACGTTTGTTGATAAACATAGTCAGCCAAGTTAGAGCGGTGTGCGCTTCAAACTTCATTGTTATGGTAAAGCTTAACTCTGCTGATTTTCAAAAGAATGGGTTTTCTTTTGATGATGCTTGTGAAGTAGTAAACCGCTTAGAAGCCTTGGGTGTAGATGTGGTCGAACTATCTGGCGGTAGTTATGAAGCGCCCGCTATGCAGGGCCAAACCCGGGACGATACCACCCTTGCCAGAGAGGCATACTTTCTAGAATTTGCACAGGCCTTGGTGAGTAAAACCGACATTCCACTTATGACCACAGGCGGCATTAAACGGGCCGAAGTGGCAGAAGAGGTGATAGAGCAAGGCTGCGCTATGGTAGGCTTAGCCAGCGCTTTAGCCATTACGCCCGACCTAGCTAAGAAGTGGCAGCAAGAATGGACTTACTCGGGCATTATTCCACACTGTACTTGGAAAGATAAATCGTTGGCGAGCCTTGCTAATATGGCGATGGTGCGACGACAGCTTAGGCGGTTGGGAAATAACCTAACCACGCTAAGAAACCCGTCACCGCTTTGGAGTCTTATTCTTGATATGCTGCATCGAAAGAAGATGACCAAACGAGACGTAGGCTAACGCCAATACCGTTTAGGAAAGGATTTTCAGAAGGCTGCTATATTAATACGCAGCCAAAATCACGCTTCTTTTATAGCATCACATATGAAAACACAGCGTTAAACGCTGTGTTTCATCATTCTTTCTTTTTGGCGTTGCCAGTCTTTATCTTTCAAAGTGTCGCGCTTGTCGTGAGCGTGCTTACCTTTAGCTAAATGAATTTCTAGTTTCACCCAACACTTTTTCCAATACATAGACGTTGCAACAATCGAGTAGCCCTGGCGGTCACGGGCGCCCATTAAGCGATCTATCTCACGCTTTTTAAGCAAGAGTTTTCGCGCGCGTTCAGGCGCAGCAATTACGTGGGTAGATGCCTGATTTAGCGGGCTAATTCTACAGCCTACCAGATAGGCTTCGGCATTTTGGATAATGATGTACGCGTCGGTAATGTTTACTTTACCGGCACGAATACTTTTAATTTCCCACCCTTGAAGCTCAAGCCCGGCTTCGAACTTGTCTTCTAGGAAATAGTCATGACGCGCCTTTTTGTTCTGCGCGATATTTCCTGAGGTGTTTTTGTTGGCTTTATTCTTTTTCATGCTGGCTATTATACTGATTGTTCAAAGGAATGTCTTTAGTTGTCATTGTTATCTTATATTGGGGCATTTGGTTCAAAACCGAATACAAGCGATACAAAATTTCTGTGATACAATGCCTCCAAGAGTTTTAATTGTAGTGGGATCAATGCCAAGTATTCATAGAAGCGCGCTTGTAGCTCATAGCGCAGAAGCCATGTTTAACTTAGTCAACGATGTAGCTTCCTACCCTGAGTTTTTGCCAGGCTGTACCGATAGTAAAATCCTCGACACTTCAGCGCAAAGCATGAAAGCATCTTTGCTTGTTGCAAAAGCCGGTATCAAACAGTGGTTTACAACACATAATGTTCTAGAGCCAGGCAGAAGTATTCAAATGCAGCTAATAGACGGGCCGTTTCGTTCGTTAACTGGCGGCTGGACATTTTCAGCGCTTTCTGAAGAAGCGTGTAAAATAGAGCTTAACCTTGAATTTGAATTCAGTAATAAGCTGGCAGAGATGGCATTCGGAAAAGTGTTCAACAGTTTAGCTACTAGTATGGTTACAGCTTTCACAGACCGAGCGCGGAGTGTGTACGCATGAGTAATAAGCTCATCAATATTGAGGTTGCCTACGCACTGCCCACCAAGCAAACTATCATTGATGTTGCTATTCATGAAAATGCGACGGTAGAAGAGGCGATTAATGCGTCTAACGTGCTTGAGCAGTTTCCCGAAATCGACTTAAAAGCCACAAAAGTGGGTATATGGAGCCGCGTTGTTAAGTTACGCGATACACTTAACGATGGCGATCGAATTGAAATTTATCGCCCGCTGATAGCTGATCCTAAAGAGATTCGAAAACGTCGTGCTGAAAAGGCCAAAGAAGAAGGTAGGGCAGACAAAATTACCGGTGGAAAAGTAAACCCGCTGAAAGCGAAGTCCTAGTTTCGCATCATGCAATATACGTTTATTACAGATACAAAAATGGCCTTCATATTGAAGGCCATTTTTTTAGAAAAGATAGAAGCTATTAGCTTTTTTCTGAAATGCTGCCTAGCTCCAAGAAAGGTGAGGCATCAATATCTTCAGCATCCATCATACTAGCAATACGCTGAACGGTAGCTACCATTTGGCTTTGCTCCCATTCTTTTAGCTGAGAAAAACGCTCGACAAAGTGTTCCTGAAGCGGGCGCGGGGCGTCTACCACCGCTTCTTTTCCGCGCTCGGTCAAAAACACGCCCACTTTACGCTTGTCCTGTGTACTTCTAATGCGCGTAGCTAAGTCTCTAGACTCTAGTCTGTCTAAAATATTGGTTATAGTTGCAGGGCTTAAATTAATATTCTCTGCAATTTCGCGCACCATAATGCCAGGGCGCTCTTCGATATTTTGCATTACTAACAGTTGCGGGCCTGTCAAACCCACGTGTTTACTTAGCTGCTTGCTGCGTAGGTCTACAGCGCGAATAACGCGCCGTAGTGCCACTAATAGTTCTTCTTCTTTTCGCATATTACTTCCAACAAATGCGTAACCAGTTGGTTACTTAAGCAAATGAATAAAATGTTGGTGCTTATGGTAGTGATCGATTACGTCATTAATGACTGAGATTTTCGACCAACCCATAATGTCATAGTTTTGACCACCTTCACTCAGGTGAACCTCGGCGCGATAGTACGTTGCCTTTTTGTTTTCGTCCAGTGTTGCTGTATCGCTTGGACCAAATTCAGGCTGTTCTGTCGGCACCAGGTATACCGCATAGATAAATTCTGGGTCGTTACCCATATCAACGGTCAGAATAAGTGCTTCGGCAGTATCTTCAATTTTTATATCAAACTGCTGAGACTTAAACTCTTCACCAACTTCTGTTAGTGCAGGCATCACCACCTTGTTTGCATATCGACGAACCGCATTTTCATCTGGGAAAGTAACGATGTTTTCTAATCGGTCTTTCCAGTTTTTATCTGAATCGTTATGTAAAGGCGTACCGGCCATTACCTGTAGACTTTCTCGTTTGTAAGACTCAATCCTCAGTGCTTTTAGCAAACCGGAAATAGCGATGAGCAGCACAATAGCAAATGGCAGGGCAGCTGCAATTGTCATTGTTTGGAGTGCGCCTAATCCGCCAGCATAAAGAAGTATTGAACTGACTATACCTACTCCAAGCGCCCAGTACACGCGTTGCCACAACGGCGTATCGTTTTCACCGTGGGAGCAAAGCATATCAACTACCATTGCGCCAGAATCACACGAGGTTACAAAGAATATAATTACCATAAGCACGGCAATAAAACTAAGAACTGACGCAAATGGAAACTGCTCTAAGAATACAAATAACGCAACGGAGGTATCGTCGTTAACCATTTGTGCCAGTACGTCTTTTCCTTGCACTAATACTTGGTCGATAGCACCGTTACCGAATACGGTCATCCAAAATAGCGTGAACGCAGAAGGGATAAGTAGAACGCCCATAACGAATTCGCGAATAGTTCGGCCGAACGAGATACGCGCTATAAATAGACCTACGAAAGGCGCCCATGCTAACCACCAGCCCCAGTAGAATATGGTCCAGCCACCAATCCAGTCGGTTTTTTCATAGGTGTACAAATTAAAGGTATTTCGCACTATGTCAGACAAGTATGCGCCTGTGTTTTGCATAAAGGCCTGTAGTAAAAATACCGTTGGACCTAAAGACAATACAATTAGCAGCAAAATAATAGCCAGAACCATGTTGGTTTCTGAAAGGCGACGAATACCTTTATCTAGACCAGTAGTTACCGAAATAACCGCCAGACCAACTACGCCTGCCATAATGGCAATTTGAACACCAGTATTAGAGGGCAAACCAAACAGATAGTTAAAGCCCGCGTTAACTTGCGAAGCGCCAAAGCCAAGCGACGTAGAAATACCAAATACCGTTGAGGTTACTGCAAATATATCTACTACATGGCCAGGCCAGCCATAGATACGGTCGCCGATAAGTGGGTAAAGTGCAGAGCGAAGGGTTAAGGGCAAGTTTTGGCGGTAGGCAAAATAACCGAGTATGAGTGCTACCACCGCGTAAATAGCCCACGCGTGTATACCCCAATGGAAGAAGGTCGTTTTCATCGCTTCGCGCACGGCATCTATACTTTCTGCCTGTGCCGTGGGCGGAGACATAAAGTGCATTAATGGTTCAGCTACACCGAAAAACATTAACCCAATGCCCATACCTGCAGCAAACAGCATACTTAGCCAAGTACCAAAACTAAACTCTGGTGTGGCGTGGTCAGGCCCTAACTTAATTTCGCCATAGCGAGACATGCCCAAATACACCACTGCTAGAACAATGATAGTAACGGTTAGAACGTAAAACCAACTGCCATTTGAAACAATTACACTTTGTAATTTTTGGAAGACAGAGTCTGCAAGTTCGGGCGTGCCCGCAGCGAAGATTAGTAAGCAGATGATTAACGCAGAAGACGTTATAAACACCGGCTTATTGAGTGGAGATTTCTTTTCGTTCTCAATCACGCAGTAATTTCCTTTCACCTTTTATTTCAACTTAGGTTATTACGGCGAAATATACAGCATGGAGCACTTTTAATAAATATCAGATGAAATAATTCGATTTATATGCAATTTAAAGCTTTGCTCATTGCCTCGCACTCAGGGTCTTCTAAATAACCTTCCAATATTAGACTTTCTGCTATTATTTACTACGTTATGGTTAAATATTAATCGTTAGTGTAGAAATTAATTATAGTTGTTGTATTGTAATATATGATCTTTTTGATATGTGTATGAAGTAAACACAGTCCGAAGAATAAAAACCAATTGAAGGAAACACACACAAATGCGTAAAACTCAGCTTAGCTGTGCCATCATCGCTGCATTGGCATCTACCTCTCTGGCTGCGCAAGAATCAGACGCGCCTGCTAAACTTGAAACCATTGAAGTTACCGCCACTAAAAGAAGTGAGTCGATTCAGGACGTTCCGGTTGCCGTAACTGCACTTAACGGCAAAGCACTAGAAAATCTTGGGATAGACAATTTCCAAGATTATGTTGAATTCTTACCTAACGTGGTATTTCAGGGCACAGGTCCGGGACAGAATGAAATCTACATTCGTGGTGCTGCAACAACCCAATCTAATATTATGCTGTCCTCGGTACAGGCGCTTCAGCCGTCCGTTGCCTTCTATCTTGATGAAATGCCAGTATCAATGGCTGGACGTAATTTAGATGTTTACGCTACAGACGTTCAACGTGTAGAGGTACTTCCTGGGCCACAGGGCACATTGTTTGGTGCTAGTTCTCAGGCGGGCACTATCCGTTTAATCACCAACAAACCTGAGCATACGAGTTTCGCTGCAGGTTTCGATACCAACATCGGTTTTACTAAAGACGGTGAAATGAGCAACTCGGTACAAGCGTATTTCAATATGCCGCTTACCGACGACCTAGCTGTTCGTGTTGCCGCGTACAACGACAAACAAGGCGGTTGGATAGACAACGTCATGAATGTGCCGGGCGAGGGTGGCTACATTGGCAGTGCTGTGGTTATTGACCGCATCTCAGGTGGTCCATTAGCAGATCCGGTGGGCATGGACGCAAACAGAATTACCAACCCCAATATCAATTCTAATACCGAAGCGGCCGTTGTTTCTCCACAAAACGATGCCCTTGTCGAAGAAGACTTCAATGATGCTATGTACACAGGTGCACGTTTTGGATTGTCTTATCATTTTAATGACGACTGGGACTTACTTGTACAGCACACCCAACAGACATTAGACACAGAAGGTGTATTTGCCTACGACCCTACGCTTGAAGGTGAAAGCTCTGCGCTGCGTTTCCAGCAAGAAGAGAACAAAGACGAATTCGGGTTAACTACGTGGACGCTTGAAGGGCGTTTAGAAAAACTAAACGTGGTATATACCGGTGGTTATTTAGACCGCGAAATTGATACGCTAGCGGACTATACAGGCTATACAAACGGTGGCTTATTCTCTGCGTATTACGTGTGTAACCACTACGATACGCCTGATAACACCGCAGACGAGCGCTGCTTAGACCCCACCAAATATTATAAAGAAGACACATCTACTACCCGTAATACTCACGAGATTCGTTTCAATACCACCATGGATACGCCATGGCGCGTGACGGCTGGACTGTTCTATGACGAACAAGAAGTTGCAACTGTTGGGCAGTTCAAGATTGCCAACACAGAAATGACGACATTCGGGTTTGATAACCTTCAACGCACCCTAGTAGGAAATGAAGGCATTAATAGTGATGGTGGCCCTTTCCCTTCTGAAGTGAGCTTTATCAACGATATCACGCATACCATTGAACAAATCGCTGTATTTGGTCAGCTGGAATATGATATTACCGACACGATTACAGCAAGTATTGGCGCACGTTGGTATGAAATCGATGATATCTACGTGGGCTCAACGTCAACCGTTGACGTAACGCGACGTATTCGTGCATTCGGTACACAAGACCCAGACGAGCTTGCGGCCGTTGGACTAGACCCTGATGCAGTAGCAGCGGCTATTCAAAGCGGGCAGTTAGAGGTAGACCTGTTAGACGACAACGGCGTGCTAACCGTTGACGACACTATTTTTAAGTTCTCGCTAGACTGGAAGGTTAACGAAGACGTATTACTATTCGCTAACTACTCAGAAGGCTTCCGACCTCCGGTTACTAACCGTGTTGGTGGTGGCCTGGCAACGAATCAGTCTGGTAAATTTGAAAACTTCCGTATTCCAGTATACTCAACAACCGATACGCTAGATAACTACGAATTGGGTCTTAAAGGTGACTTCTTTGATGGTCAATTCCGAGTAAACGCTACGGCCTATTATTCTGAAATTGAAGAACTGCAAACGTCGCGCTTCGACCCCACTAACATCTCGTTCTTGGTATTCACCGACAATGTAGGCGATGCTGAGATCAAAGGTATTGATGCTGACATGACGTGGCTTGCTACTGATGACCTTATCATTAATGCTGCTTTCAGCGTATTAGATACCGAATTAACTCGCGTAAACTCAGAACTTGAAGGTATCGCGGCTGGTGTTGGCTCAGAGCTTCCATACTCAGCGAAATTCTCTGGAAACATTAATGCGCGTTATTTCTTCGAGCTTGAGGGTGATAAGCGTGGGTATGTGAACGGCTCTGTAAGTTATACCGGCGATCGCTTAGCAGGTATGGTGATGGATGCCTATGTAATGGAAGATGCAACTTCGCTTATTTACGGCACAGGTTCAGGCCTTAAGATTGAACAAGAAGCTGACGTGTTTGAAGGGGTCACTTATACCGATTCAAATGGTGAAACATTCCGTGGTGGCCGCTACGTACAGGAGTCGTATATCCTGACGAACCTTGCTGTTGGTGTAACAAACGACGTATGGAAAGCCGAACTTTACATTGATAACGTGTTTGATGAGCGTGCAATTTTGAATATTGATACGCAGCAATTCACGCCTAAGGTAGTAACAAATAGACCGCGTACTATTGGCCTTCGTTTCTCATACGATTACTATTAAGGTTAAGTTAGTAAGGCTAAATTGGCGATTTACGATTAGCACACAACGGTGCCGGGGCAACACGCCTTCATAAGTTTTAACTAAATGAAGGTGTGTTCGCCCCCAACTTTGAAACGGCTAGCTCTATGAGTTCGCCGTTTTTTGTTTTTACGCTAATTTAAAAACAGGCGTTTTTAATGACACAAGAAGAACAAAAAGAAATACAGCAGTTAAAGCAAGGGCTTATGCAATCACAGCATCAGGCCGTCATTTCTGGATGCAACGACATACTTCGACGGGCTAAAGACCCGTTGGGGGTAAGCCAAAACACCCTCAAAGAGGTGCTATATTTAAAAGCGGTAGCATACCGTCTATTGGCTGATGTAAGCAGCGCCATCGAAACGTTAAATGAACTCATTGCATACTTCCCAAATTACGCCCGGGCTTACCAAGAACAGGGCTACTGTTACTTGGCTTCTGATCGCAAAAAGGCTGCGCATAGTTTTTATCAGGCAACACGATTCAACCCAGCGTTATTAACGGCATGGCTTCAGCTTGAAAAAGTGTACAAAGCAGATGATCAAACACAAGCACTAGCGCTTTGTCAGCAGCAAATTGCATTTCTAACATCTTTGCCCAAGCCGTTATTAGGTGCGACAGATCTAATGCACGAAGGGCAATTGCACAAAGCTGAACAAGTATGCCGACAATTTCTAGCTAGTCATGAGCATCACCCTGAAGCAATGATGTTACTTGCCGAAATTGGGATTCAATTGAAAGTATATAGCGACGCTGAATTCCTATTAGAAAGCTGTGTAACTCTCTACCCTGAAAATGACAGAGCTGCCGCGGCCTACCAAAACCTGTTATCTAAACTGGGTAAATTTCCTGATGCCGCGGCTGTTGCGAACAAGCGACTCAGACAATCACCAGACAACTTCACTGTAAAAGTAGGCTTGGCGCACGCGCTGGTTGGTATTGGTGAGTTAGAGCAAGCTATTGACCTTTATAAAGAGTTATTAAAAGAAAGCGAGGATAGGCCTGCAGTTTGGGTAGCACTTGGGCATGCCCTAAAAGCTAAAGGTGATATTGACGAAGCGATACAGGCCTATGAAAAAGCCATTGTATTTGAAAAGGACTTTGGCGATGCGTACTGGAGCTTAGCGAACACAAAAACCTATCGGTTTAGTGATGACCTGCTTAGGCAAATGGTCGCGCTGGTAGATGCTGATGCGACAAAATTGGATGATGAAACTCATATTTGCTTTGCTTTAGGAAAGGGATTTGAAGACAGAGCAAATGCCTCCCGCGCGTTTAAGTACTACGCACGGGGCAACAGTCTTAAAAGGCGTACGCTACAGTTTGATATTGCTAAAACTGAGAAGGCATTACAGGCTCAGCAGCAGGCTTTTACAAAGGAAAGCTTTGACAAAGCGCAAGGCTGCCAGGAGTCCGCTCCTATTTTTATTGTTGGCCTTCCTCGGGCTGGTTCAACCCTTCTGGAGCAAATCCTCGCGTCGCACTCTCAAGTGGACGGTACGATGGAACTGCATGACATATTAGGGATAGCGTCGTCACTTAGTCATCAGACTACGCCTTACCCATTAAATGTATCAGCATTAGATGAAGAAACACTGTCAAAACTAGGTGAGCAATATATTCAGCAGACGAAAGCTTACAGACAGGGCGCGGCATTTTTCATTGATAAAATGCCTAATAACTTCATTCACATAGGCTTAATTAAAAAGATACTGCCTAACGCCAAAATTATTGATGCACGCAGAAACCCAATGGACTGCTGTTTTAGTGGCTTTAAACAGTTATTCGGTGAGGGGCAAGAGTTCAGCTATTCGCTTGACGATATTGGCCGTTACTATAATGCTTATGAACAGCTTATGGATCATTGGCATAGTGTATTGCCTGGGGAAATTCTTACTGTACAGCACGAAGATGTTCTGGATGATTTGGAAGGGCAGGTTAGACGAATTCTAGATTTTTGTGGATTAGACTTTGAAGAAGCATGCTTAGCGTTTCACCAAACCAAACGGGTGATAAAGACCCCAAGCTCTGAGCAGGTTCGCCAACCTATTTACAAAACAGGAATGGGACAGTGGAAGCCTTTCGAAAACTATTTAGCTGAGCTTAAACAAGCACTAGGCAGAGACACGTCGAAAACAGATAATTAATGGATAGCCGAAAATAAAAAGTCATGGCTGCCTTTAAGCCATGACTTTTTATTAATTAGTTAAAGCGTATCAACCACCTTTTAAGGCTGATAAGGTAGAGAAGATTGATGAAGGATAATACGAATTTTTCCGTCTTCACATTGTTTGAAAACAAAGCTCTTGTTTACGAAGATATGGCTGTCGTCTTCGCCGATAAAGTGTACGTTACACTGAACAATGGCAAGTTCACCATTCAAGATAAAGTCTTCTTTGCTGTACCAAACCTTCACCCATGGCTTTAATTTAAAGCCATTATCGTTTGGATAGTCGCTATTACCGCCTACGAAATAAGATAAAGCGCCTTCTTTAGTTGGGCGAAATGTTTGCGAGCCGAAAGTAAGCGTAGGTTTAAAGAGTACTTTTCCATTATCGTAGTCGTAGTTATCTGACAGCACTTGTGATGCGAATGCTTTTACATCGCCACCTTCAGCGTGCACTTTACCTACCGCTACTACATTGTCGCACCAAGTTTGTAGTGCGCTATGAACCATTTCTTCTGTGAACATGTTATTTCTCCTAAGACGATGTGTAATGTTATATTGTATCAATTGATTTGTTTACAATATCGATAAATTGATGAATTGTAACTGTTTATCCGTGATAGTCATTTTCTATCAGTAAGCGCTAAAACCTGCCAACTGCATAACTTCAACTTTTTTCAATAAGACAAGCTGTTACCTATTAGACATTAAAAAATGGTAACCATTCTTAATCTAATCTTCTGTTTTCAACGTTACAACGTTATCTGATGTCGAGTTTTTAAGCTCGTACATTTTAAATGCTTAGACTTATTGTGGAAGGTTTTGTCATGAATGACGTTACACAGCTAATATTGATGTATTTCATTATTCCGCTGTGGTTCACAGCAGGGATAGTTGACTGGTTTTGCCATCGCAGCATTAATATTGCTGCTGCGGGGGGGCCGAGGGAGTCCTTAATTCAACAGCCGTTGCTACCGTTTTAAAGTTTTTATCTTATGTAGAGGAGTTGATAAGAGGTATGAAAGCAAAAGAAAAAAGTTCACGAGAAAAAACGACGTTGTCTTCAGGTGAAGAAAACCAATCTGATAGTAAAGCGGACGTTTCACATCAGGATGCAGAAGCTGCGAGCCCTTATGCATCATCTGTTGCAGGTGAAGAAGACCCAGGTGTAGCTCTTGAAGAATGGGTAGAAAGCAACAAAAAATGACGCTTCAATAGTAAATGATAAAAGGCCACGCAATACCTCAAAGACAGGGGGCGCTTTTGCCTGGTTAGCCTCAACTAGACCAGAATCTAGGTCATGTGGTGCCCCGTTGCTTTACAAAAGTTAAAGGCACCGCCGCGACATAAAAGAGCGCTCTATAAAACACAGCGGGTAAATACCGCAGCTTCGTACAAAGTTACTGATAATTTAAAAGCCCGCTTAGTATTTACGACGTTTGAGCCCCGTCTCTGCCAGTATTTTTGCTGAGATCTCTTCAATTGAATACTTAGTGCTATTCAAAAACGGGATCTTTTCCTTTCTATATAAGTTCTCTACTTCACGAAGCTCCATTCGACATTGTGGCAGCGATGCATATTTGCTGTTTGCACGGCGCTCTGAACGTATTTGATGGAGTCTATCCGCTGCAATCGTTAGCCCAAAAAGCTTATGTTTAAATCTACGTAAAGCAGGAGGGAGCTTTAGCATGTCGCCCATATCTTCCTCTGTGAAAGGGTAGTTGGCTGCTTTTATTCCGTATTGAAGCGCTAAATAAAGGCTTGTGGGGGTTTTACCCGAACGGGATACCCCGGTAAGTATGATATCGGCTTCGTCGTAGTCTTTTAGGTTAGAACCATCGTCATTAGCCAACGCGTAGTTCACGGCTTCAATTCTAATGTCGTAGGTGGTTTCGTGGATACTATGTGTACGATGTTTTTCTGGTTTTGAAGGAACACCCAATACTTTTTCTAGTGGCGCGACAAATTGATCGAGAAAATTATAGTTAATGCCTACGGATTTAGAGATTATCTTGCGAATATCTACATTCACAATTGTATAAAAAACGAGCGGCCTTTCTCCGGTGTCTTGAAAACTTTCAGAAATTTGCTGCAAAACTTTGTGAGCTTGTTCCTCAGTTTCAACGAAAGGAATAGTGTTGTGATTGAAAGAAACGGGAAACAGAGAAAGCAGGGCGTGGCCAAAGACCTCTGCGGTGATGGCTGTACCATCTGAAATATAAAAAGCTGTGCGCACAACATATCCTTAACATTGGTGTAATTTTATTACAAAAGTAATAAAGGGTTTACTTTCTGAATTTCCCCATTCTAAGATGATTTCGTCGAAAAGCTACACGGTTCTTGTGAATGACGGCAAATTTCAAAGGTTTGCTGTCAAACGTAATGGACAGCGTTAACAGTGGTTTTCGCCACGTATCGACAACAATTTGATGAGTTTCAGGTGATAAAAAGCACAAACCTGAAATTAACCTCATACCCTACACATAAAAAAGCTGGAGGCTTGGGCTGTGCAAGAATACGTACTTTGGTATCAAGAACTGGGCATGCATGATGTGGGTCGCGTAGGCGGCAAAAATGCATCATTAGGCGAGATGATCTCAAACCTGGCGAACGCCGGTGTGCAGGTGCCGGGTGGTTTTGCTACCACCGCCGAAGCATTTAATGAGTTTCTAGAGCAAAGCGGCCTAGAAGCGCGTATCCACGAAGTCTTAGACTCGCTAGACGTAGACGATGTGAATGCACTTACCGAAGCGGGTAAAAACATTCGTCAGTGGATCATCGACACGCCATTTCAAGGCAAATTAGAAGAAGAAATCAAAACTGCCTTTGTCACGCTTCAAGGTGATGCAGGTGAAGAAGCATCATTTGCAGTGCGTTCTTCGGCTACCGCAGAAGATATGCCTGACGCGTCATTCGCAGGGCAGCAAGAAACTTTCCTAAACGTTAAAGGTTATGAAGCCGTGCTGGTGGCTATCAAGCACGTATTCGCATCACTGTTTAACGACCGCGCTATTTCTTATCGTGTTCACCAGGGCTACGACCATAAAGGTGTAGCGCTATCTGCTGGTATTCAGCGCATGGTGCGCAGTGACATCGCTTCATCGGGCGTTATGTTTACTATCGATACAGAGTCTGGTTTTGAGGACGTTGTATTCATCACCAGTTCATTCGGTTTAGGCGAAATGGTGGTACAGGGTGCGGTTAACCCTGATGAATTCTATGTTCACAAACCAACGCTAGACAAAGGCTTACCTGCAATCGTTCGTCGTAACCTAGGCAGCAAGCTTACTAAGATGGTGTATTCAGATGATGAAGCTCACGGTAAACAGGTATCTATTGTTGATATTGATGCTGCCGACAGCAAAACTTTCTCATTAACCGACGATGAAGTCATGGAGCTTGCTAAGCAGGCACAAATTATTGAACAGCACTACAAGCGCCCAATGGACATTGAATGGGCCAAAGACGGCGCAGACGGCAAACTTTACATTGTTCAGGCTCGCCCAGAAACAGTGCGCAGCCGTGAAGACTCACAAAGTATTGAGCGCTTCCAACTAAAAGGCCAAAGCAACATCGTTGTTGAAGGCCGCGCAATTGGTCACAAAATTGGTGCTGGTGTAGCGAAAGTACTTGATTCAATTGAAGAGATGGACAAAATCCGAGCGGGTGATGTTCTGGTAACTGACATGACAGACCCTGACTGGGAACCTATCATGAAGAAGGCGTCTGCCATTGTTACTAACCGTGGCGGTCGTACTTGTCACGCGGCAATCATTGCTCGTGAGTTAGGTATTCCTGCGGTAGTAGGCTGTGGTAACGCGACTGAAAGCATCAAAAATGGCGACAAGATTACTGTGTCTTGCGCTGAAGGTGACACCGGCTTCATTTATGGCGACGAACTAGAGTTCGACGTAGTGACATCACGTATTGATGCCATGCCTGACCTTCCGCTTAAAGTGATGATGAACGTGGGTAACCCAGACCGCGCATTCGACTTTGCTCGCTTGCCAAACGCAGGTGTTGGTCTTGCTCGCCTTGAATTCATTATAAACCGTATGATTGGTGTGCATCCTAAAGCACTACTTAATTTCGACAGCCAGCCTGAAGAGCTGAAAGAAGAAATTAGCGACATGATCGCAGGTTACGAATCACCAACCGAATACTATATCGAGAAATTGGTAGAAGGTATTTCAACCATTGGTGCAGCTTTCTCACCAGAGAAAGTTATCGTTCGTATGTCAGATTTCAAATCGAACGAATACTTCAACTTGGTAGGCGGTTATCAATACGAGCCAGACGAAGAAAACCCAATGTTGGGCTTCCGTGGTGCAAGCCGCTATATTTCTGAAGACTTCCGCGATTGTTTTGCTCTCGAATGTGAAGCGATTAAACGCGTTCGAAACAAGATGGGCTTAACCAACGTAGAAATCATGATCCCGTTTGTTCGTACCCTAGAAGAGGGCCGTCAGGTCATCGAGCTTCTTGAAGAGCAGGGTCTTAAGAAAGGTGAAAATGGCCTTCGCGTTATTATGATGTGTGAACTACCATCAAACGCATTGCTTGCTGATAAGTTCCTGGATATCTTCGACGGTTTCTCAATTGGCTCTAATGACTTAACGCAGCTAACGCTGGGACTAGATCGCGACAGCGGCCTTATTGCACACTTATTTGACGAGCGTGACGAAGCGGTGAAAGCACTGCTTTCAATGGCAATCCAAGCTGCGAAGAAACGCGGTAAATACGTGGGCATTTGTGGTCAAGGCCCATCTGACCACGAAGATTTCGCCGCCTGGTTAGTAGAAGAGGGTATCGATTCCGTATCGCTTAACCCTGATACTGTGGTCGAGACATGGCTATACCTTGCTGAAAAGCATGGCTAAAATACAAGCGCAGAGTTCTATATTTGCAAGGTGACTTGCCAGTGTAGCGCTCAGTAGATAAGAGTTAAAAAGAGACCTTTGGGTCTCTTTTTTTGTTTGGGCAACTGTAACAGTTCGTGTCGGTTTAAGTAAGATTTATGCCAGCTTCACATTCCTCAAAAAAACTATGGTTATTTCCTAAAAGTATGCGCTTTTGAACATTGTTTACATGACTTTATGTAATTTAAAATGTAATATTTCAAAGTGACTTTCACTTTGAATCTTTCATTAATAAATAACTTGGTTGAATTCTCATGGCACATAATGACAGCGCGGTTTCAGTAAATAATTCCGAAGAAAATGTTATGCAGGCTGGCTCAGTAGTGGAGCAGTTGGCGCAAGCTCAAAAAGAAATTAACGAACTTAAGATGCAGCTGATGTGGATGGAACGCAACTACGAATAAGTATTGCCTTTCAAATTAGAAGTGGAACTAGCGTTGATTGATTACAAGAATAGCTCTATCTTTTGTAATCATTCAGGATAACTTTCAGTGAAACTTTCAGTTCTGCTTTCAAAAAAAGGGTAATCACATCATTTGGTGATTACCCTTTTTTCTATCAATCTTCACCTTTACCGCAAAAAGCCTTTTGCGGTAAAGGTAAGTTTCTAAGCTTTTAGCTGGTTACCGATAGGCAACTGACGAATACGCTTACCACACGCAGCGAAAATAGCATTACACAAAGCTGGCGCATATACCGGCGTTGCAGGTTCACCCACACCAGCTGGCGGTGCATCACTTTCGATTACTTCTACGTCTACTTGTAGCGGTGAATCGCTCATACGCGGTACACGGTAGTTGTGGAAGTTACTTTGTTGTACGCGACCTTTATCAAAGGTAATACCGTCACTGATAGCGGTCGTAATACCGTAAACCGAGCCACCTTGAGTTTGGTTCTTAACCGTATCGGTGTTAACTACAGTACCTGCGTCAATCGCTACCCATGACTTGATCACGTTGAGATCGCCAGCGTCAGACACTTCAACTTCAACCACGGTAGCTACATAAGTTAAGAAGCTGCGGTGCGCTGCTATGCCAAGGCCGCGGCCTTTAGGCATCTCTCGACCCCAACCAGCCATGTCTGCCACTTTCTCAATAACATTACGTAGCCGGCCTGTATCCAGTGGATAAACAGATTTATCACCCCAATAGTTATTGTATTCGGCTTTTTGCTCGGTAACATCAATAACTCTTTCAGGACCGATAACCTCTAAAAGGTAATCCTTAGCGTCTTTCCCTGCCTTGTGTGCCGCTTCATTGATAAACGACTGAACGGCAAACGCGTGGAAAATATTTGATACAGAACGCATCCATCCAATACGTGCTTTTGCGGGTGCTTCACCGCGCTCTAACTTCATATTTGGCGTTAGAATAGGGTTGTCAGTAAAGCCCAAATCTAGCTCAAAGCTAAACGGTGCGTTTGCACCTTCTTGGAAGGTTGAAGCAATAGGAGAAAAAGCAGTTCTGTGAAGGTATGCGTCAATTTTACCATTTTCATCTAACGCCGCTTCGACATGTTGGGCCGACACTGCATGATAGAAACCGTGTTGAATGTCGTCTTCACGGGTCCACTGAACGCGAATTGGTTTGCCCGTCTTCATTGAAAGGTATGCTGCTTCAGCAGAAAAATCAGGCTTAGACTTACGACCAAATGCGCCGCCTAGCATGGTTACGTGAACATTGATTTTTTCTTTGTCCATACCCACCATAGCGCCCACAGTTTCCATATCAGCCTGTGGATTTTGTGTTGCAGCCCATACGTCAACGCGGTCTTTGTAGTACATGGCAGTCGCGCATGGCGGCTCCATGGGGGCTTGTGCTAAATGGGGCACGTAGTAGTCAGCAATAAGCTTGTCGCTGGCTTTTTCTAAAACGCTTACCGCGTCGCCTTTTTCTCTAACAAGGGCTTGTGGCGCATTTACCGTGTTAAGCAACTGCTCTTTAAAGCTTTGTGAATTATAGTCGCCGTTTGCACCATCGTCCCAAGTTACCTCTAGTGCCTTGCGGCCTTGCCACGCTGCCCATGTGTTGTTTGCAATAATTGCAATACCACCTTTAGGCTGGAACTGAGGTGCACCTTTAGGGGCAGGCATTTCTATAACGTCAACGACACCGTTTACTGCTTTAGCTTTGTCAGCATTAAAGCTTTTTACCTTTCCACCCACTACAGGCGGGCGCTCAATAATGGCAACAAGCGCTTTAGGCTCACGAACATCGGCGGCAAAAGTGGCTTTGCCGGTAACGATATCTTGGAGGTCAATGTGCGCCATACCTGTATTAATGTAACGCCATTCTTTTCTATCTTTAAGGGTAAGCTTATCTGCTTCTGGCGGCGTAATAGTCAGTGCATCATCAATTAAGTCTTTATAGGCAAGGGTTTTACCTGAAGTGTGGGTTACCACATGTTGCTCGGCAACACAGCTAGTAGGTTCAACACCCCAACGCTTGGCTGCAGCATGTTGCATCATATAGCGTACGCTGGCGCCCATTTCACGCAGGCGCTGCATATTAAAGCGGATACTGCGCGAGCCATCGGTGTTTTGGTCACCGTATTTAGGGTCGCCTTTGCCCTGAATAACAATAACCTTATCCCAAGCCGCTTCCATTTCGTCTGCCACAATTTGAGCAATTGCGGTACGAATTTGCTGACCCATTTCACTGCGGTGACAGGTTACCTCAACCATGCCATCTGGGCGAAGTGCAATAAACAGGTTTGCGCGCTTTGCGTTTTCTGCTGGCTGAGCCAACACGCCTGCCATAGCGCGAGGAGCACCGCCCATAAAGTAAGTACCAAGAACTAGAGCGCCTGCCGCAGCTGTCGATTTTAAAAAGCTGCGACGATTCATATCGAAATAGGTGTTTTCACTCATGCTTCTTCTCCCGCTTTGCTTGGGTCAAAGTAGCTAACGCCAGCATTACCACTTATTGACTTCGATGCTGACTTTATAGCCTTGTGAATGCGAGGGTAGGTGCCGCAACGGCAGATGTTGCCAGACATATTCTGGACAATTTCTTCGTCGCTCGGTGTTGGGTTGGTGGATAACAGGCTTGCTGCCTGCATAATTTGTCCGCACTGGCAGAATCCGCATTGCGGAACTTTATGTTCTACCCATGCTTTTTGAACTGGGTGGTCGCCGTTTTCACTCAACCCTTCGATAGTCGTAATCTTTTTGCCTTGAACTGCGGACACAGGCAATACGCAAGAGCGTTGTGCCATGCCGTCTATATGGACAGTACAGGCGCCACATTGCGCCATACCACAGCCAAACTTAGGTCCTGTAAGGTTTAATTCGTCACGAAGGTACCACAACACTGGTGTTGATGGGTCACCAGAAAATTCGTGTTTGTTACCATTAACGGTAAACGTGATCATGGTCTTGTCTCCATAGGTAAGCGATAAACATGAACTACCCAAGCAGCACTGTGTTATCTGAACACACTACAAAATTCATATTTATACGGTTACATTGCCTGATGATACGAACTATCTAAGATGCTGAACATGCAGAGATATATGCCACTACTATTATTATTAAAGGCTTCGCAATTGTTATTTTAAATTACGTTAACACGCATTTAATCGTTACGCATTTACATAAGATTAAATGTTAGGTGTCTGCGATAAAATAACGCAGTAATTGCGACAGACATTCTTTTGAAGTAAGAGGAATGTGAGTTGAATGAGCGAAGCGAGTATGCGATTGGGGTAGAAAAACTTCGGTAAGCGCTATCGAAGCTTTCGCATAAGAAGAAAACGGTCTATTTTGCGTGCGCTCATTGTCATTGTTCGCTGACTATACTTAAGCCAGCCACGTGCTCTCGGCCAGTCGTAACTCAACAGTACTAAACCTGCTACGACAAATAGGATAGAGCCAGGAAGTAGTGTTAAAACAATTCCGCCGACAAATAAAATTGCTCCCAGAGTAAGTCTTAGTATACGCATTTGCCTGAACTCGCCTTAAAATATTTGATGTCTTTAAGTGTCGCCCAACTTCGACGGTTTGCCAATAATAAAAATGTAAATGTTTGTGCCTGTCTAGTATGAGGGAAAGCCTATTTCAACATTAGAAAATAATATTGAAGGGCTGTTATTAAAAGGCAAACACAAAGTAAGCCACGTACTATTGTTGAATAAATAATCGTTTAAAGGCCCAAGTCTTGTGATCAAGCCGAATGCGGTGGAAAGCGCGCTGGAAATGCAGTACAAAGGGGCAAAGACAGAGTAATAGTTAGCGCTATACCACAGGGTTCTTTGAAAAAAGATCAGTGTAAAACCGTAAACTATAGCGCAACTATTGCTTAGGAATTCACGCAACGAAGTTTTGCGTAACAAAAACAAATATAAGAAAGAGACCAATTATGGCTGAACAACAAGAAAGACAATCTATCAGTGAAGAAGAACACGGGAATTGGGTAAGAGAGCAGTTTCAAAAAGCAAATAAGTTTTTAGCAGAAAACGGTGTATTGTTTGACACTGTTATCACTGAGGATAGCCGTTACTTAATGCCATATTTGGCGGTTTGGAAGATTAAAGCAATGGACGGTAAGTTTTACTGGGTAATTAGTGGCGACTTACCTTCTGATTACACTTCAGTGGACAACGCTAAAAATGCGAAAGAAGTACTGCGCCATTTTTCTATGCATTGGCAACTTAAAGCAGAAAATTTGATTAACGCTAAAAACGCTGATGAAAGCCAAAAGGAATTTGGTGCACTCTTAATCAATAGAGCAGAGAATTTGTTTGCCATGCAAAACACCCCAGAGCTTTGGGCGTAACAAGGAAGGCTTACAATCAGGTTATGTCGCGCTGGGTAACAAGCGAGCTAGTGAAGCTGGGTAACGTCTGGCAGAGGAAATCGCTCTGCCGGACATTGAAGCCTTTGTCTGGGAACGCCCGCGTCCATAAACACGTTTCCGTCCGGTTTAAACCCAATAGATTGGTGATACGACACGCTTTCCAAATTACAGATAACTTTGATTATGGGAAGGTTATTTTGTTTAGCTGCTGCAACTAAAGCGCCAAACAAAGCGCGGTAAACAGGAAGTGTTCTGTGACAGCGCTTAACGGCAATACGGCCAAGTTCACCTTTTTTCGTCAAGCGCCCTGTGGCAATGGGTTCATTTTGATCGTTGACTATCAGCACATGGCACGCCGAGCTGTCGTGTTCGTCGAACTCGCTAGCTTCCGGTACTTGCCACTCTAAAACAAATACATGTTCCCTAAGTGCTTTAAGTCGATGTTTATCCTTTTCCCAATCGACGTTTTGTATCGTAAACGCCATATTTTCCTATTAATCCTCGGCCCATTCCCAATAACCATTATTAATAAGTGTAGTTAAGGTTTCTAAAAATGTAAAAGAAGGCGCATCTTGGCAACATGTTGCGTTCAAAACCGTACCCGATGCTAGCACTTCGAACCATTCTTGGTCACTTTTCGCAAAAGTGAACTGACTTCCGTTTACATAAAGAGCGCGCGGTAAGCCACGTTTGCCATCACAAATTAATGCGCGAATACCGGGCGCAGGAGCAAAGCTAATCCCTGCCGCGAATTCATTTGCAATTTGCTCTAAGGTGACTTCATCGTCGAGAGGGAATTCCGGAACACCTTGCTCACTCATGGCTTCTAGAAGAGAAAGAGTGAAATCTTCACTATTAATAGCGTCTATCAGTTGCTGTTTTAGTGCTGCAACATCGCTAGCATTCACTAATGCGCTGCTAGATTGTATTGTTCTGCCCGCATCAGTAAAGCGGTAATTTCCAGCACCTTTATCCAGCATCATTGCCAAGCTTTCTGCCAATTGCAGGTTGTCCGGCGCGCGATAGCCCACTGAGTAGGTCAGGCTGTCTTCAATCGTAGCGCCATCATGAGGCCAGCCCGGCGGCACATATACCACATCGCCAGCTTCACAAATAACGTCAATAACAGGTTCAAAACCTTCAATTTGTCTTAGTTTCGGGTGTGGGCACACTTCTTTGTAGTCTGCAGGTTTACCTACACGCCAGCGCCTTTTTCCTTTACCTTGTACAAGGAACACATCGTATTGGTCGATGTGAGCCCCAACACCTGCTCCATTTGTTGCGAAGCTTACCATCAGGTCGTCTAGTCGCCAGTTAGGAACAAAAGAAAAAGGGGCAAGGACTGGCGCAACGTCCGGTACATACTTATCAACGCCTTGAACAAGTAGCGTCCATTTGCCCTTGCATGCCTTTTCGAAGTCAGTAATTGGGCCTTGTTCAACGTGCCAGTTTCCTTGGTCATTACTTATGATTCGAGCGTCGACATCTGATTCTTGTGCGAGCCCTGCCAAGTCGTTTTCATCTATAGGATCTGCAAAGTTTGGAAAAAAATTCTTTATTACCACAGGCTTTTGCTGCCAGTAATGCTTTAAGAAAGTCTCAGCATTAAAACCTGCACCTGTTTGTGCATCAATAAAGTATGTATTGTCGTTGGTGCTCATCGCATCTCTTTTTTGTAAGCCAAAATTAGTGGTGTTTCCTCGCAAAGCTTAGTGAAACTAATTACACAAAGCGCGGTTTACATATGAATAAAGCACAAGTTAGCGCAAAGCATAGACGAAAGCGTAAAAATAGAACTAAGGCGAGGTGATAGTGTAAAAGCGGCATTATCAATTATTGAAAAAGGGATTGCCACCTTATTGTCTGAAAAGCTTAGCGAGAATATTGGTGAGCATTGATGATAAACATAGGCTAGCGTACAGAGCATGAAAAAGAAAAAAATTATAAAGCAAAGATAAATGCTTGTTGCTCAAATTGTATTTTTACCCTTGTACCTATCTAGCAGATGTAGGCACTCAATACTGCCGTTTTCACTTTAATCTTCGTGTTGTAAAGCGCTAGTGGGCCCACTTGATTTGTTAAAATCCGAATTGAGCTTTGATTACCGTTATTAGACCCACAGTTATTAGATTCATAATGTTTAACTGAACCTTCGGTTGCTGGGAGGTCACTTTTTATATTACCTGTGTTTAGCGCGTGGTAAGTTTTTTCACATATCGCAATAGTGTTAGGAGCGGTGTACTGTTCTAACATTGCTGCTTTGTTCACGGTTGCTCCCCAGATATCAAAGCCTGACGATACGCGAGAAGAGTAACCTGTCAGTAGAGCACCGGCGGCAATACCTGAACGTAGCTGACAAGACGAAGACATCAATAAAGTGTGGCTACTAACAAGATTGCGAGCCTTTATGGCAAAATCCATCGCACAGTGTGCTACGTCTTGAAGTACCCGAAAAGGTTCATGTTGATAAGCGTTGTGGAGGTAAGGTTTAGCAAAACTAGGTTCACTGCAAAACCCCACGGCAATATATTGATCGCCGTTGGTTTTTAGGGGCACGAGCGCTAAATCGTATGCTGTTTCATCAAACTGGCTAAATAGCGTTTCTACAATACCCGTGCACATAGTGTCACCGTATTGCTTTGCTAAACCTTGATAATTCGACAGGTCACAAAAAATGACAACGGCGCATTGCACTTCGTGTTTTACGCTTACAGCCTTATTATCACCGCTTTGTACATGGTCAGCATTTCGTAAGGGGTTCGGGAAAGGGGGCTTTGAAGTCAGACTGCCTTGTTCACTAGGCGTGACATTACCTTTATCGTTATTTTTTCGTAAGTCCATCTACATGCTCCCAATTAATATCCGTTTAACGGTTAAATAAAAAGTAGGTATAAAAAAACGCGGTGCTTTTGACCGCGTTTTTAGTGTAGTGGAAAGGGTTAGCCCTTATAACTGATCTACAAGCCTGATTGCGTCACCAATGTAAGTTGCCGGCGATAAGGCTTTCAGCTCAGCCTTAGCCCCATCTGGCATATCTAAATTATCGATAAACTCGGCGATAACCTCAGCATTTACTTTCTTACCACGCGTTAACTCTTTAAGTTTCTCATAGGGCTTTTCAATACCGTAACGACGCATTACCGTTTGGATAGGCTCTGCTAATAGTTCCCAGTTATTATCTAGCTCGTTAAGCAAGCTCTGCTCGTTAACCTCTAACTTACTAATACCTTTTAGTGTGGCTTGATAAGCAATAACTGCATATCCCACACCTACACCAAGGTTACGAAGTACCGTTGAGTCAGTTAGGTCGCGTTGCCAGCGAGAGATTGGCAGTTTAGCAGCAAGATGGTCAAATATAGCGTTAGCCAGACCTAAGTTACCTTCTGAGTTTTCAAAATCGATAGGGTTAACTTTATGCGGCATGGTTGAAGAACCGATTTCGCCAGCAACAGTCTTTTGTTTAAAGTGACCGAGTGCAATGTAACCCCAAACGTCACGATCGAAATCGATAAGTATGGTGTTAAAACGGGCAATAGCATCAAACATTTCAGCGATATAATCGTGAGGCTCGATTTGCGTAGTGAACGGGTTCCAGGTAAGGCCAAGTGAGGTAACAAACTTTTCTGAAACGCCGTGCCAGTCTACATCTTTATAAGCAGACAAGTGTGCATTGTAGTTGCCCACAGCACCGTTAATTTTTCCAAGCAGTTCAACGCCCGCAATTTGACTGCGCTGACGCTTCAAGCGAATAGCCACGTTTGCCATCTCTTTACCCATAGTAGTAGGAGAGGCTGGCTGACCGTGGGTACGGGCCATCATAGGTACATTCTGATAACGCTTAGCAAGTTCTACTAGCGCTTCGATTAATTTGTCACAGTAAGGAAGAATAACCGTTTCACGGGCTTCACGAAGCATTAGGCCGTGTGAAAGGTTGTTAATGTCTTCAGACGTACACGCAAAGTGAATGAACTCGTTAACCGCAGAAAGCTCACTGTTGTCTGCTACTTTCTCTTTGAGGAAGTATTCAACAGCTTTTACGTCATGATTTGTAGTGCGCTCAATTTCTTTGATGCGCATCGCATCTTCAACGCTAAATTCCGCTACTATTTTGTCTAGTAGTGCATTTGACGTGTCTGAAAAGGCAGGAACTTCTTCAATTTGTGGGTTAGTAGAAAGCATTTGTAACCAACGTACTTCTACTTCTACACGGTATTTTAACAAGCCGTACTCACTGAAAATACTGCGTAATTCTACGCTTTTGCCAGCATATCGACCATCGACAGGGGAAATTGCAGTTAACTGACTCAGTTCCACCTTAAGCTCCTCACTAGTTTATTAATCGTAGTGCTTTAACAGCACTGTTAAGAATGTGTTTGCGTTTAAATAATATATTTCTTCGTTTGCCGCCCATCTGACGCCACATCACCGCAGCCCTTACGCCCGCAAGTAAAAGGGCACGTACTTTGTGCTGATTAGCAGGTTGGCTCAAATAGTCTGGGTTGCCCGCCACCTGAATACGCGGCGCTAACGGACTGATAATATCACTGTAAATACTTGCTAATGAGGAAACAATTTGCGGATTTTGAAAGTCTACGTGGGCAAGCTGGCGCTGGACATGTGAAATGCGTTCACCGAGTTCCTGCATAGCTTTAGGCTTTCTGGCTAGCTTTCTTTCAAGACCTAAGATGCTTGCGATATAGCGGGTTAGCTCTGTGTCTTTTGTTGCTTGTTTGTCAGATAATTGCGCAGCAAGAGTAGTGTAACCGGTTTTTAGATTAGACAGTTGCCCAAACACCTGCTGAGGAGTTTCAGGGTCGGTAACCAGTATGCTTGATAAACTTGCTTCAATGGCTTCGTTTTCAGCAGAGCCTCGTCTGGCTAGCTGCTGCACTAGCGCTGCAGCCTGACATACCCCAGCTAGGGCCAAATTATTCTCTATATCGGTATCTAGCATCAGCGAATGTAACTCTCAATAATACCGCCGCCAAGGCAGACTTCTTCACTGTAAAATACCGCCGACTGGCCCGGTGTTACCGCCTTTTGTGGTTCGTCAAACGTTACTTCGATAGTGTCGTTTTTAGTTGGCGTAATAGTACAAGGGATATCCGCCTGACGATAACGCGTCTTAACCACCGCGCGCATAGGCTCAGTGAGTGTTTTTCTGTCTACCCAATGTAGCTGTTTGGCAACCAAACCTTTTGAATAAAGGCGAGGGTGATCGGCACCTTGTCCTACAATAAGAACATTGCGGGCAACGTCTTTATCTACCACATACCAAGGGTCATCACCGTATTTAGCTAAACCGCCAATATGAAGGCCTTTACGCTGACCTAAAGTGTGATACATCAAACCTTCGTGTTGCCCAATTTCTTCACCTTCTGCGGTTTCGATAACGCCAGGCTGCGCTGGAAGGTAGCGGGCTAGGAAGTCTTTAAACTTACGTTCGCCGATAAAGCAGATCCCTGTTGAATCTTTCTTATCATGGGTAATAAGCCCTTGCTCTTCAGCAATTTTACGCACCAGTGGTTTTTCAATATCACCCACAGGGAAAAGGGTTTTAGCAACGTGTTCTTCACCTAGCGTATACAAGAAGTAACTTTGGTCTTTGTTGTTGTCGAGACCGCGCAACATCTGCCATTTACCGTCTACCTCACGGCGGCGAACATAGTGTCCTGTGGCTATATAGTCTGCACCAAGATCTTCTGCAGCGAACTCAAGAAACGCTTTAAACTTAATTTCTTTGTTGCACATAATATCTGGGTTAGGCGTTCGGCCTGCTTTGTATTCTTCTAAAAAATACTCAAATACGTTATCCCAGTATTCTGCAGCAAAGTTGATGGTGTGCAGCTCAATGCCTAGCTTGTCAGCAACCGCTTGCGCATCTTTTAAATCTTCCGCAGCGGCGCAGTACTCATCGTTATCATCTTCTTCCCAGTTTTTCATAAAAAGACCTTCAACCTGGTATCCCTGCTGTTGAAGCAGGTAGGCTGAAACAGACGAATCGACACCGCCGGACATGCCGACGATCACTTTTTTGCTGGCGTTAGATTCAATATCACTCACTACAGATTGCACACTCATTTGATTAATAAAAAAGAAACCTTATTTGTTAATGGGGTCATGCATTAACATATTTATGAATTTGTCAATACACTAACTCATTGGGTGGGCTATTCCACCAAGCTGCTATCCACCAAGCTACTAAGCAAGGCTGCAACATGAGCTTCACCGTAAGCTTTACAGTAAGAAAGCACGAACAAACAGGCCCGTTTTCGAGGTCGCGGATTTTATCAGATTCCGATCGGTAATTCACATCTAATCCTTATCTGATTAAGTAATTAAATATGTACGTGGACAAGCTTGGTTTTTAACGCATTAATGTTTCCGTGCATTAAGAACCACAATAAGGTACAGCTAGGCCTATCGGTCGATATATTTCCAGACTCTTGGTGCCACATTAGTGTGGTCGTCAAAGGTGAATTCAAGTATCGGATTTGCTTTTATAATCAAAAGCTCACGTACTTACCATTTTCAATGCCATCTATGGTCCAGCTGCCTACTCGATATCTTATAAGGCGAAGGGTAGGGAAACCTACGTGTGCGGTCATACGCCTGACTTGTCGGTTTCTGCCTTCTGTGATGGTAATTGATACCCAGCTAGTTGGAATAGATTGTCTGAAACGCACAGGTGGGTTTCTTGGCCATACATCGGGCTGCTGCATTGCTTTGACTTTAGCTGGGCGGGTCATGCCGTCTTTTAATTCAACACCATCGCGTAGCGCCTGCATGGCTTTTTCGTCCATGACACCTTCAACCTGCACCCAATAGGTTTTACTGGTCTTAGCTTTAGGGTTTGCCAGTTTGTGTTGAAGCTTACCATCATTAGTCAGTACTAAAAGGCCTTCAGAATCTCGGTCTAGGCGGCCCGCAGCGTAAACATCGGGAATATCAATATAATCTTTTAGCGTCTCTCTACCGTCCGCGTCGGTAAATTGAGAAAGAACTTGAAAGGGCTTGTTAAACAGCACCACTTTGGCGTTTGAAGACATGTTACTTCCGCTTGTTGCTTGTCGAGATTTCGGAGGGGATTTTACTTCAAATCAAATTAACGCGCTTGAGAAAATTCAGCACAAATAGACGTTTCTGCACAGTAGTTTGTCGATAAAATTGGTGATCTTATGTGCTAAGACAATGGTATGACTTGTAACTCAAACTTTCGACCCTATACTAATGGTCGCTCCCATTTTTATAAGAGAGCGCATCTGCATAATTATTAGACAGTTTTAGCAGTGACAAGCGGGCTTGCTTGTACATCAGACCTCGCCGCTTTACGTAACTATTAAGTTATGCGCATGGCAACGAGGGGCTTATTGCTAACATAGGGAATTGAATAATATGCAGGGAAGAAAACAGCAAGTGACCTAATGCTTAATAAAAGCAAAAGGTGGAAAACATCAAATACGTTTCGCAATGACTGTGGGCGTAACATGACACATGTTACGGGTTGTTGCGACCTAATGGACTAAAAACGACAGTACCCTGTCGAAAAAATTGAGGTATATAATGACCAAGTCTAAGATCATCTATACGAAGACTGATGAAGCGCCAATGCTGGCGACTTACTCACTTCTTCCAATCATCCAGAAGTTTGCCGCAGCTGCAGATATCGACGTTGAGCTAAGCGATATTTCATTGGCTGCGCGTGTTTTGGCAAATTTCCCTGAGTATCTTTCTGAAGAACAAAAAGTGCCAGACGCGTTAGCTGAACTGGGTGAGATGACCCAAGACCCGAATGCTAACATCATCAAGCTTCCAAACATCAGTGCCTCAATTCCTCAGCTTCGTGCAACGATCAAAGAATTAAATGATAAAGGCTTTAACGTACCAGCGTTCCCTGATTCACCTAAAAATGCTGAAGAAGAAGAGATTCGTGAGCGTTACGGTAAGGTACTAGGTAGTGCGGTTAACCCAGTACTGCGTGAAGGTAACTCTGACCGTCGTGCGCCTACTGCTGTTAAAAATTATGCGCGTAAGCACCCGCATTCAATGGGTGAGTGGTCTCAAGCGTCTCGTTCACACGTAGCGCACATGCGCGGCGGTGATTTCTACTCTGGTGAGAAGTCAGTGACAGTAGAAAAAGACGGTCACGTTAGCATTGAATTTACTGGCAAAGATGGCAGCAAGAAAACACTTAAGCCTCGCGTAGACTTGCTTGCTGGCGAAGTGATCGACGGCATGTTCATGAGCAAAAAAGCGCTTTGCGAGTTCTTCGAAGAGCAAATTGAAGATGCGAAGAACACAGGCGTTCTATTCTCACTACACGTAAAAGCGACCATGATGAAGGTGTCTCACCCAATCGTGTTTGGTCACTGTGTAAAAGTATTCTACAAAGATCTATTCAACAAATGGGGCGACCTGTTTGAAGAGCTTGGTGTTAACCCTAACAATGGTCTTGGTAGCGTTTACGACAAAATTGCGAGCCTACCTGAAAGCCAGCGCTCAGAAATTCAAAAAGACATCAATGCATGTTATGCAGACCGTCCGCCAATTGCGATGGTTAACTCTGACAAAGGTATTTCAAACCTACACGTACCAAGTGACGTAATTGTAGATGCGTCTATGCCTGCAATGATCCGTAACTCTGGTCAAATGTGGGGACCAGATGGAAAGGCGCACGATACTAAAGCGGTTATTCCTGAAAGTACTTACGCCACTATTTACCAAGAAGTTATTAACTTCTGTAAGACACATGGTGCATTCGATCCAACTACAATGGGTACCGTACCTAATGTTGGTCTAATGGCGCAAAAAGCAGAAGAATACGGTTCACACGATAAAACGTTTGAACTAGACGCCGACGGTACTGTGTCAATTGTTGACCAGGACGGTAATGTACTTATTTCTCACGATGTTGAAGAAGGTGATATCTGGCGTATGTGTCAGGTGAAAGATGCACCTATTCAAGATTGGGTTAAACTAGCGGTAACCCGTTCACGTCAATCTGGTATGCCTGCAGTATTCTGGCTAGATGACGAGCGTGCTCACGATGCGCAACTTATCAAGAAAGTTGAAAAGTACCTTCAAGACCACGATACAAACGGTTTGGACATTCAAATTATGTCTCCTGTACGCGCTATCCGCTACAGCATGGAACGTGCGCTTCGCGGTTTAGACACTATTTCAGTTACCGGTAACGTACTTCGTGACTACCTAACTGACTTATTCCCAATTCTAGAGTTGGGTACAAGCGCTAAGATGCTATCAATTGTTCCATTAATGGCTGGCGGCGGTCTTTATGAGACAGGTGCGGGTGGTAGTGCACCTAAGCATGTACAACAGTTTGTTGAAGAAGGTCATCTGCGTTGGGACTCACTAGGTGAATTCCTTGCATTAGCAGTATCGCTAGAAGACGTCGCAATCAAGCACAGCAATACAAAAGCAAAAGTTATTGCTACAGCGCTTGATAAAGCAACTGAGAAGCTGCTTAACAATGGTAAGTCGCCACTTCGTAAAGCAGGTCAGCTAGACAACCGCGGTAGCCATGTTTACCTAGGTCTATACTGGGCTGAGGAAGTAGCGAACCAAACTGAAGATGCTGACCTAGCAGCTCAGTTTAAGCCAGTGTATGAAGAGTTATCTGCAAAAATTGATGACATCTTGGCTGAGATTGATGCGACTCAAGGTAGCGCGCAAGAAATTGGTGGTTACTACTACCCAGACGAAGACAAGCTTTTCGCAACAATGTCTCCTAGCCAGACATTAAAAGCGATTCTTGGCGCATAATAGTAGTGTTTAGACGCGGCTGTATGATTGCATCCGCGTAAACGTATCTACAAATAATTAAAAAGCCCGCTTAAATATTTAAGCGGGCTTTTTTTATGCCGCTTACAAATTGGGGCTGGTATTAAAAGTACGCAACTAAAAAACAACAGTCTTAGCAGCCTGTAACTATTAGCTCGCGCAAGCTAAAGAGAAATATCGTTTGTCTTAAAAATTTATAACAAGACAGAAAAGAGGGGTGAAGGCCCTAGGGATAGGAGGTTTGAAAATACAGTCTAAGAAGATTTAAAGACGACAGAGCACTTGACGCCAAATCGCGCCCATAACACTTATACATAGCAAAACTTAAAGCAAAAAAATCAAAAGCCCGACATGAGGGTCAGGCTTTTTAAATTCTTTTTTAACGCTCTGGTTCTTCTTTGAAGCCAATGTTCTCAGCGTGAAGACCTTTAGGGCCCTGCTGAACTTCGAACGTTACTTCCTGACCTGCTTTTAGCGAACGATAGCCTTCCATTTGAATCGTAGAGTAATGTGCGAAAATATCTTCACCACCATCCTCAGGCACGATAAATCCAAAACCCTTTGCGTTGTTAAACCATTTAACTTTGCCAACCGCCATACTTCGACTTCCTCTTAATCCTTGAACTCACGAGTATATGTCCCCATTATAGATCCGGAGACACGGTGGAAAGAGTATTCACTATAGAAACTTTAAAGTGACTGCTTTAGAGTGACAAACGTGCAATACTCAAAACCACTATACAAAATGTAGATTTTTTAACCATATTATGTCAAGGGCAAATGTGAATAAATTTAGACAAAAGTTTGTACACATATGTGCCGGTATACCACTATTATTAAGTTATGAGTAAAGACAACGCTATTAGTATCGAAAAGGAAAAACAAAAAGACGCGCAGCGACAAAAGCCGCAGCCGCCTCCCATGTATAAAGTGTTGTTGAACAATGACGACTATACACCGATGGATTTTGTCATTGAGGTACTCAAAAAGTTTTTCAATATGGACGATGAGAAAGCCAACCAACTTATGCTGACCGTTCATTATCAAGGAAAAGCCGTGTGTGGCATTTTTACTGCTGAGATAGCAGAGACAAAAGTGATGCAGGTTAATCAGTACGCACGCAAACATCAGCATCCGTTGATGTGCACGATGGAGCAAGCATAAGGTTTTTTGTAGAGGGCGAGCAATATGTTAAATAAAGAATTAGAACAAACGTTAAACGACGCGTTTGTATTTGCCAGAGAGCACCGTCACGAGTTTATGACGGTAGAGCACTTGTTGTTGGCATTGCTTGATAACTCAGCTGCTCGCGATGCGCTCAAAGCGTGTGGTGCCGATATTGAGGCAATCAAAAGCGAACTGTTATCGTTCGTTAAAGACACCACGCCACTCATCTTAGATGACCAATTAAACGAACGGGAAACGCAGCCAACGCTGGGCTTCCAACGCGTATTACAGCGCGCGGTATTTCACGTGCAGTCGTCGGGCAAAGACGAAGTAACCGGCGCCAACGTGCTAGTGGCTATTTTTAGCGAACAAGAATCGCAAGCCGTTTATATCCTGAAAAAAGCTGATGTAACTCGTCTAGATGTTGTGAACTTCATCAGTCACGGCGTTAGTAAAGCTGATGACGATGAGCCCGTTAATCCTGAAGCTTCTGAAGAAGGTGAGTCGGGTGAAGAGGGCGGTTCTGCATTAAGCAAATACGCCACTGATCTAAACCGCCACGCTAAAGACGGTAAAATTGACCCGCTCATTGGCCGCGACTCAGAAGTAGAACGCACAATTCAAATTCTGTGTCGTCGCCGTAAAAATAATCCACTGCTTGTAGGTGAAGCCGGTGTAGGTAAAACTGCAATTGCCGAAGGTCTAGCTTACAGGATTGTAAACGATGACGTGCCTGAAGTTATCGCAGAAAGTACAGTGTATTCACTTGATTTGGGCGGGCTGTTAGCTGGCACCAAATATCGTGGTGACTTTGAAAAACGCTTAAAAGCGATTTTGAAAGAGCTTGGTAAAGACAAACACGCAATTCTATTCATTGATGAAATTCATACCATCATTGGTGCTGGAGCGGCGTCAGGCGGGGTAATGGATGCGTCTAACTTGCTTAAGCCTAAGCTATCTAGCGGTGAACTTCGCTGCATTGGTTCGACTACTTATCAAGAGTACCAGGGTATCTTTGAAAAAGATCGCGCTCTTGCTCGTCGCTTCCAAAAAGTAGATGTGACTGAGCCAAGTGTGAGCGATACGACCAAGATACTACTTGGGCTTAAGAGTCGTTATGAAGAGCACCACAATGTGCGCTTTACACAAAAGGCGATTCAGGCGGCCGCTGAACTGTCAGCCAAATACATCAATGAGCGTCATCTTCCAGATAAAGCTATTGATGTTATGGACGAAGCCGGCGCGAGCCAGCGTCTATTGCCACCGTCAAAACGCAAGAAGACAATCAATGTAGGCGATATTGAGCAAATTATTGCAAAAATGGCGCGTATCCCTGAGAAATCTGTATCGGCTTCTGACAAAGAGGTTCTCAAGAACCTAGGCCGCAACCTTAAGATGGTTGTGTTCGGTCAGGATAAAGCCATAGAGACGCTAAATGACGCTATTTTGTTATCGCGCTCAGGGTTAGGCAATGAAGCAAAACCTATTGGTAGTTTCCTGTTCGCTGGCCCTACCGGGGTAGGTAAGACAGAGGTAACACAACAACTGGCGAAAACCATGGGCGTTGAGCTAGTGCGTTTTGACATGTCTGAGTACATGGAACGCCATGCAGTAAGTCGTCTTATTGGTGCTCCTCCAGGCTACGTAGGTTTTGATCAAGGTGGTTTGTTAACAGACGCGGTAATAAAGAATCCGTACTCTGTCGTGCTGTTAGATGAGATTGAGAAAGCGCATAGCGATATATACAACATCCTTCTTCAAGTCATGGATCACGGTACGCTGACCGATAACAACGGCCGTAAAGTAGACTTCAGAAATGTTGTGTTGGTTATGACTACCAACGCAGGTGTGCAGGAAACGGTGCGTAAGTCTATTGGCTTTAAACAGCAAGACCATAGCCACGATGCAATGTCTGAAATCAATAAGGTGTTTACCCCTGAGTTTAGAAACCGTCTTGATGGTATTATTTGGTTTAATCACCTTGACCCAGAGATTATTCTACAAGTGGTTGATAAATTCATTATCGAGCTTCAGGCACAGCTTGACGTTAAAGGTGTGTCGCTAGAGGTAACCAGTGCTGCACGAGCTTACATGGCCGAGAAGGGCTATGACAAAGCGATGGGCGCACGTCCTATGGCTCGGGTAATTAAAGACGACCTTAAGAAAGAGCTTGCGAATGAATTATTGTTCGGCGAGCTATCTAAAGGTGGAAATGTGAAAGTAGATTGTGTTGATGACAAGCTTACCTTCGAATACTCAGGCGTTGATGCTAAGTCTGAGGAAGCAGAACCAAGCTAGAACAGCACGTTAATGCTGAACAGTGACCGAACGTAGCGTTAGGCAATACAACTGGGGTTGTTTATCTTAGCGCTACAGTTTCTTTTTGACGCTGTAACCACTAGATACGAAAAAGCCCGATATTCATCGGGCTTTTTTTATGCGTTACCGCTTAAATGGCTCATTATCTTGCGCGATAAATGATACGACCTTTGGTCAAATCATAAGGAGTCATCTCAACAGTGACCTTATCGCCAGTAAGAATACGGATATAGTTCTTACGCATTTTACCAGAGATGTGTGCAGTCACTACGTGACCGTTTTCTAGTTCAACGCGGAACATAGTGTTAGGTAGTGTGTCCAACACAGTACCTTCCATTTCAATACAATCTTCTTTTGCCATGTAAAGCAGTTACCTCAGTAATTCAAAATTTTTGCCGCGCAGACCTTACCCAATCTTGGGTTCGGTGTAAAGCAATTAAGTGTCTATTTTACTATTTTTGCTAAATAGATGCCATTCATTGTCACTAAACTGCTCAAATGGCAAAAATTTATGTTTGTAAGACATTTTTTTACAGCCATCTACGTAGTACCCCAGATAGACGTATCGATGGCCTAAAACCTTAGCTTGCTCAATCTGCATCAATATCATCCAGGTACCCAAAGAGGCTGAACTATAGTCGGGGTCAAAAAACGTGTAAAGCGCAGATAGCGCCCCCATGTGTTCGTTGGCATCGACGATATCAGTAACGGCTACAGCAATAAGCTTGTCACCATCATAGGCCTCTAAATAATGTGTTGTCATCCACTTACACAATACGAAATTATCAAACTGTGTTTTAGATGGCGGATACATACTGCCATCTGCATGGCGCTCTGTAATATAGCGTTCATATAGGGGGTAGTAAGTTGATTTGGTTTTATCGACGAGCTTAACACTAAAACCTTTATTATTTTTAAGTAGTCGCTTCTGACTACGAGAAGGTGTGAAATCGTGAACCGGTATTCGCACAGATTTACACGCTTGGCAGGCAGGACAGTGGGGGCGGTAAATTTGCTCGCCGCTTCGACGAAAGCCCGCTTGTATCAGTTGTGAATATCGCCACGCCTGAAAATCATTATCTTCGGCGTACACTAACAACTGCTCTTGTTCATCAGGCAAATAGCTACATGAAAATGACTGCGTTATACCAAACTTCACGGAGTAATCACTCTTGGCTTCCAACGATTAAGGTAGTCTTCAGACAGCCTACCGTCTTCGGTTAAAGTGTGGTTGTTTTTTTCCAGTTTTTCAATAAAGTTGTCGCGATGCAACACGGTAGCGCCCAGTGATGACAAATGATCAGTGGGAAGCTGGCAATCGATAAACGCCATGTTTTGCGATTTCATATGTTCGACCAACGCCAGCATGGCAAGCTTAGATGTGTTGCTTTCAATGTGGAACATAGACTCGCCGCAATAAACTTTCCCAATTCCCACGCCATACAGCCCGCCAACTAGCGAATCTCCACTCCATACTTCTACCGAGTGCGCTAAACCCAAACCATTCAGCTGCCGATAGGCGCCAATCATGTCGTCGGTAATCCAGGTTTCGCTGTTCAATTCACCCGTATTAGGGTTCTTACGAGGTGTTGATGAACACGCTTCTATCACCCGGTCGAACGCATGATTCAAGGTAACTCGATACTTCTTCTTACGAGCGAGTTTCTTAAGGCTTTTCGAAGCAACAAAGTTGTCGAGTTCGATAATGGCTCTTGGGTCAGGTGACCACCACAACAAAGGTTCGTCGTCGCTAAACCAAGGGAATATTCCTTGCGAATAAGCGGAAAATAAACGGGCTGGGCTGAGATCGCCACCAAACGCTAACAGGCCGTTAGGATCTTCCAATGCGGTATCGACAGAAGGGAAAGGAGCGCCTTCTTCTATGTAGTGTAACGCTATCATAATTCGCCAGAAAAAAAGCCCCACAGGAATGTAGGGCTTAGGTATAGAGTATTAACCTTGCTCAGGCATGGTACCGTCTAGGTACTTTTCGGCGTCTAACGCAGCCATACAGCCAGTTCCGGCTGATGTAATAGCTTGACGATAAATGTGGTCGCTCACGTCACCCGCGGCAAATACACCTTCAACGCTAGTTTGAGTTGCGTTTCCGTTAGTTCCACTATTCACTACGATATAGCCATCTTTCATTTCTAGTTGGCCATCAAAGATATCAGTGTTTGGCTTGTGGCCGATAGCTACGAAAAGACCCATAACATCAATCTCTTCTGTCGCCTCACTTTTAGTGTCTTTGATACGAACTTTGGTTACGCCCATCTCATCACCAAGCACTTCATCAAGGGTGCGATTTAGGTGAAGGACCACGTTGCCGTTTTCAGCTTTTTCGCGAAGACGCTTCTCTAGAATTTTTTCACTTCTAAAGCTGTCTCTTCTATGAATAACGTGTACTTCTGAAGCAATGTTCGAAAGGTATAGTGCTTCTTCAACAGCCGTGTTACCACCACCGATAACCGCTACTTTTTGGTTGCGGTAGAAGAAACCGTCACAGGTTGCACAGGCAGATACACCTTTACCCATAAAGGCTTGTTCTGACTCTAGGCCTAGGTATTTAGCAGAGGCACCTGTAGCGATAATTAATGCGTCACAGGTATACGTACCGCTGTCACCGTAAAGAGTGAAAGGGCGCTTTGAAAAATCAGTTTTGTTGATATGATCGAAAATAATTTCGGTATCAAACTTTTCTGCATGCTTTTGCATACGAACCATGAGATCAGGACCTGTAAGTCCTTCTGGGTCGCCCGGCCAGTTTTCTACTTCAGTAGTGGTAGTAAGCTGTCCGCCTTGTTGAATACCAGTTAACAATACAGGTTCAAGGTTTGCACGTGCAGCGTAAACCGCCGCTGAATAACCCGCAGGGCCTGAACCTAAGATAAGTAGACGGACGTGTCTGCTTTCTGCCATTTTCCTCTCCAAATAATTCACCCGTTATGGGTTACTTATAAAATTCTCTTAGAAAGCTAGGTAGGGGCGAAAATTCGTAAATCAAGCTCAATACCCAGTTACTTTTATTATAGTAATCTGCCAGCGCATTATCTGCAGGTCGTCAGTTAGTTGTGTTAACAAAAATAACAACTAAGCCATACAAGACTATGTTCAGGCTAAAGCGCTATATGATGCCTTCAAGTGCTAAAAATGTCACTTAAAGATAAGTTCAATTTATACCTTTTAATTATTACGATGCTTTTAACTTTGTAGTACCTTTAAAGCATAACCACTGAAATCAATGTGCTGAACGCATCTAAAAAGTAAGCCAGAGCGTAAATAGTCACGTGGGTTCGCTGAAGCGCTTTACAGCGCCTTAGACAAAACTTAATTACCCAAATCGTTATCTTATTTGATAAAATGTTTTGAGTCGCAGATACCTTGTAGAAGGTGCTGCGTTTAGCGCAAAAAAAACGAGTAAAAATCATGCAACTAAATTGTAATAGATAAAAAGCAGTTTACAATTTAACTATACCTATCTGAGAACGAAGAGGTGAACCATGTCTCAATCAGTAATGACAATGTTGAAAAACGGTCAGCAGTACATGAAGACATGGCCTGTGAGAAAAGAGCTTTATGCTTTTTTCCCAGAATGCAGAGTAGTAGCGGCCACCAAGTTTGCTATTAAAACAATGCCGCCGGTTGCTATGCTGTCGTGTGCGCTTTTGTACCAGAACTTAGGCACAGACTATCTTCCTCAAACTATTACAATAGGTGCTTTTTTTCTAAGCTTACCTATGCAGGGCTTGCTATGGTTGGGGCATCGCTCAGATCAGTATCTTCCACCACAGCTAAAAAGCTGGTATCAGGAAATTCATTCTAAAATGCGCACGCAGGGAGTGAATATCAGTAATGCCAAGTCAAAGCCTAAATATAAGGAGCTGGCTCAGCTACTTAAAACGGCCTTTAACGATCTCGATAACGCATTTACCAAACACTGGTTTAATTAAAAGCCATCTGTTGCTTCCAAACTCTTGTAGACTACTAATAGTAGTCTAGCTACTAGGCAAACTCTCACCCGAGAAATGAAGTGTTTAGGCGGCTCGTAGCTGTCTAGGCCGCTCGTAGCTGCTTATACGGCTCGTAGCACGGCCTGACACTTTCGACATTTGTACTGTCCGCCTTTCAAAATACTATTGTGTCTGCGCGTGGATAGTGCATAGGTGTCGCAGTCGCAAACGTACTGGAAGGTTTTCGTCACTCGTTTTACATCGAATTGATGTGTAGCGGCTGGTGTACGATTAAAAACACCATGCATAACCGATTGCCATTCTCTGCCGTGGGGCTGAACCTTTCCAAACAACGTCCATACCAGTAAATGACTAACTTCATGAGGTATCACGTCATTTATAAAGGCGTCGACATTTTCTTTGAAGAGAATAGGGTGAAAGTTCAGACGGTTTTGCTGTAAAAACGCCGTTCCCGCATTCCTACCGGAACGTCTAAACGTAATGGTCGGGCGTTCAAACTTTCGGTTAAAGTAACGCTCTGCTTGCTCAAAACAATAAAAAACAGCGTCGGTAATAACGCGACGCTGTTCGTGGTTTAGATCATTTGAAGCGATGTTTCTGCCTCACTCTATATCTTTTCGTATTCAACTGTATTCAACGTTAACTACTCGACATCACAAGGTAAACAAAGCACATAGGTTCCTTTAGGGTCGTTTAGCTTATTAACTAAACTAAACTCTTTAAGTACGCGCTTAAACTCGTTAACGAGTGATGAGTCGGCGTGGGCAAACTGCCACTTTCCTACAAACGTCATGGCTTGACCGAAAAATTCTTTCCAGAAAATCTCCTGTGCGGTTAACGTGCGCTGTACATAGAAGGTGTCATAGTTCTCAAGTTCTGCAATCTCTGCGGCGGCAGCGACAGCGTCATCAAGTGTTCCTAACTGGTCAACTAATCCTAGCTCAATTGCATCTTCACCAATCCAAACGCGACCTTGTGCAACGCTATCCACTTCCTCAACTGACATACCACGAGCGTTAGACACTAGCGATAAGAAGTTACCATAAGTATTTTCAACGTTACGCTGAAGAATTTGACCAAACTCTGGTGCAAGAGGGCGTACAGTAGAAAAACCAGCAAGTTCTGTTGAGCCTACACCGTCACTGTGAATGCCCAAATAATCTAGCGAGTTTTCGTATGTCATGAACATACCGAACACCCCGATAGAGCCTGTGATAGTGCTTGGGCTCGCGATAATTTTGTCGGTACTTGCCGCTATCCAATAGCCACCAGATGCTGCGTAAGTGCTCATAGACGCAATAACAGGCTTACCTGCTTGTTGAAGCTGTAGTACTTCTTGGCGAATGATTTCAGAGGCAAACGCACTGCCACCGGGTGAGTCTATTTGAAGGACAACGGCTTTAACGTTGTCATCTAAACGCGCTTTTCTCAACAGGCGAGCGGTACTGTCTCCGCCTATAGAGCCAGCTTTTTGATCACCATCTAAAATAGTGCCTTTAGCAACGACGATAGCCACTTTATCCATGTCTGACTCAATGACAGGCATAGGTGGGTTAACGACTTTGAGGTAAGAGTTAAATGTAGTGAGGTTTACACCGTGTTTGTTATCACCTTCACCCACTAATTCGGTTAACTCTACTCTCACTTCTTCGCGAGTTTTCAACGCATCAACCCAGTCGTTTTCAAGCGCGTACTGGGCGAAGTCACCACCGGCCGCTTCAAATTTTGCTAATAGGCCTTGAAGTGTTTCATCGAAATTTGCTTCATCAATACCGCGAGCAGTCGCAACGTCAGCTTTATATTGGGCCCAATAGCCGTCTAACCATTGTTTCTCTGCTTCTTTAGCTTCCTCAGACATATCATTTCGCATGATAGGCTCGACGGCAGATTTATACGTACCCACACGGAAGATATGGGTTGTTACTTTTAGCTTCTCAAGCATGTCTTTAAAGTACATGCCGTAGCGCCCGTAACCTTCAAACATTAATCCGCCCATTGGGTTTAGGTAGATGTTGTCTGCGTGTGCTGCCAAGTAGTATTGGTCTTGCGAAAAGTAATCGCCAATGGCGTAAACGGGTTTTCCTGATTCTTTAAATGCATCGATAGCGTTCGCGACAGTGCGCAATTTATCTAAACCGCCACCAGTTAACCCATGAAGGTCAAGCACTAGGGCTTTTATGCGTCGGTCTTTCTTGGCATTCTCTAAAACCTTCATAACATCGCGAACGAGTACTTCAGGGTTTTCGGGCTCGCTACCAAGCGATTCCTGCAAGAACTGTTCAAATGGGTCGATACTTTCCTTTTCAATAACGAGCTTACCGTTCAAGGTAAGAAACAGCGCGCTATCTTTATTTACTGATAACGGCTCATCGCCCTGACCGGCAATGGCGATGATCAACCCAACAAAAATAACAATGAATATCACATTAAAGAAAAGTTTGCGGGTGAAGTTAAGCACCGTCCACAAGCCAATAAACAAGGATTTAGTCCAATTTCCTTTGGCTGCCATTTTTATCACTACCTTTTTTGAATTAACTAATCAGAGCAAGATGAAACAGGTGTATCAAGCCCAATGTACTGCATCCTATTATGTTACCTAAATCGGGTAAGATCGCGAACTTAATTGTAATTTTTTGTAAGCATTCTTGGGTTGTGTGCCGGTATCGAAGAAATTTAAATTAAAAACAGCGTTGGTTAGTGTAGGTCACAGGTTTGTTTCATCCTGCGCTAGCCATTTACTAATTAACTTAGCTATGCGCGCATGATCTTCTTCGCTCATCAGCATGAGAGGATTGCCATTACGTGCTTTGTAGTTTGTTTTTTCTTGGCCTTTTCGCATTATTCGAGAGAAAGGAGATGGCTTATTTTTGTGAGGTGAAATTTTTTTCATAAAGCGCCGTTCTTATTTTCTAAGCACACCGAATAGGTAAAACAATGACACATCTCTATCAACAATTTGTTACACGGCTACAGCTAGCCGATGGCATTCCATTGCTTTTATTACGCTTATATTTAGCGCCTGTGATGATACAGGCTGGGTGGAATAAAGCATCTAGTTTCGACAGTATAGTCGATTGGTTCGGAAACGACGATTATGGTCTTGGTTTACCTATACCTTTAGTGATGGCATTTCTCGCCACTGCCGCTGAACTAATAGGTGGCATTTTGTTGTTGTTTGGCGCGTTAACACGGTTGGTCAGTATACCCCTTATGATAACTATGGTCGTCGCCATGGTAAGCGTGCATGCTGAAAATGGATGGCTAGCTATAGCGGACGCTTCGTCTTGGTTAGCCGACGGTACTATTTTATTAAATGAGAGCATCATGGCTGCACCGGAAAAGTTGTCGGCTGCTAAGTCGCTGTTACAAGATCACGGTCACTATGACTGGCTAACCTCAAGCGGCAACTTTGTTGTACTTAATAACGGTATCGAGTTCGCGGCGACCTATTTTGTTATGTTGTTAGTCTTGTTCATTTATGGAGGCGGTCGTTTTTTCAGTGTGGATTACTATTTAGGAAAAATATTTAGTCGCAAAATGGATTAACTTAACGGCTATTTACCCTCAAAACATTCACATTAAAAGGCCGGAATTTTCTGGTCTTTTTTGTTTATCAGCCGTAGGATCTACCACATACTACAGGTATGCTTTTTAACCCAGCCATACCATTTTAAATACACGCTAGCATGTGGGCCAACAACCATATGAGTGAAAAGTAGGGACATAAATGGACGCATTAACATTATTACTCAACAGAAGCTCTCAGCCTCGATTAGAAGCACCGGCGCCAAGTGGTGATGCCTTGGAAAATATTATGCAGGCAGCCCTTCGAGCGCCAGATCACGCGTGCTTAACCCCGTGGCGTTTCATTGTATGTACAGGAAAGGGCCTAGACAAACTGGGTGCGCTTTACGAGCAATCGGCGATAGAAAATGAAAAGACGCAAAAGGAAATTGAGCGTGCAGTTCAACTCCCTAAACGCGCACCTATGATAATTGTTGCTATTGCAAAACACAAAGAACACGAAAAAGTCCCCCGCGTTGAACAAATTGCCTCTGCGAGTTGTGGTGTTATGGCCATGCAAATGGCAGCAGTCGCACAGGGATTCAATGGAATGTGGCGCACTGGTGGCTATGCGCACTGTGAAACAGTGAGAAACGGGCTAGGTTTAAGCGAAGAGGATGAACTAGTGGGTTTCTTATATCTAGGAACGCCGGCGTTTGAACCCGCACCTAAGCCGCAAAGAAATAGTGATGACTACTTTGAATATTGGCAGTAAGTGTTAGTTTCCTCGCTAAATCATCACAGTGACCAACATTCATAGCGAGCTTTTTTAGCTACAGGTCTGTTGTTGCTAATCCCCAACAACAGACCTAACACCAGACCCCAAAAACAGACCTAGCAGACGTTTTAAAACGATAGATCTACGTTGTAGCCAGCGAACTTTCTTATATTGATAACGCGGTCACCGTCTAGCATCCAATACTGACCTTTAACCCCCTGTAACACGCCGCTAAACGACGGGTCCTTATCAAGATTCAAAGATTTTATCTTAACTGGGTACTCTTCTACAGGGTAGTGAATGTCGTGTATCGGCGTAGACACTTCTGAAACGGCCTGAAGCCCTTTCTCTTGTTTTAACGCCTCTAAATCATTTTCAATTTTGCTCATCAGCTCTGATTTAACCTGCTCTAAGTCGACCTCATCGGGCTTTCCTTTAAGCATTGTGCGCCAATTGGTCTTGTCGGCAATATGGTCTTTGCATAAGGTTTCAACTAACCCGCTTGTCAGCCTGTCAGGCACGCGCAACATAACCGTAGCCTGGGTTGCACCTTGGTCCATCCAGCGTGTAGATACGCCATCTGTGACTTGACGGGTAATACCTACTTTTACGGTGCCGGTATTTGCCAAATAAACAAAGTGTTCGCTAAAGCAATGTTCTTCGCCCCATTGAGGCTCTCTACACGTACCTTCGTGGTAGTGGCACTTTTCTGGTTTAATAATACAACTGTCGCATTGAGCAAGTGAAATTAGGCAGGGGTAGCAATACCCCTGGTTAAAACTCTTCTTAGTTTTACGATTACAATGAACACAATTAATCTCACCCGAAAAAGTAACGGACACCTCTTTACCGATAAGCTCGTTGATATCTAACAATACATCGCCAATAGGCAGTGTATAGTTTACTTTGTTGTTTTCATCAGCAGAGGTACGCATCTTTTTCAGCATACCCGTATAATTTGTTGTCACTTTTTAAACCTTTAATCTTTGAAATCTTTCTTACTTGGCACTATTGCTACGTTTTAAATAAAACCTTCAACATTAAACTTTCAATGAAGCTTAGTCGCTTAATTCGCCACGCAGATTTTGCGTTAGTAACTTGCACACTTCTTCAAAAGGAAGCCCTTTACTTAATAAGTAGTGCAGTTTGGCAAGAGCGGCCTCAGGGGTCATATCGCTACCTGACAAGACGCCCACTTCCTGCAAACCGTGTCCTGTAGCATAACCACCCATATTCACGCGACCACGCATACATTGGGTGCAATTTAAAACCGGTATTTCACGGGATTTAGCGTATTTAAGCTGCGCAATAAGCTCTGGGTTCTGGGGGGCATTCCCCACGCCGTAGCTAAGTAAGATCAGCGCATTTACAGGCTGCTGCAGGGTGTTTTTAATTACCTCTGGTGCAATGCCCGGGTATAAACTCACCATGCCGATAGGCTGTGCCGACACATTAGATACGGTTAAGTTGTTGGTGGGCGTTTTTGCGAGTTCTCCCGCTTTAACGCGGATATTAATGCCAGCCTCTAATAGAGGAGGGAAGTTAGGCGAGTCGAATGCGCTAAATCCATCTGCATCCACTTTACGACTCCGGTTACCACGTAAAAGTCGGTTATTAAAGAAAAGTCCGACCTCAGCGATAGGGAAGTTCGCGGCTACAAATAACGCATTGAGTAGGTTAACTTGGCCGTCTGAACGAAGTTCAGCTAAAGGGATTTGTGACCCAGTTACTATTACTGGTTTAGACAAGTCCTCTAGCATGAAGCTTAGCGCTGAGGCGGTGTAAGCCATTGTGTCAGTGCCATGCAATATAATGAAGCCGTCGTACTTGTCGTAGTTATCGGCGATATCATCGGCAATACGCTGCCAATCCGTAGGATCCATATCTGAAGAATCAATGAGGTTGTCGTATTCATGGAGCGTAAAAAGGGGCATCTCCGAACGATGAAACTCAGGCATATTTTTAAGCGTGTCTGACAGGAAGCCGGCGGCTGGAACGTAGCCCTGTTTAGATGGCTTCATACCAATTGTTCCGCCTGTATAGGCGATATAAATATGTTTGCGCATGAAAATGCTCTTACCCTTCAAAGCCCTTAAAAAAGGGACTGCGTATTTTGAGGGCATTCTAACAAGACCTACGGGTTTGTCACCCAGAAATAGGGGCATAAAAAAAGCGGTGGAGACCACCGCTTTATGTCGCATTTTTTATTTCACTTCCTTGCCCGCTGCCTGTTGGTCGGCGTGGTAGCTAGAGCGAACCATAGGGCCGCATGCTGCGTGGGTGAAGCCAATCTCTTTAGCATAGTCACCTAGAGCATCGAATTCTTTCGGGTGAACATAACGTTTAACCGGGTAGTGGTGTCGGCTTGGCTGAAGGTATTGACCTAAAGTTAGCATATCAACGTCGTGAGCACGCAAGTCATCAAGTACGCCTTGAATCTCTTCGTTCTCTTCACCCATTCCCATCATAAGGCCTGACTTAGTCATAACATCTGGATGCTGTGCTTTGAACTTTTTAAGTAAGTCCAGTGACCACTGATAGTTTGCCCCTGGACGACACTCGCGGTATAAGCGCGGAATGGTTTCAAGGTTGTGGTTAAATACGTCGGGTACGCCGTTTTTGAAAATCTCAAGCGCACGGTCCATACGTCCACGGAAATCAGGGACTAACACTTCAATGGTTGTCGATGGGCTGTGTTCGCGAATTGCGTTAATGCAGTCTACGAAATGCTGAGCTCCGCCATCGCGAAGGTCATCGCGGTCAACCGAAGTGATCACCACATAACGCAGGTTCATTTCGGCGATGGTTTTGGCGAGTTTTTCAGGCTCTTCTGCACTAGGCGGAAGCGGCTTACCATGGGCTACATCGCAGAAAGGGCATCGACGGGTACAAATGTCACCTAAAATCATGAAGGTGGCGGTACCGTGATTAAAACACTCCGCTAGGTTAGGGCAGCTTGCTTCTTCACACACAGAGTGAAGATTATTTTTGCGCAGCGTTTTCTTGATGTGGTCAATTTTCTCGGTAGTACGAGGAAGTTTGATTTTGATCCACTCAGGCTTACGCAGCATTTCTTCCTTTTCTGTAGGAATAATGGTGACGGGTATGTGTTTTACTTTTTCATCATCGCGAAGTTTTACCCCCGCTTGAGGTCGTGCGTTACTCATCAAAACCTTCTTTATATGTTGGCTGTGCAAGGGAAAGCGCTTCTAGCAACAGGTGCGTTAATTCCTTACCAGCGGTTTCAAGTGTCGTTGGACCATTAAGGCGCGCGGTATCGATCATTTCCATACCGGCGTAACCACATGGGTTGATACGCTGAAACGGTGATAGGTCCATATTAACATTTAAAGCCAAACCGTGAAACGAGCAGCCATTACGTATTCTTAAACCTAGCGAACAGACTTTCTTCTCGTCGACGTATACCCCAGGCGCGTCGGGCTTTGGATAGGCCTTGACGTCATACTTGGCAAGTAGTCCGACCACTGCTTCTTCCATTGCAGTGACTAAATGACGTACGCCTAGCTTGCGGCGCTTTATATTAAGCATCAAATAAATGACTTGCTGGCCTGGGCCATGGTAGGTAACTTGACCGCCACGGTCTACCTGAACCACGGGTATATCGCCAGGCATCAGTATGTGCTCAGCTTTACCCGCTTGCCCTTGAGTAAATACCGCATCGTGCTCCACAAGCCATATTTCATCTTGCGTATTCTGGTCGCGCTCATCAGTAAAGCGTTTCATCGCTTCAAAGATTGGCGCATAAGGCTGACGACCTAGTTGACGTACAATAACGCCATCTATGGTAGCCGATGTCGACTGCTCATTCACTTAAAGTACAACCCTAACAAGCTCTAATTTAGCTAACTCAGTGTAAATGGTTTCCATATGCTCTTTGCTGGTTACGCGCACACTGATAGACACCGAGTGGTAAGTACCTTTACTGCTTGGTTTCACCGTAGGTGAATAGTCGCCAGGTGCATGCTGTTGAAGACATCCTACTACCTGTTCTGGTAGGTCTTCGTGGGCAACGCCCATTACTTTAAAGGTTTGGTTTGTTGGAAAATCTAGTAGTTCGTCGAAACGGGTATCCATGCGATATCCTTGGTACTTAAAATATCATATAAAAAAACGGCCAGATTGTAACAAATCTGGCCGCTTCACAACTAGCTTTTTAACGTTTTCAGTATGGTAACTTACTCGTCGTCAAAACCTAGCTGAAGCATAATGTAGTCTTTAGCGCGGTTAAAGAAGCTGCCTTCTTTTACTTCTTGAAGTGTTACCAAAGGGTAACTCGCTACATCTTCACCATCTAGCTGTAGGTAAAGTTTCCCAACAACTTGGCCTTTTGCAAGCGGTGCTTCTAGCTTGTCGTCAAGCTCAAAGTTAGCTTCTAAGTTTGCCGCCTGACCGCGCGGAATAGTAATGGGGGTAGATTGGTTAATTCCAAGGTCTACGGTTTCTCTATCACCCATGTAGATACGATGCGCGACAAAACTATGGCCAGCTTCATATGGCGTTAGTGTTTCGTAAAAACGGAAGCCGTATTTAAGCAGCTTCTTGTTTTCTACTTTACGCGCACGTTCGCTGTCTGTGCCCATAACCACTGAGATTAGGCGCATTCCGCCTTGTTCCGCTGAAGTAATTAGGCTGTAACCCGCGTCCGACGTGTGGCCAGTTTTGATACCGTCAACGTTTAAGCTTTTATCCCACAGTAGGCTGTTGCGGTTGTATTGCTTAATACCGTTATAGGTAAATTCTTTTTCGCTGTAAATTTTGTACATTTCTGGTGTCTCAGCAATAAGCGCGCGAGACAAAACAGCCATGTCACGTGGTGTAGTGTAGTGGTCGGGGTCGTGCAAGCCGTGTGCGTTTACCCAGTGAGAACTTGTCATACCAAGTGATGCTGAGTGAGCATTCATCATGCTAGCAAACGCAGATTCAGAGCCTGCAACGTGTTCGGCCATTGCAACACAGGCATCGTTTCCTGATTGCACAACAATACCGCGAAGCAAATCACTTACAGAAACCTGCGTTCCTACTTCGATAAACATTTTTGATGAATCTGGGAATTTCTTTGCCCATGCATTCTCAGAAATAGTAACTTCATCGTCTAGACTAATGTTGCCCGCTTGAAGCTCTTTACCAATGACATAAATTGTCATGATTTTGGTTAAGCTTGCTGGCGCAAGTTGCATATCTGCGTTTTTTGAAGCTATAACATTACCGGTTTCATAGTCGGTAAGTAAAAAACCTTCTGCAGCTACAGTGGGGGCTGGCGGTGTCACTACCGCAGCGTTAGCTGTATGCAGTAATGTCCCCATTACCAAAAAGGCAAATGAAAGTAATGACGGTTTAGCGCGTTGAATTATTCTGAGCATGGTTCTAATTTCTTTGACCGTTTATCCGTGTGAGTTAAAGCTTACCTTGTTATTGCGATAACCGCGAAGCGAATACCTTAAAACATGGCTACCCAATTTTAGCTTTTATCCAGTTCGTATCCGAACTCTGACTATTTACCCATATTTTAGTGGGGCAATAAGAGATCTTAACGAAAGGCTGCTTATAAGACTAGGTTTTATCAAAAAAGTTTAAGGGATAGTAGGGATAAGACGAAGAAACCGTGATATTGCCTGCTGAATGACACAAAGCTGCCACAATGTTGTTGATTTTATAAACGGGCATACATTGGCGAAATAACAAGTTCTTACTTATTTGTGGGTGTTGGCAACCTTTAGTGGGTATGAACAACACTGTACATGAAGACTGGCTACTGATAACCCGTTTACAGTTTATAGCGTTTGTGTAATTGCGTAAGCGTTAGGGTAACCGTTTTGCTTTAACTGCTCGAGCACTTCTGCCACGACAGCTTCGTCGTGAATAGGCCCAAGCTGGAGCTTATAAATGTTATCAGCCACGGGCAAATGAGCGGGAATTTGATACAAGGCCGACAGTACGTTGGAAATGGATTTCGCCTTTTCCGCGTTTGAGAGCGCAGCAACTTGTATGTAAACAGCATCGGCAACTGTATTGCTGCTTGGTATACTTGCTGTTTTATCAGCTGCCGCTGAATCGAGAGGGGGCTTAGGCGTCGTACTGGCTACCTCTGAAGGAGGAGCTACAGCTATGCCTAAGTACTCATCGTAGGTCACCGTTGGGTTATTGCCTACCGTGACATTGTTTTGTTCATCAAAATGGATAACTTCCAATTTAACTTTTGCCGTACCTTTACTGTGATAGCCAAGTTTCACTGCGGCGGCGTAAGATAAGTCTATGATTCTGTTATCGTGAAACGGACCGCGGTCGTTAACGCGAACTATGGCTTGCTTGTTGTTTTCCAAATTAGTTACGCGTACATAAGAGGGAAGCGGCAGTGTTTTATGAGCTGCGCTCATAGCAAACATGTTATAGGTTTCACCGTTTGAGGTTAAATGACCATGAAACTTTTGACCGTACCAACTCGCATAGCCCACCTCTTCATAGCCTTTACCGTCATTCATAGGGGTATAGTGTTTACCAAGCACCTTGTAGGGCCTGCTGTTGAACATGCGATAGGCTTCGTACTTGGGTACCGCGTCTAATGTCTCAGGCTTTTTGGCAACGTGTTTTGGTGCCGAATCTTGCTTTTGAGTGTAGCGGCTAGATTGAGAAGGCGCGCTTTGACACCCCACTAATACAATGGCCGTAATAACAGCCCCAGCCCAAGGCAATAAGTGCTGGCTTACAAAGCCTGCGTTTGCCAATCTTGCTTGAAATGAGCTCACATTAACTAAATTAAGTACCGGAAAAAGGCGCTGCAACATACAAGTTATCTAGACATTAAACGTTTTTGAGTAGCAATGGCCATAAGAATGCCAAAACCTGCCATCAAAGTCACCATAGATGTTCCACCAAAACTCACTAGGGGGAGGGGAACGCCTACCACAGGGAGTAATCCGGACACCATGCCCATATTCACAAACACATAAACGAAAAAGGTAAGGGTGATACTACCGCCGAGTAGTTTAGCGTAAGCATCTTGTGCGCGACTGGAGATGATCAGACCGCGCATAATAATAAAGATGTAAATTGCCATTAAGCACATGACACCGGTAAGACCAAATTCTTCGCTAAATACAGAAAAAATAAAGTCGGTGTGGCGCTCGGGTAAAAACTCTAGCTGCGATTGGGTACCCTGTAACCAGCCTTTACCATCAACGCCGCCTGAACCAATGGCAATTTTAGATTGGATAATGTGGTAGCCAGAACCGAGAGGGTCGCTTTCTGGGTTCAAAAAGGTAAGAACCCGTTGCTTCTGATAGTCTTTCATTAAGAAAAACCACATAACAGGCGCAAATGCACCGATAAGGCCGCCGACTATTGAAATAAGACGCCAACTCATACCTGCTAGAAATATGGCAAAGATGCCTGAACTCGCAATGAGCAGTGAAGTTCCTAAATCGGGTTGCTTAGCAATAAGAATAGTGGGCACAACTACCAAGCCAAAACCAACAATGATATGTGTTGTTCGCGGTGGCATAGTAAATTTACTGATATACCACGCCACCATCATAGGTACGGCAAGCTTCATTAATTCAGAGGGCTGAAACCGGATAAAGCCTAAATCGAGCCAGCGCTGTGCGCCTTTACCCATGTCCCCGAACAGCAATACGGCTATAAGCATTAATAGGCCAGCAGCATAGGCATAGGTTGAGAAAAACCTAAACACGCCTAAAGGAGCTTGGGCGAGAGCGAACATGACGATAAAACTAAATCCCAGCCTGATAAACTGACGCTCCATTTGCTCCATATCTTGTCCAGATGCAGAATAGAGCGTAAATAATCCAACGCAGCTTAACACTAGTAGACCAACGAGCAGCCAGCCATCGATATGAATGCGCTGAAGAAAACTTATTTTATTAGGGTTTATGGTGGTTCGTTTCACTGGTTTGTCCCTAATTTATTATCACTGTTTGCCGAGTCAGCTTTTACAGTTTCAAAGACACGATCTCTGAAATAAAAGTCCATGATTTGACGCGCGACAGGCGCTGCGTTCTTACTACCACCACCTACGTTTTCAAGTACCACAGTTACTGATATTTCTGGGTCATCAAAAGGAGCAAACCCTACGTACATGGCGTTGTCGCGAAGGCGCTCATCTATTTTTTCCGCATCGTATTCTTCATTTTGGCCAACAGTAAAGAGCTGTGCTGTGCCTGTTTTACCTGCCGAATCGTATGGCGTATCTGCAAACGCATGGCGTGCTCCGCCTTCATCGCCACTTACCACATCGCGCATGGCGTTTAATACCACGTCTAAATTTTCACGGTTTTTAATCTCTATAGGTCGTAGAGACTTAAGTGGAATAAGGTCAACAGAGCTATCTGTATTCATATAGCCACGAATAATTTGAGGGATGTAGCGTTCGCCGGCATTGATTAAGGTGTTAACTGATGTGTTTAATTGCACAGGGGTAGTGGTCCAGTAACTTTGGCCTATACCTACAGGTATAGTGTCGCCAATGTACCAAGGCTGATTGAATCGTGCGCGCTTCCAGCCTCGGCTTGGCATATTTGCGTCAGATTCTTCATAAAGATCGATACCGGTAAAATCTCCGAAGCCGAATTCATACATAGACTCACTAATCTTATCGATACCTAATTTATAGGCCAGTTCGTAGTAGTAGGTGTCACAAGATACCTCAATGGCTTTCGAGACATCTACTTTACCATGGCCCCATCGACGCCAGTCACGCCATACGTGGGACACATTGGGTAATTTATAGCGACCTGTATCGTTAACCGTATAGTCTTTTGTAATAACGCCTTCCTCGAGACCAACAAAACCTAAATGAGGCTTGATAGTAGAAGCGGGAGGGTATTGGCCTTGAGTAGCCCGGTTAATAAGTGGCCGGTCTGGTGAATTCAACAGCGCAGAATAATTTTTACTGCTGATACCGTGCACGAATAAATTCGGGTCGTAGCTGGGGTTAGAGTATAGGGCAAGCACGCCACCGGTTTTAACATCGGTTACAACTACTGCGCCGCGCATACCTTCTATTATTCGCTGAGCCTCTAACTGAAGCTCAAGGTCTAAGTTAAGCACTATATCTTTGCCCGGCGTTGGCGGCTCAACACTCAGCACACGAATGATACGACCCTGATTGTTTACTTCAACCTGCTGATAGCCGACTTTACCGTGCAGTAATTCTTCGTGGTATTTCTCAATACCTAACTTGCCAATGTCATGAGTTGCCGCGTAATTATCTTCTTGTCCCGCTTCAACAAGCTTTTGCAAGTCGCGCTTATTAATACGTGCCACATAACCGAGGGCGTGAGTGAGGGTTTCTTTGTACGGATAATGTCTAGCTAGACGGGCTTCAATTTGCACGCCGGGAAATTTATGTTTGCTGGCAGAAAAAAGCGCGACTTCCTCCTCGCTCAATTGTGTGCGAAGGGCTACGGGTTTAAATCGACGGGTTCCCTTAAGCGTGGATTGAAAGCGCTCTAACTCATCACTTGTGATGTCCATCAATTCGGTTAAATCGGCAAGGGTTTGGTCAATATCATCGACCTGTTCGGGAATAACTTCTAAGCTAAAAACCGGGCGGTTTTCCGCTAAAAGTACACCATTTCGGTCGTAAATAAGACCGCGGTTTGGCGCTATGGGTAAAACTTTGATTCGATTACCGTTAGAGCGGGTTTGGTAATCTTCAAATTGGGTAACCTGTAACGAATAAAGGTTGTTTAGCACAATGCCCAACATGGCAACAACGATAATAAAAGCGATAGTCGCGCGGCGAGCGAACAAGTTCGCCTCAGCTGAATGATCGCGAATTGCTTGTCGTTTTCGAGGCATTGACTTCCTTTGCATTAGTGTAGCGATTTCTTATTCACGGTGGTACGGGTGGTTTTGCGTGACCGACCATGCGCGGTATAGGCTTTCGGTAAGGATAATTCGAACAAGAGGGTGGGGAAGCGTGAGAGCCGATAAGGACCATTTTTGCTCAGAAACCGCAATACACTCAGGCGCCAATCCTTCAGGCCCGCCGATAAGAAGGCTTACATCGCGCCCGTCCATTTTCCAATTGTCGAGTTGTTTAGCCAGTGTAGGGGTGTCCCAAGGCTTACCCGTTACTTCTAAGGTAACAATGCGGTTTCCTTTAGGAATAGCAGCCAGCATTTGCTCGCCTTCTTTCTCTAAAATGCGCTTTATATCGGCGTTCTTACCCCGTTTACCTGCAGGAATTTCAGTAAATGACACCGGCATATCGCTGGGGAATCGACGAATAAATTCTTCAACGCCTGTGTTAACCCAGCCTGGCATCTTTGTTCCGACCGCCACAATTTGTATACGCACTTAATATACCCTTACCGCAGGAATGAGTTTTTCTTTTATACAATAAAGGCCATACGCTAATGAGGTATGGCCTTTATCGACCGTGTAACTATGTATTTCTAGCCAGCGTCTAAATTACTGCGCCCACAGCTTTTCTAACTGATAGAAGTCACGGGTTTCGTCCTGCATAACATGCAAGATAACATCACCAAAATCCACAAGAACCCATTCACCTGTTTCTTTACCTTCTACACTCCCAGGAGCATGGCCGGCATTTTTTGCTTCAACCATTACGTTTTCAGCAATAGAAGATACGTGGCGTTTAGAGTTACCCGAACAAATGATCATGGTATCTGTAATTGTTGATTTGCCGCGAACGTCTAGTTCGATAACATCACGGCCTTTCATGTCGTCAATTTTATCTTTAACAAACTGTTTGAGCTGTTGACTCTCCAAGAGCTTTCCTCACTTACTTAACTTTTATATAACTGATGTTCGTTTATGTAGGCTAATACGCTTTCTTCTAGCCAAGACTCGGCAGAAGTAGCCTTTAAAGCGTTTGGCGCATTCGCTTCGTCAGACGTGGCAGCATCTGCTAATACGTCACGAATTTCAGTAGATGAAACACTATACAGTGGTGTGTTGGTCAACACTACATGGCCTGAAGGTTTCGTGTGAATAACACTTTTATCGTTAGTCACATGACGATCTAACCAAGCTTGTATCGCAGGGGGAGGCGAAAATTCTTCGTCGTCTCTGCGCATAACCACTAAGTGACAGTAATCGAGCAGGTCTTCCCACTCGTACCATTTATCCAGATTATACAGTGAATCTGCGCCAATGAAAAAACAGATTGTATCATTGCTTTTTTCTTTCAACGCTCGCAGTGTTTTTACCGTATAAGAGGGTGACGGAAGCGTCAGTTCAATTAACTCTGGAATAAGTCTGTCATTGTTTTGGGCACAAAGTTCAATCATTCTTACCCGGTGGGTTTCTGAAACGCCTACCGACTTATGGGGGGCTAATTTGCACGGCATTAGATAAACAAGTTCAATACCCACTTCATCAGCGGCTTTCAGTGCAGCACCAATATGACCTTTATGTGGTGGGTTAAAAGTACCGCCTAGGATAGCTTTTACATGTTGGTTTGATTGAGAAGAGCGTGATTGACTCACTTGTTTATTTACCTTGTCCGTGCCTTGTCCATATCTTAATTGGGGCTTTAAGCTTGCAACAGCGGGATTTCACGAAGATCTATGCCCATGAACATCATACAAAGGTGACACATTTCAACATAGGGCCGGGCAATGACATTTTGTTTAAATGCATGGTCAGCTCGTGTAAGTGCGTTTTGTATATCTTCGAGCTGTGCAAGGCTCAAACGATTCAATGCACTTTGATAAAAGCCTTGCCTATTGCGCCATATACCAAACTTTTGCCACTGTATAGGCGTGCCGCTTTGCTGAGCTAGTTTTAGCTTCCATAGCTGCTCCCATTCACGCACAAGCGCCCAGATAATAATGTTTGGCTCTAGACCTTCGCTTTCTAATCGATACAGCATTTTGATACAGCGAGTGCTGTCACCGCTAAGCATCACGTCAACCAACTGGAACACGTTAAAGCGCGATTGGTCCACCATCGCCTGCTCAATTTGCTCATCTGAGATAGACTGTTGCGGATAGAGCAGAGCGAGTTTGTCAATCTCTTGCTTGGCGGCCAGCATGTTGCCTTCACAAAAATCGGCAATCATTTTGGCGCCTGTCGCGGTCACGGAAAGCTGATGGGCTTTAAGCTGTTGATTCAACCATGCGTTTAGCTGCTTGCCTTCCAGTGGATAGCAAAGTACCGATACGCCCAGTTCATCAAGAACCTTGAACCATTTGCCGCGCTGTACGTCTTTACCTATTTTAGGACCGTGAACGAGCAATAAAATATCAGGGTTTAAAGACGCCGCGACTTCTTGCAGCATTTTGCTGCCTTCAGTGCCTGGTTTTCCTGTGGGTAGCTCTAATTCAATAAACTGCTGGCTAGAAAAAAGCGACATGCTTTGCGTAGCTTCAATTAACTGGTTCCAGTTAAAGCCTGTTTCAGCAACAAGCACAGTGCGTTCTTCAAAACCATTAGTCTTTGCTTTAGCGCGAATTTGCTCGATAACCTCAAATTTTTGCTGAGGCTCGTCTCCAAAAACCAAATAGCATGGACGTAATGCCTTTGAAATATCTTGGCTAAATTGGTTTGGATAAATTTGCATGAAGAATTCTGATGTCTATTTGATTTATAGTGACGATACGTTTGGCGCAGCAACTGCCTGACTAGAAAGGCGTCTAATCATGATATCTGCCGCCTCGTTGCGCATTTCACTCAACATTAGTTCAAGTTCGCGAGACTTTGCCAGCACCTGATCTGGGTCGTCTTGATAGTCACGCACCACTTCGAATTGGGCCATTACCGCTTCTTTACCGGGAAATTGAACACGATAGCGAACCACGTAAATAAGCTCGTACTCGGCAACTTGCCCTGACGGATAAACAGACAGCAACTGGCGCTCTAATTTCTCTGGTAGCAAGTAAATGTTTACATGTTGATTAGAGCGGGTTGTTTCATCCACGTTAACACTAGATAAACCATAAACGTTAAGGCGTTTATCGAGCGCACGCGCAAGGGGCGCGTGTGCTCGAGCACTTTCAATGGCAACCGTGTTAATGTCGTCGGGTAGGCTAGGGCTACTTCGCAAATGAAAACCACAGCCTGTAACCCAAACGGTAGCTAACACAGCGACTGCAAATTGTAAGTGCTTTTTCATCACCATCTGACCTAGTTAGCTACAATGTTTACAAGTTTGCCAGGAACAACAATCACTTTGCGAATGGTTTTACCTTCGATAAATTGCTGAACGTTAGGCTGCTCTTTCGCAGATGCTTCAATTGTCTCTTTACTTGCATCAGCAGCAATTGTCATTTTCGCGCGAACCTTACCGTTAACCTGAACAATAATAAGCTTCTCGTCTTCAACCAATGCCGCTTTATCTGCCTGTGGCCATGGCGCTGAGTCGATATCTTCATTGTGGCCTAGTACTTTCCAAAGCTCATGAGCAATATGCGGAGTAATAGGGTTAAGCAGCAACAAGATTGACTCACAGGCTTCGCGCATAATAGCGATATCCTGAGCGTTTTCTTGTGGCGCTTTTTGAAGATGGTTCAGAAGCTCCATTACTGCAGCAACTGCTGTGTTGAAGGTTTGGCGACGACCTAAGTCATCAGACACTTTCTCAATCGTTTTGTGTACTTCACGGCGAAGTGCCTGCTGGTCTTTCGACAGTGACTTAACGTCAATAGCTTCTGCCGTGCCTTTTTCCACGTGCTCGGTAACAAGCTTCCAGATACGACGTAGGAAACGGTTTGCACCTTCAACGCCAGAATCAACCCACTCTAGGGTTTGCTCTGGTGGCGCTGCAAACATGGTAAATAGACGGACTGTATCGGCACCGTATAAGTCGATAACTTCTTGCGGGTCGATACCGTTATTCTTCGACTTAGACATTTTGGTCATGCCGCCATGAATAACTTCTTCGCCATCTGCTGTTAGCCACGCTTTAACAATGCGGCCTTTGTCATCTTTCTCTGTACTTACTTCAGTAGGCGAGAACCAGGTTTTCTTACCAGACGCGTCTTCGCGGTAGTAAGAGTCGGCTAATACCATGCCCTGACACAACAAACGCTTAAATGGCTCGTCAGAGTTCACCAAGCCTTCGTCACGTAGCAATTTGTGGAAGAAACGCGAGTAAAGCAAGTGCAAGATAGCGTGCTCGATCCCACCGATATATTGGTCTACCGGTAGCCAGTAGTTGGCTGAAGTCGGGTCAAGCATGGCATCGTTGTTGGTAGCACTTGCGTAACGTGCGTAATACCATGATGACTCCATAAAGGTATCAAAGGTGTCAGTTTCACGTAACGCAGCTTCACCATTGTATGTGGTCTTAGCCCACTCAGGGTCAGCTTTAATTGGCGAGGTTACGCCATTCATTTCTACGTCTTCCGGTAGCACAACCGGTAGTTGGTCAGCAGGAACCGGAACAGACTCACCGTTTTCCAAATTAAGCATTGGAATAGGTGCGCCCCAGTAACGCTGACGGCTTACGCCCCAGTCACGTAGACGGTAGTTAACTTTTCGCTTACCACAGCCTTTGCCTTCAAGTTCATCAGCAATACCATTAAATGCGCCATCGAACTCAAGACCGTCAAATTTTTCCGAGTTAATTAAGCTTCCTTTTTCTGTAAACGCAGAAGCTGAAAGGTCGCATTTATCCTCATCGCCTGCATTTGGCGCAATAACTTGCTTAATAGGTAAATCGTACTTTGTGGCAAACTCCCAGTCGCGCTGGTCGTGGCCAGGTACTGCCATAACTGCGCCTGAACCGTAGTCCATCAATACAAAGTTAGCGACCCAAATTGGAAGCTTTTCACCAGTAAGTGGGTGGATAACTTCAAAGCCAGTGGCAAAGCCTTTTTTCTCCATCGTCGCTAATTCAGCTTCAGCAACTTTGGTGTTTTTACACTCATCAATAAAGGCTGCTAAATCTGGATTAGACTGCGCTGCAAACTCAGCTAATGGGTGCTGCGCCGCTACTGCAACGTAAGTTACGCCGTAGAAGGTATCCGGACGGGTGGTGTATACCGTTAAATCGGCAATATCGTTAACCGCTGACGCTAGATCAAACGTAATTTCCACGCCCTCAGAGCGACCAATCCAGTTTGCTTGCATAGCGCGTACTTGATCCGGCCATTCTTCAAGCTGTTCTAAATCTTGTAAAAGCTCTTCAGCGTAGTCAGTAATTTTAATAAACCACTGTAGAATTTCTTTTTGTTCAACTAGGGCGCCTGAACGCCATCCGCGACCGTCAATTACTTGCTCGTTAGCCAGAACAGTTTGATCGACAGGGTCCCAGTTCACGGTAGAATTTTTCTTGTACACAAGGCCTTTTTCATAAAGGCGTGTGAAGAACCACTGTTCCCAGCGGTAGTAATCAGATTTACACGTTGTTACTTCGCGGTCCCAGTCGTAACCAAAACCTAGCGAGCGAAGCTGGTTTTTCATGTAATCAATGTTGGAGTATGTCCATTTCGCCGGTGCAGTGTTGTTGTTAATCGCTGCATTTTCCGCCGGAAGACCGAAAGCATCCCAACCCATAGGCTGCAATACATTTTTACCCTGCATACGCTGGAAACGGCTAATTACGTCACCAATGGTGTAGTTGCGCACGTGACCCATGTGAAGTCGGCCACTAGGATAGGGGAACATCGACAGGCAGTAGAATTTTTCTTTATCTACATCGTCGTTTGCTTTAAAAGATTGGTTATCTTCCCAGTATTGCTGAACACGCTGTTCAATGTCTTTCGGATTGTACTGATTATCGGCCATGAAACTTAGGCTTCCGCATTAAAAAGTTAAAACGTTTATGGGGCGGCACAGGGCGAACGATTTACAAGAGAATTTGTAATCTCTCAAGCATTCTTGCCATTTAACCGCACGTGGGATTTTCCCACTTTACATACATATAGCCCAATAGAATAACCCAGCGCTAAGCCATGCCTCAATAGCTTAACGCTGAACTAGGCAATATTTATTTCTGCTTGCATGAAAAGTGAGCATTAATGCAGTAGTTTAGGCGCGTTAACGAAGATGACTTGCTTAAACCTTCGCGTAAAATTCACATAGCGACCTATTTTTGGTCATTTATATTAACGCTTAGCGCTGTCTTTATCCGCTTCGTTAAATTGTTTATTGCTAAAGTCGGTTAATGCATTTAACTGCTGCGCCTGCACTTTGTCGACAACGGTAACCAAATTGGCAGCGTCCTCGTTCGATGCTCGTTGTCCGTTGAAGTGAATATTGCCAGAGGCGTGGTAGGTAAGGGTAACTTTTGTTTTTGGTGAGGGCTCGCGCTTTGTATTATCGTTCGATGAGGCGTTTTCTTCTGCGGAGCTGAATTCCCAAGTGAGCGCACCTGATAAGCCCATTTCTTGAAGAGGACCTAATCCGCCGGTCATTACCACTTTTTTGTTAGGCTCAACATAGCTTATTTGCATGTGTGCCGCACTTGCTGTTTGTGTAACTTCGCAGAAACAACCACCGGCTTTTTCATCAATGCTAAGCGTGCCCTTCCACCAGGTGTGATCTTTCGGCCACCATTTATCCACGTCTTGAATAAAGTGAGAATACACGGCTTCGATAGGGGCCGCACTTTCACTTTCGTTAGTAATAGAAAATCCAGAATTGTCCGCATAGTTTACCTTAGCGAGGCAAAATGGAGAAAATATAGCACCCAGTAGACTCGAAAAGAGCACGGTTTTGCTAGCTTTCGTTATTGTCGTCATTGTTCTAACCTTTGGTTTTTATTATTCGTGTTGGCTGCTTGCTAATCTAAATTTCACTATGTATCGCACTTACTGCCGTTAAAAAGCTACACCTTGTTTCTCTATGTATCAATATGAACAGAAACCTTAGTGCCTGCTCGCTATGCGTTAATCAATGCATTAAGACGCCAAGCTGGTTGTTTGTTGTGCAATTAACAACGTAAAGCTGCCTTATTAGAGTTAACCGTTTGACAGTGCTGTTAATTAGGGTTTCACTTAAGTAAAGAAACGAAAATAGAACAGGCATGTCTGTAGACACTAATATATATGCGTTAAATGTAGACGCGCTATCACCTACCATAAATCGCCGAGCGGTAAACAGTGCCTTAAAAGACGATGAAGCGCTAAACGCGACTTTTATTGGGCAAGAGCGTGCACGGGAAGCGCTCACGTTTGGATTAGGTATTAACACCAAAGGTTACAACCTTTACGTAATGGGTGAGCCTGCCACAGGGCGTTTCACTTTAGTAAAAGACTACATTGAACGCCAAGTCGCACAGCTTTGCGCACCCGATGATTGGTGTTATATCAACAACTTCGATGATGAACGCCAACCTGTAGCGCTAAAATTTCCGCCAGGTGGTGGCAAGGCATTTCAAAAAGATATGGCTGCACTTATTGATGATGTGTTGGATTCACTGCCTATTGCATTTGATAACCCTGGTTATCAGCGCCGCCGCGCCTCTATCTCCAGAGAGTTTGAACAAAAGTACGACGCTGCTATAGATGCTGTAGAGCGTTACGCACAAGCTAACGACGTTGCCCTTTACGAAGAGGGTGGGTCAATTACGTTTTCACCCATCATCAACGGCAAGCCGATAAGAGATACTGATTTTGCATCGCTCACTGACGAGCAGCGAGAAGGCTTTTACACGCTCATTGATGACTTAGAAAACAGACTGAGTGAAAGTCTGTTGAGTTTACCTACGTGGAAACGGGAAAACTCAGAGCGTCTGCGTGAGCTAGACAAAAAGACCGCAGAGCACGTGATTAAGCCGCTTATCAAAGTATTTGAGCACAAGTACGCCTCTGAGCTTGGTGTTATGAAGTATCTAAAACAGCTTAAAACTGCTTTGGTTAACGCTATCTTAGTTATTCATAATGAAGAGCAGAAAGAGGAAAAAAGTGACGATTTCGATAAAAAGATATTTTTAGAAGAGCAGTTTCTTCCTAATGTATTGGTATCTAATAAATTAGACGATGCGGCACCTGTTATTTACGAGCCGAACCCTACCTACCAAAACCTGTTCGGTAAAATTGAATACACCAACATTCATGGTAGCGTATTTACCAATTACAGAATGATACAGTCAGGTGCGCTGCACCGGGCAAATGGCGGCTACCTTTTATTGGATGTCGATCAGCTAATAGAGCAGCCTTTTGTGTGGGATACCTTGAAACTTGCCATCAAGTCACAGCGCTTGCGCATGGATTTACCCCAGCAAGACGTGGGTATGGTGAATAACATCACGCTAAACCCCCAGCCTATCGACTTAAATGTGAAAATCGTTTTGCTAGGCTCCCGTGATTTGTACTACACCCTGCAAGATTATGATGATGAGTTTGACGAACTTTTCAGAGTGTTAGTGGATTTTGACTTAGAAATCCCCGTTACTCGACAGGCGCTTTTCGACTTTGTAGGCAAGGTGCGTGCGCATCTTAATACATTAGGGCTTGATGGTATAACAGCTAATGCCATGTGCAGGTTGGTAGAGTATTCGCTTAGAATGGCCGAACACAAAGAAAAGCTCTCCGCGCATTTTGCTGAAGTAATCGAACTAGTTAATGAAGCCTACTATTTCTGCAAGAAATCGAATGCCGACACGCTAGAGCTTGATCATTTAAAAACAGCATTAAGTGCCAAAAAACGTCGCACAGGCCGCGTTAGTCAAACACTTTTAAACGATATTAAAGAAGGTCACGTGCTTATTGCTACTGAGGGCAAAGCGGTAGGAAAAGTAAACGGATTAACCGTATTGGATATTGGTGACACCGCATTTGGTACACCCGCACGCATTACCTCTACTGTGTTTGCTGGAGCAAGTGGCGTAGTTGATATCGAGCGTGAAGTAGAGCTTGGACAGCCCATACACTCTAAAGGGGTTATGTTGCTGAACGGCTATTTAGGTAATAAATACGCTCAGCACTTCCCGTTAACGTTATCTGCAAACATCGCGCTGGAACAGTCTTACGGTCATATAGACGGTGACAGTGCATCACTAGGCGAATTGGTTGCGCTTATATCTGCGCTGACTGAAATTCCATGCCTACAAACCTTGGCTATTACAGGTTCAATAAACCAATATGGTGAAGTGCAAGCGGTGGGCGGTGTGAACGAAAAGATAGAAGGCTTTTTTGACTTGTGCCAACACCGAGGTTTAACCGGTACTCAGGGCGTAATCATCCCTAAATCGAATGCGATAAACTTGGTATTAGATGCCACAGTTATCGACGCCGTGAAAAAAGGGCTATTTCATATTTATACGGTAGAAACTGTGGACGATGCGCTGACTATTTTGATGGAGCAAGAGGCCGGTAAAATTAGTAGTAAAGGGCGCTACCCTAAAAACTCTATTAACTACCATGCGGTAAACCGTTTATACAATATCGCGCTTATTGTGAATGGTGGAGATGGAGAGTAGACGAAAAGCTAATCTTTTTCGTGAAATAATAATGGTATTTTGGTGTAAAATATTAGTAATAACAAATATATTAGGCAATATTGGCATTCATAATATTAATATCCGCATCAATGTTAGAAATAGTCGTGTTGCCGTTTAAAAAAATCAGAAGGTAAACCATGCAACCGAATTGCAGTGTAGTGACGAGGAATAACGTCACCATTCATGGTTCAGGAAGTACCGTAATAATGTTAGCTCACGGTTTCGGCTGTGATCAGCAGATGTGGCGCCACCTATTACCCTACCTTGTAGAAAAGTATAAAGTCGTGTTATTTGACTATGTAGGGTGCGGCGCTTCTGATTATTCAGCCTACGATAATAATCGCTATGCGACACTCGATGGATACGCTCAGGACGTCTTAGATATTTGCGAGGCGTTAAACCTTAAGGATGTAATCTTCGTCGGGCACTCGGTTAGCAGTATGATTGGCATGCGCGCGGCTATCCAATCACCTCACATTTTTTCTAAGCTTGTCATGGTATGTCCGTCTCCCTGCTTTCTAAATTTCCCCCCTGACTACATGGGAGGCTTCGACAAAGCAGATTTAGAAGAACTATTAAACCTTATGGACAAGAACTATGTGGGATGGGCAAATTATTTAGCGCCCTTGGTCATGGGGCAAGACAATAGCGCAGACTTAATTCAAGAACTCGAAACAAGTTTCTGTTCTACGGACCCTAAATTCGCCAAGCCGTTTGCCAAAACTACGTTTTTTTCTGACGACAGAGCACAGCTTGCAAAGCTCATGCTTCCTACACTTATTTTACAAAGTAAGCACGATAATTTAGCGTCAACAAATGTGGGGGAATACATGTATAACGCTATTCCGGATGCTAAAATGCATATCGTCGATGCCTATGGACATTGTTTGCACATGACTGAGCCGGCTACTGTGTTTACCCTATTTGAGGGGTTCGCAGCTTGAAAGAAGCAATAGAGGAAGACTTTCCCTGTTTGTTACTTAAATCGGATTTTGAAACGACAGAAATAAAATGGCTTAATCCTCATGCTAAGTCGTTTCTAGGGTTAGATTGGACTTCTGGGAAGAAAGTAATCGATATAGTCTCTAAGGCGAGTTCGATATTTTATGAAAGTTATATAAAACCAATACTCATTGCCAATGGTGAATATCTAGAAGTTCAAATCACTTTGCTATCGGGCTCGGGCACTAGAGTGCCCGCTGTAGCGAATATCACGGTCACAGGTAACATATTGTACTGGGCGATATACGTTGCAAAAGAACGAGATAAGCTTTATCAAGAGTTGTTAGAAGCAAAAGGCCAGCTTGAAAAGAAGACCGAAGAGCTTACGGCCGTAAGCCGTCGAGATACTTTGACTCCACTACTTAATCGTCGCGCGGCAAATGATGATGTGTTAAAAATGATTTCTCAATCCCGTCGCGCCTTTGTCCCTCTATCTTTTCTGCTTTTAGACATCGACTTTTTTAAGAAAATTAACGACACCTTTGGCCATGAAGAAGGCGATAGAATACTAATAAAATTATCTCACGTGTTGAAAGCGCATGTGCGTGAGACTGACGTTGTGGCGAGATGGGGCGGCGAAGAGTTTTTAATCGTGCTTCTTAACACGGATATAAAAGATATAAAACCTTTTAGCGAACGGCTGCATAATGGCATAAGCCAAATTAGTTTACCCAGCGGACAGGCCTTAACGGCAAGTATTGGTGCTGCTGTCTTAGAAAAAGATGACCTTGAACAAACGAACCCGATTGCTCACCAATTGCTAAAAGCTGATAAGGCACTTTACGAAGCAAAAGCTAATCAAAGAGCCCATACTCGAATTTATGATAGTGTTCGCGGTATCGTTAAGATCTAATTAAAACTAGGTATTTATTGGCGGTGTAGGTATTGACTACCCTAAGCGTTTAATATTCAACGAGGCGTTACCGATTGCCTCGTTGATTAACTTTCTTTGGCTATTTAGGCGGCATGCGAAGACCGCCGTCTAAGCGAATGGTCTCACCATTTAAGTAGCTGTTGTTCGCCATGTGAATAACCAGTTTTGCGAATTCTTCGGGCAGCCCTAGACGCTTAGGAAACTGTACGTTGGCAGAAAGGGCGTCTTGTACCTTTTCAGGCATAGCAAGCAGCATAGGCGTGCCCATCACGCCAGGCGCTATCGTATTAACGCGAATTCCTAGCGGCGCTAAATCGCGAGCCATTGGCAGGGTTAGACCAATAATTCCACCTTTGCTTGCTGCATAAGCAGTTTGACCTATTTGACCTTCGTAACCCGCGACTGAAGCAGTATTGATAATAAGCCCGCGTTCACCTTCTTCATTAATCGGCGACTGTTTAGCCATAGTGGCAGCCACTAAGCGAGATACGTTAAAACTGCCAACCAAGTTAATATCGATAGTTTTCTGAAAATCGCCAAGTGGAGCAGGGTTGCCTTCTTTATCGAGTAAACGCTTTGCGGGTGCGATACCAGCGCAGTTGACTACCAGTGAAATAGCACCAAACCTGTCAGTGGTAGCATCGATAGCCGCTTGAACAGAGGCCTCATCACGAACATCGGTTTTGGTGAAATGTGTATTGTCACTACCTAATTCTTCAACACGTTGCGCGCCAAGTTCGTCGTTTAGGTCGAAAAGGCTGACGTTGGCACCCGCATCGCGAAGCGCGATAGCAGTGGCGTGACCAAGTCCTGAGCAACCGCCAGTGACAACGGCGGTAAGATTATTTAGCGTCATAGTTTTCCCTTAAACCCTATTTTTTCACTATTATTAACGTGATGTTAACGGGAAGTAAGAAGAAAAACTATGGTGCCGAAAGGGAACGGCACCTTTTATTCAGTAAATTTGCCGCTATTTTGGCAACTGAATTTTACAGTCTTCGCTTTGACGGTAGATAATTAGCGTATGACCAATTACCTGAAGCTTAACTGAGTTGGTTTCACGTACGATGGCATCCATGATAAGCGCTTTTTCTTCGCGATCATCAGTTGGTACCTTAACTTTAATTAATTCATGGTGACTAAGTGCGTTGTCGATTTCTGCAACTACACCTTCTGTCAGGCCGTTTCCACCTAGCTGCACAACAGGTTTTAACGGGTGTGCAAGACCTTTTAGGAATTGTTTCTGTTTATTTGAAAGTTTCATCTAGTAATATTTCTTACAATTAATCTGTTAGTTTATGCTTGAAATAACGTATTCTAACGCCATCTTCTCTACAATCCTAATGACATTGTACTGGAATGACAAAAAAGAAACACTCCGCCAGCAGTAAACGCTGGTTACAAGAACACGTCAACGACCATTATGTGCAAAAAGCAAATAAGGAAGGTTGGCGCTCGCGAGCTATTTATAAACTGGAAGAAATCCAGAAAAAAGATAAGCTTATAAAGCCAGGAATGACACTTGTAGACCTTGGTGCTGCACCAGGGGGCTGGTCTCAGCTAGCTGCACAGCTTGTTGGCGACAATGGTCAAGTTATCGCGTGCGATATTTTGCCCATGGACCCAATAGTTGGCGTAGACTTTTTACAAGGTGATTTCCGAGAGGACGCGGTTCTCGACGCACTATTGAACAGAATCGGTGGGAACACCGTAGATATTGTGTTGTCTGATATGGCACCGAACCTTGCAGGTAACGCTTCGGTTGACCAATCTCGCTCTATGTACCTTTGCGAACTAGCGCTAGATATGTGTCACCAAGTTTTAAAGCCTGGTGGTTCTTTTGTCATCAAGGTGTTCCAAGGTGAAGGTTTTGTTGAGTTCATGAACGCACTTAAACAATCTTTCACAACCATAAAGACGCGTAAGCCTGACTCGTCCAGATCACGTTCTCGTGAGGTGTATTTGGTGGCTTGTGGGTATAAAGTGTAGTACGCTTTGGGTTAAGCGGTTTTCGTTGCGAGTTGTGCCGTTTATTCAATAAACAACTTGTTGAATATACAAGCAATTCGGGTTTATAGAGGTTAGTAGCATTGAGCGATATGGCAAAAAATTTAATCTTATGGTTAGTCATCGCCGTTGTTTTAATGTCGGTTTTTCAGAGCTTTTCACCGAGTGAATCGTCTCGTTCGCAAACTGACTACACAACGTTTTTGAGAGAAGCAGAACAGGGAAATATTCGTGAAGTTCGCATCAACAATAGTGGCGAAATTCGCGGTACAAAGCGTTCAGGCGAAACTTTCCAAACATTCGTACCTTACTTCGACGACAAGTTAGTATCTGACTTAGTTAAAAACGACGTAAGAGTTTACGGTGAACCACCGGAAGAGCAGTCTCTTCTAACGTCAATTTTCATTTCATGGTTCCCCATGCTATTGCTTATTGGTGTATGGATTTTCTTCATGCGTCAAATGCAAGGTGGCGGCGGCCGTGGCGCTATGTCTTTCGGAAAGAGCAAAGCTCGCTTACTTGGTGAAGACCAAATCAAGACGACATTTGCTGACGTAGCAGGCTGTGATGAAGCTAAGGAAGACGTATCTGAATTAGTCGACTTCCTTCGCGACCCGTCTAAGTTCCAGAAGCTTGGCGGTAAGATCCCGAAGGGCGTGCTAATGGTAGGTCCTCCAGGTACGGGTAAAACGTTACTTGCGAAAGCTATCGCGGGTGAAGCAAAAGTACCTTTCTTTACTATTTCGGGTTCTGATTTCGTTGAAATGTTCGTAGGTGTTGGTGCATCGCGTGTTCGTGATATGTTCGAACAAGCCAAAAAAGCAGCGCCTTGCATTATTTTCATTGACGAAATTGACGCGGTAGGCCGTCAACGTGGTGCTGGTTTAGGTGGTGGTCACGACGAGCGTGAACAAACACTTAACCAAATGCTTGTTGAAATGGACGGCTTTGAAGGCCACGAAGGTATTATCGTTATTGCGGCAACTAACCGTCCAGACGTTCTTGACCCTGCGCTACTTCGCCCTGGTCGCTTCGACCGTCAGGTTGTAGTAGGTCTGCCAGATATTCGCGGTCGTGAACAAATTCTTAAGGTTCATATTCGCAAAGTACCTGTTGCTGACAACGTAGAACCTTCTGTTATTGCTCGTGGTACACCAGGTTTCTCAGGTGCCGATTTGGCTAACTTAGTAAATGAAGCTGCATTGTTTGCTGCCCGTGGTAACAAACGTCTGGTTTCAATGGAAGAGTTTGAGAAAGCGAAAGACAAAATCATGATGGGCTCTGAGCGTAAGTCTATGGTGATGTCTGAGCCTGAAAAAGAGATGACAGCGTATCACGAAGCAGGTCACGCAATCGTTGGTCGCTTAGTGCCAGAGCACGATCCGGTATACAAAGTGTCAATCATTCCACGCGGTCGCGCGTTGGGTGTGACCATGTACTTGCCTGAGCAAGACCGTGTAAGTCACTCTAAACAACACCTAGAAAGCATGATTTCTAGCTTGTTTGGTGGGCGTATTGCTGAAGCCATCATTTACGGCGACGACAAAGTAACAACGGGTGCATCTAACGATATCGAACGCGCAACTGAAATTGCACGTAAGATGGTGACTCAGTGGGGCTTGTCCAGCAAAATGGGTCCAATGCTTTATGCTGAAGACGAAGGTGAAGTGTTCCTAGGGAAGTCTATGTCTAAGGCAACGAATATGTCTGATGACACAGCACGTGCTATTGATGCCGAAATCAAGTCATTGATTGACAGCAACTACGAACGCGCTCAAAAAATCCTTGAAGACAACATTGATATCTTACACTCAATGAAAGACGCACTGATGAAGTACGAAACCATTGATGCTAAGCAAATCGATGATCTGATGAACCGCACTGACGTTCGTCCTCCTGCAGACTGGGATGACAGCAAGCCGTCTGGTGGCGATAAGCCAAGTGGTGGTGCACCAGTTCGCGAAGGTGAAATTAAAAACGATGGTGTTGATAAACCGTCTGTAGGCAAGCCGGGCGATATTCCAAGCTAAGCCTCTACACTAATTAAAAAACGCCAGTTCAGCTGGCGTTTTTTGTTAGAGCAGTTTGATTTTAATCTAATGCTTATCGCTATCTTTGTGGGTTAAAATCAGTTTGCTTTATAGCTTCATCTTTAAAGAATAATAATGCGAGTAATTCATGCAGTTTGGAAAGCACTTCGTCGATCTATCACAGTCTCATGTGATGGGCATATTAAATGTAACCCCTGACTCTTTCTCTGACGGTGGCAAGCACGCCAATGTGGCGCAAGCCGTTGAACATGCGCATCGTATGATAGGTGATGGCGCGACCTTCATTGACGTAGGCGGTGAATCTACGCGACCTGGCGCCCCTGATGTATCTTTGCAAGAAGAACTAGACCGCACAATACCTGTTATTGAAGCCGTCGCTAAAAATAGCGATGTTGTGATATCTATTGATACCAGTAAAGCAGAAGTAATGCGTGAAGCAGCTAAGGCGGGTGCAGGGTTAATTAATGATGTACGTGCTTTACAAGAACCCGGTGCATTGGAAGCCGCAGCTGATGCTAACGTCCCCGTGTGCTTAATGCATATGAAGGGGCAACCTCGAACTATGCAAAACAACCCTGAATATAGTGATGTAATTGAGGAAGTAAGTCAGTTTTTAATAGCTCGCGCAAAAGTATGTGAGCAAGCCGGCATTGCGAAAGAGTCCATATTGTTCGACCCAGGCTACGGATTTGGTAAAACGCTAGAGCATAACTATGCCCTGGTTAAACATCTGCCTGATATTATGTCGTTGGGCTTTCCTGTCTTAGTTGGAATGTCACGCAAATCAATGATAGGCAATTTGCTTAACAGAAAAGTAGATGAGCGCTTGGCTGGAAGCGTAAGCCTCGCTACAATTGTCGCCCAAATGGGCGCACAGATTATTCGCGTTCACGACGTTAAAGAAACAGCGGACGCTGTCAATATCGTGAAAATGCTGAATACGATTAAATAAGGAATAATAATGACTCAGCGCAAATATTTCGGCACCGATGGTATACGTGGAAAAGTGGGTGAGAGCAATATCAACCCAGAGTTTGTGACCAAATTAGGGTGGGCCGCAGGTAAAGTTCTAGCTGGCCGCGGCACAAATAAAGTACTTATCGGTAAAGACACACGTATATCTGGCTACATGCTAGAGTCCTCTCTAGAAGCTGGTCTATCGGCTGCAGGCATTAATATCGGCTTGCTAGGACCTATGCCCACACCTGCTATTGCGTATCTAACGAAAACATTCCGTTCTGAAGCGGGTATCGTAATCAGTGCCTCCCATAACCCTTTCTACGATAACGGCATTAAATTTTTCTCTGCTCAAGGCTTTAAGCTAGATGACGACATTGAGCTAGCTATTGAAGACATGTTAGAGCGCCCAATGACATGCGTAGCTTCTGACAAGTTAGGTAAAGCTACACGAATTAATGACGCAGCAGGTCGTTACATTGAATTTTGTAAGGGTACATTCCCGTCTGAGCTATCGTTAACAGGTCTAAAAATAGTGGTAGATTGCGCGCACGGCGCAACGTATCACATAGCGCCAAATGTACTTCGCGAATTAGGCGCAACAGTTATTGAACTGGGAACAGCGCCTGATGGCCTAAACATCAACGACGGCGTTGGCGCAACTTCTATGAACGCCATTGTAGAAAAGGTTAAAGAAACCGGCGCTGACCTTGGCTTTGCACTAGATGGCGATGGCGATCGCATTATGATGGTAGACCACCTAGGAAACGTTTTAGACGGTGACCAGATTGTTTACATCATCGCGCGTGACGCACTTAAAAATGGCAAAATGCAAGGTGGTGTCGTTGGCACCTTGATGAGTAATCTAGGTCTTGAAAATGCGCTTTCAAAGCTGGGCGTTCCATTTGTAAGAAGTAACGTAGGCGACAGATACGTGATGGAATTGCTGCAGCAAAAAGGCTGGGCTATTGGCGGTGAGAATTCAGGTCATGTACTTAACCTTAATATGAGCTCGACTGGTGATGGTATTGTTGCAGGGCTTCAGGTACTTGCTGCTATGTTGCGTTCTCATATGGACCTACACGACTTAGCGAGCGGTTTTGACATGTACCCGCAAACACTGGTTAACGTGCGTTACGCAAACCAAGAAGTAGATTATCTTTCACATCAAGATGTACAAAACGCTAAGAAAGAAGCGGAATCTGCATTAGGTAAGACGGGTAGGGTATTACTGCGTAAAAGCGGTACTGAACCACTAATTCGAGTGATGGTAGAGTCGAACGACGATGCGCAATCTCATAAATGGGCTGAGCATATTGCAGAAACTGTTCGTAATCTCGCCAATTAGTTGGCGTAGCAGGAAATTTTGCGTTTTGTGCTTGTATCTTTTCAATTAAATAGTTAATATCACGCCCGCTTTAAAGACAGGGCTAAGGTCTGCGTTGTGAGTGAAAATGTAAGAAAGCCATTCGTGGCTGGCAATTGGAAAATGAATGGAAATTTGGCATTAGTTGCTGAATTTAATCAGAAACTTGCTGATGTTAAAGCTGAATCGGAAATCGTTATTTGTGCTCCTTCTCTACTTTTACACGCATTTGAAACCCGTTCATTTGCTATCGGTACTCAAAACGTAAGTCATTTAGAAAATGGCGCACATACTGGTGAGTTATCAGTCCAAATGCTTAAAGAAGCAGGTTGTGAGTACGCAATCGTTGGGCACTCTGAAAGACGCGAAGACCAAGGTGAGTCAAGCGAACTTGTAGCGCTAAAAGCTAAGCAGTGTGTCGCATCTGGCATAGTTCCTATCATTTGTGTGGGTGAACCCCTTGAAGTGAGAGAGGCTGACAACGTAGAGTCGTTTGTCGGTGAACAGCTAGACGCTCTTGTTAATGCAATGTCTGTGGATGAACTAAGCAAAACAGTTATAGCTTACGAACCAATTTGGGCAATAGGTACAGGTAAAACTGCCAGCCCAGAACAAGCACAAGACGTTCACGAATTTATTCGTGGCTACTTTAATAAAGTAGACACAGAGCTGGCACAGGGCCTACGTATTTTATACGGCGGAAGTGTTAAGCCAGATAATGCCAGCACCTTATTTGCGCAAAAAGACGTAGATGGCGGTTTGATTGGCGGGGCCAGTTTAAAGGCTGAAGATTTTATTTCAATTTGCCAAGCGGCAAACTGACGAGGTATTTATGATTTACGAAGTGCTATTAGTAGCATACCTAATTGTTGCACTTTTACTTATTGGATTTGTTTTAATTCAACAGGGTAAAGGCGCAGATATGGGCGCTTCATTTGGCTCAGGTGGTTCAAACACAGTATTTGGTTCGTCTGGTTCTGGTAACTTTATGACGCGTACCACCGGTATTTTGGCGGGTTTGTTTTTCTTCATCAGCCTTACTTTAGGCGCATTGACCGCAAACCGCGAAAGTGCTGAAGATGAATGGAACAACTTAGAAGTTCCAGCCGCAGTTGAAGAGCCTGTACAGCTTCCGGCTGACCAAGATGTACCAGTTATTGAAGACGCAGCGCAAAGCGACGTGCCAGCGGTTGAAGCTGATGCTTCTGATGTGCCTGTAACTGACGGCTCTGAAGGTTCAAACTAATAATATAAAGATTTCGCGGAAGTGGTGGAATTGGTAGACACGCCATCTTGAGGGGGTGGTGAGCATAGCTCGTGCGGGTTCAAGTCCCGCTTTCCGCACCAAATAGTATTAAAAGCCAGCGCTATGCTGGCTTTTTGCTTTTCTCCGCTTTTTTGCTGTAGTAGCGCAGCTTTAGCAAATATCTGGTTGAGAACAAGACATTTGTAACAAAGCGTTAAAATCTAAAATTTACAGGATGTTATACCTGTCCCTATAATAGTTAATCAGCTATTCTTAACATCAATATCTATTTCGACTGCTTTAAATTCACAACAATCTTCACGGGGCACTATAGTGCAAAAGACACTAAGCCAGACTTTATTCCAAACCTTGTTAATTGGGATTGTTATAGCATCACTTCTGATTATTGGCGCTGTTTGGCGTTCTGCAAACACTCTCGTTGTTCAGAATATTGATCACGATATTCAATTGGCTGAAAAAGTTTTCGATAAAGTTGTTGCCGACAGGCAAGCCGTTATTAAAAGTGTATCTAAAGTCTTGGCTCGTTCCTTTGATTTTAGGCGCGCCGTTGGAACCGAGAATATTCCCTCTATTGAAGCTGCATTTACGAGTTATGCAGATCGCCTAAATACAAAAATTATCGCGTTAGTGAGCCTAGACCACAAAGTTGTTGCAACTCATACAGACTTATTCGAAGTTGGTCAGGATGTAGAGAGCAGTTTATCGCTCGTTGCAAAAGATCGAGACAGCGGCTTTTTTGTTGTATCTAATGATTTAATTCAGCTTAACCTTATTCGGGTAGAGATCCCTACACTCAGATATTACATGCTAATTGGTGTTGAATTTGACGATGATTTACTTGAACAGCTAAAACAACTTGTTGATGCAGAGATTATTATTTCTAAAGCAGATTCAAACGAGATCATTAAAGCAACATTAGATAAGGGTGAAGCACATCGAATAATTACATCAGAACAAGACCCGTCTTGGGTGGATGTGACCTTTAAAGACGAATTAACTTACTTGGCGCGTCAGGTAAGCATAGGTTCTGAGCAAAATTTACCTGTCGCTATTACATTAGCCGTCGATACAACGTCTTATTTCAACGCCTTTACGCGAGTTCAATTAACCATTTTAGCATCCTGTCTGCTAGCAATTTTAGTTGCGCTCGGGCTTTCCCTGTTTCTTGCAAGAAATGTGAGCGAGTCTGTTTCTAAACTAGTTAAAGCCGTAAATAAAGTAGCATCGGGTAGTTATGGTTCAACTCTTGAATCACCGTCGAAACTAAAAGAAATTACAGAACTTGCCGTTGCCGTAGACAGCATGCAAGAAAGTATTAAGAGTCGTGAAAAGCACATTCGTTACCAGGCGGAACACGATGTATTAACCGGTCTTTTCAATCGTAATTATGTTGAAGACTATTTTGAGTCCCAAATAAAAGAGGGGCAAGCGGTTCAAGTTGTAGCTATAACGGTTATTGGGTTTAGAACCATAAATGATTTATATGGTTACTCAAATGGTGATAACACGTTAAAGGCACTTTCTGAACGTTTGCAGCGCTGGCCGGGCACCTCAGCACGGCTTGCTGGCGGCGAGATATTGTATATTTCACACGAATCGTTAAACGATGATCAGTTGGAAACACTTAAACACATTTTGGAACAGCCTGTTGAGAGCAACTTAATCGCCATACCCGTTAAAGTTGCTATGGCGATAATCGAGTGTCCTCAAGATGCCTCTTCTTCTGAAGAGCTATTTAGAAAGATGAACATAGTGACCGATGAGGCGATTCATAGTGATAGCTGGTGTGTGCGGTATCGGACCGATTTAGAGGATAGGTATAATCGCAGGCTTGCCATAACAACGGAATTGAAGCGGTCGCTTGTAAGCCAGCAGGACGAACTGTCTATGGTTTACCAGCCCAAGGTTGACTTGCAAACGATGAAAGTTTGCAGCATGGAGGCGTTGATCCGCTGGAACAATAGCGCGCTTGGTTTTGTACCGCCAGATGAATTTATTACTATTGCCGAGCAAGCAGGGTTGATAGAGCAAGTAACGACCTGGGTGATGCAGCAAACCATTACTGACTTATCTTACTTTAGGTCGAAAGGTTATCGGTTCACCGTTGCTATGAACCTGTCGACGCAAGACATTCAGAATAAAGTATTACTCAGCAAGCTAGTAGCCCTGTTAACGAAAGAAGGGCTATCGCCAGAATCTTTAGAGCTTGAAATAACCGAAAGTGATTTAGTTGCTGATGCATCACTTGCCATTGAAAACCTTAACGAATTAACCGCCAGAGGCTTTCACTTCGCAATTGATGACTTTGGTACTGGCTATTCGTCATTGGCCTATTTAAAGAACTTACCTGTTAAAACGATTAAAATAGACAAGAGCTTTATTCTTTCTCTGGCTAGCGATGAGAACGATCAACAAATTGTTCATACTGTGCTTAGTTTGGCGAATGTCTTTAATTTGAAAGTGGTCGCCGAGGGTGTAGAAGATTTAGCTTCCCTTGAAATTCTGAAAGAGTGGGGATGCGATATTGCTCAAGGTTATTACATTAGCCGTCCGCTGAATCGTTCAGACCTTGAAGATTGGCTTCAAAATACGCCTTTCGGTGAATAGCTTTCTTATAAGAAAAAGTTTATTTTCTTAGTATACGCAATGCTTTGTTGCTGGGTATGTACTTATATGAAGGTGATTTGTCTTCATTCCTGCCATTTGGCACTGTTCATGCGACTTGGCGTTGTTAAGGCGACTTGGCATTGTTAATGCAAAAACTAATAACGAGACGTATAGAAACGCTCTATAGGCCTAAATTTTTCACCACATGTGAGTATTTTGCCTACTGAGTTGTGAAATTACTTCAAAAACAAGGAATTTATTATGGACATCATTCGTATACTTTTATCAATTTTACTTCCACCACTAGGCGTATTTTTACAAGTTGGCCTAGGTGCCCACTTTTGGATTAATATCCTGCTAACTATTCTTGGTTATTTTCCAGGCGTTATCCACGCAATTTATATCATTGCCAAAAAGTAGTTGATGTCACTTGCTATACTGCGCGAGTAACAATGCAATAAGTGTTGTAAAGCAGTAATGAAAACAAACAAAAGCCAGCTTCTTTAAGCTGGCTTTTTCATGTAACACTAATAAAAAAGCGAAGCGCTTAAAAGCGCTTCAGTGTTTCTATTTAAGCCGTAATTTTTTCTTCGTCTAGCTCTTGTTTCATTTCTTTTTGATATTCTTCAGCAAGCTTGGTTTTCTGACGATCATTTAAAACATTGCCAGCAACTTGGAAAAACTCTTGCTCTTCATCGGCAAGGTGATGCTCTACCTTTTCTTGTAGATTCTTTAAATGACGTAACCAAGCAGGTGAACTCATGTCCGTTTCGTCTAACTTCGATAGCAGTTCATCAATTTCATGATGTTCTGCGATACCGTGGCGCGTTAAATCCACCGTAGAATCTTTCTCTAACAGGTGAGTATAAAAATGGCGCTCTTCCGCAATCGCATGACTTTCAAGCTGTGTTTTTAACTCTTCAAAGTATTCGCGACGTGCCGCAGTGTTACCGCTGGTTTCAGCCAAGATCTTCAACAGTAAACGTTGTTTCTCGTGGTCCTGACGCAGTGCTTCAAAAATTTTCATGGTAAGTTCCTTTTGCATATTTAAAAGTGAATGACACTTCTAGTAATGCGATTTTTATTCCATGAATCTTATGTGTATTAGTTTATGATTTTGCTTGCTTTTCTTGGTTCATCGTCGACTAAAAGGTAGGGGTAGCAAAGATGTAGAGCAATATTTACAAAGGGGTTGCCGATAAATTCACGGCGGCTTTACCGTAAACTTATCGACAAACTGCGATAAAAAGGAGAGGGGTTATACGCCTTGTGCCACCATGGCGTCAGCAAGTCGTCTGAACGCTGCAATGTTAGCGCCCTTCATATAATTTACGTATTTACTATCACCACTGTCTACCTTTCCTTCATCTAGACAACGTTGATGAATACTCTCCATAATAGAATATAGTTGGTCATCTAGCGTATTAGCGTCACGTTGATTGAACATTGCGTTTTGGCTCATTTCTAAGCCAGATAAAGCAACGCCACCCGCGTTTGATGCTTTACCCGGAACGTAAACAATTTTAGCGTCTAAAAAGCGTGATTGCGCTTCGTTCGTGCACGGCATGTTCGCACCCTCTAAAACCATTTGGCAGCCATTATCCAGTAATGCTTTTGCGTCGTCTTCGAGTAGCTCATTCTGCGTTGCACAGGGCAGGGCAATATCGCATTTTAAATGCCATGGTTTTTTATCAGGTACCCACTTACCCATGCTTTCGTCAGCCATATCCGCAAGAATATTATTACGGTTAGCGTGCTTATCTATCGCCCATTTAAGCGCAGTATCAGTTAACCCATCTTCATTTTGTAAAAGCCCTCGACTATTAGAAAGGGAGATAACCTTTCCACCTTTTTCTACCGCTTTAAGTGCGCCATGCAGTGCTACATTACCCGCGCCAGATACTGCTATGGTCTGGCCTTCTATTTTTGAATCTCGGTGCTTGCACGCAGCTTCTAAAAAGTAGATTAAGCCAAAGCCTGTCGCTTCTGTACGAACATAGCTGCCGCCAAATTCTAAGCCTTTACCTGTTAATACACCTTCAAACTTATTGTTTAACCTGCGGTACTCGCCATAAAGGTAGCCTATTTCACGGGCTCCAACGTTGATGTCGCCAGCTGGTACGTCGGTATTGGCGCCTATGTGTCGCTGTAGCTCACGCATAAATGCTTGGCAAAACAGCATAATGTCTCGGTCGGTTCGGCCTTTAGGGTTAAAGTCTGAACCGCCTTTACCGCCACCCATAGGAAGACCGGTCAGTGCATTTTTAAAACATTGCTCAAAGGCTAAAAACTTTAGCACCGATAAATTTACGGTCGGGTGAAAACGCAAGCCGCCTTTATAAGGGCCCATTGCTGAATTATGCTGCACGCGCCAGCCTTGGTTAACTTCAATGTTGCCTTCACTGTTCATCCAAGAGACTGTGAAATAAATTACCCGTTCTGGCATGCAGATACGTCTGATTATATCGAATGCTTTGTATTGTTCATTTGCATTGTAAACAGGAACTATATCTTCAAGTACTTCATGTACTGCTTGAAGGTACTCCTTTTCGTTAGAAAAGTTGTCATTGAGAAAGCTAAAAATTTCTTCGAAATTACTTTTCTGAGCCATGTATCAATTAATCCTTATCTTCAAAGTTGGCGAGTACGGTGAGACTTTTAGGAACGGTTTTTATAACAAGTTTATCGCCTTCATAGATTTCACCATCTACTGCATAGGCAGTAGGCTTATCGAATGTCAATGTTATAGATGATGCGCGTTCATGGCGTATGGAGTCTGATTGCTTTTTTGATTCGGCAGGGCTTAAAACGAGTTCCGCTAACGATGCAAACTGTCTGTCAGAGCTTGGCTGTGGCAATAGCCAGGTAAGATCTAATTTTCCATCGGTAATATCTGGCTGCTCTGCGCCTTGCGCCAATGCCGTCGTCATAGGTGCAGCGTTGGCGATAACAAAGCTGGGTGTTTCTAACGTTTCAGCCGCTTTATCATCTTTTGCTACTTCAAATGTCATGTTTTCGTTATTAGAAATGGCATTCCACAGTCCTTTTAAATAGGCGAACTGCCCGCCCACGTTCTTCTCTTCTCTATCAGCGGCCGAAATCATTTGCTCTTCAAACCCGACGGCTGCTACCAACAACATGACTTTATCGTTACAGGTTGCGGTATCAATCTTTAACGTGTCACCCCTTATTATGATGTCGCACGCTGTGCTTATAGGCATAACCTTACTAACATATCCGTGCAGTACTTGGCTAAGCGCATTGGCCGTTCCAAAGGGGATAATACCCATTGTGATGTCAGTATTAATTAACGCGGACGCAACTTCGGTCAACGTACCGTCTCCACCACAGGCAATGACAATCTCCGCTTTTTCATCTTTGGCCTGTTCTGCTAACGCTTTGCCGTCTATTTCAGGTGTGGTTTCTTTTATCGTTACCTTAAACTTTTCATTCAGTCTAGAAAGGACTTCGTCTCGGTATTGCTTCCATTTACCGCCGCCCGCTACTGGGTTTACAATCAATGTAAGATCTTTTCGTAAAGACAACAGCCCGCCATCTCTTACTTTTTGTAACGACGCTAACTGTCGCTTATTGAGCCTTGCCGTTTGGCGTATTTGATTAATCTGTTTTAAGGCTTCATCTACACTTAAGTTTGGATTTTTTGCCAGAAGGTAAGCTGCTACCACTAGCACCGAACGGCCTCGGCCAAGTGCGCAGTGAACAACAACGTTTTTGTTGTCAGATATCTGTTGATTGAGCCAGTTGATCGCAAGAACAAGTTGCTCTGAGGTGGGACTAGTATGGTCCAAAACGGGTATGTTTAAATACTTATAATCTTCTTGATACGCTGTCCAATCTAACCCGTCAAACTCTGCGGTTACATCGAGGATGGCATCGACATTATTTTCGTTAAGCAGGTCTACGTGCTTATTAGACATGCGGCATGCGAGAAAAAGATGAGGTTCAATTTTTTGGAGTGGGGGAACCTTGTCGGTTCTCCGTGCATACTCGTTATAAAGCCACGAACCCAGTAAGAAGGGTACGAAAACCCAACGGATATAGAAGGGAATAGATCCATCTTCCCGTTTGCGAAATAGACTTGGGTAATTAAGTAAATAGGCACTGCTTACCGCTATAAGCGAAAAGGCTGTCCATCCAAATGCAATTTTTAGCAATATCACAGGCACAGTTAGCGTTAGCACTAACGCCAACAATGCTCCGAGTATGTAGTACTTCACCATCTTCACGACTAACACATCCTTTGTAATTAGAAAAAGCAAATAGCTTATGCATTCATACTTACACCCGTTTGTTTTCGTTTACTTTTGATAGCTTAGATTTGAACTATCACTAGACGGTAAGCGTATATTTTTTTATGGAAAGTAAGAGTGTTCGTAATGAATAAAACTGTGGTACTCAAAGTTGCCAATTTCGCCTGGTTTCAAGCCATATGGTGGTTAGTGATCCTGTTTCAAAATAGCGCTGTACTTCCCGTATTAGGGCTACTTTTGATTTGGATTGTATTCTCCCCGAAACGCGTCGAAGACCTAAAGCTTATGAGTGCAGTTTTTCTACTTGGCACTGTGGTCGACGCCTTACTCACTTTAAGCGGGTTATTTATTTTCAATCAGACAGAGGTGCTGGTGAGCTTTTGGCCAATTCCCATATGGCTTAGCCTTCTCTGGGCCGCGTTCGCGGGTACGGTTTATCACAGTCTAACTGCGTTTAACGGTCGAATGGGTATTGCAGCAATCGCGGGGGCTGTCTTTGCGCCTCTTAGCTATATAGCTGGAGCCAAGTTCGGTGCGGTCGAGTTAGGTACCAGCATGATGCTCTCTTATATTTTCATCGCTTTAGTGTGGAGTGTGATTTTCCCGCTGTGTTTTTATTTATCCAATCGTTTTGAGGCAAAACAAGCCCAAGCGTAAATGCAAGGAGTGTATTGGTATGACGAAAAACGTATTAGTAACTGGTGGCAATAGAGGTATAGGCCTGGAAATAGTGAAAGGAATGCTGTCTAAAGGCTACAAAGTATTGATGGGATGTCGAGATGAAGAGTCAGGCCTTGAAGCTAAAAAGGAAATAGTAGGTGGGGATATACACGTTATTGAACTGCCCCTTGATAACGAAACTGCCATTGTAGACGCGTTTGTGCGTGCTGAAGCCGTGTATGGCCCTATCGATATTCTGATAAATAACGCGGGGATATTAGACGATACCGATTGGAAAGAAGTGAATTCTGAAAGTTTAGCGAAATCTATGCAGGTGAACGTGAATGCTCCTTTAACACTTATTCAGCAAACTTTACCGCAAATGATTGAACGAGGGTATGGTCGCATTATTAACATAAGCTCCAGTTACGGTAGCTTTGCGGAAGGCTTAAAAGGGCCATTATGCTATGCAGTAACGAAAGCCGCCATTAACGCCCTTACTGTGAAGATGGCTGCCGAGGTCGATAAAGCTGCGGATGGCAAAAAGATTGATGTTACGGTAAACAGCATGACGCCTGGCTGGGTGCATACGCGAATGGGTGGCAGCGACGCGCCTAAAACTCCAGAAGAAGGTGCGGATACCGCAATTTGGCTAGCTACTATGGAAGAAGGCGGCCCTCACGGACAGTTCTTAAAAGACAGAGAGCCTATCGAATGGTAATTTGATGGTAGCCTAATGCGTATAGACACTCGGCTACCATTACGTCTAGGTTTCGCTGGGCTAGAGTTTTTTCTGGGCTAAAAGCTTTCTACGGTTCAAAGCTTTAGAAAAGGCTCTAGGCTTTGTTTACCGTAGTGCCTAGAGTGAGAATCGCTCTCTTAAAAAGCGAGCGATGCCATCTTCATCATGATGCCCTATTACAGAAGTAGCGGCATCTTTGATGTAAGGTTTTGCGTTTGACGGCGCATAAGCTTCATCAGCAAGCTTAAACATACTTAAGTCGTTATCACTATCTCCAAAAACAATAACGTTGGTTGCGTCTAATTGATTGCGTAATGATTCAACTGCACTGCCTTTATTAGCAAGGTTGTGATGCACATCCATCCAACGGTACTCATCGCCCTCAATGGCTGGGCCGGAATACGCAATCAACTCGTCATGCATGTTTAGTTGCTTGTACATATCATAAACAAGTGCTGCATCGCCAATCATACTGATATTGGTAATGTGAGCATTTGCAGGTAAGGTCTCGATGCTGGCAAGCCGCGCTTTCGTTCGCGAAAAGTATTTTTCGATTAAATCGAGTTCTACTTGATGCTTTGGCGCTGAATGATAGATCACGTGCTCGTGGTTAGGGCTGTCCATATTAACCGTGTTAATGAAGGGCGTGATATTGTTTTTAACTGCGTGCTCAATTATAAGATTAACTTCACTTGGGGCGAGCAAGTTTTCTAGCGTTAAAGCGTTACCAGTTGGGTCCCATATGGCTACGCCATTATTATAGATGTGAGGTAGTACAAAAGATTGACCCTGCAGTACGAATTGTGCTGAATGCATGGTGCGCCCTGTGGCTACCGTAAAGGCAATATCCTTTTCACTTAGTAAGCTCAAGGTTTCTCTCGTGAAAGAAGAAATTTCTGAAGACTTATTTAACAAAGTCCCATCTAAATCAAAAAATATCAAATCCATACAATCGGTGCCTAGTCTTTCTTTCAAATTGCTACAAACCAAACGTTAAAGGGCAATATACCCGAAATTCGGTATATTGCCCTGTGATATCTTTAAGAAAGAGTTGTAAGTAGCAAGCTCAATCAACAGTTTAATACTCTAACACATTCTGCCGTTTAGCATGTCTTCCTGTCGTGCAATTAATTTCACTAGCGAATAGATTCAACTACATTATCGCTGTGCTGCTTCAACACCTGAGACACCTTTGACGATGATTGAGATTTTCTAAGATTAATCACTAACGCTACTTTGCCATAACGAACTGCATGCCTTACCGTCTGTATCACTTCGTTTCTATCTGGGCGCAAGCCTATTAGCCCAGCTACGAATAGCCCAATAAAGAGGCCAGGGCTAATTAATGCAATGTAGGTAAACAACGGGTTTTGCTGCGTAAGGGCAGGCCCAAATTGAGTTAGCAGAAAAGCGGCAATTAAACCTGCTACAAGACCAAGCGAACCAAGAAGAAGGTGAGAAGACCACATACTCTTTCCAATTGATTCGCTGTTTCGCTCTAGCTTTTCGCTCAACTTAGGGTCGCCGGCTTCTATAACCTCAATTTGAGACGGTTCAACCGATGTTTTGTCTTGCACTATCTCTAGTACTTCTCTCACTTTCTGCTTTGAACTAAATACGGCAGCGACTTGTAGCTCATCGTTAGAGACAACATTAGCCCTCACGTTTTCATGCTCACCACTTTTAGCGCTTTCGGAATCAACCTTGTTCGAATTCTGAATACTCATATCTAAATCCTCGACTTCTTTCATGGACTCTCTAATTAAATGCACTTGATTCGGTTAACGAGTTACTCGCCGATAATCGGTTTCACATAAACCTCGCAAGCAACTGTTTGCAGATGTCACTTTCAACTGTCTGCAGCTGTTTACTATTTGTAATTAACTATTCAATTTGTATTCCGCTGAAGTACAAGTAGCGCTAATACTTTAGTTTAATTTGTGAGGCGGTATTCTCTAAATAACTGAAAAGTAGCGATATTTCATATTTATTACATATGATTTAGTTAATAAAAGGGCGGGCTATTGACGACAAATATTGGTGATGAAGGTGCCCCTACCAGCTTTACGGGTAAGGATAAGGGGTGATACTGCGATTATTTTACACGGGATGTGAAAAATTGTTACAGCGTAGGTTGAAAGCCATTGTTGATAGATAAAGCTCCGGGTAGATAAAGCTCTGGGTAGATAAATAAACTCGGCGAAAGGTTTATAGACGAGTGATCAATTCTTTTATTTCAGCTGTAAATTCTACTTATAGATAAGCACTGTTGTGCGAGGGGAAACTGACCTTTTCCCTTAAAAGAACAATACCGCGACAAGTCAGTGTCGAAGCGAAGTCGCCCGTGATGCGTGCCCTCATAGCTATTCAATTATTATCGTTTGGGGCAAACAGGGGAAAGGAGTAACTAAAAATGAAAAGGACTAAAGGCTATTGCAATGTATATTCAGACGATAGCCACCTGACAATTAAACGCATCCCTTGCGGGAACAAACGTTTTTACTATCGTTATAGCAGTGGCAAAAAAGTAACAGGCGAGCGGGTGATTAAACGTATTAAGAAGCTTGTTATTCCACCAAATTGGCAAAACACTTTTATCAGCCGTGATAGTAAAGCCAGTATACAAGCCGTTGGCTATGATGAGAAAGGGCGCAAACAGTATATTTACCATGACAAATGGCACGAACAGCAGCAAGTCGAAAAATTCGAGCGACTGCTTGCTTTCGGCAACGCTCTTTCTGATTTTAGAGAACACTGCCTATCTTTGATTTCACAGCCCACCTGGACGCAAGAACGCGCCTGTGCGCTGGTGTGCCTTCTGCTTGATTACACAGGTGCGAGGGTTGGCAATGCTCAATATAGCAAAGAAAATGAAACGTACGGGCTAACAACCTTGCGGCGTAAACACGTGCAATTACAGTGTGAGGATAGTGTTGAACTTGCGTACATAGGAAAGCATGGTAAACCAAGAGTTTTAAAGGTTAACGATCCTGAACTTGCCTCGCTGATTTGCGATTGCGCTCAGCAGCAAGGCTATTGCCTTTTCCGCTATCAGGATAAGAGTAAGCATTGGCACGATGTTACCAGTGAAGACGTGAATGCGTTCATTCACGAAGAGTTAAGCGAGCAGTTCAGCTGCAAAGACTTTAGAACTTGGGCTTCTAGTCGTTTCGCATTAACCAACCTTCCTTACGTCTATGACCAAGTTAGTAATTCCAGAACCAAAAAGTGGGAAAGCACATTAAGCAAGGTCGTCGCCGCAGAACTTGGAAATACGCCCACAGTATGCCGAAAATATTATATTCATCCGAAGCTATTTACCGTTAAAAACGATAAGAAAGCGTGTGAGATGCTTATAGAAAAGGTGCGTTCACTAAATAAAGAAGATTGTACACAACTAACCCAATTGCTGCCTGTAGAAAAGCTTCTTTTGGATGTTATTTCAGCTGAGTGTGTGTAACAAAGCATTTTTAATGAAAATGTTTTAGCTGATAGTAAAGTTGTGCTTTTTCTATGCTTTAAGCACCAAGTTAGATTGTTTCATGAATAGTTGGTGATTTGTAACGCGCTGAAAACTATGGTTAAAATATCTTTGTTTTGAATTAAAGTACCGTGAAACATGGTTGGTGTTAATTTAAACATCAATGCTGTTTAAACTAAGTTGTTTAAAAATTAAACTTGAAATTTTTTGTGAAATCCTTATATTGTTAGAGCTCTAATGATTATTGTTCGATTTAATTATTTGTATCGACATGTGTCGTTGCAAAAGTTCAGAACGGTAAATCATTGACGAGTTTTCGAAGAGCAATAGAGGAAATAACTAACGTTATGCCAATGGAAAGTTACCTATCACTCGGCGTTTATTTTATAGCGATGTTGGGGATAGGGTTGTTTGCTTACCGACAATCTACCAGTGATATTTCTGGTTATATATTGGGAGGGCGACAAGTAAGCCCTCAAGTTACCGCACTGTCTGCGGGTGCATCTGACATGTCTGGTTGGATGTTAATGGGTCTTCCAGGCGCCATGTATTTAACCGGTTTTGACGCGGTATATATCGCGATAGGCTTGGTTGCTGGTGCTTTAGCTAACTATTTACTAGTAGCGCCTAAACTTCGCGTTTATACCGAAGTGGCTAATGACTCACTTACTGTGCCTGAATTCTTTGCCAAGCGCTTCAATAAGCCAAATTCAAGCTTACGAATCGTTTCGGCGGTAATCATTGTACTGTTCTTTACGCTATATACGTCTGCAGGCTTAGTAGCAGGCGGTAAGTTGTTCGAAAGTGCATTTTCGGTCGATTATCAACTAGGCTTGTTTATCACTCTAGGTGTTGTGGTGTCTTACACACTCTTGGGTGGGTTCTTAGCAGTGAGCCTTACAGACTTTGTGCAAGGGTGCATTATGTTTGTGGCATTGGTTTTAGTGCCAATAGTCGCATTTACCGAGTTTGATAGCGTATCGCAAATGACAAGCGCCGCTTATCAATCTGTACCGAATTTTTCAGAATCGTTAGAAACGCTAACAATAGTCGGTTTGCTTTCAAGTTTAGGATGGGGCTTAGGTTATTTTGGCCAGCCACACATTATCGTGCGGTTTATGGCAATTCGCTCTGTTAAAGCTATAGGCACAGCACGAAATATTGGTATGTCGTGGATGACAGTGACAATTATTGGTGCGTTAGCTACAGGCTTTGTAGGCATTGCTTATGTTAACCAGTTTGGCCTTGCAGTCGACGACCCAGAGACGATATTTATTATTTTCTCGCAGTTGCTTTTCCATCCATTAATTAGTGGATTTTTGATGGCAGCAATTTTGGCGGCCATCATGAGTACAATTTCGTCGCAGTTATTAGTTAGCGCAAGTTCGTTAACAGAAGACATTTACCGCGTAATGGTAAATAAAAAGTCGCCTGAAAAATCGTTAAGTGAAAAGCAAACGGTAACAATTGGGCGATATGGTGTAGCAGGTGTGGCTGTAGTTGCATTGCTGTTAGCCATGGATGCGTCGAACACAATTTTATCTTTAGTAAGTAACGCTTGGGCCGGTTTTGGCGCCGCATTTGGTCCATTAGTACTGTTTTGTCTGTATAAGAAGGACCTGACAGCGAAAGCGGCAATGGCGGGCATGATAAGTGGTGCGGTAACCGTACTGTTTTGGATTTATGCGCCCGTTTTAGCTGACGGTAAAACGTTAAGCAGCGTTATTTATGAAATTATTCCAGGGTTTGCGGTAAGTACGTTAACGCTATACATGGTAAGTCGCCTTAGCGAAAACCCATCGTCGAACGTACAAGAAACGTTTGTGCAAGCCAGTGAAGAATTAGCGAATCAACAATCTTAAGGTTAAAAAGTTTATTATGAGTCATCCTAATTGGAAACGCGTAGTCATCAAAGTAGGTAGTGCACTAATATCGCCCAACCAGCAAGGTTGTAGCAGTCATTATCTTTTGAGCATTGCGCAATTTATCGTGCGATGCAGAGCTAACGGTACGCAGGTTGTACTCGTGTCTTCCGGTTCTGTCGCAGCGGGTGCGCACCTGTTTCCAGAGCAAGAAAAGTCAGATATCGCGGTTAAGAAAGCCATGGCAGCAGCGGGTCAAACCGAGATGATTGCCACATGGGATAGACTGTTCGATTTTCCGTCTGCCCAGATGCTACTTACCCATGCTGATTTGAGAGACAGAGAGCGTTACGTAAGTATCCGTGAAACTATATTCAGCTTGTTAGACAACAACATTCTGCCTATCGTTAACGAAAACGATACTGTAACTACCGACAAATTGAAGGTTGGTGACAACGATAATTTATCGGCCATGGTGGCGTCGGCGGCTGAAGCTGATGCACTGATTATCTGTTCAGACATTGATGGGTTGTACGACAAGAACCCACATGAACATGACGACGCAAAACTGCTTAAATCGGTTGATACCATCGATCAGAGCGTTTACGACATGGCTGGTGGTGCGGTTAAAGGCGGTGTTGGCACCGGTGGTATGCGCACCAAAATTGAAGCGGCCGAGAAAGCTGTTTCGCATGGTATAGATACATATATTATTAACGGCTTTACTGAACTGTCGTTTAATATGCTGCTAGCAGGTGAAAACCCAGGCACGCATTTCAAACCTCACGCCAAGCCAATGCAAGAGAATGTGCATTGGATGCGCCATACGTCAAATGCGCAAGGTGAGGTGATAGTAGAAGGCGACTTCGACGACTCTTTACATACTGACGCAGAGCAACTAACAAGTAGCGAAATTATAGACGTGAAAGGAGAGTTCTCGGTAGGCGACACCATATTGGTACGTAAAGAAGACGGCACTAAATTGGTGAAAGCCAAGTCGAACTACAGTAGCTGTTTATTGAATTTTATTGCGAATCAGGAAAGTGAAGAATTTGCCCACGAGTTTGAGGAAAAAACAGGGCCAATTATTTCTGATCAGCACATAGCAAATCTGGAGAAAGAATGAGTATTATTACAGAGTTAGCACAACAGGCGAAAAAAGCTGCACGTACACTGGCAATTCTAAGTGAGAGCCAGAAAAACGCGGTGTTAACTGATATGGCCGCGGCAATTCGTGCCAATAAAAGCAAAATTATTGAAGTAAACGAAAAGGAAGTTGCGCGCGCTAAAGAAAATAATCTAGATGCAGCCATGATAGACCGCTTAATCCTTAACGATGAGCGCATCGAGTCAATGGCTGAAGGCATTGAGGTTATTGTTGAACTAGACGATCCGGTAGGCAAAGAGCGTGTTATTGGTACACGTCCTAACGGAATTGAAATTAAGAAAATGCGTATACCGCTAGGCGTTGTGTGCATGATTTATGAAGCACGACCTAATGTTACTGCCGACGCGGGCGCGCTGTGCTTTAAATCGGGCAATGCCGTAATTTTACGTGGCGGTAAAGAAGCCCTTGATACAAGTTTAGCCATTGCTGAACTTATGCAAGACGTGCTTGAAAAGCACAACTTGCCTAAAGCGCTTGTTACCGTTGTACCAAACCCAGACCGCGCATTAATGCAAGAGCTAATGGAACAACGCGACTACATCGACGTTATTATTCCACGTGGTGGTGAAGGCCTTATCAACTACGTAACCGATAACGCTAAGGTACCGGTTATTCAGCACTTTAAAGGTGTGTGCCATCTGTATGTAGATAAAGATGCTGATTTAGAAAAAGCCATGGCTATACTTTTAAACGGTAAAACCCAGCGTACTGGTGTGTGTAATGCGCTTGAAGGATTGGTTGTACACCAAGCTATTGCGGGTGATTTCTTACCTAAAGTGGCCGATGCCTTTAAAGAGAAAGGCGTAACGGTTCACGTAAACGAGAAGGGTAGCCAGTATTTCGATGGCGCTGACGTAATTTCAGAAGACGTTTACGGTGAAGAGTATCTTGGTTTAGAAATCGCAATTCGCGTTGTTGATGACTTCGAGGGTGCGATAGACCATATTGCACAGTTTGGTAGTAACCACACAGAAGTTATCGTTACTGAAGACGCTGAGAAAGGTAAGCTATTCCAACGCGCAGTAGATGCAAGTGTGGTAATGGTTAACGCGTCTTCACGCTTCTCTGACGGCAGCCAGCTTGGCTTAGGTGCCGAAATTGGTATTGCTACAACTAAACTACATGCCTACGGTCCAATGGGCCTAGAGTCGTTGACTTCAGAGAAATACCTGGTGAACGGTAAAGGCCAAATTCGCGACTAAATAATACTTGTTGCAACTGGTCGGCATTGTGCCGCAGGTTTACATGCTTCATAATGAAAAGCGCTGACATTCGTCGGCGCTTTTTTATTTTTATTCAAAGATTTACCCTCGCAGCACAGACGGAGCATACATGGAGATTGTGATAGACCCCACGCAGTTATGGAATCAGCTTATTGCGTTTGCCAATGAGTATAAACTGCTGACATCACTACTACTTTTAATTGTATTGCACTTCTCTAAAAAAGGTGTGTTGTTGCTGATAAGACGCATCAGTTCTCAGCGCGGGGAAGATAGAAGAAACCAGATTAATATTTTAGAGCAGTTAGGGAACGCTTTTATCATCATTGTATTGATGATGGTGTGGAGCTCTGAAATACAAACACTCGCTATATCCATTGCCGCGTTTATGGTTGCTATAGTGCTAGCCACCCGAGAATTTATTCAATGCTTTATGGGCTTCATTTACTACCTGGGCGCAAGGCCATTCAGGGTAGGGGACTGGATCCAAATGAATAATATCATTGGTGAAGTGGTAGAAATGGACTGGGCAAAAACTGCGCTTTTAGAAGTTGACCCAGAAAGTTTCAACTACACGGGTAAACACGTTTACGTACCTAACAGTCAGCTAGTTACCCAAACCGTGCGTAACCTTAACTTTATGCGCCGCTACCGTTTGCACTCCTTTGAAATTGTGAACGAACCTACGGTAAATGCCTATAGCTTAATACCCGCTTTTCACGCCCGCGCTCAAGCGCACTGTGAATACTTTCGCGACGTAGCAGAACGCTATAAAGGCTTGATTGAACGGCATTTAGAACAGGAATTTATTCGTATAGACCCAGAAGTTGAGATCAAAACTAATGAACTGGCGAAAGTAGTGGTAAAGGTAAGTCTTTTCTGCCCAACAGCGGAAGCCCATGAGCTAGAGCACAAGATGTGCTCTGACTGGTTAAGCTTGTGGTTTAGAGCGCAAAAAGAAGAGCAGGCGATGCTAATGCAACAGCAAAGCGAGATTGGTAACAGCAATCTTCAAGCGCAAGCTACTACAGAACAGCAAGCGTCAACGAGTACAGGGTTGTAATATTTAACAAAGGGGCGGCCAGTTTTCGAATTTACCGGTCGCTCACTGTTTTTTGTTGCCATTTACTCGTTATATTTCATTCGTTACACGTCCATTCCCGCTGGTGGGAAAAATGCCCTTCTAAAAATGCCATCTGGTCTGCCAGTATACGTCTGTTCATCAAATAAAAGCGCTCGTAAACGTTGGGTCTAAACGGCACAGCGAGTAAAGGCATATTCGCTTCTTCAGGTGTTTTAGCCGCTTTGGCATGATTACATCGCTGACAAGCGGTGGCTACGTTCGTCCAGATATCTTTTCCGCCGCGAGAGCGGGGGATAATATGGTCTCGGGTAAGTTGTTTAGGCGTAAACTTATTGCCGCAATACATGCACAAATAGCTGTCGCGCCTAAATAAATAGCGGTTGGTAAGGGCAACTTTTCCAGATAAATCTGTTACCTTGCCGTCGCAAGCGATAATACTTGATAGGGTAAGTTCGCTTTGCAGCCCTTCGTGATTCCAGCCGCCTTTAAGGGTTATGGCATCGCTACCTAGCTCGAATAGCACTTTGTCCTGACTGTAAAGCTTTGCGGCTTGTTCAACATCTATCCACTCTTGTGGCATGCCTGCTTTATTAAGTCGAAGTACCAACATGGTTATCTCCTTAGCACACTAATATTAGACGTTCTTGTTATGAATAATCTTTATCGCCCGTATGTTTATTGCCAGTATATGGTTAACAGCATTAGTTACGGGGTGTTTCTTTGTTCGCATTTTGTTCTAGCATACGCTGTTTTGTGTCAGTATGATGAAAATATAGTCAATAATTGAAATTTCACAGATATTTCATATAGTCATGGTGCCATGGTTGATAGCGATTTTTCGCAAATTCACTAAATAAATTCCACGCGGGGCTGTATTTGGCAATGGCATTACAGCTACTTCAAAGCTATACTATGCGCCGCGTTTAAAAGCGATAAAATAAAGATTGAAATTAAAGGACAAATAGTGACTCCTATTACTAAATCATTTCAGTATGGACAGCATACTGTAACTCTAGAGACGGGTGTAATTGCTCGTCAGGCGACAGCTGCGGTTCTTGCGAGCATGGACGACACGTCTGTACTGGTAACAGTAGTTGGTAAAAAAGAAGCAAAGCCAGATCAAGACTTCTTCCCTCTAACAGTAAACTACCAAGAAAAAGCATACGCTGCGGGTAAAATCCCAGGTGGTTTCTTCAAGCGTGAAGGTCGTCCATCTGAAGGCGAAACATTGACTGCGCGTCTTATCGACCGCCCAATTCGCCCATTATTCCCAGAAGGCTTCAAAAACGAAGTACAGGTTGTTGTTACTGTAATGTCTGCTAACCCAGATATCCCTACAGACATCATCTCTATGATTGGTACTTCTGCAGCGCTTGCTATCTCAGGTATTCCTTTCAACGGCCCAATCGGTGCGGCTCGTGTTGGTTATAGCAACGGCGAATACATTCTAAATACACGCGCAGAAGAGCAAGCTGAAAGCCAGCTTGACCTTGTTGTTGCGGGTACTGAAGGTGCAGTACTTATGGTTGAATCAGAAGCTGACGTGCTTTCTGAAGATACTATGCTAGGTGCGGTAATGTTCGGTCACGAGCAACTTCAAACTGTGGTTAACGCAGTTAATGAATTTGCTGCTGAAGTTGGCACTGAGAAGTGGGACTGGGCACCAGAAGCAGAAAACACTGCACTTAAAGATAAAGTTAAAGCACTAGCTGAAGCTGAAATGACAGCGGCTTACCAGATTTCTGACAAGTTAGAGCGTAAAGACGCAGTAACTGCAGCAACTGACAAAGCACTAGAAGCTATCCTTACTGAAGACGAAGAGCAAGACAAGAAAGAAGTACTAGATCTTCTTCACGAACTTGAGTCTGACGTAGTACGTTCACGCATCCTTTCTGGCGCGCCACGTATCGACGGTCGTGAGCCTGCAATGATTCGTGCTCTAGACGTAGCAACAGGCATTCTTCCTCGTACTCACGGTTCTGCACTATTCACCCGTGGTGAAACGCAGGCAATTGTTGCTGCTACTTTAGGTACAGAGCGTGACGCACAGATGATTGACGAGCTTCAAGGTAAGCGCGACAGCCGTTTCATGCTTCACTACAACTTCCCTCCATACTGTGTTGGTGAAACCGGTATGATTGGTTCGCCTAAGCGTCGTGAAATTGGTCACGGTCGTCTAGCGAAGCGTGGTATTCAAGCAGTAATGCCAAGTGAAGAAGAATTCCCGTACGTAGTACGTGTGGTTTCTGAAATCACAGAATCAAACGGTTCATCTTCAATGGCGTCTGTATGTGGTACTTCACTAGCGCTTATGGATGCAGGTGTTCCAATTAAAGCGTCTGTTGCGGGTATCGCAATGGGCCTAGTTAAGAGTGACGACAACTTTGTTGTACTTTCAGACATCCTTGGTGACGAAGATCACCTTGGCGACATGGACTTTAAAGTAGCGGGTACTACCGATGGTATTACTGCACTTCAAATGGACATTAAGATTGAAGGTATTACTAAAGAAATCATGCAAATTGCGCTTAAACAAGCAAAAGAAGCACGTTTGCACATTCTTAACGTAATGGACGAAGCCATTGGCGGTCACCGTGAAGAGCTAAGTGAATTTGCTCCACGCATTTACACAATGAAGATTGATCAAGACAAGATTCGTGACGTTATCGGTAAAGGCGGCGCAATGATCCGTCAAATTACTGAAGAGTCTGACACTAACATCGAGATTGAAGACGACGGTACTATCAAAATCTTCGCGACAGAGCGTGCGAAAGCAGACATCGCTATTGGCAAGATTGAGCAAGTAACGGCTGAAATTGAGGTTGGTAAGACTTACAACGGTAAGATTACACGTATTGTAGACTTCGGTGCGTTCGTAGAAGTACTTCCAGGTAAAGAAGGTCTTGTTCACATTTCACAAATCGCTCACGAGCGTGTGAACAAGGTTACTGACTACCTTAAAGAAGGTGAAATGGTTGACGTTAAGGTTATGGAAATCGACCGCCAGAACCGTGTACGTTTAAGCATTAAAGAGCTTCTAGAAAAGCCTGCGCCTAAGTCTGACGACGCAGAGTAATATCAATTAGGTTTTAAACCTAGTTAGTTATGTTTAAGTAAAAAGGGAGCTTGGCTCCCTTTTTTCGTTTTAGGTTTTAAAAGAGATAGCGGGTTGGGTTTTACCCATTAACCCACACGTTTAAGCAATACATTTAGGCCATAACGAAAAACGCTTTTTTAGAGGTATTAAATAATGGATAAGCAAACGCAAACCGAAGTAGAAGCAGCGGTATTCCGCCGCTTAGTAGAACACCTAGACGCAAATAAAGACGTTCAGAACATTGACCTGATGATTTTGGCCGACTTTTGCCGTAACTGCTTGGCAAAATGGTATTCGGCAGCTGCAAGCGAGCAGGGTGCTGATATCGATTACGAAGCCGCACGCGAAGTGATATACAAAATGCCGTATTCAGAGTGGAAAGAGAAGCATCAGCTTCCGGCTACTGATGAGCAGTTGGAGAAGCTGGCTGCTAGGCAGGGGAAGTAGTTTTTAGTTCGAGTGACGTTAAATTATTTGTTTTAGAAGCCAGCGGAAGCTGGCTTTTTTGGTTTTTGGCTTGTGTTAAGTACACCAAAAGCAACTGAATGTCGATTTGGTGTTTTTAACTTTTGCGCAAAAAAAGACAATTTAGTTTTTTCTTTATTTCTCTTGTGGTTGTGGTTTAGAGTAGTGGATGATTAAAAGGACAAGTACCCGAAAGTGGTGTGGAATAGCATGACGTTTTGGGGACGAGTAAACTGTTAGGTTTAAAAGGAGTTAACCTTGAGTACACCAATAAAATTATCGTCCGATTTTCCTGAACTACTAAAATTAGAAACTTCGGTTATTTCATTTTTATACGTTGTCTTAGGTTTTTCAGTAACCGCAATAACTGGACATAACAAATTACTAATCGACCTAGCTCAAGGTGGCTTACCTGATAAATATGTTCCTTATTGGCCGCTTTTTTCTCACATAGTTACATTTACTATTATCAACATGGTTTGGGTTTCAATAGGTTTGTTTGGTGCTTTTTATGACCGTATGCCTACATCATACCGACCTAAAGTCGCTTACCTGAATGGTTTTGTATTCGTGGTAGCTTTAGGATACTTTGCATATATAGCTTCAAAATTGGTAGATATGCTTAAATTTTAAACCTAACAAGTTACTCAAAAGGACGCAAAATGCTTGGCTTGTGCTCCTTCGTCGCCAATTTTAGCCAAGCATTTTACGCCCATTAGTAAGGCGTTAGAAGCCTCGCATCACATTAATAAAAGTTAGAGTTGCTATGGAAAATAATCATCAAAATGGTATTAGCACACAAGATCTAGAGGTTTTAAAATCAAAAATGGAATTGATTTCGGTCAAGCTGGATCATCAGGCAAGTGCACAAAATAACGAGAATTCCAAAAGTAAGCCTTGGTGGACTACGGCCGTCGAAATATTGGCATTACCGGCATTGGTTGTTGCAATTTTATTCCAGGTTAGCCAAACAACTTCTAATCAAGGCATACCAGAGAAAACTGCAGCTGAGACTGCAAAGATAAAAACAGAAGAATTGAAGGCTCGGGCGGAGTTAGAATCCTTAATTGATACTCTTGCTGAAAAGAAAGGCCAGGGAATTTCTGAATACCGAGAAGAGATTGAACAAACTATTCCACGTCTTGAAGAAACTATCGAAAAGCTAAGTCAGATTGAAAGCCAGTCACAAAATTCTTCAATGGATTCAATTTTTGCATTCTACATCGTGTTGTGGATTGTATATGCGGGTCTTTCATTGGTTTTTGAAATCATCAATCATGTTTGGTCAGCATTATTAAACTCAGTATCAAATATGGTATACGGTTTGCGAATCTATGATGAAAAACCAATTTCGGAGAAGAAGCGAAAGAGAATTGAAAAACTGCATAGAGTCATACCTTGGGTACATTCACTGCTAGGGCCATTACCAAATTTGGTAGGGTGGGCTATTCGACTGTCAATTTTCATTGCGCTACTAATCCCATTGTTCGATCAAGCAGGGCTGTTTATTGGTTCGAGCCATAACTTTGAATCTCTTCTTGCATCGGCTAAATCATTTGATCTGGCCGGGGTTATAGCGAAATTGAAGACAATGGTGCCACAATAGCCCCTAACAAGGCGCTATTGTCGGACTGTTTTTCTGCTGTGCTCCAAAATAGCCGCAAAGCGCGGCGTTATAAATATAAAGGAAATCTCAGTTTGACTGAAAGTTCAGAAACAATGCTTCAGCTTTCAACAAGTGACATTATTGCAATTACTGCCGTGGCGGTAACGCTAGTTGTGGGTGTGGTAAGTTGGTTTGTTTCGGCTGCTTTGGCCCGTCGTTCTATGAAGCGGATGGAGATTCAATATCGTTTAAAAATGACTCCTCTGCTGGATAAGAGCCGGTTTCGAGACGCAAATCAAATAACCATGTCTTATAAGGATGATGTCATCGACGAGTTGGTATTGCTGGAAGTGGATATTATAAATTCCGGTAACGTCGCTATTGAGAATCCTCCACTTAAAATTGAATCAAAGGATGCCACTTATATTATTCCAGCTTACATCGATGATATTCCAGATGGGTATGACACTTTCTGGGATTTCGAGCGTGAGGATGGAGAAACATGTTTAATCCAAGCTAATCACATTAATCCTGGTCAAGTCCTAAAAGCACGCTTCTTGATGGATCAAATGCCATCCGGAGAGCCCGTTTTTACTTGCCCTATGCCAAATTTGAAAGTTCGTCGAACCAATAACATAGAAATTTCACCCCTAGCCAATAAGTTATTGGAAGTAATGTACCCAACATTAGCTAGCGCTATAAAAGTTACTACTAGGTAGTCGGACAACTAAACAAGACAGGCATGTTTGTGGAAACTAAATAAGACAGGCATGTTTCTGTATAAAGTTATTAACTTTTTGCTTCTTATGCGTTAAAGAACTTATAAATAAAATGAAAAATGGTTTTCAGGCAGTTGTGATTGACCGAGTATAGCTACAACTAAAATGAAGCCGTCTTCTTTTGTAATACGTAACAAGACAGGCATCTTTCCGTACTTTTCTTGGCGGTTTCACGGACTTCTTTAATCTGAAAGGCGCGCGTTTAGACAACACTATGAACAGTGTTACTATTCCAAAAGAAAAAACTACAAACATGCACCCAAAACTATTTGAAGGATTAGGTGATAAACGCGTCTAAAATCACATTAAGTCGGTCGCAGGCTCGCTGGGCCAGTAACAGAAGGAGTTTTTGTAAATGGATATACCTAGTAAGTTGTATAAGTACGAGAGTTTTTCTACTCAAAGCTTGTCAAATTTAAAATCGCAAACTTTATACTTCGGATCACCAGCAAATTTTAATGACCCATTCGATTGTAAGATAACTGCGAGGGTTGAAAAGCCAACCGAGGCTGAATCCGAGTTATTTAGAAAACGTTATTCGACTATCCCTGATTTACCTGATGAAACTAAGCGTGCTTTGGACACGGCTACCGCTAAAGAGGTGAGTGATTGGCTTCATGGTGTTGGAAGCAAAAATATTAATAAAATTATTCAGAATGGCATTGTGGAAAAGGGGGTCTCGTGTTTTTCAGAAAATTACAATGATTTGCTTATGTGGTCTCACTATGGAGATAAAAATAGAGGATTTTGTTTAGAATTCGATACTTCGTTTGAGCCATTCAATAAAGCAAAAAAAGTAACATATACGAACCAAATCCCAACGATAAGCATTACTGATGCATTATTAAAAAATGAATATAAACAGCTATTTGATTTATATTGTACTAAATCAAAATCTTGGGAATACGAGGCTGAATGGAGGTGCCTACATGAAACTGCTGGTACAGAATGGATTTATGAAAGCAGTGCGCTTACTGGTGTGTACTTTGGCTCGAATGTCCCACAACAGGCCATAGATATTATCTGCCTCATACTACAAGGGCAAAATGAAACAGTGAGGTATTGGAAAGGAGTTAAGAGTGAAACAAAATTCGAACTTGAGTTCGAAGAATTCGCATATATCCCTTATAGAGTCGCACGAGAACGAGGACTAGTTACCTAACCATGACTAAACAAGACAGGCATGTTTGTGTAGCGTTAAATACACCGAAATCATCTGCATGTCGACTTGGTGTTTTTAATAAATGAGCGAAAAACGACATTACGGTTTTTTCTTTATTTCTCTGTTGGTTATGGTTTAGAGTTGTGAATTAAAAAGACAGGCATGTTTGTGTCTATTGCACAGGTGTCCGCGCGCCCTTGTTTTAAAGTTAGGCACTAAATATGAATCCCATACAGCAAGCATCTAACTACGATAAGATTGCAGCATGTACTAAACAAGACAGGCATCTTTGCGAAAATAAATACGTATCGGTATACGCTTAATATGGATGTCCAAATTTTGGGCTAAAAAAACTACTAAACAAGACAGGCATCTTTGCGAAAATAAATACGTATCGGTATACGCTTAATATGGATGTCCAAATTTTGGGCTAAAAAAACTAAACAAGACAGGCATGTTTGTGAAAATAAATTCGTATCGGCATACGCTTAACATGGATGTCCAAATTTAGTGGGAAAGACCTGCATAGAGTACCAAACAAGACAGGCATCTTTGTGAGTATGAATACGACATACGCTTAACGTGGATGTGGACTAAACAAGACAGGCATGTCTGAGTATTTTAATTTTATGCCTGTCTTGCTGTTTAACTCTCTGGGACAAAACATAAGGGCTCATTCGCCTAGCTCCAAATTTTAGGACACGCGTTATTGTCACTAGAGGGGGTAATTTATTTAAAGGAAAAGTAAAAATTTGAAAGAATATTTTGAGATTCACTGTGAGTGCGGCCTAAAAGATCTAAGAGCAACGTCTTACGAAAAGGATTCGACTTGGAGTTCGTATACGATTTGGACGTTCGAAAATGTAGACTGTGCAAACTCACGAGTGGAGGGCAAAGGCATGGTGAATATCAAGCAAGCGATTGAAAAAGCAGAGCCATTTTGCCCGAATTGCGGTTCTGAAATACAAGAAATTCATTTTAAGTATTCACGTACACAACGAAGCGCCTAACTCGCTCACTGGTGAATAAACAAGACAGGCATGTCTCGCTATAAAATTGTACAATCTACTACTAAACAAGACAGTCATATTTGTTTCCCTCGGTTGGGGGGAAAACCAATAAGGCTAATCATGACAGGCATGTTTGTGCCCACACAGATCTTATTAAAAGCGAAAAATAGCAGGTAATTAAATTGAAGTTGATTAAATATCACGTTGATAAAAAGTACATATGGTCTTTACGGATATTTTTCCTGTTAGCGTCAATTCCTTTTGTTTACAACGTTTATGAGACAGTAACCACGAGTGTTGCAATCGACGGTAAATTTACTTTTGTCAAAGATGAACACCGCGGATATTACTCTTATCTATTTAAGCAACTGGCGATATCATTATTGTTACTATGGTTAGGACTATTTAGCGTTCGTGAGAAAAATAATAGCGAATCTCAAGACTAGACTAGACAGGCATATCTGTTTCAGGACTAATAGAAACAGGCATGTTTCTGTGTAAAGTTATGGAACTAAAAGAGACAGGCATGTTTATGTTATTTAAACGGACAATTTATAGTTGGCTTTGCTCGTTCCTCACTATTTTAGCCAACTATAAATAGCCGCTTAATGCGGCGTTAGGTGCTCTAGCAAAAAATGATTGTTTACTACTTTACTTCTGCTAAAGACTTAAAAAGACAGGCATCTTTGTGAAAATGAATACGTATCGGCATACGCTTAACATGGATGTCCAAATTTAGTGGGTAACAACTTCCGCGCATCTGAATATGGGTTAAATAATTAGCATGGATCCAAGGCTTAAACTGAGACGCTCTTTATCTGAAGGAATCTCATCGTGGTTAACATTTGAAAAGTGTAGTGGTCGTGAAGGTCTATTCAGTGAAAAGTACATGGCTCTGCCAATCTCACAAATTTTAGCACATCATTTTGGCAACTCTGTTGAAGCTGAGCACAACCATCCTGTTTTGGCCACTAAAAAGCGCAGAGGTAGGCCGCCTCAACTCGACTTTATTGTCAAAGACAATCAAAAGGTATCCCTAGTTGTAGAAAGCAAATGGATTGGGGCAACCCCATTAAAAGTTGCGGATGTAATATGGGACTGTGTTCGATTGGAGTTAGCTGCCCACTATTACAATTGTGACGGTCTTTTTATATTAGCTGGAGAAAAAGGCAAGATTGATTCTTGCTTAAAATCTTCCTCTTTTAACCCTATAACAAGTAGAGGAAATCCTTCTCCAGTTCTTGGATTGGACAGTAACGGAAGAATGTCTGTAAATATTCAGTCACCTAAAAAAGACTTCGGTCCTGCGCTACATCAATATTTAAATGCTTTCTCTGATGTATATTTTCCAAGGTCATTTTATTGCGGAACTGGAGTTCAAATTCACAAAGATGCACCAAACAATAAATACATTGCTGCCGTTTGGCACATAAAACCCGAACATAATAAACGGTTTACTTTTAAGGCGTACTAAACAAGACAGGCATGTTTGTTTGAATAGCATGACGGTTTGGAGACGAGTAAGCTGTTATACATACACCAAAAGGAGCGATTAGTTGAAGCATTTATGGAAAATTATTGCGGTTGCTGCAATTGCATTGACTTCCTTTTTCGGCGGTACACTATATGCGGTTAAAAACTACCATTAGGGTGTAACTGAAGGGTTCCTGAAACTAAACAAGGTACTAAACAAGACAGGCATGTTTGTTTGAATAGCATGACGGTTTAGGGACGAGTAAACTGTTATACATACACCAAAAGGAGCGATTAGTTGAAGCATTTATGGAAATTTATTGCGGTTGCTGCAATTGCATTGACTTCCTTTTTCGGCGGTACACAATATGCGGTTAAAAACTACCATCAGGGTGTAACTGAAGGGTTCCTGGTCATGTCTGATCTGGTGAGATCAAACCGTGTTTTCGAAGTTTCTCAGTTAATTAACCTCTATAAACAGAGCGAACAATCGCCTGATGAAGCTAAAGAATTCATGAAACGAATGATACTAATGAAGTTCACTGAAGAAGATAGGTTTAAAGGTGTTTTTGGAGAAAGAGTTGGCGGTGAGGATGGGTTGCTTTTAGCGAACTTGGAAATTGAAGAGTTTATTTCAGAATACCCTCTTAAGGAGTGTGAAACTGAGCCAAAAGAGAAGCAACTTGAATGTAATCTGAAACACATATTGCCCGAGGGGTAGTGTATGTATAACACACATGAGCCTCCGGGCTGTCAATTGTACTACAAACTAAAGAAGACAGGCACTTTATACTTCTGTGTGACGAGATATACATTTTGAGCGTGCCCAATTTCTTTGCTCTTGAGGTTTTAAAAAAGTGAATAATCCAGACGAAGTTTTTCATCATCTCAAAGATATTCTGACTCCATATTCCAATGGCATGGTCTTGGTCACTGACAATCCCGATAATTTTTATTTGAACACGCATCACGTTATGAAAAACAAGAAGCCAATGTATTTTGGCTCAGTCAAAATCAATAAGAATTATGTCAGCTTTCATCTGATGCCCGTTTATGTATTTCCAGAATTATTAGAAAGTATATCGCCAGAGCTTAAAAAACAAATGCAAGGCAAATCGTGCTTTAATTTTAAAGCAACAGATGCCAGACTCTTTCAAGAGCTCAAGGAATTGACTAGGGCAGGGTATGGAAAGTACCAAAAAGCAGGTTACTTGTAGTATCGGCCGGCGCTTAATACTAAACAAGACAGGCATATTTCTTTTCTAGACAGGCATGTTTCTGTATACCCACCTATCTGAGTTGTTATTGAAAGCTATATTCCAGTAATGGCAAAGTCTATTGCACCTATTAGCAATTCGCGGGATTGGTCCAAAGAACCGATGCAGTCCTTGAGCACATCTTCGGGTATGGAACTCAGTTGTTGAGCCAGGAATAGGTACGTCTCGCCTTCGAATTCTATCTCCGGCGTTAGGTTTTTCATGTAAAGACTATTGCTAGTCTTATTCTTTGTCAGCGGTACAATTAACCTTGTTGCTAATTGGTCAATTACGGAGTTCTGAACATCTACAAGAAAAGGGTAAGCTTTATTAGTTTTTGAGCTTGGGTTTCTGTAAACATCAAACTGTGCCATTAGAAGTTCCGGTACTCATCACCTACACAACCGTTCTCAGCAACAAACTCGTTGTACGCAGCGATGGCAGCTTTGTTTTCTTTTTTCCATCTTTCTTCTTCAACGCTTTTTAATTTGTCTTTAAGTGCCTGTTCTAAGGTTGCAGACAGGTTAACTTTTAAGTCTCTAGCTTTTTGTAATAAATCGCTGTTTAAGCTTAAATTAGTCGCTTTCTTTGGGGCATGGATGTCATATAAATCTTGCATACTATCATTCCAAATTGTTCTACAATTTAACTATACGCATAGGGATGCGCATTGTAAAAAATTAAGTCCTTAATAAGTCAGGCTTCATTGGGTACAGATGTATATATATTGTGTCCGTTTCGCTCTCTATTATACTGCAAAGCTAACCAAGTAAGCGCATAGCATTTTGTCGGCCCTGAACCCTTAGTTGATATTGATTCTGCGCGTATTGCTCTAGGTGAGTTACTTTGCCGGCGGCGTGCTTAAAGCAGGTTTCAAATTGCGTGGTTAAAGTTATCCAATGTTCTTGTTCAATATTGAGGCGCTCTAAAATAGGGGGCAGGTTATGCTCAACCTTGCCGCGTTTATTTGGATGAATATATCTGCTGGTTATATCTACAAGCTGTAAGTAGTCTGGAAGAGTAAAAGGTAAACCGTGTGGCATCTCTTGCCTTGGATTGCCTGCAAAAGGCATAAGTCTTTTCGGTGTTTTGCCTACTTTAGCTGCGTTAATACGGTATTGAATGCTGGTATGGTCCGATGTTTCAGGCGTTTTGGCCATCTTTGCTCGTACTGGGTTTAAATCAACATAAGCCATACAGGCTGCAAGGGCTGACTCATCCAGCAGCGCTTGAGATTTAAACCGTCCTTCCCAAAAATGCCCTGTGCAGTTATCCTCTTTATTAGCGGCCCTGGCAATGTATTCATTTAGTGCACGCATAAACCAGCTGATATCAAATAACCTTTTACGCCATACTTCAGCCGTTAAATCCACCGTTTTAATTTGGGTTTCATGTAAGTCTTTACGTGAATCTGCTGACATATAGCGCTTCGAGAGTAATGTGCCTTTGTACAGTTTGTGCCATCGTTGAATCACGTCCTCTGTACTTAGTGCGTCTGCTTTCTCTTTGTTTACGTGCAATACCAGATGCGTATGATTACTCATTACCGCATAAGCACATACATCAATTGCAAACACCTCACTTAAAACATGAATACGGTCTTCTACCCATTGGCGACGATGTTCAAAACTTCTACCGTTTTCCTCGCCACATAAAAAGGCACGACGTACACAGCGGGAAATACAGTGATAATAGGGCGTATTCGATAAACTAATTTGTGACTTTCGGGCTTTAGGCATTGCATCTGTCTTACTCTGATTAACTCGTTTACCAGTTTGAATAGCTATTCAACTTAAAGAAAGTGTACGAGGGGACAGTTTGGGATTTTTCTAGTTATGCCTGTCATGTTAAGTTTTTGTCTTGCTTTTCAGAGAAGGAGCAATATTGTCTAGCTAAGCTCTCAGGTAATATTGCCAAAAAAATTAGTCACACTTTTGTCGTCTGTGGTTACTAAGTAATAACACTAAGTAAAAAGGGCATTAATCACATGACAACTATCAATCAACACCTCGCTAAACACTATCGCAAGTATCAGTTAATTGGTCTGCTAATTGGCTTTCTTGTAGCCAGCTTTTCTATTGCAGCCCAAGAGACCATCGCGGCTTCACAAAAAGGAAAGGGGCCCGCTATTATTTTTATTCCTGGGCTTATGTCAGACAGCTCTGTGTGGGACGATTTTGCAGAGCAGTTTGAACAAGCACACCAGGTGCACCAGATATCAATAGCCGGTTTTGCCGGTTCAGCGCCGATAAAGAACTGGTCTATTGACCGGGTAGTGGGCGAGGTAGCCCGCTATATTGCCGACAACGACTTACAAGCGCCACTTATAGTAGGACATAGCCTTGGCGGGTTTGTTGCTCTCAATCTCGCTGTCGATTATCCTCAAGCGGTGGGTAAAGTGGTCTCCGTTGATGGGTTGCCATTCTTAGCACCTATTTTCACCCGTGATCCTCAGACTAAGGCTGAAGATATGCGACAACGTGCTGAACAAATGAAACAGTATTATGCCGCACTCTCGCCAGAACAGGTACGGGAAAGCACTCGTAATGGCGTCTATATCCAAGCTAGCAACGAAGACGCTCAGGAAAAAATACTGGCAATGGCAGAGCGTTCAGATCCACGTACCGTTGGTATTGCGATTAGTGAGTTAATGACCACGGATTTACGGGAAGATCTTACGACAACGCAAACACCTATATTGGTTTTAGGTGCCAGCGGTGCATTTTCCAGCGAGCAAGAACATGAATTTGCTGAGCGTTTGTATCAACAACAGGTTTCTCAGGCACCGACAGCAAAACTTTTGATGAATAGAGATGCCAGGCACTTTATGATGTGGGAAGCGCCAGAGTGGGTGGCGTCGCAGATAGCAAGTTTCATGTAATCTAAGGAAAGGAGAGAATGCAACATGAATACGCTCGCCGCTGATGTTATCGAAGCTAAGACTGGCAATCTCAAAGCGTTTGAACGGTTAATTAATCACACGCGGAATATGGTTAGCAGTTTAGCCCTTTCTATTATCAAAGATGTAGATGCCAGTGAGGAAGTGGCACAGTTGGTCTACATCAATTGTTGGCAAAACCTGAACTCGCTCAAAAGTGAAAATAGCTTTTTACCTTGGGTTAGGCAATCTACCCGCTATACAGCACTTAACTACATAAGAGACAACAAGCTTTCCAAACGTATTGGTGGTGACGAGGCCGATAAATTACTCGCCTCTTACTGTACGCAGGATCAAGACCCTCAAGAGTACTACGAAACTGATACGATGAAAAAAGTAGTAGCACAACTCGTAGACAATCTACCCGAAGAGACAAGAGAAGTGGTTCTTTTGTATTACAGGGAGGAAATGTCCAGCAAGCAAGTTGCTGAACTGCTATCGATTTCAGAAGCTGCGGTGCGTAAGAAATTGTCGCGGGCAAGAAAGGTGTTGAAGCAAGATGCATTAACTAAAATGGGAAGCGCCATCTATGCAACGGCGCCAGCGGTGACCTTCACCACAATGACGTTGGCAAACATAACAATGAGTGCACCGGCTTCGGCTGCAACTGCAACAGGTGGTGCAACTGCAACGGGTCTGACAAAGTGGAGTTGGCTGCTGAGTGGCGCGGCTATTGCATCAGCCTTTGCGGCTGTTGTGGTCTTTCTAAGTTCGAGATTTCCACTTAAGAACATGCACTCCGAGACCAAAAAGAAGCAGTTGCTCAAACTGCGCAACTTAACCATAGTTTGGATCTTATTAAGCGGTATACTTCTGTCTGCGGCTTATCAATTTACCAAAGGCGCCGCAGTGCCGATTGGCGCGTTTACCGTATTTTCTGCAGGACTTTACGTTCTGAGCAGACGTTCTCAGTTGCTTATCGAATATGACGAGGGAGTAAAATCCCGCAGGAGATTTTGGCACCCTAACTTGAGTAAAGCGTGCATTTTACTGGGGGTAGTCGCGGGATATACTGGGCTTTTTATTGGCCTTATCAATAATGGACGGCTAGTACTCTAGCACTGGTCCAGCATGTTGTCCTAATTTCGAAGTTTAAACAAGACAGGCATCTTTATGTAGTCGCGCAGCGGTATATTATTTTGGCTTATTCATTGAAAGAAAAAGATTTAATTATTTACGATGGAGTGTGTAACTTCTGTAACGGAGCTGTCGCATTCATTTTGAAGCGCGACAAAATGGAACGCTTTATTTTCTCCCCACTGCAGTCAACTTACGCTCAGGAGGTTATAGAACGCTATAAAGTCGATACAGTAGGTGTTGATACTTTCATGTTGGTTAAAGACGGGAAAGTCTTTCTGTGGTCAGACGCAGCACTTGAAATCGCCAAAGATTTAAGTGGTTTCTGGTTTTTGTTCGGCATATTCAGAGTTTTACCAAGAACATTTAGAGACCTGTTCTATAAAGCCTTTGCTCGTAATCGCATCAAGCTTTTTGGTGGTACACAACACTGTCAAATACCCAATAAAAAGGTACTAGAAAGGTTTAAAGGCCTAGAGTAATCGCTAAAGACATCATGTTACAAATTGGTTAAAGCCTTAAGCTTAAAAGTTGACTAAACTAGTTTAAACAAGACAGGCATCTTTGTGTCTTTGTAGTTTCAACAATACAGGCATTCTTGTGTCTTTGTGTTAGGCATTTAAAAGGAGAGTTTAAATGAATGGTGTTTATCGAATTCTTATCGCTCTGGTTCTTCTAGTCGCAGCTATCGTATCTTACAGTATGGGTATTCAGTCAGGTGTGTTTCTATTCATCATTTTGGGGCTTGTTCTAGAAGGGGCATTTTGGTTCGGCATGTTTTCAGCCAAAAGGCGGAACGAAGCTTAGCGATATGTACCGGCACTTTTAGAATTATAGAAGATAGGCACTTTATGTAATATTTAATTATGCCTGTCTTGATTAGTTTGTTTAAACAAAAACTAGACAGGCATGTTCGCGCAGTGCCTTACATATATAGGATTGTTCTTGAAAAGTCAGAACGCTAAAAGGAATTTATGAAATTTAGAAGCAGAGTTTTATTGAAGTATCTTGGGCTTCTCCCCATCGTTTTGTTGCTTATAATGGTAAGCATCTTAGGTGAAAATCACAGAGCTAAAGAGCTTGTTGAAAATTATCTAGAAACCGTGAAGGTGGGCTTTGAAGCTGAAAAATGCATACATTTAAACTTCAAGAGTTCAAGTGGCGTCGACCAAAGACTATCCTGTGAAGATCAAAGTTTTTTATTTTTGATTTCCCTAATGAAAATGCTCGAATTAAAAGACTTTGGTAGTGTTGTTTACACGACAGACTTGAATAAATACTGGACTCCTTTTAGCTCAAACAACTTTGTTTCTGTCCACGTTACCTTTGAAAACATAAGCGAAAATACTTTTAGTAACATTATATTCGTTGTTGAACGAGATGGACTATCTTGGACGATTGATAAAATCGATATTAACAATAAAGAACTAGTCAGTGTTTATGAAGAGTTCAAGGCTTTAGACTTATCCCGTTATATAGAAGTTGCTGACGATACTTTAGTGATAAAGAGTAACCACCTGAAAGGAGGCAGCCTGTCTTACATTGACAAGATGGTTATAAAATACAACCTATATAGGTTGAATGAGTTTCTCAAAGATAGCTGATAACCCTATTTTATTAACCAGTTGTATCAAGTCACAATATTAGAAGAACAAAGGTAGACTAAAAAAATGAAGTGCCCAAGAACGCAAACACAGCTAAAAAGAGTCACAGTTGGTAAAGTTCCGGTTTATTATAGCAAAGCATGTGGCGGTGTCTTACTCGAAAATCAAACACTAAGTGACTTTGAAAACCCGCAAGAAAAAAGAGGGAATGTGTTAGCAAAGCACCTTAGCCAGTTTCATTACCAACTCGATTCTTTACATAAACGGGTTTCCTGTCCCAAATGCCCTGATACCGTGATGTTGCGCAGGTTTTATAGCCCGCTTCATGCGGTAGAGATAGATGAGTGCCCAGGCTGTGGTGCAATTTGGTTAGACACTGGCGAACTAGAAAAAATACAGTCATTGATGCTAAATGAAAAAGAGCGCGCACTGTTAAGAATAGAGCTAATGAAGAAGCATGAAAGGATTGAGGTGAAGGGCATGCCTCATACTCATGATAACTGGAACAAACGCGGAGATAAAGTCGATGCTTTTTTTGATTTAGCATCATATATTTCCAACAGTTGGTAAGCAAAAATAGACAGGCATCTTTGTGCTTAGCAACATACAGTCAGAAATACATGGAAAGTGAAATGTGGTTTGAAGATATTGAGTTAGAGTCTGAGAATATAAAGCTCACTCCGTTAACAATGGAACATGCAGACGCTTTAGTGAACGCAGCAAACGACGGTGAACTGTGGAAGCTATGGTTCACCTCTGTACCAAGCGCTGAAATTATTGATGACTATATTACGACAGCACTAGAGCAGAAAGCCAAAGGGCTATCGTTACCGTTCGTGGTTATAGACAAAGCTAGCGGAGAGGTTATCGGCTCAACACGCTTTTGTAATGCTGACCTTTTAAATCAAAGGGTGGAAATTGGTTACACCTGGTACAGCAAAAGCTATCAGAAAACATCATGCAATACCGAATGTAAGCTACTTCTTCTTACCCACGCTTTTGAAAGTCTCGGAGCAATCGCTGTAGAGTTCAGAACACACTGGCATAACCAAGTTTCACGTAATGCTATTGCGCGTTTAGGTGCTAAACAGGATGGTGTGCTAAGGAATCATCAAAGAATGCCAAATGGTGGTTATAGAGATACGGTTGTGTTTTCAATTATTAATACAGAGTGGCTAGCTGTTAAAGAGAACTTAACTTTTAAGCTCTCAATGCGTTCCAAGTACCTTTCTTGATGAAGTTTGTCCAATATGTGCTGGTGAGTTGAACATTACTCAGCGGTTCGGTAGCTGGAACATTGCGTGTGAAAAGTGCGATATGTCGTATTCTATTCGTGAGAGGCGCGCATATTTTTAGCTTTTACGGCAACTACGATATAAGTTGTATCTCTTAACTAGCGATAGAGAAAAATCAATGGAACCCATCAACAAGTTCTGCCCTAGATCTGGCAAGCCCGTAAAGCCCGATTCGCTTGCCGAATACAGGGGCTATACCGTTGGCTTTTGTAACCCAGGGTGCAGTAGCGATTTCGCCAAAAACAGCGACGAATGCCCAAACGATACTCAATACTTTGATGTGTTAATTAAAGAAAAATATGGAAAATGAAAACATTCATAATAGCGTTTTTATGCTTTTTTATAAGTAGTGTGGTTGCCGAAAGCAATTTAGATGAAAATGCGTTTACTCAAAGGTATGTGAAGGCTGTTACCACCAAACCAGAGGTTGTGAGTGCGCGAATAAAGGGCCGTCTAGAGGTTGAGATGACTTACAGTGGTGGAGGAACGTCTACCGCATATCTCGATAATGCCTATATGAATTACCTTTCTGACCCAGAAGAGCTCGACGTAATTATAGAAACGTACATCAGTGCGTTAACAAAGAACAGTAATGACGCTAAAGCCAACATAGATAAAGCGGATATTTTTCCCGTAATAAAAGATTCAGGTTATATAAACCATATAACTGAATTGATGAGCGAAGATGAGCTGCCTTTCTTTTATGAAAAACTAAATGATGTTCTCTATATTCTTTATGCCATTGATACACCTTCATCTATCAAGTTCATACCGAAAGAAGACATTGCTAACTTAGACGTAAAAGAGGAAGAGCTTAGGGACCTCTCAATGTCTAATTTGATGAATGCTATTGAGTCACTTCAAATCAAAGGAAACCCTTCGACCATCTCGATGATTGTGGCCGATGGCACTTACGAAGCGTCTTTTCTAATTTATGACGCGCTTTGGACGAAAGAAAACTTTCCGGTGAAAGGCGATATAGTTGTTTATGTACCCTCTAGAGACGTTGTAATTGTAACGGGTTCAGAGGATACGGAGAGTATAGAAACGGTGAAAGGGATAGTGCACAACCCGGAAAATCAGTGGCCTCATTCAGTAACAAAAACTGGGTTTATTCGCAAAGATGAGAAATGGCTTAAGTTTCATGATTAGCCGGGTACACGCTATAGAATAATAAGCGTTTCTCGATGCCTTTTGCTAAGGTAACAAGGAAAACACCGTGACTAAAATTTTAATATTCGGAAATTCCGGTTCTGGCAAATCTACGCTAGCGCGCCGTTTGTGTGAAACTCAAGGTTTAGCGCATTTAGATCTCGATACCCTTGCATGGAAACCCACTAGCCCGCCAGAAAGAAAACCGATTAAAGAGTCGGACCAAGAGATACAGGCTTTTACCGCTTCTAATGAGACTTGGGTAATTGAAGGGTGTTACACAGACCTGCTTAAGCTCGTGGAGGGGCAGTCTTCAGAAATTATATTTATGAATTTACCCATTGAGTTGTGCATTGCTAACGCGAAAGCAAGACCTTGGGAGCCCCATAAATATGATACCAAACAAGCGCAAGATAATAATTTACCTATGCTGATCGACTGGATTGCCCAATATACAAAAAGAGACGATACGTTTTCTTATACTGCACACCAGCAGTTTTATGAAAAATATAGCGGCAATAAAAAAATGATAACGCAAAATATTCCGCACCAAGCCAGTTAAAACGTTATTCGGCTTATGGATAGGGACTTTGATTAACTACTTTAAGCGCAATAAAATCAAGGAGGACACCCACTTGGATAGCTTCTTATCTTTTACAGGGATAGCTGCATCGGTTTGGATAGTTTTAGGCATTTACATCGCTTCTCGTTTCTATCCAAACTATAGCCACATGAAGCAGTTTTGTAGTGAACTTGGTGCATTTGGTAGCCCAACACAGAAACTCTCTCCTGCAATCAATAATTACCCGTTGGGCTTATTGTTCGCTCTGTTTGGGTATTACCTTATAAACTCACATCCAGACCATATGCCAACTATGGTTATCGGTGCAATGACAATAATACATGGCATCTGTACTTGGGTTTGTGGCTACTTCCCAATGGACGCCGACCCATATACAACAACACCTTCGAAAAGTTGTAAAATCCATACGTGGTCAGGGCTAATAATGTTAGTTTCGTTTACCGTGGCGCCGCTGATCGTTACTTTTTCTAGCTTCTATGCTTGGCCGCTGAGGATTCTGTCTGCATTAAGCGTTATTGGCTGCGTTTTCTTTTCATATAAACTAGCAAAATCCCTTGAACGAAAAACTGTACCAGGGCTTTATCAACGCCTAAGTTACGGATGCCAAATTCTTTGGCTGTTAATCTACTCAATATTCATGATTTTATAGAGCTGTGCAATGAACACTCGCTTTAAAAGCTCTATCCCTCTAGCTTTCTTATGCTTAGCATCACTTTGGTGGTGGTTTTACTATTCCTCCTCGAACTCTATCAATGACTATGGTGATGAAAAGCACGAGTGGTTGTTTATGTGTTTTTACAGACAAAAGATATTGAATCGTATCTCGTTTGGGTGTGGCTATTTAGGCGGCTAAACAAGACGGGCATCTTAATGTAGTCGCATTTTTGTATTCGGGGACAGTTTTGATTTTTCAAGTTATGCCTGTCATGTTAAGTAAAGTTGTTTAAAGTATGGCTGGCGCTCATTCTTCGCTAAGTATAGCCATGCATTGTCCTTTCTTTATGGAGCATTAGGGTTACAGGGAAAGTATGTACAAATCTGGTCAATATGTCCTAAACAAAGGGTTAAGTCCTTTATCTAGAACATTACTCGGTAGTATTGCAGGGTTGTTTGGTGTTGTTATGATTTTAATTGCGCCAGAAATGAGTAAGCCAATCGGAATTTATGTGTTTGGTGCTTTCTGCTTAACCATTTTTGTAATGTGTATCACTACTGGAAAGTTACGTAATTACTTAGGTCGAGTAATTGGTTTAACTGTATTTGGGTTATCTATTTGGTATTTACTAGGGCAACTAGGAAATGGTGAGTTAATATCAGGCAAGAGATCTGAACCATCTTTATTCAATGCGATATTATTCTTTTTCGCTTTTGGCTTTCCAGGTATTTGGTTTGCAATTAAAGGTAAATTTCCAATTAAAAATAATAGGTAACTACCGAGTGAGCGTAACACTAACAAATATCTATTAGCACCATTGCGTTAGCTAAACAAATGAGTAATCAAGACAGGCTTGTTTCGCTACAAAGTTATAAATTTTATACCTGTCTTATTCGCACTGAACATAAGGATTTAAATGGCACTGCACTTACTTTGGGATGAGTTTAGATCTTCCTTCGTTAAAAGTTTAGAAGCTTTACCTGTTTCCCAATTCAATGAGTCTTGGAAGACATCGAGGAATCGTACTCGCCTTTATGAGGATACTATTTTAGAGCCGCTTTCTCGTAAAATGGGCTTAAATTACAAAAAAGAGCTCTTCAAAATCGACTATACATTTTGTCGAAAATCTAGAAATGGAACAGATGTTCCACTGATTTTCATTGAGTCGGAAAATGTTGCGCTCGACGCTGAGCACGAAATGAGAAAGTTATGTTGCCTCTCAGCCCCGCTAAAAGTGCTAATTACTTGTGCAGAATGGAGTGATATACCGGGTGAATGGAAAAATGGTGGTTATAAAGAGCTTTTAACCAGAAGGTGGTCCGACATGATTTCTGCACACAATTCAATTTGGCCGCAACCTGCATTAACTGGAGTGCTAATAGCAGAGGCGTTAAATGAACGTTTGCGTTACTACAGCATACTTTTCGGTCCAAATGGTTCTATAGAAAAAGAAAGTGAAATCATATTTGAGGTTAAACTGCGTTAAAGTGAAAAAATAAAATACTCGAAGTAGAACGGGTATAAAAAATAACTAAAACTCCGTTAGCAATACAATAAACGCAAAGGACGGCAACGTGATCGTAATCTATGGCATAGACGAACAATTAAACCCAATAAAACGCAAGCTTTCAGATGTTATTCATTCATGTATGCAATCAGTCTTGGGCTTACCCGAAAATAAGAGAGCGCATCGCTTTGTGCCGCTGTCAAAAGACGACTTTTTTTACCCTGATGGTAGAACCGAGGCATACACAGTTATCGAAATAAACATGATGAAAGGGCGAGAAATACACACGCAAAAGTCTCTTATAAAAGCATTGTTTAAACAAATTGAGCTAGAGTTGGAGATTTCACCCGTAGATATCGAGATTACGATTAAAGAACAAGAAAAGTATCAGTGGGGTTTCCGCGGAATGACAGGTGATGAAGCCCTTGATTTGAAGTATAAAGTGAACGTTTAGCCCATTAATATGTCCAGTTTAATACTTCCACTATTTACACATGTACTTCTTTGTACTGTACTTTACGCATTACTCACCATAGCTCGCGCACCGGTTGTGTGGGGAGTGGGGCAGACCAAAGATGGTTCAAACCCTTTCAGCAATATTCAGCCTAAAATCAGTGCGAACCTAAGCAATCAATTTGAGTGGCCACTATTTTTTTACATTGCCATTGTATTGCTTATCGCAATGGATAAGCCAATAGACAGTGTGCAAATCTACTTGGCTTGGGTATTTGTAATTGGCAGAGTGTTGCACAGCGTTGTTCAAATATTTACCAACAATATTAGATTGCGTGGTATGGTGTTTACCATCAATTTTGTCGCTGTGTTGGCTATGTGGGCCTTAATTTTTATTGGTGAAATTGGCTTATAATATTGCCGTTAGAAGAACGAGAAGGCTGATTAAAGTGCTTCGTTAGCGACAACATTAAAAGACAGCGACTGTTTAATAAAAGCACTATTTAACAAAAGCAATTAAGAGCATTAAAGTTATGGAAGACGTTTTAGAACCACTGGGCCGCTTTATACTTCGGATACTCAAATGGATAGTCGTAGAAGCTATCATTGAATTCGTTATAAAAGGGATAGGGCATATAGTGCTCAAACTTTTAACCTTTGGCAAATACCCGCGAGCGGGCAGAGACGAAGGAAGGACCTTCGCTGTTGGTTTAGTTAGCTCAATAGTTGTTTTTGTTTGCCTTGTACTGTTTGTTTGATATTTGGAAAAAGGATGTTTACATGAATATGGATAAGTGGGCAAAAACGCGAGAGAAAGGAAAACAGCGCTTCGTTTTAGTTAACGGTGTTTTAGGGTGGGGCGTGTCTACAGCCATCTTCTGGACCCTACTAATGGAATTTCTTGACCCATTAGAAAATATTTGGGTACGTCCTACCATTGCTTTGGTCATTTTTCCCGTTGCAGGTATCGCTTTTGGCCACTTAACGTGGAATAAATGTGAAAAACTTACGAAAAACACGTAAGTAATACTCTGTAACTTCTCTAGTCTGGCTTTTTACTTATAACCCAGTAAAGTAAAAGTTCTAATTTCTACAAGCTAATTCAGAGAAGTACATGGAAGTATCGAAAGCAAGTATTCAAAAAGCAGTAGCGAAGAAGATCATCTCTGAACAGCAAGGCGTTGACCTCTACAGCTTCTTTCAGGCAGAAAGCCAGCATACTCCCGCTTTCACTTTTACCCACATTCTCTATTACTTGGGCGGCCTTATCGCTATTGGCGCCATGACTTTGTTTATGAATTTAGGGTGGGAACAGTTTGGGGGGCTGGGGATAATCTTCATATCATTGCTCTACGCTGGTGTAGGGATAAAGCTTACTAACTCTTTAGCAAATAAAAACCTTATTATTCCTGCCGGTATTTGCGCAACCTTTGTAGTGTGTTTAACACCGCTTGCTATCTACGGTTTTCAACAGTGGCTTGGCCTTTGGCCCGAGAACGATGCAGTCTATCGTCAGTTTCATACACGCGTTAAATGGCTGTGGTTGTACATGGAACTTGGCACATTGGTGACCGGCATGATAGTAGCTTGGCGGTACAAGTATCCATTTTTGATAATGCCTATAGCAGTAACACTGTGGTACATCAGTATGGATGCTGTCATGCTTATCATCGACCAAGACAACATGTGGAATTCATACACATGGGAATTCCGCGCACAAGTATCTATGTACTTCGGCATGTTTATGACCTTACTGGCTTTTTGGGTTGACTTACGGTCAAGGCACACTGCCGACTACGCATTTTGGTTATATTTGTTCGGCGTTATTGCTTTTTGGGGCGGGCTTACTAGCCAAAACTCAGACAGCGAACTTTCAAAGTTTTTCTATTTTTGTATAAACCTATTCATGGTTGGGCTAGGCGCATTATTGGTTCGAAAAGTATTTGTGGTATTTGGTGCGTTAGGAAGCTGTTTCTATTTAGGGCACTTGGCCTCGAATGTGTTTAGAGACAGTTGGCTTTTTCCTGTTGCGTTAACGGCTATTGGTTTAGGCGTGGTGTATATAGGAATATTGTGGCAAAAACATGAGGTTAAGATAACGCGTAAAGCCCGTAATGCGTTGCCAAAGCCGTTTCAGGAACTCTTAGAGAACAGACTTAGGTAAAAAGCTTAGTCAAAAGCCAGGTAGTAAACAAATGCTATTTAATTGTGATAGCAGTAGATATCGAATAATAAACACAAACAATAGCCTCAATAAAAGCAGATAGATTAGCTTGTTAAAGTGGCCTAGACGCAAGGTAGTAAATAGAAATGTCAGATAAAAAAGAAGAATTCAAAGACCCTACAAATCTAATGGCGTGGATTAAGTACCTTCTATGGTTTCAAGTTGTTCTTTCGTTCGTCGCTATAGGCTCAAATTTAATGGAGTACCAGCTTTTAACAGACTTTCAGAACGGCGTTTATTTTAGCCAAGAAATGGCGGTGGCCGATGCAGAAGCTAATGACATGAGACAGGCCGTTATCGCTTTTTCTTACCTTGGTGTGTTTATCGTTTCTGGCATTTTAATTTTAAAATGGATTTATCAAGCAAATCAAAATGCGCGTCAACTAGGTGCGAAAGACATGGCGTTTTCACCGGGCTGGTCAATAGGTTTTTATTTCATTCCCATTGTTTCGCTATGGAAGCCCTATCAAGCGATGAAAGAAATTTGGCAGGCTAGCCAAAACCCATCAAATTGGTCAGAAGAAAAAGTTAGCTCAATCTTAGGCATTTGGTGGTTCTTTTGGATTGCTAACAGCATAGCGGGGCAGGCGGCATTTCGATTGTCCAGAAGGGCGGAAGAAATTTCTGAAATCATGAATGTGAATTTGGTCTCACAGGCTTCAGAAGTTATCTCAATTCCTCTAGCTCTTGTAACGTGGTTATTGATTAAAAACGTTTCTCATGTGCAGCTAGCAATGCGCGAGCGAAGTGATGAACAGCCAGAAACTAACGAAGTATCGAACCTAGAACCAGCAAAGTGAAGTTGACCAACTTTTTATTTCGTTAGAATAACGCAATACCCGCTGATAGCGGGTATTTTTTTATAAAGGTGCTTTAAAATACTGATTGTTGATTAACCTAAAACGTTCTGGCTTACTAGTGCGTTATTTTCCAATGAGTTTTTAAGTATGTCGTTTAAAAAGAAAGCGTTAGCAGGTGTTCTTGTTTCTCTTTGTTCTGCGTTTAGCCTAAACGCTAGCGCAAATGAACCTTATGAATTGATGGGCGTGACCACCCAAGCGGGTCAGAAAGCGTCCTACCTCGCTACAGAGAAAAGCATAACGCTGCCGGTGACGGTTATAAACGGAAAAGATGACGGTCCAGTACTGCTACTTACCGCCGGTATTCATGGTGATGAGTTCCCGTCTATGTATGCCCTACAACAACTTCAGCAAAACCTTGATCCTAACGAGATGAGCGGTGTGTTGGTTGTACTGCATTTGGCAAACTTAGATGGGTTTCATGGAAATAGAATTGCGTTAAACCCTAAAGATGAGAAAAACCTGAATAGGGAGTTTCCAGGGAGCGCGGAAGGCACACCGACAGAACAAATTGCTGAGTTGTTAACCAGAGAGTTTATTGGCAAAGCTGACTTTTTAATAGACATGCATTCTGGCAGTGCAAACCAAACGTTATTGAATCATGTGTATTCTCCTTTTGTGGGCGACGAAGAGCTTGACGCTTTAACATTTGAATTCGCGAAAGCAACTGGCATGCAGCATATTGTCATGTATGGCGACCGCCCAAGAGATCCTAACAATTCAATTTCTTACCCTAACACAGCCATGACAAGGGGAAAGCCTGGCCTTACTACCGAAATAGGGCACTTAGCGCAGACAGATGAAGAGTCTGTAGCGAAAGCGCTAGAGGTGGCTGAGAACGCTATGTATTTTCTAAAGATGTTGCCAGAAAAGCCAAAGCCGCACCCTGAGCCAATTATCTACGAAACCATTAAATACCCTAAAAGCTCGAAAACCGGTTTTTTCAAGGCTTCAGTGGAGATAGGCGATAAAGTGTCAACTGGGCAAGACATAGGTAAGGTCACCGACTATTTTGGAAATCTAGTTGAAACCCTCAAATCGCCTGTTGATGGCACGGTTATGATGGTTAATCAAATGCCAGCCATTAAAGACGGTCAGTCTGTAATGGCTATTGGTATAGAAAAATCTCAATAACATCGTAGATGAAGTAAATAAGCTGAATGATCCAATTCGCCTACTCAATCAAATAAATGTTAAAGTTAAATTATAAAACTGTGATTAGGGAATAACATGGACTTTCTTTTTAACGTATTGATTTGGGTAGGCGTGGTTATCTTCGCCATTTTTATTATTGGCTTTATGGCAGCAGCGAAACTAAATAAGCGCCAAAATGAAAATAATGATTAGAGGACTGCCAAGCTTGCTGTAGAAACTGCAAGGGCAATTGTAGAAAAACAATAAATAGTTTCACCCCTTTTATTCAGTTCCTCCGTTTAATGAAAAAGGGGGAACAACATGCAAACAACAATTCTACCAAGCGCTAATTCGCAAGTTCTGGTACAACACAGTGTATTGTCTTTTGCAAAAGCGCCTTCGTACAAACGGGCTATAAACCTTGCCACTATTGCTTTATAAGGTATCAAAAACGAGGCTGGTAGATGTGAAAACTGCCTGAGCCTCGTTTGTTGCAAGGTATCGTGATAAACCTATTTGTCTAGATCGTGCGCCCTAAAGGCATTGGGAAGTAATTCACCAATTGTGGTTTCAAATTTCTCTCCGCTTTGACTAACCATGGTTACTGGGGTTTCATCTGGTGCGAACTCAGCAATTTTTTGTCTGCAACCGCCACACGGGAAACAAAATTCATCGTTTGGGCTGGCAATAACAATGTGTGAGATGCGTTTTTCACCTTGTGTAACCATATTGCCGATGGCCGTGGCCTCAGCACATTGGCCTAAAGGGAAGGCCGCGCTCTCTACGTTACACCCAGCAAAAGTTTCACCACTGGGAGTAAGCACAGCCGCACCAACTTTAAAATTTGAATAGGGTGAATGAGAGTTTTTCTGTGCGTCAAAAGCAAGTTGTGATAGTTGTTCTAAATTATTTTTCTTCATAGCTACCTGTGTTAACCACCCAATACGCTTTACTTTTATCATCAAATGCGAGAAGGTTGGCGGCATTAGCGCCGCAGACAAGCGTATATAAAATGCTCAGGCGGTTTTTTCTTTTTTTATAGAATGCTTTTTTACCATGTGCAGAAACGTTAGTCTCATCTTTTTTTCTCTATTCGCTGCTATTTTAACCGGTTGTGCGCAAACACCCCCTGCTTCAGAAAGACCACAGATGGGGAATTTGCTTTTAGCCGAGCCTGCACCTGTCAACCCTCGTTCAGAGATGGCGATTGCACGCTATAATCAAGTGCTAACTAGCCCAGCGCTATCAGATGAAGATAAAGCTGAACTTCATTTTCAACGAGGCATGCTTTACGACAGCGTAGGCCTTGCAGGTTTAGCGCAGTTCGATTACACCCAAGCCATTAACTTAAAGCCTGATTTAGCTGAAGCCTATAATTCTATGGGTATTCATTATATCCAGCAGAGTGATTTCATTCAGGCTTACGACGCTTTTGACTCTACTATTGAAATTAATCCAGAGTACGATTTCGCGTTCTTGAACCGTGGCATCGCGCTTTACTATGGCGGTCGCGCAGAACTTGCGACTAACGATCTTAACCGCTTTTTTGAAAAAGATAACAGCGATCCGTTTCGTGCGCTGTGGGCTTACTTCGCTCATTACGATGTTTCAGAAGTGGAAGGCCAAACTTACTTAGCGTCTATTCGTCCTACGCTAGACAATGAACATTGGGCAACTTCGCTGGTGGATTTATTCTTAGGTACTGTTGAAGAAAACGATGTACTTAACTCATTGCTTAACGGTGTTAAAAGCCAAAAAGCGCTAACTGACCGACTATGTGAAGCGTATTTTTATTTAGGTAAATTTCATTCCCTACGCGGAAATAGCGGTATCGCGTCTAATTACTTCAAGCTTGCGCTAAGTACAAACGTGTTCGACTATGTAGAACACCGTTACGCAAGAATGGAGCTTAACCGTTTGCGTAATCAAGCTAGCAACGATGTAGTTAGCGAAGAGTAAGCGCAAAGCATTATGCGAGGCTTATTTTTAGCAGTCTTCGCACTGCTTATCGTTGCGGGCGATAGCGGGCGCTATGCTCCTCAACTTATCTCGAACGCTATTAGCGTGCTATTACCATCACATCAAAATGAAGATGGTGTCTTATTAGAAGGTGAGGAAACTGGCACGTTTGAAAGCGTTCAGTCTAATGCTATTGCCCCAGATAGCGGTAATACTACCCTTAAAAATAATCCAAGAGATAACGCGCTAGCGCTGCTTTGGCTCGCTGCAAAGCAGGGTAGTGACACTGCCCAAGCCTATATGCTTGAGATATTTGAGAGTGCATATAACAACGGCTTTTCCTCTACAGATTCCATTGATCAAGAGACAGCGAACTACTTTCTAGAGAAGCTTGTTAATCTAGAAAATGCTGACGCTGCGTGGTTGTTGTACCAAATTTTAGGCGAAGAGGGGGCTTCAGAGCGTTTTATGCGCTTAGCAGCGCTTGGCGATGTTGCTGAAGCGCAACTAGCCTTTGCAATGTCTACCGATTCGCCAGAAAAGCGAGAAAAGTGGCTGATACGCGCAGCCTCGCAGGAATATTTGCCTGCACAGGCTGCACTGGCCGATTGGTACCTACTTCACGGTCAACAGCAGTTAGCTAAGCCTCTGCTGGCAGCTACAGCAACCTTAGACATGCAAAGTGCGTTTAAGTACGCAAGGCTTTTGTGGGACGAGGGCGAATTCTCGAAAGCTAAATCGCATTTTAAATTTGCAGCGCAAAAAGGCCATCAACAAGCGGAAAAAGCACTAGAAGCCATCAAACTTTATTCACCCTATTCAGTGACGCAAGCAATAAAGCAATCTGGCGCTTTTGATTGGGAGAGTCAAAAAAATTGCCTGCAGCGTGTTCAACCTTTCGCTACAAGTTTGGCGACCATCATGCGAGCGCACGAACTTTATCAGTCATATAACGACGATTCGCGCCTTGAAAACCTTTCTATTTGTTTAGCCCCGCCTATTTGGCTTAAATCCGATGTGCTGGAATGTAACGCTAACTATAAAAGGGCGGGTATCTTGGGGTGCAATATTACGCCGTTAGCCAATATCGCCAAAAAGCGTAAATTTAGCCATGCAGTTGTGGTAGCGGAGCAGGGTAAAGCGAATGTTCAAAATGGTGTAATGTATTTGGATATTAGTGACGCTTATTCAGTATTCGTGCACGAATTAGCCCATTTTGCTGGCTTTGCTGACGAATATCCTATTGGCAAGGGTATGGCAAACAAGCTGTGCGATGAAGATGGGATTGCGGGCTTCCTACCTCCCAACGTTGTGGTAGATACTGAGTATTGGTATGCACCGCATGAAACGGTAGAGAATTGGCTGTCGATAGACCCCGCAACGATTATTGCTCGCGCTAAAACCTGTTCAGTGTTGGGGCGTAATAGCTACAAACCTAGCCGAAGAATTACGTTCATGGAACACCACGATAGCGGCGTGATACCGCCTTTATACTTGGTCCTTTGGCAGCAACAGCTTGAAAAGCAAAATGCGCAGCGTCCCATCTCAATGAATTTCTTCCAGGCTTTCCACAATAGCGGTAATCAAAAAGAGGCGGCCCACTGGCTAGCTGAGTACGAAGCATTTACCGGAACCAAATAAGTAGCCGCGCACTCTTTTTCGATAACGCCATAGTTCTATTCAACAACCACCTTCACAGGTACTGCAACGGGTTATTTCTCGCTACCCACGAAGCGTAGGCTTCAGCTCTCTTACCCACATAGATGTGGCACCACAAATTGCTACTGGCATAACAATGAAGTTCACCACGGGAATGAGCGAGAACACGTTTACCATCATGCCAAAGGTCATTGCTTTTCCTTTGTGTTCGCCCAGGTGCAAGCGCATTCGAGTGAAATCTACCTTGTGGTTATCATAAGGATAGTCGCAATATTGTATCGCCATCATCCAGGCGTTAAATAAGAACCAAAGCACTTGCCCGATAACAGGTAGAAAAAAGAACAGCAATAAAAAACCGATGGCGCGAGGTATATACCAAATGAGCTTAGTCAGTTCGCGACCTACGGTTCTAGGAATGTCTTTTACCAATGACATAACGCCTTCATCACCCAGGTCTTGGCCCGTTAAATGACGCTCAACCTTTTCTGATAACACGCCGTTGAAAGGCGCGGCAATCCAGTTGGCTAGGGTGCCAAAAATAAGTGCGAAAATGAGTAACACGCTGATTACCGCTAAAGGCCATAAGAAGAAACTGATGGCCGTTTTTATCCAGCCTAACCATTCAGGTACAAGGTCGATAACATAGGCTATGCCCATTTCTATTTGGCCAAATAAGAAATAAAAAGCAACGGAAAACAGAACAAGGTTAATAGTGAGGGGCACAAACACGAAACGCTTTAGCCCTTTTGTCTTTATAAGCGAAAAGCCTTCAAAGAAATAATGTACACCACCTGAACTCATTCATACTCCTTCGCGTTATTTTAAACGCTTTGTTTATTAACTATTTACTCTATCATACGCCCTTGGCGCGTTCTGTGCCTAACTCGCTGAAATGGTAATTGTTACAAGCTGTTAGTTTTGGTAGAGTCGAAACATAATAACAAAAGAACCTTCTGTGTGATTACATCATTTCCATATCATCCGCTAATTCAGCATCCCACCAAGGGGTATTGGGCTGAAGCTTTGACGATTTCGTCCGGCAATTCTGTATATCAGAGGGATGATGCGTGAGGCTTAAGAAGATAAAGCTTGCGGGCTTCAAGTCCTTTGTTGAGCCTACTACTATTCCGTTTCCCGGGGAAATGACTGCCATTGTTGGCCCGAACGGCTGTGGTAAGTCCAATGTTATTGATGCTGTTCGCTGGGTATTAGGTGAAAGCTCAGCGAAGAACCTACGCGGCGATGCGATGACAGACGTGATCTTCAACGGTTCATCTTCACGAAAACCCGTGGGGCAGTGTAGCGTTGAACTTGTTTTCGATAACAGTGCAGGGCGGATCGCGGGCGAATTCGCCAATTACAACGAGCTGTCGGTTAAACGATTAGTAACCCGAGATGCCACGTCTACTTACTTCCTTAACGGTACCAAATGTCGCAGGCGAGACGTTACCGATCTATTTTTAGGAACGGGGCTTGGGCCACGTTCTTACGCCATTATTGAACAAGGTATGATCTCAAGGCTTATCGAATCTAAGCCACAAGAACTGCGCGTGTTTATTGAAGAAGCTGCGGGTATATCAAAGTACAAAGAGCGTCGCAGAGAAACTGAAAATCGCATAAGGCACACGCAAGACAACCTTGAACGCTTAAACGATGTTCGCGATGAACTAGGCAAGCAGTTAGAAAAGTTACAGCGACAAGCTGCCGCAGCAACCCGCTATAAAACGTTGCGCGCACAGGCTAGAGAGTTAAAAGGCCAGCTTGCGGCGATTAGATTTCTTAAAAATAGCGAGCATATTGAAGTGCTGCAAAAACAGCAGCAAACACTGCAACTAGAAGTTGATGATTTAAATGCCAGGCTACAAGGTGATGAAGCCGGACTTGAATCGTATAAAACTAAACAAGTTGAGACCAAGCAAGTCATCGATGATCTGCAGCAGCAGTTATTCACCACAAGCAATGCAATAACGCGATTAGAGCAAAATGCCCTGCATGCTAAACAGCGACAAGGGCAAATAGAGCAAGAATTAACGCGAATCAACGAACAGCATGAATTGCTAAACCAGTCTATTGATGAGGCACAGGAAGCACTTGCCGTATCAAACGAGGCGCTTGAAAACATTGAACCAGAGCTTGTACTGAAAGAAGCCGAGTTGGAACACGCAAAAGCGCGTTTTGAAGACGTAGAGCAAGCGCTAAGAGAATTTAACGCAAAAGCACGTGAACAAGAGCAAACGTACAATCAGCTTCGACAAGACGTGCAACAGTGTCATAGCCAAATTCAGTCCACAATGAGTATGCAGCTTCGTACATCTCAGCGTATTAGCGAACTGCAAGACGAGCTAAAACAACTCGATGACGAAGATTACTCAGATCAAATTGCATTGCTAGATGAGCAATCAAACGAGCTAGATTTTGATATTGATGAAGGTAAACAGGCGGTTCAAGCAGCTAGCGAGAAAGTGCAAAAACAACATGCTGAAGTGCAAACCATTGAAGCAAAACGACGTGATGCGCTGGGTCAGCTGCAAACCGCCCTGTCAACCAAATCTGCATTAGAAGCGCTTCAGCAAGACGCCTCTAGCTTCGAAGATATGCTATTAGAAGGAATAGAAAAGCTTTGGCAACAATTTAGCTCAAGCCAAAAGCTTGCACCCTGTATTGAGGCTATATTAGAGCACGCAAAAGACCCTGTGGTCGCAAAAAGCTACCCGGTACAAGAACTTCTTAAAAACAAAGCGCGTCTGCCCACCGGCATAAAGGTGTACACCGAAAGCGTGTTTGTAACTTCGGCAAAAGCTGGATCTTTAGCAAATGCTTTATTAACTGACCTTAGCGGTAGCCACACTTCACCGGCACAGGTTCCCGCATTTTTTGATGATATTTACCTGTGTGAAGACGATAAAGACCTGACAAGTAAGGTGGAACACTTAGCTGATGACGAGATGAAAAGCGATTGTAATGGCTTTTCTAGCGCAATTTCACCAACAGGTTTATGGGCAAGCTCCAATTGGGTTGTTAAACCGGGTCAGGTGAATGACGGTGCTTTGCAGCGTGCTAACAAGATTAAAGCACTTACAGATGATATTGAGGCCGCTGAAAGTCTCCTTGAAGAAGTTGAGTATTCCATTGAGGAAGCGAAGCAGGCTCTTGAAACAAGCGAGGCTCAAAAGCATACGGCTCAAAACGCCTTAGCTGAAAAAGAAAATCAACGGGCTCAGATTAAAAACAAGCTATCTTTACTTGAAATGCAACAAGAGCAGCAGTCTACTCGCAGCGCTAAACTCAATGATGAATTGGCAAAACAAGAGTTAATGCTTGCTAAAGAAGAAGAGCAGTTAGCGCAACTTTCTGAAAAGTTAGAACTTCAAGAAGCGCAAATCCTTGAATATGAAGTGCACATTGATGAAGTTAACACCAAACGTGAAGAAAATGAGCGAACTACGTCAGAATTGCGCGCCTCAGTCGATTCATTAACGTCGCAAAATCATGAGCTTGCGTTAAAAAAGCAGCAGTTTGAAAATCATCAAAACTTATGTAGTCAGCAGGTTACACGTAACCTTGAGCAGCGTGAAGAATACATAAAGAACAAAGAAAGATTACAAAAAGAACTAGCGCACCTGACGTCTCCTGAAGAAATTCAGGAAGCAGAACTTCAGTCTCTGTTAGAAAATAAAGCGGAATTAGAACAGCTGAAAAGCGCTAAGCAGCGCAGCCTTGAAGATATTGAACAGTGGTTGCGAGAAGCTGAAAAAGGGCATCAGGCTCTAGGTAAGGACATTCAAACCCGACAGACAAACATCGATAAACTTAACATCGATATTGAAGGGTATCGGGTACGCGCAAACACGATCCTAGAGCAGCTTGACGAAACACAGCAGTCACTGAAAAACATTCTAGAAACCTTACCCGAAGACGCCGAAGAGAAACGCTGGCAAGATGACCTTGAAAAAACGCAGGCTAATTTGCAGCGTTTAGGGGCAGTGAACTTAGCTGCGGTTGAAGAATTTGAAACCCAGTCAGAAAGAAAATCTCATTTAGATACACAGCACAACGACCTTACTGAAGCCCTAGAAACGCTACAATCGGCCATTCGAAAAATTGATAAAGAGACACGCACGCGCTTTTCAAACACTTTTGAGCAGGTTAACGAAGACCTTAAAATGTTATTTCCTAAAGTCTTCGGCGGTGGGTCAGCATACCTAGCACTTACCGATGATGACTTATTGGAGACCGGGGTGACGATAATGGCTCGCCCCCCTGGTAAGAAAAATAGTACGATTCACCTCTTAAGCGGTGGAGAAAAAGCATTAACCGCTTTATCATTGGTGTTTGCTATTTTTAGATTAAATCCAGCACCATTTTGCTTGCTGGATGAAGTAGATGCACCATTGGATGATGCAAATGTAGGGCGCTTTTGTAACTTAGTGTCAGAAATGTCACAAACAGTGCAGTTTATTTATATCACCCACAATAAAATAGCGATGGAAATGGCGAGTCACCTAACCGGTGTTACTATGGCGGAACCTGGAGTTTCACGTATGGTAGCGGTAGACGTTGACGAAGCTGTAGCCTTCGCAGAAGCATAACAAAGGGCGAAAGAAATTAAATGGAAGATCAATTACGTCTATTTTTACTCCTTGGAGGCACGGTTTTTATCATTGCTGTGCTTGCCCACGGTATTTGGAAAATTCGTAAAAACGGTAAGCCTTCGGAAAAAGAGCGCTTAGAGCCCCGACAATGGCAGGATGATGATGGCGAATTAGAGGCCGAAGCTCAGGAAGGCTTTGATGAGCTCGGTATTGGTGCGGTTCGAGTGGTTAGCAATTCGCAAAGCTCGCATAATAGAGCAGATGAGAACAGCGCAGCTTCGAGCCCATCGTTTGATGACACCTTGAATAATCCAGATAACGGCAGCGAACGTAAAAAATTCGGCAACGATGAGAGCAATCACTCTTCTCAATATGCTTCTTCGAGTGACATCCATAGCCATGAAGACGACGCTGGCGAAGAGCACGCTAATGCCAGCAGCAATGATAATTCGTCGATATCGCCAGCCGTAAAAGTGGGTGGAACAGAAGGCGAAAAAAGGAGCGAAAAAGAAGACGCTCAAGAAGCGCCCAAGCTGTATGGTTCAGTGGTAACTAACCCCAAGCCACACATGAAAGGGCAGGCTCGCTCGATTGATACCGCATCAAATAAAAGCGATGACAACGTTGCTGCTTTCCCAGAACCTCCAGGTTTTCTGCTTCGGGAAGGCGACGATGAAGCTCAGTCAGAGTCACAAGCACAGCGCGAAGAAAATGCCCAAGACGCGTCTTACTCACCGTCATCAAACGCAAATAACGCGAATAGCGCAAATAACGGGTACTCTGATAATCAAACTACGGCACAACCCGAACAGGCGCCAGCAGCACCCGTTCGTCCTGCGCAAAAGTTTTATATAGACCCTACGCTAGAAGAAGAACCAGCAACGGTTCAAGCGCCAACTAAAAACGAGCGAGAAGTCGCTGACTTTAGTTTAGACGCTCAAGACGATGCATCTTCATCACGGGGTAGCCAGGAAGAAAATGAACAGCCGCGGCGTTTTGCACGTAGTAAGCGCAGTAAAACACCGATTAAGAAGCGGGAAGAGCCTAATTTTGGTGATGACCAAATGCGCATTGACTTCGACACCAGTGAGCAAGGTAACACTGATTTTGGTGAAGAGAGCTTTAGTGCAAATGACACACACAGCGACGGTGCGAGCAGCACTTCTGAGCCGGTGAAATCATCTAATGTTGAACCTGAAGTATTGGTGTTGAACGTAAGAACGCCAGAAGGTGAGCCAATTTCTGGTGCTGCGCTTTTACCTATGCTGCTTACACTAGGGTTTAAGTTTGGCGACCAGGATATCTTCCATCGTCACGTAAACTCCAATGGCAAGGGGCCAGTATTATTTAGTCTAGCCAATATGTTTAAACCTGGTGTTTTTGATATTGATAACCTGGAAAATTTTGAGACCCAAGGTGTATCTTTGTTTATGATATTGCCTATTGAAGGCGACCCTCATCAAGTATTCAATATGATGCACAACGCGGCTCGTAAGTTGGCAGACGAGTTTGGTGCTCAGGTACTAGACGGGCGTCGAAGCGTGTTAACTAAACAAGGCTTACAGCAATACGTTGAAAAAATTCGTGAATTTGAACGCAAGCGTATGATTGCTCGCGGCTAACGTAAGCTATTCAACTGTCTATATCGCACGCTTTGTACGTGCTTGCGTGTTAGCGCAATAAAAAGGACTTGGCTCATACCCAGGTCCTTTTCTATTAAATAGCGCTACAGCGAGGCTACAAATTATACTAGCCGACTAAAAAGACGGCGGTTTAATGCCTCACTTGAAACAAAAGGTCGTTTAGGTTAAGTCACCTAAGCTACAAATTGTAAAACTTTTAATTATTTATACGGCGTGAAAACAACTCCATGTCAGACTCTTTAGAACAAGCAAAGCAACAAGTTGCTCAACTTCGCAACACGTTAAATGAATACAATTACCAGTACTATGTACTAGACGATCCTTCGGTTCCCGATGCGGTTTATGATAGAGATATGCAGGCGCTAATAGCGCTTGAAGAACAATATCCTGAGTTACATAGCCCAAATTCTCCAAGCCAAAAGGTGGGAGGCGCTGCGCTGTCTGCATTTGAGCAAGTGACTCACGATGTGCCTATGTTGTCGCTAGATAACGCTTTCGATGAAGAGTCTCTATTGGCATTTGAGAAGCGCTTAAAAGACAGGCTTAAAGATACTGCTACTTTGGATTTTAGCTGTGAGCCTAAGTTAGATGGCTTAGCCGTGAGTATTTTGTACGAAAACGGTGAATTAGTTCGCGCTGCAACACGGGGCGATGGTCAGGTAGGAGAAAACATCACAGCTAACGTGCGGACTATTTCAAATGTACCTTTAACCCTTCGTGGCGACCACTATCCAGATCGCGTCGAGGTGCGTGGTGAAGTGTTTATGCCGCGAGATGGCTTTGCAAAATTAAACGAACATCAAAAAGAAACGGGCGGTAAGGTCTTTGCCAACCCGCGCAATGCCGCAGCAGGAAGTTTGCGTCAGTTAGACTCGAAAATCACCGCTAAACGTCCACTGATGTTTTATGCTTATTCACTAGGCGTAGTACAACCAGAAAGCTTTGAACTACCTACAACCCACAGCGCGCGCCTTGCACAATTAGGTAAATGGGGGCTGCCATTGTGCCCAGACATTGACACTGCTGAAGGCGGTAAGGGCTGTTTGAATTATTACAACCATATCCTGGAAAAGCGCGATAACTTGCCTTATGACATTGATGGCGTCGTGTTTAAGGTAGACCGTATTGATTTGCAAAACACCCTAGGTTTTGTAGCCCGAGCACCGCGTTGGGCCATTGCGCAGAAATTTCCCGCGCAAGAGGAAGTAACCAAACTGGTGGACGTTGAGTTTCAAGTGGGCAGGACAGGGGCAATCACACCCGTAGCGCGCTTAGAACCCGTTTTCGTGGGCGGCGTAACTGTCTCTAATGCCACGCTTCATAATCAGGATGAAATTTCCAGATTAGGCGTAAAAGTTGGCGACACTGTTGTTATTCGTCGCGCCGGTGATGTTATTCCTCAGGTAGTTTCTGTGGTTGAAGCAAATCGCACGGGTAGTGAAACTGACATTAGTTTCCCAAGTCAGTGCCCAGTGTGTGACTCACAAGTTGAAAAGCTTGAAGATGAAGCAGTCGCGCGCTGTACCGGTGGGTTAATTTGTGCAGCGCAGCGCAAGCAGGCGCTTAAACACTTTGCTTCGCGTAAAGCGTTTGATATCGATGGTCTTGGCGATAAGCTCGTCGACCAGTTAGTAGATGCTGATCTTGTGCACAGTCCCGCAGACTTCTTTACCCTGTCATTAGGTGACGTTGTTGGCTTAGAGCGAATGGCTGAGAAGTCTGCAAGCAAGCTTTTGGCATCTCTTGAAGCATCAAAACAAACTACCTTAGCCAAATTCCTATATGCATTGGGGATCCGTGAAGTAGGTGAGGCGACGGCGGCAAACTTAGCTGCGCATTTTGAAACCTTGGAAGCGATTCGTGAAGCTTCATTAGAAGCGTTAGTAGAAGTGCAGGATGTGGGCGAGGTGGTAGCTACTCATATATTCAACTTCTTTAACGAGTCGCATAATACCGATGTGATTGACGCACTTCTAAATGAAGGAATCAATTGGCCCGCCATTGAAAAGCCCGATTCAGATAATTTGCCACTTGAAGGCAAAACCTGTGTTATTACCGGCACGCTAAGTGAAATGGGCCGTTCTGATGCCAAAGCTCGTCTTCAATTATTAGGTGCAAAAGTGGCAGGCTCCGTAAGTAAGAATACTGACTTCTTAGTTGCAGGTGAAAAAGCAGGTTCTAAACTAACCAAGGCACAAGAGCTTGATGTCGATGTGTGGGATGAAGCCGCGTTAGTCGCCTTCCTTGCTGAGCATGAATAATAGATCCGTGAACTTAACGTTAAGAATGCTTTCAGGCCGAAGTCTCTTCGATAGTGCTTTTCGTCAGAATTCTTCGGCCTAACGCAGTTTAGTTGCAAAACGCAGGTATTCTCAAGTCTCACTTCCGATAAGAACTAAAAAAAACGCCACATTGAAATGTGGCGTTTTTTTAAATCTTATCGAAAGTAAATGCTGCTATTTGCTCTAGGGGGCTTTGTTATTGAGCCGTCTGATTACGCATTTGCCTGCGTCTTTCCCACGCTTTTTTCACTTGAAAGCGCCATACCCAGTTTAAGGAAAAGTAACCTGCCAATCCGAAAACCACAGAGCAAATACCACAGCCAACCAAAAAGGCGGGCCCAATGGTGTTAATGCTTTCTACCACCCACTGCCAGCTAAACTGGAATTCAAAATGTTCAGGTTTGGTCCCAAGTACAGTAGTACCCACTTTGTAAGCCCCATAAAATATGGGGGGAATGGTAAATGGATTTGTTACCCAGACTGTTGCGACAGACAAGGGTAGGTTTGCTCGAAAAGGGATAGCTAAACCTGCAGAAAGCCACATTTGAAACGGCACAGGCCAAAAAGCAAAGAACAAACCTATGCCAAACGCGCCAGATGCAGAGCGACGGTTCAGGTGCCATAAATTAGGTTCGTGCAATACGCTACCAAATATTTTTAACGCTTTGTTTTGCTTAATGCTTTGGTGATCTGGCAAAAAACGTCGAATAAATTTCTTAGGCATAAATATCAATGCATCTCGAAAATAAAAACAAAAAACACAGAAAAAATAACAGCAAACGGGATTGCGCAGCACGGTTTTGCACTAGCAACGTTCACTTACTGTCAATTGCTACGTGAAAACATGGTCAATCGTATCACAATTTGCCTAAGCTGTTTTTGCGTTGGCGCAATAAGTGCAGTTTTATGGCAAAAACTTCCAAGTACCCACACTATGGCGTTGATGATTGCCATATTGGTGATAGCTATTGCTGTCATCTTACTGTTTTCTTTAGAAAAACCTAGGTCCAATAAGACCATTTTTGATGTGCAGCTATGTTGTGCAGTGAGCGGCTTAATACTCGGCGTACTGTGGGTGGCGAGTGTAGGGCATTTTTACTACGCTTGGCAACTGCCCAAGGGTAAAATTCAACAAGATGTCACAATATCCGGGCGAGTTTTATCGCAAGGGTGTGTTTCTAATAAAAGTAATAACCCAGAGGCTGCTTTTCATTATGTGGTAAGTATTGCGTCGCTAAATGGAGAGAGTGTCGCAACATTTTTAGATGATGGAGTAGTACTGACACCCTTTAAAGCAGTTTTTTCTAACGCTTTCAACTTTAGAGCTCGCCTTGCTCACAAGCAATACAAGTATTTAAGTGACAATGTTGAGATAGGGCATCGTTCACAACGTGATTTAGATGATGTAAAGCAGCGCGCGAGACCGCAAGCGTCAGAAAAGCCTGTCGGACTTAAATGTTTGCACAATGGCGACATGTTTACAGCGGTTGTTAAACTTAAACCTGCATACGGTACGGCCAATCCCGTTGGCGCAAGCCGCCAGCAGCAGCTGGTCAGTCAGTTTATTCATGTCACTGGATACATTAAATCTATAGAGCACGATAAAACCACGCATAATCATTCATTGCGCTATGACCTTGCGACAACGCTAGAAGCGCTGAATCTCAATAACCTAAACTGGTGGCGTGCGCTACTGCTTGGCGATAAAGCTGGGTTTACGAAAGACAACTGGGTGCTGTTACAACGGACAGGTACCGGGCACATATTTAGTATATCCGGTATGCACTTATCACTTATTGCCGGGGTATGCTTACTAGCTTTTAATCCGATAGTTTTCATACTCAGACACGTTTTCGATATATTCGGCAGTGTGCAGTACTTCTTAGCCAGCATAACAAGCCTAAGATTAAAGACAGTAAATCGAGATAGCAAAACTAATAGGCGTTCAAAGTTATTAACTATTAAAGCGCCGATTAGAGCCATGGTGCTCTGCTTGCTTGTGGTTATTTGTTTTTTTTACGCGCTGTTAAGCGGAAGTGCCTTGCCCGTTGTGCGAGCCTGGGTTCTTATAGCTATTGGCTGCGTATTGTCGCTTTCACGTAATGCATGGAGGCCAATAAATATTGCGTTAGCTATGCTGGCGTTAAGTTTGCTGCTTTTCCCACTTTCAATGTTAAGTGCAAGCTTTTACTTAAGCGTAGGTGCGGTGGTGTGTATTTGGTTTTTAGTGAACACGTGGGGGCTACAGCGCTCACCTTGGTATGTGTCGCTAATAATGTTGCAAATAGCGCTAACGCTAATAATGATGCCGCTAACGCTCATCTGGTTTGATAGTGCGAGTATTATTGCGCTAATAGCAAACTTGATTGCCTTACCTGTTATAACTTTGCTGCTACCTATTTGTTTACTCTCTCTATTGCTGCTTCATTTTATTCATTTCGGTCCAGTCCAAGAATTGGCAAGCACACTATTTCAAACAAGTGATGGGTGTTTGGAATATTTATTGTCATTCTTGAACCTGCTTAGTGACTTTTCAATAAGTGCAGTTAATGTTCACCAAGGTAATGGCGCTACGCTCTGTTTGCTTGCTGCGTTTGTTATTTTTCTGTTGCCTGCATGGCGCTACAAAAAAGTATGTATCCTAATTTTGTCTATTCCTTTTTTTAGTATCATTCAAAAATGGCTACCCGTTAACGACGAGCCTTGGGCACTCCACGTTTTTGATGCTGGCCAAGCTAGCGCGATCGCTATTACGAGAGGGAGTAGAGCAATCATTATTGATTCCGGTGCTCAGTTTAACGGTATTGCTCACACAGCGACCGCACACCTACTGCCTTTTCTGGAAAGTACACATGTTTCAAGCATCGATGTTGTTATTCATACACATAGTGATAACGACCATGCGGGAGGTTTGTCTGCAGTCGAGCTTCATAAATTAGCAGCACAAGCCAGCTTCTATTCGCCAACCTCGGGATGCGAACGAGGCAAGCGTATCCAATGGCAAAATTTGACCATTGAGTTTTTATGGCCGCCAGTGGGTAATACGCAAGACAATAACGCCATGTCCTGTGTGGTAAAAATATCTAGTCAGTCTGGCAGCGTACTTATACCCGGTGATATTGAAAAGGCGAGTGAGTACGCCCTAATTACACAAGAAATAATCGGTACAAGTGAAATAAAGAGCACACAAGAAATAAACGGCACACGTGAAATAAGCAATACACCTGAAATAGAAGAGGGGGCGGCAACAAAAAGTGCCTTGATTCCAAGCTTTTCAAAGCTGAGTGCTGATATTCTTATTGCCCCCCATCACGGTAGCAAAACCTCATCTACTGATATTTTCATAGAGTATGTTGCACCAGAGGCTGTGATCTTTACCCAAGGTTTCGAAAATCGCTGGCAGTTTCCGGCAAGTGAAGTGGCTAGGCGATACAATCACCATGGAGTTAAACAGTATCTAACCAGTTATCACGGCTATGTAAGGGCAACGTTTACTCAGGGCAGTTATCGTATAGATGCCCAGCGAGATACCTTGCATAAACGCTGGTATTTACGAGGCATAAGTCCGCGACATCTAGCAGTGCAACCCTAGCACCTCAAAAGCTGGTACTTCAACACCCTGTATATAGTAAAAAGCCATTCCTGCATTCCCAGGCTTTGCTAGTAACTTTGCCAGCGCCTTCTGAGTGGGCAATTACCTATTAGGGTTGGTATTATAGTGAAGTGACCACACATTGTTCAGTTAGTTGGCAGACTAACCAATTTTGCCTCTATATTAGTGAATTAGAGTGAGAACGAGTACAATACTCTTAACGCGTTTTCGTTAACGTTTTAAACAGGTTAAAAAAACTACATGCAACAAGCCGACAACTCGGATTATCAAATTAAGCGCTTTTTACAGTATTTGAAAGCGTATAAAGTGCCTTTTGTGTTTGCCATTATCGGTATGATTGGTTATTCCGCGGTAGATACTTTTGTATTTTCACAGCTACAGCCAATGATTGATGAGTCCCTAGGTAATAACGATAAAGATTATCTTCGGATGGCTGCGTACGCCATCGTTCCTTTGTTTCTATTGCGCGGCGTGTTTAATTTCTTAGGCAGCTATACATTAAACTGGATTGGTGCCCAAGTTGTTATGCGCATGCGCCAACAGCTGTTCGATAAATACATCCATTTACCCGTGTCATTTCACGATAATCATGCAGTTGGCGGGCTTATAAGTAAGGTCACTTATGATACTGAGCAAGTAGCTAACGCTTCTGGTAAAGCTTTGTTAACGCTTGTCAGAGAAGGCGCGCTGGTTATTGGTTTGCTATGTGTCATGTTCTATTACTCATGGCAGCTTTCACTTATTTTTCTTTTGATTGGCCCTATCGTGGCGGTGATTGTATCTATTGTCAGTAAACGTTTTCGCATCGTTAGCAAAAGCATACAAAAATCAATGGGCAACCTTACGTCGTCAGTAGAGCAGGCGGTAAAAGGTCACAAAGTTGTGATCATGTTTGGCGGCCAAGAAATAGAGCAGAAACGCTTTAAACAGAAAAATAATCACAATCGCCAGCAGTCGATGAAGCTTCATGTGACCTCTATATTAAGCGTATCGTCAATTCAGGTTATAGCGTCGATTGCCCTTGCTGTTGTTCTTTTTATAGCCAGCACGCCGGGTATGCTAGAAAAGCTTACTGCTGGCGTATTTATCAACGTCGTATTTTGCATGGTAATGCTGCTGAAGCCTCTAAAACAACTCACTACCATTAACAACCAATTCCAAAAAGGCATGGCAGCGTGTGCCAGTATCTTTGAGATCCTTGATGAAGCAGACGAAGAAGACAAAGGTAAAACAAAGGTTGAACGCGCCAAAGGTAAGATAGAATTCGACGACGTAACCTTTTCTTACCCGGGCAAACAGACACCTGCATTGTCTAATGTGAGTTTTATTGCAACCCCTGGCCAATCGATAGCATTAGTAGGGCGTTCAGGAAGCGGTAAATCGACTATCTCGTCGCTGCTTACGCGTTTTTACGTGCCGCAAGAAGGTGAAATACGTGTAGACGACAAGCCGCTTAACGACATTGACCTAAAAAATCTGCGAGCGCAGTTTGCAGTCGTTTCACAAAATGTGACGCTATTTAACGATTCTATTGCGAACAACATTGCTTATGGTGCGAGAGAAAACGTATCTCGAAAAGACATTGAGAGTGCAGCTAAGATGGCGCATGTTGAAGAGTTTTTATCGAACCTACCTGAAGGTTTAGATACGGTTATCGGTGAAAATGGCCTAATGCTATCGGGTGGTCAGCGACAGCGTATTGCTATTGCTCGTGCAATCCTTGCCGAAGCGCCCATTCTGATTTTGGACGAAGCGACTTCTGCCCTTGATACTGAGTCTGAGCGCTTAATTCAAGATGCGCTGGAAACGCTGCAAAAACGATGTACCAGTATTGTTGTGGCGCATCGCTTGTCTACCATCGAAAATGCAGACTGTATTATGGTGGTTGAGCAAGGCCGCATTCTCGAGAAAGGCAAACACAATGAGTTGCTTGAAAAAGGCGGTCATTACGCACAGCTGCACGCACTGCAATTTGGTGAGGCTAAGTGAGTCAGTTGCAAATTAAAACCAAGCACGATAAGTGGTACTTTGGCCACCCTTTGGTGTGGCTTCTCTCACCGCTTGCGCTGTTGTTTTACTTTGTCTCAGCACTTCGCCGCTTGTTTTTTAAGGTAGGCCTCAAAAAAGCTTACAAGGCGAGTGCTCCTGTCATCGTAGTTGGCAACATTTCGGTAGGTGGAAACGGTAAAACTCCGGTTGTACTGGCGTTGACCGATTACTATCAAAAACAAGGCGTAAAGGTTGGTATTCTAAGTCGCGGGTATGGCGCTAAGTCGCCGTTTTACCCTCGACTAGTTAACGGCGAGGACGATGCCTCTGAAGTAGGTGACGAGCCCCGTTTATTAGCCATAAGAAGCCAATGTGACGTGGTAATTGATCCAGTTCGCGCACGCGGGGCCGCTTACTTAAGTGACGAATTACAGTGTGATTTAATTATCTGTGATGATGGCCTTCAGCATTACGCACTTCATCGCGATGTTGAAGTTGTGGTAATGGATGACAGAAAAGTGGGAAGCGGTTTTTTGCTGCCAATGGGGCCACTACGTGAAGGGCAGTGGCGATTGAATACCGTTGATGCGTTAATTCATAACAGTCGTTCAATGCCAACATTCAACAATGCCGTAGCGCCTCAATACTTGATGACGTTAGTCGCAGGGGATTTTACCTGTGTGGCTAACAGAGTGAAAACCACAACGCTTGAAGAGATTAAAAAAGTGCCGTGCAGCGCAATTGCTGGGATCGGTTCTCCCCAGCGCTTTTTTTCTCAGCTTAGAGAAATGGGTATTCAACTTTCTTCTGCCACTCCATTGGCTGATCATCATGCTATAACGCCTTCAGATATACCCAATGGCAGAGTGTTAATGACGGAAAAAGATGCGGTGAAAGCGGCATCCTTCGCCCACGACGATTGCTGGTTTTTACCCGTTACCGCTCATTTGGCACCAGATTTTTTTAATTTAGTAAACGTAAAACTTGCCAAAGCAGGTTTAAAGATTCACCAAAACGGACAGGAATAATAACAATGGCCTTTGATAAGAAGCTTTTAGAAGTTTTGGCTTGCCCAGTGTGTAAGGGAAAATTAGTACTTAGTGAAGACAACACTCAGTTAATTTGCCGATTCGATAGGTTGGCTTTTGATATTAAAGATGGCATCCCTGTACTTATCGAAAGTAAAGCAACTGCATTGTCGTTAGACGAAGTAGACGCAACGCGCTAATAAAACGTTTAATTAAGTGGTAAGTAGGGGCAAATAAAAGTTATGTCATTTACAGTTGTGATACCCGCTCGGTATGGCTCAAGCCGGTTTCCAGGCAAACCTTTAGCGTTAATTGGCGGTAAACCAATGATTCAACACGTCGTTGAGCGTGCTAAGGAGGCTGGCGCCGATACCATTATAGTGGCAACCGACGATGAGCGCATTCAAAACGTAGTGGCCGGTTTCGCCAAAGTCTGTATGACGTCAGTTGATCATCAATCGGGAACAGAGCGTATTGCTGAGGTTGTCGAAAAAGAAGGCATTGAAAGCTCTACTATTGTGGTCAATGTGCAGGGAGACGAACCCTTTATACCTGCAGAAAATATCAGACAGGTTGCCGACAACCTTGCTAATGCGCCTCAGTGTCAAATGGCTACACTGTCTACGCCAATCGAGGGTGTTGAAGACGTATTTAATCCAAATATTGTAAAGGTATTGGTGAATGAAAAGGGTGAGTCTATCTATTTCTCACGTTCACCCATTCCTTTTGAACGTGACCACATGATGGCGAACCCACAATCTGCAAATACTTCGCTGTATAAACGCCACATTGGTATTTATGCCTACCGCGCTCAATACATTAAGCAATATGTAGCGTATGCACCTAGCTCGTTAGAACAAATTGAGTCATTAGAACAGCTACGTGCTATATGGTATGGCGATAAAATTCACTGTGAAGTTGCGATAGCGCCGCCTCCGGTTGGAATTGATACACCAGAAGATCTAGAACGCCTTTTGAAGACTATAAAATAACGAGAAACGAGTGCTGAAATAAAGCTTGGCGTTTATCTGTATTGAGCGATAAGCCCTAATGAATCAGCCAGTTCTTGTGAAAGGTTAATGAAACCTTTTTAAAGCATACACATTGTAACAAGGGAACCGTTATGAACGTAGTAATTACCGGTGGCAATAGGGGCATAGGCCTTGCGCTTACCAAGCAATATAGAGCACGTGGCGCAAAGGTTTATGCCACATGTCGTAATAGCTGTGATGAGCTAAACAGTGCAGGTGTGACCATTATCAAAAGCGTGGATGTATCACAGCCTGAGTCACTGGCTGAAAAACTTGCCCCTTTAATGGATATCAACATTGATTTGCTAATCAACAACGCTGGTGTACTTGGACGTGAAAGTCTTGATGACTGGGATCCAAACACAATCGACTACCAGTTTCGCGTTAATGCGATGGGCCCACTTCTAGTTACACAAACATTGCTACCAGCAATGGCGCAGGACAGTAAAATTGCGTTAATCACCAGTCGTATGGGGTCAATGGCTGACAATGGTTCAGGCGGTTATTACGGCTATCGTATGTCTAAAGCTGCGTTAAATGCAGCGGGTGTTTCTATGGCCAATGACTTAAAGCCTAAAGGCATTGCTGTAGGTATCTTCCACCCTGGGTTCGTGCAGACTGAAATGGTAAATGGAGCAGGGGATATTAATGCCGATACGTGCGCCGAACGTTTGTCACAACGTATTGATGAACTAGATGTAACTAACTCGGGTCGCTTTATTCATTCAAATGGTGAAGTATTGCCTTGGTAGGCTGAATGTTAAGCTGCTAAAAACTCAAACGTAAATGCTTTATATCAAAAGAGCGCTTATCTCTAAGCGCTCTTTTATCTTTTAACCACACCTTTCTGTTGTGTCTCATCTTGTTAGCGCGTTAGATTGTACGTATTAATAAGCTGCTCAATAGATCCGTCTTTCAAGCGAGCGCCAAGAGCAGCGTTAAACTCTGGAAATAGCGATGCACATTTGGATTTTGCAGAGATAGCAAAATGCACCTCGTTTGATGATATTGGTGACTCGCTGATTTGCATGCCGTTGTTTTCCAGTTCTTTTAAATGGCTTAGTGCTGCACTTTGTGGTGAGACTGCATAGTCAGCGCGATGTCGACGCATCATCTCATACATTTTGTCGTGGTCTTTAACTTCGATAATATTCAAGTTTGATTTAATGCTATCGAACTTTTCACCTAAGCTAATACCGCGCGGCATCACACCAATGTATTGCGCAAGGGCATTAAGTGAAAGGTCAGTACCTCGTTTTTGCGACAGTGAAGGCGAAAGCACAACATAAACCTCTTCTGCTGCAAAAGGGGCGGTGATAAGCCACTTTCGACTTCGGGCTTCATTCCAATAGTTTCCCGCCAAAATATCAAGCTCGCCCGCATCGAGTTTAGATTCTATTCGTTTCCAAGGTAATCCGGTTTCTATTTTTAGTGTGACACCTAAATCCTGTGCTAGCAGGGTTAGAACGTCAAATGCTATCCCCGAGGCTTTCAGCTTTCCTTCAAACTTGTTAAATGCGTAAGGAAACCACTGTTTTGCTCCCGCGGTGTGTAAAGTCTTACACTCTGTGGTGGCTAGTGCGCGCTGACTGAACACAAAAGTTAAAATGAGCAATATGCCAAACGACAAAAAGCAGTGGGATAAATGTTTCGGTTTGAAGTAGGGGAGCATTGCCATATTTTATTCACGTACCACAGAAGGTGGCGTTGATTGGGTTACTTGTATAATAGTGTATAGGGTCTGTTATATATAAAACCCTATCGACTGGCAATTAGCCGATAGGGTTAAAAAAATAACGAATAGATGACTTACGAGTATAGACCGCTTTTTATTCGAAAATTACAGCGCGGGATCTGCGCCTTCTTGTTCGTCTTGATCTTCAGATAGTACAGCCCACACGTCGTGCTCGTTAGCATGGATTACTTCAGCCCATACACGATCGCCTGGTTTTACGTCATAAACGCCGTTTAAATGAACCAGACCATCAACTTCCGGTGCGTCAGCATATGTACGGCCTACTGCACCTTCCGCATCAACACTGTCAATGACAACTTGATATTCGTTGCCAATTCTGGCTTGTAAACGAGCTTGACTGATTTCACCCTGTACTTCCATAAAGCGCGCAAGGCGGGCTTGTTTTATATCTTCTGGTACTGGGTCAGGCAGGTCGTTTGCTTTTGCCCCTTCAACTGGTGAATAGGCAAATGCGCCAACGCGATCAAGCTGGGCCTCACGAAGGAAATCCAATAGCTCTTCAAACTCTTCTTCTGTTTCGCCCGGAAAGCCAACAATAAATGTTGAGCGAATAACCAGCGACGGGCACTGCTCGCGCCATTTCTTAACACGTTCAAGAACGCGCTCGGCACTGCCTGGGCGCTTCATTAATTTAAGAATGCGTTTATTGGCGTGTTGGAAGGGAATATCCAAGTACGGAAGAATTTTACCTTCGTTCATCAGCGGTATAAGGTCATCGACGTGCGGGTAGGGGTATACATAGTGTAAACGGACCCAAATACCCATTTCACCCAGCTTTTCACACAGCTGCTGCATGTGCGCTTTAACAGGCATGCCGTTCCAGAACCCCGTTCTGTGCTTAACATCAACACCATAGGCGCTAGTGTCTTGTGAAATAACCAATAGCTCTTTAACACCAGCGTCCTTCAAACGCTTAGCTTCATCAAGCACGTTACCCACTGGGCGGCTGACAAGGTCACCACGCATAGAAGGGATAATGCAGAACGTACAACGGTGGTTACAGCCTTCTGAAATCTTTAAATACGCATAATGACGCGGCGTTAATTTTACGCCGTGGTCAGGAATGAGATCTTCAAACGGATTGTGCTGTGGCTTTGGAAGGTGATCGTGTACTTGTTCAACTACCGTTTCGTAGGCGTGAGGGCCAGTAATCGCTAACACGTTCGGGTGAAGCTCTCTAATTTCGTCCTCTTTAACACCTAGGCAGCCAGTCACGATAACTTTACCATTTTCTTTAAGTGCTTCACCGATGGTATCAAGCGACTCTTCAACTGCAGCATCAATGAAGCCACACGTGTTAACGATAACGAGATCAGCATCGTTATAAGTAGGGACGACGTCATAACCCTCGGTGCGAAGTTGAGTAAGAATACGCTCAGAATCAACTAAGTTCTTAGGGCAACCTAAGCTAACAAAACCAATTCTACTGCCATTGCTTTGTTGCGAAGGTTTGTTGTCACTTAATACCTTCACTGGCGTTTCTAGCGTGGTGGTTTTATTTACTACTTTGTTTGGATTAAACGTTTCTACTGTCATCTAAAATATCACCTGGAAAATGACTGAGCTTAAAATGGCCGCGGATTATACAGGAAAACCCGCGTAGACGCAGTATATATGTTTAGCGTTGACGATATAAGTTGTTAACGCATATTTGAAATAGCGCGCAGGTAAACTTTTTTGAAAGCATGAAAATTAAAAGTGACAGATTATATGGTTAAAGCAACACCAAGAAGGTTTAAAAAAGCGTTGTCTACCCCCACTTTAGTCACTTCTTAGGAATAAATACCATCAAGACTTTTTGCGTTTTGAAAATGCAAAGTTGAAAACATAGAAGTGAAAACATGCTCAAATTACCGCTAGCTTTTTATGATGAATCAGGGAGAATTCTGCCGCCCCGTTGGCTATATAGCGTGCTTATTCTTCTTTGCATCGATTGGTTAGCGTTTATATTTTCGCTAGCTTCTCGTACTCAAACCAGTGAACTACTCGCATTTTTCTACCCGCAAAAAGAAAGCTTGGGTTTAGGGCTAGCAGCCAGTTTTCCCGTGTTAATGGCTTTGGTTTTAATTAGTCAGCGTGAACGTTTGTGGAAAAAAGAGTATTTAGCTTGGCGAAAATGGTTTATACCGCTGGCTCAGTTGGGTGTACTGGCACTCTTAAGCGTTCAGCTATATTACACAATGCACCATCACTGGGGGTTTGAATACATTACAGGCGTGAAAATCGTTTTTTACAGCATAGCTTTATATGCTATTTCAAAGAGTCGTCACCTAAAGTGGATGGTAGAGGATTGGGAGACGCCCAATCCCTGAAGTTAGTGTCGTTTAGAACCAGTACCTTTTAGCACCATCAACCGCGTAACTTAACAACACTGGATTTTGATTAGGTGCAAAGCCGACGAATATTTAGTGGCTGCCTAAATGATTGCCCAGCGCTTGTTCATAATAAGAATTAACGCTTATTTGACTATCGTTAACCAGACGTTCATAGCAGATACCCGCTAAGGCATAGGTATTTTCACCAACCTGAAGAAAAACGGCAGGTGCTTTGGGGTTTGACTGATCGTAAATCCACTGACCATCTAGCTGCGCTTTTAAAATTTCGCCGACGTAAGCGCCAAAGATATTACAAATGGTGAACACCGCTTCATCTTCTAACGCTAAATCGTGATACTTATCTACGAAACTCAGTAAAATATCATCTACAAGTTTTACGCTAGCAGGTGAGTGGTCGAGTACAATTTCGAACTCATCAGCTGCAGTAACCACAGCGTCCTTCGCGCAATCTGCCATTAATTTATTGAGTTCATCAGGTGACATTTTGTTCTCCTTCTCACCAGTGCTTTTAGTACACCAAGCCAACGCCGAAAAAGCCCGCTGGACAAGGTGTTATAAGTTTTTAACTATTGTGCGTAAGTTATCGGCTAAAGTCTATTTTTGTCCAGTTAATCTATTAATCACACTTGCAGCGGCGAACATGCCAAATGTAGCGGTTACTGTCACTACAGCTCCAAATCCGCCAGCACAGTCAAGTCGAGTGCCGCCTTCCATCGCAGACTTATTGTAGCAAACCGAACCATCTGGCTGTGGATAGCGCAATTGCTCAGTTGAATAGATGCACTCAACGCCAAAACGACGTTTAGGGTTCTTACTGAAGTTGTAGTTACGACGAAGTTCGCTGCGAAGCTTAGCCGCAAGCGGATCCTGCGTCGTTTTAGCTAAATCGCCTTTAGTGACTTGAGTTGGGTCTATTTGACCGCCTGCACCGCCAACCGTAACAATGGGAATTTTATTGCGTTTGCAGTGAGCTATCATCGCCGCTTTAGCGCGAATACTGTCGGTGGCATCAACTACAGCGTGCATTTCTTTATTTAGCAATGTGGCTGTATTTTCAGGCGTAACGAAATCCTCGACACAGATTATGTTGCAAGCTGGGTTAATCAAGTTAATTCGAGCTGCAATTGCGTCTACCTTTGCTTCTCCGATAGTGTTTGAGAGCGCATGTATCTGTCGATTCGTGTTCGTTACGCAAACATCATCCAAATCAATAAGCGTGATAGTGCCAACGCCTGAACGGGCCAGCGCTTCTGCAGTCCAACTTCCTACACCACCAATGCCGACCACGGCCACATGGCTATTGGCTAAATTATTGGTTTGCTGCGCGCCATACAAGCGCACGATACCGCCTAAACGTGGATCATCAGACATGTTTCACTTCACTTAAAAATAAACTAACTCAAAGGCGTGTGTTTACACAAAAACGTGCAAGCACGCTAGCAGGGCGCGCATCATCTCAAAAGAGGACACTAAAGATCAATACACTCCAGTTTTTTCGAATAATAAATCCGATTTTAAGCGACATACGTTCTACCCAATACATGTTTAAATGAATTCATTGTTTAATGAAGTAATAAAAAGGGGCAGGCATATGGGCTTACTCGTTGATGGGAAATGGCAAGACAAGTGGTACGACACCAGCAAAAATGGTGGGAAATTTGAGCGCCAAGCATCTAAATTTCGTGACAAAGTTAGTAATGAAGATGGTTCCACGTTTCCCGCTGAATCTGGTCGCTATCATCTTTATGTCTCGTTAGCTTGTCCTTGGGCGCACAGAGCGCTCATATTTAGAAAGCTTAAGGGACTTGAGGCCCATATTGATGTTTCTGTAGTTCACCCAGAAATGCTTAATCAAGGCTGGGAATTTAAAGATTACCCGGGGTCGACGGGTGACAAGCTCTATGGTTTTGATTACGCACACCAAATATATACTAAGGCAGAACCTGAGATAACCACTCGTGTAACGGTACCCATTCTTTGGGATAAGCAAACTGAAACCATCGTCAATAACGAGTCAGCGGAGATAATTCGTATTTTCAATAGCGGGTTTAACTCACTGACTAATAATGAAGACGATTACTATCCTAAAGCACTGCGCGAAGAAATCGATACCATCAACAACATGGTGTATCACGACATAAATAATGGCGTGTATAAAGCTGGATTTGCTACAACGCAAGAGGCCTATGAAGAGGCAGTAAGTGCATTGTTTGATACGCTGGATAGAGCTGAGGAAAGGTTAAGTAAACAACGTTATCTTGTAGGAAGTAAGATAACAGAAGCTGACTGGCGCTTATTTACCACGTTGATACGCTTCGACGCTGTGTATCATGGGCACTTTAAATGCAATAAAAAACAAATTGCAGACTATCCAAATATTTACGGCTATATGAAAGAACTTTATCAAGTTCCGGGTGTTGCTGAAACGGTAAACTTCGACCATATCAAAAGGCACTATTACTACAGCCACACTATGATAAATCCAACGCAGGTAATCCCCGTCGGGCCAGAGCAAGATCTTATGTCGCCTCACGGTCGCGATAAAATGGGACGTTGAAGCACCCAAAAGGTCAGTAATACAAAAAGCTAAACGTGAAGTTCGTAAAAGATAGTGAAGGCTAAGATTTAAGGTAGATACACATTATGTCAGTGGTAGTGAGTGAACAAAAATCGATAGGGAAAGTGGTTACAGGTATGCCAACAAGTGATGGCGCGGGCGTGTCGCTTACTCGTATTATCGGACAGCCTGATCTACCTCGCCTCGATCCCTTTTTAATGTTGGATTTTTTTGGTTCAGATAATCCAGGTGAATACATTGCTGGTTTTCCACCACATCCTCACCGTGGTTTTCAGACAGTTACTTATATGCTTGCAGGAAAAATGCGCCATAAAGACTCTGTAGGCAATGAGGGTATTATTGATGCTGGTGGCATTCAATGGATGAATGCAGGCCGAGGCATAATACATGAAGAAATGCCAGAGCAGGAGGAGGGCTTGTTACAAGGCTTTCAGCTGTGGGTGAATCTTCCGGCCGTAGAGAAAATGTCAGCGCCGAACTATCAAGACATACAGCCAGATAGTGTGCCTACAGTACACATTCAAGATGCAGTAATCAAAGTGTTAGCAGGTGAAATTGACGGTGTGAAAGGGCCTGTGAAGACAACGGCGGTTGCCCCTACTTTTTTAGACGTTGCACTACGAAGCGGGAGTTCGGAAATTGCACTGGGTTCGGATGAAGCTGCCTTTATTTATGTGTACGAGGGAAGCGTGGTCATTAATAGCGGCGAACTTAGCAAAGAAACAATTGTGTCGCAGGGAGAGCTGGGTGTTTTGTCACAAAGTGGCAAGCAGCTATCTGTATCCGCTGATACAGGTTGTAAATTCATAGTGGTCTCAGGTAAACCTATTGAAGAGCCTGTGGTCCAATATGGGCCTTTTGTAATGAACACTCAGCAGGAAATTGTTCAGGCATTTAACGATTACCAAAGCGGTTCATTAGCGAAGTAGATACAAGGTTTGCCTGTTTTGATTCGACGATGGGTAATTATCTATGCGGACTGGTATTAGACTGGGCTTTTAATCAATACCTCTTCGTTAAGTTCAGCAAGGAGTTGCACCGCCAATGCATTTTGAAAGCGTCGCCGAAAAACACGTGCTATCACTTTTAGAATTTGAGCGAAGTAACAAAGCCTATTTCGAATTGTCTATAGCACCAAGAGAGGCAGCGTTTTATTCATTGGATGGCGTTGGCTACCATATTAGCGAATTGCTTTACTTACAACATCAGGAAAGGGCATGGGGCTATGTGCTTGTCGATAAGCAGCGAAACAATCAGGTAGTAGCCCGTGCTAATATCAGAAACAGAGCAGGCGACAAGGCGGAAATTGGCTATCGAGTCGCGGAGAAGGAATGTGGGAAAGGCATTGCTTCTCGCTGTGTTTCATTTTTAATTGATAAGGCTAAAAGCAAGGGCTTAAAATGGCTTACTGCTGAAGTCATGGATAACAACCATGCTTCTGAAAAAGTACTTATCAAGAATGGTTTTAGTCCTAAGCTGTACTTTCTACGAAAGTATCGTCATCAAGGCGCTTTCCATAACAGTATCTACTTCGAACTCGCGCTTTAAACTCATCGGTTAAAAACAGCGTTAGCAAAATGTTGCGCTGTTCAAATTGAATTAGTAATTCACTCCCTCTAATGATTTAATATCGGTATGTCTAAACTCTCTTTTACGACGGTAATAAAAGGGCGTTATGCGCGTTTTAGTTGTGAAAGACGATAATGTAATCATAAATACACAGGGAATTTCTATCTAAATGGCAACCCCAATTACCTGCTTTAAAGCGTACGATATTCGTGGCGAATTGAATTCACAGTTAACTGAAAATGTAGCGTACCGAATTGGCTATGCTTTTGCGCAAGAATTAAATGCGAAAACTGTTGTTGTTGGTAGTGATGTGCGTCTTACGTCAACACCATTAAAATTAGCGTTAAGTGCGGGTCTAATCGATGCTGGCGCGACAGTGACTGATATTGGCATGGCAGGAACCGAAGAAATTTACTTCGCTACTAAACACCTTGGCGTTGATGGTGGTATTGAGGTAACGGCAAGTCATAACCCCATTAATTACAACGGTATGAAACTGGTGAAGTCAGGCTCTGTTCCAATTAGTGGCGACACAGGCCTTAACGCGATAAAAGAGAAAGCGGAAGCGTTAGAAGATAGCTTCGTGTCAGAGCGATTAGCACACTACACTGAGGCTACATCAATTGATGCCGATGCGTTTTTTAATGGTACGGCTCATGTAAAAGAAAACAAGCTTTCTGAAACCGATAAATATGCGGTTAAGTCATGTATGTCTGACTATGTGTCTCACATGCTTTCTTACGTCAACTTGAGTAATTTCACGCCGTTAAAAGTGGTGGTTAACGCGGGTAATGGTGCAGCAGGCCCCGCGCTTGACGCCATTGAGAAAGAGATGAAAGTGCAGGGTGTACCGATTGAATTTATAAAAGTACATCACAACGCAGATGGTACTTTTCCAAATGGTATACCTAACCCGCTTTTACCTGAAAACCGTGCAGACACGGCTGATGCTGTTAAAGCGTCGGGTGCTGACTTTGGTATTGCCTGGGATGGTGATTTCGATCGTTGCTTCTTGTTTGACGCTGATGGTGAATTTATTGAAGGGTATTACATTGTTGGCTTGCTTGCCGAAGCATTCATTGAAAAAAACACCGACAGCAAAATCATTTATGACCCACGTGTGTACTGGAACACAGAAGATATCGTAGCGAATGCAGGCGGTACACCGATTAAATCTAAAACAGGTCATGCGTTTATTAAAGAGCGTATGCGTAAAGAAGACGCCGTTTACGGCGGAGAAATGAGCGCGCATCACTACTTTAGAGATTTTGCCTACTGTGATTCAGGCATGATCCCTTGGCTATTAATTGCCGAATTAGTATGCGTGAAACAACAAACGCTCGCAAGTATGGTAAAAGAACGTATTCAGGCGTTTCCATCGTCAGGCGAAATTAACAGTAAACTTAAAGATGCTGACGCGGCACTTGAACGTGTAACCAGTAAGTATAAATCTCTCGCTAGCGTTATCGACACGACTGACGGATTAGGATTAGAGTTCGATACATGGCGCTTCAACTTGCGTAAATCGAACACTGAACCAGTTATTCGTCTGAACGTTGAGAGTAAAGGCGACATTGCTCTGATGGAACAGAAAACAGAAGAGTTACTTTCTCTTATTCGAGCTGAATAGCAATTCTGTCTTTGTTTTTAATTAAGAAAGCTTTGTAAGTAAAGGCGATAATATTCAATATTATCGCCTTTCTTGATTTTGCGTGTTTATAAATAAATTAATTTTTATATCAATGGCATGCGATGGTTATGCGTAACTTTTTCGCGCTAGGCAATAGTCATAAAACCGTTTCGATGATGCAGATATTTAGTTTGGCACTAGTGATAAAATAGTACTCAAATAAGGTACCAAACTCATTACAGCTCGCGATAGTTTAGTTACCATTATACCAGCAAATAAATCATCCAGGCGTGACAGATAACCACAACGCTAGTTAACCCCATACGCAAACTGATATAACTGACAACCTGTTCTTTAGGAAGGCTTAGCGTGAACTTGTCATAGATTAATATTGCGACGTAGCTAAATGACAATACGCCAAAAACTTTTACATCATGTGAGAATACTAAACACAGCCATCCTACAATGGTTGGCAGCATTGCGGTAAGCATTTGCTTGCCATAGCGTTGGTTACTTACTGCGTCCCACCAATGAATACCTCCAAAGAAAGATAGCAGCACAGCTGAGTACTGCACAAAATAAACGGCGCTTTGCGTTAGTGATAACAAGTTAAGCTGATAGGCTAGTGGCATTGCTACAAAAGGAATAAGACCGGCGATACCTAAAAAAACCGCAGAATAGGGCATGGATGTTCCTTGACGGTGGTTGTATAAACAAAAATAGCGCCATAAAGGCGCTATTTTTACTATTAAGCATAATACTTAGTTCAGTGAAACCTAAACTTTTACTTAATCGGCGTGTACTTACGCTGGCTGTGGCCAGTGTAAAGCTGACGAGGACGACCGATCTTCTGTTTAGGGTCGCTCATCATTTCATGCCAGTGTGAAATCCAGCCTACTGTACGAGACAGAGCGAAGATACACGTAAACATGTTGGTAGGAATACCAATTGCCTTAAGAACGATACCTGAGTAGAAATCTACATTCGGGAACAGTTTCTTCTCTGCGAAGTAAGGGTCGCTTAACGCAATCTTTTCAAGTTCCATTGCTACTTCTAGTAGTGGATCTTTAACGTTAAGTTCGCTTAGTACTTCGTGACAGCTTTCACGCATTACCGTTGCTCGAGGGTCGTGGTTTTTATAAACACGGTGTCCAAAGCCCATAAGACGGAACGGATCGCTCTTGTCTTTAGCGCGTGCAATAAACTCAGGGATACGATCAACTGTGCCGATTTCTTCTAGCATGTTTAGACATGCTTCGTTTGCACCACCGTGTGCAGGACCCCAAAGTGAAGCAACACCAGCAGAAATACAAGCATATGGGTTCGCGCCAGAAGAACCAGCAAGACGAACGGTAGACGTTGATGCATTCTGTTCGTGGTCTGCGTGAAGCGTAAAGATACGGTCCATCGCGCGCTCAACAGCTGGGCTGATTTGATATTCTTCTGCTGGAACAGAAAACATCATGTTCAGGAAGTTAGCTGCGTAGCTAAGGTCATTACGTGGGTAAACGAATGGTTGACCGATGTTGTACTTGTAGCACATAGCAACAAGTGTTGGCATCTTAGCGATTAGACGGTGTGCGCTGCGAATGCGCTGTTCTTCATTAGAAACATCTAAATCACTGTGGTAGAACGAAGACATAGCGCCAACGGTACCGCATAGCATAGCCATAGGGTGCGCGTCGTTGCGGAAACCGTGGAAGAACATATTGATTTGTTCATGTACCATGGTGTGACGAGTGATTGTCTCTTTAAATTCTTCGTACTGTTCTTTTGTTGGTGCATCACCGTGAAGAAGCATGTGACAAACTTCTAGGTAGTCTGCGTCACGTGCAAGTTCTTCGATAGGGAAACCGCGGTGTAATAAAACACCTTGAGCGCCATCAATGTAGGTAATTGAAGACTCGCAAGATCCTGTCGCCATAAAACCTGGGTCGTACGTGAAATAACCGTGTTGGCCTAACGTACGGACATCGATTACATCTTGTCCTTCGGTGCCAGACAAGATAGGAAGCTCGATTTCCTTACCGCCGGCTTTGAGAATGGCTTTCTGATCTGCCATAAAATGCTCTCCTCAGAATGGTTCTGTTTGCAGCGAAAACGGACGAAAATATCCGCTTCGTTGGGAAAAGTGGGCGTATTTGTACTTTATTATGCACCAACAAGTCAATTTAATTGCATATTTGAACAATAAATATTCTGAATTGCTTAAAAAAATACTAGCAATTCAGTAACGTTCAATTAACTCGTTGGTAAATCACTTTGCCCGATACAGTGCAATTATCAATTGGTTTTCGACAAAGGTAAACCACCGATTAATAAATATATTAACAGGTTAGATTAAAAAGTAACCTTTTCATGAGGAATAATTACGCATTCGGATTAAAAGTGCTTAATTTCTTATTGATATGCATAGTTATTCTATTTAGCTACTGATAAACTTCGACTTACTGTAATTGCACTCGTTATAACGTGTTGCGCTCAATTTTGATCTCTTTTTTAGCAAAATAATTATTCTAAAAGTGCGTATAGCGACTAAAGTCTTACTACGGCACAAAAAATTGTAATTATATACTACGCTGGATATACTCAGCGGTGCTTCGGAAACAGAATATTTATTCTGTTACAGGCATTAAAGAATAATTCACAAATTGTTAACAACTCAGTGGATGAGGCAATTAACAGGTTAAAAATCGAATTCACTTACTCAGGACATAATAAAGGTAAGAAATTCATTATCCCCTACGGATTAAACAGGCATACATTGTGAAAAAGCAAAGACCAGTAAATTTAGAACTCAATACTATTAAATTTCCGCCCTCTGCTATTTCGTCAATTCTCCACCGTGTAACCGGTGTTGCAATGTTCTTCGCGCTTCTTTTTGTTATTTGGGCATGGGCAGTTTCTGTTCATTCGCCTGAAGGTTTCGCGAACGTTCAAGCAATCATGGACGGTTTCCTTGGAAAATTTGTCGCAATTGGCACAGCCTCAGCGCTGACGTATCACATTCTAGGCGGCCTAAGACACGTTGTTATGGATTTAGGTCACTGGGAAGAATTAGAGTCGGGCAACACAAGTGCTAAAGCAGTAATCGCACTTTGGGTTGTACTGACCGTAGTATTGGGAGTTGCATTATGGTAACCAACCAAGCAAGCATTAAGCGTGACGGCGTACAAGACTACGTTTCACTTCGCGCTACAGCAGCAATTATTTTCGCGTACTCGGTTTTCATGGCGTGGTTCTTTATAACCACCGATAACCTAACATTTGTCGAATGGCGAGGGTTATTCTCTGGCCTAGCCATGAAAGTTTTCACATTGGCAGCACTAGTAGCAGTGATGATCCACGTGCGCATCGGCCTATGGCAGGTGCTAACAGACTATGTTAAAGCAACAGGTCTGCGCGCAGGACTACAATATATTCTAAATATCATCGCGTTCGGCTATGTAGCTGTTGGCCTATTCGTACTGTGGGGAGTGTAAAATGAGTTTACCCGTTCACGAGTTTGATGCAGTTGTAATTGGTGCAGGCGGTGCAGGTATGCGCGCAGCACTACAGATTTCAGAATCTGGTAAATCATGCGCACTGTTGTCTAAAGTATTTCCAACCCGTTCTCATACTGTGTCTGCACAGGGTGGTATTACCGTAGCACTAGGTAATTCACACGAAGATAACTGGGAATGGCACATGTATGACACCGTAAAGGGGTCAGATTATATTGGTGACCAAGACGCCATCGAGTACATGTGTAAAACTGGTCCAGAAGCTATTATCGAAATGGAGAATATGGGCTTACCTTTTTCTCGCTTCGAGAATGGTAAGATATACCAGCGTCCTTTCGGCGGTCAGTCAAGAAACTTTGGTGGCGAGCAGGGCGCTCGTACGGCAGCTGCGGCGGACCGTACAGGTCACGCACTACTTCACCTTCTTTATCAACAAAACGTAAAGAATAAAACAAAAGTTTTCTCTGAATGGTATGCACTAGATTTAGTGAAAAACCAAGACGGTGACGTTGTAGGTTGTACAGCAATCGACATTGAAACTGGCGAAGTAGTTTACTTTAAGTCTCGCGCAGTTGTGCTTGCAACTGGTGGTGCGGGTCGTATCTACGCATCAACGACAAACGCGCACATCAATACCGGTGACGGTGTTGGTATGGCGCTACGCGCGGGTGTAGCGGTTCAAGATATGGAAATGTGGCAGTTCCACCCAACGGGTATTGCTGGCGCAGGTACATTGGTAACAGAAGGTTGTCGTGGTGAAGGTGGTTACCTTCTAAATAAAGACGGCGAACGCTTCATGGAACGTTATGCACCTAACGCGAAAGACCTAGCGGGTCGTGACGTTGTTGCACGTTCAATGATGACTGAAATTCGTGAAGGTCGTGGTTGTGAAGGCCCGTGGGGTACTCACATTAAGCTTAAGCTTGACCACCTTGGTAAAGACGTTCTTGAATCTCGTCTACCAGGTATTCTTGAATTATCGCGTACATTTGCACACGTTGATCCAGTTAAAGAACCAATTCCAGTAATTCCTACTTGTCACTACATGATGGGTGGTATTCCTACTAACGTTGATGGCCAATGTCTAACCGTTGATGAAAACGGTAATGATAAGGTAGTTAACGGTCTATTCGCATGTGGTGAAATTGCATGTGTATCTGTACACGGTGCAAACCGCCTTGGCGGTAACTCACTACTTGACCTTGTTGTATTCGGTCGTGCGACTGGCCTACATCTTGGTAAGACATTATCTGAAATGGCACCAACACGCGACGCGTCTGAGTCTGATCTTGAAGCCTCTATGACACGTTTCAATCGTTGGGAAAATTCAGAGAAAGGAAAGGGCGAAGACCCTGTTCAAATTAAGAAAGACTTGCAAGAATGCATGCAGCTTAACTTCTCAGTATTCCGTGAAGGTGAAGCCATGGCGGAAGGTCTTAAGGAACTTAGCGAAATTCGCGAGCGCCTTAAGCACGCGCGCCTTGACGACAAGAGTTCAGACTTCAACACTCAACGTATTGAATGTTTAGAGCTTGATAACCTAATGGAAACTGCGTACAGCACAGCAGTAGCAGCGAACTTCAGAACGGAAAGCCGTGGTGCTCACAGCCGCTTCGACTTCCCGGAACGTGATGATGACAACTGGTTATGCCACAGCATCTACGATCCGAACACTGATAAAATGCTTAAACGTGAAGTGAATATGGCGCCTAAGCTTAGGGAAGCATTCCCGCCTAAAGTGCGTTCATATTAAGAGAGGCAACGATCATGCAATTAACTTTTTCGATTTATCGTTACAACCCTGAAGTAGATGCGAAGCCTCGCATGCAAGACTACACTCTAGAAGTAGAGGAAGGTCAAGACATGATGGTGCTAGACGCGCTACTTGCACTAAAAGAGCAGGATCCGACGCTTTCTTTCCGTCGTTCGTGCCGTGAAGGTGTATGTGGTTCAGACGGTGTAAACATGAACGGCAAAAATGGCCTAGCATGTATTACTCCTCTATCTGCACTGGGCAAAGGTAAAATAGTAGTTCGTCCACTTCCAGGTCTACCGGTAGTACGTGACCTCGTTGTTGATATGACACAGTTCTATACACAGTACGAAAAGATTAAGCCGTTCTTAATCAACGATAGCAAGCAGCCGCCAGCGCGCGAGCACTTACAGTCGCCTGAAGAACGTGCGAAGCTTGATGGTCTATACGAGTGTATTCTTTGTGCATGTTGTTCAACGTCATGCCCATCGTTTTGGTGGAACCCAGACAAGTTTATTGGTCCTGCGGGTCTACTTCACGCTTATCGCTTCCTTATTGATAGTCGCGATACTGCAACTGAAGAACGTCTTAACGATCTTGATGATGCATTCAGCGTATTCCGCTGTCACGGTATCATGAACTGTGTGAGTGTATGTCCTAAAGGCTTAAACCCAACAAAAGCAATAGGCCAAATCAAGTCTATGCTTTTACAACGGGCTGTTTAGTACTATATTCTGATAACTACTTTTAGTTACAGAAAGTGATGCTCTAAATAGCCATCCCAAAAGGGTGGCTATTTTTTTATATATTCGCTGTTATAACACTTGGTTATGCTGAGAATAACCTTATAATACATATTGATTGTTAACTAGATTTTATAAAACGTAGCAAGGCAAATTAAATGCAAGAAAGCGTGATGAAAGCGTGGTGGGATTCCTCGCACATGGCAGGTGCCAACGCTGCCTATGTTGAAGAGTTGTATGAAACCTATTTAGAAGACCCTCAAAGCGTCTCTGAAAATTGGCGACAAATCTTCGATAACCTCCCCAAAGTCGATGGCGTAGAGTTAGAAACCAATCATACAACTATCAAAAATCAATTTAGGCAACTTGCTGCGTTAGGGCCCACAGCCCGCATGTCTAGCCCGTCTGTGCCTTCGGCAAATGTTTCAGACGATAGGCAAGTTAAAGTTCTTCAGTTAATTAACGCATTCCGCTTCCGCGGTCATCAGCACGCTAATCTAGACCCACTTGGTCTTTGGCAGCAAGAGCGCGTTCGCGATTTAGAACTTTCTCACCACAGTCTTTCCGAAAAAGATTTCGACTCAGTATTTAACGTTGGCTCTTACGCTATTGGTAAGGAGTCTATGCCGCTAGGTGAGCTGTTTAAATCACTTAATCGCACATACTGTGGTTCTATCGGTGCGGAATATATGCACATCACCGATACAGAACAGAAGCGTTGGTTACAGCAAAAGATTGAATCAGTTCAAGCCAAACCAGAAATCTCTCGCGATGAAAAATTAGGCATTCTTAAAGGTCTAACCGCAGCAGATGGCATGGAAAAATACCTAGGCTCTAAATTCCCGGGTGCCAAGCGTTTCTCATTAGAAGGTGGTGACGCACTTATTCCTATGCTTAAAGGTCTCATCACCAAGGCGGGCACAGCAGGTACCAAAGAAGTGGTTATCGGCATGGCTCACCGTGGTCGTTTGAACGTGCTGGTTAACGTGTTGGGTAAAAACCCTTCTGTTCTGTTTGATGAATTCTCTGGTAAGCACGATGACTCGCTAGGTGCGGGTGACGTTAAATATCACGCGGGTTTTTCTTCAGATTTCGCAACGCCAGGTGGCAATGTTCACTTAGCGCTAGCATTTAACCCGTCTCACTTAGAAATCGTTAATCCTGTAGTAATGGGGTCAGTACGCGCTCGTCTAGCTCGTCGCGATAACGACACTAACACTGTACTTCCTATTACTATTCACGGCGACTCAGCAATTGCTGGTCAGGGTGTGGTACAAGAAACCTTCAACATGTCGCAAACGCGCGGCTTTGCAGTAGGTGGTACCGTTCGTATTGTAGTGAACAACCAAGTTGGTTTCACCACATCAAAAACTGAAGATACCCGTTCAACTCAATATTGTACTGACATCGCCAAGATGGTACAGGCGCCAATTTTCCACGTGAACTCTGATGACCCAGAAGCGGTTGCCTTTGTTACACAGCTTGCGCTTGAATACCGCAACAAATTTAAGAAAGACGTTGTAATTGACCTAGTTTGTTACCGTCGTCATGGCCACAACGAAGCGGATGAGCCAAACGCCACGCAGCCGTTGATGTACCAGAAAATTAAAAAGCACCCGGTTCCACGTGTTCTTTATGCAGACCAGCTAATTGCTGAAGGTGTAATTGAGCAACGGGACGCTGATCGCTACCTTGAAGAATATCGCGAAGCGCTAGATCACGGCGCATGCGTGGTTGAAGAGTGGCGTCCAATGACTGAGCATAGTGTAGACTGGTCTCCATACCTAGGCCACGACTGGGATACACCATACGACGGTGCACTTTCGGTTGAAAAGCTTAAAGAGTTAGGTGAATCAATTACCACTATCCCTGAAGATCACAAGCTTCAGTCTCGTGTTAACAAGCTTTACCAAGACCGTAAAGCCATGGTAGCTGGAGAGAAAAAGCTTGATTGGGGTATGGCAGAAAACTTAGCTTATGCCACAATCGTTGACGCAGGCGAAGACATTCGCATTACTGGTCAGGACTCAGGTCGTGGTACTTTCTTCCACCGCCATGCGGTACTGCACAATCAGAAAGATGCGTCGACATATATGCCTCTACAGCATATTCGCGAAGGACAGGGCGAGATCGAAATTTACGATTCTGTACTGTCTGAAGAAGCGGTAATGGCATTTGAATATGGTTATGCCACTGCAGAGCCGACGTGCCTAACCATTTGGGAAGCACAATTCGGTGACTTCGCAAACGGTGCGCAGGTTGTATTCGACCAATTCTTAAGTTCAGGTGAAGCTAAGTGGGGCCGTCTGTGCGGTTTAACAGTATTGCTTCCACATGGGTATGAGGGCCAAGGCCCAGAGCATAGCTCTGCACGTTTAGAACGTTTCTTACAGATGTGTGCCGATCACAACTGGCAGGTATGTGTACCTTCAACTCCAGCGCAGGTATATAACATGCTTCGTCGCCAGGTTGTTCGCCCAATGCGTAAGCCACTTATCGTGATGTCGCCTAAGTCACTATTACGTCATCCAATGGCTGTATCTTCGTTAGAAGAACTTGCGGAAGGTAAATTCCATAACGTCATTGGTGAAATTGACGATATCGATCCTAAGAACGTCAAGCGCGTTGTTATGTGTTCAGGTAAGGTTTACTACGATTTGTTAGACCAACGCCGTAAAAATGAGCAAACAGACGTCGCAATCGTTCGTTTGGAGCAACTTTACCCATTCCCACAAGAAGAATGCGCTAAAGTTGTGGCACAATACAGCCATGTAAAAGATTGGGTTTGGTGTCAAGAAGAGCCTCAAAACCAAGGCGCTTGGTACTGTAGCCAACACCATTTCTGGCAAGCCATTCCAGATGGTGCAAAATTAACATATGCAGGTCGTGATGCATCCTCGTCACCTGCAGTAGGTTATGTATCCGTTCACAACCAGCAACAGAAAGCCCTGGTTGAAAACGCACTCACAATTAAATAAGGAACAGTAATGACAATTGAGATAAAAGTTCCGGTTCTACCTGAGTCAGTTGCCGATGCCACCATTGCAACCTGGCACGTAAAGGCCGGTGACGCAGTTAAACGAGACCAGAACCTGGTTGATATTGAAACTGATAAAGTAGTTTTAGAAGTTGTGGCGCCAGCGGACGGTACAATTGGTGAGATCCTAAACGAAGAGGGTGCAACAGTTTTAGGCGAGCAAGTGATTGCTAAACTAGAGAAGGGTGGCGCTGCTGCTTCTTCTGAGCCGAAAGCTGACAGTGAATCTAAAGAAGAGTCTAAGTCTGAATCAGCACCGGCTGCATCTGGTAAAACTTCAGATGTTAAAGTGCCAGTACTTCCTGAGTCAGTTGCTGACGCTACTATCGCTACATGGCACGTAGCTGTAGGTGAAGCCGTTTCTCGCGACCAAAACTTGGTTGATATCGAGACTGACAAAGTTGTACTTGAAGTCGTTGCTCCTGCAGACGGTTCACTTGCTGAAATCATCGCAGAAGAAGGCGCGACTGTTACAGCTGAAGAAGTTATTGCTAAATTTGTAGAAGGTGCTGCAAGCGGCGCTTCTACACCAGCATCAAGCGAAAGCGACGATAGCGAAGACGGCGAGAGCAGCGATGCGCTTAGCCCGTCAGTACGCCGTCTACTTGCTGAAAAAGGCGTAGACGCAGCGAAAGTGAAAGGCACAGGTAAAAATGGCCGTATCACAAAAGAAGACGTAGAAAAGTACCTTAAAGGAGGCGATAGCTCTGCGAAGGCTGCACCTGCTGCTGAGTCTGCTCCAGCCGAACTGCCAACAGGCAACCGTACCGAGAAGCGTGTTCCTATGACGCGTCTTCGTAAGACGATTGCTAACCGCCTTCTTGAAGCGAAGAACTCAACGGCAATGCTTACAACGTTTAACGAAGTAAACATGAAGCCAATTATGGACCTTCGTAAACAGTATCAAGAAAGCTTCGAGAAGCGTCACGGCATTCGTCTTGGCTTCATGTCTTTCTACGTGAAAGCGGTAACTGAAGCACTTAAACGTTTCCCTGAAGTTAACGCGTCTATCGACGGTGATGACATTGTTTATCACAACTACTTCGACGTATCTATTGCTGTTTCTACACCACGCGGCCTTGTGACTCCCGTACTTAAAGATACTGATACACTAGGCATGGCTGGTGTTGAAAAAGGAATTAAAGAACTAGCACTTAAAGGTCGTGACGGTAAGCTGTCATTGGCTGAACTACAAGGTGGTAACTTCACAATTACCAACGGTGGTGTGTTTGGTTCACTAATGTCTACACCAATCATTAACCCGCCACAAAGCGCAATTCTTGGTATGCACAAAATCCAAGACCGCCCAATGGCTGTTAATGGTAAAGTAGAAATTCTACCAATGATGTACCTAGCGCTTTCTTATGACCACCGTATTATCGATGGTAAAGAATCAGTAGGGTTCTTGGTAACCGTTAAAGAGATGCTTGAAGATCCAACACGTCTACTTCTAGACGTATAAGACTTTCGTCTCACGGAATTGTGGTTAGGCGTTTAGCTTGTGTATGCTAGCTTGGCGCCTAACGCAACGCTGATATTTGCCCTATAATATCAGTCAAACTAATCAAGTCGCATATGCGGCTTTTGTCTTACTAAAAATCGGATAGAAACACCATGAATTTGCATGAATACCAAGGTAAGCAGCTATTCAAAGAATACGGCTTGCCTGTTTCTGAAGGATACGCAGCAGACACTGCTCAAGGTGCTGTAGAAGCCGCTGACCGCATCGGCGGTGAAGAGTGGGTAGTTAAGTGTCAGGTACACGCGGGCGGTCGCGGTAAAGCTGGCGGTGTAAAGCTAGTTAAAAACAAAGACGACATTCGCGCTTTCGCTGAAAACTGGCTTGGCAAAAATTTGGTGACTTTCCAGACTGACGAAAACGGTCAGCCTGTGAGCAAAATCCTAGTTGAATCTTGCACAGATATCGCAAACGAGCTTTACCTTGGTGCAGTAGTTGACCGTACAACCCGTCGCGTTGTGTTTATGGCATCTACTGAAGGTGGCGTTGAGATTGAAACTGTTGCAGAAGAAACGCCAGAGAAAATCCTTAAAGCTGAAATCGACCCAATTGTAGGTCCTCAGCCTTACCAAGCACGCGAAATGGCGTTTGCTCTTGGTCTTTCTGGCGTTCAAATTAAGCAATTCACTCAAATCTTCCTTGGCCTAGCTAAGATGTTTGAAGAGCTTGACGTTGCGCTTATCGAAATCAACCCGCTAGTTATCAAAACTGACGGTAACCTACACTGCCTAGACGCGAAAGTAGGTATCGATGGTAACGCGCTATATCGTCAGCCTAAGCTGAAAGACATGCAAGATCCTTCACAAGAAGACGCGCGTGAAGCTCACGCTGCTCAGTGGGAACTTAACTATGTTGCGCTAGACGGTAACGTAGGTTGTATGGTTAACGGTGCTGGCCTTGCAATGGGTACAATGGACATCGTAAACCTACACGGCGGCAAGCCAGCTAACTTCCTAGATGTTGGTGGCGGCGCGACTAAAGAGCGTGTAGCTGAAGCATTTAAAATCATCCTTTCTGATGACAATGTTAAAGCGGTATTGGTTAACATCTTCGGTGGTATCGTACGCTGTGACATGATTGCAGAAGGTATTATCGGTGCGGTTAAAGAAGTTGGCGTAGAAGTACCAGTAGTTGTACGTCTTGAAGGTACCAATGCAGAGCTTGGCCGTGACGTTCTAGCAAACTCTGGTCTAGATATCATTGCTGCTGAATCGCTAACTGATGCAGCGCAGAAAGTTGTTGCTGCAGCGGAGGGCAAATAATGTCTGTATTAATTAATAAAGATACTAAAGTAATTTGTCAGGGTTTCACTGGCGGTCAGGGTACTTTCCACTCTGAGCAAGCAATTGCTTACGGTACGCAAATGGTTGGTGGTGTAACACCAGGCAAAGGCGGTACTGAGCACCTAGGTCTTCCAGTATTTAATACTGTACGTGAAGCTGTAGAAGCTACTGGCGCAACTGCGACAGTTATCTACGTACCAGCACCATTCTGTAAAGATTCAATTGTTGAAGCTGCAGACGCGGGTATCGAGCTAATCGTATGTATCACTGAAGGTATCCCAACGCTAGATATGCTTTACGTTAAAGAGTACGTTGAAGCCAAAGGCGTTCGCATGATTGGTCCAAACTGCCCAGGTGTAATCACTCCTGGAGAGTGTAAAATTGGTATCATGCCTGGTCACATCCACAAGCCTGGTAAAGTAGGTATTGTTTCTCGCTCTGGTACACTTACGTACGAAGCGGTTAAGCAAACTACTGACGAAGGTTTCGGCCAGTCTACTTGTGTTGGTATCGGTGGTGACCCAATTCCTGGTTCTAACTTCATCGACATCCTTCAGATGTTCCAAGACGACCCACAAACTGAAGCTATCGTAATGATCGGTGAGATCGGTGGTACTGCAGAAGAAGAAGCGGCTGCGTTCATTAAAGAGAACGTAACTAAGCCAGTTGTTTCTTACATTGCTGGTGTTACTGCTCCTCCGGGCAAGCGTATGGGTCACGCTGGTGCAATCATCGCAGGCGGTAAAGGTACAGCTGATGAGAAATTTAAAGCACTAGAAGACGCAGGCGTTAAGACTGTACGTTCACTTGCTGAAATCGGCAAGGCGCTTCGCGAAACTACAGGTTGGTAAGCTAACGCTTATTAATATGTTTGAAAGCCCGCTTTAAGCGGGCTTTTTTATACCTGGATTAAAACGAGCGTTGCTTTAAATTGCTTGCAAACGTATTCACCTTGTTAAGGTTCCGTTTATAAGTACTCTATTTCTACCAACCAAATAACATGAAGATATTTCTTATGAAAAAAACTGCGTTAGCTTGTTTCGCTTCCTTGTTGTCATGCTCAGCTATAGCTGATGAATACCTGACTTTTTTTATGGCAGGGCAATCCAATATGGACGGCTATGGTTACATTTCTGAACTGCCAAAAGATTTAGCAAAAGAACAAGACGTGATGATTTTTCATGGAAATGGGGTTTTCGACAATCAAGACAACGGCGGTGTAGGGAAGTGGGATAAACTTCAACCAGGCCACGGTACAGGTTTTAAAACGGATGGCAAAATCAATACGCTTTCAGAGCGATTCGGAGCTGAATTAACCTTTGCAAACGTAATACAGCAGCAATACCCAAACAAAAAAATTGCCATTATAAAGTATGCGGTAGGGGGAACTGGCCTTGCGCTTAACACAGGTTACAGTAACTGGTACCCGAATTTTACTGAAGGCAGAGGTCTTAACCAGTACGATTTTGCACTAGAGACTATTAAAAACGCCTACGCGGTTAGTGATATCAATGGCGATGGCAAGTCAGACACGTTAAAACCTATGGGTATTATTTGGATGCAAGGTGAAGCTGATGCACACGCAAGCGAAGCGTCAGCCAATGCATACCTTACCAATTTAACAACTATGATGAACTTGTTCCGTGCTGCACTTAGGGAAGATGATTTGCCTGTGGTTATTGGCAAAATCACCGATTCCGAAATGGGCGAAGAAGATATTATGCCTTACATAGAAAGGGTGCATTTAGCGCAGCAGCTTTTTATTGCGTCAGACAGTTGCGCTACTTACATGTCTAATTCTGACACTTACTCATATGACGATGATCCTTGGCACTATACCAGTGAAAGTTTTATACAAATGGGGAAAGACTTTGCCTCAGCTTATAAGCAAGCCGCAGAGAAATGTGGATTCGGTGTTGATTAAAAATTTGTAGGCCGTTATTAGCTACTACCTCTAGAAAGCCTCGTTTTTACGGGGCTTTCTTGTTTGAGCATTTCTGCCCTTTACACGAAACTGTAAAATAAGTTTTTTTATGATTTGGCTAATACTATAAGCTACGAATTCACGCGTTCAATTTCCTTTCTATACTTTATTAAACTTAGCATCGACCCCGCTTGCATCTCTTTTTTTAAGCATAAATACGCAGTATGCATGAAATTTAATTTCATAAAAAATTTACATACGGACGGTTGAGTACGGTATATGTTGTAAAATTACATCACTATTTCCTAGTGACTTGTTAAAACTGTGTTGCATAAATTTTATTGAATACGTATGCAGGCAATTGTGCAAAACCTAGGGCATCTATAGCATTGTCCCCGTGAGATGTATTGTCATTTATTTGTCATAAGAACAACAAAAAGACAACAACTATAACCGTATGGGACACCCGTTTTATGAAACAATTTAAACCCAACCTAATAAAAGCTGCGCTTATTTCAGGCGGTATGGCGTTTGGTAGTGCACCTGCACTAGCTCAAGAAGCAAACACAGATGCTGTTGATGAAGCTAATCTAGAAGTTATTCAAGTAAGCGGTATACGCGGCAGCTTACAACGTGCTCAAGCAATTAAAATGGACAACACGTCTATTGTTGAAGCGCTTTCAGCTGAGGATATCGGTAAACTTCCTGACACAAGTATTGCAGAATCAATTGCACGTCTACCAGGTGTTACTGGTGAGCGTCGCAACGGTCGTACAAGTGGTATCTCGGTCCGTGGCTTTAACGAAAATTACGTTGGAACGTCTTTAAACGGCCGTGAGCTTTTGGGTATGGGTGACAACCGTGGGGTTGAGTTTGACCTTTATCCTACGGAAATTATTTCAAATATTCTGGTATACAAAACACCTGAAGCAGGCATGACCACGCAAAACATCGGCGGTTCTATTGACCTTCAAACCGTTAAGCCTCTTACAGCAGAAAGCACCTTTACCGTAAACGGTACATTCGAGAAGAACGCTGAAGATTCTCCGAATCCAGATTTTGATAATGATGGACACCGCGTCTCTGTAAACTTTGTTGACCAATTCGCAGACGATACAATTGGTTTAGCATTAACGGTTGCAACAATGGAATCGCCGCGTCAAGAGCAACAGTTCCGCGGTTGGGGTTATGCCGGTATTAATTTTGACAATGAGCGCCGTGCTCTTGACCCTGTAGAAGTACCAGAAGATACAGTTGTACTTGGTGGACATGACTCTTTCCAACGTTCTGCCATGCTAGAACGTGATTCTTTTGCAGCTGTTGTTGAGTGGGCACCGACAGATAAGTTAAATATTCAACTTGATGCGCTTTACATCGATTTCGTTGAAGACGACGTTCGTCGTGGTCTTGAAGAAGGTGGTGCAGAGTGGGGTACAAGTGCTTATACCATCACTGGTGTTGAAGACGGTCTTGTTACCAGTGGATACTCTGACGGTTTCTACAGTGTTGTGCGAAACGATGCTCGCCGACAGGAAGCTGATCTAACCACTGTAGGTATCAACGCTGAGTACCAAATTAATGATTCTTGGACACTGGAAGTTGATTACTCTACAGGTAAAGTAGAAAAAGAAATCATTGACGTAGAAAGTTACTCAGGTGTTGGTCGTGCAGGCACAGAAGGTCGCCCTCTTACTGCTCGCAGTTGGGAAATGACCTCTACCGGTGTTATGTTTTCAGACCACCCAACTATTGCGCCAGTTGACTTAACTGACCCAGCACTTATCACATTAGCCGGTCCACAAGCATGGGGTGCACCACCTCTATTAGAGTCTGATGGTCAAGACGGCTTCGTAAACCAACCTGTTTTCGAAGAAGAGCTTGATACATTGCGCTTCGACCTTAAAGGTTATGTAGATTGGGGTGTGGTTACAGGTCTTTCGGCAGGTGTTGTTTATTCTGACCGTTCAAAATCTAAAGATAACAACGGTGCTTATTTAACGGCTCCTACATATCCAAGCGATGCAGCAATTCCAGATGTATTAGGTGTAACAAATCTAGATTTCATCGGTATCGAAGGCATTTTAGCGTATGACTCGTTAGGCTTATATGAAAGCGGATATTACATCGAAAGTGATGCCAGCCGTGTTCAAAATGATCGCCTAGGTGATACCTATACGGTAGACGAAGAACTCATTACGCTTTACACCAAATTAGATTTGGAAATGGAGTTCGGTGATATCTGGGTACGCGGTAATGTAGGTGTTCAAGTTGTAAACGCAGACCAGCAGTCTACAGGTTTCTCAACTACATCAGATACCGACGGTTACACTATTGCTAATCCAATTAGCGGCGGTGCTGACTACACAGATGTGCTTCCAACTTTGAATCTATCGGCTGAAGTTGCAGAAGGACAGTTTGTACGCCTAGGCTTAAGTAAAGTCATTTCTCGTCCGCGTATGGACGATATGCGCCCGAATACACAGGTGACCTTCTCATTCAACGATAACCAAATTGAAAGTACAGACATTGAAAACGGTCCTTGGAGTGGTAGTGCTGGTAACCCGGAGCTTCGTCCTCTTGAAGCGAACCAGTTTGATTTGGCTTATGAAAACTATTTCGCTGATACCGGTTACGTTGCAGTATCTTTCTTCTATAAAGATATTAAAAACTGGCACCGCAGTACATCACTAGTTGCTGACTTTACTGACTTCTATATTCCAGACCTTCATCAAGGTTCTGAAGGCCAAGCGCCTGTGTTGTTCGAAGGACAAGTAGGCAGTGTGCTAGACGGTTTTGAAGGCTTTGTACGTGGCTACGAATTACAGGGCTCGCTACCATTCGACCTTGTACATGAATCGCTAGAAGGTTTTGGCTTATTTGCAAGTGCTACCTTCATGGACGGTGAAGTTGATGCAGCGCCGGGTCAAAGTGAAACAAGAATTCCAGGCCTTTCAGAAGAGTCTTACAGCATGACTTTCTTCTACGAAAGCAACGGTTTCGAGTTCCGTTTAGCGGCAACGAAGCGCGATCAATACTTGACAGAAGAGCGCGGTTTAAGTCTTGCGTTAGTTGATGCAACTAAGCAAGGTGGAACGCTTGTTGATGCGCAGATTGGTTATGACTTCGGTGAATCTGGTATCGATTATCTAGAAGGTTTGCGTGTAACGCTTCAAGCACAGAACTTGACTGACGAGGACGACATTCAAGCATCTGCTGCTGACGGTCGCCAAATTACACAGTTCCAGACTTACGGAACAAACTACTTGTTAGGTTTTAACTACAAGTTCTAATCACTTCGTGTGTGTAAAGCCACCTGCTGCTTTTTGTTTTAGCTTATGCTAAAAGAAAGCAAACGGTGGCTTTTCTTTTTTTGTATAAAGAAAAATCGTTAATAGTAGCTGATAAATTCGAGACGTTTATGCTTACCCCTCATACAAAACCTATAAATCGCGTCGTAATAGCAGGAGGCGGTACCGCCGGTTGGTTAGCTGCTTCACTTTTGAAGAAGCTGCTTGGACAAGCTATTCAAATTACGCTTGTTGAATCTGAAGCCATAGGAACGGTTGGTGTTGGGGAAGCAACCATTCCTCCAATTCGACTCGTAAATCAAGTATTGGGTATAGACGAAGCTCAGTTCATTCACGACACTAAAGCTACGGTTAAACTCGCCATTCGTTTTGAGAACTGGAAGACTAGAGGAGAAAGTTACTACCACACCTTTGGAGCGCCTGGCAGAAGCATGGCATTTTGTCATTTCCATCACTATTGGGTGAAGGCTCGCCAACAAGGTTTAAAAAACGATTTGTGGGATTATGATCTTAATTATCTCGCTGCTGAAGCGGGAAAATTCGCCCAAATTAATGCAAAAGATCCCGTTTTAGAACTTCCGTTTGCATACCATTTTGACGCCAGTCTGTATGCGCAGTATTTGCGAAAGCTAAGTGAACAAATGGGCGTAGTGCGTGTAGAGGGTAAGATCTCAAGAGTACAACGTTGTAATGACAGCGGATATATACAAGCGCTGCACCTGGAAAGTGGAGAAGTCATTGATGGCGATTTATTTATAGATTGCACCGGTTTTAAAGGCTTGTTGATTGAAGGTGCTTTAGGGGCGGGCTATGACGACTGGTCTCACTTATTACCCTGTGACAGTGCGCTGGCTGTTCCGTCAGAAAGGCACGAACACACCGCACCGTACACGCGCTCCATAGCACACGATGCAGGGTGGCAGTGGCGAATTCCATTACAACATAGAAATGGTAACGGTCACGTTTATAGCTCTCGCTATATAAGTGATGACCAAGCCTGTGACACTTTATTATCAAACCTAGATACGAAACCGCTGGGCGATCCAAAGCTGATAAAATTTACAACCGGTAGAAGGCGAAAGCAATGGTATAAAAACGTGGTGGCGGTAGGCCTATCAAGCGGATTTCTAGAGCCTCTTGAATCAACTAGCATTCATCTTATTCAATCAGCAATTGTGCGTTTAATTCAGCTATTTCCGCACAATGGTGTGACAAAGAGCCTAATTGTCGAATACAACAAACAATCAGAACTCGAATTCGAACAAATCAGAGACTTTTTGGTATTACACTATGTAGTAAATGAAAGAACGGACAGCGCCTTCTTCAACGATATGCGCAACATCACGCTGCCTGACTCTTTAGCCCATAAGATTGAACTTTTTAAAGAAAATGGTGTTCTTCAAAGGGAGCAAAACGATCTTTTCCTTGAAAGTTCTTGGCTTCAAGTTTTATACGGGCAGGGTGTAATGCCAAAGGATTACCATGGCTTAGTAAATAGCGTACCCGATGCACAATTAAATCAAATGTTAACAAAGCTGCTAGAACTTAAAAGAGAGCCTATTGCTAAATTGCCTTCACATGACGATTACATAAATGGGATGGTTGCGAAGTACAAGCGTTCAATGAAGTAGGTTATTCGAAGATTTTCTATATTATTTAGCGTATTTTTAACGCATTAGCGAGGTAAATAAACGCGCATTCTATAAAGCGGCCATATGGCCGCTTTTTTATTTCTGATAATAAAGTGTTAACTAAATTGCCAAAAAATCATGATTCATTAAATTTATGTTGCGCATATGTAAATGAATACGTATGCATAGCATTGCTCCCTTTTTATACAAACCAGTAGTATTTGGTGTTGAACCATAAGAGGCATTTTTGGGTGTGGTATTCCTAAAAATGTCGATAATAAACAAGGATGGGACACCAATGAATACATTCAAACCCAGCACTATAATGGCGGCCTTGATCACTAGTGGGGTCTCGTTTAGTGCGCAGCCGCTCTATGCTCAAGAATCACCAGACTCACCCGTAGATGAAGTTGAACGACCGCAAGAAGATACCTTAGAGCGTATCGAAGTACGTGGTTTCAGTACCAGCTTAATTCAATCACTAAATCAAAAGCGTTTCTCTGACACGGTTTCTGAGCAAATATCTGCAGATGACCTTGGCGGGCTTCCCGACGTATCTATGGCCGATGCTCTGACCCGCTTGCCGGGTATCTCGGCAGTGCGTACCGGCGGACAAGCAGCGCAAATCAATATTCGCGGTTTATCAGGCGACTTTGTTTTTTCTACGTTAAACGGTAGGGAGCAGGTATCCACGAGCGGAAGTCGCGCTATTGAATTTGACCAATATCCGTCTGAGCTTATTAGCGAGGCTGCGGTTTATAAATCTCCCAAGGCATCGCTAATTGAAGGCGGTATTGCGGGTACGGTAGAACTAAAAACAGCATCACCACTTGCCATTGAAGAGCAGCATAAGTTTAGCGCCAACATGCGTGGTATGTATAACGATAGAGCCTCCGAAATAAGCGATGCTACGGAATACGGTCATAGACTGAGCTTCTCTTATCAAGGTAAGTTCCTAGACGACACCCTGGGTGTATCATTGGGCTATGCTCGTCTATTCCAGCCAAGCGTTTCTACGCAGTTCATCGGGTTAGCTTATAACGGTCAGGTAGATGTTGATGGCCTGGAAGGGGATACCGATGGCCCGGCAGATTGTCCAAACTGTGAGCTAATCTCAGAAGGTTTTGAGATGCAGCACAAAGGCGGTGAAGAAACGCGCGATGGCTACGTAGCGGCGTTTGAATGGGCGCCTATCGATACGTTCACCTTAAAAGCTGATGCCTTCATTTCAAAATTTGATTCTGAAGCATTTGCTCGGGGATTTCGCGTTAAGTTAGGCGGTATTAACGCGGGTATTACTAACCCGGTTGTAGTTAACAACAGCGTCGTTGGCGGTACTTTTTCTCGTACAGACAATAGCTTCACCCGAGTTGAACTGGTAAACGACGACAATCAAGACTTCGACAGTGTTACTAACTTAGGTGTTAATGCTAGCTGGGAAATATCTCCAGATTTATCGGTTCAGTTTGACGTATCTCGCTCAAGTGCTGAAAGTGACTTTAGAAACGGCTTGTTATGGTCGCTTTTAGGCGAAGATGCGACAGTTGCGAACCCAGTGTTTGATGAAAACGTTCAAATATCTTATTTATTGAACGGGTTAAATCTGCCTGATATTGGTTTTAACCAAACCGATGCCTTTACCGATTTAGACCGGGTCATGGTGAGCAAGTACGGTATCTATCCATTTGAAAACAAAGATGAGCTAGATGCATACCGTGTCGACTTCCAGTATTACGTAGACGTACCCATCATTTCTGGTCTTGAATTTGGCTATCGTTATTCAGATCGGGAATACAACAACGATCGCTCTGTCTTTGAATACGGTAATGACAGTGCCTTTTCAGTTAGTGAACCGCCACTTCGTTTAACGTCAGACATGGTTGAACAAGTTGATTGGAGCGGTGACTTTGGATATTTCCCAAGCTATTTATCAGTCGATTTAAACAGTGCACTTAATGCCTGGTTCCCAGAAGGTAGGCCGGTGCCTGTTCAAACATGGGGGCCTGGAGCTGCGGGCGTTATTAATGGCCCAGGAACAGGCCCCGCTACAGCGTGGACACTACAAGAAAGCGGTGATGTATTTGAAACCGTAAACTCGGCTTACTTAATGGCAAATATTAACACTGAAATTGGCAGTATTCCTGTTACAGGTAATGTCGGTGTTAGATACGTTAAAAGCAAGCAAAGCTCAACTACACTGCAGCGTGCTACTCAGCTTATTCAAGACTTGGAAACGGGTACGTCAGTTGAGGTAAGCGACCCAACAGCAGGCGCGCAAAACATTACAGATGACGTAGGGCTCATCAATAATTTTTATCGTCCAGCGTTAATTAGCCACGAGTATTCAGATGTACTGCCCTCTATTAACCTGAACTTTAAACTTACTGATGATACTCAGCTTCGAGTAGCAGCAGCAAAAGTAATGGGGAGAGCGCCAATTAACCGTTTTGCTGCGAATGCGTCTACCACTATTGAAACAGTTACTGCGTTCCAAGACAGAGACTCAGGCGAAATCACGCTTTCAAACCCAACAGCGAGAGTCAGTGGTAATGCCCGCAATAGTCCATACCTAGAACCGTTTTACGCAACACAGTACGATGTGTCATGGGAATATTACTTCTCAGATACAGAAGGGGCTTTGGTTGTGGCGGGCTTTTACAAAGACATCGAGTCGTTTGTAGAAGACATTGAAATAGAACCTTATGACTTTGAAGCAAACGGTATAGTCATTCCAGACAACGTAAGTGTTCCAGTCTATTTAACCCCAGAATTTACCGGGCAAGAAGCCGAACTAGCAAGGGATGAAAACGGCGATCCTATCTTTGTGACAGTGCCTACAGAAAATGGTAGCTATAGCACTGCGGTAAATAACGCAGAAGGTGGCTACATTAGAGGACTAGAAGTCGCCTACACGCAAATTTACAGCATGTTACCTGGGCTATGGTCAGGTTTAGGGGTTAGCGCAAGCTACTCTTATACGGAAAGTGAAATTCAGCGCACCCTCGGCGATGGCGTTTACGCCGCTAATTTACCAGGGCTTTCTGAAAATGTAGCCACATTAACCGTTTTCTGGGAATACGAAGGGTTTGAAACCCGCCTGTCTAGTCGCTATCGCGATGCCTTCGTATCTCAGCAAGTAGCGGTTAACGATCAAGTTGTTAACTTTGATGACGAACTGGTCATTGATTACCAAGCGTCTTATGAAATTAACGATAATTGGAGCGTTCTGTTCCAAGTAAACAATCTAACGGATGAGCCAACCAAAAGCTATTTCGCATCAGAAGAGCAAACCGGCACTATTCAGTACTTTGGCACACAATATTACCTAGGGATGACATATCAACTATGAAAAACAACATCTTAGGTAATTTATTTGACGATGCACATAAACGTTCGGTTGCCAGAAATAGCGAAAATATTCAGGAGAGTTTTATGTTTACTAAAAAGAAAGTAGTGCGCGCAGCGTTACTTTTAGTAGGCGCTTATACACTAACGGGTTGCGGGGGTTCTGGCGTAGAGTCAGGCACAAACGATTTGCTTACTTGTGAAGTGCCCAATGTACCTAATGCAGCAGGAACGGCCTGCGAGCCACCACCGCCTATTCAATGTGACGCACCGTTAGTGCCGAACGAGGCAAACGATGCCTGTGAAGCGGGCGCGGATCCAAGTTTACCGGCACCTGTATTCACCCCCTCATCTAATCAAGCTGTGCTTTACTATAACCGCGCTGCAGTAGACGCGGATAACTCAAGTAACGACGCCGCCTATGAAGGTTGGCGACTACATACTTGGAACAATGACCAGTGTGATGCTTATGCTGACGCAGACACGGATTGGGCAAACGGCCGTATTCATAGCGGCATCGATCCGAACTATGGTGCGTACTGGATCTTAGACCTTAAAGACGATTACGGAAGCTGTCATAACTTCATCATTCACAAAGGTACCGATGACGCCGGTAAAGAAATGGGGGGAGGTGACTTCCAAGGTTCATTAGTACAAGACGATGAAACTTTTGTGCGAATGAACTTTACCCTTTCTGGCGAGCCAACAATTTTTGAGTTTCCCATAATGTCGCTTGGGCCACAGCCGGTCGATATAGAAGGCTTTGGTGCCCATTGGTTAGATGCCAACACCATTTTATGGGATGTTCCAGAAACTGTTTCGCAAGTAAAACTGCACTATTCAGCACAGGCTGACTTGGAAAGCACGCTGGAAGAGGGTATTAATGGTACTGAAGTAGCACTTATCAGTACATCACTTACCGAAGAGCAATCTGCTCGCGCACCGCACTTGTCTTCGATGCAGGCATGGGAAGGAGACTGGTCGGTAGAAGATGCGAAAACTGTACTGACGACACAAGCGGTTGTTGGTGGATACGATGCTGACGGTGCACTTGTAGCAGCAACAGGCATCCAATTGGCAAACGCAATCGACGCGCTTTACACTATGGGTGAAGAAGATGCCGACGAGGCACAACTTGGCGGGGTTTATACAGACCAAGGTATTACCGCTGCGCTGTGGGCGCCTACCGCTTCGAATGTCGACCTTTTGCTTTATAACGATGATAAAACGTTAAGTCAGCGTATAGATATGGTACGTGATGATGTGTCAGGCATATGGCGCTATGAAAGCGATATGTCGCTAGACCGTCAGCTTTATCGCTATGAAGTTACGGTATATCACCCTATTACAGGTAACGTAGAAACCCTGCTTGTAACAGATCCATATTCTGTGTCGCTTAGCACAAACGGTCGTTTCTCACGCTTTGTAAACCTTGCCGATGAAGATTTAAAACCTGAGGGGTGGGATACTCACACCATTCCTACGGTAGAAAATTATGAAGACGCGGTTATTTACGAAGGTCACATACGTGATTTCAGCGTACGTGATATGTCTACTTCTGAAGAAAATCGTGGCAAATACCTTGCCTTTACTGAAGAGGGAACGGCACCGGTTGAACACCTTAAAAAGTTGGTAGAAGCAGGGCTAACCTATTTCCATATCCTTCCGGCCAATGACATTGCAACCATTGACGAAGATCCAACCAACACTGTTGACTTGTACGATACAGTGGGAAAACTTTGTCGCTTAAATAGCAGTGCTGCGGTATGTGAAGAAGAAAGCTCGGACGCATTGTTGATTGACGTTTACAACGCTTACGACCCGTTGTCACAGGCGGGTAAAGCTCAGCAGTTGACTAATGACTTACGCAATCTGGATACGTTCAACTGGGGGTACGACCCTCATCACTTTAATGCACCTGAAGGTAGCTATGCATCTAGTGCAGAAGGTGTTGAGCGTATTGTAGAAATGCGCGCTATGATCCAAGCGCTTCATGAAATGGGCCTGCGTGTTGCACTTGATGTGGTTTACAACCATACCAATGCATCTGGTGTTTTCAGTAAGTCTGTTCTAGATAAAGCTGTACCTGGGTATTACCACCGTTATGAAGTGGACACTGGGGCGATAGTGCGCGAAACCTGCTGCGATGACACAGAGCCACGCAATGTCATGATGGAAAAATTCATGGAAGACTCATTACTTATGTGGGCTGAACACTACAAGTACGATTCTTTCCGTTTTGACATCATGAGCCAGGCAACCAAAGATACCATGGTACGCCTTCGTGATGCTGTTCAAGCAATTGATGAAGACAACTACTTTTATGGCGAGGGTTGGACCAAAATAGACCGCGGTTACGAGCAAGCCAGCCAGCTTAATATGGCCGGTACTGAAATTGGTACTTATAACGATCGCATTCGTGAAGCTATTCGTCAGGGCGCTATATTTAGACCCGAAGATGATGGACTGTTAAGTGCACAAGATCGTGTAAAAATGGGCATGATTGGTACGCTTAAAGACTATGTATTGGAAACCTCTTCAGGCAGTGCTGGTGCGACGAGTAACTTGGGCGGCTATGCAGAAGACCCCGCAGACATCATTAACTATGTGTCTAAACACGATAATGAAACCTTGTGGGACCAATTAAACTACACGCTTCCACAGGACATCACGTTAGAGCAGCGAGTGCGCGCACAAAATGTGGCTATGGGCATTAACCTTGTGTCTCAGGGTATTCCATTTCTACAAATGGGCGGCGACATGCTTCGCTCTAAATCAATGGACCGAAACACCTACGACTCGGGTGACTGGTTTAACTATGTAGATTTCACATACGAGACTAATAACTGGAATGTAGGGTTACCGTTAGCACAAGACAATGAAGCCCGTTGGGAAGAAATGGGTGAATTTATTTACAACCCTAACCGTGCAGCCTCTATGGCGGACATAATGTTTGCATCAGACGTATTCGCGGAGCTGCTAAACATTAGAATGACAAGTCCTTTATTTAGATTAACCTCGGCAGAAGATATTATCGATCGTATTGGGTTTCACAATATTGGTTCACGCCAACAGCGTGGTCTTATCGCAATGAGTATTGACGACGGTGTATCAGATAACAGCGAAGTACCGCGTCAAGACTTAGATATGATGAACGATGCGGTAATGGTTCTGGTTAACACGGGTTACGATGAGAAATCTATTACTGTAAATACAGCAACCGGCTTTTCTCTTCACGCCACACAAATGAACTCAGTTGATGCTGCGGTACGTGGTGCAACTTTTGTTGAGGGTGAAGACGGTAACGGAACCTTTACCGTACCTGCACTGACTATTGCTGTGTTTGTTAAGCCTCAATCTGGTTCTCAAGGGTACGGTCTATCAGCGTATGCAACATCTGGTGCACCTGACGTTGTGCCTTACGGCGACACTGTCGCTTACCTTCGTGGAGACATGAACGGCTGGTCAACGGATGACGCATTTACTTATCAAGGTGACGGTGTATATACGGCTACTGCTGCGCTTGAAGGCGGTGTAACTTACGGGTTTAAGTTCGCTTCTGAAGATTGGAGCACTGTGAACTTTGGTGCTGCCGAAGGTGAAGAAGGGTTGGTGGTAGCAGGTGAAGAGAAAGTACTTGCTCGCACTAATACTAATTTGTCGTTTACACCTGATATCAGTGCGACATACCTGTTTACCATCGATGCATCAGACAGCGAAGCGCCAGTTCTAAAGGTTGAAAACGAAGAACCCTACGTTGGAACCCCTGTGTACCTTCGTGGTGCAATGAACGGGTGGGGTACAGACAATGAGTTCTCTTACCAAGGTGGTCGTATCTATACTTTTGCTCGAGATATTGAGCCTGGCACTTACGAGTTTAAAGTTGCGTCTGAAGACTGGAGTACCGTGAACTTTGGTGCTTTGTCTGCCGACGATGCCGACCGTAACTTAGCGCCAGGTCAAACCCTTGGGTTGGCTGCGACTAACGATAACCTTGTTCTAAACATTGAAACTGCTGATCGCTATGTGTTTGTGTTCAACGTGACTGACTTAGATGCCCCTACCATTGGTGTATTTAAAGAAGCATTTTGGGGAGACACCCAAGTTTATATCCGCGGTGGTATGAACGGTTGGGGCGCAGTAGATATGTTTGAATATCAAGGAGAGGGTGTCTACGCCGCCGACATCGAGTTAAGTGCAGGTAGCATCGAATTTAAAGTTGCCTCTGAAGATTGGTCGACGGTGAATCTTGGTAATCCTAATGATGCAGCGAGTAATATCGTCACGCCAAGTGAGCCTAAAATTTTGGGGGCGAGCAATAACAATTTGATGATTGAAATAGCTGAATCTGGCCTGTATGAGTTTAAGGTTGCCGGGCCCGATGGTAATGCACCCATGTTGACTGTAACGATGAAATAAATGCTCATCAGAAAATTTAGTTAACGTCTCAGTGTTAACAATTTAAAAGCCGCGACCTTGTTCGCGGTTTTTTCTTCTTGGCATATCTCTTGATTCTCTTGTAGGATAGTTGTTACCGAAAGTGGTCGTACCAGAAGGTTGTGAATGTATCTACAGGGAGAGAACAGATGAAAAGTGCATTAGTTGTTGAAGGTGGCGCTATGCGCGGAATATTTGCGGCAGGCGTCCTAGATAAATTCATGGAGCAAGACTATTACCCCTTTGATTTTACGCTAGGGGTGTCCGCTGGGGCGACAAACCTGTCGACTTACGTCTCTAAAATGCAAGGTTTGAGTAAAACTATTATCACCCAATATGCAACCAAGCGAGAGTTCTTCAGCCCGCTTCGATTCATAAAAGGGGGGCATATGACAGATGTTCATTGGTTATGGCATCATTCAAAGCAATCAATGAACATTCCTGCTCCAGGTGAAAAGAGCAGTATGCCCTTGTACGTGGGTATTACGAATGCTGAATCAGGTGAATGTGAATATATTCAGGCGACAGAAACTAATGTAGACGAATTGATGGTAGCGTCTTGTGCGCTACCCACCGCATATCGAGATGAAATAATCATTAACGGTACGCGTTATTTAGATGGTGGAGTTGCAGATGCGATACCTGCAATTAGGGCTTATAACATGGGCGCTAGGGACATTACCGTAATACTTTCTCAACCACTTGGATTTACCAAACCTGAAGTAAAATCAACTTGGTTGATGCAAAAGATGTATGGAAACCAGCCTGCAATTTTAGAAAAAATGCTGAAGCGTTCAGCAATTTACAATGAAACTCTCGATTTTCTTAAGAACCCACCGAGCGACTGCACCATTCGTGTGATAGCGCCAGATGAAGCTTTCTGCGTTAAACGACTTACTATGGATAAGAAAAAGCTATTGAGAGGTTATGGCCAGGGTAGGCGTATGGCCAGACGTCACCTCAAAAGTCTTACCTCTAATGTGGATGGTCTAAATTACCAAATAGCGTAGTAAATTCGTCGTCACGGGATATAAGCCCTGTATGAATTTAGCAACAGTTGCCGTTAAGAGCTTGGATATTATCCAGGCTTTTTTTTGTTCGTAAATAAAGTCAATATTTTCAGAGGGATATCGTGTTTCAAAATGGCAACACAAGATCGGGCCTATCGTTTGTACTTTATTTATTACCTCTACTTCTTATCAGTTCCTGGCCCTAATTAGACAACTGATCTGGCAATCTAGCTACTAACTCCCACAACAAAGTAAACGCGCCTAACCCCTAAACCTAATCGTAAGTAACTGATTAAAAGCGTGTTTACCTTCTCTTTGTTGTTGAAAATGTAAACTTTGCACCGAACTTGCAAAATTTTCACACTATTGGTCTGCAATTTGCTGTACCCTGAACAAGATTAGTTATTTTCTTTAATACGTTAATTACAGACACGTGAAACGCTTGCCAATATATGAAAAGCGTAAAGTTGTAGAAGAGAAAATGGCATGTAGCGCATCTAAATGGCCTGACTTGTAGGGTTAAGCTAAGGCGTTAACGAAAAACTGGTTACCTGCAACAACGCATTGATTACGATGAGGTCGCTGTAGACTTTATGTATTCGTTCTTATACTTATGGCTAATTTTCGTGGTTACGCGTAGTAGCTTCTTCTAAGTCGTGGCAGTATCAAACTCAAATAATAAAAAGCTAATAAAAAGTGCAAATAGCAAAACAAAAAATTTCGATTGGGCTAGTTAACCCAAAAAATCCCGTCAATGTAGCGTCTATTTTACGTGCTGCGGGATGCTACGGTGTCGCTAGCGTATTTTATACGGGGCAGCGTTACCGTTTCGCTAAAGACTTTAATGCAGATACGAAAGCGTTTCACAAGGTTATTCCAACGGTTGGCGTTGATAATCTACGGGATGTTGTACCAGAGGGGGCGTCCGTAGTTGCGGTTGAGCTTGTTGAGGGTGCAGAGCCTTTACCAAAGTTCGAACACCCGGAAAATGCCTTTTATATCTTAGGTCCTGAAGATGGAAGTGTAGGCGAAGACACTCTGTCGTGGTGCGACCATGTCGTTTATGTACCCACGTATTCATGTATGAATTTGGCGGCAACAGCTAATGTTTTACTGTACGACCGCCTATCTAAGTCTGATTTTGTAAGTGGGGATGCGCTTATCAGACAAAGCCGAGATACCAATAATAAGACAAAGATAAAATAGCATTTCAAATATTAATTTAAAACAATATACCAAAGGCTACTGCTGCGAACAGGAAGTTACCCACAAGCCTAATAATTAACATAAAATTAGGGGACTTTTGCGTTGAAAACAACAACAATGAGCGCTGCTCGTGCGCTAAATAGTGCTGTAACTAATAAGTTAAACCAGTTACCTCGACAACTGCTTAAAGCATTTCCACGCCGATTGTCACTTGAAGAAAGTATTTCCAATTTCTTTTTTAGCCGTTATGAACTCGTTGTAGCGAACGAAGAAAATGAAAAACAAGTTAGCTACAAAACCCGCCATAAAGTCTATTGCGAGGAAATGAAATTCGAGCAAAAAAACGCTGCTGCTATTGAGAAAGATAAATATGATGATCGCGCAATTAACTGTTATATAAAACATCGCCCAACAGGCGAATGCGCAGGTACAATTCGCTTAGTCTTGCCAACCGAAGCAGGGTTATCGCTGCCGTTAGAAGAAAAGTGCGCAGGTGCCTTTGAAGATGGTGCATTGCTTCCCTCTAGCTGTGATCCTACAAGCATTTGCGAAATATCACGATTGGCAATTCCAAGAGAGTTCAGAGTTCGCCAGATGCGCTCTAAAATCCTGCCTGCCCAAAAACTTGAAAAGATAAAACAAAAGAAGAGTACGCCATTTAACGTAGAGCACTTTCCATATCTTTCCATTGCGCTGTATTTAATGGCAACCAGTATTTGCCAACAACTCAATGTTAAACATGCTTACGTTTTGATGGAGCCAAAATTAGCACGAAGAATGAAAGCATTTGGTATTCATTTTAATCCAGTTGGCGAAGCCGTAGAGTTTAACGGCAAGCGAGTTCCTTACAGGCTATCGCCGCAAGTATTACTAGAGGACTTAGCTAAGCCGCTTCAAGGATTTCATAAACAAATTCACAATGAACTTCGTAGCGCGTTACCAGTGATTAATAACACACCAACACATACCGCTCGTCCTATACAAAAACCATTGCGTGTAGCGCAAGCAGCTTAGGAAATCTTCTTTACAGCTTTATATATCAGCCGTCCTCTTGGACGGCTTTTTCATTTCTGAATACGTATGCATGTTTTTTAACATACATTTAACGCGTATCCTGTTGGCATCATTTACATTTTTGTCACGAATACTATGCTTAATCACAAGTCGGTTTTTTCTCTTAAGCCTTTATCTGTTGCTATGCTGTCGATCGGTTTGATGGCGTGTACTGGTCCGTCGCCATCAGTAAATAATCAAACAGTCGAAGGCAAAGGAAGTAGGCATTCAGCATCAAATCAACAAGGTGATATGTCAACGCATTCTGAAAACGGTGAAAGGCAAGGGAAACCAGTCGTCTACCAAGTGTTTACTCGACTATTTGGAAATACTAATTCTAGTAACCAGCCTTGGGGTACGGTTGAGCAAAATGGCGTAGGCAAATTCAGCGACTTTACCCCTAAAGCCCTTGAAGCCATCAAGTCTTTAGGCACCAGTCATATTTGGTATACCGGTGTGCCACATCATGCGGTAATCAATGATTATACCGACTTCGGTATTTCAAATGACGACCCAGATGTAGTGAAAGGCCGCGCTGGTTCACCATACGCCGTTAAAGATTACTATAATGTTAACCCCGACCTAGCTGACAACCCACAAAAGCGCTTAGAAGAATTCGAAGCTCTGATTGAAAGAACTCATGCTGCGGGTATGAAAGTTATCATCGACATTGTTCCCAATCACGTAGCCCGTGATTACCATTCGCTTTCTGCGCCAGAAGGTACAGTCGATTTTGGCGCAAACGATGACACGTCTGTGGAGTATGCTCGCGACAACAACTTTTATTATGTTGTGGGTGAAGCATTTCAAGTACCCACTGCTGACAGCTACCAGCCTCTAGGCGGCGAACCCCACCCATTGTCAGACGGTAAGTTCGATGAGTTTCCTGCAAAGTGGACAGGAAACGGTGCAAGGGCAGCGCAGCCAGATATTAACGACTGGTATGAAACGGTAAAGGTGAACTATGGCGTGAAGCCAGACGGCACTTATGATTTTCCTATGCTACCTAACGAGTACAATCAAAAATCTATCGAAGAGCACGCAGCGTTTTGGCAAGGAAAAGATCTTCCAGACTCGTGGTACAAATTCAGAGACATTGCCCATTATTGGATAGACAACGGTGTCGATGGATTCCGTTTTGATATGGCCGAAATGGTACCAGTAGAGTTCTGGTCTTTTCTCAACAGCAGCATTAAGCAAAAAGCACCTGATGCATTCTTGCTGGCAGAAGTTTACCAGCCTGACAAATATCGCGATTACCTGCATAAAGGCAAGATGGACTATCTATACGACAAAGTAGGCTTTTACGATACGTTAAAAGCAATTATGCAAGGAAAGGGAAAAGTTACTGATCTAGTCGCTGTCCATAAAGAAGTTAGCGATATCGCACCGCATATGCTGCACTTTTTAGAGAACCATGATGAGCAGCGTATCGCTAGCCCTGATTTTGCTGGTAGCGCTGAAAAGGGCAAGCCAGCGCTTGCGGTAAGTGCGCTTATAAGCAGTTCTCCAACGCTGCTTTATTTTGGCCAAGATGTGGGCGAAGACGGTAGCGAAGAGACAGGCTTTGGCGACCCAACGCGTACGTCTATTTTCGATTACGTTGGCGTTCCTGCTCATCAGCGGTTTATGAATGGTGGAAAATTTGATGGTGGCCAATCCACCAAGGAAGAAAAAGAACTGCATAATTTTTACAAACGCGTTATGTCTATCGCCGCTACTAACCCGGCCATCGTGGGTGAGTACCAAAGCCTACACGCGCTCAATCTTGGCGTCGAAAATTCAGCGTATTCAGAGCAGCAATTTACATTTGCTCGCGTACAAGATGATCATGGTTTTGTCGTTATCGCTAACTTCGGTGATGCACCAGTAGAGGAAATAGAATTTACAATACCAGCGAGTGTACTAGGTGCAAAGAACAAAACGATTAGCCTTGAGCCACTTCTTTCTCATGACAGCATCAGCCTAGAGAAAGATGATATTAACTACAGAGCCTCGTTATCACTAAATGGGCTAGAGACGAAGGTATTTGCGTTCTAGTTGGAGTGTAAAGCTATCAACGAAATCGAATACTAGAGATTTTATTTAAACGAGAGACCATGTGTATTGGCATGGTATCTCGTGAATACGTATGCAGAGCATTGGTCAGTCAGGCTATGCAATGTAGTATCTCGGTAATATTTTGCACTTAACGTATTTTTAACATCGGTGTCTATATGTTTAATCGCAACCGCGTAACTAATGCTATTTCCCCATTACGCAGTGTCTCGCTCTCACTCGTTGTGAGCCTTGCTACTTTATTTCCTGCATTTTCTGCTTTTTCTTCACAAGAAAATAACCTAGACGTTTACCCGCCCAACTGGTGGGCAGGTATGCAACATGATGAAGTAGAACTGATGATTTCTGGCAAAGACGTGGCCGATGACAAGGTTTCCGTTTCAAAAGGCAGTGTTCAAATAAAGCAAAGCAGGGCACTTGATAGTGAAAACTATCATTTTGTAACGTTAGATCTTGCTGAAGCGAACCCGCAAGAATTGGTACTGACGTTGAAAGACGAAGACGGTAGTTCACGGGACATTCACTATTCATTGAAAAAACGTGCTAGAGGTTCGTCGTCGAGAGAAGGCTTTGGACCTGAAGACGCCATTTACCTAATTGCCCCTGACCGATTCGCTAATGGCAGCGTGGAAAATGACAACATTGATGGGTATCAAGATAAAGTAGATAGGGCCTTTAAAGGCGGACGTCATGGCGGGGATATTCAGGGCATTGTTAACAACATCGACTATATAAAAGAGATGGGGTTCACCCAAATATGGACCATGCCGATGCTTGAAAATGCAATGGAAAAGTACAGTTACCATGGCTATTCAACCACCGACTATTACACTATAGACCCGCGTTTTGGCTCTAATGACGCTTTTGTAAAGCTGAGTAAAAAAGCCAACGAAAACGGTATCGGCGTAATCATGGATATGGTACTTAATCATATCGGTAGCGAGCATGTATGGATGAAGGATACGCCGTCTTATGATTGGATAAACAATAATGGACAGTTTGTCGGTACTACCCATAAGCGTGAATCGCTTCACGACCCTCATGCCATAGCGAGCGATATCAAAGGGTTTAGTGACGGTTGGTTTGTACCAACCATGCCTGACCTGAACCAGCGCAACCCACATTTGGCAAATTATTTGATTCAAAATGCTATTTGGTGGGTGGAAACAGCAAATCTGAGTGGCATACGAGTAGACACTTATTCATATCCTGATAAAGGGTTCTTAAGTCAGTGGACCAACCGTATCATGAAGGAATATCCTAACTTCAATATTGTTGGGGAAGAGTGGTCGGTAAACCCTGCGATTACGGCTTATTGGCAAGCAGGTAGCAAACGCCACGACGATTACGACAGTGCTTTGCCATCTGTAATGGACTTTCCTCTTCAGGCTGCCGTTGTTAAAGCGCTTAATAGCGATGAAAGCTGGAATTCTGGTTTTATTTCAGTTTATGAGACATTAGCTACCGATTTCTTGTATGGTGATCCAAATAATCTGGTTATCTTTCCGGATAATCACGACATGAGCAGAATTTTCACCCAATTAAACAACGACAAGGCCAAATGGAATATGGCAATGACGTTGTTTTTAACAACGCGCGGTATACCTCAAGTATTCTATGGAACTGAGATTTTGATGGGTAATGAAGGGACAGAAGATCACGGTATTATCCGGTCAGATTTTCCTGGCGGGTGGCCATCGGATAGCGAAAAAAATGCGTTTAGCGGCAAAGGCCTTTCTGATGACGAGCAGTGGGCTCAAGAGCGTATAAAAACGCTATTAGCGCTACGTCAATCTCATCCTCATCTATTCAAAGGTGAGCTTAAACATTATGCGCCCGTGGACGGTGTTTACACGTATTTTCGTGTAGCCGAGGATTCAGCACAGAAGCTTATGGTTATCCTTAACAAAAAAACGGTAGATGTTTCTTTAGCAAAGTACGCAGAGGTATTGGGTACGGATGTATCAATAACGTGCGTGAGCGACGGTCAAACATTTAACGCCTCTGAAACCATAAGCCTTCCTGCTATGTCGGCTATTGTGTTTATTGTGCAATAACCGTATCAATTAAATTAAAACAATAAATAGAGCAAAATATGCAATCAACTCAACCACGCCTTTCTTTTTGGCAAATATGGAATGTCAGTTTTGGCTTTCTGGGTGTTCAATTTGGTTTTGCACTGCAAAACGCGAACGTTAGTCGAATACTATCTGACCTAGGTGCAGATCTTCATTCACTATCGCTATTTTGGCTTGTAGCGCCCATTATGGGCTTGATAGTGCAGCCTATTGTTGGCTCGGCATCAGATAGAACGTGGAATCGATTGGGCCGCCGCCGGCCGTTTATACTTGCTGGGGCGATAGCCGCGGTGGTAGGTATGATCTTATTACCCAATGCGCCGATCTTCGTTGCCTTCTTAGCGCCTATGGTTATGGGCGCTTTAATGGTTGCACTGATGGATGCATCGTTTAATGTGTGTTTCCAACCGTTCCGCTCTTTGGTATCTGATATGGTACCAGCGTCACAGCGCAACGTAGGTTATTCAATTCAGTCGCTTCTTATTAATATCGGTGCGGTAATTGGTTCTATATTGCCATTCGTTCTAACCAATGTGGTAGGACTGGAAAATACCGCTCAAATGGGAGAGGTTGCGCCTTCAGTAATGTGGGCATTCTACATCGGCGCGACTGTACTGCTAGGTACGGTTATTTGGACCGTTATACGTACTAAAGAGTATGCGCCACAAGAATATAATCGCTACAAGGGCCTTACCGAAGAAGCCCCTGCAAGTGAAAGTAAGGCTAAAGCACCGCTTGGCCAGCGCTTAGGTGAGTTTTTCGTTTTAGTAAAAGACATGCCAACCACCATGAAACAACTGGCTGTTGTTCAGTTTTTCTCTTGGTTTGCGCTTTTTATTATGTGGGTTTACACCACACCGGCGATTACTCAACATATTTGGAACGTAGATAAGCAATGGTTTGATCCCGCTTATATCGCCGCTGCGCCTATGGTGCCTGAAACTATTGTTATGGCAAAAGGTGCTGCTGGTGACTGGGTAGGTATACTTTTCGCGGCATATTCTGTGTTCGCTGCTATTTTTTCCATTTTCTTAGCAAAGCTGGCAGATAAATTCGGTCGCAAGACTGTATACGCTTCGTCTTTAGCGCTAGGTGGCCTTAGCTATGTAAGTTTCTTACTATTTCAAGATCTTACTATGGTCAATGTTAACCTGCTTATTACTGAAGTAACTGTGCCGTTAGGCGCAGTGAAACTACTTATCCCAATGATAGGGGTAGGTATTGCGTGGGCGGCAATTCTTGCTATGCCTTACGCCATGTTAGCCGGCGCACTACCCGCGAACAAGACGGGTGTTTACATGGGAATATTCAACTTCACCGTGGCTGCACCGCAAATTGTTTCAGGTTTAACTGCCGGTTGGATCTTAAGCAGTGTATTTAACAACGATGCCAAGTACATAATTGTCGTGGCCGGTGTTTCTATGCTGATTGGCGCAGTGTCTGTCTTTTTCGTTAAAGAGACGGATAAACAAGAACTTGAAGCGGAGCAGGGAGCTTAATATGTTATTCAAACGTTCAGCAATTGCATTAACGTTAGCCGGTTTATTTTGCTCTGCTTGCACTAGCACGGCTACATCGTCCTTAGACAATAGTGAAAAGCATACTTCACAGGCTATTGTAGGTACCAGTACGCCCTTCGCTAGCGAGGCAGTTTACTTTGTGGTAACTGATCGCTTTGTCGACGGCGACCCTTCTAATAACCACGAAGACCAAGGCGGGGAACATCCCACTTGGCAGCTACCGCTTGAAGGTCCCGACGGTGAAAAAGCCTATGTGGGTTACATGGGCGGTGATTTACAAGGTATCTTAAATAACGCTGATTACATCAAAGATATGGGCTTCACTGCCGTATGGATGACTCCTGTTCACGATAACCCTGACTATGCGTTTAACGGCGACGAGCCTATTACATATGGCGGGGCATTCAAAGATGGCGGAAAAACTGGCTATCACGGTTATTGGGCGACAAACTTTTATAAAGCTGATGAGCATCTCGTTAGTGACGATTTGAGCGTAAGTGACTATGCCGCGAAGATGCGCGAACACGGCCTTAAGTCAGTGTTTGATATCGTTGCCAATCACGGCACACCAAGCTTCACGATGAAAGAAGACTTGCCAGGTTATGGTGAGCTTTACGATAAAGATGGAAACTTAGTTGCTGACCATCAAAACCTAGCACCTGAAGAGTTAGATCCTAAAAACAACCCGCTGCATAGCTTTTTTCACAACTATCCAGATTTAGTCAAGCTTTCAAATCTGGATGACGAGAACCCAGCAGTTCGGGATTATTTAATTAACAGTTATCTTTATTGGATATCGCAAGGCGCTGACGCATTTAGAATAGATACCATAAGGCACGTACCGCATTCATTTTGGCGTGAAGCGTCTGACCGTATTCGCAAACAAAACCCAGACTTTTTTATGTTTGGCGAAGCGTTCGATTACGAAGCTAACAATATTGCGCAGCATACGTTGCCTAAAAATGGCGGCGTAAGCGTTCTAGACTTTCCTATGCAAAAAGCCATGGTAAGCGTGTTTGAAAAGCCGCTAGAAAGTGATTTTGCAGACTTAGAAAAGGTACTTCATCTTACTCACGGCCCTTATAATAACCCCTATGAATTAACCACGTTTTATGACAACCATGATATGGCGCGCATTAACGCAACAGATATAGGGTTTATTAATGCGCACAACTGGCTGTTTACTGTTCGCGGTATACCGGTTGTTTACATGGGCTCAGAAATCGGTTTCATGCGCGGTACGGCTGAGCATGCTGGTAATCGCAACTACCTTGGCCAAGACCGCATCAATCAGGCTAAGAGTCATCCTATTCAACAAGCGCTAACAATAATCGCCAACGTACGTAAAAATACTGTCGCCTTGCAGCGCGGTGTGCAGGTTAACCTAGAGCTTAGCGGTCATCGCGCGGCATTTTATCGTGTTGTCGACACTAAAGATGCGCAGCAAACAGCGCTTGTGTTACTAAACAAGGGTGATGAACCCCAGTCGTTTGAGATAAGTAACTTCATGCAGTCAGGCAATTGGATAGAACAATTGTCTGGGCAAACCCAAAATGTCGTGAACGGCACTGCGTTAACCGCTACGGTTAAGGCTAATGGCGTTCAAGTTTGGGTTCTCGAGGGCAAACCTACCAACCCAGCATTGCTCTCTCAAATAAAACATCAGCTGGCCCGTCAATAAAGCATTCAAAGCACAATTAATCGAATAAAAAAGCCCCGAACGTTTAACGTTCGGGGCTTTTTTATTCGATTAATAGCTGTTCAAAAAGTGACAACTTAAAGTCGTTTATTCGCTGCCACAAGATTGACGGACAATAATGTCTGCGGGCATTAAGTAATCCTCTACCTCTTCATTGTTTATCGCTTTCAATAGGGTATTTACCAATAGCTCACCGGCAAGCTTCGTGTTTTGCTGTACTGTGGTAAGCGAAGGTGTCGTGTAAGCAGACACCGCAATATTGTCATAACCCACCACAGCAACATCGTCTGGAACATTCACTTTCGCTTGGCGCAGCGCACGTAAAACCCCCATAGCAATAAGGTCGGATGCACAAACAATAGCTTCGGGTAGTTCGCCTGCTTGCAGCAATGATCTCACTGCTTCTGAGCCAGCATCTTCGGTAGAAATGGCGTTTCGCTGAACACTTGATTGCGCTAAGCCATGAGATTGTAATGTTTTAAAATACCCATCAAAGCGTGCTTTAAATTCCGGTGCGTGCTCGCCATTATCACCAATAAAGGCAAACGATGTTTTACCCAGTTCGATGAGGTGTGAGGTAATGCTTTGACCACCTTGGTAGTTATCACACCCGATACTTACACCCGGGTGCGCTTCATCAGGTGCACCCCAGCGAACAAAATGCGTACCTTGCGATTCAAGCTGAGCGACTTTGTTTTGATAGTCAGTGTAGTCACCATAGCCCAACAAAATAATCCCGTCGGCCTTGTTTGAATCTTCGTATTCCGCGTGCCAGTCGTCTTCTAAGTTCTGAAACGATACAAGAAGATCGTAGTTTGCTTGCGCACAAGCGCGAGTAATACTACCGAGCATTGCTAAAAAGAAAGGGTTAATCATCGAGTCGTCAGACGTTGGATCTTCGAACAAGAGTAGGGCAATTGTGCTGCTCTTTTGTTTTCTCAAATTACTGGCGTTCTTATCTACCTTGTAATTAAGTTCCCGGGCAATACGCTGAACGCGGTCGCGAGTTTCTTGGTTAACCAGCGGGCTGTTATTTAGCGCTCGCGAAACGGTTGATTGAGAAACCCCTGCCAAGTGGGCAATATCAAAAGAGGTTGCTTTTTCTTTCATAAACACCATGTTTTGCTGCTACGACATTGTTGTCGCCAAATTAGATTACCATATTTTTCGAATAGCGCGTGCTTTTTGCTATATATGCGCCTAAATGCTAATCAAAATTAATGAAGCGTTGCTCATCAAGTACATTCCAGAGGGTTTTGTTGTAGTTTTTATAGTGCACTCTTTGTGTGGATCGCTCTTAAATCAATCACTTGTTAGGCTTCTTTGAATAAAACATGGTTGAAGTAATTGCGAGAGTGTTATACTCAGAGCGATTTTGAAATATTACGTGCATAAGGGGAACAAGCGAATGGCCGAGACTGAACACCGTCCGACCAATTTTATCCGTCAGATTATTGATAAAGACCTGGCTAGTGGTCTACACGACGCTATTAAAACTCGGTTTCCACCAGAGCCGAATGGCTTCTTACATATTGGTCATGCCAAGTCTATTTGCTTGAATTTTGGTATTGCACAAGACTACACAGGCTCGTGCAATTTGCGCTTTGACGATACTAACCCTGCAAAAGAAGACATTACGTTCGTTAATTCTATAAAAGAAGACGTTCAGTGGCTTGGATTTACCTGGGATGGCGAAGCGCGTTATTCATCGAATTATTTTGATCAATTACATGCATATGCGGTTGAGCTTATCGAAAAAGGTTTAGCATACGTCGATTTTTCTGCGCAAGAAGTCATGCGCGAGATGCGTGGTACGCTTAAAGAGCCAGGTCAAAATAGCCCTTATCGCGACACAGACGTCGAAACTAACCTTCGTGAGTTTGCCAAGATGACGGCAGGCGATTACAAAGAAGGCGAATGTAGTTTGCGCGCCAAAATCGACATGTCGTCGCCGTTCATGTGTATGCGCGATCCGGTAATTTACCGAGTCAAACATGCACATCATCACCAAACCGGTGATAAATGGTGTGTGTATCCAATGTATGATTTTACTCACTGTATCTCGGATGCTATCGAGGGGATCACGCATTCATTATGTACATTAGAATTCCAAGACAATCGTCGTCTTTACGATTGGGTTATCGAAAATATCTCAATTGACTGTACGCCTCGTCAGTATGAGTTTTCCCGTCTTAACCTTGAGTACACGGTATTAAGCAAACGCCGTCTTATTCAACTAGTCGATGAAAATCATGTCAGCGGGTGGGATGATCCCCGTATGCCTACTATAGCGGGCTTACGCCGTCGTGGTTATACACCAGGTTCTGTGGTTGAGTTCTGTAAGCGAATTGGCGTGACCAAGATGGACAATATGGTTGAAATGTCTATGTTGGAAGCTTGTATTCGCGATGACTTAAATGCTAATGCACCGCGTGCGATGGCGGTATTAGACCCAATTAAGCTTGTTATTGAAAATTACGATAAAGGGCAGACAGAAACGCTGACTGCACCGAATCATCCTAATGATGAAACCATGGGTACGCGTAGCATTAGCTTTAGCCGCGAAGTGTATATTGAAGCTGAAGACTTCCGTGAATCGGCAAACAAAAAGTTTAAACGCTTAGTACTAGATAAAGAAGTACGTCTACGTAACGCCTATGTGGTTAAAGCTAATCGCGTTGAAAAAGATGAAGACGGCAATGTAACTACTGTTTACTGTACTTACGACCCAGAAACATTGGGTAAAGATCCAGCTGATGGGCGTAAGGTCAAAGGCGTTATTCACTGGGTGGACGCAGCAACGGCACAGGCAGCAGAATTTAGACTGTATGACCGTTTGTTTAACGTACCTAATCCGGCGGCTGAAGAAGACTTCACCAATGCAATAAACCCTGGTTCGCTTGAAATTAAACAAGGCTGGGTAGAAGCAGGACTCGCTAGCAATGTTCCTGAAGTTGGCGCCTGGCAGTTTGAACGTACTGGTTACTTCTGTGTAGATAAAGATAGCACAGACGATAAGCCTGTCTTCAACCGCACGGTAGGGCTGAGAGACACATGGGCGAAAATAGGCGAGTAATATAATTATTGATTGCGCGCTATATGCTTAAATGAAAAAACCGCTTAAGTTCAAACTTAAGCGGTTTTTGTTTATAAAAGTATAAGGTTTAATTAATTACTTCGGCTGGCAATCAAGAGACTGTCCGTTTACTTCCTTACTTTCATCACCCATTAGGTAAAGATACATAGGCATAATATCTTCTGGTGTTTTAAGTGTATCCGGGTTTTCTGCAGGAAAAGCTTGTGCACGCATATGTGTGCGGGTGCCGCCTGGATTAATACAGTTGAAACGCAGCGTCTTATTCTGATATTCATCTGCCAGAGTTTGCATTACGCCTTCTGTAGCGAACTTCGATACGGCGTATGTTCCCCAAAACGCGCGACCTTTTCTTCCTACACTTGATGTAGTGAAAATAACTGATGCATTTTCCGCTTTTTCTAATGCCGGGATAAGGGCCTGCGTCATATAGACCATGCCGTTAAGGTTTATCTGCATTACGTCTTGCCACTCTTGCGCATCAATATCTTTGAATGCACTTAGGTGACCTAGAATGCCGGCATTGTGAAGGACACCATCTAGTCGACCAAACTGGTCAATAATGGTCTGCGTCATCTGTTGATAATGAGAAGGCGTTGCACCTTTTATGTCTAAAGGAACAATGGCAGGTTCCTGACCGCCTGCGGCGATAATATCGTCATACACGGCTTCAAGTTTCGACACGGTGCGCCCTAATAGAATACAAATAGCGCCGTGTGCAGCATATGTCTTTGCAGCTTGAGCACCAATTCCATCGCCAGCCCCGGTGATAAGAATAACTTTATCGCGTAGTAAATTCGCTGGTGCGTTGTAATCGTTCATCATTTTCCTTTAAAAGGTTAATTTTCATCGCTTTGCGTGGGGCGTTTATGCCCAACTGAGAATATGACCTCAGATCATACCCAGCCTAGCCCACAAGTAAAACAATGAATGAAAAATTCTTCAAACGTAAAAAAAGTTAACAAAAGTAGTTAACAAAACTTTGCAAAGTTGCAACAAAGTCAATAAGATTGAGGAAGATACAACTGGTCTAACATGTTTAAAACTATCAACTACACCTGTAAAGACAGGGTAGACCAAGCTACTTTTAATAGAGTTAGGTTTTAGACACAGAATAACAACAATGCTTGTAGGGAGTAGAGATGAGAAAACTCGTATTAAGTTCCAGTGTGGCCCTTGCGCTGGGTCTGGCAGGCTGTGGTGGCTCCGATGAAACCCTTTCCGACATTCAAGCCGAAACAGAAGTTCAAACACCATTTTCACGGATTGTTTTCGACCCAGCTAATGGGAACCTAAACATTCCTAACGACCTTCTAATGCTTCCGGGCGATGACGGTTTTTTTGATTACACACTGAACATTCCAGTGGCTGATCCCACAGATTTCGCTGATCCGCAAAATGCACTTAATGTGCTGGACGGGTGGTCTACGCAGCATCCTTTTGTTATCAATGTTGAAACGCCTGCAGGCGCATCGTTAGACGAAAGCACGCTAGCATCTGGCGTATTATTATTTGAAGCAACATTAGGGCTTGATCAAAGCGACCCAGACTGTGCGCAGGTATCTACGCCTTCGGCAGGTTGTAAGTTAGGTGATCAACTCACTTTTGGCGTGGATTATGTCCTTAGCCTCGCCGATAGCAATACCATTACATTTGTTCCGTTAAAGCCCCTTAAGCCGGGTCAGGGTTACATGCTGGTTATGACAACAGACTTGAAAGATTCTTCAGGTAAGTCTGTTCAGGGTTCAACAACTTGGGATTTGGTAAGACAAGATATTAATACCGATCCGCTATCAAGCGCTTCTCAGTTAGACCTACAGGCTTTGGTTAATTCTTATGTTAACCCGCTTCTGCAAGCTGGCTTTGCCCGCGAAGATTTAACCTATGTCTCTGCGTTTACTACACAATCGGTAGGAAATTCACTTGATACAATTAAAAAGGTAATGATTGGTACCTTCGCTCAGCTTGCAGCTGGCGGCGATCCGTCAGCACCAGCTGCACTTCCGGCGATCACCGTTAGCGATGTGTCTGCTGCGCCAAATGCCATGGAAGCTTTAGGCCTAGTGAACGAAACTGTTGTGGCGGGCGCGGTTGAACTTGGCAAACAAGGTCTGCCAGACAACATACAAGCAGCCATTGATGCAACTGATTTTAGTCTACTCGAAACCTGTGCAGGTCTTGCTGGTACAGCGTCGGGTCAACTAGAGGCTCAGTGGGGCGCGTTGAACGAATTTGCTGTTGGCGTATCAACAGGCATTTTAGCGCAAGCAGGGCCATTTTGTGCGGCACAACGCTATGAAGGTAATATCGCATTGCCTTATTTCTTGGGTGTACCAAGTGCTGAAAACCCATTAGCGCCGGTAAATGATTTCTGGAAGGCGGCGTGTGACAGCGGCATCGTGCTAGCTGGTGCACCGCAAGAGCTACTTGCTAGTGCTGAGCCAGGTCCAAATGCAGCAATGTGTTCTTCACTAGGCCTTGCAGACGTTCGAATAAATGGCGAAATGCTTGATAGCGCAAGGAATATTACCAAATTTAACCCGTATCCACAGCCGACAGGCGGGAACATGGGTACGGAAACGTTAGACGTGCAGGTAACTATCCCAGACCCTGCAATTGCGGGCGCTCTAGGCTTCCCAATTAGCATGCCTGAAGCTGGCTGGCCAGTGGTGATTTTGGCCCACGGTATTACCAGTCAAAAAGAAGACATGCTTGCGATTACCGGAACTTTATCCCTAGCAGGTATTGCGTCAGTCGCTATCGACCAACCTTTACACGGGAGTCGAGGTTTCGACCTTGATGGTGACGGTACAGATGACTTAAACGCTACAAGCGTAAGTGCAACGCATTACATGAACCTTGCTAGCTTACCAACTGCCCGCGACAACTTACGTCAAAGTGTATCTGATTTACTAGGGCTGCGTTTAGGACTTAATGCAGTTGTAGATACAACCGCAGCACAAAATGTTAAGTTTGATATGTCACGTGTGTCTGTTATGGGTGTGTCGCTAGGCGCAATGACTGGTGGTAACTTTGCTGCAGTAGCAAACACATCAATGGGTGGCGATTTAGCTGCGCTTGACGGTATGTTTGCTGTTAGACAAGCATCTCTTGAATCGCCAGGAGGTGGCGTAGCGCAATTCTTATTAGAATCTCCTTCATTCGGACCTCTGATTAAAGGCTTGTTGCTTTCACAGGCATCAGAAGACTTTGTTGCATTGCTTAATCAACTTTATGAAACAACTGACGTAACTGAAGAGCAGCTTAGTGCGGCGGTTACTATTTTTGAAGATAATCTAACTGCAGAGCAAGCCGCTGAAGTAAACGCAGTATTTGCGGAATTTGCATTCGCCGCGCAAACAGTAATGGATGCTGGTGACCCAACTAACTATGCACAAACGCTAGGAAGTAATACACCGGTTCACATGATGACGGTTGTAGGTGATGGTAGCGAAGAAAACTTACCTGATCAGGTAATTCCAGTTTCCACAGCGTTACCGCTTTCTGGTCAGCTTCCGTTAGCAGCGACAATTGGTCTAGAGCAAGTCACTACTACCCAAGGGCCTGGTACAGACCCAATTAGCGGTATTGTGCAGTTCAATAGCGGCGCACATGCTTCTAGCTTAAGTCCAGCATCAAGTGCAGCGGTAACTACAGAAATGCAAAAAGAAGTGGCAGGTTATATTGCGTCTGACGCGCTAGCACTTCCAATTTCTGATGAGAGTGTTGTTGCAAACTAGTCCTCTCTAATGCGGTCGACAAAGCAGAGTTACAACTGCTTACATTTTATCGAGTTAAAGCCGGCGTAGTAGCCGGCTTTTTTGTCTTTAAAAGCAGAATGTTATTTGAATGTTTTGCAATGTTAATGTAGTGTAAATAATGGTCCGATGAGTATTCTAGAGACAATAATTAACTCCGTTAATGGAAAAGAGAAATAGAAGCCATTGACCATATTCATTCATCATTAGGGAACATTTGCGATGATCAACCAACAGTCATTCACTGCTAAGCGTACGCTAATTGCACTTTCAATTGCCGGTCTGTTAACTGCATGTGGCGATAACGACAACGATTTTTCAAATATAGAGCAACCAGCGCCACCCACGGCTACTACACCTGAACCTGCTCCTACACCTATTCCTGCTTTTTCACCAGATGGTACTTTGTCTGCTGACGTAACATGGACAACCTACGGTGTTCCGCATGTAAAAGCTGATAACCTCGAGAGCATGGCGTATGGGGTAGGTTACGCATTTGCAAGAGATAACCTTTGCGTACTGGCTGACCAAATTGTGAAATACAATTCTGAACGTGCCAAGTTTTTTGGTCCAGACCAGGTGCCTGGTAGCGGCGACTCTGAGCACCTTATCAACGACTTTGGCTTTTTAACACTCGGTATTAGAGAGCTCGCGGAAGAGAATTTACCGCGTTTGTCTGCAAATTCTCGCGCAATGTTTCAGGGGTATACGGCAGGGTATAACAGATACTTAAATGAAACGCCTGTAGAAGAGCAAGATCAAAGCTGTGCAGGACAACCTTGGGTAACAGAAATTGATAGCGTTGACCTTCTAACATACTCCTTGGGCGTGGCGCTTTTACCCGGCGCTGCAAACTTTTTAGGCCCAATGTTTATTGCTGCGCCACAAGGTGAGAGCTATTTACCAACACCTGCCGAGTCATCAAGTGAAGTTGCCTCTACATTTACGATTTCGCCAACAGTGGGGCTGCCTGACAGAAATCCTCAAGAAATGGGGTCTAACGGATGGGGGTTAGGCAGCGATAAAACCACTAATGGGAAGGGAATGGTATTAGGTAACCCTCATTTCCCTCACACTGGAAACTTGCGTTTTTGGAATTTCCACGCTCAAGTTCCTGGCCATCTAAACGTAACCGGTAGTTCCCTTACGGGTTTACCAGGTGCAGTAAACATTGGTTTCAATGAAAACGTAGCCTGGACCCACACATTCTCAACTGCTGAACATTTCGTTGTGTATCAGCTAACCCTTGATGAAGATGATGCATCAGGTCTTACCCATTTAGTTGACGGAAGCAAACGCACTATCTATGAAAAACCCCTTCAAATTGACGTTGCTATAGGTGGCGGGCAAACCATCAAGCTTAATAAAACCGCATACTACACGAACTACGGCCCAATGATTGAAGTGCCTGGTAACTTCGATTGGAACTCAAACAATGCGTTTGCCATTAAAGACGCCAATCTGCCTAACTTTGATATTGTTGATCATTGGCTTGCCATGAATATGGCTACGTCAATGGACGAATTTAAGCAGGCGTTTAAAGACTATGATGGGGTTATTTTCAATAACACAATGGCGGCATCAGCCGATGGCCAGGTATTCTATATTGACGATTCAACCGTACCGAACTTAACTGAAACTGCAATTGAACAACTAACAACGAACCCCTTGCTTATTCAAACTAAAGCGGCAGCCGGTTTTACCGTATTGCCGGGTAATATTTCTCAATTTGATTTTGAAGGCCCGGTTCCTTATGAAGAGGCGCCGAAATACGAGGGAACAGACTCAGTTCAAAATTCAAATGACAGCTACTGGTTAACCAATTTAAATTCACCGATTGTTGTGAGCAACCCGTTGTTTGGTAGCGTGGAATATCAGCAAACACTGCGTTCACGTTTAGGGCAGCAGTTTATTGAAAATGAAGCTGGGAGTGATGGTACTTTCACACCTGAGGAAGTTGAAGGGCTATTATTAAATAACCGAAGCTACTTGGCAGAGAACATATTGCCATCTCTCCTTGAACTATGCGCAGACCAAGGTGATACACCAGTAGATGTTGATGGAGCTAGTGTTGATGTATCACCAGCCTGTGCAGCACTAGAGGACTGGGACGGTACAATGAACCTCGCGAGTACTGGTGCACACGTATTCAGAGAATTTGCCTTTCAGTTTAACCAAGCTCCTCAGTGGGAAGTACCGTTCTCTCTTGATGCACCTGTGACTACGCCATCAGGTTTAGTCCAAAACGATACTACCCTTGAGCAATTGGCACGCGCTACACAGGTTGTTGAACAAGCTGGGGTAGCATTTGATGCCCCGCTCGGTGAAGTGCAATTTGTCGAACGTAGCTTACCCGATGGTTCTGCCTCAGGTGTTAAATTACCGTGGGCTGGCGCACATAACATTGAAGGTGGCTTTAACGTATTTGATGTTAGTAGCAGTAGAAATGGAACCCAGTTGCCGAGACATAGCTACGAAACAATAAACAGTAATACGGCAATGAGTGCTGAAGCTGAGGGCTATCACATTAACTATGGCACAAGTTGGGCGATGGTTATCAACTTCACCGATGAAGGGCCAAAGGGCCGAGGTATATTGACTTACTCACAGTCTCGTAAGTTCGGCAGTGAGCATTTCTTAGACCAAACACAACTTTATTCTACACAACCTACACTGCGGGATATCTATTTCACCGATGAAGAGATTAAAGCAAACAAGATAGAGCAGGTTAACCTATCGTCAGACTAAGTTGAGACTGGTATTATAACGTGATTACATCAGCGGCTTTGCCTTATATCGGGTAAGGCCGCTCTTCATGTTGTGGGTAAACAACCTTGCTTACCCGTTTATTTTACTAGGAGTAAAGTTTGGAGTTTTTGTACGAGTACGGTTTATTTGTTGCTAAAGCAGTAACGTTAGTTGTCGCCTTCGTTGTTGTTGTATCAACCATAGTTGGTGTAGCAAGTAAACAGAAGCAGGGGAAAGGGCAACTTGAAATCGTGTCTATTTCTGAGCAATTAAAGGACATTACAAACTACGCTAAAGAAGTCCTTTTAGATAAAAACGCATTAAAAAAGTTAGCTAAAGAGCAGAAAAAAGAGGCCAAAGCGAAGAGCAAGGCTAAGAACAAGGCAAAAGAGCAGGGTGAAGAGTCTGAAAAGTCTCGGTTATATGTTATCGACTTTAAAGGGTCTATGGATGCCAATGAGGTCGAGCACCTGCGTGAAGAGATCACTGCGATTTTATGCGTAGCAAATAAAGAAGACGAAGTTTTAGTACGCCTTGAAAGTGGCGGTGGCGTAGTACATGGCTATGGACTTGCTGCGTCTCAATTACAGCGCATTAAAGAAAAGGGGCTGAAATTAACCATTGCCGTAGATAAAGTTGCGGCAAGTGGTGGTTATATGATGGCGTGTGTTGCCGATAAGTTGTTAGCGTCACAGTTTGCATATATCGGCAGCATTGGCGTACTAGCTCAATTGCCTAACTTCAATAAGTTGCTGAAGAAAAACGATATAGAATTTGAGCAGCATACCGCCGGAGAGTTCAAGCGCACGCTAACGATTTTCGGTGAAAATAACGATGAAGGTCGCGCTAAGTTCAGAGAGGAAATTGAAGAGATTCATGTGCTCTTTAAAGACTTCGTGCAAAGTCAGCGTCCTGAAATGGATATAGACAAAGTAGCTACTGGTGAATACTGGCCAGGGATCAAGGCAAAAACACTTGGCTTGGTTGACGATATATCGACGTCCGATGACTACATTCTTTCGCATTACCCTGCACGCGAAATATTCAGCGTTAAATATGCTGTAAAGAAAAACGTTGCGGAAAAGCTGGGTATGTCGGCAGCTAATGTTGTTGAGCGTGTGTTTATGAAAAGCATGAACAAAGCGCGCCATTGGTTTTAATAGCTATAAACCATCTGTGTTTATTACGGCATGACGTATAGCACCCACCGTCAAAAAGCACAGATGGACGTTAAATTTTTAACCGACAAAAGATAATAAAAAGAATATGGCACGGCATACTAAAAACGATATATTAGATGCGGCAGAATACTTGTTTTCTCAAAGTGGGTTTACCCAAACCTCGATGCGGGAAATCACTGCCAGAGCAGAAGTAAATCTGGCGTCGGTGAATTACCATTTTGGTAGCAAGAAAAACTTAATACAAGCGGTGTTTAAGCGATACTTTGATGAGCTTATGCCACAGGTAAAGGTTTGCTTAGACGGTTTACCGCCTATTGAAGGCGCCAAAGGCGTTGAGCAACTCTTATATTCGCTTATCCCTCCCATGTTAAATCTTAATGCTATATCCGAACAGGGCACTGCCACCTTTGTAAAATTGCTCGGCCGAGGATATAACGAAACACAAGGGCACTTGCGTAAGTTTTTGATGCATGATTACGGTGACTGTATACGCGCTCTAGTAGACGCTATCAGGCGCTGTTTACCTGAACTTCCTGAGGAAGAATTGTTCTGGCGACTGCATTTTGCGATGGGAAGTTTTGTCTTTTCGATGGCATCGAGTCAGGCATTAACTGAAATCGCTGAGTCCGATTTTCATAAACACGTAGATATAAAAGAAGTCATCCAGCATCTTGTTCCATTTGTCGCTCAGGGACTTGCCGGCAAATAAACCATTTTTATAGCTTACGTATGAACAAAGCGCTAGCCTCCAAAATGAAGGCTAGGCATAGTGTGAAATAGGCGTTATGAGAAATGCATGTTGAAGCTAGCGGGGAAGAGTCGCGCCAGGTGCTTCAGCGTTTAGCTTCTCAGCCCAAAAATCCTTAACTGAGAAACCTGATTTTTTAGAAGCTGATGCTTTTTTCGTAGCAGGTTTGGCTTTTGCTTTGGTATCGCTTTTCTCTTTCTTCGTTTCTGTTTTTTCAGACGAATTCGATGCTAGCGATTCTGCCATTTCCTGAAGCTGTGCTAGGCGCATATTTTTGCCGCCATCTACGCTGTACCAACCGCTCTTACTTTCAATAGTCGGCGCTTTGCCATTAGCTTTTTTATAGGCTTCAGTGAAAGCCGCGATAACTGCATCTTTGTCTAAGTTTGCCATGCTTTTTTGCTCTTTATTTTGTTAAGATGACGAACGTTTTTGACTTGTAATACCATTAAGTGACAGCTGATTGATTAAAGCGCAACAGGTTACCGATAAAACGAATTAAAAGTAGGCAGTGATTTAAACAATCCACCTTTTTCCCGTTTTCCTGCGATAAGTGTTTGTCGACTTATAGGTGTTATACGAAACGTTCGCGTATTTTATAGCGTTTTTTTAATAATTTGTCTAACTTTCAACCGGAGGACTTGTGTTTATTACCCGCCTAGAACTACAAAATTATCTTGATGGAATGTTAAGGGTTAGCGAAATCAGCGATTATTGCCCAAATGGCTTACAGGTAGAGGGCACAAGCAAAATAGAGAAAATTGTAACAGGCGTTACTGCATCACAGGCTTTAGTAGATGCGGCGATAAAAGCTAACGCCGATGCACTTATTGTGCATCATGGTTACTTTTGGAAAGGTGAATCGCAGGCTGTAACCGGCATGAAAAAGCGCCGTCTTTCTACTTTACTCGCCAATGATCTAAATTTGTTTGCTTACCATCTTCCTTTAGATGTTCACCCAGAATTTGGCAACAACCGCCAACTAGGGTCTCTTCTCGATATTCAAAATGTAAGTGCAGTCAGCGGCGTAAAACCTGTGGGTGTTGTTATGCAAGGGAATTTTGAGGAAGCAATTGAAGGCGTGGCTTTACAAGATAAGCTGCAACAGTTGTTAGGGCGAGATGTACTTATAGAAGGCCCTGTATCAAAACCAATTACAACGCTTGCTTGGTGCACTGGCGGTGGTCAAGGGTTTATAGAACAAGCGGTTGAGCTGGGTGTGGATGCATTCATTACTGGTGAAGTCTCTGAGCAAACCGTACATACAGCGAGAGAAATGGGTATTACCTTTTTTGCGGCAGGCCATCATGCTACCGAACGCTACGGCGTGAAGTCTTTAGGCGAACACATTGAGCAGCAATTCGACGTGCCTGTTGAGTTTATTGATATCGCTAACCCTGCATAGCGAAGTATGTAGTATATGAATAACGATCGTATCTTCGACGGTATTGCTGAGAAGTTCTCAAACAATATTTACGGGACAACCAAGGGCAAATTGCGACACACATTATTATGTGATGTTCTTGAACCTTATTTAAAAGCGCCGCTTCGAGCCATCGAAATAGGTGGGGGCACGGGGGTAATGACGGCTCATATAGCCGCAAAAGGACACTCTGTTGTGCTCACCGATGCGTCAAGGGATGTGCTTAATCAAGCGGAGTCTTTACTTTCTGACGCGCCAAATATAAAAATACGGCATCAATATTTACAACAAATAGAAGACCTTAGTGATTTCGATTTTGTGATTTGTCATGCGGTTCTAGAATGGCTAGATGCGCCCTTTGACGCTATAGATTTTATGTATAGCAATATGAAACCCGGAGCGCGATTAAGCTTAAGTTTCTTTAATCAAGATGCGAATTTATTTGCCAATGCCATTTACGGTAATTTTGATTATATCGCCAAAGGAATGAAGGCGAAAAAGCAGGTGAGACTTAATCCCAACCAGCCGCTTAGCGCAATGAGAGTGGTTGAGTATTGTGCGTCGTTAGGCTTTAAAATACTGGAAAAAGCTGGAATTCGCTGTTTTCACGATTATATGAGGGATATCACTCATCAAAGTAGCAAATTTAGCGATTTGCTTGCTCTTGAACGTCAATATCACCAACAGGAGCCCTATTTGTGGCTAGGAAAATACTTTCAACTCATTCTTGAAAAGCCATAAGCCGGTTGAGTTCACAGGCAGCGTTGACGAATTGCGTTTATTCTGAAAGCTGCTTAGAGCGTGTTGTCACCGGTAAGGATGTTGTTAAGCGTCGTTACCGCAATTTCATTTAATGCCTCACAAGTGAAAAAGCCCTGATGCCCCGTTATCAATACATTAGGAAAGGTTGTTAAACGCTGAAAAGTGTCGTCTTGTATGATTTCCTGTGAATGGTCACTGAAAAAGAGTTCAGACTCTCTTTCGTAAACATCTAACCCCAAATAGCCTATCTGTTTAGATTTAAGCCCTTTTATAATGGCGGTATCATCAACTAATCCGCCCCGAGAGGTATTGATGAGCATCACGCCCTTAGGCATGTTATTTATGCTGTCAGCATTGATAATATGATAACTCTTGTCGTTGAGCGGGCAGTGCAACGTCACAATGACGCTTTGTTCTAACAGTTCGTTTAGCGGAACGTATTGGGCTCCCATAGCGATCACATCATCATCCTGACTTGGGTCAAAACAAAGAACTTTGCACCCAAACCCCAGAAGTATGCGAATAACGGCTTTACCAATCTTCCCTGTACCTATAACGCCTACCGTTTTGCCGTGAAGAGTGAACCCCATCAATCCGTTTAGGCTAAAGTTACTTTCTCTAACACGATTATAGGCTTTATGGGTTTTTCGGTTTAAGGTCAGAATGAGTGCGAGCGTGTGTTCAGCTACCGTTTCAGGGCTATAAGCAGGCACACGACTTACTGATATGTTAGCTTCAGCAGCAGCGCCAACATCTACATTATTGTAACCTGCACAGCGAAGCGCGATGTGTTTAACACCACAGTCTTTTAGCACTTTGATGGTTGTCGCATTTACTTCATCGTTCACAAAGACAACCACATCACTATATCCCTTACAGCTTGTCGCAGTTGAAGGGTTAAGTGGATGTTCGAAAAAAGTGCCCTTAATGCTTTGGCTATTGGCGCTATTGTGGTTTTCTAATAACTGTGAAAATACCACTTGCTCATAGGGACGAGTACTAAAAAAGGCAATGTGATTATTTTGCATAGTATTTCCATACGTGTACGTATTTTCATTAGGCGTAGTTATCACTTAACTACTCAACTGCTAATGCACTATATAGTGCGCAACAATGCGCAATAAATTAGCACGCTACTATTTGCACTGTGTAGACATAGATCAATAAAATAATAGTAGCGTTAGTCGACCCAATGCACTCTGCTTTTAACTATCTGAAGGCGTATAGCTTACGCCCCTAAAAGTTTAACGATTTCTTTTTCAATCGCTTCTGGCTTTACAGTAGGCGCGTAGCGTTTTAGTACTTTACCTTCAGCATTGACCAAGAACTTTGTGAAATTCCATTTAATACGTTTGGTTCCCAGTAGCCCGGGTGCGTCTTGTTTTAAAGCTTCAAAAAGCGGGTTTGCATCTGGCCCATTAACATTTGTCTTTTTAAAAAGCGGAAATGACACGCCAAATTTTAGGCTGCAAAATTGTGCTATATCGCTATCACTTCCGGGTTCTTGATGGCCAAATTGGTCGCATGGAAACCCTAGCACTTCAAACCCCCGGTCTTTATGTTTTTTATAAAGCGCTTCAAGCCCTTCGTATTGAGGTGTAAAGCCGCATTTACTGGCGGTATTAACAATAAGCAGTACTTTCCCTTTGTATTGCTCAAGTGTAGTTTGCTCGCCGTTATTCAGCGTAATAGGGTGAGTGTAAAGTTCCAAATTCGAATTCCTATGTTTTTGTTTTTGTTAAGTCTGTTACTCTTAGGTAATGCAAACCTATTTATTTGGTATCTAGAGTATATTCTGTATGAGTAGTTTGAAAGTGAGTTTTTTGGGCTTAGGTGTAATGGGGTTTCCTATGGCAGGGCACCTTAGCAAAGCGGGTTATTCTGTTACTGTATATAACCGTACGGCGCAAAAGGCACAAGATTGGCTAGCCACCTATGGCAACGCTGATGCTAGTGCGTGTAATTCGGTGGCTGAAGCCGTTAAAGACGCAGATATCGTTTTTATGTGCGTAGGTAATGACAATGACGTAAGGGATGTTGGTACGCAAGCACTGGAAATAATGAAAGCAGGTAGCGTGCTGGTCGATCACACAACCGCATCAGCAGATGTGGCGAGAGAGCTTTACGCAAGCAGTAAAGATAAACAAATTGGATTTTTAGATGCGCCGGTTTCTGGAGGGCAGGCTGGGGCTGAAAATGGTCAACTGACTATCATGGTTGGCGGTGATGAAGCGGTTTTCGCTCAAATAGAGCCAGTAATGGCACATTATGCTCGCCATAGTCAGTTGCTGGGTAAAAGCGGCAGCGGTCAGCTAGCAAAAATGATGAATCAGATTTGTATCGCAGGCATTGTACAGGGCCTAGCCGAGGCGCTTCACTTCGGGCAGCGGGCTGGACTAGACTGTAACGCAGTCATTGATGTTATAAGCAAAGGCGCTGCGCAGTCTTGGCAGATGGAAAACAGAGCCAGCACCATGTTAAACAACAGTTTTGATTTTGGCTTCGCTGTAGATTGGATGCGTAAAGACCTAAACATAGCGCTTGATGAAGCGCGTAAAAATGGATCTACCTTAGCGCTCACCGCCCTTGTGGACCAATACTATGCTGATGTACAGAAACTTGGTGGCGGTCGTTGGGACACGTCCAGCTTGCTTACTCGTTTGAAATAGTCTTTTTTGAGCACAATTTGATGTAATGTAGAAAGGCATTAGCACTTTAAATATACTAAAGTGCTTGCTCTTGTGCGGACAAAGTAAGCTGTTCTAAACGGGTCTTATTTGTCTCGTTCAGCGGCAATGATGTGATTTTTTCAAGTAAAACCTTGATGTTAAATTTACGGTATACACCGGTATCTGCTTCAATCATGCATTGAAGCAGGTTTAATCCAAAAGCTGCGGTATCTGGCGAGAGCTGAAATGCATCGTAGAAATGCTTCATTGCTTTATCAAACATTCCTTCTATAAACAGTTGGGTACCAGTTTCATTTATAGAAATAGCCTGTTCGTGGTTTAGCCCCAATCGTTCGCCACCTGTAAAAATTAACTCGTCGTTCATCACTTGTTCTGAAATGGCCTGTAGCTCAGCATTTTTCTGCTTAGCCATTAACAACAATTCACCTGCCTTACGTTCATCGCCAAGCCCGTGATGAACCTTTGCAGCAATCACCAAGACAGATGGCTCGGTACGCAGGTAATTATCGATATGGTCACCTTCTAGTAGGTGGGCAGCTTTTTCTAAATCGCCATCTAACACGGCTGAAAATGCCAAAAGGTAATCCCTTTTTTGTAATGTTTGTGGATCTCCCTGGCTTCTACCCGCAATACCTACTAGTTTTCTAGCCTGAGATAAGCTTTCTTCTCTGTTGGTTTCAGGTGATTCTTCTGCCAAAAACAAATAAAACTCTGCCAATTCAAAGGTGAAATCGTTAAAGCTTTCTTTTGCACTGCGGTGCATTGCACGCTTTTTTTGCAAAAGATCTATAGCTTCAACTACTTTGTCCTGTTTTTGATAAGCAAGAGTTTTAAGTTTGGCGGCGGGCAAACTCAATTCACTGAACTTTATTTCGTTAAGGTATTTTTCTACCTGCTCGTAAGAATTTTGCTCAAAGGAAATAGAGGCTAGCCATTCAAATGCCTTATCCCGTGCCAAGCTTGAATTTACCATTTGACTTAGATGGCTTTTACAGTGTGGCCATTGCCCAGACGCATACTGGCATTTAACTTTGCCCCATTGCGCCCACAGCACTTTGTCGCTGCGGGTGAGTACATCGTCATAAATACTCAAAGCTCTTTGAATATCGCCATTTTCATAAAGAAGCCGTGCATAAAGCTTTCGTATATCCGCTACAAGGCGAGGGGGGATGCCTTCTGAAATTTTAGCGCGTACGACACTGATAGCCCTTTCTAATTGTTTATTGTCTAGCGAATGCAAAACGTTTTTAACAAAATCACGGTACTTTAAATAGTGATTAATTTGGCGAGTTAGTGAGGCAATAGTGTAGGGTTTGATGAGTAAAACGTCGGGTTGAAGATCCATGATCCGACCGATTATTTGAGGTGACCGGTCCGAGGTAAGAAAGATGATTCCTGTACTCGGCCTAATAAACCCGGCTTCTCTTAAATTTTGCACCCACTCGACACCAGTTTTGCCCTGACCAAGGTGGTAGTCCATTAATAACAGTTCAAAGTTCTGTTTTTTAAGTGCCGCTTTCAATTCAACGCCAGATGCAAAGCTACTCACCGATAAATTTGCAATAGACATGAGGTGGCCTCGAAGCGCGGTTCGAGCGGTAGCATTGTCTTCCACTATGGCTATTCTAAATTCCACGGCAATCATTCGAATAATAACAACTTAATCTAGCTTATCAGCGGCTGGGAAAAAGTGCATTATTAAAAAGGATAAGTTTTGACTACCAGTATTAGTCTCAGAATAAAAATCATTATCTCGTCACAAAATATTTACGTTATACATCCATATATTTAAATAAATATTTACCTTTACGTTTACGTAAGGGGTAGGTATTGGTTATTGTGTGTAGAAAGCAACTCAGTTGAAGGTATGTCTAATGAACTTTGAATTAACCGATGACCAATTAGCCTTTGAAGAAACCGCCCGCCAATTTGCGCAACAAGAATTGGCACCCAATGCTGCGATGTGGGATAGAGAGCACCATTTCCCCGTAGAGGCAATTAAGAAAGCCGGTGAGTTAGGATTTTGTGGCTTGTATGCCCCTGAAAGTGCGGGTGGCCTTGGGCTGTCAAGGCTCGATTCTTCAATTATCTTCGAACAGCTTTCAATGGGGTGTACTACAACTACAGCCATGTTAACTATTCACAACATGGCCACGTGGATGATAGCGACATGGGGTACCAGTGAAGTTAAGGATATGTGGTGTGAACAATTAGTCACAGGTGACAAACTTGCCTCTTATTGCTTAACAGAGCCTGGCGCTGGATCTGATGCTGCTTCACTAAAGACTAGAGCAACTAAAACTGACGATGGATATGTACTAAATGGCTCTAAAGTGTTCATCTCTGGAGCAGGAAGTACAGATGTTCTCGTAGTCATGGCCCGTACTGGCGAGGATGGCCCTAAAGGCGTATCTGCATTTGCAGTTCCAGCTAATGCAGATGGCATTGAATACGGAAAAGCAGAAGAGAAAATGGGGTGGAATGCCCAGCCCACTCGTATGATTACTTTTGATAATGTAAAGCTCGATAATAGCTGGTTGCTAGGCGAAGAAGGTCAAGGCTTTAAAATGGCCATGCAAGGGCTTGATGGCGGCAGAATAAATATTGCTACATGTTCAGTAGGCACAGCACAGCAAGCGCTAAACGTAGCCCGTGATTATATGAATGAGCGTGAGCAGTTTGGTAAACCTATTGCAGGCTTCCAAGCTCTTCAATTTAAGTTAGCTGATATGGCGACTGAGTTAGTTGCGGCTAGACAGATGGTACGTATGGCAGCGTGCAAATTGGACAACAATGACGCGGATAAAACGACTTACTGCGCTATGGCTAAACGCTTTGCAACAGACGTAGGTTTCAATGTGTGTAACGATGCGCTCCAATTACACGGCGGATACGGTTATATTAAAGAGTATCCACTAGAGCGTCATTTTAGAGATGTTCGTGTTCATCAAATACTTGAAGGAACCAACGAAATTATGCGCGTGATTATTGGGCGCCGCCTACTTTCTGATGAGCGAAGCGTTCTTTAACGCGGTTGCAACTCAGTTAGAAAAAAATGGGTTTCAAGGCACATACAATGGAGAAAGTGAATATGACAGATGCGGAGTCAGTAGTCATTGTAGACGAGTTAAAAACATCGAACGGTGACTTAACAATAGGACGTTTAACGCTTAATAAGCCAAAAGCACTGAATGCACTGGACTTAGCGATGGCAGAAATCATGCTAAAAGCACTTCAACAGTGGCAGTCGCGTAGTGATGTTGTAGCTGTAGTCATTGATGCTGCTGGTGATAAAGCGTTTTGCGCTGGTGGCGACATCGTATCTATGTACAAGTCGATGGTGGAAGCGCAGGGGCAAATTCCATCGTTCTTGGAAACGTTTTTTGAAACCGAATATACTTTGGATTACACCATTCACAACTACAGCAAACCCATTGTAGTGTGGGGAAGCGGCATTGTGATGGGCGGCGGTATGGGGCTGCTATGTGGTGCTAGCCATCGCGTTGTAACCGAAACGTCGCGATTAGCTATGCCTGAAATTACTATCGGATTATACCCTGATGTAGGTGGGAGTTATTTCCTTCCCCGTCTACCTGGGAAATCAGGATTGTTCTTAGGCTTAACAGGCGGGCAGATGAATGCTTCCGACGCCCGCTTTGTGGGTCTAGCGGATGCGTTAGTAGCAAGCTCAGAAAAAGAGACGTTGATACAAAAGCTTTCGGACTATTCATGGGATGAGATAGAAAGTAATCGTTTAAATGATTCTGTAACCTTTATTCTTGAATCTTTAAAGGCTCCGGATTCTGTGCCTAGCAGCAATGTAGAGCCTAACATGGCACTTATTGATGACTTGTGTGCAGCTGACAATGTCACTGACGTAGTTAATGCAATTCTTAGCGCCGATGTGAGCCAAGATAAATGGTTGTCTCGAGCACAGAGCACATTGGCGAAAGGCTCTCCGATAACTATGCATTTAGTTTATGAGCAGTGTAAAAGAGGGGCAACTATGACTCTCGCTGATTGCTTTAAAATGGAAGTTAATATGTCATGTCGCTGCGGTGAAAGTGGTGAGTTTCAGGAGGGCGTTAGGGCTCTGTTGATTGACAAAGATATGTCTCCTAAATGGAAATTCGAAAGCGTAGAAGATGTTCCTCACGATGTGGTAGAGCATTTCTTTACTTCTCCATGGCCCGAAGATAAGCACCCCTTATCAGGGTTATAAAATACTTTTTTAATTGAATGTAGCAAAGGTATTTGTAACAAATTGGCATAAATTTAGTCTGCGTGCCCAGCGTAATCATCACTGATAACGTTGGGCTTAATTTCCTTTGCACCTTTCTACTTTTCTACCTTTGCACCTTTACCGTTATTTTGCGCTGTTATTGCCGTAAAGGTGTCGGTTTTGATATCCTTTACTGCAAATCCACAATAATAAAGATCCTGTCATGTGGCACTGCCCACTTTGTAAATCACCTATTTCATTAAATTCAACGCCAATCCGCTGTGAAAATAATCATAGCTTCGATAAAGCAAAATCTGGCTATGTTAACTTATTACCGGTTCAGTTTAAGAAGTCGAAACTTCCGGGTGACGATAAGGACATGGTAAAAGCCCGAAGAGAGTTTCATCAATTAAACACCTACCAACCGCTGAAAGACAGGTTAATCGAGCTGGTAGGGGGGGTAATTGCTGAGTCGTGCAAAGAAAAAGGATTGGCAGAGTACGCATCTAAACAAAGTATCTCTATTTACGACGCTGGTTGCGGCGAAGGAAGTTATTTAGATGCAATGGTTCAGGGTCTTTCGGTTAAAGATTTCTCTATTGAGGCTGCGGGCAGTGATATCTCTAAAATAGCCGTGGAGTTAGCCGCTAAGGCTTATAAACATGCTCAGTTTGTTGTAGCAAGCAGCTTTGAACTACCCCTTGAAAAGTCTACTCAAGATTTAGTGATACAGGTCTTTGCGCCTGGAAGCAACAACGAGTATGAAAGGGTAATGAAAAGTGAGGGGCTACTTTTAACCGTAGACCCTGCGCCTAACCATCTGTTTGAGCTTAAACAGCAAGTCTACGACACACCTAGAAGGCATCAAATTGATGAGGGGCCTAGAAGCGGATTTACTCGCATCCATGACGAGTGTTTCTCATTTCCCATCAATTTTGAAAGTGAAGATCACAAGATAGCGCTTATAAAGATGACGCCTTTTTATTGGAAGTTACCACACGGTAAAATTGAGTCTATTGTAGCGTCGTTAGAAAAAGTAACCGCAGACTTTCATATCCAAATTTGGAAAAAGGGCGCGAATGTTGGTGATGAGAAAGTAGATGTCCAGCCATAAACAAAAAGCGCTGTTTTTAGACCGAGACGGTGTTATTAACGTTGACCACGGTTACGTTGGAAAATATGAAAATTTTGAATATGTAGAAGGGATCTTCGATGTTGTGCGCAAGTTTCAAAATGAAGGTTACCTACCTGTAATCGTCACAAATCAAAGCGGAATAGCGCGAGGCTATTACACTGAAAAAGATTTTCATAAGTTAATGGAGCGAGTGCAAAAAGATTTCGCTTCTCACGATATAAAACATATCCCTGTTTATTATTGTCCTCACCACACCCAAGGTAGCGTAAAAAAGTTTGCTATCGAGTGCCAGTGCAGAAAACCATTGCCAGGCATGTTGCACCAAGCTGCTAAAGAACTTGATATCGACTTAGTGAACAGCATACTCATTGGCGATAGCTGGCGAGATATAGAGGCTGCTAATGCTGCGGGTCTAACGGAAAGCTTCTATTTGTCACATAAACTTATAACTGATGAGCAGTTGAGTAAGCTTTGTTCTTCTCACCGTGTATCTCGCGTTGCTAGCTTATCTGAAATAACAAAGTAGTTATGCGTAACCCCTTAAGTCTTTGTTACTAAAAGAAAAAAGTAAAATTGGTTGCAGCGATAGGTTGGCCTATCGCTGCGACAAAGAAGCGCTAGTTCTGACTAGTTTTGTGTGGAAAAGCGGGATAAATGCTTTATAGCCTGACTGAGTAAATCGATATTTAAGGCATCTTTACTGCGTTTGCCGGAAGATAAATCACTTATTTCATAGCTACCATTACTTAGAACGTCTGTCCGTTTATTTCCATGAAATACTACGATTCGCTCGCCTGATGTACTTACTAACCAAGGGCGCGATGGTGCCAATAAGTTTTGCCCAGTTGAATAGAAAGTTGACGGTGCGTTACAACCCAAGGCATTTAATATAGTTGGAGCCAAATCTTCAGTGCTCGCTAATTTACCTTTGATATCTAGCGTGCTGTAAAGCGTACCCTTACCGTTTTCGCTGCCAAAGCCTGTCGCTATTAGTACGTCATGTTTTCTATCAATCGTATTTTCAACGTAGCCTTTGATATCCGAACCTTTCATAAAGGTAATGTGCAGCCCTTCGTGATTATTGCTTAAAGGCTGTACATAGCCAGACAATTGAGGGAGAGGTAGTGCGACATCGCTATGTATTGATACCGGCATACCCGAGCCTAAAGGCAAGGCCAATAGCACAGGGCGCTTTTGAGACAAGGCATCCTGATAAATTTCCGGTACACCAAATAAGGTTGCCGTCATTAAACCTTCAACACTGCTGGCCGTTGAATAATAATTGGCAAGGGTATTTAACGACACACCATCAATACCACTTAAGTCAACAGCGTTATCATTATCTACTTGAACGACTACGGTAAGATTTCTATTGGTTTCAATAGAACAATAAACTGGTTCAGCAGGATAAGTGATATTGTGAATATCAGGGTTAAATTGCAGCTGCTTTCGCTCTTCATAGGCCGCTAAGTCAAGCAAACCGTAGCGCGACATGGTGGTTTTAGCTGTCGCAGGGTAGGAAAGCGGAAACATGTTGTCTTGGGCAATAATAGGTTGATAAAGCTTAGCATCAGCCCACACATGAATAGCATGACTGGTTACAAAACAACTTACGAAAAATGTTGTAACAGGTATGCCCACTTTATAGCGAGTGAAGCGCTCAACACGCTTCCATATCGCATTAGCTAAAACTAGCTGGAAACCAAGCCAAACAATGAACAGAAGGAACAAAAAGGCCCACTGCTGCCAGCTCTCTATAGCCATTGTGGATTGTGCTTCGCTGCGTAGTAAGTCTGCAGCATGAAAGCTAATATGAAACCCTGTGCGGTTGAACAATAAAGCATCAAACGCTAAAAGTGCTAAGCCCACCGCAGCAATAATGGAAGCACTCGCTTTTATCACTCTAGGGTTATTAACCAAATAACAAAGAGGGAGAACAAAAATGACAAAGCCAAAAAAGGTCATAAACCCAATATGGCCAAACCAATTAGCTAAAAGGTACACGGTGCCGACACCTGTGCCTGGCATAGGTGATGAGAAAACAAAAATCGAGGCAATAACAATGGCGATGATAATATTCGCCAGGGCAAACCAGTGCCCCCAATTTACCAGTTTAGTAACGCGCTGGCGACGAGGTGATTCGGCAAGTATCATGCAATCCCTTAGCTTTTTGTTACGCTTTTCTTAAGTACATCGGCAAACTGTGCTGCCATGGCTTCGCGATTTTCAGGAGCAACCTGAGTATTTAAAATATGTGTAATGACGTTGCCTAACACCATAAGTGAAAGATCGCGGTTTGCACCGCCTTCTTCTAGGGTTAGAATAACGTTATTCATTAGCGTTTCGAATTCGTCGTTGCTATAGCGGCTCTGTTGGGGCATTGCTACGTCTCTTTTTTATGATTATCTTTGATAAAAAGAATGGTTTTAAACGTAAAATGATTATAATCGTTGTTTGAGTGAGTACAATCATTCATTCTAAAATCCCGCAATTCTTTGAATATTTCTGACACTTTTTAAGCAACAGGACACCAGATACTCTATGAGTGCACTGATTCATCACTTTGTTGTACATCGCTTGATTGTAAACAAAGAAGAGAAAATTGAAGCAATTCCCCGTGATAACTGCTTGGCAGTAACGCCGGAAATTGAGCTTTTAGCCCATCAAATAAACCATAGCTTCAATGCTAAACCCGGAAAAGGCGTAGGGCATTTCGTAACAGAAGTTACTCGCGAAGCAAAAGTGGAAAACGAAGATGGCGAAGCAACTACACAAAAAAGCACCGAAAATGTGGCTGAGTTCGCCGAAGGCCTCAGGCAGTACATGGATATTCAAAAAGCAGCGGGTGACAACGTAGAAGACGCGTTTCACGGGTTTTCTGTATCGGCGACAAACCGCTTAGTACGTACTTTAGCTGATACAGGTACGGTAGAAACTGGCTTTCTTATATTCTGCCAGTATGAATACCTAGCCACACAGTATTTAATGATAGCGCTACTGAATACTCGTTCACATGTTGAGGTGACTAATTCATTAGACCTGTCTGCCCGCGAACATTTAGATTTAGCTAAAATGCAGCTGGCCGTGCGTTTTGATTTAACCCAGTGGGATATTCAGCCAGAGCAGCAGCGTTACGTAAGCTTTATAAAAGGTAGAATGGGTCGCAAAGTATCTGATTTCTTCATGCAGTTTGTGGGCTGTGAAGAGTTAGTTGATGTTAAGCAACAGAACAAGCAGTTAATTTCTACGGTGGATGCGTACCTAGCTAGTGAGTCTTTAGATCCGCAAGAGCAGCATCAACATAGAGAAGAAGTTAAGTCGTACTTCAAAGAAAAAATTGATGCGGGTGAAAGTCTGTCGGTGGATGAACTGGCAAATCGACTTCCTCAAAACGAAGAGACTAGCAGCAACTTTTCTGCCTTTACTCAGTCTATGGAAGCACCGCTTGAAAAAGAGATTCAGCCCGACCCAGCTGCGTTAAAACAGCTGGCGAAATTTACCGGTCAGGGTGGCGGGGTATCGCTAAGTTTTGAACGTAAGCTAATGGGCGACAGAGTGTTTTATGACCCGGCTACCGATACTCTAACTATTCGTGGAATTCCACCTAATTTAAAAGATCAGCTTAATCGCCAATCTTCAATGGACTAGTCGCTGCGAAGCGAAGATAAAAAACGTATACTAGTTAATAGAATATCAACTCGATTCAAGGGTGTTATGCAATTATTTGTAAATGATTTGACAGTAATGGACTTCTCTTACCTTTGCCCAAAGCGCGGCATGGTAGGTGAAAGCTGGATTGTCGATGTGATTTTGGACGGTGAGCTTAATGAAGAGAGCATGGTCCAAGACTTCGGTCACGTGAAAAAAAACCTAAAGCGTCTTATTGACGAATATGTCGATCATAAGCTTTTAGTACCCGCGGAATATAGCGGTTCAGAAGTTATTCACGATGACGTTACTGAACAGGTAGAGACCCGCTTTACCTGCACTGATGGGCGTAGCATCATGCTACATTGCCCGGCTGAAGCGTATGCGTTTGTTTATTCAGATGAAATAAACATGGAGTCTGTTCGCGTTTACCTAAAGGAAGTGTTGGCAACACACCTACCTGAAAACGTTGAGAATATAACGCTGCATTTGCGTGAAGAAATTATCAACTCACCGTTCTATCACTACACTCATGGACTTAAGAAGCACGATGGTAACTGTCAGCGCATAGCGCACGGACACCGTTCTCGCATTGATATTATCCTTGATGGCAAAGTGAGCACGGAAAGTCAGCAATATTGGGCAGACCGTTGGGCAGACATTTATATAGCAACCCGTGAAGATGAAATAGCCTATAGCGACAGAAAGCTTAAAGGTGAAGTATCAAATGCTGAAGACTACTACTGTTTTGCTTATGAATCATCACAGGGTTATTTTGAACTACTTATTCCTAAATCAGACTGTGAAGTCATCGAGACCGATTCGACGGTTGAGTGTTTAGCTCAGTACCTTCTTGATGAACAAAAGAAGCGCACACCTAACACAGTTTGCCAAGTGATTGCCTATGAGGGCGTGGGTAAAGGCGCTACGGTTAAAGGTTAGCGTTGGCATAAAGCAGCAAAGGATAGGGCATAATATGGCTTCCACACATACTAAAGACGCGTTAACTAACCCCATAATCAGCGTGATAAAAAAAGCGTTGGGTAATAGGGCATCAAGTGCATTAACGTGTATTTTTGCAATGGGTGTTGTTATCACAAGCCCTGTAGCGACTGCGGCAATTGCTACGAATGAAGGCATTGGAATATCGTCTGACTCAGTCGAAGAGCAAGACCAGATTGAGGTTTCGCTAAATGGTAGATTTACCCAAGGCGCCTTGTTACGCGGTCAGGCTCCGGCAGGCGCTAAGGTTACGCTTAATAGCGAGCCAGTGCAGACAAACAAGGACGGCAAATTTGTTGTGGGTTTTGAAAGAGAAGCACCTCTTCAGCAACGTTTAATAGTTACGCTAGATAATGGTAAAACGTGGAAACGCGACATCACCCTTGAAAAGCGTGAGTACAATATTCAGCGCATTGATGGTTTAGAGCAGAAAATGGTTACGCCGCCTGCTGAGGTAACTGCACGGATAAAACGAGATAACATCAACGTTGCCAATGCGCGTAGCGCAAACACGGATTTAGACGCTTTATTCACTCGGTTTGAATGGCCAGCTAAAGGCAGAATATCGGGCGTGTACGGCAGCCAACGTATATTAAATGGTGTGCCGAAATGGCCGCATTACGGCGTAGATATCGCTAACAAAACAGGCACTCCCGTATATGCGCCTGTGGATGGTGTGGTTACCATGGCAGATGATCTCTATTATTCAGGTAATACCTTGATTTTAGACCACGGCATGCGTGTTTTTTCAACGTTTCTCCACATGGATAGCTTCACGGTTGAGGTAGGTGATACCGTTAAGCAAGGTGAACAAATCGGTACGATTGGATCAACTGGCCGCTCCACCGGCCCGCATTTAGACTGGCGCATTAACTTAGGGAAAACTCGATTAGATCCGCAGACTATAATCTCTGGTTCTCCCGAACAGTAAAAGCACATAGATTTCAGTGATTAAAGCAACATAGGAAAGGCGCTTTCAGGTAGAACGCGAAGGCGCCTTTTTAGTATTCTTTTTAGTCTTTTTTTTTAGTGATCTTTTAAGTAATTATCCGTTGCCTTATTTACCTAATCACTTATTGGATTTACCTAACCACTGATTAAGTTTCTCTTCATCGGTAATTTCAAAGTACGCCATTTCCTGTCTAGCCCGAGTGACTTCAAGAGGCAGGGTTAAAAGTCGCCCATCGCGGATAAGCGTTATGTCTACCGTCGATGTCTGCGCGTTATCCAATAAGCGTTGTAGCTTTTGAGCATTAACAATATGGCCGTCTAGAGCAATTATCACATCGTTAAGAAGAATACCTGCCTTCATCGCGGCAAGACCTTCAAATACCTGAACTACCGAAAGTCCAAACGTTGCGGCTTTTAACGTAGCGCCAAGCTGGTTCTTGATTGGAGGATTCTGTGATAACCCGCCTTTATCTTCAGCTGACACACGTGCACGGGTGCTGAAGTTAACGCCCATACAAGAAACCAGTGAAGCTAATTCAACATCGTCTGTGCCATAAACAACACGGTCTAAATAGTCTGAAACATCAATGCTAAAATGGGTATCGCACAACGACTGAATCACGTTATCGGGTGTGCCACACTCGTCAATACCATAGTGCTTCCACAGCAGTTGCATTACGTTGTCTAAGTTTACTTGGTTGTTTGATCTTTCGCGAAGCAGCAAATCTAGACCAAGGGCAATAATGCCGCCCTTAGTGTAATAACTGACGATGTTGTTGGTAGCGCTCGCATCCTGCTTGTAAAACTTTGTCCAAGCGTCAAAGCTACTTTCAGCTGCACTTTGTTTGAAGCGCCCAGCGTTTTGTAACAGTCGACTGATATTTTGAGCCACAATATCTAGGTATTTTTGAGGCTCAATAACACCAGCTCTTGCTAGGGTTACGTCATCGTAAAAGCTTGTAAAGCCTTCATAAATCCAAAGCTGATTGGTGTAGGTTTCCTGAGATAAATCAGGTTTAACCATCACCTCAGGTTTGATGCGCTTCACATGCCATGTATGAAAGAATTCATGGCTACACAAGCTTAAGAAAGTTATGTAGCTGTCAGTTTTGTTTTCACCTTCACCAATCTGTGGCAAATCAAAACGTGGATAAAGAAGGGCGGTTGAGTGCTTATGCTCTAAACCACCAAAGCCGTTATCGGCAAGCAAAGTCATAAACAGATAATTATTTATGGGTTGTGGAGCACCAAACAAATCCAAGTGATGCTTGCAAATAGGTGTGAGGTCTCTAGCTATGCGCGGGTAATCGATATTGTTGTTTCCAGAGAAAAGCAACGTAAAAGTAATACCGTCTACGTCGAAGCTGTGGGTGTCTGCAATACCAACGTAAATAGGGTGGTCGATGAGTTCATCGTAATTCTTTTCGACATAATGCCAGCGCTTCGAACTCGTACTTTCGCTGCGAATTGGCATAGAGGTGTAAGCCTTCCAATTTGCGGTAGCGCAGTCACTATCATCGAGTTCAATGTCTAGTTCGCAGGCTGATTGCTCAAGACCGGAAACGCGTAAAAACGCACTCGTACCATTTATAAATGCGTACTGATCGTTCATAAAGGCAGAGCGAATTGACAAATCATTGGCATATACCGTGTAGTTAACGGTGCAAGGTTTACCGTCAGTTTCAACACGCCACGTTTGTTTATCGAGCTTAGTAACGGGAATACGATTGGTCTTTTCGCCGCTAGCTTTCTCTATGTGGCTGGCACTTGACGTAGCACTTAACCTAACTATGCTTTTCGCAAAGTCGCGAACCATGTAGCTTCCTGGGATCCAGCTTGGAAGAGTAAGTGTTAGCGCTGAATCGTTATGTTCAGGAATGTGTAGCGCAACAGTGAATTGGTGTGCACGCCAATTTGAAATAGTTAACGTATAGTGAAGAGCAGAAGGCATAGACGTCCAATAGGGTAAAAAAACGATACCTTAACTATATCAACCTATTAGGTTAATCCCAATAGATTGGAAACCACCCTATAGATTTTTACGTTTATAGAAGTCGGTTTACCATCATAGTATTGATAAGTTTTGATTTGATGCGTAAATTGGACGAACTTACATTAAATCCAGCAATAACAAATACAAATGGCTGACAAAATACAAAGCGACTTACTGAGCGAAGATAATTTGGAATCGTTGCGAACGTTAGTACCTGGCGATATCGTCGACTTACAAATTGCGATGCCTGCTGCCCCGAAGCGTGTAAAAACGGACTATATTGGCATGCTTACAGATGAGTGCTTGCTTTTTCATATCCCCACCTCGGCTAAGTGGATTACCGTTCGCGATGCACTCACTGTAGGTAACGAGGTTGTCGTTCGTTCAGTACTCGAAGGCGATACTGGCCAAGTTATTGCCTTTAAAGTAAAAGTGTTAAAGTTGCTCGCTAAGCCTTCAGGTTTACTTATCACAACGTTTCCAAAACGTATCGAAAGTATAGGGCTTCGCGCGGTAAAGCGCGCGCAATTGGGCGTATCTGTAACATTGGAGTCTGAAGTGTATCCAGACGATGAAAATGTGACAGGTATAATCATTGATTTAAGTGAGAAAGGATGCAAAGTTGCACTTCAGGTTAAGCCAAATTGGCCTGTAATGCTTGATGAAGCCGAAGTTCGGCTAAACTATTCGTTAGACGGTAAAGAAGTAGCTCTTACAGCAAGGGTTAAAAACCATAAGCATGAAAGCGATATGGTTTATTATGGGCTCGCCTTTACCTGTGATGAGAAACTGATAAAAACGCTGTTGTCCCGACATACATTGTTAACCTAATTGTTTGTTAAAGATGTTTTAGGGGCGATTTATATAATTATTAAAAACAGGCAAAGGGGCAGGTATGAGAAGCATTGAGCGGCTTTTAATGCAGTATGGCGAAAGCCATCAAAACAAAACGAACGTTATCATTCACGCTATCGCCGTACCAAGTATTTACTTCGTTTCTATTGGCTTGCTTTGGAGCTTGCCGGTACCGGATTTTATTGCCCAGTTTGATATAACCTGGGCACACATTATTGCAGTCCCCGTGCTCTATTATTACTTCATGTTGTCTGGGCCAATAGGTGCAGCAATGACACTGCTCACCATATTATGCTTTGGCGCCGTTAATACGTTAGAGCACTTTAATATCTCAGTATGGTTATTCTCTTTAGTTTTGTTTGTTGTCATGTGGGTATTGCAGTTTATTGGGCACCATATAGAAGGCAAAAAACCATCGTTCTTCGAAGATCTACGTTTTCTGTTAGTTGGCCCCGCTTGGTGGTGGGTTCACTGGCTTAAGAGAATGAACATAAGCTATTAATATAAGCAACGTTCCATTGAAAAATGCTTAATTTCAAGAATTTGCCCTGCGACCAGAAGCATAAGGTGTACGACCAAGCCGCTTGGGTCACAGCAGCGCTGGCGTATAATCTTCTTATTAGTTTTTAGATTGGTAATATTGTGAGTCGCTTTCAGCGTGTAATAGAAAGTAATGAGCGTTTATTTTGGACGTTGCACAGCGCAGGCTGGGCAGGGTTTGCGATAATTTATTACATCGGTTCGTTTCTTCATGATGTAAGGCCTATTTGGGTTTTTATAATCATGCTTAATGCCTATGCAGGGTGGTTGTTAACTATTCCACTGCGCTACGTTTATCGTTGGGCAAGGAAACAATCGCCGCTAAACATGATCATAATAGTTATCGTGTCGTGTTATCTAATAGCGTTATTGTGGGCAGTAGTGAAAAACATTAACTACTGGGAAATATATAAACACGGATATCGCCCAGATGAATGGTATATGTATTTCACCAACACCATTAACTCACTGATAATGGTCGGCTGCTGGAGTGGTGTGTACTTCGGCATCAAAAACTTTCAGATGCTGCAAAAAGAAAAGCAAAATGCGCTAAAAGCCAGCACCATGGCCCACCAGGCGCATATCAAAATGCTTCGCTATCAGCTTAACCCGCATTTTCTTTTTAATACGCTGAACGCTATTTCTACCCTTATCCTTTTGAAAGAAAATGATACGGCAGAGGCTATGGTCTCGCGCTTAAGTGATTTCTTGCGCTACTCGCTAGATAATGACCCTATAAAACGCGTCCCGTTAGGTCAAGAGATAAAGGCGTTAAGACTTTATCTTGAAATAGAAAAAGTGCGTTTTGATGATAGGTTGGATGTACAGTGGGATATTGATGAAGGCTGCGAAAGTGCTCTTGTACCTAGTATGATCTTGCAGCCAATTATTGAAAATTCAATAAAGCATGCCATATCTAAGATGGAAAATGGTGGTCGTATTTCCATAACGGCACGTACGTTTGGTAATGATTTATTGATGGACGTGGCTGATAACGGCCCAGGTGCAGATATCAAAGATGGAAACCTTAGCCGTGAAAATGGTGTGGGCTTAGCCAATATAAAAGAGCGTTTGCAATCCCTTTATCATCGTAATTTTGCATTCTCTATAGAACACAATCAGCCTTCCGGTGTGCGGGTTAGAATTCGCATACCGTATGAAGTTAAGGACGTATAACATGACAAAGCAAGTGATTAAAACCATTGTAGTGGACGACGAACCTTTAGCGCGCAGAGGCCTTCGTGCTAGGTTGGAACGTCATGATGATGTACAGGTTCTTGCAGAATGTCAGAACGGTCTTGAAGCTGTGAGCAGTATTTCTCAGCATCGTCCAGACTTAGTGTTTTTAGACATTCAAATGCCGGGTTTAAATGGCTTTCAAGTTATTCACAAGCTTCGTGAATTAAAGCAGCCAATTCCAATGATTGTTTTCGTAACTGCCTACGACAACTATGCGATTAAAGCTTTTGACATACACGCGCTAGACTATCTGTTAAAGCCCGCAGACGATGAGCGTCTTGGCGCTGCATTAGACAAGGTTCGTGAATACTTCTCAACCCAACATCAAGATGAGCAGTCTCAAAAGTTGGTGAGCCTTGTGGCTGAACTAACCGGTGATGATTGCGAGGAAATTCTACGTAAATTAGCTAGCGGAGAGCCGGTTGAGACGAACCCTTACCCTGATGTTTTAGCAATTAAGGATGGTTCAGAAGTAACCCGTGTAAATGTACAAGACATTCAATGGATTGATGCGGCAGGGGATTATATGTGCGTACACGCACTTGATGGCATGCACATAATGCGTAAAACCATGAAAGAGCTTGAGCAAGAACTAAACCCGCAATTTTTCGTTCGCGTGCACCGTTCCGCCATAGCCAATATTCGCTTTGTTAAAAAGCTAGTGAGCCACATCAGTGGCGAGTACCACTTAATACTTCAAAACGATACAGAGCTTAAGGTAAGCCGCAGTCATCGTGATAAAGTCAAAGCGGCTATGAAAATGTAATCTAGCTTAAGTGGTAAAATCTACAAGGCGTTGTTTAAAAATAGACAACGCCTTTTTTTGTTTGTGCTGTAGAGTAACTATTAAGTTTCTAGTTGTTTAGTTACAGCCTCTAACCATCGATTTATTTATCACTGTACCGCTCGTTCATAAGCGTACGCATAGCGTCAACACGGGCCTGGTTTAGAGGTTTGGTATTTTCCCACGTTTTATGAAGGGGGACAGTAACAGGGCGTTGATTTACTTCACCCACCATAATGTTGGTAATGTCGCTACCGACTAAACTTATAGCGAATTCTCCGAGCGTCGTTGCGAGCAACCTGTCTTGGGCTACAGGCGAACCACCACGCTGAACATGGCCTAAGGTTACCGGCCTAACGTCATTAATGTCGTGGTTTTGTAAAGCTTCAGTAAGGCCAGCTAAGCCATCTGGCCATACGTTTTCAGCTACGACAACGATAAAACTAACTGGCCCTTTTAACGCGCGTTGGGCTTTTATTTGGGCTACAAGCTTTTCTATCTCTTTGTCAGCAGATTCAAAATATTCGGGTACAACCACGTAGTCAGCTGCAGAAGAGAGTGCAGCATTCAATGCTAAAAAGCCTGCGTTTCGACCCATGACTTCTATAAGGAATATACGCTCGAATGCTTCTGCAGTATCTCGAACTTTATCGATAGAACTCATCGCAGTCTCTATAGCGGTAAAATAGCCGATGGTTGCATCTGTGCCGCTAATGTCGTTATCTATCGTGCCGGGAATTCCTAAAATTTGGCCGTCCCATTCTTTTCCTAATTCCGCTGCACCACGAAACGAGCCATCGCCGCCAATCACAATAAGCGTATCAACTTCTGCCTTCATCAAATTGTTAGCTGCTTTTTTAATTCCTTCTTGGCTCTTAAGCTCTTTGCACCTTGCACTGTGCAAAATGGTACCGCCTTGTTGGATCAAGTTGTGAGTAGTGTCAAGCGATAGGGGAATATACTCTTGTTGCAACAGTCCATTATAACCATGCTTATAGCCAAGCAGCGTATGATTAGCTTTCTGGCACGCAATAATAGCAGCACGTATACATGCGTTCATACCTGGTGCGTCGCCACCAGAGGTTAAAATTGCGACACGTTTTGACACATTAAAGTCCTTCTTTGTACCTGCATTACAGTTAAGGTAACGTTAAGGTAACAAGACGTAAAGTGAACATCTGTATTGTGAAGAATTTAAATAACTTAAAATAATAAAGCAGCACAATGTCGCAAGCGCTTCACTATTTACGTCTGCTATTTAATTGAAGTTATAAATAAGCGAATTTGCAGTAAATAACGTAGCTAACAAAAAAGGATGAGTTATGCGTGTACTGGTAGTATTTATTTCTGTTGTGTTTCTTGCTTCATGCAGTTCCAAACTGGCCTACAACAACTTGGATTGGTGGGTTTACTGGTACATGGACGACTATATTGAGCTTAAAGATGCACAAGAAGAAAAATTTGATGACTATCTTCAAAACTGGCTTCGCTGGCACAAAACCTCTGAGCTTAAACGTTACCAGGCTCAACTCACCGATATTAAACGTCAAATTAAAGAAGGGCGCTTAGATTCAGATACTGTCTTTGAGCATCTCGCAAACGCAAGAACGCATTGGGAAAGAGTGCGTGATGAAGTAAGTCCTGAATTGGCAGAAATAGCAAAAACGCTCGATGACGAGCAAGTCGTTACGCTTTTCGCCGCGCTTGAGAAAGATAACAAAGAGGAAGAAGAGGAGCGCAAAGAGTCGTTAGAAAAGTCTGAAGAAGAGCGGTTAGAAGATCGTATTGAGCGCATAGAGGAGACTATAAGTGAACGCATAGGGAAGCTAACTAGCGAACAAAAGCAAATCGTGGCCACGTACTCTTCGCAATTCATTTCCACAGGGGGGGAGTGGCTAACCTATCGCAGAGCGATACAAAATGCGGCACGAAAGCTATTTGTAACTCGTAAATTTAACGATAATTTCGAGGCGGAACTGGTTGACCTAATGCAAAACCCAGATCGCTATAAAAGCGATCTTTATAAGCAAAGTAGCGCCCATAATATGACCGTAAGTGCTACGTTGATATCCGAGCTTTTTTCCACCCTAACTGACAAGCAACGAAAGACCCTTATCAAAAATATAGATGACCTGATTGATACTGTAGAGAACTTTAGAGACTAAGTTGGTTCTTACAGAGCCAGTGCTAGTCCACAGTTAAACCAACGTATAATCAAAGCTTTGGCCCTGAGTTAACGGGCTAAGCTCTGATATATAAGCTCAGTTATATTAGCCTTAGCCCCGTAATATTAGTACAGTTCATATTGGCTATTTTTTGTTAACACCGAGCTTATTGCCATCGCTGATCATCTTTCTAGCCCGAGCGTCCGATTGTTTAATCATATCGTCTATTAGCGACGTCTCTGGCATATTTTTCCAGTACTTCTTAGGCATCTGATTTAACATCGCACCTGTTTTGATGCGTGCAGGATTAAATATATTGGCGTAATAGGTCAGCCAGTATTTTTCAATGCGATCATCATCGGGAACAACGCTTGAATCGGGATTATCTTCTAGTACTAGGGTTTCGGTATCCCAATGAGCTGCACGATAGGGCGTTAAAATAGACCACCGCATATTCTTAAATCGGGTTTGGAAGAAGTTAAGCTTTATCTCTAAACTGAAATGCTCGGGTTCATACCATGCAACAAAATGCTCTTGCCCCTCTACGTCAATTTCTCTGAACCTCAAGAAGGCACTCATTTTATAAGCATCACGTTTTACCGCTTTCGCCATGGCGAAAAGCTGGATAACATCGTCGTCAGTTTTCATTTGAATGAGTTGCTTATTTTCATAAACGACACGCCACAATACCCGGTAACAAAGTGCAAATCGGTTATCATCGTTATGGCACAGGGCGTACTTTAAAAGCATCAGTGTAGGTTTAGGAATACTAAGCTTGCTTCGCGACCTTTTTCGCGGCCTTTTGCTTTCGTATGGCTCAGCACCACTACCGAACAGATCGTCTTGTACTGAATGAGCGCTCTGCCAAATAATATGTTCAGGGGAGATACGCTCAGCAATGCACTCTCGAGAGGCTTCCCGCCATTCATCAAAGCCAGGTACTGAAGTAATGGTAATGGTCTTCATATAAAGCTACCTTTTAGACTAGGGCTAAACTTAGCTGCATTAACAACCCACTCAAGCGCTAAACAACTCAAACTGTTTAGGCTGTTTAAACTGAAGCTCGAAATTATTACTGTCGAGTAAATGTATATCAGGAAAGTAATCTCCAACACTGATAAAAGGCTTCAACTTTTTAAGAGGTAGCCGCATTTTAGTAAGGTCGATCCAGTTGAGCTTTGTATTACGCCTTATAGATAAAATCTTTTGTACCGTTCGCGCTCCAAGACCGGGAACGCGCAGCAGCATCTGCTTGTCAGCTTTGTTTAAATCGATAGGAAATAGATGACGGTTACGTAATGCCCATGCAAGCTTCGGGTCATAGTTCATATCTAACATGTCGTCTTGTAAGATTTCATCTAAGCCAAAACCATAGAAACGCAAGAGCCAATCCGCTTGATACAGGCGGTGTTCTCGTATCAATGGCGCAGGTTTTAGTGGTAAAACTTCCGAAGCATCAGGAATAGGGGAAAATGCGGAGTAATAGACACGTCGTAGTTTTTGATCGCTATAGAGCTTAACGCTTGTACCTAAAATGGTTTTATCGTTTGACCCATCGGCACCTATAATCATTTGGGTAGACTGCCCTCCAGGTGCAAAACGGGGAGGGCGTTTGCCCGAATATGTTTTGTCTATTTTATGCTCAGCGATTTTTTCTTTTAATGTATTCATCGAACCGTGAATATCGCCAAGATCTTTCTCTGGTGCATATTTGTTTAGCGAAGACTGTGTAGGCATTTCCACATTAATACTAAGTCTATCAGCATAAAGACCCGCTTCTGCTTGTAGTTCTGGCGACGCATTCGGGATAGTTTTAAGGTGAATATATCCTTTGAACCCGTGATCAAGACGTAGCGATTTTGCAATACGTACCATGCTTTCCATAGTGATATCGGGCGAACCCACAATTCCAGAGCTTAAAAACAAACCCTCAATGTAATTGCGCTTATAAAAATTTAGGGTTAAATCTACCGTTTCTTTGACTGTAAATCGCGCCCGTTGAACATTGCTTGAAACCCTATTAATGCAATAATGGCAATCATAAATACAGTAGTTTGTCATAAGGATCTTAAGCAGCGAAACACATCTCCCATCAGGTGTGAAGCTATGGCATATTCCCGAGCCACCAGTAAGCGAACCTATACCGGTCTTTTCGGTTTTCCCAGCTTGTCGTTTACCTCCTGAACCACTGGCGCAAGACGCGTCGTACTTGGCCGCATCGGAAAGAATTTCAAGTTTTTGTATCAGTCTGTCATGCATCGCCGATGTTTACTTCCTTTAACCAATTACATTCAAGCAGCCTAGTATTTTTCACCAAATCATGGATACGGGAATTTTTTTGGCCATAGGCTACGTGGTATTGCGTTATAGCATGTATGTATATACAGTACAATTAATCACGGCGACAGAAGGGTAAGATTTAATGTTAGCCTAAGCAGGCTATGGCATAGATGCATGGGTTTATGGGCATGAATTACCAGTGATAATAAAGGTAGGTTTGCTTTTAAAAGAACTAATATGTCACTGGATTTCAAAAGCCAATATACTTAGAAAGTTCATCTCGAATATTTTCGTACTTTTCTTTGTACGGCGCTTTGAGCGTCATGTCATCAATAAGCTTAAATAAACGCTTACATTCGTTTATTAACTTCATTTCCGCCTTATCTTCTTTTATGGCTATCTGAAGAAGACATTGAAGCAAGTTAAGTGCGACACCAGTGTTAACAGGTGCGAAACCCTGAGCAAGCGCAAACGAGGCTTTAGCGCGCTCAAAGTCTTGTTGCTGGTAGTGTTGAATGCCTTCACGATTAAACTGCTGATAACTAGCAAGGCTTTTTTGTGCTTTTTGCGCTTGTGTCTTTAGCATGTAAGAACTATTTTGGTCGAGTTCTTCACCTCTCGATGAAAGTAGAGAATTCAACTGCAGCGCGTCGTCGAACTCTCCTAGTTTGTACATAACGTTAATGCTATCTGGAATAAACGCTGTAGGTACTTCTACGTATTTATCATCAAGCTGTATTTGCGATGTATTCAGATGACGCTTTGCATCAATGAGTTTCCCATCAATTGCGCTTATTCTTGCATTTACAATATTGCCAAATATTTCTACGTCGAACTCCCTGTCGATTCTATATAGGTGCTCATCGAACTTACCTCGCTGTAACGTAAGTAAAGCTTCTTGCTGATACTTATTGCGCTGGCTTTTGTCATCAGCTGATTCAGCAACATCAAGTAGGCTGCGTATCATTGTGCACCAATGTAAGCTTGCTTTGTGCACAGTGCGTTTTGATAGGTTCCAAATTGCTTGGCTAGAGTTGGCTGCTAGCACTAAATCGTCATTTTCCCGACCAATTTCACAAGCCTTAAAATGACGAGGTAATGAAAAGGGCGACAGCTTGATAGCTTCCTTAATTGCATCTAAGGCTTTTTCACCCGCTTCCAAGGCGTGGTGTGCTTGCGCAAGAATATCATGAGCATCAGCATTGAAACGGTTGCGTTTTAACGTTTTCTTGGCAATGGATATCGCTTTTTCATAATCGTTCAACAGCAAGTAGGTTCTACCTATTGCTATTTGTGCCCATAGTACAGGTCTACCTTCGATATACTCTTTTAATACATCTAGAGCTTTTTGAGGTTGAGAGATGCGCCAATAGAGTTCAACTAGCAGTTGTTCACAGTGTCCTTTGTAGTGCTGGGGGTTTTCTAAAAGAGTCTCAATATGATCTACAGCGCTATTGTATTCACCTTGCTCTATTAAGTTGAACGCTTGCTGAAGAAATTGTCGTTTTTGCCATGCACGAACAATGCGAGACTTTAACTGTACTTGTGAGAAGGGCTTTATTAGAAAATCGTCTGGGCGGCGTTCAATACTGCCAAGCACAACCGGTCGAGCACTATCAGCACTGATAAGAATAAATACTGAGGTGGGGTTAATAAGCCTTCGCGTGCGCAACTCTTCTATGAGTTCATAGCCATTTTTGGTATCAGCGCCCAAGTGTAAGTCACAAATGACAATATCAAATTTATGTTTTTTACAAAGCGATACTGCCTGTTCAGCAGAAGACTTAGTCACAACATCAGACGCACCCATTGAATGCATTAGCCCTTTCAAAAGAAGAAGGAAAGGACGTTGATCCTCAACAATCAATACTTGTTTGTTGCTAAATTGCATTTCGAATCCGTGAATAAACCGGCTATCAGTAACTAGAAGTATATCTAACTTTAGAAAATAAGCTTAAGAAAAACATTATCTTGCCGACAACATACGTATATAACAACAGCATTGTGTACGTATGTCGCCAGATTTAGCCTCAGCAAATGAACAAACAACAATAGACCCCAGTATTTACTGGGAGCGAAGTGGTGTACTTGCTCGAGCGTCATCGCAGGGGGCATTGTTCTCGTTATACCTTGCAATGCAGCAACACAGCGTAGCTGAACCGTTTGAAATTGAAGCGGCAACCTCAGACGCTGACACCGCGAATAGTATAGAGGCGCAACTTGCGGCGTTAAATCACTACAGGCGACCGTCGTTGTCCGTCAGCGAAAATGAGTGGACAGACATGCATGTGCACTCAAATTTATTCGCTACTGACTATGAAAGTGCACGCCTTTTTCTTAGTATGAAACCCGCGCCGTTAGCTCAAACCGATGACGCAAAGCGCATTCCGGATGACGTTGTAGATAACTGCAGTCTAGCTACCCAGAAACGATTGAAAAAGCAGTATGACAACGCCATAAAAGAAGATAATACGTTACTTTACGATGTTATATCTTCGCAAGGCGACGTCTATGACGAGAAATATGGGAAAGATAAGCACCAAGCTACAACGCCAGACTTTTCTTCATTTGAAAATATCGCCTAGTTTTTAACGCTCAGTTTTGTTATATTCCGCGCCGCATTTTTGCACTGGTCTTACGCTCCAATCAGCAAAGGTTAAAATATGTCTAAATATATTGTATGCGCAATGTATAAATTTGTTGCGCTTGAAAACTTTAAAGAAATCCGCCAGCCGCTTCTAGAAGCTATGGAAGCAAATGGTATCAAAGGTACACTTCTTCTTGCCCACGAAGGCATTAATGGCACTGTTTCAGGTACTCGCGAGGGTATCGACGCATTGCTTGCTTATCTGAATAGCGATGAGCGTATCAATCCTATCTCTTACAAAGAATCACTTCACGACGAACAGCCGTTCTATCGCACTAAGGTGAAACTTAAAAAAGAAATAGTGACCATGGGCGTTGAAGGTATCGACCCTCGCCAAACCGTAGGTACATACGTTAAGCCTAAAGACTGGAATGCACTGATAAGCGACCCAGATGTGACGGTAATCGACACCCGAAACGGTTATGAAATAGAAATTGGTACTTTCAAGAACGCCATCGACCCTAAAACCGACACGTTTCGTGAATTCCCGGAATACGTAGAAAAAGAACTCGACCCGACAAAAAATAAAAAAGTGGCCATGTTCTGTACTGGCGGCATTCGCTGTGAAAAATCGACAGCCTATTTGAAAGAGCAGGGGTTTGAAGAGGTTTACCACTTAGAAGGCGGCATTTTACAGTATCTTGAAGATGTACCAAAAGAAGAGTCTATGTGGGAAGGCGATTGTTTTGTATTCGATAATCGCGTTGCAGTAAACCACGACCTTGAAAAGAGTCATTACGAACAGTGCTACGCGTGTCGACTTCCTATTACCGCAGAAGACAAACAGAGCGATAAATATGAGCCTGGCGTAAGCTGCCCTCATTGCTACGGCACACATACTGACGAACAAATTGCTCGCTTTAGAGAACGCGAAAAGCAGGTTCAGTTAGCGAAAGAGCGTCAGCAGGAACACGTAGGTACTGAAGCGCGTTTGACCATGGAACAAAAGCGTAAGGAAAAAGCAGAAGCTCAACGTTTACGCGCACTTAAAGCAAAAGAAAATCAGGCGTAGACAGTCAGAAAGAAGGGCGTTACACTCGTGGTTATTGCAGTTGAAATAAGGAATGCGAGTGGACACTCAACTTTCAGAATCTAAAATTGAAGAAATTAGAAAGGACTTCAGCTTTTTCGATCGTGATGGCAATGGCCAAATCGATTTACCTGAGTTCATCGAGCTTCTAACCGTAATTTCACCAAAGACTAAAGCTAGCCACGTACAGGAAGGCTTTAAGCTTATCGATAGTAATGACGATGGTTACATCGACTTTGAAGAGTTTTTGGAGTGGTGGCAAGAAGGGTGGTGGGAGTATTAAGTTTACTTAGTAATACCTGCCCTTAGCTGAGGTTTTAAAACACACTTTCAACGTGTGGAGATAAAAAGCCTATGCCACGCAAATGATAAATGTAAAACGAGTCCTCCATCGGAGTGCTCGTTTTTTATTGCCCATGATTTACGCATTTTAGCGAACAACTTAAGCCGTCTCTCAAACAAACATGTCTAATAGTATAAAGGACATGAGCTTACCGTGGCGTAAAAATACTCACTAGAAACGGTGGTTTCTGCTAAAAATCCCTTCGAAATATGCGTTAAAACTGCACAATATGTAAAACAAAGGTTGCTAAAGTAGTCCTTATCATTTCCATATACAGTTAGTTAAAGGGCGGCTTGAAACACACTATGCGAATTGTAAACCTAATAATTCTATTTGGGCTGACTGGGCAACTTATTGCTTGCGGTTCAGAAGACTCAGGTAACTCAGACAGTGACGTCGTTGCCGAGACCGACAGCTCGACCAATACTTCAGATGAAAACACTACCAATGTAATAGTGTTTGACCCCAATCTTTTTTCCTCATTTTCTCAAATCAGTCCATTTGAGCTAGTGGACTGTACATTGTCAAATGGTGAGGACTCTCAATGTTACACTGCGGTATATGAAAATGTTCGCGAAACCCGAACGGTTATATGTCCAGAAAACGTAGGTGAAGTTGGCGGATTGGGTATATATGACGGCACAACGAACCCGGGTATACGGGTTTTAGATGATGATTTATGGGCAGATTTCGCATCAGACGGTTACGATATTATAAATGATGATGGCACGATAAATATTCAAGTACCTGAAGGCGGCCCCGGTACTGGTTTTATTGAGGCGGGCTCCGGCATAAGTGGCTCGTGTTTAGATGCAGAGTTAGACGAAACCTATCAGATCACTTACACCATTCCGGCTTACCCGACAAAAGCAACTTCTGTTGCGACTACGAATTCACTGGAATATTGGGGTTTATCGTTAGATGGCTTTCCATTTGCTGAAAAGCCACCTGGTGCGGCGAGTCAAGTTGGTGTTGCAATCCCTGGATTAGACAGCTGTGGCGGGCATCCACAACCTGATGGCCCGTATCACTACCATTTAGTACCCCATGTCATCGACGATTTACTCGCGCAGAATGACATAACTAAGGTGGTTTGTGAGTACATTCCACAAACTGACAATACCATTTTAGGCTACGCTAGAGACGGGTTTCCTATATATGGTACTCGAGATACTGACGATACAATTCCTAACGATCTAGACCAATGTCAAGGTCATACCCATTCCGCTGACGATGACAATGAAACTTATCATTATCATATTACCAATGAACTTAGTCCATCTACCGATACTGGATACACTAACATCCTCCCTTGCACTGTTGGCGAAACAGCAGAAAACAATGGGTTTGCTCGTTATGAATAGTGAAAATAATAAGTGGATACTCTGGTATCAATACAAGCTAATGTTTTATAGTTTGTGTTTAATCGGGAGCTTGTTGAGTAACAGTGCTTATTCTCACAATACCCAACAAGCCAGCTTCAATGTCATTCTTAACGGCACCGAAAGTTACATCGACCTTTATTTGTCCCAATATGGAGTAGAGCAAGCATTAAAAGCAAGCCAGCCTTCGTCAGAGAGTAATGATACTGATAGCACGGCTTTTAAGCAGCGCTTAATTAAGCATATCAAAGACAATACACGACTGTTTGTGAACGGCCGTACTATTACGTATGGTATGGGGATGCTAAAACTCGGTAGCCATGAAACCCGTGCTCGGCTAAAGCTAAACAATGTTCCAGAAGTAATTTCTGAGATTGAAGCTAAGGTAACGTGCTTTAGCAACAATACCCATCAAGTCAATGTGCTTAGCATCACACACAACGGCACTGAAAAACGCTACCGCTTAAGCGACGAAAATAAATATGAAATAGCCTTTTCTTGGGCTAGCTAACAAGTAGTTTTTACTCGTCCTCGTCCTGCTGTGTATTTCTTGGTTTGCGTTTAACAGGAACCATTCCGATATCTTCACCCAACATGGTATCAACGCGCTTTTTCGCGTTTCTTTTAACAGGTTTAGCCACACGCTTTTTGCCGTTTTGCGCGTTGGCTTTTTTCGACACTTTTTTCTTTGGTTTGAAACCCTTGAACGAGGCTGAGAATTCGTCGTGCGGTGAGCATTCTAATGCATATTGAAGGTGATTCTTAAGCCCTTCAAAACTGTTCCAGTCACGTGGGCCAATTAACGAGAAAGCTTCGCCTTTTTGCCCAGCACGGCCAGTACGGCCGATACGGTGAATATACTCATCGGCGTTTTTCGGTAGGTCGAAGTTAACTACCAAGCCAACTTTTGACAGGTCCAGACCACGGGAGGCGAGGTCGGTGGTAACCAAAATACTGTGCTGCCCACGAGCAAATGCACTCATTACTGCTGCGCGTTGGCTTTGTAGCATATCACCACGAAGAGCAATAGCTTCTAAATTCTCTTCGTTAAGCAATGCTGCAATTCTATCGGTATCTTCACGGGTAGCAGTAAATACGATAGCTTGGTTGTAGGTACGATTGGCCAGCTCAAACTGTAAGATTTGATCTTTGTTATCAACGTTGTCTGCAAAGAAGCACTTCTGCTCAATGTCGCCATGCTCTGCCGTTGAGTCTCCTACAGCAACGCGAACAGCGCCTTGGGTCAACTGCGTTGTCATGTGCTTAAGCTCAATATTATCGAGCGTGGCAGAAAACAGCATAGTTTGACGTTTTCTGTGATCAGCATAGTCGTTGATCATTTTAAGCTGAGCAGAGAAGCCTAAATCCAACATGCGGTCGGCTTCATCAAAAATTAGCAACTCTAGACCGTTCAGATACACGCTTTTGTCTAAAAGGTGATCGGCAACACGACCAGCTGTACCCACGATGATATGAGGGTTGCGTCGAAGCGCTTTAACTTGGTCGTTGTAGTTTTCGCCGCCCACAATAAGCGAACACGTAAGGTTTAAGCCCGTGCACATTGACTTGGCTTCAATGAAAACTTGTTTAGCGAGTTCACGTGTAGGAGCAAGGATAAGTGCACGCGGGTCTTGTCTGCTTAATGCTTTTTGCGACAATAGCCGGTTTAAAGCAGGTACTAAAAAGGCGAAGGTTTTACCTGACCCTGTTTTTGAAGACGCGATAATATCCTTACCCTGTATGGCAGGAAGCATAGTACGCTCTTGAATTTCGGTTAGCGTCGAAATGTTTTTCGTTTCGAGCTTTGAAATAATTTTATGATGGACAGGTAAATCAGTAACTAGCAAGAAAGGTGAGCCTTTTTAAAAATAACGTTCATGCGCATTATCCCTTAATGCAAAGTGTATTAAAAGGCTTATTGCGCCTCACGCTATAAACTCGGATGTGTGGCACTGATAACGAACAAATAACACCTGTAATCCTGTATAAGGGGCAGGATAGTTTTAGAATAAACGAATTGGCATGTTGCCTTGCGAGCCGCGCTTACCTTGAACACACAATGTGCTACTTGGTAAGCGCGAGCGATTTAGACGTAATTGTATAATGTTGTATGTAAGCGTTTCATGTGTTCTTGTTGAACGTACTAAAACTGCATCTCTGGTACGTTTTCAGGTACAACAAGGTTTCCACCGGTTTTCTCTTTGATTTCATCCACGCTCACCCCTGGTGCACGTTCTTGAAGAACGAAGGCGCCGTCCTCGACGCTCAGCACTGCTAAGTCAGTAATTATGCGTGTGATACAGTTCACGCCGGTTAACGGTAATGTACATTCGCTTAGTAACTTAGGGTTACCGCTTTTATCGGTATGGGTCATGGTAACAATTATGTTTTTCGCGCCAGCAACAAGGTCCATGGCGCCGCCCATACCTTTAACCAGTTTGCCCGGTATCATCCATGAGGCAATATTGCCCGATACATCAACTTCAAATGCACCTAGCACAGTAAAATCTACGTGTCCGCCACGGATCATGGCAAAGCTCTCGGCACTGTTGAATATCGAAGCGCCGGTTATAGCCGTCACCGTCTCTTTACCTGCGTTTATCATGTCGGCGTCGACTTCACTTTCAGTAGGGTAACGGCCCATTCCTAAAAGGCCGTTTTCCGACTGCAGCATAACGCTGATATCATCGGGGACATAATTAGCCGCAAGGGTAGGGATACCTATGCCTAAATTCACGTAATCGCCATCTTTGAATTCTTGGGCTACGCGCATTGCAATCTGTTCTCTACTAAGCATTATACGGTCTCCTTGCTAACTACACGACGTTCTATACGTTTCTCAAATGACCCTTTAATAACGCGGTTTACATAAATTCCTGGGGTGTGGATCTCGCTAGGGTTTAGCTCGCCAGGCTCTACAATTTCTTCTGCTTCCACAACAGTGATCTTGCCGGCGGTTGCCGCCATAGGGTTAAAGTTCTGTGCAGTGTGGCGATAAACACAATTACCGTAGGTATCTGCTTTCCAAGCCTTTACAATTGCAAAGTCGCCAGTAATGGCATGCTCAAGAATATAAGGGCGTCCATCAAATTCTTTAACTTCTTTCCCTTCGCCGACCGGCGTGCCATAACCTGTGGCAGTGTAAAACGCGGGGATTCCTGCGCCACCAGCTCGCATTTTTTCAGCTAACGTGCCTTGTGGGGTAAGTTCAACTTCTAACTCGCCATTAAGCAATTGTTTCTCAAACAATGCATTTTCACCGACATAGGAGGACACCATTTTTGATATTTGTTTATCTTCTAACAATAGGCCTAACCCAAAACCGTCCACACCACAATTGTTAGACACTACCGTAAGGCCTGACACTCCCAACGTCTTAATTTGACTAATTAGGCCTTCTGGAATTCCACAAAGGCCGAAGCCTCCAGCAATAACCGTCATCCCGTCTTCAAGCCCTTTCATGGCTTCATCGTACGAGGATACAACTTTGTTAAACCCTGCCATTTCTTATCTCCAACACTATTGTTAAAAATAAGTATCAGCATTGTTGCAAGATATGTAAAATCGAATTAATCTTTTAATTGATAAATATTATTTATTAATAAGTTGTAGAGGACTGCATTTATGGATGTTTCATACCGTCAAGTAAAGGCGTTTGTTGAAGTGGCCAAGTCTTCAACGTTTGCCGAAGCTGCAGTGAACCTGCACTTGACCCAGCCGGCTTTGTCTTCTGCGATAAAAAAAATGGAAGAGCAATTAGGCGGTAAGTTGTTTCAGCGTAATACACGTAACGTAAGCTTGACGCCTGAAGGAGAGGTATTATTTCCAAACGCGCTGCGTTTACTTCATGACTGGGACAACACTTTTTCAGACATGCAAAACCTATTTGCTATGGCTAAGGGTCAACTCACTGTTTGTGCTATGCCTTCGTTTGCTGAGTCACACTTACCCAACATATTATCAATGTTTCACCAGCGCATTCCTAACGTAAACCTAAGAATAGTAGACGTTGTTATGGAACAGGTTATTCACGAAGTAACTACCGGGCGCAGTGAAATAGGCTTTTCTTTCGAGCCAGAACGCAAAGACGGCCTTGTATTTAACAGCCTTTTTACCGATGAGTTTGTTGTGGTAGGAAATAAAGGGTTATTGTCTAGCTTGGGTAAATCACTTAATTGGAAGGATTGTCTCCAGTTCCCTTTGGTGATGATGAACCGTGGTTCTGCGGTACGTCACTGGACGCAGTCTAAGCTTCAGCAGTTCGGCGAGTTGAATATTATTGCAGAGACAGGTCAGCTATCTACCCTTGGGAAGCTTATACAAAATGGCTTAGGCATATCTATTATGCCTGCTATTTGTAAAGATCAAATGGAGGGGCTTGGTCTTGTAGCACAAAGTATTGCTGATGAGCCTTTAGTGAAAAATATAGGAATAATCAAAAACGCAAGAAAGGGCTTGTCGTTACCAGCTCAGTCTTTGTGGGACTTGGCCATTGCGCATTATGCACAAACGACATAACACGCAACGTAATTGATGAGAGTAGGGACTACCATTTCTTTTTAGGAGCAAATAGCTCGTCCAGTTCGTCTCTTTCCTCTTCTTGCTTTTTAGCGCGGTCTTTTTCGTTCACGCTCTTAAGATTGCTTTGAATTTCGTTAAGCCACTCGTTAAGTGTGGAAAGTTTAGATGCAGAGTATTCATCCTGTGGGTTCTGATTTTCCAGCGCTGTTTTGGCTTTTTCAAAATATTGTCTTGCTGAACCCAACATATTGGTTTGCAGTGCTGCGCGGCCGCGCTTAATAAGCGTCTCTACGTTTACTTTGACCTGCAAACGTTCCAATTGCTTATCTTCATCCATAAATACTTTTGAATCAATTTGCCCTTTGCTATGTTCAGAGCGAAGCACAATGCGCAGTTTCTTAACTGCTTGAATGTACTGAATTATCATTTTATCGTTATCAGGCAACGAAAACTCTGAAACGCCAGTCGACTTGTCTGAGAGCGCCGCTGCTGTAGCTTGCTCGCTACTCGCTATCCGTTGTTTTAATTCTGCGGTGCTCGATAATTCATTCATGGTTTTGAGTGCATTAAGAATGCGATTGTGAAGAATACCCATGATCCGTGAAGAAACCGGCATATTTACACTTGCAGCGATAATGTTCTCGGTTTCATCAACAATAGTGCGCTGTTTGGCTAACTCGGTGCGACGCTCGGCGTCTTGCTTTTGACGATGTTGTTGAATTGCATTAATGAAAATAGCTGCGATTAGCAAAACAACAATTAAAATAATAATAATCACGTACATGCGTGTGTTTCCGTCTGTTTTTACATCTTATAACGTCAGTTTTTTATCAACCACGAGCGTTACTTTTTGAATTATCTATTGTTATCGGACAATCTTACGGTATTTTTACTTCAAATACACTCCCGCCTAGGCTTCCACCGTTATAAAGGGTAATCGTTCCTATTCTGTCGCCTTGAGAATGGGCGCTTGCAATGAGTTTAGCAAAGAACAGTCCGAGGCCTGTTCTACCTTGGCTTAATTCAAAGTCACATAGCGCGTCGTGGCTTTTAGACAACATTGCTTCGGGGTATCCACTCCCATCATCTTCAACCCTTAAAATCATAAATTCATCTTCATCAATACGGGCTGAAACAAGTATCTTCGAGGTGCCATAGCGCATTGCATTTATAATCACATCGTTTAAGAGCAAATAAATTAGCTCACTGTCTAAATACCAACTGAGGTCCTCTTCAGCATCGACGGTAATTTCTATATTTTTCTGAGAGACGTAGAGTGCGTTGGAGCCGACAACATCCTCAACTAAATCTTTGACAAAACTTTCATCAACCGTGATAGGCAGGCTTTCTAATTCTGCTCGATATAAAGAGAGTATCTGAACAAGATTCGTGTTTAGCCTTGATGCTTCATAATGGACACTTGCTACTTGTTCTCTTGCTTCAGTGTTTTGCGGTGAAAGCGAATCACTCAATGTTTCAATAGATTGAATTAAAAGAAATAGTGAATTCTTCATATCGTGTACAGCAGCAGCTAATACAGATGAAAAATCGATTGAAGATGTAACTTGTTTACTACTGCTCATTATCTATTAAACGCCGTGCGACTCTTTAACCCTAAACATACTGTAGAAGAGATTAGAAAATGAAGGGCAAATTACGCGTAAATTTGTAAAAAAATGAATTAAATTCAACTTTATAATGCTAATTTTGTAATAGCAACTAGTAAAAAACCGTAGTTTTGGTTATAACGGAGGGAGTAAAGTGTCAGTCGATCCCATAATACGGTGTAAAATATGAAGCTACAGCAACTACGGTATATCGTAGAAGTTCTCAATAATAATTTGAATGTGTCTGCAACGGCAGAAAGTTTGTATACCTCACAGCCAGGTATTAGCAAGCAAGTGCGTATGCTAGAGGACGAATTAGGCGTTCAAATTTTTGGCCGTAGCGGAAAGCACCTTACTCACGTAACCGACGCGGGTAATGATGTAATCAACATTGCTCGAGAGATTCTTGCGAAAGTAGAAAGCATCAAAGCCGTTGCTAGAGAACATACACTTCCCGACCAAGGCAAGCTGAATATCGCTACCACGCACACTCAGGCACGCTATGCGTTACCAGACGTGATCCAAGGTTTTATGACAAAGTACCCCAAGGTGTCGTTACACATGCACCAAGGTACGCCTTCTCAAATTAGCGACCTAGCCGCTAAAGGCGAAGCTGACTTTGCTATCGCCACTGAAGCGCTTCACTTGTACAACGATTTAGTTATGCTGCCGTGTTATCACTGGAATCGCAGCGTAATTGTAAACAAAGATCACCCGCTTTCTAAAAAGGGCACAATAGATATTTCAGACATTGCAAAGTATCCGTTAGTGACTTACGTGTTCGGATTTACAGGTCGCTCAGAATTAGACCAGGCTTTTGAAAGAGCAGGGCTGACACCAAAAATTGTTTTCACGGCTACAGATGCCGACGTAATTAAAACTTATGTGCGCTTGGGTGTAGGTATTGGAGTAATCGCGTCGATGGCCGTTAGCGAAGAGTTAGACGATGACTTGGTTAAAATAGACGCGAGCCACCTGTTTGATTACAGCACCACAAAGATTGGCTTCAGGAAAGGTTCATTCCTTAGAAGTTACATGTATGACTTCATTGAGCGATTTGCGCCTCACCTTACCAAAGACAAGGTGGAAAAAGCCATGATGCTGAAAAATAATGAAGAAGTTGAAAAAATGTTCAAAGGCGTGACGTTACCAGTTAAGTAACGTTGTGAAAAACCAAGACGAATGAAAAAAGGGGCTGTCGCCCCTTTTTTGTTTTTTAATCTTTGTTCATAGTGGGCTTACGATTAACACTCGATGATATTTACCGCGAGACCGCCTCGCGCTGTTTCTTTGTATTTTGTCTTCATATCGTTACCCGTATCACGCATCGTTTTAATGACTTTATCTAGTGACACTTTTTGCTCACCTGTACCGCGTAGCGCAAGGCGAGAAGCATTTATTGCTTTTATTGCACCCATAGCATTACGCTCAATACATGGAACTTGCACCAAGCCACCTACAGGATCACAGGTTAATCCAAGGTTGTGTTCCATGCCGATTTCAGCAGCATTTTCTACGGATGCCGCTGTTCCGCCCATTATCTCGGCAAGGGCGCCTGCAGCCATTGAGCATGCAACACCCACTTCTCCTTGGCAACCAACTTCAGCGCCAGAGATAGATGCGTTCTCTTTGTAAAGTATGCCAATGGCTCCAGCGGTAAGAAGAAAGCGGCTTGCTACTTCTTCATCAACAGGTCGAATAAATTTATCTACGTATTGAAGTACGGCGGGGATAATACCTGCGGCACCGTTAGTAGGCGCGGTTACAACACGCCCTCCCGCAGCATTTTCTTCGTTTACTGCCAAAGCAAAAAGGTTCACCCAATCCATAGTTTGCATAGGATCGTTCGTATGCTCGGTTTGAAGGCGACGATAAAGCCCAGGTGCGCGACGCACTACCTTTAGGCCTCCAGGCAGTATTCCTTCGCTCTCAATACCGCGTTGAATACAAGCTTTCATTACTAACCAAATATGATGTAACTGTTGCTTTACTTCATGTTTCGGTCTAAAAGTCGTTTCGTTACGCAGCATTAAAGAGCTAATACTTAAACCGTTGTTCTTACACAGCGCAAGTAATTCTTCAGCGGTTTTAAAAGGGAAGGGCACCGAAGCTTGAAGGCTGGCGGCATGCGCTTTAGTTGCGTCAAAATCTTCGTCTTTGATAATAAAGCCGCCACCTATGCTGTAATAGGTTTGCTCTTTAACCAGCTCATCTTTTGAGTAAGCGTAAAACGTCAGTGCATTAGCATGTTTGGGCAGTGTCTTACGGCGATGAAATACAATCGCATTTTTATTGGGGAAGCGGACTTGCTTCTGGCCATTGAGACAAAGTAGTTCGGAATTACGAATATCCTCGAGTTTGCTGTCAATAGTGTCTACATCCACTACGTCGGGAATTTCGCCTAACAAACCTAGGATGACAGCTTTCCCGGTACCGTGTCCGATGCCAGTTTGACCTAGTGACCCAAATAGCTCAACTTTTACGCTATCAACTGAATCGAAAAGCGCAGTATCTTGTGCAAGTTCAGAAACGAACTCGGCACCTGCTTTCATCGGTCCTACTGTGTGCGAACTTGATGGGCCAATACCCACACTGAACATATCGAATACACTGATCATAAACATTCATAAATTAAAACTAAGTAATATTAAGATCATGCATCTACTACGTTAAAAGCTCAATACAGAAATGCTAATAGTGAGATTAGTTTTGCTAATAGGCTGTAAAGTTTAATTTATAGGGCCTCAGACAAGGCTGCCTAATTTTCGATATCAGGGATGAATATGGTGCGACAGATTTCGTAGCATAGCAGCTGTTGCGCCCCAAATCATACGGTGCTGCCAAGGAATAAAGTATATAGGAAAAGTTTTGTTATTGCGGTGAGTATTATGGACTAGGTGGTTCTTTCTATCTAACACATGAGCAAGCGGGACTTCGAAAGCGCTCTCTACTTCATTCTTATCGATGACCGGTGTGAAGTCTGGATTTACAAAGCCCACAACAGGAGCTATTTCATAACCACTAATTGTTCTATATTTTGGCAGCATGCCAATAACATCTACGTGAGTAGACGGAAGGCCAACTTCTTCTTCTGCTTCGCGAAGCGCAGCGGCAAAAAAAGAATTGTCGGTTTCATCCACCGCTCCACCCGGAAAGCTGATTTGGCCGGGGTGATGTTTCAGATGATGTGCACGTTCAGTTAACAGAAGCTGTAGAGAGTTGCCATAGTCTATCAAAGGTATTAACACCGCCGCGGGTCGTCCTGTTTTCTTTAAAGGAAAGTCAGGCTCAGTGTGAGTCAGCCTTAAGTGATGAAATTGTGATAGAAATTCGCTTTTTTTCATAGATACTAATTATTTATAAGTCACAATCCAACGCAAGTTACAAACCAGGGCAAGTCAAAAGCCAGATATTAAGCTTGCCGTTAGAGCGCATAAAACTGTTCTGTTACTGATTCATCATTGCTAGCACGGGCAGTATTTTTGATACCTTATCAAGTGTTTCCTGGTATTCTTCACTTGGTACAGAGTCTAGCACGATACCACCGCCTGCCCAGCAATGTAATCTATTGTTCTCAGCTAACACCGTGCGTATACAGATACTTGAATCCATATCTTCTCGGTACCCCATATAAAACACGCTGCCACAATATATATGGCGACGATGGGGTTCTAGTTCATCAATCACTTCCATAGCGCGTATCTTAGGTGCACCGGTAATTGAACCGCCTGGGAAGGCAGATGCTAAAAGCGCTAAAGGCGACGACGCGTCGTTTAATTCGCCTGTTACGGTACTAACTAGGTGGTGCACGGCTTCATAACTTTCAAGTGCAAAGAGCGAGGGTACTTTTACTGTGTGGGGCTTGCAGTGTTTTGAAACATCGTTACGAAGCAGGTCCACAATCATAAGGTTTTCGGCACGATCTTTTTCGGCGTTAAGCAAACTCTGTGCACTGGCTTTATCTTTTTCAATATCTTCAAAGCGAGGGCGAGTGCCCTTAATGGGCTTAGTTTCTACAACCTTGTTTTTCACACGTAAAAAACGTTCAGGTGAAATAGACGCTATACAGCCTTGTGGCAGGTTGTAATAGGCAGAAAAGGGCGCTTGATTCTGATTACGTAACTCGCAATATGCCTGCCACATGCTTCCTTCAAACTCCGCACTAAATCGCTGTGCCATATTTACCTGATAGCAGTCGCCGGCACGAAGATAAGCGTTAATTTTACCTAAACATGTTTCGTAGGCGTCTTTCGATAGATTAGATTCAAAGGGCGATGTGAGCTTAAAATCCTTAGATGTTGCTACTTGCTTTAACGACTTAAATACTTGCGACAACGGACGATTATCTGTGCTGCAAAAATAGATATATCCGGTTTGGGTGTCTTCAATAAGTGAGTACAAGTACAAGCCAACGGTGAAATCAGGTGTACTGTAGTCGCTTTGAGCCATACTGGGTAATGTTTCATAGAATCGACCGGTGTCATATCCAGCCATTCCTGCTACACCAACAATGAAAGGTAAGTGGGTAGTGTCAAAAGTAGCCTTTACTTCGATAGATTCGACTTTGGCATGCAAATGCGCTTGAACCGCTTCGAAAGGCCGCATGTTAAGACGCTGGCGTGAAGAGGTGTGTAAATCGATTAGTTCTGTTTGTTCACCTTTCGCCTCAATGACAGCGGTAGGTGAAAAGGCCATTATATTAAACCGGCCATCGCTCTTAGAAGAACCTGAAGTGTCGAATAAAATAGCGTAAGGCTGCGCAGATACTTGTTCAAATAATTTATTGAAAACTGCAGTGTTATCGCAGTCTAGCGCAAATTCGTTGACTAACTCCTGTTGAGTAAAACGGGTGACATGAACATTGATAGTATCTGCGTGTGGCATAGGTTTTTCTGTACTTCTTTTCATCTAGGCCGTCGCGTGCTTAAAAGCAGAAAAGAACGACCGCCAATTTGTAACTGACACTTGCAAACAAGTGTTTTTATTGTCGCTATTACAACGCTTTCTAATGCGTATAACTAATATAGCGCGTAAAAATATCTGGAATTAGCCCCAAGCACATGGTTTTGCATGGTGCGATGTCTTGAGATGCGCTAGTATACGCTTTTTTAGCTAGCTAAGACCACGAAAGCCAAATAAAAAGAGGATGTCATGACCGTTATCCGTCAACAAGACTTCATTGACAGCATTGAAGATGCCCTGCAGTTTATTTCTTACTATCACCCACTCGACTATGTTAAGGCCGTAGAAGAAGCGTACAACAAAGAGAAGAGCCAAGCCGCGAAAGATGCAATGGCCCAAATTCTTATCAACTCGCGTATGTCGGCCGAAGGAAAGCGCCCATTGTGTCAAGACACCGGGATTGTAACCTGCTTCGTTAAAGTGGGTATGGGCGTAACATGGGACAAAACTGACATGACCGTTCAAGAAATGGTTGATGAAGGTACACGCCGCGCTTATCTTAATCCTGACAACCCGCTTCGTGCATCTATCGTTGCTGACCCGGCTGGTGCGCGCAAAAACACGAAAGATAACACGCCATCTGTAGTTCACATCGACATGGTTGCGGGTAAAAAGATTGAAGTAATGATCGCAGCAAAAGGCGGCGGTTCAGAGAATAAATCTAAAATGGTTATGCTAAACCCAAGCGATGATATTGCTGATTGGGTTGTTAAAACATTGCCTACAATGGGGGCAGGATGGTGTCCTCCTGGTATGTTGGGTATAGGCATTGGCGGTACCGCTGAAAAAGCTGCAGTACTTGCTAAAGAAAGCCTTATGGACCCAGTAGATATTCAAGAGCTTATTGAACGTGGCCCTCAAACTACTGATGAAAAACTTCGCTTAGAAATTTTTGACCGAGTTAACAAACTGGGTATTGGCGCACAGGGCTTAGGCGGTTTGACGACCGTTGTTGACGTTAAAATTAAGTCTCTGCCTACTCATGCTGCATCTAAGCCAGTGGCTATGATCCCTAACTGTGCCGCTACACGTCACGCACACTTTTATCTAGATGGGTCAGGTCCAGCAGAACTTACGCCGCCTAAGCTTGAAGATTGGCCAGAAGTAACGTGGGAAGTGAGTGAAAACACCCGCCGCGTGAACCTTGATGAAGTGACCAAAGAAGACATTCAAGAGTGGAAAGTAGGCGAAACGGTATTACTATCAGGTAAAATGCTTACTGGCCGTGATGCCGCACATAAACGCATTCAAACCATGATGGAAAATGGTGAAGGCCTTCCAGAAGGTGTTGACCTAACCAATCGCTTTATCTATTACGTGGGTCCGGTTGACGCTGTAGGTGACGAAGTAGTGGGTCCGGCTGGCCCTACAACAGCGACGCGTATGGATAAGTTCACAGACATGATGCTTGAACAAACAGGTCTTATCGGCATGATTGGTAAAGCAGAGCGTGGCCCAGCAACGGTTGACTCCATTGCAAAACACAAAGCTGTGTATCTTATGGCAGTAGGCGGTGCAGCTTATCTGGTATCGAAAGCGATTAAGAATTCACGCGTTGTGGCATTTGAAGATTTAGGTATGGAAGCAATCTACGAGTTTGACGTAGAAGACATGCCGGTAACCGTTGCTGTAGACAGCACGGGTGCCAATGCACATAAGAATGGCCCTGCTATTTGGAAAGCTAAAATAGAAGAGCTTGACGCTTCACTTTCTAAATAGTGAGTTACGGTGAGGCTTTTGCAAAGTTTTTACAAATAACTTGGCTAACGCGAAAATCATCACGAAGTGAGATTATTTCGCTTACCGAAACAAGTATAAAAGCTTCGATTAATTAAATGAAACGGGCGCGCAGTCGCCCGTTTTTTGTTTTTAATTGAGATTACATGGCCTCGGGCGAGAAACTAACACTCACTTGATTCACCTGTTTTAACCCTATACAAATTGGTATATTTTCATTATTTTGTTTATAGTGCTGTACAAAATAACAGTATGAATGTGCACTATGATTACCAACCTTATCTCAAGCGAACCCGTCGCTTTCTTAATTGCTTTTATTAGTGTTTGTCTATTAGCTCTCTATTCTTTCATCCGCAGCCAAAATATCTCGGCGAAGCTTTTTCAATCTTCACAGTATTGTGACACGTTGCAAAATGAATTGAGCAGCGAGAGGGTGGCTAACGCAAAACTTCAGGCACAAAACGAGGCCCACCAGGCCAGAATTCAGGCGCTGCATGCGGCGCATGAAGACAAGTTAGCGGCTATGAATGCTTCTGAACAACGGTTGCAAACCCAGTTTGAGAACTTAGCAAACCGAATTTTTGAAGAGAAACAGCAGCGCTATACACAACAAACTAAGCACAATATTGAGGCTGTGCTGGCACCGTTTAAAAATGAATTAGATGGCTTTAAACGTCAAATTTCAGAGCAGCATATACGTGAAGGCCAAGAGCGAGCGTCACTTAAAACAGAAATATTAGGCTTAAAAGCTTTAAATCAAAAAATAACAGAAGAAGCAGCTGCACTTACCAATGCACTAAAAGGTGATAACAAGAAGCAGGGTAACTGGGGCGAAGTCGTTCTTGAACGGATTCTTAAGGAATCTGGTTTACGGGAAGGACATGAATTCGAAACTCAAATGTCTGCGACATCTGAACAAGGCAAGCGTTTCCAGCCTGATGTAGTAGTGCATTTACCAAATGATAAAGACGTCATCATAGATTCAAAAGTAAGCCTTGCAGCTTATGAGCGCTATTTCAATTGTGATGATGAAACGGAAAAAGCGCAGTTTTTAAGTCAGCACGTAGCTTCAATTAAAGGGCATATTAAAGGTCTTGGCGCAAAAGACTACCAGAACTTAAAAGGATTAAAGACGTTAGACTACGTTTTACTTTTCATTCCCATAGAACCCGCTTTTTTAATTGCTGTAGAAGAAGAGCCCGACTTGGTCACCATGGCGCTAAACCACAATATTATGCTGGTAAGCCCTACAAACTTACTTGTAGCGCTTAGAACCATTAATAATATTTGGCAATACGAGTACCAAAATCAAAATGCACAGCTTATTGCTGAACAAGCCGCTAAGTTATACGACAAGTTTGTAGGTTTTGTTACTGATATGGAAAAAGTAGGAAAGTCTATGGATACCGCTCAGGCAAGTTATGAGCAAGCAATGAATAAACTAACTAACGGGCGAGGGAACATCGTTAGACAAATTGAAAAGTTCCGTGAACTTGGGGTCCAGCCAAGTAAGAGGATGTCACAGCATCTACAGCAACTTTCGAAAGACGATTAAAAAAGGCCGCGATTGCGGCCTTTTTTACATTTTTAGTAAACGTTATGAACGTTTCATGCGTCTACGCAGGTATACCGCTGGTGCAAGAAGTAATGCAATCCAGCCCATAGAACCACCAGACTTATCGTTAACTGCAATAGTTACGGTTTCTGTAGTTGTATCGATACCGTCTGTCGCTGTTACTTCTACCGTCACAGTTGTCGATTGCTCATGACTTGGTGCAGTACCAGTGAATGATGTCATTTCAACACCATTGATAGCGATCGTAACGTCATCGCCGTCTGCGTCAGTTGCTGAAGCTGTTACGGTAAATGACTCGCCTTCATCAACGCTTGATGGCGCAGAAATTGAAAGTACCGGTGCATCTTGAACGCCAGCAATTTGTACAGTTACCGTACCTTCACCAATGATATTACCTTCTACAACTTCACCTTCATCAGTAGTTGTACCTTCAACTTGGACTGTGTAGGTAAATGAGTCTTCACCAAAGAAGTCTGTATTTGGTGTGTAGGTTACCGTACCATCATCGTTAACTGTCACTGAACCGTTTGCTGCTTCAGTAGTAACTGTAACAGTTGACGGGTCAAGTGGCTCTTTATCGATAGTAATTGGCGTAAACGTTCGGAAATCACCTGAAAGTGATTCCATTGTAAACGTGTTAATGATCGTGCTATCCATCTCGTTAGCAAGGATGTTAGCCGTTACCGACGCATCTTCATCAACAGTTAGCATATCATCCATGTATTCGCCTGAAGGAAGAACAGTACCATTATAGCTGAACTCAATTTCATCGCCTGGTGATGATGCTAAAATAAACTCATCACCAGCTACAGGAAGCGTTCCTTGAGAGCCTGCCGTAGTTAGAGCACCCAATGTAAAGCCAGCAGTACCTGTATTATTTTCAAAACCTGCGACAGTTGCGTATTGAGGGCTATCCATTTCACCATAAACAAAGTGGATACTATCAAAAGCAAAGTCATACCAAATTTGGAAATTAAAGCTAGTATCAGGAATACCCCACAATTGAGCATTTTCCCATTCAATTACCAACAATGAGCCATTAGGACCGTTCAAGTTAGCTGCATATAAGTTACCTGTACCTTCATCACCAGCATCAGTACCTAGTAAATCAAGGTCAGTCCAAAAAGGAGCTAGTACGTTGTTTGGTTCATTGCTGTCTGGCATAACAGCGGGTGAAGGGGTCGTTACGTTGCCTGACGATGTACCAAGAGAAATGTAACCATTTGAAGAAACCTGCATTGACGTGTAGGTCTTGCCAAGGTAAGTCATTTCAGGAAGGCCAGTTAGCGTGATAGACGTGTCATCACACGAACCAGAACACGTAAGAGGCTGTACACCTAATGCAGCCATTGGCAGGTAACCGCCTGCTAGCGCTCCAATCGAAGTGTCAGAATCAAGTGAATACGACGAGGTATTCAATGCACCTTCCCAATAGATTTCACCTTTATCGGCGTCGTAAGATACCGGCTGTTGGTCACCATTCTTAACCGCTGCGATACTAGAAGGGTCAATTTCGAACTTGTGATCGATTGAACCAGTAACACCAATCATACCTGTCACATTCTGGTTAGTTGCTGATGCAGTTACTCTTACTAATTCTTCTTCTTCAGCCAAACTAGTACTAACATCACTACTAAACAATTCTGGTCTATCTGTGCTAATAGGGTAAACCGCAACAGGAATAAAGTAATCCGTCGTTGTGTCGTCTGTATCTGCCCAGTTAATACCACCGAACGACCATGAGCCTGTAGAGGCTGTTGTAACGTCTACCGCAACCATAATTTCAGCAGAAGCACCTGCTGGCAGAGTAGCCATTTGTGGTGTAACGGTTGCTACAATAGCAGCGTCGTTAAACATAGCGGTTGCATCGACAGTTACTTCTTCGTCGCTAGTATTAGTAACCGTGATAGACATTTCACAGTTCAAGTAGCAGCCACCATCTACCAAGCTTAAATCACTGTATGTAAGCTCGACAGTTGTAGCACGAGGTAGATCCAAACGACCTGCACCCATGTCAAAGTTGTCTGCTTGTGTAGCAGCATCTTCTTTAAGTACGTCTCGGATAGAAGACGTTACAAGCGCACTCTTAATTTGCTGTGCAGTCCAGTCTGGGTGCATTTGTTTAAGTAGAGCCGCTGCGCCTGCTACGTGTGGTGACGCCATAGACGTACCATTTTTAAACGAGAAAGATTCGCCTTCATGTCCTGGAGCATCTGGAGATTCACCAGAGAAAATACGTGTACCAGGTGCCGCAATATTTGGCTTAAGGAATGTAGGGTCGCCGTTTGGTCCACGAGAACTGCTTTCATTCATGATGTCAGCAAGGCTATCTGAGACCACTCGAACAATTTCACTACCAATGGTTACATTTAGCGACTCGTCTGTTTCAACTGCAAGAGTTGCAAGTGCTTGTCCTGGCGTAGCTGGGAGCATTAGTGAAGGAATAGTTTGCGCTTCGCTTAGGCCGCCCATTAAGATTGGCGCTTCTCCGCGACCATCTACGTTGTGGATGAGCACAGCTTCAGCGCCAGCCGCTTCTGCGTTTTCAATTTTTGTTACAAAACCACAAGTGCCACGGCTGATAAGTGCAATTGCACCCTCAAACGCGCCAGCGTCGAATGCATCACAACCTTCCACATTTTCCGCATTAACTTCACCAGCATAAACAACCGGTGCCGTAATTGGGCTATCGAAAACAATTGCTGGGTTACCCACTGAATAAAGCGCAGGGATTGAACCAATTGTGGTATCACCTTCGATAGTCACTTCGTTTGCAAACAAACGACCCGTTGTTGTGTTTGCAACCGTGATAACGTCTTCAGAACAACCCGGGCAACCAATTGTACCTTCACCCGGACCATCGTTACCCGCTGCAAATACGGTAACTACACCAGCATCGTGCATGGCTTCAAGTACATCTTCGTATACAGAGCCGTTAGGGTTACCGCCAGCGCCGCCGCCCCAAGAGTTATTAACAACATCAGCGCCGTCTGTCAGTGCAGCTTCAAGCATTGACAGTAACATTGAAGATGCACCGCTTGAAGATGCAGGGTTTGCTGGAGTTGCGTACAGGCCTTTGTACACCATCAGGTAGGCAGCTGGTGCCACACCAGAAATCTCTGCTTCAGCACCGTCGCGCTCAGCCATAACACCGTAGTTACCCACCGCAGTACCAGCAACGTGAGTACCGTGACCGTTAAAGCCTAGCGGGCTTTCATATTCATCTTCAACAACAGCGAAGCCTTCTACGATATCCGCTGCACGTGCCACAATTAGCTTGTTGTTACAAAAATCAGGGGCCTCTGAACAGTAATCGTCAGTAGGTAGGGTATCTGCGGCAGGCGCTTCGAAGTTCTCTCCGCTAAATAGAGGGTTCTGTGGGCGAATACCACTATCGATGATAGCTACTTTGACACCTGCACCGGCACTTTCTTTACCGCCAAACTGTTCCCACGTTTCAACCGCACCGATTAAGTCTAAGCTGGCATCCATTTGTGCGTGGTGAATAACGTCTGGGTATACCGCTTTAACTGTAGATAGGCTCGAAAGCTTATCAAGCGCGCTTTTTGATACAATACCAGCAAAACCGTTGAATGCCGCTGTGTAAGACAAGTCAGCTTTAAATGATTTATCAAACGCTTTGATTGATTGGATAACAGATTGCTGTTGAGTTTCAAGAAACGACTTGTATTCCTTCGCTGCGTTTGACTCAAAGTTAACCTTTTGCCCTTTATGCGCAGACATACTGCTAACACTCGGGTTAACAGCGCTAAATTGCGCCATTGGTACGTCGTTTAACTGAACGATAACGCGAACACTATCACTACTTGTTTGGATAGCATTTGCAAGAATATTCTTTTTATCGAAAGAAGCCTCAATTGCGTTTTGTTGTTCAACGCTGTGGCCGGAGATTTGATTTGATAGAGCAAACGCGCCAAAAGCAGAACCTGCTAGTGCAGTTGCAACTACCGTACTGATAATTGTTTTTTTCATAATTATTCTCGTGTGAATAGTTCCCTGGGCCTGACGGTCTTTATTTGCTTTAAAGGCTTAATGCCCTTTTTTATTGCTATTTGCCGTCATGACACATTTATTGTTAGCACAATTTCGCGGGTTATGTAATGTGTATTTCAGAAATACACAATTTACATATTTTGTTACATTTGGGTGTCAGTTAAATTTGAAATAAAACTAGAATAATTGGCTGCTGAAGTAATAGTTCGTCGAATAAAATTGAAATAAAATTACATAAAAAACCACCAGCGAACTTTGTGTTTCGCTCAATTATACAATTTTACTATGAGGATTATCCTACGCTGTTTTCATAAAATTTACATGAGCTTTACTTTATTAGGACGATTATCCTTTTAATTTAGACTAATTGAGTATAGTGATTTCATCCATCTGAATTATTACCTTCGAATAAGTAAGACACTCCTGCAATTCCTCATCTAGCATATCCCAAACTATAGAAGTCGCTATTAACCCTCATATTTAAGGGGAACAAACGTGAAAGACAGAAATCATTTGGCCGAAGTAAAAACAACAAATCAGGTCGAAATCATTACAAAAGGGGTTGTTGATATCCCAATGCTTCAAATTTCGTCATCAGAAGGCGAGATTATCGAAAAAGCGGTGGAGCCTGAACTTGACCAAGATGAAGCATTAAAAATTTTTAATACCATGCATTATATCCGCGTTTTGGACGAACGCATGGTAGGTGCACAACGTCAGGGGCGTATCAGTTTCTATCTTGCGAGTACAGGTGAAGAAGCCGCATCAGTAGCAAGTGCTGCTGCGTTATCAAACGATGACATGATTATGTCGCAATATCGTGAACAAGGCGCGCTGGCCTACCGTGGTTATACGACCGAACAATTCATGAACCAAATGTTTAGCAACAAGGACGACCCTAACAAAGGTCGTCAAATGCCTATCCATTACGGTGACAAGCCCCTTAACTTCATGACCATTTCCTCGCCTTTAGGCACACAAATCCCTCAAGCTTCTGGTTACGCTTACGGACAAAAAATGTCGGGTAAAGACGTGGTGACCATTTGCTACTTTGGTGAAGGTGCAGCTTCAGAGGGCGATTTCCATGCTGGCTTAAATATGGCAGCTGTACTGAATTGCCCCGTAATTTTCTTTTGTCGTAACAATGGTTACGCCATATCAACGCCCGCAGAAGAGCAATTTGCAGGTGATGGTATTGCGTCTCGCGGCTTAGGCTACGGTATCAAAACTATCCGTGTTGACGGTAACGATGTGTTAGCTATTTATGCCGCTACTAAAGAAGCCCGCCGAATCGCCATTGAAGAAAAGTGCCCTGTGCTCATTGAAGCCATGACGTACCGCTTAGCTGCACACTCAACGTCGGACGATCCAACAGGCTATCGCTCTCGTGAAGAAGAAGACAAATGGCGTGCAAAAGACCCTATCGCTCGTATGGAAAAATGGCTAGAAAGCAAAGGGTGGTTTGATGCAGCTGAAAATCAAAAGCGTGTTGATAAAGCAAGACAAGATGTATTAGCTGCGATGAAGAGTTGTGAGAAAACAGACGTATGTGCTATCGACGATATAGTAGAAGACGTTTACGACACAGCGCCATGGCACCTAAAAGAACAACTTAACGAACTAAAAGCACACATAAAGAAATACCCAAAGATGTACCCTAAAACCGCAGGGAGAGTGAAATAATGGCCAAGATGAACTTACTACAAGCAATTAATAATGCACTCATCACTGCCATGACCGAAGATGAGAAAGTAATGGTCTTTGGTGAAGATGTGGGTCACTTTGGTGGTGTATTTCGGGCAACGAGCCATCTTCAAGAAAAATTTGGCAAAGCCCGTTGCTTCAACACGCCACTCACTGAGCAAGGCATTATTGGCTTTGCCAATGGTTTAGCCTCGCAAGGCTCGGTTCCTGTTGCAGAAATTCAGTTCGGTGATTACATCTTTCCAGCTTTTGATCAAATAGTAAACGAAACAGCGAAGTGGCGTTATCGTTCAGGTGGACAGTTTGATGTAGGTACATTAACTATCCGCACTCCATACGGCGGTGGGATCGCAGGCGGACATTACCATAGCCAGTCACCTGAAGCGTTCTTTGCACATTGCCCAGGTCTTAAGATTGTTATCCCTCGTGATCCGTACCAAGCAAAAGGTTTATTACTTGCGTCAATTCGCGATAAAAACCCCGTATTGTTTATGGAGCCTAAGCGACTTTACCGTGCCTCCGTATCAGAAGTACCAGAAGAAGATTACGAGCTACCGCTAGGTAAAGCGGATATTGTGCAGGAAGGTAGCGATATTACGCTTCTAGGTTGGGGGGCACAGATAGAAATCTTGCAAAAAGCTGCAGAAATGGCCCTTGAAGATGGTGTGTCCTGTGAAATTATCGACTTGCGCAGCATACTTCCGTGGGATGTTGAAACAGTGATGCAATCTGTCATGAAAACTGGTCGTCTACTGATAAACCATGAAGCTCCGTTAACAGGTGGCTTTGCAAGTGAAATAGCAGCAAGCATTCAAGAGCGCTGTTTTCTATATCTTGAGGCGCCGATTGCTAGGGTTTGTGGTTTAGATACGCCATATCCATTGGCTCATGAAAAAGAATACATGCCAGACGAAACCAAAACGTACGAAGCTATTAAGCGTACGCTTCATTATTAAGCCGGGAGACAATGATATGACAATTGAATTTATCTTACCGGATATAGGTGAAGGTATTGTTGAATGTGAACTTTTAGAATGGTTGGTTTCAGAAGGTGAACACATTGAAGAAGATCAGCCCGTAGCTGAAGTAATGACCGACAAAGCCACCGTTCAAATTCCAGCTATGCATGCTGGGGTGGTTAACAAGTTGCATTATGCGGTTGGCGATATTGCTAAGGTTCATGAGCCACTATTTTCAATGACGCCGGATGATGCGAACGATGCAGTAGCAAATAGCGACACAAGCACTGAGGCAAATACGCAGCGTATAAAAGAAAACGATAGCGCTGAAGGGCCTGAACACACAACTGCCGCCCAAGGAGGTTTATCACCTTATAGTGATTCCAATGGCAAGCACATTGAAGACTTTATACTGCCAGATATTGGTGAAGGTATCGTTGAGTGTGAAATTGTGAAATGGAATGTGGCTGAGGGCGACGACATCGAAGAAGATCAAGCTGTTGTTGAAGTAATGACCGATAAAGCAGTGGTTGAAATTCCTGCCAAAAATGCGGGAACCGTGCATCGGCTTTATTACGCCCAAGGTGACATCGCTAAAGTACATAGTGCCTTGTTCGCACTAGAAGTTATCGGCGAATCTGCGGTAACAAGTGACACGTCTGACAACTCAGATGATACATCTAAACTGTCAAGCACGAGTTCATCAAATGCTGTACCACAAAACTTAGATGACAGCCCACAATCGAAATTCAGTGACGGTGAGTTTGAGCCACCTATTGCTATTGAAGGTAAAGTGCTAGCGAGCCCTGCGGTAAGACGTGTTGCTAGAGAAAAGAATATCGACCTGTCTACAGTTAAAGGCTCTGGTAAAAAAGGGCGTATTCTTAAGTCTGACGTAATGAATCTACAACAAACAAATGGTGGCGCGTCGGCACAAGATACGTTAATTGCTTCGTCAAACGAGCCCACCACACAAAAAGGCGATATAAATAGTGCACACAGTGTAGTTAAAGGCAGCGTTAAGACTGAAAAGGTGCGTGGTATTCAAGCCGCCATGGCCAAGCAAATGTCCGCGTCGGTCTACACAATACCTCACTTCACTGTAAGCGACGAGTTGGTGATGGACAACCTAATGTCGTTACGTAACTTGCTTAAGCCTGAGTTTGAGGCGAACAATGTTAAATTAAGTTTTATGCCATTTTTCGTTAAAGCGATGTCGTTGGCACTTACCGAGTTCCCTGTAATTAACAGTCAACTCAATGAGGATGCCACTGAGATTAGCTACTATTCTGATCACAATATTGGCTTTGCGGTAGATTCCAAAATTGGACTTCTTGTGCCTAATATTAAAAGGGTACAAGATCTTTCACTACTGGATATTGCCGTTCAAATGCAAGATATCATCGAGCAAGCGAGGGCAGGGCGCGTAGCCGGCGAGCATTTAAAAGGTGGTACTATCAGTATCTCAAACATTGGGGCTATCGGCGGTATCACTGCTACGCCGGTAATTAACAAGCCGGAAGCCGCTATTGTGGCGTTAGGTAAGACTCAAAAGCTTCCTCGCTTTGACGATGAGGGTAATGTTAGCGCACAACATATCATGGCAGTTAATTGGTCGGGTGATCACCGAATTATTGATGGTGCAACTATGGTGCGCTTCAATAATTTATGGATGAGTTATCTTACCCAGCCAGAAAAAATGCTAATGCACCTTAAATGATCTATTTAGTGCATTTTTATATGCTGTAGCGTAATAGTAAGGAGGCCAATATCAACGTATTGGCCTTTTTTTGTTTTGTGTACCTCATCGCGGGATGGCGTTATTATAGTTTCCTATAAACAAACAAATATTTTACTGAGGTTTTGTGCTTAGTTATCAACACGCCTTTCATGCTGGCAATCACGCCGACGTCATCAAACATCTTTGTTGGATTGGTGTTATCAACGCCTTAAAAAAGAAAGACAAGCCCTTTACGCTTTTTGACACGCATGCCGGTGCTGGCACATATGATTTAACCGACGACCTATCGTCAAAGAACAAAGAATACGAATCAGGTATTTCCCGTCTTTTCGGGCAAGGTGATGGAACTGCAGCTCCAGGAAGCCTGGCTCCAGAAAAACAGAATACGAAAAATTTGCCAAGTTTACTCAATGACTACCTGTCATTATGTGAACCATTTTTAGCGCAGCAGCAATACCCAGGCTCACCAGCAATAAGTGCTATGGCCAAACGCAGTAGCGATAACTTACATTTAATGGAGCTTCATCCTGGCGAGTTTCAAAAATTAGAGAAAAACGTGTCGCGACTTCGTACCGGAAATAGCCATACACACAAACGAGATGGCTACGAAGGGCTTCGAGCACTCACGCCACCGAAGCCCAATCGCGGTGCTATTTTAATTGACCCTCCATACGAAAGAGCGAATGAGTATAGCGACCTTGTTAAAGGCGTTGCACAGGTGTTGAAACGTTGGCAGCAGGCGCAAATTGTCGTGTGGTACCCACTGCTATCAGAAAGGGCTGGCGCTAAAAGCGGTGCAAGTGAGGCTATGTGCGACAAACTCGCAGAACTTGGCAGACCCTGCTTCAAAGCTGAGATATGTGTTGCAGAAAATACGTCTGACGCAGGCATGTATGGTTCTGGTGTGTTTGTACTGAACCCGCCATGGCAGCTAGATACGAACCTAGACAGAGCATTAACAAGCGTTATTGACATGCTAGGTAAAAATGAAACAGGTTTTCATGCTACGGCGCAGGTCACTTGGGTAAATGAAGATTCCTAATTAATGGTATTGATAATCAACTAGGTGCCAATTAACAGCAAGCACATAGTTAATTGGCTTATTACTGGGTGAATAGTACAACTATAAATCCATAACCGTGAAATAATGAAATGTCTCAGCTCAAGGGTTTAAAACACTTTTACATACCCGACGAACAGTCGATTTATTTGCTATCTCATGCGGATGCAAAAAAACTAAAGGACTGGGTAAATCTCTGTATGTCTCAACTAGAAGGGTTAGGGTATAGCGACATTGAACTTTTAGGAAAAGGCGCATTTGGTTTTGCATTTGCAGGGAATGCGCCGAGTGGAGAATCACGGGTATTTAAGTTCTCGCGTATAACCTTACCGCAGCACGTTCAGGACAGGTTAGAAGAGGAAGCCTTTATGCTGTCTCACGTTAACCACGAGTTTGTGCCGCGTTTTATTGAATATCAGCAGATACGTAAGCAATCAATATTAGTGATGGGCAGAGCGCCTGGTGAAGATTTAGAAAAAGTAAGCTTGAAAACAGGCCCTTTGTCGCCCCGTATTATCGTGAAAATAGCCGTTCAAGTGGGCGAGCTTTTGTCGAGTTTTCGCCAATACAGCGAGAATGGCGAAATTAAGCCTATTGTCCACGGCGATATTAAACCCTCAAATCTGGTCTGGGATGCCACTAATGAATCCATAGGCTTAATAGACTGGGGGTCTTCGGTATTCGCTCAGACCGATATTGCTGGGCAATATGTGGGTAACAATGTCATGGACTTGATGTCGGGCGAACTCCATCAGACGAACGCACGGCTTGGCGACGTTTACTTTATCGGCGAAGAGCAGTTAAACGGTGCGCTTTCAAGCCCGCGCTTTGATGAGCAGGGATTAGCTAGCACCCTATATGCGCTAGCATCTGGGCAATCTTGTCGCTATGGAAGTAAAGTTATTACGCCATCATCCCTCGGGTTACCCAAAATGCTTGCAAATATTTTGGAATATATGCTTAGTGATGACCCTGTTAAAAGAAGACAGGGGGGCGATTATTTGTTTAACCACCTTCACGTTTTAAAAAACATGGTTTTCACCCAAGACAAACCTACGCAATATACGCCGTTAATACCCACTTGGCTCACCCATACTCTAAATGCTGATATTGAAACCGTCGTTTACAGTTCGCGGAAGTCTTATTTACGCCAACAGGCGCTGCTATCTGACTCTTTAGATGATAAAGACGTAGAAGAGTTACGCTACATAGACGATGCGCAATTTGACCGCTACTACAAAAACTACCTGCAAGGTATGGGAGATACTGAAAAAGCATTCGTATCTGCCATCAGTAGGCTAGGGCGCTACCCAGTAGTAGGCGGTATGGCGGTACGTTGGGAGCCAGACGGTATTTATGTAGATTCCAGCCTGAACTTGTATGATGAAACCCTCAAAACGGCTTTTGATTTAGCGGTAAATAACGTGATTAATTTAGCGAGAGCTATACACAAGCCAGCCGTTTTTAAATGCTGTATGTTTAACGCGAAGAATACGCTTCATATTGAACGCGACAGCGAAGATGAAGATTTTTTGCCTGGCAATGACCTTTCAATTCCTTATGAATTGTCACGTGTTTCTGCACAAAAAGACGAGAGCCGAACTCACTCTTACTTTGAAGACGGCGATGATCCTGATGAATTACTTAAGCTGCCGAAAGATATCATCGAAACTATCGTACAGTTAAACACAATTCATCACACAGGATGTATTATATTTGAAGCATTACCTAAACACCTGAAGATACACAACTATTATACCTTGCTTGACCATAGCCAAGAAGAGCGCTTTAAAGCTTTACTGGCGCAGTTAGTGCAACAAATTCCTAACATAAAAGGGCTAGGCATTTCAGGGTTTATGAAGTTACCCTATAAAGATACGCGCTTTTTTGAGCATAAAGCAAAATTGCCTGAAAAATATTACCCGCGAAACCCCAAAGCAGTTATAGAAGAGAACGTACAACATGTCCGAGATTAAACTATCATCACTATTTGAACTTGAAACAGTGGAAGCTGGCATCTATCGAGGTCAAAGCTGGGATTTAGGCTTTAGAGCTTTATTTGGCGGGCAAGTTTTGGGACAAGCTCTGGCAGCTGCTTATGAGACCGTATCACCAGACAGAGTGGCCCATTCATTCCATACCTACTTCCTTTTACCGGGCGATGCTAAAAAACCAGTTGTATACGACGTAGAAATAGTACGAGACGGAAGAAGTTTCTCGGCTCGTCGCGTCAAAGCGATACAAGATGGCAGAAACATATTCTACATGACTGCATCTTTCCAAGTGCCACAAGAAGGCATGGAGCATCAGAATCCCACCATGCCCGATGTCCCTCCGCCTGAAGAAGTGCAATCTGACATAGAGTTTTACGAAGCGAACTTCAACAAAATAGCGCGCCCTATGCAGGAAGCGTTAAGCTACCACAAACCGGTTGATATTCGCACCGTAGATGCAGCAAATTCATATCATTCAGCTAAGCGTGAACCTACCCGCTATATTTGGTTAAAAGCAAGAGATACCATGGATGCACAACTTGCCGTGCACCAAGCTGCACTTGCTTACGCGTCAGACTATCATTTTTTAAGTACATCATTACAACCTCATGGTGTTGCTGTAACTGATAAGTCACTTCGTATCGCAACCATTGATCATGCAATGTGGTTTCACCGCCCAATTAGCATGAATGAATGGATGTTATATGCAATGGAAAGTCCATTTAGCGGTGGGTCTAGGGGCTTAGTTCGCGGTCAGATTTTTAACCAAAAAGGCGAACTTATTGCATCAACCATGCAAGAAGGGTTAATGAGAAAAGTAGACGAATAGGGAATAAGCGAATGCGTTATAAGTTAGGTTCAGCAACACCGCAGGTTCACCAGAGCGCTTTCATTGCACCGGGGGCTCACGTTATTGGAAACACAGAACTTAAAGAGGGTGCCAGTGTTTGGTTTAACGCGGTAATCCGTGGCGACATGGACAAAATATCGGTGGGTGAGAATACAAATATCCAAGACGGCAGCGTATTACATACTGATGCGGGAATTCCTTTGGTTCTTGGCAAAGGAGTGACAGTAGGTCATAAAGTTATGCTTCACGGCTGTGAAATTGGCGATTACTCGTTGATAGGTATTAACGCCGTGGTGCTAAACGGTGCGAAAATTGGAAAGTTCTGTATTATTGGCGCTAATGCACTAATCACTGAAAACATGGAAATCCCAGACTACAGCTTAGTTGTAGGAGCACCTGGCAAAGTTATCAGAACTTTTGATGAAAACGTAGAGCCAAAGTTAAAGGCCTCAGCAGACCACTATGTCAGCAACGCAAAGACTTACATGACATCTTTGCAACAGATTGATGAGTAATCATCCTACTCGCCATTTAATTTTTTCTTTCCCCATAAAAAATGCCCAGAACAAACGTTCCGGGCCTAGGGGAATGGCTCATTGCTGAGCCGTGCGCTAACTTTTACAGGGAGAGTTTAAATAAAAAACTTTAAACGGACAATTAGTATAGTTTAAATTAGCTCAAAATATAAACAGCAATTGTGTGAATTTTATCTTACACCCTGATTACTAACCTAAGTATAGAAATAACCTTAAATATATCAATGAACTAAATGCTGGTCGGATGTGGTAAAAATTTTGACTCAATTTGACGCACTTATTCACTCGGCCGTAACTTTCCCATCTTTATTACCTTTTGATTTCTGCATATACATAAAAATGAATGTGTAGCGCGGCGCCCATTCATCTTATTTATGTTCAAAACAGACGGTTGTTCCTTTTAACCAAACTTGTAGTATGACGGCATTGGTCATGCTTTTAAGGCTAGACACTAACTATAATCATTGGCTCTCACAAAAATAAGGATGGATTATGCAATCTTTTTCTACTTTTATACCGCCTGAGCGTACCTTGATGGGACCAGGACCATCCGACGTTAACCCAAGAATACTAAATGCCATGGCCAGACCTACTTTAGGTCATTTGGATCCTCTATTCATTGAGTTAATGGACCAAACTAAACAGCTATTACAATATGCATTTAAAACCGAAAATGCTCTCACTATGCCCATTTCTGCCCCAGGCTCCGCGGGTATGGAAGCGTGTTTTGTTAATCTGGTAGAGCCTGGCGATAAAGTACTTGTATGCATTAACGGCGTTTTTGGCAACCGCATGGTCGAAAATGTTGAGCGATGCGGTGGTGAAGCTATCACCATCAATAATACGTGGGGAGAGCAAACCGACCTTAACGCTGTTGAGGATGCCCTAAAAACCAACCCCGGTATAAAAATTCTTGCCTTTGTTCATGCAGAAACATCAACGGGTGTACGCAATGAAGCCAAAGCACTGTGTGAACTAGCTCAAAAATATGATTGTTTAAGTATCGTCGACGCGGTTACTTCGTTAGGGGGCATTGAGTTAGATGTAGATGGATGGGGTATCGATGCTATTTATTCAGGCTCACAAAAATGCTTAAGTTGCGTGCCGGGAATTTCACCCGTTTCTTTTAGTGATAAAGCAGTTCACGTCATTCAAAACAGAAAAACAAAAGTGCAAAGCTGGTTCTTAGACATGAATTTGATTGTCGGTTACTGGGGCCAAGGCGCAAAACGTGCGTACCATCATACTGCGCCCGTGAACACTATGTATGCAATGTACGAATCACTTCTAATACTAAAAGAAGAAGGGTTAGAAAATGCGTGGAAGCGACATGCTTCAGGCCACGAAAAACTTGCACAAGGTTTTACTGACATTGGTTTAGAGCTAACCGTAGACAGTGCTTATCGCTTACCTCAGCTAAATGTTGTCAAAATACCAGACGGTGTAGATGATGCAGTCGTTCGGAAGCAACTACTTGAAGATTTTAATCTAGAAATAGGGGCAGGGCTGGGTGATCATGCAGGAAAAGTATGGCGTGTTGGGCTGATGGGTTATGCGTGTAAACCACGCAACATAGACCACTGTCTTGCAGCGTTGCGAAGCGTATTGAAATAGCAGCGTATTTAAATAGCAGCTTTTTGAAATAAGCCAGGGTGACCAAACCCCAAATATTTACTTTTACCTAATGCCTAATAAACGCCAACATGCGAAGCTTCTAAGTTGTTAAACATGTTGGCTTTTTGAGCTTCATCTTTTGAAATAATCTCAACTAGTTGCCCCTGTTTACTATTGTTAACACGAGGCTTAACTTATAAATAACGCTGCTCGACGAAGTTGTAACTCTCTAACTTGCGGTTCAGTGCTAATATTTCCAGCATCAAATACATTCATACACTATTCAGCCATGTACATTTATTCTCAATAACAAAGTGAATAAACATGTCTTCTGAAAAGGAATCATTATGAAATTATTTATGCATACTAAACCAAACATGTTCACAAGAGCGCTTTGGGCTTCAGCAGTAATCGCATTGTCCGCCCCAGTGGTTTCTGCTCAAGCTGCACAAGATGCAGTAATAAATGTTCAAGGCGTAGGTGCTGTAGAAGTGACACCAAATGCTTACTCAGTGAAGTTGGTTGTTGAAGAAGAGGGCGCGACGGTAGGCAAACTCAATACGCGACTAGATGCAGACTTGCGTTCTATCGTTAAGTTTCTCCTTAATCAAGGCATAGATGAAAAGCATATTCAAAGTATGCAAGTGCGCTTGCAACCTCGTTATACCAATACACCGCAAGGGCGACAGCAAGAAGGTTTCACTCTATCTCGTGATATCACAGTTACCTCAACCGATCTTGAAACCTACGATAAAGTGCTAGATGGCGTGCTAAAGCGTGGTGTTGACCGTATCCAACAGTTTAACTTTATCACTATTGGTGAAGGCGATGCATACCAGAAAGCTCTAATTGCTGCAGTGAAAGACGCAAAGCAACGCGCCCACTTATTGGCGAAAGAATTAGAGGTGGAAGTAGGTGAAGTAGTTGCAATCTCAGAATCTGGTGGCAATATGCCGATTCCAGTAATGCGTGCTGAAGCTTTTGCCAAAGACATTTCCATGTCTTTACCGGGTCAAGAGCGTGTAGAAGCGCGGATTAATGTGTCTTTTAATATTGTTCAATAGCAGGAAATTCGTTTGAAAGAACAACAGTACAGCCGGTTAGTTGCCCAAGCAAAGAGCTTGGTTTCTGGTGAGCATGATCTTATTGCCAATATGGCCAACATCAGTGCGCTGCTTTTCAATAACCTCGAAGAGGTAAATTGGGCAGGCTTTTATCTTTTTAAAGAAGAGCAATTGGTACTTGGTCCATTCCAAGGTCAGCCCGCTTGCATTCGTATTCCCTTAGGAAAGGGCGTTTGCGGTACAAGTGCAAGTACCAGAACCGTTCAGCGTATAGCCGATGTTCATCAGTTTGCAGGACACATTGCTTGTGATGCCGCGTCTAACTCTGAGATTGTTGTTCCACTTGTACTCAATGATAAGCTCATCGGCGTACTGGATATCGACAGCCCTGTGTTTGAACGTTTTAGTGAAGAAGACGAAAAAGGGCTCGTTGAAATTGCTCAAATTCTCATGGATTCGCAGAAATAATTATGAAATCCAGTGTCGACATACACGTTGTTTTATCCACATTTGAAGATATGGAAGACTTTCATGATGACCCAGATGAGGCATCTGAACGTTTAAACTTCATTCTTCACGCAGTTTATGACAATGCAGAAGAAGATATTGAAACACAGCGTTTAGAGCAAATTTTGCACTACGCATGGGAATCTTGGCAACAAGATAAGCATTTATTAGAAATAGATGACGACGAATTGCTTGATTGGGTTGACCACACGCTGGCAACTTGGGATGATGCAAGTAACGATGAAATCTCCTGAATAATTTAGAAAGTTAATGGAATCACCAGAGAAGTTTACTAACAGTAAGGAAGTGATAGCTTTCCTTGCAGAGACCTTTCCGAAATGTTTTAGCATTGAAGGCGAGGCCCGCCCACTTAAGATCGGTATTTTTCAAGATCTAGCCACTCGTTTAGAAGAAGAGGAACGCGTTAGCAAGACGCTTCTTCGCTCTACACTACGTCATTATACCAACAGCTGGCGCTATCTTTATAGCATCAAGGAAGGTGCGAACCGTGTAGATTTAGACGGCGTTGAAGGCGATGCGATTGAAAAAGAACATGCTGATCACGCGCAACAGCAGCTTGAAGAAAGCAAAGCTAAAGCCGCTGAAAAGCGCAAAGCTAAGCTTGCACAGCAGCCTAAGCGTAAAGACAAACGTCAATTTAATCGTCCAAAAGGTGAAAAATCTGCAAATTCGGACCATGCTGATACTAAGCGCGGAACTAAACCGAAAAATAACAGACCAAACACTACACCACCTGCGAAATTGACCGACAGCGATTTACAGCAAGGTACGCAAGTTACCGTTAAATTAGGTAAAGCACCTATGCCAGCAGTAATTACCGAAGTTGCTAAAGATGGCATCCACGTTCAATTAGACTCAGGCATGGTAGTTAAAGTAAACGCAGACGCTTTACGTTTGGCACGCTCCAAGAGGTCGTAAAATATGAGAGACATCCTTCGAATTTCCATCGCCAGTGCTTTTCTTACCGTAGGGGTAGGAGCTGGCGCCGTTACGTCAACACCAGAGGTAGACGAGCTTCCTATTTTACAGCAGGAATCTCAACACAGTGTTGCCGCAAAACGAGTAAGCGCACTTTTTACAAGGGCGCATTACAAGGAAATATCGTTGGATGACGCGCTTTCTGCTCGAGTTTATCAGCGCTTTATCGATTCATTAGATCACAATAAGCAAGTATTGTTATTGTCTGACGTGGTAGGTTTTGAAAAATACCGCACCCTGTTCGATGATGCGCTGAGTAAAGGTAACCTTTCAGTTGCCTATGATATGTATAACGTAAGTGCGAAGCGTCGCATTGAACGTTATGAGTTTGCATTATCATTGTTAGAAAAAGGGCCATTTGATTTCGAAAAAGAAGGCGATAAATTCTTTTACGATAGAGAAGACGCGGACTGGCCTGCAAATAAAGCTGAGCTTGATGAAATCTGGCGTCAACGCGTTAAGTATGATGCGTTGAATTTGATACTTGCAGATAAAACGTGGGAAGAAGCAAAAGAGCTGCTTACCAAACGTTACACGCGAGCAATTAAGCGTACTAAACAGGCGAAAAGCGAAGACGTGTTCCAAACTGCGATGAATGCCTTTGCTCGCACTATAGAAGCTCACACTAGTTATTTGTCTCCGCGAAACGCTGAACGTTTCCAAATGGACATGAACTTGTCGTTTGAAGGTATCGGTGCGGTATTACAAAGCGAAGACGACTACACAGTTATAAAAAGTGTAGTGCCAGGCGGGCCAGCAGACGAATCGGGCGCAATAAAGCCTGAAGATAAGATTGTTGGCGTAGCGCAAGACGATGAAGAATTTGTAGACGTAATTGGATGGCGACTAGACGAGGTCGTTGAGCTTATCAAAGGCCCGAAAGGAAGTACTGTCCGATTACAAGTTGAAAAAGGCGCCTCTGAGTCTAAAACAACCTCGGTGGTTAGTCTTACTCGCGATAAAATAAAACTTGAAGATCGCGCCGCAAAGTCTGAAGTATATGTACCTGAAACAGGTCCTCACGCAGGTGAACCATTAGGTGTAATCACCATTCCAAGCTTTTACAACAACCTAAGTATGGATGTTGCAAAAGAAATAGAAAGCTTGAAAGCACAAAACGTGAAAGGCGTGATTGTTGATTTACGCGGTAACGGAGGTGGCTCACTTACTGAGGCCACATTGTTAACCGGTTTATTTATAGAAAAAGGCCCAGTAGTTCAAATTCGCTATGGTCAAAGCAAAGTAAGCGTAAATCGTGATACTGATGGTGAGGTCGCCTACGATGGCCCACTGACAGTATTAGTTGATCGTTATAGCGCATCAGCATCAGAAATTTTTGCAGCGGCTATGCAAGACTATAACCGCGCACTTATTGTTGGCGAACAAACTTTTGGTAAAGGTACAGTTCAACAACACCGCGGTTTAGGCAAGATTTATGACCTTTACGATAATCCACTTGGCAGTGTTCAGTTCACTATCGCTAAGTTCTATCGTATCGACGGTGGAAGTACTCAGCATAAGGGGGTTATTCCTGACATCCTTTATCCATCTGCTGTAGAGCCATCAGAGTGGGGCGAAGCGCAGGCAGAAAACGCCCTGCCATGGGATAGTATAAATCGTGCTAACTACACGACGTTTGCAGATGGCACTGCCGCTCTGGACGTATTAACAGCGAAACACAACAAACGCATTCTGCAAAACCCAGAGTTTTCTTATATTTATGACGATATTGAAGAATACAAAGAAAACAAAGATAAGAACTTTATCTCACTGGTGAAGTCTGTACGCGAAGCAGACAAAAAAGAGGCGGAAGAGAAATCTCTCGCACGTGCTAACGAACGTTTACAGCGAATGGGAATGGAAACTGTCACTTCATTGGACGACTTACCGGAAGATATGGAAGAATTAGACCCATTCTTGGATGAAGCCGCTAACATCACGTTCGATATGATTGAAACAGGCCGTTACGCTATCACAAGAAACTAAGTGATTAGAAAAAAGGGCTGGTCTAGGGCCAGCCCTTTTTTTGTGTCTATAAATAAACTAATAAAACAATAATAAAGGGAAATAACATGGCTATCAGAGGCGAATTTTCCTCTCGAATAGGGTTCGTGCTAGCAGCGGCAGGCTCAGCAGTTGGACTCGGCAATATTTGGGGTTTCCCCACAAAAGTAGCGAGTAACGGAGGGGCTGCGTTTGTTCTTGTATACTTACTCCTTGCCTTCGTTCTCGCTTACCCGGTTCTCATGGCTGAACTCATCATTGGACGTAGTTCACGTTCGAATATGGTTGACGCTTTAGGTAAAATTTCAGGTAATTTTGCCGGAAGGCTAACCGGAATTTGGGGCTGTGTTACCGTTTCACTCATTCTTGCCTTCTACGCTATTGTTGGTGGATGGATGCTAGTTTATTTTGCCGATGCTGCCGTCAGTATGGTTGGATTAACCAGTGCAAGCGATTGGCTGCTCACCTCATCAGTTACGCGTAACGTTATATTCTGCTTTTTATTCATGGGCTTAACCGCATTTATTGTTGTTGGCGGTGTAAAGTCAGGTATTGAGAAGTGGTCAGTACGGCTTATGCCTACTTTAGTTATTCTCATTCTTGCATTGATAGTCTACGTGAGCCTTCAGCCTGGTGCCGTAGAAGGATGGTCAGCGTATTTAGTGCCTGACTTCTCCCGTGTTCTAGACCCGGAATTACTAATTAATGCAATGGGGCAAGCGTTTTTCTCAATGTCTTTAGGTGTAGGTACTATGCTGGTCTACGGCTCATACCTTAGTAAAAATGAGAACCTACCAAGCATTGGCGCTTCCGTTGCGCTAGTCGATATAGGTGTAGCCGTGATAGCTGGTATGCTTATTATTCCAGCTATGTACGTTGCGCTGAACAACGGCGTCGAAATCTTCACGCCAGAAGGCGCGTTAATCCAAGGTGACACGCTGATTTTTAAAGTACTGCCAGCACTGTTTGATAGCATTGGTACTGTAGGGCTTTTCGTTGCCTTTACCTTTTTCGCGCTAATGGCGATTGCGGCAGTCACGTCTTCTATTTCAATGTTAGAAGTTCCCGTTGCCTTTATGGTAGAAAGCAAAGGTCTTAAACGCAAAAAGGCCGTGCTATTGATGGCATCGATCATCTTTGTTTTAAGCTGCATCATTATTTTGAATTTCGAAACCTTGTTTGGCCTTGTTATTGCTCTAACTACAGAGTATAGCCAGCCACTCCTTGGGCTAGCATTGTGTATTTTCGCTGGTTGGGTATGGCGTAGAGACGCCATACTGGAAGAACTCAAGCAAGGTGATGAGTTTGCTGAACACAGTATTTTCTGGAAAATCTGGCCTTGGTACGTTCGCTTTGTATGTCCGGTTATCATTGCGCTGATGTTTTATCGCTCTGTGTTCTAAAGCGCCATAAGTTGCAGCAAAAAGCACGTTTAACGCGTTATAAATACAATAAAAAAGGTTTTTAAAAACGACAATGACGAATAAAGAGATAAAGACGCCGTCACTACTTGATGCAATACTTCCTATTCTTGCGCTAGTGGTCATGATGGGAAGTGCGGTTTACCTGTTTGCGGATAATTCTTCATATGGTCCAAACCAAATTGCGTTACTTTTGGCAATGGGCTTAGCTGCTATTATCGGCATGAAAAACGGGTACAGCTGGAAAACCATTGAAAAGGGGATCGTTGATGGTATTTCCATGTCTCTGGGTGCCTGCCTCATATTATTAGCCGTAGGCTCGCTCATTGGTACATGGATGCTTGCCGGCACCGTGCCTACACTTATTTATTTTGGATTAGAGCTTCTTAACCCTTCGTTTTTCTACGCCGCTGCATGTCTAATCTGTGCAGTAGTTGCTATGAGTATTGGTAGTTCTTGGACTACCGCAGCGACGGTAGGTGTGGCATTAATGGGCGTATCAGCGGGTATGGAAATGTCTGCTGCTATCACAGCTGGCGCTGTGGTGTCTGGTGCGTACTTTGGCGACAAAATTTCGCCATTGTCTGAAACAACTAACTTAGCTCCCGCTGTTGCGGGCACCGACCTGTTCGAGCATATCCGCTACATGCTTTGGACGACCATCCCTAGCTTTGTGATTGCCCTTGTATTATTCACTGTTCTTGGCTTTAACGAAGTAGGTGAAGCTAAAGCAGAGCGTATTGAGCAAATGCAGCTATTGCTTAATGACTCTTTTGACTTGGGGTGGCATTTGCTAATTCCTCTTGTGGTTCTACTTACTTTAGCAATTAAGAAGATGCCGGCTTTCCCTGCGGTTTTTATTGGCGCTTTGTTAGGGGGCGTTTGGGCAGTTGTGTTTCAGTGGGATGTAGTTACATCCATGGCAAGTAGCGATGACTCAGCAAACATTGGCGCGCTAAAAGTTGTGTGGACAGCGCTATTTGATGGCGTGAGCTTTTCTACGCCAGACGAAAATTTAAATAGCTTGCTGTCTCGCGGCGGCATGTCTTCTATGCTAAATACTATTTGGCTTATTATTTGTGCTATGTCGTTCGGAGCCGTACTTGAGCGTGTAGGTTTGTTAAAACGTGCCGTGTCTGCCATATTAATTGGCGCTAAGTCAGCCGGTGATATGGTAAGTCGAACCATTCTTACGTGTTTTGGAACTAACCTTGTAACGGCCGATCAGTATATTTCTATCGTTATGCCAGGGCGCATGTACAAAGAAGAATTTAAAAAGCGAGGGTTAGACCAACTTAACCTTTCTCGTAGTCTTGAAGACGGCGGTACACTTACATCTCCGCTCATTCCTTGGAACACTTGTGGTGCCTACATGCACAGTGTTTTATTGGTAAACCCATTTGATTACGTATTCTATGCTTTCTTTAACGTAATCAACCCGATCCTTGCTGTTGTGTACGCGTATTTAGGTATTAAGATTCTACGTATTACACCACCACACGTTGAAGTTAACAGTAAAGAAACGGTTTAACCAAACGTTCCAAATAAACCCACGTAGGCTTTCTTTTAGGAGGATCTATGTCAGTTCAAGCTAAACGCCGGGCGGATTATCAGCCGCCCGCTTTTTCAATAGCGACAGTTGACCTACATATTACGCTACATCCAACGCAGACTCAGGTTGTCAGTACATTATCTGTCTCACGCAATGGCAATCATGATAGCCCTTTAATCCTTGATGGCGATAACTTATCGCTTAACGCTATTGCTATTAACGGTAATGCATTATCTGGTGACGAATATTCGGTTTCGGATACGTCGTTAAGCATTGCCACTCATCTCAATGAATTTGTCTTAGAAATTACTAACACCATTGCCCCTGAACAAAATAAAGCCCTTGAAGGCTTGTATTTATCGGGCGGCGCCTATTGCACGCAGTGTGAAGCGGAAGGGTTTCGCCGAATTACTTATTTCATGGACCGCCCTGACGTTTTGTCCGTTTACACGGTTACTGTCGTTGCCGATAAATCAGTACCTATGTTACTTGCGAACGGTAACCCTGTAGACAAAGGGGATATCGATGAAAACACCCATTTCGTGAAATGGCACGACCCGCACCCTAAACCTTGTTACCTTTTTGCATTGGTGGCCGGTGATTTCGATTTACTAACCGATAGCTACACAACGACAAGCGGTAAAGACGTTGCGCTAGAGTTGTACGTCGATAAAGGTAAAAAGTCTCAGGGCGTATTTGCATTAGAGTCTCTTAAACGTGCGATGAAATGGGACGAAGATGTTTTTGGGCTAGAGTACGATTTAGATATTTACATGATTGTTGCCGTCGACTTCTTCAACATGGGAGCGATGGAAAACAAAGGTTTAAACGTCTTTAACAGCAAGTTTGTTTTAGCTGACCAAAAAAGTGCGACTGACGATGACTTCTTTAATGTAGAGTCTGTTATTGCACACGAATATTTCCACAATTGGACTGGAAATCGAGTTACTTGTCGCGATTGGTTCCAACTAAGCCTCAAAGAAGGGCTTACAGTATTCAGAGACCAACAGTTTAGTGCTGATATGACTTCGGCGCTAAGTAACCGTATAAAGCATGTTCGCGTTATGCGAGAGCATCAATTCGCTGAAGATGCTAGCGCAATGAGTCACCCAATTCGCCCTGAAGAAGTAATTGAAATGAATAACTTCTACACGGTGACGGTTTATGACAAGGGCGCAGAGGTCATTCGCATGTTCCACACCTTGCTTGGTCATGATGGATTCAGACGTGGCATGGATGAGTACTTCAGAAGGCACGATGGTCAAGCGGTCACGTGTGACGACTTTATTTCCGCCATGCAGTCAGCGACTGATTTAGATTTAACTCAGTTTACGCGCTGGTATAGCCAATCTGGAACACCTGTGATTTCTGTTAAGCACAGTACGGAAGCTACCGACAACGACACCGTCAAGCATACCTTTACTTTGACGCAGCACACACCCGCCACCTCAGACCAAAGTGAAAAGCTTCCCCTTTATATCCCAGTGAATATTGAGATCATCGATAAAGAGGGTAATACCTATACTGACAACGAATCGCTCATTGATGATGGTATGGTTATCTTAAAAGATGCCTCTTTGCGTTTAACCGTAAATGCTAAAAGTACTGATTTAACACCGGTAGTATTAGGTAACTTTTCGGCACCAGCGAAAGTAGAAAATCCGCTAGATACAGAATCATTACTTACTATTTTCAAACACGCGGAAGATCCGTTCAATCGCTGGGACGCAATGCAAGCATTGTATGACCGCTGTATAAAGCAGTTAGAAGAATCTCCGGGCTCTGCCATCAGTAACGCTATTTGGAACGGCATTAAACAAGCAATAGCTCAAGAGCAGAATAATCTGGAACTGCTTGGCGAATGCCTAGTTATTCCTTCTTTTGAAACCTTGTGTCAAAGTCGTAGCAATATCACTGTGTCCGCGCTATCAAAAGCACGAAAGGCATTTTGTGAGCAGTTTTCCCGCGCGCTAGAGCAAGAATTATTAGCGGTGTTTAACAACATTGAACACAGCGCCTATAGCTACACGCAAGATGCAATTAATCAGCGCCGTTGTAAAAATGTCGTGCTTGCGCATTTAGCACGCTTATCTCAATACGAAGACCTTGTCGTGTCGCAATTTGAAAATGCAGATAACATGACCGATACACTAGGGGCACTGAGAAGTGCGCAACACTGCAGTTCAACTACGTTTGATAGCTTGATGGCTAGTTTTGAACAAACGTGGAACCACGACCCTCTGGTTCTAGACAAATGGTTTGCGCTTCATGCAACGCAAAATCGCGAAGATATCTTTGCTACTATAACTATGCTGTGTGAGCACCCGCAGTTTGCAATGAGCAATCCAAACCGTGTCCGCTCTGTTATCGGTAGTTTTGCGTTCTATAATAGCGAAAGGTTCCATGCCGCAGATGGTAGCGGTTATAAGTTTGTGACTGACTATTTGCTAGAGCTTGATGCAGTCAACCCGCAAGTTGCCGCTCGTATAGTAACACCGTTAACCCAGTGGCAGGGTTTCGCTAGTGAACACCAAGTTCATATGAAGCAGCAGCTTGGACGCTTACTTAACCATAAGGGCCTAAGTAAAGACTTGTTTGAAAAAGTAAGTAAAAGTCTTGCTTATGAAAAGCATTAACGCATCAGACTCCGTCTTTTATTTTTCAATAAACGCACCTTACAAACAATGTGAGGTGCTGTATGTCCCGTCTATGCCTGATGTGGTCATGTTGAGTGAATCCGGTCTTAGTGTTCAGGTCCCCACCAATCGGCTTCGCCAATTTGTCACATCGGACGGTATCAAAGGCCGTTTCAGAATGGTCATTGACGCTAATAAAAAAATTAAATCTTTTGAAAGGCTCGGATAGGGCCTTTTTATTTATTCAAAGCTATAACTTACACAATACTCCAACTAACTGCGCGTCTTAAGTTCAAGGTCTTCGGTAGTGCGCCTCACGCTTAAAAATGCTACTTAGCGGTAAATAAGATAAATCCTCTTAAAACTTGTACAATTTTCCTGCAAGTTTATAAATGCCTTTTATACTCACAATAAAGCAATAACTATTTGATACGACTAATGTTGTAAATTTTGTTAACTGGTAGGATTAGTTCTTGCGGTTATGGCAAAATGATGTAATGATTTTGTTAATCGTTATGGTTGGTCATGATGTCACGCATTAAGTCACATCGACTTGGGAGTATAAAAATATGAAAAATGGGCCTAGCGCTTTTAAGATATCACCGGTAGCAGCGGGAGTTCTCTCTCTGCTAGGTGCTGCTGCAGTACCAGCACATGCTGCAAACTGGCAAGTAGGTGATGTAAATATTTCTTTAGATTCAACATTTACATTAGCTACAAGTATTCGAACAGAGGCAAGAGATTACGACCTTATTGGTAACAGTAACCATCCTCAGTTTGACTGGAGCGGTTATCACGCAGCTTTTAATCCTTTATACCCAAGCGGCGATGTGTGGGGTTTATCTGATGGTGCGTATTCAACGAATGGTGACCTCGGTAACCTAGCGCACGATCCGGGCGATGCGTTCGCAACGCAAGTTTCAGGCTCACATGAATTAGATATTAACTTCGGCGACTATGGTTTCTTCGCTCGGGGATTCTGGTTCTATGATTTCGAGCAAATGGATGGTGACCGTCCTTACTCTAACCCAATAACCGGCAACCAATACGATCTTTGTCAAGACCCAGAGGCGGAAGACCTTTTATGTACAGATGTTCGTTTGTATGATGCTTTCTTCTATGGCGACTGGTGGATTGGAGACAAGCCACTCACTCTTCGTGTTGGCCGCCAAGTAATCAGTTGGGGTGAAAGTACGTTCATCCAACATGGTATCAACACGACCAACCCTGTGGATGTAACGCGTGCTCGTGCACCAGGTGCCGAGCTAAAAGAAGTATTCCTACCGGTAGGTATGGTTTACGCGTCTTTAGGCTTAACCGATACGGTGAGCATTTCAGGTTACTATCAGTATGAGTGGCAACGCAGCTGGCTTCCTGTGTCAGGCAGCTACTTCGCCGGTAACGACTTTGCAGGTGAGGGCGGTCAACGTCAGAATATTCAGTTAGGCTTTAGTGGTAACCCTGATATTGACTTAGATCACTTATTAACTGCTTTAAATGGTTACGGTGATTTATTACGCTCAGGTGCTGATGCTGCAGATATCTCTCAAGCCTATCTTGCTTACCCGACAAAAGTTGCAATTCGTGGTTTCTCTGATGAGGCGCATAACGATGCAGACGACCAAGGCCAGTATGGCTTGCGCTTAACGTGGTTTGCTGAGAATTTGAATGAAACAGAATTTAGTTTCTATCACATTAACTATCACAGCCAGCGTCCGCTTATTTCTGGTAAAACATCAGACTTTACTGCCGAAGGTATTGGCGCAGACCTAGCGTTCCTAGCTACTAACACGGTTACTCGAGATAACATTACAGAGTTAGGTGCGTTCACGCAGTCTGAATTCTACTATCCAGAAGACATCAAACTTTACGGTATGAGCTTTAACACCAACATTGGTACTACGGCTCTTGCGGGTGAATTTGCTTATCGTGTAGATGAACCTCTTCAAATAGATGATGTAGAGTTGCTATACATGGGTATGCCTGAGCAGTTAGCTAACGCAGGCTTACGTCCAGATCTTGAAGGAATCTCTCAGCTAAATAACATTGGCCGTGCTGTAGGTCCAGGTGAAACTGCAGAAGGTTTCCTTTTCTCTGATACATGGCAAATGCAATTTACCGCGTCACATGTATTCGGCCCTAAATTTGGCTCTGACAACTTCGTACTTCTAGGTGAAGTAGGTTATGTAAACGTTGTTGATATGCCAGACCCAGACGTAATTCGTCTAAATGCACCAGGTACTGCTCGTACTCCGTCGCTTGAACCTCTTAACGGCAACACTCGTGAAGGTTTACATCAAGGCCTTTCAGACGGTCCAGAGACTAACCCGTTTGCTACTGACGATGCGTGGGGCTATCGCTTATTGGCGGTTGCTGACTACAACTCAATATTCGCTGGTATGAACCTTCGAGTTCGCGGTACTTTCTCTCATGACGTTGAGGGTACTACGCCAGATCCATTATTCCTTTTCACAGAAGATGTTAAGTCTGCTGCACTTTCTTTCACGTTCGACTATTTAAGTAAATGGTCTGCAACGGCGTCTTACAGTGCGTTCTGGGGCGGCATTGGTACAACTAATGCGCTATCTGACAGAGACTTCATTTCATTTAACATCAAATACGCAATCTAAGAGTGGTTTTTATGATTAGAAAAGTAGGAATTATTGCAGCCGCCTTGTCACTGGCTTTATCTGGTGCAAGCGCTATGGCTAAAGTGTCTGATGCAGACGCAAACAAATTGGGTAATGAACTAACTCCGCTAGGTGCCGAGAAAGCGGGTAACGCTGATGGCAGTATCCCTGCCTGGACTGGCGGTATTACGTCTGCACCTGCTGGGTACAGCGTGGGTGACCACCATCCAGACCCTTACCCAGAAGACAAGGTGTTGTTCGAGATAACAGCGCAGAACTATAAAGAATATGCGGAATTTTTATCTGAAGGCCAGAAGAAGCTTTTCGAGGCTTACCCAGAAACTTTCCGTATGCCGGTTTACCCAACCCGCCGCTCTGCGTCAAACCCTCAGGCTATTTACGATGCGACTAAGGTAAACGCTACCAGCGCTGAGCTTCTCGACGATGGTAATGGTCTTAAAGGTGCAGTTTTGGGTATCCCATTTCCAATACCTCAAAACGGGCTTGAAGCAATCTGGAACCACATTCTTCGCTATCGCGGAGCAGCGGTTCAGCGTAACGGTGGACAAGCAGCGGTTACTACCGGTGGTGATTACAACGTAATCGGTTTTGATGAGCAGTTGCTAATTAAATATGCTGAAGAAGGTGCTACTCCTGAAAAACTAACAGATGAAAACATTCTGTTTATGTTTAAGCAAAAAGTAACTAAGCCAGCTCGTCTGGCAGGTACGGCGTTACTTGTTCACGAGACCGTAGATCAGGTTAAAGAACCGCGTAAAGCGTGGACTTATAACACCGGTCAGCGTCGTGTTCGCTTAGCACCTAATATTGCTTACGATACGCCGGGAACTGCTGCTGACGGCCTACGTACGACTGATGACTTCGATATGTTTAACGGTTCTCCAAACCGTTATGACTGGAAACTTGTTGGTAAGCAGGAAATGTTTGTTGCTTACAATAACTATGCGCTTCATTCAGACAGTGCTTCGTATGATGATATCTTGAAGCCAAATCACGTTAATCCAGACCTAACACGTTGGGAAAAGCACCGTGTTTGGGTAGTTGAAGCTACGTTGAAAGAAGGTTTCCGTCACATTTATCAAAAACGCGTATTCTTCATTGATGAAGATAGCTGGCAAATTCAAGTCGCTGATATGTATGATAATCGTGGCGAACTGTACCGCGTTGGTGTAGCTTATGGTGTTAATTACTATGAAGTTCCTACGCAATGGTCGACGCTCGATGCGTACTACGACTTAAACTCTCGTCGTTATTTGGCCATTGGTCTAGATAACGAAGAGCAAATGTACGACTTCACCGTACGCCCTCGAGATGTGGAATTCACGCCTCAGGCGTTACGACGAGAAGGTAAGCGCTAATCACCTTACACAACAAACGGTTGGCAATTGCCAGCCGTTTTTGTATACAGACAATTATAAATAGGGGGAATGGTTAATTATGAAAAAAACCATTGCAGCGTGCATTGCCGCCACATTCGCAGCTAATTACTCTCCAGCTGCACTTGCCGAAGAAGCATTTATGGCACCTTTGGTTGAGCAATCAGTTCTTTTGGACATAGACGCTGATTCATTTGTCGTTATTGTCGGTGAACGCGGTCACGTATTAGTGTCGGAAGATGGCAAAACTTTCAATCAAAAAGCGGTGCCAACTCAATCAACGCTTACCGCAACCACGGTTGTAGGCGAAAAAATATGGGCAGTTGGTCACGACGCTGTCATTCTTCATTCTTCAGATAGGGGCGAAACATGGGAGATACAAAATTATCAACCCGACCTTCAACGCCCGTTCTTAGATGTATTATTTTTTGACGAACAACAAGGTATAGCCACCGGTGCCTATGGCCTGTTTTATCGAACGCTTGACGGTGGAAACACGTGGTCTGCAGAACGCCACGCCAGTCTTCTTGACCCAATGGACCAAGAATACCTCGAAGAAATTCGCAAGGAAGACGAAGATTTTTATCAACAAGAGTTAGAGTCTATTTTACCTCACTTAAATCGTGTAACTCTTGACGGTGATACGCTGTACATGGCTGGTGAGGCAGGTTTGCTAGCAAAAAGTACTAACATGGGTGAATCTTGGGAACGTTATTACGTTGACTACACAGGGTCTTTCTTCGACATCAAGCCGCTGGATGAAAACACGGTACTTGCAGTAGGTCTTCGTGGGAATATTTTCGTAAACAGGGATGAAGGTGAATGGGAATACGTTCAAACTTGTTCAACTAGCACCCTTAATTCAATTTTAATTGGGTCAGAATCGAAGGTTTACGCTTTAGGCAACAACGGCATGATGGTAAGTGCACAACGTCCGCTTCCTACCAGTATGCGTGATCCTTATGCTAACCCATCCAATTGTCAGAGTGATGACGGCATTTCCGTGTCACAAATAAAAGATAAAGCGGCGATTTTAAACGCCACCGAGTTTAACGGTACCAGCATTGCTGTTACTGCAAATGGCATTAAAACGTTGAATTTAAAATAGGGCAGTATAAAAACAATGACCCATTTTCTTGAAAAATTAGTGTTTGGTAACCGCAAAGTTGTGGTGGCACTGTTTGCCATTGCAACGATTTTTCTTGGTTACCAAGCCTCACAAATGCGTCTAGACGCAGGTTTCGAAAAAAATATTCCGCTTAATCACGAGTACATGAAAACGTATATTGAGCACCGCCAGGATTTTGGTGGGGCCAACAACATCTTAGTTTCAGTATGTGATAAAAACGATAATATCTATAATCAAAATTTCTTCGATACGTTAAAGAATGTTCACGACCAGCTTTTCTTTATCAATGGCGTTAACCGTTCGTTAGTAATTTCACTCTTTTCTCCGTCTACACGCTTCACTGAAATCGTAGAAGGTGGTTTTGCGGGCGGTCCGGTTATACCTGCAGACTTCGACTCATCAAGCCCAGAGGCTCTGGAGCTTGTGGCTGCGAACGTAGAAAAAGCGAACATCGTTGGTAGACAGGTTTCAAGTGACTACAGCTGCGCAATGGTAACTGCACAGTTGCTAGACATTGATCCGCAAACTGGTGAGCCGCTCGATACCCTTGCCTTAGCAGCAGAGCTTGAAGAACAGCTTCGCGGTCAGTACGAAAACGAAAATACCTCTATCCATATTATTGGATTTGCGAAAATGATTGGCGACGTGGCCGATGGCGCTAAAGATGTACTACTGTTTTTCGCTATTGCTATCGCCATTACTGCCGTTATGGTGTACTTCTTTTCACGAAGCCTTATGCTTACCGTATTGCCATTGGTTTGTTCAATTATTGCCGTTATTTGGCAGCTTGGGCTTTTGACCTCCATTGGTTTTGGCATGGATCCAATGTCAATTCTTGTACCTTTCCTAGTATTTGCTATCGGTGTAAGCCACGGCGTTCAAATGATTAACGCTGTAGAAAAGCAGGCAGTAACAGGTATTGGTGCAAAACGAGCCTCTATGGCGGCCTTCAGAAACCTACTCGTACCGGGCGGAATTGCCCTGTTATCGGATACCGTGGGTTTCATGACGTTGCTGGTTATCGATATCGGCATTATTCGCGAGCTAGCAATAACAGCAAGTATGGGTGTTGCGGTAATTATACTTACCAATCTTTTATTACTTCCTGTTCTTATGAGCTTCTTAAAGCTGGATCAGAAGTATGTTGAAAAATTTGCGGGTAAAGAAAACGCAAACTCTAAATTCTGGGAAGTAATTGCAGCGTGTTCACGTAAAAAGCCAGCTGCGTTTATTTTAATTGTCACCGCGATTTTGTTCGTACTTGGGCACTTCCAAGCGCAGAACATGAAAATAGGGGACTTACACGCCGGTGCACCGGCGCTACATGAAACTTCTCGCTACAATGAAGATACCTTTTTGATCACTGACAAATACGAAGTTACAGTGGATTATATCTCTATACTTGTAGAGACAACGCCGGAAGCTTGTACTTCGCACAGTGTGATGAAAGCCATGGATGACTTCCAGTGGAAAATGGAAAACGTTCAAGGCGTACAGTCTGCGGTGTCACTTGCGTCAGTAGCCAAAATTGTTAATGCCGGTTACAACGAAGGGAACGTAAAATGGCAGGTTCTTCCGCGTAATCAACAAACGCTGGTTCAGGCTATCTCTCGCGTACCTACCTCATCTGGTTTACTTAATGGCGATTGTTCAGTTATGCCTATCATCCTGTTTATGGAAGATCACAAGGCAGAAACCATCTCTCGCGTTGTTGATGCAGTTAAGTCGTATCGCGATGCGTACCAAACTGACGATATGAAGTTCAGCCTTGCTTCTGGACCTGTTGGCGTAATGGCTGCAACAAATGAAGCAGTGAGCGCGGCGCAAGATCCAATGATGCTTTATGTATTTGGTGCTGTTATCGCGCTTTGCTTAATTAGCTTCCGGTCAATTCGTGCCACGTTAGTCGTTGTAATACCGCTATATGTGGTGTCTGTATTGGCTCAAGCACTAATGACATACCTTCAAATTGGCCTCACCGTTTCTACATTACCAGTAATCGCACTTGGCGTGGGAATCGGAGTGGACTATGGTATTTATATTCTTTCTACCAAAAGCCTAATGTTGAAGAAAGGTGCTACCGTTCAAGAAGCTTATTTCGCTGCTTTGAAAGAACGCGGAAGTGCAGTGCTGTTTACTGGTATAACGCTAGCTATAGGCGTAAGCACTTGGGTATTCTCTTCACTTAAGTTCCAAATGGATATGGGCATTTTGCTAACATTTATGTTCGTTGTGAACATGCTTGGGGCAATAATTGTACTGCCTGCCTTGGCTAGGTTCCTGTGGTGGAATAAGAACGACCCTGATGCATAAATTATTTTTGCATAGCTACGCATAAAAAAGGGCCTTTAGGCCCTTTTTTTTGGGTGTTTTCTGCATAGTTATCTATGCTGTTAATATAAGGTTAAAAATGGGCTTTCATTAGCGTCATTTATTAGAGAAAATAGTTAGGTACTCGGCACTTATACCAAATTCAATTGGTATTACGACATTCAAAAAAGGTTAACAAATGACAGTCACCTCACAGCGACACTCAGTACTGCTAGACAATGTATTTGCACTTATCGATAAAAAAGTAGATACCAAGCAGAAGTCTCTTGTGCAGCAATTCGGACGTCTGTTGTATAAAAACATATCAAGCGACGACCTAGAAAATCGCAACGACAGCGACCTGTATGGCGCAACACTTAGTTTATGGAATGGTTTGGCAAAATTTGAATATGCTTCGCCTTACGTTCGTGTTTTCAACCCAGAAATAGCTAAACACGGTTGGCACTCAAGCCACACGATAGTAGAGATTATTGTGTCAGACATGCCGTTCTTAGTTGACTCTGTGCGTATGCTACTGAACCGGTTAAACATTACCGCGCATTTATTTCTTCATAGCCCTATCGGCGTTAAACGCGACAAATCGAACAAGGTCGAAACCTTTGCAGAACCAGGTCAAACCCTAGACGGTGCTAAAAAAGAGACTGTCATTTTCATTGAAATCGACAGGCAGACGTCGAAAAAAGATATCGATGCTTTAACTAAAGAGCTTTACTCGGTAGTTGATGAAGTCTCTTTAGCTGTTGAAGACTGGCAGGGCATGACCAGTACTTTACAGGACGTTATCAAGAATAACGCGAAATACAATTGGCCTGTTTCCGCAGATGCAAAAAAACAGACTAAGGCATACCTTGAGTGGTTAGGTGACCATAACTTTACCATGATGGGATATCGCTATTATGAAGTTAAAGCAATTGAAGGCGATCATAGATGGATACCGAAAAACGACACTAGCTTAGGCCTTCTTAAAAACTCGATAAATGACCGCGAACGTCTGTTATCAAGACTGCCTGCATCAGCAAGAGCTGAAGCGTTAAGCAAAAACCCGTTGATACTGACCAAAACAAACTCTCGTGCTCGCGTGCATCGCCCAGCCTATATGGACTATGTAGGCGTGAAGGTATTTAACAAAGACGGGCAGGTAGTAGGTGAGCATCGCTTTCTAGGGCTTTATTCAGCATCGTTTTATAACAACAGCGTAACTCAGCTACCCATTTTACGGGAGAAGATTAAGCGTATTTGTGAATTATCTGGCTTTGAGCCAGGCACACACGCATACAAAGCTTTTGCAAACATTATAGAAACCTATCCTCGTGATGAATTACTGCAAACACCAGCAGAAGAACTCGCACAAATTGTGATGGGCATTTTTCAAATGCAAGAGCGCGGTATATCTCGCTTGTTTATTCGCAAAGATACATTTGGCCGCTTCTTCTCTTGCATGGTATTCGTACCAAGAGAGCGCTACAACACACAGTTGCGTAAAGAGACTCAAGAGCTACTTAAAGCGTCATTAGGCGCTACTGAAGAAGTTGAATTTACCACCTTCTTTTCAGAGTCTGTATATGCCCGTACGCATTACATTGCTAGAGTCAACGACAACAACGCGGAATTCGATGTGAAGGAAATAGAGCAAAACATTATTGAGTTGACCAAAACCTGGAACGACAGACTAGCGTCAGCAATTTCAGCGGCTCACGGCGAAGCGTCTGGCAAGGCGCTTGAGCGCAAATACAACAATGCGTTTTCTCGTAGTTACATGGAGCACAACCTGCCATCAGCAGCGCTGGTAGATATTGGCAAGCTAGAGATGCTTGACGATAATCACACCTTAGATATGTTGTTCTACCGCCCACAAGAAGAAGACGCTGAAAGCCAAGTCGTTAAGCTTAAGCTTTTCCACCGTGCAGAGCCCATTCACCTGTCTGACGTACTCCCCATGCTGGAGAATTTTGGGTTACGCGTAATCGACGAAAGCCCTTATAAAATCACGTGTTCCCAAGGTGAACGAAATTGGGTAATGGACTTCACTATGCTGCACAAAAGCGGCCAGCACTTTGATATGGAAACGGCGCAAACCCTTTTCCAGGACGCTTTTGCGAAGGTGTGGTATAAAACACTTGAAGATGACGCGTTTAATCGCCTTATTTTGGGCGCCAATATGACGGGTCGAAAGGTGACGGTTCTGCGCGCTTACGCCAAATACATGCGTCAAACTGGCAGCTCATTTAGCCGTGACTATATTGCAAACACCCTTTCTAACTACCCTGATATTGCCCGTTTATTAGTAGACTTCTTTGACCAACGTTTTGACCCCAAGAAAAAGCGTAATCAGAAGAAAGAAGACGCAATACTAGAGACCATCAAGGCACAGCTAGATAACGTAAGTAACCTTGATGACGATCGTATTATCCGCCGTTATTTGGATATGATGTCGGCAACGCTACGAACCAACTTCTATCAGCCAGACGATGCAGGCAACGAAAAGTCCTACGTGTCATTTAAGATGATGCCTGAGCTTATTCCAGAAATGCCACTTCCGCTGCCTAAGTATGAAATTTTTGTTTACAGCCCACGTGTGGAAGGTGTACACCTTCGCGGCGGTAAAGTGGCCCGCGGTGGACTGCGTTGGTCTGACCGCCAAGAAGACTTCAGAACCGAAGTTTTAGGTCTGGTTAAAGCGCAGCAGGTTAAAAATACGGTTATTGTCCCTGTTGGTGCAAAAGGTGGCTTTGTTTGTAAGAACCTACCTGTAGGCGAAGGTCGCGCAGCTATTCAGGCCGAAGGCCAAGCATGCTACCGCACTTTCATTACAAGCTTGCTGGATATTACCGACAACATTGTTAATGGCGAAATAGTACCGCCGAAAGACGTGGTACGCCTTGATGATGACGACCCGTATTTGGTTGTAGCGGCAGATAAAGGCACCGCCACATTCTCTGATATCGCAAACGGTATTGCGGAAGAGTTTGGTTTCTGGTTGGGCGACGCATTTGCCTCGGGCGGAAGCATTGGTTACGACCATAAGAAAATGGGTATTACAGCTCGGGGCGGTTGGGAATCAGTTAAGCGTCATTTCAGAGAAATTGGAATCGATTGCCAGACCACTGACTTCACCGCTGTGGGTGTAGGCGATATGGCTGGTGACGTTTTTGGTAACGGTATGTTGTTATCAGAGCATACGCGACTAATCGCTGCGTTTAACCATTTACATATTTTCTTCGACCCTAGCCCAGATGCGGCAGCAAGTTACAAAGAGCGCCAACGTTTATTTGAAAACCCAAGCCTTAGCTGGGAAGACTACGATAGCAAACTGATTTCTAAAGGTGGTGGTGTATTCAGCCGTGCCTCTAAGTCAATCAAGCTGACACCTGAAATGAAAAAATGGTTGGGTACGCGTCAATTAACGATGACGCCTAACGAGCTTATTCACAACATTCTTAAAATGCCGGTTGATTTACTTTGGAACGGCGGTATCGGTACCTATATTAAGAGTAAGAAAGAATCTCACTCTGAAGTGGGCGATCGTGCGAACGATGACTTGCGCGTTAATGGCCGCGACGTTCAGGCTAAAATTGTTGGCGAGGGCGGTAACCTGGGTTTGACCCAATTAGGCCGTATCGAGTATGCCTCTAATGGCGGACGCGTTAACACCGACTTTATCGATAACGTCGGTGGTGTGGATTGTTCTGATAACGAAGTTAACATTAAGATTTTGCTTAACAGCCTGGTCAACGATGGTGAGCTAACCCTTAAGCAGCGTAATAAGCTTCTTTACGATATGACTGACGATGTCAGCACGATTGTATTGAAAGACTGTTACCGTCAAACCCAGTCAATCTCTATTACTGAGTTAGCGGGTGTGAAGCAACTTAAGGAGCAGCTTCGCTTTATTCACGGCCTAGAACGAGAAGGGCAATTAAATCGTGAGTTAGAGTTCATACCGAGCGATGACGAGATCTCCGATCGCGTAGCAACTGACCAAGGCCTAACTCGCCCTGAACTTAGCGTGTTAATTGCCTACGGTAAAATGGTGCTTAAAGATGCGCTCAATATTCCAGAAATCACTGACAATCCTTACCATGGTAAGCTGTTAGTTGAAGCTTTTCCGAAGGTACTTCGCGAAAAGTTTGCAGCACACATGCAGCAGCATCCGCTTAGAAGCGAAATTATCGCCACTAAATTAACCAATAATATGGTTAACGATATGGGCCTTAACTTCGTATTTAGAATGCAGGAAGAAACTGGTGCAAGCGTAGACGAAATTGCAGATGCTTACGCGATTGTGCACGGCATTTTCAACATGGATACGCTGTGGGAGCGCATTGAAGAACTAGACAACGTTATTCCTGCAACACTTCAGCTTAAAATGCTTGATGAAGCGCGCAGAATTATGCGTCGTGCCGCCCGCTGGTATATTCGTCACGGCAATAAAGCGCAGTCTATTGAACAGGCCATTGCAAGCTATCGCGGCACATTCGATATCTTGTCGAAAAACTTACAGCATTATTTGGTTGAAAGTGAATATGCCCAGTTAGAAGCTGCAACGCAGAAATATATTGATGAGGGCGTGCCTCAGGATATTGCTTATCAGGTAGCGAGCTTCTCAAACATGTTCTCAAGCTTTGACTTGGCACAAATTGTAGAAGCCGATAAGCACGATACTGATGTTGTCGCCAAGCTTTACTACCAATTGGGATCACGTCTAGAACTTCACTGGTTCTTAGACCAAATTAATAATCAGGCGGTAAGCAACCACTGGCAGGCATTGGCTCGCGCTTCATATCGTGAAGAACTTGATTGGCAGCAGCGCTCAATCGCAGCAAACCTGCTAGCCTCTCGCGAAGATGTGAGCAACGCTGACCAAATTCTAGATGAGTGGATTGAAAGTAATCAGGCGCTTCTTAAACGTTGGTATCACATGATGTCAGAGTTTAAGACCAGCACAACACACGAATTTGCGAAATTTTCTGTCGCTTTACGCGAATTGATGCTTTTAAGCGTGAAGTCTAACCATTAGAATACACGCACCTTAATGATTTAAGCCCTGTTTATCAGGGCTTTTTATTGGCCGATTGGTTATTATTAACTAGCTTTACAGCGTTTTTTGTTAGCAGATAATCTGTAAACGTGAGGCGTAGTAACGACCAACAGACCCTTAATAAGCGAGTGTTAAATACAACCATGCAATCTCTAGTGCAAAAATTCTTACTTCAGTGTGAACCTGAAAAAAGTCACGATTTCACCATTAACTGGTTAAACAAGACACAACATACACCGCTGAAATGGATGTACAGCACACCAACGCTTAAAAAGCCCGTCACTGTTGCCGGCATGACGTTTGATAATCCTGTGGGGTTAGCCGCGGGACTCGATAAGAACGGTGATTGTATTGATGCGTTTTCAAGCATGGGCTTTGGCTTTGTAGAAATTGGTACAGTTACGCCGCGTCCGCAGCCGGGAAATCCTAAGCCTCGCTTGTTTAGAATCCCTGAAAAGCACGCCATTATTAATCGCATGGGGTTCAATAACAAAGGTGTTGATCATCTTGTCGAGCAAGTAAAAAAAGCCCAGTTTAAAGGGCCGATTGGCATTAACATCGGCAAAAACAAAGACACCGAAGAAGCAAATGCACTCGACGATTATCTAATTTGTTTAAATAAGGTTTACCCTTACGCCAGCTATGTCACTATCAATATTTCATCGCCTAACACGCCAGGACTTAGAAACCTGCAGTACGGTGAAGCGCTTGATAAATTGTTAGTAGGCTTAAAAGCCGCGCAGGAAACACTCACGCAAACCCACGGAAAGTACGTGCCATTGTTCATTAAAATAGCGCCTGATTTAAGTGATGTTGAAATCGAAAGTATTGCTGCTTCGTTAATCAACAGCAAAATGGATGGCGTGATTGCTACCAATACCACGCTTTCACGAGATTCGGTTACTGGACTAGAGCACGCTGATGAAATGGGTGGCCTAAGTGGTTCTGTTATGACCGATATGAGTTTGGAAGTAACCCGTAAATTAAATAAGGCACTTGACCGCGCTATACCTATTATCGGCGTAGGGGGCATCGACTCTCCTGAAGCGGCGCAAGCGCGCTTAGATGCAGGCGCATCATTAGTGCAAGTTTACTCGGCCTTTATTTATCAAGGCCCATCTCTCGTTAAACGCATCGTAAACGCGTTATAATACATCCGAAACAAAGTACACCCGAAACCAATCTCTCGTGTACGCGCTTTACGTTAAGCGCGTACATCAAAAACAGGTACATGAATGAATACTATCCTGGTTACGACCAGTCGCGGTCTTGACGAACTATTGAAACAAGAAGTACTAAGCCTTTGCCCTGATGCACAAATTAAACAGGGGCCTGGTACCATTCAGTTTGAAGGGTCAAAAGAAGACGCTTATAAACTTTGCCTATGGTCACGCTTGGCTAATCGCGTAATTTGGGTGCTAGCATCCGGTAAAGCAGGCGATGCAGATGCGCTTTACAACACGGCGATGGGCATTGACTGGCAAATGCAGATGGATTCACGTCATACATTATCTGTACAGTTTATTGGAACTAACTTTGCTATCAAGAACACCCAGTTTGGCGCCGTTCGTGTTAAGGACGCCATAGTAGACTCATTCGTAGAACAAGGTTTACCTCGCCCGTCAGTAGAGCGAAAAAGCCCTGATATCTCTGTGTATGCCAGATTGCACCGCGACAATGTAATTTTAGGTATAGACCTAGCTGGAGCAAGTTTACACCAACGCGCATATCGGCAAGAAACCGGTGACGCACCGCTAAAAGAGCATATCGCCAGCGCAATGCTTATGCGCAGTGGTTGGGCAGAGAATACCGAAGCACCTTTGGTAGATTTAATGTGTGGCTCAGGCACTATTGCAATAGAAGCTGCCTACATTGCCCGAAATATTGCACCAGGTATAAAGCGTTCATACTGGGGCTTTACTAAATGGCTTGGCCACGAAGCTAAGGTTTGGGATGATTTGGTAGAGCATGCCATTTCAGTTCAAAAGCCAAGCTGTGGCGGTATTTATGCGGGCGACTTCAGCCGTAAAATGGTAGCCATTGCCAAAGCCAACGCTGATTTTGCTGGTGTATTTAACGATATTTCGTTTTCTCAGCAAGATGCTACCAAGTCATCGCCGCCAGTCGGCACGCCAGGCTATGTTGTGTCTAACCCGCCGTACGGAGAGCGTTTGGGTGAACTGACTTCGTTAATACCGCTATTTAGCGATTGGGGTAAGCGCTTTAAAGAAGCATGGAAAGGCTGGCACGTGTCGCTTTTGAGTAGTAACCGTGACTTGCTACGTGTATTAAAGCTTCGCGCCACTAAAGACTACGCCATGAACAATGGTAAATTAGAGTGCCGTTTAGCTAACTATGTGCTTGATGAACAAAACACGGTTCAATTTAGTGAAGACGCCGGCAATCATGAGTTTGCTAATCGTTTGAAGAAAAACCTCAAACGTATGAAAGGCTGGATCAAAAGTGCAAACACGAACTGCTACCGAATTTACGACGCTGATTTACCCGATTACAACGTGGCGGTAGATAGGTATGGCGATTGGCTGGTCGTCCAAGAGTACGCGCCACCAAAAACCGTATCAGAAGATAAAGCCCGTAAACGCCTGCAAGAGGTGTTATTGCATTTACCTGCTGTTACCGGGGTCTCACCTAAGCACATTGCGCTTAAAGTGCGTAGCCAGCAAAAAGGGACTAAGCAATACGAAAAAATTAATCAGTCTGGCGAAATGATGGAAGTGTTCGAAAACGACGCTCGCTTTTTGGTAAACCTGACTGATTACTTGGACACGGGTCTTTTCTTAGACCACCGTAATACCCGTCAAAAAGTAAGAGCTTTGTCAAAAGACAAAGACGTGTTGAATTTGTTTTCTTACACGGGCAGCGTATCGGTATTTGCAGCTAAGGGCGGCGCCAAATCTGTAACCACGGTAGACATGTCGAATACCTACTTGGAATGGGCGAAGAAAAATATAGCGCTTAATAAATTAAGTGGTCCCCATGCCTTTATTCAGGCCGATTGCACCACATGGCTAGGTACGCACAAAGGTAAATATGACCTAATATTTATCGACCCGCCGTCATTTTCAAATTCAAAGCGAATGCAGAACACGTGGGACGTTCAGCGTGACCATGTAAAAATGCTTACCGACGCTAAAGCCTGCTTAAAAGAGCAGGGAACCATCATTTTTTCTAACAATAAACGTGGTTTTAAGTTAGACGAATCAGCCATCAGTGACCTTGGCTTGAACATTGAAAATATCACCCACGAAACCATACCCGAAGATTTTGCCCGTAAGGGTAAAATACACCAGTGCTGGATTCTACGTTCATGAAAATAATCTTCTACACGGGCCCGCAATGCAGCCTCTGTGATTTAGCCGATGTTGAACTGCAGCAAACGTCTATGTTTTCATCGCTTATTATTGAAAAAGTTAACATTCGTACAAGTACCGAGCTTTATCACTTGTATGGCGCTCGTATTCCAGTGTTGAAGCGGGCCGATAATGAAAAAGAAATTGGATGGCCCTTTAGCGCCGCCAATTTAGAGGAGTTTCTTCAGTGAGCATTTTGCAGTTAAAAAACATCACTGTTATCTATGGAAATCCGCCGCTTTTAGACGGCGTAGAACTGGTTGTTCAGCCTAAAGAGCGCGTATGTTTAGTTGGGCGCAACGGAAGCGGTAAATCTACCCTTATGAAAGTTATCGCAGGCGATATTATTGCCGACGATGGCCAGCGTATCATTGAAAATAATACCGTAATAGCACGTTTAGAGCAGGATCCGCCACAAACGACAGACGTAACGCTGTTTGATTACGTTGCCGAAGGCTTATCTGACGTAGGTGAAACGCTAAAAGCTTATTTTCATCAAACCCGCATTGTGGGTGAAGACCCTAGTGAAGCTAACTTAAATAAGCTTCAACGGCTACAAGAACAGTTAGAAGCCAGAGACGCCTGGCAGTTCGAGCAGCAGATTGAGCAAACGCTTACCATACTTAAACTTGACCCTGAGATATCGTTATCAACATTATCCGGGGGCTGGCGAAGAAAGGCCGCTTTAGCGCGTGCGTTAGTTCGTCAACCAGATTTATTACTGTTAGACGAACCTACTAACCACCTTGATATTGAGATGATCCGCTGGCTTGAATCGAGCTTGAGTAACTATCAAGGCGCGATTGTGTTTGTCAGCCACGACCGTGCTTTTATACGCGCCATGGCCACACGTATTATTGACCTTGATCGCGGTTCTGTTACCAGCTATCCCGGCAATTACGAAACCTATCTTGAGAAAAAACAGCACGATTTAGACGTTGAAGCGTCGCAAAACGCTGAATTCGATAAAAAACTAGCGCAAGAAGAAGTGTGGATTCGACAGGGCATTAAAGCGCGTCGAACCCGTAACGAGGGGCGAGTAAGAGCACTTAAAAAGCTCCGAGAAGAGCGTAAAGCGCGCCGAGCGGTGCAGGGCAATGCCGTGGTTAACCAACACCAGGGCGCGCGCTCTGGAAAAATGGTGTTTGAGGTAAAAGACTTAAGCTATAGCATTGAAGGTAAGCCAATCGTGAAAGGCTTGAACCTAAATGTACTGCGCGGCGACAAACTAGCACTAATTGGGCCTAATGGGTGCGGTAAAAGTACACTTATTAAGTTGCTGTTAGGTCAATTACAGCCGGATACCGGTTATTGTAAGCAAGGTACGAATTTAGAAGTTGCGTATTTCGACCAGCATCGCCACGGGTTAGATTTAGAGCAAACTGTAATTGATGCCGTAGGCGATGGTAAGCGCGACCTTATGGTGAACGGCCACCCGCGCCACGTGATAAGTTATTTGCAAGACTACTTATTTACGCCAGAGCGTGTAAATGCGCCGGTGAAGTCACTGTCAGGTGGTGAGAAAAACCGCCTGATGCTTGCCAAGCTCATGCTAAAACCAAGCAACGTTTTGGTTCTCGATGAGCCAACCAACGACTTAGACGTTGAAACCTTAGAAATGCTTGAAACCTTACTTAACGAGTATACTGGCACCGTGCTTTTAGTGAGCCACGACAGGGAATTCGTTGATAACGTTGCCAACAGTAGCGTAGTTTTTGAAGGTAACGGTCTGCTTCGCGAATTTATTGGGGGTTTCACTGACGTAGAAAACTGGTATAAAGAGCAACAGGAAAAACGTCAGCAAATCGAAAAGGAAGAGAAAGCCAAGGTAAAGAATGAAACTAATTCAGCTTCAGACAGTCCTAGTGCTAAGTCTTCTCCCCGTAAGACGAAAAAGCTATCATACAAAGACCAGCGTGAACTTGAGTCCTTACCGAAAGAACTAGAAACACTTGAGGAAGAACTTGAGGCTATGCAAGAAAAAGTCAACGACCCAGACTTTTTCAAACAAGACAGTGACGTTACTGCCAAGGCGTTAGCCGAACTGGCAGATAAAGAAGAATTACTTTCCCAGAAATATGCGCGCTGGGATGAACTAGAAAGTATGCTGGAAGATAATCAGCAGTAAATAGGATTTTAAATGAAACGAACTCAGCTTGCCGCCGCCGTTCTGTTGGCAACAGGAAGTGTTTCGGCATTTGCCGCGACCTATTCAGTGACGCCTCTTCCTTTACAGGATACCGCTAGAAACAATTTTGCTCGTTCAATTGATAATTCAGGCAAAATGCTGTCTGTAGTGCAACTTGAATATAACCCACCTGTAGATGTGGAGCAGTTAGAAGAAGATACCACCTTCTTCGATGTTAACGGTGAAGATTTAGAAAACGAAGATGATGCACGTCAAGGTGTATTCACTGATTCAGATTACACGACAATCGTTAACTATCTACTCTCGTCTAGTACTGCGACCACAGGTCAGAAATTAGCACCTTACAGAACCTTCTTAACTGACACCCAGGATATTTCTTTGGTGCCAGGCTTAGACGAAGTCACTGAAAAATTTGATGATTACACCCGTTCGGTTGAAGCGATAGGCAGAGACAGCTTAAACGGCAACTTTGTAGTAGGTGATTCGTCAGGTTTAGTCGTTTTAGACCCATACGAAAATGAAGATGGCGATACCATTAATTACACTTATGCAGAATCGGCGCAGCAAGGTTTTATACAAGCATCAGGTGAGTCTAAAGCACTACCAGCTGTAGACACCACAGCCGGCGGCTTCTCTTCGGCCCGTGCAATTAATGCAAATTTACAAGTAGCAGGCTTCAGTACGGTCAGTTTTCAAGACGAAGTAGATGAAGCTATTGAAACTTGTACTGACGACGAACTGCGTGGCGATCAGTCTGAAGGGCGTTGTCTTTTCACCATTTACAATGGTGATTTTGCCGTACCACGTATCTCAAGCTATTTCGTCAATGCGAATACAAGTCAACGAACGTTTTTTCCTGGCTTTGTTCAACTCTCAGAAGTAAACGCAACAATCTGGCAAGTTGACGTTAATGGAGACGTGATTAGCACTGATACCTATCCATTACTGTTCGAGCCGGATGAAGACGATTCAGCACACTACTTTACCTACGCTTATGATATCAATGATCAAGGTATTGCGGTGGGTGAAGGGCTAACTGGCGATCGCGTTACGATCAACCGACCTAACCAATCGGGCTTAACTGAAAATGAGCGTGTAGCTACGGTGTTTAGAGATGGGGAAACGATAGAACTTCTTCCCCGCGAAGAAAACATTATCAGCCAAGCGATTGCTATAAACGATGAAAACTGGGTAACTGGCGCTGTGCTTCGCTCACAAAGCGATACCGCTCGTTCTCGCCTTTTTGTTTACAACTTAGATACTCAAGAACAAAAATACCCTGATGGCTTTTTCGTGAGTTCCGGTGTTACTGCGAACGCAATTAACAATAACAATATCGTGGTGGGTAAGGCAGATATCGATGCGACAAGCGACACGCTACGTGAAACCGCTGCATTTATGTATAACATAGATACTGAAGAGTTTTTGGATCTTAATGATTTAGTCTCGTGTGATAACACTTACGAATTAATCGAAGCGGTTGATATCAACGACGACAACGAAATTATTGCTAATGCGCGTATTAAGATAAACAGTAAATACGTAACCGGCGTCGACATCATAAACTCAAGCGGTGAAACAGAACTGGTTGACGCTGTCGTTGCGGTTAAGCTATCTCCAATAGCTAATGGCTCCATCGAAGACTGTGAAGTACCTGAGGACGAACAACCGTTTGAGCGCAGTGGCGCATCTACTGGCTGGCTCGCGTTCTTTGGTTTGTTTGCCGCTGCTTTTGTGCGCAGACGTTTTAAAAAATAAATAACCTCCTCATTTAAATTTATGATGAGTTTAATAAAGCCACATTCGTGTGGCTTTTTTTATGCCTAAAAAGTACAAAAACAGACATATTTATGCATAAAAAATGTAATATAAATTTCATAGAAACTTCATTTATTTAACGATTGTCAAGCGTTTTAATTTTATATTTTTCTTGAACCATTTTGTTAATTGCACTATCACAGTAATGTACGCAATCACTTTTCCGGCACTATCAACCGATATGATGTAGAGCGCTCGAGAAAATGATTTGTTGTACGTCCAACAAACAAAAGAGGCTAATCAATGAAAAGACAAAAAAGAGATAAAATGACTCGCGCTCATTCTAAAGGCTATCAAGCTGGTATTAGCGGTCGTTCAAAGGAAAATTGTCCATTTCAGCAAAACGATGCACGTTCACAGTGGTTAGGTGGATGGCGTGAGGCAGTAGAGGATAGACATTTAGGTTTAAGCGTTAAATAACACTTCTCTTTTATGAACTGATTATGCAAAAAGGAAAGCCCCTAGAAAGGGGCTTTTTTGTGTTTATCGATTTAGTATTTAGCGTCGATTAAACAGGGATTAAAAATTCGAAGTATCTTGGAACAAGCCCACTTTTAAATCTTTCGCGACATAAATTTCTCGCCCGTCCACTTCAACCGAACCATCAGCCATACCCATGAAAAGTTTACGTTTAATTACGCGCTTCATCGTAATTTTATAGGTAACTTTTTTTGCTGTTGGTAGAATTTGACCGGTAAACTTCACTTCACCAACACCTAGCGCACGCCCTTTACCAGGCCCGCCGCTCCAGCCAAGGAAAAAGCCAACAAGTTGCCACATTGCGTCAAGGCCAAGGCAGCCTGGCATGACTGGGTCACCTGGAAAGTGGCAGTCAAAAAACCATAAATCTGGGTTAATATCTAACTCAGCGATAATCTCGCCTTTGCCATGTTCACCGCCGTCTTCAGTAATAGAGACAACGCGGTCCATCATTAGCATATTTGGTGCAGGCAGTTGACTGTTACCCGGACCAAACATTTCACCACGGCTACACGCCAATAAATCTTCTTTGTTAAAGCTACTTTTCTTCTCTGACATTCCCAACTCATTGTTGTTATTTAAGTTACATTCTTAATTTAGCGAACACTTGTACGCTAAACAACTCTGAACAGTCATTTTTCTGAAGAAAAACGCGTGCTACTATACTAACTATAAATTTAATCCGTACAAATATCGCCCCATGCGTGCAATTTATAAACAGCGATTAAACTACGCTCCACAATATAGTATTTGTGTGTGAAAACTATGACAGAACAAACAACAAAAAAAACCAGTAGAAAAAGCCCTGCAGATAGAGCGAAAGCGAACGCTGATAAACAACGACGTTTTAGAGAAAGACAAAAGGACGCCGGCAAGAAGCTAGTGAGAGGGTACGTCAGCCCAGAAGCGAAAGCATGTTATGACGAAATTCGCGAAAAAACGGGTTGGACCGACAGCGAAGCCATGTCTAACGCTATGCGGCTAATGTATGCGGCTTATAAATGCGGTCAAATTAAGCTATTAAACGAGTGGCTTAGAAAGAACAACCGTTAGGCTGTTTTATTAATTTTCGCTTTAAGCCACGTTCTACTTGGACTATTTTGCATGGTATGGCGCCTGACAATACGTTGCGCTTCTTTTACCACATCATCTCGCTCGCGATAGTCCCATAAACGTTTCGCTGTTATACGGTTGTTCTCTGTAATATCGATAATGGGCAACACATAATCTTGTTTAACGTCAAAACCAAGCATTTGCGCTTCTAATGGCGGTAGGTCGTAGGGCGCATGAACGGCTTCATTAGGTAGTTTAGCTAGCTCTGGCACCCACTTCTTAATAAATACGCCATCAGGGTCTAACTTTTGTGACTGTGTTACCGGGTTGTACAGCCTTACGGTATGGATACCAGTCACACTTGCCTGCATTTGTATTTGGGGGTAGTGGATCCCCGGCTCAAAGTCTAAAAACTGTGTTGCAAGGTAATGTGCGGCTTTCAGCCAGTGCACGTTTAAATGGTGGCATAAAAAACTCGTTACCATTGCCCGCATCCGAAAGTTTATATATCCGGTCTGTCGTAGCGCTCGCATGCAGGCGTCTACCAAAGGGTAGCCTGTACGTCCAATGGTCCAGAAATAGAAACGTCGCTCAGCTTCCGGCCCGTCTATGAAAGGGAAGTGCTCATAAGCACGGTTCATTGGGCGCCACTCTATACTGGCCTCACTCTCAAATTTTTGAATAAAGTGGCAGTGCCAGTGCAGCCTCGATGTTAAAGCGGATAGGGCGCGACTCCACTGTTTGCGCTGTGATCTTGGCAAAGCTTTCTTAGCTTGTTTTTCCAACTGAACGCTTTGATACACCTGCTTGATAGAAATGTTGCCCCATGCGAGATAAGGGCTTAATCGTGAACATGCGCGTCGTGCATACTCAGGTTTTGAAATATGTTGGTGATAATACTGTCCACGAGAACTGAAAAAATCCTTCAAAACCTGCCAAGCACGCTTTTCACCGCCAGGTTGCATAGAAACTATATCGGGTCTGACTTCAATTTCACTCTGTTCAGCCTTTAATGCTTTATCATTAATACAATTCGTACACGCCATGGGCAAACTAAGCGGTGACGGTTTAAGTTCAGCTATCTCATCAATGGATTTCGACGCTTTTAAAATATCTGAAAACTCTCGCCAGTTAACCCATTTAGCTGTTTCTATATCAAAATCATAGGTCGCACTGGCAAAATGATGCTCCCAATTTTGCTGCCATCTAGCTCGGTGGGTCAACCCACGCATCACGGCTCCATACTGATACTCACCAAATGAAATAGCTTTAATTTTCAGATACCTATCAACCTCGACATCTCGGTTATGCGTAACCGATAGACCTATTTCCTCGTAACTCCTAACCGCACCAATGTTGTAATTTTGAGCAATAAGTTCAAGTGCTTCTATTACTCCACAGTGCAAGGTCAAAACACGGGCATGAGCGGGCAATTGGCTGTTAATGTCATCGATACTTTGCTGCATAAATTGCCAATGGCGAATATCCATATGCGGGTCTGCAATAAGCGAGGGCTCCCAACAAAAAAGTGGGAGTATCTTTTCTCCTTCCTGAACCGCGCGATAAAAAGGCTCGTGATCACGTAAGCGAAGGTCTCGCTTTAACCATATAACTGTGACTGTCTCTTTTGAGTTATTTGAGTTAGCTTTTTTTAAGTTATCTGACGCCATACAGTTAAATAACTACAGCCATTTATTACGAAATTCGCCTGCCGGATCGTAAATTTCAGTCTGTTTTTGAAGGTTAAATTGCCTATGTCCGCGAGGGTCGCTTCCCACGCCGGCAAGGTAAAGCCAATTTCCCCAGTTACTTCCCACATCATGATCAACTAACTGATGCTCAAACCACGCGGCACCGTAACGCCAGTCCTGCCGAAGTTCATGTACAAAGCAGCTAGCAACAAGCTGCCTACCGCGGTTCGACATATAGCCTGTCTTCGCAAGTTGTCGCATACACGCGTCTACAATAGGGTATCCGGTATTGCCTTCACACCACTGCGCAAAGGTCTCAGGGCAATGTGAAGTAGTAGGTGTTTTACCTTGAATGCCACTAAAGCGAAACCATTTAGCGCCATACTTACACTGCAGCCAGTGAAAAAATTCTCGCCACAAGAGTTCGAAATAAATCCAATAAGTGGAATCATTTTTTTCAACGGTCTCTTCAAAGTTATGTACTTGCCTCATCACTTCGCGCGCAGAAAGTGAACCATTTGCTAACCAGGCAGACAGTTTTGTACTGTCTTTCCATGTATCTAGTGCATTACGTGTTTCCTTATAGGATGCCGCAGCATGCCAGTCAAATAGATACGTGTTTAGGTGAGATAGCGCTGCGGTTTCACCACCAACGAATGACGATTCAGACGGTTTCGGTAAATCGAGGTCAATACTGAATAGAAAAGACGCGTCGAATGTTGGTGTGAAGGGGCTAGGTAAGCACTCTGGTGTAGGATGAACCGCTAACGGTTTACAATGTTTCTCTACTTTCCTTCGAAACGGACTGAAAACGTCGGGCATCTCTTCTATGTCAAACGGTAGTGTTTGCTCATCAAATAAACCAAAAGTCGAGGTTTCGATAACGGTTAATGAATTAAAAAAACGTTTTACTGTGTTTAGCGCTGCTGTTTCGTCATAACCACAGTACTGACTCACTCCAACGTGGGTGTACTGCCCCGACCTTAACAGCTCAACTAAACACTCTACAGTGCTACCTTTTACAATAAGTAAATCGTGCCCAAGCTTTGCTAGCTGTTGCTTTAAATCTACTAATGTCTGCAGTAAGAAGGTGTGTCTGTGCTCGCCCATTGGATTAAGCCCAAACGCGTTGGGCGTAAAGTTCTTATCATCTAATATATAGACGAACGTAACTTGGTCGACCTTTTCGCACAACGCGGAAATAGCCTCATTGTCGTGCAGTCTCAGGTCATGTCTGAACCAGAATAGTCCTCTGTTATCACTAGATTGAGGTTTATCGTTGGAATGCTGATTTATCATACTAATTTTAAGCGTTATTTTTAATAATTTGACGGATCTTGAATCCGCTTTTCTACGTAAGACATTAGATACGAATAATATTTAAATTTGGCGCAACGCCTGAGGAAAAAAAGTGACCGTTCCCGTTAGTATCATGTGGTTCAGACAGGACCTACGCGTAAAAGACAATCCGGCATTAAATGCAGCTTGTGATATGGGCAAAATAGTACCCATCTATATTTATGATGATACAACCCCTGACGGAAGAGTCCCTGGAGGTGCCAGTAAATGGTGGCTTCATCATTCTTTAGCTTCTCTGAATCAGCGCCTTAATGGCCACCTACAAATTTTTAAAGGCAACCCAAAGGATATCATTTCAACATTAATGAAATCCTTTGACGCAAAAGCGATTTTTTGGAACCGGTGCTATGAACCATGGCAGATAAACCGCGACAAAGAGATTAAGCAATTTCTCATTGATAGTGATTACGAAGCGCACAGCTGCAATGGAAGTCTTTTATGGGAGCCAATGAAAGTGCTCAAAAAGGACGGCACGCCTTATCGCGTATTTACTCCTTATTACAAGAAAGGTTGTTTACAAGTAGAAGAGCCGCGATATCCCAAAGCACCACCAGCACGGATAACTTATGCAGACGTAGAAAATGAGGGTATTGAACTAGCGTCGCTAAACTTACTGCCTACTATCAACTGGGACGAGACTATTTCGAAAGAATGGTCGCCAGGCGAAGACGGAGCTGCGGATAATCTTGCAGATTTTATTGAAAATTCTGCGCGTAAATATAAAGACGGACGAGACATCCCTTCAGCTCGCGGCACATCGCGCTTATCACCCCACCTGCATTTTGGCGAGGTTTCACCCAACCAAGTGTGGTATGCGATAAAAGATAAATTTGGCAATAGTGAAGACAAAAGCATTGAAACCTATTTGAGCGAGTTAGGGTGGCGTGAATTTAGCTATTACTTGCTATTCCATTTTCCAACGCTGCCAAATAAAAACTTCAACGATAAATTTAATAAGTTTCCTTGGCGTTCTGATGCTAAAGCGCTTAAGGCTTGGCAAAAGGGAAAAACCGGCATCCCAATTGTCGATGCGGGTATGAGAGAACTATGGCAAACCGGATACATGCACAATCGTGTTCGCATGATTGTAGGTTCATTCCTGGTCAAAAACTTACTACTTACCTGGCATGAAGGTGAGCGGTGGTTTTGGGATACACTGTTAGATGCAGACCTTGCCAGTAACAGTGCCGGTTGGCAATGGGTTGCGGGTTCTGGTGCCGACGCTTCGCCATACTTTCGCATTTTTAACCCTATATTGCAGGGCGAAAAATTCGATAAAAAAGGCAGCTATGTTCGCAAGTATTGTCCAGAATTGAATAAGCTATCTAATAAGTACATACACAAGCCTTGGGAAGCACCTAGTGCAATACTAAAAGATGCAGGGATTGAACTTGGTAAAGAATATCCCAAGCCACTAGTTGATTTAAAAGCATCACGGCAGCGTGCTTTAGACGCATTCCAACAAATAAAAGAGTAGGGTATGGCAGCACTTATTTTAGTTTTAGGCGACCAGCTTACCGAAACCTTACCGGCTATTACCGATGCTGTAAAAAGCAAAGACACCATTTTAATGGCGGAGGTTCGTGAAGAAGCCACTTACGTAAAACATCATAAGAAAAAAATTGCGTTTCTATTTAGCGCTATGCGCCATTTTGCTAAACGTTTGCGTGATGAAAACTATAACGTTAACTACATTCACTATACCGATAGCGCTAACAAAGGCGACTTACTTGCCCAAGTTAAACACGCATTAAGTGAAAAGGATTTTGATGAAGTAAAAGTGACCATGCCTGGTGAGTACCGCTTGTTAAAGAGTATGGAACAATGGGAACACGTGCTTGGCATACCCGTTACTATCTACGATGACAATCGATTTCTATCCACGCCCCAAGAGTTTACTGACTGGGCGGAAGGTAAAAAACAGCTTCGAATGGAGTTTTTCTATCGTGAAATGCGCCGCAAGCATAACGTACTTATGGAGGGGAAAAACCCTATAGGTGGTAAGTGGAATTACGATGCCCAAAATCGTGAATCTATGCCAGAAACTCACAAAGTGCCTAAGCACACCACATTCGACATTGACGATATCACTTCAGATGTTATCGAGTTAGTTAAAAACGAATTCAGCGATCATTTTGGCGATATTGATAACTTTCACTTTGCAGTTACCCGGGAAGACGCCCTTACCGTTTTGAATACCTTCATAGAAGAAAGGTTGCCAAATTTCGGTCAGTATCAAGACGCCATGGTCGAGGGAAAGCCTTGGCTTTATCATTCTCATATCGCGTTCTACTTAAACTGCGGATTATTAACCCCGAAAGAAGCCATTCAAGCCGCCGAGCAAGCGTACCATGCTGGGCAAGTACCGCTTAATTCTGCCGAAGGGTTTATTCGACAGATACTGGGCTGGCGCGAATATGTGAGAGGCTTTTATTGGCACTTTATGCCGAATTTGAAAACCGACAATTATTTCAATAACGCTCGCTCGTTGCCTTCGTTCTTTTGGGATGCGCAAACCAATATGAACTGTATGCGTCAATGTATAAAAGAGACCCAACAAAATGCCTATGCACACCACATACAGCGGCTAATGGTTATTGGCAACTTCAGTTTATTAACCGAGCTAAGCCCTGAAGAGGTACAAGCGTGGTATTTGCTTGTTTACGCCGATGCTTATGAATGGGTTGAACTGCCCAATGTAGCGGGAATGATCTTGTACAGCGACGGCGGAAACTTAGCAAGTAAACCTTACGTCGCTAGCGGTAGCTATATCAATAAAATGAGTAACTACTGCAAAAACTGTGGCTACCAGGTTTCGAAGAAAACAGGACCAAAAGCTTGTCCCTTTAACTACCTCTACTGGCATTTTATAGATAAGCACAAAGAAAAGTTAAGTAACAATCACCGTATGGCTATGATTTATAAAACCTATGGGCGGATGAAAGAAGAAAATATAGAAACCATGAAACAGGACGCCACGATATTTTTATCAAAGCTAACCAAAAATGAAGAAGTCTGATTTACCGACCAAAATGTGCCCGGTCTGTGATAGGCCGTTTACTTGGCGCAAGAAATGGGAGAAAAACTGGGAAAACGTGCGTTACTGCTCAAAGCGCTGTGCTTCAACCAAAAAGAAAGCCCAAACCAATTTGGGTTAACCTAGCGGGAATAAACGGGCAAATTAAGAATACTAGCGCTTCTTAATTTGCCATGGTTATATCAAATCAAATCAGAGCACGAAATTATCCTCTACACCAGAAACCTAAGCGCAGCCGCATAGGTTTCAAGGCAATTATTCCAGCCGCCGCAGCTAATGCTCTTACTCGAAGGAACATTAGCCGCCGATTTGGATAACAGGGCACTAATAGTTGAAGCAACTTACTTCTTAGTTTACGACCTTTCGGTAGTCGCCGCATTTTTTAGTAAAATGGGGTTAAAATGATAAATGTCATGGTAAACACGCAAGTGACCTTTGTTTTTACATATGGTTTAAACATGGTTTTACGTACAGCTCCCATCTTATGAATGTAAGATAAATCAGAAATCTAATAACTTTCGTACTTATTAGTGAAAAGTTAACTAATAAGAGAGCAACGTGGAAGCCCCGATAACCGTAGATAGACTCAGATTCCTTATTTATAGCCTAAAAGAAAAGCTTTGGGTGAAACCTCTCGGGTTTTGCCTTCTTTCTATTTTTGCAGTGTTCCTCGCCAAATTGGCCGACGGCACTTCACTTGCCGAACATATCCCTGAAATTAAACCGGAATCTGTAGAAACACTGCTTTCAATAATGGCATCGAGCATGATGGTTATTGCCACATTCTCAGCAGGTACTATGGTTAATGCCTATGCATCAGCGAGTCGATCATCTACGCCTCGTTCATTAAGCCTTATTATCTCTGACGATGTATCGCAAAATGCATTATCGGTCTTTATTGGTGCATTTATTTATAGCGCCGTAGCACTTACTGCAATGACTCAGGCTTTCTTTAATGAAGCCGGACTTTTCATTTTATTTTGCTTAACGTGTCTGGCATTTGCGATAGTGATTTTAACTTTTATTCGATGGGTAGATAGCGTCGCTCGGTTAGGCCGTGTGGGATCTACACTTTTGAAAGTGGAAGCCGCTACTACACGGGCGATAAAAAATAGAATAGATAGCCCATGTTTGGGTGCTGTACCCCAAGAGCAAATAAAAGAGCAGGGGAGTTACGCTATTTTCACCGAAAAAGTAGGGTATATCCAGCTAATCGATATCGCAAAGCTTCAATCCCTTGCAAAAAGCGAAGACTGCTTTATCAATGTAACCTTACTCCCTGGTGAATTTGTTACGCCAGAGCGCCCGTTGGCGTATACAAACAAAGATATCAAAAAAGATGAGATTGTCGGCGCTTTTACCATAGGCGAAGCGCGATCGTTTGAAGCTGACCCCAGATTTGGATTTATTGTTCTAGCTGAAATTGCATCTCGTGCATTGTCACCATCGGTTAATGACCACGGTACAGCGATAAATGCCATCAGTAGTATCACCAGGCTAATGTTACTGTGGCACACACCGGTGCAAAAGGAACATGGTGGTGAGAATAATAATGGCGAGCCTGGCGCTAACCATAATTCTCAGCAAGTTAGCAAAAACGACAATAAGCAGAGCCATACTAAAAGCAACATCAAGTATGACCGGGTTTCTTTACCTAAAATAAGTGTGGGCGATTTATTCGATGACGCTTATACAAGTATTGCTAGAGATGGTGCAGCTAATATTGAAGTAGCGATACGAATTCAAAAATCGCTTAACACTATAAAAGCCTGTTTCGATAACAGCGACATAGAGCTGGATAAAGACTTCAAAAACGCAGCGAATAAATTAGCTAAACAGAGTTATGAACGCGCGAAACTAGCATTAAATTACGGTGGAGATATTAAGCGAATTGAGCAAGCTTATAAGAAATGAGGCTAACCCCGTATTTAAGCTTGTAACTGAAAGTTAATGCGGTTTTTTGAATTTATTGTTTAGTATTACCTTTATTAAAACAACAAAATAGGTATTTGGAAAAGTACAGCAAAATGCTCAACCTTAAATGTCATCTGGTTTGAAGCTTTCTAATTACGTATTCAATTTATGTATTCAGCATTCCAATATGCAAACCATGAGTAGAAAACAATTTAGCTGTTAATAAAATCATAATTGTTTAATTAATCGTAGTTCTTAGGCTAAATCGCTAAAAGTTTTAACGTAACGCTACGTGAATGAAATTATATTTTGTGAGGTGTAGTACATCAGATTTCACGTAGCGCACGATTCGATTTCACGACTCAATTTATCATTCCCAAATCAAATCATCTGAGCAGTTTTAAATTAGAAGCACCGAAGCAAGTGCGATGTTCACGCACAAGCCCAAAACCAATCATTGGACCAACACAGCAGCCACGCATAAAAGTTCGTAAGTAATCACAGCCAACAAAGCACCCGAATAGAGCGACATCATCGCCCTAATCGTCCATATACTTAATTACGCATAATGTATATTATGTTAAATAGAATATTAAAATAGAAATAAGAAAGATACTCGAAGCTTAACACTGTTCCTGTGAGCTACCCTTTAACGAATAATCTATTTGTACCGTATTTAAGCAGAATTATTACTATGCATTTTAACGATAGTAATCATCACAGTTTTTAAAGGTGTTAGTTTTAAATGAGCGATTCTTTTATAAGTCTTATGAGACTGTTTTTTAAATTTTCTTTCTATAAAAAACCACCTTTACTATTTAACGCTGTTTAAATCTATTCGCTTAACAGAACTCTTTAGATGATTAATATGACCTATGCGTATTTAAGCTCTGTACGCAAAAACTAACGTTGGTAATTGATATCTGTGTTTTTAATTAAATAGAAAGTGCTGAGCCGCTGGAGTGATATTCTGCGCATTCATCGATATAGTTATTCGATAATTAAGGTACTTATAAAAGTCGTTTCGAATAATATAATTAAGCTAACCAAAGCGTATCCATTTAGGATTGGAACTAGTGTTATTTAATTAAAAATTCTAATTTAGTGATTGTTGTTGCGTGCGACTAAAAATAACTTTCGTGGAGTTTCGGTCTAATTAGTGCTTAAAATATAAAACGCTTAGTTTAGCTGTCACGTTTAACTTAAGCACAAAGGTAGAAGAACGACTTACAAAAACTATCGCCTATTCCTTTTCGAAAGAGTGAAAAATCAAATACCTTTGTTCTCACTAGTCGCCACCATCGTCCAGTGCCACCACTTCGTCAGGCATATTTTCCCTGGGTGAAATATAGACTGGGAATACAGATTTAGAAGCTATATATTCACGCATTTTAGCGCTCATTATTTAGGCGTCGCTACGTAAAATCTGAAGCAACATTAGGGGTGTTGCCTTGCGGATTTCACGTAGCGCACGATTGATAAATGGGGATAAATCGAACAATATCGGCTCATAAACGCCGTTAAAGCCACTATAGCGACAGAGTTTTTTAGTTTTTGTGTTGCTTGCTTGTACATATTGCGGTTATAACTGTCCGTATATACAGTATTATGGTAGAGTGTCACACATTGATTGCTAAAGGTGGGTTAAGCAAGATGTGCGTTTCTGTGTAATCGGAGCTAATGTTCACGCATGATAATTACAGTTATCATGCGTGAATTGTTATAAATATCAATACTTTACAGGATTTCTTTCAATCTAGCATAATACACACATATCGTGGCTATCGGGTTATTTAATGTCTTCTAAACCAAACAATTTGCACTTATCTGGCCGCAGAATGACTAAAGGCGTTACTAGGAATTCTCCGATGATACTTACAAGGAACACTGATAAAGCAAGTTATCCCTCAAACTCAACTGTAGTTGCTAATACTGCCGATAGTTATTTTACCGAGTCCGATCCTACGGTGCAGTTTTCAAGTAGTGCTAATGAGACTCGCGAAACATCATCCCTTCAGTCAACGTCTAATGACAAGAGTTTTGAGAATTACTATCAGCAATACTACCAGGACATTTTTACCAAACTTCCTTATAACACACAGCGTGCCTATATAAGTGACTATAACGAATTTGGAATTTTTTGCAGGCAGCACGGTTTCGATGGTTTCAAAAACAATTTTGAACATAATGAAACTTGCATAAAACATTATGTAGAAGAATTGTGTCGTTCTCCCCTAGCCTACAGAACCATCAAGCGTCGGCTATCCGCGCTTAGTAAATTTCTTGGCGTCGCCAAGCTGCCTAATCCCATTATTAGGTCAGCGTATTTAAGAGACTTTATTCGACTGTCGTTAATCGAAAATAGAAAGTTTAGGCTCTCACATAAACAAGCGGTTCCTCTCACTATCGATATGGTCGAACAGATTAACAATGCAATAATTCCAGATTCATTGTTAGAACTGCGCGACCTCGCGATTATTAATTTAATGTTCGATGCCTTACTACGTGCTGATGAGTTAGTGCGTGTATGTGTTGAGGATATATCAGCACGAAACAATACTTTACTTGTTGTTTCATCAAAGAGCGATCAGACTGGTCAGGGTCAATATCGTTACGTTTCGTCTAGTACTATTTCTATGGTTCAAGAATATATCAACGAAGCAAATATAGACCCAAAATCTAAAACACAAAGACTTCCTTCTGATTTACGCGGATTGCACAAAGGCATTTTGTTCAGGCGATTAACGAATCATAAAACAGCACTTTTACCTTTTGACGAAAACATACCAAGCCACAAGGCTAACGTACTTAACTACTCGAGCGTATACAGAATTTGGCAACGGATTGCTCATCGTGCAGGTATAAGCGAAAACATTACACCACATAGTGGTCGTGTCGGTGGTGCAGTTTCTCTTGCGGAAGATGGTGCTTCTTTGCCTGAACTTCAATTAGCTGGCGGCTGGCAATCACCTGAAATGCCCGGCCATTATACAAAACAAGCCAACGTAAAACGTGGTGGAATGGCAAAGCTGTCAGCTAAAAGAAAAAGATAAACCATTGTAAAACAAAGCGATACACACTTTTAGTGTTACGCGTAACCTTATAGAGCTTTTGCACTCTCACTCACCTACTCTCTTTATCATTATACCAATCTGAATTTCCATACCGTGCGTATTCATAATGCACGGTCAAATTGTTTTTAAAGTTTGTAGTGCTACTTGAACAAATAGGTAGTCGCAAAAGTAGTAAAACGAACTAAATAAAGGAGTTATATATGAGTAGTGGTATTGATACTAAGCATGGAAAATTACTCGCGGAGTTGGTTGTCCCTTCTTCCTCATGGAAAGTCCAGCCGGAGAAACAAGACCCCTTTAAATCGCAAAAGGCTGCAATTGATTATTTAAAATCTAACAACGAGCCGTTATACCTTCATGTGCCCCTCGCGCAGTCTGACGATTTTGTACGTATTTGTGTTACTTCTCGCGATGATGATGTGGTATTTACAATCAAAGATATCAACAAAGGCGGCGAAACTTCACTGCACTATTCCCATATTAAGAATTTAGATAGCACCATTCGCACCTTAGTTTTGGAGTGTTGTGACCAAAAAATTAAAGCCCTTTAGAAGGGCTTTTTTCTTTGCCAATCGACAAGAATACGTGCTAGAAAAGAATACTTAGCCAAGTGAACACTGCCAATATGAGACTGATGAATACGGCTGCCGAGCCAATATCTTTGGCACGTCCTATTAATAAATGAATGTCAGTGCTCACATGATCACATAGTTTTTCAATAGCCGTGTTGAGTAGCTCTGTGATCAAAACAATGAGTAAAGACATGACCAGCAAAATCCTCTCAATACTGGTTACATCTACACAAAATGCTATGGGGATAAGGATTACAAGTACTAAAACCTCTTGCCTAAAGGCAGCTTCACTCAAAAAAGCTGCGCGAAGCCCTTTCATAGAAAAATAAGTGGCATAAACTACACGTAAGATTCCAGTACGCTTTGTTATCATATTAATTAATTACAAAATGACTTACTGCATGCTAGAACGCTAAACGAATTTCATTACATTTAAATGACGCCATGTATTTTGATTATTAAAGGGTTTCAAAGGTAACCAACCTTATTATTAATTTACACTTTTACGGCTAGTACGTCAGTTTTCACACCATGCAAAACCGCATTTGCTGTTGAGCCTAGCAGTAAACGAAGCCCACTTTGACCATGGGTACCCACCACAATCAGGTCCGCATTAATCTTTTCGGCCATGTGATGAATTTCATCCGCTGGCGAGCCTATTTCTACGTTTATATGGCTGTAAGGTATATCGTGTTTTGCGGCGACATCCTTTAACTGTCTTTGTGCCTGCTCCCTTACCTCTTCGGAAAAGTCTCTTTCTAAGAATAATCCATAAGGCTCAACATTAGTTTGTGGATAAGCCACATATAACAAATGAATCTTATGGCTGTTACCGGCTATAGCAATTGCTTTTTCCACTACAAGTTCATAATCAGAATATATATCAATGGGGACTAGTATGGTTTCATAGCTTTGCACTTTCACTCTCCTCAGCTTTGTATTATGAAGATCATCGCGGCATCTATCGTTTAGTCCAGTTCATGGTATAACCATACAACTATATATTCTTTGCGCTAGGTCAATGTTTAGATGGCAAACTCGTTCATACTTATTTCAATGCACATAGCTTTTTACAAACGTTAAACGTGCGAGGGGAACGATATGAAAACAACAATAATAGTTTTAGCAACACTTTTACTTTTTGCTTGCGACCAAGGGCCAAAGTCGCCTCGCGGTTTTAGCTTGCCTGAAGGTGACATGGAAAAAGGCTACCAGGTATTTAAAAAGTATCAGTGCCAAGATTGCCATAGAATAGCTGGGGAAAAAGAACCAGAAGACGCGCAATATTTAGTGGCAAAGCCCATTCCACTAGGTGGAAGTAGCGGTCGAATTAAGACATATGCAGAGTTAGTAACGAGTATTATTAACCCTTCACACAAGCTTACACCTCGACAGCCTGCAAGCTTTACCAGTGAAGATGGGGTTTCATTAATGCGGGTAGTCAATGACGAGTTGAAGGTTTCTGAACTTATTGATTTAGTTGCATATCTTCAGCCTAAATATAAAGTAACGCCTTACAGAACAAGTGACTACCGCTTATACCAATTGCGTATTCCCGAAAAGTCCAATGAGTAGCAGTACCATATTTAGTTGGTAAGAACCACTAAGCCAAACCTACGAATATCGATTCGATTGAAAACCTGGCTTAGTGGAATTTTTTGTTACGTGTTTTATGTTGCCCGGTTCACGTAGCGCTGTCTTTTTGATTCAGCAACAAGGTTATTAGCTTAGCAAAAAATTCCGAGCACAGGACTTCTATCCTGCAAACCGGTCATGTCCTTACACACAAGTAAACACTATGACACGTCCTTCGTCTCTTTTTCTATTTCAGCTAACAAACTACAGGGCATAAAGCTTTGAGCGTTTGCTTCTTTCAAATGAAGCTTAAACCTATCGGGTACATCGTCAGTGAGAAAGCTTCCGATTTTAACCAGCGGGAAAATTTCGTCATAACGTGCAACATTGCATTGATCAACCCGTCTAAAAATATGGGTACGATTAAGTTCACTGGTTTTAACATGGCCGGTTGACGATAAGATATCCATCAACGCATGAATAGTCTTTTTATGAAAACGGTACACGCGTTCATACTTATCTTCAACATTTAAACCTTTTGCTAACTGAGGGTCCTGTGTGGCCACACCGGTGGGGCATTTATTTGTATTGCAGGATAACGATTGTACACAACCCAGTGCCAGCATCATCCCCCTGGCGCTGTTACAGATATCTGCTCCCAAGCTCAAATTTTTTGCTAACTGAAAGGCGGTAATGATCTTGCCTGAAGCAATAATTTTAATTTTGTCACGTAGACCAAAACCTGTAAGGCAATCGTCTACAAAAGCTAGCGCTTCACGGAGCGGAAAACCAATAGAATTGGTATACTCAAGTGGCGCTGCCCCCGTACCGCCTTCGCCGCCATCAACCGTAATAAAGTCCGGTGTAACACCCTTTTCTACCATGGCCTTGCACATAGCGATGAACTCGCTTTTCCTGCCAAGGGCGAGTTTAATTCCCACCGGTTTGTACCCACTTAATTCTCTAAGCTGGCTAATAAAATCAACCATTTCTAACGGCGTCGAGAAAGCTTTGTGTCTAGGTGGAGAATCGACTTGAGTACCAGGTTCAACGCCTCTAATCTCGGCTATTTCTGGGGTATTCTTATACGCAGGTAGAATACCGCCGTGCCCTGGCTTTGCGCCTTGGCTCAGCTTTATTTCTATCATTTTTACGTTTTCAAGATTGGCTTTTTCTTTGAATAAATCAGGGTCGAAACCGCCGTCCTTCGTTCGGCAGCCAAAGTAGCCCGTACCGATTTGCCAAACAATATCGCCACCGTTTTCAAGATGATACGGGGTCAACCCGCCCTCGCCCGTGTTATGGTAGAACTTACCTTTCGCAGCACCTTTATTGAGCGCCAAAATAGCATTTTTCGATAAACTACCAAAGCTCATGGCGCTGATATTGAGCACACTAGCGCGATATGGTTTCTTACAATAGGGGCCTCCTACCAAAACGCGAGGGTCTTCATCCATATCCTCTACTTCTCTAGCGGATAAAGAGTGACCAATCCATTCATAACCATCTTTATAAGTATCTAGTTGGGTGCCGAAAGGTACCGTTTCTCTACTATTTTTAGCTCGTTGATAGACAATAGAGCGAAACATGCGGGAAATAGGCGTACCGCCGGTATCTGTCTCTATGATGTATTGCTGGATGTAAGGTCTTAAACCTTCTACTGTCCAGCGCACTCTGCCTATGAGTGGGAAGTTTTTCAAAATGGCATGTTTTGTTTGGAAGGCGTCGTAAAGACCAAAAATCAATAACGTGACAGATAAAAGTAAAAACCACCACACCGGTGCCCATAGCAAGCCAATTACCACATTAAAGGCGACCAGTAAGGTGAGTATGGTTAAAATAGTTAAACGCATTAAGAGTCCTTCTTTAATTCGGCCATATTCAAGCTAGATAATATGCCTATAACCCTGTTCAATACACTGCAAACCAAAAACTAGATTCACTTAAAAGGTAAGCAACTGTTTTAACGTTTAAATTTTTACAGTCAGTTCTGCAATGTTATAGGTTATGCGTAACGTTACCTATGCTTTACGATATTTTTTTTAGCTGCGAAAACAAATCATTACATGCTAATCTACAAGCACTAAATTAGTGAGCTTACCCATTATTTTTAAATAGTAGGTTATATAACGGATTTTACGTTCAACATTTCGAAAGGTAATTCATGGAGTATGCATTTCTTCTTTTCGCATTTATATGTGGCTTATCGGTAAAACTAATTGGCATTCCTCCTTTAGTTGGCTATTTGGTAGCGGGCTTCTTATTAAATTTTGCAGGCTATACACTCACAGACGGTTTAACCCAAATTGCCAACTTAGGCATTACTATTATGCTCTTCACCATCGGATTAAAACTCAACATCCGTGATTTGAGCCGTCGTGAAGTTTGGGCAGGTAGCATTTCCCATACGCTAATATGGGTAGGTGTAATAACTTGTTGCGTTTATGTCATTGGCGCAGTTGCCGCCAATTTCGTTGACGGTCTTACTTGGAAAAGCGCAGCGCTTATCGCATTTGCACTTAGCTTCAGCAGTACGGTCTGTGTAGTTAAAGTCTTAGAAGAAAGTGGCGAAAGTAAAACCCGCCACGGCCGTCTAGCCATAGGCATTTTAGTTATGCAGGACGTTTTCGCTGTCATCTTTCTTGTAGCAGCTACAGGAAAGCTTCCTTCGGTTTGGGCACTGGCGCTACTTGCGTTGTTCCCTGCAATGCCTATTATCAATAAAATGATTAATAAATCAGGCCACGGTGAATTGCTCCCGCTTACCGGTTTTATTCTCGCGCTCGGTGGCTATCACTTATTTGAACTGGTGAATATCAAAGGCGATTTAGGCGCACTTGTCTTTGGTATTATGCTGGCGCAACACGAGAAAGCGTCTGAACTTGCTAAGTCACTACTTAGCTTTAAAGATCTTTTCCTAATTGGTTTCTTCCTTACTATCGGTCTTACCGCCCTTCCAGACCTTAGTATGATTGTACTTTCGCTCGTGTTCTGTCTGTTTATACCGTTAAAAGCTGCACTGTTTTTTGGCTTATTTACTTCCCTGCGCCTTCGGGGGCGAACTGCGTATTTAAGCAGTTTAGTGCTTTCAAACTATAGCGAGTTTGGGCTTATTGTCGGTGCACTGGCAGTTTCCCTAGGGCTGTTAGAAAACACCTGGCTAGTGGTTATTGCTTTGGCCGTTTCCATCTCATTTGTGATTACCAGCGTGCTTTATCGTAATTCACATTCTCGATATCACAAGCATAAGCACACCATTAAACGTTTCGAGAAAGAAGAACGTTTAAAAGAAGATATTTATCCGACACTTCATAATGCAGAATTCTTAGTGTTAGGCATGGGACGTGTTGGACGCGGTGCTTTTAATGCACTATCCAAATTAACCGGTGTTAACGTGTGGGGAATGGATGCCGATCGCGTAAAAGTAAAAGAAATGGCAGATGAAGGCTTTAATGTAATTTGCGGCGACGGTGAAGACGTAGATTTATGGGATAATCTAGATATCAAGCAAGTAGAGCTTGTCCTTCTTGCTTTACCTTCTATTCAAGATTCAATCAACATTACGCGACAACTCAAAAACGCAGGTTACACTGGCAAAGTTGCCGCTATAGCCCGCTATGAAGATGAAGTTTCTCATCTTTTAGAGAACGGCGTTGATAAAGTGTTTAACTTCTTTACTGAAGCAGGGCTTGGTTTCGCGGAAGAAAGTCTTGCTTACGCGCACGCGCAACGGTAATGCTGTTCTAAATGCGAACAATGGATGAATTGAGAAACGTTATCGTTTGTAAACAACTGTTTTAAAAAGACTTTTTTGACAAGCCCACTCATTTAGACTAAACTTCACGCAAATACGTTAATAGGGTTTACACAATGCAAGGTGATAAACAGGTCGTCGCGAAATTGAACGAAGTACTGACAAGTGAACTTACTTCGATAAATCAATACTTTCTGCACGCTCGTATGTTCAAAAACTGGGGTTTTTCTGAACTTAATGAAAAGAATTATAAAAAGTCTATCAAGGACATGAAGCAAGCGGACGATCTTATCGAACGCATTCTTTTTCTTGAGGGCCTTCCTAATCTTCAAGCATTAGGCAAGCTTTATATCGGTGAAGATACCGTTGAAATGCTGTCATGTGATGCGCGTTTCCAAAAAGAACAGCTTCCACTACTTCGTGAAGCTATCGCGCTATGCGAAGAGAAACAAGATTATGTTTCTCGTGACCTCCTTGAAGATCTTCTTGAATATGAAGAAGAGCACCTGGATTGGATTGAAACGCAAGAATACCAAATTGATGCGATGGGTATCGAAAACTACCTACAAGCGCAAGTAATGGGAGATGACTAATGAAGGGTAACCAGGCAATAATCAATGGCTTAAACGAACTACTCTCTTATGAGTTAGCGGCCATGGATCAGTATTTCATTCACTCTCAGATGTATCTTGATTGGGGGTTGAACAAGCTATATGAACGTATCGATCATGAATTTGACGATGAACGCGGTCACGCCACTAAGCTAATTGAACGCATGCTGTTTCTAGAGGGTACGCCTGACATGACAAAGCGTACTGGCTTTAAAGTAGGTAAAGACGTACCTGAAATGCTCGAGAGCGATTTGCGTGTGGAATATGAAGTTGACGCAAAGTTGCGTGAAGTTATCGCGCTTTGTGAAACTGAAAAGGACTATGTGACCCGTGATATGCTTATTGTGCTGTTAGACGATACAGAGATGGATCACGCACACTGGTTAGAACAGCAGCTAGGTCTTATTAAACGCCTAGGACTTCAAAACTATTTGCAGTCGCAGATGTAAGGTATATGCCTAACGCTTCGGCGTTCAGTTACTATTTAATAAATAGGCCGCCTAATCTTCGAATTAGGCGGCCTTTTTTACATATGTCTTGTAACACGCTATTAGCTTCACAGCTTTGGTTGCAGACTTTCGGTTTATATAAGTGACAATTTTTTAATTACTGTTGGGTGACAAAATACAGATAGCTAGGGCTATCCATACCTTCCACATTCAGTCGCAACTGCCACTTCATCACGGGTTCACTACAACTACCCAACATAAACCAGCCTGACCACTTTCCTTCACCGTCAGTATCTAACAGCACGGGAATTTTGCCCATATACATATTTACGCCTTCAATCCACGCGCTCTCAATATTCTTCCCTTCGGGAATTATCAGTTTAACTGTAACCGATTCTTCGGGTTCTGGCATGGTTGAAAAGGATGCTATCGCAAGCTTTTCATCAATTAAGAATTCGCAAGTTTCATTGACAAAGTTGCAGCTATTTCCTATTCCATTAACAACGCTCGTGTCTTTTAGCGCCGATGACTGGAATTTATGTGCAAGGTATACACACACAGCTACAACAATAATAGCCACTAACGGAAGCTGTGAATGTAAAATTTTTGATCGTTTATTGTTATCGTTATTTAGCATTTCTTAAATTTTGTGTATTTCTTCATTGATGGAGATCAAGCTTACGTAGTTTATGGTATCTTTTTGTAATTAAAAACCTTATCATCCGCGTACCAACTGGCTTGGAGACAATAATTATTACTCTTTCCGAGCTCGGTGTGAAGCGTTATTCCTTAGCTGATACACGTCTCGACCGTACTATTCCGGCAGTTGGAGACCATAGTTCATTTGAAGTGGAAGATTCATTAAAATGAGTGAAATAAGCCAAGCACAACCTGACTACAATTATAAAGTAGTTAGGCAATTTACCATCATGACCATAGTCTGGGGTATCATTGGTATGGGCCTAGGGGTATTTATTGCCGCGCAGTTATTTGCACCTATGCTTAACTTTGACACACCATGGCTAACATTCTCACGTTTGCGTCCGTTGCACACTAATGCCGTTATTTTTGCCTTCGGCGGCTGTGCGCTATTTGCAACGTCGTACTACATCGTTCAGCGTACCTGCCAGGTAAGACTGTTCAGTGACAAACTTGCCGCATTTACCTTTTGGGGTTGGCAAGCCGTTATCGTTTTAGCTGTTATCACCCTGCCTATGGGTTTAACAAGCTCAAAAGAATACGCTGAACTAGAATGGCCAATTGATATCCTTTTGGCACTGGTTTGGGTCGCTTATATCATTAACTTCTTCGGAACCCTAGTAATCCGTAAAGTTTCGCACATTTATGTTGCAAACTGGTTCTTAGGCGCGTTCATGTTAACTGTTGCAATTCTTCATATTGGTAACAGCATGGCTATTCCGGTATCTTTCACTAAATCGTATTCACTGTATGCAGGCGCAGTAGACGCTATGATGCAGTGGTGGTACGGCCATAACGCGGTAGGCTTTTTCCTAACTGCGGGCTTCCTTGGTATGATGTACTACTTCGTACCTAAGCAAGCTGGTCGCCCGGTTTATTCATACAGACTTTCAATTGTTCACTTCTGGGCACTTATCTCTCTGTATATCTGGGCTGGTCCTCACCACCTTCACTACACTGCCCTACCAGACTGGACTCAGTCACTAGGTATGGTGATGTCTATTATCCTATTCGTTCCATCTTGGGGTGGTATGATTAACGGTATTATGACGCTATCTGGCGCGTGGCATAAACTTCGCACCGACCCAGTATTGCGTTTCCTTATTGTTTCATTGTCTTTCTACGGTATGTCTACCTTCGAAGGCCCAATGATGGCAATCAAGACCGTTAATGCACTGTCTCACTACACTGACTGGACAATTGGTCACGTACACTCTGGTGCTCTAGGTTGGGTTGCAATGGTTTCAATTGGTTCAATTTACCACTTAATTCCAGTGCTATTCGGTCAGCGCGCTATGTATAGCACCAAGCTAGTTAACGTACACTTCTGGTTCGCAACTATCGGTGTTGTTCTATACATCGTAGCAATGTGGATGTCTGGTGTACTACAGGGTCTAATGTGGCGTGCAGTAAATGCTGACGGTACGTTAACCTATAGCTTTGTTGAGTCATTAGAAGCATCTAAGCCTTTCTATGTGGTTCGTTTCATTGGTGGTTGTTTCGTGGTAGCAGGTATGCTTGTAATGGCATACAACACATGGAAAACCGTTCGTGCACCTAAAGGCAGTATCGCTGCAGATCCAGCGACTCAGCCAGCGTAGTAAAGGAGACGAATAATGAAAAACGCACATGAGTTAATTGAAAAGAACGTCGGTCTGTTAACGGTATTAATCCTTATCGCTATCAGCTTCGGTGCCATGGTTCAAATTACGCCGTTGATGTTTCAACAGCAAACCATGGAACCGGTAACAGGTCTACGTCCGTATACCGCGCTTGAGCTTGAAGGCCGTGATATCTACATCCGTGAAGGTTGTGTAGGTTGTCACAGCCAGATGATCCGTCCATTCCGCGCTGAAACAGAGCGTTATGGTCACTATAGCGTTGCTGGCGAATCAGTATGGGAGCACCCTTTCCTTTGGGGTTCTAAGCGTACTGGTCCTGACCTAGCACGTGTTGGTGGTCGTTACAGCGACGAATGGCACCGAGTTCACCTGCTTAATCCTCGTAACGTGGTACCAGAGTCGAATATGCCAGGTTTCCCTTGGCTTGCGGAAAACACGCTTGATGGCGAGTTAACAGCTGAAAAAATGGAAGTATTCCGTGGATTTGGCGTTCCGTATACCGACGAAGATATTGCGGGTGCGAAAGCGGCAGTACAGGGCAAAACGGAAATGCAGGCCCTTATTGCTTATCTACAATCTCTTGGCACACATTTGAAATAATATGGACCAGGGAATTGTAGGCAGCATTTTTACTGTCATCGTCTTTGTAAGCTTCATCGGTGTTGTGTGGTGGGCGTTTAGCAGCCGCAACAAGAAAAAATTCGATGAAGCTGCAAACCTAGTGTTTGCAGACGAAGAAAAAGAAAAATCAAAAGAAGATTAGCAGGAGTCTCGAACTCATGAGTATGTTTTGGACAATTTGGATTTCAGTGATAACCCTTGGGTTAATCATTGGTTGCTACTTCCTTCTTCGCTGGTGCCTTTCTAACAAGACTGGCGTAGCTGAAGGTGAGTCAATGGGCCACGAATTTGATGGTATTGAGGAGTTGAATAACCAACTTCCTCGCTGGTGGACAATTATGTTCTACATGACCATCGTTTGGGGCTTTTTATACCTAGCGCTTTACCCTGGCCTAGGTGCGTATGAAGGTATTTTGGGTTGGAAGAGCTCCAACCAAAATATTCAATCGCTAGAAGAGTCAGCTCAGGCGCGTATTGACGCTAAAGAGCAAGGCTACCTAGTAGAATATGACCGTGAACTAGATTTCGCTGCCGAGAAGTTCGATCCGATCTTCGAAGCGTATGCACAAGTTCCCGTTGAAGAACTGGCTAAAGACCCAGAAGCAAATAAAGTAGGTCAGCGTTTATTCCTACAAAATTGTTCTCAGTGTCACGGTTCTGATGCACGTGGTCAAAATGGCGGCTTCCCTAACCTAACGGACAACGACTGGTTGTACGGTGGTTCAGGTGCGAAAATCGTTGAAACTCTTACGCTTGGTCGTAAAGCAGCAATGCCAGCATGGCTTGACGCTATGGGTGAAGACGGTATCGAGGAAGTCGTTAATTACGTACTTAGCCTAAGCGGTCGCGATGTGGACCCTCAGCTTGCAGAAGCAGGTAAAGCACGTTTCGCAGCGTGTGCGGCTTGTCACGGTATGGACGGTAAAGGTAACCAAGCACTTGGTGCACCAAACCTTACCGACAACATCTGGCTTTACGGCGGCAGCCACAGAGCAGTAACAGAAACGCTTACTTACGGTCGTAACGGTGTAATGCCTTCATTCAAGAAAACCTTGGGTGATGACAAAATTCACGTTGTTGCAGCCTATGTTTACAGCCTTTCAAATGATTAATGATTTAAATCATTAAATATCTTAAAAAGCCTCGTTACTACGGGGCTTTTTTTATGAGAAAATACAGCCATATAGACAGTGTCATTACGTACAAATTTACAACGCTGTCGATGCAAATTACCTACACCATATTTATTGTTATTATGCAGTTCGAATACATTTGTTCACGAGTAATAATAGATATGTTGTTAGCGACCTTGCTAGTGAAGTAAATACGAGAAAAGATTTTGATGAATAGACCCTGGTATAAAGAATTCTGGCCCTGGTTTTTAATTGCGGTTCCTATTATTACCCTGATCATGGGTGGCGTGTTGTTAAACCTTGCTATTTCTACTGAAGATAGCCTTGTTGTAGACGATTACTACAAAGAAGGTAAAGCAATTAATGCACGTCTAGACAAAGAGGCAATCGCCCGCCGTTTAAATATTACTACCGATTTAACCATTGAAGATGGCAGCATAGCGCTGCAATTTCACTCGGGCATTCCTCAAGAAGGTAATGCTGTTAAATTGAGCTTTTATCACGTAACGCTTGAAGAGCGTGATGTCAGCGTTTTACTAAGTCGAGATGCCAACGGTATTTATCGCGGTTTTATTGAAGAAAACCTAGACGGTAAATGGCGCATATCGCTCACACCTATTGATGATAGCTGGAAAATTCAAAACACCGTCTATCTACCGCATTCTGGAAAAATGAAGTTCAATCCATAATGGCCAATCACGATTGTTACCATTGCGGCTTGCCTATAGCGAGTCCAGACAATGGGAAATTTACTACTGTCATTTTAGGGCAACAACGAGACATGTGTTGCCCTGGCTGCTTAGCGGTAGCTGAAGCTATTGTTAACAATGGTTTAGAAGACTATTACCAGTTTAGAACAGAGCCTGCTCAAAAATCTGACGATGGCATTTTAGAAACGTTAGATAAGCTTAAAGTCTATGACGACCCTTCCCTTCAAGAAGAGTTCGTGTTTGAAGAAGGGCAAGATAAGCAAATTCAGCTAACTCTTGAGGGTATTACATGCGCTGCCTGTGGCTGGCTTATTGAAAAGCAATTATCGAAAGTTGAAGGCATAAAGCAAGTAGCTGTAAATGTTCAAGAGCGTCGCGCTTTAGTTACTTGGTCACCTTTTCAAATTAAACTTAGCCAAATTCTTTCTACGCTAAAACGCATTGGTTATGTTGGGTCGCCATTTCATCCTGATGAGCACGAAGCCAGTTATAAACGCGAGCAAAAAACCTTCCTTAAGAAGTTAGGGCTAGCAGGTATTATGACCATGCAGGTTATGATGCTGATGACGGGGCTGTATTTTGATTGGTTTGGCGCCATTGAGTTAGAGACCCGCCAATATTTTTATTGGGTCGCCCTTACACTCACTACCCCGGTTGTCCTGTATTCTGGTAGCACCTTCTATGTCGGAGCCGCTAAAGCGCTAAGCGCTAAAACAGTTAATATGGATGTACCCGTTACGCTTGCCATATTCGGTACCTATATTGCCGGTATTCGCTCTACCGTATTAGAGCAAGGTGAAGTGTATTTTGAATCCATTTGTATGTTTATTTTCTTGCTATTGCTCAGCAGATTCTTAGAACATCGCAGTCGTCATCGCGCCGCACAGATCTCTGCCAATATGATGCAGTATGTTCCTGTGTCAGCGACTAAATTAATGCCAGATGGCAGCGTTACTGAATGTCTAGCAAAGCAGCTAAAGGTGCACGATATAGTGCTGGTTAAGCCTGGTGAAACCATCCCCATTGATGGGCTGGTTACAGAGGGTAACGCTGCGGTTGACGAATCTATGCTAACGGGTGAATTTAACCCAGTACGAAAGTCAGATAACAGCACTGTATATGGCGGTACCGTATGTCAGGACGGTAGCCTTACCATTACGGTTACGCAAACGCTTAAAAATGCGCTGGTAAATCAAATTGTAAGGCTTCAAGCAAGTGCGATGGCGAGCAAGCCCAAGGCTGCACAGATAGCCGATAATTTCTCTAGATACTTTGTGACCGCTGTATTATTGATTTCAGCGTTAACTTACACCTTTTGGGCTTATAACGGCAGTGATGATGCGTTTTGGATCACCATTTCCGTGTTGGTAGCAACCTGTCCTTGCGCCCTAGGGTTAGCCACGCCATCAGCACTCACCTGCGCTATGGCGAAATTAAACAGACAAGGTATTTTGCTAAAGCGTGCCGATGCTCTTGAGCAAATCACTGGCATTGACACTATCGCACTCGACAAAACCGGTACGCTGACACAAGGTAAGTTCACTATATCAAACGCCTGGTATGCTGACGGCGTAGACAGCCAAAGCGCGCTATCAATCGCCCGCGCCCTAGAATCTCGCTCTGAACACCCTATTGCTAAAGCCTTTAGCGGTGATAAAACGTCAAGCGGCAACACCGTACACAAAGTGACAAATTTCACGGTCACGCCAGGTGGCGGAATTAGCGGTGAAATTAATGACACGCTATTCTCCATGGGCTCAGCAGCGTTCAGTGTTCACGAATCACAGCAATCATTTATCGAGCGCTATCCCTCGGCTAACGTATTTCTTACTGTCAAAGGCCGTGTTATGGCGGCTTTTGAAGTTCGTGACTCACTGCGTGACGATACCCAAGAAACCCTCGATATATTGGCAAAAACTCATACCCTCGCTGTACTAAGCGGCGATACACAGCAAAACGTTGACTCTCTTACTAAATCTTTACCAATATCTGCCGCTAAAGGGGGCCTTACCCCAGAGCAGAAATATGAAGCGGTTCAAGCTATGCAGCAATCTGGCTCAAAGGTTATGATGATGGGCGATGGTATTAATGACGCCCCTGTTCTTGCAAGTGCTGATGTAGCGATAGCGGTAGGTAATGCTACAGATGTTGCGAAAACTGCAGCCGACGTGATTTTGCTTGGCGATCAGCTGCTTTCTGTGCCAGAACTCATCCGAACTGCGCATCAAGTGAAGCAAAAAATAAGACAAAATATTGGTTGGTCGGTAGGTTACAACGTTTTGATCTTACCTTTCGCCGTATCTGGCCTACTTTCGCCGTGGATGGCGGTTGTTGGCATGTCATTAAGCAGTATCATAGTAGTGACAAACTCTACGCGACTTCTGGGCAAATAGTATGAGCATTATTTACGTTTTAATTCCAATCGCCATCATTATAGTAGCCGTCGCTATCGTAATATTCTTCTGGGCGGTTAAAACTAATCAGTTTGAAGATTTAGACCGTCAAGGTTACAGCATACTGTTTGACGATGACCTTCCGCCAGAAGAAAAAAAGCTCGCTGAACAACGCAAGCAACTTCAGAATACTAAAGTAGAGAAAAACCAAGGGCAGCATGGAGGGGATTAATTACTTCTCAGCTTTTCTTATCGGCTTAGCGGGCGGTGTTCACTGCGTGGGCATGTGCGGCGGTATAGTTGCAGCGCTAAGAATGGTGTCACCAAAAGGTGCTTCAGCAGTGCCTTACGCCCTAGCCTATAACATGGGGCGCATAGCTAGCTACACCATTGCTGGCGCACTGACCGGCGCACTTGGCAAAATTGCAGCAGACTATATTCCTCTGGCCAACTATGCCCTGTCTTTACTCAGCGGTATTATGTTGCTGTTGTTGGCCTGTTATTTAGGCAAATGGTGGACAGGGTTAACGGTGTTAGAAAACGCAGGCAAAGGTTTATTTTCTAAGCTGCAGCCGTTATCTAAGCGTTTTTTACCTTTTAAAACCCCTTTTAGTGCTATCCCTTATGGGTTTATTTGGGGCTGGTTGCCTTGTGGATTAGTGTATTCAACACTTACTTGGTCTTTAGCGGCGGGGAATGCATTGCAGGGCGCTGCCATCATGTTTTTCTTCGGTTTAGGTACTTTGCCAACGCTACTCGCAGCAAGTGCAGGCAGTCAGTATATTGTTAGCAGTTTTCAAAACAATAACGTTAGACAAATAATTGCCGTAATAATGGCCATTTATGCGGCTTATCTTATTCATGGCGCAATCGTTTAAAAATGGGTGTATCATTATTGGGTAATCTTCAAAAGAGCATGTATTATGAGCAAAGGAAGCCAATTTTCTATTCACTGTCAAAACTGTAGCTTCAGTCACTTGTGTTTACCGGTGGCGCTGAACAAAACAGAAATCGAGTCTCTTGACGATATAATTGAGCGCAAAAAGCCGCTTCACAAAGGTGATACGCTCATTCAAACTGGCGATAAATTTCGTTCGCTTTTTGCCGTAAGAACGGGTTCTTTTAAGTCATTTGTAACTAATCAAGATGGTGAAGAGCAAATCACTGGCTTCCACTTCCCTGGTGATATTATTGGATTCGATGCCCTGCGCGAAAGTAAGCATCAAAGTTACACCTCAGCGCTAGAAACCGCCATGGTATGTGAACTGCCATATGAAACCCTTGATGAAATGTCGGTTCAATTTCCTAAGCTACGCCATCAGATCATGAGCTTTATGAGCGCAGAAATTAAACAAGATCACGACATGATCATGCTTTTAAACAAGCGTACGGCGGAAGAGCGTTTATTGTATTTCATCTCACACTTATCTCAGCGCTTTGAAGAGCGTGGCTTCTCGCACAGAGAATTTCACCTAACTATGACCCGAAACGAAATCGGCAACTACTTAGGCTTAACGATAGAAACCATTAGTCGCCTATTAAGCCGTTTTCAGAAAGAAAACATTATCAAAGTAGACGGTAAATTGATCTCTATTTTGGATTTTGATCGGTTAAATACCAAGTTAGAAGCGTTAAATGGCCCTAGCGTAGTCTGTAACGGTTAATTTATTCTTCTGTTATCTTGAGCGCGCTACATGCGCGCTTTTTAGTTTTAACCTTTAAAATTTCACTGTATTCCCTCACTGAGTAACACGACATCCATCCGTCGTGCGTGAAAACTCCCGTAATATTCAATGTTACCTGTTTTATATATCAACAGATTATTTACACCTTGATCCAAAACAACCCACGTTTTTCCAAATGTCGTTTATAGTTAATGTAAATGGTTTATATAAACTGTTTTGAAACAATATCGATGTCGACAGCCATACAAAGCTTTGTAGTTGAGGAGACGTTATGATTGAGTGTAAACGAATTCTTGCCGTGGTGGACGCGGAACGCGACAACCAGCCTGCCCTAAGCCGTGCCTATGAACTTGCGTCAAAAACCGGCGCCACGGTTACCGCTATGATGGTGGTATATGATTTGTCTTACGATATGACAACCATGCTTAGCCCCGACGAACGTGAATCAATGCGCGATGCCGTTACAAAAGAGCACGCCAAATGGTTATCTGCCCAGCTAAAAGAACAGGGCTTTTCAGAGACCGATATTGTAGTTGAGTGGAACAACCGTGCTTATGAATCGATTATTTATTACGCCCTTAATAACCAAATCGACTTAGTAGTAAAAGCTACTAAAAAACATGACGACCTTGCCTCAGTAATCTTTACCCCTACAGACTGGCATCTAATGCGTAAGTGCCCACGCCCTGTACTGCTCGTTAAAGAACACGACTGGCCAGAAGGCGGTGAAATTATAGCTGCAGTAAACGTAGGCAGTGAAGATGATGAGCATGCTGCACTAAACGACAAGCTTACGATAATCGCTAACGATTATGCCTCTTTGCTGAAAGGTAACGTTAATTTAGTGAATAGCTACCCTACAACTCCACTTAACATTGCCATTGAAGTGCCAGAGTTTGACCCTGATACATATCACGATGCGGTAAAAAATCATCACATGAAAGAAATGCGTAGTCACGCGCTGAAATATGGTATTCCAGAAAATAAATGTGTGGTGAAAGAAGGCTTGCCTGAAAAAGTTATCCCGCAAGTGGCTAAAACACTCGATGCCGAGTTAGTTGTAATAGGCACCGTGGGACGGGTTGGTATTTCGGCGGCGCTTATTGGCAATACTGCCGAACACGTTATCGATGAACTTAATTGTGATGTGTTAGCAATTAAGCCCGATGGATTTGAATCACCGATAACCGTGTAGTTAACTGCTTAGTTGCGCTTAAATATAAAGACACTTGGTGGCGACTAATGGCGAATCGGCGATGGGCGTTGAAAAGAAACTGCGCATTTAGCGGTTAATTCCGAGAGTTAATCATACACGCTTAAATCAGTACTTAACGCTTCTCGATAAATTTAACAACACAGCCATAGTCTCGAAAAGGCGCTTTAATGTATAATGGCGCCTTTATCACAAACCAAGCTAGTTAATTATGAGTTTAGGCACAAGCAGTGCTGATGCGCCGACGTTAAACGCCGCGCAAAGTAAGCAAAAGTACAACTTCAACAAACTTCAGAAACGACTTCGTCGCAACGTGGGTAAGGCCATTGGCGATTTCGGTATGATTGAAAACAACGACAAGGTTATGGTGTGTTTATCGGGCGGTAAAGACAGCTATACCATGCTTGATATTTTGTTGTTTTTAAAGAAGATTGCGCCTATTCATTTTGAAATTATTGCGGTAAATCTTGACCAGAAGCAACCTGGTTTTCCTGAACATATCTTGCCCGAGTATTTAGACAGCATTGGCGTCGATTACAAGATTGTAGAAGAAGACACCTACTCTATTGTTAAAAACAAGATTCCTGAAGGAAAAACGACCTGTTCGCTTTGCTCTCGACTGCGCCGTGGTATTTTATACCGCACAGCGAAAGAACTAGGCGCGACGAAAATTGCATTAGGTCACCACCGTGACGACATGCTAGAAACGTTTTTCCTGAATATGTTTCACGGTGGTAAGCTGAAATCTATGCCGCCAAAACTGGTTAGCGATAACGGCGAGCATATTGTCATTCGTCCACTGGCCTACTGCAGCGAAAAAGACATTGAAAAATATTCTCAAGCCGCTGAGTTCCCAATAATTCCTTGCAACCTGTGTGGTTCACAAGAAAATCTTCAGCGTCAGAATATCAAAGCAATGCTTCAAGACTGGAACCGCCGTTTCCCAGGTCGTATTGAATCAATGTTCCGTGCGCTTCAAAACGTGGCCCCTTCACATCTTGTAGACAGTAATCTTTATGACTTTAAATCTATCGTCACTCAAGATGGCCCCGTTGCAGATGGTGATATAGGATTTGATGAACCTTCTTTTGCTTCAGAAAATAGCGCAGATCTTAGTGATGAAGACAACGCTATCGAAGTAGTAAATATTATGGAACCAAAGTAAATGAAAATTGGACTTGCGTTAGGTGCCGGTGCCGCAAGGGGCTGGACACACATTGGTATAATTGAAGCATTGGAAAAGCTTGGCGTTAAAATTGACGTTGTTGCTGGTTGCTCCATTGGTGCTTATGTTGGTGCTGCCTACGCAAGTGGCAAGCTGGAAGGTTTAAAAGAGTGGGCCTGTTCGCTTAGCGATTGGCAGGTATTGGCTCTTATGGGCGTAGGGCTCAGGCGAGGTGGCATTGCTAGCGGGCAAAAAGTTTTCGACAAACTTGCTAGCGAGTTTTGTGAATCTACCTATGAAGATATGCTAAAACCTTTTGCGGCTGTGGCAACTGACCTATATACCGGACGTGAAGTAGTATTTAATTCAGGACCTATTGGCGATACCATTCAGGCATCCTGCGCTATTCCAGCGCTCTTTGCCCCCGTTGCTCATGGCGATCGCTGGCTAGTGGATGGCGCTGTTGTGAACCCTGTACCGGTGAACTTGTGTCGCCAATTAGGGGCTGATTTTGTGATTGCGGTTAATCTTAACGCCGATTTTCGCCCGCTTCGGTTGGAAAAGTTAAGGCAAGACCACGAAGAAAACCAACGTAAAACCGAAGACTTTTTTACTAAAAGCCAAAACGTATTGCGCCAATGGTTTTCGCCTGATAGTAAAGATGACAAAACGTCAGATGAAAATGAAGAACAGCTTGAAGTCAATGCTTCTGAAGATGTGAATAGCGAAGAAAGCATAGCCTCTGATGTTATTGAAAAAGTAGAAGAAGAATTTACTGAAGTGCCTGCAAAGGTGAATAAGCGCAACCCTCCGGGAATTATGAGCGTAATGAGCAGCTCACTTGAAATACTTCAAGCTCGTGTTACTCGGTCTCGTTTAGCTGGCGACCCGCCAGATATACTAATAGAACCTCAGCTGACTGATGTAGGTATTATGGAGTTCCATAGGGCAGAAGAACTTTGCGCAAAAGGCGAAGAGACCATAGCGCGAATTGCAGAGCAAATTAGGTATCAGTTACTGACCTGATACCTAATTGTTTAAAAGGTAGATTAACTTGACGCCATAGCTGTTACACGCAGCGGCGCTTGTGGCAGCGTTAAGCCTTTCGCCTCATTTATCCACTCTTGCTCTAACTGCAGAACACCATTGTTAATTTGTACACCCTGCGGTGTAACGAAATCTAAATTTTTGTCTTCGAACTGAATCATCAAGCCCTTCACAGATGGCATCATAAATGACAAAAAGCTTCCCATTTCATTGAAAAAGGCTTCATACTGTTCATACAAGAAAGTGAGTTCTTCTTTTTTGTAATACTGTTTAAGGTATTTTGGCTTGGTTTCAAGCTGCACCGACATATCACAAACGTTCGCACGTTCGTTTAAGTCGATACGTACCAGTGCATTAGCCAGTTTCAGTGCTTTTTCTGTGGGCACGGTAAAACGTCCTTCATCAGTAACGTCTAGTGGCATTGTTTTCTTATCGGTAACGATAGATGCACCGTTAACCTCGCATAAACGCCCTTCACCTACTCGGACAAAACCAAACGCAAACTGAAGCGCTTGGGTATCTTCGTTATCTAGCTTTTTAACATGGCTGTAGAAACGGCTGTACTCTACATCTATCGTTTCAGCAGCTACTGATGTACTACCAAAACCGACAAACAGAGATGAAGCAAGAAATAATGCAGCGCGTATCATTCGGATAAAAACTCCTCGTTAAATAGGATCATTGTTTGAAGCTCTTCAACATAAGCGGCTCCTCGCTCGGAATAGTTCATTAGCCCTTCTGCCAATGCAACACCAGTAATAGGTAATTGGTTAGCTCGAAGTCGACTGCGGATCTCCCTTAAATCAGCGTAGGCATCGTGCCTATTGAGGTTACGCATATAGGTGTACGTCGCTCGCGACAGACTATCAAACTTTGCCACTTCGTGTGATGCGCCGGAATTTCGACGATTTGGGACAAAACCGCACCCTTTTGAAAAACACCACAGACCGAAAAAGTTGTAGCCCTTTCTTGCAAATCGGCTTGTTCCCCATGCAGATTCATTCGCAGCCTGAACAAGTACCAGCTCTTCAGGTAAAACATCAATTTTCTGCAGTAAGGCCAATAGTTTGGTCTTTAAAGGCTGTGTAGACTTTACCCGATACTCTTCTTCAAGCCATTCAAGCCTAGCCATGTCATCTTCTGAAAGCGATTCGTTCGCTAATGCTTTTCTATACAAGGTTTGTACATAATGTCTTAAGGTAAGTAAGTAGGCATTTTGCTTCTCTACCTCGGGCCGTAGATAATTAAAAAAAGCCTCTTTTTTTTCTTTTACGTCACTATAGACTGAGAAGTCAGGTACCGGCTTTTTCGCTTCTACCGTTTGCGGTATATCTAGAATATCCGGTTCGTCCTTGGTAAAAATAATGGCATTAATGACGATAACCGCCAGGACGCCAAGCGTTATAAGGACAATTTTAAAGGTTTCTCGTTTATGCATCAAAGCTCGACTCATTCACATCATTTACAGATGCTTCCGTGCTCACTCCTTGCTCGCCAATCAGTTCCTGATAGAGCAATCCCATCATACTAAAATAAAAAGGTAACACCCAAATAAGGGAAAACCCGAACGTCAGTGGTACCGAAACAAACAATAAGAAGAGCACCCCGAAGATACTAGCAATTTGAGCCCAGTACGCGTTAAATACTCTGCATGAAAGAATAATCGCGCTAATTGGAGTTAGTTTTCTGTCGGCCACTAACATTAGAGAAAAGGACGACGCTAGATAGAAATACACGCCTGGTAAGATAAGCAGCATCATGCCTAACTGCACAAGAATACTGCTAACTAACTGGGTTAACGCAACCAGAAATATAAGGGGGAAAAACTGAAATACCGTAAATACCGATGTTTTTACGCCTCGCGCTACAAAAACCCCCATCATGTATAAGCCCGTAAGTAACGGCGCCACAATGCAGATTGCCACAATCTGGATAATAGACTGGTGCTCGAATACATAGCTACCGTCATCATTGATGGTAATGTACTGTTGGGCAATTACCCCAAGCACCACAAAGGTCAAGAATAAAACAAGGCTACCTTGAAACAATGATGAAAAATTAGCTTTTGTTAAACCGGCAGCGCGGCGCAAGAGACCTTTAGTATCGAATTGATACTGTTTAGACAACGTATTGTTCAGGCGGTCTGGGTTTACGTCTTTCACACAACTCTCTTATAATTTTGAAAAATCGGCGCGATTATACCAATTCACAAAAATAAATGCCTGCTTGTGTAATAAACAAAAGTTAACCCAACACCAACTTAGCGGCTAACCCGACTAAAAGCACGCCCATCGCCCTATCCAACCAATAGCCTTTTCTACCAATAAGCTCGGCAACTTTACTAGTACTTAAAAGGTAGGAAAGGAAACAAAACCAAAGCCCGGTGGCAAACGCTAAATAGATACCATAACCAAGCTTTACGCTAAATGGCGTATCAATGCTGATGATGGCGGTAAAAAGTGAAAGGAAAAACAGCGTTGCTTTTGGATTAAGCCCGTTTGTCAGAAACCCCATCCATACAGCACGTTTTGCCGAGATTTGTGATGCCTTCTTTTCGGTGTTTATGTTTTGCTCCTGCTTTACAGGGCCGCTTCTGAGCGCACCGAATGCAAGGTAAAGCAAATAAGCAGCGGCAGCGTAGCTAAAAGTGGTAAATAGCCATGGCGTAGTCGCAATTACAACACTTAGCCCTACTAGCGAGTAGGCAACATGCAATAAGATTGCTAGCCCAATACCGATACTGGTGTATATAGCGATACGCCTGCCATAAGCCACGCTGTTTCGAACCACCACTGCAAAGTCAGGACCTGGGCTGGCAACAGCCACAAGATGTACCAGTGCAATGGTAAGAAATTCATTCATATACTGCATGTTTTGCGCCTCCTACAGCGCATATTTTGAAATCAATTCATCAACCCACTGCGGAACTATGCGCGAGGCAGGACCTTTAAGTGATTCGTCGAACAAGGCATTGGATACACCTGGCTCTAAATTCGCTTCTATTGTGTGAGCGCCATTTTCTTTAGCAATCTGAACAAAGCCAGCAGCGGGATACACATTACCCGAAGTACCAATAGCTATAAATACATCGGCCTGTGAAAGCGCCTCGTAAATTTCTTCCATATACATAGGCATTTCGCCAAACCACACAATATCCGGTCGAAGGGTTACTCTTTTGCAGCACGGACATTTAGTGGTGTGATCAAAACTCTCACGCCAATCAAAAGTTTGCTGGCTAATAGCACAGCGCGCAGACAGAAGTTTACCATGCATATGAAAAACCGACTCGCTGCCACCACGCTCATGTAAGTCATCTACATTTTGCGTCACCAAAGTTAGCTTATGACCGAAGGCTTTCTCGAGTTTAGAAAGCGCCATATGTGCTGCGTTGGGCAAAACATCATTCTGTTGAAGCTGTGCCCGGCGCGTATTATAAAAGCGATAAACCAAACTAGGATTTTGCTCGAACGCTTCGGGTGTAGCGACTTCTTCGACGCTGTGATTTTCCCAAAGGCCGTCATTATCACGGAAGGTTTTTAGCCCAGATTCAGCGGATATGCCCGCACCAGTGAGAATAACAATATTGGGTAAGGATTGATTAGCTGACATCGGGTTATTTTTACTCTGTTGCTATAAAACGAGTTATTCGGTTTTTCAATGAAGCTCACGGTAATATCGTGCTTAAGCATACATCGCACATAAATGATTTTAGTATTTCACGGCTTTTATGCTTTTACACGCCTTTGACTACCGGATACTGGGTATTAGCGCCCCACTCAGACCATGATCCATCATATACCGAAACTTGCGTAGCACCGCACATAAGAGCTGCAACACCAATGATACAAGCGGTAACGCCTGAACCGCAGGTGCAGATAATAGGTTTACGCAAATCGACTTTTGCTTGTGCAAAAACAGCATTTAGCTCATCTACAGGTAAGAAATGGCCGTCTTTTACTAGCGTATCGAAAGGAATATTGAATGCGCCAGGCATATGTCCTGAGCGCACCCCCTCTCGGGGCTCTGAGACTTCGCCGTTAAATCTCGGACTACTTCTAGCATCAAGCAGTTGCGCTTCGGTATTTATACCTTGTAGCACTGCGCTAGAGTTTGCAAACCACCCAGGTCGAGGTGTTGCTTGATAGGTTAATTTTCCATACTGCTGCTGTTCTGATACTGGAAGCCCAGCCCCCTCCCACGCAGGTTGGCCACCATTTAATATATATACATCTTTATGCCCTAGTGCCTTTAGCATCCACCACACTCTGGGCGCAGAATACATTCCTCGGGTGTCGTAAACCGCTATGGGAGTATTTGCTGTAATACCCTGATTGCCAAGATAAATAGCAAGGTCATCAGCTGAGGGCATACTGTGAGGTAGACCAGTAGTGTGGTCGCTGCCTTCGCTATCTAGATCAAAATCCACTGATGCAGGCAATACCATTGCCGTTCGTGTATCCGGCGTTTTTGACACAGGATCATCCATCAACGCTCTTACAAGCGTAACCGGTTTTTGTTGCATTGCATTGGCTAACTCGCCGACTGACAGCAATACTGATGTCATTACATCCTCCTGGAAAGCGCTCACATGAGTGAGCGCCTTGCAATACCGCGATAAAAACGAATCGGTTGGTATTGATTCACATTAACTATGTACTATTTCACTTAGTGACTAAGTGGGCTTCTTAGCTTAATGCAGCAATCGCAGACTCGTAATTTGGTTCTTCAGTAGTTTCTGCTACTTGCTCTGTATAAACCACTTTACCTTCAGTATCGATAACAACAACCGAGCGCGATAGCAAACCCGTCAGCGGTGCTGATTCAAAGGTTACACCGTAATCATCGCCAAAGCTTGAACGGAAGGTAGAACCTGTAAGTACATTTTCGATGCCTTCTGCGCCACAGAAACGGCCCGCAGCAAACGGCAGGTCGGCTGACACACAAATAACAGTTGTATTATCTAATTTTGCAGCTTCTTCGTTAAATTTACGCACTGACATTGCGCAAGTGCCTGTGTCGATTGAAGGAAAGATATTCAATACAACGTTTTTACCTGCAAGTTCTGACAGCGTTACTTCGCCCAAATCCGCCTTTACTAAGGTAAAGTCTGGTGCCGCTGTACCTACTTCTGGTAACTGGCCCTTAGTTGTAACTGTGTTGCCTTGAAAAGTAACTGATGCCATTCGCTTTCTCCGTTTTTCATTAATACAAAATAGTGGATGTAAAACAATACTTTCGCAAATAAAAGTGACACTTTTTAGATGTTATCTTTAACCTGCGACTCTGCAAACGCGAGCTTATGCTGTAAATGGGGCTTACCTTTTAAGTATTCCCGCCTGAACACGCTAAAATAATGCGCTAGCGTTTGAGCCCCTTGCTTTTGTTCAGCAAGCGCTAAAACGCTAATACCTACCTCTGCCGTGCAATGCTGAAAATCATGGGTAGACTCTCTAAGTAAATAGTCTGAAGCCACTTCCATGCTAACGCCCAACACAGGAAAATTATGCAGATAAGGGCTTTTTACAAACATCTTCTTTGCTTCACGCCAAGTTCCATCCAAGAAAATAAATAGTAACGTTTTACCAGTATTCAATGGTGGAGCGTCAATACAGCGTTCAGTTGCAGCATATTCGTGTGGAAATACCACAATGGGAAAGTATTTGTCGTCGCTGAGCAGTTTCAGTAACGCTTCATCAGGTTCCGTTCGTTTCCATAAAAACGCATGGTTGTCTTTAACCACATCCGCTATCAGACGGCCTGTATTGGTAGGTTTATAGTATTCGCCTTTGTACATTAAAAACAAAACCGCCACGTCTGTGCCAGCTTCAGGCTTAAATTCACAAATACAGTTTTGCGTTGGAAGCAAACACGCATCACAGCGAATTACCTTGCTACCACGCGCGTGAAATGGACGCTCAGCACGAGATAGCTCGTCTAAACGAAGTGACATAACAGAATTCAAGATAGTAAGTCTTTGCCAAAGATTTTTACGGATTTTACCATAGTAAAACGCAGTAAAAGAGCGTGATTAGCAAAGTTTTGTATTGAATAAAAATGTGTAAGTAAATGGTGCCCGGGGCCGGACTTGTATTTGATATGTAACCCTTTGTATTACATAGCATTTCGCAGCCATATTTGAGAGCCGCGTTACTTAACGCGTTACTATAATACGGAGTAGTTGATCAGCTTGTTGTCTTGTCACGCCCTACACCAATTTTTTTGTACTTTATTATGTTGCTTGAGATAAAGCGGCCACATTTGAGCTCAATCCCTGCTTCAATAAAACACAAAAAATCGATTACCTCTTCACCACAGTACGTCAGGTATTTTGACTCTGGTAGGTGTAAATCGATGGCCCTTAACAACTTTATTTTATTCATTCTCGAAGCTCTATTGAACGCATTGGACTAAGAATGGAACCTAAAGCACATCATAACAACTGGTCTTTATACCGTATTTATTTTAATCATCATAATGAGCATCTATTAAAACAATGCGAAGTGACAAGCATTTATAAAGTGGTACCTGATGTTGAGCTCAATAAAAACGCAAGTTAACCAAGTTAAATAAAACAATACTATTCCTAATAGAAACATACTTATCTCAAATCAGCTTAGATCTTACAATCGCAATTTAAAGGGTGTTCATTTTGCGGATTCTTGCTCATCAAGAAAATAAATCTGTTTTATTGTTAATACCTGTGCTTACATCACTACATGCAGACTTATTCGTATCCCCTCAGGTGATTATGGATAATAAGTGGATACTTTCATTGTTCTTTGCATAATGAAAATAAATGTGTATTGGAGGCGGCCTAGAACTTTAAAGTTTTCATGCGTAAAAAAATGCTGGCTTCTGGGCCAATATTTTTATACGTGATTTCGCAACAAATTTTCCGTTGCAAACTTTTTTTCTAAACGATATTGCTGCCCAACAGCCAAGTAAATTACATTATTTTTTAAATGTTGCACTAACCTTCTTGCATTTTTTTGGCTACCACTTGGTGCTCATCATGCTCTACTGTAATTTCCGCAACTACTCTCTGAGTGGGAGGCTCATGTTCCAATATAATATTTGGATATAGGCGGCGTGTTGCTTCTTCGCCAACCTTTTTTAGTGTTTCTTGAAGAAGCTCTCTTGTCGCGTCAACCATCAACTCATTGAACTTCCTTTGGTCTATCTCCTGAGAGTCAAACCTATCTAAAATTAACCCTGTTCGCCTGTAGTATAAATAATCAACCCTTTTAAGTGCTATCGTAAAGTTTTTATATTCTAGGTCGCTCTGCGCCGCTTTTCTCCGCAATTTATCAACCTCTGCTCGATAATTATTAGGTATGTCATTGGGACCAGCGACTGCAAAAGGTTCAACTCCACCAATTTTAGGCCTGACAGTACTGCGCCGGTGTATTGCAGGATCCTGATAACAACGTTGAACCCGCTCATACCACTCCGCTTTGTTTTGTCCATACACCGACAGTTTTGTGCGAGCGACGATTTCATAGCCATAACTGGGTATATCGAGATCAGCTAATGTCGGAGCCCCCTTACAAGCAAATAAAATGCGATTGGTAAGGTTGTGACATAGATAATGGATTGAATAACGTCCTCTTGCCACAAGCTCAGGTCGAGATTTATGTTTATCTTTAATATTAGGCGCTATTAAACATTTGGCATAGGTGAGGTTAACGTCCAAAAGTTGTTGTGAGACCGAAGCATCATCTTCTGATAGATAATCACCCGCGCAATACCAATAGTTTGGATGCTTTTCGGAGGAAGTTGGTATCGAATTTACATCAATAGCAAAAGTATGAATTGGCCCTCTTAAGAAACGGTAAAGCCATATATGCGCGAAATCCGGCAACCATCGTCTAATAGGCTTAATTAAAGCTGAGCAAACAACAAGCTTTCGGTAAATACTGCGTTGTGGTTGACTGTCCATATTTCTCTCCGGCACTTCCCTGTTTCGTTATTAAATACCTTTTTGCTGATGCTGTAAACCTTGGCTGCTTTCTTCGTATTATATCAAGCAACTTTGCACCTGCTATTAAACTCCACAGCCTGTAAAACGGGGAGGCATTTTGACCAACAGTAATCCTGTTAATACGTTGACTATTGTTCTCCGAACTTTTACATAGTTGGCCATTTAATGCTGCTCAAGGTACACATATTAGTTGACAACGCACGCTAACCAGAAAAGCAAAGCTCCAGATAGGGAACGAGAAAGCAGAATCTCCATAACAATTAAACGCCATAAAGGCTTTATTCGAGTGCAAGGACTACCGAAAATTATGTTGCATATAGGTTTAGGCGTTTCCAGTGATAAAAAAATAGCCTGCCGCTTGCAATGATCGATTGTATCGAGAGTAGTATGAGTTCGGTTTTACGGCAATGCGATCACAGTTCCGAAGTACTTGGAGTAGAATCGCTCTTAGCTGTCTCCTGTAGAATAGAAAATCTAATTGAGGCATAAGGTTTAAAACCTTAGCTAGACAAGTAACAACTCTCCAAGAAGTTTCTCTTCGCTAGGTATTTCATCTCTTTCACTTATGGCAGATATGCAGGATAAAATGAGCTTCCATGATTGAAGCCATTCTTCGTACACAATTTTTTTAGAGGAACCATGAGCAATTTTACTGCGCACACTATACGCTTTCTTAGTGTTGAGGTAGAGCTCCTTCTTATTACTGTGATTGGCACAAAGCTGCGACATATAAAGTGCTATTTTAAAAGATACTTCAGTAGTCACTTTTGGGAACAATGCTTCTATAGCAGTCCACATATGCAAGATGGATTGCTCGTATGACTCGAGACGTCCAGCCGTAGTTATGGCTCTTGATATTGCTTTTATAGCAGGGTTTCTATCGCACAACCTGAACCATTTCTCAGCAAAGCGTGAAGCTTCACCAAATTGTTCTCCTGTTAGGCTTAAGCCGTCGGGGATTGCCATACATTGCATTGAAAGCTCGACAGGCCATGCCTCAACCTTAAAGTTTATAGCATGAGATGAACTGGCTTCCTGAGACTGCTTCATTATACCTTTAGCTGAATCGGTGGTATTGATCCCAGAATAATCATTGATTGATAGGTTGGTAACGTAGGGGCATAGAAAAGGAGAAAGCTGCTGAACATATAGACCGATTCGAAAACATTGAAAATACAGTTCAGCCAACTCTCTTGAACCAGCATTTTCAATTTCAAGTTCACAATTGCAATTTCTTATCAAAACGTCCATTAACTGGTATGGAACATGTAGGTGGTATTTAGTTGCCAGTGTCGCAAAATCAAATATTGATGTATTCCACTTTCGCTTTACCAAAATGAAACGGCCACTATGCACCGCTTCATCATCAAATTCTGGCACGACAAATGACATAGGAAAAAAGTAAGATTGTCCCGACATTTTTAAGCGACTCCAAACTCTAGCAACAGCCGCATATTTGGAATCGAAATATGCACGTAATAGTTTTAAACCTGATAACCAGCGCTCCTCATTTCGACTTTCAATTGCTCTTTCCAATTACCATCTGTGTCCATGTTAACGTACACAACACCGCTAATGTCATTAGGCGTTTCAACATCTCCCTTTACAATTGCAGCAACCCTGGGACGGCCTAATTTACCGATTAGATACCCATGCTCAAACACGACATTTTGACGAGCTCTATACTTCACAGATAAATCGCCAAATTTTGAACCCACATCGCAGGGTGTGTATAAAACAACTCCAAACCCGACATTTGAGTAGTATTCTATTTTCTCAATGATAGTCATTCCTGAGCTAGCTTGTTTATGTAAAATTATCGGTTGTAACCCTAAACTCATTACGTATTTCTCTACATCAAGCTTTGCTATTTCATCATGCCCATGGACGATGAAAACTTGCGAATTATTAAAGCCATCACCGCCCTCGTTATCAGTAGGGATAACTGGTGGCTCTGGCGACCTTATCTGTTCAGCCGCTTCAACTTGTTGTTGTGTAACGAAACCATGACGGACTAGTATGTCAAATATAGGTTCGTCTTTGACTGCCCAATGTGTTCTAGATAGTTCCCAATCCCCTAAATCGATGTCTACACGCATTGCCTCAATAGCGCCAATTGGTAGGGAAGGTAATATTGGGTCAAATTCATAATCCACCACTACAGTCCTAGCTCTTACCCTGATATTCGTAATGTAGCCAATTCTTGACTCTGTTGCTTCGCTCTCAGTGACAAACAAGGTAGGGAATGACTTCAATTCTTCAATAGCATTTTCGTCAAAGAACTTATAACGTTCGCTTATCTCATCAGCTGTGTACTCTACTAAGGCACGACTTTTATCGCATTCATATGGAGACTGTTCCCAAGTTTCAGGGTCATAGGAAATTAATAAATTGAACAAACTTGCACTCCATATCGTTTAGATAATTTAGCTTATCGCTTGACCTTCATACTAACATTAGTTTCCAGTTAAAGGAGCATAGTTTTGGGGTGATGAATATAGAACCATCGAAAAGACCGTTTATGTACTGTACCTTTATATCCCACGAGCGCCTGAGAAAACCATCAAAACAGTATCGTAGATGAATACCAAGCTGGATAGAAAAAACGAGGGCAAAAACGGGCTAGCCATTCGCTTAGCTAAAGTTGCAAATACGACTTCTATTAGAACATTAAAGTGTACCTTCGATAAACGGGGTTGTTTTACCTTGGATTAACTCTATTAACTCGTGACGCCTTATTTCTTCATTGGTCGGTGGATATTGAACATGCCACTTAATCATTAATGGAAGGAGGTCATGAGTTGGTAATTCATACCAATGAACCATGTATAGAAAACTTCTAGCGATCTGCCCTTTAACTTTATCTCTCGGTTCAACAACAGCATTTTTCCCTGTTGTTCTTTCAAAGTCACAACTTGCATCACTGAAGCGAGGTTTTTTACCAGAGATTTCTCCAAAAGGAAGGTCCCGTCTACTGGAGTTGTAACGAGTTTCGGCAGGCCACAAGTTATGTAAGTCTGAAGAGGCTTCTTTGTACTTCTCGACATCACATTTATCGCGATGTGCGTATTTTAGGCGGATGGGATGGTGTTATCAATCGTGTAAGGTGAATGCTGATCCCCCGTTTATGGGGTAGAGCCGGTGAATGCAGTTCCCCCGTTTATGGGTCAGAGCAGGAAGTAAATGGTGCCCGGGGCCGGACTTGAACCGGCACGCTGTTACCAGCGAGGGATTTTAAATCCCTTGTGTCTACCAATTTCACCACCCGGGCATCGGGTTGCTTTTCAGCAAAGGTGTCAGGCGTAGAACCTGATGCTGCGTTGCAGCGTTTGGAGGCGGAACCCGGAGTCGAACCGAGATAGACGGATTTGCAATCCGCTGCATAGCCATTCTGCCATTCCGCCAGATGCGTCTGGCGCGTGATTAAAACTTATCTCCAAGAGATTGGAGCGGGAAACGAGATTCGAACTCGCGACCCCGACCTTGGCAAGGTCGTGCTCTACCAACTGAGCTATTCCCGCATGTCTTAATCGACCATTTCGTTTGGTTGATGTCCTCTCGAAATGTGGGGTGCATTCTACCTACCCATTCAAAACTGTCAACACAAAAAAGCGTTTAAATTGAGATAAATGCGGTTTTTTATGATCGTTTGCTATTTTTTTATTCACTTTGATTAAACCGCGATCAATTCTACTTTACTGCGCCACTTCGAAGGTGTGGCCACGCCGCTTTTGTATAAACAAACATTGACCAAATTGACAGCACTGCAGAGAAATATAAAAGGATATAACCTAAAGAAACCCAATAAATTGTTACGCCCATAAAAGTTTCTAACCCTGAAAGTAACCCAATTAAGGCTAACATTTGAGCAGTTGTTTTAGCTTTACCTATAAAAGACACTTTAACTGCGTCTCTTACTCCATTTGAACCCATCCATTCTCGTAATGCCGATACATAAATTTCACGCACCAAAAGCGCAATGGATGGCAACGTGATCCAAAGGTTTGCATAACTATGTGTGATCATAAGAAGCGCGGCACCTACGATAAGTTTATCTGCCACCGGGTCTAAGAAGGCACCAAAGGGCGTAGATTGCTGAAGTTTTCTTGCTAAATACCCGTCAAACCAGTCTGTGATGGCCGCCAGCCAAAAGATAAAGGCCCCTGCTTCGTGCGCCCAGCGCCAATCAAGAAAATAAACAACCACAAAAACAGGTATAAGGATTACTCGAAATAAAGTAATACAGTTTGGAACAGTCCACATAAAAAGTACGTCTCGGTGTTATGCCTCTATGGGCGTTTTAGCGCAGTAGCTTTTAGCTAAGCTTCTTTCATTTCCACAACACATTACCTTAATTTGCAATGCATTGCTTGTTACTCAGTCATTTATTGATGAAGGTGGTCGTAAATAGTATCCGCCAGTTCTGGGCTAATGCCTGGTACACTTGCTATTTCATCTTTACTGGCCTTTTTAAGACCTTGTAAGCCGCCCATAAACTTCAGCAACGTTTGTCTGCGCTTAGCGCCAATACCAGGAATGCTTTCAAGGCTCGAGGTCGTTTTTACTTTCTGACGACGGTTGCGGTGCCCAGTGATAGCAAATCGGTGTGATTCATCTCGAATATGCTGAATAAGATGAAGACCAGGCGAATGGCTATCCATGGGAAGCACTTGATGACTACCCGCCAGAATCAAAGTTTCTAAACCCGGCTTACGGGTAGTGCCCTTTGCTACACCTAAAAGCATGGGCTTTTTATCATGAGGCCAGTCTTCAAAAAATGCTTCAGCCTGAGCAAGTTGACCTTTACCACCATCAATTAATAGAAGGTCTGGAATTTTCTGTACCTCTTTAACAGACTTATAGCGACGCTTTAATGCTTGCGCCATAGCCGCATAGTCATCTCCAGGTGTAATGCCTTCAATGTTGTAGCGACGGTAGTCACTTTTATGTGGCCCTTCTCGATTAAATACCACGCAGGACGCTACTGTTTGTTGACCAGAGGTGTGAGAAATATCAAAGCATTCCATGCGTTGAATAGGCGTATCAACTTCCAGTGCCGCTTCTAGGTCTAGATAGCGTGCAAACACAGACTTTTGTTGGCTATATTGGGCATCTAACGCGGTTTGTGCATTTGATTGGGCCAGCTGTAGATACTTGCGTTTCTCTTCCCTCGCCCCTTTAAAGAAATGCACCTTATGCCCTGCTTCACTGGCAAGTACATCTGCAATAGCATCTTCGTCACTGAGTGTGTTACTTAACACAATTTGTTTAGGAATGACTTTGTTGCCCGCTAAATAAAATTGCAGAAAGAAGGATTCGAAAACTTCTTGCTCGTCTGCCGTATTAGGCACTTTAGGGAAATATGCTTTGCTGCCTAGCAGCTGCCCTTCGCGAATAAACATAACTTGAATACAGGCCATGTTACCTTTGAACGCGAACCCAAACACATCCATTTCGTCCTGGGTACCGGCAACCCATTGTCGCTCTTGTACTTTCCTTAAGGCGTTTATCTGATCGCGATAGCGCGCGGCGGCCTCAAAGTTTAATGCTTCGCTGGCTTTTTCCATTTTGTCCACCAGCCCGCCAATGACTTGCTGGTTTTTCCCTTTTAAAAACAGGCGAGCAAAGTTGACCTGCTCTTTATATTCTTCATCGCTCACGTAGCCTTCAACGCAAGGCGCGCTGCACCGTTGCATCTGATACTGAAGGCAAGGTCTGCTGCGCGCACGGTAATAGCTGTCTTCGCATTGACGAACAGGAAATATACGCTGCATAGAACGTAAGCTTTCTCGAACTGACCAAGCACTCGGGTATGGCCCGAAATATTCGCCCTTTTTCTTTTGAGGGCCGCGATGGAAAGAAAGCCGAGGATGTTCGTGATCTGATAAAAAGATAAAAGGGTAAGATTTGTCGTCACGCATTACCACGTTGTAACGCGGTTTATACTTCTTAATGAAGTTGTTCTCTAGTAGAAACGCTTCGGTCTCACTATTTACAACGGTGACGTCCATGTTCGCAATCTGGCTGACTAACGAACGAGTTTTAGCGTTATCAAGGTTAGTACGAAAGTAACTTGATACTCGCTTTTTAAGGTTTTTGGCTTTTCCTACGTAAATAACCTCTTCCTGGCTGTTGTACATACGGTACACACCAGGTTGAGAGGTTAAATTCTTAAGAAATGCTGCTGAATCAAATGCAGACATAATCACTTTGACGTTATGCGTCTAGTGACGCTTAAAAGGTATTAGGACTGATTAGCTTATGACGGTAGGCTAAGTGTGTTAACTCTACGTCAGACGTCACGCCTAATTTTTGGAACATACGATAACGGTAGGTATTAACCGTTTTTGAATTGATGCTAAGTTCTCGAGCAATATCTGGCACTTTATGACCTTCGGTTAATCTCATGGCTATTGTAAGTTCTCTACTCGATAGCTCATCAAATGGATTATCCGAACTTGGCAATAACTTACTTATCGCAATGCTATTGGCCATTTCATTGTCGAGATACATTTGCCCCGCCGCCACTTTATGAATGGCAAGAATAACCTCATCTGGCTTTGCGTCTTTGGTAAGAAATCCAAACGCACCCGCTTCCATTACCTGCATAGGTATCGGGCTTTCTTTGTGCATTGAAACACATATCACCCGCGTATTTTCTGACATGCGAACAATTCTCTTTGTCGCTTCTAGTCCGCCAATACCGGGCATGTTCACGTCCATGAGTACCACATCTGGCGCATTTTTTCGGCACATTTGTACCGCATCTTCACCGTTACTCGCTTCATCGATAACAGTAAAATCTTCTACGTCTTCCAGAATCCGGCGTATCCCTCTTCTGACCAAATCGTGGTCATCTGCTAGGATTATTTTTATCACTCTAGTATCTCACTGACTTCAGTTTTCTAAACAACTAGGTTTAAGACTGTCAATTTTCGTTAATGATAACTATTAACAGCCTAAAACCTTATCACAGTCATCATACCACGAGATAAAGATTCGTGAAGTAGAGATACACAAATTGAAACTAAATTATTGATCTAGATTACTTTTAGCTAATTAAATTGGTAAATCAAACCAAAGGGCAACCAAATCTTGAGATGCAATAAGCGAAATACTATCTTTCTCGTAAATTCCAATAGCATCGCCAGATACCAATTCAACGGCTTCAGGTGCACTTTTCACCGACGCTTTGGCCTTACCTGAGATTATATGAAGATACCCTTTTTGCCCTTCAGAATTTCGCTGCCACGCTTCTTGAGCTTTCAGGGTCAAGCGACTTATTGACGCATTCTGCTTAATCTTTAACGATCCATCTCTGCCGTCGCCACTTACAAGTAACTCCAGCTTTTCATTACTTCCCGCACTGCTCCCAAAGGTTTTCTGGGTATAACCTGGGGTTCCCCCTTTTTCATTTGGCACAATCCAAATTTGCAGAAAGTTCACAGGTTCTTCACTAGACGGATTAAACTCTGAGTGCATAATACCGCGCCCCGCACTCATCACTTGTATATCACCCGCAGGTACCACGTATTCATTACCCGTGTTGTCTTCGTGTTTCAAAGCACCGCTCACTACATATGAAATGATTTCCATATCTCTATGGCCGTGTGTCTCAAAGCCTCTACCTGCTTGTACAATATCATCATTAATCACTCTTAACGCTGAAAATCCCATGTGCTTCGCGTCATAATAGTGTCCAAATGAAAAACTGTGTCGGCTTTCTAGCCAGCCAAAATTTACTTTTCCTCTCTCGTTCGCTTTTCTCAGGTACATCACTTTAACTCCTTAAACTTTTCTGCTCTTACAAAATCCCTTAATTAGCCACGAGCTATACTGCCGCTGAGATCTTGGTTGAGTTCATTTGCAATAAGATTAGTTTAATTCTTTTTAGTAGGAATAAAATACGGGATAATAGAGTTAGTTATTCTAATATTTAGAATGCTGTCATCGGTCATGCAAAAGGTCGATTAGAAACTTATTGGCGTGTAATTCAAACTAAACGGTAGCGAACAGTTACCACGTGAAGCACAAACGTTGCAGCGCGGTCTCTATAACCGCAGGATGGCAGGCCAAATTAAGCCTTATATGATTCGGCGCGCCAAAGGGGGCTCCGTCGTTACCTACTACGCCCCGTTCTAGGCACTGTTCTACGTTTGCAACAGGTGAATAACGAAGAATTTGATCAGACTCCTTTCCCATTGAATCTTTTGCCGTTTTCACAGAAACCATTGGTTGTGAGATCTTCAATGGAAATGAGGCGAGATCTAGCCAGAGAAAGTAGCCGGCGCTTCCCATCGTATAGCTTACATTGATACCGTAGTGCTTGAAAAAGCGAACAACAAGCTTTCTGTTAAAGGCTAACGCACCTTTAACCGCGTCTAACCAGGTACTGCCATTCACGTAGGCGGCAATTAATGCAACTTTTCCCAAGTTAGTTGCATTAAGGTGTCGTTCATTGATGGCCTGGGCAAATCTTTCCCTTATCTTTTTGTCTTTTATAATCGCATACGACGCACCGGGAATACTGGCTAAGTTGAAGGCTTTAGAGGCACTATTGAGGTGGATAATTCGCGGTGTGTGCCTAATGTTTTTACCTATTATTTTATTTTGCTCACTTATTTCAGCTTCATTTGCATCTTCGCAATCAAGTTCGCTGCCAAAGATTGGGATAAGGGTCGGCTCGTTATGTGAGTTAAAGGCAAATTCACTGTGTACTTCATCGGTGATCAACAAAATATTGTGATAAGCGCAAAAATCCACGATTTTACGCTGTGCTGAAGCGCTTAATACTGTGCCAGTAGGGTTGTTGGGGTGACAGATAACAAATGCTACTGCAGATTTGTCTAAAGCGTTAAGGTCTATGCCGTTAAAGGAATCATCAATATCCTGATGATTACTAGTGTGTGACCAAGCTACATCCGTATATTTTTCTTTAATGGTACAGACTGGCTGCCCTACCGGTATATATACAGGTTCTAAATTGTTGTTTTTCACCGTTTCGGTTATGGGTGAATAGGTAGGTGTTAACACCATCACCTTCTGTCCAGCTTTACAGAATGTGCGAAGCGCTACGTCTATTGCGCCAATAACACTTGCCACATCAACTACATCACTGCTCTTCACCTCAAAACGGCTGAATTTTGGTGAACTGCGTTCAAAACGTTTAGCCACAGCCTCACCAATATCAAGAGACTGATATCCATATGTTGAACGAAGGTTTTTTGTAACTGCACTTATAATGTCATCGCAAGGCGGTATATCCATATCGGCTATCCACATAGCAATGGGTTCTTGTTGCGAATCTATGACCGATGTTTGTTGAGAAACCTTGCTATAAAAGCGACGCAATATTGCTGAATACTTAAGCCGAGTTTGATCGCGTTTTAGATGAGCTGGGGCCTGCCACACATCTTTGTGAGGCATAAACTCATGTTCAAATGCACTGAACACTGGGAGTTGATTTTGCTCTTCGTACACCCTCGACTTACTCTATACTTAATTTCTACTTACGATTCTAAGCAGTATTTTGCCGTTTTGCTTGCTCTACTAATTTTGTTCTGTTGAGTTGCCCTGTTGACTCGAGCTACGGAGCTTCTTGGTACTGTAACAAGCACAACGCGTTCTCAGTTATTATTTATACAGGTGTTTATTTAAACAAAATGTCATCTCAGATATCAAGCCACGCTTTGTCTAGTGTTATAACCCAAAGCGCGGCCCCAAAACGAGGCCCCAAAGCATGGCATAAGCGTCTTCTATCTAGCCTTTAATCACTTACCTTTTCAAATACGTTGAACTCGGAAAGCGTGTGCTGATATTTGCGTTTGGTTTCTCGAATGACAAACGGCAGTTCTGTGGGCTTGCCGACGCGCTTAAAGCCGCTACCTAGCGCATCTTCTAGTGCTTGCGTAGAGCTCAGTGTTTCACCGTTTTCATCTTTATAGCCCCCTAGCCACTCGCTTCTCTCTGTGTATTCTTCAAGCCATGTGAAGGGGCTGGCAACTATAAGCAAACCGCCTTTGTTTAAACGTTTTGCCATATCAGCCAGAACTTTTTTAGGGCTATAGACCCTATCAATTAAATTCCCCATAAAGATGAGGTCGTAGCCCGTATACTGAGGTTTTAAGTTACACGCATCGCCCTGAGCAAAAGCGACCTTTTCGGCACTTTCTTCTATACCCAAAGCAGATAGTTTTCTTGCCTTAAATGACGTTAGTTCACCTTCTTCTATTAGGTTATAGCGGATCTCTCCACGCTCTTGCATATCAAATGCGGTTTTAATGAAGCGAGCAGAAAAATCAATGCCATCAACGTGGTCGAAGTGCTTAGCAAGTTCAAATGTTGAACGGCCCACTGCACACCCTAAGTCTAATGCTTTGCTGTGATGACGCCCCTGCATATTGTCTATACAAAACTGAGCACTGGCTTTGGCGAAATTAGGCACACCATAGTATTCGTCGCCATAGTGAAACTCGCTGTATTGCGACACTTGCGTATCGCTTTCGTAATCAAAATCGTTCACTGCTATAACTCGCTTTCCTTGAACATATCTGAACCCGGCATGCTGAAAGAAATGACGCCTAAATGCGTAGCGACTGTCTTTCATTGCCTCGTTGCCTGTAGATACCCAGCTACCGCCTTTAATGAGGTTATGCTTATTATCATACGTTGGCGTAGTGAAGTCGTCGTACAGAGGATGCACTTTAAAACCTTCAAACGGATAGATTGGCGTTTCTGTCCACTGCCATACATTCCCTACTACATCGAAAAACTCGCCAGACTGATTAACATCAACTGGCTCACTCGAAGCGTATTTTTGTAAAGCAATGTTGAAACCATCAGCGTATACGGTTTGTGTTACACCAGCGTGCTGACGCAGCGCTTGCCATTCATTTTCAGTGGGCAAGCGAATAAGCGACCCAGTCTTCTCGCTTAAGTAATTACAAAACGCTTTTGCTTCGTGATAATTAACGTCTACCGGCCAATCTAAAGGAAGTGAGTGTTCTTCAAGCATACTGCGATAGGTATAGTCATCGCCCTTTTTAACCCAAAACACAGGGTGCTGGGCTTGGGTATATTCTCGCCATTTATTGCCTTCAGCTTCCCAGTACTTCGCATTGTGATAACCGCCATCTTTAACGAAAGCTAAATACTCACCATTGCTTACCAGAAACTTAGATGCACTAAACTCGCTTACGGATTCTTGCTGAGTTCCATATTCATTGTCCCAGCCGTAATAGGCACTATCCCAAGTCTTATCATTAGTTACCGTTTGCTCTGGCACCGTAATTAATGCGTTAGATTCAAGTTCTTCAAGCTTAGTGAGCATTGTAGGGCAAACAGGCCATTCTGAACTAGGTCGTACAGACGAGATAGGTAATTGCCTAATAAGTACAGACGAGGTTTCTAAATGAATGCGTTCGTGTTCTATTCCCATCACTAAAGGCCACATTGGGCTGTCCCAGTCGATAGGCATGCTAAACGGCATGGTATCTATGAGGTCGCAGACCAAGGTGCGCACTTGATTTCGATATCGACGCACCTCTTCAACCTGCGGCCAATCGTAATTTTCATCGTTGAGGTCATCCCAACTCATTTCATCAACACCAATAGCAAAGAGCGATTCAAACTTTGGGTTAATTCGCTCGTTAATAGCCTTTGAGAGCACGAGCTTATTGATAAAAAACGTGGCGGTATGGCCGAAATAAAAAATTAACGGATGACGCAGTTTTTCAGGTCGTTCGTAAAAGACCTTATCATTCGCTAGGCAAGAGAAAAGTGATTCATATGTGTTGAATGAGTCGAGGAAATACGCCTTTATTTCCTGTCTTTTTTGTTCAACCGTGCCTTCCCGAAGATTAAGTGTGGGCATTGCCTGCATAATGTCCTCTTGAATTCTTGTTATTACTACCAACTGCGTAGGACCAACGATATTCGTGCACGTACACCGCTTTTATATGCCGTAATGATTTCAGTTGATTGTAAACCTTTTTATATATATCAAGCTTTTGTGAATAAAGCGCGACATAACTTGGTTTTTATGAAATGTTTTGTAATTACAAGATACAGACAGGATGAGATCAGAAAATATTTCACCCATAAAAAAACCCGCAACAATGTGCGGGTTTTCGTAAAATGGCGGAGAGTGAGGGATTCGAACCCCCGGTGGGTTTGACCCCACGTCTGATTTCAAGTCAGGTGCATTAAACCGGGCTCTGCCAACTCTCCTGAAGTGGTGCTTATCTTAATGATTTACGTCGCCCTGTAAAGCACTAATTTCAATTAAATCAATCAACTGGTGAAATATTCACCTTTTCGCAAGAATAATAACCATCTTTGTATATGATGCTCCGCGTTCTCATTATTTCGAAACACTTGCAGCATTAACCTAGTATAAATGAATGTAGAACATCTAAGAAGTTTTTTAAGGCTATTAAAGTTATTGCTTAAAAACTCCCACTAGTTCTCTATTCACATCGATAGATCATGATGTCCATAATAACAGTGTTTGCTTACCTTTGAAGAGTGTTGTTATGCGTAGGTTCAGTTCTTGGCTATAGCCGTGTATTAAAGCGAGTAAATTTAGCCCATAAAAAAACCCGCAGCAATGTGCGGGTTTTCGTAATGTGGCGGAGAGTGAGGGATTCGAACCCCCGGTGGGTTTGACCCCACGTCTGATTTCAAGTCAGGTGCATTAAACCGGGCTCTGCCAACTCTCCTGAAGTGCTGCGTATCTTAATGATTTCTGAGGGCCTGTAAAGCACTAATTGTAAGATTTCGGCCTAAGCGAACAATTGATAAACAAAGTGCTTAATAATTGGTAAAAGAACGCTCAGCATGGCTGTATTTCATACTACATCTCGTAATGCGAGACCCAATAAAATAGCTGCTAACGTGAAATTAGTAGTGCCAAACAAACATACTTGCTGGTTTACTAAGCAGTGTTAAAGAAATGGCTTTGTCAGCTGCTTTGAAATTTGCTCCGTAGCAAACATGCAGTGGTAACAGGTGCTCTTCTCTGGGATGGGCATATCGTGCGTCTGGGGCTTCGGCCCAATCGACTAATCTAGCTCTGCGCTCATTTTCACTGTATGCCTTGCTTTGCATTGTTGTTTGTAGCCAATTATTAAAACGGGTAGCTTTTTGCATTGTATCGCTGGCTTTGTCAAAAAAGCCCTGCATATTATGAAAAGAAGAACCCGAGCCTAAAATCAGAATGTGTTTTTGCGATGAATTAGCCGTCGTAGCAGTTTCGACCGCTTTTCTCAGCGCTTTCCCTAATTCAATATGTTTGGTGGCATATAAATCAGACGTTATCGACATTTGAATACAGGGCACATCAGCCTTGGGATACATTATACTTAATGGGATAAACATACCGTGATCGAAACCTCGCTCATTGTCACCCCGCGCCGTTATACCCTGCTCTTTCAGATTTGTAACTATTGACGACGCAAAGCCTTTCTCCCCTTCGGCAGGGTATTTAATAGAGTACGCGGCTGGTGGAAAGCCATAATAATCATAAATTAATGATGGGCGCGGGTGTGTGGTCACACAGACTTCTGCTTCTTCCCAGTGGGCACTTATCACGATAATTAAATCTGGCTTTGGAAGTTCTATTGATAATCCTTTCAACGCTTTTATCATTTCCGCGTGATAAGCTGGTGCATCCTCCTCACCTTTTGAAAGCATTTCAAGAAGCGGAAGCGGGCCGCCGCCATGAGAGATATAGGCTGTTGTGATCCGCGCTGTGGGGTGAATATTTGACTGGGGGCGCTGTTGCATAGCATCACTCATTGTTAACTGCAATTTAGGGATTGGCTTATCAGAAAGCCAGCTATAACAAGCTGGCTTCAATAACCTAGTTCGGTTGTTTTACTTATTCAGCTTATTGCTAATAAGGGTATCGATAGATAATTTTCCGCCGCCTTGAATAGTCAATGCAGTCGTTGCAGCTAGAAGCGCAAGAGCAAATTCGTAACCGTTGTTGCTCATAAATAACCCATTAGGTGCATGCACGCTAAAAATAGCAATAACCATAGTAAAGGCGCTCACCAAAGCAGCAGGACGAGTAAGCAACCCAACTATAAGTGCTAGACCACCGAAAAACTCTGCGCTTCCAGCTAGTAGTGCCATTAAAAAACCAGGTGCTAAGCCTATGCTTTCCATCCACTGCCCGGTACCTTCCAAGCCATATCCGCCGAACCATGCGAAAAGCTTTTGCGCACCGTGAGCACTCAAAATAATGCCAACCGGAACGCGTAAAACCAAGCTAGAAACACTGTTGTTAGATGTAAAAATGCTTTTCAAAAATTGTTTATTCATTGCCATATCCTTAAAACCTTTGGTGACGAAAAGTCCCATGTTCAAAAATGTCGTAACTTAAAAATTAGAGCGCGCTGCTTGTACAATCTTTTAGTAGCGACTGCGCTAACCGTATGTGCTTAGAATAGTTACCAACAGCTATTGAATAAAGATGGCAATTATTGAATTATTACCAACATAATGTTGTTAATTAAATAATACGGGTTAAAAGTGGATAAATTATCTCTGTTGAAGACCTTTACCGTTGTTGCAAACGAGGGCAGCTTCACTAAAGCTGCAGAAAAGCTCGACACGTCGAACCAACTGGTGAGTAAATACATTGCAGAGTTAGAAAAGCAGCTTGATGCACGCTTATTTAACCGCACTACAAGAAAAATCCATTTAACCGAGGCCGGCCAACAATGCTTGCAACATGCTAATCATATACTTGAAAGTGTAAGCGACATGGAAAGTCAGCTTGGATTGCTAAGTACGCAAGCTAAGGGAGTTTTATATGTCAGTGCTCCAGTTACCTTTTCAACACTGCACTTAGCCGACGCTCTCTGCGCGTTTCAACAAGCACACCCTAACGTATCGATAAACTTGCAGCTTAATGACCGAAAAATTGATGTGATAGACGAAGGGTTTGATATTGCAATACGTGCTGGCCACCTTGCCAACTCAACGCTGGTGGCCAAGAAGATAACAACTATTAAACTTGCTTTATGCGCTTCTCCTGCCTATCTGAAAAAATACGGTACGCCACTACACCCCAACGATTTAAAGCCGGAGCACTATCTTGAATATTCTTATGTGAATTATGAAAACGATAAGTCAATGCTGATTACAGCGTTAAAGGCAAACGCCCAGAAAGTGATGCCTAAACTAACTGCTAATAATGGAGAAGTGCTAGCCAATGTTGCCAAACAAGGTGCAGGATATGTACTTCAACCTACATTTATTGTTGGTGAAGCGCTTAAAAACGGTGAGCTCGTTTCCATACTAAATGAATTCGTACCGCAAGCAATTTCGTTGTACGCCGTTTACCCGCACAGAAAGCTTATTTCTAATAAACTCAGGGTTTTCATCGACTTCTTGTCAAACTACTTTGGCGACACCCCACATTGGGATGAGTAGAGCAAAAAACTAAAAACTAAAAACTGGTACGCGTAACCCTGAAAGTATTCTTAAGGTTATTTTACCTAGCCCGCGATGGTACCAGACAAGGGAACAAGACAAGAAACAAACACAAAGGCAAACAAACGGCGGGGGAAAAGCTCCCACGCCGTATACTTTCAACACTACATTCTAAAGCTTTCCATTATTGCTGGTACACCAGGGAACATACCGATTAATGCCATAACCGTACACAGCACCAAGAAAGTAATACCAGGAATTACCCAACGGCCTGCTTTACCTAAATCGCCAGCTCTGTCTTTACACCCAACTACACCTAAATTATCCAATAGCATAGTAAAAGACCACCCAAATACAGGGTTAACTAGTACAGATGAAATAACGACCAGTGCCGCAGATTGCGTTGTTTTACCTTCTCGCGTCATTTGCATACCCGCTTCCATTAACGGAAGAAACACGCCAACAATCAAAGCAACACAGAGTACTGGAGGCCAAATGGCTAAGTCCATAGGGTAACCCCATAGCGCAGCGACAACACACAATAGCCCGGTAACTAATGCACCACCTGGAATTGGTCTGCGCGCAATAGACGCTGGGATAATATAGGTTCCCCACGATGATGAGATATTGCCCCCGCCTAATAAGCTTCCTACCGCCTGACGGCTTGAAGCAGCAATCATGGTGTCATCGATGTTCATGTGAGCTTTTTCACTTTTCTTCGGGTAACTGAGCTTTTGAAACACCTGATGCCCCAAAAAGTCCGGCGACCACATCGACACAGCAAGTACAGCAAAAGGTAACACCGCAATGAAGTGCGACCAGTCTGGTAAGCCTAGTTTCCAACCAGTGTCTTCGCCCCACCAATAAGCAGGGTTTAAATTAGGCATACCGGGCGATGTCGTAAACTCAAACGGCGCACCAAAAGCAAAAGCTATTGCTGCTGCCATTACCGCACCAAGCGGAATAGCCAACCAGCGCTTTTTAATATGCTCTAGCCATGCGTACATAAGAATAGTGGCTATGATCACTACAAAGGCTAGATAGGCCATATCGAAACTCTCTGCCCAGGCAAATAGCTTCTTAACCTGACCTGTAATACCTATAAAGCCCAAATATAACAATAACCCACCGCAAACACCGTTACTGGTAAGCTTAGCAAGTATGCTACCGCCCTTGGTTATGCCTAATATGAAACCAAACAAACCGATAAGCAGCCCGAGTGCCATGGGGTGACCACCAGAAGCAACGATAAGAGGCACCAAAGGTAAAAGCGGACCATGGGTTCCCGCCAAATTAGCAGACGGGTTGAGAAAGCCTGAAATTAAAACAACGAACAAGACAGCGGCGATAAGTAACTCGAAGCGTACGTTTTCAATAACAAACTCAGGGGATAACCCAAGTGGCGCTGCAAATGCACCAACTACAGCGGCAACCATAACTATTTTACCTATGGTTGCAGCCATCCCGGGTACAAAGTCTTCCCATTCAACGCGGTAGTCTTTACCGGGCAGGTTTAACCGCCAGCGTTTAGGAGAAAGTATTTGTAATTCGTGATTTAAATAGTCGTCTCGTGATTCAAAGCTACTACTTGGCTTGTGAAGATTTTGATAAGAAGAACTTTCTTGTGACACATAACACCTTTAGATTGCGCGAAGAAAACGCAAGCCTAAACATGTGAATGGAATGTAACAATGCGACTGTGGTCTTATACGAAAGTTTAACGTAGTAAACAGGCATAAAAAAACCCGCAACAATGTGCGGGTTTTCGTAATGTGGCGGAGAGTGAGGGATTCGAACCCCCGGTGGGTTTGACCCCACGTCTGATTTCAAGTCAGGTGCATTAAACCGGGCTCTGCCAACTCTCCTGAAGTGCTGCGTATCTTAATGATATTTTTATGACTGTAAAGCGAAAAATTAAAAAATTTGGTTAAGTGCCGAGATTTCAACCAAATACGCTGTTTAGCGCGTATAAAAGATGTTTTTATATTCACCTGACACCATTTTCATCTGAAACTACTTGAAAATGGGAACTAAAACCCATACAACATACACTAAATAATTGTGTACCATTTTGGTCATATCATAAGTCCTATTGGAGGAAACAATGGATCAACGTTCGATGTATTCAAGTGCATCTCAACCATCGGTATTGCAGACGAACAAGGTTCTACGCAACACCTATATGCTGCTTGCGATGACACTAGCGTTTAGTGCGGTTTGTGCTGGTATAGCAATGGCGGTAGGCATTTCTCCTATGATGTCTCTTGTTATGACTATCGGCGCATTTATTACGTTATTTGTAGTCCAGAAAAAAGCAGATTCTGCATCTGGCATCTACTGGGTGTTTGCTTTCACCGGTTTGATGGGCGCGTCTTTAGGTTACACGCTTAATTTCTACCTAGGTGTAGCAGGTCCCGGCCTAATCATGGAAGCACTAGGTGCGACAGCCCTTGTGTTCTTTGCGCTATCTGGCTATGCCCTTACTACAAAGAAAGACTTCTCGTTTATGGGCGGCTTCTTGGTTGTTGGTTTAGTTGTAGTGCTTGTAGCCGCTATTGCGAACATCTTCTTCGCAGTGCCTGCGGTAAGCTTAGCGATTAGTGCAGCGATTGTGTTTATTATGTCAGGCTTCATCTTGTTTGATACAAGTCGTATCATCCATGGTGGTGAAACAAACTACATTCGCGCGACAGTTTCGCTATACTTGAACATTTACAACTTGTTCACGTCTATCCTTCACCTTCTAGGTGCATTTGGCGGCGACGATTAATTTAACGTTAAAGGTTTAAAAGACAAACACCCCTTAACCGGGGTGTTTTTATTTGTATGGTAGAATATTCAATACTTATCACATCATCACCGTTTCAAGGCGATACAGCGTTACGCGCCCTCGCCTTTGCGCAAGGTGTTATTGATAATGGTGATGTAATAAACAACGTTTTCTTTTATAGCGAAGGTATACACCACACTAATAACTTAATGCTAAAGACGGGCGACGAGCTGTTCGTACTTGATAGCTGGAAGACTCTGGCAACTGAACACAAAGTAAAGTTACTCGTATGCATTACCGCTGCCGTTAAGCGAGGCATTGTGAGTGAGGTAGAGGCGAACGAAAATGGTTTGTCTCAGGCCAACTTAACCGCGCCTTTCGAGCAAGCTGGCTTGGGCGAATTCTTCACTGCGCTCCATGATTGCAACAGGTTGGTACAATTCTAATGGCGCATTTACTTATTAGGTTTACGCAAAGCCCTTTTTCCAATGCAAAAAGCCAAGATGGTTTAGATTTTGCGCTTGCTGCAACAAACTATGGGCACGATGTTAAAGTGCTTTTTGAAAACCAGGGCGTACTGCAGCTTGTTAAGGCGGCATCTACTAAAGGGCTTAAAAATCACACTAAACGATTAGCTAGTATGCCGTTCTTCGACATAGAAGAATGCTTTGTGTGTAAAGTGAGTGCAGATACCTACGACATTGACCAGGTTCTTGCTAATACCAGCTTAGTTGATGAGTTAGACTGTGAGTGGATAACCCCAGAAGAAAAAGTCGCGCTTATCCAAAGCGTAGATCATGTGGTGACATTCTAATGCTTATTACTATTTCAACGCCAAATTTGAGCACTGAATACAAACAGCTTATTGAAGCCACCTTTCAGCAAGCAACCTCTGCATATGTAGTATTCGTTGGTGATGGCGTTTATGCCCCTACGTTAAACACCGCGTTTTTTGAGGAACTAGCCAATACGGTAAAAGACAAGTCAACGCTTAGCTTGTCGTTCTTGAGTACAGACGCGGCTACTAGGGGCGCAAATCTGCCTGAACATTTTAACCCAATTTCCTACAAAGAACTTGCTGCAATATCAGCGAAAAATCAGCACTGGATACCCCTTTCATGACACAAGAAACCTATAGCTTCAATTATAAAGGTCAAGCGATCCCTACTGACAAAGCCGGGTATTTACTTGACTATACCCTTTGGGACGAAGGTATGGTTGAGCTACTGGCGCAAGAAGAGAACATTGAGCTAACCGAGGCGCATTGGGAAGTGGTGCGTTTTGTGCGCGCATTCTATGAAGAATACGAAACCAGCCCAGCAATTCGTGCTTTGGTGAAAGCCATGGCCAATAAGTTTGGGCCAGAAAAAGGTAATAGCCGCTACCTGCAGCGACTCTTTAAAAAAGGCCCGGCTAAGCAAGCCACCAAACTGGCTGGGTTGCCCAAACCTGCTAAGTGCTTATAAAGCTGGTGTTGAAAAGGCCAGGCATACATTAGTTCTGTTTTCCGTCAATCGCACCGTTCCGGAAAAGAGTACACTGTCTCTGTACAAGGAGTCTGGCCCTTATTCGCATAGCAAGTACGCATACTCACTGTCCTTTTGCATATTCCTGGAGAAAGGGGCTCTAAGATATTTGAAGAATCTAGATCAGGACCGACATAAGCCCCCCAATATTGGTGTTTTACCTGGTTTTTAGCAAGTTCTCTTCGGCACTGCTCGTCGTCAGTAATGGTATTAGTTAATTCATCTATTTCGCCATTTATAAATGCTAGAGCATGTGTCATCCCATCAATTTTAGACGTTCCTCTCTCTAGGCTTAGTGTTACCGAATTTAACTTATATCTATGATTTGTAGAGAGTTCCGATAAAAAACCAAGTCTAAAAACTAAGCTATCTTCAGCGTCACCAACAATAGCAATGCTAGACTCTTCACTTAAATCACGATAAACATTAAAGTCTACTGAATGACCATCGATTTCAATTTCTAGACCAGTCAATTCCTCACCTTTACCTAAATCATTAAGGTCCAAATTTTTACCGTTAACGTGTTCTATAATACTGCTTTCAATTTGGTTGCTGACTACTTTTTGCCCCTTTACTCCATTGTAGTATTGAGAGACAACATAGCATGCGGCTGACGTTCTAGATGATGATTGTGTAAGTGAGGCAAAAGAATTCGTTTCAGGGCTTTTAAAGGAGTTCGGCTGCCCGTATTCAATCATCGTCGTAGCATTCGCTATTGCGGGTAAGAATAGACAGGCCGCTAATATTCCGATTTGTTTCATTGAAAAGTCCTTATTTCTTATAGTGATAAATGTAGACTACAAGCCCTCTTCAATCAATATTACTGTTCAATACCATATATTATGATTTGATAAATTATATTAGCCTTATAAATAAAGCATAACTTGCTTCTTCTTAAATATTATTACAGCCATGCTTTTTGCTCGGTTTGAAACCTGCTTCGAGTTAGCTATTAGAAGCGACACCCTATTTAATTGTCTTAGCCTTGGTGTTGATATTGCAACACCCCTTTTACATTAGCGTTTTATTTCGGGTTTTAGGCACATTTTTCATACTTGCCATTAGAAAACACCATAAACGTGAATGTTTTACATAAAAGGACATAGGAGGCTGTATGACAGTTCAGAAACACTACGTAATTGTGGCTAACCACGACGACGCCACAGCTTACACCTATACCAACCACGGAAGTGCACTCGTTGAAGTAAAGAAATGGCACAATGAGTTTAGCGGCGCGAGTGACCAAGATATTTATACGGATAAACCCGGTAGACAATCGGCTCCCGCTTCGCAAGTACCGGGCGTTGATAGCATGAACCGAAAAGATGCCGCAGAACTCGAAGATGAACGATTTGCCAGCGACATCGCAGAGTGGCTGGATGGTGAGCGTAAACGAGGTGCGCTAGGCTCAATAGATATTATTAGCGGGCCGGGGTTTCTTGGAAAATTGCGAGGCGGAATGTCATCTCAATGCTCAGAAGTCGTCGACAAAGAAGTGAAAAAGAATGTTTTAGGCGCGGACGAGGAAACCTTGCTTTCCTATCTTAAATAAAACGTTCTACTGTAAATCTAAGATTAGAGGCGGCTGTGATTAAGGCCGCCTTTATTTTATTTGTATGCGCGGTTTGATTTAACAGTTTTAGTCAGCCTTTAACATGTTAACTTCACCGATTGCCTCGGCACTCTTAAACGTTTTTACTCGCGTGACTTCAAGGTCGTTATAAATACGAGGGTTATTCAAAATATACTCTACCTCATTATTTAATGAGCCTTGTTTGTCAGCGGTTAGCCATGCATTAATAGCGTGACTATCGTGAGGAAGAAAGCATGGAATGGATTTCTCGTGATACTGACTAAATCCCTCTACGGGTGGGCGTGTTACTACCGCACAGGAAAATAGCCCATTGCTAAACCGCCGATATACTGCGCCAATCAGCAATGCTCCACCAGTGGGCTTCATTAAGTAATGTGCTTTTCCTTTACCAAGTGGGTTTGACTCACCTACTGCCGTTGCTACGACTATCGCGCGTCGTTCTCGAATAAACTTGCTCCAGTAAGGGCTATCTAAATTACGGGCGTTAAATGTTGTTCTGTTGCCAACTTCTAACGTGTCGCCAACGGGCTTAGTATCAAACCACCATGTAGCATCTATGGTGCTAACACCAGACACTATTAAATTAGTAATTTGCCGTTCAGATGCTTTTCCAAATGCAGGATAAAAGTTAATGACATTGCTTGTGGAAGATTCGTTGACAAAAAGCGGAATGGTTTGTGTGAGCCCCACTTCTTCAAGCAGCGCTATAACGTCTGGTGAGTCAGTAATACGTTGTATAAATCCGCACATGTATTCTTTCTCTTTTTTATTTAGGATAACCTGTTTAATAGTAACGCTTAGCGTTAGAAAACAAAGCTAAAAATAAAAAAAGGAAACGGTAGCTAACCGTTTCCTTTTGATTTTATTTGCAATTTCTAGTTGCAGTAAAGCATGCTATTTACTGAGTATGCTTATCTAAAAACTTGATCATTGCATCCCAACGCTCTACGTTATTCTCAGGCTTATAAAAACCATGGCCTTCGCCTGATTTCATCATCCATTCATAGGGCTTGTTGTGTTTTTCCAACTCATCGCGCAATTTAAATGCGTGCTCTTTTGGTACACGAACATCTTCTTCGCCTTGAATTATAAAAACAGGAACTTTTATTTTATCTACATTCTTCACAGGCGACTGAGCAACTTGCTCTGCACCTTCAGGTAGTACGCGATTCAAATAATTAACCCCAGACTTACGAGTAGGGATATCACCTCCTTCCCTAAAATGTTGAAGACTATAGACACCCACAAAACCAATGGTGCATTTATACAGATCAGGCTCTCTAATTACGCTTTGAAGAGCGGCATATCCACCGTAGGAGCCACCATACACGCACATCCGGTCTTTATCTACGATGCCTTGTTTAACCAAGTGTAGAGAACCGTCAGTCATATCATCAATCATAGTTGTTCCCCACTTTCTGAAGCCTGCGGTTAAAAAGTCTAAACCATATCCGCCCGAACCTCTAAAATTAGGTTGTAGTACCGCGTAGCCATGAGACGCTAGCACTTTAGCGTCAGCGTTGATTTCTGCGATGGTATCGTACACACCGTGAGGGCCACCATGTGGAAGTAACACAAACGGCAAGTTTTTGGATTCACCAGGAGGAAGGGTAAGCACTGCTGATATCTCTTGCCCATCTCTTGCTTTGTATGTAATCAACTTAGACGCTGGAATGCTAATATCATTCATCCAAGGTCTTGATTCAGCAAGTTTGACAAGTTGCCGTGCTTCTTTATCAAACAAATAGAATACCGACGGATTATTCGCATTGTTTACTCTAAAAATAGTCTTATTACCATCTTTGGTCGATGACGTTGCGCTTATAGTTTGTCCTTTAAATGATTTTAGAAGACTCGCAATTATCGACTGTTCAGATTTGTTTTTTACGTCTTGAAATAAAACTGCATCTGGTTGTTTATACTCATAAAAAGCACCAAGCAATTCGCGAACCTGACCACCTTCAGCGTGAAGAATAGGTGTTACATCTACTTTTTCGTGAGCATAGAGTACCGTATGCTCCCTCGTTTCTATATTGTAGGTCGCTATAGCTTTGGTGGGCGTCTCTATTGAACTTAAACCAACTAGGGTCTTGTCATCGTCTAACAGTACAATAGGCTCAAAGAAAGGCGCATAATCTTCCGCTTCAAAAGCCACAAACCAATCTTCATCTTTCGAAGCTCGAACCAATAGCTTTTGTTTATTACCTTCATTTGGGTCGGTATTAAAAGTTGCAATTGCATAACCTTCACTGTTCGTGATTACACCAGATGTAATCCCGTCGTATCCGCGCAATGGTAAACGGCCAAGACCACTTTTACGGCCATTACTTACTTTCATTTTATACAGATCTAAATATGGCTCTTTAGCATATAGGTCTACACTTGAAACAATTACGGCATCTGGTTCATTTGGAAGAAAGTCTACCATCTGAGAAAAGCGCTTATCGCCACTTTCTGAACGCCATCCCGTCAATATTGTATTGTTTGAACCGTCAGCATTCATTGCGATTAGTTCACCCGTTGGAAGGGGTCTTTCGAATGAACCAACTTCGCGAGCCATCGTAAGCAAAAGGCGTTCATCATTCAGCCAATTGAAACTACTTACCGATTTCTTCCCTTTTCCACGAGTTATAGATACTACTTTTTGATTTTTTATATCTAGCACCGTTAAAAAGATTACACCGTCTTCTTTATCCCGTGAAGTTGATGCCAAATAGGTGCCATCGGGGGATATTTTAATATCTAGATAAAGTGAAGGGTTTGCGTAAGCCTCTAATACTTGCTTGTTTACATCTGCCCTCGCGGAAACCAATAAAAATTGGTTTCCTAGCATTAACGTTATGAAAAGTAACAAACGCGCTTTCATTTATAATTATCTCCATGTAAAAAAGCCTCCGATAAACGGAGGCTTACTACGTCAAGCCATACTTTTAGAAGTTGTATTTCACGTTAGCAAATACTCTTCGGCCGATAAAGTCGTACTGAGAGAATAAAGCAGAGTTACCTAACTCAAAACCACTTCTAGATAAACGAGGTGGCTCTTGGTCAAACATGTTTGCTACACCCACAGTAACATCGAAGTCTTCGTAAACAAATGAGCCCGACAATGCGTGATATGTCGTCCATTTTGTTTCATCAATAAACGTCACTGTTTCGCCATTTAGCGTAGTAGTATTTGTTTCGCTACTGTAGTACTCGTAATCATTAGTAGAGTCGAAGTAGCTAGCAGTCCACGTAATGCTCCAGTCGTCTCTACCATAGGTTAGACGAGCCACACCTACGTGTTTAGGAATACCGTTTTCACCAACTTCATTATTATATGGAGAGTCTTCAAACAACAGGCCATACTTTTCAATCTGCATAGTGTGTTCTACGCGGAAACGAACATTACCCCAATCGAATTCCTCATCATAAGTGAAGTTGTAGTCAACACCACGTACGCGTTGGTATGAAATGTTTACGTAACCACCGTTAACTTGGTCGATACCAAAATCGTTTGCGTCTGAACCGTCTCTACGTGTAAATAAATCACATAGTGGCTCGTTTGCAAAATCGATAGAGTTATAACAACGGTTTACGATGTCTGCACCGCCCAAGTTGTCAATCTCGTTTGAAATTTCAATATTGAAATAGTCAATTGAGAAAGCGTATGTATCTTCAGGGCTTGTAAGAACAAGACCGATGCCTTCTGCAACTGAAGTTTCTGCTTCAAGACGACCTACACCACCGCTAGTAACAAGTAATGCTGAACTTCCACCTTGCTCGTAATCCGCAGGAATACCCTCAGATTGACAGTTAGCAAAAACGGTATCGTTAATTGCACCTGACTCGAATTGGTTTACATAGTCAAGACACGGGTCGATAGCTAGCTGACCAGCGAAACCTGTCTGTTCTGCAAGGTATAGCTCGTATAGTGCTGGAGCACGGAAAGACGTACCGCGGCTTGCACGAACGCTCACACCGTCGATGATTGACCAGTTCAAGCCTAGTTTAAACGTTGTGTCTGAACCATAAGTATCAACATCGTTCCAACGACCAGAGGCAGTTAAATCCAGGCTTTCGAAGCCAGTAACGTCTTCTAAAACTGGAATTTTCACTTCTGCGTAAATTGCTTTAGTTAACTGGTCACCAGCAGTGATACCTGCTCCAGATAGGCCCCAAGAGTTGCCGTTTAGAGTATTCTCTCCAGGTGTATCCTCGATTTCATCTTTTTGGATTTGGAAACCGAATGCAGCACCTACTTCACCAACTGGTAAAGTGAACAAGTCGCCAGTTACATAACCTTCAAGGGTTTGTTGGTCGTAAGTTGTTTGCCCGCTATCACGGCCAAACAAGAACGCTTCTTGTGCTGGTGTTCTGTTACCGTAAAGGAATTCCGGGTCAGTCCATGGAATGTCAACACAGGTATTACCGCTAAAGTCGGTTACTTCACCAGAACAACTAACGCCATCAGCAGCATTGAACTGTGCCATCAACATAGCATCGTTATAGATAATATCTTGTTCGTACTTACCATCGTTGTAGCTGTACTGGTAAGATAGATCCCAAGTCCAGAAGCCAATATCGCCGGTAGCACCAACAACACCACGGGTATAGTCAACTTGAATTTCTGAGCTGAAATGATCTGTTAAAGCAACAGGGAAAACTGAACCTGCCCCATCAAAACCATCCAATACATCAGTAGATAGAGTGCCCACGTCAGCAGTCCAAAACTGACGATAGTCATCAGTTTTTGTTGTACGACGGCTGTGAATGAATTCACCGTAAACCACTACATCATCAGTAAGGTTATATTCACCTGTTGCATAGATTGACGCATTTTGTGTTTCTGGCACAACAGTTTGCGAGCCTAAGAATGGGTGGTTCTGATCCCACCAACCTTCACTGGCATAGTCATCGTTAAATGAAACAGGGTACCAGCCTTCTGGCGTTGTAAAGCCAACGTTTGCATCGTTAATGCTTTCAAAACCATTGTTCGCAAAGAAGTTATCGTAGTCATACGCTGCTTGTAAGCTACCGCCGTATGCTGAAGATACATCACCGTACAACCACAAACCGTAACCGGTTTCGGCACAGTGGTATTCACCTGTACGAGGGTCGATAGGATCGGTACGTGAACCGTCTTCAGCAAACTGTAAACGTTCAGTACAGTTGAAGTAGTCTCGGTCTCCACGGCGTAGCATAGATACCTTGCGGTAGTCAGCGGTTACGCGGAACGAGCCTTCAGCATATTCTTCACCAAATGAAATATTGATTCGACGGTCTTCACCACCCGATTCCATTGGCTGGCTTATATCAACGTTTACTGTCTTCTCGTCGCCTTTTTTGGTGATGATGTTAATTACACCGGCTACCGCGTCTGAACCATACAGAGCTGATGCACCGTCCTTAAGGATTTCAACACGCTCGATAGCTGAAAGTGGCAGACTGTTCAAATCGAATGAAGAAACTGCACCACGTGTACCCGCAGGTCCTGCACGACGGCCGTTTAATAGAATAAGTGTACGGTTTGCACCTAAGCCACGAAGACCAACAGTTTCTGCACCAGTACCGCCATCAGTTACATAACCAACTGTAAGCGCTGCAGTGATCTGGCTTGAACCTGCTGCTGCAGTACTTGTACGAAGTAGTTCGCCCAATGTCTTTAGACCTTCGCCTTCAGCATCTTCAACAGAAATGATGTCGATAGGTGTATCATTAGCAAAAGAATCCGTACGAATACGAGAGCCGACTACTGAAATCTGTTCTACTGTTTCAGCGTCTTGTTCCGCAGAATCTTGAGCGGCGACATAAGGCGTTGCGCCTAAGCCCAGCGCTATGATTATCCCCTGAGATAATCGGTTTAGTGTGTTTCGGTTTTCCATATTTGTTCCCTGGAATTCGGCTTTCTGAACAAATAGAGCTACCGAAAGGTAAGTCCATTTATCCATGAAGCTTTCTTTTTTTAATTAAATGTAAATACGACCTATTTTCATTATTGTGATTGAGGTGAACTTACATTTCAGTTTTGTTACGTCAAGCGCAACGTTAGCCAAAAGTATAAGATATAATTGTAAGTGTCAATTATGACTTTAGCGCATGAAATATATGTGATTTATGAGCAAAAAGCGCTATCCATTTACATTTAGAAACAACTTTTATTGCTTACTTTTTGAGCTATAAGGTGTTGTTTATATATGGATTTTATTACATGCCAAGAGTTTGCTTAAACAGCATACAAACTTACTTAGCAATAAGTATGAGATTCAGAAGTAGGAGGGAGAATTATAAAATCCGATACCTCTTACGGTACCGGATTTTTTGATGCTTATAGATAATAGAGTGGCTTGAAATTGCCATGGATTATCTACTGGTAGAGTTTATTTACGCACTAGTCGCCTTAATCACTTCCTGGCCTGCCATGTAAGGAACGAGTGCCTTTGGAATGGTTACGCTTCCGTCTGCTTGCTGGTTATTCTCCAGTATAGCTACAAGCGTACGCCCTACCGCTAAACCAGAACCATTCAGTGTATGAAGCAGTTCAGTTTTATTCGTTTCAGGGTTACGGAATCTTGCCTGCATACGTCTCGCTTGGAAGTCCAGCATGTTAGAACATGATGAAATTTCACGGTAAGTATTCTGTGCAGGTAGCCATACTTCAAGATCATAGGTTTTACATGCACCAAAGCCCATGTCACCGGTACATAGCAACACTTTGCGGTAAGGTAGCTCTAGCTTTTGCAGAATAATTTCCGCATGACCAGTAAGCGCTTCTAGCGCGTCGAAGCTATCTTCTGGCTTAACTAGCTGTACTAGTTCTACCTTGTCGAATTGATGCTGACGAATTAGACCACGGGTATCACGACCGTAAGAACCGGCTTCAGAGCGGAAACACGGTGTGTGTGCCGTCATCTTAACAGGCAGTGTTTTCGCGTCTAAGATCTCATCGCGCGCAATATTCGTTAGCGGTACTTCTGCCGTTGGAATAAGACTTAGCCCCTGCCCTTCTTCGGTTGCTGGCTTAGTATGGAATAAATCTTCTCCAAACTTAGGCAATTGGCCTGTGCCGTACAAGCTATCAGCATTAACCAAGTAAGGCACGTACATTTCTTGGTAGCCGTGTTCTTGTGTATGGGTATCAAGCATAAACTGAGCAAGTGCACGGTTTAGGCGGGCCATATCGCCACGCATGACGACGAAGCGGCTTCCTGTAAGCTTGCTTGCAGTAGCGAAGTCTAAGCCGTTGTTTAAGCCTTCAGCGACATCTACGTGATCTTTTACTTCAAAATCAAACGTGCGAGGCTCGCCCCAACGAGAAATTTCCACGTTGTCGTCTTCATCTTTACCTTCTGGTACAGACTCATGCGGCAAGTTAGGAATGCCCTGCGTAAGGGTGTTTATTTCTTCTAACAGTTCGCTAAGCTCTGCTTTAGCGGCGTCAAGCTCATCACCCAGTTTACCCACTTCAGCTAAAAGCGGTGCGATGTCCTCACCCTGCGCCTTAGCTTTACCAATGGATTTACTGCGTACGTTGCGCTCGTTTTGCAGATCCTGTGTTCTGGACTGAAGTGTTTTTCTTTTTTCTTCAAGCGAACTGAAAGCTGCTACATCGAGGTTAAAACCACGGGCAGCTAATCGCTTAGCTGTTTGTTCTATATCGCTTCGCAAACACTTTGGATCTAACATGTGTTTCTAATTATCCTTTCATCAATTGAATGGCTAGCCAACCTGCTATTAGGCAAGCGCCAACGTTAAGAAATACGTTTGCTGCGGCTTTAAGCCACAACCCGTTTTCTAATAAAGTTAAGGTTTCAACGGAAAATGTTGAGAATGTGGTAAAGGCACCTAATAGCCCTACACCGATAAGCGCTCGGTAAGGAGAGTCGCTTAAATCATGACGTTCGATAAAACCGTACAGTAATGCGAGTGCAAACGACCCGACCACATTCACCGTTAGTGTACCAAACGGCATGTGTTTTCCAAATAAGGAATCAACACTTGTGGTAACAAAATAGCGTAAACAGGCGCCGGTCGCACCGCCAGCGGCAATAAAACAATACAAAGCTAACCCTTGAGGCACGAAAACTCCCTAGCGCATTTTTTATTAACTAATTCATATAATCTGAACTAGTTGAGTTACTTGTCTGCAACTTTACCTTTTATTGTTACTTCTCGCATTAAGTGAATCGAGAAATTCACGCTTGGCTTTCAAAGCTTTCTCTAAACCGCGTTCGTTAGGATTATACAAGCGAGTACCGGCAAGGCTATCTGGTAAGTATGTTTCGCCAGCTGCGAAGGCATTCGGCTCGTTGTGTGCATAGCGATAACCGTCTCCATGACCCAGTTCTTTCATAAGCGATGTAGGTGCATTGCGCAAATGCATAGGAACCGGTGCATCCGAGGTCTTTCGCGCTAACGATTTTGCTTCATTAAACGCCATGTAAACCGCATTACTTTTTGCAGCTAAGGCACAGTAAACGGCGGCTTGTGCGATGGCACGCTCGCCCTCTGCAGGCCCTACGCGATGGAATGTATCCCATGCGTTTATGCATAGCTGCATAGCCCTGGGGTCGGCGTTACCAATATCTTCAGACGCGATAGCCAGTAATCGCCTTCCCACGTAAAGAGCATCACCGCCGCCATCCAAAATTCTTGCATACCAGTAAAGTGCAGCGTCTGGATCTGAACCCCTTACAGATTTATGAAAAGCTGAAATCAGGTCGTAGAAGGTGTCGCCTTTATTGTCGTAACTAGCAACTTTCTCACCTACCGCATGCTCAACATCGCTAACGGTGATTTCGCTAGCACTTGTGAAGTCTGCGGCCAGTTCTAAATAAGTAAGAAGGCGCCGGGCATCGCCACCACTTAAATCTATAAGGGCGTTTCTTGCTATCTCTTCAATACCAAGGGCTCTGTCACCAAGACCTTTTTCGGTATCACTCAATGCTCTATCGACTAATTCTGATAACGCGTTCTGCTCGAGTGTTTTTAGCACATAAACACGGACTCGCGACAACAGCGCTTTGTTTAATTCAAACGACGGGTTCTCTGTTGTTGCGCCTATAAAGGTAACCACACCCGATTCAACAAATGGAAGAAAAGCATCCTGTTGACTTTTGTTAAACCTGTGTACTTCGTCAACAAACAATAAGGTTCGCTGGTTATAGCGGGCGTTTTCTTCAGCCGTATCCATTGCGGCTCGGATATCTTTTACCCCAGAGGTAACCGCAGAAATACGCAACACAGACGCGTTCGTGTATTGAGCAATGAGTTCAGCAAGGGTAGTTTTACCGGTACCGGGCGGCCCCCACAAGATCATAGAATGGCAATGGCCCGCCTCTAACATTTTACGAAGCGGCTTACCTTCGCCTAGTAAATGCTCCTGACCGCTGTACTGTTCAATGGTAACTGGGCGCATTCGTGCCGCGAGGGGCGCGAAATCTTGATTAACGCTGGTCATCAATTATGAAGCTGTCTGGAATATCAACTGAGAAGGTATCGGCTGGCACTGGAAAACGCGTTTCAATATTACTGAACACCAAAGTGCTGATTTGCTGTTGCGCATCGAGCATATTAAGCGAAGCGAGTTCGCTGTCTTGGTTAAAGGTTAATGTAAGCGTTGCGATTTGGCCGCCCTGTTCTTTTGGCGTGATTTGGTAGCTTTTTAAGATGCTAACACCATTGATGCTGTCTGCCGCGCCGTTTTCAGGTGTTACAGCCGATGAACCGCTATTTAATTGACTGATAGAGAACTTTGACCACGTTGCTTCATCTGTCGATGTAAGCAAAACAATAGGGTTATCTTTAATCGCATTGTCTTGAGATAGGACTGTCACCTGCTCTACAAAGGTATCTACATTCCAAACCGCTTCGCCATCGGCAACCAAAAGGGTTTCATCCGGAAACGTGGTTTCCCAGCGAAGCTTATTGGGGCGGGTCATGGTTAACGTACCCTGCGCCTCGTGCACCACATTTTGCTGGGCGTCCATTACTGTTTGCGCAAAGCTTGCACGAAACTGTTTCATATTGCTTAACAATGCCTGCAGCGACGTACTTGCAGAATCATTGATAAGCGATGAAGCTTTAGGCTGACTGGTGTTTACTGTGGCATTAGCCTGAATAGCGTCATGAGCACTGACAACCTCGTGAGCATTGTTCTTGTTAATAGTTGAACCTGTAGTATCTAATTCTACTGCAGCGTTAGCAGCAGTCATTGCTGTACCTGCCGTTGCCATTGCACTCACAAAAACTGCACTCACAAAATAAACCGAAACTGCTTTATTCATTTATTCAATCCATTCGTTATTCTTTGTGGGGCGGCGGTGCAAGCACCTCACGGTTTCCGTTATGCCCCTGTGCACTTACGACACCACTCATTTCCATTTGTTCAACCAAGCGCGCTGCGCGGTTGTAACCAATTCTGAATTTACGCTGCACACTTGAGACACTGGCACGACGAGTTTCGGTAACAAATGCAACGGCCTCATCGTAGAAGGCATCGAATTCTTGGTCTTCGCCCTCTGGCTGTTCGCCTGGCAATAAGACTTCCGCCGTTGCTTCGCCATTAAGGATCTCATCAATGTACTCTGGCTCACCGCGTTTTTGCCAGTCGGCCACTACCGCGTGTACTTCATGATCGTCTACAAACGCGCCGTGAACACGAGTAGGTACTGGGCTTCCAGGTGGAAGATAAAGCATATCACCCATACCTAGCAGGGTTTCTGCGCCTTGTTGGTCGAGAATGGTTCTTGAGTCTATTTTACTTGATACTTGGAATGCACAGCGAGTTGGAATGTTCGCTTTGATCAAACCGGTAATAACATCTACCGATGGACGCTGTGTAGCGAGAATAAGGTGTATACCTGCCGCACGGGCTTTTTGAGCGATACGTGCAATAAGCTCTTCAACTTTTTTGCCCACAATCATCATCATGTCGGCGAATTCGTCCACTACCACAACAATAGCTGGTAGTTTTGCTAGGTCTGGCGCTTCGGCATCCATACTTTCTTCATTCTTCCAAAGCGGATCTTTAATTGGCGTACCGTTAGCAATGGCTTCTTCTACCTTAGCGTTATAACCTTTGAGGTTACGCACACCAAGGGCACTCATTAAGCGATAACGACGTTCCATTTCACCTACACACCAACGAAGTGCATTGGCGGCCTCTTTCATATCGGTCACGACCTCAGAAAGTAAGTGCGGTATGCCTTCATATACTGAAAGCTCAAGCATTTTAGGGTCTATCATGATCATGCGAACGTCTTCAGGCGTGCTTTTATAAAGCAGACTCAAGATCATCACGTTCACACCCACAGATTTACCTGAACCTGTAGTACCGGCAACTAAAAGGTGAGGCATTTTAGCTAAATCAACCACTACTGGCTGACCAGAGATATCTGCACCCAGCACCATGGTTAAAGGTGATTTATTAGACTGGAAGGTATCGCAGCTAATTACTTCACTCAAACGCACCATTTCGCGTTTTTTGTTAGGGAGTTCTAGTCCAATAACCGATTTACCTGGAATAACCTCTACTACACGAACTGAAATAGCTGACATTGCACGGGCTAAGTCTTTTGATAACCCTGTAATTTTGCTCACTTTAACACCAGGCGCTAAATCAAGCTCAAAACGCGTAATTACTGGCCCTGGGTACACACCCACTACAGTCGCTTCAATATTGAAATCAGCCAGCTTTTCTTCAACAAGGCGAGAAATACCTTCAATCTCTTCCGGCGTCAGCGGATTTTCATGTTTGTCAGCACGTTCGAGCAAATCGAACGACGGCATAGGTGGTAAATCAGGGTCAACCTCACCCGATTTCGCTTTAACCGGCTTAGCACCAAGTGCTGCAGGCGTGAATGCTTGATTGCTTTCTTGGCTCGCTGTTTGTGCCTGTTCTGTTTGTGATTGCGGCGTTTGTGCCTGTGCTGCTGGCGCAGGTGTTTCGCTAACACTCACCGAAGGCGCGGGCTTACTTCCTGTTTCATAGGGTAAGTCTTCATCAAACTCTTCTAGCTCATCAAAATTAATATGCGGGCTTTGCTGAACCTGAGGCTCACTTTGAATACTTTCACTTTCCGGCGACACTGGCTCATCTTGGTTAGATTTACCCAAGCCTGATTTATCTTTAAAGCTACCCGTTACCGCATTGCGCATACCTGATAGTGAAAATGCTGACTTCTTCGTCTCAGGTTCACTTTCGCCCGCATTTGAAAGCGCTTCATCGCTTCGTAAGTTTTCGCTATCTTGCGTCGAATTACCTTCAGCTTGCGCCTTATCGCTGCCATCATAAGTATAAAACGGTGGCTCATCATCAAGCTCATCAATACCGAAAGAGGGTTCATTGCGAGTCGGAGTAGCTCTCTGCGTAGGTGTTTGCGGTTGCTGTGGCTGTTCCTGGGCTTTTGCGGAAGAAGCTAAGGGTTCTGCTCGCATACTGGTAATATCCAGCTCGGCAGTGTCGGTGTTCTCTTGATTTGATGATTTATTGGCCAACGCCAGGCGTGGCATTTCAAGTGCCAATAAACTCTGTGGTGCAGACAGGGTTTTACGCCCCAACCACAGCGTTCCTTCCCCTAGCCTATCGATAATAGTAAGCCAACTTATACCTGTTAAAAGCGTAAAGCCAGTACAGAAAAAGCAAAGTAAAAGTAGGATAGTACCAGCGGTATTAAAGTACGGTATAAGCGCTGAACTAATCACATCACCTACAAAGCCGCCGGCTGAAAAGTTATAGATATCATCAAAATTGATACTGGCGATGCCCGTTGCGCCAAGGGCCATTAATAACCCACCGATAATTCGCAAACCTATGGTGAGATAGTCGAATTCGTCCAGCTCTTTGATGTGCTGGAAAAGGAACCACCCTAAAAATGCAGAGCCAAATGGGAGCAAATAAGCAAGAAAACCAAACGAAAATAGCAATAAGTCAGCAACCCATGCTCCAGTGGCGCCAACCCAATTGTGAATGTCTAATTGTAATCCAGCCTGACTCCAACCTGGATCACCTGGATGAAAAGATACTAGTGCCAGCAATAAGAAGAAGGCGAAAACACAGGCGATAATCATGCCTGCTTCCCACACTCGCTGAACCCCTGTTAATCGCGCCATAACCCTAAAGAACCTTCAATTTCTATCGCATGTAGTTTTATATCGACTAATGGTCTTAGCCTATACGTACTATCTTTGCGTTAAACGCTACAAAGAGCTTAGCGAACTCTTTGCAATCCCTAAATAATTATTATTTGAGTAATGTTGGTAAGTAGCTGAGCCTATTAAAAAAGCTATTGGGATGCTCCCCTACCCTATTGTATGTGAACCGCAACAATCCTTTCGTTGCACACAAACACTGTATTTTTGCACAGCCTACCATAAAAACACGCTATTGAGCCATGCTTTCATTACTTCAAATTAATGCGCAGTGATGATGTGCTTTTTACTTCTTCCATCACAACATATGTCCGAGACTCACTTACACCCGGTAAACGCAATAAGGTATCACCCAACAGCTTTCTATAACTGCCCATATCCGCAACGCGGGCTTTTAATAAGAAGTCGAAATCACCAGATACCAAGTGACACTCTTGAATATCGTCATGCAGTTTTACCGCAGCAGAAAATTCTGCAAAGATATCTACCGATGTTTTGGTTAATGTAATCTCAACAAACACGAGCATAGCAGCGCCAAGCTTTTCTGGGTCAACTAACGCGTGGTAGCCCTTTATATAGCCCTGAGTCTCTAATCTCTTGACTCTCTCTAAGCAAGGGCTTGGACTTAAGCCCACCTCTTTAGCTAGTTCGACATTAGATATACGCCCGTTTTTCTGCAGTTGTACCAGTATATTCCTGTCTATCCGGTCAAGGTGTTTAGGCGTCTTTACCAACATATAAAATACCTCACAAGCCATCTTTTAAAGGATTATATGCTACATAACTTCATTATTCAGCAGATAGTTCGTTTTTTTATGACGTATACTCGCCAAATAGGTTTACGGGCTTTCAAGACCGATTGCTACGAAACAAAGTTCAACCAGAGCCACATAGAAGCTCGTTATAAATTTGAGGACGATACATGTTAGTTGGTGTACCAAAAGAAATTAAGAACCACGAATATCGTGTTGGCTTGACGCCAGCAGCAGTAAAAGAATTTGTTACTCATGGTCATAGTGTTCTTGTTGAAACTAATGCCGGTGATGCAATCGGTTTCACTGACGAAATGTATGTAGACGCCGGTGCTGCGATTGCACCTACTGCTGAGCAAGTGTTTGCTGAAGCGGAAATGATTGTAAAAGTGAAAGAGCCTCAACCAAACGAATGTAAAATGCTTCGTAAAGGCCAAACGCTTTATACTTACCTTCACTTAGCCCCAGATCCTACGCAAACTAAGTTATTAGTTGAGTCAGGTGCAACCTGTATTGCTTATGAAACAGTAACTGACGACCGTGGTGGTCTTCCATTGCTTGCACCAATGAGTGAAGTAGCGGGCCGCATGTCTGTTCAAGCTGGCGCGCACTATCTTGAAAAAGCGCACGGCGGCAGCGGTACCCTTCTTGGTGGTGTACCCGGTGTAGCGCCAGGCAAAGTATTGGTAATTGGTGGTGGCGTTGTAGGCACTAACGCTGCAAAAATGGCACTAGGTCTTGGTGCTGATGTCACCATTCTAGACCGTTCACTTCCGCGTCTTCGCCAGCTAGACGATATCTTTAACGGTCAAGTTAAGACGGTTTACTCTACAGTTGATGCTATCGAGCATTACTCTTCTAAAGCAGACCTTGTTGTTGGTGCAGTCCTTATTCCTGGCGCAGCAGCACCAAAGCTACTTACCCGTGAACAAATTAAAGCGATGAAGCCGGGCTCTGTGCTTGTAGATGTTGCTATTGACCAAGGTGGCTGTTTTGAAACGTCTAAAGCCACTACGCACCAAGACCCCGTTTACGTTGTAGATGACGTGGTTCACTACTGTGTAGCAAACATGCCAGGCGGTGTTGCGCGCACTTCTACTATGGCGCTTAACAATGCGACCTTGCCATTTGGTTTGGCTCTGGCAAACAAAGGCCCAGCCAAAGCTATGTTAGAAGACAAGCATTTGCTGAACGGCTTGAACGTTCACGAAGGTAAAGTAACCTATAAAGCGGTAGTTGATGCACTAGGTGAAGAGCTCGGTTTAACCTATACGCCAGCTGAAGTAGCGCTTAAAGGCGAATAAGATTTTTCGATTATTTTAATGGCTCTAGATCACTCTCGTGAATAAAGAGCCTTCAAAATGGCTTAAAGAAAAAAGCTCGGTATGTGAACGCCACATCCGAGCTTTTTTGTATTTGCATTAAGTCTAACCGTTTATTGATTCGTTTACGGACTTCAATACTGCAATAGGGTCTTCTGCTTTCGTGATAGGTCGCCCCATAACTAAATAGCTTACGCCTGCTTTCATTGCATCAGGTGGCGTCATAACACGTTTCTGGTCGCCAGCGTCAGCGCCTACAGGGCGAATACCTGGCGTAACTAATAGAAAGTCATCACTGTGTTTTTCGCGCAACGCACTGGCTTCCTGTGCTGAACAGACGATGCCGTCTAAACCTGCTTTTTCTGTTAGTGCTGCCAAGCGCAGTACTTGTTGCTCTGGTGTTAAACCGCTTACCACATCAGCCAGTTGTGCCTCGTCCATGCTGGTAAGTACGGTAACCGCAATAAGCTTAGTTTGAGGATTACTGCTTGTTGCAATGGCTTCTTTCGCTGCTTGCATCATAGGTAGGCCGCCCGAAGCATGTACGTTTACCATCCATACACCAAGCTCGGCTGCTGCTTTACACGCTTTCGCTACTGTATTTGGAATGTCGTGGAATTTGAGATCCAAGAAAACGTCAAAGCCTTTAGCAATCAGCGCTTTTACGAATTCCGGCCCGAATAAGGTGAACATCTCCTTGCCCACTTTCAGCTTGCATAAGCTTGAATCTAATTTATCAACAAACGCCAATGCAGTGTCTTTATTGTCATAGTCTAATGCAACAATAACGCGTGGGTCATGCATGTTCTTTTATTCTCCGTCTAGCCCTTTGATAGGTTTTACCACGCCCCACTTTTTACAGCTAGGGCATAACCAATATAATTTACGGCCGGAAAAGCCACAGCTGCCACAGCGATATTTAGGACGCTGCAACATTTGCTTTTCCACCAATTCTTTAAGTAAGCGTAAACTATCAGCCGTAGTTTTGTCTGAAAGCTGGTCAATATAAAGCCCCATAAGGGTTTTAAAGCCGCGCATGGTTGGACGTTTTCGAAGCTGTTCTAATAGATATTCTGCGGCTTGCGCTGTTTCACCGCGCTTCATCAGCACATCAACCATGGCTAAATAAGACGTTGCGCACTCTTGCCAGTGCGCTTCTAAGTTTTTCTGAAAGCTTTCCCAGTCATCGGTTTCTTCCGCGATTTTTTCAAGGCTAGGCACGGCTTCACTGAACCAATTGATATCGCGCTCTGCAACTTGAGTAAAATAGGCATTTGCGTCAGTGAAGCGTTTTTGATTAAGCGCTATATCACCTAACATCAGCCAAGGTCTTACCGCATGTTCATCTGCATTAACCGCTTTCTGTAACAGTGTTAACGCTGCTCCTTGGCTTTCGTTCTTTAACTCAACCGCTGCTTGCTCACAATAAAAGTGGGCAAGACGTTCGCACAGTTCATCATTATCACCATGACATTGCACCATGCGCTCAGCTAATTCTATCGCTCTTTCCCACTCTTTCGTGGTTTGATAGATGCTAAACAGCTGCTGCTGGGCAACCAAATAATGTTTTTCACTGTTTAAAAGCTGAAGAAATGCGTTTTCTGCGCGCTCTAAAAAGCCAGCTTGCGTATAGTCGTGACCGAGTTCCCGAAGCGCATTTTCTCTTTGCGCTGGTTGTAGTTCGTCGCGACTAACCAAGTTTTGGTGAACTTTAATAGCCCGATCTATTTCACCGCGGTGACGGAAAAAGCTGCCCATGGCAATATGGGTTTCAACCGTATCGCTATTCACGTTAATCATTTTGATTAACGTATCAACGGCCTTATCGGGCTGGTCTGAAAGTAAAAAGTTTAGCCCTTTATAATAATGCTTAGATAGGATACTTGACTGTTTTCGCTGCGCTTGACGGACACTATTGCGCCCCATTATCCAACCATACCCTGCCGCAACAGGTAAAAGGAGAAACAGCAGTTCGAGCATTAGTGGTCTTGTTCCAAACTCTGTATTTTAGATTGCGCAGACATTAACTGAACACGTAGTTTCAGCCAACTCATTAACATAATTAAAATGCCGATACCCACGCCTATTGAAAGTGTAATCGCAATCAATGTTGATAAGCGAAGATTCGCCTGAGCAATGAGATAATTAACTGTTACTTGTGCTTCATTTTGAGAGCCAATCACAAATGCAATGGCAAGTAGCACTAAGATAATGAGAAACGCTATGATCCCTTTCAACACTCAACCCTTTTTTATTGATTTATTTACAAGAATAGCAAAATGCGAAAAGAGATAACACTAAAAGCGTGTCGGAAATGCTGTTATACCAATACACATAGATAATTGTCTACTCAGAAGGCGCAGGCAAGTTTCCTAGCAAAGCGTGGGAATGCAGAAAAAGTATTAAGCTGCACCTTCACCTTCAATTTCATGGCGCTGAGGTTTTGCTATAAGGTTTTCCACCACTAAATCATGGTGAAGCGCAGACATATTCGTGATGAATATGCAGTGCGTATAACCTGCCTGCATGGTTTCAAGCTTGTCATACATAGCTTTATCTAACTTCGAAAGCTGCGCTAGCCGCTTTTTGGTCAACGGTGTTACAGCCCCGTGGCAGCGTATTGCGGTAACATCAGTAGCACTTAGCTGAATTTTTTCTTCATCTAACTGAGTTTTGATTTGTGTACGAAGCTTAGAGAACAAGAAATCCCGTTCTTTGATATACACCAAACGGCTGTCGCTTTTTCTCACGCAATGCACAACTAAAGCTTGTTCAGAGGTTTCTTTAAACATGGCTTCTAATATTTGGGATTTAGGCTTTGCCTGACCTTTGTCTGCAAAGAAACCATGAAGCGGGATGATATTTTGTGTACGTGAAAAGGGATAAAGATCGTCAGATGCATCGCTTTGATAGACGGTTTTTAGCCTGTCGAGTGTAAACCTATTCATTACGCAAAGTACCGATAGCGACGGCATATGCCTTACGGCAAGCTCCCAAATGTAACGATGTGTTGATCGCTGAATACGAGCAATATCTCTCACTTTAAAATAAGCCGTATTCTCTTCAACCATGTGATCGACGTTAGAGCTCACTTTAGCTTTGCGTGTGTCTTCTACGAGGCATAGCCTGACCACGCCAGTTTCAGCTTGGTAATGCACAACCTTATATTTTTCGCCTTTAATTTTTAGTTCCGGCACAGAAACTCGTATCTCTTTTTGCAGATCGCTGTGCGGCGCAACTGTCAATTTCATACCGCTGGCGCTTAAATCGGCCACTCGCGCGTCAAGAGAGGTAAGCAAGCCTACTTTGATGGAAGCGGGTTTATCGATAACGTAGCGAGTTTCACTCCGTCTATCTAAATCTTCTTCCATGACATAATCTATGCGCCAGTTGTCACCGCTAGCTTTCAACGTTTTAGACAAAGGCTTGAAATCGCATTTAGCAGAAAGCGTTAAGTTTGTGAGGTAGGCTGATACATCTTTGCAGTATAAAACATGGGAGATCTGGGCAAGCTGCTCAAATTCTTTACTCGCAATATCGTGAATAGCAAAGGCTTTTTGTTTATCTTCACGGGTCACACTATCTAGGCGACAGTGGGTACATATAAAGTCACCACTTTTTGCAAGCAAATATACAAGCGCATTAAGTTGCTTAAGCGCAAGTAGTTGCCTGTGTGTAGCGGTTATCTGTACGTTACCACTTTTGGTTTTAATATTGCCATGAAATACATAAGCTTCGTTGTACTTTCGCAACTCATCAACTAACGTAGAGAAAATAGGCTTATCTTGCAAACTTGTCAGTAGTTTGTCCGCATCATTGTGCTCGACATTCGCCTTAGTAAAAAGGGCTATCATAGGTTTTAGAGATTGCTTTTCAGGTGCAAGAAAAACAGGAAGCCACGGGCTATTTTCAAGTATTCGGTCGCGCTCGAGCTCCTGCATAGCACGCTCTATTTCTAAATCTCTCTGCAGCGGTTGCTTATAGGCAGTTACCGCAACATAACGTTTGAGCGTTGCTAAAAACCCCTTATCGACGTCATCAGGAAAATTAAATGACGTTTCGTATTTCCCTAAATGTTTATTGTATTTTACAGACTCTAGTTCAAGGGTAATTTCAGTGGGTTCTTTGGTCAGGCCTTTAACTTCGGGAATGGTGAAAGTGATTACATCGCCGGTGGATGCATTAGGTGGCCTTTTCGTCTCTAAAGTAATTCCATTATGTGACATAGAGCTTATTGAGCAATGACGGCCTTTCTCGAATTCGGGGGAAGAAATAGTAAAGTTGGGCCGAATAGCAATGTCATCACCAAAGTCGATATCGGTAAACGACTGGCTTTCAACGTTAAATGCATCGACAATTTTTTTGAACTGTTCTTTTTTTATTTGATTTTGGTAAAAGTCTGAGTTCATTACTGACTCAAACACACCTACGGTGTACCTGTCTTGATAGAGCGATGTTTCGTTTTTGAGGATCTGCGCGCCAACTTTATCGAGGCGCATCTGAACACCGAAGTGCTTGAACTTCATGACAGGGAATTGGGCGAAGGCAGAATTATCGGCAGGCGCATCAGTCAACGATGTTAATCGAACGACCTCTTCTTTCACGACTTTTCGGACACTACTAGGCAAACGCTTCGAAAACTTATTAATTCCCTCTAGCAACCTGTTTTGTTGTTCATATGGAATTAACGCGCGAATGAGCGGCTGGTATTGTTTTATTATTGCTTGTTCATCGCCGGCTGACATTACTTCTACGTATACCGTTTATTATTATTCGAATAATATATAACCCTACTTTAGTCGGGGTCAATAGGCATTAAAAATTAAACAAAAGTATCTCAGGGTATTCGTTAATTTAAGCTAGGCAGAGGGTTAAATGAAAGGCTTATTGTGATGATACTTTCCATCTGGCACAAAAAAGCCGCTTTACAGCGGCTTTTAAAATGCATTATGCGATTGAGGCGTCTACCCTTTCGCGAAGCTCTTTACCAGGTTTAAAGTGCGGTACATATTTACCGTCTAGTTTCACAGTTTCACCCGTTTTAGGGTTTCTACCTACTCGTGGAGCGCGATAGTGAAGAGAGAAACTACCAAAACCTCTAATCTCAATACGCTCACCCTTTTGAAGAGTTTGCGCCATTTGCTCTAGAAGTTCTTTTATCGCCAGTTCGAGTTCTTTCGCCGGAATATGACGCGCTTGATCCGCGAGCCGTTCAATTAATTCAGACTTGGTCATGTTTAACCTCGTTGTCAATATTATTGTTTAAACAGCTATCGCGAATTGGGTGTGCAGATGCACACCCACAAAAGCATTATTCGCCTTTAGCAGCTTTAAATGCTTCTGCCATCGCGTTAGCGAAACCAACATCTTCTTGCTGGTTAACTTTATCGATAGCTTCTTTTTCGTCAGCCTGATCTTTCGCTTTAACAGATAGGTTAACAGTGCGGTTCTTACGGTCAACGCCCATGAACTTCGCTTCGATGCTATCACCAACGTTAGCCGCTTCTGTTGCGTCTTCAACACGCTCTACAGCAAGATCTGCAACGCGGATGTAGCCGTCAACTTCTTCAGCTAGGTTTACAGTAACGCCTTTCGCATCAACTGCTGTTACTGTACCAGTAACGATAGCACCTTTCTTGTTATCTGTCAGATACTTGTTGAAAGGATCTTCTTCGATTTGCTTAACGCCAAGAGAGATACGCTCACGCTCTGGGTCGACTTGTAGTACAACTGCAGAGATTTCGTCGCCTTTCTTGTAGTCGCGAACCGCGTCTTCACCAGACTTGTTCCAGCTGATGTCAGAAAGGTGAACTAGACCGTCGATGCCGCCGTCAAGACCGATGAAGATACCGAAGTCAGTGATTGACTTGATCTTACCAGACACTTTGTCACCTTTTTCGTGTGACTCAGCAAATGTTTCCCAAGGATTAGCAATGCACTGCTTAAGACCTAGAGAAATACGACGACGCTCTTCGTCAATTTCAAGAACCATTACATCTACAGTGTCACCTAGGTTAACAACTTTAGATGGGTGGATGTTCTTGTTAGTCCAGTCCATTTCAGAAACGTGTACAAGACCTTCAACGCCGTCTTCGATTTCAACGAAGCAGCCGTAGTCAGTAAGGTTAGTAACCTGACCGTTGATCTTAGTACCTTCTGGGTAACGAGAAGCAATTTCTTGCCATGGATCGTTGCCCATTTGCTTCATACCAAGAGAAACGCGCTGCTTCTCTTTGTCGAACTTAAGTACTTTAACGTTGATTTCGTCACCAACATTCACGATTTCACTTGGGTGCTTAACGCGCTTCCAAGCCATATCAGTGATGTGTAGAAGACCGTCTACGCCACCAAGGTCAACGAACGCACCGTAATCGGTAAGGTTCTTAACGATACCCTTGATTTCGTGACCTTCTTCAAGGTTAGCAAGAAGCGTTTCGCGCTCTGCGCTGCTTTCTGCTTCGATAACTGCACGACGAGAAACAACAACGTTGTTACGCTTAGCGTCTAGCTTGATAACTTTAAACTCAAGCTCTTTGCCTTCAAGGTGCGTAGTGTCACGTACTGGACGTACGTCAACAAGAGAACCAGGAAGGAACGCGCGTACACTGTTAACTTCAACAGTGAAACCGCCTTTAACTTTACCGTTGATAACGCCTTTAATTGTAGCTTTATCTTCGTAAGCTTTTTCCAGCTCAACCCAAGCTTCGTGACGCTTCGCTTTTTCACGAGAAAGGATAGTTTCACCGAAACCATCTTCAACTGCATCTAGTGCAACGTCTACTTGGTCACCGATAGCGATTTCTAGTTCGCCTTCAGCATTTTTAAATTGGTCAGCTGGGATAGCACTTTCTGATTTCAAGCCTGCATCAACAAGAACGATGTCTTTGTCGATAGAAACAACAGTACCTTTTACAATTGAACCAGGACGTGTTTCTAGTTCTTGTAAGCTTTCTTCAAAAAGTTGTGCAAAATTTTCAGTCATAAGTCTCAAATAAACTTTTAAGTTGATATCCACGCTTCTTATCCGGATAACGCGGGGTTATTAAAATTAGTCGCCACTTCCTGTAGCAACACTGCTTTGGATGCGATCAGCTCTCGTCATTAAAGGCGTGAGGAAATAATATCCATCGCTTTTTCAAAGACTTGGTCAATATCCAAGTCCGTTGAATCTATAATTACTGCATCTTGTGCCGGTACCAAAGGAGCCACCGCACGTTGTGTATCGCGCTCGTCTCTTGCCTTGATATCGGTTAAAAGGCGCGCAATATTAACATCCATGCCCTTTGCTTTCAACTGGCTATAGCGCCGTTCAGCACGGGCCTCTGCGCTTGCTGTAAGGAAAATCTTTACAGGCGCATCAGGAAATACCACGGTCCCCATGTCGCGGCCATCAGCAACAAGACCTGGATCTTGTTGGAAAGCACGCTGTCTGCGAAGTAGCGCTTCGCGAACACGAGGTAGTGCTGCAACTTTTGATGCCACAGCGCCAACCTCTTCAGTACGAATATCGTCAGTAACGTCTTCGCCTTCTAAGATAATGCGAGTGGTATCGCCATTCGTCTCGAAACTAACATCAAGACCGGTTGCTAGAGGAACAACACATTCTTCATCATCACACGGAAGGTCGTGGTGAAGTGCAGCAACTGCTAATACGCGGTAAATTGCGCCGCTATCTAGAAAGTGCCACCCTAATTTTTTTGCTAGCAAGCTACTTAACGTACCTTTGCCTGCACCACTAGGACCGTCAACCGTGACTACGGGTGTGGAATGCATACCTGCTCCATCGTTTAAATTACTAAAAATCGCGCGCAATTATACGCTTTAGTGAGAGATAAGCAATGCCGCCTCTTAGAGTCGGCATTGTACATTAGGATAAATCTGATTCAGATCAACGAAGCAACTAAAGGGTTAACCTACATAGCCCTTCATTGACCTCTGACTCATTTTTACAAGGCTTTTACGCGCTATATAAAGTTTTAAAGCGGGTAAAATAGTCTGGGAAGGTTTTGCGTGTACAACCTGGGTCGTTTATTGTTACCGGCGTATCGCTTAATGCAACTAGTGAAAAGCACATTGCAATACGGTGGTCGTTATACGTATCTATTTCAGCATGTTTTAGCGAATCAGTTGGCCATACTTTTATATAGTCGTGACCTTCTTCTACTTTCGCACCTAGCTTTTGAAGTTCGGTTGCCATAGCCGCAAGTCGGTCTGTTTCTTTAACACGCCAGTTATAGATGTTAGTCATGGTCGTAGGACCTTCAGCAAACAGCGCTGTAGTGGCAATGGTCATGGCGGCATCCGGAATATGGTTCATATCCATGTTCACACCTTTAAGTGGCGCACCGGTTATTTCAACATATTCATCGTTCCACACTACCTTTGCACCCATGGCTTCGAGCACGTCAGCAAAGCGGATATCACCTTGAATGCTTTTCTGCCCAATTCCGGTTACGCGTACCGTTCCGCCTTTAATAGCGCCGGCTGCAAGGAAGTAAGATGCAGAAGAAGCATCGCCTTCTACCATAAATTTACCTGGCGCAACGTACTTAGCGTCAGCAGAAACCGTAAACTTCTGGTAGTTGTCATTCTCTACACTGACGCCAAATTTAGCCATGGTGTCTAGCGTGATATCGATATAAGGCTTAGACACTAATTCGCCTTTGATACGAATAGTCACATCTCCTGAAAACAGGGGTGCTGCCATTAAAAGCGCCGTTAAAAATTGACTAGACACGCTGCCATCAACCGACATTTCGCCACCGTTTAACGTCTTACCTTTAATTTGAAGCGGAGGGTAACCTTCATTTTTAAGATAAGATACGTCAGCATCTGCTTCGCGTAGTGCATCCACTAAATCGCCAATTGGGCGCTCTTCCATTCGCGGTTCACCCGTTAACACGGTATCCACGTTACTTGCGGCAAGTGCTGCGCATAAAGGACGCATCGCTGTACCGGCATTACCTAAGAAAAGCTCAAGTGGCTCAGCCACCTCAAATGCGCCACCATTGCCTTGCACAACGCATTGAGTTTTATCTTCGCTTAAGCGATAGCTAACACCCAACTTAGTAAGTGCATTTAGCATATGCTCGATATCTTCGCTATCAAGCAAGTTAGTTAATTCAGTCTCACCTTGTGCTAACGCAGCAAGCAACAGTGCGCGGTTAGACAGACTTTTTGAGCCAGGTACATTGACCTCTCCCGATACTTTTGCAATCGGGTCTAATGTTAACTGCTCCATTTTATCCATTCACTCTTTCAAATTCACGCATAAATTCAACTAGCGCAACAATGCCCTCTACCGGCATTGCATTATAAATACTGGCACGCATGCCCCCTACCGAACGATGCCCTTTAAGAGCAAGTAACCCAGCTTCTTGTGACTGTTTAAGGAACAATCCGTCAAGTTCAGTATTGGCTAAATGAAACGGCACGTTCATTTTTGAACGGTTGTCAGGGTGAACTTTACTTGAATAAAAGTCAGAACTGTCGATAGCTGAATACAATAACGCCGCCTTTTCAGCATTGCGTTTAGCCATAGCATCAACGCCGCCCATATCTTTAAGCCACTCAAATACAAGCCCTGCCAAATACCATGAAAAAGTAGGCGGTGTGTTGTACATAGAGTCAGATTTTGCCGCTAGAGCATAATCGAAGATAGAGGGCGTCTCTTTACGCGCTTTACCAACCAGGTCTTCACGAACAATCACCACAGACAAACCGCTTGGCCCAATGTTCTTTTGTGCACCGGCGTAAATAACACCGTGCTTTGCTACATCTAGCGGTTGTGACAATATCGTCGAGGACATATCAGAAACCAGCGGCACCTTTCCCGACTCTGGTAGCCAATCGAAAGCAATACCGTCTACCGTTTCGTTCGGGCAAAAATGGTAATAGGCCGCAGACTGATCGATATCACTCAGAGCAGGCTTAGCGATATAGTGAAGTCCGTCTTTTTCTGTAACGTCGCCCACTACTACCGCGTTATTGTATTTACTCGCTTCACTCACCGCGCCTTTTGACCAAGATCCGCTCACTAAATGAAGGCTGGTATCATCGGCGGATGACAAATTGAGGGGAACAGCAGCAAATTGCCCGCGTCCACCACCGTGTGTGAAAAGCACATGGTAGTTAGATGGCACAGATAGCAAGTCACGCAAATCCTGCTCTGCTTTTGCGGCTATCTCAATGAAGTCTTTACCACGATGGCTAACTTCCATTACAGAACAGCCTAAATCGCGCCAATTTGTAAATTCTGATTGTGCCTTTTCCATCACTTCTTTAGGAAGCATGGCCGGCCCAGCACTAAAGTTAAAAACCTCTTTCATTGCGTTTTTCAACACCTGTAGATAAGTACCGTTCAACCCGCTTTATCTCAAACATTTTGCGGGCCTATTAGGTAAACAAGCGGCAAAAGCCGCTTGTTTGAAAGAACACTGATAATGCGCATGGCCTAAGCCTGCGCGCTATCCCTACTCTTCTGTCGTTGAGCCGTCACCGTCTTCTGCGGTGTTTTCTTGCTCTTGAACAGCAGTTTCTGCTTGTTCTGGCGCATCGTCTGAAATGATTGGGTTACCGTCCTCATCGAGTTCCTGCAACTCTGCCACTTCTTCAATACGCTGTAACCCTACAACGTGCTCACCTTCTACTGTGCGTATTAGGCGAACGCCTTGTGTGTTACGGCCTACTACTGACACTTCGCCTACACGGGTACGAACCAGTGTGCCTTGGTCACTAATAAGCATAATTTCATTGGTTTCGTCTACTTGAACCGCGCCAACTACTTTACCATTACGCTCAGATACCTTGATAGATACAACACCCTGTGTTGCACGGCTCTTAGCTGGATAGTCGTCTAGCGGTGTACGCTTACCGAAACCATTCTCTGTTGCTGTCAGGATTGGGCCGTCGCCTTTAGGAACAATAAGTGATACCACTTTTTGACCATCTTGCAGACGAATACCGCGAACACCTGTTGCTGTTCTTCCCATAGGACGAAGAGCTAGTAACTCTTCCCCAGTCTCTGGGTCACGCTTAACTTCACCGGTTTCGCTGTCGCGAAGCTTCTCGTTAAAGCGAACTACTTTACCGGCATCAGAGAACAACATGATGTCGTCATCACCATGGGTAATATCAACACCAATTAGCTCATCACCTTCATTTAGGTTAACAGCGATAATACCGCTTGAACGAGGGCGAGAATATAGGCTTAGGTCAGTCTTTTTCACTGTACCGTTTGCCGTTGCCATCAGTACAAACTTGCCTTCTTCGAATTCTTTAATAGGAAGAATAGCAGTAATACGTTCATTATCTTCTAGCGGCAGTATGTTCACAATCGGGCGTCCGCGTGCATTTCGGCTAGCAAACGGTAATTGATACACTTTCAACCAGTACAAGCGACCTCGGGTTGAGAAACACAGTATGTGATCGTGGGTATTCGCAACAAGAAGTTTTTCGATGAAGTCTTCATCTTTCATCTTAGTTGCAGATTTACCACGACCGCCTCGACGTTGTGCTTCGTAATCTGTAAGTTTCTGGTACTTCACATAACCTTCGCGAGAAAGCGTTACAACAACGTCTTCTTGCTCGATTAGATCTTCAATATCAATATCGTGACTTGCAGCGGTAATTTCAGTGCGACGCTCATCACCAAATTCGTCACGCACTTTTTCAAGTTCTTCTTGAATCACTTCCATCAAGCGCTCTGGGCTATTAAGGATGTGAAGAAGTTCTGCGATTAGCTCTAGAAGTTGCTTGTATTCTTCAAGGATCTTCTCGTGCTCAAGACCTGTTAGCTTGTGTAAGCGTAGGTCAAGAATCGCTTGCGCCTGCTGTTCTGTTAGATAGTACTTGCCGTCGCGAATACCAAATTCTGGCATTAACCAGTCAGGGCGTGCAGCGTCATCGCCTGCGCGCTCAAGCATTTGTGCAACATCACCTAAGTCCCAACCTTGTGCAACAAGCGATTTCTTGGCATCTGCCGGGCTTTGCGATGCTTTAATCAACTCGATAATCGGGTCGATATTAGCAAGTGCGATTGCCAAACCTTCAAGGATATGGGCACGGTCACGGGCTTTACGTAATTCAAATACCGTACGACGTGTTACCACTTCACGGCGGTGAAGAATAAAGGCTTCAAGCGTCTCTTTAAGGTTAAATACTTTAGGCTGACCATTGTCTAGCGCAACCATATTAATACCGAATACCGTTTGAAGCTGGGTATTGGCATATAAATGGTTAAGCAGAACTTCGGCAGATTCGTTACGTTTTACTTCAATAACAATGCGCATGCCGTCTTTATCAGACTCATCACGCAGTGCCGAAACGCCTTCAATACGCTTCTCTTTTACCAGTTCAGCGATCTTTTCAATAAGACGTGCTTTATTAACTTGGTAAGGGATTTCATTAACAACAATGGTTTCTTTACCACTGTTGTCTGTCTCGATTTCGGCTTTAGCACGAAGATAAATTTTACCGCGACCAGTGCGGTACGCATCTTCAATACCTTTACGACCGCTGATCATCGCCGCCGTTGGGAAGTCAGGACCAGGAATATGGGTCATCAGATCATCAATGGTGATCGATGGATCTTGAATTAAAGCAACACAGCCGTTGATGACTTCGGTAAGGTTATGCGGCGGTATGTTTGTCGCCATACCAACTGCAATACCTGACGAACCGTTAACTAGAAGGTTAGGCACCTTAGTTGGCAATACTTCAGGGATAAATTCAGTACCGTCGTAGTTAGGTACAAAATCAACGGTTTCTTTATCTAAATCGGCAAGTAATTCGTGCGCAATTTTCGCCATGCGAACTTCGGTATAACGCATCGCAGCGGCAGAGTCACCGTCTACAGAACCAAAGTTACCTTGACCGTCAACCAGCATGTAGCGCAGTGAAAACGGTTGGGCCATACGAACGATAGTGTCGTAAACCGCAGAGTCACCGTGCGGGTGATATTTACCAATTACGTCACCTACCACACGGGCAGATTTTTTGTATGGCTTGTTAAAGTCGTTTTTCAGTTCGTTCATTGCGAACAGCACACGACGGTGCACTGGCTTCAAGCCATCTCTTACGTCAGGCAAGGCTCGCCCGACAATAACGCTCATCGCGTAATCAAGGTAGGAGTTCTTTAACTCTTCCTCAATATTAACGGGGAGGATTTCTTTAGCGTTATCAGACATAAACTGCTTAATCCCTTTATTTTGGTTTGTTCTGCGTTATCCAGCGCTTAACTTCACATCATTGTGAAAGCAAGGCTTGGGAGCGCACTGTTGTTATTATGTGGGTCATAATCGTGCTTCGAGTGTACCACTTGATGACAGAATTATGTAGCGCTTAATTACGCTTATTAATCAACTAAAAGGCAAGCGATTATTTTTCGTTCATCCCTTCGTATAATTTAGCTATTTCTGTTTAAAAACAGTGAAACACAACCTGAATTTACGATATCTTAAGAAGAGATAGGTTAAGGATTGTTTTACTAATGACGAACGTCGATCAACAAGAAATCAATAAATTCTCTGAACTTGCGTCTCGATGGTGGGATCCAGAAGGCGAATTCAAGCCACTACACCTTATTAACCCACTGCGCCTAGACTTCATTAATCAACATAGCCAAGGGTTATTTGATAAGAAAGTCGTGGACATAGGTTGTGGTGGCGGCATTCTCGCTGAATCTATGGCTCGTGCTGGAGCAATAGTTACAGGGCTAGATATGGCAGAGGCTTCGTTAGAAGTGGCCAAACTTCACGGTTTAGAGTCTGGGGTTAAAGTTGACTACGTCTGCTCAACGGCTGAAGCATTTGCAGAAGCAAACGCTGGTCAGTTCGATGTAGTTACCTGTATGGAGATGTTAGAGCACGTGCCCGACCCTGCCTCTGTTGTTATGGCCTGCGCGAAATTAGTAAAACCTGGCGGCCATGTTTTCTTCTCTACACTGAACAGAAACCTGAAGTCATATTTGATGGGGATCCTTGGCGCAGAATACATTCTGAAATTAGTACCTAAAGGTACGCACGATCACGGTAAATTTATAAAGCCTTCAGAACTTATGGCGATGACGGATCAAGCAGGTTTGCTTCCTCGCGACATGACAGGTTTGCATATGGACCCGATTTCTCAAGGCTTTTATCTTTCGTCTAATAACGTAGACGTAAACTACTTACTATATACAGTAGCGCAAAGTTAATTTAACACTATATGTTGGGCTGCGGTGATATTTTAAACACCATATATCGTGTCTGTATAAAAATTGAATTCTAAGAATAAATTAATTTTTATACTTAAGATTTTGTTTAAAACGCTTGCATTCCAGATATTTTACGCTTGTAGAACGCTAAAAAGTTAGTTGTTACTAACATAAATTTCATGCCAGATTGAGTGCTTGAAATACCACCAGATATTGGGTTGCAATCAAGACAAAACCTCACTATCTTGTGTTTAATTCAGCACGGGATCCCATCGACAATTTTCGGGATCTCAACTAATGACAAACTGTCTCTGGGACACCACTTATAGTTTGAAACAATAATCTCGCTGAAAACAAAAAAGCAGTAAAGAATTTAACGAGCAGTCTCTACTACAATACTTCTTGGTATTAGTTTAGGCCGCTTTTTGTGTGTGTTTTTAACTGGCGTGAGCCAACAACGTTAACAACATACGCATTTAAAATTAAAACGAAAATGGGCAACAGATAGCCCACGCATCAAGCGCTAACAGACAAACGGCCAGTAACATGAACAACAACTTATTCGTCACCAAACGAAACGGTGAAAAAGAGTCCATCGACTTAGAAAAAATCCACAAAGTCGTTACATGGGCAGCCAAAGGATTAAACAACGTTTCTGTTTCACAAGTTGAAATAAAAGCGCAAATTCAGTTCTATGACGGCATTAATACCAGCGAGATCCACGAAACACTGATTAAGTCAGCGGCTGACCTGATCTCCACTGATGCGCCAGACTACCAATACTTGGCCGCGCGCCTGGCTATTTTCCATCTTCGTAAAAAAGCGTACGGACAATTTGAGCCGCCAGCGTTACTTGAACACGTTGGAAAAATGGTAGATTTAGGAAAGTACGACAAGCATTTACTTGAAGACTACACGCCTGAAGAATTCGCAGAAATGGAAACCTACATCGACCATTGGCGCGATATGAACTTCAGTTATGCTGCGGTTAAACAACTTGAAGGCAAGTATTTAGTTCAAAACCGTGTTACTGGCGAAATTTATGAAAGTGCACAGTTCCTTTATATTCTCGTAGCAGCATGTCTTTTCGCAAATTACGACAAAGCGACGCGTATGGATTATATCCGTCGTTTCTACGATGCTGCTTCAACGTTTAAGCTATCGTTACCTACCCCAATTATGGCAGGCGTACGAACGCCTACGCGTCAGTTCAGCTCGTGCGTACTTATTGAAACAGGCGACAGCCTAGACTCAATTAACGCAACGGCAAGCGCGATAGTTAAATACGTAAGCCAACGCGCGGGCATTGGTGTGAATGCAGGTCGCATTCGTGCACTAGGCAGCCCTATTCGTGGTGGTGAAGCATTCCACACTGGCTGTATTCCATTCTACAAATATTTCCAGACTGCAGTGAAAAGCTGTTCACAAGGTGGCGTTCGTGGCGGTGCGGCTACGTTGTTCTACCCTATCTGGCATATGGAAGTAGAATCTCTACTAGTGCTTAAGAATAACCGCGGTGTAGAAGAAAACCGTGTACGTCACTTAGACTACGGTGTTCAGTTCAACAAACTTATGTATCAGCGCATGATGAAAGATGGCTACATTTCATTATTTAGTCCATCTGACGTTCCAGGTCTTTATGATGCGTTCTTTGCTGATCAAGACAAGTTCGAAGAGCTATACGTTAAATACGAGAACGACGACAGCATCCGTAAGAAGCAAATCAAAGCGATGGAACTGTTTAGCTTGTTCATGCAAGAGCGTGCAAGCACAGGTCGTATATACCTTCAAAATGTTGACCACTGCAATACGCATAGCCCGTTCAACCCAGAAGTTGCGCCAGTTCGTCAAAGCAACTTGTGTCTTGAAATTGCGCTACCGACTAAGCCGCTACAGCATGTAAACGACGAAAATGGTGAAATTGCCCTTTGCACGCTGTCTGCATTTAACTTAGGTGCGATTGAGTCAGTTGATGAGTTTGAAGAACTCGCCGATCTAGCAGTACGCGCTCTTGATAATCTACTTGATTACCAAGACTACCCTGTCCCTGCTGCGTACAACGCAACTATGGGCCGTCGTACTCTAGGTGTGGGTGTTATCAACTTCGCTTACTACCTTGCTAAGAACGGCGTTAAATATTCAGATCATAGCGCAAACGGTTTAGTCCACCGCACGTTTGAAGCAATGCAGTATTACCTACTGAAAGCGTCGAACAACCTGGCTAAAGAGAAAGGTGCGTGCCCTAAGTTTAACGAAACGACTTATTCGCAAGGCATCATGCCAATTGACAGCTACAAGAAAGACCTTGATAGCGTATGTAACGAACCGCTTCATTACGATTGGGATGCACTTCGCGAAGAAATCAAAACACACGGACTGCGCAACTCTACGCTGTCTGCATTAATGCCTTCAGAGACATCTTCGCAGATCTCTAATGCGACCAACGGTATAGAGCCGCCACGTGGTTTCATCAGCATTAAGTCGAGTAAAGATGGTGTTCTTAAGCAAGTTGTACCTGAGTACGAAACGCTAAGAGACCAATACGAGTTACTTTGGGATATTCCTTCAAACGATGGCTACCTGCAACTTGTGGGTATCATGCAGAAGTTTATCGACCAAACTATCTCTGCAAACACTAATTACGACCCAAGTCGTTATGAAGGTAACAAGGTCCCAATGAAGCTTCTGCTTAAAGACCTTCTTACTACTTACAAGCTTGGTGTTAAGACACTTTATTATCATAACACTCGTGACGGTGCTTCAGACACCTCGGCGTTAGACGCTAAAGCAAACGAGCCTATGCCACGTCAAGAAGAAGTCGTGGTAGAGGAAGATGATGATTGTGCAGGCGGTGCGTGTAAAATCTAAAACACGCCCTTTTGCCAAAATGGCAGGTTCGTAAAAGGATTTTACGGTAACGCCTGCCATTAACGTTTCGCAGCAAGAACACAAACAATAATACGCGTTAATCATTAAGTTTTTAGTTAGGCCATCATGAAATACACTACGTTTAATCAGCAAAGTACTAATCCATTGATCGAGCCGATGTTTTTCGGTAATCCCGTAAACGTTGCACGCTATGATCAGCAAAAGCATGCCATTTTCGAAAAGCTTATTGAGAAACAAATTAGCTTTTTTTGGCGCCCTGAAGAAGTAGACGTTTCTCGCGATCGTGTTGATTTTCAAAAATTAACCGACCCAGAAAAACACATCTTTATTTCCAACCTTAAGTACCAGACTCTGTTAGATTCGGTACAAGGTCGTAGCCCAAATATTGCGTTCTTGCCTATTATCTCGCTACCCGAGTTAGAAACATGGGTTGAAACATGGTCTTTCTTTGAGACTATTCATTCGCGCTCATATACCCATATCTTGCGTAACTTGTTCTCAGACCCGAGTGAAATATTTGAAGATATCGTAGTAAACGACGAGATTAAGCGCCGTGCCGCTGATATATCAAAGTATTATGACGACCTCATTTTTGCCACTCAACTTTGGCAAACACAAGGTGAAGGCGTTCATACCGTTAATGGTACTGCGTACACAATTAATATGTACGAGCTTAAAAAGAAGCTTTATCTGTGTATGAACTCGGTAAATGCGCTTGAAGCAATCCGCTTCTACGTATCTTTTGCTTGTACGTTCGCTTTCGCAGAACGCAAATTAATGGAAGGTAACTCGAAAATCATTCGATTGATTGCCCGTGATGAGAACCTTCACTTATCTTCAACCCAGCACATTCTCAACTTGTGGGCCAAGGGTAAAGATGACCCTGAAATGGCGCAAATAGCAGAAGAATGTAAAGAAGAAGCCCGCGCTATCTTCATGAATGCGGTTGAGCAAGAAAAGCAATGGGCTGACTATCTGTTCCAAAACGGCTCTATGATTGGCCTTAACAAAGAAATTCTTTGCCAGTACGTTGAGTACATTGCGAATCAACGTATGTCTGCCATAGGTCTAGATACACCATTTGAGATTAGCAGCAACCCGCTACCTTGGATGAATAACTATCTAAATTCAGACAATGTACAAGTAGCGCCACAAGAATCTGAAATCAGTTCTTATCTAGTTGGACAAATAGACTCTGCAGTAAGCGAAGACGACTTTGCTGATTTTGAGCTGTAAAACCACAGCTTAATGAGCAGTAACGATAAATCACTCCGCATCGACGTTGTCGATGTGGGGGCGATTATTGCCCCCTCTGATACCACCATCTTAAACGCCCTCGAATCAGCAGGCGTCAATATTCACTACCACTGCCGTGAAGGCTTTTGCGGTGCGTGTCGAACTAAGCTTATTGAAGGCGAAGTTGAATACACTACCGATCCCCTCGCCTTTATTGATGATGATGAAATTCTTCCTTGTTGCTGCGTGGCTAAATGCCCGCTAAAAATAAAAGTCCCCCTGTAACCTCTTCATTCACCGCTCTCATCAGCATTCTCACAGCATTTATACGAATTAATGTAATCCACTTCGATACTTAGACGTAGCAACTTACGACTAATCAAACGTAAGGATAATGTTATGAATGAAGTTTCTGGAAAAGTAGTCATCATCACAGGCGCGAGTAGCGGGCTTGGAGAAGCGACAGCGAAAATGCTTGCGGAAAAAGGCGCTAAATTAGTGTTGGGGGCTCGCCGTGAAAACCGTCTTAAAAAACTTGTTGATGAAATTGAATCTTCAGGTGGACACGCAACCTATAAAACGGTCGATGTCACGAAAAGAGAAGAGGTTGAGGCACTTGCAAAAGCTGCAATAGATACCTACGACCGCATTGACGTGCTAGTCAATAATGCTGGCCTTATGCCCCTCGCTCCGCTTGACGAGATAAAGGTTGATGAGTGGGACCAGATGATAGATGTAAACATTAAAGGCGTTATGTACGGCGTAGCAGCGGTTTTAGGGCGCATGCGCGAACAACAAAGCGGACATATTATCAATCTATCCTCTGTGGCGGGTCATGTGGTTTTCCCAGGAGCTACGGTTTATTGCGCCACTAAATTTGCTGTTAAGGCAATAAGCGAAGGTATTCGCAAAGAGTCAAACGGTCAAATTCGTTCAACGAATATTTCACCAGGTGCAGTGGCGACAGAGCTTACTGACCACATATCTCACAAAGACTCGAAGCAAATGGCAGAAGATATGTACGACGATGCTATCGACGCAGATGCAATTGCCCGTGCTGTAACTTTTGCCATTGAGCAGCCTGGCGATGTAGATATCAACGAAATGATCATCAGACCTACCAATCAGGAACTCTAGTACCGATCATTCATTACTTAATGAGGTGGACCAACCATCTGCCATTTAATATGAAAGCCTGCTGAGTGCAGGCTTTAAATGACTGTATTTAGTTAAATTACCTTTTCGATGGCATATAGTTCTTCATCAATAACTTGTAAGCGCGATGCTACAACCGCTCTAGCATCACTTATGCCTTTGTTATAAAAGGTTGCGCCCATTTCCTTACTGATAAAATCGAGAAGAAACTCTGCGTCAAATTGGCCTAATTCCATATTTAACTCATCATCACAGTATCGTTGTAGTTTAGCGACCAATGCGTCTTTTTCCTCACGGGTAAATGTGATTTCGTTCATTTTCATCCCTCTTTTGTTATTTGTAATAACGTCAACTTTACTGTCTTTGGCTAATAGCATTTTTGTTAAGACAAACTGTTTGAAGACACTTAAACGTTATCATGCTTATAATTTTGCATATTAACGTGTTTGCTAACCACTTGTTACCTGTAGCCATAACGGTTTAATTAAAAAATGCCCTACGTTGTATACGTTTATACAGTGACATTTATGACCATGCCTGTGTGACTGTGCTCCTAACTTATCGTTGAGCCAGTTAATGAGAACGCCCGCCTAAGTGAACATCGCACTTCACTTTTACTTATGTCTTACTATCAAGATTTGAAAATTGACTTAGCCTACCTCGCCAGTACTATCTGAAAACAATCTAAAAACGTAGAGATAAAAAATGGCAGCAAACGCACTGTTTAAGCCTTATTCACAAGGCAACCTATCGTTAAATAATCGAATCGTTATGGCGCCCATGACTCGCCAGTTCTCACCTAACGGCATACCTACCAGCGATGTTGCCGGTTACTATAAACGCCGCGCTCAAGGTGGTACTGGTTTAATCATTACCGAGGGTACTACCGTAAACGACAAAGTCGCTACCATGGATGCGAACATTCCCCAATTCCACGGCGACGAGGCCTTGGCAGCATGGAAAAATGTGGTAGACGAGGTTCATAGTGTAGACGGTAAAATCATGCCACAGTTGTGGCATGTGGGTATGGCACGGGTCGCAGACAAAGCGCCCTACCCTGAGCTGCCAAGTGCGGGGCCGTCGGGACTCTTCAAACCTGGAAAACAGGGCGCTGAACCCATGACAGTCGAGCACATTGAATCTGTAATATCCGCTTTTGCTCAAGCAGCGGCTGATGCCAAAGCTATTGGCATGGATGGGATAGAAATTCACGGAGCACATGGATATCTAATCGACCAGTTCTTCTGGGAAGGCACTAATCAGCGTACTGATAGCTGGGGCGGTAGTATGGAGAATCGTGGTCGCTTTGCGGTGGAAATAATCAAAGCTATTCGCGCAGCAACTGGTCCCGATTTTCCTATTGTGCTGCGCTACTCACAATGGAAACAGCAAGACTACACCGCCCGTTTAGCACACACGCCACAGGAACTAGAGAAGTTCTTGCTTCCACTCAGTAATGCTGGCGTAGATATTTTTCATTGTTCACAGCGCCGCTACTGGGAGAGTGAATTTGAAGAAAGTGAGTTAAACCTTGCAGGCTGGACTAAAAAGATTACTGGAAAACCTACCATTACCGTTGGTTCAGTAGGGCTTAATGATGACTTCTTCGGTGCCTTCAAAGGCCAAGATTCAAGCACGCGTGCTGTTGACGATTTACTCGAGCGCCTTGATGCCGGTGAATTTGATTTAGTCGCGGTTGGAAGAGCCTTGTTACAAGACCCCAACTGGGCCAATAAGATTAAAGAAAACCGAACTCAGGAACTAGAACAGTACTCTGGAAAGGCCCTAGCTACCTTGTCCTAATTCGATGAGCTAATTGAGCACTTCAACTAGCACTGCATACGGTGCTAGTTGCTTTTAGAAGGGATTCGAAGTTAACCTTACTCATGGGCCTTGCTATGTAATACCCTTGACCATAATCGCACCCCATTGCTTTGAGAATTTCAAACTGCTCTTGAGTTTCAATACCCTCTGCTACCACTTTTATTCCAAGCTTTTTAGCCATAATGATAATAGCTTCACACAGCACTTTATCGTTACTGACGTCTGTCATCGTTTTAACAAAGCTTTTGTCGATTTTTATAAAATCGGTAGGAAACTTTTTCAGATAAGAAATAGAAGAATACCCCGTACCAAAATCATCAAGGGCTATACCAACACCTGCTTGCCTAAACTGGAACAACTTTTTAGAAACCTCTTCGTCGGCCTTCATTAAAAGGTTTTCTGTGACCTCAAGTAAAATCGATTTCGCTGAAACATTTATCTCGAGCAATTTGTTAAGCCAGTTCGTAATATTCGATTCTTGATGAAAATATTGGCAAGGTGATGTGTTTATACTTATTTGAAGATCACGGCGATAATGTGACTGCCAATGCTTTACATTCCTACACACTTCATCAAAAACCCAGTCGCTAATTTCGATAATTAAACCAGACTCTTCTGCTAAAGGAATAAATTCATCCGGCGGAATTCGACCTTTTTGAGGATGCTGCCATCGAAGCAAAGCTTCCGCCTTTAAAATCTGACCATTACTAAGTGTCGTTATAGGCTGATATTCAACGAAAAGTTCATTGTTTTTAACGGCATAGCGGAGGTCATTTAAAAGAGACAGTCGCTTTACCGCAGCTTCATGCAAGTCTAAGGTATAAAATTTGTAACTATTTTTCCCCGACGCTTTCGCTTGGTACATGGCTTGGTCTGCGTACTTCAACAAGTCTTTCGTATTACTAGCATCATCTGGATATAAAGTTACCCCCACACTACCACTTGTATGTACGCGATCAATATCGATAACAAACGGCTCTGCAATCACTTCAAGCAGCTTCTGTATTATGGCGTCTACTGAACTTAAGCTATTGATGCTATTTAAAATGATAACAAATTCATCACCACCTAACCTACAAACGGTATCATTAGCGCGTACGTTTTGCGTAAATCGCTTAGCACACTCTTTTAAAAGCTCATCGCCTACATCGTGTCCGAGGGTATCGTTTATATCTTTAAAGTTGTCGAGATCTAGAAAAAGAACAGCAACCTTGTCATTTTCTCTTTTAGCTGTCTTAATCGCTAAGTCGAGGTGATCCAGCATAAGGTTCCTATTCGGTAGACCAGTAAGCGTATCGAAGTTGGCTTGTTTCCAAATAAGGTCGTTAGCCAATTCTCTCTCTATCGCTATACTCGCGATATGTGCAAACTGCTCTATGAGAATAATTTCTTCGGGCGTGGGTACCGCTTTATAACTATGATAGATTGCGAAGGTGCCAATTACGTTCCCGTTTGACCCTCTAATAGGTTGAGACCAGCAGGACGCTACCCCCGCCTGTGCAGCCAATTCTTGATAGCCATCCCAAAAAGGGTGTGTACTAATATCTTCCACAACAGTTGGGTTGTTAGTGGCTGCTGCATTGCCACAAGAGCCTACACCATGCCCAATTTCAAGTCCGTCTATAGCATCGTTATAAAAATCGGGTAAGGACGGCGCTGCACCTTTTCTTAACTTGCCATCTTGCAGCAGCAGAATACTACAGAGCTTATTCGGATACTCTCCTTCAATGGCATCAACAATATCGAAAAGTACACTGTGAAGTGATTCCGCATTTACTACTTTTTCGAGAATAGTACTTCTAACCCTCGTAAGCTTTTGCGTTTGCTCGAGTTGATTTTGGTACTCAGTAATTTGCTTTGATAGCTCAGTATCTTCTTTCCTACAAATCTCTGCGTTTGCGAGCTCAGCTAGCTTTTCTAGCTGAAAAAGCTGGCTTTCATTAAAGTCATGTGGCTGCGTATCAAGTACACATAGAGTACCCACAGCGTAACCATCTACAACAAGCTTTATTCCCGCGTAGAAGCGAATATGGGGCTCGCCCAAAACAAATGGATTATCTTTAAAGCGCGGATCTTCTTTGGTATCAGGGATAATTAATGGGTCTGTTTCACAGATGGTGTGGCTGCAAAAGGCAATATCACGAGCGGACTCTTTTATCTCAAGATTGACTGAGGATTTAAACCACTGTCTATCGCTATCAACTAGCGTTATCGTTGCGAATCGGCAATTAAGTACACTACTTGCCAAACTCGTGATCCGATCAAAACGCGCTTCATTGGGCGTATCTAGTAGCGCTAATTTTCTTAGAACAGATACCCTCTCGAGTTCGTCAGACAATGCTCCTTTAATTAACACTCTGCGCTCCAATAAACTTTCCCACCAATAGTTGCTGCTACACTTCGCCACTTTGCGTCCGACGATATACACATTGTTAATCGCTGAACTTTAGCATTACGGATAGCAATATAACATTTTGCTTTAGTCTAAAAAGATAAGTATCTCTCGTTACGTTTTACCCAAAAACATGTGAGCGTTAACAACCTGTTGAAAAATGCTTACAATAAAATTTGAGGTAGTTAAAAGTGCAACGCACTATTTTCCGTGTAGCAAGCTATCTTTTTATCACCAAATAGATGCCACCCAGCGTCATGATAGAAGCGATAACAACCTGAATGCTAAGTTGCTCACCAAGTATAGCCCATCCCATCAAAGTTGCGATTACTGGAACGCTCAATTGAACAGTGGCAGCAGTAGTTGATTTAATAAGTGGCAGCACGCTGTACCATATTGCATAACCACATCCTGACGCCACAACGCCAGAAACTAGTGCTAATAAGGCCCCAGTACTGTCAAATACTAACTCAGTACTATTCAGTGATAGTAAAAAACCAACTAATGGGATACATAAGATTGATGCGTATATAAAGTTGCCCGATGTAGCAAACAATGCGGACTTACTTTTTTTGCCTAATAGAGAATATACGCCCCACGCAATACCTGCGGTGACCATGATTATGCCAGCTAAAAGCGGTGGCGCTGATGCACTCGGTAGCAACAAAATTACCAGACCGGCAAATGCAAGGAGGAAACCTAGCCATTGAAAACGCTTAAACCGTTCTCCTCTTGCAAGGCCAAAGCTGATCATAGTCAATTGTACTGCGCCGAATAACAACAATGCCCCTGTGCCAGTAGCCATAGAAATGTAGGCGTATGAAAAACAAAGTGCATACAAAAATAGTGAAGCGCCACCGAGGAAGGTTGCATTACTTTTTAGGTTAACCCAAAGGCCTGAGTCCCCTGGTACTTTTCGCAAAGAAAAGAGCGACAAGAACGTAAGTGCAAGAGCACCACTTGTTAAGCGCAACGCGGTAAAGCTAGCGGGGTCAATATCTGTATTCGCCAGCGCCATTCTGCACAGCAGCGAATTTGCGGCAAACGCAACCATTGCCACCGTGACTAAAGAAAGTGTTCTAAACAATGTCCGCTCCTTTGCGCTCACCTTTATCTCTAGAAATACATTCTTCAAAAAAAGTATAACGAGAATAATAACGTCAAAAACTTTTTTTAAATGACCTAAAACTAGAAGTAAGTTATAACCATCAAACGAAAAAGAGGACCATAAGGTCCTCTTTTCTTTAAAGTGCTAGCAGGTCTGTATCTATAGAGACAGGCCTAAACGCTCAGCAACTTCAATATAAGTTTCTACTACCGAGCCAAGTCCCTGTCTGAAACGGTCCTTGTCCATTTTCTTACGAGTTTCTTTATCCCATAAGCGACAGCCGTCAGGCGTAAACTCATCGCCTAACACGATGTTGCCATCTTTATCGACACCAAACTCAAGTTTGTAGTCAACTAGAAGCATACCTGCTTCGTCAAACAATGCTTTAAGTACATTGTTAACTTTGAAGGTAAGCGCCTTCATTTCAGCAATCTGAGCTTCGGTTGCCCAACCGAATGATAGAATGTGATAGTCATTTACCATTGGGTCATGAAGCGCATCGTTTTTAAGGAAAAACTCGAAAATAGGTGGGTTAAGCTCTTTACCTTCTTCAACACCTAGTCTGCGCACTAAAGAGCCAGCAGACAAGTTTCTCACCACACACTCGACAGGGATCATGTCGAGCTTTTTAACCAAAGACTCAGTATCAGAAACCAAAGCTTCAACTTGTGTTGCAATGCCCGCTTCTTCAAGCTTAGTCATTATAAAGTGGTTAAACTTGTTGTTTACTTCACCCTTGCGATCAAGCTGCTCTATTTTTTCGCCATCGAACGCTGAAGTGTCATTTCGAAAGTAAAGAATTAGTTTATCGCTATCATCAGTGTAATAAACAGTTTTTGCTTTACCTCGGTAAAGCTCGTCGCGTTTTTCCATTCTCAGTCTCAGTTATATATCAAGGTTATCTTCTGACATGACCTCAGCAAATGCACTGTAAAGGTCGGAAACCTGATTTGCTTCAAACGGTATACTTTCATTATTCATGAAGGTAACAGATGTGCGATTTGCACCCGCTTTTGCAACTTTCAAACGATAATCACCCTTTTTGAGTAATTCGGCATCGCTTGAGAATAAACCATCCCACCAGCTCCCCTGATCGCCATTATAAGCGATAAAAAGCAGGCCATTTGATTTATCTAAATCTTTGACATCAAAACCTAGTTTGCGAAGCACCAATAGCATTCGCGGCCAAGCAACGTCATATTGCGCTTCTACGATGTATGCTGGGTCACCGTCATCGTTAAAGCCCATTTCCGTATTAATACCTTGACGAATCTTCGCAATTCTTCGCGTTTCAGCAAGCTGAATTTGATATTCGTAATGACCGATAACCTGGTTTAATACTTCAACTTCTTCGCGACGCTCTTCCAAAGAAGAGACCTCTGCAACTACGTCGTTGCCTACGGTTTGCATGTAGTCTTTTAAATCAACCGTTAATGCAGCGCTACGACCGTGAGGTTTAACGTCTAGGTTGAATTCGAAACGGCGACCTATCTCGCTCTCTTCGTCAATAAAGCTATACCAAGGACCATCAATTTCCTTGGTCATGACCATCCAGTCAGTAATCAAAACTTTATCTTCCGGGCTAAAGCTATCTACGCCTATTCCCTGCTCATCTAAGAAACTTAATAATGAGTTCCAGATTGCTTGGCTTAGCGGTTGGCTATCATCAACTTGGTCAAACCAAATCGTTGCTGAGCTCTTACCTTCTTCAACGTGAGAGCCAGTAACTAAAGGTAGAACCAACGCAGGAGAACGAACCATCAAGTTCTTACCTACTAGCGACGGGTCTGCTTCTTTGCCTACCTCAGGTAAAGCAAAGTCTCTCGAAAAGGTAGGTGCATCTAAGCCAGGAGGTACTTCTAACGTCTTTTGTTCTTTAGTTTTTAAGTACTCGTAGCTACCAGAAGCGGTCTTTCTATCTATTTGGCTTGAACAACCTGCAAGTGCAACCATTGCTACTGAACTTGCTATAGCCAGCGTTCTTTTCATCTGTATTCCTTATTAACCAGAAATCAATGCGTATTTTTTTAGTAGTTCTTCGATACGTTTTTGGCTTGATAGTTCCGGTAAAACCATAGGTAATCGCATAACAGCACTTTTCATCATTCCCATTTTGTATAACGCCCACTTAGGCATGACAGGGTTTGGTTCAATGAAAAGCTCACTGTGCAATAGCTTGATTGTCTCGTCGATCTCTCGACATTTATCGAAATCTTTATTGAGGGCAGTTTCGCACATTTGTGCAATAGCTTTAGGTACTATATTTGCGGTAACTGAAATAACACCATGCCCACCCTCGCACATAAACTCGGCGCTTGTGCCATCGTCGCCACTTAAAATAACAAAATCTTCAGGTACAAGTGGCTGGGTTTCTTTTAATCGGGCAATGTTACCGGTTGCGTCTTTAAGGCCAACAATATTTTTGTGGGCAGATAATTCTGCAACGGTTTCAGGAAGCATGTCAGCAACGGTTCGGCCCGGAACATTGTATAAGATCACAGGCAAGTCGCTAGCATCGGCAATAGCGTTGAAATGGGCAATCATACCCGCCTGTTGAGGCTTATTGTAATAAGGCACCACGCTTAAGAAACCATCAATACCGGTAGCACCTAATTGCTCGGTAAGAAAAATCGCTTCGGCGGTAGAGTTTGCACCACTTCCCGCGATAACGGGGATAGCACCTGATGCCATTGCTACTGTTTCTTTGACCACGTTAATATGTTCATCAAACGGTAGCGTTGCCGACTCACCTGTAGTGCCAACAGACACAATACCATGAGTGCCCTGCTCTACATGAAACTTCACAAGTTTCTCTAAAGACTTGTAATCGATATCGCCGTTTTCGAGCATCGGCGTGACGAGTGCTACGTAACTACCAGTAAACATAATCTCTCCGCAAAATGTGAGCGCACATGGTAATTATGTCAGTGCTTAAACACAAGTAATAGCGCATGTAAAATGACAAGAATTTGACAATATCTTATTTAAAGGCGAGAAAAAGGCGCTGACTTCTAAAAAAACTCTGTGCTAACATCCCGACATTATTACCATTGAAGTGAAGTAGATGTCGAAACAACAACTTATCGTTACCATTTTAGGTACAGACAACACTGGCATCCTAAGCGAAATTGCAACAACGGTATCAGAAGCTCAGTGCAATATTTTAGATAGCAGGCAAGCTATATATGGCAAAGAGTTCTCGTTGACTATGATCATAGAGGGAACGCAAACGGCTATTACAAAAGCTGAGTGCATACTACCAGCGTTATTTCAGCGCCTTGATTTGCTGTCGATGATGAAGCGAACAAGCCACCATGAAAAGCAAAATCTCGCGCACCTCTTTAATGTTGAATTTAGTGGCGAAGACGAAACGGGCCTGATTAAAGCCGTTACCGGCTTTTTCGCAGAGCGAGATGCCATGATTAGTGCGTTTAGACAGCGCACTTATAAAGACAAAGCCACTGGTAAAGACAACATGCGATGCAAGTTTATTGTTTCGCTTACTTCAGATGAAAATATCGATGTTTTAGAATCTGATCTAATGTCCCTGTTCGAATCGTTAAACGTGACAGGCAAAGTAGTAGACAAACACAAGAAGGATCCCAATGAAAACGTTACAAGCTGGTGATAAAGCTCCACAATTCTCATTGCAGAACCAAAATGACGAAACCGTATCTTTAACTGATTACGCAGGTAAAAAAGTACTCGTGTATTTTTACCCTAAGGCAATGACGCCAGGCTGTACAACTCAAGCACAGGGATTACGTGATGTTAATGATGAACTTACCGCGAAGAATGTGGTTGTACTAGGTGTGAGCCCAGATGCAGTTAAGCGACTGCCTAAGTTTATAGAAAAAGAAAACCTTAATTTCACCCTACTTTCTGATGAAGACCACGCTGTCGCCGACGCATTTGGTGTGTGGGGACCTAAAAAGTTTATGGGTAAGGAGTATGATGGTATTCACCGTCAAACTTTCTTGATAAACGAGAACGGTGTAATTGAACATGTTTTCAATAAATTCAAAACAAAAGAACACCACACAGTTGTTCTAGATTACCTGAACAGCTAAATTTCCGTAATATCAAAAAAGCCCCGATAACGAGCAGTTATCGGGGCTTTTTTATACTTAGCGTTAGCTACTTTGCCTCTTCGGGAATTGCAACAGGATTACTTGACCATGCAGTAACCACAGCTTTTACCAATGTAGCAAGTGGTATGGCGAAAAACACACCCCAAAAGCCCCAAAGACCACCAAAGACTAAAACAGCAACAATTATATAAAGCGGGTGAAGACTAACCGCTTCAGAGAATAATAACGGAACCAATAAATTACCATCTAATGCTTGAATAATGCCGTAGGCAATCATTAGATACCAAAACTCTGGCGATATTCCCCATTGAAACATTGCAACAACTGCCACAGGTATTGTGACCACTGCAGCACCGATATATGGAATGAGTACAGAAAAGCCGACTAAAACGCCAAGCAAAATGGCGTAGCGCAAGTCCATAAGAACAAAAGTCACACAGCTCACTACGCCTACTATAATAATCTCAATCACCTTGCCGCGAATATAGTTAGCGATTTGAGAATTCATTTCGTGGCCCACTTGGGTAATTAAGCGGCGCTCTTTTGGCAATAACCGAGAAATGCTGTCTAGAAAGAAAAGCTTGTCCTTCAACATGAAAAATACCATCAAAGGTACCAGCACCATATAGACTAGCAGTGCGGCTAAATTGGCGATATTACTGAACGAAGCGGAAATTAGGGTTTCTCCTACTTCTACCAGCTTTTCATTTAACCCTTCCATCATCTGATGGATCTGATACACCTGCACGTAATCTGGGTATTTATCAGGTAGCGTTAAGATCCATTCCTGGGCCTTTTGCCAAATTAACGGCGTTTCTTGAATAAGGTTCACGCTCTGTTTTGAGATAATTGGAACCAATCCAATTAAGGTTAAAATTGTGATAGTGATAAATGCGAGCATTACCACGCCGCATGCCAGAGTACGGCTAACACCAACACCCACCAAACGACTTACCGGCCAGTCAAGCAGATAAGCTATGACCGCAGCAACCAGCACAGGCATAATTAGTTCGCCCCACAACAGCAATACTGTGGTGGTTAAAAGAATCAAAATGAGCAGCATTGCCGCGTCAGGGTCAGAAAATTTGCGTCGGTACCATCGACCAAAAACGCTAATCATAGAAACGCCTAGAAATAACCAAGAATAGGACACGCATCATAGTTGATAGCACTAGCAATTAGCAATAAGTAGTAGTTAAGAATCTTTCAAAATCAAACTGGTATGATGTTTTTACAGTATAACTATTAGCGTGTAGAGTGAGAGTTTAAATAGTTGTTAAACAATGCAGAGCAACTTGTCGTAATATTTGCCCAGCGTGAGGCTAGAGTAGTCAGAAGCGTATTGTGAGAGTAGTCAATTGCTGGAAACTCGGTCAAGTAATTGTCTAACTCTTGTCATTAAGACAACTATGAATTTTAAACTTCGTCTACTGGAAAAGTAGACATAAGAAAATAATAAATTTTGAAACTGTTTAGCAACTTAGTGCTCTAAGCGTTATGCAGTATTAAATATGTATAATAATTGTAGGTTCATGAGAAAACATTTTTCAGCATTCTTGGTTGCCCTTTCCTTCGTGCTCACATCGAGCCTAACGGCTGTTGCACAAGATGCCAATTACAGCAATAAAAATGCACTACCTGAGATAGGTGTGGTTGCTTCTGATGCTATATCACTTGATAAGGAAATGATCGTAGGCGATGCCGTAATGCGCCAAATGCGCGGACAAAGCCCGGTTATCTCAGACCCGGTATTAGATGAGTATTTACAAGATGTGGGCAACCGTTTAGTCGTCCATGCCGACAACGCAAAGTTCCCCTTCGAGTTTTTCTGGGTTAACAACGATGCCATAAATGCATTCGCATTTTTCGGTGGTCATATCGGCGTACATACGGGCTTAATGCGTAGAGCTAAAAACGAAAGCGAGCTGGCTTCAGTGCTTGCTCACGAAATCTCTCACGTTACCCAACGCCATATTGCGCGACGCATGCAAGCCCAACGGCGCTCATCGCCATTAGCATTGGCTTCGCTTATTGGTGGCGTACTCATAGCTATGGCTAACCCTGAAGCTGGCATTGCAGCCATGCAGGCAGGTTCTGCAGCATCGGCACAACTTCAAATTGACTATACGCGGACAAATGAACAAGAAGCAGACCGAATCGGTATTGCTATGCTTGCAAGAGCAGGTTTCGATCCAAACGCTGCTGCGTCTTTCTTTTCTACAATGGCGGAAGAATACCGTATGGTTTCTAGACCGCCTGCACGACTTCTAACTCACCCCCTAACTGAAACCCGTATTGCTGACGCGAGGAACCGCGCTGGGGATTACCCTAGACGTTACCTTCCTATCAACAAACAGTTTGAATTAGCGAAAGCACGAATAAAGGCGCGGTATTCGTTTAAAGCAGATTACGCAATGGAGTATTTTGAAGCAGCGGTAGACCAAGATGTTCAGCGAAGTAAAGAAGCATCCCTTTACGGTTTAGCTCTCGCCTACATGCGAAACGAACACATTGATAAAGCAAAAAAAATAATGGATAAGCTTATTGCCGGCGATAGCGATAACCTTTTCTATCTCGATGCAATGACTGACATTTACATCTCTTTGGGGCAACCGTTAAAAGCGGTAGAAATGCTAACGCCTCACGTTAATCACAATCCGAGAAATCAGGTTCTTGCGCTAAATCAGGCGAACGCCTACATCAGTGCACAGAAGTACGACGACGCTATTTCGTTGCTTAAAGATTTTCTACTGGTTAGGAAGGATTATCAAATAGCCCACCAATTAATGAGTGAAGCGTATCAAAAAGCTAAGCAGTTTTCGCAAATGCATCAAAGCAAAGCGGAAGTCTATGCCCTTTATGGCGCATACAATCGCGCAGTGGATGAACTTCAATATGCCTACAATTTTGCAGGCGACAACCACCTTGCAAAGCAACGAATTAGGGCGCGTATAAAGCAGTTCCGAGATCAGGAAGAACGCTTGGAACGGCTATAGTGTATGATTCTTTAGCGTTATGGGCGTTTATAGACTGTTGAATCTCGTTCAGCGCTTTTTAGTTGATTAAGGCGCTGACGCAAGCCGTCAGCTGTCACTTCACCCATTATCGTATCTTTGATGTTTCCATCTGGGCCCACAATGAAAGTGGCAGGTAAATATGGAGGCTTAGCCATGGGTAGCTTAGTATCGGAAGAACTAACAATAACTGGCACAGCAATGTCGTATTTTTTTGTCATAGCTGTCAATTCAGCTTTTGTTTTGGGGTCGTAATTAATTGCAAACAGCTGGGTATCACTCGGCAAAGACTGATGAAATAACGCTAATTCAGGCATCTCGCGAAGGCATGGTGCACACCAGGGCGCAAAGTAGTTCACAATTACCCATTGTCCTTTAAGACCGTTCCAGCTATATGCTTGACCATCCAAGGTTTCAAAGTCATTTTGAAGACTCTGATAGGTTAAGAAACCGGCTAAAGCCGCTGTAATAAAAAGGATGATAAGAACAAGCGGATTAGTTTTGCCCACATTGCTATTTAAAGGTGAGAACGACATGCAAGCCTCTAATTACATCTGTTTTTGTCATAGTGCCAGATTCTTCCCCCCTTCTCTAACAGATTTTGAAATACTATTCCTTGAACATCTCGCTGATTAGGCTCCATTCAGAAGTATATTGCGCACTTTATTAACAACTAAGCGTAAACTGCTTGATATTAAGAAGCAAAAACGCAATAGTTCGCGCCAAAAGTAACAACCTTAAAAAGGGGCTTATATGTCAGATATTACTATTATTCATAATCCGCGCTGTTCTAAGAGCAGACAAACGCTTGCGCTACTTGAAGAAAAAGGCGAAGCGCCAGTAGTGGTTGAATATTTAAAACATCCCCTAGATGCACAAGCGCTTAAAGCGATATTTAAAAAACTTAACCTTGAATCGGTTAGGGATATGATGCGTACAAAAGAGACAGAGTACAAAGACGCTAATTTAGGGGACGATGCATTGTCTGATGAAGCACTTTTTGATGCCATGGCTCAGACGCCTAAGCTAATCGAACGCCCAATTGTTATTAAAGGCGAGAACGCACGTATCGGTCGACCGCCTGAATCGGTATTGGACATTTTGTAGTGCAACCCGTTCTTGTACTTTATTACAGCCGACATGGCAGCACCAAGCGTTTAGCTGATGCTATTGCCCAGGGTATTTCGTCACAAAATGTGCCGGTTATAGTGCGCACAGTTAAAAGTATTAACGAATCGAGCAGCACTTCTGAAGATGTCTCAAATGATGCTTCTAGTACAGTCCCTGAGGTTACACTTCAGGAACTTGAGCAATGTAGCGCGTTGGCCCTTGGTAGCCCTACTCGCTTTGGCAATATGGCCGCGCCGGTTAAACACTTTTTAGACTCAACAAGCAGCCAATGGTTGAAGGGCGCATTGATTGATAAACCGGCCTGCGTTTTTACTTCGTCATCGTCCATGCATGGCGGCCAAGAGTCCACGCTGTTGTCTATGATGATACCGCTTATCCATCACGGTATGGTAATTTGCGGTATTCCTTACAGCGAGCCAGAACTGCACAACACAAACATGGGTGGTAGCCCCTATGGCGTAACACATGTCGCGCACCACAGTTTAAGTGCTCCACAACAATTGAGCGCAGATGAAAAAGCGCTGTGTTTTGCTCAAGGTAAGCGCCTGGCTACGTTTGCAAAAAGACTAGCAGATAACGATTGATTCGCGATACGACAAACGCGAATAGAGACAACGTTTAGATAAATATTAAAACCTGATTTCTTCGGAGAATAAACATGGCACCAGATACGCGTTTCTTTCGCTATCTAGCACTTATCAGCCACACTGGGCTAATCATATGGATAACACTTTGGCAATTTACATTTACTAAAGAGCATACTTACTCCCCAGTATTTATTGCCCTGTTTTATATTTTGCCCTTGTTGTTGCCCTATTGGGGTGTATTGAAAGGCAAGCCATATACTCACGCCTGGGCGAATTTTGTTGTTTTATTTTACCTTATACACGGGTGTACCGTTGCCTACGCCGTGCCTGCCGAGCGCTGGTATGCAGTAGTAGAAATAGTTTTGTGCACTGGCATGTTTGTTGGATGTAGCGCTTTTGCCAGAAAACGTGGTCGCGAATTAGGGTTAGGCCTTAAAAAGCTAAAAGAAGAAATGAAAGAAGAAAAAGCACGTTTTGAGCAAGGACAACAGTAACGCTTAGCTAATTCAGGTTAAGCTCCCTCTTAACCATGCCCACCGACAGGCGTTTTTGTTCTTGGAGTGAGCGGGTGTCTAAGCGGGCTAGCAAAGACATGAGGCTTTTTAAATCGCGTTCACTGTGGTGTAATAGGAACTGTAGTGCTTGGTTTGAAAGCTTAAGGCCCCGCTCTTCAGCACGCAGGCGTACCGCCTCCTCACGACCGCTATCATCAAGCTGATTCACGTGATAAATAACGCCCCATGCTAAACGGGAACGTAAATCAGGTAGCACGAAAGCCGGGTTTGATGGGCCTAAATGACTGGTGCAAATCACCATGGCCTGTTTAGCTTCCATAACGCGATTAAATAAATCAAACAGCGCTTCTTCCCAGCGTTTATCACCCGCTATGGCGTGTATGTTATCTAGCGCTATCAGCGACAGGTTTTCCAACCCTTCGAAGATATCTAAAGACCAAGCTTTAAAGTCATTAAGATTTAAGTACAGATGATTGACAGCTCGGCCTGCTAACTGATGACAGGTGGCAAATAGCAAATGACTTTTGCCAACCGCACTGCTGCCTAATAAGGTGAGTAATGGAAGTTGTAATGACGCTAAAGCGCTCAATTTCGAGTCATCTCGCCAAAGCGGTAGCGCTTTTGAAATCTGCTCAAGCACTGAAACCACTTCTTCATTACCCGTAGAAACGAAACTATCGAAGTTTTCATCTACAGGTAACGTTACTGGCAAAGGCAGCTGCATGCTAATTTAATTGCTCCAATAGAAACTATTTTCGTTAACGGTTTGTCCGTAGGCGTCGGTTACTGGGCGTAGTTTATTTTCTAACTTGAAGCTGTTGAGTAAATCGTCAACCGTGCCTATTAACGTTAAAGAATAAGTGGCCACGGTACCTGATTGCTCTACGAGGGTCGCGTTTTCAATCACACTTAAGCTGTTCAAATAGTCTGTGGCACTGGCATAGCTTGCAATGGAACCAACGTTGGCGATTGAGACTTTTATCACCTCTCGTTCAGACTCCTCAATACCCACAACCGCATAGAGCGATGACAAATAATTTGAATACGCGTCTACCAGTGCATTACCCAATTCTTCCGGTGAGTCTCCATAGATGCTGCCGTAGCTTACTTTACCACCGCCAATAAAAATCCAATCCAGCGCAAAGTCGCCTTCATCTGCTCTTTTCGCGTAATTCGCAAATTCGTCCATAGTAAATGGTTCAATTGTATTTGCGAGTTGTCCTGCAGGCGATGTTTCTTCGACGTTTTCACTAGGCTGACCAGTAAGAGCATCGTTCTCGTTTACTAAGCTTTCACTATTTCCTAGTAACGGGTTCGATTCAGCGTCAGCTGGTTCGTTTAGTTGGTCATCGTAACGCTTAGTCTGTGCTTCATCATTAAGCACGTTATCTATAGACTCAACGGTACCAGACGGCACAACGTTTTCGGGTAAATCTGGTATTGCATTTGGGTCATTGCGATATACCCTGGCACCGATAATGTTATCGACGCTATAACGCAAAGAAGCCTTACGAAGCGGCTCTGCAAATCGTCCCCACACATCGTAGGTAGATATATTAACGCTGTCTGTTAAGTCCATAAGAGGAAGGCTGAGAGGTACGCCGCGTTCTTTAGCAGTTTGTTTAAGTGCACGCTGTAGTTCAGTATCGAGTGATTCTTCAAGAATGGCACGAGTTTCGTTTTCGTCCTCTTGAGCCAGCCACACTATAGTCTCAGGACGTCTGTCACCCCAAAGCGGAAGCAGTTCTCGCTGCAAAATTTCATTGAGTTTCGCTTGGTCAAATTCAGCAATGTAATAGGTTCTGTTGTTATCAAACGCAAAGCGATATGAGCGTAATAGCGACTGAGGCGATGTTAATGCCGCTCTCACACCCGCATTATCGAGTACACTCTCACTGCCTGACATTTTAATAAATACTTGCTTTAGCGCTTTTTTGAGCGCTGCTTGCTGAGTGCGCTGTGTTTGATCTTCAACTTGAATTTGCGCTTCATTAACAACAACGCGCTGAGCGGCGTGCGTGACTGCACTGTAATTTAGCATTGCAAAAAGAGAGACACTCAATATTCGTTTCAAACCTACTCTCTGCTTATTTGCCTTGTTGGTGTTACCCATTACTGCCGTCAACATTAACACTCCATACACTCTAAAAATCAATTCCTTGCCTACCCTTTCATGAGCAAAACACTTTTCATATAAAGCTTGAAAGCAGCCCCGACATTCACGTTGTTTACGCTTAATATCCGAGCAAGACATTTTATTTGCCAAGATTTAGCAAGATATTCACCAAAAGATAGCGCTCTATTGTCTTTTATATTCAATTTAATTTCACCCTTAAAATAAAAAAGATCAAAAAGCGCATAAAATAGCCGTCACAAATTGGACTTGTGCCGACTTGCTGGTAGAATCCGCGGTTTTCTACCTCTTAGTTTCAGGGCCCAACCGTGAGCGAAAATAAAACCTCTTTAAGTTACAAAGATGCAGGCGTAGATATCGATGCAGGCAATCAACTTGTTGAACGCATCAAATCAGTTACCAAGAAAACCCACAGACCAGAAGTAAAAGGTAATTTGGGTGGATTTGGTGCACTTTGCGAACTACCTACAAAATACAAAAAGCCGCTACTTGTTTCAGGTACGGACGGCGTAGGTACTAAACTAAGAGTAGCAATGGATGCGAATCGTCATGACGGTGTAGGCATTGACCTTGTAGCAATGTGTGTTAACGACCTAATAGTGCAAGGTGCTGAACCGCTATTTTTCCTAGACTATTACGCAACAGGTAAGCTTGATGTTGACGTTGCGGCTTCAGTTGTTACTGGTATTGGTGCAGGGTGTGAACAGGCAGGATGTGCACTTATAGGCGGTGAAACCGCTGAAATGCCTGGTATGTATCACGATGGCGATTATGACATTGCGGGCTTCTGCGTTGGTGTAGTTGAGGCAGATAACGTTATTGACGGCACGAACGTTAAGCCAGGCCAAAAGCTCATTGCTTTAGGTTCCTCGGGCCCTCACTCAAACGGTTACTCGTTAGTAAGAAAAATTATCGAAGTAAGCGGCGCTGATGTAAATGCAGACCTAAACGGTAAGCCAATCATTGACCAGTTGCTTGAGCCTACTCGCATTTACGTTAAGTCGGTATTGGCTTTGCTTGAAGAGGTTCAAGTTAGTGCAATTTCACACATAACAGGTGGCGGCTTCTGGGAAAACATCCCTCGCGTACTTCCTGAAGATGCGAAAGTAGTAATTGATGAAACTTCATGGGAATGGCCTGCTATCTTCTCTTGGCTTCAAGAAAACGGTAACGTAACGCGTCATGAAATGTACCGCACCTTCAACTGTGGTGTTGGCTTAGTTATCGTTGTTGACGAAAGCGATACCGATGCAGCCCTAAACATCCTTAAGCAACATGGTGAAAATGCGTGGGTTATTGGTGACATCGCTGCAAAAGACGGCGAAGAGCAAGTAGAGATCAACGCGTGAGTAGTAGTGTAACTAAAATATGCGTACTTATTTCTGGTAATGGCAGTAATTTGCAGGCCATTATTGATGAAATAGAAGGCGGCCGTCTTAACGCTGAAATCAGCGGCGTAATTAGCAATCGCCCTAGCGCTTATGGTCTTGAGCGCGCGAAAGAAGCAGGGATCGAAGCCGTGTGCCTCGATCACACTAATTTTGATACTCGCGAGTCTTATGACGAAGCACTTAAAGCACAAATTGATGCTTTTGGCGCTGACTGTGTTGTACTTGCTGGCTTTATGCGCATCTTAACTCCAGAGTTCGTCGATAGCTTTGCTGGAAAATTAGTGAACATTCATCCATCTTTGTTGCCGAAGTACAAAGGTTTGAATACGCATCAGCGAGCCATCGACAATGGAGATAAAGAGCACGGTGTAAGTGTGCACTTTGTTACACCGGAGCTTGATGGTGGCCCGGTTATCATTCAAAGTCGTGTGCCTGTATTTGATGAAGATACAGCTAGCGACTTGGCTGAGCGTGTTCAAGAACAAGAACGCCGCATCTATCCGCTAGTACTATCATGGTTTAGTGCTGGTCGATTATCGATGCAAAACAATAAGGCAGTTTTAGATGAGCAAGAACTACCAGAATCTGGTTATGCGAGCGATTAAGCCTTTTGCTGTTGGTGCACTGTTTGCGATACCTCTCTCCGGAAACGCGCAAACAACGTCCAGCGCAGAGAAAGCTGAGCTACCGCTTCAACCTTACAAGGCTACGTATACCGCTTACAAATGGGGTGACGATGTAGGCGAGGCGAATATTGAGCTTTCAAAGTTAGGCAACCAACAATATTCATTAATTTACACCTCCAAGGTCTCGAAGTTTTTCTTATCAGATAAGCGTAGCGAGCACTCGATCTTCACGGTAAACGAAGATACGGTTGTACCTTCTGAGTATTACTATAACCGCTCGGGAACTGGGCCGGATAAAGAGCTCAAAGTTACGTTTAGTCAACAAGGTCAAGGGAAGATTAAAGTCGAAAATGGCGAGACCTTTGAATGGAACGGTGAATTTGATAATCAAATTTATCGAATAGATTTGGCCAAGCAGCTAGCCGAAGGTAAAACGTCTCTAGACTATAACTTTGTTAACTACCGCGGCGAGCTACGCCACTACGGCGTTCAAGTTGTAGATGAAGAAGTGTTATCGTTACCTTTCGGAAAAATAGAAACGGTAAAAGTAAAGCTTATTCGTGACTCTAAGAAACGTGAAACCTTTGCATGGTTCGCACCTTCGCTTAACTATACGCTAGTCAGACTTCAGCAGTTTAAAGAAGGCGATGAGCAAGGAGATATCAAGCTTAAGTCATTTGAAACACTGTAAGTGAGCTAAAGCGCTACAGCTCTCTTTGTAACAACTTATTTAAATATTAAAAAAGCACGCTTTAAATCAGATTTAGGCGTGCTTTTTTTATTAACAAATTGCGACGTAACCTAACTGCGGTAAGCACCATATAGATAACGTAATTCACGTTTCCAATCACGTTATATAAGTAACGTCTATACTTATCAGTAGTGAAGTCCACTACCCTATTATTTATGTCGTTGTTAATAGAATATTCATGTAAAAATCTTGATCTTTGCCCTATTAAATAATAGGTTTACAGCATGCTGGTCAGACCTCGATCGCTAACGACTTTTTTTGAAGCGTTTTTACAGCATCGAGAATATGACAAGCGTAACGTTTAACGCCTTTCAGGAGTGAAGTATGGCAGATTTTATATGGTTTTTACTGGTCGTTCTGACACTAGCGATTGCTAGCTATCAGCGTACCAGCTTGGTAACGGCTGTTGCCATGGGCGCAGGTGTTATGATTTTAGGCACCCTTTTCGGTGATATCGGCCTGCTAGGCTGGGTAGTGTTCCTTGCTTTAACACTGCCGTTCACACTTGCTAATATCAGGCAACAGCACATCTCTAAAAAGTTGCTAGCCTTCTATCGCAAGGTTATGCCGGAAATGTCGAGCACAGAACAAGAAGCTATTGATGCGGGTACCGTTTGGTGGGATGGCGATATCTTTAGCGGTAAGCCAGACTGGGACAAGCTTCATCGCATTCCTAAAGGCCGCTTAACCGCAGAAGAGCAAGCGTTCCTAGATGGCCCTTGTGACAAAGTTTGCTCTATGGTCGATGAATGGCAAATAAACCACAAAGATGCAGACCTACCTCCTGAAATCTGGCAGTTCTTAAAAGAACACAAATTCTTCGCCATGATCATCAAGAAAGAATATGGCGGTCTAGAATTTTCAGCCTACGCGCAATCACGTGTCCTACAAAAGCTGGCCGGTGTAAGCGCGGTGCTATCAAGCACAGTTGGTGTACCAAATTCACTAGGCCCGGGTGAACTACTGCAGCACTATGGGACTAAAGAGCAGCAAGATCACTATTTACCTCGCCTTGCAGAGGGTGAAGAAATCCCTTGTTTCGCGTTAACTGGTCCTGAAGCAGGTTCAGATGCTGGCGCAATTCCAGATGTTGGTGTTGTTTGTAAAGGCGAATGGAACGGTGAAGAAGTACTGGGTATGCGCCTTACTTTTAACAAGCGCTATATTACTCTTGCACCTGTGGCTACAGTAATCGGCCTTGCTTTTAAACTGCAAGATCCTGAAGGCCTTCTTGGCGATAATAAAGAGCCGGGTATTACCTGTGCGCTTATCCCTCGCGACACTAAAGGTCTAGAAATTGGCCGTCGTCATTTCCCTCTTAATACGCCATTCCAAAATGGTCCTATCAAGGGTGAAGAAATCTTTGTACCTATCGATTACATTATCGGTGGTCCAGCGATGGCGGGTCGCGGATGGCGCATGCTTGTAGAATGTTTATCAGTAGGACGTTGTATTACCCTGCCTTCTTCTGCTGCTGGTGGCGCAAAATCTGTTTCACTTGCAACCGGTGCATATGCACGTATTCGTCGTCAGTTCCGTATGCCGGTAGGTCATATGGAAGGTGTTGAAGAAATGCTTGCGCGTATTGGTGGTAATGCTTACTTAATGGATGGCGTAACGCGCTTTTCAACAGTGGGTGTTGACCTAGGCGAGAAACCTTCTGTTATCTCGGCAATCTGTAAGTACCATTTAACTGAGAAAATGCGTCAAGTCATCAACGACTCGATGGATGTTCACGGCGGTAAAGGCGTAATGCTTGGGCCAAACAACTACTTGGGCCGCGGCTATCAAGGCGTACCTGTATCAATTACGGTTGAAGGTGCGAACATCCTTACTCGTAACATGATGATATTTGGTCAAGGCGCAATGCGTTGTCACCCTTATGTGCTTAAGGAAATTGAAGCTGCATCTATCGAAGACAAGAAAGAGGCCCTTCAAGCATTTGATAAGGCAGTATTCGGTCATATCGGTTTTGCAGTTGCTAACACAGTGCGCAGTGTTTGGTTCTCATTAACCAATGGTGCGTTTAGCAGTGCGCCATTTACTGATGAAACAGCGCGTTACTATAAATTGCTTCAAGGCTATAGCGCTAACCTAGCACTTCTTACTGATGTTTCTATGGGCGTACTTGGCGGTGACCTTAAGCGTCGCGAGCGTTTGTCTGCGCGTTTAGGTGACATTTTAAGTGGCCTTTACATGGGTAGCACTACTTTGAAGCGCTTTGACGAAGAAGGTCGTTTGAAAGAAGATCTTCCGCTTCTTCATTGGGCGATGCAAACCACGTTGCACGACATTGAAACTGCAATTGATGACTTCTTAGCGAACTTCCCTAATCGTGCAATTGCGGCAGCACTTCGCGTTATGGTTATTCCTTTTGGTCGTCGTATTGTCATGCCTTCTGATAAAACAGAGCACGCTATTGCGCAAATGCTTCAAACGCCTTCAACTGCCCGTAGCCGTTTAGGCTATGGCCAGTATCTAACTCGTGAGGAAGGCAGTTTGTTTGGCGACCTAGAACAGACACTTGACGATGTATTAGCAAGTGAACCTATCTTCGAGCGCATTTGTAAGCACAAGAAAGCCAAGCTACCGTTCACTCGATTAGACGTACTCGCTGATGAGGCATTAGCTGAAGATGTTATTAACGAAGAAGAAGCGAACTTGCTACGCAAGACGGAAGCAGGACGACTTCGCACCATCAACGTTGATGATTTCGATCACGAAGAGTTAGTAGCTAAAGTTAACTCAACGTCAGCTACTAAGAAACGAGGTGGTAAAGCTGCTTAGTCCAAAACCTAGAAAAAAAGGCCGCGAAAGCGGCCTTTTTTGTCAAAAAATCATTATAGCTACGCTGATTGCTCTGACTGCACAAAGTACTAGCTTCGCCAACCCAGCAACCTGCGGTAGTACTGAGCAAGCACAAGCTTTGTCTTTACTTATTGCTAACGATAAAGGTCAAAAACGCAATCTGTTGCAGTGCAACCCTACACTCGTTGAATTAGCTGAAGTTAAAGTCAAAGATATGGCCGATAGAGGCCTAGTTTCACATTTTTTAGGTGGTAGCCCTAACACTCGCATTCGAGATGCGGGGCTCTCTCTACCTGACTATTATGGTAAGGCTATGAGCAACCAAGTTGAAGCGTTAGCGGGCGGGTACACTACGGCTGATGATGTTTGGTATGCGTTAAAAAAATCCACCTCTCATCGACAGCACTTATTAGGCGAACTTCCGTTTTATGAAGAACAAGACCAAATCGGTATCGCGTTTCATAAAGACTATTCAACACCGCATGTTGAATATTGGGCGGTTTATGTTACTAAGTTAGCGGACAATGCGACTTCTTTAGAAGACGATAACTCATCAGCGACGTTACTCTTGAAACGCCAAAAGAAGTTTGATCATGTACCTGATAAAGGTTTAGACATAGTGACCAAGAACGGCAACATTACTTTAAAGACAAAATTTTAGAGACAAAAAAACCGGATGAATCATCCGGTTTTTTTAAAGTGAAGTGCGCTTAGCTAAGCTGAAGCTTATCCATTAATAACACAGCCTGCGTACGTGTATTAATCTCTAGTTTACGCAGTATGGCACTGATATGTGCTTTGATAGTTGCTTCAGTAACATTCATTTCATGAGCAATTTGCTTATTCATCAAACCGGCTCTTAAGTACGAAAGCACCTGAATTTGCTTTGGCGTTAGCTCACGGAAGCGCTGAAGTAACACTTTCAATTCATCATCAACTTTTTCAAGCTCTTCTTCCATACCTTCTGGAAGCCATTTCTTACCGCCGATGATATCTACGATAGCTTGTGCAATTTCTCGCGTTTGCGATACTTTAGGGATGAAGCCCTGTGCGCCTAAGCTCATCACTTGTGCTACCACTTCCACCGTATCGCTACCTGAGACTACACCGATAGGGATGTTTGGATACTGTTCGCGTAATGTGATAAGGCCGTTAAAATATTCACCGCCTGGCATGTTAAGATCAAGAAGCACTAGTTCAACGCCGTCGAATTCGTTAAGTTTTGCTAATGCATCGTCCAAACTTCCGGCTTGAATTATTTGTGCATTTTCAAAGTAAGGTTCCAACGCGCCGCTCAATGCCTCGCGAAACAATGGGTGATCGTCTGCTACTAGAATTCTCGTCATTAGCGTTACTGCTTCCTTTTTGTATTATGACTATAGATTAATACTTTAGACCAGTAACGAAAAGACCTAAAACCCAAAAATCCTGTAAAAAACTAACAAATTTAGCGTTTTCCATTGGCATTTACGTATCAGACGGTAAAATTGCGCCCCAAATTGGCTAATAGAAGATTCACAGTGAAGAAACACGACAATATTTATGCAAAGGCACTCAATAAAGTAGATGACTTTAAATTTGATGAGTCTGTCGTTGATGTGTTTCCTGATATGATTCAGCGTTCAGTCCCAGGGTACGAAACGATTGTTCACACCATAGGTGAATTGGCTAAAACTGCAGTCACTTCAAATTCTGTGGTTTACGACCTTGGCTGTAGTTTAGGTGCTGCGAGTCTATCTGTAGCTAGGGCGCTGCCTAGCGAAACATGTAAAATCATAGGTGTAGATGCATCTGAAGCCATGGTTGAACGCTGTAAGCGTGTTGTTCAAACGTTTTCACTTCCAAATCCTATTTCTATCCAGCATGGCTTTGCACAAGATATTGAGATAAGTAACGCGTCCATGGTTGTAATGAACTTTACTTTACAGTTTATTCCACCAGCTGACCGCGAAGCACTATTAAAGCGCATTTACGATGGGTTAAACCCAGGCGGTTTTTTAGTATTGTCAGAAAAAATTCGTCACCCTACCCTCAATGGAAACGAATTACTTGTAGACTTACACCACCAATTTAAACGCGACAATGGATACAGCGAGCTAGAAGTAAGTCAAAAACGCGCAGCGCTAGAGAAAGTCATGTTAACCGACACCTTCAGTGAACATGAAACGCGCCTGAAAAAAGTAGGGTTTACAGATGTAGTGATGTGGTACAAGTGCTATAACTTTACGTCCATGGTCGCCATTAAAAGTTAGGCACTAGCGCATTTCAAGCTTCGTGTTATTTCGATTTCAATACATATAAAGAAGACTATGAGTAAACTAGAACAGACTTGGTTTAACGATTGCTACAAATCGTTGATAGACAGCCCTCTTTCGCATTGGCTGCAAACCCTTCCAGCTCAAATGGACGACTGGCAGCGAAACGCTAAGCACGGCGAATTTGATAAATGGTGCCGGATGCTTGGAAAACTGCCGTCGACCTCTCCAAGCCATGTTGACCTTTCATCGAGCGTTTCGATAGGCACAAAAGACGACGTTGACGAATATACGCAAAAGCAAATAGAAGGTTTGCTAAAACAATTTATGCCATGGCGTAAGGGCCCTTTCCACCTGCATGGCATTCACATAGATACCGAGTGGCGTTCAGACTGGAAATGGGAACGTGTAGCACCTCACATTACCTCTTTAGAAGACCGAAACGTTTTAGACGTAGGTTGTGGTAGTGGCTATCACATGTGGCGTATGCTTGGTGAAGGGGCCGAAAATGTAGTGGGCATAGATCCTACTCAATTGTTTCTTATCCAGTTTCACGCCATTAAGCAATTTATCAGTAATTCCACAACACCCTGTGACAACATCCACTTTTTGCCATTAGGCATTGAAGAGATGCAGCCATTGAAAGCCTTTGACACCGTATTTTCAATGGGTGTGCTGTATCACCGCAAAGATCCTATGGCCTTTCTACAGCAACTTAAAGATCAGCTAAGGAAAGGTGGAGAGTTAATACTTGAGACCCTTGTTGTTGATGGTGACGAAAACACTGTGCTAATGGCCGGTGAGCGCTATGCGCAAATGCGAAATGTTTGGTTTTTACCCAGTACCGCCGCTCTTTCTGTATGGCTAGGGCGCCTGGGATTTGAAAATATCCGCGTTGTGGATGTTAACCACACTACCCTAGACGAACAACGTGCAACGTCATGGATGGAATCACAATCTTTGAAAGATTTTCTCGATCAAGAAGATATTACTCGCACCATTGAAGGTTATCCTGCACCACAACGGGCCGTAATCGTAGCAAATAAGAAGTAACTCTTCGGGTACCTACCAAGTTACCCGATTGGCACAAATGTTGTTATCTTAATCAAGAAGAACGTGCGAATTCTGCATTGATTAAGGTGACAACATGGATATACATAGCTTTTTAACGACGCACCAATTGCCAAGTAGCTATGCAGAAACTGCACAAAAATGGTTCACACCATTATGTAAGCAGCTGCTAAAGCACCAAGAAGGTGCAACAAAACCCTTTATTGTTGGTATAAATGGAAGTCAGGGCTCAGGTAAATCTACTCTGACCAGTTTTATCGAATCTTTCCTCTCATCAGTACATAATAAACAAGTTGTTTCACTGTCTATTGATGACTTTTACTACGACCAATCTCAGCGAAACGCGCTAGCAATTAAAGTGCATCCGCTACTCGCAACACGCGGTGTACCGGGTACACATGACGTAACTTTAGCTTTAAATACGCTTCGTAGTTTAGCCAAGGGAACGCGAACATCCCTACCTCGTTTTAACAAGGCAACAGATAACCCATTCCCGCAAGAGCAGTGGCCTGTCATAGAATCTTCACCTGATTTCATCATACTAGAAGGATGGTGTGTAGGTGCGCCTCCTCAGGCGTCGAACGAATTAAAACGCCCCGTGAATCACCTTGAAGAAGTTGAAGATCCACTAAGCATTTGGCGTTCGTTCGTTAATACTGAATTAGCGGGTGATTACCAAACACTCTTCGATAAAATTGACTATCGCATAATGCTTAAAGCACCCAGTTTCGATTGTGTTTATCAATGGCGGTTAGAACAAGAACACAAACTTGCCCAAAAAGCTTCCATTGATAGCGACGGCGTCATGTCTGATGAAGAAGTGGCAAACTTTGTGCAACACTATCAGCGCATCACTGAACACGCATTAGCGCATTTGCCTGAAAAGTGCGATACCGTGTTTTATCTTGATGAAACAAGAACGATAACTAAACAGGACGTAAAACGATGACGAAAACGCTTGTTTTCACCGATATGGACGGCACGCTGTTAGACCACCATACCTACTCTTTTGAGGCGGCGAAACCGGCTTTAACGGCATTAGAAGCACAAGACATTCCCGTTATTCCCACCACCAGTAAAACCTTTGCTGAATTACAGCCATTACGTGAACGAATTGGCTTAAATGGGCCGTTTATTATTGAAAATGGTGCTGCTATTTTCATCCCCCATGGCTTTTTTAAACAAAAGCCTAGTGGCACGGTTTGGATAGATGGCTATTGGTGTAAAGCGTTTATATCCAATAAAAATTACTGGATTAAATTATTGGAAAAAATTGGCAGCGAATTTGAGGGAAAATACAAGCAATTCTCAAAAATGTCGAACGCAGAAATTCAAGAATGTACAGGCCTAGACGAGCGTTCTGCATCACTTGCAGCTAAGCGTCAGTTCGGCGAACCCGTTTTATGGTTGGGCAGTGACGAAGAGAAACAGCGATTTTTAAAGGTTGTAAAAGATCGCGGTGCCTTTCCACTAGAGGGCGGCCGTTTTATTCATATTTCAGGTAATTGCGATAAAGGCCAAGCGCTAAAATGGCTGGCTAGTGAATATCAAAAGCAACATACCACTAAAGTAAAGACTATTGCCCTTGGCGATGGTAAAAATGATGTAGCAATGCTTGAAGCAGCGCACGTCCCAATTCGCATTTTATCACCGGTAAATCCTCCGCCAGCTGTAAAAAAAGAAGAGGTCTATACCAGCACCCTAACCGGCCCTGAAGGCTGGAACGAAATGCTTACCCAATTATTATCCCTATGATCAGGAGGACACATGGCTGATTTTTATCAAAATGGTGTGGTTACTACGTTACATAACTTGGCTCGTCGTCCTACCGAAGAGTTAGAAACAGAGCTATTACAGTTTGCACAAAAGCGCCCTATGGCACTTATTCTTCCTTCGCTGTTTTCAGAACTAGAAGGTGATGCACTTCCGCATATTGTCAACGAACTCACTGGCGTTCCCTATTTATCAGAAATTGTTATTGGCTTAGACCGAGCCAATGAAGAACAGTACAAACACGCGCTCAAGTTCTTTGGAAAGCTACCTCAGCATCACAGAGTACTTTGGAACGATGGTCCGCGTCTTAAAGCGCTTGACGAAGAACTTCAAGCACAAGGTCTAGCACCTAAAGAGTTAGGTAAAGGCCGTAATGTTTGGTACTGCATGGGCTATGTATTAGCCTCTAACAGAGCAGAATCTGTAGCATTACACGATTGCGACATTGTTACTTACAACAAAGACTTGCTTGCCAAGCTTATTTACCCTGTCGCTAACCCTATGTTCAACTATGAATTTTGTAAGGGGTATTACGCACGTGTAGCGAACGGCAAAATTAATGGTCGTGTTTCACGTCTTCTGGTTACTCCCCTACTTCGCGCACTAAAACGCATTATGGGTGATAACGAGTACCTAGAGTTTATGGACAGCTTCCGCTACCCACTTGCAGGCGAATTTTCGTTTAGAAGAGATGTATTAAACGATATTCGTATACCAAGTGACTGGGGCTTAGAGATTGGCGTGTTGTCGGAAATGCACCGCAACTATTCACACAATCGTCTGTGCCAAGCAGATATATGCGATATTTATGACCATAAACACCAAGACCTTTCGCTTAATGATGACCAAGGCGGTCTGTCTAAAATGTCTATCGACATTACAAAGGCAATTTTCAGAAAGCTCGCTACGCAAGGCTACACATTTAGCAATGAAATGTTCCGTTCGATTAAAGCGACCTATTTCAGAATTGCGCTAGACTTTATAGAAACTTATCACAATGACGCGGTAATGAATGGACTGAACTTAGACATTCATAGCGAAGAAAAAGCGGTAGAAATGTTCGCCAGCAATATTATGAAAGCGGGGCAAAATTTCTTAGAAAACCCGATGGAAACACCGTTTATACCAAGCTGGAACCGCGTAACCAGTGCGGTGCCAGATATTTTAGAACGATTATTAGAAGCGGTTGAAGCCGATACTGCAGAATATATGGAGTAAGTAATATGGCATGGGATCATCTCCATGACAAAGTAAAGCACCATTTAGAAAGCATTTATGCTGATGTAGCGCTAGACGTCTCTTATGAGACGCTAGCGACTGAACTAATGAATACAATAGGCATTCAGCAGCAAACGGACATTGCGTCACCTAAGTCACATCACAATTATTGGGATGAGGACGACATCGTCATGATTACCTATGGTGATAGCGTTATTGACGACGACGAGCGCCCGCTGGTTACATTGAACAAGTTTCTGCATCGCTACTGTAAGAATACGGTGAACAATGTGCATATCCTGCCATTTTTTCCGTACAGTTCAGACGATGGGTTCTCGGTTATCGATTATTCCACCGTGAACGAATCTTTAGGCTCGTGGGACGATATTGAAGCCATAGCCGCTGATTACGGACTGATGACAGATTTAGTAATCAATCATTGTTCTGCAAGAAGCGTGTGGTTCGATAACTTTATCAAAGGTGAAGGTCCGGGATCTGACTTTTTCTTCACCGCCGACCCGAGCGATGACTTATCTATGGTGACGCGCCCTCGCGTGTCGCCATTACTTCGCGAAACGGAAACTGCGAACGGTACTAAACACGTTTGGTGTACCTTTAGTCATGACCAAGTTGACTTTGACTTTAGAAACCCGAAGGTACTGTTGGCCTTTATTGATATTATTAAGCTTTACATCGACAAAGGCGCAAAGATTTTCCGTTTGGATGCCGTTGCGTTTCTTTGGAAAATTGTAGGTACAAACTGTATCAACTTATTCCAAACCCACGAGGTTATTCGCTTAATAAGAACCCTTATTGAGCATGTAGACCCATCCATCATCATCATTACCGAGACCAATATTCCTAACAGGGAAAATTTGACGTATTTTGGTAATGCAAACGAAGCTCACGCTATTTACAACTTTTCACTTCCCCCGTTACTTGTAAACACCCTAGTGACCGGTGACTGCTCGTACTTGAAAAGCTGGATGATGAGTATGCCGCCGGCGCAAAACGGCACGGCTTATTTCAACTTTATTGCATCCCACGATGGCATTGGACTTCGCCCAGCAGAAGGCTTGCTTTCTGAAGAAGAAATATCTGACTTAGTGCATGCCATGCAGCATTTTGGTGGAAAAGTATCGTGGCGCGCATCTGAGCACGGACAGCAAAAACCTTACGAGATTAATATTACGTTGTTCGACGCTCTGCAAGGTACTATAAAAGGTCCGGACAAATATCAGGTTGACCGCTTTATCTGCGCCCACGCTATAATGTTAGGAATGGAAGGCATACCCGGTATTTACATTCACAGTTTACTTGGTACATCTAACGATTATGAAAAAGTTGCTAACACCGGCCAAAATCGTTCTATAAATAGAAAGCGCTGGGACTTTAGCGAACTAGAGGCCCTGTTAGACTCGCCTTTCTCTCAACATCATAAAGTACTAACGCGAATCTCGCAGCTTATACGCATACGTAAAGCACAGCCAGCATTCCACCCCAACGCTACGCAGTTTACGCTACAACTAAATAATCAATTGTTTGGCTATTGGCGTCAAAGCTTGGACAGAAAACAAAGCATTTTCTGTATTAGTAATATTTCAGATGAAGAACAAACTATTTTGCTGTCTGACATTAACCTTATCGGTACCGATAACTGGATTGACCTTATCACCCGTGATGAAATAGCACTATCCAGCGGCTTCTTACAAATGAAGCCTTATCAAGTACTTTGGATTAGCAACCAAGATTTTGAGTAAATAGTTTACAAAATTTAGGTGGCTAATAAATCTACCGCGGTACGGATACTGCGGTGTTATGATTATCGCATTCGTTAGTTAATCAAGTTTGTAATGCAAGAAATTAATACCTTTCTTTTCGACTTAGACGGAACGCTGGTCGATTCCGTGCCAGATTTGGCTACTGCCCTTAATAAGATGCTAAGTGATTATCAACTGCCAACTTATGACGAGCACGTTATACGACACTGGGTGGGAAATGGCGCCCGGGTTTTAGTGGAACGCGGGTTAAGTGGAGATACGAAAATAAACCACAACCTTGAGCAATTGGAAGTTGATGCTGCGTTAGTTAAATTTCTTTTCTATTATCGAACGTTAGAAACTAAAAGTACTGTGCTTTACGATGGTGTTTTTGACACGCTACATGCGTTAAAACAGCGTGGTTATACGCTAGTATTGATAACTAACAAGCCTTCAGAGTTTATTGAGCCTATCTTGTCTTCGTTCTCGTTGTTGTCTCTGTTTTCACTTACTATCGGCGGTGACAGTTTACCGCAGAAAAAGCCGTCAGCCCTGCCCCTCTTGTACGCCTGCGAACAGCTTAACATTTCACCTTCACGGTGTGTAATGGTAGGCGATTCCAAGAATGATATTCTTGCTGCAAAGGCCGCCAACATAAAAAGTATTGGCCTTACCTATGGCTACAATTACGGCGAAAGTATTTCTACCTATCAACCTGACTGGGTGTTCGACAGCTTTAGTGAAATCCTGACACTGCATCAATAAAACTCTATAGATGTCACTTGGGTAGAATTCGTGACTGCGCTTTACACGCATTGCTAGCTACTTTCTTTTATTTCACGCTTTAACCTTTGGTATAAGGATGTTTTTTCTGTAATATCCGCCTGTTAAATAATTAATTGGAGTTGTTGGTATGTCATCTAAATGGCTTTCACTCGAAGAAGCCCTTACTAAAGCGCTTAACGCAGCAGAAACGATAAGCGACATTGAACATGTGAGTATTTTTGACGCCAACAACCGCATCTTAGCAGAAGATGTTATCGCTCATATTGATGTTCCACCTTGGGACAACTCTGCGATGGACGGCTACGCCGTTAACGTTGAAGACCTTTCTAATGGTGCTGAGCTTGAAGTACAAGGTGTTATTACCGCAGGTATGAGCGCTGACGAGCCGCTTGTAAATGGCAAAGCGTTTAAAATAATGACTGGCGCGCCCATTCCGGTTAATGCCAATGCCGTCGTGATGGTAGAAAATACTGAAACCCGCGATAAGGCTGTAGTCATAAACAAAGTTCCTTCTGCGAATGAGAATATTCGCAAGAAAGCCAATGACATTGCCTGTGGCGATACGCTAATTAGTAAAGGCACCCGCCTTCACGCCGAGCATCTTATGTTGCTTTCCTCTCAAGGAAAAAGCACCGTAGCAGTTTACCGAAAGCTTCGCGTTGGTGTGGTAGCAACCGGCTCTGAACTTGCCGCCCCTGGTGACGTCCTTAAACCAACACAAATTTTCGAGTCGAACCGCGTTGGCGTGAGCAGTATATTACGCAATGAAAACGTAGAACTTGTAGATTTCGGTATTGTGGAAGATGACGAAGCTTCCTTACGTACGCTATTTATTGAAGCAAGCGAGCGTGTAGACGTGATGGTAAGTAGCGGTGGTGTTTCAGTGGGTGACGCAGACTATGTAAAAGATATCATCGCTGAATTAGGCACTATCGATTTTTGGAAAGTCGCCGTTAAGCCAGGTAAGCCTTTCGCTTTAGGCAAAATTAATAATACATTGTTTTGTGGTTTACCAGGCAACCCCGTATCTTCATTTGTTACCGCCAAGCTACTAGTTGTGCCTGTTATCAAAAAAATGCAGGGGCAAGCACATAGCCACGAGCCGCTTTTTGTAAACGCGACTATTACCACACCGCTTAAGCGCCGTGCGGGCCGACGTGATTTCCAGCGTGCAACTATGGTGAGAAACAACCAAGGAGAATGGGAAGTCACGCCGTTTAAATCACAAAGTTCTGGCGTGATGACGTCAATCACCTCTGCCAACTGCCTTATGGTAGTGCATGAGGATATAAGTGAGTTAAACATTGGCGACACTGTTCTCGTTATGCCGCTTCATTTTTAAAATGGCTGTTGTTTAAACGCTTTACGTTAAATCACTTTTTTCGCGATTCGGTTTTGCTTCTGTATTTACCAAAAAACAATTATCAAAGCACTACGCGAAACAATTAGTCATTATCCTCGTTGCCTTTGGCGACTTAAATAGAGACACATTACCGTGAATAAGAAACGCTTTCTTGTAGAAGGAAGAGATATTTTAAAACTAGCCTGGCCATTGCTAGTTGCGCAAATTACACAGATGCTAATGGGCGTAAGCGATACCATTATGGCAGGACGTTACAGTGCTACCGACATGGCAGCGGTGGCCCTAGGGTTTAGCATAACCGTACCACTTCTGTGCTTTATACAAGGTATAGCCCTTGCGCTTCCCCCTATTATTTCGCGGTTACAAGGCAACAAAAGTATTAGCAACATTGCTGATGCCAGTCAGCAAGCGGGCTACCTGATCTTCTTCGTGGGATTGGTAATAGCAGGGTTAATTCCATTCACTGAAAACATGGTAGCGCTTTTTCCTATGGCGCCTGAACTGCACAGCATCACGGTAGACTATGTGCTTTACGTTCTATTTGCCATGCCGGGTTTTGCTCTGTACCAATGGCTTAGAAACTATTGTGAGGGCTTAGGTAAAACCAAGCCGACTATGATCATTACCGTAATTGGCTTGATGGCTAACATTGTTGGAAACTACCTATTTATTTACGGTGTTGGCCCGCTGCCTGCTATGGGCGGCGCTGGTTGTGGTATTGCTACCGGCATCGTTATTTACACTATGCTGATTGCAACCTTTGTCTATGTGCGCTTTGCCCCTGCCCTGCAAAAATACAATTTGTTTAGTCAGCTGTACAAGCCAAACATGGTAACCATAAGCCGAACTTTTAAAATGGGCTTACCTATTGCCATGACAATTTTGTTCGAAGTAACGCTGTTTTCGCTAGTTGCATTGTTATTAGCACCATTTGGCGCTACCACGGTAGCGGCCCACCAAGTAGCCCTGAATTTTTCGGCGCTCATGTTTATGTTTCCTATGAGTATTGGGATGGCTGCCGCGATCCGTATTGGGTATCGCATTGGGCAAAGAAATCAGCGTCAGGCCAAAATAGCAGCCCGTACCGCTATTCTTATCGGCTTTTTCACCTCTGCGTGTACAGCGAGCTTCACTCTGTTGGCTAAAGGTTTCATTATTGGGCTATACACCAGCGACCATGCAGTTTACACACTAGCCAATGCGCTACTTATATACGCTGCACTGTTTCAGCTGTCAGACGCCGTTCAGGTTATCTCTGCCAATGCATTGCGCGGATACAAAGACACTACGGCGATGTTTATCATTACCTTTGTGTCGTACTGGTTAATAGGTCTCCCTACGGGTGTAGTTTTAGGAAGAACAGACTGGGTCACGGCTGAGCCGATGGCGGCAGCGGGGTTCTGGATAGGATTCATCGTAGGCTTAAGTGCAGCAGCCGTGATGCTTGGAGCGCGACTTCTTTATATTCAAAGGCCAAGTGCAGCTCATCGCTTAGCGAATGCTTAAACAGAATTGTTAGCGAAGACTGCCTAAAACGCGATAGAAAAAGGGCTAATTTCGCTGTTTAAGTTTTTCCCAATCTTGCGGGGTGTCTATATCAAATTGTGCATTGGGTATAGACACAGCCTTTACTTTCCCTAACTTCGCATACTTTTTAATAATTGGCTTAGCGCCAGTATCTCCCTGTAGCGCTAATAATTCGCTAAACATTGCCTCTGGGAAAATGGCAGGCACTGTCAACCGACTATTATGCTCCCCGTACTTATCCCCATGCTTCTGCCACTCGCTACACACTATATGGTTTGGATAAGCTTTAGAATCATCAATAAGGCGGATAAGGTCCTGAGTATTCAGGCTTGGTAAGTCAGCAAGGGTAAAAAGAACATGTGAAGGATTGGTGCTAGAAGATGCTCCTTCAGGTAACGACGATGTTTGTAGAGGTGGTTTTGGAAGCGAAGCTGGTGAAAGCGACGTTTTACGTTGTAATGCCGGGCGTAGTAAATGTGAAAGCCCGCTGCGAATGCTTGACGCTATCCCCTCTTCCCACTGCTTATTGTTTATCACCTCAATATGCGATACAGGTAGACCAGAAAAAGCTTCAGCTAACTGCGAACTCACGCTGTCGTGCCATTTGCCTGTAACAACCGTAACTGGATGTTTACTGATCGACACTATTTTATCGCGAGCGTGAGTAACCTCGTTAGCACTGTGCTCAACAAGCGGCAATTTTGTAATCGGATGCTCTGATAAGAGTTTGTTGCCGTTATAGCGGGAACTTTGCCCGCCAGCAAGTAAAACGAAAGCTAAGCGATAAACATCCGAACTCAATGTAACACCTTTTAGTCAACGCGCTTTATCAAGACAAACGCAAAATCATTAACGTCGCAATCTGACCCGATTGTAGTTAGCAAAGCAAGAGCCAGCGCTGTATTCGCGTGTGCAAAAAAGCCTTTTTCCCTTAAATAACTCAACGGCTTCTGCTAAGCCCTTTTATCGCTTCCGTTAACCCTTCAAGAGTAAGCCCGTACATTCTGTCTTCCATTATTTCGCGGATAATTTTAATAGACGAATAATACGGCCAATAATTCTCAGCTTGCGGATTAAGCCACACAGCATTGTTAAAGTGGTTCAGCAAACGTTGCATCCATACACTACCTGGCTCTTCATTCCAATGCTCTACACTGCCCCCTGGGTAGGTAATTTCATACGGCCCCATGGTTGCATCACCTACAAAAATAACTTTATAGTCTTTCCCGTAGCGGTGAATGATATCCCAAATAGGAATGCGCTCTTTATTGCGACGAAGGTTATCTTTCCACACTTCTTCATACACGCAGTTGTGAAAGTAAAAGTACTCAAGGTACTTAAACTCGGTCTGCACTGCTGAAAAAAGCTCTTGGGTGCTCTTAACGTGAGGGTCCATAGAGCCCCCCACATCAAAAAACATCAATACCTTTACCGCATTATGACGTTCTGGCGCCATATGAATATCTAGCAAGCCACCTTTCTTTGCGGTTTCGCCTATCGTCGTAGGCACATCTAGGTGCTCGCTGGCCCCCGTGCGAGCAAATTTGCGCAGCTTTCTTAGCGCCACTTTAATGTTACGCGTACCCAGCTCAACATCTGAACTTAAGTTTTTGAACTCGCGCTTATCCCACACTTTAGCCGCTGAGAACTTTCTATTCCCTTTTTGCCCAATTCGCACGCCCTCTGGATTGTCGCCATAAGCGCCAAAGGGCGAGGTGCCGCCCGTGCCAACCCATTTGTTTCCACCCTGGTGGCGCTTTTCTTGTTCTTCTAAGCGCTTCTTCAAGGTTTCCATCAGTTCATCGAGGCCGCCCGCTTTACGCAGTGCCTCGCGCTCTTCAGGGCTTAGATTTTTTTCAATTTCCTTGCGAAGCCATTCTTCAGGAATGTCTTTACCGAACAAGTCGATAGACTCTACCCCTTCGAAATACTCAGCAAACGCCCTATCGAACTTATCGTACTGGGTTTCGTCTTTCACCATAATGGTACGAGACAAGCTGTAGAAAGCTTCGATGTCGGCGTACACCACGTGATGCTCTAACGCTTTAAGCAAATCAAGCAACTCGCGCAACGTGGTTTTGACCTGATATTTTCGCAGCGTATAAAAAAACTGAATAAGCATTAGCGACGCGCCATAAAGACCAATTTTTCAAACAAATGAATGTCTTGCTCATTTTTAAGCAATGCGCCGTATAATGGCGGTATTGCTGCTTTACCGTCTTTTGAATGCAGCGCTTCAGGTGGAATATCTTCAGCAACTAAAAGCTTAAGCCAGTCGATAAGTTCAGACGTCGAAGGCTTTTTCTTAAGCCCTGGAACATCGCGAATTTCAAAGAATGCTTTCAGCGCTTCATCAAGCAGCTTTTTCTTTAGATCAGGAAAATGCACATTGACGATTTCTTGCATTTCATCTGGGTTCGGAAACTGAATGTAGTGGAAGAAGCAGCGGCGCAAGAAAGCATCAGGTAGTTCTTTTTCGTTGTTAGACGTAATAATAACAATAGGACGCTGCTTTGCTACTACGCGTTCTTGTGTTTCGTATACGAAGAACTCCATCTTATCGAGTTCTAGCAGCAGGTCGTTGGGGAACTCAATGTCTGCTTTGTCGATTTCGTCAATCAACAGCACTGGCCGTTTTTCTGCGCTAAATGCTTCCCACAACTTACCTTTTACTATGTAGTTGCTTATATCGTGAACGCGATCGTCGCCAAGTTGAGAGTCGCGAAGCCGTGATACTGCATCATATTCGTACAAACCCTGTTGCGCTTTGGTGGTTGATTTAATGTGCCACTGAATTAATTCGGTGCCTAAACTCTCTGCCAACTCTTCAGCAAGCATAGTTTTACCTGTGCCTGGCTCGCCCTTAATTAGAAGCGGACGCTCTAGCGTGATGGCAGCGTTAACCGCCAGCTGTAAGTCTTTGGTTGCAATATAATTAGACGTGCCACTGAAAGCCATTATTGTTGTACTCCGTATAATTTTTCGTCTTTGCAATTTTAACTATAATATCAAGACCTTCTCACGATTGCCCATAGATATAACATATAGCTAAAAAGCACTTTGCATTTTACTGATTGGGACCAATGATATAGGGGTATGACGAAATCCCCTAATTCAGGCTGTGAATTATTAACTATCACACGCGTTGAATTATTAACTACTAAAAAGGTCGTACAGATCACGACAGACGGGGTTTCCTATAAAATAAGGAACGAGGTAAGGATTTATAATGAACGTATTTGACGACAATTCCCTATCTATTGGCCGCACGCCACTAGTTAAGCTAAACCGCGTAACATCAGGTAATGTATACGCAAAAATTGAATCGCGTAACCCAAGTTTCAGCGTTAAGTGCCGTATTGGCGCTAACATGATTTGGGATGCTGAAAAGCGCGGCGTCCTTACCGAAGGTAAAGAAATTGTAGAGCCTACCAGTGGTAACACTGGTATCGCCTTAGCATTTGTTGCGGCTTCTCGCGGTTACAAGCTAACGCTAACCATGCCCAGCAGCATGAGTCTTGAGCGTCGTAAGCTTCTAAAAGCATTGGGCGCAAACCTTGTACTTACCGAAGCGCCTAAGGGCATGAAAGGTGCCGTTGCCGCTGCACAAGAAATTGTGGCATCAGATCCAGACAAATACGTATTGCTTCAACAATTCGACAACCCTGCTAACCCAGCTATTCACGAAAAAACGACGGGCCCAGAGATTTGGGAAGATACCGACGGTAAAGTTGATGCATTCGTAGCAGGTGTAGGTACGGGTGGTACTATAACGGGTGTAAGCCGCTACCTTAAGAACACAAAGGGTAAAGCGATCACTTCAATTGCTGTTGAGCCAACAGACTCACCAGTAATTACCCAAGCGCTTGCGGGTGAAGAACTAACCCCTGGCCCACACAAGATTCAGGGTATTGGAGCAGGTTTCATTCCAGGTAACCTGGACTTAGACCTAATTGACGAAGTTGAGCAAGTTACCAACGAAGAATGTATGGACATGGCGCGCAAGCTAATGACCGACGAGGGTATTCTTGCGGGTATTTCTTCTGGTGCAGCTGTTGTTGCCGCTAAGCGTTTTGCTGAACGCCCAGAAAATAAAGACAAAGTGGTTGTGGTACTGCTAGCAAGTGGTACAGAACGTTACCTTAGTAGCCCTCTATTTGCTGGTGCGTTTGACGAGCAAGAAGAAGTGCAATAACTGCCTTTCAATTTCAATAATGCTAAAACGAGGCCCGGTGCCTCGTTTTTTTATGCTTCAAATAAAACCTCTTTATAACAACAATTTGTAAAACCCTATCGTCACTTTGCTTTTATACAGTTTTTTGTGAATAATCCGCTTAGCAAACTTCTTGGCAGTCGTTACATTGACTTAGTTAAGATATGAAACTATCAATAAGAAACGGACCTCTTTATATTAAGGTAACCCAAATGAAAACGCGTATGTGGTACGCCCTATTAGGGCTTTTTACAGTTTTGATTTTATCGGCTTGTGGTGAGAAAAAAGAAGGAATTGGGCGGTATGGCATGCTTGACGAAAGCACACCTGAATACACCACAGTTATGTTCCTAAAAAGTGTTTACGAAGACGATAATCTTGATACAGCAATACGTCTATCCAGTGAAAAAATGTCGCGCATACTAACGCGATACCACACCAATAGTAACGTTCAACGACATCTACTTAATTTAAAGTACGACACTGTGACCGTAACCCCGCAAAGTGCAGGTAAGATTGGCAGAAACGAATTTTCAGAGAAATCCACTATTACCGTATTTTTGAGCGGAAACTATAATGGCGACAAAGTAGAAGACCTTCGAAGCCTAGATTTGATAAAAGAAGATGGCGAATGGAAGGTAAACAAAATACACCCAGACGCTTATTTATAACAAGTAAAGCAAGCATTGTTTTTACATACAGTGTTCACCAATTTTACGATAAGTAAAAATAAAAAGGATGTTTTCCGGCTTTTGAGCTCGGATACATTTATTTTTGGTTTAATGTGTTGTTTTAAGGTGATAACTTAAAACAACACAAAACTGATATACGGATTTATTCCACCCTGCATAAAGGATTTTTTCCGTACACTAAATTGTTATAAGGCGTCAGCCTAAACTGCGTTTGGCTCTATAAAAACCTCAGTGCAACTACCCTCACCTATTTTCATTAGCATCGCTCTAGCTTGTGGTAGGTTTAAATCCGCCGCTTTCAATTCAAAGGTGGTGTAATAGGCGCTTTACCTTCTAGTTCTTATTTTCAGCCAGCAAGCGCCACTACACTTTATAGCTCAAATGGCGGCTAGCTTCAGTTAAATCAAAACCATCACTGCACAGTCGTTTTGCTTGTCTGCGTTAACAATCAATCGTATGCTGGCTTCAACAGTTTTTAAAAGGACCAAAGGAACTGGCTTTGCTTATAACAAGGCCCTTAAGACCACTCCCTTCGGTCGCTCGGACGCTTTTACGCGGGGCGGCTTCGCCATTATGCCCCACGCAACTGCGCCGCTTAGCTTAATGTTATAAGGCGTCAGCCTAAACTTCGTTTGGCTTTATAAAAATCCCCGTACAACTACCCTCACCTGTTTTTATAAGCATCGCTCTGGCTTGTGGTAGGTTTAAATCCGCCGCTTTCAATTCAAAGGTTGCGCATTAGGCGCTTTATCGCCAAGTTATTATTCAACGTCTACAAGCGCCAATGCGTTCGACAGTTCAAATGGCGGCTAGCTTAAGCTAAATTAAAAACACTAGTGCACAGTCGTTTTGCTTGTTTGTGTTAATAATCAATCGTATGCTGGCTTCATCAGTTTTTAAACAGACCAAAGGAACTGGCTCTGCTTCTAACAAAGCGCTAAAGACCACTCCCTTCGGTCGCTCGGACGCATTTACGCGGGGCGGCTTCGCCATGATGCCCCACGCAAATGCGCCGCTTAGCTTAATGTTATAAGGCTCGGATATGCTCAAGCTGGTAATTACCTCTAGTGTCCAGTCAGCTTTTGTTGCAGCTTTGCTTCTGATAGTAATCAGCTTGCCGTCTTTTGGCTTTGCTGCAACAATATTTGGCATAATTGCATTCCCTGTTGCACTAGTTCTTTGCTTAGTTTTTGCGTATCCATTAATCCGACTATGGCAATACTACTCATGGTCAATTCGGGTAAGTTTCGCTATTTATACTGTTCTTGGTTTTACGCTAGGTTGCCTTACACCAATTTTATTTTTTGGAATTGGGGGTACAGAAATTAGTATCAGGTCCGCTACATTTTTAGGTTTGTATGGTGTTCTTGGTTTCGTTTGCTCCTCCACAGCATGGAGTTTCGTGCGCAAGCAGGTCGCCTTATAACAAACAAATTAAGTCACTCGCTCCGCTCGCTGGGACACAAACATGGCGGCTGTGTCACTTCGTTCCGATTATAGCCGCCATGTTTGCGCCCCTTATTTGGGTGTTAGGCGCCAAGGAGGCTTCATGTTTATTTTAGAACACCAAGACGGAACTATAGAATATCAGCAGGTTAATGGCGGCTTTACAGTCAAAGACTCAAAACTCTACATTTCCCTTGAAACGAAAAGCTTAGACAACGAAGCTTATCCAGACAGTTTTTTCTTTGCGTTAGAAGGCTATCCAGTTGCTGACGGCCTAGGTGATTTAGATGGTTTAGATGGTTTAGAGATTAATATCTCAACTAACACAAATGATGGTACGCCCAATGTTTTTGTTTACACCACTTTTCATGCGTGCGAAGTAATAGCCAAATTAAGCATTAGTGTAGTGTCAGAAAACGAGATTAACGTTGCTCTGAATGTTGTCTCAGATGACGTAAATTACTACAACGAAAAAGCCAAACCCAATCCATTTAAAGGCCAAGCTAATTTCGTAAATAAAGAAATGGAACTGTTGTGGTTACCAGTGTAACGCCTAACAAAAAAATAAAGTCGTTCCCGTTGGTCACTGGGACGCATACACGTGGGCTGCTTCGCATTATAGCCCACATGTCTGCGCCCCTTATTTAAAAGTTATGTGCCGTCTAACACTGGAGGGAGCATGAAGAAAACGCTATGGATTATCAGTGGATTGCTGGTCTTAGTTGCTTCTGCTGCAACCGAAAAAGTAACCTACGTCTTAAATCTCGAAAATGGATACGCTCATCAGAAACACAGTATTTTGGGTGTTGCTTATAAAGAGTTTTCCAAAATTCATAACCCTAGTCTATGCACAAAATGGGAAAAACCGGAAGCGGTAAAAAATCAAAACTCGTTGTCAAAATCATGCTTTAAACATTTCTTAAACACCAAAAATTGTATTGCCCAAACAGTTATATATCAGGATATTTATGAACAGGGTTGTAGCACATAACAAAAAAATTAAGTTCGCCCGCTGCGCGGGCTGGGACGCAAACATGTGGGCTGCTCACTTCGTTCGGATTTTAGCCCACATGTCTGCGCCCCTTATTTAAAAGTTAGGTACTCAAAAGGAATACTATGAAAACTTTTGTTGTTTCATTCTTGTCTTTTGCAGCAGGCATCGCGGTTATGTTTATACTTCACTTGGAAGATACCGTTAGAGATTCAAAAATCAAAGTAACTCAAGACCTAGAATCATTTTCGTACATTACTGAAAATCTTAATCAAAATGACCTAGAGGCCGTTTCTCGGTTAAGCTGTAATATGCTAAATGGTGCGATTTTAGCAGCAAATACTATTACAGAAACACCTCATAGAAGCCTTGGCGTCTCCGACGAAAAAAGGTTTATTGCTTTCCAAGAAAAGGCTCAGAAACTTCTAAAAAACAAGGATGTGTGTGCACGTACCTAACAAATAAATCAAGTCGCTCACTTCGTTCGCTGGGACGCATACACGCGGGGCGGCTTCGCCATTATGCCCCACATGCCTGCGCCCCTTATTTAAAAGTTATATGCCATGATGAATCAGCACTTTGAAAAAGATCTTACGAAGGAAGTTCACCCTTTAGTACGGGTGATAGTATCAGTTGTTTTATGTGTACTTGGTTGCCTGTGTTCAATTTTGTGGATCATCACCAATAACCCTGTAGTGGGACTGATCGGCCTTCTTTGCGGTATACCATGCATCGTCATGGGTGTTGCGTTGTTATTAAATCGGGTAAGGCAAACTAGGTTGTCTCCGAATGGCTTAAGATTGTTCGGCCTCATTCTATTTATTGGTGGTGTAATCGGTATTTATAAGCATCAACCATATGCTTCTTTACTTATTGTATTTGCTATAAGCTGTTTCAAAATAGCAAAGCAAACAACGAGGGTAAATGGCATATAACAAACCAATAAACTCACTCGCTCCGCTCGCTGGGACACAAACACGCAGGGCCGCTTCGCTATTATGCCCTACGCGTTTGCGCCCGTTATTGGGGCGTTAGCCATTCAAAGGATTCTGCATTCATGCAAGGCTCAAAAGAAGTACTCGATTTACTTACTAAGTTAAAAGACACTCGACTTAACTTGGCTATATTTTTGGTATCTAACCTGATACTTGTTCTAGCCAAACAGGAGTTAATTACATTAATTTCTGTTTCTGTAACCGTACTTCAAGGTTTAGTTTTCGTTACTAGCATTAGGCTAGTCTATGCAGTTATTGGTTTTGCATTAGATTATTTTAATAACAAAAAATCTGCAAAAAATAAGGAAATTGAAACCGCGTTAAAACTAGAGCAAGAAAAATTAGATGCTGAAAAAAACCAAGAACAGATGTTATCTAATTTTAGGAAACTAGATGTATTTCAGCTTTATATTATTCAAGAGTTAAAAAGGCAAAACCATATCAGTGTTACCAAAGGTGCACCTCTATTTACTTTAAAACATATGAATATTATTTACACTCCCGCTGTAGGTGAAAAATCAGAGTCAGCTTCATTAACTAACTTAGCTAGTAAATTGTTAGTTGAAACTGTTTGGAATGAATTTGATGATTTAAAATACAGTGCAGCACAACGCTTTTTTACAGGGCTTCAACCCGAGGAAGTAAAATGTTTTACTGAATTTTTAAAAAACGACAAGCTCAACACTACTAGTAGCTATCATGGTCGAACAACATATTATGATAGTTACTATGTGTTTAAAAAATATTCAGATACAATTTTGTTTTCGCAACCTCAAAGAGGTTCTGCGTATACAATAGATCCAATAGCTAAAGATGTTATCTTTAGTATTTATGGCGAAGAGCCTAGCGCAGTAAATGGCTAACAAGTTGCTCAAAAGGACGCAAAACGCTTGGCTTGCGCTCCTTCGTCGCCAATTTTAGCCAAGCATTTATGCGCCTCTTAGCAAGGCGTTATATTTTTCAAGGAAGACCATGAGATCATTGCTTTTACTAGTAATCGTTATTTCTTTTCAAATTCATGCAACAAGAGTTATTGAAGCTACGGCACTCACTTCCGACTTAGCTAATAAATTGGGTTTCGAGGTCATCAAAACTAGGGACAAGTCAGGTTTAACTATCGAACTTAAAGGCCCAAGCAATCTCCTTAATTCATGCAAGCCCCTTGCTACTGGTCATTTTATCATCGTCAATAATAACGAAATAGCAGCCTTTATTAGCAGTGCTAACCCTAGCGAACCCAAATCCACTAGCTTTATCGCAAGCATAAGTAATCACGAGTTAGTTACTTTTATTGACTACCAGTGTGAAAACACAGCCAAAAGGTATACAGTTTCTAGCAATGATTAAGCACAAATATAACAACTCAATAAACTCGCTCACTACGTTCGCTGGGACGCATACACGCAGGGCGGCTTCGCCATTATGCCCTACGTGCCTGCGCCCGTTATTGAAAAGTTAGAGGGAGCTGTAAAGTAATGGAGTTAACCCAAGATCAAATGGATGAGTTAGAGAAATATGCTAAATATAATCGCATGAACATACCCAGTTTTCTTTGGGATATTTCAAAGGAACAAATGGACATTCATGAGAAGGCTTACTCGAAAGCAGAATCAATTAAAACATCAGACGAATGGCAATCAGAAGAATACTATGAGCTAATCCGCAAATCTCAACACTCAGCATATATCGCTATAGCATTTGCTGCGATGTTTATCGAAGGTGCTATTTTCAATTTTGGAAGTATTTATTTAGGCGATAAATATATGAAGGATAATCTAGATAAGCTATCCCCACTTTCCAAATTGCAAGTAGTATTGAAACTAGTAACAGGTGAAGAGTTAAAATCGTCTGGTCAAGCATATGAACATTTTAAGATTCTTATCAATTATAGAAACCAACTCGTTCATTCAAAATCGAAACCACTTATGACATCGAATGACCTAATAAACTATCAAGAAAAAAGGAATAAAGATTACGAGAGAGCTATCAACTCTGCTAAAAAGGCGGTTTATTTTCTCGACACAGAAACTAAAGAGCTTCATGGCGACGATGCGCACCCCGGAATATTCGGTCACGGCTCCCTCTAACAAAGCGCTTAACACGTTCACTCCGTTCACTGGGACAGTAACGCAGCGGCGCTTCGCGATTATGCCGCTACGTCACTGCCCGTTAGCTTAGCGTTAGGTGCTTCTTTGAATAGAAAAATCAGTGGTGTTTTTAAAGAGTCTTTTATCGCTCTTTTATATTGGATATTCACTGGTGTTGTTATGTGGATTTTCAGCAAATCTTTTACTGCATGGATGAATGACGACCGTTTTGAATTTGTTAGTCTAAAATTGAGCTTCTTAAATAACATGCCAGAAGGCGTAAAATTTATTGTCGCCAGTTTTGGAACTTTGTATGCGATTTACTATTCAGTGAAACAAACAATAAAAGCGTTTTATTTAATCACAAGTAAGCAAAACTAGGATGTATCTACACGCACCTAACAAGCCAATAAACATACTCACTACGTTCGCTGGGACGCATTCACGTGGGGCGGCTTCGCCATTATGCCCCACATGTCTGCGCCCGTTATTGGAAAGTTAGTACCCTCGGAGCAGGAAGCTTGAAAGTAAAACCATCCAAAAAGCTATACCTAAAAATGCTGAGAAGTCTTCTAATAATTAGCGTTTTATTCGGTTTTACTGCATATGTCTGGTCAACTTCAGTGTATGAGTGTATCTCTATCTTTTCATGGGACTTTTGCGGGTCTATTGGGCAAGCAGAATTAATTTACCCGCTTTTTGCTTTAGACGTGTTCTTAGCATTTTATTTGTTATCGCCGTTTTTTACCTATTTCAGTTACCGTGAAATAATCAAAAATAGGAATAAAATTAAATAATGTTGCTAGGTAGTATTGGGTTTACGGGTACTAACAACCCAATCAACACACTCACTGCGTTCGCTGGGACGCATACACGCGGGGCGGCTGCGCCATTATGCCCCACATGTCTGCGCCCGTTATTGGAAAGTTATAAGGCGTCAGCCTAAACTTCGTTTGGCTTTATAAAAATCCCAGTGCAACTACCCTCACCTGTTTTTACCTGCATCGCTTTGGCTTTTGGTAGTTTTAATGTCGCCGCATTAACTTCAAAGGTTGCGCATTAGGCGCTTTATCACCAAGTTCTTATTTTGAGTCAGTAAGCGCCAATGCGTTTGGCAGTTCAAATGGCGGCTTGCTTCTGCCAAATCAAAAACATTACTGCACAGTCGTTTCGCTTGTTTGTGTTAACAATCAATCGTATGCTGGCTTCAACAGTTTTTAAAAAGACCAAAGGAACTGGCTCTGCTTCTAACAAAGCGCTAAAGACCGCTCCCTTCGGTCGCTCAGACGCATTTACGCGGGGCGGCTTCGCCATTATGCCCCACGCAACTGCGCCGCTTAGCTTAATGTTATATTTCAAAGTTGGAGATGAGCTATTTTTCTCAGTTTTAAGGTAATCGCTTGGATTTATATTACGTTTGGTAGCTTTGCTGCGTTGACTGGACTCGGCTATGTACTAGCTGCTACTCATAATGGTGCCGGCAACCCTACAGGTGCTTTGGTGCAGGTTGCATTGTCTATTTGCTTAGTCGTAGCCAGCATATTTTTCCTTAAAAAATCAGCACGCGCACTGTTAGCTTTAAAGCTTCTCACTGCTTTAACTATTGTATTTCTAGTATATACCTCTGCCACATCAGAATTCATATCTATTCCCGCTAGTATATTTGGCTTACTTTTCTATATTGCACCTCTAGCGGTAATAATGGTTAAACTCAGCTCTTCGAGCGCTAAGCTCTTCGTTGACACAAATGAAATATAACAAGTCAATTAACGCGCTCACTTCGTTCGCTGGGACGCATACACGCAGGGCGGCTTCGCCATTATGCCCTACGTGCCTGCGCCCGTTATTGAAAAGTTATAAGCCTTACCAGAGTTGAGTTATGGAAATTGAAATCTCGTCTGATAAAACGAAGCTCAATGTTGAGTTAATTCATCGTTTCTTGTCTCAAGAGTCGTATTGGGCGAAAGGCCGTTCCTTAGAAACAGTGGTTAACACTATCCAAAACTCGTTTTGTATTGCAGCCTATTCAAAGGGACGTCAGGTTGCATTTGCAAGGGTAGTAACAGACTATTGTACTCATGCATACATCATGGACTTCTTTACCTCAGATGGTCTGCGTAATACGGGAATTGGTAGTTCATTGTTAACGGCATTACTTGATGCGCCAGAGTTGTCTGCAGTAAACAAGTTCAGTCTAAGTACAGACTCAGCTTCGCAGTTTTATCGTCGGGCGGGTTTTAAACCAGTTGCGAAATCAATATTAGCTTGGGAGCGGGGCGGCTTATAACAAACGCATTAAATCGCTCGCAAGCTCGCTGGGACGCTAACACATGGGCTGCGTCACTTCGTTCCTATTTTAGCCCATGTGTTATCGCCCTTTATGTGGGTGTTATAAGGCGTCAGCCTAAACTGCGTTTGGCTTTATAAAAACCCCAGTAAAACTACCCTCACCTGTTTTCATTAACATCGCTCTAGCTTGTGGCAGGTTTAAATCCGCCGCGTTCAATTCAAAGGTTGCGCATTAGGCGCTTTGTCGCCAAGTTGTTATTTGACGTCAACAAGCGCCAATGCGTTCGACAGTTCAAATGGCAGCTTGCTCCAGTCAAATCAAAACCATCACTGCTCAGTCGTTTTGCTTGTTTGTGTTAACAATCAATCGTATGCTGGCTTTAACAGTTTTTAAACAGACCAAAGGAACTGGCTTTGCTTATAACAAGGCGCTTAAGACCGCTCCCTTCGGTCGCTCGGACGCATTTACGCGGGGCGGCTTCGCCATTATGCCCCACGCAACTGCGCCGCTTAGCTTAATGTTAGAAGTGCCAGAAGGATCTGCAAATGTCTTATTACAACTCCACTATTTTAAAGACCGCTGCAAAAGTCTCTTTTTTACATATTTCTTGGCTTGTTGCCCTAATTGGAATTCCGATTGTATTTTTTAGGGATGGCTTAGACTTAGTAGAGAAGTCATTATTGTTTAGTGGATTATTGTTCTTTTTCTGGTTTGTATATTTACTTTTTTGCATTACATTTCATAGGCTAAGTATGCGAAATGAACATAACAGATTTGGCTACCTTGCAAAGGATGACCTCGAAAAAGGCAGAGAAGTTGGTACACATTTGGAGGGTTGGTAGCATGGCACTTCTAACAAAACGCTCAAGCTCACTCCCTCCGGTCGCTGGGACGCCTATACGCGGGGCGGCTTCGCCATTATGCCCCACGCATTTGCGCCCCTTAGCTTAAAGTTATGTGCTTAAATGACAAGGTTTAGACCAATTTGAATAAAGAGATAAAACGAAGCCTATTTTACCTAGTGATTACTACTACCGTCTCGTTACTAGTTTTAGAAAATGTAGGTAGCGGAATAGAACTTATCTCTAGCCGTCGCGGTTCGGATATACATATTTTTGTTATATATGTTTTATCTCTCTTTTTTGTTGGCTATTCGTTGTTTTCTCTAGTGAGGGCTGTCGCATTTACTACCATTGGCTCAGACTCGTTTTGGCGTAAAAGCATATGGGATATCATACTTGGCCCTGTTCCAGATAACAGTGAAAAGCAATGATAGGATGTTTTTCAATCGCACATAACAAGCGCATCAAGTCGCTCGCAGGCTCGCTCGGACACAAAAACTACGCGGCGTTTAGTTTTGTGCTTCGCAATTTTAACCTAAACGCCGCTACGTTTTCGTGCCGCTTATGCGGGTGTTATACACAATGCGCAAAATCAGGAAGATTAAAGTGAATAAAACCAAAACGTCTCTTCTATTTTCTGCTTTCATAGGCACTTGTTTAGTAACGATAAGTGCATTTGCTTCATCAACAATAGAAGGCGTTTGGAAACATGCAACAAAACCAGCTCTAATCGAATTCAATTTAAAAACTGGTGTAGCAAGTGTCAAAGAGCACCAAATTCATAAACAAAACTCTGGCCTCACAATCATCAAAAATATTGTTCAATCAACAGAAACTGAGTGGTTTGGGGAAATGTACAATGGCTACAAAGAGAAATATGTATTCGTTACAATCAAGTTAAATGGCACATCGCTATCTGTCTTCGACTCCGAAAACAGTGAAGTGCTTAAACTTATCAAGGAGTAGCCTTGTGTATAACAAAAAAATCAAGCTCGCCCGCTGCGCGGGCTGGGACGCAAACACGCAGGGCGGCTTCGCCATTATGCCCTACGTGCCTGCGCCCCTTATTTAAAAGTTATACATTCGGAGAGTATTCGTGCCAGATATCGCGTCAATTGGTGCCGCTTTAGCGAGCATAAAAACAGCTACAGACATTGCAAAGCTAATTAAAGAAAGTGGTACTTCGCTGGAGCAGGCTGAAGTAAAGCTGCAAATAGCAGATTTAATAAGTAGCCTTGCAGATGCAAAAATTGAGCTCGCGGAACTTCAAACAGAAATGAATCAGCTCAAGGATAAACTGAATCAAAGGGCATCACTCAAATGGGTGAAACCTTATTATATGATTCAAAGTGGCGATGAAGTGGAAGGCCCATTTTGTCCAAGCTGTTACGATAATAATGAAAAAATGATAAGGCTACAGGGATCTGGACGTAATGGATGGTCCTGTCTAACTTGCAAAGGGTTTTACAAAGACTCTGAGTATGTACAACCACCACCAATTAGGGCTAGCAGATAAATGTATAACAAAACGCTCAAGTTCGCTCCCTCCGGTCGCTGGGACGCCTATACGCGGGGCGGCTTCGCCATTATGCCCCACACATTGTATGTCTGTCATTTTATAGACGAAAAGTGGTGTATATTCAGCGCAAATGTATATCAAGGTAGTTTTTAGCAATGCCACATAACAAAAAAATTAAGGCACTCACTTCGTTCGCTGGGACGCATACACGTGGGCTGCTTCGCATTATAGCCCACGCGTCTGCGCCCCTTATTTAAAAGTTAGGAGACAAGGGAATGTTGCAGTATAAAAGGATTTTTATGTTTACCCCTTTATCAATTCTTTTGCCCGCATTGAGTGTGGCGATTTTGGTTTTAGTGTTTAGTCGTTTTGGGATCGCTACTACTGCTTTTTCATTCTTGGCTACGTCGTATATTGTAGGTGGCGCTTTAACCTTTGTGGTTTTCTGGTGGTTTGCTACAGGTGTAAATAAAAAGCCATATTTGCATGCGTTTGTGATGTATGTTTGCAGTTTTTTAATATCAACTTTCGTACTTATGTTGTTTGCTGGCGGTGGTTATATTTCTACTGATTTAGCCTTTGACGCTTTAATTTCAATTATGGTTATGTTCGTAGCAACCAAAGTCGGCTATAAAAACAAGGAGGTATCAAGCTATGTCTCCTAACAAAAAAATAATGTCGCCCGCAGGCGGGCTGGGACACAAACAGGCAGGCGGCTTCGCCATTATAGCCTGCCTATTTGTGCCCCATATTTAGGTGTTATCTGCAAGAATGAAAAGCATACTTTATTTCGTTGTTTTAATTGTATCTTTTGGACCATCTGCGATTTTACTAACCCTTGGGGTTATATTTAGTCCCGTTTGGCTCTACCAGCTATTCGAGAGTAAAATGGCAACGCTGATCCCCTTCCTAATAGTATTAGCTGGTCTTTTAGGCTTTTGGGGGATGCTCGCACTTAACAACCTGACACTTTATCCGCATAAAACAGATACTCCGCCTAATCGATTAATTGTTTATCTATCTTTAGGCTGTATAGCGTCATTTACTGCAACTGTTTTTGCGGCATATATAGATTGGCTTTTTGCTATTGCTATGTTTCTACCAATTCCAGTAACCGCTTGTCTTACATATTGCAATAGAGCATATTTCCATAAGCAGGTTTGCAGCAAGGATGTTTCTATGAAAAAGTTTATCTTAATTTTTTTCCTAATTGCACACACAGTAGGGGCCCAAACTCTCTATCCAAGCGAACATGAAACACAAGCCGGCAAAGCCGAACTAAATTCATTTTTGGTGTATTGCGATGATGATTGTTATTTCACTATGTTCTTAAAGGTCCAAAGACTAGATTTTGAATCGTCAAATGAATCAGGGGCTATGTATCGGGTTTGGAACGAAAATAGAGACCAATATATTCTATTCGGTATCGACGCAAATAAAACAAAAAAAGAACCTCAAATTACCATCGTATCTTCGAAGGATGGTAAAAAGCTCATTCTAGGAACATCAGAATTGGAGGCATTCGAAGGATTTAGGTTTGAATGGAAGGATGGATTTTACGAGTTAAAAAACCTAAGAAGTGTTCCTTATGATAATTACTCAAAAATAGAAGAGAGTGGATTAGGATTCAAAGGGAACTTGGACTTTAAACCACATTCTATCGAATATTTATTTTTAGGAGCCAAGCTTACACAGTTCGTCGATGCTACTTCGCAAAATATTAACCCTGAATGGAAAAAGGTTGGTAGTGGCAGCTAACAAGTCAATAAACCCGTTCGCTGGGACGCATACACGCGGGGCGGCTTCGCCATTATGCCCCACATGTCTGAGCCCGTTATTGAAAAGTTAGGCGTCATTTACTTACAGCATTTAAAAGTAGGTTCAACCGTGACATTTCAGCACCAAGGTTGTTTCGCTAGGTTGTCTTTGCGATTAGCTTTGTCAGTTGTTCAAATGACTTTAGCAACGTGCTTTTCATCAACATCGAAACGCCAACATTCAACGCTACAAGTTGTCTAAACTAGCTCTTTTATCCAGCAATGTCGTTAACATCTGGCATTTCGCACAAGGTTGTTTTATCTTAAATTCAATAATTTAAATAAGTGGTCGTATCGGCTAGTGATGGCAGCAAAGCTGCGTACTTATCTTTGTACGCCTAACAAAACGCTGTTGGCACTCCCTCCGGTCGCTGGGACGCTAACACGTGGGCTGGCTCGCTTCGCTCGGATTTTAGCCCACGTGCTAGCGCCCCAAAGCTTAGCGTTATAATTTAGGGGTGATTTTAATGAAAAGGACGTTTCTTACAGTTATCTCGGTTAGCCTAATTTTATATAGCAGCTATACGATTGGGAAGACTATCAAGAGTACAGAGTATGAATTTATTGGACACTGGATTTTCAGTAAGGCAGAAACAATTGAAAGCTTTGAAAATTCAGAAATGAGTGAAGAAGAAGTTCATAAATTCTCAAAGATATTAAAAAATCAGGAAATAGTAATATCTGACGGCCTATATTCTGTTTATCCAAGTAGAGGAAACCCCATAAGAACTCATTTCTCGCTAATAACTCCACCGGATGATGAAGGCTGCTTTGTCCTTCAATTTGAAGACACAAGAATACCTCTGGATATACAACAAAATACATTCTGTATCAGAGAGGGGAAACTTCTATTGCCCGCTCCAAAGGGCGCAGAGGAAGTCTATAATAGAAAATTATAACAAACACATTAAGTCGCTTCGCTGGGACAGTAACACGTGGGCTCTGTCGCTTCGCTCGGATTTTAGCCCACGCGTTACTGCCCCGTTATGTGGGTGTTATGTTTTTCAGGGAAACATGTGTACTTAGGTGATTGGGATAAGGCAATAGTAAGGAGCTTGCTGACATCTAGTTTACTATTGCCAGCGATCTTTCTTATCGGCGCAGATAACTTACAAAGTTCCGAAATCCCCGGATTAATAGCAACTTTTTCGCTCTATATTGGAGTTTTCCTACTGGTATCTATAGCAGGCTGGTTAATTATCGGGTTTCCAGTTCACTGGCTGGCTTGTAAGTACAAAAAAACAAACTATTTGTTTTACATGGTTTTGCCAGTAACATTTACACTGGTAAGTGCCACTACTAACGGCCCTTGGATACTTGGCGTAATTGCTTCGGTTCAGGCTTTGATATTTCGGTATGTTGTTTTTAAAAACAAAACATAACAAAAAAAATCAAGCTCGCCTGCTGCGCAGGCTGGGACGCAAACACGCGGGGCGGCTTCGCCATTATGCCCCACATGCCTGCGCCCCTTATTTAAAAGTTATGCACTACAGAGTCTTCTTAAAAGGAATTTATGTTTTTAATGTCGATTAAATTTAGCAATTGTCATACTTTCTTTGAACAAGCTGCCTTTTTAATCGCAGTCCTAGGGATATTGCTAACAATTTTCAGTGCTTTCGCAGTTTTCTCAAACGAAAGAAAACAAGAAAAATTTGATTGGTATATCGAAATTCTTGGTCCTTTTCACATTCTGTTGAGCTCCAAGGGGCTAAACTCGGTTGGAGCCAAATGGAGGCCAGTTCTTTTGGTCGCAATTATTGCAACAACATCTTCGTTTATTGCATTAAGCTATGGAGGTCTGTGTCATGCACGTGCATAACAAACAAATTATGGCACTCGCTAACGCTCGCTGGGACGCAAACACGTGCGCGGCTTCGCCATTATTGCACACGTGTCTGCGCCCCATATTTGGAAGTTAGTTGCCTACAGGAAATTTTTGCTTTTGGTGTAAAACTCGAAGAATGTGAATAATGTCGTCTTTTATGAAATATGAAACAATCATTGAAACCTCTGGAATTATTAACAGTCTTCCCGGTATACCCTCTCTCTCCACTCCCATACGAGGTTGCTGGTTCAAGTTTTCAACTTTCTTCTCAATTATTGCATCAGTTTTTTCTGCTGCTAATGGGTTAAATTCGTATAAAAACTCGAAAATAGCCTCACGATCGTCCAACGAACTTTTTTCCCATAAGATCATTTTTTGGCTTTATTCCTAATTTTCATTTTTCGAGCTTCCATGTCCAAGTTCGCTTCTTCATGACTGACAAACTTGCTTTGCCCACTCTCTAATTTACTGAACGCAGCATTAACCTCTTCAGTAAGCCACTGATCATGAGTAATTATTTTTCGTTGCTGTTCAGCGAGTTCTTCCGTAAGCTCTCTACAAGCGTCACTTAAAGTGCGTCCTTGGCTTTCGGCCATTATCTGAGCTAGCCGTTTAGTTTCTTCATCTACTCTAAACTGAATACGGGTATCCATGGTAAACTCCTTATGAAATGTACACACAAATGTTAGCACAGCTATTGAATTTACGGCAACTAACAAAAGCATTAACTCAGTCGCTCGCGGGTTCGCTGGGACGCATACATGCGCCCCTTATGCGGGTGTTAGGTGCTTCTGGGAAATCAATGGCTAAATCAGAAATAAGACGATTCTTAAAAGAGATCCGCACTAAGTTTCCTCACGTTATTCCTCTTATGGAAAAACATGAGAGTTGGGCGCTTACATTTCTAATGGAAGAGTTCGCAAATTTGACAACTATTTTGTTAAACCAAGGCGACTTAGAAGAAGCACTAGAACAGTTGCAGTACATGAGCGAGAAACTAGATACTGCAACCAAGGCGGAACTCGAGTACATAGATATATATTATACAGAGCACTTATTCTGGAAAGGTACCAAAGAAGGTGTTGAACGTGGCTGGCCTCTCGTACCAGGTAATCTCAGAAAATTGTACTTGGACTCTCATGGTAAACCACCTAGGGTAGTGGTTTAAAAATGCACGCACCTGACAAAAAATCAAGTTCGCCCGCTGCGCGGGTTGGGACGGTAATTGGTGAGTAACTTTTGAGTTCACGGATGGTAATGCTTACATCTTAAATTACGAGGATTATCACTAATGAATATGCATAACCCACCGCATCCAGGTTAATTTATTGAGTCTATTTACATGGAGCCACATGGTATAAGTTGCAGGTCCCTTGCTACCCATCTTGGTGTTGCCGCTTCAACATTAAATCGTGTAGTGAAGGGCAAAAGTGCAGTAACGCCAGAAATGGCGTTAAGACTATCAAAAGTATTGGGGCGCAGCCCTGAAAGTTGGCTTAGCATGCAAGACAATTACGAACTTTGGCAGGCCAAACAGAATATCAACTTGGATAACGTGCAGCCAATAGATCTGCATGCCGCCTAAAAAGATAAAGTCACTCGCTATCGCTTGCTGGGACGCTATCACGCAGGACGGCTTCGCCATTATACTCTAAAGAAAAGCGCCCTTTAGCTTAGTGCTATAACGATAAGGAACATCACGATGCTTCTTACAACGAAAAATATAAAGTCAACAACTATAATGTCAGTTGTTATGGCTTTGACGCTTTTTTTCACCCATAGCTTTTATTCAGAAGTTGAGATGAGGCCTATCAACTTAATGCCTTATTTGCTATCAGCTTTTTGTGGCGTTGTTTTAGCTTTTTTATACTTATCTCTTTTCCCCAGTCAAAGAAAAAATAGTTTTCTCACATTTTTCATACCCGGTGTTGCCTTAATAATCGTATTGTTTCTAACGGGATTAGCTAATTTATGGCTAATAGATGAGTTAATGTTTATGTTAGCTTTTATATTTGGTGGGCAAGAAATTTCAAAGCCGATTGAAAAATCGTTATAACAAGGTGTTACGTTCAAGGAAAAATTGGTGGACTATCAAGCGAATACAGGACGTTTTAGCGAAATTATAGTTGGCATCGTGACGACATCTATCTCACTTATCTTCTTTGGATTAGTTTTAATTATTTTTGTTAAAGGTGAAGCTTCTTTTGCCGCAGCAATAGGTATTTTAGCTTCAAGCTCTCTAGGTATATGGTTTGCGTTGCTTTCATACAGGCTGCTTTTTCATAAACCTAAAAAATATGGTGGTTTAATATCTCCTTTGGCGCTAAAGTTTTGGTGTGTCGTATTCGGACTATTCTCGTCAGTATTTTTGTTGTTCGGTATTTTAGAGTTAAACACCAAAGCAGTATTTAGCTCTATTATCATGCTTCCTGCATGTTTCTACGGCTGGCAATTAGCGAATAAAAGGCAGCTACGCAGTGGCATAAATATAAGGAAATAAATTATGAAAAATGTTGTTTTAGCGTTTATCTTTTTACTTGCTGGTTGCACTTCCACAACCTCGCATACTACATCTGCATTCTCAGACACAATGGAAATAATAAAGGCTGCTGCAGATTCAGCGCCTAAAGGTGTACCTGGACAATACACTCTTCAAATAGTCGCAACTGGTAGCCAAGGGCAATATGTCTATTTAAATACTGAAAAAGACTATCGTGATCAGAGAGCAGTAACCGTCGCTTTACACCCAAAAGTAATTGCACAATTAACCGCTAAATATGGAATGCCGCCGCAAGAATATTTTTTAAATAAAGCAATAGTAGTTATTGGTGAAGCACAGCGGGTTGAGATTGCATTTTTATCAGACGGCAAACCTACCGGTAAGTACTATTACCAAACACATGTAAGAGTAATGGACATATCGCAACTGAAGGTTGTGGACGAACATGCCTAACAACAATTAAGCTGGCCTGCTTCCACAGGCTGATACGCATAAATTCGGGGCGGCTAACAGTTGGCTTTATATAAAACCAACTAGGCACGGGACAGCTAGAGCTTTGCTCAATTCCGCGTTGCTTCAGAGTTTAGCCGTTGTGGCCTCGTCATTAGAAAGTTATACGAATAAATGTGAAACATAAGAAAATCATTGGTAACCTAAAAGCTCTATTCAAATAAGGAAGTTCTATGAAAAGCCGTACAAAAATAGTTTTATCAGCCGTTGCTTTCACATCTGTAATAAGTTTGCAGTCCTTTATCCTGTATCAGCAAAATCAAGCAAATAGTACTCTAAATGGCAAAGTTGACAGACTTCAGAGTCAAATTGAGCAAACAAGCAAAGCTAATCAAGATCTTCTCTTAAAAATAGAAAGCTTAGAAAGTAATTTAGAGCTTAAACCTCGTAGCCTTCTTTCTATGAACTAATTGGCTCTTTGAATAACAACCTAATCAACCTACTGCTTTCTTGCGTTAGGTTGTTATATGCCAGCAATTTTTACAAGTCGCGTCGCGAATTCAACTTCGAATTGCAACACAAAGAATTAACTATGTAACTTTCTCAGCCTTGAAAAACTATCAGCAGACCACACTGATATTTAAACGATTAATTCAAGGATGAAGAAATGCCACAAATAAATAGTTTGTTTGAAGAAAAATCGATAGTAACGGTTCTAGCTTTGTGCGTTTTCTCATTTGGGGTTTACGTTGTGTATCGCCTGTGGCAGTTAACTGAAATACTGAATTCGACAATAAAAAGCCACATTTCAAAGGCATTTACATCCACGGCAATTTCGATTCACATACTTTCGTTACTAGGACTCACTTACTATTTTCTGTTCCCTGCACCAGCAGCGTTATTAGTTACGGCTAAGGTTCTTCATCTAATATCCGCAGTTTTCCATATTGTATGGATTATCAAAGTTAGAAATAGAATCAACAGGATAAACAAAGCGTCAAAAGGCAATTATTTGTGGCTAGACCCATTTCTTAGCAGCTTTTTTCACGTCATCTACTTTCAATACAAAATAAACCAATCTATAGCTTCTGGTATCTCTGGCAAAACTGCGATATAACAATTAAAACACGTCGCTCGCGGTATCAAAGGGACACAAAAGCGGCGGTTCTAGTGCTTCGCTTTGATTAAAGAAAGAATTAATAAATGCGCCCTTTATTTAAGAGTCGTGCGCACAGGAGGTTACAATCACATGGAAAGTTTCATCCCGTTATTTTTAATATCTATACTTATTTTTCTCCAAATAAAAAAATTTAGAGATATGTGTAAATATTTATCTTTCACCTACCCAGAAGAATGGGAAAAATTATCCCGCAACTCTTTAAACGTTTCTCAATGGTCTGTTGCAAGTGCAAATTTAAATGAATCTCTCAAAACAGGTTTTTTTTCAACTGTAGCCGATGAAAAAATAAGACAGTTTAAAAGGTTTAGATTATTAAATATGCTCGTGATGGGAGCTGTGATATTGCTACATTTTATTCTCTTTTAACGGCACCAATAACGCATAGCAACCTATTACAGGACCTTATCCTATGTTCGAAAGCGGAGGCCTTCGAAAAGCTGTTTCATACTGATGGCTGAATAAAATAAAAGATAAACGAATCGATTTATGTTCTCACCTTAACATCGGCTTTGTCAGCACTTAAAGTACGTAAGGGCGCTTCCAATCCAATCCTCGCGTTTTTTTTGTATGTTTTTACTATCAATCGTATTCTAATCTTACTTATGTTTAAAAACAGCCAAGGAATTAGGCATTGCTGTTTACAAAGCATTAGGTGTTTTGATAGACAGGTGATTTGAGCCCGACAGTGTCTGTCCTATGCACTGCTCACTTAAACCTTTTGATCAGAATAGCTAAAGCACAACCAACAGGGAGTTTTATTTTGAACATTTATTTCCCGCTAGTGTTTACTTTAATGGCGATATTCCTTCTTTATATTGGCCTAAAAGTCATAACATCTAAGAGACCTTTATTACTACCGTCTAAAGTGTTCTTTGTGTTTATGGTTATCGCGGTTACCCCTCAGCTAATTATGTCAGTTGAAGCTTACTTTTCTACCGGTGCTTTTAGTTTATTATCTTTAATGTCCCCTCTTATGTATGTTGTTCTTTTGGCATTTGTTTGGGTACTAATGAAAGGCTATATGGCAATAGGTATTTCTGACGACTCATTTAGAAGTGCTTTGCACTACGCACTGAACCAAAACCATATACAATTTGAAGAGCAAGTCTCAATAATTAAACTCACAGATAGTAGCGCAGATCTTCTGGTGTCAGTTCAAAGCTGGGTAGGTACGGGGCAATTAAAATTAAAACAATCGAAAGACAACTATCTGTTGAGCACGCTAGTTTCAAGCATCAATCAATATTTTCAATCTAACGCCGTAAAATCCAATTATACGGTACCAGTCTTTTATATTTTGTTTGGCCTAATTCTATTGGTGCTTTCGGCTTTCTTCTATTCCTTTTAATAAGAACTAAAAGCGGAAAAGTATTGTCTGCGCAGCTTAACCCGCAAGGAGAGTAATAATGGGTGTTACTAACAATAATTTCTTTAAAGTAGTAATTTTTATAATCTCGGTTTTGTTTTCTGGCTTGCTGTTAGAGCTAGCTGGGCTAAACGCATCTCAAGCCAATATATTATCACTCTCAACGTTTTCACTGCCTGTATTTATCATCTTTGGAATCTGCGTTAACTGGATGTACAACGCTGCTCGCCTGCTTAGCATCCATTATTTGCAAAAACAGACTCGTGAATAACGGCTTCACTGAATTTAATAATAGTGCCGCACTGCCTCAGTCGTTTACTGAAAGCGATAGCGCACAGCGAGTTAATGGAAGAAACTTATGATGAAACTAATACCTTACTCTGATTTAAAGCCCAGGAACTTGGGCATAATTCTATTTTTTGCGCGTTTGTTAGCTTATGTCGGTTATTTCTTTATAGGTATAGCCCTTTTAGCTTTCGCTTCCGAAATTTATAATTATGAATTTCCAAGTATACCGGTTGGAGGCCAAGGAGAAACTTATCATGCAGACACATACAAAATGGGATTAATTTTTCTTGTTTTTGCTTTAGTTATATTGATCGTATCTGCTCTATTTGCTGCACTTGTTTCTTGGGAGGCTTCACTCACACGCCCGAACGATCGCGAAATATGACAATGCAGGTTACTTATAGTTTGATATCCTCGTGTAACACTTCGTTCGAAATTGCTTGTAAGCCGCGTTCATAAGTATTGAAACGGTTTAGCTTTGTAACAGAGATGCTATTCAAGGCTTCTAGCTGAAACAAAACCAGTCTTAGCTACAACCTTACGAAACAACTCACTTTTCACACCAACACATGGAAGTATTATGATAAAAAATGAAGTACCAGCTAGGATTATCCTCACTTTCTTTACAATATTGCCGGTTTATTTGGCTGTTGACTATTTTCAATCAGACAAGCCATTTGTTGCTGTGTCTATGCTTCTAATTTCAGTATTGTTTTTGATTACTCAGGTGAACATCAAACAATTTTTGGTGTCGGAAAAGAAGCCAAAAGCGAAATTAGTTTTTTTACAAATATTTATTGTTGTAATATCGTTAACGCTACTGGTAGCGAAGCTACTAGGTTATACCTGACGCCTTCCAATTTGTACGTGAGTTGATGCTCAGTTTGTTCAAGCAATTTTAAAAGAACTATATATCTAGTCTTTCCAACGTTGTTAAAAGGATTTTCATGAAGTTTTACCCACACTCAAAGATTAAAACGGATAACCTTCCTACCCTACTCTTCGCTGCAAGAGCCACGAGTGTTCTTGGTTATATCTTTTCGTTGCTGACTATTTTGCTTTGGGTTTCTAGTATATTCCTTGGGCCAAGAACTATGTATGGCGATTCAAATAGCCCAATTTTTTCAGCGTATTGGGATGGCGCGAGAAGTATAGCGTGGCTTTTTAGTGCAGGTACAGTATCTACTGCCCTGTTTTGTTTTATTGTCGGCGGATTGTGTGCAGCGGTTGTGTCTTTTGAATATAAATACACTAAGTCGTAGGTCAAATAACACAAGTCCAAGTCTTAATTTTATAAAAGTCCAAATTATGAGAAAAGTACAAACCGTTTTTGCTGCTATTTTACTATTAGGGTTGCTGTCTGGGTGCACTGCACTTGATGTTGAGCCCTGGACTGCTGAGGAGGTTCTAGGTGACGTGATTTCTTCAACAATTACCGGAAATAAAGTGTCTAGTGGTAACCGCTCTAAGTGCAATCAAATAAAAATGCAATGCCCAGCAGCTAATTATAGTGAAAGGTATGTAAATGGTGAAATAAGTTGCTCGTGCAGAAGTTAAATGGAAAGCAGTTGTCTTATTCACACCAAGGTTTGGCATTTGGGCAGAACTTTTATCGCGTTTAGTGTATTGGGTGTTTCTAACAAGAGGTTAAGGTGGATTATGAAGCACAATAACCGCTAGTTAATTTCTTCAATAAATAGAATGATATGACAACCGTTGAATTCAATCTTTTTTGCAAAGCGCTACCCCATACTACCCATGTTGTTCAATGGGGAAACTCAGATGTATGGAAGATAGGTGGGAAAGTTTTTGCTATAGGGAATACTGGTAAAGATGGGTACCCTGCTTTTACCTTTAAAACGTCTGAGCAAAATTATTATTTTCTGGAAGAAAAGCTTGGCTATAGACCTGCGCCCTATCTTGCTAGTCGTGGAATGAAGTGGATACAGCAGTACAATTGTGAGAGCGATGAAGATGAAGCGTTAGAATATTATTTAAGCGCATCATATAAACTTGTATCGTTAGGGTTAACCAAGAAAATGCAAAAAGAGCTTGGTTTAAATCAACCTCAATAAAAGGTGCTTAGACCATGTTCAAAGCAAAAGGCTTTACGCGCAATATTCGCCCATATGTAGAAGCTGAAATAGCGCTAGCTCATAAAAAGCAAAACCAAAACAGCCAACAGTGTGCATTTTCACACTTAGAAAATGCACACGTTCTTGGTCAAGCCTCTACAAGGCTACACGTTAAAGTACACGTTCAAATGCTTTTATGGGCAGTGAAACAAGGTAATTTTCACGAGTTTTTTGGTCAGCTTTTCAGAATAACTGGCGCAGCCACGAAAACTATTTTTGGGCTAGTACCTCATGGAAATACAGGCGGGGCTAACGTTAGCCCATTTAAGGCAATGCCAATCAAACCAAACTTAAATACGATCATAAAAAAAGCGCGTTCGAATGAAAATTAAAATTAACGTTGTCGATGCATTTACCAATGTAAGGTTTAAGGGCAATCCTGCTGCTGTAGTTATAACGGGTAAATGGCTTAGCGATGAAAAAATGCAAGAAATCGCTGCTGAAAATAACCTTTCAGAAACCGCATTTTTGGTAGAAGACGACAACGGTGTATTTGCTATACGCTGGTTCTCCCCCATAACGGAAATCGACTTTTGTGGTCACGCAACGCTGGCATCCGCGTTCGTAATCTTTAGCGAAAATTACCAGTTACCGCACATTTCGCTTTTCGCTAAATCGGTGGGTATGATGAAAGTAGTTAAGAAAGAAGACGGGTTCATTCAAATGGACTTCCCTAATAGAATGCCTGGCCCAGTCAGCGACGTACCTGAAGCGTTATTACAAGGGCTTTCCATCAAGCCCAAAAATGTTTTAAAAAATGACCAAGCTTATTTTGCTGTTTATTCCGACGAAGACGACGTTTTAAGTGTAATTCAAGACAGCGAGCAGCTTAAAACACTTGCGCCCTATGATGTGGTAGTGACAGCACCGGGCACGCAATTTGACTTTGTATCCCGTTATTTCTGGCCTGCGAACGGCGGTGATGAAGACCCGGTTACCGGTTCAATCCACACTGGGCTGGCGCCCTATTGGGCAAAAGTGTTTGGACGTTCAAAACTTATGGCTTATCAAGCATCTAAACGAGGTGGTACAGTGAAGTGTGAAGTAGCAGGTGATCGCGTGCTTATTTCTGGCCAAGCAGTGTCTTACCTTGAAGGTTATATTACTATCTAACAATTTTAAGAATAAAGCTGTAGAAGGAACTATATAAATGCAAAAAGTCGTTGAATTTAAAACTCGTAACTTTTGGTCTAGCCAACTCAATTTAGACACCCTTAACGAAGAAATTAAAAAGTACAATAATCAGGGCTGGCGTGTTATTCAAGTAACACCTGCGGCGTCGTTCTCCGCACATATTCGTTCAGTATTGCTCCTTCTTGAAAAATCGAATGGTTAAAAGTAAAAACTAGAAAGCGCCGACCATTCCATTTACATTTCCTGGCGCAATAAAAAAGCGGAAGATATTTAATCTTCCGCTTTCACTCACTCAACAACATACTGCTGTATCTTTTTCTATCTACGCAAACTCAGCGTTAGCGCCCTACTGCAATGCCCTCCCTGCGAGGATCTGCGCCGCCAATTAATTTACCTGATTTAAACTGAATGCCATGAAGACCACTGTTTAGATCCACTACTTTGACGTTATGGCCGAGTGTCTTTAATGGCTCTTCAAGTTCAGCTATTGGTGTGCCTTTCTCTAACGCCGTATAGTCGTTTCGATTAGTAATTTTAGGAAGATTGATGGCCTGCTGAATATCCAAGCCAAAGTCTAAAACACCAATTAGGGTTTGAGCGACATAGCTTACAATTCTAGAGCCGCCCGGCGAGCCGACAACAACTTCTAGGTTCCCTTCTTTGTCGAAGACCATTGTAGGGCTCATCGCGCTTCTAGGGCGTTTACCAGGCTCTACGCGGTTGGGTACAGGAAAGCGGTTTTTAGTCGGCGAAAATGAAAAGTCGGTAAGCTGGTTGTTAAGCAAGAAGCCTTCTACCATAATTCCAGAACCAAACATAAACTCTATGCTAGTGGTCATTGATACTGCATTGCCTTCTTTGTCTACGATAGAGACGTGAGAGGTATTGGGCAGTTCCATTGAAGTACCAAGTGCAACATTCGCATCGGCATACGGGTTACCAGCGCGCTTACGGCGCCACTCTTTATCTACAGCAATATTCTCAGCTCGGCGTTCAAGATAAGCCGTGTTGATCATGGCCGCAAACGGCAAGTTAGTAAAATCACTATCTGCTATAAACTTCTCACGATCAGCATACGAAAGCGCACTTGCCTGCGAGTACAAATTCGCAAACTCCACTGAATCCGGTGCATACTGGCTAAGATCAAAACCTTCTAACATTTTGAGAATCTGATAAACGTTCACACCACCAGAGCTAGGTGGTGCCATACCGCAGATACGCTTTTCGTGATATAGCCCACAAACAGGTTCGCGTTTTATAGGCTCGTAGCTTGCTAAATCTTCTAACGTCATCTGACCTGGGTTGATTTCAGCGCTATTTACCGCTTTTACTATTTTTTCAGCGACCTCGCCTTTCAATAAATAGTCGCTGCCCTTTTCCGCAATACCTTTTAAAGTCTTGGCGAGCTTTTTGTTTTTCTTAACCGTCCCCTCTTTTAACGGCAGTCCTGCCGGGAAGAAGTAAGTAGAACTTGCAGGAAAAGTTTTAAGGCCTGGGTGGTAATCTAAGGCCACCAGCTTAGCTAAACGCGGCGACACTTTAAAACCATCTTCAGCTGTTTTAATAGTATCGTCGAATAGCGTATTCCAAGGTAGCTTACCAAACTCACTTTGAGCCATTTCTAACGCTTTTACTGCACCGGGAACGCCTACTGACTTACCACCAACTACGGCATCTAACCAGCGCATTGGCTTGTTACCTTCAATGAACCAATGAGAATTGACGGCTTTGGGCGCGGTTTCACGGCCGTCAAAGGTGTGAAGTACTTTGTTCTTATTATCCCAATAAAGGATAAAGGCACCACCACCGATGCCTGATGATTGCGGTTCAACCAGAGAAAGCATTGATTGAACAGCCACCGCAGCATCTATCGCACTACCGCCTTTTTCTAGAATATTCTTCCCCGCCCATGACGCATAGGGGTTTGCCGCCACTACCATATAGTCTTTGGCTTCAAAAGCCTTTTTCTCTATGTAGCCTGTAGCCGCTTCAGGCTCACCAACTTCGCGAGCTTGTTTAGCGTTAGCTCCAAAAATGAAGCAACTAGATAATGCAAGAGTAACTACTGAAGCTCTGAACAAAGCACTGCGTCTCAAAATAATACTTCCTCTTATTTAAATTTTTCGGGGTTAATTGGCCGTTTTTTTAGAAACGCATCGAACGCTTCCTGGGCTGCGGTTGTGCCCAACGCTTCCAAAAATATATCAAACTCTTCGTTCATTTGTTGGTTCGTGCGTTCCCCGTCACCTTTCAATAATGCTTTAGTCTGTCTAAGCGAGAATGATGGCTTGGCAACGAGTTTGTCTACCGTAGTTTGAACGGTTTGATCTATTTCGTGTGCGTCAACAATTTTTGTCAGAATACCAAATTGATAAGCGTCGGTGGAGGTAAAAGGTTCGCCTAGCATTAACCACTCTGCCGCTTTGATATGACCTGCAACCTTAGGCAAAAGATAACTTGATGCATACTCGGGAACAAGCCCTAAGTTGATGAACGGTAGAACAAATCGGGTATCTGGTGTTGCGTATACAAAATCGCAGTGGAGTAAAAGCGTTGTGCCTATCCCCACCGCCAAGCCATGAACTTGCGCAATAACCGGTATGTTACACGCGGCTAGTGCACGCATAAATGCTGCTGTCTCAGGCACTTGGGCGTGATCTTGTTGCTGCGCAAAGTCGCCAATATCGTTACCTGCGGTAAAACAATCACCAGCACCTTTTATCACCACCACTTTCGTTGAGCCATCGTTCTTAACACCTAATATGGCATTCGCCATTTCTTGGTACATATCGCGTGTTAACGCATTTTTCTTGTCAGTCCGGTTGAGCGTAATGGTTAAGCACTGCTGATTATTTTCGGTAATGATGTAAGACATAATCACTCCTTTACTGTCGTCTTTTTTATTTCGGGTGTACTTCAGTTTTCACCCAGTAGGCAATTTCTGTATCATAGCCAGCAAATTCGAAATTCAAAAATAACTAACACTGATGATGTCACTGCCGTTTTCGCTTAAGTATAGCGCGGGTCCCCTTTTTATTGCGCTATGCTCCGTTGTCGCGTTTTTCTTTGAGCCTATGTCTGGCAATTATTTGGCTTACGACAGGTATGCCATTCAAGGTTTAGAAACTTGGCGAATAGTCACCGGTAATATCGTGCATACCAATGGCTACCACCTACTTTTAAATTTAGCAGGTCTGGCACTGTTGTGGGCACTACACGGCGAGCACTATCGAATAGGGTTGTACTTAAAAGTTTTCGTATGGTGCTGCTTGGGGACTAGTGTTGGGCTTTACTTGTTTTCACCCGATCTTATTTGGTACGCAGGTTTGTCTGGTGCGTTACACGGTATTTTCGCATGGGGCGCCTGTGTTGATATAAAAGAGAAAATGAAGTCGGGTTGGTTGTTGCTTATTGGCTTAGCCATAAAAGTAGGTTACGAACAAATAGACGGTAGCAGCGAACAAGTCGCAAACCTAATTGACGCAAAAGTTGCCGTAGATGCGCATTTATTCGGCGCGCTTACCGGTATCGCAATCTTTCTACTTATGTTTATTACGGCGAAAAGAAAATAGAAACTCGAGCAATATAGCATCACTCTCATTGCGCACCTTGAGTCGTGAAATAGATAAAATACGCTTTAGTAAGAGAATTACGATATTAAAAAAGGCCCGAATTCGTTGAGTTTGGGCCTTTTTAGTAAGCTTTTATCCGTCTTAAATAGCTATCGCGCTGTGAGCAACTCAGTGGCTTTTAATCACTGGGTTGCACTCGCGGTTTTGCCTATAAGTTTTCTTCGAATAGCTTGTAGATACGGCGGTATTCATCAAGCCAAGAGCTTGGCTGTACGAAGCCATGTGGCTCTACCGGATAAATAGCTGTTTCAAAATCTTCCTTCTCTAGCTCGATAAGGCGCTGTACCAATCGCACGGTATCGTGGAAAAACACATTGTCATCAACCATAGGCGCATTGATAAGCAAAGGCTTTTCTAGTCCATCGGCAAAATAAATTGGCGAGCTACGCTCAAAAGCGATGGGATCGATATCAGGCGTATTCAGAATATTAGCCGTATATGGCGTGTTGTAATGCGCCCAATCGGTCACCGGGCGAAGCGCTGCTCCTGCCGCAAATAGATCTGGGGCAGTAAACATAGACATAAAGGTCAAGAAGCCGCCGTATGAACCGCCGTATGTGCCAATACGCTCACGATCTACATTGGCATTTTCAACAAGCCAGTTAACACCATCACGCAAATCTTGCACTTCAGGCGTACCCATTTGACGATAAATAGCGGTTCGCCAATCACGTCCGTAGCCAGCACTAGCGCGATAGTCCATATCTAGTACGACATAGCCTTGCTGCACGAGCATGCTATGGAACATGTATTCTCGAAAGTAACCCGACCACCCCATGTGGGCATTTTGCAAATAGCCCGCACCGTGATTAAACACTACCGCTTTATTTGGTGCTGTCTTGTCGTAATTTTCCGGTAAATATACTCGTGCGTAAATAGGTGCATCGGTATGCGACGATTCAATAGCGACTATGTTAGGCACCGCCCATGGAAGTGCATTAAATTCAGCACTGGTGCTTTGCGTTATTTGTTTTGCTACAGCTGTTTCATCGGCAGGCTTAAAATAAAGCTCTTGTGGCTGATTCACCTTGCTATGGCTTAGCAGCAAATGTTCACCATCAGGGCTAAGTGAATAGTCTGTCATACCATTCAAATCAGTCATGGTATCGATGGAATTGTCACTTAAATCTGCACGATAAACTTCGTAAAGACCCGGGTGCTCCATATTAGCTTTAAAGTAGATATAATTGTCATCGCTAGAAAGCGTTAAATCGTCAACAATAAAACGGCCGCTGGTTAGCGCGACAGGCTTCTCGCCAGGCTTTTGAACGTATAAGTGAGAGTAACCAGTATGCTCAGACTGATAGTAAAGTGTTTCGCTGTCATTTAGCCAATCAAATGCGTTGAAACGGTAGTTTACCCACGCATCGTCATGAAGCCTATGCTGGTTTTCTAGCGTTTTATTCGCTAAGTCGACCGTTGCAATCCAGCGGTCTTTGTTGTCCCACGCTTCTAGCATAACGGCAACAGCGTTACCGTTTTTGTGCCAGCGAATCGAAGGCTTAGTCCAATACCAGCTTTGCAGTAAGGTAATGTCGCGGGGCAAACGGTTCACTTCATAAGTTGTGCCTTTCGCTTTTGCGTTCTCTGCTTTAACGTCTGCAAGTACGTCGTCATTGTAACCAGGCAGATTGAAGTATTTAAGTTCGCTTTTCTCGCCAGTTTTAATATTTAGCAGCCAAAGTGTGTGATTTACCGATTCTGCATCAGCCACACGTTGGCGTACTGGTTTCGCGGCGATACGGCTGTCTTCTTGAATATAATGCGGCATGATGTCGCTGTCATTACGAGTCGGCTTACTTTCCGTGGTGGCGACTACCGCAAAGTTACCCGCAGGTGATACGCTAATACCCGCTAGTCGATGCGACTTATCAAAGTAAAACGGCGTAGGTGCTACACTGCTGTTTTCTTTGGCCAACGCTTTTTGAGCGTCGTCTTTTTCTTGTCTGTTTTTGCGCTGCAGCTTGATGTATTCCACCAGCGACTGTTGCTGCTCGGCAATATAATCTTTAGGCGGCTCAACCGCTTTGGGTTCGTCGCTAAACTCCCAGCTCAATAATTCTTCGCGGGTGCCGTTAGATAGGTCTATAGCAATAAATTTGTTACCGCTTAACGCCATTAAGCGGCCATCAGTCATAAATGAAAGCGTTGATAGTGCGTTACCACCACGAGCGATCCGCACGGTTTCACCATTGGTAAATTGCACATAAACACTGTCTTCAAATGAATAAGCAATTACACCATCATTTCTTACTACACGTTCGTCAAAACGATACTTGTGTAAATCTGATAATGGCGCTTTTACGGCATTTGCTGGGTTAGAAGGTTCTGCAATATAGACATCTGTCAGTGCACTATCTTGTCTTTCTTTTTCAAAAACAATTTTATCGCCATTCACCGACCACCCCATACCTTCAGGCAGCGCGCCCATCCATTGAGGATCTGACATTATTTGCTTTAAAGTAATTTCACCTTTTTGCACGCTGTTCTGGGGCGCTACAGCTGGTATAACGGTTTGCTGAACTGTGGCAGCCGGAAGCGATGTAGAGGTTGTTTGGCTAGAGGGTTCGTTAGTAGTGCTTGCACATCCGCCCAACGCAAAGGTAACGCTAGCCGCGATGAGTAAAGAAGAGTATTTTTTCATTATTTTAAGTCGTTGTTATGTAAAAATCGTTAACATTATACGCAGAGCTATAGCTAAAGCGCTAACGTTCATCGAGTGTGATAGTGAACCAAACGTAAACCATTGCCGTTTATGGTCTTGGAATAAGGTCTGATGATCTTCAACAAAATAACAAAAATTAACTGATGAGGTAAAACACGATGAAAGCAAAAGGTATTGTACCGGCGCTTCTTGCGCTCAGCTTTTTCACATCTGCCAGCTTTGCGAACGAGTGCCCTAGCGTACTTAAATTTATGAAACGTAAGCTTAACTCGCAAGAAACGGTAAATTTGTGCAGTGAATATGGGGGAAAGACACTACTTGTCGTTAACACTGCCAGCTATTGCGGTTTCACGCCACAATTTGAAGGATTAGAAGCGCTATACAGCGACTATAAAGATAAGGACTTTGTCGTACTAGGTTTCCCTTCACACGACTTCAACCAAGAAGACAGCGATGAGGGCAAAACGGCAGAGCTATGTGAATTAACCTATGGCGTGAAGTTTCCGATGTTCGAACCAGTATCGGTAAAAGGTGACGACGCAGATCCTATGTATAGAATGCTTAAAACCGCTACCGGGAAAGCACCCTCTTGGAATTTCAATAAATACTTAATTGATAGCACGGGTAAACAAATCACTCATTACTCAAGCTCAACTAAACCTACTGACCCGGCTTTTATCGCAGACATAGAAGCACACCTCAAAAGCGAATAAGGCAATGGGTAGTAACGCCATCTTTTGGTTACACTAAACGCGAATGTTAATGCCGCGCATAAAAAAGCCCCGCCTAACAGGCGGGGCAATCAAGCACACTCAACTTGGAACACACTTTTAGCTGAAAACATACTTCCTACGTTTTAGCTAACTGCATTAATTTAGTGTGCTTAGTGATTAGTTAGTTCAATAATTTTTTCACTTGCAGTAGCAAAAGCTTTGTTTGCACTTTCCTCGCCCATGTTAAGTCCTTCAGCATAAACGAATTTTATATCGCTAATACCTATGAAATTTAAAAAGTGTTTTAAGTATGGCGTCTGTGTATCGAACTCCGACCCAGCATATACACCACCGCGAGCAGCAAAAACCGTGGCTGATTTATTTTCTAGCAAACCAACAGGGCCAGTGTCGGTATACTTAAATGTTATGCCCGCTCGTGCAATACGGTCGAAATAGGCTTTCAAGCTCGATGGAATACCAAAATTGTACATTGGCACTGCCAATACAATTTCATCAGCCGCTTTCACTGCTTCAACAATATCGTCAGAGACTTTCGCCAATGCCTGCTGTGATTCATTTCGCTCAGATGCTTCAGTCATCCACGCTTGCATCTCTACGCCCGTTAAGTGAGGTAGCGCCAGTGAGGCTACATCCACGCGCTTAATATGTACTGAGCCATCACTTTCAATTTTTGAAAGATATTCGTTTGCTATTTTTGAAGAATTACCTTGTTCGCCACTAAGGCTGGAAAATATAGCTAAAACTGTTTTCATGCCGCACTCCAATGTTTGTTGTTTCGTTAATAGACAACTATGTTAGCGAAATAAGTTTGGATGAAAATCTCAAAAATATGAGGTAATCGTTCTAATTTTCAGAACGAAATCAGGCAAAATGAAACTTTTGTAAATTGATTGAAAACATTACATTACTTTAATGTTGCAAGGAGGTTGATCTTCTCTTATTTGCTTCGCGTAATCGAGTTTGCCACAACACAATTAAGAGGATACAAAAAATGAGAAGGACCAAAGCGCTCCTTGCATGTTCAATCTTACCACTATTTTTATTCGGCTGCTCTGACGATGACGACGATGTCGTACAAGAGCCCACACCCGCCCCAGAATACGCAAACGTTCGAGTTGTTCACGCAGCATCAGACGCACCAATGGTAAACATTACTGCTAATGACGCCATACTCAACGATCTTGAAAGCGTTGATTACCAAGTCGCTTCATCGCGTTTTGAGGTGGAAACAGGTACATACGATATTGGTGTTACAGGTATTCTTCCAAGTGAAAACGCTGAAGTGCTGCAAGCTGACGTAACGTTAGAAGCTGACGTGAACTACGATATTTTTGCCGTGGGTAATGTTGGCGATGAAACATTATCGCTTTTAACTGTGACCAGTATGGAAACCGCGGTTGATGCTGGTAACGCTCAAGTACAGATTGTACATGCAGCGTCTATGGCGCCAACGGTTGATATTTACGTTACAGCACCAGATACAGAAATCACTGCCGAGCAGCCGCTTGTTACTGCCGAATTTACCGACGCAACAGATTTGATTCAAGTACCTGCGGGCGATTATCAAATCCGTATTACACCGGCAGGTGAAACAACCGTGGTGTACGACTCAGGCACGGTTAATTTAGCTGACGGCGCCGATTTGCTTATTGCAGCAACTAATAACGTAGGTACAGGTGACTCACCAGTAACATTATTGGCAGCAGACGGTGACAGCAGTTTCAAAATTTGGGATTCAGAGGCAGGTGCCGAAATTCGCGTAGTACATGGTATTAGCGACGCGCCAGCGGTGGACGTTATTGCCAATAACGAGATTGTGCTAGTAGACGGCATTCAGTTCCCACGCACCACCGATTACCTGTCTGTTGCTGCGGGTGATTACTTAATTGATGTTGTAGCCGATAGTGACAACAGTGTTGTGGCTGTTGACGATGCAGAATTGACACTAGATGTAGGTATGTCTTATACCGCTATCGCGAACAATGTACTAGCAGCACCTGAGCTAGATGTATTAGTGGATATGCCTCGCTCAGTCGCGACAGAAGCTAAAGTGCGCATTGTACATGCTTCACCTTCAGCAGGTAACGTAGACATTTACGTAACTGCAGATGGTGAAATTGATGCGGTTGACCCGGCATTTACCGATATTGCCTATGAGACTGGTGAGCTTGTTGAAACAGGTTACGTAAGCTTGGCGGAAGGTGACTACGTAGTGACGGTTACGCCTACTGGTACCAAGACAGCGGCAATTGAAACAGACGTCTTATCATTAGAAAATGGCGAAATTTACACAGCAATTGCACTAGACGGCGCAATGGAAGGTGATTTACCTCAATTAGCATTACTTGATGGCCTAGCACCACCTCCACCTGTTTTTAACGCTGACATGACTTACAACGTTAATTTAAGTGGCTCACAAGAAGTGCCTGCTGTTGATACCATGTCAACTGCAACAGCAGTCGTTGAGATTGACGAAGACTTGCCTGCATTTAGTGTAAGCGTTGACGTTTCAGGCCTAACTGACGTTACGGGTGTACACGTACACGATGGCGGCATCGGCATGAATGGGCCAGTTGCCTTCCCACTAACTGATGCTGGCAATGGTACGTATGTTTTAGCTGAAACTAATATTTCACCTAGCAACTTAGACGCACTTACCAGCGGTGAGTGGTATTTAAATGTTCACACTACCGCTAACCCTAATGGTGAAGTGCGCGGTCAAATTGTACCCGACACAACTGCGGTAGTAACCTTCTCACTAAGCGGCAGCCAAGAGGTGCCAGCGGTTGACACCATGGCAATGGGGTCTGGCTATGCTCTTTTCGATACCACGGACAACAACGTTTCTCTTGTGGCGGTAACCACTATTGAAAATGCGACTATGGCGCACATTCATACCGGGTTTGCTGGTGAAAATGGTGACGTACTTGTAGGACTTGTGGAAAGTGAAAGCACTGCTGGCGTTTGGATGACAGACGGAAGCATAGCGCTAGATGAAGCTACAGCTACTCAACTACTGGCTGGTGGTCATTATGTGAATGTGCATACAGCAGCCAATACTGGTGGCGAAATTCGAGGTCAGATCACGCCTGACAACATTGAAGTGTACGGCATCATTGCCAACGGCCTACAAGAAGTGCCTGCAGTAACTACTACAGCAAGCGGCGCTGGTGCATTTACTTTGAATACATCAACAGGTGCACTGTCAGGAAGCGTAACTATAACTGGTATGACAGCCAACATGGCTCACATTCATGAGGGTGAAATGGGCGTAAATGGAGATGTTCTAATCGGACTTACTGCCGGTACCAGCGGTATGTGGTCTGTACCAGCTAATACTACGTTAACCAATGAGCAAATGGGCGTGATGGCAGACGGAGGTCTTTACACTAACTTCCACTCAGATGCATTCCCAAGCGGTGAAATTCGTGGACAAATTACGCTAGGTTTTGACTAACAGGGTCCGGTCACACGTATTGCTTTAAGTATATTGAAGGCAATTAGTACAAAATAAAAAAGGGGCGAAAGCCCCTTTTTCTGTACTTTAACATAGCAAAACATTGTCTAAATCGTGTTTAGCGCTGCTTCGAAATCCGCAATAAGATCCTGAGTGTCTTCAATACCTACCGAAATACGTAGCATGGTATCGGAAATCCCCATAAGTTCACGTTCTTCTGCCGTGTTCTCGAAATAAATAGTAGGTGCTACAGGTAGTGCGAGGGTACGATTATCGCCTAAGTGTGTGGCGCAGATTACCAGCTCCATCTCGTTTAAAAACGCAACAGGGTCAGCACCATCAATTAGATCAAAACTCAAAATTGCACCGTAGCCACCGTTAAGGTATTCCCGTGCCATAAAATGCTGTGGATGGTCAGCAAGACCTGGATAAAACACTTTAGAGACTTTCGGGTGATTATCCAGAAAGGTTGCTAGCTGCATAGCATTGTGTTGGCTTCGAGATAAACGCAAATCTAAGGTTTCCATGCCTAAAGCGATAGCCGTGGCTGATTGAGGTGCCAATGTAGCGCCTAAATCACGAAGGCCTTTCTTTTTGATTTGAGTAATGCCCCACTGTGCTGTATCCGCAACCTGATAAGCAGGCTTGAGGTTGTCAAACTTTGTCCAGTCAAAGTTGCCAGTGTCGACTACTGCGCCGCCTAATACATTGCCGTGACCTGCTATATATTTGGTTAATGAGCAAAACACTAATGATGCCTTAACATCTTTTGCGTAGAAAACAGGTGGCGGCGTCATAGTGTTATCAACCATAAACAGCATTTGCTTTTCTTCACAGAATTGACCAATGGCATGAAGATCAGCAACCTGAGTTACAGGGTTTGCCACGGTTTCCGTGTAGACACCTTTTGTGTTTGGCTGATACGCCTCTTTAACTTGTTGAATGTCGGTCACATCAGTGTAAGTAACCTGCACACCGAAGTCTTTAATTGTTTCAAAAAAGCTTCTTGTGTTACCGAAAAGGTATTGGCTTACGATTAAATGATCGCCCGCCTTTAACAAGGCAAATAATGAGCTGCTTATGGCCGCCATACCGGTTGAGTAGCATAACGTACCTACACCGCCTTCTAAGTCATTTAGCATATTTTGTAATGCAGCCACCGAAGGCGAAGAAGAACGAGAATAGACGTGAGCTGCGCGCTTGCCTTGAAACGCATCTATGATGCCTTGCGCATCTTTAAACTCAAAAAGAACCGAATTGGATGTGCTGCTGTGAACACCACCATGTTCCGGGGTGTTTAGCATGCGATCAGAATGTACCTGACGGGTTGTGAATCCCAATTTTGTCACGGGTGAAGCTCCGAAAATAGATGTTTGCGACCTAGCCAATTACGCACCGGGTTAGTCTATTTATGACAGATGCGTACATACCACTTACAAAAATGGTTATGGCTTTATAATGCAGTTTTTAGGATATTTTGCGCAAACATTATCATAAAACGTATAAATAGTTTGCATTTGTTCATCTATATTAGTCACTTTCTGAATAATTGGCCCCAGTACAATTCTTTTTCTAGCGTAGTCCAAACCTATGACTTGAACAGGAATTTCAGCTTGTTGTGCAATATGCATAAACCCCATTTTCCATGGATAAATGGGGCTACGAGTACCTTCTGGCGCTAAGGCAAGAATAAGCTGATCAGCCTCTTTAATTTTATTTGCAATAGAGGTGACCACGCCGTGGGCTTTACTTCTTTCAATGGGAATGCCCCCTAGCCTTCTCACAATGGCTCCTAGTGGTGGCTTAAAGATGGTGTGTTTGCCAAAAAAATTAATGTTTAGCTTGAATGAAAACACCACGAATAAGCCAATAAAAAAGTCCCAGTTTGATGTATGCGGTGCTACCGCTAAAATGGCTTTTTTCTGATTAATGAGTTCGCCTTCTACTTGCCAGCCTTTTTTTGTAAGCACCCATGCGGCAAACGACGACAGCCAGTTTGGCCACTTACGAGGAATACTGCTCCCTACGACGACTTTACTGGCTAATTTAGAGTGGTTATTAGAATGCGAGGGTTTTGTCATTATAATTATGCTCTGCTTTTTGTTCTATATTGGGTTTTATTTAAGATTTGGTTTGGCTATTTATATATTGGTGAGCTATATCACATGGCATTATTGGCAGTTTGCTTTCAATACTTCATTTACCTTCGTGCTTTCTTTTTCTGTTTTGTACCCGCATATTCCTTTATTACGTAACACACTATACTGCACGTAACACATCATACTGCGCGTACATTAACGAAGAGTAATCAAAATAGAAATGTAACGCAATTGTTAACAGAAGCAATTCAGCTATGTGTGGTGGACAAGTTAAGAAAAGGACACTAGTACGCTATGTGTATTTTATTTATCGCAAATAAGATGCGAGATGACTACCCTCTTATCATTGCAGCGAATCGAGACGAGTTTTACGCAAGACCAACTGCACCTTCAACATTTTGGGAAAGCCACCCGCACTTGCTTGCGGGGCAGGATTTAGAAGCTGACGGCACTTGGATGGGTGTTACGCGTAACGGGCAAATTGCAGCGCTTACCAATGTGAGAGACCCACACAACATCAATAAAAATGCAGTATCCCGCGGGGCATTAGCTGCTAATTGGCTTAAACAAAACCCGGCCCAAAAAGATTATGACGAGCAGTCAGCATATTTAGCTACGCTTGAAGAAACTCGTCACCAGTACAACGGATATAACTTACTATTTGGTGATCTAAATGCACTTCGCGTTTACAACAACGTAAACAATTCGACCCATTCAATTGATACCGGTGTGTATGGGTTGTCAAATGCTGATATTGCAACACCATGGCCAAAAGTTACTCAAGGCGTTACTGCGTTAAATGACTATGTGCAGCAGCAAAGCACAATCAATGATGACGATTTATTTGATATTTTACGCCACGAAAATCAAGCAGAGGATGCCCTGCTACCCGACACGGGGATAGGTTATGAATGGGAAAAGGCGTTATCTTCCATTTTCATTCAAACCGAAAAATACGGCACGCGTACATCTACTCTGGTATTGGTTGATAAAAATAATACGCTCACTTGGAAGGAACGTCGGTTCTCAGACAAAGGAAAAGCATTGGAAACTCGTGCCTTTTCTTTTTCAATTTAAGGTATTTTTGAAATGAAACTTTCGTTTACGCTTTATAAAGCAAGTTAATTGAAATATTTTCAACCTTTAGGGGTCGTTTTTTCTACCATCGATGGCATAATGCCTGCCTGCTAATTATTGCACACCAACGTAACGTGAGGACATATCGTGTTTGAAGTATTACCCCATCTCGCCCCAGATCCAATTCTTGGCCTGTCAGCTGCTTTTCGTGAAGACACCAACCCAAATAAAATCGATTTAGGTGTTGGCGTATATAAAGATGAGCAAGGTAATACCCCTATTCTTTCAAGTGTCGCAAAAGCGCAAAAAGTGCTTTTAGACAAAGAATCTAGCAAAACCTACATTACGCCACAGGGCAACCAAGGTTTTATCGACGGTATGTTGTCTTTGCTTTTAGGTAAGAATAGCCCTGTACTTCTTGCTGACCGCGTTGCTGCGGTTCAAGCTCCAGGTGGTTGTGGCGCGCTGCGTATTCTTTCAGAGTTGCTAGTGCGTTGTAATGAAAATGGCAAAGTATGGGTAAGTGACCCAACATGGGCTAACCATATTCCACTTATCGGCTCTGCGGGCCTTAAAATTGAAACCTACCCGTACTTCGATAAAGCATCAGCGAGCATTCGTTTCGACGCTATGATGGAAACCCTTCGCAAAACTGAAAAAGGCGATATCGTTCTTCTTCACGGATGCTGTCACAACCCAACAGGTGCTGACCTTACTAATGCACAATGGGATGAAGTACTAGAAGTAGCGAAAGAGCGTGAATTCTTACCCTTCATCGATGTCGCTTACCTTGGTTTCGGTGAAGGTTTAGACGAAGATGCTTATGGCATGCGTTTGTTGGTCGAAAATCTTCCAGAAGTAATTGTAGCGGCGTCTTGCTCTAAAAACTTCGGTCTTTATCGTGAGCGTGTTGGTCTAGCAGCTATTATCACTGAAGATTCAGCAACCCGTAAAATTGCGCAGGGTCAAATTCAGTCAATCGCACGTGGCATCTACTCAATGCCGCCAAGCTACGGTGGTGCATTAGTAGACATTATTCTTGCTGACGAAGCACTGAACAACGAATGGGTATCTGAAGTGAACGAAATGCGCGATCGCATGAAATCACTACGTTCAATGCTTGTACAAAACCTTCACGATAATGGTTCACCAAAAGACTTTAGCTTCGTGAACGACCAGAAAGGTATGTTCTCATTCTTGTGTATCACACCAGAACAAGTACGCGAAGTACGTGAAAAGCATAGCGTTTACTTTGTAGATTCTAGCCGTGTAAACATTGCAGGCATCAACCAAGAAAACGTTGAAACACTAGCGAAAGCATTGGTATCAGTGCTTTAACTGAAAACTAGCGGTTTCAAAATTTCAAAAGGCAGAGTTTGATACTCTGCCTTTTTTGTTTTCGTTCGAATTATTCGCCTTTCCCTTCTCCTTTCGCCCTTGCTTCTTGTGCGACAAGTGTATTCATACATGCTTTCAATTGCAGTTAGTCACACTTCCTAACAAATTTACCTTGTGCTTTATATACTTTTTCATAGGGCATACATAACAATATCGTTACACTATAACGATGTTAACGTAGACGTTAACTTTGTATTTATTAATACTGACGTATCACAATGAGATTAACGACAAGAACAAGGATCACTGATGTCTAAAGTAAGTGTATTTTGTATTTCTGCCGCATTGCTAGGCAGTGCTATGCAGGTAGATGCTAAGGAAGGCATGTTCACCCCAGAACAGCTCCCCTCAATTGCAGGAGACTTAAAAGAAACCGGTTTGGCAATTCCTGCCAGCAGCATTAACGATTTAACTGCCTTTCCTATGGGCGCTATTGTTTCACTTGGTGGGTGTTCAGCATCCTTTGTGTCTGACAAAGGCTTAGCAGTAACAAATCATCACTGCGCACGCGGTTCAGTGCAATACAACAGCACCCCAGAAAACAACTACTTAAAAGACGGCTTTTTAGCGAAGGAAATTGGTGATGAACTACCCGCAGCACCGGGTACACGCATGTTCGTTACGGTCGATTTTTCTGACGTAACCGACAAAGTTATTGGCGGTATCGGTGATGATGTTCAAGGGCGTGAACGCTACGACCTTATTGAAACTAATCGCAAAGCGTTAATCGCAGAATGTGAATCTGAAGCAGGTTTCCGCTGCTCTGTTCCTTCGTTTTTCCAAGGCCTTGAGTATAAGCTTATTAAACAAATGGAAATACGTGACGTGCGTATTGCCTATGCGCCTGCTGACTCCATCGGTAAATACGGCGGTGACATTGATAACTGGATGTGGCCGCGTCACACTGGCGATTTCTCTTTCTATCGCGCTTACGTAGGTAAAGATGGGAAACCAGCTGATTACAGTGAAGACAACGTACCATTTAAGCCAGACCATTTCTTAAAAGTTTCAGCTGCTGGCCTTGAAGACGGCGACTTTGTAATGGCGGCGGGTTACCCGGGCTCAACCAATCGTTATGCCCGTTTGTCGCAAGTCTCTTACACATTTGATTGGTTATATCCAACCTACCTTGAACTGGTGGGTGAATGGATCAAAACCATTGAAAATGCGTCTGAAGAAGGCAGTGATGCGCGCATTAAGTATGAAGCAACGCTAGCGGGCTTAAACAACTTTCACAAAAACACCTTGGGGCAGCTTTCTGGCGCCAAACGTGTTGGACTCGTTCCCCGTCGCGCAGAACGTGAAGAGCAGCTGGCAGCATGGCTTGATAAAAACGGTAAGAGTGAAATGAAGCAAGCACTTGCCGATCTTGATGCGGTTAGCGCTAAACAAATGCAAATGAACAAGCAAAACTTCTGGTACAACAACCTAAGTCGCGCGCAGCTTTTATCCTCTGCCCAAAACCTCTATCGCAATGCTATTGAGAGAGAAAAGCCAGATGCCGAGCGTGAGCGTGGGTATCAAGAGCGCGACCAAATTCGCATTAAAGAAGGCGTAGAACGAATTGATCGCCGTTTTGATGCGGTTGTTGATCAAGCTGTGTGGCAAAAGATGATCAGCATGTACCTAGAGCAGCCTGAAGAAAACCGCGTTGCGGCTTTCGATAAAGCAGTAGGCATTGATGGTGACACTGACGGAAAAACGCTTCAGAAGAAGTTAAAAGCGTTTTACGACAATACTTCACTTACCAGCACTGAGGAACGTTTAAAATGGTTAACCGCAAGCCGTGCTGATTTTGAAAACAGCAATGACCCATTCATTAAGCTGGCAGTTGCACTTTTCGATACCGAAATGGCAATCGAAGATGAAAGCAAAACGCTAAGCGGTAAAGCTGCTGCACTTCGTCCTAAATACATGAGTGCTATTATTGAGTGGCAAAAATCTTTAGGCAGCCTTGCTTACCCAGATGCAAACAGCACGCTTCGTGTGACTTACGGTAATGTGATGGGCGGTTCGCCAAAAGATGGCCTTATCTACGAACCCTTCACTCGTCTTGAAGGCATTACGGAAAAAGATACCGGCGAAACACCGTTTGATTCACCGAAAAAGCAGCTTGAGCTTATTGAAGACAAGCAGTACGGTCCGTACAAACTTGAAGACATCAATAGCGTGCCGGTTAACTTCCTTACGGATTTAGATTCTACAGGTGGAAACTCAGGCTCTGCAACGCTTAACGCAAAAGCAGAACTAATCGGGTTGTTGTTTGACGGTACATTTGAAAGCGTTAACTCAGATTGGGACTTTGACCCGAAAACAACCCGTACCATCCATGTAGATAGCCGCTACATGCTATGGGTAATGGAATACGTTGACGGTGCAACAAACCTCATCGAAGAAATGACCATCGTAAAATAACCACTAAATAATGGGGTCAGAGTTTGAGGGATCCCCACGAATTTAATTCCATGTGCCTTCGGCCCAGGCAGCGTCTACTATGGAGCTGTACCATTTCAGTACAGCTTTCCACTGTCGCATAGTGAATAGTATTCAGCAAGCAACAGCTCTCATGCCGAGATAGTGGCATGACAGCACGCTTCTGGTTTCGGTATTTGCTTGGAAGCGCCGATGTTTATTCGAAGAGACGACCACCATACCCAATAAGATAACAACCAGTGACGCTAACGTAGTAAGTAATATCAGTATTGTTAGACGTTGCTTTTTCACGCTTTTATTCTGTTCATAGCCAAGCCCGAACTTGGTACTTTTCATGTCTCTAAAGCCTTCTTCAATCTGCATGCGCTGGCGATAAATAGCAACAACCTGTTTCGATAAACGTCGATGAGATTCTAGTGATGTCGCTAACAGCCACGGGTCTTTCGCGCCTTGCGCATGGACTTTCGAGCGCTTTGAAGCTTTGCGTGTACCATCTGGATTTGAAGCGTGGCGTCCTTTCGTTTTCTGTTTGAACAGGACTAACGTACAGGCAAAGGGGTTACCTCTCGCTATTTGGCTGTTATCAAAACGCTTTGCTCGACTGGTCGCTTGGGCATAAAGATGACGAATACACTGCCACGTATTGCCGCTGTCGAGTGAGTAAAAATGCGGTTTTCGAACCCGTCCGACAATATCCCAGCCTAACGCTAATACTTCCCTGAACCAGGGTGATTTATACCCTGCGTCGGTGACAATAATGGGTCGGCAATTTGAAGGTAACATGGCGTGTAACGTCTTTAAGAATGCCTTGTGGGTGGCGGGTTTCTCTTTGGTCTTGTTGCAGTGAACTTCTTGATAAAGTGTGATGGGTCTACCTTTTAAAGATATTTCCGCGCGCAAAAGGAAGTGCGCTTTGCGGTCGTCTAAATCTGACCAGTCAATTGAGATAACAGGGCGTGATGTGCCGCTGCAAAATAGTTGGCATATAGATGCATAGATAAACGGTGTTTCACTTAATAAATGCGAGTTTGAGAGCAAGCGGTCAGCACGTTTAATTCGATGTTTTTCATAGGCTTTAGTGCTAATTCCTCGACCTATGCTGGTTACGGTTGCCGCGCTTCCATTAAGCAGGCTGTTAACGCATGCCGTTATCGCATTTAGACGAGTATTATGCATATTGTAGCTGACAAGCGTAACGACTTTGTTCACAATAGATAGGGCATTCATGACTGTTTGGCCTCGGTGAAGTTTGGCGATTGATCTGATCACCAAACGTCATGAATGTTCCTATCTTTTTTTATCTCACTGATATCGTTATATTATTTGTGGGGATACCTCAGGGTCAGAGTACTTTTCTGCCCCCCCTCTTATTAAACACTAAATTAACTCTAACCCCATTAATTTTGGGGCAGAGTACTTTTCTGCCTCATCTCTTCTTCTACGCTAAATCAACTCTGACCCCAATTTTTGGCTACGTACTAGCGCTATTGAAACTAAGTGGTTGACCTCTAGTTTAAAGCTATTAAAAAAGGCAAGCTCAATAGCTTGCCCTTTTGTCAGCAGTTTGAACTCGACTAACTTTTCATTTTTTTCCTACGATAGGCCAAAAATGACAAAGCAATTAAACAAAGCGCGATATGAGAAGGCTCATTCACAAGATTTGGAGAACTCACTCTAATGTTGGCAGAGTTGAAGCTGACATCGGTTATCTCCTGTCCATTTTCATCACCCAATATTACGTTTTGAAGACTGACTAACGTTTCACCAAACCCTGTGGATACAAAGTTCACGGTAAACAATAAGAAATCATTGAGCTGAAATGCTAATAAATCACTCGGAAACTCTAAAGACGACTCTAATACTGCTTGTGTCCCACTATTTACAGAGAAGGTATCTTGGAAACTGAATCCCAAACCACTTCCAAACGTAATGCTGTTAAACGTTACGATATTTGGGTCAAACAAGAGTTCTAGATCAAAAGCACCAAGAGCCTGTGTATCACTTAAATCTGAAACAAAAACATCAACACTGACTGACTGGAAGATCCCGACTTCTTGAGAGCTTGGCGATAACGTTATCAACACTGCGTTGGCTGAAGTTGCAAAAAGTGTGGATAATACAAACACGCAGTTCACGATTTTTGATTTTAAATTCATTATCTAATTCCTTCTAAAATTTATTAAAGAACTGTGCAGCGATTTTGAGTGCATTGAATGGAGCATTGCCTAAAGTCGAGGATGTTTATGACTCCGTTTCCGTCGTTGTCTCTAGGATCCCCTGGTAATGCAGGCATATTTCTGGCCGCTCTTATAAGAAGCAGATCGTCCATATCTACATTTTCATCACCATCCACATCACACGCCATTGGTTCTTCATCATCAAAGGAAATGTCTAACAAACAAATGTTACCAGCACCATCTTGCCCCTCTAAAGTCGCAGAAGCGGGAAGCTGAGGGTCAATAACATTGACACTTACACTAACGGTGTCAGCACCTGGCGCAAAGCTTTGTACGGATACATTAACGTTGTCGCTCGATAAGGTGTTTACGAAAAAAACACCGGTGTCTGCGTCAAGCACGCCATTGTTATTTAAATCCTCTCCTGCATCCAAAACACCGTTTCCATTTACATCTTCGTCGTTTTCAAAATCGCTGACTGAACCAGTCGCACTTTCTAAACCTACACTTGCAGAACATGTTGGTGGGAATGGGTCACCTTGAGCATTGATAAATTCAAACAACGCACCACCCGGATAAATATAGGAGTCGAAGTTATTAAATCCCTCAATAGTTATACCGTGTGGATTCAATGAGGAAGTCGTGTGAGTTCCTTGCGTAAGCTCCACGATTGCTGATGAAAAAGGAATATCTGGAAATGGCGTAAAGCTTTCAGCAGGAACTGGAACACCGTCTAACAACAACGTGCCAACGTCGTCGTTTGCCGCGATAATCGTAATAAAGTTTTGTACAAACTGTGACTCGCCAACCGTTGAGAATGTATAGTCTGTCAAATACTGCTCAGAAGGAATCATGTTACCCATTGCTGGATCACCTAGAGTTGCTCCTGAACTACTTTGACCTGTCATGTATTGAGTTACAAAAATAGGCTTGTCAGCGGTAAACGAAAGATTACCTGTTAATGAAGACGTTTCAATGAACTCTCCCGTATTAATTGTCCCTTGAAAGATGCTGTTGATTGAAACTGAAGTGTTATCTTCAGATGCTACAATTCGGTATATCGTTCCATTAGGACGATTTGGAAGTCCTGTTGCAGAAGCAGAAAGCCCCCAAGATTGAACCGGCTGGGCCACCTCATAGATGTGATCACAAGCGCTTACACCTGTAGGAACATTTGTGCACCCGTTTCCATTTACCATGCCGATAGGTTTAGTGGCCTCAACCAAAGTACCAGTAAGAGACCCTGATGGACCAGAAGTAGCAGTAGAGCGACCAAAGTACACCTCACCTCTATTTAGAGAAACCTGAAACGGCACGCCCGCAACGTGTCCTATCATATTGTTGCTGGGTGTTATCGTTACGAGCGTGTCATCTTGAGAGGCATAAATAGCGAGCTGCGCTCCTCTCGCTGCAGAATTGTAGGTCGAAGCAATGTACCGAGTATTCATCGTATCAACAGGTAAGCCCAAAGCCGCATCAGATGACGCAGTGCGCCTGTTCACCGTATACACCACGAACTCATTCTCTGCAAATGCATGTATCGCGTTATTCTGCACGCTATCCACAACAACCGTTGATATAGCGTCGATTGGAATCTGTACTACTGTCACGCTTCCCGGCGATACTGTTTCAACGGTTGTAAATGTAGGACTGTTCAGAGGGTAATTTAATGTGACGTCTGTCGTGAACTCACTTGTTAAGTGTATTTCAACAGAGCCGGAGTTATCAAAGTTAGGAGTAAACGCCAAGATAAACTCAGTACCTTTGTTATCTACCTGTTGTGCACTCGCCAAATGAGTGGACAATAGGGAAGTAGCAATAAAGAGTAGAGCAATAAATTTACAATACTTTTGGGGCTTTAATTGTTTTGAATAACACATATTTCATTATCCTTAATTACTTAATGTATTTATTTTGATTTGACGTGAGGACTGCTTCCTACATCATTCAACAACCTAAATACTTCACGACTTCTGAAATATGGTGTTACCTCACAAAATGCCCTGCAGCATGATGCATGCCACAAAACATTTTTCAAACATAGTCAGATAGTTATATATGAGGAGAGCAGGCAAGATAATGAAGTGTAAAATTTTTGGACGCATTTTGTACAAATATTTATAGCCAGACTTCGTCATCCAACTAAAAAAATGGGGTCAGAGTACTTTTCATTCTGCAAAAAAGTACTCTGACCCCAATATTTATCCATTATTTTAGGTTGCGGAGGCCTTGGGTTAGGAGGCGGTCTAGCGCATTGGCAAAGTTTTGTTTGTCGCGTTGTGAAAACGCTTTCGGCCCGCCGGTGTGTTCGCCGCTTGAACGCATGGTGTCCATGAAGTCTCGCATACCTAAAATCTGCTTGATAGACGACTTGTCGTATTCTTCACCACGGTTATTCACTGCTAACGCATTTTTTGCCAATACGTCAGCGGCCAATGGAATGTCGTTGGTAATCACTAAATCACCGGCTTCGCACTTTTCTACAATGTAATCGTCAGCAGCATCGAAGCCAGAAGGCACTTGCGTTAAGGTTATATGCTTGTCTGGTGGTACAGACATAGAATGGTTAGCCACCAAAGACAAAGGCAGCTTGGTACGTCTGGCTGCCTTAAAAAGAATGTCTTTGATAACTGCAGGGCACGCGTCTGCGTCAACCCATATATGCATGGTCGTCTCTCGTATTTGAAACTATTTACGCTAGCATACCACCATCTACAACCACTGTCGTGCCTGTGGTGTAGCTTGATGCATCTGATACTAGGTACAATACAGTGCCCGCCATTTCATCTGGGTCGGCTACGCGGCCCAGCGGAATAACTTTCAGCGCGTGCTTCAAAATTTGCTCGTTGGTTGTTAACGCTGACGCAAACTTGGTGTCGGTCAAACCTGGCAGTAATGCGTTAACACGAATGTTTAAACTACCGCACTCTTTAGCGAATGACTTAGTCATACTGATAACTGCCGCTTTAGTAATAGAGTAGATACCCTGCATGTCGCCCGGCGTTACGCCATTTACTGAAGCGGTGTTGAGTATGACGCCACCACCCTGCTCTTTCATCATTTTGCCTGCTTCAATCGACATGAAGAAGTAGCCACGAATGTTCACATCTACGGTTTTGTTATAAGCGCCTAAGTCAGTATCTAAAATATGTCCAAAATAAGGGTTTGCCGCCGCGTTGTTTACCAGAATATCCAGCTTGCCGAAATCACGTTTAATGACATCAAATGCTTCGGTAATTTGCTCCATTTCACCTACGTGACAAGCCAGCGCTGTGGCTTTACCACCTGCGTCGCGAATTGAAGAAGCAACTGCTTCACAGCCGTCAATTTTGCGGCTTGATACAATAACGTGGGCGCCATACTGAGCCAGCAACCGCGCAATAGATTCGCCGATACCGCGACTAGCACCTGTAACCAGTGCAACTTTTCCTGTTAAATCAAATAGGTTGTTCATCAAACATTCCTTCTCTTGCCATTTTTACGCAAACTACGTATCTCAGTGTCCTATCTACGATAGCTGCATTTGTCGTGTAATAAGTCTTTTAAAGGCTTTAAAAATACGCCCCCCAAAAGCTTATCGTTTTATCTTCATCACACTTGGCGCTTATGCCAACATACCGCCGTCAAGTACCACAGACTGCCCCGTCATAAATGACGATTCATCACTACACAGCCATGCAATAGCATTTGCAATTTCTTCAGGCTTACCCAAGCGTTTCATTGGGTTGGCTGCAATTAACCCTTTTTGACCGCGTTCATCTAATTTAGATAAAACGCCTTGAACCATAGGCGTATCAACAAAACTCGGGCATACCGCGTTGATACGAATATTCGCTCGCGCGTATTCCACCGCTGCCGATTTAGTCAGCCCTATTACCCCGTGTTTAGACGCACTATAAGCACTTATCATTGGCGCTGAGCGTAGCCCTGCTACAGAAGCGATATTGATTATATGACCGCCACCTGTAGTGGTCATATGCTTCAGCGCGTTTTTCATGCAATACCAAACGCCTGCCAAGTTAACCTGAATGTTTTTCATAAACATAGCGTCGTCGACTTCGGTAAGTGGCGCAGGAAAATGATCGATACCCGCGTTGTTTATGATCACATCTATCTTTTCAAGATGAGAAAGGGCCGTTTCGAACATCGCCTTGACCTGAGCAGGGTCGGTAACATCAACCGCCACTGCATAGGCTTTACCACCTGATGCAATAATTTCTTCAGCCAGTGTTTTGGCGTTCTCTTCGTTTAGATCGGCAATACCTACTATTGCACCACGTGCACTTAAAACGCGAGCTGACGCGGCACCGATCCCCGAGCCACCACCAGTAATAAGGATATGTTTACCTTCAACATTTGCAGCTACATTCATTAGCTGTACTCCAGTTTGATTTACGTGCGCTGCATCTTCTTCTACAATGTCTTAAGCGCACATAGTAATGATTAAAATTAGAAATAGCTTGCCTTAACGTTGTTGCAAGATGCTTCTCGTGACGTCAGTACTTCTATATCGCGGCTTACTAGCGGTAGTTCCCAATTTAAAAAATACTCTGCTGCGGCAAGTTTTCCTTCGTAGAAGTCAACATCCTGATCGCCTGCACCCTTACTTAACGCTTGCTCGGCAACGTTAGCTTGGCGCAGCCAAATCCAACTCACTACACAGCTTGAAAATATGTTTAAGAAGCAGCTTGCGTTGGTTAACAACACAGACTGTTTGTCAGAACGCAAATCTGCAGCAGCTTGTTGTATAAGTGCGCCAAGCTGGTCTAAATAAGGTTTTAATTTTGCTGCCAGCGCCTGTGCTCTTGAGGTTTCTGCTCGCTTCATATCGCGCGTGACACGAGAAAGTAGCACTTGCAAACCTTTACCATCGTGCTGCCACAATTTTCTTCCTAGCAGGTCTAACGCCTGAATACCGTTGGTGCCTTCGTGAATTGGGTTTAGGCGGTTATCGCGCCAGCATTGCTCAACCGGGTATTCGCGGGTGTAGCCAGCGCCGCCTAAAATCTGAATCGCCAAGTCGTTAGCTTTAGGGCCAAACTCTGACGGCCACGCCTTAAATACAGGGGTTAAAAGGTCAAGAAGCTGAGAAAGCTCGGTACGTTTTTCACTGTCGGCTTCGGTTTCCATCTCATCGATGAGCATGCTGCCGTATAAGCAAAGAGACATACCGCCTTCACAATATGCTTTTTGCGCTAGCAACATACGTCGCACGTCACCGTGATTGATAATGGGCGTTGGGTCGTCTTCGGGGGCTAAATTAGGGGCGGCGCGACCTTGTGTACGGTCTTTAGCATATTCTAGTGAATAGCGATAACCGCGATACCCAATCATTGCCGCACCGTAGCCCACACCAATGCGCGCTTCGTTCATCATCATGAACATATAGCGCAAGCCTTGATGGGCTTCTCCGATTAAGTAGCCGTGGCAATCGCCATTTTCACCAAAGGTCAATGCAGTTGAAGTGGTGCCTCGATAACCCATTTTATGAATAAGGCCGGCAAGAGTGACATCATTGCGTACATCTGGGTTACCGTCAGCATCAAGTCGGTATTTAGGTACGGCAAATAGTGAAATGCCTTTAACACCTGCAGGACCGCCAGGAATTTTTGCTAGTACCAAATGAACTATATTATCGGAAAGCTCATGTTCACCGCCTGAGATATAAATTTTGCTACCTTTAATGCGGTACGTACCATCGTCTTGCAGCCTCGCAGAGGTGCGAATGTCAGCAAGGGACGAACCCGCATGAGGCTCAGTAAGCGCCATCGTTCCGGTAAAATCACCCGCTAGCATTTTAGGTAGAAACGCGCTTTTGATATCGTCTGAGGCAAAGTGTTTAATTACGTTGGCGGCAGCCGCAGTTAAAAAAGGATATGCAGTAGACGACGGATTTGCCGCTAAGAAATAGCCCGCACAGGCGTTCATCACGGTGACGGGAAGCTGCATACCACCATCTTCAAAATCGAAGTGACCCGCAATAAAGCCTGATTCCCTGTACGTATCAAAGGCGACTTTCACTTCGTCGATCATAGATACTTTGGTGCCATCAAACGTAGGCTCATTTTTGTCAGCTACTGCGTTATGGGGAAGAAAGAGCTCTTCTGCCATTTTTTCGGCCATGTCAATAACGGCATTGAAGGTCTCAACGTTGTGCTCTTCAAAGCGTGCTTTTTCGCACAGTGCTGCAGTATTTAATACTTCGTACAGCTGAAATTGCATTTCACGGCGTGGTATAAGTTGGTCGGCCATGGTGTTCTGTCCCCTACGAATAATTGTTAACGCATTGTGTCATATTCGTTATCATGTCATTATTGTCATTTATGACACAATAATGGCCAATACCGCCAACAATCACTGTGTTTTATTTTCTTTTATAAATTTAATTATTTTTATGAATAACACTAAATTCACTGTTACCGTTCTTGGTTTCGATCAAGCTTTGGCATCTGCCATTACTGGCGCACTTGATGTGTTTGCTTTTGCTGGTATTAGTTGGCAGCGAATTCACAATTTGCCCACTGCACCACAATTTAAAGTGCAACTGGCGAGTCATCACGGGCAATCTATTCTGTGCTCTAATCAAGTTGTGCTACAGCCCAATATTGCTATTGAAGATGTATCTCACACCGATGTTTTGCTTATTCCAACTATCGGTGGCGATATTGATGAGGTACTGAATGATACACAGCCGCTGCTGGTTCATATAAAGCGCCTTCAAAAAATGGGAGCGGATATAGCAGCTAATTGCACGGGTAACTTTTTATTAGCGCTGACAGGTTTACTTAACAATAAAACCGCAACGACTCATTGGGGTTATGCTGATAAATTCGAAGCCATGTTTCCAAGTGTAAATCTGCAGCCAGAAAAAATGGTGACAGAGGACGACACCGTCTATTGCGCGGGCGGCGGTATGGCATGGATTGACCTGTCTATCCTTTTAATAGAGCGCTACTGTGGCCATCAAATTGCCAGCGATACTGCAAAGTCTCATGTGTTAGATGTGTCGAGAACAAGCCAAACAGTGTATGCAAGCAGTCGCCAACGGCGCTTTCACACCGACAAAGATATTAAAGCGGTTCAGTCGTTTTTGGAAAGAAATCTACAGAACAAATGTAAGCTAAGCGACTTGGCACACCAACATAACATGACTGAGCGCACGCTTATTCGCCGCTTTAAGAACGCGTGCGACACAACGCCTGGCCAGTATTTACAGTCACTGCGTATTGAACACGCAAGGAAACTCCTCGAAACGTCCAGCATGCCGCTAGAGCAATTGATCAATTCGGTAGGCTATGAAGACCTGAGTTCTTTCACTCGGTTGTTTAAAAAGAATACGGGGCTGTCGCCTTCTCAATATCGAACAAAGTTCAAGCGCGCGTGAGGACGCCTAAATCGCTTTGCAAACAAGCACCAAAAAATGTCATTTTCCCTAATGATTGCTCTAAGACCGTGCATCACACCTTTTAGGCCATATTAGCAGTACCTAATATTGTGCACTTTCGACTAACTCACACCTTTTTTGCACAAATATGAAGTTTTTAATTAAAAGTTTGTGTAAAATGCAACGCCAAGCATAGATTGTTAATTTTTGTGCTAAAAACACTACAAAAGTATAATTTTAAAATCATCTTGGTGGAAACATGAGAACACACAAAATCGCCACGCTAGCGTTAGCTGTTAGTGCAGCGTTCAGCTCTTCAGTTCTTGCACAAGAGGCCGCATCGACAGAAAAAAAAGAAGCCTCACTTGAACAGATTACCGTAACTGCGCAAAAGCGTACTCAATCAATACAGGAAGTACCTATTTCTGTTGCGACGTTAAGCGGTGAAAAATTCGAAAGCCTTTTCTCAGGCGGTGAAGATATTCTTGCTTTAGCGGTTCGCGTACCGGGTCTTTATGCTGAGTCATCAAATGGTCGTGTTGCACCGCGTTTTTATATTCGTGGTCTAGGTAACACCGACTTCGACCTTGCTGCATCACAACCTGTTTCTATTATCATGGACGAAGTGGTAATGGAAAACGTGGTACTTAAAAGCTTCCCGCTTTTCGACGTTCAGCAAGTTGAAGTACTTCGTGGCCCACAAGGTACACTATTTGGTCGTAACACCACTGCTGGTATCATCAAATTTGATACAGTAAAACCAACCCAAGACGTTGAAGGTTACGCGAAAGCAGGCTTCGGTTCATACGGTACAATGAACTTTGAAGGCGCTATTAGCGGCGGTCTTACTGACGAACTTTCTGCCCGTCTTTCTGTATTGTCACAAGAGCGTGATGATTACATCGACAACGCAGCAACAGGTCAAAACGACGCATTAGGCGGCTTCGACGAAAAAGCATGGCGCTTACAGCTTCTTTGGGAGCCATCAGCGGACTTCTCTGCACTTCTCAACGTACACGGCCGCGACTTAGACGGTACTGCTTCAATTTTCCGTGGAAACGTTTTTAATAAAGGCAGCAATGACCTTAACGATAGCTACGACCGCGAAACGGTAAGCTACGACGGCGATCTAGAAGGTAACGGTACAGATAACAACCCACAGTCTTACGAAGGTTTAGGTGCATCACTTAAACTAGAATACGACATGGACGATGTAACCTTTACTTCAATCTCTGCAATCGAAACCGCTGAAGGTTCAAGTCTTGGCGACATCGACGGCGACGCGATTGCTTCACAAAACTTTGTAACTCAAGATAACCTTGACGATCTAGAGCAGTACACGCAAGAATTTCGTTTAGCAAGTAACACCAGCGACCCAATGAACTGGCAAGTAGGTGCTTTCTATTACGATGCATCGTTCAACGTAACCAGCATCGACGGTTTCTTTGGCGCGACTACGGTATTCCATGAAAACCAAACATGGGCGGTATTCGGTCAGTCATCTTACCAAGTTAACGACAAGCTAAACGTTACTGGTGGTATCCGTTACACTCACGACAAGAAATCTCTTGTTGTTGGCGAACAAAACGTTGACGGGTTTGCCGTTGTTCTAGGTATTGCATCTGTTCAAGATTATGACGATATCAATGTAGATGACGGCCAAACAAGCTTTGAACTAAGTGCAAACTACCGTGTAACTGACGACATGTCTGTTTTTGCTCGCTATGCTAATGGTTTCAGAGCGCAAACTATCCAAGGTCGTGACGTGGCATTTGAAGGCGCACCTTCAGTTGCAGACGCAGAAACTATCAACTCTTTTGAAGTAGGTGTTAAATCTGACCTGTTCGACGATACGCTACGTCTAAACGCTGCTGCGTTCTACTATACTGTTGACGACATGCAATTCTCAGCTATTGGTGGCGGTAACAACTTTACTGCACTAGTAAACGCTGATGAAGGTGAAGCTTACGGTTTTGAAGTAGACGCTCAGTGGCTAGCGACTGATGAATTAACTTTCACTGCTGGCTACAGCTATAACCACACTGAGATCAAAGATGACTCTCTAACGGTTGCACCTTGTGGTACTAGCGCTGCAAGCGGCTTTACTGGTTACTGTACTGTTACTGACGAACGCCCAGATGGTTTCAACGCAATTATAGACGGAAACCCTTTCCCTCAAGCGCCTGAGTCAATCTTTAACTTCACAGCACGTTACACCATCCCTATGGGCGATGACGGTGAATTCTTCGTGTTTACTGATTGGGCGTTCCAAGGTGAAACCAACATCTTCCTATATGAAGCGGTTGAGTTTACTACAGACGACAATTTCGAAGGCGGTCTACGCATTGGTTATGAGAACTTTGCGCACAACTACACGGTAGCGCTATTCGGTCGTAACATTACAGACGAAGACAACGTTAAAGGTGCAATCGACTTTGCAAACTTAACGGGTATTGTAAACGAACCTCGTATTTGGGGTGTTGAGTTTAAGTACACATATTACTAAGAAAAGTTAAGTAGCTACTCTCTTCCAATGTAGCTACCTATCTATTTAGTAGAAAAGCGGTGACGTTTAGAAACGTTACCGCTTTTTTTATCTGTTACGCCGCCATATGAATATCAGACGTAGGCATTTGTACTAGCTGCTGTAATTTTCTGCACACTTCCACCCAGCGGGCAACTTTCTGGTAGTAGACCTGCTCAATTAACTGCCCTTTTTCATTAAACAAAAAGCTCGCTAATTTCCCCTTATTACCCGGCATATAAAAGTGATGCACGGTAAATTGATGAGACAAAGGGGCATGTACCACCTTTTGATACATACAGAAAGGCAACCCATTTGCGCGCTCGTCGCCCCCAGTCAAGCGGCTACGGCGTTGAAACGTGTCTGATCCGAATTCTGCCATAATGCCGTGTTTTGAAATAAGCTGATCAACCGCTTTAATGCCTGTTTGCATAACTATCTCCTAAACGTTGCGCTTTTTAGCGAACCAAGATAAGACTCAAAATAAACCATACTGATATTTATACAGTATATGTCCATTTGTTTAAAATGCAAACAAAAAAGCCGCTTATTAAAGCGGCTTCTATTTAGTAGCAGTATATATGCGCTAGTCGAGAGCGGATTCCAAAAAGGCCCACTGGTCGGCATACCCTTCTATTTGCATCCACGTTGGCGTACCTGCGCCGTGACCCGCACGAGTTTCTACACGAAGAAGTACTGGGTTATCACATCCTTGATCTGCCTGTAATTGCGCCGCGAACTTATAGCTATGCCACGGTACTACTCTGTCGTCGTGATCACCTGTTGTTACCAATGTGGCCGGATAGCACGTGCCAGGTTGAGTATTGTGAAGTGGCGAATAAGCATAAAGCGCTTCAAATTCGTCTTTGTTTTCACTTAACCCGTAATCAGAAGACCATGCTCGCGCATTTGCACTTGGCGTGTGGTAGCGAAGCATATCTAACACGCCCACTGCTGGTAGTGCTGCAGAAAAGAGGTCAGGTCGCTGGGTTAGTGTTGCGCCCACAAGTAACCCGCCGTTAGATCCACCTTGAATACCCATTTTGTCTGGGTTGGTATAGCCACTTTCAACTAAATACTCACCTGCCGCAATAAAGTCATCAAAAACGTTTTGCTTATCTAACTTAGTACCAGCTTTGTGCCACTGCTGTCCATATTCACCACCACCTCGTAAGTTTGCGATAGCCAGCACGTTGCCCTGCTCTACCCAAACCATGCGTGACACTGAATATCGTGGAAGTAATGAAATATTAAAACCACCATACCCGTACAGTAACGTTTTATTATTTCCATCTAGCTTCAAGCCTTTCTTGTGCACAATAAACATGGGAACTTTAGTGCCGTCTTTACTGGTATAAAACACCTGCTTGGTTTCATAGTCGTCGTAGTTAATACCCGTGTTGATAGTTTTAAATAGTGATGACTCACCACTTTCAACGTCATAGGCATAGACCTGACCCGGGTTAGTAAACCCAGTAAGTTTATAAAAAGTGGTACCTGCATTTTTACCGCCATAGAAACCGCTCACGCTCCCGATATCGGAAAACGCAATCTCATCGACTTTTTTGCCACTTAAATCAAATACACTCACCTGCCCTTTAACGTCTTTTAGATACTGAGCAAAAAGCTTTTCACCTAAAAGTGACACGCTGGACAAGGTATCAGGTGTACTTTCAATTACGGTTTCGGTTGCTTTAACGCCACCATCGAAATCAACCTTAATAACCTTACCTGTTGGCGCGCCTGCAGTAGACTTAAAAAATAGCGCATCTTTGTGTTCGCCAATTAGATCGTATCGCCCATCCCATTGGTCGAAAACGGCAACAAGCTCACTGTTTTCTTTTTCAAGAGATTTAGCGTAGACACCGTTAGCCTGGTACCCCTCGAAAACGGATATAAGCAAAGTATTTCCGTCTTGCACAACTGATGGGTACGGGTTCCAAGTGGGTTTATTTTCAAATGCAAAGACCTTTTTATCTGCACTTTGCTCTGTACCTATCGCGTGAAAATAGATAGATACGGTTTGGCTATCATCGTATTTACCCGCCTCATTTTTTGGGTAACGAGAATAGAAAAAACCACTTTCATCGGGAAGCCATGCAATATTTGAAAACTTAATGCCTTCAATGGTATCGGTTAAGTCTGTTTTACTGTTGGTGTTACGAACGTGGATGGTCTTCCAGTCGGTGCCGCCGTCTGACAGCATATAGGCAAGATAAGACGCTTTAGGGCTGAGTTCAGTCGACGCCATTGACACGGTGCCGTCGTCACTCAACGTATTCGGATCAATAAGTACTTCAGGTTCACCGTTCACGCCGTCGGCCATATAAAGTACATACTGATTTTGTAGGCCGTCGTTATAAGAATAAAACAACTTGCCGTTCACCATATAAGGTGTCGAATACTTTTCATAATCCCACAGCGCGGTTAAACGCTCTTTATAAAGCTCTCTAGAGGGTAAATTCGCTAGATAAGGACGAGCCAAAGTGTTTTGCGAATCGACCCAAGCTTTAACTTCTTCGCTCTTTTCGTCTTCTAACCAACGATAGGGGTCGCTTACCATAGTGCCGTGATAGTTATCTTGTTGCGCAACGGTTTTGGTTGATGGATAGCCATGAACTTTCGGCATAGCAAGGCTTTGGGTTTTATTTTCAACCAATTTAGTATCGGCGGTATTTGAACTTGTGCAGGCAAAAGTTAAGCCTGCAGATGCTGCAACCACCGCAGCGTATATTAGCTTTTTCTTCATGTTTTATTCCTTAAAAGAAAAATGCCGGTGTTACCCGGCATTATCTATTTAGCTTTCTGTCGTAAGTTCTGCGTGTTTTCGACCTTTAAACACATTTTTAATGTCGTTTAAAATTAAGTACAGTGCAGGAACAAGTAGCAAGGTGATCACTGTGGCAAATAAAATACCGAAAGCCAGAGAAACCGCCATTGGAATAACAACCTGAGCCTGTAGGCTGCGTTCAAATACTATCGGCATAAGACCCATAAAGGTTGTTAGTGACGTCAAGATGATAGCTCTAAAACGCTGCGTACCAGCGCTAATAGCCGCATCCATAAGCGACATGCCTTCTTTACGCGCGCGATTCACAAAGTCAACCATAATCAAGCTATCGTTCACCACAACACCCGACAAAGCGATGATGCCGCAGACAGACAAAACGCTTACCGCCATGCCCAATACCAAATGACCGACTATGGCGCCCACAATACCAAAAGGGATCACCGACATGATAATCAAGGGTTGGCTGTAAGATTTAAGCGGTATAGCGAGTAAGGCATAAATAGCAAATAACGCAAACAAGAGCCCCTGCATTAAACTAAACATAGCATCAGCCTGCTCCTTTGAATTTCCTTGAAGCTGAAACTCAACATTTGGGTAGCGCGCCAGTAAGTCTGGCATCAAGTTTTCAATGACATCGTTAGTCACTTCTGATGGGTCAAGCAATGCTTTATCCACGACACCCGTTACGGTGACTGAACGTTTTCCATCTACACGAATGATTGAATCGAACCCTTGCCCTACGGTGAATGTAGCCACCTGCTCGAACGGGATCTCTTGACCACTTGGCGCACGAATACGCATATTTTCAAGGTGCTCTATAGAGCTACGTTCCGCTTTCGGGTAGCGCACCATAACTTTTATTTCTTCATCGTCGCGCTGAATACGCTGCACTTCTGCACCGTAAAAACCAAAGCGAACTTGCTGACCTAAATCGCGAAGCGAAATGCCTAACGCATCGGCCTGAGGTTTCAGCGCTAGCTGAATTTCTTCGCTACCGCCAGAGAAAGTATCATTGATATCGGTAACGCCCTCGTACTTATCTAAAGCTTCTTTTATATCGTCACTAATAGCGCGCAATGCTTTAATATCGCTGGAGCTAAATTCAAAGCTAAGGTCAGCACCGCCGCCAGGACCGCCCGGAGAGCTAATATTAAATGACTTCACGCCAGGGATTTCAGGGACCTCTTGACGCCACATATCCTGAATCTCAAAGTCTGTAAGCGTGCGGGTTTCACCTTTCGTAAGCTCAGCAAATATTTCACCACCTAAGTTACCATTGTCAAAAGCAATCGCGTGCTTAATGACATTTTCGCCCGACTCTTCTGCGACCTTGTCATCCATGCGGTGCATAGCTTCGCGAAGTGTAGTGAGTACCTTGTCTCGCTGCTCTAATGACGAACCGGCCTCTAATTCAAAGCTGGCCATCATGAAGTCACTTGGAATATTCGGGAAGAATACAAAGCGCACGATGCCACCACCGAATAGCCCCACGGTAAGGATCAGCATCGCCAAAAACACGGCCACTGTCGTATAGCGATTACGTATTGCTTTTGCTAAAAACGGCGCGTACTTATTATTAATAAATGTCTTTATTCCTTCACTGAAGAAGTCTCGGAACTTTTGGAACGCGTTGGCTTTTTCCGGATCATAAGGCTTGAGCTTCATGTGCACTAAGTGCGCCGGCAGGATTAACTTCGATTCAATAAGCGAGAAAATAAGACAAACAATAACCACCATACCGATGGTTTTCCAAATTATGCCGAACGGCCCAGATACCATAAGCATGGGTGAAAAAGCGGCAATGGTGGTTAAGACACCAAAAGTTGCCGGCATAGCAACTTTTTTAACGCCCGCAATAACGTTATCAGCACTGTGCCCTTTTTTGTCTATTTCTGAATAAGCTGATTCACCCATGATAATTGCGTCATCTACCACAATCCCTAGTACAAGAATGAATGCGAACAGGCTCAGCATGTTGATGGAAACACCAACCATATCTAACGGCATTACCAGCAAGGTGCCAAGGAAGCAGACCGGCAAGCCAACAATAACCCAGAATGCGAGCTTAATTTTCAAAAACAAAGAAAGAACTAAAAATACCAGCAGCGCACCGAAGAACATGTTCTCAAGCATCATGTTAAGTCGGTCGGCTAGATAGAATGAGCTATCGCCCCACGTATCCGCAGTAATATGCGCAGGAAACTCAGATTTTTTACTGTCAACGTAATTATTAACCTGCTCAGAGATCTCTAGGGCATTTTGATCGCCTACAGCCTGCACGCGCAAGCTAACCGCTGGTTTATCATCAAACAGCGCGTATTGATTGTTTTCAATAAAGCCATCGTTGATATAGGCAACATCACCCAGAGTAACGCGGGTACCGTTTGAATTTGTAACTAATACTATCTGGGAGAAGTCCCAACCGGTATAAGCCTGCCCTTTTGTTCTTAGCAGTATGTCACCATTTTCGGTGCGGATTGAACCACCTGGTAAGTCGACACTGGTTTGGCTTAAACGCGCCACCACATCAGCAAACGTCAGGTTGTACTTTTGCAAATCAACTTCAGAAAGTTCTACAGAAATTTCATAATCTCTTGCACCTACAACCTGAACACTTGATATACCCGGCAAGTTAGCAATGTCGTCGCGTAAGTCTTTAGCAAACTCTTTTAACTCTCTTTCAGATGCGTCTCCGTAAACCGATAGCCATATCACATCCTGTTGAATTTTTTGACGATAAATAACGGGCTTTTCAGTATCTGCAGGAAAACTTGGAATGGCATCAACTTGAACCTTTACTTCATCAAGTAGAGACTGAACATCGTAGTCTTCCTCAACTTGAATACTTACCGTACCCATGCCTTCTACGGCCGTTGAGTTTAGCTGTTTGATGCCTTCTAAATCTTTTATGGCCTCTTCAATTTTAAGAAGCACACCTTCTTCTACTTCCTGAGGTGCAGCACCTAAATAAGGTACGCGGACGCTGATAACATCTATTTCAAAGCTTGGGAATACCTGCTTTTGTATACTGAACGCACTGAACAGCCCGCCAACGATAAGCAAGATCATTAATAAGTTTGCCGCTACATTATTACGCGCAAACCAAGCAATTAAGCCTTTGTTGGTATCGATGCGACTCATTAGTTGTCACCTTCCGATGATTCGCTTTCCACGATGTCTGCGCTATCGGTAGTGTCTGCTTCCGCTGTGTCAGCAAGTACCGGCTCGTCACCTGGCAGGCGTACTTTCATGCCGTCGTATGGGTTTGGCACCGCACTGGTTACTACCAAACTACCTTCCGCAATACCTGAGCGAATAAACACATCTTTTGCTGTAGTACGGGCTACTTCGACGGGTTTAATTTCAATTTCGCGATTGTCGTTCACCGTCAGCACGGTGTTGTCTAAACGCAAAATGCTGCGAGGTAATACTAAAAGTTCTTCGTCTTGACGTGAGGTAATTTCTGCTTCAACAAATTGCCCAAAACGCAGTGGGGCTTTGTGTGAAGACTTCAAGTTATAAGGGTCTTTCACTTCGACAATGGCGTACACTACTCTGCTACCTGTATCCAAGATGCCCTCTGAACGCACCAGCGAACCTTCCCACGTAGTTTTCACACCGCCAACCGAGGCTGTTAAGGATACTGGCGCACCATCGCTTGACTGCCCCGCAACATTAATAAACATCAAATCGCTGTCGGTAATAGGTAACCTAACTTCAGCGGTATCGGTGGAGTAAATGGTGCCAAGTACAGAACCCATCGCCACAAACTGACCAAGGTCTATATTTCTTTCAACCACAATTCCATTGTACGGCGCAGTAATTTGGGTTCTTGCTAGGTTGCGTTTAGCGCGCTCTAATTTAGCTTCTGCCGCTTTTACATTAGCCTGTTCTTTTGCCAATTGAGGCTTTCTTAAGCCTAACTCGGGCGGCGCTACGCTGCTTACCGAACGCCATTCTTGCTCGGCCACTTTACCGCGAGCTATTTCTTCTTGAAGTGCCGCTTGCGCCTGTGCTAATTCAGCTTCAGCTAGTTTGAGGTCTGTGCGGTAATCATCTTGTTCTAACGTGGCAAGTACATCGCCTTTTTTAAAAGTTCCACCAGCAACAAAAACTTTCGACAGGCTTATAACCTGACCACTGACCTGTGCACTTAACGATGTTTTATTTTGTGGCACCACATTGCCTTGAGATTTAACAACAAAATTTACGGGTTCTGCTGTTACTTCCTTAGCGTCAACAAGAAAAGCGGGGATTTCCACGGGCACCTGCTCTGGCGGCTTACGTGACTTGATCATAACCGTCGCGGCGATAAAGGCGACTAGCACGATGACTAATGGAAGACCACTTTTCATTAACATGGAGTTTTTCATTTACTATCCCTGGAAGAGAAGGCATCCGAGTTAGTGAAGTTTAAACAGTAAATTACTGCGCTAATCACTTACCACCTGATTACCCACTAAATTCTATTATTATTGTTTCAACACTAGTGTACTGATTTTGCGTTTTGTATGCTCAGTTAAGATTGTTAAATTTTGTGTCTGATTATTGTTTTTAATATACACGCAAAAATCTGAAGCCCTAATATAGAAAATTCTTAAAAGAATACAAAGTAAGATTGATAATTATCAGGTTTTCGTTGATTATTTAAGCACTCATTGATTATGAGTTAACCGACGGCTGTTGTTTAAGCTAAGTCTTTAATAGGAAATAGCCTCGGGAATGATTTCGCTACGTTGAAGGGAAAACACATTATGAGTCTTAAGAAACAATACCTTAAATCAAAACCTCTGTGCAAAGTGACATTTCGACTGAATGCGGAAGCAGCAAAAGATGCGAAAGAAGCTGCACTATGTGGAGATTTCACTGATTGGAAAACACAGCCACTGACGATGAAAAAGCTTAAAAGCGGTGATTTCACATTAACCGTGGATTTGGAAAAGGATAACGAATACCAGTTTCGTTACCTTATCGATGGCGAAAAATGGGAAAACGACTGGGAAGCCGACGCTTATATCCCCTCACCTGTTAGCATAGAAGATAATTCGGTTGTGCGTGTTTAATTAGTGATTCCGATACCAAGCTAAATTATGATTCGCTCTATGTATGTATATTACAAAAAAGGCTGCATACTGCAGCCTTTGTCTTATTTAGCTTTAAAACGCTAATTAAAGAGAGCCTTCCAACTCTGGAAGTACTTCAAATAAATCACCCACCAAACCATAGTCAGCAACTTGGAAAATTGGCGCTTCTTCATCTTTGTTGATAGCAACAATGACTTTTGAGTCTTTCATACCTGCAAGGTGCTGAATAGCGCCCGAGATGCCTACTGCAATATAAAGTTGAGGCGCAACAATTTTACCTGTTTGGCCAACTTGCATATCATTTGGAACAAAGCCAGCATCTACCGCTGCACGCGATGCACCAATAGCAGCACCAAGTTTGTCAGCAATACCTTCAAGAAGCTTGAAGTTATCACCATTTTGCATACCGCGGCCACCTGAAATAACGACTTCTGCAGCAGTAAGTTCAGGACGCTCAGATTCGGTAAGCTCTGCTGAAACGAAATCAGACTTCTCACTGCCTTTGACCACATCAATTGCGGTTAATTCAGCGCTACCACCAGTTGTAGCTGCATCGAATGATGCTGCACGAACCGTAATCACCTTTTTTGCATCAGATGATTGAACGGTAGCAATCGCGTTACCTGCATAAATAGGACGAACAAAAGTATCTTCGCTCTCTACACCAATGATGTCTGAAATTTGCGCTACGTCTAGCAATGCAGCTACACGAGGCATAAAGTTTTTGCCTGTTGTGGTCGCGGCAGCAACAATGTGGCTGTAGTCGCCTGCAAGCTCTACCACTAGGTCAGCCGTATTTTCTGCAAGCTGATTTTTATAAGCAGCATTATCAGCAACAAGCACTTTTGCAACGCCGTCGATTTGCGATGCAGCTTCAGCAACTGCTTGGCAACCTTCACCCGCTACTAATACATGGATATCGCCACCCATCTTTTGTGCGGCGTTAACAAGCTTATGCGTTTCCGTCTTTAAGCTTGCATTGTCGTGTTCTGCATATACGAGTACGCTCATGAGATCACCTTCGCTTCATTCTTTAACTTGTCTACCAACTCAGCAACGTCTGCTACTTTAATGCCACCCTCACGCTGAGGCGGAGGCGTAACCTTCAGTACCTTAACGTTTGATTCTAGTGCAACACCAAAATCTGCCGCAGCTTTAACATCTAACGGTTTACGCTTTGCTTTCATAATATTTGGAAGCGATGCATAACGCGGTTCGTTCAAACGAAGATCTGTCGTTACAACAGCTGGAAGCGAAAGTGCAACCGTTTGAAGGCCACCGTCAATTTCACGTGTTACATTCACCTTCTCGCCATCTACAACCACCTCTGATGCGAAGGTACCTTGAGGCATACCTGTTAGCGCTGCCAGCATTTGACCAGTTTGGTTGTTGTCAGAGTCAATGCTCTGCTTACCAAGAATAACAAGTTGAGGCTGTTCTTCTTCAACCACTTTCGCTAAAAGCTTTGCCACTTGAAGTGAATCAAGATTTTGGTCGGTATCAATTTGGATACCACGATCAGCGCCTAGGGCTAGTGCTGTACGTATTTGTTCTTGGCAGCTTTTGTCACCAATTGAAACAACAACGATTTCAGTGGCCACGCCTTTTTCTTTTAATCGAACGGCTTCTTCAACAGCAATTTCGCAAAAAGGATTAATCGCCATTTTCGCGTTTGTAAGATCTACGCCTGATTCATCAGCCTTCACTCTTACCTTAACGTTGTAGTCGATCGCGCGTTTGACCGGTACGAGTATTTTCATATTTACCTCAATTGTTGAGTTCGTCAGTGCTAATTACGTTTCATTAATAATTAACTATTAATAATTAAAAACGTATTACTTCACCACGCTTTTTGAAACTTTAACAATGCTTATACGTTAAAAAAGAAACTGTGGAACGTACGTTTTTTAAAGGCTAGCCTTAAAACGACGTTAACACCACGTTTACGAGCAGGTATAATACGCTGCCAGTTAACGTTAACGTAAACTGCTTTGCAATGTACTTACTGTTGACGTAAACGTCAACCTGCATTACCTTGCAAAACGACAATTAATTTACATGTTTTTGACACAAAGCATTATTTGTTTCATCAATAGTGCACTATAAAAATACAAACATAAGGAGCCTCCCGTGGAACGAGAATCGATGGAGTTTGACGTAGTCATCGTCGGTGCCGGCCCAGCTGGATTATCAACTGCTTGTAAGCTGATGCAGCTTGCAAATGAAAAAGACCAAGAACTTATGGTTTGTGTGGTCGAAAAGGGCTCCGAGGTAGGTGCACATATTCTCTCAGGCGCGGTATTTGAGCCCCGTTCGCTAAACGAACTATTTCCCGATTGGAAAGAAAAAGGTGCGCCACTTAACACGCCGGTAACCGAAGACCACATCTATTTGCTTAATAATGAAACGTCAGCGAAGAAGTTACCAAACGGCATTACGCCCAAAACTATGCACAATGACGGTAACTATATCGTATCTATGGGGAACGTTAGCCGTTGGCTAGCAGAACAAGCCGAACAGCTAGGCGTTGAGGTATTCCCCGGTTTTGCAGCTTCTGAAGTTATTTATAACGAAGACGGTAGCGTTGGCGGCGTGCTTACCGGCGACATGGGTGTTGGTGAAGACGGCGAGCCAAAAGACGGTTACATGCCCGGAATGGAGCTTCGTGCTAAATACACTGTGTTTGCCGAAGGCTGTCGTGGTCATTTGGGTAAAGAGCTCATTTCTCACTTCAAACTAGATGAAGACAGCTCACCTCAGCATTACGCTATTGGCTTTAAAGAGATTTGGGATATAGATCCAGCGAAACACCAGCCAGGCTTAGTAGTTCATAGCGCAGGCTGGCCACTGGATGACGCCACAGGCGGCAGCTATCTGTATCACGCCGAAGATAATCAGGTGTTTGTAGGCTTAATTGTTGACCTTAACTACGACAACCCTTATCTGAGCCCGTTTGACGAATTTCAACGCTTAAAACACCACCCTGTTTTTAAGCAGTATCTTGAAGGCGGTAAACGTGTATCTTATGGCGCACGTGCAATCGCCAAAGGTGGGTTTAACTCGTTACCTAAGATGACTTTCCCAGGTGGCCTATTGGTAGGTTGTGAAGCAGGTACCCTAAATTTTGCCAAAATTAAGGGTAACCACACAGCAATGAAGTCAGGTATGTTAGCCGCTGAAAGCATTTTTGAAGCGATTTCAGAAAATGTAGAAGCGCCAGTAAAAGAGCTAACGAGCTATACAGACAAATTTAAATCGTCTTGGTTGTATGACGAGCTATTCCGTTCTCGTAACTTCGGCCCTGCTATTCATAAGCTAGGTAATTTCTGGGGCGGTGCGTTTAACACGGTAGAACAAAATTTCTTCAACGGTAATTTGTTCTTCACTATGAAAGACGAACACAAAGATTACGCGCAGCTTAAAGAAGCTAAAGATGCTACAGAGATTTCATATCCGAAGCCGGACGGTGTACTCAGCTTTGATAAGTTATCTTCCGTGTTTTTATCTAATACAAACCACGAAGAAGACCAGCCGTGTCATTTAAAATTAAAAGACCTGTCTATTCCTTTACAGGTCAATTTACCTAAATTCGCAGAACCTGCACAACGCTATTGCCCTGCTGGCGTTTATGAGGTTATTGAAGAAGAAGGTGAAAAACGCTTCCAAATTAATGCGCAAAACTGTGTTCACTGTAAAACTTGCGACATCAAAGACCCTAGTCAGAATATTAAGTGGGTTGTACCAGAGGGTGCTGGAGGTCCGAATTACCCAAATATGTAATTTAAAGCATTATTTAGTTATTTAACTGATATTTTTTAAAAGCGAGCCTAGCTCGCTTTTTTTTTGTGCTACTTTTAATTATTATCTTATAGAAATTTAGTACAACGTATTAAGGTTAATTAATGAGCGAATTTTTAGATATTTTAACCCATGGAAGACGTTTACAAGGTGCTGTTAAGGAATTAAGCATAGAAGAACTTGAACAAGTTCAGGAAAAACTTAACGGTATAATAGAAAAAAGAAAAGAAAAATTACTAGAACAAGAACAACTAAAAAAAGAAAAATTAGAAAAACTTGCTGCTATTAAACAGCAAATGGAAGAAGCTGGGCTTAACGTAGAAGATTTACAAGCTTTGGATACCGGCACAAATAAAAACGTAGGTAAGAAGCGCCCCGTTAAATACAAACTTGTCGATAGCGATGGCGAAGAGCACTTGTGGACGGGCATTGGTCGTATGCCTCGCGTTTACAAAGATGCACTAGATAGCGGCAAATCTCTCAACGATTACGCTATTAATTAATATCACTATTTAACCTGCTAATAAGGTCTGTTTTTACAGGCCTTATTTTGTTTTTAAGACTCAAGCTATGTCTATCAGACAATTATTCATGGGTACATAAGTTGTGAAGTTAAATTATAAACTTTCAAAGCGAGATGCATCATCACCATGGTTAATTTTAATCCATGGGCTTTTCGGCAACGCAGATAATTTAGCCGTTGTTAAACGACATTTTGAATCAGCTTTTAATATTATAAGTGTAGACCTTCCGGATCACGGTGAGTCTCCGTGGACTGATAGTTTTTCTATGTCAGCTTCCGCAGATGCAATTTACGACATCATGCAATCTTTAAATATTGAAAAAAGCGCTGTATTGGGCCATTCCCTTGGCGGAAAGGTTGCAATGAAGCTGGCCTTAAATCACAGCGAAAATATCACACATTTAATCGTAGCTGATATTGCCCCAGTCAGTTATGACCACAGCCACCAAGCGGTATTTGATGGGTTGAATTCTGTTTCTTTGGATACCATTGAAAGTAGAAAGGACGCTGAAAAACAAATGGCTGCCCACGTTAAAGAAATGGGCGTCAGACAGTTTCTATTAAAAAGCCTGTATCAAGATGAAAACGGAGCATGGAAGTGGCGCTTCAACGTAAGCGGACTAATCAAAAGTTACTCGCACATTATTGATTGGGAACAAACAAATCAAACGTTCGATGGCGTAACCTTATTTATTAAGGGCAGCGAGTCCGACTACATTACACCGGCCTATCGCGATGCGATAGCTCACTACTTTCCAAATGCGAAAGCGCATATTATTGAAGGTACGGGGCATTGGTTACACGCTGAAAAGCCAGCTGCATTTAACGGAATTGTAGAGAGAACGCTCAACAAATCGTCATAAAGTGGAATATTTCTCATTCAACAGGATGAGAATGACTATTATTACATATTTTTGAACGTTTTAGGCTCTTACAGGCGTATATACTGTGATATAGTTGCGCCAGAAATTTTTAAGTAACAACACTATGCTTGCAGAAAATTACGAACTCATTGAGTCCATTATGCTGTATGGCGGCTTGTCTATTCTTTTTGGATTGATGGGTTTTGCTGTACACGATGTATTACGTAAGAACGATGTTCCTCTTATTGGAAGAGTGGTAACGTACGGTGTGCTAGGTTTAGGCGCATTGGGATTTCTTGCGAAAGGCATTATTGAATGGTTTTGGCTAAGCACAGGCGTTTAATTAGTAACGATTAATAGAGGTTAGATATGGCAAGCGTTGGCCTATTTTTCGGAAGTGACACGGGTAACACCGAACATGTTGCGAAAATGATCCAGAAGGAATTGGGTAAACAGCTAATTGATGTAAAAGATATTGCCAAGAGCAGTAAAGAAGACATCGCTGAGTTTGATTTGCTTATCTTCGGTATCCCTACGTGGTACTACGGTGAAGCACAGTGTGATTGGGATGACTTCTTTCCTGAATTAGAGCAGATAGACTTTAACGACAAGCTAGTTGCTATTTTTGGTTGTGGCGACCAAGAAGACTATGCGGAATACTTCCTAGACGCAATGGGCATGGTACGCGACATTGTAGAAGCCAAAGGCGCTATTTTAGTAGGTCAATGGTCTACGGAAGGCTATGACTTTGAAGCATCTAAGGGCATGGCAGACGACAATCACTTTGTGGGTCTTGGTATTGACGAAGACCGTCAACCAGAGCTAACAGACTCTCGCGTTAAAGCCTGGTGTAAGCAAATTCACGACGAGCTTTGCTTAGCGGAGCTGGCGTAGACATACATATATTGGCTACTAAAAAGCCATAAAATAGCTATAAATTAGTTATCAATTGAAAAAACCGCTCTAATAGAGCGGTTTTTTGTTATATAGAAGTACTCGTTGAATTATTAGCTTAGCCGATTGAACTAACTAAAGCTGAAACCGCTCTACCGCCTTTCTTAAGCTTTCTGTTTGTGCATCTAGCATCATTGTCGATTCGTTCGACTGCCTTGTGCTTTGTGCACTTGAATCTGCCAGCGCTACAATGCGGTTTAAGCTTGTGGCCACATCACCGAGTAACACATCTTGCTGCTCTGTATCTTCAACAATATGTTCGTTAATGTCGCTCAGACGCTCAATAATTTCTCTAATGCTTTCTACTTGTTGAGAAACCTGTTGGGTTATTTCTACCCCTGTTTGCGCTTGCTCTCGACCTGCATTAATAGCTTTTACAGCCTGCGCTGCATCTTTTTGTAAGTTGCCAATCATTTGTTCGATTTCTTCCGTGGAATCGTGCGTACGATTGGCTAATGTTCGCACTTCATCGGCAACTACTGCAAATCCCCTGCCCTGCTCGCCTGCCCGAGCAGCCTCAATAGCGGCGTTTAGCGCTAACAAATTAGTTTGCTCTGCGATGGTTTTGATAACGTCCAAAATACTGCCAATACTTCTAGAGTTATCATCTAAGCGCGCAATAACCTGGGCTGAAGACTCAGCCTGATCGGCTTGATTGCTAACTTGCTCACTACTTCTTTGAACCAGCAGCCCAATGTCAGTACTTTGTCTTGTGATAGTACGTAATGCCTCCATCGCTTCATTGATTTGCGCAAGATTACTACGACTTTTGTCTTGAACATTCTTAGTGTTGGTGGAGGTAACAGTGACCTGCTCTCGCTGTTTGTCCACTTCAGACAAGCTCTTGTTACCAAGCTCAACACTTTCTTTTGTTATTTCAATTAAGCGCTTTTCCTGCTCTAAGATATTACCCACCAGTTCTCGCAGGCTAGCGGTCAAGCTGTTAACTTTGGCTGAAAGAGCAGAAAATTCATCGTTGCCCTCTTCGGGTAGTTTAGTACTCAAATCCCCATGGCTTAACTGATTTAGCCCTTTGTTTATATGCTTAAGTGGCTTTGAAATGCTGCGCGTTACTATTACCGCTAAAAAAATGGCAGCCGTAAGTCCTAAAATTGCAACAACAGTATTGCGAACTAAATTTTCCTGTACCGATTCGAGTATAGCGTTTTGCCCTTCGAGGGATTGCGCTTGAACGGTATCAAACAGAGTATTAATATCAGCAAGCGCGGTTTCTAATGCTTGCTTTGCTTGTTTTTGTGCTTGCGCCGCTTTGTCTACTTCAGCAAGTTTTTGTCGTTGCAACGCTATTAACCCGTTTGAACCGTTTACGGCGTCTATTAGTAACTCGTATTGTTCATTAAACGCCTCTATTGTGCCCCCATCATCCACGCTTGTAGCCAAACGGTTCACATAATGCTTATCTACCTCCAGATTACTTAACTGATATTCGAGATCCTCAATAATACTGGCGCTTTGCGTGGCGTCGCTAGATTCGGCCAACTCGATAAATGAGTCGTTCATTGTTAGTAGCTTATTATCAATGGCTGTACCTGCGCCAATTAGCGTATCAAGACTCGGATCACTGCTATCGAGATAAGAAAGATCTAGCATCAACGCGCTAGCTTCGTCTGCCGTCATAAGTACTTTTTCAAGTTGCGTGGCAAGCGCGTTCTCTATATCCATTCTCTTGTTAATTGCAATGTACATTTCATTACTGTCGCTCACATAGCTCGAACTTACTTCAACAGCATTTTTAGCTATCGAGTTTTCTGGCATGAGAGATTTCAGTCGCGACAAATCGTTAGAAAAGGTGGATGACAGCGAATCAAATGTTTGCTTATTTTTTTCTAATTCGTCTCTACTTTCTACGTGATAACCATTGGCCGTTATTACCGATAAAGATAGGATTTCAGTTTTTACTTTTACCATACTGGTCTGTACTGGCATTTTTTGCTCTACAACGTCTTGTGCAGAGTCCTTAATACCGCTTAAACCGAAATAGGAAAGGATACTCGTGAGCAATAGCAGGCAGCCAAATAAGCCGAAGCCTAAAGTGATTTTATTTATAATTGTTAACCGCATGAACACTTCCACTTAAATACGTGCAAAAAACTATCAAATGAACGCAACTCTTTAAGTTTAGTTTAACAGGATGTTAAATCAATGCATTAAAAGTTCTATTTATTTTACTTATTTGTTAGATAAATCGTACACTTACATTCTGGTCAGGCCACACAGCTCAAAGCCCACACTTAAGTACAATATTTTTTGCAACAAGTGTCTTGGGTAATTTTTCGGCGAGAAGACAAAGATTCCACGGTTTTGCTTTTAAATTGTTTCAACTTACCTATAATAACCACCAAATACTTATTCACTCGTTCTTAGTAGGCTGTAATGGATCAAAATAAAGAATTGAAAAAAGCAGGGCTTAAAGTCACTCTGCCTCGCCTTAAAATTTTACAAATTCTGCAAGAGCCAGAAAACCAACATATCAGCGCTGAAGACGTCTATAAAATCCTTATCGAACAGGGTGAAGAAATCGGTCTTGCTACTGTATACCGCGTATTAAACCAATTTGATGATGCAGGTATTCTTAACCGCCACCACTTTGAAGGTGGAAAGTCAGTATTTGAAATCAGTCATAAAGATCACCACGACCACCTTGTATGCCTTAAGTGTGGCAAAGTGATCGAGTTTGAAGACGAAATTATCGAAGAACGCCAAGAGATGATTGCTAAGCAGCATAAAATGAAGCTTACCCATCACAGCCTTTACCTATATGGCGAATGTACAGACGGTAACTGCGACAACGCTCCTGAATAAGTTGGAATATTAATTAGTAAGAAGCCCGCTTGAGCGGGCTTTTTCAATTTATTAGGCTTTGAATTTGTATGCATGGTAGGCGTTGATTGCCTTTTCCCATACATCGCCTACCTCTCCTGAGCCTATCTGCCTGCCCTCTACTTCAACTACCGGGGCAACTTCTTTGCTTGACGACGTTAACCACACTTCATCAGCCTCTAGCAAATCATCCTTACTGAACCAGGTTTCCGTTACCACCAGCCCTGCTTGTTTGAATGCCTCAATGGCAATGGCACGAGTAATACCGGGAAGCAGTTCATGGTTTAATGGAGGCGTAAAAATACACCCATTTTTCACCATAAAGACGTTACATGAGCTTGCCTCAGTGACCATGCCTTCGCTGTTATACAAAATAGTTTCGTTAACACCAGCTTCGACACCCGCTTGATAGTGCATTACGTTGCCTAAAAGAGAAGTAGATTTGATATGGCAGCGTTGCCATCTTTTATCTTGCTGAAGCGCAACTTTGAAAGGCTTAGCATCAGCCTTGGCTTTAGGCTGAGGTGGCGCTATTTCAAAGGCGAACCCAAACACCGTTGGCTCGATATTCTTTGGGTATGCATGAAGTCGTTTTGTATCTGCACCCCGACTTACGTGGAAATAAACACCTATGTTTCCACTTTCAATAAACCCTTTGTTTTTCTCAACCAAACTGGACAAAATGGTTTGCCATTTTTCTACCGTATATGGGTTAGCGATTTCGATAGCTTTAAGGCCTTGCGACATGCGAGACGTGTGTCCTTTAAATCCTACAGCTTTGCCTGAATAGGTTGGAATAACTTCATAAATACCGTCGCCGAAAAGGAAGCCTCTGTCCATCGGAGAAATCTTGGCCTCAGAAAGAGGCATATACTCACCATTTAAAAACGCAATTGTCACAATATTTCTCCTTGTAATCGACGACGTCTACTTGTCAATAGTAGCCAATCCGCCCTTGCTTCTTCTTCGTTTTGAAATACGAAATTCACTTTTTCACCTGGTACAGCTTGGGCCAAGCGACTTATATCACAGGGGCTTACACAGCCGAGTTTAGGGTAGCCTCCCAGTGTTTGCCTATCGCGCATCATTACAATTGGCTGGCCGTCACCAGGCACTTGAATGGCCCCTAAATGAATTGCCTCAGAACGCATGTTTTCTATATCGGCGGTAACTGATTCGCCGGTCAACCTAAAGCCCATGCGATCGATAGCTGATGAAACCGTATAGCTGCTTGTTTCAAACGTGCGTAAAGCAACAGCGCTAAAGCTCGAAAACTGATACCCGGGAATAACCCGAATAGACTCCAAGAATCCATAGTCATCGATATGTTGCTGTGGAAGCCTGCGCATTTTAGCCTTGTCTTGGTTTCTGGTGTTAGCTAAAACCTCAATGCAGTCTCCTTCTTTTAACACGCTTCCCTTGTTATCTAGCCCGCCTAACTGTTCGCGAACCACCGTACAAGCACTACCCACCGCTTTCGGAACCTGCCAATTTCCACAAACCGCTAAATAGGCTTTGCTACCAAGTAGAGCGCTGCCGAACGTAATCGTTGCGCCTGCCGGTACATGTTGGCTCTGGTATGTTGCTTTAGCATTTCCATCTACGTCGAGTGAGGGCTCCCTACCAGTAACGGCAACTATGCAATCTTCATCAACCTGCAATCGCATTTCGCCAATGGTCTCTATGCAGGGCGTACCATCAAGGTTAAAGGCGAGAAAATTAGCCCAGTCATAGGCATTGCCGTCCATAGGGCCTGATTCACAAAAACCATCCCGTTGTCGCCCTACTCTTCCGCTATCAATAATAAGGCTAAATAACCCTTTACTGAGCACTTCAATTTTCATAGTTTAACCTGCAATCCTGCTTTGTATTCCTGTTCAGTAACCGAAACAAATTTAACGGCGTCACCCGCTTTTAACCGCGACTCACTGTGCTCATCGCTATGAAAAAGCATGTCGAATGCCGTAAGTCCCAATAAATTCCATCCCCCCGGTGATTCACTGGGGTAGACTGCGGTTTGCCTGTCAGCGATTGCGACCGCGCCTTTGGGAACGCGTTTACGCGGTGTACCAAGCCGCGCACAGCTGAGCGCTTCTGGAATATCCCCCATATAGGCGAAGCCTGGAGAGAATCCCACTGCGTATACTTTATAAGTTGTGCTAGTGTGCAATTCGATAACTTCTTCAATTGACAGCGACGTTTTCTTACTCACTACACTCAAATCACTGGCATTTGGCGCGCCATACCACACAGGGATTTCAATCACTGCGCTACTTTCGTTTCTGTTAAATTGTATTGATTCGGTTTGCTGATTTATGCCTTCAGCGTCTAAATTGCTCAAGGCACGGTATACACCGTGGCTGTCAATTAATGCCATATCAAAAACGATTAACAAACTGTCGTAAGAAGGCACGCATTCGCGTAACCAACACCACGAATTTTTACTCTTGTTACTATCGATAGCTGCCAGCATGTTGTGGCAGGCATTATTCGCGTCATCCAAACTTGCGCCGTCAAAATACAAGATAATGGCGTCTGCACTTGCTGTAACTATTCGTTTAATACGACCGAAAGCTTGCATCTACTGTCCTTGTTGTCTTACTGGCCATAACGAGTTGTGATGTGCATTATGTATTCGACGCTCGGCACAACAAAGGTTAATAGCCTTGTGTATTGTTCTTTTAAATTGTGTTTTTTATATGGCAGGTTTATAGAAATGTTCTGATTTTACTCGCAATACTTACCGCCCCTTTAGTATCGCCATGTACACACAAAGAGTCAGCTTCTACTGCAAGTGTATTTCCCGATGACGTAGTTACCGTTCCCGATGAAATAAGCTGTTTAGCTTGAAGCAGAGCGTCGCTTTCGGTCAACACGGCACCTTCTATAGTTCGGGATTGCAGTAAGCCTTCATCGGTATACCGTCTGTCAGAAAACGCTTCAAAATACAAAGGCAGCCCCCTATTTTGCGCTGCTTCTTTAAGCGCCGCATTTTGCGACGTAGCCTGCACCATTAACGCTAGGGGAGCGTGTGAAGACTGTTCGTTTATTTCACTTATGCTTTGCATTACTGTTCGCATGATAGCAGTATCTTTCATCATGTCGTTATACAACGCACCATGGGGCTTCACATAGCTGACTTTAGCACCACAAATCTTCGCCATACCGCTTAAGGCACTGACCTGATATTGAATCATAGCCTTAAGTTCGTCAGCGGCAATCGCCATACTTCTGCGGCCAAAGCCTTGTAGATCGGGATAAGCCGGATGGGCACCAATGGCTACATCATGCTTTTTGGCTAACAAAATAGCCTGCTTCATGACTAATGGATCGCCAGCGTGAAAACCGCACGCAATGTTCGCCTGATCGATTTCCGCCATTATGGCCGATTCCACTGGCATTGACCACGCGCCAAAACTTTCACCTAAATCGCAATTTAACTTCATAATGGTTTAGCTCTTACGTTCATTCCAGTATCATGTTACCTGTTCTTTTTAAAAAGTCAGTGCTGATGATAAATATTGGAAAAATTAATACATTACGCGTGGTAGCCCAATACCCTTTTGGCTACGCTTTAGCGCCACTTGTCGAAAACAATGACGAGAACGACAGCGTAATAGAAATAGATGATGCAGATGAGCAGCAAACCGTTACACTTGCGATTGACGAAGTAGAGACGCCGTTAACCGAAGGGCAACAGGTTGACGTATTTGTGGCTACGGATCAGCGCGGTGACCTTTATGCCACCATGAAGAAACCACTTATTCAAGTGGGCGAAACCAAGGTACTTAAAGCGGTGTCTGCTACGAATTTTGGTGCATTCTTCGACTGGGGCCTAGACAACGATCTGTTAATACCCAACGATTACCAAGCTCAACCTGTTAATCCAGGTATGTATTACGTGGTTCACACCTTTTTTGATGATAAAACCCAGCGTATTTTAGGGGCCACCAAGCTTCATTATTTTCTAAAGGAAACTAGCGCCTATCTCAACGAGGGCGACACGGTACAATGCTTAGTTTATGCCAAAACTGATTTAGGTTTTAAGGTGGTTATCAATGAAAAAAGCTTAGGGCTGATTTTCCACAGCGATGCCTTTAAGCCGCTTAAAGTCGGGCAAGCTACTGAAGGTGTAATTAAAACGATTCGCGAAGATGGCAAAGTGGATGTTGCCCTTCAGCGCATAGATAAAGGTGGCCGTGATGCACTTCAACAAGCCATTTTGGATGACTTGGAAGCCCACGGCGGCATTTCAACGCTAACAGATAAGAGTGCGCCAGAAGCCATCTACTCTCATTTTAACGTAAGTAAAGCGGCGTATAAAAAAGCGTTAGGCGCGTTATATAAGCAAAAGAAAATCTCGCTTAGCCCAGATGCAGTCCGCCTTAACAAATAAACACACATGTCACAGCTGCATTGAAGCGCTAAATTAGCCTGTATTGCAGCTTCTTTTTTTTATTCTTATGACATTAGGACAAACAATGAAAGCACGTGTTTCTTGGGATCAAGATTTAACTTTTACAGGTACAACAGACAGCGGCTACAAAACAGTGATGGACGGAAGCGGCAAGGCCGTGTCACCAATGGAGTCAGTATTATTAGCGGTTGGTGCGTGCTCAAGTATCGACGTGGTAGACATTCTTAAAAAAGGCCGCTTTAACGTTGAAGCCTGTAATTGTGAGTTGGAGGCTGAGCGTGCTGAAGAGCCACCTCGAGTATTTACTAAAATTCACGCACATTACACGGTGTCAGGTGAAGGCATTAGCGAAAAGGCCCTTGCCCGCTCTGTGCAGTTGTCGGCAGAAAAATACTGCTCTGTCATGCTGATGTTAACGGGTAATGTTGAGATCACCACAAGCTATACTTTGGTTTAATAGACTATTGTAGAACTCACCGCTTATTAGCAATTCTCGCTAAGCATTAGCGTAAAAAGCCAACCAATTAGGTTGGCTTTTTTATTTAAACTGCATTTTTCACTTGTAACACATTGAAACGTCTAAGATTTAACATATGTTAACGTCTTTGGCACATTAGCTGCTGTATACGGTCATTATTATATAACGATATTTACGTTAGGGTTATTGACCATGGAATCTACAACACACAGCAACACAATTCTTTCATCAGTACAATCTTCAATTCCGTTTTCACCAACATCGCTCAAACTGCTCGTTGGAAGCGGGGTCATCGCCCTTACTCTCTCGATGTCAGCCTGTTCCGATGCAGATGCCATTAACGACCAAGCTAACGCCACCGAAGTTGAAGAAACCGTTTTTGCTATCCCTGTTGAAACCCAAACCATTGTTACCGGAGACATTACGTCTACTTACGATACAACCGCTATTTTAGAAGCACGTGAAGAAGCATTTGTGGTTGCGAGAGCATCTGGAATTATCGAAGAAATCTTCGTAGAAGAAGGTGATTACGTTGAGAAGGGCCAAGTTCTTGCGCAGCTAGATAAACGCCGGTACGAGCTTAACTTATCAAAAGCTCTGGCTGATTTAGCCGGCATTGAAAGCGAACTAGAAAAGGTTAATAAAGTTTATTCGAAAAAGCTTATCAGCGATGACACTTACGACAAACTTACCTCGCAATTTGAATCAGCTAAAGCGTCTGTACGCTTAGCTGAGCTTGATTTGAAAGAAGCTACGATCACGGCGCCGATTGATGGATACATTGCAGAAAGAAACGCAAAAGTAGGCAACCTAACTGAATCGTTCCAACGGGAGAGAATGTTCCATATTGTTCAGCAGCGCAATCTTCAAGGTATTGTTTACCTGCCTGAAAATGAGCTACCTAACGTAGTGATTGGACAAGGTGCAATGCTTACCGTGACGGCTTTAGGCGATAGAAGTATCACGGCGAGCGTTGAGCGCATAAGCCCAGTCATCGATGCGACTACCGGGACGTTTAAAGTTACCTTGAAAGTACCAAACGAAGACAATCAGCTCAAAGCCGGCATGTTTACCGATGTATCACTAGAATATGCTACCCATGCTAACGCCACATTGTTGCCCCGCAGAGCGCTGGTTACTATCGATAACAGCCACAGCGTATTCGTTGTAGATAACGGCAAAGTTAAGAAAGTTGATATTTCTACTGGCTTTGAAAACAACGAAGTAATCGAAGTTACCAATGGTTTAAGCGGCAATGAAGAAGTAGTGACTGCAGGCCACCAGAATTTGAAAGACAGCGCTCCCGTTGAAGTTGTAAACAGCTAATTCGGCCTAACAAGGAATTCACACAATGCGTATTGTAGATATTGCTGTAAAGCGCCCTGTTGCCGTTAGTATGTTCACTTTTGCGGTATTGCTATTTGGTATGGTGTCGTTAGGCAGACTGTCGGTTAACTTACTGCCAGACTTATCTTACCCTACTCTCACTATTCGCACCGACTACGACGGTGCCGCGCCAGGCGAAGTAGAACAATTGGTTTCAAAACCTATTGAAGAAGCCATCGGCGTAGTAAAAGGTGTACGTAAAGTCACGTCCACATCGCGAGCTGGCCAGTCTGACGTGGTGCTTTCTTTTTCGTGGGGTACTGACATGGATTTCGCGAGCTTAGAAGTACGCGAAAAGCTTGATGTGTTGCAGCTTCCCCTGGATATTGAAAAGCCAAGACTCCTTCGCTTTAACCCAAGTTTAGACCCTGTTATTAAACTGGGCCTCACCACTCAAAGCGACACATCAACGCTAAGCGTGGCGCAAATGAAGCGCTTACGTTTATATGGCGAGCAGCAGGTCAAACGTGCGCTTGAATCGGTAGAAGGCGTAGCTGCCGTGCGTGTTGGCGGTGGTTTAGAAAACGAAATCCATATACTTATTGACCAGCAAAAAGCCAGTCAACTGTCGATTCCTATTACTAGAATTATCGACCGGGTGAAAGCTGAAAATATTAACGCGGCGGGCGGTCGAATTGATAACGCAGCCCAGGCGTTTTTAGTCAGAACCCTGAATCAGTTTGAAACACTGAGCGATATCGAAAACCTTTTCATTGGGCGTTTTGAAGGCAGAAACATTCAACTTAAAGACGTGGCGACGGTAGAAAATGCGTACAAAGACCGTGATGTGGTAATACGCTTTAATGGTAGTGAAGGCATTGAAATTGCCATCTATAAAGAAGGCGACGCTAACGCAGTTAACGTTGCGCAAAAAGTGGCTGGTCGGTTAAACGAAGTAAATAATAATCTTCCACAAAATTATACGCTTAACGAAATCTATGACCAAAGCGTGTTCATCAAACAAGCCATAGATAACGTGAAGTCAGCGGCAGTCATGGGCGGTATTTTAGCCATGTTAGTGTTGTATCTTTTCCTGAAAGACTTCTGGGCCACTGTAATTATATCGGTTTCTATTCCAGTTTCAGTAATTGCTACCTTTAATCTAATGTATGCCAACGATATAAGCTTAAACATGATGAGCTTAGGTGGTATCGCGCTGGCTGTTGGATTATTAGTAGATAACAGCATTGTTGTGCTTGAAAATATCGATCGCCATAAGAAATTAAAAATAGCTGGAAGTGATAACGCAACAGCTAATGAAAAAACGACGGCAGAAGCCACAGACACTGAAGCATCTGCCGCTAGCGAAGGAACAAAAGAAGTCTCTGGCGCAATCGTAGCTTCGACACTGACCACTATGGCCGTGTTTGTGCCGCTGATATTTGTAGAAGGTATTGCAGGTCAGCTGTTTAAAGATCAAGCGTTGACCGTGTCGTTTGCTTTAGCTGCATCGCTTGTTGTTGCACTCACACTTATCCCTGCGATGGCACATAAGAAGAAAAAGCAACAGCTGGATCACGAAGAAGTGTTTACTACACCAGCGCCTCCCCCCCTACGTCAACGTTTGGCAAAGTTATGTATTACGTTACCCTGCCAGTTCGTTGGGTATTCAGACTGATCTTTGTATTTTTGCCTGCAGCCTTGGTTACCTTGGTGATAGGTGCGTGGCATATCGTCAGCAAGTTATTAAGTGTTGCGTTTAAACCACTTATCTGGGTATTTAACAAAGGGTTTGACCTTCTCGCTTCTGCTTATGAAAAACTGCTGCGCGTAAGCCTTAAAGCCAAAGCGCTGGTGTTAGCTACTGCTTTTATTCTTGCTGCTGGCGCGATAATGCTTGTACCAAAACTAGGTATGGAACTTATTCCTACCCTGTCACAAGGAGAATTTTCGGTAGAAGTGACCCTCCCTGCGGGCTCGCCATTAGCGCGTACCGACGCTATTATCAGCGAGCTTGCTGCGGTTGCAGTAAATAACAATGATGGCGGCGAAACCAAGGCGGCTCGCAGCGATACTAACGTGCTTCGCAGCAACTCTAAGGTGCTTCGCACCTATGCCATGTCTGGTACAGGAAGCCTTATCAGCGCAGCGCCTAATCAGGGTGGGGATCATTGGGGACGCTTAAACATTGTCATGCAGCCTTCGGCGACAGCTGGCGATATGGACGATGTGAAGCGTGCGCTTCGTGATTACCTAGCCTTTAAACCTCAGGTTCAGGCAACGTTTTCAGAGCCAGAGCTATTTAGCTTTGCCTCGCCTATTCAAATTGAAATTGCGGGTTACGACCTAAATCAGTTACAACAATATGGCGACGCCATTTCGACAAAACTTGCCAGTTACAGTAATTTTGCAGACGTAACGACCAGCATTCGTGACGGAAACCCAGAGCTTAAAATAGCCTTCCATCACGCCAAACTTGCTCGCCTTGAGCTTGATGCATCAACCGTTTCTCAACTTATTGCGGCCAAAGTGGGCGGCCGCGTCGCTACACAGTATAGCGTGGAAGACAGAAAGGTAGATGTGCTGGTAAGAACCCAAGAGAACCAACGTGATGATATTGCAAGCATACGCGCCATTGTTGTTAACCCAGGCTCTGCGCAACCTATTCCTTTAAGTGCGGTCGCAGACGTGTACATGAGTGTAGGCCCTAGCGAAATCACCCGCGTTGGACAGCAGCGTGTAGCATTGGTATCGGCAAATTTAGCCAAAGGTAAGCTTGATGAAGCCGTTGCCGTTGCTAATAAAGTCATTGATGAAACCCAACTTCCTCTATCTTTAAGTGCAACAGTAACCGGGCAAAGTGAAGACATGCAAAGCAGCTTTCGTTCGCTACAGTTTGCTTTGGCACTTGCGGTGTTTATGGTGTATCTGGTTATGGCGTCTCAGTTTGAATCGCTGCTGCACCCTCTGCTTATTTTGTTCGCAGTGCCGCTAGCCGGTGCGGGCTCAGTATACGGATTGTGGATTACCAATACGCCGCTAAACGTGGTGGTATTTATCGGTTTAATCATGCTGTGCGGTATTGTTGTGAATAACGCTATTGTATTAGTTGACCGTATAAATCAGTTACGCCGTCAAGGCGTAGAGAAAGAGACCGCTATTCTAGAGGCTGCAAAGACCCGCCTACGCCCTATTGTGATGACTACGCTCACTACTGTGTTGGGTCTATTGCCAATGGCATTTGGTTTTGGCGAGGGAGCTGAAATTCGCACGCCCATGGCTATCACCGTTATTTACGGCCTTCTGTTTGCAAGCTTGCTCACCCTTATTTTACTGCCAGTGCTTTACAGCCTGCTCGACGTTAAGAAGAAAGCGCCTGTGAAAGATAATTCTCGTGAAAACGTAGGCTTTGGTGACGAAGAAGCAATGCCAAAAGGAGGTGTACTATGAGTACACCTTCTCACAACGCTAATAACAGTTCTGAAACCCATATTGAAAAGCGCCAAACACGTGAACCGATGCAACGCGAGACAGATATAGCTTCACAGCCGCACCTTTCGAAAATTGCAGGTATAGGCGCTGGGCTTGCACGCTTTGCGCTGAATAAGCCCGTTACCATAGGTATGTTGTTTTTGTCTATGCTGCTGTTCGGCATTGTTTCTGGACGCTTACTTCCTTTAGAGAAGTTCCCCGGTATTGATATTCCAGAAATGGTAGTGCAGATCCCCTATCCTGATGCGACACCCGTTGAAATTGAGACCATGATCACTCGTCCGGTTGAAGAGGCCGTTGCTACCATGTCGGGGATAAAGCGCTTAAGGTCCCGCTCTTACGACAATATGGCGGAGGTCATTGTGGAATTCGACTGGGATGAAAACCTTAAAGCCAAAAGTATTGAAGCGCGGGAGAAGATTGACGCTATTCGCCATGAACTCCCTGACGATATAGAGCGGATCATGGTGTATAAATTTAACACCAATGATATGCCTATATTCCAACTGCGCGTATCGAGCGACCGCGACTTATCGAACGCTTATGACCTCTTAGAGCGCAACCTTAAGCGTCCGCTAGAGCGTGTTCCGGGCGTATCTAAAGTTGAGCTATACGGCACCATGAAACGCCAAATTACTATTCGCTTAGATCCCAAGAAAATGGCGGCTTACCAAATAGACGGTACACGCTTAGAGCAGCAGCTTCAAAACGCAAACTTCTCGCTAACCGCGGGCTATATGTACAACAACGGTGAAAAAGTTCTGGTTAACCCCACTGGCGAATTTACCGATGTAAACGACTTCAAAAACATGTGGGTTACTCGAAGCGTGCGCTTATCTGATGTTGCCAGCGTGACCTACGAGCTTCCTCAGCGCAACGAAGGGCGACACCTAGATCGCACCTTCGCGGTAGGCTTTAACGTATTTCGCGAATCGGGCAGCAATCTTGTAGAAGTTTCCGACGCGGTAATGAAGGTTATCGAAAAGGCTAAAGAAGACCCTGAGTTTACAGGCATTAGTTTATTTGTAATGGACGACACCGCGAAAAGCGTGACTTCGTCGCTGAGCGATTTGCTAAACGCAGGCCTTTTAGGTGCGTTGCTTTCAGTTATTGTGCTGTACTTGTTCTTGCGCCAGCTTACCACCACCTTAATCGTCGTGCTTTCTGTACCATTCTCGATTTGTATTACCTTAGGTGTGATGTATCTATTGGGCTATACCCTTAACATCTTATCGTTGATGGGCCTTATGCTAGCTGTAGGTATGCTGGTAGACAACGCTGTTGTAATCACTGAAAGCGTATTTCAAGAACGCCAACAAGAGGGAGACATTAAGCGAGCCACCCAGATTGGTGTAAACAAAGTCAGCCTGGCAGTTATAGCCGGAACTGCAACTACGGCAATAGTGTTTTTACCTAATATTATTGGGGTAAAAATAGACGTGACTATTTTCTTAGAGCACGTTGCTGTGGCTATCTGTATATCTCTTTTCGCGTCGCTTTTCATTGCTAAAACCCTTATTCCCTTACTGACAACCAAGGTAAAGATCCCAGTTGTAAAAACGCCTAAAACACCGTCTTACATAAAAGGCTATGGTCGTGCACTTAACTGGATGTTAAAACACCAGGGAATAACCTGTGTTATTGCTCTATTGCTGCTTGCGTCGACCATTGTGCCCATGCAGGTGGTTACTTCAGATGATGAGGGCAATAATAACCAAGAGCGTATTTGGCTTAACTATCACGTAACGCAGAATTTTACGCTTGATGAGGTGGAAAAAACTGTCGATAGAATGGAAGCTTACCTTTATGAAAACCAAGAACGCTTTCACATTAAACAGGTGTATACCTATTTTACTGCCGGACATGCTGTAAGCGGTATAACGCTTAATGACGAACTGCCCGTAAGTGTGGGTAAAATTAAAGAGGATATACGTAAAGACATGCCCTCTTTTGTGCGTGCCCGTCCCTCGTTTCAATGGGATAGCGGCAACGGTGGTGGCGTAAGAGTTACGCTATTGGGTGAATCGTCAGAAACTTTGCTAAATATTTCAGAGCAAATAGTTCCTATTCTTTCAACTATAGAAGGATTGGAAGATGTGAAAGCCGACACTGGCTCTACCCGAGATGAGGTACAAATCCGCATTGACCGAGAGAAGGCGAACCGCTTAGGTATTCAAGTCAACGACGTAGCTAAACTTATCTCTACAGCACTACGGGGCAGTAATTTACGGACATTCCGCTATGGTGACGCCGGAGAAGTAGCAGTTCAGCTTAAATTCGGTAGCGATATACAAGCTTCGCTTAACGCCCTTAAAAACATCAAAATCGGATTTACGCAAGGTCAATCGGTAACGCTGAATATGATTGCAGATTTCTCTGTGGTGCCACAGCTATCGCAAATTAATCGAAACTATCGTCAGACCGCGCTTGCTATTGGCGCAAACCTAGAAGGGGAAACCACCACAGAACAAGCCCGAGAACGTATCGAGAACGCATTAGCTAATATTGAATTGCCTACAGGGTATAAGTGGACACTAGATGGCAGCTTCTCTCGCCAGGATGAAGCCAATGCGGTCATGCAAATGAACATGCTACTAGCACTTTGTATGATATACGTTGTGATGGCTGCACTGTTTGAATCGCTGATACTACCTACGTCTGTGATCACATCGCTACTGTTTTCTTTCACCGGTGTGTTTTGGGCATTCATGGTAACAGGTACCTCTATGTCTATTATGGGGATGATCGGCATGCTGATATTGATGGGCATTGTGGTTAACAATGGCATTGTATTGGTAGAAAGAATAAATCAGTTAATTAACGAAGGCTTGTCGCTGTATGACGCAGTAATTGAAGGATGTTTAACGCGTATAAGGCCTATTCTGATGACAGTAGCCACAACGGTCTTGGGGCTTATTCCACTCGCTTTGGGAAGTACTCGAATTGGTGGCGACGGCCCACCCTACTCTCCGATGGCCATAGCAATCATTGGCGGGCTGGTATTCTCTACGCTAACCAGCTTGTTTTTAGTACCTCTTGCTTACGTGCTACTGCTAAAACTTAGGTTTAAAACCCAACGTCTGTTCAAAACCAGTAAAGCGCGTGTAGCCACGTATATAAAAATCGTTAATTAAGACGCATATTTGCACGAGCAAAAAGACTAAAAGCGGGTCTAGTTTTCAACATTTACGTCACGTGATTGACGAAAAGTGTAAGCTAGCCCGCTTTTTCTGGATTTGTAGTAACCGCAAGCAAGGCCTTAGCTACGCGACGTTAAGTATTCGTGTACCGCATCTGCGTGACGCTCTTCAGAAAACTTAATAAGGCTACTTCCATTACATGTTAGGCCTTCTTCAGACGTTACCATGCGCAATACTTCACGTTGGCTAGCGCCAATACGACCCACGTTACGTGAAAGGCTAGAACGAAGAACTCTTACATCGTCGTTGATTATCGCTTTACAAAACCCTGCGAACTGGGTTTCACCAACGAAGCGAATGTCTTTTGACTCTGCTGCTGCATTTGCATTGATGCTAAAAGCGACAGTCGCTGTAGCTGCAAAAACTTTAAGTAAGTTAGATAATTTCATTTTAAAATCCTCAATGTGTGGTTAAGGGTGCTGTGCAAGTTTGTGGCAAACTCTCTAGTTAAGTTGAGCAAAGTTGAATGAATCAACAATTCGCTCAACGCCCTTTATTTATGCATCAAGAATAAAAATTTTTCTGTTGAATGATTGTGTAACCTGGGTAAATGCTTGGTAAATCAAGTTGTTACGTTGTTGTTACGGCGCTAACCCCTTGAATTAATTGGAATAATATAAATTGCATATTACTAATATATCTAGCGATAGCACTTGTAGGAAGAAAGAAGTATAAGACTTAAGTATAAAAAAGCCCCTTTCGGGGCTTTAAAAGTGTAATTTTAACAAAATTAAAGATATTAACGCTTACTTATTGTACAAATTAAAGCCACTTTACGTAATTTAATTACATAAATTGGAGTGAACTATTCGTATTTACGCTCTCGCTTAGTCTCAATTGCATCAATGTAAGCATGCCACGATGCATAGCCGATAATCGGCATGAGCACGATGAAACCCACGAAACCGGTCACGTAACCAATTGCTACTGTAGTGAAAATGATAGCCCCCCAAATGAGCATGGGTACCTTATTTAACCATACCGCATTCACACTGGTAAGCACTGCAGTTGCAAGATCTACCTTACGTTCCATTAAAATCGGTTGGGTAAACGCCGTAATAAATAGCATTGCCAGGGTAAAACCCGCTCCAACGATAGTGCCTAGCGCTAAAAACGGTAACAAGCTTTCTAAGTCGTTCTCTATATAAGGTGGATAAAGTGCATGAATCAGCGATGCCACACGCAACCAAAATATCATCATTACCATAAGCAGTATGGCAAAGCCCCACTCGTTAAATGCGTTTCTTCGCATTGCGCGCAGCGAATGACGAAGTGAAGGCTTATGACCTTTCTCCATCTCCCAGCTTACATCGTAAAGGCCCGCCGCTAAAAATGGCCCTACCAACATAAAGCAAACAATGGCGGGTAGAATAACCAAGTGCCAACCTGTCATTTCAACCAGGTACATTATGAACCACGGAATAACCGCAAAAAGAACACCATAAAATAAGGTGAGTCCCGGTGCGCGCATGGCGTCTCGTAATGCCAATGACAACCACTTTATTGGGTCGCCGACGTCTAATTCTTTACAGGGAATAACGCGTGCTATACCACTTTGCGTGATCGCATTCTCTGGTGTTTCTTTGAAATGGTGGGACATATTCTTATCACCTCTGCTTGTTAGCCTGTTTGTTACTAACGCGTTTTTTATACACGCCTTACTACTACGATAGGCGCAGAATGAAAAGTTCACAAGTCATTAACATAAATTTTATACTTAAGTGACAAGCGGATCATTTATCTCGTTATATGTTTAATAATTAGCCACTTGATGAAAAAAGTAGTGCTTAAAGCAGAAATACTGCAAAAAGGCCATCGCATATGACTTTGTATTGCGATAATCTCAGGGTATGTAAATCAACCAGATAGACCATGAAAACTGTATCTCGCTCACATAAATTAGATAACGTTTGTTACGACATTAGAGGCCCAATCGCTGCGCAAGCACGCAAAATGGAAGACGAAGGACACCGTATATTAAAGCTGAATATCGGTAACCCCGCCCCATTTGGATTTGAAGCGCCTGACGATATCGTAAAAGACGTTATTCATAACCTGCCTACGTCTCAAGGATATTCAGACTCGACAGGAATTTATGCTGCCCGCGTGGCCGTGATGCAGTATTACCAACAGCGTAATATTAAAGACATCCGTGTTGACGATGTTTATATAGGTAATGGTGTATCTGAGCTAATCATGATGGCAATGCAGGCGCTACTTAATCATGGTGATGAAGTGCTCATTCCAAGCCCTGACTACCCGCTTTGGACGGCCGCAGTGAGTTTGTCATCAGGCTCACCGGTACATTATCGCTGCGATGAGCAAGCTGGCTGGTTCCCCGATATTGACGACATAAAAAGTAAAATCACCAGCAAAACACGCGCGATTGTACTTATCAACCCCAATAACCCTACTGGTGCAGTTTACGACAAAGCCCTATTGCAAGAGGTAGTAGAAGTCGCCCGCGAGCACGGCTTAGTCGTATTTAGCGACGAGATTTACGACAAAATTCTATACGATGAAGCCCAGCACACCAGTATTGCGTCACTCGCTGACGACGTCTTTTTTGTTACTTTTGGTGGTTTAAGCAAAAACTATCGCGTGGCAGGCTTTCGCTCTGGTTGGTTAGTTGTCAGCGGGAATAAACGTCTTGCTACCGATTATATCGATGGACTCAATATATTGTCTTCAATGCGAATGTGCGCAAACGTACCGTGTCAAAGTGCCATTCAAACTGCGCTTGGTGGTTATCAGAGTATTAACGACCTAGTCAATGAGAATGGCCGACTACGCATTCAGCGCGACGTAACCACAGATATGCTAAACGGCATCGACGGTATTTCTTGCGTTAAGCCTAAAGGTGCCATGTATTGTTTCGCCAAAGTAGATGAGAAGAAATTCAACATTCAAAACGATGAACAAATGGTGCTGGATTTATTAAGTTCTGAAAAAATTCTGTTGGTACACGGGCGCGCCTTTAACCTAACCGAGGGGACTTACTTCCGTTTAGTATTTTTACCTCATAGCGATGTATTGGTACCTGCACTGCATCGTATTGGCAACTTCTTCAGAACGTATAAGCAAGGGGCGTAACGTGAGTGATAAGAGCCACTTTTTTGCGCACCTGGCGCGCTTAAAGCTTATTAATCGTTGGCCGCTAATGCACAATGTGCGTACAGAAAATGTGCAAGAGCACAGTTTGCAGGTGGCTATGGTCGCCCACGCGCTAGCCTTGATTAAAAATAAATTTTTTGGCGGTACACTAAATCCAGATCGCATTGCAACCATGGCGATTTTTCACGACGTGTCGGAGGTACTTACCGGCGACCTCCCTACCCCAGTAAAATACTTTAACCCTGCGATTAAAGAAGAATATAAAAAAATTGAGAAGATTGCAGAGAACAAACTCATTGAGATGGCGCCTGAAGCGTTTCGAGAAGACTATGCGGCACTGATTGATCATCACTACCATAGTGAAGAAGAAGCCTTTATTGTGAAAGCAGCGGACGTACTTTGCGCTTACCTTAAAACCCTTGAAGAATTAGCTGCTGGTAACCAAGAGTTTAAGCTGGCTAAGAAACGATTAGATAAAACCCTTAAAGAGTATCATTCTGAAGAGGTGGACTACTTCTTAACGCGTTACGTACCAAGCTTTTCTTTAAGTCTTGATGAAATTACGCAAGACGATATGTAAGCAAGGCGATTAACCGCCCCCAAATTACTATACTGACGTTACAGAAGTAGCAAACACAGCATGGCAGTGAGGTTTTTTTGGCAACAAGCGAATGGGAATTAGCATTACACGAGCGTCGTTTACCCCGTAGTGAAACAAGAGACGGCGATCACCGCAATCCGTATCAGAGAGATAAAGCGCGCGTGCTTCACAGTGCTGCCTTTCGCAGGTTGCAGGCAAAGACCCAAGTGCTCGGCGTGGGCCTAAGCGATTTCTATCGCACGCGACTAACCCACTCTCTAGAAGCCGCCCAAATTGGCACGGGAATAACGGCGCAGCTTTGGGTGAAATTTCCAGATATTGCCAATACGTTGGCTCTTGACCCAACGTTAATCGAAACCCTGTGTTTGGCTCACGATATTGGTCACCCACCTTTCGGCCATGGCGGTGAAATTGCCCTTAATTACATGATGCACCAATACGGCGGGTTTGAAGGAAATGGCCAAACATTTAGGATCATAACTCAGCTAGAGCCATACACGGCCGAACACGGCATGAATTTATGCAGAAGAAGCGTGTTAGGCTTGGTTAAATATCCTAATTTTATCGATGCCCTTCATAGTAAAGGGCCTACGCCCGAGCGCCCTGCTTCACTTCGTCAGGTAAAGGCCCACGACTGGCATCCGCCGAAGGGACTGTTTCGCTGCGACGAGCCCCTATTCGACTGGCTACTTGCGCCATTTAGTAATGAAGATAAAGATGCGTTTATGCAGTTTACTGCAAAACCTAATACCCACAGCAAAACGCAGTTTAAATCGTTCGACTGCTCAATTATGGAGCTTTCTGACGATATCGCCTATGGCATTCACGACTTGGAAGATGCCATTGTAATGGATATGGTCGACAAGCATCATTTTGTCGAGGATGTAACCACCCCGCTAAAAGCCCTTAATGTACCTTGGCTGTCAGACAATATAGAAGTGTTAACCAACAAACTATTTAGCGCAGCACATCACGAAAGGAAAAATGCCATAGGTGCGCTGGTTAATAGCTTTATCACAGCTATTGAAATAAAAGGCGTAGAGGGTTTCGCTCATCCGTTACTTGCGTTTAACGCCGTGATGCCTGAACAATTTGCACAAGCCCTAGAGCTTTTTAAACGCTTTGTGTTTAACAAAGTAATCCGCCGCCCCGATGTGCAGCTATTAGAATACAAGGGACAGCTGGTAGTTATGGAACTTTTTGAAGCTTTTGCATCGGATCCCGACCGTTTACTTCCCGAAAATACCCAAGTCCGCTGGCGTAAGGCCTGTGAGAACGACAATGGAATGCGCGTTCTCGCCGACTATATATCTGGCATGACCGACGAATTCGCCTCTCGCTTATACAGCAATATCTTTTCACCAAAACAAGGCGGCATTCAAGATAGTTTGCATATGTAAGATCGTTTAATTTGCCCAAAATTAATTGAAATGAAAAGACCGTACTCTCGGTCTTTTTTATTATGTTGAACTTACTCGTTACATTAACGTAGCTAAATGTATCGGTTGAAGTAACGGCCAGTTCTCGTAGTCTTACCATAACTTAGGTGACGTAATGCCAAAACCATTTAAACCCTCAGTAAAATTAACTGACAACGACGTAACCAATGAAAGCGTTTATATGAATCGTCGATCATTGCTCAAATCCATGGGCTTTGTGGGAGCGTCTACGCTGTTAGCGAAATCGGCAGGCGCTGCTGGTTGGTTTTGGGAAGATGAGGAAGAAAAGGCTGCCTTTAAGGGAAAAGCACTGGAGTTTAGTCAGCCCCCTAAGTTTCAAATAGCGGAAACCCGAACGCCTGAAGATAAAGTCACCAGCTACAACAATTTTTACGAGTTTGGCACCTCGAAAGATGCGCCAGCCAAAAATGCGACTGAATTTCAAACTAATCCATGGACGTTGAAAATTGACGGTATGGTAAAAAAGCCCATTGAGCTTGATCACGATGCCTTAACCAAACGCTTTCCCTTAGAAGAGCGCATTTACCGTTTGCGCTGCGTTGAAGCATGGTCGATGGTGGTGCCTTGGATTGGGTTTGAGTTAGGGGCGTTGTTAAAACAAGCGGATCCGTTGATGTCAGCCAAATATGTAGCATTCGAAACCCTATACGACCCTGAGCAAATGCCTGGCCAACGAAGTCGCTTTACCGGTGGCGGTATTGATTACCCATATGTAGAAGGCTTGCGACTTGATGAAGCCATGCATCCGTTAACGCTTATGTCGGTTGGCCTTTACGGGACAACCTTGCCACCTCAAAACGGCGCACCTATCAGACTTGTCGTACCGTGGAAATACGGCTTTAAGAGTATTAAGTCTATTGTACGAATTCGTCTTACCGATAAGAAGCCCCCTACCACATGGAATCGTCTGGCCGCTAACGAGTATGGCTTTTACGCCAACGTGAATCCAAACGTGTCACACCCAAGGTGGAGCCAAGCCAGCGAGCGTAGAATAACCACAGGTGGGCTACTCGCCAGAAATCGCATCGATACTCAAATGTTCAACGGTTATACCGAAGTCGCGCCATTATACAAAGATATGGACTTATCCCGTTACTACTAGCTGCTACTTTTTATAGGGCTACGAGCAAATAGCTAGCCCTTCTAACCAATATCTTATAACCGAAGCTATTAAACATTATTATTAAGTTGTTCATTTAATGCCGTTAAGAAAAAAACCATTTCGATTATCTATTTGGCAGCGTCGCAGTTTGAAGGGCCTTATTCACCTTTTAGCATTAGGCTACGTCGCTTGGTTGTTCTTTGCCGGGATCAACGACCAGCTTGGACCAGACCCCGTAAACACGCTCATTAATGAGACTGGAACTTGGGCAATTCACTTTCTTTTACTAACGCTTACTCTTAGCCCACTTGCTAAATGGCTACCAAGCCCGGAACCGATCCAATTCAGACGTATGATTGGCGTATACACCTTTGTGTACGCCTTTGCACACCTACTCACTTACATTGTGTTTGAACTCCAGCTTGATATGGCACTGGTGGCTAGCGAGATAGTAAGCAGGCCCTACATACTCGTTGGCATGGCTGCGTTACTTCTTCTTTTTGCTCTTACTGCAACGTCGTTTAAGCGCATCCAGCGCAAGATGGGAAGAAAATGGCAAAAGCTTCATAACAGCATTTACTTGATACTGCCCCTTGCACTGCTGCATTTCAGCTGGTCGCAGAAAACGTTTTGGCAAGAGCCGGTTTGGTATTGGATGATTGGACTGATATTAATGAGCCCAAGAATGAAGCAGTGGTATGTGACGCACCAAAAGACAAGCCAAAAAAAGTCGAGAGACAAAAACACAGTGGCGTGAGAAAACTAAGCCGAAAACCTTTTAAACAAGTACGTAAAGCAGCGCAGCATAACGCGCTGTTTTGCTAAGAGTTACCGCAAGAATAAAAAACCAAAGCGGACTTCTAAACACACCTGCCACTAGCGTAATAGGGTCGCCAATAATAGGTACCCAACATAAAAACAAGCTCCACTTACCCCACTTCGTAAATGTACTACTTGCGCGGGTGAACGCAGCTTCACTTACTCTTAATTTTTGCGTTGCTATTTCTCTTCCGAATTTGAAGCCCAATACATAATTAACCACAGAGCCCAGTACATTTCCTACTGAAGCAACAACAAGCAACGATATCCAGCTTAAGCCGCTACTGTATAAAGCACTAAGCACAATTTCAGAACTAAAGGGCAAAATAGTAGCAGCCAACAATGCGGATAAGAACATGCCCAAGTAGCCCAAGTGTATTAACGCGCTCAATAACCCTCCAGTTTTATACAGTAGTGTTCTACATAAGATTCGCGCGCATCTTACCTCAATCCGCAACTGAATACTTGCTTCAGAACACAACAGCATAAAAAAACCATTATCTTTTATATAGTTACTGAAAAACCCTCAAGCTGCGCAAAAAAAGCACAATTTATTGCTTGCCAACGACCTCTTTTTTAAATACTGTATACGCATACATACTGTATATCTAGTCAGTATTTATAAATAATCGTTTTCCAGAAGTTTCTATTTGAACTTCAGAGCAAATACATAAAGGGTTTTACTATGAACACATCTTCAGTTTCACGATTCAATGCTTTGCGCGCTTCGGTTTCAAATGTTGTTCAACTACCTTTGCCTATAGAAGGGTTTCCTAGCGAAAAACAAGGTAATGGAAAAGGAAGTAACGACAAAGGTTGGAACTATCTGCTTTCAAATACAGTGTCATTTTCGAAAACTGTAGATCACGCTATCCGTATTCAAAAGCCTGAAAAAGAAAAAATGCCAGAATGGATCAGTAAGCTTATTACGGGTGGCCAGTGTAAAACGCTTTATGTAGAAAATATTGATTTGGATTTGCAGCCAACAGATAGTGAGATGATCAGAAAGCTATGTGAACTTTACTCGGTAAGTCTAGTAAATGTGCGCGTTAACAGCATTAATGACGAGCAAAACGTTGCGTTAGGGCCTTGGTAAAATGTTGCCTCTTTATGCCTAAATTCCGCTTTTACGTAAATCCTGCTTTGGTCGAAATATACTCACAAGAAAGGTATAAACATTTGTTGCCCTACTCACTTTGACATGTGCTCTTTGACATAGCTTTTTTGGAATAGACCACCATGGAAACATCGAGCATCAAAAACATTTACGTTTAAAAAAGTTGGGGCTCACGCCACTTATATTTATACTGTAGCGCTTTGTAATACTCTTAAATTGCGAGTTGTCTTATGCGCTGTTACTGTTGCTCTTCAAAGCCCTTCAACGAATGCTGCGAACCTTTTATTAAGGGCGTTAAATACCCTAATACTGCTGAACAACATATGCGCTCACGATTTTCAGCCTACGCTACAGCGCATTATCAATACATTCTGGAAACCTACACCAAAGAAAAACAGCAAGATCTTTCCGTAGAAGATTTGGCTCAAAGTGCGCAAGGTGCGACGTGGTTTGCGCTAAAAGTACACCCCACTCTAGCGGCTAACTCCAAGTCCAATACTGCCATCGTTGAATTCACTGCTTACTACTTTGAAAATAAAAGCATGTATCAGCTTCACGAAACGTCAAATTTCAATATTGAAGACGGTAAGTGGCGTTATCACGACGGTGTTTTACACGATGACTGCGGAAAAATTAAGTACGGAAGAAATCTCCCATGCGTTTGTGGTAGCAGCAAGAAATTCAAACAATGCTGCAGCCTTAAAAACCATTAATGTTTTAGTACATTGAAAAAGTTACTCTAGTAAGATAATTGCTCTACACTAAAACGAGATGATGAGCACGTTGAGGAAAATAGCTATAACATGATCAACACATTGTCGCTTCCGCTTTTTGTGACATCTAGCATCTGCTTGCTGATGAGCTTTTTCTTCGCTTTGCTTTATTATCGCTTAACTTTCCACCACCAAGAGCCCGTTAAGTACTATTTTCTATTTGCTCTTTCGGCTTTCATAAGCTCAATTTTCTTCGGGGCTTTTGGTGTACTGATCAATGCAGGAGAGAATCTTTTTGCCCTTAGTGTTTCAAATAGACTTACTATTATTGGGGCTATGTTCACCCTAGTCACCAGCCTGCATTTTTATCTTGCTTTTTATAAGTACAAAGCTCCGTACTTATTGAAATGGTGTTATGTCGTTTGCGGAATATTTTCTCTTTTAACTGCTATACCTAGCCCCTATTTTTTAGACAACGCCTTTTATGCTACGTCTAAATACTATACTGGGCTAAAGTACGGTCTACTTTTCGAAATCTGGGGTCTTTGGATCTTAGTATTGGGGTCATACTGCATATATATACTCGTTCGAGTCTTCGTCCGGCAGCGCTCAAGACTTGAGGACAGTGGTCCTATACTACTGTTACTTCTAGCGAACACTCTATGGCTTGTAACCGGTATTGGCGATACCTTAACCGGTATCGAAATTATCGACCTTCCACCGCTCACATGGCTTGGCTCTTTTGTAGTTACCAGCTCCATTGCATGGGTTCTAGTGCTTCACATTGATGGGCTTTATAAAGAAAGACGTACGCTCAACAATCAATTGATGCACGATCATTTAACTCAGGCACTTTCTCGTAGCTTTATGGAAGTAAAGCTCAATGAGGCTATTTGTCAGATTAAAAATAGCGCTAAAAATCGATTAGCCGTATGCATATTTGATGTTGATAATTTTAAGAATATCAATGATAGCTACGGTCATTCCAGTGGTGATGTATTGTTGAAGAACATCACTCAGATTGTGAAAAAACATCTGAGTCCGAGTGACTGTATCGCCCGTTTGGGCGGCGATGAATTTGTAATCTTGTTTACCAGTGAGCACGCTTCTCTTAATGCTGATAATATTGTAGAGAGAATTCGCCAAGAAATTTCGTCTACAAAATTTGTTTCAAAAGAGCAAACATTTAGTACAACTTGCTCATTTGGGATAGTAAACATCTTATCTGGCATCGAAGTAACTGAAGACCCAGCACATGATATATTATCCATCGCTGACGAAGCGCTATACGCCGCGAAATTTAACGGCAAAAATACTATGAAAACATCGACTATAACTAGTTTTACTCGTGTTTAAAATGTGAAGGCTTAATCGGCTTTCAATTTTATAATTCAACCACCAAGTAAAGCTAATAACCTTGACTTTAGTGGGTCCATACCTGATTCCACTTAGCTAAATATGTGATCTTTTACCTCTATTTTTAGGAAGGAACCTATGACTGTAACTAAATGGAGATTGAACATTATGGACTTACAAGGTAAGACAGCGCTTATTACAGGTGCAAACCGTGGGATTGGAGAAGCCACTGTACAAGCCCTTTTCGATAAAGGCGTAAGCAAGGTCTATCTGGCAGTACGCGATACTGAATCAACTACCCATCTTCATGACAAATACGCAGATAAAGTGGAAACCCTGCAAGTCGACGTTACTGACAAAGCGTCAGTAAAAAGCCTCGCTGACAAAGCAACTGATACTCACATTGTTATCAATAACGCGGGGATTATGAAGCATGAATCACCGTTAAGCGAGAATGCTGAAGACGCACTTCGTAGTGAGTTTGAAGTAAATGTGTTTGGCTTACTTCACGTTGCACAAGCATTTGAATCGACATTAGTTGCAAACAAGGGCGCCATTGTTCAACTTAATTCAATTGCGTCAGTCAAGACCTTTGGCGACATATCAACGTACTGCGCATCTAAAGCAGCAACCTATTCGTTGACCCAAGGCTTACGTGAAAAACTATCTGAAAAAGGGGTAGCGGTCATTAGTATCCACCCAGGCCCTATTGGAACTGACATGGGTAAAAATGCGGGCTTTGATGATGCTCCGGGACCTGAAGTCGTAGCGAACGCGATAGCAGAAGCGCTAGAAAGTGAAGATTTTCATACTTTCCCTGATGACACAGCCAAACAAATTGGCGATGCATACGCAAATTTCGCGGAAAATATTATTTTAGGCGACATGTCTCTCTAATATCTAAAAATACGCCCCTTTCACGGGGCGTCGTTTTCGTGTGCTGCTATACCTTCCACATCTTAGGTCGTTTATATTCTTACTACACCAAAGCTGTCTTAGAACTTTAGGTAAAAAACAACTCAGTACATAAATTGCATCTGCCAGGAAGAAGCGCCCGCATGTGGCTTGAGGAAAAACGCAGCGTCGCAACGTTCCTGAGTGAAACTGTTTACTTTTACATCAATTACACTAATATAAATTTCAAAGCGGTTTTGTATTACGTGAAGTGCAAAGCCGCTTTTTTATTTCTAATTGTCACAACATTGCTGCGAAACATATTTTCGTGGCTAATTATGAAAAATAAAAAACAAGGAAGGTTATGATTACTAATTTACGTATTGCTACGGTGATTTCTGCTACTACGCTTTTGTTAGGTTGTGGTGGTAGCGATTCAAACGATGCACTCGACGACCTCAACGCTAATCGCGCAAAGTGGGAAAACGCGAACATCGACACTTATCAGTTTGAATATCAAGTTTCATGTTTTTGCACCGAAGAAACCACGCTACCTCGCTTAGTCTTGGTAGAAGGTAGTCAGGTCACCTCTCAAACTATTATTGAAGGCAATATTGCCTTACCCTTAGATGATGAAACTACAGAAAGCATTGATAGCTTGTTTCAACTTATTGCATTAGAAGAAAGCCGCGCAGAATCGCTAACGGTAAAATACGACCCTGAACTCGGCTACCCGACCGAAATTAGCGTTGATATCAACGAGCAAACAGCTGACGACGAATATACCCTAACAATTAGTAACCTTGTTGCCGAGGGCGATGTGGCCTGTACAGCAACGGTAGAAGATGGCCTCTTGCTTTCGGTAACAGATCAAACAACGCAAATGCCGATTGCATGTGGCGTTACGGCTACTACAATGGAAGGCGCATATTCTGAAACTGTTATGGTTGATGATACGGATTGTGCAGATGACGGTTTGATTGCAATGCTTGACGAACGTCCTGGTTTTTACACCCTCACAGTACAAAAACAGGGTTATCAAGACTATCAGGTAGATAATTTAGGCATTGGTAAAGACTTGTGCCATGTGTTGACCAGAGAGTTCAACGTAGAGCTAGTTCCTGAATAACTATTGCTCAAAGATTCACGAAAAAAGCCTGAACCATAGGAGGGTCAGGCTTTTCTCGTTAAGTTGTCTTTTTATCAGACGTGTAGGATCAGGGCACAAGCACCATTTTGCCTTTCACCTCTCGGTTCATAACCTTCGCCATGGCTTTTGTTGCCTGTTCTAATGGCAACGCTTCATCAACTACTACTTTAACTTTGCCTTGCACGTACCAAGTAAGCAACTCTTGCATGTTCTCAGCAAAGCCTTTTGGATCGTGCTGAGTGAATGAGCCCCAAAATACGCCCATGACCGAATAACCTTTGACTAGGGCAAGATTGACTGGAAATTTAGGAATTTCACCGCCTGCAAAGCCAACCACAAGTAAACGCCCTTCCCACGCCATACTGCGACTACATGCGTGGAAGGTATCGCCACCAACGCATTCATAAACTACGTCAACACCTTTGCCGCCAGTCACTTCTTTCAGCGTCTCTTTTAGGTCTTTTTCTTTGTAGTTAATTAAAACATCAGCGCCATGCTCTTTGGCAAGCGCCAGCTTTTCTTCAGTTGAGCAAACCGCAATAACTTTAGCGCCCATTATTTTGCCTATCTGCACAGCTGCTAAGCCTGTACCACCAGCAGCACCCGTTACAACCAAAGTTTCACCAGGCTGCAGCTTTGCCCGTTGTTTCAAAGCGTGATGGGCTGTTGCATGGGCAGTTACAAGGGCTGCCCCTTCGTTTACGTGAATGGGATCGGGTAACGGCATGACATGCGTGGCTGGGATTAGCGCTTTTTCTGCATATCCACCTAAGTTAGAGAGCGCGATAACTCGCTGCCCTTCTTTTAAATGGCTTACTCCCTCACCTACTTCGCTTATAGTACCCGCCACTTCGTTACCTGGCACAAACGGGAAGTCTGGCTGCATTTGATACAGACCTTGCACCAACAACCCATCGGGAAAATTCACCCCAGCCGCTTCCACGTTTACGACTACATGCCCTTTTTTAACCTCCGGGTCTGCAACGTCCTTGAGTTGAAGTTCATCAAGTGGCCCGAAAGATTCGCATACAATTGCTTTCATACTGTCTCCAGTTAACTTGTTCGACGTGCCCGCAGTAAATAGCATGGCAAGTCATTAAATATGTTATGTGGCGTTTATTCGCTTTGGTGTATGGTTTGGTTTGCAATTTGAGCGAGCGGTCGCACCATTGCGCCTAACTGCATTGCCTTTTCACTTGATGCATTGCCATCGTGAGCGCGCTTCACTACACCTTGTAAGATAGCCGCTAGACGGAAAAAGCTAAACGCTAAATAGAAGGTCCAATTATTGATCGCGCCAATTCCCCTGCGTTTGCAATAGGCATCGATATACTCTTTTTCTGAAGGTATTCCTAACTGCTCTCTATCAAGCCCACCTAGACCAGCGGCGTGTGCAATGTCAGAAGGCAAACGCAGTTGCATACACTGGTAAGCCAAATCGGCGTAAGGATGACCCAAGGTTGAAAGCTCCCAGTCTAATACTGCAACCACCTGCGGTTTATCTGTATTAGACATATCGAACATCATATTGTCTAAGCGAAAATCGCCGTGAACTAAGGACACCTGGCCATCGTCTTCAGGCAAATTAGTTTCAAGATACTGAATAAGACGCTCAATCTCTTCGATATGCTCAAGTTCAGATGCTCTGTACTGCTTTGTCCACCTACTCAATTGTCGCTCAAAGTAGCTGCCAGGCTTGCCGTAATCACTTAAGCCAGCATCTTCAATATCAACGCTGTGAAGCGCAGCAAGAACTCGATTCATTTCATCGTACATTGCACCGCGTGTTGCAGAAGACTCTACTTCCGGTAACGCGCTGTTCCAGAAAATATCCCCCTCCACAAACGCCATAATGTAAAACATACTGCCGATAATGCTAGTATCTTCACATAAATGGTACGCTTTAGGCACTGGCACTTCTGAGCGCTGCAAGGCGTTAATAACGCGGAACTCTCTGTCTACTGCATGCGCAGACTTCAATAACTTACCCGGCGGTTGGCGACGTAATACATAAACGCCGTTATCCGTGGTTAGCTTAAACGTAGGGTTCGATTGTCCACCTGCAAATTTATCAGCGCTTTTAACGTGGCCAACACTTGGGCACGCAGTAGATAAGTATTCATTAAGCACCGTTAAGTCTATTGCATGTGGCGCATTAGCTTTGTCGTTTGACACACTTACTCCTTACGCGTTTTTTTCAGCAATTAAATTGCGTCCAAGCTGCATCATATGAACTTCATCTGGGCCGTCGGCCAGCTTAATGGTGCGCGCATACGCATACATCGCTGATAGCACAAAGTCTTGACTGGTTCCGGCAGCACCATGCATTTGAATGGCTTGATCTATAACTTTACATGCCATTGTGGGCGCTACAATTTTGATAGCAGCAATCAAGTCTCTCGATACCTTATTGCCGTAGCGATCCATTTTGTCTGCCGCCTTCAATGTAAGCAAACGAGCTTGTTCAATATCGCAGTGCATTTGCGCTATGTTTTCTCTTATCGACTGCTGTTTTGATAAGGGCTTACCAAAGGCGACACGCTGCTCAACACGCTCACATGCCATGTCTAAAGCCCGCTGTGCACAGCCAATAAGACGCATGCAGTGATGAATACGACCGGGCCCTAAACGACCTTGGGCAATTTCAAACCCACGGCCTTCTCCTAACAATAAGTTCTCAGCCGGTACGCGTACGTCTTCAAACAAGACCTCAGCGTGGCCTACTGGCTCATCGTAGTAGCCCATCGCTGCCATGGGGCGCACAATAGTTACGCCTTTTGTATCCATTGGTACCAAAATTTGAGACTGCTGTTGGTGGCGAGGGGCATCAAAATCAGTTTTGCCCATTACCACCATTATCTTGCAGTTTTCGTTCATAGCGCCGCTGGTATACCATTTACGACCATTTATTACGTACTCGTCACCATCGCGTTTAATAGATGTTTCTATGTTGGTTGCATCGCTAGACGCTACTGCAGGCTCAGTCATAGCGAAGGCGGAGCGTATTTCTCCGTTTAAAAGCGGCTCTAACCATTGCTTTTTATGCTCTTCGTTACCGTATTTGGCTAACACTTCCATATTGCCTGTATCTGGAGCGCTACAATTGAATATCTCCGCACTGAATAATACACGGCCCATTTCTTCGCAAAGCGGCGCGTACTCAGCATTTGTTAGACCTGCACCGTAAGGCTTGTATTCTTCAGGTAAAAACAAATTCCAAAGCCCCGCTTCTTTGGCACGTTGCTTTAGCGTGTGCATCATTTGCGGGGTTTTCCAACGACCTTCACCGTCATTGGCTGAGCCATTTTCTACGGCGTGAATGTACTCTTTCTCAATCGGATACACTTCTTCTTTCATAAACGCTTTTAGCTTTTCTAAAAGCGCTTGGGTCTTTTCATTATATTCAAAGTTCATAACTGCCCCATTTAGCTGTAGGTAATGGCGTGTAACCTGTCAATCACATCCAGGTGAGGTACGCTGTTGAAGTTATTTAGGTGAACACCTCGCGCATTGGCGAAGCATTGCGAAAAACTGGCATTGCGAATTTGTAAGTTCATATTCACAACGGTTTTAGAATCGTAGCCAAGGATGTGTTTGAGCATCATGGCAATAGCACCACCAGAACTAACGACCAGCACTCTTTTAGCATCTGTCGTTTTAAGATGAGCAAGCATAGAGTGAACTCGGTCTTCAAATTGCTTCCAAGTTTCATCTAGCAACTCGTGAGCAAGTTGATCTTCAGACCAGGCAATCATTGCTTTTTTAAGCAGGCGATAATATTCAGAGGGCGATGCCCCTTCTGGTACTTTTGCTTCAGGAAATCTTGTTAGATACGCTTTAGCTACCGCTTGAAAATTAAATTCATTAAGCGCGCTATGCACTGTTGCATCAGGCAATGAGTATTCGCTAGATGCTATACCTTTCGCAATGCCCTCTTTAGTTTCGTGATGGCGAACCATATCGCCAGAAAATACCGAATCGAACTGAATGTTTCGATGCTTAAAATAATCACCAAGCCAGATAGCTTGTTGCCCACCTAACTCACTAAGTTTGTCATAGTTCGCTTGCCCAAAAGATGCTTGGCCATGGCGTACTAAATAGATGTCTGTCATACCGCTGCCTGATGTTATGAATATGTTAACCAATTCAAATCACATACTAAGTAAAACAGCAGTATAAGTTTAATTAATATTTTGAATGAGTATGCATCATGTGAAACTATGAACCGGCCTTTTGTGATCATGAGGCAAACGTTTTGAACAAAACTTGACTTATTCGCCGCAATTGCGTGGAATATGCTCGATTAATTTGTCTACATAACAGGCAATCAAAACGTCTTATTGGAGTAAAGACGACAAAATGTAAAGGACTGCGCGCACATGGACGCGACTTTGTCGTGATAAGTTTGGCTGGAGGCGCTTAGCTTCTAAACGATAAAAAGAACTAAAATGAAGTCATTTACATACGCCTTGCCCTGCCATCCTGAAAATGTAAGAGCAACAGTAAACCCTATCACTTATTGCCTTTTAACTACGCTTATATTTTCTGCTAGCTCTGTTAGTGCCCACGCTAGCGCCGACGATGGCACAAAAATACAAATTGCGAACAAGAAACTTGAACACATAATAGTTCAGGCACAGAAGACATCACAAAATTTGCAGGACGTTCCCGTGGCTGTCACAGCCCTAAGTGGTCAAGATATGGTAGAAACCGTTAGTCGTGACATGTTCGACCTGCAAAACTACGTACCTGCATTTGGCGCGTTTCAAAACCAAAGTGTGACTAATTCAGGCTTTTCTATTCGCGGTATCGGTACTTCTTCTCAAAACTTTGGCTTCGAGTCATCGGTAGGTCTGTATGTAGACGGCGTCTACCGCTCCAGACAAAATGCACTAATTAGCGATCTAGTTGATATTGAATCTATCGAGGTATTACGCGGGCCCCAAGGTACCTTATTTGGTAAGAATACCGCCGCTGGCGCGATGACGGTATCAACCGTGGCGCCTTCGCACGGCGAACGTAATGGCTTTGCTGAGGCTATTGTTGGCAATGACAACTTGGTTCGCTTGAGTGCAGGATCGTCGTTTTCACTTATCGACGATATTCTTGCCATGCGAGTATCTGGATTTAGTTCCCATGGCGATGGCTTTATTACCGATGAGGCCAGCGGGCAAACCCTAAACAACCGTAATCGGTCTGCGGTAAAAGCGCAGCTGCTTTATACACCGACAGAAAACATTAGCGTAAGATTGATAGCCGATTACGGCGAGCTAGACGAGCGGTGCTGCGGCGCACTGACGTTTCAAAATAACATTCAAGCCAATGACATAGCGGGTAAATTCGGCACTGATGCGCTGCTGCTTCAACCGCCATTCAACGCAACTATTTATGGGCGCGATAGCTTTTACGACTATAGAACATCGCTGTCGCAAACTCCCCTTTCAAAAATGGAAGACAAAGGGCTATCAGTTCAAGTAGATGTGGCTTTAAACAAGGCATGGAATTTAGTGAGCATAAGCGCGTACCGCGCGTTTGACAGCTTAGATACGGTAGATACCGACTTTTCTGATGCGGACCTTCTCACTGCCACTAACGACGCCAGGCAGCAGTCGTTTTCTCAAGAAGTTAGATTGCATTACACCAGTGAAGATGTGCGCGGTTTAATAGGTGTTTACTATTACAGCCAAAACTTAGATCTAACCTTTGATACTACCACGCAAGATGATTTTAGTGCGTTCTTTAATGCCGCCGCGCCCGATCTGCTGCCTTTGGCTAACGCCATCAACGAGCTATCTGCAGTTACATCAGGCTTTATTGCGCCTGCTGCAGCCCCAGCGCCGTCCGGGACTGCTTTTGTACACTCGGCTAATCAAGAACAAGACAGCATTGCTGTATTTTCTCAGTTCGATTGGCTGTTAAACCGCAATTTTACGCTAACCACAGGCTTACGCTATACACGCGAAGAAAAGTCGATCGTCGGTGCGTATGACGAGCAAGGGCCTGGTATTGACGGACTAAGTCAAAATCCTGCGCAATGGCCTAATATCGGGCGTGCGGTACAAGGTTTACAAGACATCGCTGCAGCCTTGACTACTGGCCAAGCGCCCTCTGCTGAATCACTTAATGCCATTGCGCCTTTTCAGCAGGCAGGCTGGGGGTACTTTTTCTTAGGCTCGGCAGCGGTTATGCCTCGCCCTGATTTAAACGAACAGCTTGATGATTCACAGTTAACCGGCACAGTGAAACTGGCTTACCACCCTAACGACAACACACTAACGTACGCCAGTTTTGCCACAGGTTACAAAGCAGGCGGCACGAATACCGACAGAATTTTACCTTCGCTTAGCCCGCTTTTTGATGCTGAAAAATCAAGAAGTGCCGAAATAGGCATTAAACACGATTTTGAAGGATACGGCGTTCGCGTAAATGCCGCGGCGCACTACACACAAATTAGCGACTTTCAGGCGACGACCTTTACCGGAACAGGTTTCAACCTGCAAAATGCGGGCGATATCATAGTCAAAGGTGTAGAGCTTGAAGCAACGTGGTTGGTAACAGAGAGCACCGAATTACATGCCGCCGCCTCGCGCACGCTAGCGAACTTTGATGAGTTTGAACGTGGCACCTGTTGGGTAGCGTACACGTGGCATACTGGCATCGACGACCCGGGCCGTGCGAACCCTAGCGATCCTTTCTGCGCAAGAGACGGAGACCGCGTGGGCTTCGAACCTCAGAATTCACTGTCGCTAATGTTGAATCACTATTTCGAAGTTGGAGATTATCCTGCCTCCGCCAGTATTGACTACCAATACACGGGGGATGTACTCCTTGACGATGCCAACGACCCGTACAAATACGCTGACGACTTTTCGTTATTTAACGTTCGCGTAAGTTTCACTATTCCACAATGGGATAGTGAAGTTATTGCATGGTCGCGCAACGTATTCGACGAAGAGTACGTTGCACGAAGCGGGTTTGATGTGCCAGTACAAACCGGAAAAATTATGGCCTACCCGGGTGCACCTAGAAACTTTGGCGTTACTTTTAGAAAGTCTTTCTAACGATTCAAATGCGTAGGTTTTGTATGAAACACAGCATGACACTGTGCAATGACAGAAAGTGCAATATGCTCAGGTAGTTCACCGCCTATATCAAAGCCAGCAGGGCTCGCGAAATACTGCGTAAAGTTGGTATTACCAAGCCCTGCTAAATCCATAATTTCTTGCTTGCGGTGCAACGGCCCAAGCATTGCCGTATAGGTTAAAGACTGCTTACTTAGCACCTGCAGCGCCTTTGCATCAATTTCGCGATGATGGGACATAAGCACCGCCGCTTGAATATTATGTTCGCCCATGTGAAGACGTAAGCCTTCCGTAGACGGGTCTTCAATCAAGTAATTTACCTCGGGAAAGTGTTCAAGTCTTGCTTGTGCGGGCCTTGGATCCCAAAGGCTTACTAAATAACCCTGTAAACTAGCCAGTTTGGTCATAAAGGTAGCGTCGTACCCACCTCCAACAACAAGTAGGTGGATAGGTGGCAGCATCAAAACCGACAATGTGCGCTCGCCATTAACAGTATCTAGCACGGCTTTTCTAGGTGTAGCAGTATGGTCTTCCAATTCCGTACACTCACCCAAGGTACCGTCTACAGCGCAGCGCCACTCACACGCCTTTCCGCTTGATAAGGTTTTGCTAACCGCATCCAAAGATAGATAACTATTATTTTCATTAACTGGCACGAGTGCTAGATGCACTACACCGCCGCATCCAACACCTAGCTTAAACGCAATATCTTCTTCATCTTCATCGTCATAAACTGCAGTACGGCTAACGCCGTCGGTCATTACGCGCTGGGCTTTTTTAACGATGTCACTTTCTAAGCAGCCGCCGCTTAATATTCCTAGCTGATGCCCTGCATCACTAAACAGCATCATGGCGCCTGCTTTGCGATAGCATGAGCCTTCCGTTTTAAAAATAAAACCTAACACCCATTTGTGTTTGTTTTTAAGTGGAAGCCACTGGGCCAACAAATGGTTAACGTGATTACTCATAACTACCTCTAAATACGTTTAACCTGCTTATTGCTGCGATGCTGCTTGGGCAATAAATGCAGCCAATGTTGCTGGCTCTTGTGCCCCGGCTACGCCCTGATTGCCAATGACAAAAGTAGGTACGCTTTGAATACCGCGCTGCATCCAAAGGGTTTCTTCCTCGCGAACTACTTGCGCGTATTTTTCACTTTTAAGCACTTGTGCTGCATCAGATTTATTAAGACCGACAGCCTCGGCCAGTTCTACTAGAACACCAAGATCGTTCACGTCTTTACCCTCAGTGAAGTAGGCGTTAAACAAGCTGAGCTTCATCTCTTCTTCAAGGTCGTTTTGTGCTGCAAAGTGAATAAGCTGATGGGCTTTAAAAGTATTCTGCATACGGGAGTCGTCAGTGAAATTAAATGCAAAACCTAACTCTTCACCAGCTTGTACAAGCCGTGCTCGGTTCTCCACACTTTGCTGCTCGCTAATGCCGTACTTTTCCATAATGTGTTCGCGAAGGTTTTGTCCTTCTGCAGGCATGTTTGGATTTAGCTCGAACGGGTGAAACTTGATATCTACTTCGATGTCATCAAGGGTTTTAATCGCTTCTTGCAACCGCTGATACCCAACAATACACCATGGGCATACCACATCAGATACCATATTAACCGTTACTTTATGTACACCTTGTGTACCTTTCTCACTAGCTGCCATGATAGGACTCGCTTTATTGAAATCTTGAATTTATAGGGGCTTAGATAAGGTTACTAAAAGAAACTTCAACCCCATTTAGCAACTATTTTCATTATTACCCGTCAGTTTTAAAACGTCTTTTTTGAATAGTTTATATCGGCATGATGACTGGGCGTGAGTTTATCTAAAGCCAGGCGCGCCCAAATCTCGTAGCCCTTAGAAGACGGATGAAACCCATCTTCAGCCATTAAGCCGCTTCGCCGAATATCGGCAACAGTACCACCTACGTTGAGCGCGGTAACATACAATATTTCTGCGTTAGAACATGCTGTTACGGATTTAACCAAAGCTTGGTTTAAAAGTAATGCTCGCCAGCCTAACAGTGCGCGCAAAGGCTGCGGTAGCGCTGGAAAGCAATGAATAGGAGGAAGCGCAGTAAACACTATTCTTTTACAGCCAAATTTGTGCGTTAAAAGTGTACTGATGGCATCAATATTTTGCTGCCATCGCTTTAGTGACACAAATTTAGTGACATCGTTAACACCTATAGAAACAAGCGCAGACGAGAAGTTTTCGGCGGGGAGTTTGTGTAAAAGACTAAGCACATCTTCGCTTTTAAACCCTGTTTTGGCATGCAGCGATACACGGGCTGGGCCAATTTGACTGAGGCTAGAATACAATAAACCAGTTAGCGCGCCCTGTTGGGTTAAAGCGCCTACGCCAGCCGCTGCAGAATCACCCACCACCAGTAAATTAGTGGTTGGTAAAAACGAACCTTCTGAAGTTAGTACACGATCTCCTTCAGGTTCTGGCAGTACAGCGGTCTTTTTTCGCACCCACAGCGCCTGCATCAATACAACAGGGGAAAGTAAAACAATAGCTAGGTTTAACGCCAAAACCTTGAAGTAGATCAAATCATATACCTTAGCAATCACATAAGCTTAAACCATGAAGCTCAATTCGCGCCTATTCATCTAAAGACAAGTGCAAACATATGACTAACATTACCAATTTACAACAAAAAGCCGCATCGACAATTACCAAGTATGCGCTTAATGCTCCTCGTTATACGTCTTATCCCACTGCACTTAAGTTTGAGCCATTGCAAATCGACCCGTTGCCGCAAGCATTAAAAATTTCTAAAGCTCCTGCGGTGAGCCTGTACGTGCACATTCCGTTTTGCAAAACACTATGTTATTACTGCGGTTGCAACAAAATGGTAACCCGTCACAACGAAAAAGCAGACGAATACTTAGACTACTTAGAAAAAGAAATTCTGTCTAAACGTTATTTAACAGAAGGTAGGCGCGTGGTTTCACTCCATTTAGGAGGCGGCTCCCCGAGTTTTCTAAGCAATACTCAACATACCTATTTAATGTATCTGCTTAAAAAACATTTCACGTTTGAGGCAGGGGCCGAGCTATCTATTGAATTAGACCCTAGAAACATAGATAAATGCTACCTTCAAAATTTAAAACGTTTAGGTTACACGCGTATCAGCTTTGGCTTGCAAGACACCGACTATAACGTACAGAAAACGATTAATCGCGTGCAAAGCACACCGCACATTGCCGACTTAGTGTTTGAAGCACGCTCGCTTGGTTTTGACTCAGTCAATTTGGATTTAATATACGGTCTACCAAGCCAATCACTAGATACTTTTTCTTCAACCATTGCCGCTACGAAAGCCATGATGCCAGACCGCATCTCGCTTTTTAGCTACGCACACCTGCCTGAACGGTTTGCCGCGCAGCGCAAATTTGCTGAAGAAACACTGCCAAGCAGTGAAGAAAAAGCGTCGTTATACGACCTTGCCGTTAAAAGCTTTACGAGCATAGGTTATGAAATGATTGGCCTTGACCATTTTGCCCTAAGCAAGGACTCTTTAGCCATTGCCAAGAATAAAGGTGAGCTTCACCGTAACTTTCAAGGGTATACCTTACGTGGCGACGCAGACCTTATAGGGTTCGGCGTGTCAGCCATTAGCACCATAGGTAATGCATACGCTCAGAATGCTAAAGATCTAAAGGAATACTATAGTCGATTAGACAATTACCTACCCTGCTCAAAGGTTGGACTTTCACTTACCTTAGACGACCTTATACGCAGAGACGTAATTTCTAGCCTGATGTGCAATCTAGTGGTTGTTAAACAAGCTATTGAAAGCAAACACCACATCAAATTCGATGAATATTTTGCTTCAGCTTTAGATAATCTTGCAGAGATGAAGCAAGATGGGCTTATTGAAATTACATCCGAGTATATTCGAGTGCCAGAGTCGGCGCGAATTTATATACGTGCAATTTGTGCGCGATTCGACGCCTACTTGAATAGAAGCGAAACGCTGAGTAGCTACTCCAAGGCCATCTAAAATTAAGGTAATTTGAAACGCGCAATTACTTGCATCCCAACATCAAGCTTAAGACGCGATAAAGAGATACAGCTAATACTGGCATAAAGGGTTTGGTTACTGTTGAGTACATCAAGTTTTAACAACATTTTCGCGCTGTTTACGGTCGCTAGCTTTTTAGGGGTTAGCTTTGTATCTGTGAGTTTTGTATCGGCGTTATTTTCTGGCTCGTTCAGGGGACTGAGTGGATTCACCACGGGTTCGATGCTAGATATAACACATGGCAACGCATTTAAAATACTGATTGTGCTGGTATTGCCAAAGTCAGCAGTATTGGTATCGATACTTACATCACAAGCTTTAACTGCAAAACGAACAGATACTTGGTCACCGCTTTGCTTAGGCAAATAGGAGACCGATTCTGCAGTGACGAATATCTCTTGCCCCGCTACCTTAACGCGCTCAATTCCGTTTTCCGACTGGCACTGCTCATTGCCTTGTAAGGGCAAAACACTTTGACTTTGTTGCGTTTCGCTGCCCTGTTTATAGCTGACAACGGCGTTTTGTGACCGGTTGCTGTCGTGTGCTTCGCATTGCGAAGTAACTTTAACCCCTTCAAGTACGCTAGACGGCGTTCCCCCCCCTTCTTTTTCGAATACTTGAGTCAACACATCGCGCGTTTTTCCACAAAGCTCGGTGCGGCCTTTATCAATATAAATTAGTTCGTCACTGAACAAGGCAAGGTCGTCTAAATCGTGAGAAATAACAAAGCAGGTAAGCTGCCCTGTCATACATAGATTATTTAAAAATTGATAAATTTTACGGCGGGTAAAAATATCGATTGCACTTAATGATTCATCTAGCAATAACACATCAGGGCCATTTACCAAGGCTCTCGCGATCGCTACCCGCTGAGCTTCTCCACCAGAAAGCGCCTGAACTGGCTTATCGATTAAATGCTCGCAATAGCATCCGAGCATGCTCTTCTCAATAGACAGCGCAGTCGAGGTTGCGTGGCGCTGTGCTAAGGCCAAGTTGCCACGAACATCGGTATGGGGAAATAACATGGGCTGCTGAAATACGATACCGACTTTTTTATGAGCCCACGGTGTTTGAACTGTTGCGTTTTTTTCTACGCCAGCTAGGGCGCGAAACAAGCTGCTTTTTCCTGCACCTGATGGACCAGTAACCCCAATGAAGCGGCTTTGATGCTGCAATGAGATTTTTGCGTTGATGCGATTAGAAAGTCGTGCTGATATTTGCATATTAACGCGCCTCATCACTTCGGGTGATACCGTTAAAACGATAGAGCGCCGCGAGCATCACGAATGAGAATATCAGAAGGGCCAACGCAAGGTTGTGTGCGCTGTTATATTCCAACGCTTCTACCTGTTCATATAACGCGATAGACAGCACCTGAGTTTCCCCAGGGATATTGCCGCCTATCATTAGCACCACGCCAAACTCGCCTATGGTATGGGCAAAGCTTAAGCCTAATGCCACCACAATGGGCGCTTTGCTTAAAGGCAGCACAATTTTCAAAAAAGCTTCGGTGGCCGAAAAACCCAGCGTTTTTGCCACATCTAAATAACGGTTATCCAATTGTGAAAAGCCGCTATATAAAGGCTGTAGAGCAAATGGAAGGGAGTAGATGACAGAGCCCAATACTAAACCTTCGAAGCTAAATGCTAAATTGCTCCCGGTGAGGCTTTGCCATCCCTGCCCCAATGCACTTTGCGGCGAAAAAGCAATAAGGAGATAGAACCCCAGCACAGTTGGTGGTAACACTAAAGGCAATGCAAGCACAGACATAACCAAGGGCTTAGCTTTGCTCTGCCAGTTTGCTAAAAACCACGCCAGCGGAAGTGCGATTAACAACAGCAAACCACTCGTGATAAAGGCCAGTTTCAGGGTTAGTAGTATGGCCTCTAGTGACGATGCTCCGAAAAATTCTGTGAACATACTTATTTACCAACGCCCGATGCAATGATGGGTTCATAGCCCCATTCAATTAAGCTGTGCTGCACCCCTTGCGACATTAAATATTGTACGAACAGGCTGGGTGATGACACGCCATCAGCGTCAACTAAATTAAATGCTCTGGTTGTCTCTACGTCGTTTTTGTGAGCAGGCTCGTCAACTTGCCCTTTCGCATTTTTAATTGGAAGTGGTTCGAACAGATTCGGTGATAGTGTAGCTACCGTTTTACTGTTAACCACCAACGACTGAACAATGGGTTGATACAAGGTTTCTGGTACTGGAACGATAACCGTGGTGGTATCAGCAACCTTGGTGTTACTGGTAGTTGCGAAATTTGAAGGTAAATCTAAAGCTAATGAGTAGGCAACGAACGCCCCTTTCACGCTGCCTGTGGTATAAAACTGCAGGGTTTGTAGCACGTTTTTACCCATTACTCTGTGGGGTAAAAACTGTTGCCATAAGGATAAGCTTTGCAACGTTTGCTGTGCTGCTTCACCATAGGGCGCCAATTTAGGGTTCGCGATAGCTATCTTGTTTTGTGGGCTTTCCATTAATTGAACAAGCTGCTTCGACAAGCAATCGGTAAGCTGAACGTTTATTTGTGCAGTTGAGTCTTTAGTAGATGAGCGCGCGATTTGCTCGCAATTCCTTTCACCGGATGTCTTACTAGATATTTCACTGAATGCCTGACTTGATAAGTCGCCAGCATAGACAAACGCCAGCTTGCCTTTAGCGTAATCCACCAGATTACTGTGATGCACTAAATCATTATTAACCAAAGCTTGCGGCCTAGCGCGATCTGCAGATAGAAAAACGTCGAAGCTAGCACCATGTTGAATTTGCGCATACAACGTTCCGCTAGAAGATACGGTTACCGCGACTTCTATACCGGTAAGTTCGGTAAACTGCTCGGCAATACTCTTTAGTGGTTTAGCAAAGTTTGCTGCAACGGCTACGTTAATTTTTTTGTCGCGCTTGAAATTGATCGACTGGTTTTGTTTATCGGCACTAATAGTACTCCCTTCATTTACAGTATTATTCGCCGCTTCAAAACTGCTCGCCTGTGCCACAGAACTGGAAAAAGTCGTAACGCCTGTGGCTACACTTGGGCTTGCACTTGCGCTCGCAATAACACTTACCAAAAAAAGCATGGCCAAGCTAACCAAGCTTGAAAGTCGCATTGCTAAATAAAAAACCATTACTTTTTATGCATCCACTTAAGTGCGGCTTTATCATCAGATGCTTTTGCCGCAACCCATTTAGATTTATCACCCTTGAACTCTTTCTTCCAAAGGGGAACAGATTGCTTGAGCATGTCCATCAAATAGCTGGCCGCGTCAAATGCGGCTTGTCGATGGGGAGCTGCGGCACCCACCCATACAATTTGTTCGTTATTGTATATGCGCCCTACTCTATGCAGTGCGCCAGCGCTATTAAGCTCAAAACGCTCTACTGCTTGCTCAAGTAGCAGCATTAATGCCTTTTCGGTCATACCGGGATAATGCTCTAATTCGATGCCGTCTATGTCGCCAGAATTATTATAATCCCGCACTAACCCAGTAAAAGTAACAATCGCGCCTGTATTGCCGCACGCCTTTTCGTCTGCCGACTGTTTTAACCTAGCGTAAAGCTCGCCTTGGTCGAAATCTTCTACTTGAACTAGTGCAAACATACCTAGCCCCCTGTCACAGGTGGAAACAGCGCCAGCTCATCGCCGTCGCTAAGTACGGTTTGCAGGTCGCAGAGCTCTTGGTTGCAGGCAGTTAGTACACTGCCCTCTAGTGCTAATGCCCACTTGTCACTGCGCGTCTTAAGCTGAGATATTACGGCTTCAATCGTGCTGTTATCACTTAAATTAAGCGCGATATTGTCCTCTCCCGTAATCTCTCGGGTTTGTGCGAATGTTTTTACCGTTACCTGCATGCTTTGCCTGTTATTTACTTTGTTAACGTCGCTTTGTGCGCTCGCTGATTAATCTTTTCAAGCCTCGGAAATGCATTGAACCTAGAGTAGGTTACTCATTAGGCGGGCATGCACTTTATGTACGTTGCTTTAAAGATCGCTACTTTGTGTGAACTAGGTGTCGGACTGCCAATGGCCTGTCTTACCGCCTTTTTTCTCCAGTACCCGTACCCCTTCCATATGCATGCCAGGGTCGATGGCTTTGCACATATCAAACAAGGTTAACAGCGCCACATTTACACCAGTGAGCGCTTCCATTTCAACGCCGGTTTTACCGCTTAGCTTACAATAGCAGGTGGCTTTAATTCTGTTTTGGTCGGCCTGAATGTCGAAGTTTATATCAACCTTTGACAGTGCCAATGGGTGACAAAGAGGAATAAGATCGGCGCAGCGTTTCGCCCCTTGGATACCAGCTACTCGGGCAACGGCGAAGACATCCCCTTTTGCAATTTTTGCTTCAGAAATTTGGCGAATAACGTCTTCGCTTACGTACAAGAAGCCTTCTGCTGTGGCTTCTCGCTTGGTAACATCTTTGTCGCTAACATCTACCATATTGGCTTCGCCGCCAGCATTTAGATGGCTAAACGTACTCATGCTTCCACCAAATGCTTTACGAAGTTACACGGTCTGAAGTCTGCATCAAGCTGGCTAGAAATAATTTTTTCCCACGCAGTACGACACGCGCCTGTTGAGCCTGGTAAGCAGAAAATAACCGTATTATTAGCAAAGCCCGCAACCGCGCGAGACTGAATGGTTGATGTACCAATCTCTTCATAGCTAATTTGACGGAATAACTCGCCAAAGCCGTCGACTTCTTTGTCGAACAATACACTGATGGCCTCTGGCGTTGAGTCACGGTGGGTAAAACCTGTACCACCGGTAATTAATACCGCGTGAATGTTCTTGTCGGCAATCCATTTCGACACCACGGCGCGCTGCTGATAAATATCGTCTTTCACCAAATCGCGATCGTAAAGGTTATGGCCAACCGAGGTAAGCGCCTCTTTCAAGTAGTCTCCCGACTTGTCGTTTTCGAGGGTGCGCGTATCTGAAATAGTGAGTACGGCAATATTAAGGGGTTGGCTGACAGCTGACATATGAAATCCTAATTTGATATGCGACATTTTGGCGGTTTTTGATAAAGTACCCGCCAAAATACTATTTGGTAATCACTTTATAAGGGTGCATGCCATGAATTCAACAACTAAGTTGGCATAAACTATGTCTAAAAGCCTAACTAATCAGCAGGCTATGCGTTATAACCGCCACATTGTGCTTCCCAAAGTGGACCTAGACGGTCAAGAAGCGCTGCTAAACGCCAATATTTGTATTATTGGTATTGGGGGGCTTGGCACCGCGGCCGCCACTATCCTTTGCGCCAGTGGCTTGGGCTCTCTTACGCTTATCGATCACGACACAGTTGAGGCCACCAACCTGCCAAGGCAAACCTTGTTTAGCGAACAAGATGTAGGCACAAGTAAAGTAGAGGCGGCTAAAGCGCGGCTTAATGCAATAAACAGCGACTGCGACATTACGATAATGGCAGAACCGTTTGCGGCGCCCGGCAGAACTAAGGGCACTACTCAGCTGTCACCAGCGTTAAAACAGGCCATAGAGCGTGCTGACGTTGTGCTAGATTGCACGGACAATACAGACTCGCGAGATTTAATAAACCTATTGTGTTTTAAACTAAATACTCCACTGGTGTCGGGCGCAGCCATTCGCTTTGAAGGCCAGCTTTTTGTAGCTATACCCGGTGAGAGCCGTTGCTATGCATGCTTGCGGACGCTTTTTGAATCGCCTGATTTAAGCTGTGTAGAGGCAGGTATATTCTCGCCTGTAGTAAATATTGTTGGTACTTACCAAGCCATGCTAGCTATGCAAGTATTGATGGATTTCGATAATATCCCAAAAAACACGTTAATGACCTTTGATGCGCTTTCGCATGAATGGCGAAATTGGAAGCTACCAAAAGGCGTGGACTGCGAGCTTTGTGCTTGCTGAATGCAATTAAACCAACCATAAAATTTAAGATGGCAGGTAACTATTAAACGTAATCGTTGCTAACCATTTCGGTATAGAGACCTGCCCTTTAACATTCGCAAAATCACTTTTTATCGTTTAAGACTTCTTGGCGTTCACGTTCGTACGTTTCATAATCTTTTTGATACCGTGCCTCGCACTCATCTCGTTGCGCTCCCTGCAATTCATTGCAGTTTTGTAACCGGTTTTGTTGCGCTGCGTTATACAACTGTTTCGACGTACACCCAGAAGCCATAACCAGCAGTAAAGTTAAGGGAATTATTTTTGTTAGTTTCATTACAGTTTCATTCTGAAAATAGATAGTTTTTGAGACGGCGCTATTTGGAAATAGTTTCACTGAACAATCATCAAAATGTTACGATTTATGTATTTTGAGCAATCGTCTGAAAACGCTTGGGCCCTTGCAAATACGCTTATCGATATGATTGCCGCGTTTTCGTTAGAAAAATAGACAGAAAATAGGTTGATTTAAATGACAACCCAAGTAGTAAAAAAACACATGGTAGTGGCGCAAAACGCGTCTGGCCGTAACATGAATGTGCCAATTTATCGAATGAAGGGCGCGCGCCCTGGCCCCACCGTTTATATTCAAAGCTCAATTCACGGTGCTGAAGTGCAAGGTAATGTAGTTATCTATCATCTTATTCAGCGCTTGAAAAACATGGATATTTGCGGCGAAATTATCTTAGTACCCAACTGTAATCCCATTGGTACTAACATTAAAGCCGGTGAGTACACATTAGGCCGGTTTGACCCTGTGAACGGCACAAACTGGAACCGCGGCTATTTCTTCGATAAAGAAGCAGTAGAGCATTTCGCCAAAACCGTTACACGCGAAGAGTCTATTGAAGGCATAAAACAACGTTTTCGTGCGCACCTTTCTAATGCTATCGACAACAAATTAGCCGAACCCTGGGGGTTAGGCTTGGCGCAGCAGCTAAACTTAAAGCTACAGCAAATGGCAGTAAATGCCGATTTTGTACTAGACCTTCATAACGGCCCGGTGTCTACCCGTCACGTTTATATTCCCGAATATGCCAAAGACAGCGCCAAGCTATTTAACATCCCCCACTGTATTTTTATACCTAACGTATTTGCAGGAGCACTCGACGAAGCCACATTCTGCCCGTGGTGGACACTGCAAGAAAGCATAAAGAGTAATTTAGAGCGCGAGATTAGCTTTAATGTAGAGGCATTCACGCTAGAAATGGGTAGCCAAGAAGTTATCGACTTTAACGAAGGTAACATAGATGCCACCAGCATTCTTAGCTACCTAAACGCCAAAGGCTTATTGTACGAATGCGATATTAAACCGAAAGCAATGCAGCGTTTAGGCGTATATTTAAAAGACTATAAAACGTTATTCACAAACTGGGGCGGCATGGTGGAGTACATGGCGAAACCAGGCCAAACGGTGAAAAAAGGCGAACCGCTAGCGCAGATTTTAAATATTGATGATCTCGACACCGACAATGGCAGCAGAACGCTAGAAGCGCCTTGCGATTTGATCCCTATTTTGCACTTTCCTTCGGCTTCGGTATTGAGTGGTACGCAGCTGTACAAGGTGTTTACGAATTATAAGGAGTTGTAGGTTTTTATACGCCAGTTGATGGAGTAAAACTTTATTACAACATGGTTGATTAGGGTACGTAGATAGTCTCTCGCAAATTACGAACTTATTCTTCAAAGTGCGCCCTGCCGTTCAATTTATTGTATTGAACGGCGGCGTTGTACCTTAAGGTGCCCATGGACTCGTAGGACTTCTGTTTGCAAAGCAAAAGGACGAATTTTTATAAAGCGCAGTGTTTCGAGCGACGCCAAATAGGTCGTTTAGCGAAGTGCTTCGGGGACACCGGTTAAACCAAACCCTCACTGCCCCATTGGCAATCTTTGTCAATATTTGCCATAATTTCTGAATGGTGAACATTCGGAAATAGACAATGGCAACTTTAAACGTGTCACTTCCTGACGAAATGCGTACGTGGATTGATGAGCAAGTAAAAACTGGCAAATTTGCTAATGCTAGTGATTATATTCGCGATCTAGTACGTCGCAATCAGAGTGAGCGTGAGGCAATTAGCTTAGTCCTCATAGAAGGTGAGTTGAGTGGGAAAAGTGACAAGAATGTTTTGGATATTATTCAAGCTAAGAAAGCTCGAGCCTCTGAATGAACGAATACATCCTCTCTAACAAAGCAGAGGAAGATATCTCCCGCATTTACGATTATTCAGCCAATGTTCACGGCGTAACTCAAGCTGAAGCCTATCTTGTTGCCCTACATGAAGCTCTAGTTGTTCTGGCGGAAACCCCGAATGTAGGTACTTCAGCGGAGGACATTAGAAAGAATTACTTACAATTCCCCGTTCATAGGCACATGGTCTTCTATAAAAAAGTCGATGACGGCATTTTCGTCATTAGGGTGCTTCATCAACAAATGAAATACGTTATGCATCTATCTGATTGAAACACACAGGAAGGACCAAGTATTGTGACGAAAGTGCCAAATCAAGTAGAGAAACAAACTACTCACTAAATCGTACCAGCTCAGACTTGATCTGACAGTTACCCTATTTTCAAGGTAACTAACCACACCCTACTTCACTAAGACTAACTCGAAATTTAAACTCACCACGCTGATTAAATACGTCAAAACCATTATCAGAAGCTTTAAGCTCTAGCTCCCGTACCCAATTTGTTTTTTCAATAAACTTTAATTCATAGCGGTTTAAAGGTAGTGGGCATTTTAAATAGAAATAATGGTAGGCCGTACCCATTGCACCTGGATCTGCGGTAAACACGTAAATAGTGTTATTTTCTATTGCAAATTCTTTATGAAAGTAGTCTCGGTTAGCTCCTAGTGTTGCATCAATCAGAACACCTAATAGACCTATCGCAATCTGAATGAGTGCCACTATTGCTAAAACACTGCTCAAAGCAACAATTAACCATTTACTTTTAACAAGATATCTCAATGTACCGTGCTGCGTAAAGAGCAGGTAAACACCTGCACAAAGCGCTATAAGTTTAACTAAGGCTAACGCGTCGCCGACCTGTGACATGAACCTGGGGGAATGGTAGTTCAAGTCCCACAGCACACCGCCATACAGACTTTCTGCTAATGGAACTATTATTAGAAGTAGTACAGCGAGTAAAGGAGTGATCAAGGCCGCAAAGGTTCCTTGCGGCACTTGCTTATTACTCGGGCTATGGTTTTGCTCTAAACGCGTTGTCCCTAACATTAATTATCAGCTTCCTTAAATCGGCGATCCTGGCGGCAGTGGCTCTACCTCAAAGCTACTTGGCCATGCCTTACTCGCCCAATAGGTATCAAACTGCTCTTTCAGTATTTCATACTGATTGTTGTCTGCTTCATCGTCTAACCATTCGCTAAATTCAAGCAAGGCGAGTTCAGCTTCCAATCTTACTTCGGGTGCTAGCTTGTCGTTAGTTACTGCTTTCATCACTGCATTTAACGCCACTAACTGTAAGCGCTTGGCTAGCGGGCTTTGCGACTTGTTTTTATACCAATGTACGCTAAGTATTTGCTTCACTAGCATTGAAACGCCCACTTTTTTGCGTCTATCGTTAGTGCTTCTTGTTTGCCACTCTAGGCGGTTTAAGCGTTCCGGGTGTAATAACAACTCAAAAGCAAAGTTGGATGCCGAAGCAGCGGCAGAAACAGGGTCTAACATTAAGCCCATTTTGCCCTTAAAGTGCTCGCGAGTAATGTCGTCACCGTATGCTGTGGGTGGAATGAGCGCGAGGACCGACTCAGGAATAGTTAAGTAATCGGCAGTAGTGGCGGTAATCAACTGCTGCATTGCGCGTTGCTGCACCGCGGGTGCTACAAACTGCTGGCCCTGCGCTTGGGTATAGTCACCTTTACGTTCATATTCATACACCAAGCCGCCCACTTGCTTTGCTACAGCTTCTAGCTGATAGCGATGTAGCAAGTAAATAGGTACTAAAGCATTTTCAAGAGACGATAAACTACTGTTTGGGCTTAAGGTGTCCAAACCTAAATTGGCTAGTGCCTGTTCGCGCACTTGTGAAATTTCATCGAAGGCATCCAGCGGGTTGCTGCCGTTTTCCCACATATGGCCGTTTGCCGATGCATGGCGACTGCTGCGGGTATCTGGGTCTGATTTAAAGCTTAAGCCCTCGTTGCGACCTTTTACGATAATTTTTGCCAAAGCTTCGGCTTCTTCTACGTCGCTGGCAAAGTCTTGGTAACCATACGCTACGGCGTGTATATCCCATGCGCCTATACCTTTCTCATAGGCACCTTCTAAGCTAATTTTGCCATTTTTAATGCTAATTTTGGGATGAGGATAATCCATCACCGACGCACGGTTGTTTTCACTTGCGGCAAAATTGTGTGCTATGCCTAACGTATGCCCTACTTCGTGAGCAGACAGCTGCCTAATGCGATCCAAAGCCATTTCTTGCTGAGCAGTAGTGTCGGTGTTGCCTTCTTTAAACGGGCTGGTGAGGCCAAGGGCGATTAGATAATCTTGTCTTACACGCAGCGAACCAAGTGTAACGTGACCTTTAATAATTTCACCTGTACGTGGGTCGACAACCGACGAACCGTATGACCAACCGCGCGTTGCGCGGTGCACCCAGTTAATGACGTTGTAGCGCACGTCCATGGGGTCTGCACCTTCAGGCAGTACTTTTACCTGAAACGCGTCCTTGTAGCCTGCAGCTTCATAGGCTTGATTCCACCAGCTCGCACCTTCTTTAAGCGCTGTCATTACTGGCTCGGGGATACCAGGGTCAAGGTAGTACACAATAGGCTCAACAGCTTCGCTCTTCGCCGCATGCGGGGTTTTCTTGTTTAAACGGTGGCGGGTAATAAATCGCTGTTCAGTAGGTTCACTAATAGGCGTGGAATAGTCAAAATAACTGAATTTCCAGTAGCCTGAGTATGGGTGGTATTCTCTGGGCGTGTAGTTGTCGTCAGGCAGTGCCACAAACGAGTGATGCAAATGCACCGTCAAGCTTTCTGGATCTGGCGTAACTTGCTGCACGTATTCGCCGGGCTTTTTACCAGCAAAAGTGACTAGAGCCTCTAATTCAGTATTCTTTTCAAAGCCTTTGGTTTTTGGTAAGTACACGCCACTTCGCATTTTATCTACGCTGAAGCTACCTTGCTTGGTGCGTGCCATACGGTTGCCGATACCGTGAATATCACTTAACAGAAAAGGCGTATAGTCGATAAGGCTAGTGTTATCGCTTTTAGCTACCAACGTAAAACCAGCAATGACCGAATCTGCGAAAGCTTCATCAATACTCTGCTTTTCGGCGTCGCTGCCGTGGGTTGCGCGGTATTTGGTATTGTGCTGCTTTAATAAAACCTTGTTACCAAATTTTTCAAAGCTGACCAAACGCGTATCGCCAAGTTGTCCGCGATCAAGGCCAATATCGTTTGAACCTACACCATACGGCAAGCTGCTTTGGAACAAATATTCGGCATCGATTGTAGGCACGGCCAAGTAAACCTTGTCGCTTTCATCGTCATAGTAAACGGGGATCAACCCGTCCTTTTTAGTCATATCGCTGGTGAATTCACCAATGCTTGGTAACGCTGCCCAAGCTGAAGATGCAGACACGACAAACAATACCGTAAACGCAATGGCTGATTTACCCGATGCCCTCACCTGTCGCGCGGCTTTGTGAAAAATGTTCAATTGCAGCATGCAGTTAGTCCTTATTATTGTGAATTTCTAGCCTACCCTATGTAAGAGATTTTGCCCATGGTAATTCGTCGTTTTAACGCTACTACTTGCTCGACTCTAACATTGACTGCCATTATCAATAATTTATTGAAACTGATTGCGGTATTCAGTGCATTATATCTTGATAAAAGTACTGATAATCTAGCTTTGCTGTTATGAAACAAGACAATCAGGAGAACAATAATGTTAGGCGAAAACCACTCACTACTGTGCGACTTTCCAGAGCACGAAGATACGATTAACCGTTTAAATGCGAATAGTACTGACTTTGCCGAAAAGGCAAAACGCTATCACAGTTTAGATGATGAAATTAGAAACCTTGAAGAGCTTGGATCACCCGCTAGCGATGAAACGCTACACCAGCTAAAACACGACCGCGCCGAGTTGAAAGATGAGCTTTATCAGGCTTTGATAAACAGTAAATAGACATTCGTTTAGTACGCGTAGCTGTTGTTTCAAATACCGACTTTATTTAAGGCCGACATTTAATATGAACGGTAGTTACGCGAGCTAGTGATGATGTTTATAGGGAGCCTCTCCTGCTCTTTTCTAGAATTTACTTGAATCACAGGCGAGATTAATCCCTAATTGCAGTAATGTTTGAACTGGCACAACTAATAAGGGTTTTATTTTGAAGTTTGCCTCTCGCGCTACCGCTATTTCTCCGTTTCTTGCCATGGCCTATGGCGAAAAAGCCACTGCACTGGAACTGCAAGGTAAAGATGTTATTAGGCTTAATCTAGGCGAGCCTGATTTCGGCGCCCCCGCGCCCGTACTTGCGGCAATGAAAGAAAGCTTGGACACCCCTGATTTTCCCTATACTTCTGCATTGGGTATTCCAGAACTACGTCAATCAATCGCTAGCTTTTATGAAACTAAACACGGCATACAGGTAAGCCCATCACGAGTCGTAGTTACCGCTGGTGCTTCAGGCGCGCTACTTTTGGCAAGCGCCGCTTTAGTAGAGCCTGGCGATAACGTGATATTGGGCGACCCATCTTACCCGTGCAATCGACGATTTTTAAACGCGTTTGGCGCAGAAGTAACGCTAGTACCAACACGTAGTGAGGATAACTTTCAGCTAACCGCCGAAAGTGTTGCCGATAATTGGAAACACAATACGAAAGGCGTGCTTATCGCCACACCTGCCAACCCTACAGGCACGGCGATAGATATAGACGAGCTGTATAAGATTGGACAATACTGCAAAGCCAAGGGTGGCTTTTTAATTGTTGATGAAATTTATTTAGACCTAGCACTTTCATTGGATGTTCAAGTGGATGCTGGCGCGTTTCAATCAAATGAGAGCAAAGGCGCAACACTCCAAACTGTACTTGCCAACGCAGAACTGCAGGACACTGTGGTAGTTATAAACAGCTTTTCAAAATACTTTGGTATGACGGGTTGGCGTCTTGGCTGGTGCGTAGTGCCTGAGTCTATGACCCCAATAGTCGAAAAGCTCGCGCAGAATTTGTTTATTTGCCCCTCTACCCTTTCTCAAAAAGCCGCACTTGCGTGCTTTACGCCTGAAGCGTTGGCGCAGTGTGAGCAAAACCGCAATACGCTGGCAGAGCGTGCATCGCTTGTTTTTGATGCACTTCAGAATATGGGGCTCAGTTTGGATGCTCAACCCGACGGCGCGTTTTACGCTTACATCAATATCAAACATACAGGCTTAAGTGCTATCGAATTCTGTGATGCTCTGCTCGAGCAGTATCATGTGGCGCTGACACCAGGCAATGATTTTGGCGAGCACAATGCTGAACATTATGTAAGACTTTCTTTCGCTACCAGTATAGAGCGCTTGAATGAGGGACTGGCTCGACTAGCTACTTTTGTTAAATCATTGTGCTAGTTGCTTTGTATCCACTGTTTAATTTCGTGAATAGACAAATATTACCTAAAAAAATGATAGATATGGGCGCTTGTGCGTATATTGGGAAGTGCATATTGATGACACGTGTCGAAACGGAATAAAACAGGACAAAACAATGAGTAACGAACGCGAATTTGATGTAGTTATCTTCGGTGCTACAGGTTTTACGGGCAAACTAGTGGCTGAGTATTTTCAGGCGCAGTATGGCAGTGACAGCAATGTTAAATGGGCAGTGGCAGGTCGTAACGAAGCTAAACTTAATGATGTAAAACAGGAACTAGGCATTAGCGATAGCGTTGCTAGTATTGTTGCCGACGGTGATGATGCCGACGCACTTGACGCAATGACAAAGCGCACAGCCGTTGTACTGACTACCGTAGGACCATATCAAATTTACGGCGAAAAGTTACTTTCTGCATGTGTTGATAATGGTACAGGCTATACAGATTTATGTGGTGAACCAGCGTGGATGCACCAAATGATCCACAAGTACGAAGCAAAAGCTAAGGAAACAGGTGCAAACATTGTGTTCTCTTGCGGCTTCGATTCTGTGCCCTTCGATTTAGGTGTTCACTATTTACAAGAACATGCGAAGAAACAAACCGGCGAAGTAATCGAATATGTAAAAGGTCGCGTTCGCAAAATGCAGGGCACCTTCTCTGGTGGTACAGCTGCTAGCCTAAAAGCAACCATGGCTGCAGCGCACAAAGACAAGGCAGTAATGGCAGCGCTTATTAACCCGCTCTCGTTGACAGATGGCTCGACTAATCAACAACAGCCAGATGGCAACAAACCTTATTTTGACGAACAGTTAGGTACGTGGGTAGCGCCATTTATCATGGCGGCTATCAATACCAAGAACGTTCACCGCTCTAACTACCTAGCAGGCTACGCTTACGGTAAGAACTTTCAGTACGATGAAATGATGATGACCGGCCCTGGCGAGAAAGGTGAAGCCATGGCAAACCACGTCGCTAAAGATAAGTCGCTAGCTAGCGATGATGGCCCTAAACCTGGAGAAGGCCCAAGTAAAGAAGAGCGTGAGAACGGTTTTTACGATGTAATGTTTGTAGGTACCGCCACCAATGGCGACATGCTAGCCGTTTCGGTTAAAGGTGATAAAGATCCTGGCTATGGTTCTACTAGCAAGATGATTTCAGAATCGGCGCTTTGCCTGTGTAAAGACGTAAACCTATCTGGCGGCTTTTTCACACCAGCAGCAGCCTTAGGCGATAAGTTAATTAGTCGCCTAGAAGAAAAAGCAGGCTTAACGTTTGCTATCGAAAAATAAAGGCTGAAATAAGGGCTGAAATAAGGCCAAAAATAGAGGCTTGAGTAAGAGCTAAAGCAAGGACTAAAGTAAAGTTTAAACTTAGTCTAACCTATAAAAAACTAGCGTGCATTTTCGCACAACGAATATAAAAAAGGCTGAACGCAACTAGTGTTCAGCCTTTTCTTTCTTCGCTAGGTGTTATTATTGTTTTTTCTAAGCAAGTACTGCTTTTAATGCTTTAACGCAGGCATCGGTCTCTGCTGGCGTACCCACACTTATTCGCGACCATGAATCGTAACCGGGCCAGGTACGCCCTACTACCTTTATACCCTGAGCTCTCATCTTCTGCGCAAACTTGTCGTGCGGCATACCCGTATCCATGTAAATGAAATTCCCTTGTGGATTCGGTGCATAGGGCTGCTTTAATTCTTTGGCGACTTTTACTAACTTGTCACGTTCAGTCTTAATCCGTGAGCGCATGGTGTTTAGGTTCGCGTGGTCATCCATGCTAGCCATACCCGCAACAAGTGCCAAGTAGTTTACGCCACCCATGCGCAACATTCCGCCCAGGGTTTTAGCTTGCTCAGCTGGCATAATGGCGTAACCTAAACGCTGGCCTGCCATGGCGTGAATTTTAGAAAATGTCCGGCAAATTACTACATTGTGCCCTTCTGAAATAAGCTTCGACTGAACGTTGGCCGGGTAAGCGTCAGACATTTCAATGTAAGCTTCATCAATAAATACCTGTGCTTTTTTCGACACACGTTTCGCAAAAGCGGTCAGTTTGGCCGCATCTACCATGCTGCCGGTTGGATTGTTTGGATTACATACATAAACGGCGGTTGTATCTTCAGTTACTGCTGCTTCAATGGCATCTAGGTCGAAAGTCATGTCTGCAGCAAGTGGAACGTAAGTCACCTCTGCCCCCATGAACTCAGCGCCTCTCGGCACACCTTCATAGGTTGCCATAGACGTTACTAGCTTATTACCATTTTTCGTGATCCAGTCGGCATAGCCGAAAAGAATAGGTGAAGAGCCGTTTGTGATAACGATTTGATCGGCAGAAACGCCCTCTTGCTTAGCAATTTTTTGCGCTAAAACTTCAACCGTAGCATCGGTATAGCGTGCAAGGTTTAAAAGCTCGCTTTGCATTGCCTTAGCGGCCTTTTTCGAAGGTCCAAAGGCGTTCTCATTTGACGATAAGCGAATAAGACCATCGTTCACGTTAGGTGTAGCCGACGGAAAATGTTCAGTGGGCATTCCCGCCGCATGCAGGTCGCCCATTATACTGTCGACACTCGTGGTTAGTGCCACCGCACCAGCCCCTAAACCTACCGATTTTAACCAATTACGACGTGAAGAATTTATCGTGGTTTGTTGTACGTTTTTATTCATATTTCGCTCAGCCTTCCATCTACAATGTCTTTAGACTAAAGGCTCAGCTTTAAACGCGCAATAGCCTAAAGGCGCTAAACCATTGACACAATTGCACTTTTCCCGTGCACGAAACGCACTAAAACTGACAATGTAAGTAGTTTTAATGTGTTAATGGGTTACATTGCGGTGCAGCGCCTTTTTACCCATTTAGGCGTTTGCGATGAATGACATTTTTCCTCGTATTAGCAGCAATACTATTACTGACTAAACCCATTGTTCTTTGGATTGAATCACCAAGTCGCTCACCTAACCTAAACCATCTAGGCGAATACCAAGTATGAAATACTATAAACACCACAGCTTCTCTCACCATTCACAACAGGAGTTTTAAAATGGCTAAGGACCACGGTAACCAAATTAAGAACGACGATACCTATGAAGCCCTTCGCGAGGAAGGCTATAGCAAAGAAAAGTCAGCGCGCATTGCCAATGCACAAGCCAATAGTAAACAAACTCCGTCAAAAGACGGCGGCAAAGCAAATAAGTACGAAGATCGCACTAAAGATGAGCTCTATCAAAAAGCCAAAGAAGTGGGCATTGATGGACGTTCAAACATGAGTAAAGACGAGTTAATTGATGCGCTGCGTAATCACTGAGGGGGCTTTGGCCGTTACAACGCAGCGTTAAAGGAACGCATATACGGCCATTATTAAGTGTCAGCGCACAGTTATTATTGAACCCTAATTAAAAGTCCGAGGGATTGGCCGAACTTTCGGGGCACAGCGAAAGTATCTGTGGCACAAAATCCAGCAGATACAATTAAAAGAACGATACAATTGCGCAACTATTGCGACTTCCACTCTTCGTATTCAAGTTGGGCTTTGCGCATATTTATTAATAACTTAGTTAGTTCAGGATCTTTCTTAATGACTGTTTCCATATAGGCAAAAGACTCTTCTCTGTCGCTAACTGTTAAGTCTTCGATATCTTTCATCGTCGGTCTAGGCATGTTTTGCCTAAGTGCCTGCTGAGTTTCCTTGTACATCCGATCAAGCGCATACTGGGGATAGCAGACAGTCTTTTTAATTCGGCTGTTTACGGATGATTCTTTTCTACATCTTACTTTGAACTTTTTGTTGTCCGCTAATGCGTTAAATCGTCTGTAAAAATCTAGCTCCGTTCGCTGGATTTTACGTAGGAAAAAACCACTATTTTTATTAACTTTACCTTTTACTTCAACGACTTCTATATCTTTGGGTTCAACGAACTCTTCTTTGTCGCTAGTTTGTGGTGTTGCATTAGCCATACAGCTAATAAATAACCCAGAAGCTAAAAGTAATGAAAAGCGCGAGGGCGAAACAAAATTGATACGTTTGATGAGATTCACTGGGTGCCTCCTTGCGGTCCTATCAGACAAAAATAAAAAAACTAGACTTAATAACTTCTAGTATTAAATGACTGGTTTCAAGTATTAAGTTGTAAATTAAGTAAGTCAAGGCATCTAATTTATTCAATGTAAGTATTTGTTAACCCAGTGCGTTTTTTTTGCATTAAAGCCGTTATTGATACTAGCGAAATGGTTTAAGTTGCTACCTTTTTCTTCTTGAATGAAAAACGCGCCGAGTTTGTTAATTAACGCAGAAAGGTTGCACTATGAAACACCAAGAGCGAGATAAAGTTGAAATTGTGCCTTATAAAAAAGTGTGGCTTGAGCAGTTTGAAATTGCTAAGCGCTGTTTATTAACTGCGCTAGGCGATATTTGCGTTTGTATTGACCATATTGGCTCTACTTCTATTCATAACATGCCAGCGAAAGATCGTATCGATATTCAAATTGGGGTTAGTGAAATATCTCCTGCTATTTGCGACACGATAAACCAGCGAATAAGTCAATTAAACTTGCCTAACGCTCACATGAGTCAAGATCATTTACCGCCTGACGAATCATGCCTTGCGGACTGGCGTAAAATTTACCTGCAAGGGGTCACAGACCAATGGTCGTTTAAAGCGAATATTCATATACGAAAAGTAGGCGCAAAAAACTTTAAGTATGCTCTTCTATTCAGAGATTATCTTAGAATTGATGACGATACCGCAAAGTCTTACGCGTTCTTCAAGCAAACCCTCGCCTCTCGAATTCCTAACGATAGAGACTTATATTCACAACTGAAAGATCCGGTCTGTGACCTAATTATGATTAGTGCTAGGCGTTGGGAGGATAAAACCACGTAACTCCTCTCTTCCGAACATAGCATGAGATAATTTCATATAAAAATGAAATTAAGTCATTTTTATTCATAGATAAAACCGCGTATAAATTTATCCATAGCTTTTTACAGCATTTACATTACTCGTTTTAATCTTAGGAATAGAAGCGCATTCTCATGAACAATAACGTGGATACAAATTTCTCTTTTACCATTAACAGCGTTCAGTTTAATGAAGATTATCGCCCTTCAGACAACACGCGCATTACCACTAATTTTGCTAATTTAGCGCGAGGCGAGCGCCGAAAAGAAAACTTACGCGATGCGTTGAGCATGATTAACAATCGGTTTAACGCGTTGGCTAGCTGGGACAATGAGCGTGGCGAACGGTATGCTGTTGAACTAGAAATAGTATCGGTAGATATTGATGTAGAGGGTAACGGCAAAACCTTCCCTACGATTGAGATTTTGCAAACTAACATTATCGATAAAAAAACGGGGAAGCGCACCCAAGGTATTGTGGGCAATAACTTCTCGTCTTATGTTCGAGATTATGATTTTAGCGTTCGTCTTTCTAATCATAATCGTGGCCAATCGTCATTCAGCGTTCCTAACGATTTTGGCGATTTACACGGTAAACTGTTTCAGTATTTCGTTAACTCTGAAACCTATAAAGCGCACTTTTCAAAACTCCCTGTTATTTGCTTAAGTGTTTCTGACAACAAAATCTATCGCAGAACGGAAAACCAACACCCTGTCTTAGGCGTTGAATATCAACCTAACGAGTCCTCGTTGACCGAGCAGTATTTCAAAAAGATGGGCTTAAACGTTCGCTATTTTATGCCGCCTAACAGTGCCGCCCCCTTCGCCTTTTACTTCTTTGGCGACTTACTAAACGACTACACAAACTTAGAGCTTATAAGCACTATCGCAACGATGGAAACGTTTCAGAAAATCTATCGTCCTGAAATTTATAACGCTAACGCGCAAGCAGGTTTAAGCTACAAACCAAATTTGAAAAATAGCGATCACTCGTTAACACGCATTGTGTACGACCGCGACGAACGCAGTCACCTCGCCGTAGAGCAAGGCAAGTTCGTGGAAGAGAACTTTATTAAGCCTTATCAACATAAGCTACAGCAATTTACAGCAAGTTACGCTAGATAAATCCTCTGATACTGGTTATTGGTAACTTGCTCGTTGCCAATTGCAATCATCGGCTCGCTAAGGTGAGTCTTTAAATTTTAGTGGGGCGCTACGGCCTGCCCCACAGGCATTCACAATAAATACTGACTTAAAGAATACGAATCACATGAAAAAATTACTCCCCACCTCTATTGCTGGCAGTCTTCCAAAACCTTCATGGCTTGCTGAGCCTGAAACGTTATGGTCGCCATGGAAACTAAAAGATAATGCCTTAGAAGAAGGTAAAAAAGATGCGCTGCGCGTTACACTTCAAGAGCAAGCTGCATCTGGCATCGATATTGTTTGTGACGGGGAGCAAACCCGACAACACTTTGTAACCACGTTTATTGAACACCTCGACGGTGTTGATTTTGAGAATCGTAAAACTGTGCGTATTCGCAATCGTTACGACGCAAGCGTTCCTGTTGTAACGCAAGCAGTTAAACGACCAAAATCGGTATTCGTTGAAGATGCCACGTTTTTACGAAGCCAAACTGATCAACCTATTAAGTGGGCGTTACCAGGTCCAATGACTATGGTTGATACCCTGTATGATGATCACTATAAAAGCCGCGAAAAGCTCGCGTGGGAATTCGCCAAGATTCTAAACCAAGAAGCGAAAGAACTAGAGGCTGCTGGCGTTGATATTATTCAGTTCGACGAACCCTCGTTTAACGTATTCTTTGATGAAGTGAACGAATGGGGAATTGCTGCGCTAGAGCGCGCTATTGAAGGGCTAAAATGTGAAACTGCGGTACACATTTGCTACGGTTACGGCATTAAAGCAAATACCGACTGGAAGAAAACGCTAGGCTCAGAATGGCGTCAATATGAAGAAAGCTTCCCTAAGCTAGCGAAGTCGAACATCGATATGGTGTCATTGGAATGCCACAACTCCCACGTACCCATTGAACTCATTTCCTTGCTAAAAGGAAAGAAAGTGATGGTAGGTGCCATTGATGTTGCCACTGATACCATAGAAACGCCAGAAGAAGTCGCCGCTACTTTGCGCGAAGCATTGAAGTACGTAGACGCAGATAAGCTCTACCCTTGTACTAATTGTGGCATGGCTCCCCTTTCACGAGATGTTGCCAGAGGGAAACTTGAAGCCCTTAGCGCTGGTGCTGCGATAGTAAGACGAGAATTAACCCTTAAGCGCTCTGCTTAACGCTAGTTTTATTAATTTCCTTCATATCTTTAAAGCAAGTTTGTAAAAAGGCAAACTTGCTCCCCTTTACTTTCATAAGCTAGCTAAACACTGCTCCCCCGTTTTTTTGCAGACCAATGTCTAATCGGTTAACGTTTATATAATTTTTATTAGGCATCAGAAGCATTTATTCATTTTTTGTCTAAACTAAAACAATAGCCTCGCTCCCGATATCAGAAGACGCATTTATGTAACGTCAATTTTGACAGAAAGGGAGTTGCAGATTACATGTTGTAGCTAACTCCACTGTTCAAAGCGATAATGACGTTAAAACTATTAATAAAAAGCCAAGTTAAATTAGTAACCTTTAGCATCTTAACAGTACTTTTTTCAATTTCCTCTTCTCTTTCGTTTGCAGCTGAGAGTGGTAATAGCATTTTAGAAGAAGCCTATGAGATACGAAGTTCAAACCCTCAGAAATCGAAAGAGCTGTTTCAAAGCTTAGATAAATCAAGCTTAAGCGAAGATGATAAGGAGCTTTATGATTTTACTGCAGCTTATATGGAGCTTGTAGCTGGAGACCTATTGGGTGCCTCAGAAGCGTATCAACACATTGCAAACGGTGATTATTCGTTTCGCTATCAGTTTCAATCATACGCAGCGCTTGCTGCGCTCAATGCTGCAACCCAAAATTGGGCTGAGGCATTCTCTGCTATGGATTTTTTAACTGAGAATTTAGACAAGGTCACTGATCCCTTAGTTAAGGAACAAGCCCACAATGCGATAATCAACTTTTACAACTCTATTGACGAGAAAGAAACGGTGATTAGTTATGGAAACTCGTTGATTAACGGGCAACACTCTCCCCGATTCACATGCTTTTTACACATGCAGCTTATCGTTGCTTTAGTCTCTACACAGAATGATTCACTCTCTGAAGACAGTTTTACTAAGGCGCTAAACTACTGTGAAAATGCAGAAGAAAAGATAGCGCTTATTGCTATTTACACACACTACGCTACTTATCTGTACAACAAAAACGAAATTGAAGCTTCATTAGCGGTGTTAAATTCGCATCTAAACGAAGTTGAAAGTACTAAATATCCACCATTGTTAGAAGAGTATTACGCATTATTAAGCAAAATCTATTTTTTACGCGAAGAGTATGAGAAAGCACAAGAATACGCTTACAAAGTACTAGGCGAGGAAGAAGATACGGGTTATGCAGTCATCTCTGACATAGATGCTTATGAAGTCTTATATCAAATCGCAGAAAAACAGAAAAATTATGAAAAGGCGCTGCAGTTACATAAAGACTATGCAAAAGCGCGATCGCTTAATTTATCTAGTATGAGCAATAAAATGTTAAGCATTCATAAAGCACAACAAGATAGTTTAATAAAATCGAACAAAATTACTCTACTCGATGCGGAAAACTCCCTGTTAAAAGCCAAGGCACAGCTAGCGCAGGAGGAAAGCAATATACGCAGGCTTATTTATCTTGTGCTATTTATGGCGTTTTTAGTAATAGCTTTTTGGCTGTACAAAAAACGAAGCCATTACATTGCACTAAAAAAAATCTCGCAAAGAGATGGACTTACGGGTATAGCCAACCGCACATACTTTACGAAAATATCAGCTGAGCTTATAAATTATGCTGATCAGCATGCAAGGCCTGTTAGTCTAATTATTTTTGACTTAGATGATTTTAAAAAAATAAACGACACCTATGGACACCAAGTAGGCGATCAAGCGCTTCAGAGTGCGGTTACTGCTGCATTAAAAGGTTGCAGGCCAGATGACTACATCGGGCGCTTGGGTGGTGAAGAATTTGGCATTATTTTACCTAACTGTGATTTAGAACAAGCTATGACAGTTGCCCAGCGCTGCCGGAAACAAATAGAACTCACGAACCAATTAAGTTCACAACACTTCAAACTTACAGCAAGCTTTGGCGTAGCGAGCGCTCCTAAGGTCGCTTACGACTTTGAAGCTTTGTTTGAAAACGCAGATAAAGCACTTTACCAATCGAAAAACTCGGGCAAAAACCGAGTTAATATTTAGTTTGCAATTAATAGCACGACGGTGAGCAACACATTTCCCTCGCGTGTAATTAGGGTGGTAGTGAGTGATCAAAATTAAGAAGAAGCCGCCCATAATTAACCTATTCGCAACAATTTAATTAACACTCTCAGCGCGTCGATAAAAGCACAAATTATTACGCTGAAATGCAAAACTAATTTTCATATGACCAATAGTTGACCTGCCAAACCAGATCCCCCAAATTTCGGTTGCAATATCTGTATTTTTATAGGAATGAGCTCAAGGTGAAATTAGGTTAATAAGCGCTCATTCACACCACAATTTGAACAATTGGTTATGAAAGAAACTAGATCTGCTCACGTTTAAAACAATACCCGCAATACATAGCGAAACCCTACTATTTAATCAGAAATTAATTAAATGTTAACCACCTAAAGGGAGTGCGTTGTTTCATCGAAAAAAATTGATTTCGCTTGTTCCTGCTAATTAGAATGCGCGCCCTCTTAGACATAAGTATAAATCCGAATACAAATCGACATGGTAAGGCTTGCCTACAATTTTGGGCCTTATTTAACAACAAGCATATACATTCTAATTCATTAGGAACAATCCATGAAAAACATTGCAACTGCTGTTCGGTTAGCATTGGCTGGTAGTGTCGCTCTGACATCTGGCAACGTAATAGCGCAAGATTCAACGACAGCTAGCGCTGATGTTGAAAAAATTCAAGTTACAGGTTCACGTATTTCTCGTCAGGGCGCAATCGCACCTTCGCCTGTTACCGCTATTTCTGGCGAGTCACTACTTAACTCTGGCGCGATGAACATTGGAGAGGTGCTTAACGAACTGCCTTCATTGGCGAATACGTTCTCGCTAGGTAACTCAAGTCAATTCATCGGTACTGCGGGTTTAAACATTCTAGACCTTCGCGGTATGGGCACCGACCGCACGCTTGTTTTGGTTAACGGTAAGCGCCACGTGTCTTCATCAGCGGGTACTGCTGCTGTCGATACCAACACTATTCCAACGTCATGGATTGAGCGCGTAGAAATCGTAACCGGCGGTGCATCTGCCGTATACGGTGCCGACGCTGTGACCGGTGTAGTTAACTTCATTCTTAAAAAGAATATTGAAGGGTTTGATATCAGCGCAACACAAGGCTTTGCGCAGGAAAATGGCTATAAAAATGATAAGTACCAAGCGTCTTATGGTTTTAACTTTGACAACGATCGCGGCAATATTGCTTTTGCCGCTGAATACAGCTCTCAAGAGTCACTAGATGCTTTAGACAACCCTTGGACTGCTACACCCTATCGCAACATGAGCTTTGAAAGCATCATGGGTTACAAGCGCAGTGAAGATCAATTAGATTCAACGGCCTACCCGGATGATATTTACACCGCTAACGCGGGTTACTACGTAATAAACAATGCGGGTGTATTCGGCGATGGCACTAAAACCTTCAACGCCGACGGTTCAATTAAAGACATTTACATTGGCGACCAAGTAGATGGTGTTTTCTGCGCAAACTGTGACTCTTTCAACCTTCGCCAGTTCACACAGCTACAGCCAGAATTTGACCGTACTAACCTAAACGTTAAAGGTAACTACGAACTTAATGACGACACTACGGTATATGCGCAAGCTAAATACGCACGCACACGTGCTATTTCTATGGCGCAACCAGCGTTCTTTTTCTACAGCGACGAAACAACTATAACGCGCAACAATGCATTCTTGGATGACAGTGTTGCTGAGTACATGGACGCAAACGGTCTTGATAGCATTGTACTAAACCGCATGATGACCGATTTAGGTGTTCGTACGGAAGCTGATGAGCGTGAAACCTATCGCTACGTGTTAGGTGTAGAAGGCTATATCAATGATGAATGGAACTACGAAGCGTTTGTAAACTACGGTAAAACAGAGCTGGAGCGTGAAAACCGCAATAACCTGATTTTGCAAAACTTCTACAACGCAATAGATGCCGTCGAAGATGACAATGGTAACATTGTTTGTGCATCAGGTAGCCAAGATGGCTGTGTACCTCTAAATATTATGGGATACGGTCAAGCCTCACAAGCAGCTATCGACTATGTAAATACCACGTCTGTAGGTACTAGCAAAATTGAGCAGTACAACGCAGGTGCAACAATCGCAAATTCAGGTATCTACGAGCTGCCAGCAGGCTACGTAGGTTTCGCAGCAGGTGTTGAATACCGCAAAGAAAAAAGTGAAATTGATGAGCCAGACAACGCTGCAGGCACCTTCTTCAATGCGCTAGGCGAAGACAAGGGCGAATACGACGTCTCTGAGGTATTTACTGAAGTTACTATCCCGCTTCTTGAAGGTTTACCAGGCGTAGATATGCTTACGTTCGACACAGCGGCGCGCATTGCTAATTACTCATCTATTGGCAACGCGAAAAGCTGGAAGCTTGGTTTAGATTGGCAGGTTTTTGAAGACTTACGTGTTAGAGCAACTAAGTCATCTGCCCTTCGCGCACCGAACATTAGCGAGCTTTACGGTGAAGCCAGCCAGACGTTCTTCAATGTTGACGATCCATGCCGTACAGATAACCTAGAAAACCTAGCGAATGCCGACCAACGTATTGCTAACTGCGCAGCACTTGGCGTTCCGGCAGACTTCAACTCTGACTATGATGCGGCAACGTTGGAAGGCGTAAACGGTGGTAACATCGACCTTCAAGCAGAACAGTCTATCTCTAAAACCCTAGGTTTAGTTTATACTCCAGCTTGGTTTGAAGGCTTTACTGCGACAGTCGATTACTGGGAAATTGAACTTACAGACGCCATCACCAACATTGATGGTCAAACTATTCTAGACCGTTGTGTAGACTCTGAAACAGGCATCGATAATCCGTACTGTGGTCTTATCGACCGTGATTCAGAATCAGGCGAAATTACCCAAATTCGCAGCTACGCGCTAAACATTGCGGGTCAAGAAGCAAAAGGTGTAGATTTCGAATTAGGCTATGACTTTGATGCACTTGAAGGTGCGTTCCGTACAAGCCTAATTGCAACTTACCTTAAAGATCGTAAAGAGTTTCCATTCCAAGACAACCCAGAGCTATTTTATCAAAACGCTGGCACTGCTGGTGAGTCTGACTGGCAAGGTGTATTCACGGTTAACTACAGCCGTGGCGATTGGGAAGCAAGCTGGAAAACGCGCTATATTGAGCGCGCAAGCATTTACGACAATCAAGAGCTAGCACGTAACCCTAACCCAAGTAACCGTATGGAACTGCCTTCATACGCAGTAACTGATGTAACTGCGGGTTACAACTTTAAGAATGGCGTAAGCCTAACTGTGGGTATTGATAACCTGTTTAACCGCGCGCTACCTACAGGTACAACAGGTACCGGCTCAACCGATGCTGCCTATGACAACATCGGTCGCTTTGGCTATGTAACTGTAGCGTACAAAATGTAATTTACGATTTAGTACGTAAACCAAAAACCGGCGTTTTTACGCCGGTTTTTTTATTTGAGTTTTTCTTAACTTTGGTAAGCTGCAAAATCTGGGATCTTTCAAGACTTGTTATAGTGGTAGTTTCGGTGCCAACCCCATAATCTCTGACATACCCACTACGACCTGTCGTTCTGTAAGGTCTTGATGTCTTTTATCAAGTACTGAACTGATGCGGCGTTTAAGCCATTATAAATTCCTCGAATATGCTTGTTTTTGTCAATAAGTAACAGGCTTTCTGTATGCAGAAAATCTTTGTTCTTTTGAACATTACCTAGGTCTTCACTAGCGAAATACGCTTGTTTGGCAATAGTATAAATCTCTTCTTTATCGCCGGTTAGTAGGTACCATTGCTCGTTATTGATCTTGTTTTTAATGGCATAGGCTTGCAGTACTTCGATAGTATCTGTTGAAGGTCTGATTGAGTGCTGAACTATTTTTACTTCATCATTACCTTCAAACGTTTCTTGTACTCGTATAAGTTTCGAACGCACTGTAGGACAAATACCTGGGCATGTGCTGAAGAAAAAACCCGCGACGTAAATTTTGTTGTCGAGATCCTTGTCACTAATTGTGTTACCGCTTTGATCAGTAAAGCTAAAGGCTGGAATTTTGTGAAAAGAGGTTAAGTCTATTTCACCCTCTGATAACCAATAAGGCGAAAATGAAGCATCTTGGTAGTATGGCAACTCCTCAACATTGGCGCTGTTGGTCTTTTCGGTCAATACTTCGGGCTTTTCAGCATGGGAAAAACCGCTACAGACCAGCAGATTGCAGGCGATAGTAATCAATAGAAATTTCTTCATCTTCTAATCCAACACAGTTATTTGCTTTTCTTAAGCCGAATATTCGGCCATTTTTGTACTCAAAATTACTAAACAGCTTGCCGTTTTTTAGCCACGCTTGCTGTAGCCCGTTTGGCTGCCCAGACTTGAAATTAAAGCGTTTAAATATTTCGCCACTGCGATACCATTCCATAGCAACCCCTTGAATTTTTCCTTTTTCAAAGTAACGCTTTGAACGTATATTGCCGTTAGCCCACCAGCTAGTTGCTCCCCCTTCCCGTTTCGCGTCGTTAAAAGTGGCGCTAAACGCAAGTGTGCCGTTTTTAAACCATTTCTTCGTTTCACCGTGACGTCGGCCGCTTTTAAACTGCTCACGAGCTGCAATAGCCCCGTTCGGGTATCGTGTGACAGCTTCTCCAGTAAAAGGCTTACCTTGAAATATACGAAGACCTTCGCGACTTATCGAAATGTCGCTATTAGACGCAGGCTGCATCTCGTTCCCATGAATAAAGGGCTTTAAATACACAACCGCGCTTAATACAGACAATCCCATGATTAAAGCGATTAAATACTTCATAAAAAGCGCAGTTTAGTTCACTCCGTTTGGCGTACCCTGAAAATCACCTGGAAAAATAAGGTAATAATCGCCGTTTAGGTATTGTTCAGTTGAGACATGGTAATGGTACTCGCCTTCCTCATTTGACGGGTCGGTGAATTGAGTAATACCCACATGGCCGTTTGATGTATCGAGATCGGTGGGATAGTCGGCGCTTGAATAGCAACGTCTACCGTAAATAAAGAAGCCGTCTGACATAATACCTACCAAGTTATCGTCGTCATAAGTAATGGCTTTAGGTTCAAGGTGATAATGATAGGTTTGTGGGCCGGTATGTGCACCGTTTCTATCAAAACCTTGTATTACGCCCAGTGAAACATCGCCATTGCCTTCAGAGTCATTAAAAATAGGCGCACCACTGGTGGCAATACCTATTGCACCTAACGGAGTTGCAGAAGAAGAGTCAGCCAACTCAGGGTTTACCGGTACCGTAAGTTGAAACAAATTAACATAATCCTCGATATCTCCGGGTGAGCGCTGTTGATCGAATAAATCTGCGTCTTCAGGCGCTACATAAAGGCCGCTTTCATTTCCTGAATCCCAATAGGAAGAAGTGTGGTTAGGCTTGCCATTCGCTTCAACGGTTACAGTACAGCCGTCTGAGGAAAGTACAGCAGTCACGTTTGGTGAGGCGTTAAATTCTAGGAAAATGGCGGGTAAGGTTGCTGCCGGATTATCGCAACTACCTGCGGTACTATCGGCTCCACTATTGTCAGTATTGCCTGAATCTGTGCCGCTGTCTGTAGATGAGTCGGCATCGACGGTTAAACTATCATCGTCTGAGCCTCCGCAAGCGACAAGCGCTCCAACCATCGCCATTGTGATTAATGGACGTGCCAAAGAAAAAGGCTTTTTCATAACTGAATACCTCAGCAATCGTATTTTTACTAGTTTGTGATTTTAAGATACTGAAGGTTTGTGCAGAGAATGTGCAGAAAGCGCACAAATAGTAATGAAAATAGCGACGATAAAACTGCAATGCTACTACTTATCATTATTTGTAGTACAGCGTTTATGGCTATATGGATAGATACATTGTCAGAGTTACAAAGTGGTCGGCGTTGATCCATATTGTTCTCAATGAAATAGTAAGAGATTGAAATGCTTTAATGAAGTATCAAAGTAATTAAGCAGCCCGAACAAAGCAGGAACACTTACCCATGAATGTATCTAACAGCTTCAAAGTCTCTATCAGTATTCTTGCTATAGGCCTCGCATTATCACCCTGTACATTTTCTCAAGATCACCCAAAAGGCCCGCACCCAGATGGTCCACCGCCTCCGCGCCCCGACACGCCTGAGACCTTAGCCATAAAAGCTCGAATGGGCGATACAAGTACGCTTATGGGTGATCTTAGTGTTCCTGTTTCAACAGACGAATGCGAGAATGATGATCATATTACGTCGCTGATATGTCTCACCTCACTGCTAAAATCAACCTTATCTGAAGACGCGTTATCACACATACAAACCGAATATTCTGTGGAAGAGGCGAAAAACTGGAGTAATTTACCAGCCGGTGCTTTCCCCGAGCGCCCCGGTATCTTTCTGGGTGAACTTTCCATTGAGCAAAGGGGCATTGTTAAAGCAATTTTGAAAGAGGCCGCTAGTGAAACCATGGATGAAGGTTTTGACGAGATGGTGCAAACACTTAATGCCGATGACTACATTGGCACCATTAGCACCGACTATAAGGCGGCGTATTCGTCCTACAACGGTAAACTCGCTTTTTTAGGTGAGCCCACATTAGACGGACTTTGGGAACTATATTACGGCGGTCACCATTTCGCCTTTTCAAATACTTATAACAACGGAAAGCTTATCGGCGCTACGCCTTCCTTTCGGGGAATTGAGCCCTTCCCTTCTTTCGAAATGAACGGGCGTGAAAATAAACCGCTTTTGCAAGAACGCGATGCGTTTGCAAAATTGCTCACCTCACTCACCAGCAAACAGCAAGAACAAGCGACCTTAAAAGGGACTTACAGAGACATTATTGCAGGCCCGCAGTTCGATGATGCCATACCCAGTATCCAAGAAGGCTTAGCGGTGTCCTCTTTATCTAAGGAACAAGTCTCTTTGCTAAAAGAAGCCATTTATACCTATGTCGGTGATATCAATGAAACCGAAGCTATTAAGTACATGGAGAAATATGCAAATGAGTTTGATAGTACGGTTATTGGATTCTCTGGTACGACAGCGCTGAACTCTGAGGATGATTATGTGCGCGTTCACGGTCCTTCTCTTTGGATAGAATTCTCAATGCAATCTAATAAGTCTACAAATAAACCAGGTAACCACCCTCACTCGGTTTGGCGTGACAGACAAACCGATTATGGTGTGCAAGACCAGTGATAACCTCAAAAACATCGAAGGGCTTTCACTTATTTTTGCGCGCTTTATTATGCTGTTTAACCGCGCTCACATGCTCCGTAAATGCCCATTCATTACCGGGCAGTGAATTGGTATTCAAGGATGTAGATCCGAAAGCGGCATTATCTTTAAGCTTTCCTTTAGAAGAGTTTATAATTGCAGCGCCAGAACTAGACTTCATAGAGCGTGCTTCCAATCTCGGCGATTTAACAAGTGTAGAGAAGTCACAATTAAATCAGTATTTCAGCCAGCATATTCAACTTAAACCCGTCAATGATCAGTCAAAACACGCATTCTTATCGCCCTCATTGTACTCCCTTACAGTTACTGAAGCATTTAATGAGTATGTAGGAAACTATAAACGGGTTAAAGTGCAATTTTCATTAGATACCGGAAGACTACAGCGTGATTTGTTCCCGCTAGCCCTGCGCTATGACGCGATTATGCATGAGATAAGAAGCCACAGGGTAGCGGTATTTTTTGAGAGTGCGCAAAGCGGTAAAACGAAACTTACAGACTTTGTTTACAGCGAAGTTAATGGTAATCCTACCGTGCATGTCCTCTCCCCGGCTAGTTGAACGAAAGCACTTAGTGGTTACTTATTTGACTGTAGCATATCAGACAACGGCATCAGCTTTACCTCTGCACAGAACAGCGGAGATTCACTACTCACCCACCCCACGCAGGTAAGATGGTTGGGATCTGTATCAACAGGCGTAACCAATATATTTAGACAGTCGTTGCTTTTAAGTTGTGCTAACTGCTGGTTGTCGATGCACATGTTTTGCGAAACATAGATCATAGGGTTTTGTATTAAGTCGTAATCAAGGGCCTGCGCCCTTTCTAACATCGCCGATGACATCAAAGAAAGCGGGTAAAATTTGGGGAAATGGACCTTATTCGCAAACTCATCTACATACTGTGCTTGGTCAGCGAAAGCGCTTAATAGATAATTTTTAACGTTGCCAACAATCATCCACTTTCGTTTTAAAAAAACGCCTTCATCTAACAGCGTTCGGTCAGCCTTCTTTGAAACTTGGTCTTTGCTATATTTCAATAACGAAGAAGTAATCGACTGGTAGTCGGACTGACGATAAAAGCCCATTAAACAAGTTTTGCCCGAGGCTTTTAGAATTAAACGCTGCGATTCTTGATCACCCTTTTCCGTTTGAGCAACACGGGCGCGTTTTAATACTAGATTGAGGTCGTCTCCCACTTTCGCTGGGTTAACGAAAGTAAACTCGTAAACTGAATATTGTCTTTGCTCGATGGCAGGGGCACTTTGATTAATTTGAGTTTCTACATAAAGGCCAAGTTGAAACCCCAGCGCTATGGTGCCTTGAAAGGGGTTACCCGAAATGCACTGCCAACGCATAGGGTCGTGAAATAAATTGAAATCGTCCGTGGCATTTCGAGCGATGTCTATGTGTAATTGGGTAAGCTTATGCAATTGCTTTCCTTAAAAGAGGAACATCAACTGATTCTTTAGTAATTAGACACAAACCTCGTGTATTTAAAATCATTGAAATTAAGTGGATATCGACGACTTCACGCCGTAATCTACATTCCAGTATAGAGCACGCTAGCGATAGCAACTAGTTTTCTACTTTCAATTTCATGCGGATTATTACAAGTCCGCTAAAAAGCATTACTTTATCGCTATGTATACATCAATGTGATTGCCGTTTACATAGTGCTCGAAATCTACCGTGAACGTCCTTTCATACTTCGCGTTTTCTTGGGTAAAGCATTTCCAAACATCGGTCCATGCATCAATAGCGATTTGCGGCATTTCTCCTTGCTTCGTGAAAACAAGATACTTCCCCGGTGGAATAGTGATGTTTTCGACTTCTATATTTTCTGGCTCTTTCTCACCATCATAGCCTGCTAACACTGAAAAATTGCCAGCATGATCACTTTCATAGTTAAAGTACACCCCATACACGCGCTCACCGCCCACATAATCCACAGGTATGATGTTGTCAAAGCGTCGCCATAGTGCGGGAATTTTTCCGTCTTGAGAAAACTCAGCTTCGTTATTCGTTACCACCGAAAAACCGCTTATGTATAATGGAGCAGAAAGGTGTCTTATTTCCATATCAATATTTCTTCATAATTTGCTTAGGTAATACAATTATGTTACCCGTATAATAAACGTATATTACGCCACTACTTTGCTTTGTCGAAAATAAACAACTCGTTTATCACGCGGAAAGTGAAATAAGTTGTTTTTCAAGAAGATATAAACGCCTTGGTAAAGCTGTAGTTTAAGCTGTTATAAAACCTAGTTTTTCGAATTTTCCCGCTTATCAACGAGCATTTCGACTTCAGAACAAATATAATCCTGTTTTAACTCTTTGAAACTGCAATACATTGTGAATCGACGTTTTTTACTTGCCATACTCGCAGTGCTTTTGGCCATGATAACTATCCAATCGGGAGCATCATTTGCCAAACAACTTTTTCCTATCGTGGGGCCTGAAGGTACAAGCGCCCTGCGCGCATTCTTCGCAGCCCTGGTGTTAACAGTAATTTTTAAACCTTGGAAAGCAAGCTTAAGTGCGAAAGGATGGCGAAACGTCATTATTTATGGCGCCTGTTTAGGGGCAATGAATATCATCTTCTACCTTGCCATTGCGCGTATTCCTTTAGGTATAGGCGTTGCGCTTGAATTCACAGGACCATTGGCGGTGGCCTTTTTTAGCGCAAGAAAAAAACGTGATTTTGCGTGGGCCATTTTGGCCGTTGTTGGCGTTTGTTTACTGCTACCGGATATTTTCGGTGCATCAGCAGAAAGCCTAGAGCCTATCGGCGTAATGCTAGCGCTAACCGCAGGAGCTTTTTGGGCCGGCTACATTGTGTTTGGTAATAAAACAGGCAATGAAGGTTCAGGCGGCGTTACGGTTACCTTAGGTATGCTAGTAGCCGCCATCTGTGTGGTCCCTATTGGTATAGTGAGTCAAGGCAGTGCTTTATTATCTTCAGAGGCGGTCCTCATAGGCAGCGCCGTAGGGATTTTTTCATCCGCTATTCCCTACACCTTAGAAATGAGTGCAATGCGCAATATGCCCAAGCAAACTTTTAGCATAATGATGAGTGTAGAGCCGGCTGTTGCAGCGGTAGCAGCATTTGTCATTATTGATGAAACCCTTACACTGACTCAGTGGCTTGCAGTAGCTTTAGTGGTCATAGCTACCGCTGGAAGTTCTGCTACTCAGAAACAAGTGCCCAAACAAAAGCAGCTTGAAACGCTTTCTTAGGGTTTCAAGCTTTGTTTATTAGCTCTTTTTACCTTAGTCACCATGCCTTAGTTCCCTGTACCTTACTTGGCTTTACCTTTACGTTTCTTCTTTTTTGCCGTGTTGCTCTATGAACTAAGCGGCTATTTTCACCGTTTAACACTGTGTAAGTAGTAAAACTAACGCAACAGGGAATGATGATGAAGCACTACGCGGTAAATACAGAAGTTGAATGGGAATGGGGTAATGGCAGTGCCACAGGCAATATAAGAGAGAAATTCACTAGCGATGTTGAACGCACTATTAAAGGTTCATCGGTAAAGCGTGAAGCGAGCGATAGTGACCCAGCCTATCTTATTGAACAAGACGACGGCAGTAAGGTTTTAAAATCTCACAGCGAAATCAAAAAGTCGTCTTAACTTACTTTTCAATCTACTTTGAAAAATATACAGCTTTCTTTTTTCACTGACAGTGATGTGGTCAACATTGCTAGGTCACTCGTTGGCAATTTTCTCTTTAGTAGGGTCGGTGGTAAACTCACCGGAGGAATGATCACAGAAACTGAAGCTTATTGCGGTGAACGGGATCTCGCCATGCAAAAACACCTATTGCGCCGGCCCTCATCTGTAACAACGCTTAAGAAAAAGGGCGGCATAGCCTACATCTATAAGGTTTACGGTTACCACAGCATGTTCAATATTGTCACTAACGAGGTGGGCTATACTGATTCTGTGCTTATCCGAGCAATCAGTCCTACCGTGGGCTTAGATATAATGCAGAAACGACGAGGGTCAAACGTTGCCGTGCGTAACTTGTGCTCTGGCCCAGCGAAGCTATCGCAAGCTTTAGCGTTAACACCAGCGCTAAATGGCGAACCCGTTGTAAACAACAATACTATCTGGTTTGAGAGCAACGCCGAATTTAACGCCGCCAAAAGTATTACCAGCGCACCCCGCATAGGCATAGATTACGCCAGAGAAGATAAAAACGAAGATAGAAAAGACGATAAAAGCGAAGCGCATGCCACACGGGATGATACAAGCCTACCTTGGCGCTTCACACTGAAATCGGGTGTATGAACAGGCTTAATACCGCACTTCGCACTATCTTTACTCAAGCCTAGTTAGTTAGGGCATATGTAAGCTTACAGTCTATATACTTCAACAGTTTGTTTACTACTCTTGGTACGGCGATATCCCCATTAGCATTTTTCGCTTCTACAAAAATATCACAGTCATCGTACTGAATTTGCTGGCGTATAACATAGTCGTTGAGTTCGTCGAACAGCGTTTCTTTTAAAGGTACCATACCGACAAAAACATCAATCTCTTGATCATCAACATTTCCTTCGCGCTTGATAAAATAAGCGCCATTAATTTCTCTTTTTAGCGTATAGGCCTGCATGGCATCTAACTTTGTTAAGCGAAAGTACACGCTTATTTGGTTTTTTGTCACTGGTTATCTCGGGTTTTTAATTTTAACGGTTACCGCTTAATGTCTACTTTCCAAGGCGGGTTTACTCTGTTCTCCCCCGCCCAATAAAGCTTTATTTTATTGCCAGATGGGTCGTTTAAAATAGCTTCTTTCCAAAGGTAGCGTTGTTCGGTTGGCGCCTGCTCAAAATGAATACCCTTTTCTACGAGCGATGTATATAGCTCGTCTAACGCTTCATGCTCAAAATAAATCACGCTGTGATTTTGTACGCTTTCGCTTTCTAAAGAGAGTGAAAACGTAGAGCTGCCTTCAGGGCAAGTAAACCTTGCGTAATGTGGTGTATCAACAATTTGGGTGAACCCAAGTGTAAGATAAAACTCAACCGCTTCAGTCATATTGGTAACAGGCAGTGTAACTTGATTCAATTCCATGAGCACTTGCTCCTTTTGTAAGATATCTAAACTGCGTTAGCATAGTCGCGATTACCTCAAGCTACCGCTAGGTCGTCACAAGCCAAAGCTAATAATACCTTAGAAAACCTCATTGAGTCTGCTGTCTTGTGAACAATCACTTGTTCATACCTCTATATTGGCGCAGTTGTAAACGCTTTAGACTAGCATTGCTTCCGCTTGATCCACATCAACGCAGGAAAAACGTAACTCCTCCACAATAAAGTCATCAGAATTACCTCGTGAAACTTTGTATGCTAACGCTAGTGAATAATACAGATGCAAATGATGATATTGTGCCGGAGTCACATGGGCTATATCGGCTGCATATAAAGCCGAATACGCAGATGGCGATAGAAAACAAACCTGTTTTCGGTGCGAACATTACATTACACAGCAGCTTTTTAAAGCACGATCATTTTGTTGCGACACCCAATAATATATTGGGTTGGCTAGATCACTTCGGCTTGTCGCACTTCTCCATAAAAGCCGAAACTAACCGCCTAGAAAATGACGACATTTCTGTGCTTTTTCCTTCACAGTTTTTAAACGCTGAAGGCGGCATTTTGCGTGTTACTGCCCCCACCCGTATTTATCTAATCAGCAAAACCCCTATCGAAATCAACAAACACGGCCTGTGTCTTTTTACGCCTGTGAAATAACAATGCAGAAATGTACTCTGACCCCACAATTTGGGGGGTCAGAGTACATTTTCATCTACTCGATTTCTGCGGTGGCGTTTGATGTGCTCTTTAAGTGCAGGCTGATTGCTTCTGACAGCCCTGAATAGCGCTTATCTACTCGCTGAACCATGTGGCTAAATGTCGTATTGTCTGAAATGATCAAACAACCATCTTTGGCTCGGGTTAAGCCGGTATACACTAGCCCCCGATGAAATAGGTTGGCGGCTTTCTCACTATCGGGCTTGGGCAGTATAAGTACAACGTGGTTAAATTCAGAGCCCTGGGATTTATGAATGGTCATGGCATATACGGTTTCAAACTGCGGCACTCTAGATAACGATATGCTGCGTAGCGCTTGTTTTTGCATTTGGTTTTGTACGCCAGTAGCATTCTCGACCGTACTTGGTGAGGCTTGTTGGTCTGCACCTTTGGCGTCTTGATAAAACCATGCATACAGCTTACCCGTGCTATCAGGCCAGATTACGCCTACTTCACCGTTAGATAGCCGCTGTGGATGATGATTCTTTACAATCATTATGGGCTGACCTTGATAGAAGTGCCCTTCTCGCTTTTTAATTTTGTGCTTGATGGCATCGAACACCAAGCTATTTAGGCCCTCTACTCCCATTGCACCCTTGCGAACCGGTGTGAGCCACCTAACATAGTTTAGGCGGTTAAGCGCTTCTTCAGCACTATCGGCATCAAATATGGGAAAGAAACTTTCTTTAGCGAACTCATGTAAATCACGACTGCCAACTTTATCTTCTGACCATAAATGCACGCCTTCTTTTAAACGTGTTTTTGTATAAGCCGCTAGGTTTGCGGTTTTACTACTTTCATCGCTTTCTTCGGCGATGGCAGCGATCGCTCCACCAGCATCCCCTTTCTGGATTGCCGTTGCTACTTTTGCTACTTGGCCTTTGAAACGCTGCGGTGCCTGCAGTGTTGCCACGTAGCTTTTGGCTTGCTCATTAACAGGTAACATAGGAAGATGAGGGCACAGCGTAGCGATATTCTGGCGCATTAACGAGGGTACGCCCCCCAATGAAAGTGGGTCGCTATCAATGTGTAAGCTACTTTCGTCGCTCGGCGATGCATTCTCTTCTACGTCAAAGCGTGTCGTGTTACTAACTAGCTGCTCTAACACATTGCCAAGTTCAACGGCTGGAAGCTGGTCGGCATCACCGATAAAATACAGTCGTGCATGATCTGGCAATGCGCGAACAATGCGCGTCATTAACGCTAGGTCGACCATACTTGCCTCATCGACGATAAGCACATCAGCGGCTAATTGATTGTGCTGATTGTATTTGGTCGATACACCGTATTCTCGCAATCCTAACAATCTATGCAGCGTTACAGCATCAGTAGGCACATTATCAAGTGCTGCATCATCCACCTTGCCGCGAAGCCCTTCAATGCTGTTAACGATAGACTCGGTCATACGTTGCTGCGCTTTACCGGTGGGGGCAGCCAATACAATATTTAGGTCTTTGTCACACGCCTGTAGCGCTAGTAATAGACGTAACACGGTATAGGTTTTACCCGTTCCAGGCCCACCGTTTATGACACAAAACCCCTGCATCAAGCTTTTAGCAACAGCAATTTGCTGCCAATCTTGTTTATCTGTAGTTTCGGTAGGGAATATAGCGGGCCACAGCTGCTTTACTTTATCATTTGCGTCTTCTGTTAACGGCGTAAGCGCCGCTCGCTTCACTATGTCTCGCGCTACCTCTTGTTCAAACTCATAATAACGACGGCTATACAGCCTGCCGTTTTCATAAACAAATAGCTGAGCAACTTGTTCGTTCTCCAAAGCGCTTTTTACAATTTTTAGTAAAGCCGTAAGTTGAGGTAGTACTAAACCTGTCTTAAGGGCTTGTTCTGGCTCTTGTTTTTCTGGTTCTTGTTGATAAATGACCGCTTGGGAATTGTGAATAGATGATGCACTTTCGCTTTCTTGCGCTTCGGTCATCGAACCAACGGTATGCCCGGTGTCGTCTTCCTTAAACAGGGTTGTTCCAGCTACTTCTTTAAGATAGATACAGCTATGCCCATTACGCTGCATATATGACAAATACGCCAGTACTCCAGCCCAGATAAACCTCTCTTCTTGTGCGAGTTCATCAATAAAGCCAAATTCTTTTGCGACAAATTTGTCGATAGCTTCGATGCCAAACAAGTTATCGAAAAACGACGATACAGAATGTTGATTGTTGTTCATTATTTTCCTAACTATATTGTCCTTGATGCCACTACTTGTCATCGAAACTAAACTGCTGCTGTTCTGAAGGCTGTTGAGTAGTGCCTGCACTTTTCAAATTGTCGCTTTGCTGACTATTGGCACCACTTTCAAATATTGAATCTATTTGCATGAGCAAAGACGAAGGAATATCGGTATAAAACACCCCTTCCCCCCGTTCGTTCTCTGGGTGCATGCCGCGTAAGTATAGGTAATACACACCGCCGAAATGAACATCAGGGTCGTAATCAGGCAGGGTATTTTTTAAATAGCGATGTAACGCCAAGCAGTAAATTAAGTATTGAAGATCGTATAGGTGGTGCTGATTATTGTGAAACAGCGCAGCGGGTAAGTAACTATCTAAGGTATCTCCAAGCCAAGTTGATTTGTAGTCCGCTACAAAAAACTGACCATCATGTTCAAAAATCAAGTCGATGAAACCGTGCATCATTCCCTGCAATTTCGTTGTAATTAGCTGAGGCGCGGCTTCAGCCTTACCGCCAATGGCGTCAGCTACCACTTGGCGGTGGCGAGCAAGAACATCGCGAAGCTGAGCCCATTGCGTATCGTTCATGGGAAAGTAGAACTCTGCTTCGCGCAGGGTTTGTGCTAACGGTAAATCACTCATGCTTAGTTGCATTTTAGGATACAAGGGCGTCTGTAACGTTTCTTCAAGCCACTCGTAAAGTAGTGGCGTGCGCTTTTCATCTAGGCCAAAGCGCTTAACAAGCTCTTTGCCAGTTTCTTCCCATTCGGGCGCACTAAAATCACTGTTCTCAAGAATATCGTGAAGCAAGTTACCTGCGCTTGCACCTTTTTCCAACGTAAAACGCAAGTCACTTTTACTGATTGTAGTTATAGTGCTTAAAGAAGGATCTGCATTACTTGAGCCTAACAGCTCTTCTCCCCCCACAAGTGAATCCGTCGCGTACACCTCTTCGTCACGAATGGTTTGAAGTACGGGCACACTTGGAAGTACTTGACCTGAAGCTTCTACTGGTGTTGTGTTTACGCTCGTACTCACCGTAGTTAAACGGCTCAGCGCTGAAAATGAATACAGCCGCCATTCTTCACTCGCTGTGCCGGTAAATTGCAACGCGCTAAGCTGTGGCAGCTCGTCTTCTTGCTCAAAGCCTGAATACACGTCTTCGAAATCGTCGCCATTGATGTGGCTTGCATGAGACGCATCTTCTGCGGCGACCCTGCTTAATACACTTGGCCAATCGTTGTTGCCGCTATCCCCACTTACGCCTAAGGCTCGTGCCAGTGCGCTTTTTTCATTGTTGGCAAGAGGTACAACCCCCATATAACAGCGGTGCGCTGCACGGGTTACCGCCACATAGGCCAAGCGCATATCTTCCGCTTCGCTTTCACGTTGAACCCGAGCTATCGCTTGTGGCGTTTGCCCCAACTGCATCTGCAAGTCTTGCTTCTCTTCGTCGTAATAGGTAAAGATTTGCGATGTTGCCTTTCCATTTTTTGACGCGTCTTTATAACCCGTGGCATAGGGTACAAAAACGATTGGATACTCAAGGCCTTTTGAGCCATGCTGAGTAATAAGACGAATAAGCTGACTATCACTCTCAAGGCGAAGCGTTAGCTCTTCGTCACTTTCCGGCTTGTGGATTTGCTTATTCAACCAATCCAGCAGTTGTTCAGGGCGCTGATGTGTAGTGCTAGCTTTTTCCAGTACTTCTGCTAAATGCTGATAGTTGGTTAATGCCCGCTCTACACTGTCGGCATGGGGTTGATAACTGTCTTGCATTAAGTGCAGCAGTACACTCATACAACCTTTTTGCAGCCACATCTCGCGCAGCGACAGTACTTTATCGATAGCGGCATCCCACTGCGCGTCATCTTCGTGATAAAGCAGTTCGATAAGGGTGTTTGCGCTATAGCCCCAAAGCGGAGATGCCAAACTGGACGCTACTTTACTGGTGTCATTCGCATGCCAAATGCCATTAAGCAGCCTAAGCACGTCTTTCGCCTCAGCACTGGCAAATAGATTACTGCGGTCGCTTAAATAAACGCAGGCCAGCCCTTTTTGCTGTAATACATTTTTGATAGCGCCTGCTTCGGTCCTGTCTTTGACCAGAATGGCGATATCTTGGGGCTTTACTGGCGTAGTGTGACCGTCTGCCGCTTTAAAATGCGCTTCATTCAACAAGCGATAAATCTCTTGCGCAATCCACTGCGCCATTTTACGCCGCATAATGTTAGTGTTTTCTTTCTCCTCTAAACACATGCTCACGTAATTCATTGCACTGCGTTTCGGTACACTATGATCTTCTGCGGGGTCTACCAGAGGTGTTCTAGCAGCTGCGGCTTTAGGGGTAAATTCAACAGGGTTGTAGTTAATGCCAAAGCCAAATACATCAGTGGGCGCGCCTGATGCCACTGGCGCACCATAGAATAGTCGATTGTAGGCCCTTACCATACCTTCCACTGAACGCCAGTTGGTGTTCATCACCCAGCGGTAATCAGCCTGCCTACCCGCTTTTAAATAGGTAAAAATATCACCGCCACGAAAGCGATAAATAGCCTGTTTCGGGTCGCCTATCATTAGTAGCGCACTTTCATCAGCTTCAGCTAAATTAGGATAAACCGAATCTAGAATAGCGTATTGCTTAGCATCGGTGTCCTGAAACTCATCGATTAGCGCGACGGGAAACTTCTTGCGAAGTTCTGGCACGAGGGTATTGTTTGGCTTTATAACCTCATCAGCTAACATGCGTATAAGGTCGTCAAAGTCGATAACACCCAGCTGCTTTTTCTGCTTTTCAACTCGCTCTTTGATAAAAGCAATAGCTTCGATAACCAACCTGAAAACAGGTATTTTACCGAGTGCTTTATCTTTCTCGACAAAGGCTTTTTTAAGCGCACCAGCAAATTCCTTAATTGGCGTTAAAATCTCTTTTACGCCTGAAGAGTTCCGAGCATATCGATTCCCCTTAACAAAAGCCTCTGCTTCTGGTGGTGCGAGATAATACTGCTGCTTACTTACGCAAGAGCCTAACCACGCTTTAAGCGCAGCCAATTCTTGGGGTCTTTCTTTTTTATGCGCCGGCGTTTTAATAAGTTGCTCTACGATTAACCCTTCGTTTTCTTCCACACTTTGCAGTAAAGATTTCACATAGGCTAAAGACGTGTTTGGCGCGTCATTCAGCTGTTTGTTAAAAGCAGCTTCAATGTCGTCCTCAGTTAGCATTAATGGGGTCAGAGTACTTTTTATGCTGGCGTTAAATTCACGCAGCAGGTTTTCAGGTGTGTGCCAACCAGACTCTGCCAACAGCCTGAAATCGTTCTCGCTTTTACTTATTTTTCGAATGAAATCTTCGGCAGCCTGAAGATATAAATCGCTAGTATCGTTGCCTAAGTTGAGCGACATAGCAAAGCCACTGTTGAACGCCAGCTGAGTAATAACGTGCTGACAAAAACCGTGGATAGTGAACACCGACGCCTCATCGAGCTCCAGCTGCGCTGCCTTTAACAGGGCTAAACTCTCATCTGGATCGCAGCTATTAAACAAGTTCTGATAAACCGGGTCGCAGCTAGCGTCTATTTCGTTGCCGTTGTCTTTGGCTTGCTGCCAAATAAGCAATGCCTCTCTTAGCGTGGCCGCAATCCGCCCCTTAATTTCTTCGGTAGCGGCTTTAGTGAAGGTCATCACCAATATTTCTTTAACATTAAGCTTTTTTTCTAACAGCAAGCGTAGGTACAAACGCGTAATGTTAAAGGTTTTACCTGTACCAGCGCTCGCTTCAATAAGGTGCCGACCCTTTAGCGGCATGGCCACTACGTCAAGCAATTGCGCTTCGATATGGGCTCGCTCGTACTCGTAATTTTCAGAGGATACAGAATTCTGACTCATAACTTCTCCTCCTGAGACGCATTATTGACCATGGAAAAAAGTACGAAGGCACACAAGTGCGGGACATCGTTCCAGCTTACACCTTGCGGGTATAGCCAGTTGAGGTAAGGATTGCTTGCCATATTCGCACTGAACTGCCCGTTACTTTGCTGCCAATCGGTTAGTGCACGCTGTAGTTCAATTGTGTCAAAAAGTGCGGCAGATTGACCAACTATCTGTTTCGCTTTTTCGTTTCTGTCATTTACTATTTCGCTAGTGTCTCTATCTTTCTCAGCAAACGGGCAGACTTCGTCAATTACCTGTTGAATTTGTTCAAGAATGGCTTTATCAGTTTCACTTGTAATATCGGTACTACGCAGCAGTGCATGCAGGATATCGTCAAACATATCCGGTTTTATGCTTTCAACTACGGGCTTAGTCTCTGAGTTTCTTGTGCCGGGCATAAAGGTGCCAAACAAGCTTAAATGCACTGGCGTTGGCGCCGTATAAACAGCCATGTAAAGCTGTTCTATAAACAAGAGTAACCGCACCGCAGTTTCTCGGCCATAAGAAGGGAAACGCTGCTTTTTCAATACCGTTTCGCCCTTTTCCCATGAACACGAATAGATATCCAATGGATAACTGCTGTATTTTGTTGCGTCATCACTGCATGAAAATATCAATTGAGAGATGAAAAAGCTCAGAGCGCGGTGGGCGTCTATTTTACCGGCACAAAGCTCTACTAACGCGTCGCTACTAATGAGGGCAGCTGTGGTAAAGGTAATGAATTTACCTTGGAACTGCGCCTTTACAGGTTCAGCATCATGGGGCCCCATAGCCTGACTTAATGCCAAAGCCCCTTCTTTCCACATTTCAACTTCATCTCTAGCAACGGGGTTATTGGGAATATCGCCCCTAAGTGACGCAAAAGTGATCACCTGTTCACCGTATGACATTGAGTCGTGTTCTTGTGACATTTTGCGTTCAGGTGATGAGAAGATGGCATCAAGCACCTGGTAGCGCAGCAAGGCATTGGTTTCAAATGGCTCGCTGTTTTCCAGTAGCGTAAATGACTGTGATAAATTTACACCTAGCCTTTGTATAGAAAAGTGCTCTAGAGGGTCTTTAAAGGCTCTTGCGATTTGGCTATTTGATAGTCGAAGTTCCTGTGTTGAAAGCGCATTGGATGACTCTTCAGGCATCGCTAGTTGGTCAGAACCATTGCTATCAACACTTGTCTTATCAGACTGTGACTTTGTATGCTGTAGCGCATCGGCCAGTCTAAGCCAACCGGTTTCGTAGCTTGGCAATTGGCCAGTAAATCCCTCTTCACTAAAGGGGTGAAGCGGCGCATGTACTCGATATCTAGACAAGGCCAGAGCGTAGCTATTTTCAAGCATGTCCATAAACTCAGCCAGTACCAGGCTAGGCTGGCGCTCACTGTTATTGGTAACATCGTTGCCTTGGTAGCTTAAGTACAGGCTTTCCCGCGTTGAAATAATGGCTTCAAGGAATAAATATCTGTCTTCTAGACGCCTTGAACGATCACCAACCCTACGGTTCGCACCTGCCATTAAGTCTAGGCCTAACGGGCTCGATTTTCTTGGGAACTCACTGTCGTTTAGGCCAAGAATACACACTTTTTTAAACGGTATACTTCGCATTGGCAACATTGAACATACCGTGACCTGACCGGTCATAAAGTGGTTACCTGCGTCTGGTGATGAGAATCGATTCAGTAAAAGGTCGCGGACTTGGCGCAAGGATAATTCATGCTGGTAATCTGCTTCTTCGCATCGTGCTGCAAGATCGGCTGCAACGTTAGCAATAAGATCCCAGCTTTGCTGCTGCTCTTTTATAGGCATAAAGCACGCATCGCGAAGGTCGATTAACGCTTTAGACCACTGCTCTGGTGTTCTTGGAGCGGTTAACTCTTGTGCGAATTCCCCGAGCATCGCCACTATATCAATAAGTTTACCCAGGGTTAGCGCACTTTGCCCCTCAACGTCCGGAATAGTAAGTAGGTCACTCACAACCACTTCGGCGTCTTGCGCCAACATGCCCATTAGCAGCCTACGAATGCCCCACCACCAGCTGTACGTTTCATCTAGTTTAACGCCCTCTGATACGGCGGTTTTATGGGTACTATTAAGACCCCAATGGATATGGGCTTGTTTTAGCCACACCACCATTTGCTCTATGTCGTCTTGGGACACTGAAAATCGTTTTTGTACAGAATCCAGCTGCAGGTAATCCATAATATCCGATACGCCAAAGCGGCTATCAGGTAGCTGCAAAAGCGCCATAAACGCCGCGATAAGAGGCTCTGCGTCCATAGGGCTTCTATCTGCAATGGTACAGGGGAGTCTAACTTGCCCGGTGCCAGCTAAGGTTTTAGTACCCACCCTGTGAAATACGGCATCAACAAATGGCGCATAGTTTTCAATCGCCGGGCACATCACAAGAATATCTGAAGGGGTACGCGTTTTATCTTGGGATAACCAATGGAGCAGGTGGTCGTGCAACACTTGCACCTCGCGAAGCGCGGAATGGGTGCACATGATAGTAACGCTATCATCATTTTGTTTTAGTTCGCTAGTGAATGGCGCAGGTTGAGCGGCTTGTAAAATATCTCTGTGGATATAGTCCAGCAGACCGCGGGTAGGCTCTATCTCACCGTTTCCAACCTCTTCGTCAAATTCTGGCGAATCAAAAGCGCTTATCTCAAATGTATCCAGTTCGGTAAGTAGATTAAATAGCTCCCTGCCCTGCTTACCTAAGTTGCCAAGTAGTGGGTTGGACTGGTCTTCTTCCATCCATTTTTTAAGCCCTTCCAAGCGTAATAGCTTGGCTTGTTCGCTACTACTTTTCGCTTCCCCCCAATAATTTACGCTGGGGTTTAGGTGGAATATATGAATATCAATATGCTGTGCGAGGGCGTCAAAGAATGCTATTAGTTGCGGCGCCATGGTGTTAATGGCAAAAACAATAACGCGCTTAGGTAAATGACTGACGGGATCATTTGGTATATCGCCTGCCTCTAACGCCCCTAACGCTTCTATAGTCATTTGATGCAAACGGGCAGGATGCAACGGTTCCTCTTTGGCAAGAATACGCCAAATTTCGCTTTGCCATAATTCCATATCATCGAATACAGCCCGTTCATTCGCTTCCCACTTAAACAGCCAGTCGGGGCGGTATAAGAGGTATTGTTCGTACACGTCAGCTAAAGCAGTAGCGAGCTGGAGACGCTGAAGGCCCTGCTCTTGCTCACTACCAGCATTTTTCCAATATCTATTTACTTGCTCAAAAGCTTCACCGTTCATCAGTGAGTCATCTTGAAGAATATTGTCAATGCGCCAAGTCAGTACTTCACGACGATAAGGAGATTGCTTGGGTACTTTATCTTGCCCTAGTACCGCGCGCGCCGTATTCCACATAAAGCGTACAGGCAGCGGGTAGTCAATATTCATCGCCACGCCGTGCTCAGTGGCTAATTGCATACTAACCCAATGTTGCATACCTGGGCTTTCAACCAGAATGGTTTCTGGCGTAAATACCCCCAAGGGTTGCTGACGTAAAAGCGTGGTGAGAAGAAAACTCAAGTGTTCTAATTTGTTAGAGGGATATAACGCAAGCAATCGAAAAATCCTTTGTAAAACGTGCAATTAGGTTCTGTATAAAGACTATGCACGCATCGTCGAACTTATCAATTAAGTGTATCGCATTAGGCCAAGTAGTTAAGTTATTTCTCAAAAAAAATAGATAAGCAAATGTCTTATGAAGATAAAAATAAGGACTAAAGCATTGGTATAAACAACCATATCCAAACAAATCAGTGACAAGTAATAGGAGAAAGCTAGGTATCGGATGTACGAGAAAACTAAGAGTATCGTTTTTTAGATAAAAAAAACCCATACAGACCTCAGGACACGAAAAATCTGTATGGGTAAGGTTTACGGTCTACTCAGTAACAACGTGAATAAGCGTTGCCTGGCACTCATTCACGTTAGCGCTACTGGGCAGCACTGTTAACTCTTTAGGTTTTGCAGGTAGAATGCCAACTTTATAATGCATACAATTCAATAAGTTAGAGTTATTTCGAAAATATGACTAATCAGTCATGGTTTTACTCTGGTGCAAGTGCACCACAAGCAAGCACTTAGTAAAGAAGATGCTTCACTATTATTGGCTAAAATTTAGCAGTTTCTCCTTCATCGTCATTCAAGTACAATTTCGCCTTTAAAAGATGCATTACACATTCACGGTCAGGAGCAACAATGTTAACCGCCCAACAACTCGCCACCATGCTTTCTCTTCAAGATAAAATGAACGCCAAAGTAAACCCAGACTGGCTAAATGCAGGATATGGATACTTGCGTGCAGCTATGGTTGAGTCAGTTGAAGCCATTGAGCATCACGGCTGGAAATGGTGGAAAGCACAGAAAAAAGACTTGCCTCAGCTTCAAATGGAGCTGGTTGATATTTGGCATTTTGCGCTGAGTGCCTGCATTATTGAATATAGAGGTGATATCAGTGAGTCTGCCAAAAGCATTGCGTCTGAGCTGGCAAGTGGCAATACCCAAGTAACCTTCGATGGCAAAGACTACGACGCATCTAACCAGTCCCTTCTTGATAATTTAGAATTAATGACAGGTCTGTGCGCTGCTAAACGATTCAGCGTTCCACTATTTATGTTTATCGTAAGCCAATGCGAAATGACCGCTGACGAGTTGTATCGGCAATATGTTGGCAAAAATGTTCTTAACTTCTTCCGTCAAGATAATGGTTACAAAGAAGGAACATACGTTAAAGTATGGGAGGGCCGCGAAGACAATGAGCACTTAGTTGAAGTCATGGACGCACTTGATTTGACTAAGCCCGAGTTTAGCGATTTGGTGTACGAAGGTTTACGCGCACGCTACCCTTCTTAAACTTCCCTTAGGCCCGATAAAGCCTCATTCTAATAGCGTATTGGGCTTAGATTTTGGGATTGGGTGCGCATAGTAGACAGTGCTGTGTGAAGACTTGAGGGGCGAAAGGAATAGCCTGTTTAACGCCTGACTGTTTTTATAAGGCTACTACAAAAAAGCTCTGTCTAAGGACAGAGCTTTTTTAATCTAGTCAGAAAAATATAGCTAAACAGGCAACTTACGCGTCAACCCATACCAATTTATCGCTGTAGTTACCTTGTATAATGTCAACAAATCGCTCTTCTAGCACGTGGCGCTTAACCTTTAGCGTTGGGGTAAGTAAATCGTTCTCAATACTCCATTCGTTTTTCATTACTACAACGCGATCCATTACCTGGTGGCTCTCTAATTTAGCGTTAATAGCTTCAAAGGTTTTCTTAAGGCTCGCTTCAATGCTTGCTTTATCTTTCTTCTGCGCTTCTTCGCTTAATACCAAAAGCGCAACCGGTTGAGGTAAGTTAGTCCCCGTTACACACACCTGTTCAACGACAGGGTTTTCCATAAATTTAGCTTCAATGGGTGCAGGCGTTACGTATTTACCCTTTGCCGTTTTAAAGATGTCCTTCAAACGTCCGGTAATTTTGACGTAGCCATCGTTATCTATGACGCCTTTGTCGCCAGTGCGCAAGTAACCGTCTTCGGTGAAAACTTCAGCGGTTTTATCAGGCTCTAGATAATATTCCAGCATGTTGCACGGCGACTTGACCTGAATTTCGCCTTCCTCAGAAGTTCGAATATCGACACCATCATAAGGCTTACCGATACAACCAATTTTGTCATGTCTGAAAGGTACACTGCCAGTACCGTAGGCACTGTTTTCAGTCATCCCCCACCCTTCGGAAATGTAGATACCGATTTTCGCAAACCATTCGATAACAGCTGGCGCCAATGGTGCAGAACCGCTCGCCCATAAGCGCGCATTATTTATACCCAAGCCATTTCGGATTTTCTTGGCTACGATTTTGTTTAAGAAGGGTATTTTGAGCAAGGTATCTAGCTTTTTCTGTGGCATTTTCGCTAATACGCCCATTTGGAACTTCGTCCATAGGCGAGGCACAGAAATAAACAGCGTAGGCTGGCAATGACCTACATCTCGTTGGAAGGTCGCTAAGTCTTCCACAAAATGAATTTTCCCACCGCTATAGTAGCTTGAAAGTTCTACAAGCACGCGCTCTGTAATATGTGCAAGGGGCAGATAACTCATAGTGCGATCGTTTTCGTTGATGCCTAACTGATCCAGTGAACGTCGCGCTGCCCAACAAGCCGTATTATAGCTATGGACTACCCCTTTAGGCTGCCCCGTACTACCTGATGTGTAGATAATTGTCATCATGTCGTTCATGTCAGGTACAGGCAAATCAGAAATTGGCGCTATATCCATGAACTCTTTCCACTGCTGTTTGGTAGCAATGTTTGGATAAGGGAAGGCAACAGTAAGATACTCTGAAGGAATTGAAGCTACCTGTTCAGCAGTGTTATCAAGCTTTCCTACAAACAGCAACTGTACATCAGCGTGTTTCAGCACATACTGAACCGTATCAGGGCCGGCTGTAGAGAAAATAGGTACCGACACGTGACCTGCCATCATTATGCCCAGGTCGACAATAAACCACTCTGCACAGTTTTTAGAAAAGATACCAATACGGCTGCCTTGTGGGAAATCTAGCTCACGTAAACGTGCCGCCACCTTTCGGGCTTGCTCCGCAACTTGTTTCCAAGTGTAGTCGTGATATTCACCGTTAATTGGCTGCGTAAGAAATACGTCGTTGCCACGTTCTTTTTCCCAGTGGTACAACATACTTAATGGCGATGTTATTACTTCCGTGGTATTTGCGTTTACTGTCATGTCTAGCGGCATAAGTCACTCATATGTTGTTATAATGTAGCTCATTTTTACAATGATTTCACAGACTTCTAATAAGCCTTATTTTTTATTGAAAAACAAGCTTTTTAAACAAGCGTTTACATTATTTGCGATGAATAACAACAATTTGAGCGCTAAATTTAGTTTTTTTATACATTCGGCTTTTCACTCTTTATGATTGTTTAACGCTATAAGCCGAAACTAGATACGGTCACTCAGCCCAGTTTTTAAACAGAATGGGCACTATTTCATCTGCCGTGCATGGCTTTGCGTAAAAATAGCCTTGATGGAAGTAACAGGCCTTTCCAATAAGCTCGTCAACCTGCGCCTGTGTTTCAACGCCTTCTGCAACACAACTCATCTTTAAGTTCGTTGCAAGCGCTATGGTCGTTGTTACTAGGGCTTCGTTGGCATTACCCGGTGCCATTTCATTAACGAAGCTTTTATCAATTTTTAGTACCGATAACGGGTAGCGTTTTAAATAGCTTAGCGATGAATATCCTGTTCCGAAGTCGTCTAACGCTAACACAAAGCCTTCTTTTACGAACCGCTCAATCTGCCGTAAAGCATTATCGCTATCGTCCATCAATACGCCTTCCGTGATCTCAAATCTAAATGCCTCTTTTGGTAAACCAAACTCGCTTAACAGGCTTAGTACCCCGCTTAAGTCGAACTCAGTTTTAAAGTGCAGGGCAGATAGGTTTATTGACACATAACCGTCAAAGCCTCTTTCATACCACAAAGACAAATCTTGAGCAGCGCGGCGCATGGCTTGCCGGGTCACTTCAATGATGTATTTAAGCTCTTCTAAAACTGGAATGAACTGGTCGGGGAATAGCGGCTCCTCGTCTAATCTTCCTCGAAGCAGTAGTTCTACCCCAATTGTTTTATTAGTTCTTGCATCTATGATGGGCTGGTAGTGATTAAAGAAGCAGTCATCTGAATAAGCGCGTTTTACTTTGTTTTCTATCTGCAAGCGTGTTTTTGCTCGCTCATTCATATCACTTGTAAAATAAGTAAAACCGCTCAACGCATCTTTTTTAGCGCTGTACATAGCAACATCAGCTTGCTTGATAAGCTCGGCTGGTTCAGACGCATCTTCTGGGTAAAAAGCAACACCAATACTACAAGATACACGAAGCACTTCTTCAGCCAATGAAATAGGTGTTTCTACCGATTCAATAATTTGCGCTACAAATGAACTTAAATCATCGTCGGCGCCCACCTCTTCAATAACAATCACGAACTCATCGCCACCAAGACGCGCAACCGTACCCGACTCTGCCACCAGGTTTCGCATTCTATTAGCAACAATGCGCAAAAGTTTGTCACCATAATCGTGACCAAGGCTATCATTAATGCCTTTAAATCTGTCTAGGTCGACAAACATCACAGCTACACGATGCCCATGATGACGCGCAAGCCCTATGGCGTGCTCAAGTCTATCGAGTAATAACGTCCTGTTGACCAAACCAGTAAGGCTGTCGTAGGTGGCAATTTTAAGCAGCTTGCGTTCTGCATTTTTTTGCTCGGTGATGTCAGATATAACAATCAGATAGTGTTCTGCGTCATTAGTTTCGCCACTTACCGCTGTTATATCTATCAAAACGTCGTAACGCTTACCGTCAGCACCATCAATAACGGTTTCATCTTTCCAAAAATCACCGCCTTGCATTTCCGGCAACTTGCCCGAAAGGTGACGATTAAGGTTGGGATAACGCAGGTATAGACGAGATAACTGTTTAGGTAGTGGCTCCCTGCTATTAAATCCAAACACTTGCTCGAAGGCGGGATTCGCGGCAACCAAACGCTTATTCTTATCAAAAATGAGTACCCAGTCCCGAGTTTGTCTAAACGCATCGCTAAATAGGGTAACCTGTTGCTGCGCCTTCTGAAGCCTAAACAAATGACGTTGTCTAGAGAGCAAATAAGCCACTAAAAGGCCAAAAACAAGCGTGGCATATAAGGAGTAAGCCAGTGGCGAACGAAGTGGAGCATAAGGCATGGAGAGCGTTATTTCTGCCGGCAATACGTTAAACTCGAAGCTACCTGGCGTCGGCGCCACGGTGAACACATAATCTTCAGGCTCAATATTAGTAAAGGTTACTTTCGCATCGTCGGTAACACCTTCTGTTACTACACGCTCACCATCAAGAAGCTTATAGTAATATTTAACTTTACCTATTCCAGACATCGCGAGTGAAGAAAAGTGAATGGTTAAGCCATAGTCTTCATAATCTAGATTAAAATGGTGACCACTTAAGTTTTTTAATGGCTGGCTAAGAACGCGATTGTCTACGGCAACTTCAGTTATAGCCGTTTGTTTGCTAAGTAAACTCCTCTCTGTATCTAAACTTTCAAGCTGGGAGGCCGAAAATACTACAGCACCACTTGTTGAGCCATAGGCGAGCCTTCCGTCATTAAGCTTCAATGAAGCACCTTGATTAAATTCAGAAACACTTAACTCACGACCGTATATAAAATTCTTGATTTGGGCAGTGGAAGGACCGTACCGGTGAAGGCCTTTATGCGAGCTAAACCAGATGTTCCCAAACTCATCTTTTTGAAGCCCGTAAACTATGTTTGATAACAGAATATTGGTGTCGTTTAAATTGTATAGGGGTTCGAATGTATCGGCATCGACGCCAATTAAACCGACCCCACTATAGGCAAGCCATAGTACGCCCATATCGTCAATGACCCAAGATGATATTGAGCGCTCGTTTCCGCGCTGCGACTCAGGGAAACGATAAACAAGTTCATGCTGCGAAGTCTCAGGGTCTATTAACCATAAGCCTCCTTTGGTAGCCAAGAACAACCTATTATTGTGATAGGAAGACTGCCCTATAAAGCCATAAGAAAAATTGATGTCGAAAACTCGTGAGTCTAAATTAAGTGGAGAGATTGCTTTATTATTTACGTCATACTTAAAAAAGCCCTCATATCCAATAAAGTATAAAACATCGTTATTAGATAGAACCATGCCAGGGACATAAGTATCAAAGACAGCATTATCTCCTCCACTAAGTACTTCTGGGCGAGACAATTCCTCTGTTTTCGGGTTGAAGAGTCGGATGCCGTCATAAGTACTTACGAATAACTTTCCGTTTTGCAGCGGAATAAGTTTATCTACCACTCCCTTACCATAAACTTTGTTGTCAGAATAAAGAAATTTGTCAGATGTTTTTGTTGTGAAGTCATAATGATTTAGCCCATTGTCAGTACCTATCCATACTTTATTGGGCTCGGTTTCCGCGAAGGTCCACACTATATGACTGGTTAATGTGCTGTCTGCTGCCGCTCGCTCGTTCTGAATAGTAAACATGTCAGCACTTTTAACGCCAAAATATAACGCGCCTGCGTAGACGGAACTCATCCACAAGTTATCAGCTTCATCTTTCGCTATTGCTGAAATTTTTTTATTTGAGATTTCAGTGAACCCGTTGTTAGGCTCTAAAATGTGTTCGCTCTCCCAACCTTCTGAAGATTTGACTAGTTGATACAGGCCTTTATTAGTTCCCAGCCAGAACGCATTGTCTTTGTGCTGAACCATAGTCCACACATTCCTATCAGCAACTACCTGCTCAAATACATTCCTTTTAACGCCATTCACTTGCGCTAAAAAGTCTTCTTTCTGTGTGACGAATACGCCAAGCACCGTCGAAATCCATACTCTATTTTGCTTATCCAACAGCAGAAATTTTGCGTTAATATTGTCAATATTCTGTGGTGTTTCACCTAAGTAATCTAGGCTAACCAGCGGCTGTTCTGTATCGTGTATATTTTTTATATAAGCGCCTTTGGATGTTGCTATCAACAAAATATCGTCGATAGTAATAGCAGCGCGAATGATATGGTTATTTTCTAAAAGCTCGGTAGGTAGCTTAGCAATACTCGTTAATTTATTTTTTTCAGTATCGAAAAGCTGAACTTCTTCTTGAAGCGCAATGACCAATTTATTTTTGGTGTACCAATGAAATGTCTGGGCGTGTTGAACCACACCTTCAATATCGTAGTAACTCGTAGGCTCTATTTGAACGATTTTTTGAGTAGCTAAATCTAGATAGTAATTGCCTTTTCCGAAAATGCTAAACCAAAGTCCTTCAGAGCCTTGCAGCGCTAATCTGTAAACTGACGAATCAAGTAGCGTGTTAGATGAATCTGTTATCCGTTTTGTTCTAACGCCGTCCCAGCGCACTAACCCACCTTCTGTGGCAATCCATACAAACCCATCATCACTTATTGCAATGTCGTTAACGACATCTTGTGGCAGACCATTTTTTGTCGAGAGCGATTGGAAAACTGGATTGGTAAGCCGTGGAGAAGCTTCTGCATAAGTACAAAAAGTAAAAACCAAAAGAATCAGGTAGGATAAAAACTTCATCACAAGTTGTTCGCATAATTTAAATTTTTATTATGCAATTAAGTGTACCAGAATGTTCGAAACATGGGCAATTTCAAAAGAAGGTTTTTACACTTCCTTAAGATACTGGTATCGCATTGATATTAATAAACTAATTACACTAGCGACAAGAAGTTTAATAACGCAAAAAGTAAGTCTTAAAAGGATTAAAGAATGATTAAATTATGCAAATACTTTTTCTTTCTACCCTACTTTTTTCGAAAAGTTTAGTCTTGTTGAACTGGCACCCGCCCCACTGGAACAACTTGGCGGCGAATGCTGGGCTGAGGAGATAACCGATATAAATCGCCATTTTGTCCCACGTAGTGTTTCTTAACCCCGCACGCCTTAGCAATATCTGCATGTGCCTGTAAATGCTCATGCTCACCATGCACCGGTATAGCAATTTTAGGTTTTACCCAGTGATACATAAGTTTTAACTCTTCTGCGCAAGGGTGGCCACTGGCATGAATAGGCAAGGAACTGTCCTCGCTATGAATCACCGCAACGCCTTTTGCCGACAACGCCTTACTCAGACGACCTACACTCTCTTCGTTACCAGGGATAATTATGGATGAAAATATAACAGTATCGCCTTTGTCCAAACTTAAATGTGGATGGTTGTCGCGAGCCAGGCGGGCTAAGGCTGTATTTTTCTCGCCCTGACTTCCCGTTGCTACTGCTAAAACTTCATGAGGGGGCAAATAACCCAAGTGTTGAGGGTCGGTTATCGGTAAATCATCGGGCCAGATACCCTGCTGTTTTGCAATGCCGTACATGTTTAACAGTGAACGTCCATAAAGCGCCATGTAGCGCTTAGTTTTTTTAGCAACCCTAGCCAATGAAACAAGTCTTGCAATGTTACTGCCGAAGCACCCCACAACCACCCTGCCTTTAAGCGGGGAAATAGTACTGAGTAAGCCGTCATAACAATTTCGTTCAGAGATAGAAAACCCAGGCTTAGGTGCATTAGTAGAGTCGCCTACTAACGCAAGGATATTTTCATTACCTAACTGCTTGTAAAGGTCTACATCAAAGGGCAATCCAGTGATGGGGTTAGCGTCGATTTTCCAATCAGCAGTGTGTAAAACAGTGCCTGCGGGTGTCTCAATTTTAAGTGCGAAGGGCTCAGGTAAAGAATGTGTAATAGCCAACCAATTCACGCTGAAAGGGCCTATTTGCCGAGTGTCACCAGCGTCTACTTCAACGATGGGGATTCGATTCGCAAGCTTGCTCCTAGCTAGCTTGCGTCTTAGTACCTCAGCAGTAAATGGGGTAGTGAAAATCGGCGTTTGAAACCGTTCCCAGAGGTAAGGGATAGCGCCCACATGATCCTCATGAGCATGAGTGATCACAATGCCGGCCAATGAATCTTTCTGCTTCGCTATAAAAGTTGGGTCAGGCGCTACTACTCGATGCGTAGCACCCTTAGGCGAAGTGCTGCCACCAACCGAATCGTCGCTTTTGTACGCCGGGACGAGGGGTTCATCAAATGATACTCCACAATCTACCATCAGCCATTGACCATTGTGTCCGTATAAATTCAGATTCATACCAATTTCGCCTGTCCCCCCTAAGGGGACAAACCACAAATCATCAATGTTTGGGTGTAACAAAGCGTATACTGCCTTTTTTCAAAAAATTAGAAATAAGCCACGAATGCGGTAGATGCCTGCTAAATAGTATTATTCGTGTAGTTCTGCATTGAGCTGATCAATAACCTCAGCCCATGCTGCATCTTCTACGATAGCATCTTTGAGAAATGCGGACTGGCTTTCATTCCAGTACGGCGCCTCGTGTAAGTGCTGGCTTTTATTTAGCCCTCTATGAGTTTCGAAAAACTCTGCGATCTCTTCATCTGAACTTCCTAGACCGAGTTGACTAAATAAGCTGTTCATTGTGGGTTGTTCAGTAAACATAACACCTCCCTTGGGTTATCTAATAACAAGAGCTGTAGAGACAACGAGTGGCGTGTTGATTACACTACCGCTCAATTGTTTCTACCTAGTTACTAAATGACTACCCCAAGCTCTGTGCTTAAGATCACCCGGAACTTTTGAACTTGCAGCGCCCTGAATAATACATTAAAGGTACTCAGCAAACTCTTGTGGTGAAATTACCTCACCTTCTTCAGCTGGAACTGGACAAACAATAACCATGAGTTCGTCTTGCGTCATACCTGGAACCCACTTAGTTAAAAATTCTTCTGTAGTGAGTTCCATTGCTTCACAGTGTGCCCAATCTTCTGTGGCCCACAAAAGCGCAAGTTCAGCGTCTGGCCAAACCGGCACACCATCTTCTTCGTCAGTGGTTAGCATGACACAACCGTGTTCATCTTTAAGGATAAACAATTTTTTTTCGGATTTAATCGTCTCCAAGCTAGCTTCTAAGCGCTGAAATGCGTTTTTTTCTAGTAAAGGATGTATTTGGGACATAGTACTCTCTTTTTAATTCTGTCATTTATGTGCCATATATAGTGGCACTCGCGCAAAACCTATTGGTTGCATTTAACTTACTGTAGATACGCTGTCTATAATCTCGTCAAGGCCAACACGCCGTATTTGCTTCATACTGTGTATGTATAATTTCAATGATACGTTTTCAAGGGTCGCAATTTTAGTCACGTTAACATTGGCTGGTATCTGTTTTTCTATATTAGTGGGTAGCACGGCTACCCCACCTTCGCTAAGTAAGTTGTTAAGAGCAAGATTTAACGAATTGGTCCTTAATTTTGCATCGCGAAGCTGCGGGTAGGCGGTAAGAAGCCAGTCCCTAGCCTTAGTACCCCAGTCAATTGCTACAAAATCAGCGGCATTAACAGCATCCGAATTCTTTCCAACACGATAGAGTGCAATTTCATGTTCCATCAAAACTGTGCTATTTACTTCCTCAGATTTGAGTGGCTCTGTAGAAAAAGCGAGGTCTGTAACTCTTTCGTGCAGTTGGCGGGAAAGAGTATCTAGGGTCAAGACTTCTGCCTTTACAGACCAATCAGGAAATGAGTTGTGAAGATGGCTTAGCATTGTAGGCAATAGCAATTCACTGGCGAGCTGTGTCGCTCCACAAACTACATACTCAGATGACTGTATTTGCAGCTCTTGTTTGGCTTCGTTGAGTGTGGCGCATAATTGCTTAGCGTAGGGAAGCAACTTTTCTCCGGACTGCGTAAGTTGGATACTGTTGCGCTGCCTAATAAAAAGCGTCGTGTGAAAATACTCTTCAAGTAACTTTATCCTAGCACTAACGGCAGATTGAGTAAGGTAGAGATTTTCAGCGGCTTTACCGAAGTGACGTGTTTTTGTCACCTCTATAAAAGTGGTGAGAAAGCGTATATCCATGCTTAATTTACAACCGAATTGATATGACTCTAAACTGACATAGATAATACGGTAAGTAAATACAAATGCACAGAAGCGCACCACTATAACCGGTGCGCTTAATTAAAAATTCATCAACTCGCTTAATTAATACTCTTCTTGATGCAAACGTCGTTGCTTTTCACGACGTTGCAAGTCACGCTTCTGTTTTACTTTTACAGAGCTATGACGTTTAGAATTTGTTTTCTTTGCGTGAAGATCTTCCTCTTCTACCGAGTCCCATTCATCACGCTGGTAACGATAGTCTTTACTCATTGACTTCTCTGGGTTGTTAACACTTTTTAATTATCATCCTAAGCCGAAAAATAGAAAACGAATTTTAATCATCGTAGCGACAAGAATTTTTGATGATATCTTTGCTGCTTTCTCACATGCGTGTTTTGCTAATCCATATGTCATTTTTGTGACAATACGCCCACAATAGCAACCCTTTAAAAAAATTCGGATATACTCTTATTTTTCATGCATTTAAAGAATACAAATCTTTTGCGAACAGTTTCTAAAAAGGCCCATTTGCAAGAATATTCCTCTGAGTCTCCGTTACTTTTTAACCCGTTAAAAAATTTTTTATTGATAAGAGAAAAATCTTTTGTTTTATCTTCATTTTTATTTATTTTAAAAGTGCGCTGAACAAAACAATACGTTGGGTACAACATGAAAAGTTTAGCTATTCGACTATCTCCAAAACCATATATTGACCGTCAAAAGTTTCCCTATGGCTTTCGTAAATCAGGTGACTTCAGTATCACTGAAGCAGATCTTTTAACTAACTATGGCAAGACCTTATTAGGCCTTGAAAGCGGTGAACTTTCGCCAGAAAGTGAAGATGAGCAACATTTCGTTGCATTCATCAATGGCAAAGTTGAAGCAGTGAATAACCTTGAAAAAGCGTGGGCAAAATATGTCAGGCTGGCAAGAGGGAAAAAACACTTTTATACCCTCCACAGCAGCGCTAGCAATCAATCAGAATACGATGATGATTACTCTGAAGAAGAATTTGATGTAGCCTAAGTTAAAATCATACCAGTTCACATTATAAAGCTCGCTCAGGCGAGCTTTTTTTGTTTTAGATGATAAATGATCTCAATCAAGGCTATGCAAGAAGAAAATGAAGAAAGGTTAAGGACTGTCTACACTTAGAGTATTAAAGAGTGACATTAACTAATGGTAACTGTCACTCTATACAAAGAGCCCTAGCAAAGGAGGCGCAACGATGATCATTAGTTCAAAACAGCTTACTCACTTTTCTATTCACGCCGTTGATGACAAGGTAGGCGGTGTTCGCGATATTCTCTTTGACGATGAAACGTTTACCGTACGTTATTTGGTTGCAGATACAAATACGTGGCTTCCTCTTAGCAGAAAAGTTGTTATTTCTCCTATCGCTGTGACAGAGCTAGATAGCAGTGATGACACTGTTCACGTAAATATGACTGTTGAAAAGTTAAAGAATAGTCCGTCAATTGATGAACATAAGCCCGTTTCTAGAGAGTATGAAGAAAACCTCTTCAAGTACTTTGGTTACGGCTACTACTGGATTGGGCCAGGGGCATGGGGAGAATTTGCACATCCCAATGAGCTCGTTGAATTACAGCAAGCAGAAGAATCCGAAACACTTCACCCTGAAAAAACGAGTAATCATTTGAGGGCTGTTGGCGAAGTGGGAGGTTATGAGGTTGCTACGACTACCGACAACGTTGGACACATAAGCAATTTTATAATCGACACGCGAAGTTGGAAAATTGTGATGCTAGTGGTTGATACCAATAACTGGCTTCCAGGCGGTAAACATCTTGCGCTATTACCGAGAGACATTGAAAATATCGATTGGGCGGCACACTGTGTTGCGGTCAACCTGAGTCATGACGAATTGGTCAATAGACCAGAGGTTGATAGTGATAGGATTGCAGAAGAGGACTACATTGCCCTTTTGAGAAAGCAACTGGATAGCGAGTAAACAACTGGATAGCTCGTCTAAGATTAGAATTTGAATAAATGTTAAACGATATAATGTCCGTGTTGGCACGGACATTATCGTTGTGATAATGGATACGAAAAAGTTACTTGCAGAAGAATTCGTCCATAAGCGCAATAAGTCGTTTGACACGTTCATCCGCTAGTCGATAGTAAATTGTTTGCCCTTCCCTTCTCGTAGCTACCATTTTCGACTCTCGCAATAGCGCAAGGTGTTGAGAAATCACGGGCTGTGAAACATTGACTACTTCCAAAAGCTCGGTTACCGACTTTTCCTCTTTTAACAATGAACAAAGCACCATAAGACGTGTTTTATTCGCAAATTGCTTAAGGAAGATCTCAGCTTCCACCGCATGTTCCATTATATCCTCTGAACCTATTACCATATCTTCAGACATAAGCACTTCCTTTCTTTAACATTTCTGGCAATAATTTAGCTATTAATTATACTAAAGTATAAGACATTTTGCCGACTTGCCATTTTATGCGACGAATTCCGGTAATTCATATTGTTTTAGTGAGATTCGGCCCTTACATTAGATTAACCTTATCTTAATTACATAAAGTCGTTATCAATTGGAAGTATTATGCTAATAGATATTAAAACTCGGATTGAGAACATCAGTTTCGATATTCGATGCGTCACTGCAGAAAAAGCTTCAGAAGAGCTAGTGCACAATAATGGCGCTCTCATCGATGTCAGGGAAAGCAATGAAGCAGCTAGCCAGCCAGTCCCCTCTGCCCAAAACATTCCACGAGGCGTGCTCGAGATGAAAGCACTGGAGAAATTCAAAGATGCCTCTACACCGCTTTACATTCATTGTGCATCTGGCGTTCGTGCCAAATTAGCCGCTGAGCAATTAATGCTTATGGGATACGAGAACGTATCAGTAGTAACGTGTCCTGTATCATCTATTAACCTCGCTCTTGAAAAGTGACTTGTATAATCAGTCTATGCTATAAGTAGCCCATAAAGCGGGTTAAGGGCGTCGTATGCTTAAATCTACACTCGAACAATGGCGTATGTTTAAAGCCGTTGTTGATGCTGGTGGTTTCAATCAAGCAGCTGCAGAAGTACATAAAAGTCAATCTAGTGTTCATCACGCTGTTCAAAAACTTGAGAATGCCATTGGTGTAACACTATTTGAAAATATTGGCCGTAAAGTACAGCTTTCTCCGCAGGGTGAGCTCATGTATCGCCGCGCTTCGTTTTTGCTTAACGAAGCTCACAAGCTTGAAGCGGTAGCAAGTAGCTTAAAAGTAGGAACAGAAACAACACTACGTATAGCTGTGGATATTATTTTCCCTTCTGAGTTATTGTATAACGTGCTTGCCAAAGTCTCTGCAGAGTTTCCTCTCTTACGTATAGAAATAGAGGAAACCGTCCTTAGCGGAGCTAACGCGTTATTAAGTAGCGGAAAAGTAGATTTGGGCATTTCTCCCTTTGTCTTTCCGAATGGTTTTAGCGAAGACTTATGTGAAATTGAGTTCGCCGCGGTGGCTCATGCTAAACATCCATTGCATCAATTAAATAGAACTCTTACCTTAGAAGATCTTAAAACTCATCGTCAGATTGTCGTTCGCGACTCATCTGCAGAGCGCAAGGCGGATGTGGGTTGGCTGGGTGCAGAACAGCGCTGGACAGTGAGTCACGTGAGAACATCTTTAGATATCATCGCTCAAGGATTAGGATTTGCATGGCTACCTATAGCCATTATCAAGGATGAATTAGAAAATGGTACGCTAGTACCGCTTCCTTTGAATAACAATGCGGCGTTGAGAAAGGCCCTTCTCTATCTTTCTTTCGAAGATGGAGACACGTTAGGCCCAGCGGCACGCGCATTTATGGGAGAACTGAGGTACCAAACAATGAACTTGCCTACCTCTGAGTTTATGCTTGATTGATGTATAAGTAGCTCGCGCATTAGCTCACCACGGCAGGCAGGTGCTTAAAGCCTAACACAAAACCAAACAGCGAAATTGTTACACCTACCAAGGCTACTGCGCCGTCGTCTGTAGCCATACCAACCGCCATTATGAATACCGCCAAGGCGGGAATAAGACCCATAAAGGGAATAAGCTCTAACGGAACCATTACCAAGCCGCAGCCAACACAATTCAATGCAATTAGAGAGCGGAAAACGGGCTGCCTCATAAAAAAACAACGGGGAACGAGAAAGCGATCAACACTGGCCGCGTAGGGTTTTACTTTTTCAACTATATGGCGCAACTGATCGGCATCGCAATGAATATCCATTACTTTTTGAGGTAACCAGGGATGTCTGCTACCGAGTAATATTTGCAATGCGATAAGTAAAATCGTCACACCGGTTAACGAAGGTACACCTGGAATAGCGCCTATAGGGGTGCAGGCGATAAAGGAAGGAAGCGCTAGCATCGGGCCAAAGCCCCGTTTTTCCATTACTTCCCAAAAGTCTGCAAAATAAAATAAATTTTGACTAGCCCGAGGCTGCATTTTTGTCAGCAGCTCGGTTAAGGTCATTGATCTCTCAGCTGTTTTTGCCCACATTTTCAATTCCTTTGACATAAATTTAGCTGTAATCCCCTAATTTCAGAGAGCAAATGCGGACCTACTATGCGCAAACCTTCGGTAAATTTTATCTACTCTTTCCACCAATTATAAAATTGCTCCCCCAACAAATTGTGCGAAAAATGTGCCATAGCTCTATGCACACACAATTCATAAGGTAATGGGAATACTTTTTGCAGTCGTTTGTAAATAGGTAACACTCAGACTGTATTTGATAGATCGAAACCCGGTTAGAGCAAATAGTGGAAACGAAGTATTAAACAGTCGTTCGCTGAATTAAGCTTACATGCTTGAGGTGAGTTACTTAAATGCTAATGTAGTGTTACATGACCTATACAACATAACGCTTGGAAATAAACGATCAAAACTAGGTATCTAGTTATTTTTCCTTGCTGTTTATGATAAAACTATAACATTGATTTTATTCCATATTTTAAATGGAAAGTAATAGAGAGGGACATCCACGTGCTAACCGTACTTTTAGTTGATGATGACGCCGAGTTTACAGAAGTAGCTTGTACTATTATTGAATTTTTAGGCCACGACGTTCTAACCGCTGCTACATTAGCTGAAGCCCGTGATTGGCTTGAGAAAGAAACATTCGATCACGTACTGTTAGATTTTATGCTGCCTGATGGTAGTGGCGCTCATCTATTTAATGAACTTGATGCGCTTCCTAAGCGTCCTCGCGTTACTCTAATTACTGGTCACCCTTCGGTTAAAAGCGTGATTAAAGGCTTATGTGGCCCTACCGTAGACTACCTTGTAAAGCCAATACAGCGCGAAGAAATTGAGGCTGTTCTAAGTAAAAAACAAAAAGACACAACACCTAAAGAAGAAACAATTGAAAAACACTTCGATTTGCTGATAGGCGAGTCTCCCGTGATGAAAGAGTTATACAAACTCATTTCAAGAGTCAGTAAAACAAGTGCTAACGTCATGCTGTTAGGCGAAAGTGGCGTTGGTAAAGAAGTGGTTGCTGCTGCAATTCACCGAGCTTCTGAAAGTGAAGGTCCTTATATCGCCACAAACTGTGGTGCCTTTTCTAAAGAATTGATTGGTAGTGAACTGTTTGGCCATGAAAAAGGTGCCTTCACTGGTGCGGTAGGTCGTAAAGAAGGTGTGTTTGAGCAGGCGGAAGGTGGCACCCTTTTCTTAGATGAAATCACAGAAATGCCCATCGATATGCAGCCCAACCTTTTGCGCGTACTTGAAAATAAAGTAGTGCTTCGCGTAGGTGGCACAAAATCTATACCGGTAAATTGTCGCGTAGTATCTGCAACAAACAGAACAATGGAAGAAATAGCTCAAAGCAAAGTGTTGCGCGAAGATATCTATTTTAGATTGGCCGTTTTCCCAATCACTATCCCACCATTACGTGAACGAAAAGAAGATATTCCGCTGCTAGCGAAAACCTTTATTGCAGAATTTAACAAAGATAACGGTTCTAATTTTAAATGGGAAGATAATCAACTTGAAACGCTTCAAGCCTATGATTGGCCAGGAAACGTTCGTGAGTTAAGACACTTCGTTCACCGTGCAGCAATTATGAGTGACCCTGAGAAGAGTGAGATTGAACTACCTAAAACTATTGAATCTCCTTTTGCACAGAAGCAGAGTACGACACCTGCCCTTCAAGCTGGAAGAACGATTGAAGATGTAGAAAAAGAGCTTATCTACGCCACGTTAGAAAAAGTAAGTGGCAATAAAACCACGGCCGCAGAAATGTTAGGGATAAGTACTAAAACGCTGTACAACCGCCTTCATGCCTACGGCGATCTAAGCAAAGATGAATAATAAGGGGTGCTCGATATGACGAGCGAGGAATTCTCACGTCTAAGTGTTTTCGTACATGATGCTCGCAAGCCTTTAAATAGAATATCTATGCAGGCGGAGCTAGTAAAAATGGCACTAAATGGTGATGTTGCGCCCGAAAAAGCATTAGCGGCGTTAGATAAAATAATAAGCAGTGCAAAAGACTGCAGCGAGACCCTTTCTGAAATGACGTCAGAACTGGGTAAGAACGATGCGGAATAATTAAATGATCTCTAAAGTTCTGTCTTCCATTTACAGCTGGATAATTTTGGTTGTTGTCATCATTGTCGTTATGACTGCAAACTCCTTTTATGTAGTAAGTACTCTTAACGACCTCTCAGCACTTGAGGCGCGACTATTTACAACTAATCGTGTAATCAATGCAGTGAATAGGCTTCATGTAGCGGTGCTGCGGGTGGAATCTGGTCAACGCGGCTATATGCTCACAGACGATGAAGAGTATTTAACTGACTATACTGAAACACTTGGTGTCATCGGTGAGTTGATGGACGAGGTAGAAGTGAGTTCTTTTTCGTCTGATATTGATGAGCAATCTGCAAGAATTGAGGAATTGCTAAAGCTAACTAAGGCAAAGGTCAACGAGGTTATTCAAGTAGTAGAACTTGTTAAGGAAGGGAAAAAGCAAGAGGCTATTAGTCTAGTTAAAAGCGACAAAGGTATACTGCTATATAAACGTTTTGAAGGGCTTTTTCGCGAAATCGATGGGTCCGAACGCGGTATGCAAGGTACGCATTTAGCAAATTTGATGAGCTTGCGAAGAGACTCAGTAAACACATTAATCATCTCATCAGCTACTACCCTACTACTCGTTATTGCAGTTTTCCTATTATTGAAAATTAACTCGCGAGAGCACGAGAAGTATCAAGCCGATCTTGAATCTGTCAATGAGGACTTAGAAAATCGCATAGATGAACGGACACAAGAGCTTAGTATTTACTCTGATGAATTAGCACGAAGTAATCGAGAGTTGGAAGATTTTGCATTTGTCGCTTCACACGATTTACAAGAACCCCTTCGCAAAATTCGGGCATTCGGAAACCGACTAGAGTCAGGATACAAGGATGTTATTGATGAGAGAGGCAAGGATTATTTAGCGCGAATGCTAAACGCAGCAGAGCGCATGTCGATGCTCATATCTGATCTTCTTGCCTTTTCTCGTGTATCAACCCGGGGAAAAGACTTTGATGATGTAGACTTAAATAAAGTTATACAGAGCGTTCTAGGCGATTTAGAGATCGCCATTGATGAAAAATCAGCACAGATAGATGTAAGCGAAAATATGCCTTCCATTCGAGGGGATAAGACACAGCTTGAACAATTATTTCTAAATTTAATCTCTAACGCGCTTAAATTTCAAACTGAAGGTGTAACGCCGGTTGTCAAAGTCAATTTACAAGAAGCCAGCGAAGAAGATACTCAGGATATACTTATGTCCGAAGAGTATAACTGGATAAAAATTGCAATTACCGACAACGGCATTGGTTTTGACCAGTCATTCGCAGAGAAAATATTCGCTCCGTTCCAACGCCTTCATGGTAGAAGTGAATATAAAGGTACGGGTATAGGGCTTGCGGTATGCCGACGCATAGTAGAAAGGCATAATGGTCAAATTACTGCTATGAGCGCACCAGGACACGGGGCTACTTTTACAATAATAGTGCCGGTAGATAGCGAGCCGTTTGGTTCTAACAACAATAATGGAGAGACACAAAATGACGCGTAAACAAACCCAGCCAATAAATATCTTGATGGCCGATGATGATGAGGATGATCGCCTATTAACTGTTGACGCGCTTCAAGAAAGTCGTGTCCTCAACAATCTGTTTTGTGTTGAAGACGGTGTGGAATTGTTAGAGTTTCTTCGTCACGAGGGAAAATATTCTGATCCAGCATCGGCGCCTCGCCCTAGCCTTATATTGCTTGACTTAAACATGCCAAGAAAAGATGGTCGCGAAGCACTTCAAGAACTTAAAAACGACCCTAAACTACGCAGTATTCCGGTTGTTATCTTAACGACGTCGAAAGAAGAAGAAGATATGCTCCGCGGTTACGACCTCGGTTGCGCTTCTTACATTACTAAACCCGTTAATTTTGAAGGATTAGTTGAATTAATGCGTGCTTTAGGTCGTTATTGGATCGAGTTTGTAGAGTTACCACACGAGTAAAAGAGGTACTAGATGTCAGAGGTTATTAAAATTCTATTGGTAGAAGACGATGAAGATGATTACTTCTTAACTTCTGACTATCTAGAACAGTGTGAGTCACCTAAGTTTGAGTTAACGTGGGTGACAAACAGTCTTGACGCCATAGAAGCGCTTAAGACGGAAGACTTTGATTTATGCTTGCTTGACTATTTGTTGGGCGCTGAGAATGCCATAGACGTTCTGGGTGTTCTTAAATCGAACCAATTTAGTCTGCCAGTGGTTATTTTAACAGGTCAGTCAGACGCTACTGTAGATGAAATGGTGATGCGCGCGGGAGCCGCAGATTATCTTCAAAAGTCCGAGATAGAATCGCCACGTTTTATGCGTACTATCCGTTATGCCATGGTTCGTCGCGATATAGAAAACGAGCGAATTGAGCGCAATAAGGTTGAACAAAAAAACAAAGCAAAAGACAAGTTCCTAGCCCACCTTGGCCATGAATTGCGCACGCCTCTCACCTCTATTTTGGGCTATACAGAACTTCTCATTGATGACGCAAGGAATAGCCCGTTTCAGCAAGAGCTATCGATAATTCATTCAAACGGCAAACACTTATTGAGCTTGCTCAATGATTTACTTGATATGTCGCGCATAATGGCTGAGAAGCTAGAATTAAACATTAAAGATGTAAACTTATCTGCTTTTCTTACCGATATTCACTCCTTAATGCGCTTGAACGCCAAAGATAAAGGGCTAAGTTTGAATGTGGTGTCTAACACCAAAATCCCTGAATTTATTAAGACAGATCCCACCCGACTTCGCCAAGTGCTGCTTAACCTCATTTCTAATGCGGTTAAGTTCACCGATAAGGGCAGTATTACACTTACTATAACCCTTGATGAAAACCCAACAGATAGTGAAAAACCTCAGCTACTTAGATTTTCCGTAGACGATACTGGCATAGGTATGCCACCAGACAAGTTGATCAACATCTTCCAACCTTTCGAGCAAATTGAAGATGTAATGCGCGCTAATCACGGTGGTGCTGGTTTAGGTTTAGCTATTTGTAAAGAGCTTGTCACCAAGCTTGGCGGCGATATAGACGTGTCATCTCGACTTGGAGAAGGTAGTACGTTCACATTCGATATTGACCCTGGCGATATTTCCAAGCAACCTCTCGTTGACCTAGAACTCGGTCAGATACAAACCGTCGAATCTAGCAGTATCGATTTAAATGTTACCGGCAGAGTGCTGATTGTCGATGACTTAAGAGAAATTCGGCGCCTTACCGGCCACCTTGTAAGTCAGTCTCAGGCAGATATTAGTTACGCGGAAAACGGTGTTAAGGCACTGGAAGCTGTATTACAGGCCGATGAACACAATCAACCATTTGACCTCGTTCTCATGGATATTCACATGCCTGTGATGAATGGCATTGAAGCGTTACACGCTATTCGTCGCCATGGTAAAGATATTCCCGTTATTGCGGTCACCGCAGCCAGTCGTAAAGGATTAAGAGAGTCGCTAATACGCGAAGGTTTTAATGACGTTATAGGTAAACCAATAGACCGCTTTGCACTCGCTCAACTTCTCTCACAATACCTTCCTCCTGGCGATCACGTTACTTTTACTAATGTGGAAGCACAGGTTGCTGACATGCCGATACAGAAACCTTACGCACCAGAGGAAAACATGCCATCAAGCGATGGATTTGAATCCAATACGAATATAGACATTGCAGCTCAAGATACCCCTCAGAAAAAAGGTGACGGAAGCCCTTCTAGTAAACGTATTTTAGTAATTGAAGATGATGAAGATGCTGCAGAGCTATTGCAGTTGTTTTTAGTTCATTTAGGTCATGAAGTCACCACCGAGTACTGTGGTGTTGATGCGCTTAGCACCGCACAAGACAATGACTTTGATCACGTGTTAATGGATTTGACGTTACCCGATTACAATGGTTATGACTTGGCTGGCGAACTTAAAGAAAAATTGCCTAATGCATTGCTTACCATAGTTAGTGGACACGAAGCCGAAGAAGAAGCAATGGAATCGATAGGAATAGATAGCGCGCTTCTTAAGCCGGTTTCAAAAGATGACCTCGCATCTGTCGTAGGTGGAAGCTAAGCTTTCGTTTTAGCGACTAAGAAAATATTACAGGGGTTTGCAAGGATAACGCATTTCTCTTGCAAACCTTTCACCCTCCCAAATAACTCAACCCCCTATCTAATTGTAAATAAAGGATTTATTCGATTGGTACAGCCGTTGCAACAGTTATTGTGAACCCAAAATATTAAGGAGAGTATTATGGCTACACAAGCTTCAGCAAAACCACAAACCGTTAAAACTAATAGCACTAACGGTGTGGCTGAACCGAGTCACCCAGTAACGGATCAACTAAAAGATACCCTTCATGCGTCAGTAGACAAGCTTGCTGATAGTGCGGGCGTGGCGGAAGAAAATATTCGTCGCACAGCATCATCATCTGCTGAAAACATGTCTGAAAGAAAGCGTTTAGCAGAACAGAAATGGCAGGCATCAAAAGTACGCAAATTTGCAATTGAAAATCCTGTTCAAACTGCAGGTATCGCTTTTGCGGCAGGCATGCTAGTAACGTCACTTCTCCGTAAGAAGTAGATTCATGAAAGCGCTAGATTTTCACAAAGCACGGTTTCGCACGTGCAATGAAAATCCATTTCGCCTGACGCCGCCTTCGGCGCAGGCGAAGTTCCATGAAAACGCTACAGGAGAAAGTACACCCAAAGAAACGCCACCTGACGAGCAGTCAACCCAGCAACAATACCCCGACCCGTCTTTCTCCGATGTATTCAACGCATTTAAAGAAGCATTCTCTCAGAGAAAAGACCAAGGCTTTGCATTTCTTGAGCTTACTAATAGTGAACTCATGCTTGTCAAAAAGAGTTTTTTCGTCACTGTTTTTGCATGCCTCGCAGCATTTGCGGTTGGTACAGTTTGTTGGCTTATTCTAAATATTGCTATAGGCGCTATACTTCACAATGTTGGCGTGCACTACGTTGTGGTACCACTTGTGTTATTAGCACTTAATAGTCTTGCGGCGTTCGGTTTCTTTAAGCTTGCTCAGAATGCGTTCAACTATCTAAGTTTAAGCAGATTAATTCAAACATGGCGTAGGGTCTTTGGGTAAGGCACAGATTTAAAGGCGCATTAACCCTTTTGATTAAGTTCATTTGATCAAATCCATGGACAGTGCCCTGTCAACAATAATGAGGTGAGTACTATGAACATCTTTTTGAAAGCGAATATAAAAGATATTGCGCAAAAGGAACATGCCTATTTTTCTCAAAAACATCACGCAGATGTTGCACTTACACAAGCAAAAAGGCAATGTTCGTTAATGATGGGTAAGCCAGAGACCCTACTTGGCATAGCTTCTGTTGGCGCATATAAAGGTGCAGTAGATGCTAAGCCTAAAGCAAAGCGTAACCGAGCGTTAATGGCTTTAGGTAGAACCGCGCTGTTCTCTTTGTTTCAGTAATCACAGTATTAAGGAATTTGTGAGATGAACATCAAAAGTAAAATTAAAAGTGGCCGCGTACTTCTTGCCACCGCAGGTGCGGCACTAAGCTTTGCGATAGCAGGGTGTTCATCGACACCAGTAGCTGCCCCTACCCCATACAAATCAGCGAACTCTAAAGCCTCATATGGTTATTCGAGCGAAAAAGTATCTGCAAATCAGTATCAGGTTCTTTTTAAAGCGACTGATAAAACTCCGGCCGACAAAGTACAGCAGTACGCTCTATATCGCGCCGCTGAAGTCGCACAAGAGCAAGGCTTTACTTATCTAGAGGTGATTAATACAAATATTGATAAAAAGCCTGTTATTGCGCGGGAAGTAACGGCTGGCAAAAATGAGCCAGCAATATTTCAAACAGATAGGCAATGCACTATGTCAGGCTGTGAGGAAGTTGCTCAACCGATGGCCGCCCCGAGCTCAAACGATGTTGTAAATACTCAGATTAACGACATCTACTTTACTATTGATGTAAAAATGGCGCATGATAAAACTCGTTTAGGTAAAAACGCCTTTACTGTCTTAGAAGTGCTGTCACAGCCTCTAGAGCCAAAGAATACAAATTAGCTGAACGTCATTCTGTACATCTATACACTGCATCATCAGTGTTCTGACAAAATGCTTTTCGGTACGCAATCAGTGTTACTGAAAAGCATAGCTTAATTGCACGAGCAAGTCTGTGGAACGCCCTAAAGCCCACTACCTTAAATTCATAGCTACCACCCATTCCCTGAAATGCATCCTATAAAGCAGACTAAGGGCCTGCAAAATCGAGTAAATCCAGTCCTTCGTATATAAGTAAACGAATAAGCTTGCGTATAAATTACGTAATATCGATGAAGTAAAGCGACATTAAAACACACTAATCAACATGATAGATGAGACATTCATTCGTTCAGAACCGATACATGTCTTAACATCTTTATTCTTAATGACCCATTAATCTTCTATTAATGTTGTACAAAAGTCTCCGTCACCCAATCTAGCTATCATTAAACCTATGAACTGCAGAGCAGATTTGTAGACCGCTTTTTACAACGTTATACAGCTTCTGCTCCCAGCAATTTAATTAGGTAATAACACGTATTTATTTTGCAAATGACTGAGGAGTCACGCGATGAAAAAGCTAAACTCGTTAATGACAAAAACAACGCTTCTTGCAGCTTCGATTATGCTAGTAACAGGCTGCAGTGCAGTGGCCAAACCGCAAATGAATGAGACCGCCACTTCGAACGTTGGTGTTTTGAAGGCTAAGGCGCTAGACAATGCATTACTGTATTCGGATGAATGTATTACAGAGCGTGAAGTTGTAGCAGCACAAAAGATGTGGGGTGAAGGCATTGTACGTATTGGCGCAGTGTTTAGTAACGACGGTGACTACTCTGGCGAGGCGGCTGATTTTATCCAGGACATGTACGGATATGATTTAAGTAGTGTACTGTTTAAACCAACCCTTGCAGCAAATGATCAGTTCCGTTCAAGCTTTGATGCAGCGCTTTCTTACTTTGTCGGTGGAAATGACGCTTATCAGGAAGATAAGGGTTTTGCGATTAAGCCTTATACAAACGTGAAATTCGACAATGTAGGAATTATTAATAACAGTTGTCGGATGGCGGTGGCGATGGGTAACTACTTCTTTACTGACACTAAGGGCGGAGAAACAAAAGTAGAGTACACCTTTGCCTATGTGAAAGACAGTGATGGCGACCTGCGTATTGTCGCTCACCAATCTTCGTTACCTTACAACCCAAATGGTAACTAGGTAACGCTCAGCCCCCAATCTACTCAGATTATGTGGGGCGTCACCTCCTCCCTTTTATAGGCAAAGCGTTTTTCCCTTTCGCTTTGCCTCTTTTTTCATCTTGAATTAAATGATGAGAAAAGAGCTTCTGCTCTATCATGTAAAAAATGCATTCGCTTGTGTAATCGTGACTCCTGCCACTGAAAATTACATTTCAAAATTTCAATCTGAAACAAACTTAATCTATATAATTCATACACTTAAAAAACAGGCATAAAGATAGCATTAGTTATTGTGAAAGTAACGGAAGCAATACGAGGATCTAGTTATGTTAGGTTGGGCAATCACATTTTTTATCATCGCCATTATTGCAGCAGTTTTTGGTTTTGGAGGCATCGCAGGTGCAGCAACAGGTATCGCACAGTTTCTTTTCTTTGTGTTTATCGCGTTGTTGGTAATTTCACTTATCGCTAATGCGTTACGTGGAAAGGCACCAAAGGCCTAAGAATATCTAATAGGAAAAAGGAGTAAGGATATGTTTTCATTTAAAAATCTATCAAAGGTACTAGTAGCATCAGCATTTGCACTATCACTAGCAGCGTGCGGTGACGGTGAGGCAGAAGACGCAGGCGAAGAGCTAGACGAGATGGTTACCGATGCAGGTAACGCCGTTGAAGACGCTTGTGAAGATGTGAAAGAAGGCGCAAACGCTGAAGATAAAGACTGTTAATCACGTCTTTATAAAAGAAGGGCCAGACAATGTCTGGCCCTTTTTGTATGTACTGATTTAATCTGCCCAGACTTACGTTCTCGTTAAGAAACTTCTTCACCACCTAACTCTCGAGCAAGGTCATCCAGTGTAGATAGCGTAGAATCAAACTCGCCTATCCCATAACGGTACCGTACACTTACGTGATGATCGGTACGTCCAAATTTAACTCTTAACCCTTCAGCTTCAATATGCTTTACGGTATTTAAAAAACGATACGCAGACATTTCGGTTTCAAATTGAAACTCAACACTGTTTTCCATTTATTTTCCCGCTTAGGCCACAATTTCAGGGTGAGCATTAATTACTGCGACAACACGTTGAAGCAGATTATTGTCCACATTATCTATTGAGTCGTAGGATAACCAGTCAGCAAGAATGTCGGGAGCGGTCGCTGCCTCTCCTTGTTCCAACTTAGATGTCATCATTTGTAGCTGTACACTAGAGCGTATAGATGCATCTGCATCCGGGCTTGGCATACCAGTTGCAACTTCTAGTGCTACCGTTAACCATTGTCTGTCGTGCTGAGTTGTTTCATTTCCAGTAGACTGACATAATACGTTCGCCCAACGCTTCCCTAACGTTTCCGCTAGAGCCTGCTCGTCACCACTTCCCTCACCTTCACTTAGCTGTAGTAAAGAAATCAGGGCCTGAGCTCGCGCCAATCGGGCTTGAGATTGTGCATTTTTCGCTTGCGCCGCACGCTTACTTTCAAGTGAATCAATCTTTTTATCTACTTTCGTACGTTGCGCTTTAGGCAAGTCGGTTAACTGAGCGCGAACGTCGCTCATTGATTGACTAAACGTGACATCATCGCTGTTGATATCAACCGCTTCCATTTGCTTAAGTAGCGAATCTACTAACGCGTTAAATGCATTATTTTGTACTTTCCGCTCGGCTTTTAAACGTTCAAATACGGTGTCATTGGCAGCTTTAAATCCTGCCCACAACTTACTCTCTTCACGTTTACCTGCATGGCCTACTTGCTTCCACTGGCTTTGCAATTGCTGAGCTTTGTCGGCAGCGCCAGCGACATCTTCTTCCGTAGCAAGTTGACAAGCTTGAGTGACTAACGCACGCTTTTGAGCTTGATTATCGCTTTGCCACTGAGTCACTTTAGCCTGGATGGGCGATGATACCGCCTTCCATTCTTGCTTCAGCTGTTCATAAATTTCACGTTCAACCTGACCTGCAGCATGCCACTGTTTAGACGCTCTATCAAAAACCTTCACTAACTCGGCTTCTGGCGTGTTAATGTCCATTGCCTTAACGGTAGCGATAATCGACATGCGCTGTTCACGGGCAGCAGCCCGCTGTGCATCTAACTTCGCGTAATGCGCTCTACAAGGCTCGAAGGCCTTTTCAAGTGCATCATCGAATTGCTGCTGTAATAACGCGTCTTCGCTGCTTTCTTCGTTACTAGACGATGAAGGCGTTAATGATAACCATTGCTTGCGCAGATACTTAATAGCTTCGCTTCTTTGCTTAATATTTTCTGCATCAGCACTGGCTAACGCTTTTGCTTCTTCTAAAAGAGCGGGTTTGCGCGGCGCCGCAAGATAATCCTGCCACCCTTCTAAGCGTGACACTTCGCCAGCCGTTTTTTCAAAACGCTTCTCTACATACTTTTTCGCTGAATCAGGAAGCGCAGCATAACTTTCTTGAAGCTTTGCAAACTTTGAAATAGCAACGCGAAACTTGCCCTGATCAATTAAGTTGTCGATAACGCTAATGTGCTTTCTAATGTGTTTTACTTGCTCATTTTCTTTGGATTTTTGAGCACGCTCTTTGGCATTTACACTGTTTGTGGCAGCGTTAAAACGTTTAGACAACGCCTTAGGAATGGCATCGATTTCGCGGCTAAGCGCTTTATACGCTTGACGTGCTTCGTCAAACTCCGCTTTGAGAGCCACTACACTACTGCTTTGTACTGCGTCGTCACCGTTTACTTGACTCAAATCTTCAGCTGATGCGCTAGCGTCTTCAGTGCTTACATCACGAGTATCTTCATCTGACCCGTTATCGCCCGCTGAAACGATCTTAGCGGCAATATCTTCGAGCGACTGAAGTTTTATCAGTAGCTTTTGGCCGTATTGCTGCTGCATAGAGAAGCGATCAAGTTGCTCGTTTAGTTCGTCGACAGAGCGCTTAATCTGTGTGATACGCTTATCAGCGGCCGACTCAACATCGAGACGCGCTAGCTGTTCGAGCGTTGCTTCGACACCGCGTACACTTTCATTAACTGTTGCAACATCAGCAAGCGTAGCTTCACAAAGCCTGTTATTGTACAACCAAGCTACCTGCTCCTTGGCATAAGTAAGCTGCTGTTCGCACAATGCTTTGGTATTGGCACGTTGCGACGCTTGTTGCTTCTCTTCCCATGCTGGGCGGATACGGCTTAAATATCGCTCGAGCTGCTCACCTATACGCGCGCGCTTTTCTATATAATCAGCGCGTTCTTCTGAAGTGAGTAAGTCAATTTGAGCAAACAGCCCTGTCAATTCGCTCTCAAGCTCGTTGCGCTTTTCATCAATGGTTTCTACATCTGATTTGTCGAGTAAAGCCTGATATTTTGAAAGCCCCAAAGTAAGCTGCTTTTTAAGCTCTACGGGGCGCTTTGCAGCCTCTTTAATAACATCGATCCGCGCATTAATTTGCGTTACAAGCGCATCATCTGACACTTTCTTAGCAAGCTTTTGCAAATCTGACACGTCTGAATGTGCGTTGACTAGTTGAGTCTGCAGTTGGGGACTTGCTCCTTCTAGAAAGACAAACTGGGTGAAAGATGGCTTCGCTACTTTTTCGATTAGCGCGTTAGCTAGGGCATCATCTTGCAGAAGCGTAGGCTCTTTCTTCAACATTTGCGGAACTAACTGCACTACCAGATCAGCGTTGGCTGTTTCAGTTAAAAAAGAGAATATCTCTTGGCGGGAAAGTGGGACATCGCCCTCGCCTAGCAAAGCAGCGTTTACCTTTTTCTCGGCGGCTTTTTTAACGCGAGACTGCTTGGCAATTTGTGACATTTTAAGCCACAGCACAAAGCTATTAAGCTTTTCGAGTGCTGCTAAACTGACATTTGCATCTTCGTCATTAAATGCCAGTTCGTGAAGAATTGTTTTTTCCTGTGCCTTTTCGGGAGAAAGATTCTCTATTGCCTGCATCCGTTTCTCAGGCTTAGGGCTTTGGTGTGAAGGCGCAAATATACGACTAAATATCATCCTGTTTAAACCGCGCTATTGTATTATTATCATCCTGCTCATCGCGTAACGAGCGTTTAAAGTCGGCTTTACTTTTATGAACAATTTCGCCGCTTTCACCCACTGTCATATGCTCAGAGGACTTTTCTATTTTTGCTTGATACAGCATAACAGCCTGTATGCTGCTTGCTTTTTGCTCTTCATTTAAAGGCGTGCCATCAGGCCACTTGCCTGTCTCAACCGCCTGACGCAGACGCTCGTAAATCTCCGGCGTCATGCTGGCTAATAGTGCTTCTATATTCATTTAGGAAAAACGCTTTATGTAAACAATACGCGCGCGGTTTACTAAGTACCAAACAAAGCCAACCACAGCGCCCAAAATAGCTAAATTGTGTTGCAAATCACCTGGGCGTGTTCCGCCCCAATACATGAAGCCAAAACTCGCAACAAATATCAGCATAGCAAGAAGGGACTGGTTCTGGATACTGGCTAACTTTTTAAATCTTTGTAAGCTTTGCTTGCGTTCTATATCTTCAGAGGTCGCATCACCGATTTTAAAATCGCAGTGAGGACACGTCTTCGCTTTATCTGACGTTTTCTTATTACATGAAGGACAGTCAACTAATGCCATATGTTGCTCCTGTTTATTGAGTGCGAATTCGAAATGCACTGTACGCTTTTAAGCGAATGAGCATTTATACGCGGACGGGTATCATACTGAAGTTCAACACAACAATGAAGTCGATTCTGTTGAATACCCTCTTTGTTACAAAACAAAAATGCGCAGGGTGTTAACTTTTGTACAAAGTTCACCACTGCGCATTTTTACTGGCTAGCTTTCCGTACTCTCTTTCTTCTAAATACCCGAAGAAAAAGTACTAAAGGTAGCTTAAATACTATTTTTTGTGTCGAGACCAGTAGTCGTTAACGGTCTCTTTCATCTCTTTACAAAGCAGCATGATGCCGAACAGGTTTGGCAAGGTCATTACTACAATTGCTACGGCAGAAAGCGCCCAAACAAGTGTAGTATCAGAGAATGCCGCCCAAACAAACCCTGCTACGTAGATAACGCGATACGGCATTACAGAGCGTGGACCAAACAGGTAGGTCATAGCGCGGTCACCATAATAAGACCACGCGATAGCAGTTGAGAACGCAAATAACATTAAGCCAATGGATACAATATACTGCCCCGCATCGCCAAAGAAACCGCGAGTAAAGGCAATGGTTGTAAGCGCTGCCGAGTGAACCAGTGACTTACCGCTTACTTCAAGGTTCTCTTTAACCGGCTTTCCGTCGACAATCTTAAGCGTGCCAGTAAACAAGTCTTCACTACCTACTGCATACTTCACGTCTTCTGCTACAGAGCGCGCATTAAGAAGTGTAAAACCCTCGCTTACCGCGGTTCCGTTAACAACCGTAATTGATCCTGTGTATGCCTCTACAGCACTGCCCTCAATATCATTTAGGTAACCGTATAGCTTGTTTACATCATCTTGGTTGGAATCGTCATATTGCCCGGCTACAAAGTACATGTCTGAACGATCGAAAACATTTTCGTGTTTTTCTTTCCACACGCCTGACGACAGAATAACTAAACCAGTAACGGTACAAATTAGAATAGTGTCGATGAAAGGTTCAAGCAGTGACACCATACCTTCTGACGCAGGCTCTTTTGTTTTTGCTGCGGCGTGAGCGATAGGTGCAGAACCCTGACCCGCTTCGTTTGAAAATAGGCCTCGGTTAACACCACGGTTAAAGGCATAAGCTAACGACGCTCCTAAGAAGCCTCCTGCGGCGGCTGAACCGGTAAACGCATCACCAATAACTGCGGCAAATGATGGACCGATATTTTCTAGATTTGCGAAAATAACAGCAAGAGCACCAATAAGATAAATTACAGCCATAACGGGAACAACACGCGCCGTAAACGCGGCAATGCGTTGGATACCACCAAGAATGACCAAGGCTAGAAGAATACCCAGTACACTACCTACCATCCAAGGTTCGAAGCCAAATGTTGCTTCGATACTTTGTGCGATACCATTACTTTGAGGAAGGTTTCCGGTACCAAATGAGCTGACTACCGTTGCAACAGCAAATGCAACCGCTAACCACTTCATGTTTAGGCGACGGTCCATGTAATACATAGGGCCACCGGCCATGGTGCCGTCTTCTGTCTTTACGCGATATTTGTGCGACAGAGTAACTTCAACGAATTTTGTAGTCATACCTAGAAAGGCGGTTACCCACATCCAAAATAGTGCAGCGGGGCCACCAAGGAAAATAGCGAATGCAACACCTGAGATGTTACCTGTACCTACGGTACCAGACAGTGCAGTAGTTAGTGCACGAAAGTGCGTGGTGTCACCTGGATCGCTTTCTTTATCAAACTTACCGGTAACAACCTGCCAAGCGTGTTTGAAGAAACGAATTTGCGGAAATTTAAGATAAACCGTAAAGAAAAGACCTACGCCTAACAGTACATAAGGAAACCAGAACGCGCCTCCTAAGAATCCATCGAGCATAGTTAGAAAACCATATAACCCTTCCAACGTTATTCCCCTTTTTTATTATGTTTAATTGTTGTTTTATTTTAATAATTAAAAGGCCTCTTTTTGTCGAGGCCTTTTTACAGAAGCTTTCGCTTCCTAATTCTTATTTTATTGCTCTGATGCTTTTAGCTTTTTAACAACCGCATTCACACCAATAAGTAAATCCTCACCTAATTGGCGGCTGCGCTGTACCGACCAACCATAGATGTCATCTGGTACATCTGCGTTGTCTTTAAATGGCATCTCTACCGTGTACGCCATACATTTAAATTTCTCGCCCACTGCATTTGACGCTACGGTTAAATTAGCCTTGCCTGGCTCATCTTTATCGTAACCAAACTCGTCTTGAAATTCTGGCGTTGCATTTAACAACGCATCTTTAAAGGTGTTTTCTAGCATCTTTATAGTGTCATTGTAGCTAGGGTTACCTTCACTTCCTGCAACAAAGTTGTACGGCAATGCCTCATCACCGTGCAAATCAAGATACATATCTACACCAATTTCGCTCATTGCATTCAATACGTAAAGTACTTCCGGGCTTTTTTCTTGCGAAGGTGTCGCCCACTCGCGATTAAGATTGGTTCCTACAGCATTAGTGCGCAGGTGACCGCGTGCGCTGCCGTCTGGGTTCATGTTTGGCACAATGTAGAACACCGCGTTATCTAGCAACTGTCGAGCCAAACCATCTTGCTCGTCGAGCAGACGGTAAATAATACCTTCGGCACACCACTCGGCCATGGTTTCGCCAGGGTGTTGACGTGCCGTGATCCAGACTTTTTTCTTTTCTGGCGTTTCTTCACCGATAACCAGCATAGACATATCACGGCCATCAAGGGTAAGGCCTAGGAATTTGTGCTCGCATAGTAGTGACATCTGCGCGTCGTGCACAAGATCAAGGTGACGTTCGTAGCTGTAAGGAATGAAATACGCAAAGTAAACGCTGGGCTGTTCTAGCGTTAGTGAGAACGTAAGGTTGTCACCATCAAATTCACTAGGGACTCTAAACCATGTTTGACGGTCGTAAGACGCTAGAACGTTATATCCCTTCCAACCTTCTGGATATGCTGACTTTGCTAGATTACCAATCGTCATTGTGTGAGTTACAAAAGTTTCGCCCACTAAACGAAAATGGAACCACTGAGCAAATTCAGATTGGTTGTCGTTAGGAATGGTTAGACGGATATCGTCTGGTGATTGTGCGCTAACAACTTCAATGTTACCGCTGTCGAATTGACTGGAAATATGCATAGACTGTCGTTTTCCTCATTATTTGAGCGCTAATTTAGCATAGACATAAACACAAATTCCACGCACTCAGCGGGTTTTGTACTGTCGAGAGTATACAAAATGTTTACACCACTAAAAAACCGACCACTTAGGTCGGTTTTTTGTACAGTTTCTTGTAATGCTTGTTACTTACAGCGGCAACGTAGGAAAGCTTAGTCCTGCCATGTCACGAACTACGCGCAGTACCTGACAGCTGTAACCAAATTCATTGTCATACCATACATATAGCGTCAGGCGGTTATCGGCGGCGATAGTTGCCTGAGAGTCAACCACAGATGCAGCGCGAGAGCCGACTAAGTCTGTAGATACAATCTCTTTACTAGCTGTGTAATCAATTTGGTGTTGAAGCTTTGAAAACAGTGCGGTATCGCGCAAAAATTCATTAACGGCAATGCGATCCACCGGCGTCTTAAGATTTAGGTTTAAAATCGCTAGCGATACGTTTGGCGTAGGTACACGTATAGCGTTACCGGTAAGCTTACCTGCCAGTTTCGGATAGGCTTTGGCAACTGCTTTCGCTGCGCCCGTTTCGGTAATAACCATATTAAGCGGCGCACTACGTCCACGACGGTCGCCCTTGTGGTAGTTATCGATAAGGTTTTGATCGTTAGTGTAAGAGTGAACGGTTTCGACGTGACCGTTTTCAATGCCATATTCTTCGTCCAGCGCTTTAAGCACTGGCGTTATCGCGTTAGTCGTACAACTCGCAGCAGATACAATTGTATCTTCTGGTGTGACTTCTTCGTCATTTACACCGTGTACGATATTCTTGATGTCACCTTTACCCGGGGCAGTAAGGATAGCTTTCGCTGCCCCCTTAGCTTTAAGGTGTAGGCCAAGGCCATCGCGGTCACGCCAAATACCTGTGTTATCTACGATGATAGCGTTATCGATACCATATTGGGTGTAATCCACTTCATCAGGGCTATTGGCATAAATCACTTGAATGTACGAACCATTTGCTTTTAATGCATTGCGTTCATGGTCAACTGTGATGCTGCCGTTGAACGGCCCATGCACTGAATCGCGGCGCAGTAAGCTTGCGCGTTTTTCTAGGTCGCCATCGCGCCCGCCACGAACCACAATGGCGCGTAAGCGAAGCTTATTGTTTTTACCTTGGCGTTCAATAAGCAAGCGAGCAAGTAAACGACCTATACGGCCAAAACCATATAGTACAACGTCCTGAGGTTTCTGATCGTCCTCTTTGTCGGCAACGTCGTTTAGTTTTTCGTTAAGGTAGGCCGTAAGGTCGTTGTTGTCGACCGCAGAACCGTAGTGAAAATCAAAAGCCAATTTACCTATATCAATCTGTGCAGGAGCAAGCTTCATGTTGCTCAAGGTTTCTAAAATTGGATAGCTCTCGCGTAGGCGTAGCTTAATACCTTCGTGCAGACGCACTTTGCGGTGCGCTTTAATAACATCAATAGCACTGGCGTTCAGTAACGAGCGTCCATAAACTGAAATTTCAACTGCCTTATTGCGGTACAACTTACCAATAAGGGGCAACATCATTTCTGCGTATTCCTGACGCTCTTGCCAGCTGCTTTGTAATTCCTGCTCAAACTGTTGATTCATGCTTCTGCCTTCATCGATATTAAATTAACGGTTTTGTGGTTGGTGTGCGCGACCAAGTATTTATTGGTACTACCGCTATCAACTATTCCTAATTACGCGTCAGCTTTTTATTATTTTTAGGGTACACTAGGTGAGTTTTCGCCTGACGGTGACGAGCAGTATCTTAAATAAACAAGCAAGGAAGACCAAATTGTTGATAAGTTTCAAAACCTCTATGAAAACTCGTACAACAACGAATTTATTTAGTAAGTTTCCAACAAAAAAGCATCTAGCGACAGTGTGGCTTGCAGCAGCGACAACACTGGCAGGTTGCGGCGATCTTTTTGAACCTACTATTAGTGAAATTTGTGAATCTCACAGCGAGATTTGCTTAGATTTGAGTTTGGATGCCCGTTGTCGCGGCGAGCGAGCTGAGATTATTCGCTTACGTTACTACAATCAAGATTCAAAAGACGACGCTTACAAGTACCCGCTCCTTCTGAACTTCGAAGAGTATCTCACCTGCGTTGAAGAAGTGCAGCATATCGAACACGTTAAACGCAAAGGCAAGGAAGCGACACGGCTAAAAGGCGTTATTACTGCTCAGCGTGAAATTAAACGCCTAAGCCGCGAGACGAAAGACTCCCTTGATCCTTACCTTTCTTACTATCATTGGACACGATATAACGACAAAGAGGCTTTTCATCGCTTTGAGCGCTACGCTGCCAGCAACCGCGTAAGCGACCCAAAGCTACTGGTCGCACTGGCCTCTGTTCAGATTAAAACAGACCAAAAGCGTACTATTGAAACCTTATATCGCGCGCTAAGTTTATATACAGACAGCGACGACATTGACGTCAGCATTTTCTACTCGCTTGCTTCAATGGGAATGGATATGGACAACTATCGCCTTGCCTATGTTTGGTATGGTGTGGCTGAAGCCTTCGATGAGAGAATTAACGACACTCAGCGTGTTCAACTTGGACAACGCTATGCCCTTCCAGTAGGCATTCTAGATAACATTGTTGATGAAATAGTCAGTAATTTGAATAGCGCGACCTTCAACGCAGATTCATTGAAACTGGATAAGCTCTGATTTTTTGAAACTCAATTACACAATTTCATTGGTAAATAATTAAAAAAACCGCCGTTTATAGGCGGTTTTTTTTGATTGGATCTCTCGACTTCCCACATGAGGTCAAAATTTAATCAGATGTTTACCTTAATCAAGCGCTCACCTAGGGCTTTTTAACCTTTAATTTGTGTATCATCTTCGCCTTTAAAGGTCATAGATAGCGAATTTACGCAGTAGCGTTGACCCGTTGGCGCAGGACCATCTGGAAATACATGGCCTAAGTGGGAGCCACACTGCTTACAAAAAATCTCAACTCTACGCATACCGTGACTCAAGTCTTCTCTGTAATCTACATTCCCGTCATCAAGCTGCTTATAGAAAGAAGGCCATCCACAACCAGCATCAAATTTGGTATCTGAGGGGAAAAGTGGCGCTTCGCAGCACTTACACACGTACAATCCATCTCGCTGCTCGTCTAGCAATACTCCAGTGAAAGGTCGCTCAGTACCCGCTTCGCGGCATACATAATATTCCTCGTCAGTGAGCTCAGTTTTCCAGTCTTTTTTAGCTATTGATGCGTTTGCTTTTTCATCTGTCGACATAACTTACCTCTTAAAACAAAAAAGGTGTATTTGAAAACAAATACACCTTTCGATAGTTTACGCTCAATTATGAGCGCGTGTAACACTATTTAGTTCATACTATTTTTTGATAGCGGTTTGCGGACGTGCAGGATCACTCCACTCGATGTGATACTTTTTACCTGCTGGCTTATCTACACGCTGATAAGTATGTGCGCCAAAATAATCGCGCTGGCCTTGCAGCAAATTAGCAGGTAACACAGCTGTGCGATATGAATCGTAATAGCTTAGCGCCGACATCATGGCAGGGCAAGGCACGCCAGCCAGTGTCGCTTGGGCGATAGACTCGCGCCAATCAGATTGGTACTGCGTAATTTGTTCCGCAAAGAATGGGTCCATAAGCAAGTTGGCTAAGTCTTCGTTATTCTCGTAGGCCTGAGAAATAGACTGAAGAAATACGGCGCGAATAATACAGCCTGCACGCCATATTTTAGCTATTTCACCAAACTCCAGTGTCCAGCCGTGTTCTTTGCCTGCCATTGCCATTAACTGGAAGCCCTGTGCGTATGCACAGATTTTAGAGCAATAAAGCGCTTGCTCTAGCTTGTTGATGATCGACATTTTCTCATCATCGCTTAATGATGGCGCATCAGGCCCTGCAAGAACCTTGCTCGCAGCTACACGCTCGTCTTTCAAACTAGAAATACTGCGCGCGAATACCGCAGAAGTGATGGTCTGTGCCGGACTACCTACCTGTAATGCGCTTACTGCAGTCCAAAGGCCTGTACCTTTTTGACCTGCTCTGTCTAAGATCACGTCAACTAACGGCTGCTGTGTTTCTGGATCCATTTGTTCAAGAACTTCAGCACTAATTTCCATCAGGTAGCTATTCAGCTTGCCTTCGTTCCAGCGACGAAACACCTCTGCTATTTCAGCAGGCGCCATATTTAGCGCTTCGCGCATAACATGGTAAGTTTCGCAGATAAGCTGCATGTCGGCGTATTCGATACCGTTGTGCACCATTTTTACATAGTGCCCGGCTCCAACCGGACCGATGTAGGTCGCACATGGTTCGCCTTCTAACACTGGTTGACCGGGCGTATGGCTTTCTAATGGTTTACCTGTTTCTGGGTCAACCTTTGCAGCAATAGCTTTAAGAACAGGCTCAATGCGTGTCCATGCATAAGGGTTGCCTGAAGGCATAAGAGATGGCCCGAAACGCGCGCCTACTTCACCACCTGACACGGCGGTAGAGAAGAAGATAAATTTACCTTTGTACTGCTCTTCACGTGCTACAGAGTCTGTCCACAAACTGTTGCCAGTATCAACCACGATATCGTCAGCGTGAATTCCGGCGTCAATAAGATGATTGCAAACGTGGTCAACAGGATCGCCAGCAGGCACAGAGATAATAATAAGATGCGGGGCTTTTAACTTGCTTAAAAGCTCGGTGTAAGAACTGCAGCCTTCAACACGAGGCTCAGTATTTTCAGCTCTTTCGCTTGCGTCTTTGGCTAGAATAGACTCAACTTTATTTTGGTCTAAATCGAAACACGCTACACGATAGCCATGGTCCACTAGGTTCATGGTTAGGTTACTACCCATCACCCCTAAACCGATAAAACCAATATCACACGACTTGTCTTCGTGCGAATTACCACCTTTCTTTTGCATAGGAACACCCTCACATTTCAGATGGCTGCGAATGATACCACCTGAAAGAATAAAGAACAGTCTAAGCTAACAAATTAGTACGCGCTGGTGTAAATGTCACCAGCGGTAAACATTAACAGGTTTTTAAGGCCAGTTTGAACGAGAAATTTGTTTTTATTTAATACCGAATAACACACGCACCACCACGACGAACAAAATTCGTACAACTGTAAAGACACGGCAGCATTCTCCTACTTAGCATGCTGTTAGACGGTGGCTGAGCGCTGCTTTTATCCAATTTGATTTATCTCGCTGGCTGTATTCCACCTAGCGCTGAGTAATCAGGTTAGTGCCCGCTAACGAGCGCAGTGAGCTTTGATAAGGCAAGCGGCATGTGGCAGGTAATTAGGACCCTATATACCGCGTTGTCGTTTTAAACCTTTCTGAACATTCAGCCACAACTTTTATCCCGAAAGTCGGCAATTTCTATTCGGAAAATTGGGAAAAACTAAACAGCGTGAGAGATTTACTGGCTTGTAAAAACACCTTTTGAATACAAATAGAAGGTTGCTCTTCTAGTGAACTATAGCGCGTGTCTAAATGCATGGTCCACCCGCCTTTCGGCATCACAGTTGGCAAGTGAAAACGCACGTCGCTATCGCTAGCGTTTACACACAAGAACCAGTGCTCGGGCTTTTGGTCGGGCTCTCTCTGGCTCATGGCACAACCCTTTATTTCAACACCAAACGCTTTGTTGTGGTGTGCATTCCAATCTTCAGACGCTTTGTCCGACCCATCCGGTTTGTACCAATTAATCTCTTTAACGTTTCTCGATAATGTAAAAGTGTCGTCATGCAGCTTCAACTCGCTAAGCAGCGATGATGATTGACGCAAGCGCACCACGTACTGGCAAAAACTCAAAAAGTCCTGTTTACGCTTGTTTAGTTCCCAATTCATCCAGCTAATCGGATTATCCTGGCAGTAGGCGTTATTGTTGCCGTTTTGGGTGCGACTTAACTCATCACCACCGAGTATATGGGGTGTCCCTTGGGAAAAAATCAAAGTAGCGAACAGATTACGCTTTTGACGCTCTCGCATAGCGAGTATCTGCTCGTCATTCGTTTCCCCTTCAATACCATAATTGGCAGACAGGTTGTGTCCGTGGCCATCTCGATTTTCTTCTAAGTTATCGAGATTGTGACGTTCGGCGTAGGTCACCATATCGTGCAGCGTGAAACCGTCGTGATAAGTCACATTATTGACTGACGTACTAATATGTCGCCGGCCTTTATGAAAAATATCTCGTGAGCCCATCAAGCGAGTAGCAAAGTCTGCTGTTACACCACCATCTCCCCGCCAAAACGCGCGCACTGTATCGCGGTATTTGTCGTTTACCTCTAACCATGGTGACGGGAAGTTGCCGACTTGGTAACCGTTTGGCCCAATATCCCAAGGCTCAGCGAGCAGCACCTTGTCTTTTAAAACTGGGTCGCTACTGATGGCTCTTAGTAACCCTGATTTCTTATTGTATTCCTGCGGCTCTCTTCCTAAACAAACTGCCAAATCGAAGCGAAAACCGTCAACGCCAATTACGGATACCCAATGACGCATGGCATCCAAGATAAGTCCCATCATAAATGGCTGGGCAGTATTCACTGTGTTACCACAGCCAGAGTGGTTGGAATAAACTAACTCTCCGTTTTTCGTTTGTTCTAGCAAATAAGCTTGGTAAGGGCAAAAACCCTTATAGGATAGAATTGGACCGCCAACACCGGCCTCTGCTGTATGGTTAAATACCACATCAACTATCACTTCTAGGCCTGCACTGTGATAAGCGTCAACCATAGACTTGAGTTCAGCGAGCGCATCAGAAACACCATAGCGAGGTTCGGGCGCAAAGAAGTTAACTGGGTTATATCCCCAATAGTTTGTTAAACCCTTATCGGTGATAAAAGGCTCTGGCATAAATGAACACAAAGGCATAAATTGAACTGTCGTTACGCCTAATGCTTTAATGTGTTTAATGACGCTGGGGTGAGCTGCACCAATAAACTTTCCCCTGTGTTCTTTTGGTACATCAGGGTGAAGTTTTGTTAACCCTTTTACGTGAGCTTCATACACCACGCGCTTGTGTTTAGGTATATTGGGCGAACTAACATGATTAGTTGCATAGTCATTATGATCTATGACTATGCACTTTGGGATCATAAACTGAGAGTCGTGCTTGTATTGCCTTGCATCCCACTTTATTGCACGGCTGATTTTTCTAGCGTACGGGTCTATAAGCAATTTGTCAGTAGGGACAGCATGTAGACCACCTTCTCCACGCTCTACACGATACCCATAGTACTGGCCCGCACTTACGCCGCTAAAATGACCGTGCCAAACATCGCCAGTTTTTTCTGGCAGTGGATGTTCACTTATTGCCTCTTCAGTATCGCAATTGAAAAAGCACAATACGACCGCTTTAGCATCAGGGGCATAAACGGCAAAATTACATCCATCGTGAGTCAGTGTGGCGCCCAGTGGATGTGCATTACCCACCCCACTTTCAACAATTTGCGCTATATCTGAAATTTCGTTCACTGCGTTCTCAATCTACTTATACGCTAAGGCTATAACGCCTAATACGGATTAACCTACATTAGCAACGTAAAAAACGGTGGCTAACGGCGGTAAAGTTATCTCTACCGAGTGACCGCGGTCATGGAAAGGAGTGTTTTGCGTGGAAACTTCACGTAAAACCTCATAGTTGCTACCCCAGTACGCACTGTCATCGGTATTAAGTGCAAGCGATAACGTACATGCATCATCTACGCCTATTCTAAAGTTTTCACGTGGCACGGGCGTAAAATTAGACACCACATACACTTTCTGCTTTGCATCTTTTGACGTACGCACAAATGATACTATGCTTTGGTCTGCGTTACTGTGATCTAGCCATGCGAAGCCACTAGGTTCGTGATCTTGCTCGTATAGCGCTGGTGTTGATGTATAAAGGTTATTGAGCGCTTTATAAAGTGTTTGAACACCTTTGTGTTTATCATAATCGAGCAGATGCCAGTCTAGGCTGCTGTCATGGTTCCACTCACGGGCCTGTGCAAGTTCATTACCCATAAAGTTAAGTTTTTTACCGGGGTGGCCATACATAAAACCGGCATAGCAACGCAGATTAGCAGCTTGCTGCCATTCATCGCCTGGCATTTTGTGCAGCATACTGCCTTTGCCATGCACAACTTCATCGTGTGAAATAGGCAGCACAAAGTTTTCATCAAATGCGTAGACCATGCTAAACGTGATATCACCATGATGATAGTTGCGATACGCTGGGTCTTTAGCGATGTAATGCAAAGAGTCATGCATCCACCCCATGTTCCACTTAAAGCCAAAGCCTAAGCCACCGTCAAAAACAGGTCGAGAAACCTTTGGAAATGACGTTGACTCTTCCGCAATGGTCATAGCGTCGGGGAAGTGCTTGTACACTTCTTCATTCATCCATTTGAGTAAACTTATAGCTTCATAGTTTTCGTTGCCACCATCCACATTCGGGATCCACTCTCCGTCATTGCGTGAATAGTCGAGATAAAGCATGGATGCCACTGCATCAACCCTGAGTCCATCAACGTGAAATTTGTCTAGCCAAAACAATGCGTTTGCAACTAAAAATTGACGAACTGTGTCTTTGCCGAAATCGTAAATGCAAGAATTCCAATCCGGATGCCAACCTTTCCTCGGATCTTCATATTCATAAACACAAGAACCATCAAATCGCGCCAAGCCATGGCCGTCTTCAGGAAAGTGCGCTGGTACCCAGTCGATAATTACGCCAATGCCTGCTTGGTGGGCTTTATCGACAAAATATTTGAAGTCGTCTGGGTTTCCAAATCTACTGGTTGGTGCGAACATTCCCACTGGCTGATAGCCCCATGAACCGTCAAACGGAAACTCGGAAATGGGCAGCAATTCAACGTGAGTGTAGCCCATATCGCTGACATAGCTTATTAAGTCATCGGCCAATGCTTTATAAGTCAGATAGCGCGCGTCCGTTTCAATGCCGGGGCGCTTCCAAGACCCTAGATGTACTTCGTAAATGCTCATCGGGCGGTTGTATTTATTGCCCTTTCGCTTTTCCATCCAAGCGCTATCATTCCACTTGTAGATGTTGTGGTCATAGATTTTCGACGCGTGCGATGGGTATTGCTCTGCGCTGAAACCTAGGGGGTCAGCTTTGTGCGGCAGGTCATGGCCGTACGCATCTTTAAGCTGATACTTGTAGCGCTCTCCATCGCTGAGTTCTGGAACGAACAGCACCCAGTAACCCATAGACGTTTTTTCCATAGGATGTAAACGGCCATCCCATTGATTGAAGTCGCCAATAAGTGACACCGTACTGGCATTAGGGGCGAATACGCAGAACCTTACACCACTTACAGCTTCACCTTCTGGTGAAGCCAGTGTAATCAATTGCGCGCCAGCTTGCTCATATAAGTTCGCAGGCGAGCTGTCGATGTAATGTACAGCGTGATAAGCCTGGTCGGTAAATTGATAAGGATCGATATAAGCGTTTTCGCCTTTAGCGAGAACGCGATAAATTTCGCCTTGATACTTTTCTGGCAGTGGTGTCTCGAACAAACCATTACTGGAAGTAACGGTTGTTTCCTTTAGCGCAGGATTGCCCCATTTAATCGTTATCTCACTTGCGTTTGGGTTCCAAACACGAAGTATAGAACTTTGCTCATTTGACACTATACCTAAGTGGGAAAACGGTTGAGAACATAATACCTGTTCAAACTGCTGCGCTAATTGCATTCGCTACTCCTAGTAAAAACCCGCATTACAGCGGGTTGAATTGTGAGCTTAAATGCGTTTTTACATTTAAGCTCTATCCAGTACCGTCATGGTACTTTATCTTACTCGTTTAAGTTGCCTAGGCAACTGTCTGTTATCAATTCTTTGATAATGACAATTAACCTTGGCTTGCTTGTTTTCTAGCATGAGTAAGTTTAGACGCTAACTCATTTATATCATGTCTATCAAACATCGACTCAATATTCTCAGTTAGCTTTCTGCGCCAATTGGGGTATTCATCGAATGTACCAGGAATGTTCACCGGCTTATCCATTTCTAACCAGTCTTCTAACTGAAGGCTTAATAGCGCACTTGACCCCCCTGCCATATGCACCTGCATACCGTTATTTAAATCGCGATTCATTCCCGTGTGATTTACATCGCGACCTACATTGTCGCCAATTGAACCGTGTCCATGCAGCGTATCAAGTATTGCTTGTTTATTTTCATGGCGATCTGCATAAAGCGTTTGAAGAATTTCTTCTGTCGGATACAGCCCTATTTCTTTACCCAACTCTAAATCTAAACAGTGCCAGTAACCAATCAACGTCGGCATATCGTGAGTAGTCAAGGTTGACATCGACTGAACTGGATAATGACTAGGCGAGAAGAAACCACCGTCTTCTGCTTGTTCGAAGAAAAATACGCGGTATGAGTACACACCGTTGTCGGCGAGTTTGCTGCGAATTTCTTCGGGTACGGTGCCTAAGTCTTCACCTATAACCAAACTTTCATTACGATGACTTTCTAGCGCTAGAATACCGAGCAAGTCATCGACAGGATAATAAACATAGCCACCGTCTTTTGCGTGGTCGCCTTTTACTACCCACCACAAGCGAAGTAACGCCATAACGTGGTCAATTCGCAACGACCCAGAAGACGCCATGTTCGAAGAAAACAAGTCAATAATTGGCTGATAGGCTTGTTCATAAAGTTTGCGAGGGTCCATTGGAGGTAAGCCCCAGTTCTGACCAAGCGGCCCCAAGATATCCGGTGGAGCACCTACACTTGCACCTGTGCAGTAAAGGTCCTTATTACCCCAAATCTCGGCACTGCCTTCGCTCACACCTACAGCAAGGTCGCGATAAAGACCTATAGTCATGCCTGCACCTGTTGCTTTATCACTTGCTACTTCAAGTTGCTGGGCAGCAATCCATTGAAGGAACAGATAGAACTTAACTTCATGCTGATTAGCGCTCTTAAACTTAGCCACTGCTGGGTTGTGGTAGTCTTTGTATTCCTGTGGAAAAACTGGCCAACCCCAGCTTTCCTTACCATCGGCTTTTAGGTGTGACTGCAGCGCATCGTACACCGCTAACATATCTAAACTCTCGCCGCCTGCTTCTACAAAAGCATTAAACGCCTTATTTTGTTTGGTGCTTTTACGAAGGTATTTAGCATCGTAAACATCAAACACCGCTTTAAGCGCTGCTAACTTCACATGGGCTACTGCTTCGTAGTCTACATGCTCAACATTACGGGCATGTTCTAGCGTAGCTCTAAACTCATCACTGTTAACTACCTTTTGCACTGATGCATCGTCGTAACCGTCAATAGCAGTTACATCGATATATAAATAGTTTAACCAGCGACGTGAGCTCGGCCCATAAGGAGAACACGCGTTAGGGTTAGCTGGGTAAAGCGCGTGAATTGGGTTAAGCCCGATAAAATCTGCGCCGACGCCCGCGGCTTTTTCGATAAGTAGTGCAAGGTCTGAGAAGTCACCAATGCCCCAGTTCTTTTCGCTGCGAACGCAATAAAGCTGAACACTTAGGCCCCAGATTTTTTTGCCTTCTTTAATCTCTTTCGGTGTATAGCATGCCTCTGGTGCCACAATTAAGCGAGAGCGTGCGAATTCATCATCATCTGCACTTAATGCTACATCGTGATATCCAAGTGGTAAATCCAAAGGTAGGGTTACTACGTATTCATGAAATTCAACATCATCAATGTGCGCCATTGTCGTCATTTCTTGATCAACAGGCGTAAATTGATGGGTCTGTACGTCACCATTTTCACACGTAACAGTAAATGTATGGTCGTCGTTGACCAACTCGATGGGTAAGCGAACGGCTAAATTTATTTCTTGGGTGTTTCGTACAACTTGAACAGGATTTAAAGGCGACAACCATACCGATTTAATATCTTGTGTAATTTGTGACTGAATTTTTTCATCACTGCTGGTGTCATAGCCAAGCGTGTTTAGCAATTTCGCTTTGCTTGATTCTGCGATGGTTGCTGGTTTTCCCCATGCGTCGACGTATTGGGTTTCAATTCCCCGCATTTCAACCAGTTGTTGCAGAAGTTGTTGTGTCATGGTGTGTCATTCCTGTTATTCGGTGAAAGACGCATAGGCCAAAGGTGCAAAGTGCGTCTGCAAACAAATTTTTAACATTATTCTAGAAACAAAGGCTTCGCGATATGTGAATACGATTGCAATAGCACTTATTCGTAATTTTGCAACACTTTAGCTTTTTATTTTGCTAATTATGGCATTTTGATCCATACTTTACGTAATTTATTTTCATTTTATTTGAACAATCGGGGTACGTTATGACAATCCGCATCGGTATCAATGGTTTTGGCCGTATTGGTCGCCTAGTAATGCGTGCAGCAGCTGAGCGCAACGACATTGAAGTTGTAGCTATTAACGACTTGCTAGACACAGACTACATTGCTTATCTTTTGAAATACGACTCGACGCACGGTTTATTTGACGGTGAAGTATCAGTTGATAACAACAGTCTAGTTGTAAACGGCAAAACTATCCGTATTACTTCTGAAAGAGACCCAGCAGCGCTTAAGTGGGATGAAGTAAACGTAGATGTTGTTGTTGAATCAACAGGTCTATTCCTAACTAAAGAAACTGCAGCGAAGCACATTGAAGCTGGCGCGAAGAAAGTGGTTATGTCTGCGCCGTCTAAAGACGACACGCCAATGTTCGTAATGGGCGTTAACCAAGGAAGCTATGCTGGCGAAACTATCGTTTCAAATGCATCTTGTACCACTAACTGTCTTGCTCCACTTGCAAAAGTGCTTAACGACAAGTTTGGTATTGTAGACGGTCTAATGACAACCGTTCACGCTACAACTGCTACACAGAAAACTGTAGATGGTCCTTCAATGAAAGACTGGCGTGGCGGCCGCGGCGCGGGTCAAAACATCATTCCATCATCAACGGGTGCTGCCAAAGCAGTAGGTAAAGTAATCCCTGAGCTTAACGGTAAACTAACAGGTATGGCTTTCCGTGTACCTACTCCTAACGTTTCAGTTGTTGACCTTACAGTTAACCTAGCGAAGGCTGCTAGCTACGACGAAATCTGTGCTGCAATGAAAGAAGCTTCAGAAGGCGAGCTAAAAGGTATCATGGGTTACACTGAAGATGCAGTTGTATCAAACGATTTCTTAGGCGATGCACGCACTTCAGTCTTTGACGCTACTGCAGGTATCGCACTTACTGACACATTCGTTAAGCTTGTATCTTGGTACGACAACGAATGGGGTTACTCAAACAAGGTTCTTGACTTAGTAGCTCATATTTCTAAGTAATAAAAAAATATAGAACAAATAGTTAAACTATTTGTTCTAAAGTTGAGTTAATCTAAAGGTGCAAACATTATGTTTGCACCTTTTTTGTTGTCTCAAAAATAAAGACGGTTTTTCAGCGACACACATTTTCCCGTCGCCTATTTGTAAGTTTAGTATTCAGTCCAAGGGGGACGTATGCCATCTGTGAATTCAGTTACCGTTAGCGAGTTTAATGGTCTTACCTTTTTAGACGTGGATAACGCTTTCGCCACAGCGCGCATAAGCTTATTTGGCGGCCATATTTTATCATTTGTTCCTAAAAGTGATAACAAAGAGCGACTATGGGTGAGTCCACACGCATACTTAAATGGCGAGCGTCCAATTCGCGGGGGTATTCCAGTATGCTGGCCGTGGTTTAGTGATGACCATGGTCGCGAAAAAGGTGCCCTTCCCTCTCACGGCTTTTTAAGAACCCAAGTGTGGAAGCTGGTTAACTCAGAAGAAACAGCAAACTGCACCACTATAACCCTTTCACCAAGCTTTACTCGGGCTGAGGGGTTTGAAAATGACTGCACTGTCGCCATGGTTGTCGCTATCGGTGAAACTATGGAGGTATCTCTGGTTACTGAAAACACAGGGGTGGTAGCATTCGACTTTAATTGTGCTCTGCACACTTATTTTCATGTTGATGATATTCAGCAAGCAGTTATAAAAGGAATTAAGGGCGAATATAAAGACAAGCTTGACGATTGGGCGATAAAGCCTACGCCAACGCCTTACACCATTACCGGAGAAACCGACCGAATCCATCTTGCGCCCATTAAAAACGTTGATATTGAAGTAGGCGGCAATTCATTTACGGAAGTTGTCTCACAGGGCAATGATTCACTTGTTGTGTGGAACCCGTGGCAAGGTGCTGCGTCCATTTCAGATATGGACCCATTTGGCTATAAGCACATGCTATGCGTGGAGACGTCGTTGACACAAGGCAGAACATTAGCACCTGGTGAAAGTCACACTCTTAGACAGACTATTGCTCCCAAGTAAACGTGTGGCTATATCGATGGTCTTTCGCGATGAGTCGTGCTTGCTAGCAATATCGAGTAGCGAAAGTATCTTATAAAAAAACCTGCCAATTGGCAGGTTTTTTAAAACGTAGAGCTTAGCGAATTTTACTGCTTAGCTCCTGCAACGGCTTCTTTAGCCAGCTGCGTGATGCGCGCCCAATCACCTGACTCAATCGCGTCATCTGGTGCTAACCACGAACCACCTACGCACTTAACGTTCTTAAGCGCTAAGTAGTCGTTGTAGTTATTCGGGCCAATTCCGCCTGTTGGACAGAAGGTTACATCAGGGAAAGGACCGCTGATAGACTTGATAGCTTTAACGCCACCTGACGCTTCTGCGGGGAAAAATTTCATGTGGGTATAACCCGCATCTTTACCCTTCATAAGATCTGACGTTGAAGAAATACCTGGGATAAGTGGAATATCAGCATCCATACCCGCTTTAAGCAAGTCAGCCGTCATGCCTGGGCTAATAGCAAACTTAGCGCCGGCTTCAACAACCGCCTTTAGCTGTTGCGCGTTGGTTACCGTGCCTGCCCCGATCAAAGAATCAGGTACTTCTTCTGCAATTCGCTTAATTACGTCAATTGCTGCAGGTGTACGTAAAGTAACTTCTAGTACTTTAATTCCACCTTCCATTAGCGCTTTTGCCAGAGGTACCGCTTTTTCTACGTCGTTGATAACCAACACAGGTACAACTGGGCCCGCCGCAAAAATTTCCTCTGGAGAGGTTTTCCATTTTGATGTCATAATTTAGCTCGCTGTATTTTGATTCAGATATGCAGCCGCACCCAATAAACCGTGATCAGGTTCTGCAATAAGATAGGTGGGAATGTCTTTAACGTAATGCTTCATTTGCCCTTTCGCTTCAAAACGCGCTCTGAAGTCGCTGTTTTGAATAAACTCAGGGAAACGATTTGCAATACCTCCACCAATAAAGATACCGCCAGTAGTCGCCATATTCAGCGCTATATTACCCGCGAAGCTTCCCATAATTCGACAAAACTGAGTCAGTGTTGCTTCAGCTAACTCACACGTTCCGTTTAATGCTGCTTCTGTAATTTGCGCTGGCTCAGTAAAAGCGACAGGGGCAGACGCATCGTTAGCTAACGCAGTGTAGATATTGTGCAAGCCACGTCCAGACATCACTTCTTCAGCAGAAGCACGCCCCAATGTTGATTGCAAATGACGCCAAACCACAACATCGGTTTCATCAACAGGAGCGAAGTCAACATGACCACCCTCACCGTCTAATGTTTGCCAACCTGTCGAAGTCATGGTGATATGCTCAACGCCAAGGCCCGTACCTGGGCCAAAAACAGCAATATTGCCGTTCTCTTTTGGTGTGCCCTCTCCAATTTGAACAACTTGGTCTTCACTTAGCACAGGTAATGAATGTGCCACTGCAGTGAAGTCGTTAATGACAAACAGCGCGTCTAGCTTAAGCTGCGAACGCAAAGCGTTTTGAGAAAAAGCCCAGCTGTGGTTAGTCATTACAACTTGGTCACCTAGCACTGGGCAGGCAATTGCAATACAACCTTGGGTAAAGTTGTGCTCTGGCATATCAGTAAAATACTGTGTAATAGCTAAATCGATGCTAGCAAAGTCATTACACATGTATTTTTTGATGTCAGTGACGCCCGACTTGGTTACTCTCGCAACGCGAATATTGGTACCGCCGACATCAGCCACAAACTTTTGGCTCATTATGCTTGCTCCTGCGTATAAAACAGTGAACACGCTCCTTCCTCTGCACCAGTAAGGATGGCACGCATACCCGCAAACATTTCACGTCCCATTCCCACATGATGCTTCGCCAAGCTTGCCGGCGCAGCTTCACGAGCAGCAAGGGTTTCGTCATCAACGTGCAAAGTTAGGGCACCGGTTTCGGTGTTGAGCTCAATAATGTCGCCTTCCTGTACCTTAGCAAGCAGGCCACCTTTATAAGCTTCTGGAGTCACGTGGATGGCAGCAGGTACTTTACCTGATGCACCCGACATACGACCGTCAGTAACAAGGGCTACTTTAAAGCCACGGTCTTGAATTACACCAAGCGGCGGCGTTAGGCGGTGAAGCTCTGGCATACCAATGGCCGATGGCCCTTGGAAGCGAACAACCACGATACAGTCTTTATCTAGCTTGCCAGATTTAAACGCGTCATCTAGTTCAAACTGATCTTCAAATACAACCGCTGGCGCTTTAATAGTGCAATGCGGAGTACGAAGCGCAGACGTTTTGATTACGCCGCGGCCTAAGTTCCCGTCAAGCACGCTCAAACCACCATCAGGTTTAAATGGTGCATCAACTGTTGCTAGTACCTCTTTATCCAGAGATTCTGTTGGGCCGTCGCGCCACTCAAGCTCGCCGTCTTTTAGCACAGGCTCTTTGGTGTATAGCTCTAAGCCATCGCCTACGATAGTTTTCACATCGTTGTGCAGTAATCCTGCGTCAAGCAGTTGCTTGATAAGCAAAGACATACCGCCAGCGGCAACAAAGTGGTTAATGTCTGCTGAACCGTTAGGGTAAATACGGGTAAGTAGTGGAACCGCATTTGAAATATCTGAGAAATCGTCCCAGTTAACAATGTAGCCAGCAGCGCGCGCAACAGCGATAAGGTGCATGGTGTGGTTAGTAGAACCACCCGTTGCAAGTAGACCTACAAGACCATTTACAATGGCTTTAGCATCTACAATGTGGCCAATTGGCGTGTAGTTGTCGCCAAGGTCAGTTAGACGCGTCGCTTGAACCGCAGCGGCTTTTGTTAACGCATCACGCAGTGGCGTACCTGGGTTTACAAACGAAGAGCCTGGTAAGTGTAAACCCATCATCTCAACCACAAGCTGGTTTGAGTTTGCTGTACCGTAGAAAGTACAAGTACCAGCAGAATGATAAGACTGAGACTCAGCTTCAAGAAGTGCGTCGCGACCAACCTTACCTTCAGCAAATTCTTGGCGAACGCGCGCTTTTTCTTTGTTCGGTAAGCCTGATGGCATAGGACCGGCTGGAACAAACACCGTTGGCAAGTGACCAAACGTTAGTGCGCCCATCAGAAGTCCGGGTACGATTTTATCGCAAATACCCAGCATCAAGGTGCTATCAAACATGTTATGTGAAAGCGCAATAGCTGCGCCTTGAGCGATGTTGTCACGGCTCATAAGGCTTAAGTCCATACCAGACTGGCCTTGCGTCACACCATCACACATTGCAGGTACACCACCGGCAAACTGCGCTACACTGCCTACTTCTTTTACCGCTTCGCGGATAAGCGCAGGATAAGTCTCATAAGGCTGGTGAGCAGAAAGCATGTCATTGTATGCTGACACAATAGCCACATTGGCTTTGGTCATGGAACGAAGGTCTGCCTTTTCACTTGAACCACATGCGGCAAAGCCGTGGGCCAAGTTACCGCATGATAGTACACCGCGGTGTGGGCCTTGACGGCGCGCGTCTTCAATTTTTTCTAGATACGCTTTACGCGTTTCTTTACTACGCTCGATAATTCGTTGCGTAACTTCAGCAATTTTTGGATTCATTCTTGTCTCCTATGGCGCCCACATCAGAGTCACCGGTGCTCTATTTACAACGGCAGTGATGGGCTTTTGCGCTTCGGTAGCATTTTCAATAGCGTCTAAAAGCACTTGCTTTTTCTTTTCACCCGTTAGGTGTAAAAAGATGTTTCGACTATTGAGTAACGCAGGTAGCGTTAATGAAATACGTTGATGAGGTGCTGTTGTAGGTTGAACAGCAATGCAGGTTCTGCCGCTGCTCATATCTAAGCCGTCAAGTACTTGCTCAGAACAAGGGAAAAGCGATGCAGTGTGCCCGTCTTCCCCCATACCAAGAATCAATGCGTCAAAAGGCTGTGACATGCTAGCCAAATTAGACTCGGCTGCATTTACACCTTCGTTTGCATCGTCAACATCGCTTTTCAGTTCGATAAAACGAGCTGCTGCGGCTTTATTTTGAATTAGATTGTTTTTAACTAGGCTAGTATTGCTGGCTTCATGGCCCTCTTCAACCCAGCGTTCGTCAGCAAGGGTAATATCAACCTTATCCCACTCAAGGTCGGTCTCGCTTAACTGCTTGAAAAGCGCTAGCGGTGTACGTCCACCACTAACTACTAGAGATGCGCGGCCACGAGTTTTAATACCTGTTTTAAGAATGCTTACCAAATCTTGTGCAAATGCATCGGTTAGCGCGTCAGGTGTTTCAAATGATAGAGTTGTTAACGCCATATTACTTTTTCTTCCCTGTTTTGCTTTCGTACCAGCTGCGATTCTCGCGGGCTAAAAGACCAATAGAATCTACCGGGCCCCACGTACCTGCCTGATACGGCTCAGGTGGCTCACTTGATTGCTTCCACGCTTCAAGAATTGAATCTACCCATGTCCAGGCTTGTTCAATTTCGTCTCGGCGAACAAATAGCGCCTGGTTACCAAGCATCACTTCAAGCAGTAGTTTTTCGTAAGCATCAGGAATACGCTCGTCAGCAAACGCTTCCGAGAAGCTTAGGTTAAGCTTAGATTTTTGAAGATCCATCGAGCCTGAGCTAGTTAAACCTGGAACTTTATTCATTACAGTGATTTCTACACCTTCATCAGGCTGTAGACGTATTACAAGCTTGTTAGGCGGAAGGTTTTTGAAGCTATCGCCGAATAAATTGTGCGGCTGGCGCTTGAAGTAAATAACAACTTCACTCACCTTAGTTGGCATACGTTTACCTGTGCGCAGGTAAAATGGCACGCCGGCCCAACGCCAGTTATCAATTTCCGCTTTAATAGCAATAAAGGTTTCGGTTTTGCTCTGCGTGTTTGCACCTTCTTCTTCAAGGTACCCAGGTACTTCCTCGCCTTTAACAAAACCAGACGTGTACTGACCACGTACCGTGCTTTCGTTGATATTAAACGAGTTGATAGGGCGAAGCGCTTTAAGCACTTTAAGCTTTTCATCACGAATGCTATCGGCATCTAACGTTGTTGGCGGTTCCATTGCGACCAAGCTTAAAATTTGTAACAGGTGGTTTTGTACCATGTCACGCATTTGTCCCGCATCGTCGAAATAACCCCAACGCCCCTCAATACCTACTGACTCAGCAACTGAAATTTGAACATGGTCAATACAGTTGTGATCCCAGTTTGTAGCAAAAATAGAGTTGGCAAAACGAAGCGACACTAAGTTAAGAACGGTTTCTTTACCTAGGTAATGGTCAATACGATATATTTGTTTTTCGTCGAAGTATTCAGCAACTTGTTCGTTGATAACTTTTGACGATTCCAAATCATGACCAATTGGCTTTTCAAGCACTACGCGAACGCTTGAATCGATAATTTTGCAGCTATGCAGGCCGCGACAAATGTCGCCATAAATAGCAGGAGGTGTAGCTAAGTAACACACCATGGTGCGAGTTGGGTCAACGTGGTCGTCTAAAACGCAGTAACTTTCCACATCTTTCATGTCTACGCATGCGTAATGCAAACGTGCTTTCATGCGCTCCCAAGTTTCTTCACATAAGTTCTTTTCACCAAACTTAATAAGGTTAGCGTGAACTTCTTCGATATACGCTTCAAGCTCCATTTCCTGACGCGCCACACCGACAATGGTAGTGTCTGGGTGCATCAAGTTAGCTTTTTCTAACTGATATAAAGAAGGCAATAACTTGCGTCGTGAAAGATCTCCCAGCGTACCAAAAAGTACAAAATCACAGGGCTCGTAGGAATTATCCAATACCATATTCGTCGACCTTTTAAATGTATGTGTGCGCGGCGTATTGTACAGTTATTTACAACACTAACGACTATTTTTACCGTATAGTTAACACCAAATGTAGTAAAATTACAACTTGAACCAACTATAGGATCTGAATCTTTACTATTTCCCTCAGTTTACCCTGATTTAACCTGTTTGAAACAACAAATTTTGTCAAAAAATTACATTTTTCTTGTCACAGACGTCACATTGGGTACTATTACAGGTGTACCTTACAATAATCTGTGCTAACCAATTGCTATATCTGTATGAACATTTTAGAAAAAATCACACAAAACCAAGCGGCATTCAGTAAATCTGAAAAAAAGGTAGCTGAAGTTATTTTAGCTAACCCACAAACAGCCATTCATTCGAGTATAGCAACCCTCGCTAAAATGTCGGATGTTAGTGAGCCCACTGTTAACCGATTCTGTCGAAGACTGGATACGAAAGGCTTTCCAGATTTTAAACTTCATTTGGCGCAAAGCTTAGCTAACGGCACGCCATATGTTAATCGTCACGTCGATGAAAATGACAGCCCTGACGAATATACGAACAAGATATTTGAGTCTACTATGGCATCGCTTGAAGTTGCCCGTCAGTCGGTTAACGTCAATGTGGTAAATCGCGTAGTTGATCTACTCACCCAGGCTCAGAAAATTTCATTTTTCGGTTTAGGTGCGTCGGCATCTGTGGCTCACGATGCACTTAACAAGTTCTTCCGATTCAACGTGCCTGTTGTGTACTTTGAAGATATCCTAATGCAGCGTATGAGCTGTATGAATTGTTCGGCCGGTGATGTCGTGGTTTTGATAAGCCATACTGGTCGTACTAAAAGCCTAGTTGAAATCGCTCAAATCGCTCGAATGAACGATGCAACAGTTGTTGGTATTACATCGGCAGAAAGCCCTCTCGCTCAAGAGTGTACCTATGTGTTGTCATTAGAAGTGCCAGAAGATACCGACATGTATATGCCGATGGCTTCACGTATAGCGCAATTGACCCTTATTGACGTGTTGGCAACAGGGTTTACATTGCGCCGCGGTAATAAGTTCAGAGAAAACCTTAAGCGCGTAAAAGACACATTGCGTGGGTCACGGTACGAAAAACGTGGCGATTAAATCACCACCACTCTGATCATAGTCGCCTTTATTGCCGTAGCAATTAGCGACTGATGAACCCAGAAGAGCGCCTAACTGGTCGAGCCAGTTGGGCGTTTTTGTTTATTTCATTCACATTATTGTCAAATTCAACTATTATTCTGTAATAAAATTACGTAAAGCGATTACAGGCGTTCATATAATAGCCAACGCCTTTCACTCTTTGTCTTTTCTAACTTAGAAACAGCGACGGAATCACATGACCAGAAGAACTAAAATTCTTGCCACCCTAGGACCTTCAACAGACTCACTTGAGAAAATTCAGGCGCTAATAGCCGCAGGTGCGAATACAGTGCGAATGAACTTTTCACACGGGCAGGCTGAAGACCACATCGAGCGAGCTAAGCGCGTTCGTCAGGCTGCAAAGAACTTAGGTAAATACGTAGCCATTTTGGGGGACCTTCAAGGCCCTAAAATTCGTGTTGCCCGTTTTGCCGAGGGTGCTGTTCATTTAGATATCGGTGCTAAGTTCATCCTAGACGCTGAGTTAGGTCGTGACGAAGGCGATATCAACCAAGTAGGCATTGATTACAAAGCACTTCCTGACGACGTATCTGCTGGCGATATCCTTCTTCTGGACGATGGTCGTATCCAGCTTCGTGTAACAGGCGTTGAAGGACGCAAAGTTGTTACTGAAGTCACCGTTGGTGGTAAACTTTCAAACAATAAAGGCATTAATCGTCAAGGCGGCGGCCTTTCAGCAGATGCACTTACTGACAAAGACAAAGAAGACATTAAAACTGCAGCAAAAATCGGTGTCGATTACCTTGCAGTGTCATTCCCACGAAGCGGCGCAGATTTAAACTACGCGCGAGAACTTGCTGAAGCAGCAGGCTGCTACGCCAAAATTTGTGCAAAGGTTGAACGTGCTGAAACTGTAGCTTCTGATGAAGCCATGGACGATATTATCGTAGCCTCTGATGCTGTAATGGTAGCTCGCGGTGATTTGGGCGTAGAAATTGGTGACGCAGAACTTGTTGGCGTTCAGAAGAAGTTAATTGCCCGCTCTCGTCAACTGAACAAAGTTGTTATTACAGCGACTCAAATGATGGAGTCGATGATTGATAGCCCAATGCCGACACGTGCTGAAGTTATGGACGTAGCAAACGCTGTACTAGACGGCACGGACGCGGTTATGCTTTCAGCTGAAACCGCTGCGGGTAACTTCCCTATCGAGACGGTTGCAGCAATGGCCCGTGTTTGTGAAGGTGCAGAAACTCATCCAAGCGTTAAAATTTCTAAGCACCGCATGGATCAGAAGTTTTCATCAACGAGCGAATCAATTGCACTTTCAGCTGTGTATGCAGCGAACCACCTGCCAAGCGTTAAGGCGATTGTCGGTTTGACAGAAAGTGGAACTACGCCAACCTTGATGTCTCGTATTACTACGTCACTACCAATAATTGCCATGTCTCGTCACGAATCCACGCTTAACACTATGGCATTGTGTCGTGGTGTGAAGCCAGTTTACTTTGACTCATCTAACAGCGAACCAGGCAAATTAAAGTACGATGTTATTGCTTCGCTAAAAGACAAAGGCTTAGTGAAAAGCGGTGACAGCATCATCCTTACCTATGGCGATGAAATGGAAAAAGTAGGCGCAACGAACACTTTGAAAATTGTAGAAGTTGAATAGCCTGAAACGAATATTGAAAGCGAAGCTTAAGCTTCGCTTTTTTTTGCCTGAAATTTGAATAGATTTGGAAACTAAAAACGCCCCTTACACCTTTATGATGTAAGGGGCGTTTTAGTTAATACTGTTTAGGCTAGATTGCCTGTGCAGTGTAGGTCTCTGTCTCTTGATTTATATCGTTCGCATATTGTGTAAGATGGTGGCTTATGATGTTTTCGGCCCGCTCAACGAACTCATCACGTTTAAACTTCCAACCTCTTAAATCGGCTTGTTTTGCCTGCTTAACATAAAAATCTAAGCGTGTTTTTCTAAGCAAATGCGCCTTTTTGGATAAATCAAACTCTACCAGTGATAAGGTCTGTTCAACCTTAACAATATCGGCGTGAACAGTGCGTTCTGCGTCATCGGCCGTTGCTTGACTAACTGAAAGCTTACCCTGCCCAAACATGCCGATTAATGCTATGACAACTGAAACAACAATAGCTGAATAAACCCACTTTAAAATGTTCATGCCTCACTCCTTGACCAACTGTGAACTGCTCATAATTTGGATAGCAATTTTTTGGCTAACGACTTCTATTTGGTTAACTTCTTCGGCGATGAAAAGTTATCGTATGCCAAACAGTGCGCTAATATTAATTGCTAGATTAAATTTAGAATTGCAGCTTCTATACCACAATATATTTCTTTGAATATCAGGAAGATATGAAACAAGACTGCTACTGCAAAATGTATATAAAGAACTTTCTACACACTTTAAGAGAAATTTTCCGTGTCTTTCCTTCAGGTTTAATTTAAGCGTTTCTAAACTTAAGTTTGTGAAACAGGCTCAAACAAACAGTAGATAAAGAATATAGTGTCTAATGCATATTTGGTATTACCAAAAAGTTTATTTCTCGCGCTAAATATCGCAACGCGCATAGACATAAGTATAAAAAAACATCGAAATCAACGATAAAAGTGAAGGTTATATAATCACTCTTCCCTTCAGACCTCTTTAACGTTAACGACTTGATAACATTTTGCAATTGGTTTACAAGAATGATAAATTGGCATTACAAAGTAAAACTTCAACCCAAAACTGGACTTACCAATAATATTAACTTAAGTATGAGTTGTATTGGTAAGCGATTGTCTACTAAGAGGTTTAAATGTCTAAAATAAAAACAATGCCTACTGCCTTTTCGTTATTTACCGTCTCTGTTTCCCCATGGACAAAGCCCCTGTTGACGTGCCTTCCACTACTCTTCGCTTCAGGTCTTACTAATGCTGAGGCACTTCCAGCTGAGAAGTTTGATTTAAGCGAATGGAAAATTACAATTCCTACAGATAAAGACAACAATGGGAAAGTTGACGAAATATCCGTAAAGGATATTCAGAGCTTTGAGCACAAAGATTTTTTCTATGTTGACGATGACGGCAATATGGTATTTGCTGCGCCTAATAAAGCGCTAACCACTCAAAATTCATCTAATACTCGTAGCGAACTTCGACACATGCTTCGCGGCTCTAACACACGCATAAAAACTCACTCCCCAAAGAATAACTTTACTGTTGCCAGCAACCCTATTTCAGATCGCTTTGCGCAAGTCGGCGGAAAATTAAATGCCACGCTTAAAGTGCAGCACGTCGCTACCAGAGCTAAATATCCCGACAAAGCGCCGGCTTTTTCAGTGGTAGTAGGCCAAATACACGCCAGTAAATGGAAGAAAAAGGTCAAAGGATTTGGTTGGGGTAATGAACCACTCAAGATTTATTATAAAAAGTGGCCACAGCATGAAACTGGTTCTGTATTCTGGACTTACGAGCGCAACTTGCCCAAGAATGATAAAAACCGTACTGATATTGCTTATCCAGTTTGGGGAAATTTATGGACCGACCCAGAAAACCCGGGTAGCGAAGGTATTAAACTTAACGAGAGCTTTAGTTATGAAGTGAACGTTCACGGTGACGTGATGTACCTAAGCTTTAAATCAGACGGACACAAAACCGTTAATTATGCTATTAATCTTGCCAATGGGGTAAATGCTTATGGAGAGTTGGACCAACACGATCACCCCTACGGCTATACGCTAGATTGGAATTATTTTAAAGCTGGCGCTTATAACCAGTGCAGTACTAAAGATGATGACGGCTTTTGGTACGCTGCATGTATGGGTACAGGAAACTGGGAAGAAGATAGGAAAAATGGTGACTATGTACAGGTTGCGTTTTCCAACTTAACGGTAGGTGAAAGCAGCGAACCTACTGAAACCTTCAAAGCGAACCTAATTACGCAAAAACCTGGGGCGCAAAGACCTGTGGCGAAAAGCGACAATGTTAAGATTGGCGCTACGCTAAACAAAAAAGAAGCGATATCCATAGATGCTATTCCTACTTCCGCGTTAACGGCAATAAAAAGCGTTGCGCCTAATTTTGCGATACAAGAAGTTGAGAAAGAATACAAACACGATCATGTATATCTTGATGTTGAAGGTGAAGACGCTAACGGAAATGAAATAGAATTCGATATGCTGCAAGATGGAGAGCAGTGGAAAATTGTTGAAGTACAGCGGGATTTAACTATGGAAGATTTACCTTCCGCTGTAAAAACACTTATCAATAAGCAGGAAAACTCTGACCAAGTTAGGCGTATCATTGAAAGTAAACAATACGGAACTGATATTACGATTTATGAATTTTATCTTGTGAAAGAAAATGGCACTGAATCCCGAAAAGAAATTAAATCTGAAAACGGTGAAGTTGTCCTATTGGATGAAGAGTGGAAACATTAGTTATGTCGATTTGCTAACCATTTTACCTTACTTTCGTTAGGCAAGAAAAAAGGGGCGCATGCCCCTTTTTCATAATGTCGGATGAAGAAACTTTAGTTCATTGCAGTTTCAGTAACAACACGTAGGTCACTCTCTACGTCTTTAACATCAGAAGCATTTTTAGCAATTTCTACTGCTAGGTCACGCTCAGCGTCAGAATCGACTTCGCCAGTCAGTGTTACCACGCCATTTTCTACGTCAACGTCAATGTCAAAGCCTGAAATATCTGTGTCCATGAGAAGGCGAGTCTTAATTACTGTAGCAATTTTGGCGTCAGTTAATTCACTTGTGCCTTCATCTACAGTGTCTTCCATGTCGTCAGACATCTCTTTATGCATATCGTTGTCGTTAACAACAGTAAGCTTGTTATCTACAGAGGATACACCGTCGATGTTAGCTACCAACTCTTCAGCTAATTTTTTATCGACAGAGTTTTCAACTTTGCCTGTAAGAACGACATTGCCATCTTTCACATCGGTGTTGATGTCGAATGAATCTAGATTGCCATTGAACAACAGCGTAGCTTCTGCTTTACCGTCAATCCATGCGTCTTTAGCACCTTTTTCCCACTTATTGTCTGTGTCCATATCACCAGCATAAGCAGCTGTAGTTAATGTTGTAGCAACAATCATAGAAATAATTGAACGTTTCATAACATTTCTCCTTTGTCGAAACTCACAACTACAGGTGCTAAAACCTTGCCAACATAATATCCTATTGTTTTATATACATTAATTATTGATTTTCGATTATGTCGGACTTCTGGAATTTGCAAACTTTGCCTTATTTCGAGAATTTTTTACTTAACACAAGCAAACAGCGTATGCCCTATGGAAAGTGCTCTATTTATAATTTGCCACTTAATGTCCCTGTGGAAATAACACGGTGGAATTAACATTGAAAAGATCCATAGAACCATGCACAGATACTGACGCTCAATAGAAAGGTAAGGTTAAACTTATTTTAGAAAACCGTCGTAATTATAACTATTGTTTTCACATCATCTACATCGCCTTTGACATACCAACTAACTTTCTTGGTTTAGGTAAGATGTGTTTTGTCAGTTTTACTCAAGGACCATCTAGACATGGATACTGCACTCACTGCTGCTTCAGTCTTTTTTATCGCTGTAAGCTGGGCTCCCCTTTTACCCTCTTCACACTGGTTGGTAAGAGTATGGGAGTTTCCACGACTTCAAATAGCAGCTATTATTTCTTTATTACTTATTGGGTACGCTTTTAAAGCATCGTACTACGCCCCATTAAATAGCCTTTCGCTAATTTTGGTAGTAGGCTTAATTGTTAGCCTGATTTACCAAGTTGTCTGGATAATCCCCTACACTCCCCTGTACAAGCGTGAAGTACAACGCGTGGGTAATGAGGACACGAACCGTAAACTTAGCGTGCTTTCCAGTAACGTATATATGCCAAACAACGATTTTCGCAAGCTCATCGAGCATGTGCGCAATAAACACCCCGACTTTCTGGTTACTCTTGAATCTAATGAAAAGTGGCAGAAGGGCATTAGCGAAATAGAGTCAGAATATCCTTACCGCAAATTCTGCCCTCTAGAAAACCTTTACGGCATGCATCTATACAGCAAAATCCCATTTGAAGAGGCTACACTTCGTTTTATGATAGAAGACGATGTGCCATCTATGAGGGTAAAAATTAATCATCATGGTCAAGATGTGCTGCTTTATTTTCTTCATCCAAAACCGCCAAGCCCTACGGAAAATACCTATGCTAAACCTAGGGATGTCGAGTTGACCGTAGTAGGCGAGGAAATTGCTAAAACAGAAGGTCCAATCATAGTCGCAGGCGATCTAAATGACGTCGCGTGGTCACCTACTACCAGGAACTTTAAGAAAATAAGCGGCCTATTAGACCCTAGGGAAGGCCGAGGCTTTTTTAATACGTTCCACGCAAAGTACCCATTAGTGAAGTGGCCGCTAGATCACGTTTTTCACTCTAAACACTTTGGTTTAGTAAACATTGAGAAGTTAGAGGGTGTGGGATCTGATCACTACCCTCTTTATACCGAACTTGCGTTAATGACCGACAAAGGATAAATCGGTTCAATGATGTTTAACGAGCCCCACGATGCTTTACACACCACATGAGGCTGTCGCAAGCCTCTTCACGCTTTTTGAAGTGTGCCAAACCAATTAAGCTATGCTCTCTTGGCCAAACTGCTTGATTAAGGATTTCTTGATCCTTTGCAAGAAGTTGATCGCTATCTAGCATAATCTCGATGGCTTTTTTATTGGGCTTTATCAACGTAGGCTTAGCGTCTTTAACCAAAGCTGAGCGTACACAAATATACTCTCGTTTTACGGGGTCGCGTACCACACCGATATAGTCATTGTCACAAATGATAGCAGGCCAGCCTTCCGTTATTCTACTTTGCCCGAACATGATAAGTGTAAAAGCAACAAGCACGAAAAGTGTTAAACCAATAAACTGCGCGCTTAAATCAGGGGCCACACTTACAATAACCCCAACAACAGCCGCAAAAAATATCCAACCACCGAAGACTCTACGCATAGCGTTTGGTGAGATACCTGAAATAACATCAACCAATTTTAGAGATTGCTTGTCATAGTTTCGAATAATTACAGACGATTGTAATTCCACAGCCTTTGTCCACCAAAGAAAAATACGAAATACAGAAATTAATACGTTACAAGTAAGGCTGAAGATTTACCTACACTCTGAATGAGTAAACACCAATTTTAAAAGACGAATTTTACTCGAAAGGAAACGTGTTAAGTAATAATTGTAGGAATATGCAAACTATTGAAATGTAATGCTTAACCTACTAGGTAAGCATATCAAAATTTATATCGGGGGCAAAGCTATTACGCACTAAATACGCGGTGAAAAACGACATAACAAACATCGTACAACACCGCGCTATATGAAGAATTTAAAATTACCTTTGCGGGCGGCGCTCTGGCATTGCGACAAGGGTATCATCTTTTAGCGTGCACGTACCCTCAACGGTTTCACCTCTTGGTGTTTCAAAAGATACGGTTTCGCCTTCAGCTTTTCCTTCACAAGCTTCTATAGCCTCTGGAGGTGGTTGTCTTGGATGTTCTCTATCGCCTTTCGCGAAGCAACCGGCGGTACTCAAACTAAGTAGACCAATTAACATTGCCGTCTTATTCATATTGCTACTACTCCTTACTTCTGTATTCGAAATATATACAAAATCTACTGTAATCGGTGCCAAATGCAGTGACCGCAAATAGCGCCGGCTCTATCGTTCCAATCATAGAATTTAAATGTGCAGAAATAGTGCAGAACATGAGTATTAACCCATGATTTGAGGGTTGATCAGGCTGTGGATATTGTAGAGATGGCCCCTAGGTCGCTATACTCGAAATATGAAGTTATCTCATAAACTTACTATCATTTTGCTCGCGTTCTCTTGCATGTCTTTAATGCTTGCGCTCGCTACTGCCCGTTGGAGTTTTGAACAAGGTTTCAACAAATTTATTATAGCTCAGGAAAAAGAGCGGCTCAGTCAGCTTGGAGAAATGCTCGCGTTAGAGTACGCACTGAATGAGCGAAGCTGGGAAGGTATATCGCCCTATGCATTTTCTCGCCAAAGTAATCGCCCCCCTCCGCCTGGGCGCAAGTTTGGAGCCCAAGAACATAGAGGTATCAATCAGCATCCTCCACAAAGACGCGCCTATCAGCTACCTAGTCGGGACCAACAGCATATAGGCCCTCCTACTACATTACTTGACTCACAAAGTAACGTCATAGCTGGCAGTATGCCTAGCGACGCTGCGACTAACCAAGATATTAAAGTATCTGTCTCTATTGTTAGCGAAGGTCGCAAGATTGGCGCATTGGAAAGCTATCTACCACCTTCACCAAGCTCTACAATGGCGCAAGAGTTTATGCGACAGCAACGCACATCATTTATCGCTGTAGGCGCATTAGCATTACTGGTTTCATTGATTACTGCGGTGATCATTGTGCCTAAACTTTTATCGCCCTTTAAAAAGATAGTAAAAGCTGTCGAACAACTCGCTAGACGCGAGTACGATGTAAAATTTAGGCAGCCGCCCAGCGATGAGTTTGGCGTGTTAATGAAAGACATTAACTCTCTTTCAGAGGCTTTACAAAAACATGAGGCTACGCAAAAACAATGGTTGGCAGATATTTCTCACGAATTGCGCACGCCGCTATCAATACTTGCTGGTGAAATGGAATTAGTTGAAGCAGGTGTCAGGCAGTTCGATAAAGTACAACTCGCTTCGTTCCAAGACGAGGTTAGCCGTTTAACACGCTTGGTTAATGATTTATATCAGTTGTCCTTATCAGATATAGGAGGCATGCATTTCGATTTCAAGGTGGTTGATATCGGCGGCTTATTAAATGATAGTTTGGCACAGTTTAATCTAGCTTTAGAGGCCAAAAGCATTACCGTTAGTACTTATATTCCTAGCAATATAGAAGTTCATGCGGACGCTCAACGGCTGCGCCAAGTGTTTTCGAATGTTTTGAGCAACAGTGTTGAATACACAGATTCTCCAGGCCAAGTTCGGGTCACATTAGTTGAAACCGGAAATAAAGCCACCATCGACATAGAAGACAGTGCACCTGGCATAACCACCGGCAATGAAAAGCAAGTATTTGACCCTCTCTATAGAGAGGATTCATCTCGAAAACGGAGAACTGAAGGCGCTGGCTTAGGTTTATCGATAAGTCAGTCAATTATTAAAGCGCACAAAGGTACGATAAACGCTGCGAGTTCTGAGCTTGGAGGAGTTAAAATATCAATCGAGCTACCGATTAGGGGAAATGTTATCTAATGTCTACTCAATATCCTGTCCTAATTGTTGAAGACGAAGAGAAAATTGCCCAAATACTTGTAGATTTCTTTACTCTTGAGGGTTTCAACACAAAAGTACTGCATAGCGGTGAACAGGTTATTTCTGAAATTAGAGAAAACACCTTTAGCGCAGTCATTCTCGATCGCATGTTGCCTGCGGTAGATGGACTAACCTTATGCAAACAAATTAGGCAGTTTTCAAATGTGCCTCTTTTGATGCTAACCGCTCGAATTGATGAAATAGACAGGCTTATTGGGTTAGATGCAGGAGCCGACGATTACATATGCAAGCCCTTTTCTCCACGTGAGGTTGTCGCTCGCGTACAAGTTATTTTAAGAAGAGCGCAAACTACTAATAACATAAGTGGTGAAGGCTCGAGACAACTAGTATTCAAAGATATTTCGTTAGATTTAGACGCTTATGTCTGTGAAAGAAGAAACCAAACCATAGAGCTCACTCCAGTTGAGTTTAGATTGCTTAAAGCATTTATAGAAAAGCCAGGACATGTATTTTCCAGAGAACAGCTTATGGACAAAGGCTATGTGGACGGTCGCGTCGTTAGCAATCGCACTATTGATAGCCACATGAAAAACTTACGCCATAAGCTAATGCAGGATGACGAAATCTCGCCGCTTCAGGCTGTATACGGTATAGGTTATAAACTGAGTTAGCTTTTCTTTATCTTTTATCTGACTAAGCTTTGCGCATAGCGGGCACGTACACTAGGCACCCACTTCAAGAATGGTGAAAATAACCTGTTTTCAAAGTTACTTCACTAAAAAACCTGCCCACTTTTTTGGTTTGTAAATTTTTCTCTTTCTTTGCAGCTCTTGCTCGCTTTTAAACCTCGTCACTGCTGAATTGGCAAATAAAAACAAAAAAATCACACATCTTCAATAACTTGCAACTTTGGAGCACTCTTTGCTTTATACGAAAGTATAACGTACAAGGCACACCGTTTAAGCCTAGGGCTTTAGAAAGGTTAGCAAAGGAGGTTGAGTATGCGTTCACCAGTAAGTGCAGTAACTATTGTTAAAAATAGAACCGAGAAGCTTTGCAATTTGATTTCGCAGTTGGAGCAATGCTCACCAACGCCAGATGAACTTGTTATTGTGTGGATGGCACCTCCTTCTGACTTGTCCCTCATTCAAAGCGAAAAATTCGATATTGTGCACAAGTTCACTACCCAAGAAGAACTACCAATTGCGAAAGCGCGAAATAAGGGAATGCTGGCGGCTAAGCATGAAAACCTTGTTTACTTAAATGTTGATGCGGTTATATCACCTACCCTTTGTAAAGATGGACTTTTGGCGTTGAAAGACAACACGGTGGTGTTTACTTCGGTCGTCTTTTTACCCAACGAACGCTGCAACAAGCCGTTTTCAGACATTTCAAAAAATGAACAGCAAATAGGTTATCTAGCAAGTAACGACGAAACGTTACCTGGCGATGATAACAACGAAATACCTTCAAGAGATCAGGAAAATAATCATGGAAAGTTTAGTGACGATAGTATTTGTTCTACAGTGTTTTTTATTCGTAAGACAGACTTTCAGAAAACCGGCGGCTTCGATGAAGGCTACGCGGGTTTCGGACTAAACGACGAAGACTTTTTCACCAACTGCCGTGCACTTGGCTACTCATTAGAACAGTTGCCCACCCGCACTTTCGCTCCACAGCGCCCTAATTATCAATGCCCAGTCAATCACTTATTAGACTTTGTACATAATGCACAGCGCTTTCACGCTAAATGGGGCTTCTACCCTTGCACTGAAGTACTCAAAGCTTACGCGGATAAAGGCTTCATCGAGTCAAACTATGAAGAAAAGGGATTGAAGATTATTCAGTTGCCCGAGCAGGAAGATGACTCAATCAAAATAGATACGAGCGGTTCAAGCGCTGCCCCGGCTTCTACGGGATACGAATTCACTTCGTTTCATTCGCCAGCTAAAAATCAAGAGCGTTTAAGCAACACGGCTTAATTTCTTTAAAAGGAATGAGCGGCACTGTTTGAATAGGGAGATATGGAATGTCTTTACTTAAACCCGATCTAACACACCGTTTTTTATCATTTGTAGGGGAAGGTGACTTCCCCTGTGTAGGCGCTAAATCGGCGCTAACTAAGAAGCAAATACACGTTCTGCAATTTGACGATATCTACTGCGAAAGTAATGAACCTGATATCTTGGCTTCAATTCACAAATTCGTGGAAGCATTCAAGCTGAACCGTGATATGTACTCCTCACTTGTGGTTACCTTCGAACAGCCCGATACCATTACCGAAACTGAGTTTGATAAGATTTTATGGGAAAAACTTCAACGTCTTCATGAAGTAGACGCATGCTTAAAAAGTTGGGATAGCAAAGTATCAAGCGATCCGCATAGTGCGCAATTCAGTTTAAGCCTTGGTGGGAAAGGCTTTTTCGTAATTGGATTGCACCCAAATGCCTCTAGAAAGAGCCGCCGTTTTTCTCACCCCGCAATTGTATTTAATTTACACGAACAGTTTGAACTGCTTCGTAAACAACAGAAGTTTGAAGCATTTAGAGACCATATCAGGAAGCGTGATGCCGCCTATTGCGGCAGTAAAAACCCATTGCTTGCTAACCATGGTGAAAGTTCTGAAGTTTATCAATACAGTGGTAAAAAGCACTCAGAAAGCTGGGAGTGCCCCTTTAAACAAGTAGAAAATTAACTCTTAAAATATAAAAGGCACAGTATGAGACAAACAATACAGCCAAGAAGCGGTACTGCATTTACTATCAAAAAAGGTGAACGCCTTAAAGTCATTGACCCTGAAGGGGAACAAGTGGCCGACCTTTATGCCTTTAACGAGCATGATAAGGATGAGTTCATTTCCTCGGGCAGAAGTTTGGACTATAACGAGAGCCTTAAATTCAAAGAAGGCAGTTTGCTATATTCAAATCAAAGCAACATCATGTTCGAAATTATCGAAGATAAGGTAGAGGATCATGATTTTTTACTAACGCCTTGTAGCGTAAATACCTTCAAACACTTCTACCCCAATGAAGAGCCAGTTCCTGGTTGTCACGGTAACTTAGTTGCCGCTTTTGCTGAATTTGATATTCCAGAGCATCATGTATGCACGACCTTCAATACATTTATGAATGTTGAGGTAGACAGTACGGGTAAAATCGCTGTTTTGCCGCCGAAGTCAAAAGCCGGCGATTACACTATATTTGAAGCTAAAATGGATATGATTGTAGGGTTAACGGCTTGCTCTGCTGGTGAATCTAACAACTTTCGATATAAACCAATACAATTTGAAATAATGCCCGCGAACCCGTTGTAATTCGCGAGCATTATTTTAGCAAATGGAGCGAGCGTTATTGTGCTTCTGCGATAGCGCTCGGCTTGCCTTGTTGCCAGTTAAGCCTCATATCCCACTTAAACCGGTGTTCAGGCTTTAATGGTGGTTGCGCTGCATCAATATTACTTAAGACATTGGTTGCCTCGGTAAGCGTAGCATCGCGACCAAACAAATAGCTTTGCTCTTTCACTATGGTTAAGTAGGCCTTATTTAACGCGTAAGCGCGTTCTGGCGAAGGCGTGATGATTTCGTACACCGACTTAGCACGCTGCATTTCTTCCGCTTTAACCATACCTTTTTCGTCAAACCACTTTGCTAGCATTTCGCCGTTTTGACGAAACTCGTCGCCACCGCCTACACGCTCCATGTAGGTAAGGAATTCGCCTTTTTCTTCATTGATATTTGGCACATCTTCGATGGCACGCAAATCAATATACCCCCACCCTGCCTCGCCAGGAACTTTACGGGCAAATGAAAATGTCTGGTCAAAGGTTGACCCTACTGTTTTATGACAGCCGTTACAAAACGCTAGCTCTTGATCGTGTTGCGCACGCAGTTCACCCTGCTCATCTTCAATGAAGCCATTGATTGTCCAACCAAAGCCGTTGTCTATCCCCTTTTCGCCTAGGTAGCGAGTTTGAGGCAGCTTTTCAAAATGTTTATCTTTTGCCTCAGCATAATAGGCAGAAGCTAGGCTTTCTCGGCTTCTAAACATATGCTTTTTCATATAACGCACTTCTTTCATGCGCGGCGCATTATAAATATTCCCGTTATCATCCACGCCAATGTAGCGTACGGTATGCAAAAACTCGGTGCCTTCAGGGTAAAGCATATGAGCCAGAGGAACAGCACTCGCATCACCCAGATAATGTGAGGTGCGAACAATTTCAGTTACAGATGGCGACAACTCACCGTCTTGGTTAACGTCTACATTAATGGCAGTCTCATCTACTGGCGCTACGCTTAGTTTATTAAGCTCCTTTAGCGTCATTTCAACTAGGCTTAGGTTCAATGTGTAAATAGCTTTGTTGTAGTCGCCATTTAGCGTTTGGAAGTTTTCTGGAAGGCGAATCATAGCATCGCCCGTCGACCCGTTGGTCGGCCAGAAAGTACTTGGGAAAGGTTTGTAGTTATATGACACCCATCCGCTGCCATCTTTAGCAAAACCGTCGCCATCAAAGGCTTTTTCAGCGGCGCTCAAGTTTTCAATACGCATGTACTCTGGCATTGCGTGTTTTTTAAGTGAAGCGGTGTAGTTATCTTGCTCTACGTATTTTTTTATTGTGGCATCGTCAATACCCGCTATAAGTGATGTGCGGTCAATAAACAGATTCTTCCAGCTGTTTGTTAGCCCCACATCGGAAAATTCATAGTTGCCCTGCAAGGTACCATCGCCCATTTGGTTAGGGCGCTTTTCTAAAGAATCGTAACTTTGGTGACATGCGTAGCAAGGGTTATTTACGCCTTCTGTTTTGGTATAGCACTGGGGAGGTATCACCGACTCAGGGTTATACACTTCATTGTGTTCAATGTATGCCAGAGCAGGAATATCGTCCCCTTCTTGATAAGGGTAAGAGTGCACATTGTCGACGTTTGTCTGCTCTGATGAAGGCCCTTTCCCATTCACAGAGTGAGTACTTGTGCTCATGCCGGTATTTGATTGATTGTTTAAATCAGCATTTGTGCTTTCAGTACACCCTGCACTGATAAGTAGTGAAAGCAGAATGCCTACACCTGAAGTTATTTTTAGTATTTTCATAATGGTCACAACGGAAAAAGCCGGGTGTGTAAACACCCGGCGTATTTTAAATTAAAGAGAAAACTTACTTATCTGCTGGTTCATACATCCACAGCGTGTTGTTCTCTTGGAAACCGTCTTCACCGATAAGAATACGGCCGTCGTTCATAACTACAACGTTGTCTGGTTGAGAAAGCTGCTCAACATCACAACGCTCAGCACCTGTGAGGCTTGAACGGTACGTACCGCCCATCACTACAGGTTCGATACGAGAAATGTTGTAGCCTTCTTCTAGCTTGGCGCGATAAACACCACCACAATCTTTAACGCGGGCAGAAAGCTGCATATCGCCTTCACCATCGATCATCGTGTTATCGATATCAGCAATGCCGATGTAAAGGTATGCATTGTCTACGACTTCACCTTCAATCGTATCAACACCCTCAACAGCTTCTTGCGCACGCTTCTGGTTAATAGAGATACCTTCCAGCTTTCTCCACTCTGCCGTGGCGCCTTTAAGGCGGGCTGCTGCACGGCTCTCTAGGAACGCCACGCGGTCGTCCATAGGTTGGCCAGCCGTTACGCTAGAACCACCCTCTTCCACTGTTGGATACGTTGCATCGCCATCAACCCATGCCTGAACGTCGGCCATAGTGATATAAGAGCTTTGACCATCTACGTAATCGTCAGTACCAATACCGTTGTACTCGTCAATCCATGCGCGAATAGTCATATTGTCGCCACTAGCTAGCTCTACCCACTCAACAGCAAACCCTGTAGTTGCCGGGTCATTCTGCCCTGCATCTTGAGTTAGTTTAGCGCCGTAAAGCGTACCTGCAGATAAGTCTTCTGCCGTGTCTGCAACAAACTTAAATAGTACGCCGCCGGTGTCATCTTGAGAAAGATAAACAGTTTTTCCATCAGGCATTACTGTTGAATTTTCGTGCTCGTAACGACCCATCGTGAAGTGCTTAACAATTACCGGCTCATCAGCCAATGGCTCTGTTACTTCCGCAATATAACCATAGTTGTAAGGGTTTGGCGCATCTGGTGCCGTCATCTGCCACATGCGACCTAAGCGTGCATCTGTAGATACTGCTTCTGGGTTATTCCAGCTAGGAGACGTTGTGGTATCTACCGCAGAATCAACCACCCACTCCTCAGAGGTAAGCGGCGTACCCCATGGTGACATTGAGCCGAAACAGTTTGCTGCCGTGCCCCACACTGGTGAGAAGTCGAGCATCATGGCTTCTGTTACTTCCCACATGCCAAATTCGTCTTTTTCTACTTTCATGCGGCTCATACCGCCAGGTAGTTCTTCCCAGTTAGAGAAAAGATACCCTTCGCCTTCGGCAGTTGAAATAAAGCCGTTAAAGTCAGGCATATCGTTTTCAAGAACTAGCTCTTCGCCATCGAGTGTGTAAATGTGGCCTAAACCTTCAGGAAGGTCAGTACCGAAAGTATCACCCGTTTGCCCAAGTACTTGGTATTGACCAATAGCAGACACCACTAGCTCTTTTTCTTCGTCAGAGCTAGGTACAGGTGAATTTGGTAATGTAACCGGCAGATTATTGAAGTTAGCGCCTGCTAGCACACCCACAGTACCTGTATTGATAGGCATGTCGTTAACACTTGTCGTTGCTGCATTCGTACCAGATGGATGCTGTACATTGAAAAACAGGTCGCCTTCATCAGTTAGGAAAATACCGGTAACTTCTGCGCCAAGAGGAACAGTCGCAATACGAGTAAGCGTGCCTGCTGTAGTACCTTCTGGGCCCTGCTCACCTACAGGTCCTTGTTCGCCTGTTGGGCCTTGTTCACCTACTGGGCCCTGAACCCCGTCTTCACCATCATCACCCTCTAGTGAGCAGGCAGACATGCCAAGTGTTACTGCTAGTGCAATCGCTGAATACTTAATTCCACGAAGAGTTTCGCTTTTCATTACGGTTCCTTGCTTATACTTGTTTTATAATTAGAAATGAGGAGAGCAGATGGCTTACCTCGCTAAATGGTCTTAGCGGACAAAGAGTGTGGATAAGATTTATGACACTTGGGTGACAAGTTATTGACTCCAACATGAAAGATTTTTGACACAACAACCTGAAAGTAAAAGGGAAAGGAGAGTAAACGTACATGAAGGCGGCGCAGTGCTTAGGGTTATTGAATGTTCAATTAAGAAAGAGTGGTCCACTTAGTCAGTTTATGAATTATTTGTTTCATGGGGCTATCTAAGAGGTTTAACTCGACTCAATACTTGAAAAGTCAATGTCGAGATAGTTAAAGAACGTTGCGGAAGATATTAAAAAGAAATGTACGAACAAGGCAAAAACACAAAAATACACCATAACGATTAAACGGACCTAGAGCCTGTTGATCTTTGCCCTGCATCAAAGATCATCAGGCCACAGCATAAAACAATATTCTACTCGCCAAATTGAGCAATGCCGCTTAATTTAAAATGGTAAGCGGATGACTATACATTTTTAATTTATTAACCAAATAATCTTCGAATTGCTTGGCAGTTTGTATATCGGTGCTTCGCTTGGGCCAAACCGCAAGAATTTTATAGTCAAAAGCGGTTGAAGGTTTAAACAACACAAGGTGGTCATGTTCACCCTCAAATACCTTTTCGGCCTGATCTAACCGGTAAACAAGGGCCAATCCTAAGTTGTCATTATCTGCCAAGATACTTTGAGCCCCCCAAGTAGCTATCACGCCCCAATCGCCGTGCTCGGCTTTAATCACCTGCATTCCATCATGTGCCACTAAACCTGCGACAATATTATCCGAAGGCTCTGATACAGAAACACTGATATGGGTCGTTGGGTCGAACGCATCAATTCGATAGTGCGTGGTAACGTCGATGCTGTCTTCTTTCGCATAAGACGATGTCCACCCTTCGTAGCTAACCTCGAACTCAGCCCGCAACTGAGAATCCGATACCAATTGGTATTGCGTATTCTCTACATGCTGAAAATGCATGACTGCCTGCGTTGAGGAGTCTTGGGTTTCTTGTTCTATTAATCGACCTAGTGCACCCACTCCCAACGATTTGCCAACTTTAAGCGCGTCTCCGCCCCACTGAGATAAAGTGTGATAGCTATCATAACCGTCTTGCCCAACTTCGGGTAACACTACACTGTCATCAGTTTTAACGAAGACATCTATTGCGTTGCGCCAATCTAGATAAAGGCGATAGCCCATTTGGTCAGACTCCCAACCAGGCCCTTCGTAACGCAAAAAATAAGAATGGTCGGTTAATTGAGGGGGTGACGTAAACGAAGTGACCTCTTCAAACGTAAAGCCTTCAGCGCTATATGCTGCGTCTTGCCACTCCCCTCCCGTTCTTACTGAAAGTTCCGCGTGCGCTCTGTCTTGAACATTATTATTTGAAACTTGCTTGGGTGGTAAAAGTTCCAACGATATGCTCTTGCCTGGCACTATAGATGCCGCACCTAAAAGCACCGCTTTCCCTTCATCATTTTCTACCCATTCTGAAGGGTGTTGCTTTAACTTCCAGCCTGCATATTTAGGGGGCAGTGAAATCTCGAAAACTTGTTTTCCCTCACCACCATTAGCTGGATTTTTCACCTTAACAGACAAAGCAGAATTTAAATTCCCCTGTGAGCAGCTTGCCAATAATGGCACCAAAATTAGACCTATCTTACTCAATTTAATCACTTTTATGCTCTCCATTGATTGTTAACGCGCTTAACTAATTTACGATATTTGTAAACAATATATTGACAAATGCCACCGGTGGCAATTATTTTAAATTTTGTTAACGAGATATTTCAACTTAGTATGTCGATGAAAGTCAGGCATTTGATAACGCAGATGGTAGAGGTGAATCACATGGTCAATTTCAGCCTAGAAGGTAAGACAGCATTAGTGACAGGCGCAAGCAGAGGTATAGGTCAAGCGCTTGCCTTAGCACTCGCCACTTCAGGTGCGTTTGTCATCTGCGCGAGCTCTCGCCCAGGAGGCTGTGATGAGACATTACGTAAAATTCAAAGTAAAGGCGGGCAAGCAATGGCACTAGATGGTGACCTCGCCGATGCCAACGCTGTCGTTAAACTTGCCGAAGATGCGTTGAGCGTTAAAGGTCATATCGACATTCTGCTCAATAACGGTGGCACTATTTTCAGAGCGCCCGCCACCGACTTTCCTTTTGACGAATGGAGAAACGTACTTGCGGTCAACATCGATTCAGCTTTCCTACTTAGCCAAGCTATTGGCAAGAAGATGGTAGAGCGCGAGCAAGGCAAGATCATCAACATTGCCTCAATGTTGAGTTATACGGGCGGTATTACTGTTCCTGCCTACACTGCAAGCAAACATGCCATTGCCGGATTAACAAAAGCACTGGCGAATGAATGGGGACAGCACAATGTCCAGGTAAACGCTATTGCCCCAGGTTATATCAAAACCGATAACACCCAAGCGCTGCAAGATGATGAAAAACGCAGTGCTGAAATTTGTGCACGCATTCCAGCTAACCGCTGGGGAGAAAGCGACGATTTAGCAGGGGCAGCAGTATTTCTTGCGAGCGCAGCAAGCAACTATGTTAACGGCCATATCCTTGCGGTCGACGGCGGCTTTTTAGCACGCTAGTGACTAACAAGGGTCACAGCCTTGAGCAAACAAATAGCCCTGAGCGATGAAGAAGCCCTGAGCGATAAAACAGCCCCGAGCAAACAAATTGCCTTGAGCAGCAAAACAACGATGAATGGGAAAAAAGTCATGAACGAAAAAATAGACACACGATACGCCATAGGCCGTAAAGAGGCCAACGCTTACAATACGCAAGAACTGCGCGACGCTTTTTTGGTCGACACCCTAATGACACAGGGCAAAGTCGTATGGATATACACCCATTACGAACGCTTTATGCTTGGAAGCGCCGTACCTACAACGAGTCCATTGACGCTAGAAACCATTGAAGATCAGTTAAAAATGCCCTTCTTTACCGCTCGTCGCGAAGTAGGTGTAATAAACATCGGCGGTCCGGGCACCATTACCGTTTCAGGCACGACTTACCATTTAGATAACGAAGAAGCCCTATATATCGGCCAGGGCAATGAAGAAGTAATATTTGAGTCAGACAACGTCTCTAATCCCGCCAAATACTATTTGAATTCAGCGCCGGCTCATCACGCCTATCCATGCAAGAAAATAGGTAGTGCAGACGCAAATGTTCTCCATTTAGGTAGTCAAGAAACGTCAAATCAGCGCGATATTAAACAATTGCTTATCAATACTGTTGTTGATACCTGTCAGCTTCAGATGGGACTGACGCGACTGCATACCGGTTCTGTCTGGAACACTATGCCAGCTCATCAACACGACAGACGCAATGAAGTGTACTTTTACTTCGATATGGACAGCGAAAGCAGAGTATGTCACTTCATGGGTGAACCACAGGAGACCCGCCACATTTTCATTGCGAATGAAGAAGCTGTGGTATCGCCACCTTGGTCAATTCACTGTGGTGTGGGTACAGGAAGCTATGCGTTTATCTGGGGAATGGCAGGTGAAAACCTAGATTACGATGATATGGATAAGTTTCCGCCTTCACAGTTGCTTTAAGCAGCCCTGCTCTAAATTAGGTGTAATAATTATGTTGCGGTATATAAAACTCACACTGTCTGCTACTGCGCTGTTGCTAACAGGGGCGTGTTCGCAAAATGAATTGCAAGGCGAGGTCACCTTATTGCGTTTGGGGCATACGTTGGACACGCAACACTCTGTGCATAAGGCTATGGAATACCTTGGAGAGCGACTCGATTACTATTCTGACGGTACAATGAGTGTGGTTATTTATCCGAGCAGCCAGCTGGGCACCGAGCGAGAAATGGTAGAACTGTTGCAAATTGGCTCACTCGCTATGACGAAGGTGTCGGCAAGCCCCCTAGAAGGGTTTGCTCCTGAAATGAAGATATTCAGCATTCCCTATATTTTTCGCGATAATGATCATTTTTGGCGAGTATTAAACAGCGACTTGGGCGACCAATTGCTATCAGGTATTGAAGATTTTCGACTAAAAGGCCTCGGCTATTACGATGCGGGAAGCCGTAGCTTTTACACCAACGACAGACCTATAGAAACACCAAACGATCTGAACGGGCTAAAAATTCGCGTGTTGAACAGCCCTACTGCAGTAGCAACAGTTCGCGCACTGGGTGGAGCAGCAACGCCCGTCTCTTGGGGAGAGCTGTACACAGCGCTTCAGCAAGGCGTTGTGGATGGTGCTGAGAATAACCCACCTAGCTACTACCTTTCTCGTCATTATGAAATTGCTCGGTATTACAGCCTTGATGAGCATACGAGCGTGCCAGATGTCATGCTGGCATCGCTGCCGGTATGGGAAAGTTTGAATGAACAGCAGCAAACGTGGTTAACCAAGGCTATGGAAGACTCGGTTGAATACCAACGCGAGCTTTGGAAAACATCTACCCAAGCATCTTTAGAAAAGGTAAAAGCCGAAGGCGTCACAGTTATTACGCCTGACAAAGCCCCTTTCGTTGAAGCGGTTAAACCTTTTCACAAAAGCTTTGAAGGCACGCCTATTGGGGACTTAATTACTCAAATAAAAGCGATGTAACAATGACAATAATACGCCTTATCGATAAAGCCTTAGCCGGCACACTTATAGTTGCCATGGTAAGTATTTTACTTACCGTGATTTGGCAAGTGGTCTCACGTTACGTACTTAAAGACCCCGCTTCAATCACCGAAGAATTGTCTAGGTTCATACTTATTTGGATTGGTATTTTAGGTGCGGCTTATGCGTATCGTCAAAACGCACATTTAGGCTTCAACCTGATTGTTGAGCGCCAGTCACGCAAAGTGAAACGCCTTTTGCTCACCTGCGTTGAAATTGTCGTCATTATTTTTTGTGTTTTAGTGATGGTATACGGCGGCTCCGAGCTTGTATCTCTCACCTTAGAATTGGAACAAATCTCGGCGGCACTTGGCATTAAAATGGGCCTTATTTATAGCGTGCTTCCCCTGTCTGGTGGTCTCATTATTGCCTACGCACTGGTCAACATTACAACGCTTTGGCAAAACAACAATAAGGAAACAGCGTAATGGAACTGACCGGTATTATCCTAGTCGTCGCTTTTTTCGTACTTCTTCTTTTAAATGTGCCAATTTCAATCAGTATTGGAGTCGCCACGTTACTTGCTATGCTAATGAGCATGGATATTGCCCCTGCTACTATCACCATTGCGCAGCGTATGGCTGGTGGCCTGAATAGCTTTGCACTGTTGGCCATCCCGTTTTTTGTTTTATCTGGACTTATCATGGGACGCGGCGGGATAGCCAAGCGGTTGATTGAGTGCGCAATGGCGCTTATTGGTGCCCTTCCCGGTGGTTTAGCTTTGGTGAACGTGGTTTCCTGCATGCTGTTTGGTGCAATTTCAGGGTCTGCTGTAGCGACCACATCAGCTATTGGCAGCTTTATGTTACCCGAAATGAAAAAAGCGGGCTACGAGCCGAATTTTAGTGCCGCAGTCACTGCCGCTGCATCAACTACAGGTATGTTAATTCCGCCAAGCAATATCCTAATTGTATACGCTATCGCCAGTGGAGGCGTATCCATCGCTGCCCTTTTTATGGCTGGCTATATACCAGGCATTATGGTGGGTCTATCGCTAATGCTAGTGTGCTTTGTCTACGCAAAAATGAAGGGATACCCGCTGTCGCCACGACTTCCTTTAAGAGTAGTTGTCGAAAAAACTGTTGCCGCACTTCCCTCTCTATTTCTTATATTTTTAGTGATTGGCGGTATTGTCGGCGGCATTTTTACCGCTACTGAAGCGGGAGCCATTGCGGTGGTTTACTCTTTGCTATTAGCCTTAGTGTTTTATAAAGAAGTAGAAGTGAAAACCTTACCCGACATATTCTTGAAAGCGGCAGAAACAACGGCAATTGTAATGCTGCTTATCGCGGCTTCAACCGCGATGTCTTGGCTTTTATCGTTTGAAAATATCCCGCAAACTTTAAGTAATGCACTGTTATCGATAAGCGATAACCCATTACTCATTCTTCTTCTTATCAACTTGTTACTCATTGTGGTTGGTGCATTCTTGGATATGACACCTGCAGTACTTATTTTTACGCCCATATTTTTACCAGTGGCGCTAGAGCTTGGTATGAGCGAGTTGCAGTTTGGCATCATGCTAGTACTCAACCTATCTATTGGATTATGCTCACCCCCCGTAGGTGCGGTACTTTTTATTACCTGTGCTATTGCTAAAACCAAACTTGAGAACATCATAAGACCGCTCATTCCTTTGTATGTGGCTATGTTCGTGGTTCTTATGCTCGTCACTTATGTTGCTTGGTTCAGCGAAGCGCTACCACGTGCACTTGGATTTTAATAAGGTAGAATTATGGAGACTGAAAGGTGTGGTCAGTCGTAGTTTGACCACACAAGCTTTTACTTTTGAGTAACAACAGCATACTGCCCTAGTTTGTGTGGTAGTATCACAAACAATGACATAATAGCGCGGAAAAACAGAGAATTATGAACAAGCGCCCGACTATCAATGATGTTGCAGCCCTAGCAGGTGTATCAAAGCGTACCGTGTCGCGTGTTATTAACGGCGCGACCAATGTTGGTAAAGCAACACGTGAGCGCATTGAAGCTGTCATTCAAGAAACGGGCTTTGCCCCCGACAAGCAAGCGCGTGGTTTAAGTACTAGCCGCTCTTATTTGATAGGCTTGATTTATGACAACCCAGATGCCTTGTATATCGACCAAGTTCAAAGAGGCGTGCTAAGCATATGTTCTCAAAAGGGCTACGAATTAGTCGTTCACCCTTGCCGCTACAACGCAGATGGTTTTGTAGAAGACTGCGTCAATTTTGTACGTCGTTCGAACATTGATGGCGTCATCATACTGCCACCGGTATCCGAGTCTAAGCTTTTAGCAGACGCACTGCAGCAAAAGAGCATTAACTATGTGCGAATGGCGTCAGTTGATTTAGATGACCACCAAAATATCGTAGTCAGTGACGACAGAGCTGCGCTTAGCGATTTAGCGCGCTATATGGTATCACTGGGCCATAAAGATATTGGTATTATCAGCGGTCCACAACAATACTATTCCTCAAAAGAGCGTTTGGAAGGCTTTGTTGAGACGCTTAACGGTTTAGGAGTCGATGTACCTAAAAACAGAGTAATTGAAGGTAAAAACAGCTTCGAAAGCGGAATTGAGTGCGCACGCCAATTGCTCATCCAGTCTCCGCGAGTTAAAGCTATATTTGCGAACAACGATGAAATGGCGGCAGGTGTCCTAAAAGTGGCCCACGAAATGGGCATTACCGTGCCAGACGAGCTCTCCGTCGCGGGGTTCGACGACAACTTGCTCGCCGCTCGCGTGATCCCTGCCCTTACCACTGTTCAACGTCCTGTTGGTGATATGGCAGCTATCGCAGCGCGTAAAATCATTGCTCATATCGAAGGCAATGAAGTCAGTGAATCTGAAACCTATTTAGTTAAGCCCCACTTAATTATTCGCGATTCCATCAAAAAAGTGTAATTTTTTATAAAGAAGTGTTGCTTACGATTCTATTTCATCCTAATATGCCACCGGTGGCACAATAATGAACGAGAATGTTAAAAACAAAAAATTTGTAAGCAGAGCGTAAAAAAACATTTCTAATTTTTCGCTCTTTCAAATACCCGGTGCTCATTTAACAACGTTTGGCAGTTAAGTAAGCCGTAAAGATAAAGCAGGACTTGGAATGAACGTTAAAACACAACTAGTAAAAGTTCATAATAACGATAACGTTGCGGTCGCAACCTGCCCTGTCGAGGCTGGTACCTACATCACTGAATATGACATTACAGTTCGCCAAGACATTCCCGCCGGCCATAAGGTTGCTTTAACCGCCATTTCAGATGGTGACAACATTGTAAAATATGGTTTCAGCATTGGTGCAGCAACAAGCCAAATAAACGCCGGTGAACATGTTCACAGCCACAACGCAAAGACTAAATTGCAAGGCACAGAACAATACGTTTACGCCCCGTCAAACTCCGCATCGAAGCAAACACATTCTACTTCTGGGTTACAGTTCATGGGCTACAGAAGAGAAAATGGAAAAGTGGGTATTCGCAATGAGGTGTGGATCATAAATACCGTGGGTTGTGTAAACCGTACTGCGGACCGAATTGCTGATGAATGTAACCGTCGTTTCGCCAGCGAATGCGAAGGCTTCCGCGCATTCACCCACCCTTTTGGCTGTTCTCAGCTGGGCGATGATTTAGATGACACGCGCACTATCTTAGCCTCTCTCGCATCTCACCCGAACGCTGGTGCGGTGTTAATTGTAGGCTTGGGTTGCGAAAACAATCAGCTTAAGAGTTTACTGCCTCACGTTGATAAACCTGAAAATCGCATTCGCTTCTATAACGCACAAGAAGTGGTAGATGAATTAGAAGAAGGCGTCAATGCGGTTTATGACTTGTTAAAAGTAATGGCTAATGACAAACGTGAGCCCATTGACGCAAGTGAACTCACGTTAGGTATGAAATGCGGTGGTAGTGACGCTTTTAGCGGTATTACTGCCAACCCAACAGTAGGGCGTGTTACCGATTTAATGTGTAATCTAGGCGGCTCGGTCATTTTAACCGAAACGCCAGAAATGTTTGGCGCCGAACAGCTCTTAATGAATCGCGCTAAAAACAAAGACGTATTTGAGGCGTTTAACTCGCTGATTGATGAGTTTAAGAACTACTTTATCGCCCACAACCAACCTATTTACGAAAACCCGTCTCCAGGCAATAAGGCAGGCGGTTTAACCACGCTAGAGGAAAAGTCTCTCGGCGCGGTTCAAAAAGGTGGAACCTCTACTATTCAGTCCATTTTGCAGTATGGCGAGCCCAAGCAAGACAAAGGCTTAAGCTTACTACAAGCGCCTGGTAACGATGCCGTAAGCTCAACTGCATTGGCTGCATCAGGAGCACATATCGTTTTATTCACCACAGGCCGAGGCACGCCCCTTGGTTTTCCTGTACCCACAGTCAAGATATCGTCAAATTCAGATATCGCTAATAAGAAGCCACATTGGATAGATTTTAACGCTGGACAAGTTCTAGAAGGCGTATCTATCGATAAGTGTGCCGAAGCGCTACTCCAACACTGCTTGGCAGTGGCATCCGGTCAACAAACCTGCAACGAGAAAAATGGCAGCCATGAGATTGCTATTTGGAAACGTGGCGTCACCCTCTAAAAGAGAGCGTTATGGAATCGATTTTATTACATGAAGATAGACTTTTTCCTGCCGATGAAGCAACCCGAAGTGTTGCAAAGGCGTTGTACAAGGAAATTCGGGAGCTCCCTATCATAAGTCCGCATGGCCATACTGACCCACGTTGGTTTGCACAAAACAATAATTTCACCAATGCAACCGAGCTATTTATCACGCCTGATCACTATGTTTTCAGAATGCTGTATAGCCAAGGCATTGAATTAACCGATATCGGTGTACCACGTTGGGATGGCGGCGAGACGGAAAAGGATCCACGTAAAATCTGGAAGCTTCTGGCAGATAACTATCACCTGTTTGCCGCCACACCGTCCCGTTTATGGTTAGACACCGTATTTCACGATGTGTTTGGTTTGCGAGAGATGCTATGTAGCGACAACGCAACGCATTATTACGACCATATTACCGCGCAGCTTCAAGGGGATGACTTTAAGCCTCGCGCCTTGATGGATCGCTTCAATATTGAAGTGATCGCAACCACCGAAGGTGCACTTGATACCCTACCCCATCATGCGGCAATTAAAGATACACCGTGGGCAAAGCGGGTTATTACTACCTTTAGGCCTGATGATGTAGTTGATGTATCTCGCGAAGATATTACTTCAAATATTGAGAAACTAGGTGAATTAACCGGTGAAGATACTGCGACGTGGAAAGGCTACCTAAATGCTATTCGCGCGCGACGTGCCGTCTTTAGAGTGCACGGTGCGACAGCAACCGATCACGGACACCCAACGGCAAACACTGCTGATTTAAGTGAAGCTGAGTGTATTGCTTTATTCGATAAAGTAAGAAGTGGAAACAGTAACGCTGAAGAGCAAGAGCTATTTAGAGCGCAAATGCTTACCGAATTAGCGGGAATGAGTGTAGAAGACGGCATGGTGATGCAAATTCACCCTGGTTCGTTTAGAAACCACAACAGTCAGCTCTTTGCACAGTTTGGTCGCGATAAAGGCCACGACATTCCAATGCAAACAGATTTTGTTAAAGCGCTTCGCCCGTTACTCGGTAAATACGGTAACGAGCCTAACCTCGACATTATTCTATTTACATTAGATGAAACCACGTACAGCCGTGAATTAGCGCCACTTGCAGGCCACTACCCTTGCCTGAAGCTCGGTCCTTCTTGGTGGTTCCATGATAGCCCTGAAGGCATGTTGCGCTTTAGACAGCAAGTGACAGAAACCGCAGGTTTCTTCAATACGGTTGGTTTTAACGACGATACGCGCGCGTTCTTGTCTATACCTGCACGTCATGATGTTGCCAGACGCATTGATTGTCGCTTCCTTGCACAGCTAGTTGTGGAGCACCGCATCAGCGAAACAGAAGCGGCCAGCATTGCAAAAAAACTCACTTATGATTTTGCTAAACAAGCGTACAAACTGGGGTAATCATGACAAAGCCGTTATCAATTTCAACGCTACCTCTTTTAAGTGACAGCGTAAGTAAACCAAATTACGACCTGGAAGCAACCGGTTGTGGCATTGTGCATATTGGTCCAGGCGCCTTTCACCGTGCGCACCAAGCGTATTATACCGAAAAGGCGCTGGCTTATGGCGGTGACTGGCGCATTCACGGTGTGTCAATGCGCAGCGCATCACTTAAAGAAGCGTTGAGTACACAAGACAATCTCTATGCGTTGTGTATTGTTGATAACGAGCCTGAAACCCACATTATCGGCGCAATTAAAACCCTTTCTACATTAGCACATGATCGTGAAGACATTGTTGCTGCGCTGGTAAACAAGCAAACTAAAATTGTGACGCTTACCGTGACAGAAAAGGGCTATTGCCTTAATGCGCAAGGTCATATAGATACTGATCATCCGGATATTAAAGCTGATTTAGTCACCCCAGAGACACCGGTAAGTGCAGTTGGCCTAATTGTGCAAGCGCTAGCACAACGTAAGCAGGCAGGCTATGCAGATATTACCATTATCAGCTGTGACAACGTGTCAGACAACGGTAAAAAGCTGCAAAAAGCGGTGACCGAGTTCGCCAATAAAACGGATGAATCACTCGGCCAATGGATCAGCGAGAACATCGCCTTCCCCTGCACTATGGTTGACAGTATTACGCCAGCAACTGAAGACAGCTTTAAAGCCAACGTTGCCGCTGAGCTGGGTTTAACTGATAACTGGCCTATTCAGCGAGAGGCATTTACTCAATGGGTGGTTGAAGATAATTTTTCTGGCCCACGACCTGCTTGGGATAAAGTTGGCGTTACTTTTACTCATGATGTGAGCTTCTTTGAAAAAGCTAAGCTTCGCATTCTAAACGGCACACATTCAACACTGGCCTACATGGGGTTATTGCTTGGCAAGGAAACCGTATTCGACGCAATGCGTACCCCAGCCATAAAGCAACTGATTCAAACCATGTTGAAAGATGAAATTGTTCCGTCTCTATCCAGTGATAACGAGAATGCCGATAGCGGAACACAAGACTTCGATCTGAACGCTTACGCACAAGACATTGTTAAGCGCTATGAGAATAAGCATATTCGCCACCTGTTGTCGCAAATTGCTTGGGATGGGTCACAGAAAATCCCATTTCGAATTCTCGACACAGTACGCGATAACCTAAAAGCAAAACGAAATATTGATTTGCTCTGTAGTGCCGTTGCGGCCTGGTGCCTATTTGTAAACAACAAGGCACGTTTAAACGAAACTATCACCGACCCGCTAGATAGTATGTTAAGGGCTACAGCAAAATCGGTAGACTTTCAGGCAATAGAACTTGCAAAAAAATTGCTATCTCTTGAAACCATGTTCGCCGAATTGTCGGTAAACACTACGTTCAAAGAAAAAGTGCTCGAAAAAGTTAATCAGCTGCTTAACATTTTATCGCACGAAAACAGCAACGAAAGTCAGCAAGGTTCTGCTCCGACTACGTTAACAGAAAGTTCGCTAGATTCACTAAAAGGAACCGCGTGATGAAAAGTACCTTTTCCATGCTTAAAGGCGCCCCATTACTCCCTATTATTCAGCCTAAATCTGTTGACGAGGGGCTTCACCTAGCAGAAGCAATTGCAAATAGCGGCCTGTGCAACATAGAAGTAGTGAAACGCAGCGACGCAGCATTTGAAGCCCTGTCAGCGATTAGAAAACAGTTTCCTGAACTCGTTGTGGGTATGGGCACATTGTTAAATCGCAACCACGTATTTGAAGCGTTGGATGCAGGCGCGCAATTTTTGATAACGCCCACAAGCTCAGAGACATTGCTCGATACTCTGATTGCGTCTAATGCACCCTTTTTGCCGGGCGTCGCTACGCCTGCCGATATTCTTTTGGCGCACCAAAAAGGCATTCGCGAGATGAAGTTCTTTCCTGCGAGTCTTAGCGGCGGAACCCCTTTTCTTAAAGCGATTTCAAGTGTATTTAGCGATGTTTGCTTCTGCCCTACCGGCGGCATTAATGGCGACAACGCGAATGAGTATCTCTCGCTTGGCAATGTTCGAGCAGTAGGCGGTACATGGATGATGCCGAAGGCAGCCATTGAAGCAAAAAATTGGCAAGCTATAACATTGGCATGCCAACAAAGCCTCACATTATTTGATGAGGCTGCGGCATGAGCATCGTTGATACCAAACAAAGAATGGTTATTTTTGGCGAGTGCATGGTAGAGCTTCGAAGCACTCAGCGTGAATCATCAGTTAGGACGTGTGATGAAAACACAAATAACGATTTGATGGCGAAAAGCTTTGCTGGCGACACCTACAACACTGCGGTTTATTTAAAACGCTGTTTGCCTTCATCTTCCATTAGCTACTTAACAGCGATAGGCGCAGACTTTTTAAGCGATGAGCTGCTGTTTAAAATGGGTGAGCACGAAGTTAACACTGATCTAGTGTTTCGCTCGTCCTCGCGTAATCTCGGTCTGTATATGATCCGCAACGACAATGAAGGTGAAAGAACCTTTGCCTATTGGCGTAACCAGTCTGCTGCAACGCAAACGCTTAATATAATGAAGGGCGCTGAATTTACGTGTGACTGGTTTTATTTGAGCGGTATCTCTATTGCTATTTTAGATGACGAACAGCGCGCTACACTTTTCGAACTAATTTCATCCCTCAAGGCCAAAGGAAGTAAGATTGCCTTTGATCCTAATTATCGAGCTCGCCTTTGGTCATCTCAAGAAGATGCTAAGTACTGGACGGGTAAGGCTTATGCTGAAGCAGATCTAGCGTTCCCAGGTGCTGACGACCATTTAATGCTGTTTGGCCACACTAATGCTGATGAAATATTTAGCTATTTAGCCGACAAACAGATTGAAGAAATCGTTATGAAAAACGGGGCAGTCGGCGTTCATATACTCTGCCACAAAGAACAATGTATTGTACCTGTTGAGCGTGTTGAGCAAGTGGTTGATACAACGGCTGCTGGCGATGCATTCAATGGCGGTTATATGGCAGCTCGACTTGCAGGTAGAAAGCCTGTTGAAAGCGCGAGCTATGGAGCAAAAGTGGCAGCCACCGTAATAACCTACCCAGGTGCCATTATATCAAGTGATGCCTTTACTAATCACATACCGTCGCTATAGTCGGTATGTGACCTTCCCTTTTCTCTTTTGTCTTCCCTCCTCCTCACTAATCACTCGCCACATACAAAATTGATAACGATGCCTCAGCAAGTTAGCTAAGATAGGTTGCACTGCGTTAGTTTAAATAGGCGCGGCATACTAGGTATACTGGCGCGCCGCTTCGTTTATATTATTTTATAGGGTGTCTCGATAAACGTATTTTGCTAATGGATGTGCTGTTGCTTTTAACTCTCGAACGAATATCTGCGCCATTTTAGCCGCGCCTACTACATTCAAGTGAGTATCATCAGTTTTACCTTCGGGGTAGCGCGCATATAGGTCGGCGGGCACCTTAATGAAGTAATGGTTGCTGTTAGGCTCGCCTACCTGAGCAAGAAAATCGCAAGTTAAAGCGTTCATAGGGATAAATGGCACGTTATTTTGTGCTGCCACTTTCTTCGCTGCATCGGCATACGCCAGCAAAGTGCGTTTTAATACACCTTCCTCGGTGAAATGACGCCTGCAAATACTACTTGCAATAATCACTGATGCGCCTCTCGCTTCAACGTCTTGCACAAACTGGTTTAAGTAAGCAGGATAGGCATTTTCCGGGTCAGCATAGCGAGCGGGGTCCGACTGTTTTTGATCGTTGTGACCAAACTGAATTACCACAAAGTCACCTTCAGAAAGATCAGATAACAGCACTTGCCAACGCCCTTCGTCAACAAATCGCTTTGTGCTCCTGCCGTTAGCCGCGTGGTTTTTGATATTTAGATTTGGCAGCATGAATTCAGGAAGTAATTGCCCCCAACCACGTTCTGGATATGCCAACATTGGCTTGTCTGACATGGTTGAATCGCCAACCAAATGTAGGGTAACCGGCTTTTTGTAAGGCGGAGCTTTTGCACTTCCTTCGTTCTCTACAATTCCGGCACTTTGTTCCTTAGCAATGTGGGCATTTGAGCTAGCGAGAACCAAAGTGCTCGAATGAGGCACGTAGCTGTTTTGAAGAGCCGTCGTACTTTCTTGGCCTGCCAATGCAAAACTACTGGCTACAGCAATAACGCTTGCAAAACTGTAGCGAAGCGCGTTGAATATTTTTCCTGCGGTGGAGTTACTTGAATTTCTCACACCTTTTCTCCTTCTCAATATTAGTAGAGTTGCGCTCCAATTAAGTGATAAAGCAGATAGACGCATCAGGAACAATCCGCAATGTCACCTTGTCACAAATAAAAAAGGCCATCATTACGATGGCCAAACACACCCGTCTTCACGGAACACAACATTTAATTATTATCTTAGGCTCACCAATATGCTTGGTCAGTCTGTTATTTTACATAGTATAACGCGCGCCCAAGAAGAACTGACGGCCCGTATGGTTGTATTCACGTACCAAATCCAATGAGCCATCACCCGTGGTAAACAAACGCTCGTACTCGTCAGTTAGGTTAATTACTTCAAAGGTTAACGTGAGTTCGTCGTTTACGTTATAAAATGACGAGAAATCTACCTGCGTTGGCCCTGTCGTGCCGTGTGCAACGTTACCATTGCTGCCAGTAAAGTCTGTCAGGTAATCGTCACGTTTGTTAACTGACACACGCGCGCCGTATTGGTCTGTTTCGTAATACACCGTAAAGTTGTACGATGTTTCACTCATACCTTCGATGTCGTCTGCGTTAACGTGAGTGTAGTTCGACACAATACCCATGTTTTCGAACAGGCCTGGTAAGAAACTTAACGGCTGCTGATAAATAAGCTCATAACCGCTTACACTTCTGTCCTCAGCGTTGATTGGGCTACTGTGCTCGTATGGAATAGTACGAGGGTCTAGCGCAATTACAGGGTCAAACTGTGCATCGTTATCGATAAAGTCGTAGTAGGCACTATCAACTAGACGCTCTTCAGATGCGCGAACAATCCAGTTATCAATGTCTTTGTAGAACACGGTTGCTGCCAGTAGCGCTTCGTCGTCGAAGTACCATTCAACACCAAAATCTACGTTGTCTGAAGTGAACGGGTCAAGGAACGGGTTACCCACGCTTACCGAGCCGTTAATATAATCAAAGCTAGGGTTACCAGGGTTTAATGAGTTCAGGCTTGGGCGCGTCATTGACTGGGTTAGACCAAGGCGTACAACAACGTCATCAGTGGCCTCAAGTGCTAAGTTAACTGCCGGCAAAAAGTTATTGTAGTCATTTTCAATTTGTACCGTTTCGCCTTGAATAAAGCCTTCAGAGGTGGTGGTTGTTTTCACATAGCGTACACCGTAGTTAGCGCGAAGCAGCATATCGCCAATCTCATAACTCGTGTCCATCTCAATATAAGCAGCAGAAGTTTCTTCGCCTACTTGCCAGCTTTGTGCAGAGCGCGGTGTCCAAACTACGTCTAGAAGCTGACTATTTATTGCGTCAAAGTCAGCAACAAGAAATGGGTCTAGAGGACCATCAAAGCCACTACCGAAATCGTCTACCGGCATCATTTCAGCAAAGCCGACCGCCGAATCTTGATCTGGGAAGCCATTAATTTGCTCTTCACTGTAGGTTACTACGCGGTCGTTGTAGGCGAAGCCCGCCTTGATAGTTACTTCGTCGCCAAGGTAAGTGGCATCAAACTTAACCGTATCGTTTTCGCGCAATACATCAGTAGCGCGTAAACGACCATCTGAAAGATTATAGTTACTTGCATCGTTAACGTCATAACCGTAAGTGAGCTGCGGAGCGTTAATGTTATTACTAAAATCAAAACCGTAGCTGGTTTCTTCTAACAGCGTCATGTTGTAACGATACTGCTCTGAACGAGCATCAGATTCTGCAGTGCCGGCCATCATATCTAATTTAATATTTTCACCAATAAACCACTCGCCAGAAATCACAAATTGACTAAAGTCAGTGGTTGATTCCTGCAAACGACTCTCTATACGTGACTTGATACCGTCGTAACTTCCGGCTAGAACCTGTTTGCCATTAGGATGTACTGTAATAGAAGTGGGTGTAATCTCTGAAAACGTACTTCTAAACATATGGAAGAAATTGTACATAGTACGGGTGTTATCTAGTTTAGATACCAAACCGTCTAAGGTTAAAGTGAAATTATCAGTGGCAGCCCACTGGATAGAACCCGTAAAACCGGTACGCTCTTGGTCATTACCAAAGTAATCAGGTCGTGGAAGGCGTGGCGTCCACAAGCAGTTGATGGGATCAACAGATTCGCCTTGAAACTCGCAATTACCCACGTCTGGCGCGCCGTTCACCACAGTATCAGACGTGTCTGCAAAAATACCGCCGCCATCACGAACCGGTGTTGTCCAACGAACGGTACCGAAGCCTTCTTGCCTTACTGTGCGCTCTGAGAAAGCGGCCGAGAAAAGCACGCCCACCTTGTCGTCAGCGAAACGGTTACTGATCATGAAAGCTGCGCGAGGATCGGTCTCTTCAGTAATGCTGTTATAGCCACCTTGAAGGGACGATACGAATTTAAAGCCGTCATAATCGAAAGGTTTTGCGGAGTACAAATCAACGGTACCTGCAATACCGCCTTCTTCCATTGAAGCTGTAGGCGACTTCTGAATATCTACACGATTAAACAGTTCAGAAGCGAAAATATTAAAATCAAAGCCACGTCCACCGTTTACGCCACCGCCTGAATCTGTTCCATCTGTACTTGCTGGTACTTCCATGCCATTAAGTGTTGTACGGGTAAATGATGGGCTTAAACCGCGCAAGGTAATTTGACGGCCTTCTCCACCCTCACGAGAAATCGCTACGCCTGGAACGCGCTGAATAGACTCTGCAATATTTAAGTCCGGGAATTTACCAATGTCTTGCGCAACAATTGATTCTTTACTGTTAACTGATGTTCGCTTTTCCATCAGTGATTTATTAAGTGATCCACGAAAGCCAGATACCTCTATGACCTCCATATTTTGCGCTTCGGTTTCACTGGCTTGTTCGTCTGTGGCTTCTTGCGCATGAATATGTGCGCCTGACAACGCTAGCGTAACAAGAACAGCGAGTTGCTTTTTCTTTGGTAACATTGTTGTTTCTCCGGTTTTTATATTTATAAGCGACGCACATACTAAGAAAAAGTGAAAATGCTTCTGAAACGCGTGTGGACCTTTCAAATTAACACAAATTCAACATTTACCGTATTTAACCATTTCACTTCCCTTTATGCCACCGGATAACATTTTGGAGGTCATTGCCGCCAATAATCTATATTAACCAATAGCACGCTTTGGCTGTTAAGGAAGCGAAAACGCGTCAATTCTAATTAATTCTCTACAGTGGTTTTGTAACCACCAAAACCATGAATAAGAAGCATTGCAGGGTACAGCTCTATTTTTTATCAACGCAAAAACTTCCCTTCGGCAATAATGTAAACCCCGAAAAAACACTCAAGCTTTACATTTGATTTACATCCTAATTAGTTATGCTACCGGTGGCAACTATTTTATTGAAAAAATTTATTATATGTATAAGTTCAGAAGATAATATTGATCGCAAAAGGCAATCTAGACCTAAGCCAAATGAAGAGAAAAGATTAAATTTAATCTCTTATATACATATACTTAGTTAAAACTTACAGCTTTTACTTGACGTAAAATAAAAGTTAAAAAATATAAATAATTTCGTTGACATGCAGGCAAATAAAAATCATTATGCTACCGGTAGCACAGAGTGTATTTACAATGTTATAAAAATAAGGGTTTGTTATGCTAAAAGGTATTCTACGCGCCGCTTCCGTTATAGCTTGCACGGCGTTTGTTTCTTCGGCTGCTGATGCAAATGATTGGGTGAAAATGCCTCTTGATAACACGCAATCGTGGTCTATGAGAATGATAGAGTCTGAAATGGTGCGCTTTCCTGAAGCTTGGCAAATCGATTGGGACGAGACGCCACAATGGGACTACGTTCATGGTCTCAACCTTCTCGCGATAACAGAAGTGTATCAAGATACTAAAGATCCTCGCCTTCTGTCTTATGTAAAAGGCTACTACGACATGCTGGTTCAAGATGACGGAAGTATTAAGACATACGATATCAACAAGTTCAATATTGATATGGTTAACCCGGGTAAGGTGTTATTTTTTCTTTATGAAGAAACTGGCAACCCTAAATACAAAAAGGCAGCCGATCTTTTAAGAACTCAACTCACTGACCACCCGCGTACAGAGCAAGGCGGTTTTTGGCACAAGAAACGCTATCCAGACCAAATGTGGCTTGATGGCCTATACATGGGGGCTCCCTTCTACGCTGAATACATTATTAAGTACGGCGATATGAAAGAGCTAGACGACGTATTTTTGCAATTTGAACTCATTGAAGAGCACCTTTACGACGAAAAAACAGGCCTCCCCTTGCATGGCTGGGACGCATCTAAAAAGCAAAAGTGGGCTGATAAAGAAACAGGTCTTTCTCAACATCACTGGTCACGTTCGCTAGGTTGGTATGCTATGGCAATGGCGGATGTGCTAGAAGTTGTTCCTGCAGAGCACCCAAAAACACCGTGGCTAAAAGCGCGCTTTAAAGCGTTTATCGACGCTACGCTTACCTATCAACATAATTCAGGCACCTGGTATCAGGTTACTGACTTGGGAAGCCGTGAAGGAAACTACCTTGAAGCATCAGGTACAGCAATGTTGACCTACGCTATGGCTAAAGGTGCAAGCCTTAAGTTTCTTTCTAAGGAATACAAAGCTCATGCAGAAAAAGGGTTTGCAGGACTCCTTGATCAAATGATTTCGGTTAATCCAGAAACTAACGTAATCAGCCTTGAACAGGTTTGCGCTGTTGCTGGCCTTGGTGGAAATCCATATAGAGATGGTTCATTCGACTACTACATGAGCGAGCCAATCAGAGCAAACGACGCGAAAGGTGTAGGCCCATTTATTCTGGCCGCACACTACCTAAATAAGTAGAAAGCACTATATCGTAATGCAAGGAGTCTATGATGGCCCAACCTAAGTCAACGAGCACTAGACGACATTTTTTAAAGTCCGGTCTCGCCACCACTGTAGCAGCTTCTGGGATGGCTGTAAGTGTTCCTACATTTCTATCTGGATGTGCAAGTGTGACCGAAACGGGAAGGACTCAACGCCAGTGGGACGCTGAAGCAAACCTTATTAAAGGGATGATAAAGCGCCCTACCTTTGCAAAGCGCGAAGCTAATGTTACCGACTTTTCAAATGAAAATGGCAGTGACTTTAAGCAAGCATTACATGCAGCTATCGACCAAGTCGCACGCCAAGGTGGTGGCAAAGTGGTTGTGCCAAAAGGCGACTGGCTATGCAGCGGCCCAATTCACTTACAGTCGAATATAAACTTGCATATTGACGCAGGCGCAACAATTCGATTTTCTACAAACCCTGATGATTACAAACCATACGTTTTTACTCGCTGGGAAGGTATGGAGTTGATGGGTTACTCCCCTCTTATTTATGCTTTTGAGCAAAGTAATATCGCAATTACCGGCAAGGGTACGCTTGACGGTAGCGCGGCGAAAGACAATTGGTGGCCATGGAAAGGTAAGTGGAAGGCTTCAACATGGGGTGACGATCCGGTTGAAAACCAAAAATACACCAGAGATACGCTTCAGCAAATGGTAGAAAACGGAACACCCGTTAGTGACCGCGTTTTTGAAAATAATTACCTGCGCCCTCCGTTTATACAACCTTACCGCTGTGAAAATGTACTTATTGAGGGCGTTACCATTCTGCGTTCTCCATTTTGGTTAGTTAACCCTGTGCTTTGCAAGAACGTCACCGTAAACGATGTGTACTGTAAAAGTTTCGGCCCAAATTCCGACGGGTGCGACCCCGAAAGCTGCACAAACGTACTTATATCTAACTGTACATTTGATACAGGGGACGATTGTATTGCCATTAAATCTGGACGTAATGCAGACGGCAGAAGGGTCAATGTTCCCTGCAGCAATATTGTCATAGAACATTGCGAGATGAAGGCGGGGCATGGCGGTGTTGTAATCGGCAGTGAGATATCCGGCGGTGTAGAGAATCTCTATGCGCAGTATTGCACCATGAGTAGCCCAGATTTAGACCGCGGCATTAGAATTAAAACCAACAGTATTCGGGGTGGTCACCTAAAAAATCTAAACTATCGCAATATCGATATTGGGACGGTGAAAGACGCCGTTGTCGTGAATTTCTTTTACGAAGAAGGTGATGCAGGCAACTTCCCTCCTGTATTAGAAGATATCACCATAGAGAACTTGAACGTTGCTTCTGCTAACCGAGCCTTTGTACTTCGCGGGTATGACCATACGCCCATTTCCGGCTTGACGTTAAATAACATAACGATAAAGCGTGCGCTTAAAGATACCGTTATCGAAAATGTAGCGCACCTTTCTATAAATAATGTGTTTATTAATAATCAACCGTTTAACGAGCGTGGGTTGTAGAATAAATACTATGGAATTTGATAAAGCACGAGTCACTCTCAGTTTAGCCTTTGTGTTACTGGCGGGTATATTTTTCAGTGGATTAAGCGTGGCAATGCCAGCAACGACGGATGTAGTGGTAGCTAAATCACATGACAGTAACTTGACTAATGAATCGTTACCTCATTTTAACTCTGTGTCCGAAGCTGTTGCTTATATCGAATCTCACGAGCCACAAAAAGACAAAGTGTGGACCGTTTTTATAAGCGAAGGCATCTATCGAGAACGTGTCGTCATTAACGCTAATAATGTCCACTTGGTAGGCCAGTCGCAAGAAACAACGACTGTCGTTTTCAATCGATATGCAGGTCAAAAGGTCGCAGAGAACTCTGAAGAAAAATGGGGAACCCGCCGCACTGCCACGGTAGAGATTTTAGGTGATAACATCACTATCGAAAATATTACAATCGCCAATGACTTTGATTATCCCGGTAACGAGGTCAAAGCAAAAGATGACCCTACTCGGTTATCAGGTACGCAGGCAGTAGCGCTTAAAACCGATGTGAACTCAGATCGCACTTACCTTAAAAATGTGGCACTCTGGGGTTATCAAGACACCCTCTATTTAAAAGGTGACCGCGCTTTGATTGAAGGCGGAACAATAGCAGGACATATTGACTTCATTTTTGGTGAGGGCACAGCATTTTTTGAGAGCGTTTCAATTGTCTCACGAGCACGTCATTCAGGTGGTGACAGCGAAGGACTTACGGGCTACATAACCGCCCCAAGCACCCATTTACAGCGCCCATATGGACTTACTTTCAATAACTGTAGGCTTGAAAGAGAAAACGATGTTCCAGATGAAAGCGTGGCACTAGGAAGGCCTTGGCACCCAACAACCACCTTTTCAGATGGCCGTTATGCAAACCCTTTCGCTGTAGGCAAAGCGACCTTTATTAATACCTATATGGACACTCATATTACTCCAACTCGATGGACTACTATGGGAGGGACTACACCAAAAGGTACAAAGAGACCATTTAGTCCCCACACAGAAGCACGGTTTTCCGAATACCAATCTTTTGGAGATGGTGCATCTAAAGAAGCCGCATCACCTGCAATTGATTCCCATTTTCTAAACGATAAAGAAGCAGAGTTTTACACTAAGGACGCGGTATTGCGTGGCTGGGAGCCAAACGTTTTTCCAAGCGATGATGAATAGGGTCACTTAAAAAAGTAATTTGCTCAGCACATTGCGTAACCACTTGGCATCTATTATCTTTTAGTTACCACTGTGCATTTCTTTACCTTATGTCCATACGTTTTCGATATATTGTTGCTTTAGCGCTAACAGCATCGCTGATTACCTTGTCTTTTTTAATTCTTTCAGGGTTAATTAAAGAACAAAAGCAAGATGGTGAAATTATCAATATTGCAGGCCAGCAGCGTATGCTGTCGCAACGCATAGCGATGCTGGCAACTTCATCGACATTGTGTGGAAACAGCCAAGAATTAGGCTATTTAAAGCAAGACCTTGCTAAATTTGAACAAAATCATAAGTATCTTACCTCTTTAGAACATCTGCCAATTCAAATCTTTAATACTTATTTTCAGCAAGGACAGCTAGATGCAAAAGTTAAAAACTTCGTCGATAGAGCTGAGACCTTGTTAACAAATGCACGTTGCGAAACGACTTCCCTTATGCCGGTTGAAGAGCTTACGTCGCTTCTACAGCAGCTAGACAATGTTGTGAACCAATTCGAACAGGACGCAACATCACGTGTAGATACCGTCCTTACTATTGAAATGTACCTGTGGCTTGCAGCACTTGCTCTACTGGTTATAGAAGCCGCGCTTATTTTCTTTCCTATGGAGCGTCAGGTTAAACGCTCTATTAACGCGCTAGAGCACTCGAAAGAATTAGCACAAAATGCCGCAGAAAAAGCCGAGAAAGCCAGTAAAGCAAAATCAGAATTCCTTTCAAGCATGAGCCATGAGTTACGTACGCCTATGAATGGTTTATTTGGCATGATAGAGCTGGCGATCGATAATCCGGAAAAAAGTAACTTGTACTTAAAAAAGGCTAAAACAGCCGGCCGGCAGCTATTAGTTTTGATTAATGACATTCTCGACATATCTAAGATAGAGGCTGGCAAAATCAAGATAGAACAAGCCCCTGTTGATTTATTACAAATACTAGACGATGTGGTGTCGTTACAACGGGTTTATTGCCAGCGTAAAGGGCTCGAATTTCACTATTTAAAAGACGCTAATCTTCCCCATGTTATTCAAGGTGATATAACGCGAATAGCGCAAATCTTACACAACCTGCTAAGCAACGCGATTAAGTTTACGGCCGAAGGCTCGGTAACGCTAAAAGTGACACACGCTAAACATGAAAATGGCAATCGCCTTATCTTTGATGTTATCGATACAGGCATTGGCATTCCCTCTTCTAAGCTAGAGAACATTTTTAAAAAATTTGAACAAGCTGACCAATCTACAACACGAGAATTTGGTGGCACAGGGCTAGGGCTAAGTATCGCAAAACAGCTAGCTAACTTAATGGGTGGCGACATAAATGTGGTCTCATTCTCAGGTCAAGGCAGTACATTTACCTTCACAATGCTGACAAGAGAAGCACAGCTCCCAGAAATCGATATTGTGCCTAGCGTTAACTTGCGTTGTGCAATCATTGACGACCTACAAACCAGTCGCGAATACTTTGAGCACATCGTTGCGTCTATGTCGATTAAGCCCTGTAGCTATGAAAGTGCGAAAGCATTTTTAGATGACAAACCGTTTAATTTTGATGTCATAATTCTTGACCTTTCTATGCCAGGAATGAGCGGCGTAGATTTACTTCATCATCTTAAAAATTTAAAACCGCCCAAATTTCCTAAAGTAATATTAATTTCGGCTGAGCTAGAAAGATTGGAAGACGAACACGAAATACTCGAAAGTATTTGGAAGACTCATGCAAAACCAATCAACCGACGTGAACTGGAAAATGATTTAAGTAAGTTGATTGAAACAAAGCCTGTTAGCCGCCAAGAGATTCAAGAACTCAATAAAAAGAAACGGATACTATTGGCTGAAGATAACGAAATTAACGCTGAGATTGTCAAAGCTATATTGCAGACTGAAGGGTACAAATATCTGCATGTTAAGAACGGCCAAGATGCCGTTGAAATATGTAAACGACACAACTTCGACCTGATACTTATGGATTGTAACATGCCGATTATGGGCGGTATTGAAGCCTCAATTATTTTGAGAAAAACCTTAGAGTCCAACACCCCCATCATAGCACTAACCGCTAACGCATTTGCCGAGGACAAAGAAGAATGCTTGGCCGCAGGCATGGATGACTTCCTAGCAAAACCATTGGATAAAGACACCCTATTAACTACCGTTAAAAAATATATTGGGTGACGTACACAATAATACTCCGGGCTTAGTTATGTTTAGCCGTTAGTCTTAACTCAAGCAATCGACTGCTACACAGTGTAGGCTTCTTGTTCCCCTATATATCCTGGGGCAATAGCAAGGTTATCAGTGTCTGCTAGGCTCTGCTGATTTCTAAGCCAAAGCTGGTATTCACCGGTGCGTAAACTGGCATGCTTTGTACAGTCAACATTCCAACGCCTTAACAAATACCCTGCCATAGCCGCACGTACCTCTAATTTGAGTACTCCCTCTTCCATGGCGTAGTCGAGCTCTATCGCAGTAGAATATTTAATATTCTTCGGGTGAGGCACTATTTCAAGAGAAATAAGTCTTCCCCACTCTTCATCGTGTTCAATGCATTCACGAGTTTCAGGCTCAGTTTTAACTGTAACCTTACTAATTCTTGTGAGCACAAAATCGCGAAAACTTTGTGATTTTCTATCGAAGGCGCGCACATGCCAGCGCTGACCGTTATCAACAATACTATGAGGCACGAGTTCACGTGCGCCACTGCCACTAGACAGCGATGTGTAAATAACGCTCATCGCCTTTTTGTTGACTATGGCTTGTACTACTTTCGCTACCACAAAAATATCAGGTACGTTCAGCGAAGACGCACTTTCTACGGGGAAATGTACATCGCCAATAGCATCGAAACCGTCCGATATATCGTTAGCAAGCTTTACCAATGTACGTTTTGCATCGTGTTCAAAAACCGGAACGAAGCTTTCTGTTTGAAAATAACGCTTTTCCCTTGGATCGTAGATTAAGTTATCGGGCGCGAGCTCTTTATACAGAGTAAAGTCACGAGAGCCTGCCGATAGCCCTACCTCAAAACGATTTATTAAATCCTGGCGATGAATAGCCCCTTTAAACAAAAGGCAGAAATCGATATACGCCAGTCGTTGGCGTTGAGAAAAAGAAATGGTTTCTAACATGGTGCGCACTTATTGTATTTTTATTCAGTGTGGTTCATTTAAAGCCGCATGTAAATAGCAAAAGACATAAAAAAGCCCAGCACTTGGCTGGGCTTAAACTTTTAGCATTTATGGTTTATGACTTCGCACGCTTACGAGCGAAAAACATACCACCTAACGCCAGTAGCGATAGCACAAAGGTACCTGGTGCAGGTACTTGGGTAATATCAAAGTTCGCCCCTTTAAATTCGATATCTTGAGGAATGCCCCCACCTAGCGTTCCGCCAAAGCCAAGCGAAGCTGAAAGCGGACTAAATGATGCTCTCCCTACTGCATTTGCGATAAACTGCACTGTGTACAGGTCGTTTATCACGTTTTGAAACTGATACCCTATATCGATGCCAGGCCCTTGGACAGCAAAAGAGCCTACCGTCGCTATGTTACCCTCAATCAGTGGAAGAAATAACTCTATCACTGGTGATGGCATAGGTAACCCAAACGGATCAGCGATTTGCCCAAGTACACCAAATGGGCCTTGAGACGCTGCACTACCCGCAACATAACTCAGTAATGATGTATCAAAACTAAATACAGTATTGTATACATCAAACAACGTGGGCAATGACCCAACATTAGACAAACTAGACAAACTTATAGTGGCCGTAATGGTTTCACCAATATCGTAGCTGGCTTTGTCTGTTGATATTTCAATTATTGCAGCATTAGCATTTAGCGTTACCGCTGCTATAAGCATTAAAAATAACTTTTTCATCTTTTTATCCTATTAACCAACTGCACAAGCGTTGCGTGTACACAATGACATTAGTGCATAGAGATCGAAGATATTTAACACGCCGTCATTGTTGAAATCGTGAGCCTGTAGCGATGCCTGCCTGGTTAGTAAAAGACCATATAAAGCAGTGATGTCGTTGTAATCTACATCTGCATCACCATCCATGTCGCCTACTACAGGCTCTGGCTCACTCGCTTCAGGGAAATCCAATACGACAAGTACTGGGTCGTGATCTGACGAGCGATACGCATCAGCGCCGTAGTAACTAGAAAGCTGGGTTTCAGTCTTATATTCAACGTTATAGTCGAACACGCGAGGTTCATCGGCATTAATGTGCCATACCGTTGCATCTACCACATATTCAGTTAATGAAGGGCTTGATAAGGCATGATCGAGATAACCTACTTCTCCGCCGAAGCTATACGAATATGCACTATCGCCATCAAAGAAGTTAACCAAGTTACTGTAGCCAGCCTCTTCAAGCGCAAGGATAGGTTCCTCTTTCGCATAGGCATTCAAATCACCCATTACGACAACGCGGTCAGACAAGACATCACTGTTTTGCTCAACAAGAGAAATTAGGCCTTGTGCTGCTTGGGTACGAAGTTCGTTCCAACAGCCTTGACCGTCACCTAAATCAGCATTATTGCCTGTAGCACTGCCACAGCTTCCTTTTGACTTAAAGTGGTTTATCGCTAAGGTAAAGTCTTCGCCGTTACTGTTTACATTAAAGCTTTGTAGTAAAGGTTGACGGTTGCCATAGTCAAATGGCGCGTCAGATGAAGTCACAGGGTTACCCTGTAGCGAAACTACTGCTGGTTTATAGATAATACCTACAGCAATTTCATCACCGCCTAGTTGAGACTCTAATGCAACATAGCTGTACTCATCGCTGCCGAGTTCAGCGTTAACGCTGTCAACCAATGTCGCAATCGCCGATTCACTGCTGTAACCATCGTTTTCAATTTCAACAAGGCCAAGTACGTCAGCATTCATAGCTACAATAGCTGCAATGGTTTTCGCTTTCTGACGCTCGAATTCAGCAACTGAATCTGCGCCACGAGATGTGGGGAATTCCGGGCCATTGAAGTAGTTAAGCACATTAAAGCTAGCCACTTTTACATCACCGATAGCATTGAGCTGTGGTGCAGCAATTCGTGGGTTAGTGCCTACGGTTTGAATATCACCAACAGGAATAAGGTTGTAAGCACCAAAGGCGTAATGTAAAACACCTTCCAAAGCTTCGATACTGTTGCCCAAACGTAGAGGGTTGTTGTGCGACAAACCACCTACAGGGAAAGGAATATCATCCAAATTCTGTGATGTTTCTCCGTCATCAACCAATAAGGTATTTCGTGCATTGATTTCGGCTAGTGCCAACGCTTCTTGTGAACCCGCTACAAACTGATTAGTAGGAATGAATAAGCGTTCTGAAGACACGTTGAACTGACCATAACGTCCAAGATTGTAGATATCAGAAACTTTAAGGGTTTGCTCAAAATTAATATGCATGCCCTCTAGTGCTTCTAAATCAGTATCAAGGCTAAATGGCATAGCAACAGGTGTGTAAAGCACATTACTACCTACACCCGTAACCTCGAGTTCTGCAGACAGGGTTAATTGGGTTACACCAAAGCGCTCGCCTACTGTACCTTGCAAACGCACCGCATCCCCTGCTTCTGGCAGATTAAATGAGCCTGCGTAAACGAACACACCTTCAGAAGTTGCCGGGTTATCGTCTGAATCACTTGCTTCTTCCTGAACAAAGAAACCGCTCATGGCAGGTACAACTTTGGTGACTACTGCTTCAACAAACACATCCGTGCCGACTAGCGCTGATTCTTCACCGTCGCCTTGAATTGCGCTGATAAGTACTACTTCAGCAATTGGATCGGTTGGGTCTGTAGGGTCGGTTGGGTCTGTTGGCTCACTTACTGAACCGTTGTGAGAACCAAAATTACTTAGCGTATCTTTTGCAAAGCTATCCCACTCATCAAGAGTAAAAGCAGGGTTTCGATTAGGGTTTCCGCCTGTTACTGAACTCTTACGTACTAACGTGACATCTTTACCCCAATTAGTCTTAACGCCAAAAGTACCTAATGCATCTACTACTTGCCCGTTGTAAACAAGCTCAACGTAATCGTCGCCGTTGAAGTTCATTACGAAACTGCTGAGTGTAGAGCCAGTTGTAAGTAAGGCATCAGCGTCGGCGTGAGCGAATGTTGCTACGCCACCTGCAGGAATTTCACCCTCAAGCGCCAGTACTTTACGGTCGGCGTCGGCAGTATCACCGTTTGAAAGTAAAACTAACTCGTAGCCAGACAAGCTCACAGGTTGAGTCGAGCTATTGAAAAGCTCTATCGCTTTATTAAAGCTACCACCCTCAATATACTCTGAAATGTAAACACTATTGGTTGACGGCCCAGTTTCACCACCTGTGTCACCACCTGTATCGCCGCCTGTGTCACCGCCGGTATCACCACCTGTACCGTCGCAACTGTCGTTATAAATAAGTGAAGCAAGTTCGGGCTTATCAATAAACGGGTTACGGTTCCCTTGGAATTCAAACACACGCTCGTTACGGCGGCGCTCAAATTCATCGACTGGATCGCTCTCGTGCCACTGAAGCAGCACACAAAGCTTACCAAATGCCGCTTCGTCGGTAGACGTTAAGCGGTTTAGCAATACTAAATCTTCTTCGGTATCACCTGCGGTGTTACCGTCGTAACGCACATCCATATAAAGCATAGAGCGAGCTACGTCACCCTTCACTGCATCGCGCGGCTCGAAAGAATCGCTATCAACACGGTTTTCAGGCGCTTCGGCAAGTGCGCTATCGCTGAAGTCAAAGTCTAGATTACCGCGCGAGCTATTTACTGAAATATCTGTGGGACGCAGATGAAGAATATCGCTGTATGCAGTTAAGCTTGTACTTGAAAAACCGTGGCTTTTTGCCCAAACATGTTCGCGGTTCCAATTTTCTTGGTTAGAGCTTTGGCTACCGCTTCCGTTCGTAAACTTACCTTGTGATATCCCTTTGTAAAATAGGATAACATTGTCAGTATCTGCAGGGTCTTCATCGGTATAGGTAAGTGCAGTCCACACCTCAGAGTATGATAGTGTGCGATGACCGTTTTCAATGATGTTGTGTGTTGTTTCTTTAAGGGTTTGTGCACTATCGCCGTTTGCAATAGCGGCATCTAAAGCGGCATAGTAGTCCGACGCCACAAAATCGCTCGCAATATTAACTGCTTCTAAATCTGGGCAGTTAAAGCACGTACCGCTTAAGAAAAGGAGTTCGTTAGAAGGTTCACCACCATTATCGGGGTTATCGCCCCCATCGCCGTTGTCACCACCACCGGTGGCGCCATCGCCGATAACTGAAATACTGTCCAAATTTAAGTATTCTGAGCCAGCGTTATTAGACATGGCAACTTTTAATACTAATGAGCTACCACTTCCAATTGTTTTATTAATCGTGGCACTACCGAAATCATCTTGTACAGTGTTGGATGTACCTTCAGTAAGCGTTATAAGCTCGAAAGCACCGCCATCTAGTGAGTAAAATACGTCGACGTAATCTGCCGCTTCAAACGTACCACTTTGAGAAAGTGCTGCATTAATAGTGATTTCACCGGCACTAGCAATATCGATTGATTCACTCAACCAAACAACTTCGCCATCCACATCGCGGGCTTGCATGGCGCCATTTTCTACACGAAACCAATCTGTAGCTGCAGTTAATGCGCCTGCGGAAACGTCAATTGACCAACGCTCTACGCCTTCAAGATCTAGAACTGCTCCGCCTGGATTAGACCCAGTTGCGCCTTTATCTTGTAGCTCGGCCGCTTCAAAATCTTCCTGCCAAACCGTGTCGGCCGATGCATTAAGTGATACTACGCCCAGTGACAATGCCCCTGCCAACAACGCGTTGACAACTTTCGCTGATTTACTCAGCTTATACTTTTGTGTGTTACCCTCATTAACCATTTTGCTTTCCGCTTTATTTGTATAAGGAAGGTATAAATTCTTATACATACGTATGCGCAGCAAGCACTTAATGAAAATAATAATATAAACGTCACACGCTATATATATCAACAAGTTACAGCTTTAAAATAAGTTTACTTATTCATTAACTCGACTAAACTTTGGTACAGGAAAAGCTGATTTGTAACATTACTAAGTTGTTTCAGTTTTGAAACATTTCCATGCTGTAATCTTGCACATGTTACAATTTAAATGCACAAAAAAAGAGCACCTATAAAGCACTCTTTAATTCTGTGATGGACATTAGACGCACTGACTTACTTTTATTAATGATGCCTCTTTGTCGCTTACGGATTTGCAGGAAAACAGTTTTTACAGCTTTTTCACTGAATAATGGTTTTTCCCTCGAATGGGAATTTAGAACCGATAGCGGCGCAATTGCATTTGCATGGTCTTTATTTGCTGCACTAGTGCTTCACAATTATCAACGACCTCTTTAGCGTAGTCTGTATTGGCTTGGCCTACCTGCTGGATACTGCTCACCCCTCTGTTTACATCGGCAGCAACTGAAGTTTGTCCTTCTGCCAAATTAGCGGCATCCTCGTTCAGCGCAGTGATTCTAGCGACAGCCTCTAGCGCTTGGTTTAACGACTCACCTGCGTGCTTTGTGGTTTCCACAGTCTTAAACGCGGTTTCTTTGTTTAGTTGCATTTTTTCAGAAGCAATACGGCTTCCTTGCTGTAGCCTTTCTATCATAATGCGGATCTCTTCCGTTGAAGCCTGCGTACGACTAGCTAGTGAACGCACTTCATCTGCAACCACAGCGAAGCCCCGCCCCTGTTCGCCTGCTCTGGCCGCTTCAATTGCCGCGTTGAGTGCAAGCAGATTGGTTTGCTCTGCAATGTTTCTAATGACTTCCATAACGCCACTGATTTCCTCGCTGGCCTGTGCTAGTTCATTGATTACTTGCACTGATGCGTCGACGTCATTCGCTTGCGATTGGATATCTTTGATAGTTTCAGACAAAACGGTCACGCTGTTTCTTGTATCCGTATCAGCAGCACTAGCTGCGTCACTCGAGCTTCTTATAGTAGTAGAAACACTTTGTGCGTTTTGCTGCATCAACGTTATCGCGTTGTCGATGGATTCGGTTTCTTGACTAAGCTTCGAAACGGTCTCCTTAGAACTCATTGCAGTAGTATTTAGCGCTTCTGATTTTGCCAACATATTATCAGTGGCTTCATCCACGCTTTGAAGTGTTTGTTGTAGTTGAGTAAGTAAACCATTGAAGGCTTTAGCCATGGTACCAAACTCGTCACTGCGGCTTGCCTCAAAGCGAAAGGTAAGATCTCCTTCACCGGTTGAAAGGTTATTAACCACACCAATAAACTCATCGAGTGGTTTTCCAACGATATATTTCACCAATAACCAAACAGTGAGTAAAACCCCCGCGCTGGCCAGCACAATTTTGAGCACTACAGTTATCACCGATCTGCTAACCATCGCCGCTTTCTCGGAAGCTGACGCAGCTAATATGATGTCATAGCCCCATTTAGAAAAAGGCACCACTTCTACAATCCAATTTTCATTTTGATTCAAGGCTTGGGTTACGTTTGCATCGGTAACATGCGATGAATGCATGCGAATGTTACCCTTTGCATCTCGTAGCGCTACGAATCCATCCTCTAAAACATGACTTTGCTTTATCGCTTGCTCTAAAACATGAAGGTCTGCAGAATATCCCACATACCATATACCTACCACTTGTCCGCTGGCGTCAAACATGGGTTCGTAACCTGTCAGATAGGGGCTACCTAGAATATCCACTGCACCATAGTAAGCTTGCTGCTGATTTATTTTCTGAATCGCTTTCCCCGACGGTGCTAATTTAGTGCCTATTGCTCGCTCACCATTTTTGATGACGTTTGTGCTCACTCGTATATAGTCATCACCGGTTTTACTGAAAAGCGTTGCTGTACCTCCCATTACGCTGGTCAACCCATCAACTAACTCAAAATCGTTTGCTTGCGGAACATTCCCTAGCCTTAACTCTAGTGCCTGCGTTGCTTTTACATTGATGTAGTCACCCTGATTGGGAGCACCTAAGGCTTCTCCTCGCTGCTTCAGTAGCGCCATACTGCTCTTCACTCGCTCAAGCATAATGGCGTCGGTCACAGTTAGAATGTTGACTAAGCGGTCGGCAGTGTTTTTCTTCTGCTCTTTAACAAGCTCAGAAATAGACGACGAGGTGGTGACCACAGTGATAATTGCTACAATCAGTGCGAACAAGGCAATGACTGCAGAAACCGAGAACAGAAATTTTCTTTGAATGGACATGCAACATCTCAGGTTAACAGTTAGGTAATAACTCACTCCTTTGACTTTTAATCCATACCATACACGCTTGCCTTTTCGTTTTAGCGGGCTCACGAGTTATTTTATAAATCTAGGCAATTTTTGTGTCAGTGCAAATTGCCCAAATGATTAATTTTTCAAAATTTCCGCAAAAACAAAAATAATGACTTTATTTGTGCGTTACGACACCTTTCTTGAAACCTTGTCACAATCTCAAAATGTCACTTCATATGCACTTTACCGCCCACTATTTTAAGCGCGGGAGTTCCCCGAATCATTGTATTTCTGGCAAACTGAACATTACATGATGGGCAGATCCCCTCTTCATTAGTGTAGTCTTCAACAATCCGCTCTTTAAAGCATTTCACCAAAGCTCCCTTGCCACCTTTTCGGTATTTAAGTAGTTGGAATCTACATTTGGCGCAAAAGATCTGAACGGTTTTCACCGGCCCTTTTGCATTGGGTTTTGCCATAGCGTTTTTTTCTCTCCTTAAATTGGAAATTTCACCTTTTGTTGAAGTGCGACAAATTACAAATCTTGGTTATACTTCTCAAAGGGTGATGTGCCCTTTCACAATAATGTCTCTGCAGTTTATCAACGTAGCAATTTAGCTGACAGAGAAAGGACTAAAGGTAATACCAATGAAGATAATTGCAGCCCTGTTTTTAATTTTATCGGCACCACTTTATGCGGGCACTGCTGTAATTGTAAATGCCAACAACAATTCAGGTATAGATATCGACACAGTGAAAAAGATTTACCTGGGAAAGGTGAAAGCATTTCCAGATGGCAACCGCGCCATTCCACTCACGTTCGAGCAAGGTAATGCAGCGAGAGATGCTTTTAATAACAGTGTGTTAGGAAAATCGGAATCACAATATTCTGCATTTTGGTCGAAGCTAGTTTTTACTGGTCGCGGTACACCACCTGAGATGATTGCATCGGAAGATGAAATGTTGAAATTAGTTGCGACAAATCCAAATACAATTGGATTTATCGATGAGAGCAAAGTTGACGACCAAGTAAAGGTTGTTGGCACGTTTTAAACTGCCCCCTATAAAAAGCTTATTTTAGTCACAGTGCAACACACATTTCTGCGTGTCGCACTGTGTATCTCCAAGTTAGTCTGGGTAACTGGCTAGATAATTAATATTGGCAAATGCCATTATCACGTCTTTCGCAAAGTCTACTCTAGGATGTCGCAGCGCACCTTTCTTCCATACCAAGTAAATCTCGTTTTCAGGCCCACTCTTTCCAAGTGGAATAAGTTCACCTTTGGCGATGGCTTCTTTACAAAGGTAATCCGGCAACACGGAATAGCCTATACCAGCCTTTATAATACTACTTATGGCGCGAATATCTGGGCATATTGCGGCTACAGGTGACTCGCATGGTGCATTAAACACTTCTGAAAAATATCGGCGAATAAGCGGTAGTTGCTCGTCATAGCTTACTACCTTGTGTTGATTCAATAATGACGCCGTAATCTCTTTATCGCCAATTAATTTACCTTGAACCCGGTTCATCACTAAAATTAAACGCTCTTTGTCCAACATCTGATATTCATACGTGGCTTCTGTAGGCTCAGATGCGGTGATGGCAAGTTCAGCGACGTCGTCTTCTAACAGTTGATAAGTGTTATTTTTATTACCTGTATGGATTACTAAATTTACTTTATCTGCTTGAAGTAAATTGGCCAACGCAGGGCCCGCAACAAAGCTTAAATACTCTGCTGGGCCGGCTAAGTGCAAGGTACCGTGGTCGGTAGATGCGCGACTTCGAATAGATGCTACTTTTTGTTCTAGTGTATCTATGTGACTGGCTACTTGTAGCGCTAAATCATCGGCAATTGCGGTAGGCTCAACGCCCCGAGCTTTGCGTACAAACAACTCTTTACCGACAATATGCTCCATTGCCTGAATATGTGAAGTCACTGCAGGCTGCGACATATGAAGCCGCGATGCTGCACGTGTGATGTTGCCGCTTCGATAAACTTCTACAAAGGTTTTTAACTGTGTTAGGTAAGACATGACTTTCCACCCATCAGATTTTTGATGACTCATCATAATTTATCTGACTTCTGCTTTTAAACCAATAACTCTAAGATGCACGCACTTTCAAATGCGACAGGAAATGCACATGAAAACATCATCATCAATTCTATCACTTGCCATCATCGCTGGGTTATCACAGTCGGCATATGCTGCAGACGCTCAGTCATCAAAAGCCAGTAAAGGCGAAGTGCTTGTTCTACTTTCAAGCGAAAATGTAATGCAGCTTGCAGAAGGGAAAACCGAACCTACCGGCTACTACCTCAACGAGTTTGGCGTGCCAGCTAAGGCTTTAGTAGATGCGGGCTACAAGCTAGTATTGGCAACACCTAAAGGCAATGCGCCAGCGGTAGATAAAAAGTCTGTTATTCCACAGTACTTTGATGGCGGCGAATCACAAATGCGAGATATTCAAACATTTGTTGCATCAATAGATGGAATTAATGACACATTGTCATTAAATGAAGTTATTGCAAAAGGGCTTGATGAGTTTGAGGGTGTATTTATCCCCGGTGGGCATGCTCCGCTTATCGATTTAGCAAACAACCCTCAAGTGGGCGAGATTTTGTCTCACTTTCACAATGAAGGAAAACCCACTGCCGCAATTTGCCATGGCCCAATCGCCTTACTTTCTGGGCAATCTAACCCAAAGGCATTTGAGCTGGCATTGAAAACAGACGAGCAAGCCACATCTGACAATTGGATTTATGAAGGCTACAAAATGACAATCTTCTCTACACCAGAAGAAGAGTATTTTGAAAGCACTTTAGATGATGCAAAGCTATTATACTACCCAGCAGATGCCATGACGCAAGCGGGTGGAAATATGGAATACAAAGAAATGTGGGCGCCAAATGTAGTAGTAGACCGTGAACTTATTACTGGCCAAAACCCATTCTCTGACGAACTGCTAGCTGAGAAGCTATTACAACAGCTAAATTCACAAACTAATTAAGGGCAGGCAACACGATGCTTAATTTTACATTTAAAAATCAAACCGAAATTTTGTTCGGCAAAGGTCAACTAAGTGAAGTGTCTTCACGTTTGCCGGAACAAGCAAAAGTCCTCTTCCTGTATGGTGGCGGCTCAATTAAGAAAAATGGTATTTACGATAAAGTAAATGCCGCGCTGGAAGGCGCTGACGTTATTGAATTTCAAGGCGTCGAACCAAACCCAGAATTCGAAACATTGATGAAAGCGGTGAATGTGGCCCGTGAAAATGACGTTAACTTCATTCTTGCTGTAGGCGGCGGAAGTGTTATCGACGGCGCAAAATTTGTGGCAGCGGCAGTAAACTTTGAAGGAGACCCATGGGATATATTAATCAAGGGTGCATCTTTCGAAAATCCACTACCTATTGGCGCAGTGCTTACACTGCCTGCAACAGGCTCTGAGAGTAACGGCAACTCGGTAGTAAACAGAAAGGAAACTTCACAGAAGCGCGCGTTTTCATCGGAAACGGTACAGCCAGTATTTGCTGTACTTGACCCGGAATTCACATATTCACTACCGCCTCGCCAAGTTTCTAACGGTGTAGTTGATGCATTTGTTCACGTAATCGAGCAGTACCTAACTTACCCAGTGAATGCGCCGCTTCAAGACCGTTTTGCAGAAGGTATTTTACAAACCTTAATCCAAGAAGGTCCAAAGGCCCTAGCAACACCTGAAGACTACGACGTACGTGCAAATGTGATGTGGTCAGCAACTATGGCACTTAATGGCCTTATTGGAAAAGGCGTACCACAAGACTGGGGTACTCACATGATTGGCCACGAACTAACGGCCTTACACGGTTTAGATCACGCCGCAACGTTAGCTATTGTGTTGCCTTCGCTTATATTCGTGCAGCGCGACAAGAAGCAGGAAAAAATACTGCAGCTAGGCGAGCGCGTCTTCGGTATTCAAGAAGATGACAAAGAAAAAGCCATCGACTTGACCATTAAGGCTGTACAAGACTTTTTCGAAACCATGCAGGTAAAAACCCGCCTATCAGACTACGACATTGAAAAGTCTGCAATTGATGGGCTTATCGACAACTTAGAGCGCAACGGATTAACAGCGCTTGGTGAGCATGGCGATATCGACCTGGCAAAAGCCCGCGAAATTTTAACCCTCGCAGCATAAGCCTGGTTGCATATGACGCAACGCGCATATGTTTTTTATACATTTAAGTACCCAGCATAGTCTGGGTACTTTTTATTCTTATCCTATTTAGAGAGAAATATGACTGCACTATTTGAACAGTTTTCGCTAAAAGACGTCACGCTTCGCAATCGTATTGCTGTACCTCCTATGTGCCAATATTCGGCAGAAGACGGCTTTACCAACCAATGGCATGAAGCAAACTATCAGTCGTTCGCCCGTGGTGGCGCAGGGCTTGTAATCGTTGAAGCTACAGCGGTTTCTCCGGAAGGTCGTATTACGCCAAATTGCTTAGGCATTTGGAAAGACGATCACGTTAGTGGCCTTAAAAACATCGCAGAGCGCATCAAAAGTCACGGCGCGGTTGCAGGTATTCAAATTGCTCATGCAGGACGAAAAGCTAGCGCTAACCGTCCTTGGGAAGGCGACGATCACATACAGTCAAGTAAAGAAAATGGTTGGCAGCCTATTGCTCCTTCTGCAGAAGCGTTTGGCGCGCACCTGCCGGTAACACCTACCGAAATGACTAAAGCCGACATTGAACGCGTTAAGGCCGACTTTGTTAAAGGCGCCGAGCGTGCACTTGAAGCTGGGTATGAGTGGCTAGAACTTCACTTTGCTCACGGTTATTTAGCTCAAAGCTTTTTCTCGAAACACGCGAACAAGCGTACAGATGAATACGGCGGTGACGCACAAGGTCGCGGACGCTTCTTGCTTGAAACACTAAGCGCAGTGCGTGAAGTTTGGCCAGAAAACCTACCGCTAACAGTGCGTTTTGGCGTTATCGAATACGATGGTGAAGACGAGCAAACACTAAGCGAATCTATCGAACTCATTAAACAGTTTAAAGAAATTGGTGCTGATTTTGTAAGTGTTAGCGTGGGCTTCAATACCCCTGAGGCCAATATTCCGTGGGGCCCAGCTTTCTTAGCGCCTGTTGCAAAACGCGTACGAGACGAAGCTGATATCCCTGTTGCAACGGCTTGGGGTGTAGACACACCAGAGCTAGCTAACGAGACTATCGAAAACCAACAGCTTGACGTTGTGATGGTAGGCAGAATGCACCTTACCAACCCACATTGGACCTACTTTGCAGCAAAACAGTTAGGCGTTGAAAAACCATCATGGGTTATGCCTGCGCCTTACGCACACTGGTTGGAGCGCTACGCGCCGTCTGACGAGAGATAGCGCTTAATTCAGGCAGTAAAACAGAACGTTTTACTGTCTTTCTTTAACTCCATACATTATTCGCTTTAATTTACGGCGTAATACATAGACTTATATACACTTGCTTTTTATAAGGTTAAGTTTAAAGTTGACATTCACTTACTTCAAAAACTTAGCGAATGAAGGCTGGCAAAATACTTTCCCCATCTTTAGACACAGATGACCTGATAACAATTAGAAGGCATCGCGTTACTCAAATAAGTACAATGACATGCTTTGGGCTGTTTATCTCATTATTCGCTGCTAGAGACATCACCTTCGATATAATGCTCGTAGCGTTAGCAGCAATGTTCACTGCGGCAATACTCGCTTACAAACATTTTGTTGTCGCCAGCAGTTACCTACTTTTAGTCGCCCTGTCGTCTATGCTGTTTGCCCTATCAGCAACAGGTGCAGGCACTTTCGATATCGCGATGCTTGGATATCCAGCCATTATTATTTTTGCGGCTCTACTCGGCGGCATTGGGCTCTTTGGCACGGTGTTATCTCTCGTATTAGTGCAATGTATTTTCCTTACATGGCTCGTTATGAAAGGCGTCATTACGCCCAATACGCCTAAACTAACGTGGTCTCATTTAACTTTTATTATGATCATTTTTGTGATCACAGGTTTCTGTGTGTTCATACTTGTGCAGGATATTCGTCGGCTTATGACATCTCTACAACTTGAATACACAAAGGTTAAGAAAAATAGAGAGCATATCCAGTATTTAGCCCATCATGACCCACTTACAAACTTACCCAATAGGCTCTTGGGAGAACGCTTATTTAACGAAAAACTAGCGCAAAGCGAAGCTAATGGATTGCAATTGGCACTAGCTTTTATTGACTTAGATAATTTCAAACCTGTAAATGACGCGTTGGGTCACTCCGCTGGAGACCGTTTCTTACAGCATATTTCGCAATTAATAAATGAGAAGCTTTCTGACGATGAATGTCTTATTCGATTCGGTGGTGACGAGTTTATTGTGCTTGCTGCAAATATTACCGACCGCAAGCACATAGAAACCTTGTGTGAGCGTTTAATTGAGTGGTGCTCTTCTGAGTTTGAAGTATTTCAAACTAACATAGTGGTTTCAGCCTCAATTGGCGTAGCAATAGCACCAAATGACGGGGCTAAGTTCAAACAGCTCTGTAGAAAAGCAGATGTAGCCATGTATGAGGCCAAGCGAAATGGTAGAAACCGCTTTGAATTTTACGATGTGAAGTTTGACGAAGAAAGCGATGAAAAGTTTTCGCTGATTCAGCGGCTACGACCTGCTGTTCTTGCCAACCAATTTGAAGTGTATTACCAGCCCCTGATTGATTTAAAGTCTGGCCAGATTTGTTCGGTTGAAGCATTAGTGCGCTGGCCACAAGAAGATGGGTCACTAGTGTTTCCCGATAAGTTTATTCCATTGGCAGAAAGTAGCGGGCTCATCAACCCATTAGGTGAATGGGTGCTAATTCAAGCATGCCTTTTCTGCGCTAAACTGCATCGCAATGGACACAGTGAAATATCGGTTGCCGTTAACTTATCATTCGCGCAGTTTAAAGACGGAAACCTTCCCAGCATTGTAAAGCGCGCGCTAGATTTAACACAACTTAATCCCAAATTTTTAGAACTTGAGCTTACTGAATCAATTCTCGCTGACGAATACGGAAGTATTCCTGAGCAGCTTGAAAAAATGAAAAATCTTGGTGTTCAATTTGCTATCGACGACTTTGGTACGGGTTACTCCAATTTAAATTACCTTCGCAAATTCAATGCGAACAAGCTTAAAATAGACCGAATTTTTATTAACACATTAGGTCTTGACGAAAACGATGCCCCCTTGGTTTCAGCAATTATCAATATTGCGGAAAGTTTGGGAATGGTGACTGTTGCAGAAGGAATTGAACATGAAGCAGCGCTCAGAAAATTAGAGGAAATGGGATGTGACGTTGGACAAGGTTTCTATTGGAGTAAACCTGTTCCCGAAAAACAGATTGAAGCACTTATCGCATCGCAATCTTACGCTTTGTAAGGCTTTGCCACATTTTGCTTCAATCACTGTTCTTAGCGCCTTACATTAAAAATAAAAAGCCGTTTAAAAAACCATCAATTTGAAAAATTCATTGTTTAAAACCCGTGATACGTCACAAACTCTTCGTTGTCAGCACGAGTTGAGCGAACATCGTTTGCGGGGAAATCTGGGTCTGGGTAACCTAGCGCAATACAAATCATAATGGCTTCATCATCTGGAATATTAGCGTGCTTATGTACTACTTCAGACTGCATAATACCTTGTCCATTGATAACGCAACCCAGACCTAAATCCCACGCTGCGAGAACAATACCGTAGGCCAAAGAACCCAAGCCAAACTGTGTTATGCCCGCAGGCTCTAAAGACTTGTCGTAAGTAAGCACAAGAGATACCGGCGCATCAAATTGCCTAAAGCCTCGCATCATCCAATCCATACGCTTTTCTTTGTCTTCACGGGCTATGCCCATTACATCGAATAATTGTATAGCTACATCAATTTGACGCTGACGATGAATACCCTCGTAGTCCTCTTTATAAGGAAAGTCTCGAACGTGAGGCTTACCCTCCAATGTGTTTTTGGTGTTGCCCTCGCGAATCTTGTCTAACACGTCGCCTGTTACTGCGTGTATTTTCCATGTTTGCGTGTTGTATGAAGACGGCGCCCACTTCGCTGCGTTAATAATGGCGTCTACTGTTTCCTTAGTTACCGGCTGCTTAGTAAACCCTCGAACACTTTTTCTTGATGCTGCAAACTCCGCAAAATTCATACACTTCCTTAAACGCGGTTATTAGAACTGTTAATTTAGAGTAAACACGAGAAGATATGTCTTCAATAGGCAGGCATGCTTATTAAGATTGATTGTTTTTATAGATATATATAGAAGTTTGTAAACCCTTTCACAAAGCCCCCCGTAGCAAATGCATATCATGAGTCAATCACACATGATGTTTATGGACGTTTGGCTTTAAAAAAAAGCATATGAAAGGAGTTTTATAATGGCTAAGAAACCGCAATTAACCACGTCGGCAGGCGCCCCTGTAGTAAGTAACGAAACCACTAAAACGGCCGGAGAGCGTGGCCCCGCCCTTTTACAAGATTATCAGCTCATTGAAAAGTTAGCCCACCAGAACCGTGAACGCATTCCAGAGCGCGTAGTCCATGCAAAAGGCTGGGGTGCCCAAGGCACATTTACTGTTACACATGACATTACCGACTATACATGTGCCGACTTGTTCTCAGAAGTCGGTAAACAAACAGAAGTCCTAAGTCGCTGGTCAACTGTAGCAGGTGAATCTGGTGCCGCTGATACCGAACGTGATGTACGCGGCTTTAGCCTGAAGTTTTACACAGAGCAAGGTAACTGGGACATGGTAGGTAATAACACCCCTATCTTCTTTATCCGCGACGGATACAAGTTCCCAGATTTCATTCGCACGCAGAAACGTCACCCTAAAACTAACCTGCGTTCTCCAGAAGCCATGTTTGACTTTTGGGCTGGCCAACCAGAAAGTGTACACCAAGTCACTATTTTAATGTCAGACCGTGGTATTCCTGTATCGCCAATGCACATGAATGGTTATGGCAGCCACACCTTTAGCATGTGGAATAAAGACGGCAAACGTCACTGGGTGAAATTCCACTTCAAAACCCAACAGGGCATCAAAAACTACACTAATGAAACATCTGAAAAAATCATTGGTAGCACGCGCGAAAAATACCAAGAAGAGTTGTACAACGCTATAGACGAAGGTAACTTCCCAAAATGGACCATGTATATTCAGGCTATGCCTGAAGAAGAAGCTGGCCAGCAAAGCTATAACCCATTTGACCTAACTAAAGTTTGGCCACACGATGACTACCCACTTATTGAAGTAGGCGAACTGGAGATGAACAGAAACCCAGAAAACTACTTCCAGTTGGTTGAAAACGCAGCTTTTAGCCCGTCGAATGTCGTGCCTGGTATTGGTTTCAGCCCAGACAAAATGCTTCAAGCCCGTATTTTTTCATATGCTGATGCACACAGGTACCGCTTGGGCACGCACTACGAGGCTCTACCGGCTAATGCGCCAAAAAACAGTAAAGTGAATCACTATCACAAAGACGGTTCGATGCGCTTCTTTACCAACGACTTTGGTAATCCAGATGCCTATTACGAGCCTAATCAATACGAAGGCCCAGTGGCAGATTTTTCAGTGAAAGAGCCGCCGCTTCGTATTGATGGCGATGCCGACAGATATCATCAAGATGATGTTGATGTCGATTACGTGCAGCCGCGCAAGCTGTACGAAATGTTCTCAGACGATCAAAAGGAACGGCTGTACAAAAATTACGCTGCCGCAATGGGCCCATGCTCTGATAGCGTAAAAGAACGCTGGTACGCTGTGTTAGAAAAGGTTCATCCAGACTACGCAGCAGGTGTTCGCAACGCGGTTGAAAGCCTAGATACTGACGTAAACACTGTACCCATTACAGAGAACACCCCTATCGAAGATAGTTAAACTAGCTTGTTATTGTTTAACACTCTTACCTGGTTGGTATCTATTGCAGGTACCAACTGGGTAATTTAGTTATTAAAGATGACGAATTTTTAACGTATCTCCCCTCTTGCTTACATTTGCAGCATTCGACTTTTCTTAATAAATCAACGGCATTCAACTTTAGAACAAAACTTAACTCGCAAATTTGCGAGATTGAATTTTGTGGCTTACGTTTAGGGTATCTAATCGTTCACTGCACTGTGTATGTCGTTATTCAAAAAGTCTAAAACTGAACAAAACACCCCGCGTTTAGCGCCGTGGAAAATTGCCATTATTGATGATGAAGAAGGCGTTCATGAGGTTACCAAACTCACACTGCGCAAATTCAATTTTGAGAAGCGTGGCGTAGAGTTTTTATCTGCCCATAGTGGCGAAGAAGGTTTAGCGCTATTCAAAGCTAACCCTGATATTGCGCTTGCGTTTGTTGACGTAGTGATGGAAACCGACGACGCTGGATTGAAACTGGTAGATGCTATTCGCAACGAACTACAAAACCACGTTACTCGACTAATACTGCGAACAGGCCAGCCCGGGCAAGCGCCTGAAGAGGATGTTATTAGACGGTATGACATCAATGACTATAAAGCCAAGACGGAGCTTTCTTCATTAAAGTTAAAGTCATGCGTTTATACCGCTATTCGCTCTTATCGTGATATACAAACCATAGAGCAAGGTAAGCGTGGTATGGAAGATGTATTAAAATCATCTTCCTCTGTACTGGCAAGCCAGTCGCTAGCTCAATTCGGTACTGCGGTACTCAAACAAACGCTTACCCTCCTCAATTTAAACAACTCTGTGTTATACCTGTCTACCCAGCATACCGATCTGTATGGCGATACGAGTATGACCGTATTGGGGGCAAGCGGAGACCTCGTTGGTTTATGTGAACCAGGTATCTCAACACGTATACCAGAAGACATTGAAGAAGAGGTTAAACAGGTACTGGCGAATAAATCGCACTATCAAAGCGATACAGTATTTATCGGCTATTACCCCACAGGTGAAGACAGTCATAATATTTTGTATGTAAAGCTAGACCAACCTTTAGATGCAATGCAAAGAAAAACACTGGAAATGTTTGCATCCAATGTAGCGGTTATTTTTCAGAATCTCACGCAAAAAGAAGATATACAAAAAACACAGAAAGAACTCATCATGGTGCTAAGCGACGCAATCGAGATGCGTAGTAAGGAAACTGGCGGCCACGTTAGACGCGTTATATTAATGACAGAGTTTCTAGCAGAAAAGCTGCACATGAGCAGAGAGTTCATAGATACCATTCGCTACTCTGCAGCCCTCCACGACGTGGGTAAAATCAGCATACCAGAATCTATTCTACACAAGCCAGGAAAGCTTGACCCTGAAGAGTGGGAAATTATGAAAACTCACGCTCAGAAAGGTTATGAACTGCTTGCCGGCTCTGATCGCATTGTTGCCAAGATGGGTGCAATCATCGCCAAAACACACCATGAAAGATGGGACGGTAAAGGCTACCCTGACGGGCTTGCCGGAGACAACATCCCCGTTGAAGGGCGTATTATGGCGATTGTTGACGTAGTCGACGCCCTGCTTTCTAAACGGTGTTACAAACCTGCATGGAGCGTTGATGAGGTAAAAGCTTACCTTGAAGAAAACGCAGGAAAACAATTCGACCCGCTAATAACCCATATAATGCTAGAGCACTTCGATAGAATACTTGAGATCCGTGCCACAGAACCGGACGAAGATGAATGAAAGAAAACCTAGAGTTAATTTTACTACGCGTTAGCCAAAGCCCAGACATTGATAAAGGTGAATTAGACGTTGCCTCAAGACTGATTATCAACTCTGTGTGTGAAGGCTTGGAAATTACTCGAGCAGGTATTTGGTTATATGATGAAAACCAAACTCTAGTGCAGTGCACATTGCTTATAGACAAAGGCAATGATCTTGATAACGAGAGTTTAGTGCTAACTCGAAGGGATTTTCCGCATTACTTTGAAGCGCTTGATTCAGGTAGGACAATCGCCGCTCACGACGCGCTCACCGATGTTGCGACATTTGAATTTGCCGAAGTATATCTTACGCCTCTGGGCATAAGCTCTATGCTGGATGTCCCTATTCGCCACCGCGGTAAGATGATAGGAATAATTTGCTGTGAACACCAAGGTAAGGCTCGTGAATGGCTTGACGATGAAATGGTATTTGCGGCTTCGCTTGCCGATCTTTACGGGCGAGCGGTAAGCGCTAACGAACGGGCTGACTATGAGCAACAGCTTATAGAAGCTAACCAGAATCTTGAGCAAAAAGTCATAGATCGCACTGCCGAACTTGAAGCTGCGCAAGAAAAACTTGTTGAATCAGAAAAAATGGCTGCCCTGGGTAACCTTGTTGCCGGTATTGCACACGAAGTTAATACACCGTTAGGCATTGCGCTTACCTCGGTAAGTAACTGCAAAGAAGAACTCAAAGAGATTTATCGAGATTTCGAAAATGGTGAACTAACAGAAGAAGGTTTTAAAGATTTTGAAGCGATTTGCACTGAGGGGTTAACGTTAGCTGAAACAAGCCTGATGCGGGCCGCGAACCTAGTTCAAGACTTTAAGCGAACCTCTGCCGACCAAACATCGCTGGAAATTGAAGAAATCGCGCTGGATGAATACATACCGCGGGTTTGTAATCCATTAAAGCCCATGCTACGCAAGGAGCAAATAGAGCTTAGTATAGATGTTACACCTGATTTAGTTATCACTACCTGCCCTGGCATTATCGCCCAGTTGCTTACGAATTTGATATCGAACGCGCAACGTCATGCTTTTGGCCCATCAGTAAATAATGGGGTAAATAAAGTTGCCGTAAGCTGTAGCCAAAACGACAAGGGCGTTGTGGTAAGCGTTCAAGATAACGGAAAAGGCATTCCTGAAGAATTTCATAAAAAGGTGTTTGAGCCCTTTTATACAACCGCTCGCGATAAAGGCGGCACCGGTTTGGGCCTAAATATACTGTACAATCTTGTTCGCCAAAAATTTAATGGCGAAATTGATTTAGTATCGTCGCCTGGTGAAGGAACCACGGTAACGGTTTGTATACCTGTCGAGAGTTAGTGCAGTTACCGCCCTATCGCCCATTTGTTTGGGTTTAAACTGACGCAACAAGCGCGACATAGTTTAAATGTCGCGCTTACGACAGACCTAAAGCTTCACAATGGGCAAGCTGAGTGTAAAAACATAATAAGGCTTCTCGTGATGCAACTTTCACAATGGCGTAGCTCAGGCAAACTTCTAAACGTTAATGGTCAGCAAATTTTCTACACTACCCAAGGCGAAGGGCCTGTGCTGTTGTTAATTCATGGATATCCTACCGCAAGCTTTGATTGGGTAAAATTATGGCCTGCACTTACTCAGAAATTTCACTGCATAACACTCGATATGCTGGGGTTTGGTTTTAGTACCAAAGCGCCCCAAAAATACAAAATAAAAGAACAAGCCGCGGTGATAGAAACCTTAATGGAGCACCTTCAAATTACGCATGCTCACGTGCTGTCTCACGATTACGGTGATACCGTCGCGCAAGAGTTAATGGCCCGACAGTTAGACGGCAACCTCGCGTTTCGTATGGAATCGCTGCATTTGCTCAACGGCGGCCTTTTTCCTGAAACCCATCAAGCATTACCTATTCAAAAGCTGCTGCTTTCCCCTATTGGCGGGCTACTCATTCCTTTTTTAAACAAAAACGCCATTCGAAAAAGTATGCACAATATCTTTGGCCCAAATACACCCCCTTCAGACCAAGACATTAACGATTTTTGGGCGCTTATTACTGAAAACAATGGCCACAAATACATGCACTTGCTTTTGGACTATATGAAACAACGCAAGCAATACAGAGAGCGTTGGGTAGGAGCACTTCAAAATGCCGACGTGCCGGTTCGACTAACCGCTGGCATGGCAGACCCCATCTCTGGTGCGCATATGGTAGAAAGATATAGGAAACTTATACCCAATGCTGACGTAGTTGAACTTGCTGATGTAGGGCATTATCCGCAGATTGAGAGTGCTGAATTGGTTTTAGAGTCGATTATTGGGTTTATTAAAGGTTAAGTGCGTGGGTGTCACTTAGAAGAGAGAAGTTGGTCGGTGTGAGAGGATTTGAACCTCCGACCCCTGACACCCCATGCCCACCTGCGCGATAACGCTGCCACCTCTACACGCACCTCCGAAAGTCAATACTGGCAAGGCCTCTAGAATTTCACTTCCATTAACTTTTAAGCACTTTGGAGTGAACGAAATGGCAACTATCCGTCAACTAAAATCAGGTAACTGGAACGTACAGATTCGTGAGCAAGGCAAGCGAATCTCTAAAACCTTTCCGACTCAACAAGAAGCTGAACGTTTCGCCTTTATGGGTTCCAGCGAATTATCCTTTCATGAGGTCTGCGACAAGTATCTTGAACACATGGGCGACTCTGTGCGCTACCGTGTGCGATGCTTGAAGAAAAACTTTAAGTCGCCTCCTACCCTACCAGAAATCGAAGCATTTAAACGGCAAAGACTCAAAGAAGTAAAGAGCAGTACCGCGAGGTTAGACTTACAGATGCTGTCTCGCATTGTTAAGTTTGGCATTAAGCACTTCGAGTTAGATTGGCCATTTCCGTTCAAGGACTTTAAGTATCCACCTGAATGCCAGCCACGTGACCGAGTTGTGACAGAACAGGAGTTGGAATTGATAATTGCCGACCTCCCTCCTCTTGTCGCGTCTGCTGCTGCACTATCATATGAGACAGCCATGCGGCGAGGTGAAATCGTAAAGATTCAGAAACACCATATTGAGTTCAATCAGAATAGGCTTTATGTCCCCGAAGCAAAGAATGGCTATTCACGATATGTACCTTTAAACAGCAATGCTGAAAAGGTCCTAAAGGAGAGACTGAGGACTTGTGGGAAAGAGCAGCTAGTTTACAATGTAGCAGCGGAGAGTCTTTCCAAGGCATTCAGGAGGTCTTGTAAACGACTCAATATATCAGGCTTATCCTTCCATTCTATGCGGCACTCAGCCATCACCAAGTATGCCCGAAGAGGGCTTTCAGTGAATCAGCTAAAAGTTATTTCAGGACATCGTTCGACAGAAATGCTTGAAAGGTATACACACTTGGGCATAAATGATGTGGTAAACCTAATGGAATGAAATAAGTAAAGTAACAAGCTCGAAAACTAATTAACTATTAGTGGGGGAAATAAGTAGACCAGTGACAAGACAAAATGTGACTCTTTCAATGACGGTTACCTAACTAAAACGGCTTCACTAAGTTTTAGACTCACAGTAGATTTAAAGGCCACTTTTTCTTGTCGCTTTAACGATTGAGCTTTAAAATTCCAGTTTGAAATACACTAAATACCGACAGCAAAAATCACTGAACCAATAATTTCGTTCAGTATTATAACGCTTTTTTTGTTTTTCTGGCCGTAGTATAAGATGCCATTAGTAATTGAAGACATTACCGTCCATCAGCTTTCCGAAGACGAGTTCAAAACCCTACACGCGAATATGAAAGGAGTGGGCAAACGAAAGCTTGAAGCACAGCGAAAATTCGAGAATCTAGTAGTACAACGAGGATTTCAATTTCATGAAAGTTACGTATACAAGAACGCGAGGGAGCAAGTTGCGCTGATTTGCGCTAAGCATGGCAAAGTATCAGTCGCTCCAACTTCGTTCATTAAAGCGTTACGTAACGGCTGCAAGAAATGTGGCGACGAATATACTCACGAGTTACAACGACAAGAAGGCTATAGGCTTTTCATAAAACGTATCAACGATACCGAAAGTATAAGACTCAAAGAACCTCATTTTAAATACGAAAATGCATCTACCAGAGTCAGTTTAATTTGCGCTATTCATGGCGAGTTTATTACTTGCAGTGACAAATTTAATGAAGCTAGAAAAAAAGGAAACAATGGCTGCAAAAAATGTGGCAACACCACAAGTGGGAGATTAAAAAGGACTGCTTCTGAACAGGAACTGATTCTGCAGGTCAACGATACACCTGATGTTATCCTGCATTCAGAATATAAATATATTGATGCACGGTCTCCAGTCACCTTTATCTGTAAGAAACATGGGATTTTTCGAGCATCACCCGACAATTTCAAGCGAGGAACAAGATGCCCAAGCTGCTGGAATGACCGTAAAGGGCAACACCGTAAAGATACCGCAAAGAAGGAATTTGAAACTTTCATAGCAAGCCTGGAAGGAATCGAATTCTCCAAAGATTATGTTTACAGTGGATACAAACGCAACGTAAAACTTACCTGCGCTGTTCACGGCGAATTTGTCGTTAAACCTAGTAATTTCTTGAGCACCCTTAAATCAGGAAACAATGGATGCCAGCTCTGTGGAATAGCACGCAGAAATGCGGAGTCTATGAAACAAGGAAAATTGAGATTTGAAGAGGCTGTAGAGGCTTATCCAGGGATTACATTGCACGATGATTATATTTACTTAAATAACCAAACTCCTGCAGCGCTGAATTGCATTCATCATGGACTCTATTATATAACCCCAAATAGTTTTCTTGGGAGTCACTCTGCTTCAGGTTGTCGTCGCTGTAAGGAGGAAACACACTCATGGAAAATCCTATTACTAAATCCCCATCAATGGAATGCTCCACGCGACCTATACTTTAATGAATTTCATCATATCGATGAAGGCACATTCTGGAAAATCGGTCTCACACAACCGAATAAGGTAAGATTCAATCCATTCGAAATGGCAAGGCAAGGCTTAACGTTAGTTCGGGAAGATCGTATCACTAAAACCAACTACCAAGCTTGTATGACCGAATACTATGTTCTTACTCGATATCGCGAGCACTCGAAAAACATGATGCATATATTAAATGAAAGTTCTTATTTAGGTGGGGGGACTGAATGCTTTAATAAGGATTTATTAATCGACAAAAGCCTTAACGAGTTTATTAATGAGGCAATGTCTGTTGAAAAGGCACTTATTGATGAGGTCCAGTAACTGAAGACTCAAAATTAAAATACCAATGATGGATTGAACTTACATCGAGAAAACTTTCAAGATGTTCAAATTTCAACCAAGCCCGCACAAGTTATCACGCTTAGTTACGAGTCGAAGTAAAATTCGAATTCAGATAAATTAACTTTGTTAATAGGCAGACAGCTATCATCGCGTAGTAACAAACCTGGTTTAGGTGCGGAAACAAAATCCCACACTTCAACCCCCTTGTATGCAAAGAAAGAATTGTCCGGCAAGCGATTATTCGCCGCTCTGAGTTTCAATAGCGTTTTGAATTCCATTGATTTACCCTAATCATCATCTTAAATTCAGATTATCAGTTTTTACGGGCTTGTAGACCTTTATCATTGGACGGAATTGAACGCGCAGTAAGGCACAAGGAGAATAAGATGCCAGCGAGAGCTACTGAAGTATTTACCTATCAGAACTTAACTGTGGGTACTGCATACACGCGCGAGGAAGCGCTACCTTTAGCAGGTGTTTCACCACCAGCAAACAGCCGAGAAATCACTGGCATCACACGTTTCAGTAATTGTGTAGTATTGTTCGTAACGCTGAACAAAGACGACAAGGAAGTGAACCATAAGTATAAAGATGAGTTTCTACTATATGGGAAGTCGTTTCAATGGGAATCACAGAACACGAATACGCCCATAACGCCTCACATGCAAATGATTATTAACCGTGAGCCTGTGGTACTTTTCGCGAGAGTTAAAAGCAAGGTTAAAGGTAAAACCCAGCCTTTCATTTATGTTGGTGAGCTAACTTGCAATCAGTATTTTTTCGATGCTAAACAAGCTAACAAACCCATGGAAGTTATTTTCAGTGTGGATGATTACGTACCTTCCCCCTCCCCTGAGCTTCAGCAACTTTATCTATGGACACCTGAAGATACTAATAAAGTCCCGAGTGATGACTATTCCCTTCTTGGCAACAACTTAATAGAAACTGCTCCACCAAAACGTAACAAAGCGAGAGCAGTAAAGGCTGGCAAGACATCAAAAGTGGTCGATTGGGCAGCAAAAGATGAAGCAAATAGAAACCTAGGCCTCATTGGAGAAAAGTTGGTTATAGCCCATGAACAAGACCGTTTAAAGAAGCTTGGGCTTAACCACTTATCGAATAAAATTGAACACGTGGCCTTGAAAGAGCCCAACGCAGGATACGATGTGAGGTCGTATGACAATGCCGGGAACGAAATTTATATAGAAGTGAAGACTACAAAAGGCAGTGCCAGTAATGCCTTTTACATTTCAAAGAATGAAGTGGAAACCTCCAAAGGTTTAGGGAAGAAGTATTGGATTTATCGGGTTCACTCCAGAAACGCAAAGACTGGAAACTGGCAGGTATATAAGCTGAATGGACCAGTAGACCAATTATTCGATTTAGAGCCCGAGATATATTCAGCAAGAGTTAAAAGTTAGTTTCTAGTTTTATTGGATACTCAAAAAGGAGAGCGTAAATGGAATGGTGCGTATACGTTGGGCAGAAAGCAAAGCTCAATTACAAGATCGGTTTTGACAATGGCATTTGGGGGCAGAAATCTATATTTAAATCTTCACGACTACGAGAAATCCAGGAAGGAGATACAGTCTATTTTTTCCACGATATAAAGCGCCTAACTCCACCAGAAGGTAACGAAAGAGAAGGTAATCTAAGAATAAAGTTAGTCGATTATGCGAGGCTTGGCGGTTTCGCTCGTGAAGTTAAAGTGTGTAAAGTTACAAAGGGGTTTTACGAGAACACTAGCTCAATCTGGCCTGATGACGTCTACCCATATAGATATGACTTTGAAGAAATTCAGACAATGAAGGATGTTCCAGTAGGAATCGAGTTTCAAGGCGATGAGGTGGTTAAGAACTTACTCAAATCTATATTAACCAAGGGTGATGCTGTCCCAATTGGAGATGCTGCTATTGACTTTAATGGTGAATATCTGCCTATTCAAGACTCCGAACTAGCATCAGAAGCCCTCGAGGGTAAGCCAATTTACAAACTACACCTATTAAGAGAAAGAGATAAGACGCTCATCGCTAAAAAGAAAAAATTAGCATCGGATGCCGGTAAGTTATTTTGTGAAGCGTGTGGTTTTGACTTTCAAAAAGTCTACGGTGAATTAGGTGAAGGATTCATCGAATGTCACCATAACAACCCTCTTGCGGAAAGAAAAAAAAATGAAAAAACATCGCCGAGCGATTTGACTTTGTTATGTTCCAATTGCCACAGAATGATTCACCGCACAAAAAAATGGTTAACAGTGGAGCAATTGAAAAGGTTGATTGAGCATGAATGACATGGAGAAACTAAAGGCAACACTTAAAGAGTTTAACTCAGCGCGTAACTGGGAGCATTTCCACTCCCCTAAGAATCTATCTCTGGCTTTATGCAGCGAGTGTGGTGAATTAGCTGAGATAATGCGGTGGCTTACAGAGGAGCAATCTGACAATCTGACAACAGAACAACAAGCAAATGTTGAAGAAGAGTTAGCAGACATTTTCATATTTCTGACGACCTTAGCGGACAGACTTGATATCAACCTAATTGACGCCGCGAACCGAAAAATCCAGTTAAACGAACAAACTTATTCTGTAAAGTCCAGCCATTCCAATGCGTTAAAACAATCCAAAAATAAGTAATCCCCAAATACTTTTACTGTAAAAATTTACGAGGCCAAATCGATAATGTGAAGGCCTCAAATCCCCCCTGCACCCTATGCGCTCCCAATTTTCCATTCGCGCACAAAGTTTAGTTAACTATCAATTATTTTTACTTAACTGTTGACCACGCAAGTTTACTCCTCTAAGATTGCCAAAGTTAAGTAAACAGAAAATATATTTTAGTTAACAAAAGGAGGGCATATGAATTCCAAATCTTTGATAACACTCGCGATGAGCACCCTTTCCTGCAACCAGTCAAAACTAGCTGATTTGCTGGGTGTGTCGAAAGCTCAAATTTCTAAATGGAAAAGTGGCGAAACTATTTCACGCGATATGGAAGTTAAAATTTTGGATTTGATTGGACTAGATAAAGAGGCAAGTCCTGAATTAATCCAATTGACAGGCAGTAAAGAGCAGGCAGACAAGTGGTGTCACTTAATATCCTATCTTACTAAGCATACATTAAATACAGTTGCGCCTGACATTCACCCTGCGCCACTAGATATGGGACTTGGTGTCGCTCAATTTACATTCGAAGTCTTAAGTAACCTAAACGCGGCCGGGGTACAAATTCCTCATACATTTCCGAAAGAGCTTGACCTAGTCGGAATTACTACTGAAACAGAATCCATCATTGAGGACGAGTCAGTTTTTGACGATATCAAGCACGCGATTGATAACAATGAGCTCGCAAGTACGATTATTGCAGCATTTGAATGTCTTTGCGACGTGTATGAATTCTACGAGGTCAATATACAAGAAACTGTTTATGCACTAGAAAAGCTTACTGACTATCAACTTCCAACCGAAATAGAAGACATTGAAGATTACCTTTTCGAGGTAGCACTGGCCAAAACGGATATCGACAGCCTGAAATACCCGTCTTTCGATTTGTACAAGACAAGAGTTCTCCATCAACTTTCAATGAATTTATGGGTGCTCAAAAAGACTGCTTACAACCATCGAGTCCCACTTCAGGTAGAAGTTATGCACCTCGTACACACACCTCTATACGAATTAGGTCAGCTCGCTGAAATGTCAATCACAAACGTATTTTCCGGAGCCATTCATCCCGACACTTATATGAATGAGTTACTAGTTGGAATGCGTAAATTGCAAACCGCTTTACCGGTTATTTGCGAGAAGTTGGGAATCCCAGAGTCAGACTTGATGACCGATACAAAGAGTCTGATAGCAATCAACTAACATTGGCAGAGTTTGACTGTACCAGTCGGGCATATCCATGATGTAGCAGTCGATTGGTACACTTTTTTGGCTAATTTCGTATCAAAATAAATCAGTTTCATTAATTGTCACGGTTAAATTATGAACGTTTAAGACTTTAACTGGTACAAATTCGGGAGCACAAATATGGAAATTGGATACATTCGAGTAAGCACACTAGACCAAAACACAGCGCGTCAACTGGACGGCATGACACTCGAACAAACCTACACAGATAAATGTTCAGGCAAGGACAAGAATCGTCCAGAACTACAGAGCATGCTCAAAGCTCTTCGACCTGGCGATATTGTTCATGTGCACGACATATCTCGTATGGCTCGAAACACTGCTGACTTGCTTGAGCTCGTAGATACGATTACAGGTAAAGGTGTGACTCTGCGATTCCATAAGGAGAACTTCACGTTCACTCCAGACAAGGCTGATGCAATGCAAAACTTGATGCTGACAATGCTAGGTGGCATTTATCAATTCGAGAGAGCTATGTTGCTAGAGCGTCAACGTGAAGGCATTGAGATAGCTAAGCGCCAAGGCAAATACAAAGGCAGGCCACAAAGCGTTGACCGTGAGCGAATTGCCGCGTTGTTATCTGAAAGGGTCAGTATTCGAAAGATTGCCCGTCAATTAAGTATATCCCCTTCTACAGTACAAACAGTGAAGAAGGAGCTGTGCACCAGCGCATAGGAGACCATGGGCGTGAGTATCAAGTGGATATGTACGCTACTGACTAAGATGTTCAATCATTGGATTGTATATCGTAAGTGATTCATCAATGAATAGTGTTTAACTAACAGAAACTTACAGACTCTATAGTCAGTAGAATCTCTTGAGTAGTGACCTAATTAATTTATTCATCAATAACCTAATAGTAGACGCGTCGGCTGGCCTGAGCCATCTCAGTGTCACCCTTAAGTCATATACCAGTAGTTTAGGAAATCAAGAAGTTTTATGCATCAATCCGTTATTCCTGCACGAGCAGAGATAAACCACCAGTGGACGAGCAGTCTTCGCAAGGCACCGCAACAGTATGTCCACTATCACCACCAGCAAGACATAGTTATAAAAACCTTCGAGCCAAGAATGGAGATTGGTCTATCTGGTCAGCCAGTTGACTTACTTATCGAGATGATGGGTATCAAACTAGTAAATCGCAACCGTGAAACCACTCGCGCCACGCTACAAACGGCCTTGGCTAACATCGCTATGTCACCGACACATCATCACCCATCAGTTCGTTATGGGTTTCTGCATTCTGCAAGCAATACATCTTCAGAGCCAATTGCCCGATATAAGGCAGTTAAGTTCGGACATAAAACCTTTGTGGACATGCTCAAGCGACTAGCTGACATAGGCTTTCTTAAGGTTCATAAAGGATTTAAAGGAAAACGCTCAACACACGGACTTAGAACGCTTTGGTTGGTAACTGATAAGGCCAAGGTATGGCTGGCTGAAAATGCTGGACGCTTATCACTGGTTCATAACACCGCTAATCGTGAAGTACTTGTCTTAAATGGAGATAGCAAAGAACTGTTGGATTATGAAGAAAATAAAACCACGCATAGCATTAGACAGACTTTGCTCGACACAAACGCTCACAGGCAAGCCCAGCACTGGGAGTATACCCCTGTCATCGACAGTGAATGTGACTTTGAAAGTGGTTACTTAGTATTCTCAAATCATAGGCGAACACTACTCCAAAGCGACTTAGAGTGCCGGAGAGTTTTCCGGAATAACTTCCGGACTGGAGGTAGATTTTACTGTCCCGCTCAAGGCTTACGTAAAGACGAGCGCATGACAATGACGGTTAATGGTGAATGCTGCGTGGAGCTGGATATTAAATGCTTGCACCCTAGACTGCTTTACAACATGTCGGGCTTAGAGTGTCCCGAGGATTGTTACTATGTCGACGGTTACGATGAAAGCCACAGACATATTTTCAAGTACCTGTGTCAGTTGCTCATTAATAGCGAGAGTGAAGGCCTTGTCATTAGGAATCTCACATATAAGTGGCGCATAGATTCGGAGCAAAGCAAACAATATGTCCAAGCTTTTATGCGTCAACACGCAGCTATTCAACACAAGTTCTTCGATAGCTACTGGGGGCAACTTCAGTATGCCGATAGCCAGCTAACTGAAGTAATCCTCAAGAAATGTCTGGAAGCAGATATCCCAGTCTTGCCAGTGCACGACAGTTACATAACTTCTACGAGATATTGTCACGAATTGTCTGAAATTATTCAGGAAGCATATTACACAATGTTTAAATTTAATGTGGTTCACGACATTCAAGTGAGCTCCCCTAATGGAATCTCTGGCTTTAATGGTCAGGAAGTTAACCAATGAGCCTGTGTAAAGTCTCAGGGTGCTCCAGAAGCACAAGTATAGATCGTAACGGCGTGCAGCGTTCGAAACTATGCGCACGCCATGCAACGCATTACAAACGCCATGGACACGCTACGTTGAAGCAGCCAAGCCTACGCTCTGACCTTGCTATTCGAATGCCCTACTTGGCCGGTGAGCGCTGGGCTCGGCATTCTGACTTAACAGTGCTTACAAAATGGTTTGAGTACCAACTTCTGAAAGCCAAGGACTATCATGTAAGTCCATACCGCCATAAACGTGAGTTAACGCGAGAGCAGCTATGGGCTTTGCACCTTAATCATTTAGACTCTTTACATGTAACTTCGAATGACCTGGCTATCAGACTGGTGGGTTTACTTTGGACTTGCAAAATGAACGAATCGCTGTTTAAACCAACTGATTACAGATACATATTCCTCACTAAAAAACTATTAACCATCAAGCCTTTGCCATCTCACAACAAGGACGCATTTACAGGCAAGGAGAAACCCTATGGCGAGCTATCCATTCGGTTTGCAAGATGGGTAGGGACAAAGCTTGAAGATGCATGCAATGGTATACTGGAGGCTAATCGCGAAGTCCTCGTACAAGTTAACAACAAGACAGCTAAGCAAATTGTGAGTAATAAAAACGCGCAGAGTGAAATTGCCCACTTAGCGAGTGCTAGACAGCGCATACGAGCTCAGAAGAAACGTGAGGCTGGCCGAAAATTGATGTGGGACATGTCAAAAAACCAATATTTTTGGCAGTACTCGAATGGAGAGCTGGAGCCTTTTTAAGCCACATGCACTTACTTTGGCCTATCAATACGGTAATTATGCGTTATTAAAAACTTTCACATACCACTTAAACTATTTAATTAACTTCAAAAAAAGTATGGTAGTGTTATTCAGTTAAAACAATTGTTTATATTTATTCAGGGTGTGTATTAATTTCACAAGGAGGTTTCATTGGCTGATTACATAAATAAGAATATCTTAAGCCAAGCTTATATTCATATTGAATCTGATGTCGCTGGAGACTCGACTAGATTAGAAGAATTCAAGTCTTCTATTATCGATTTTGCCCGAAGTCGAGTTGATTTCTTTTTGTCACCTGATGCTCCAATCGAAGTAGAGTTTGAAGATGGGTCATTGATAGCTCGAGTTACTGTTCTTGGAACCATCAGCTTATTGCTCCAGGGCATATCCAACTACAAAGATTTTCGCGAAGGTATACAATTGATATACAGTGACGCTAAACGAGTTACCGATTACATTATTTCTGAAGGTGTATTTAGCGCAGGCTCAAGGCAACAAAGTGTAATTCGCCTCGAAGCCCGAGTCGGAATTGTTGGCTCTATCCAAAAAGCGATAAATATGCTTGAGACTATAAAGTCGGGAGCGAATGGGAACCAACTCGCATCAGATGTTGTAAAGAAATTAATTGATGCTAATAAAGAAATCGACAAACTACTTTCAAATTTGGCTACAGAAGAAGATATTGAGACAATTCAAAAAGGGTTACTAGAAATAGTTGACGAAATGCCCGAGTCACCCACTCCACCAAAAAACAAGGTAAATGACTTTGCGGCCATCAACTCTTATCAAAATCAAAAGAAAAAGCTCAGAATAAGATTAACCCGCACAATCGAACCAGATACAGCAACTCCGTTATAAATAGGGACATAAAGAGGGAATTTAGATGCCTTTAAAGGATATTTTGAAAAGAGGGTATTTCCCGAAAGAGCTACCAGCTCCGTTTGTTACCGAGACATTCTCCAACCTTTTAACCTCGAGTGCAGTAACAATAGAGGGTGACTTCGCTAAGAACATTACAAATAGAACCAAAATTCCCAAAGCCAAAATCTGCAAATACTCACATGCTCGAGGTGGTCTTCTTAGACGAAAACTTAGTATATGTAATCCCGTACTCTTCTATTTGCTTGCGAGAGAGATTCAAAGTAACTGGAGGGTGCTCGAAACAGCAACCCACATGTCAAAACTTGCAGCAACCTCGCCAGTGCAAAAATCAAAAGGCCGAGCAATTGATGGAAAATATTCTCATAACGACAGAGTAGCATTAGCTGTAAAATCAAGAGTTGGAAGCCGCTATGTCTTGTTCACTGATATCAGTCGCTTCTACCACAGTATTTATACTCACTCAATTCCCTGGGCGCTCCATACAAAAGCCAAAGCAAAGACAAATAAAAAATTCAACTTATTAGGGAACAAGTTGGACTTCCTAGTTCGCCAAGGGCAGGACGGACAGACTATTGGAATCCCTATTGGCCCCGACACATCTCTAGTTTTGGCTGAATTAATAATGAATAAGTGTGATGAGTCTTTACTTACGAAATCGAGTTCAGTAAAAGGCCATAGATTTATCGACGATTACGAATTAAGTTTCAAAACTAGAACAGAAGCAGAAGAAGCGTTTCATCAACTTGAGGCTTGTTTATCGGATTACGAGCTAGCTCTGAACCCCAAAAAGACAAAAGTAATTGAACTACCCTCAGCGCTAGAGAGCAACTGGGTTCGCGAGCTTAAAAACTTCTCCTTTAGATCGTCGGTTAAAAGTCAAGCAAATGACTTGGAAGACTATTTTTCATATGTCTTCGAAATAAGCAAAGCGAACAAAGATGAACCGGTTCTTCAGTTTGCCATTGCTAGACTTCGCTCTGTAACTATACATTCAAACAATTGGGATTTATTTCAAAGACTAATTTTATTATGCATAGCTCCGGAACCGGCCACATTACCATATGCGCTAGAGCAAATAATTAGCCGTATAAATTTGGGCATGCCTCCATTAAGTAACGAAATTCAAGACGTATTAAATAGTCTTATCGAAACTCATGCGCCATTAAAGCATTCTAGTGAAGTTGCAAATGCACTCTGGGGATGTTTAGTGCTGCAACTTAAAATAACAGATAAAAGCGTGGACCTGATTTCTCAGTGTGATGACTCATGTATAGCTTTATTAGCCCTCGACTGCCGCTCAAAAGGCTTACTAACCAAAACATTAGACACTACGCTTTGGGAGTCTTTTATGAACGCATCTGGACTTTATGATGAACATTGGTTACTGGTATATGAAGCAAACTACAAAGGCTGGCTTCCGAATCCAGGCGGCATTGACTTCGTTGCTACAGATGTAAATTTTAGTTACCTGAAAGCAAATGGTGTCTACTTCTACGATGAATCATTAACATCGTCAGGGGGCGATAATCAAGTTCCAATGCCGACAATTCCTTCTTCTTTCATTCCAACAAGCTATCAATCATTTTGATATTCGTTGTTTGACTTAGAAATTGGAAGAGATATTTGAACCTACACATGCTATTGAACTAAAGAAGAGAACAAGATTATGTCAATTTGAACCCGCCATTCATTTGAAGTTGTATCACCATAATTCGTACGAGGCGCTCAGTTATTAGGCATTAAGGAGCATTGAGAGTAGCCCTCTTGTATAAGACAATCAACCTTGCCCTTATTTGAGTGTGGAAAGATAGAATACAGAAATGTAGACCTCGGTTTATTGCCAACGGCCACTGTAACTCCCTCGACGGAAGAGTGGCTTTCGAAATATGGATTAACAAATTCAGTTTATTCAGCAATAAGTTTCTGCTGTAGTAACTACAAGCAATGCGCAGTCATCAGCGACTGATTAACGCTAAAGGGCACTCGGCGAGCGGCAGAGTAGAAATATCGACTAAAACGCTCTGTAATTCAAACAGTTCACAGTATATAGCCTACATATTGAGCTATTGAGGATTTACCATGGAGCGAGTGAAATTGAATCACCTTGTGTCCGAAAGAGTAAGAATAAATATACATCCATAAACGCTACAGCAAGACCTCCGGTAGTTTTTCTTCTCCATGGAAATGATTTAAATCAGATGACACAGTTGAATCCTGCTCACAAGAAACATGAAATGCAGGTTTTCTGGAACTCTAACAAAAGGTTTCTTCTTGGAGAGAGATTTTAGACTTCCCCCTAATTGACACTCACCTGACTATTTAATCCATGCTGCTTGCTTAACTTCAAATATATTTACGTCAAACTCGCAAGTGTGAACAAGATTGTGAACGTTCACAAATTTAGCTAATATCAAGGTGGATGTGAGTTCTGTGTGTTGTCTTGAAGTTTGACTTTAAGGTTTGCTGTAGAGTAAGCCAGATAAGGCTTTGGGTGTCACTTAGAAGAGAGAAGTTGGTCGGTGTGAGAGGATTTGAACCTCCGACCCCTGACACCCCATGACAGTGCGCTACCAGGCTGCGCTACACACCGACCGAAAGAGCGAGTTAGTCTACTCAAATTTGTTCACAATGCAACGGAATTTAGCAATAAGCCTGTTTAAGCGCTCAATTGCTAACCATCTTTGTAAAATTCTACATTAAAACACCTAGTTGCACGCTATTTTATATCAGGCCAAGGTAACGTAGCACACCGCAGTTACCACTAACGCCACCAGCACGTTCAGCATTATTCCTTCTCTTGCCATTGTTTTAATATCAAACTTTTCAGTTGAGTACGCAATGGCGTTAGGCGCTGTTGCTACAGGCAACATAAAAGCACAGCTTGCGCTAATTGCCGCAGGAATCATTAGTAACTTAGGGTCAACGCCCACTGCCAACCCCGCTGCCGCCAATATTGGCATTAGCAAGGTAGATGTTGCGGTATTAGAAGTAATTTCCGTTAGGAAAGTCACGAATAAGCAAATACCCAGTACTAGCAATAACACAGGCAAGGTAGCGAGCCCTGTTAACCAAGAGCCCATCAGCACGCTTAAGCCTGAAGACATAAACGCTTTCGCAATACAAATGCCACCTGCAAACAAAAGTAACATTCCCCAAGGAATATCGTTAGCGGTTTTCCAATCGAGCAGCTTGTCGTTGTTACCTTTAGCGTCTACTTCGCCATTGTCATTGCCGCTATTGGTGAAAAACATAGCTGCAACACCTGCAACGGCTATAGTGCTATCACTGATGGTGGTCACGCCTATCCAAGCGGTCCAAAAAGGTCTGAAGATCCACGCCATTGCTACCGTACCGAAAATGGCAAGTACACGCTTTTCTGCTTTTGACCATGCACAAGGTACAGGCAAATCGATGTTGCCCACTTCTTTAATTCCGCGTGCCAACCACAAGGCCATAATAGGCACACCTAAAACGACTATCGGTACGCCAGTTTTCATCCATTCGATAAAGCTGTATTCCATACCCTGCGTTTCTTCATACACGCTCATGAAGATAATATTCGGCGGTGTGCCAATAGGCGTCCCTACCCCACCTAAACTTGCTGAATAAGCAATACCCAGAATAAGGGCGACGCCAAATCTTGGGTTATTAACCGCATTGATAATGGCAATGGCCATTGGCAACATCATTAACACCGTGGCGGTGTTACTAATCCACATACTAAGAACGGCGGTTGTTAACATGAAGCCTAGCACGAGCTTGAGCGGGCTGCCGCTGCCTGTTACACGCAGCATGTAAATAGCAAATCGCTTGTGTAAGTTGGCACGTTCAAGCCCTTTTGAAAGCATGAAAGCCGCCATTAGCAATATAATGACATGACTTCCTAAGGCAGACGCAGCTTCACTGTGTGACAGTACGCCGAATAATGGAAATAACGCGAATGGCAGAAGCGAAGTAGCGGGAATGGGCAGCGCTTCGGTTACCCAAAGTACGGCCACAAAAAGAGTGATCGCAGCGGTAAATATAATTTCGCTAGGCTGATTTATAGCCCACAGGCCCATACCGCTAAGAACAGAGGCGATAAACGCGAAAAGAACAATGCTGTTCTTACGTGTTGGCTTTCGTTGTTGAATATCTGAAGAAGGTTCAGGGTTTGTGTGCATTGCGCTTCCCGTTACTAATCGCTTTATTATAAGTGCTAGGGCCTTAGCTATAGGCCCTAATTATTGCTCTTATATTTTCTATCAGTAATTAGCGGGAAACGCACGAGGCTTTTCCAAAAAAGTTATTTTTTAGTTGTTTTACTTACTTTCGTCGTCTGACGAAATACGGCTGGCAACTGCACCGGCTTGATCTTTATATTTCGCATCAACTCTGGCGTTGTAAGGTTTTTCAGCTGGGGCTGATAACACCTCAAAGCTAAGTGCCCCTATTTTCATTTTAGGGCGAAGCGCCAGCGGTAACTTACCACTGTTGTAAAACTCAAGAACGATATTGCCCGACCAACCTGGGTCGATGCGATGGGCTGTTACGTGAACCATTAAGCCCAAACGCGCCAGTGAAGAACGCCCGTCTAACCAACCAACGATATTGTCTGGCAGCGTTACTGATTCGTAGGTTATAGCTAGTGCCAACTCGCCCGGGTGCAAGAAGAACGCTTTACCCTCTTCTAGTTCAATTTCGTCGCTCATTACGTGGTCCAGCGCTTCTTGAACCTGTGCTTTTGGGCCACTTAAATCGATAAACGGCGCTTGATGGTCTTCAAACACGCGAAATTTGTTACCAAGGCGGATATCTACCGTTACACCGCTAACCTGATCATAGTTAGGTGTAGGCTCAATTTTTATTTTCCCATCTTGAAGATGTTGGTAGATATCGCGGTCGCACAAGCGCATGGTGTATTCCTCATTTCGTTAGGCCGCTATTATGCGTATGTCACCGCATGCATTCAACTGCTCAAAGGCTTGTTTTATCTGCTTTTGCGCAATTTTTATAAAGTTTTAGCTAATTTTGAATTTAAGTGCCAAAACCTGCCTCTATTTTTCTTTGGTTCAGCATCTAACTAGGCTTTAAACTAAACGTACATCACTATTGTGCGCTACCTGTTATTACTAAACCCTACTCTTTCTCAATCTTTCCCAAGAATGCCAATTGGGTCGCCTTTAATGTGTTTAACCGCTCCTTTGCGTGGTTCAACGGTAAGGGCTAATTGCATAGACAATGCCCGCGCAGCTTCACGGTAGCTTTCACTTAAGGCACTTTCAGGCGAGGAAATTAATAAAGGCATGCCGGCATCACCATGCTCGCGGATATGAATATCAAGGGGTAGCTGACCTAAAAGCGGAAGCCCATGACGTTCGGCAAGCGCTTCCCCTCCGTCTTTTGCAAATACATAGTCTTTGGTGCCGCAGGCTCTGCATTGGTAATAGCTCATGTTCTCGATAAGCCCAAGTACTGGCACATTGACCTTTTCAAACATGCTTATGCCTTTTTGGGCATCGGCTAGCGCTAAGTCCTGGGGCGTAGTCACTACCACAGAAGCGGTTAGTGGAACTTGTTGCGCCATCGTAAGCTGAATATCACCTGTCCCTGGCGGCATATCTACAATTAAGTAATCAAGCACAGGCCATAGGGTTTCATCTAGCAACTGCTTTAATGCCCTGCTTGCCATGGGGCCGCGCCATACTGCCGCGTCTTCTTGCGGTACTAAATAACCGATAGAGTTTGCTACCAGCCCATGTGCCATAAGCGGCTGCATGTGCTTATTGTCTTCACTTTCAGGGTGTGCATCGGGGTTGCCCAACATAATGGGAATAGACGGCCCATAAATATCGGCGTCTAAAATGCCAACTTTCGCGCCTTCTTGCATAAGTGCAAATGCAAGGTTGATACTGGTTGTAGATTTGCCCACACCACCTTTACCCGAGGCTACCGCAATAATATTTTTGATATTAGTAACAGGGGCAACTTCAGTGTCGCCACTGGCAACGTTTTGCTTAAAAGTAAGCTTATCGGCATCTAACTTACCCTTAAGCTGATTAAGCGCTTCTTGTTTAAGCATGTCTAACTGTGTAGCAATGCAAAATGGCAAAGTAACTGTAACGCCTGCATCTTCATTTTCTGGCTGACTAAAAGCACACCAAGGCAAGGTATCGTCTACGTCTAGCGAGAAATACTTGGCTAAAATAGCAGCAACCTTTTGCGTTAGCGGCTCTGCTTTGCGAGAAAAGAACATAAAATGCCTTACTAGTGGTAGAATTGTGTGAATTACGAGATGCAAAAAACGCGGTTTTCCGCTAGTATTTGCAGCCATTTTGAAACGCAAAGAATCAATAACGTCATTATGTCAGAAAAACGCCGAATTCTGGTAACCAGTGCGTTGCCATACGCAAATGGTTCTATTCATTTAGGTCATTTGCTAGAACACATTCAAACCGACATCTGGACTCGTTTTCAGCGCCTTCGCGGAAACGAATGTTACAGTGTTTGCGCCGACGATGCACACGGTACACCGGTTATGCTTAAAGCCCAAGAGCTTGGCATTACACCAGAAGAAATGGTGGCTAGAACCCGTGCTGAACACCATCAAGACCTTGTTGATTTTCACGTTGATTACGACAATTACTATGTAACCCATTCGCCAGAAAACAAGGCGTTGTGTGAAGAAATTTACACACGTTTAGATAACGCGGGTTACATTAGCAAGCGCACTATTAACCAGCTGTTCGACCCTGAAAAAGAAATGTTCCTGCCAGATCGTTTCGTTAAGGGTACTTGTCCAAGCTGTGGCGCAGAAGATCAAAACGGCGATAGCTGTGACTTATGTGGCGCAACGTATAGCCCAACAGAAGTAAAGAACCCGCGCAGCGTTGTATCGGGTGCTACACCAGTACTACGTGAGTCTGAGCACTTCTTCTTTGACCTGCCAAAATTTGAAGGCATGTTAAAAGAGTGGATCCGCTCAGGTGCCCTGCAAGAAGAAATGGCAAACAAGCTACAAGAGTGGTTCACTGAAGGTCTTCAGCAGTGGGATATCAGCCGTGATGCGCCTTACTTCGGTTTTGAAATTCCAGGTGCGCCGAACAAGTTCTTCTACGTGTGGGTAGATGCGCCAGTTGGCTACATGGCTAGTTTCAAAAACTTCTGCGACCAGAATAACCTAGAATTTGACGATTTTTGGAAAGCCGATTCTGACGCTGAACTGTACCACTTTATTGGTAAAGACATTACTTATTTCCACTGCCTATTCTGGCCTGCCATGCTAGAAGGCGCGGGATACCGCAAGCCTACGGGCGTGAACATACACGGTTTTGTAACCGTAAACGGTGCGAAAATGTCAAAGTCGCGCGGTACCTTTATTAAAGGCCGTACTTACCTTGACCATTTGAACCCAGAATATCTGCGTTACTACTTTGCGTCTAAGTTAGGCGACGGTGTTACCGACATCGACCTTAACTTTACTGACTTCGCACAAAAAGTGAATTCAGACCTAGTAGGTAAAGTGGTTAACATTGCAAGCCGCTGTGCAAGCTTTATCACTAAGCGTTTTGACGGAAAGCTGTCTGAAAACGTGATAGAACCAGAACTGATTGCTGAGTTCCAAAACGCATCAGAGAACATTGCTGCACTATTTGAGAAGCGTAAGTACCACCAAGCTGTGCGTGAAATTATGGCCCTTGCTGATAAAGCGAACCAGTTCATCGACAACAATGCACCTTGGGTAACCATTAAAGACGAGACTAAGCAGCAGTTCACACACGATGTGTGCTCGCTAGGTATCAACATGTTCCGTCTGTTGGTGATTTACTTGAAGCCTGTGCTTCCTGTACTTGCAGAAAAAGCAGAAGAATTCCTAAACGACAAGTTCGACTGGAATTCACTGCAAACCTTATTAAAAGGCCACGCCATCAACAAATTTAAGCCGATGATGCAGCGTGTAGAAATGGAGAAAATCGACGCCATGGTTGAAGATTCAAAAGAAAGCCTAGCGCCAGCAGCGCCAGCTATCGACCCAGACAGCCCGCTTGCTAAAGACCCTATTAGCGACACTATCTCGTTTGATGATTTCGCGAAAGTAGATTTACGTATTGCCCGTATTGCTAACGCAGAACACGTAGAAAAAGCAGACAAGCTTTTACGTTTGGAGCTAGATTTGGGCGGCGAAACTAAGCAAGTTTTTGCTGGTATTAAGTCGGCCTACTCGCCTGAAGCTCTGATCGGTAAGCATACGGTGATGGTGGCAAATTTAGCACCTCGTAAGATGCGTTTCGGTTTAAGTGAAGGCATGGTGTTAGCGGCAGGCCCAGGTGGCGACGAACTATATATTCTTGAGCCGCACGAAGGTGCAAAGCCTGGTATGCGCGTTAAGTAAACCTTATAACGTTCAACATTGAAGAAAGGTGACATTCAGCGCTTTAAAGCGACGGAATGTCACCTTTTTTGTTTAGCTGATAATAGAGTTCTCTGATTCATGTAGCCCAAAATCGTATAGTTAGGTTGAAGGTACATTTCCATCGTCGTGCAAGCTCATTGTTCCGCCCTCAGCATCATCTAACTCAATCATTACTAACCCAGTCTTTAATCTGCTCCGTAACTTGTTATTTCCCTTTTTCCATGTTGCCCTATCGCCCTATCGCAAAATAAGCTAACAACCGCAAACCATCAAAGGGACATTTCCACTCGTTGTAATTTAAGGCGATCTATCATTCTTTCTATAACGTAGTCACGGTGTTTAATCATTGAAAGAGGTATTTATGGAAGATTTGTTCGGGACTAATATCGATTTATCGGAATTAACCGAAAAAGCCATATCACTGGTGATGACTTACACCCCCAAATTGCTATTGGCTATCCTTACTCTGGTGGTGGGTCTTTGGTTAGTAAATCGTTTTGTTAACCTATTAGATCACCGAATAGGTAAAAAGGACCCTACACTAAACAAATTTTTATGCGGGCTTATTAGTGCCGTTTTAAAAGTCATGTTGTTGATTTCTGTTGCCTCTATGATAGGTATTGAAACCACCTCATTTATCGCCGTAGTTGGGGCAGCAGGTTTAGCTATTGGTTTAGCATTGCAAGGCAGCCTTGCTAATTTTGCTGGCGGTGTGCTGATACTGATTTTTAAACCCTTCAAAGTGGGTGACACCATTGAAGCAGAAGGGTATTTAGGGTCTGTAGCAGAAATACAAATTCTCTATACTGTAATCAACACTTTTGACAATAGGCGTGTTGTTATTCCCAACGGGAACCTATCTAACGCCACATTAACTAACGTTAGCGTATACGATAAACGCCGCTGCGACATGACCTTTGGCATTGGCTACGATGACGATATCGACAAAGCAAAGAATATTTTGCAGCGTTTGTTTGAAGAGGACGAACGCTCATTGACCGACCCTGCACCTAGAATTTGTGTAGGTGGACTAGGTGATAATTCAGTCGACCTGATGTTTAGACCTTGGGTCGGTACAGATGACTTGTGGCCTTATTACTGGGATATGCAGGAAAAGGTTAAAAAAGCGTTTGATGAAGAAGGTATTAGCATCCCTTATCCGCAGCGAGATGTGCATTTGTATAAAGCAAGCGACGATTAAAATCTTAATATGGAGATAGCTGCTAAGCTATCTCCCACTCCCCTTCAAATTCGCTTGTGAACGCTAAAGCCTAGCGTTCTGGTACAGCAAGTTAGCAAATCTCTAAAAGGGTTAACGCTTGATACAGCCTTTTAGTTAAAAGCCTAGCCCGCTGTACGTGCGCATGGCATATATATTTAAAACCGCTAACGCAGCGTACGATTTACCGAGGAAGTCCTTACACTAGCCCCCACCGCTGAAAAGCGCGGTTTTAAGTTACGTTTAGGTTTTATGGCCGTCATTGGGATTACCCGCTTTTTCGCAAGTATTACATACACCGCACTGCACCAAGGCAGGTAAGATGCTAAATAGTGCTGAAGCTTAGCGGCTCCTTTCCACCGCTGCTGAAAAAACAGCGTAGAAAAAAGCACTTGGCGCTGCTCAACAATTTCAAAACCAAGTAACTGAAGCCAATCTTTAATGCGATAGGATGTAAAAAAACGTGCATCGTGCAAAATATTTCCGCGCTTAACGGGTAGGAACTTGGCGATACCGGCAAGACTTAATGGGTTAAAGCCACTGATGATGACATAACCGTTTTGCGTAATAACACGGTCTACCTCTCTTAATATCTCGTGAGGGTCTTGAGCGAAATCTAACTCGTTAGCCAATAGAAAGCCATCAACACTATTTTCAGAAAAAGGTAAGGAATGCGACTGCCCTACAATGGTATTTTCTCTGCTAATAGTTGATTCGCGGCTTTCATCCAGTGACTGTGAAGATTCAACATTATTGTCTGAGGTGTTAATAGATGCAGTGTTGCCGTCTAACTGGCAGCCAAATTGATTATCAAAGGGCACTTGATTGATGTGGTGCCTAATAGGGCTAGTGTTTAAATTAATCTCGGCACTTAAAGAGCCTAGCTTAGCAAAGTGATACCCAAATATGCGCTCAGCATAATCGCTACACACGGTATTCACGGCATCGCGGATGTACTCACCTGCGGGGAAATCGTCCCAGCTTGTCGGGTAGCGAGGCGGTTTGGCTCTAAAGGCCGATCTCATTAACACTGCGCGCTCTTAGGTTGCTCTGCTGTTCACAAGTCCCTATAGTAACGCATAATTCTACCTACACAAGCAGGTACTCTTATGACGGCAGAAACGCTTCCTTCAGAAGTAACAATTCATCCTATCCCCGCTTTTACTGACAACTACATTTGGTGCATTCACAACGGTAACAGCGCTATTGTCGTTGACCCGGGTGATGCTGAACCTGTATTGGCTTATCTTAAAGCTAATAAATTATTGCTTAGTGCGGTTCTTATTACCCATCATCATAGAGATCATACTGGTGGCATTGCTAAGCTAGTATCTACTGTACCGGATTTACCAGTTATAGGGCCAAGAGGCAATCATATAAGAGGTATTACCAAATCGGTGGCACAGGGCGATACCGTAACACTTCCTGTGTTTAGAATGGCACTGCAAGTTATGGAGGTGCCGGGTCACACGCTAGATCACATCGCGTTTTTTGGTCATGGCGCACTATTTTGTGGTGATACGTTGTTTTCCGCTGGCTGCGGGCGTTTATTCGAAGGCTCTCCAGAGCAAATGCATCATTCTTTAAATAAGTTAAAGCGATTACCTGACACTACCAAGGTGTACGGCGCCCACGAGTATACGCAAGCAAATGTTGCATTTGCTCTTGCTGTTGAGCCTGATAATACGGCACTAAACGACTACGCAGATTGGGTCAATACTAAGCGAGAACAGAATCAACCCACTTTACCGAGTACCCTTAAAGAGCAAAAAAGCATAAACCCATTTTTACGAGCTCATGAACTTTCTGTGAAAACTGCTGCCGAAGCCTATTGCGAAAATAACCTGGCTGACGATGTAGCGGTATTTGCTGCAGTTCGCCGCTGGAAAGATGAGTTTTGATGCAAAAGTAAGCCGATTATCGTAATATTGCCGGTTTGCAGTGCTCCAAGAGGTTTCTTCATATATGCAGTTGAAGTTTTTCCCTCTATCGCCGTTATTGTTGGCGATAGGTTTAACGGGTTGTCAGATAACAGATAATAATAGTGACAATGCACAATTAGAAAGTAACGAAAATGCTTCGCTAGAAGCGTGCAGTGACATTCATAGCAATGAAGAAGCTATTTCTGATTGTGAGTTAGCAAGAGATGGCGTTGTTGAAGTCGTGCACCCAAATGACGATACGCTAGAAGAAGGTGTCGAACTTACCGCGACACCTGACATGCATACGCAGGCTGTTGTAACTGACGTGTGGGAACGTGCTAGCGCAAATTTTGCTTTACCCATACCTGACAATAAACGCCTGAACGCCCAAAGAAAGTGGTATTTAAAGCACCCAGAATATATGGCTCGCGTGGTTAAGCGTGCCAAGCCCTTTCTTTATTACATTGCAGAAGAAATTGAAAAGCGTGACATGCCGATGGAGCTAATTCTCTTGCCTATCGTAGAAAGCGCATTCGACCCTTTCGCCTATTCTCATGGTCGAGCAGCCGGTATGTGGCAATTTATCCCAGGCACCGGTAAGCGGTTTGGGATGGACCAAAACTGGTGGTACGACGGGCGCCGCGACGTTGTTGCGTCAACACAAGGTGCACTGGATTATCTTACCTATTTAAATGAGATGTTTGACGGTAATTGGCTGCACGCATTAGCGGCCTACAACAGCGGTGAAGGCCGTGTTCAACGAGCGGTTAAAGCCAACAAACGTGCAGGAAAACCTACCGACTTCTGGAACTTAAACTTACCTAAAGAAACCCGTGCGTATGTGCCCAAGTTATTAGCCCTTGCTGATATTCTTAAAAACAAAGATGAATATGCGTACTCTTGGCCAGAGGTAGAAAACGTAGCCGTTATTGAGGTGGTCGATATTGGCTCTCAGGTCGATTTAGCGTTTGCGGCGGAACTTGCTGGCATGTCTTTAAAAGAACTTCACGGTTTAAACCCTGGGTTCAACCGCTGGGCCACATCTCCAGATGGTCCGCACCGCTTAGTACTTCCCCTTGATAAAGCGGCTGCGTTTTCGCAAGCCCTTGCTAAGATTGATCAAAAAGAGCGTCTTAATTGGGTACGTCACACCGTTAAGTCTGGCGATAGCTTAGGTAAAATTGCAAAGCAATATCACACCACAGTGAAAGTGCTGAAAAGAATAAATGAGTTAGACTCATCAATGATCAGAATCGGTCAAGCGATAATGGTACCTGTAGCGCTTCAAGAGTTAGACAGCTATACCTTATCGCAAGAGGAACGTTTAGCCAGTCTGCAAAATAGCAGCTCGTCTCAGCAAAAAGTGCGTCACACCGTTAAATCTGGTGATACGCTATGGGATATTGCGCGTAAGTACAAAGTAAGTACTAAGCAGTTAGCTAAATGGAATGGTATGGCACCGGGTGATACGCTTCGACCAGGAAAAGCTCTGGTTATTTGGCAGAAAGGAAAAGCGCAAGCCGGGGTTACTAAAAAACTAACCTACACGGTAAGAAACGGTGACTCGTTATCACGTATCGCCAGCAAGTTCAAAGTTAAGGTAAGTGACATTGGCAAGTGGAATTCGCTAAACACTAAGCGCTATCTGCAACCCGGTCAAAGACTTAAACTGTATGTAGACGTGACAAGGTTGAACGCATCGAGCTAGTGACTCGGCCTAGATTAGCATTAACGCGTTTTCCTTTAAACGGTCATATCATACGTTAAATCACGAAAAGGATATGGAAATGCTAAGAATTAACCGAGAAAATCTGCGAAATAGTCACGAAACGCCTTGGTTAATTTTAGATTTAGTCATGCTAGGTATACTGTTTGTAAATCTAGCGTGGCTTATTTTCGATGCGCTTTATGCTACCGATTTTGTATACGGTCTTTTGGGTACATATTTCCCCGCCTTTCTTAACGCTTACGATCCTATTCACGCCAACTTTTTGTTGGTCGATTTAGTTTTTATTGCCATATTCTTTACCGAGTTCTGCTTTCGTTGGGCCGTTGCTATTGTTCGTAAAGAGCATTTACGCTGGTACTTCTTTCCGTTTTTGCACTGGTACGACATTATTGGCTTAATCCCAACGGGCCCTACTCGTCTATTCCGCTTCTTGCGAATATTCTCCATACTACACCGCTTGCACAAGTTCGAAATTATCGATTTAAATCAAACCGCCGTCTTTCGCTTTTTTGCCTTTTATTACGACGTGTTTGTTGAAGAACTTAGCGACCGGATTGTTGTTAAAGTGCTAAGCGATGCGCAAAAAGACATCTCAGCAGGTTCGCCTTTATTAGACGATATCAATGCACAGGTACTAGCGCCTCGTCGACCCGTCATAACGCAGTGGATGGCTGGTGTCATCAACCATTTAGGCCAATCTATTCAAAGCGAAGAACATGGCGAGGTAATTCGAGAGCATGTACGAAAAAGCGTGGGGAAAGCGGTGAGAAGCAATGCACAAGTATCCTCGCTGCATTACCTTCCTGTTATCGGCAAAACCATTGAAAATACATTAGAAGAGTCAGTTACCGACATTGTTACCACATCGCTAGTAAACCTGTTAAGCGACTTGGATGCAGAGCGCATCGACCATTTCATCTCTGTCGGTATGCACGACTATACTCCTACTGCGGACGCACTAGATAAAGAAGTGCTTAGCGTTGTAAATGAATGCTTAGAGCTTGTAAAAGCGCACGTTGCACAGCAGCGCTGGAAGTCACATTTAACTGAAAAAGAGTCGACGATACCCACTAGTAAGCCAGATGTAAATCAATAGATTAGGCGATTATTAACAACAACCTCAATAGTTAACAATAACTATTATCATTACCTTTCAAATGATAGACTAAAGTTCAATATCTTAATATCTATCATTAGAGGAAGGGATTTATGGCGTCTAGTAAGCCATCATTAGCGAAACCTAGTATTTCAAAAAAGACTATTTTCTCATTGTCTGCTATTGCGTTAGCTGTTTTTGCTTCAAGCAATACATTTGCCCAGCAAACTGAAGAAGAAGAACAATTAGAACGCATTGAAGTAAACCCTATGCAGTCTTATAGAAGCACTGCAACAAAGTCATCACTTCGCCCTATTGAATCGCCTGTAAGCATTAGCGTTATTGATCAAGATTTATTGCAGCTTCGTCAAGCCGATTCAGTGAATAAAGCGCTTCGTTACGTTTCTGGTGTTACCACTGAAAGCCGCCCTACCATTACTATTTTCGACCAGTTTACTATTCGTGGCTTTACTACTTACCAAACGTTTTACGATGGCTTACCTCTTCTAACCAATAATAGTTGGAATCTTTACCCTCAAGTTGATGCGTTTGCTACTGAATCTCTGGAAATATTAAAAGGTCCGGCCTCATCCCTGTACGGTCTGGTTCCACCTGGTGGCATGGTCAACCAAGTGGCTAAATACCCTAAAGACGAAGATGAAACTCTTGTGAGAGCAGCGTTGGGGTCTGACAGCCTGTTTGAACTAGGTTTAGACACCGCGGGCGCACTTACTGACAATGCTCGCTATAGACTTGTAATGCTAGGAAGAAAGCGTGACGGATTCCAAGACACGACAGAGACCGAGCGCTACACCATAGCGCCTTCTGTTACGGTTGATATTAGTAGCGATACAGAACTTACACTATCTGGCTACTACCAAGATGACCCAGAGATGATTCCATCAACTCCTCTTCCCGGACAAGGTTCCTTGTACAGCGACCAGTTTGGTAAGTTAGATCCAAGTACCTACGCAGGTGATGAAAACTGGAATAGCTTTTCACGCGAAGTGCTTATGCTTGGCTACAAACTAAATCACCAAATCACAGATAGCTGGTCAGTACTGCAAAAGTTCAGATATACAGATTCAGAAGCGCTTCAACGCAACACTTACCACTCTGTGTTAGATGCTGAAAACGATTTGTACCGCTCTGCCTATCTAACCGACGAAGAAACCGATGGTGTAACGGTAGATACCCAGCTTGCAGGGCAAATAGTTACTGGCGAACTAGTTCACAACCTTCTGTTTGGTGTCGACTATCAAGATTCTGATTCTACAGTAGCCTATCGCGATACGTTAGGTACGAATACACCGCCATTGAACCTTGTGAATATTGATAACGACCTTTTCGATGTTAGCGCGCTACCGCTCGATTTCTACCAAGAAGATCACAAAATTGATGTTGAACAACTCGGTTTTTATGTTCAAAACGAAATGCAGTTTAACAACATCACTGTGTTGTTAAATGGTCGCTATGATAACTTTGAAAGTACTGATGTCGCTGCAAATGTTTACGACGGTTTTGAATACGGTGGCACTACCGAGATTGACCAAGATGAATTTTCAGGCCGTGTGGCCGCTATGTATAACTTCGATTCAGGTTGGCGCGTATACGCGAACTATTCAGAGTCTTTTGAACCTGTAACGGGCGTAGACTCGGTAACAGGTGAAGCCTTCAAGCCGACCACCGCCGATCAAGTTGAAGTAGGTACTAAGTTCCAATCAAGCGATGGCGCGACTACGTTTACCGGTGCTTATTTTGTTCTCACTAAACAAAATGTTGTAGTGAACACGCCAGATTTTGCTCAGCGTACCCAAACTGGTGAAGTTGAGTCAGAAGGTGTTGAGCTAGAATTAAGTACAAATATCACACCTGCCCTTTCGCTTCAGGCTAATGCGACTTTCTTAGATATGGAAGTGACAGAAAATGAGCTAGACCCAGATGAAGTGGGCAATACGCCAGTATGGGTAGCCGAGGAAAGTGCTTCATTGTGGGCTAACTACCTGTTTGACGACAACTTAGATGGTCTAATGGTGGGCGCTGGCGTACGTTACGTGGGTGAAACGCAGGCAGATAAGTACAACTCTGACCAAGTGCCTTCATACACCTTAGTCGATGCTGTTGTCACTTACGACATGCCAGACTATGACCTGAGGTTAACGGGTAGTGTAAGCAACTTGACCGACAAAGAATATGTAGGTTCATGTTTTGATACCAACAACTGCTGGTTTGGGGCACAGCGTCGCTTCGAAGTGGGTATAGAAAAGCGCTTTTAATCCATACAAAAAAGCCCACATCTGTGGGCTTTTTCAATCTATCTAACTTGTAAAAATGCTTATCGACTCCGGATAGTTAGGCTTTACGCCACGTAGTGCCGCTTGGGCCATCTTCTAACACTACGCCTTTTGCGTTTAACGCATCGCGTGCAGCATCTGCGGCTGCCCAATCTTTAGCAGAACGGGCATCGTTACGTTGTTTAATTAAGGCTTCAATCTCTGCTGCTTCGTCATCGTTGCCCTCGCCACCTTTAAGGTAGGTGTCAGGATCGCTCTGTAGCATACCCAAAATTGCGCCTAAACCTTTTAGCACCGCAGCCAGTTTACCCGCTTCTTCAGCGTTGTCTTTTTGGCGGTTAAGCTCACGAGCAACATCGAACAATACAGAAAACGCTTCAGGTACGTTTAGGTCATCATTCATGGCCGCTTCGAAACGCGCTAAATAACCGCCGTAACTAAGGTCTGTACTTTCGTCTACTACAACGCCACGTAGTGCAGTATATAAACGTTCTAGGGCTGCCTTCGCTTGAGTAATATTGTCTTGAGAGTAACTTAACTGGCTACGATAATGCGCTGACATCAAGAAGAAACGCAAAGTTTCTGAATCGTGCTCTTTAAGCACATCGCGCAAGGTAAAAAAGTTGCCTAAAGACTTAGACATTTTTTCATCATTTACCTGTACCATACCCGCATGCATCCACACGTTTACGTATGGCGTATCGTACGCGCAGCACGACTGGGCTACTTCGTTTTCATGGTGTGGAAAGGTTAAATCCGAACCACCACCGTGAATATCAAAGTGCGCACCAAGGTGCTTGTGGTTCATTGCAGAACACTCTATGTGCCAGCCTGGGCGCCCCTCGCCCCATGGCGACTGCCACGCTGGCTCACCAGGTTTGGTGGTTTTCCACAATACGAAATCTAGCGGGTCGTCTTTACCTGCCGCTACTTCAACCCGGGCACCGGCTTTAAGCTGCTCTAAGTCTTGTTTGCTTAACTTACCGTAATCTTCATACTTGCTTACGTCGAATAGCACATCGCCGCTTTTAGCTTGATAGGCGTAGCCTTTGTCCATTAGACGCTGAATGATTTCAATGATCTCATCCATATGCCCACTTACTGTCGGCTCAACGTCAGGCTCTAGTAAGTTAATTGCCGCAAAGTCTTCGTGCATCATAGCGATAGTGCGTGCAGTCAGCGCTTCAAAGCTTTCGCCGTTTTCATTGGCACGAGCAATAATCTTATCGTCGATATCCGTGATATTACGCACATACTTCACATCTAAACCAAGGTGACGCAAATAACGTACTAAAACATCGAAACTTAGGTAGGTACGGGCGTGACCCATATGACTTAGGTCATAAACGGTGATACCACACACATACAAACCCACTTTCCCTTCTTGAAGCGGAACAAACTTCGCTTTTTCACGGGTTCGGGTATTGTAAAGATGTAGCATGTCTATATTTCCTATTTGTCATAATTTTGGGGCGCAAAGTTTAGCACTGTCACGATTTAAATGGTACAAGCCATTTGCAGCGATATTGCTGTTATTTGCCATACCCGCTCTTTGCGCTAGCTACCTGTTTTGCGCTAAAATGCCCCCACTTTACATATACGCTAACACACAGGACAAACCACAATGGTTACGTTAAAAACAAATTTCGGTGACATCACCCTAGAGCTTTTTGAAGATAAAGCACCTAAAACAGTCGCTAACTTCCTTTCTTATGTAGAAGACGGCTTTTTCGACAACACAATCTTTCACCGTGTAATTAACAACTTCATGGTTCAAGGTGGTGGTTTTACACCTGATATGGAACAGAAAGATACTAAAGAGCCTATCGAAAACGAAGCTGACAACGGTGTTGCGAATGAAGTAGGTACAATCGCGATGGCGCGTACTCAAGACCCACACTCAGCTACAGCACAATTCTTTATTAATGTGAACAACAACGACTTCCTTGACCACACTAGTAAGTCAGTAAACGGTTGGGGCTACTGCGCGTTTGGTAAAGTGGTTGAAGGTATGGACGTGGTAGAGAAGATCAAAGCGGTTAAAACCGGTAACAACGGCTACCATCAGGATGTACCTGTTGAGCCAGTGATCATTGAAAAAGCAGTTGTAGCATAAGTAACTGCTTAGATAATAATTACAACACCTGACTAAATTTTGGCTTGGCTGGCATGCTGTTCAAAACAAGCCTTTAGTTATATTAAAGCCGCGTGAACGTTAACGCGGCTTTTTAGACCACACTTAAGAAGATTTATGTCGTTCACCTACTTCATTGCTGATTTACACCTAAGTGCCGACCGCCCTGATATTACAGAATGCTTAATGCGCTTCTTAAAAGAAGACGCGATTAATGCTGATGCACTATATGTTCTTGGTGACTTATTTGAAGTGTGGATTGGCGACGATAATGTCACCCCGTTCAATACTGCTATAGCGACAGCCTTTAAAGAGGTAAGTCTGCACTGCCCTATTTACTTTATTCACGGCAATCGCGATTTTGCCATACGAGAAAAGTGGCTATCAAAAGCAGGCATGATCTTGTTAAACGAACAAGAGGTCATAGACTTGTACGGCACACCTACCCTGCTGACCCATGGTGACGAGTTATGTACACGCGACGTTGCTTATCAAAAGTTTCGCAAAAAATCTCGTGGTTGGTGGTGGCCTCGTCTAATGCTTGCCCTACCTTTATGGTATCGCCAACGCGTAGCCGATAATGGCCGTAAGGAAAGTAAGGCTAAGCAACAAAACCTTAAACCAGATATCATGGATGTTACCCCAGAAGAGGTAGTGAAAGTGATGGAAAAGTGGGGTGTGCAGCGCATGATCCACGGGCATACACACAGACCAAACATTCACAGCCTTGAAGCTAATGGCAAACCTGCGACTCGAATCGTGCTCGGCGATTGGTATGATCAAGGTAGTGTTTTAAAGGTTACCCCCTCAGAAGCTATGTTACAACATCACAATTTTAAGTAAGCAAATCTGACACTTACAGATGGTCCTACCTCTTTTTTTATTACCATTAATAATATTTTATATGTGTGCCCTTCTTTACCTCTAACTCACTATAAAACGTAAGCTTTGTCAAATTTCAATCGACCGTAAAATTTCTCCAAAATACAGTTTTGTGACATTTATGACAGTTCAGTAATATAAATGTCAAAGAATTGTCACCTTCTCTCCATACGCTCTCCGTGATTTAACAATTCACTCCCCATGCAAGGAATGATGATGGGTAGTGATTGGATGTCTAGACAAAACCACAACCAATACAAACAATACGTTTAGGAAAAAATCATGAATCGTAACTGGAAAGTGGCATGTACTGCTGTTGCTCTAGCGGTTTCTGCTAGTCTTCAAGCGGCAGTGTTACCCGAGCACCAAACTAACAGCGCTTGGTTTACCGACGCACAATCAAAACTAAATACAAAGTTACAAACCAATAATCAGTTCAAAGCAAAGAATGTTATTTTGTTTGTAGGTGATGGTATGGGTATCTCAACCCTCACCTCAGCAAGAATTCACAAAGGTCAATTAGCGGGTAACCCTGGTGAAGAAGGTTATTTGAGTTTTGAAAGCTTTCCACATACGGCCTTGGTTAAAACCTACAATGTAGATGCTCAAACCCCAGATTCAGCGGGCACTATGACCGCTATGATGTCGGGCCTAAAGACTGACGTGGGTGTAATTGGCGTTGACGAAGATATTGAACGCGGTGACTGCTCAACCGTTGCAGGCAATGAAGTTATTACTGCGCTAGAGCTTGCTGAAATAAAAGGCCTGTCTACAGGTATTGTTTCGACAGCCCGTATCACTCACGCTACCCCTGCGGCAACTTACGCAAAGTCAGCAGATCGCAACTGGGAAGATATTTCCGACATGCCAGAAGCCGCTGTAACCGATGGCTGCTTAGACATTGCTGACCAGCTAGTGAACTTTGAAAGCAATTTAGAAGCGCGTTACACCGGTGTTGACGTTGACGGTATTGAGGTTGCTATGGGCGGTGGTCGCCGTCATTTCTTGCCAAAAGACGCCGCATTCAATAGCCCTGATGCAGTGAGTGATGTCGAAGGTGATAGAACCGATGATCGCGACCTTACGGCTGAATGGCAGACCATGTACGAAAATGGTGTATATGTTTATGACCAAGCAGGTTTTGACGCGATAGACACGGAGAGTGTTGAACGTGTATTCGGTCTTTTCAACGAGTCGCATATGCAATACGAAGCAGACCGTGGAAATGACATCGCGGGCGAACCATCAGTTGCAGAGATGACAGAAACGGCAATTAACATTCTTGATAACAACGAGAACGGCTTTTTCTTAATGGTTGAGTCAGGCCGTATTGACCACGCTCACCATGCGGGCAACGCGGCGGGTGCACTTACCGATACCCTAGCATTTGAAGAAGCAGTAATGACAGCGGTTGAAAATACCGATCCTTCTGAAACATTAATCCTCGTAACGGCTGACCACGGACACGTGTTCACTATCGCAGGCTATCCGAAGCGCGGTAATCCCATTCTAGGCAAAGTGGTTAACGTGGGTTCAGACGAACCTGCAACAGCGTCTGATGGCACGCCATACACCACACTCGGTTACACCAACGGTCTAGGTTTCCGCAACCTAGGTGATGAAACAAATTCTGATGCCACGTATGCATTAGAAAGCGCAGCAGGTCGCGTTGATATTACCAATATCGACACAACAACGCCTGGATATCACCAAGAAGCACTTATTCCACTTAGTTCAGAAACACACTCTGGAGAAGACATTGCGTTGCATGCCAAAGGACCTGGAAGCCAGCTTGCGCAAGGCGTAATAGAGCAAAACGTTGTTTTCCACTTGATTAATCAAGCGCTTGGCCTTGTAAACGAGTAAGTAGAGATAAGAATATGAACCTTTTTAAATTAAGTATAATTGCGGTAGCAGTAGCAGGTCTTTCAGCGTGTAGCTTGGAAGGCGACGATGGTAACGATGGCGCACCTGGTGCTGATGGCGCTGACGGTCAAAACGGTTTAACAAGCCTTACCGTGCAAACGGAATTAGCGGTTGGCGATGCTAACTGCCCTAACTCGGGTGTTCGCATTGACTCAGGCTTAGACGCCGATGCTGACGGCACACTTGGTGATAGTGAAATTACTTCGACAAGCTATGTTTGTGTTCCTGGCGTAAACAGCGTGAGCAATAGCGAACTACTCACTAGCCTCAATAATGAGTGGTTTGTGGCTGCTCAAAACGAAGTGGAAAACAATAAAGCGGTTTGGATGAACGCAACATCGGGTGAAAGTGCAGCGTCATCAAATGCGGCGTTTACTGCCACAGTTAATTCTAGAGAAGAATTAGACGCAATGGTAGCGAACCTACGCGGTAAAGCGAAAAACGTTATCTTGTTTGTCGGCGACGGCATGGGTGTTTCTACCGTTACCGCAGCGCGTATTTTAGATGGTCAGATGAACGGCCTAGCGGGCGAAGAAAACCAGCTTAGCTTTGACAAATTCCCATTCTCTGGGCTTTCAAAAACCTATAACGTTGATGCCCAAACACCGGATTCTGCAGGCACAATGACCGCGATGATGAGCGGCATAAAAACTGACGTAGGTGTTATCGGCGTAGACGAAGATATTGAGCGCGGTGATTGTTCTACCGTTGCAGGTAACGAGTTAGTTACGGCGCTAGAACTCGCTGAAATTGCAGGTAAGTCTACCGGTATTATTTCTACTGCCCGTATTACGCACGCTACGCCAGCAGCAACCTATGCAAAATCAGCAGATCGCAACTGGGAAGACATTTCAGATATGCCAGAAGATGCGGTTACAGCGGGTTGTTCTGACATTGCCGACCAGCTAATTAATTTCGAAGCTAACTTAGAAGCAAACTTTGAAGGCCTAGACATTGATGGCATTGAAGTAGTAATGGGGGGCGGACGTCGCCACTTCTTGCCGCGTGACGAAGCGTTCAACAGCCCAGATGCGGCGAGCAGCATTGAGGGAGATCGTACAGATGGACGTGACCTAACTGCCGAGTGGCAAGCCATGTACGAAAACGGCGTTTATATCTATGATCAGTCTGGTTTCGACGGCTTGGATACTGAAACCACTGAAAGGGTGTTTGCGTTATTCAACGAATCACACATGCAATACGAAGCCGACCGCGGCAACGACATTGCTGGTGAACCTTCTATCGCTGAAATGACAAGTGCAGCAATTAAAGTTTTAGATAACAATGAAGAAGGTTTCTTCCTTATGGTTGAATCCGGTCGAATCGACCACGCTCACCACGCAGGTAATGCTTACGGGGCACTTCATGACACTATCGCTTTTGCTGAAGCTGTTGATGCTGCTGATAAGCTTACTGATGATGAAGATACACTTATTATTGTAACCGCTGACCACGGGCACGTCTTTACCATTGCTGGTTATCCAAAGCGCGGCAACCCGATTTTAGGCAAGGTAGTAAACGTAGGTTCAGATGAAGCTGCTACAGCTGCCGACGGTACGCCATACACCACACTTGGCTACACAAATGGCCTAGGCTTTAGAAATCTGGGAGACGTTACTAACTCAGACGCAGCTTATTTAGAAGGCCCTGATACAGGTCGTAAAGACATCACTGATGTCGACACTACAGCACCTGGCTATCACCAAGAAGCCTTAATTCCACTGGGTTCGGAAACACACTCGGGTGAAGATGTAGGCATTTATGCTAAAGGCCCTGGCGCTTTCCTCGTCAACGGTACTAATGAGCAAAGCGTTATATTCCATGTTATGGATTTTGCAGGAGACTTTGTCTCTCAAGCAGAAAATGCAATGGAATAAGTTATTGAAAAAGTAATGCTAGGGCGGCCTTTGGTCGCCTTTTTCGCTTCGGTTAAGAACTTCATTTTCGGTAGGATAAATGAATGAAATTATTTAATGCATTTGCGCTTATTCTTTTTACAAGTGCGAGTACGTTTAGTTTAGCTCAAGTGGCTGAAACTTCGTCTGTAGTAAACGTATCTAATGAGCAGACGTGTAAAGAAGACAGCACCAGTCTGTTCGCTAAATATGAAATAAGCGTGACTAGCCCATCTAAAACTTTACAAACTACATCACTACATTTGTGGCGAAACGGCAATAAAGTCGCACATGAATACCCTGCCACCAATATTACTGAGTCATGGACACTTGTTAGAAACAAATTTATAAAACCTACTCGCTTTTTCGATGCTCATGAGCGCGCTATCGAATACCAGCCAGGTGAAACCATTCACGGAAAAAAAGAGACGGACTTTTCATACCGCTACCAACTCATTAGTGACAAACTCATTGATGCCATGAGCTTGGATAAAAAAGACGGAAAAGGATGCAATGCCGTTGAACACTATTCACTAGACAACGAACAAGGGCACTTCAAGCTCACATGGATTCCTCACTTAAAATTAGTCAGATCTTTTAGCGTTGATAGAAATGGGTATGTAAGAGATTGGGAGCTTACAAACGTAGATTTCGATGTGAACACGAGAGACTTCTTTGCAAAAAGACAAGACTATCAAAGTACTGACTATGCAGATATTGGGGATGACCACACTGATCCGTTTTTAACCAAAATGGTTACTCAAGGCTTTATTGAAGCTGGTGCCAGTGGCTACTACGATGAGCACGGTCACAGCATCGGTGAGGGTCACGCACACTAAACGTATAAAATCGCTCTCTAAATGGCTGTGTCTGCAGCTCAGCCATTTAGGCATCGTAAAAAGTTTTTGTTACAAACTAGCCCAAAGTACATGCGTTACGCGCTGGCTTAATTTTTGTTCTGTGGTATAAAGAATAAAAGCAAGTTAGTCATCATGGACGGTGTAAATGACAGATGTTCTTCTTTCCCCTGCAAATTTCTGGTTTAGCATTGCGCTTATAGCCGTATTCTTTGTTTTCATATTAGAACTAATAAGTACCATTTTCGGTACGAGCTTTTTGGGGCTTGGCGACGATTTTGCTGAAGTAGATGGCGAAGGCTTTTTAAGTACGTCGTTAGCAAACTGGCTAAATATAAATAAAGTTCCCTTCCTTATATACCTAGTTGTATTGCTTACTTTATTTGGGCTTGCAGGCCTGATGCTAAACGGCTTAACAGCCAGCATATTTAAAATTACTTTGCCTGCGGCTATCTCTGTTCCTCTCGCCTTCATTGTTGGGCTACTCGTTACTGCCAAAACCGTAAAAATTATCGCCGGTGTATTACCAAGCGTCGAGTCCAGTGCAATCAATAGCGAAGATTTTATCGGCTCCGTGGCGGAAATCACGATTGGTAAAGCAAGCCGTGGAAATCCTGCCGAAGCAAAATTTACCGACCATTATTCTCAGCCTCATTTTGTGTTAGTTGAACCATTCGAAGATGAAGAATTGTTCGCACAGGGAGAGCGCGTCATTTTAGTTCAGAAAAACCAACACAGCTGGTTAGCAACCCGCTACTTATAACTTAAAAGAGATAAAAGTATGGATACAATTCAACCATCTAGCTTGCCGTCAATACTCTTTATTGCCGGTGCTATTGTTGTAGGGCTTATCGTTATTGGCCTTATTTTTGCCAAACTATACACCCGCGCTACTAAAGAAACTGCGTTCGTAAGAACCGGTCTAGGCGGCGAGAAAGTCATTAAGGACGGCGGCGCTTTGGTTCTGCCTGTTGTTCACGAAATTATTCCTGTGAACATGAATACCCTTCGTATCGAAGTAGAGAAAATACAGAAAGACGCGCTAATCACTAAAGACCGCATGCGTGTAGACGTAAAAGCCGACTTCTATTTGCGTGTAGCGCCGAATGCCAACGGCATTTCAATGGCCGCGCAAACGCTAGGTACTCGCACAACACGCGCTGAAGAAGTTAAAAAATTAATGGAGTCAAAGTTTGTTGACGTGCTACGTGCCGTAGCTGCTGAAATGAGCATGACGGAAATGCACGAGCAGCGCGCTGATTTTGTACAAAAAGTTCAGCAGAGTGTAGCTAACGACCTTGAGAAGAATGGTTTAGAACTTGAATCGGTAAGTTTAACTGGCTTCGATCAGACAGACCTTCAGTTTTTCAATGAAAACAATGCATTCGATGCTGAAGGCCGTGCTCGATTGACTAAAATCATTGAAGAAAAGCGCAAAGAAACGAACGACATTCAGCAAGAAAACCGTATTTTCATTGAGCAGCGTAACCTAGCTGCCGAGAAACAATCGTTAGACGTAAAACGCGATGAAGAAGAAGCTCGCCTTGCACAAGAGCAGGTACTTGCTTTTAAACGCCAAGAGCAAAAAGCTGAAATTGCTAAGCAACGAGAAATGAAAGAACGTGAAGAGCGCGAGGCTGAAATTGCTAAAAACCGTGCTATCGAGGCGGCAGAAATTGAGAAATCTCGTGAAATAGAAACTCAGGAAATCGCAAAGCGCCAGGCGTTAGAGCAAGCGCGCATTCGCCAGCAGCAAGAAGTTGAAGTTTCAGAGCAAGTGAAGCAAATTGCTGTTGCTACCAAGTCGGAAGAAGAGTCTGCTGCACGCGCTAAAGCTGCAGAAGCTGAAAAGCAAAAGGTGGAAAAAGAAGAAGCAGTACTTACCGCTAAATCGGTAGCAGAAGCTGAGCGTAAGAAGCAAATTGAAGTTATCGATGCTCGCAAAGAGGCGGAGCGAGAAGCTGTAGGTATAACCGTTGAAGCACAGGCCAAGAAAGAGGCGGCTGAAAACTCTGCTGCCGCAATTCTGACAGAAGCCAAAGCTGCAGCTGATGCTAAAATGCTGCAAGCCGACGCGGACGAGAAAGTGCTCGCCGTTGAAGCGCAAGGTAAACAAGCCCTTTACGAAGCTGAGAATACGCTCAAGACCGAACAAATTGAGCTACAAAAAGCCCTTGCGATGCTTAAGATATTACCTGAACTTGTTGAGCAAGCGGTTAAGCCTCTTGAAAACATTGAAGGTATTAAAATTCTTCAGGGATACGGTCAAGGTAGCGGTGCAAAAGGTGAGCATACCGTTGCAACCTCAGGCAACGGTTTGGCTGAGCAAGTAACGCAGGCAGCGCTAAATTACCGTGCTAACGCCCCACTGGTAGACTCCATGCTGCGTGAAGTGGGTTTAGTCGATGCAGATAAAGGCTCGTTAGCAGACTTGGTTACCGGAAACAGCGATATCTTGGCTAAAGCAGGCGCAGTTAAGCCTAAGCCGGTTGTGGCTGCACCAGAAAACCTAAATGGCCATACAGCACAGGACGGCCAACCTATTGATTAACGGTTACTAGTAAAATAGTGAACTAAAAAAGCTAGGCCCTGTTATTTAACAGGGCTTTTTTGACCTAGCTTCTCAATTAACCACTCAGAAAATACTTTTAACCTAAGGGGCATTTGCCTTGTAGAGGGATAAAGGAGGTTAACCGGCATCGACTCCGCTTCGTATCTAGGAAGCACTCGAATTAATTTTCCTTCTTTCAGGTCAGACTCAACGCCCACGCTTGGAATTTGCGCGATACCTAACCCACTTACACAAGCCGTGAAATAGGCTTGAGTACTATTAACACTTAGTAAGCTTTGCATTTCAACGGCATGGCGCCTTCCATCTTTCATATATTCAAACTCTGGTGTTTTATGGCTTAGCGAGTGAGAATAATCAATGAGTTTATGATTACCTAAATCTGCCAGCGACTGCGGTATGCCCCACTTCGACGCATAATCAGGGCTTACACAGTTAAAAATTGGATAAGTTAAAAGGCGTCGGGCAATCAAATTGCTATCCGTTAATGCACCAACCCGTATGACACAATCAAACCCTTCTTTAATAAGATCAACTTTGCGATCGACGCTGCTTACTCGCAACGTAATTTTCGGGTAAGCAGAGATAAACTCTCCTAACAAGGGAAGCAGAATATTAGTTGCAAATCGACTAGGCATGTCGATACGAAGCTCGCCACTCACATTGTCTGGTGACGATATGAATTGTGATTGCAGGGCATCCCATTCACTTAGTAAGGCAATACTTTGTGGCAGAAATGTTTCTCCATCAGAGGTGAGAGAAACGCTTCGCGTACTTCGGTTAAAAAGACGTGTGCCCAACTGCTTTTCGAGCTTTGTTACCGCTTGGGAAATGCTTGATTTAGGCAGACCGAGTAGTGCAGCCGCCGCACTGAAGCTTCCTAATCTCGCAGTTTCCACGAACCGGGTAAGCATTTCGAACCTGTCCATTACTTCCCTATTGTTCACCAAATAAAAACAATGTTATCGCTTTAGGCAAGTTTTTCATACCAATTTAGGTCGATATACTCGTATGCAAATTAACCGACAGAGAGATGACAATGGCGATTGCATTAATAACAGGTGGAAGTCGAGGTCTTGGGCGCGCTGGCGCATTAGCACTGGCGAAAGAGGGGGTAGATGTCGTTATCACGTATAACACTAATCAAGCAGCGGCAGATGAGGTAGTTAAAGAAATTCAAAGCTATGGAAGAAAGGCCAGTGCCCTGCCCCTTAACACTGCTGACTCGCATTATTCTTTTCCCGAATTTCTGATTACGCTTAAACAAGTACTGAAGAGCCAATTTGGAAAGCAGGCTATTACCTACCTGATAAATAACGCCGGCATTGGCCTAAATGCTTCCTTTGAAGCAACCAGCATTAAACAGTTCGATACGCTATTTGATATGCATGTGAAAGGTCCTTATTTTTTAACCCAGACACTGTTACCTATTATTGAAGATGGCGGCGCAATATTGAATATCTCCTCTGGCTTGGCAAGATTTTGCTTACCCGGAAACAGCGCCTATGGAATGGCTAAAGGTGCTGTTGAAGTAATGACTCGCTATTTGGCAGCGGAGCTAGGAAATCGCAATATTAGAGTGAATACTCTTGCACCGGGTGCCGTTGAAACGGACTTTGGCGGAGGCTATATTCGTGATAACAGCGAAGTCAATAATGCTATAGCCTCTCAGACGGCTTTGGGCCGAGTTGGCAAACCCGAAGATATAGGTGGCGTTATGGCTGCGCTATTGAGTGATGATTGCTATTGGGTTAACGGCCATAGGATTGAGGCATCTGGTGGTATGAAGCTGTAACATCTTGCAAATTATGGCGTTAATGTCAGCTTTTGCTTGTTAACGAAAATAGATTGAACGCCTTTGGAACCTTTCGAGCTGCAAAGGCGTATCGTAAGGGGTAAGATATACAGTCAAAGTTTTATCACTTGTGCTTAAAGATTACGTTTAGGCGAGAGGATGTTGTTGAACCTTGGACGTATTATATGAGATTGAGTTATTTTCAAGGAACGAGATCGAGGATAAGTGTTATGAAGTCACTACCTGAAGAGCCGGAAAAACCATTAAGAGACGACTGTTGTGGCGGCGGTTCATGTTGCCCATGTATTTGGGACGTATACTATGAGAAGCTCGCTAAGTGGAAAGAAGCGAAGCGAGAATTTGAACAGCAAAACAACAAGGAAAAATTGCACGTTAGAACGCGAGACTAACTTTCGATAAAAAATTTAAACTGTTATATACCCAAGCACTATATGCTGAACCATTTCACTTTAAACCTTCCTTCAGTACGTTGAGTTTTCGCAAAAGTGCGTTAACAAAGTAACAGCACAGCCTCTTACCAGGCCTCATTTTGAAACTTCTCATTTACAAACTGCTCATGCACTGCTATTTTACTTAATCGATTAAGGTCATCCTTTACCGCGTACCTCAAACAAATTGAATAAGACCACGGTAAAAGATTAAGAATTAAGCTAAACCTGTTACATGGTCAATTGTGAACCTATCAGACTGGTAGTGCTTAATCTGTAGTAATGTGTGCTCGCGAAACGAAAAGCAGTACGAGCCAGCGCATGCTGAATTTTGGAGAATTATCATGTCTATACGCAATGGCGTTCAATTAATCACCTATGCAGATCGACTAGGCGATGGCAACATCGAGAGTCTGACAAGCTTACTTGAAGGTCCATTGAATGGCCTGTTCACCGGTGTTCACATCCTTCCTTTCTACTATCCTTACGATGGTGAAGACGCAGGTTTTGACCCTATTGACCACACGTCAGTGGATGAGCGCTTGGGCGATTGGAACAGCGTTAGAAAGCTGGGTGAGTCTGTAGATATTATGGCCGACCTTATTGTTAACCATATGTCAGGGCAAAGTGAAGCATTTAAAGACGTGCTAGCAAACGGGCGCGAATCTACCTATTGGCCACTGTTTTTAACTAAAGAAGATATTTTTAAGGGTAATGACCCAGCGCAAATCGACGAACAAATAGCACAAGTGTTCCGCCCTCGCCCAACGCCATTTTTTAGTGATTATGAAGTAGGCACAGAAACTGGTAAACCAGAAACGGTACCGTTCTGGACAACCTTTACCTCTAATCAAATCGATATAGATGTAGAGTCAGAGCTGGGCAAAGACTATCTATCGTCTATTCTTCAGTCGTTTACTGAGAGTAATGTTGACCTTATACGCCTTGACGCAGCAGGCTACGCCATAAAACGCGCAGGCTCGAACTGCTTTATGCTTGAAGAAACCTTTGAGTTTATTGAAGAGCTTTCTAACCGCGCTCGCGGCATGGGTATGCAGTGTTTGGTTGAAATACACAGCCATTATCAAACTCAAATTGATATTGCGGCGCGTTGCGACAGTGTTTATGACTTTGCGTTACCGCCACTTGTACTGCACACCTTGTTTACCAAAAACGCAGAGGCATTGGCATACTGGCTTTCAATTTCACCACGAAACTGCTTTACAGTGCTTGATACCCACGATGGTATTGGAATTGTCGATGTGGGCGCAAGTGGTGACAAGCCAGGCTTACTTAATGCAGACGCGATCAACGCGCTTGTTGAACAGATACACGTGAACTCTAACGGTGAATCTAAAAAAGCCACAGGCGCCGCAGCGAATAACGTAGACTTATATCAGGTTAACTGCACGTACTACGATGCACTAGGTAAGGATGATTTCGCCTATTTGGTCGCTCGTGCTATTCAGTTCTTTAGCCCGGGTATTCCTCAAGTTTATTACGGCGGCTTACTTGCGGCCCATAATGATATGGAGTTACTTGCCAACACCAACGTAGGTCGTGACATTAACCGCCCTTATTTGTCTACCGCCATGGTCGAAGAGGCAGTTAAAAAGCCGGTAGTTAAAGGCTTAATGCAGCTCATCAAGCTTAGAAACGAAAACAAAGCCTTTGCCGGAGCTTTTGACGTTACGTATGCGGATAGCACTTTAGTAATGTCATGGAGCAATGAAGGTGATGCAGCATCGTTAACCGTCGATTTCGCTGCAATGGACGCAACTATCAACACGGTTAGCAGTGGCGAAGAAAATACGCTTTCTATAGGCGCGTTATTAGCCTAAGCCGCGAGAGAGACACTCTCACTTAAACGTTGAAAGCGAGCATTGAGAGTGTCTCTTATCAGTGCTCGCTTTTTTGTTAATGTAAATGAGATTGACGTTCCTTACGAATTATATTCGTCGTCATACGCTCTTCCCCAATCGCATAGTTGACGCAGGGTTGGCTCTAATGTGCGACCTAACACGGTTAGCGAGTACTCCACCCGCGGTGGAACTTCGGCATACACTTTTCTATTTACCAGCCCATCTCGCTCTAACTCTCTAAGTTGCTGTGTCAGCATTTTCTGCGTCACACCCTGCAGCCTTCGTCTTAATTGACTAAAGCGAAGAGTTTTATGGCAAAGATGCCAAAGAATCACCCCTTTCCACTTACCGCCAATAATTTCTAACGACACCGCGACACCACAAATATATTGTTTCGCTTCACTGACTGTTCCGCCCGTTTTCTCGATATTTTGGTCTGTACTCTTTGAGCCTGCAGTACCACTCTCTGCGGTACTGTCCATGGATTTTAAACTTGCTGTCATTTTTCCTCCGAAACTGGCGTTCTCGCGATAATTTGCGTCTAAGCCTTTAAAGCTTTTTACGGGAAAGTCCAATAGTATCTTTTTGGGTACTACCCTACTAAAAAGTGCATACTTGCGCAAAGTTTATATATCGTCACAATGGGTAGCGTAAATTTTCGACCAACGGAGACAGGTATGACATCGTTTAAGGCTTTACTTGTAGAAAAACAGGAAGACAAATCATTCACTCGTGGCATCACAGAGCGCTCACTAAATGATTTGCCAGACGGCACTCTTCTCATCAAGGTAGATTATTCATCACTCAACTATAAAGATGCCTTGTCTGCAACAGGTAACCCTGGTGTTAGTAGAAATTTTCCCCACACCCCAGGCATAGATGCAGCAGGTACAGTGGTGTCATGTGATGACGGCCGGTTTAAAGAAGGCGATGAGGTTATCATTACAGGTTATGATTTGGGCATGAATACCCCAGGCGGCTTTGGCGAGTACATCCGGATACCTAGTGAATGGGCGGTACCTAAGCCAGATGGCCTTACGTTAAGAGAGTCTATGGTTATTGGCACTGCTGGCTTTACAGCTGGGCTGTCAGTACAAGGGTTAGTTGAACACGGCATAACGCCTGATAAAGGTGATATCTTGGTAACAGGCGCCACGGGTGGCGTTGGGTCTGTGGCAGTTGCACTGCTTGCCAAAGCTGGCTTTTCTGTAGTGGCATGTACTGGCAAAAAAGAACATGAGTCATTCTTAAAAAACCTCGGCGCAAGCAAAGTAATAACTCGCGATGAGCTGTTGGAAAGTAAAGAGCGCCCTATGTTAAAAGAACAATACGCGGGTGCTGTTGATACCGTAGGCGGCGAATATTTAGCGCAGGCTATTAAGGCAACCCAATATGGTGGTTCGGTAACATGTTGTGGGCTGACTGCTTCTGCCGATCTTAATGTAAGTGTATTTCCTTTTATCTTACGCGGCGTGTCTTTGCTAGGTATCGACTCAGTACAATGTCCAATGCCGCCTAGATTGAGACTTTGGGATAAATTAGCCAGTGAATGGAAATTAGAATGTCTTGACGACTTAACTGAAGAAGTGTCGCTAGATGACGTTAGCCATAAAATAGATGCTATTTTGAAAGGCGAATTATCGGGCAGAACATTAGTTAAGCTTTAACCTTTTTGAGCGTAAGAGCGCTTATAAAAAGACAGAAAAAGGGCTGAAGCCAATGCTTTTGCCCTATCTCGACACTAACACTCATGGCTCTCGGTAAGAGCCATGGTATTGGCATTATCTTAAAACGCTTCTAGTACTAATTTGCCAATTGCGCGGCCTTCTTCCAGAGTTTTGTGCGCCTCTATTAGGTTGGCAGCATTAATTTTCCCCAAGTGTTTGCCTACAGTAGTCTTAATTTTACCCTCATCGATAAGGCCCGCTACGTGAGTAAGTAGACGACTTTGTTCTGCCATATCATCAGTTTCAAACATAGAACGGGTAAACATGAATTCCCAGTGTAGTGACAGGCTCTTTTGTTTAAGCTTTGCTACATCCAAACTTTCTGGATCGTCAATTAATGCAAGCTTACCTTTAGGTTTCATCACCTCTACATAAGTATCGATGTATTGGTGAGTATTATTTAAACTGGCCACGTGTGTCACTTCACCAATGTTTAGCCCTTTAATTTGCTCAGCCATGGGTTTACTGTGGTCGACCACGTAATCGGCGCCTAATTCCTGCACCCACTGTTTAGAGCTTTCACGCGATGCGGTAGCAATAACCGTGGCCCCCGTTAGCGTTTTGAGAAGCTGTAACATTATGGAGCCCACACCACCCGCAGCGCCTACAACAAGTACCACTTCTTCGCTTTTTTCACTTTGCTGTTTCAGTTCGAGGTGATCGAACAACAACTCATAAGCGGTAATCGTTGTAAGAGGAAGCGCTGCTGCGTCGCTGTCAGATAATGACTTAGGCGCTTTACCGGCAATACGTTCGTCGACCAACTGAAACTCTGCGTTTGAACCAGCTCGGGTTAAATCGCCGGCATAGTAAACTCTATCACCAACTGCAAATTCGGTGACATCCGAGCCAATATCAACCACCTCGCCTACTGCATCCCAGCCAAGTATTTTAGGTTCGCCACCCTCTGGATTTACTCGCTGACGAATTTTGTAGTCGACAGGGTTAACCGCTATGGCGCTTATCTTAACTAGTAGATCACGACCCGATGCACTTGGCTTATCAATTTCCAAGTCTATTAACGCATTAGGCTCATTAATATCAAGTGAGTGGGTATAGCCAATAGCTTTCATGATTCGTTCCTCCTTTAGACAATATGTTAATCATACTCTTGATTAAATTTAGATAAACATCACAATACAAGAAACATTATCAAATAGTTTTTGAATATTATGCTTCTCGATGACTTGAATGTAGTAATAAAAGTTGCTGAATTTAGAAACATTACTGCAGCAGCAACCCATTTGAATATGCGAACAGCAACGGCAAGTGCTGCGGTTAAACGTGTTGAGCAAGCACTTGGCGCTGAATTGTTTGTTCGCACAACCCGATCGCTTAGGCTTTCTTCTGCAGGTGAACGTTTCCTTCCCACTTGTGAGCAAGCAATGTCAATGCTGACAACCGCCAAGCAGAACTTGAAAGGTGATACCGGCGTTATTGAAGGTGAACTAAGGTTAGGTTTATCGTCTGATTTGGGGCGCAATGTCATTGCGCCTTGGCTTGATGATTTTATGGAAGAGCATGAGAAAATAAGCGTTAAGCTCAATTTGAATGACAGTAATATCGACTTCTATCGCGACCCAATCGACTTAGCTTTACGTTATGGTTCGCCTGACGATGCCAGCGTCTATGGCTTTAAAATCTGTGACGTTCCACGCTTGCTTGTTGCTTCTCCATCTTATATCAACACCTACGGTGCGCCTGAAGAGTTTGATGACTTACAAGCACACAGCGGGCTTTTTTATCAGCTGCACGATAAAGTGTATAACGAATGGGAATTCGTACACGACGATAAACCAATAAAGATAAAAATGCAGGGCATCAGGACAGCTAATGACGGTGAAATGGTCAGAAGATGGGCTGTAGCAGGGAAAGGAGTCGCCGTTAAATCAAGTTTAGATATCTGCGACGACATCATAAATGGTCGGCTTGTGACCTTGTTGCCAGACTACCAACCCAAACCCACGCAACTTTGGCTAATATGCCCAAGCCGCCAGTCTATTACACCAGCGGTTAGGCTATTAAGAGATATGCTAAAAGAGCGCTGCGCTGAATATTTAGCGCAGCTCAAAAAAGCAGGTGCGCTGATTACACACTGCGATTAGCTGTTTACTTTCGGTGATACATGGCAGGTGCACCTTTGCTCGGTGTGCTTGCGTTAATGAATTCACGTAGGTCTTGGTTAGACTGTTTTAAGTCATCGCGACGCAGGTACATCATGTGTCCGCTGCGATACCCTTTGAAGCTTAAACGGTCTTTTAGCGTGCCACTTTGATCTAGCTGCCACATAGTATATTTAGCATCGAAGTAATTCGTGGCACCGTCGTAATAGCCAGCTTGAATCATCACGTTTAGATATGGATTTTGCGCCATGGCTAATCGCAAGTTCTCGCCCGTTTGATTATTGCTTCTATCCCACGGATGGACGTTTCCAAACATGTTGTATTTAATATCGGTTTTGTAATTTAACTCTTCACGCAAATAGTAATTAATAGCAGGCGTGAACGAGTGAAGCCATGAGGTCAGTTCAGCCCAATAGTCAGGGCGATCGCCACTTTGCTTAGCGTCTATACCCAAATAGCGACTATCTAAACGGCCTAAGGTCTTCCCTTCGTCTCGCAATAAGTCTTTCCAAAAGAAAGCGGTGCTTACATCTAGGTTGTTTTGCGCAATAGACGCCTCGCTTAAACCCGAATAGCGTGCCATTTGTTTTAGTACATCACGCTTTTCTGTATCACTAATAAAGCCACCTTTAGCGAGTGCTGGAATAAGTGTGTTGATAGTGAAGTTTTCGACTTCGGGTAATAGTTCAGTAAGGTCTTTATTTTGCAGTTCTGGTTCAAGTTTATTGTGATACCACGCCGCCGCAGCAAAGTAAGGCAGTCGATTTGCAGCTTTTACTGGCCCGTCGCGCTCAATACCAATGTCAGTTGGCGACACAAGTACAACGCCGTTTAAGTACATCCATTGGCGATTTTGAAGCTCTAATGCTAGGCCTGAAACCCGTGTTGTACCGTAACTTTCACCAATAAGATACTTAGGCGAACGCCAACGATTATTGCGTGTTACAAAAGTATTCACCCAGTCGGCCAAATAGCTAATATCCGCGTTTACGCCAAAGAACATTTTCTGCTGTTCATCCTGCGATGGCATGCTGCCGTCAGCTTTAGGCAGCACACGGCTGTACCCCGTATTTACTGGATTAACAAATACAATATCAGCAACATCTAAAATAGAATAAGGGTTAGTTTGAATACCATAGGGCTGAACCGGGTAGCCCTCATCGTCAATATTAAGAATGCGAGGGCCTGTGTAAGCTACATGCATCCACACTGATGCAGAGCCCGGGCCTCCGTTAAAAGAAATAATAAGCGGGCGCTTAGTATTTTCTTTCACGTCGGTTCGCTGATAATACGTATAAAATAAAGTGGCGACCGCTTCGTCTTTACTGTTCCAAACCGGCTGAGTACCTGTTGTCGCGCTGTATTTTACGCGTTTCCCCAGAATCTTGGTTTCATGCTCTGTTACTACACTACTATCAATTTTAATCGCACGAGCGTGGGAAGCCGAGTTCTCTTCTTGAGCTAAAACACTGGTTGTTAAACTAACAAAAGCAATCATCACCGCCGTAAGCCATGCTGATAGACGGTGGCATCTCTTAGACACTAGTACATGGTCTACCTGTGATTTGCTTTTTGAATTAACCTGACTAAATAGCAGGCTTCTTGTATTTCTATTTGATGTAAGATTATTTTTCATTTTTCTTCTTTTGTGTGTCGTTAGTTTTTGGTTTTTTAATTAGTTGAGCGCAAGCCAACCTGTTTTCCAAACAGACCTTCATTGCACCATATTGAGACTATATCGCTGTTAATAATTGAGCTTAGCAATCAACGATAGAACTACCAATTTCTTCGATACGTTTCTGTTAACGTGGCTAACCGTCATTTATATTTTCAGGGCCCCTGTCTTTTATGTGCGCAATAAGGTCTGGGAAAAACACCAGAAAGCCTTTTTCTATTTCCTTTTGATTGGCACTTATATCGTCTACTGCATTATGAAAAGTGTTCGCAAACCGAATTCGTTTTGCAACAACAGAAATGGCCTTAGCAATGCCCTCTTCTTTGGCATAATCATCAAACCAATCGTGGGTGATCATGTGCCCTACGCTATGCTGCATTGCTCTTGGCATACTGGGCAGCCTCTGTTCTAGCAGGGAAAAGCTTTGTTCTCGAAATTCGTTAAAGCTTTGCGATGTGAACGTCGACCAATGCTTTATCAGCAAGTGATCGAAGTAGATATCTAGTGCCACGGGCGCAAAACGCCGGCGGCTTTTATCAAACAGTTTTTTTGCAGCCAAAACACTGTCGTGACTATCCGTAAACTTATCTACTTCGTAGTGGTTTTTAAGACCTAGCTGTACTGCTTTTCCATATGTGCTTATATCAACGCCACGCCTAAAATCGCCAAGTAAATTACCAAAGTGGGAGTCTGCAGTAGGGCGTGCTAAAAAAAGATGGGCAAGGTAATTCATTTTGTAATTTAATGGCCTCGATTTTAAGTTGTAACGGCTTGCGGGTATCAAGTAAAATTGACGCTCAGTTCAGAAGCATCGAATTTGGATAGCCTCAGTCTACAGCGCAGACATCTGCCTTGCCGACACTACCGTTGAAAGTATGACAAATTCAAATGTAACTGAAAATTCGTAGCACTTAAAACCGAGTTTCAACATGTCTGTAATATCTTCCTCTGAAGTCACGTCTCTCCTGTCACCCGTCAATGATTTTTTACATTGCGAGACACCACAGTCATGGATAGACGAAGCGCAGAAAGAAGAAAACCTTCGGGTTATCCTTACCGATCACTTAATTTGCGAGCTTAAAGCAGCACAATCGGCTATGTACCTGCTTCGTCGCTATGTGGCTGATGATGAAACAAGTAAGGTACTGCTGGGCTGGCTGAAGCCCTATGAAGATTTCACCTACCGCCATGAGGGCGATTGGCAATCACTAAATACTAAGCACCTGTCTAAAAGCGTGTTTAATGTTGAAGGTTTAGATCCGTTTAAAAAAGACATGTTAGATAAGATGGTTATGCTTATTAAAGAAGAGCTTCATCATTTTTATCAAGTACTCGAAATTATGCACGAGTTAGGCTTTGAATATAAATCGGTGACATCAAGCCGTTACGCCAATGGATTGCTACGTCACGTACGCACTTACGAACCTGAAAAGCTTGTCGACAAGCTCATTTGTGGTGCCTACATTGAAGCGCGCTCCTGTGAACGTTTTGCCAAACTTGCGCCGTATGTTTCCGAAGATTTAGGCAAGTTCTATGTGTCGCTGTTGCGCTCTGAGGCCAGACACTTTGAAGACTACCTAACGCTGGCTGGGCAAATCGCTAAAACTGATATTTCAGAGCGCGTTGCACACTTTGGAGACGTTGAAAGATCATTGATTGAAAGCGACGATGACGAATTGCGTTTCCACTCAGGAGCACCACGCTTAAGTTAACGCTTTGCATCCGTTTATAAATTAATCAATTTATATTGACGGCTTTGCTTTTCTGCTGCACACTCAGATTGTAAACATATTGTTAATGGCAGTGTTTGACGCCTTGCGTCGTGTTCGTGTTTTCCTGATTTTACGGTTTGTCCGTGTGTTTACCCTGCCTCGCAACAATATTTTTTAAAATAATAACGTTGGTGAACAAGGCAGGACATTATGATTTTGAATCATCTAATTGGTATTTACATTCACCCAAGAGAAGAATGGCAAACCATTGATACTAAACACGAAACCTATTTTTACGCGCTTACCCACATTGCTTTTATTGCACTTATTCCTTCCCTCGTAGCCTATTATTCTAGTGCGCATACTGGGTGGAGTATTGGCGCAGGAGACGTAATACGACTAAGTGAAAATACCGCCATCATGATGGGTATCGGCATGTATTTTGGCTTAATTGCCGGTGTTGTAGCGCTGGCGGTGTTAATTCATGAGTTGGCTAAAGCGTTTGATGCAACGCCAACGTATACCCAGTCTTTAGAACTTGCGGCCTATACTGCAACACCATTATTTATGGTGGGCTTTGCCGGTCTTTACCCTGAACTATGGGTAGTGATGACGGCGCTGCTAGTGGGTATTAGCTACTCGGTTTATCTACTTTATTCGGGCGTACCTATTTTGATGCATATGCCAGAAGACAAAGGCTTCATTTACTCAAGTTCGGTAGTCACATGCGGGCTGGTTTTACTGGTAATTCTAATGACAGGTTCGGTGTTAGTGTGGGGGTTAACTGGCGGGCCAGTGTTCGTGCACTAGCGTTTCCAGTTCGAAACAAGTTGGATACTGAAAAGCCGCTTTAAAGCGGCTTTTCTGGTTAACTATCAGCGTATTCCAAAGATGCTAATCAGCAGCATCAATGTTATGTACATCAAGGTTACTCAATTCAGCTTGCACCACAGGTGCTTTTCTTGCTGCCTCACCCCGTGACATATCTATGCGCTCAAGATACTCTTGGTTGATATCGGCAGTGATATAGTTACCGTCAAATACTGATGTTTCAAAGCGCTGAATCGTTTCATTCTCTTCGCGTACGGCTTCAACCAAGTCAGAAATGTCTTGGAAGATAAGACCGTCTGCTTGAATAAGCTCTGCAATCTGATCGATTTCTCGTCCGTATGCAATTAACTCATTAGCCGAAGGCATATCAATACCGTATACATTCGGGAAGCGAATTTCTGGTGCCGCTGACGCAAAGTACACTTTCTTCGCACCCGACTCACGGGCCATTTCAATGATTTGGCCTGATGTAGTCCCGCGTACGATAGAGTCATCGACAAGTAATACACTCTTACCTTTGAACTCAGATGAGATTGCATTTAGCTTACGACGTACTGATTTCTTACGCATGGTTTGGCCAGGCATAATAAAAGTACGGCCAATATAGCGGTTTTTAACGAAGCCTTGGCGATAAGGCAGTTCAAGTGTGTTCGCAATTTGCAGCGCTACATCCATCGACGTTTCAGGAATAGGAATAACTACGTCGATATCAAGATCTGCCCATTCACGCTTAATTTTTTCGCCTAGCTTACGGCCCATGTTTACACGTGATGCATAAACTGAAATGCCATCAATAAAGCTATCGGGGCGTGCGAAGTAAACAAACTCGAAGATACATGGTGACGTTACCGGATTCTCTGCACACTGACGGGTATGCAATTGCCCTTCTTCGGTAATGAATACCGCTTCACCTGGCATTACATCGCGAACAAATTGGAAGCCAACTGCATCAAGTGCAACGCTTTCAGAGGCTACCATCCACTCTTCACCCAGTTCGCTCATACGCTTACCAAGCGCAAGCGGACGAATACCGTGAGGGTCACGAAAAGCCACAATACCCTGACCGATAATGGCTGCAACTACAGCATAAGCACCGCGTATTTTCTTATGAACTTTAGTTACCACTTCAAAAATGTGTTCAGCGCTTACGCTTAAGCCCGCTACCTGCTGTAGTTCGTGAGCAAGAATGTTAAGCAATAGCTCGGAATCTGAAGTGGTATTAATGTGACGGCGTGCTATGCGAAACACTTCTTCTTGCAACTCATGAGCGTTAGTTAAGTTACCGTTGTGAGCAAAGGCAATACCAAAGGGTGAGTTTACATAAAATGGCTGTGCTTCTGCAGAGCTTGACGTACCCGCGGTCGGATAGCGAACATGACCAATACCCATGTTGCCCGATAACCTTTTCATATGACGCGTATGGAAAACATCTCGAACCAAGCCATTTGCCTTACGCAAATTAAACATATTTTGGTCGATAGTCATAATGCCTGCGGCATCCTGTCCACGGTGTTGAATGACCGTTAGACCGTCGTACAGTGACTGAGCTACGGGCGTTTTACCAACTATTCCGACTATACCACACATGTGCGTTACCTATTTCAAGCGGGATTTAAGAAACTGGAGGAGTCTTTCACATAACTGAAAAACCACTCAATGATGACACCAAACTCTGGAATGAGCACCGATGCTTGCCACCAATTTGAGGAAGCGGCGCCGGTGAAGGTATCCATAAAAAAGAGCAATGCGCTAACTATCAGCACGCCACGCAGAGCACCAAAAACTATACCTAGGGCCCTGTCTGTGCCAGACAACCCCGTTGCTTGTACCAATTGGCTTATGACGTAATTGATCATGCCGCCCAGAATGAGCGTTGTAATAAATAGCGCAGCGATTGCAGCGCCGTTTTTCAAGTAAGGATCGTCAATGGCTGTAAAGTAAACGGCAAGGTCAGCGTAGAAATTACTTGAAATAAAGAGTGCAGCAAACCACACCACTAACGAGATGGCTTCTTTAACAAACCCTCTAATAAGGCTTATTAAGGTAGATACCGCAATGATACCCAGTATGGAAAAGTCTACCCAGTTCATCGTCTCTTTATTGCGTTGATGTTGCTTTTTGTGATGAAGCAACGAGCCTTTGGCGAGATGGCGCGCATTCTAACAGAAGATAGAAATATTACTAGTCTGTAATGCAATCCGTGACACTTCCTTTCAGTAAGCGTGGTTCAAGTAGAAAGAATACGCCCTACTCAACTTTGAATGTGGTGACTTTCCCTTTAAGTTTCGTGAGCTCTTTCAAATGGGGAAGTGCCGATTCCAGTTTCTTTTTGTCTAAATCAGGGCCTACGAAAACTTTATTGAGCGGGCCAGAGCTGGTTTGAATTTTACGACTAAATGCGCGATATCCAGCCTTTTCTAGCTTAGCGAGCAGTGCCTTCACGTTTTTCTCGTGACGGAAACTGCCAAGTTGAATAACCCATCCAGCATCATCATCTGCGGCGCTTTTCGTATCAACAACCGTTTGGCTCGCTAGCTCGTCCACTTCTTCAAATGCTTTTGGCACTGGCGCCTTAGCAGCAGTAGCTTGGTCAGTACTTTTGCTGTCACCAGTACTTGAAGCAACCTGCTCTTCATCTAACGCTGTTTCATCTTCAATCTCTACAGCCGGAACCGCAGCTTTCGCTACCCGCTCTGATGGGAAAGATTCAGGCTCTACGATGGGCTTTTTAGGCGGATTAGCTGGAACAGAGACAAAGGGCTCCCTGTTCGTTTGCTTTTTGCCATCAAGAAAGTCTGGTAAAAAGATAACCGCTAGGGCGACAACAATAATTGTCCCCACCAGTCTATTCTTTAATGCCGATGTCACTGTGCTCTCCTGCTTGAATACACGGTTTTACTTACAATGCGCGTGTTAGTTTTGCTCAGCAAGTACGTCTGCAACGGTAACAAAAGAACCAAAAACGAGAATAAGTTCACCAGTTTGATAATCTGCAAGCGCACGTTGATATGCTGAGGTCACGTCTTGAAACGTATCTATATTCTCTATGGTTGTGCCGGCATTAACAAGTGCATTTTCAAGTACTTCTGCACTGCAACCTCGCGGCCCACTTGTTGAAGCTAAGTACCACTTGGCGTTAAGCCCTGAAAGAGGCGCCAAGGTTTCAGCAATTGACTTATCTTTAAGCATACCCACAACAACGCGCATCTGGCTGACGTCGTAACGATTTAGCCACTCTTGCATGGCCGTAGTAGCTTGTGGATTATGGGCAACATCTACAACGACAAGAGGCGATTCGCTAATTGTCTGTTGACGACCCGGCATGGTGGTGTTTTCGATAATGTCTCTAACCACACTTTCTTCGGGCAGCAAATCTAGCAGCTCAAGTGCTGCTAATGCCGTGCTCGCATTTTGTAGAGGGATTTTAGGATAAGGTAGCGACGCGTAGCTGTTACTCTTTCCTTTCCAGCTCCACTCGCTGTAATCACTTGCCACTACTGTGACGAAGTCCTGCGTGGCCCAGCGCACATTTGCCTGTAATTCATTAGCCACATCGTAAAGCGAAGATGGCGGAAACAGCTCACCAACCACTGCATTGCCGTTTTTGCGCATAATACCCGCTTTTTCACGAGCAATTTTTTCACGTGTATTGCCAAGCCAATCCTGATGGTCAAGATCGATAGTGGTTATAACAGCAAGGTCGGGATCAATAATGTTGGTGGCATCCAATCGTCCACCTAGGCCTACTTCAAGAATGACCACATCAACAGCCCACGACTGCATCATTTTCATTGCAGCGAGCGTACCAAATTCAAAATAAGTTAAGGTGATAGGTTCGCCAGCATTGCTCTTTCGCGCACTTTCTACAAACTCAAAAGCATCGACAAATTCACTGGCAGGCGGCAGTTCGCCATTGTAACGCACCCGTTCGCGGTAATCGGTTAAATGAGGTGAGCTGTATACCGCAACACTTTTGCCTTGCGATAACATGGCTTGTTCAAGCAAGCGGCAAGTTGTGCCTTTACCGTTTGTGCCTGCAACAGTAATAACCAACGACTGACTGAGCGATAATGCCATGGCGTTAGCCACTTCTTTCACTCTGTCTAGCCCCATATCGATGGCGCTAGGATGAATAGATTCTAGGTAGGATAACCACTGGCTCAGGCTTTTTTGCGAAGCAGAAGGCGCCTTTGCGCCTTCTGTATTTGGCACTGAGCCAGGTTTTAAATTGTTTTCGTTATTCACTAATTCTTATAATGCAACTTAACCAACAAGCTGTGTAATCTATCACGCATATCTCTGCGGTCAACAATCATATCAATTGCACCTTTCTCGACAAGGAATTCACTGCGTTGGAAACCTTCAGGCAGCTTTTCTCTTACTGTTTGTTCGATTACGCGAGGGCCCGCGAAGCCGATAAGCGCTTTTGGCTCTGCTACGTTTACGTCGCCTAGCATTGCCAGACTTGCAGATACACCACCCATTGTTGGGTCGGTAAGTACACTAATATAAGGCAAGCCTTTTTTGCTCATTTTAGCAAGGGCAGCCGATGTTTTAGCCATTTGCATTAGAGACATAAGCGCTTCTTGCATACGCGCACCACCACTTGCACTAAAGCAAATAAGCGGCATATCATTTTCTAAACATGCATTAACAGCGGCAACGAAGCGAGCACCTACTACTGATGCCATTGAGCCGCCCATAAACGCAAACTCAAAGCATGCAACCACTACAGGCATACCTTTTAGCTTGCCCTGCATTACCACTAGCGCATCTTTTTCGTTAGTCGACTTTTGCGCTGCAACAATACGGTCTTTGTAGCGTTTAGAGTCTTTAAACTTAAGTACGTCTTGCGGCTCGTGCTCTGCACCTAATTCAACGCGGTCGCCATCGTCTAAGAACGCATCAATGCGACGGCGTGCAGTAATACGCATATGATGGTCGCACTTAGGGCAAACTTCCTGAAGTTTTTCCAGTTCGCTCTTATACAGCACAGCTTGGCAAGAACCACACTTTGTCCAGATACCTTCTGGCACATTACCTTTGGTTGAAGTTTGCGTGCGAGGAAGAATTTTTTGAATCCAGCTCATGGAAATTGAATCCTTTGTTTTTGTTTGCCGACCATGACGATTAATGTTTGTTCATACTTGTGGTCAACAACACATTAAATTTTTAAGTTTCATACTGTATTACAAAGAAAAAATACGTAACACAATAGAACAGCTACCTAATATAGCGCGCTATTAGACCACAATACAACGAAATGGAAAAAACAAAACTGGTCTTAGAAGTTGGCAGTCGATATCAGTAATGCTAACCGCTGTTGGCTTTTACTTAAATTATCATTGACGAGATTCATAGAATGTTGGTTTCAAGGAGCACCGTGACATGTAAGTTTTGGAAACAGATTAACACCTGAGTGACGTTCTAGCGAAAGTTGCCGTTGTCCACTTTCGACAAAGTGCTTCAGCGCACTATCTATTTTATTTTTGAGAGAGTTTAAATCAGAACGAATAACAAACACTAAACTAACCCGGCTAACAATGTTAGGAGACTGATAGAATTCTGAAGAGCAAAACACCTTGTTAAACATAACAGCACGCGCGTTGTGTTCATTCATTATCGCAAAGTCACAGCGTCCTTTCGACATCATCATAGTCATTGTAAATTGGCTACTAGAGTCAACCCTCTGAATGCTGTCTTCTTTTGTCCCAAAGAACTGCTGTAAAACGGGATAAGTAAAGCCGTATCTAGTACAAATACTAGAAGATAAGTTTTCCTCGGGCGCAAATGGCCCTTCAAAATTTGAAGTTGAGTAGATATAGCTGTCATGCTTTATCAACTCTTCGCTAAACAGAAAGTCGTTCGGTTTACTTATCCAACTTTCAGAAGATAAAAACAAATCTATCGATGACGATTTTAATAAATCTTCGCTTCTAGCACGATTCGAGTCCAAATAAACGATACGAAACTGATTCGATAGCTCATCCGAGTTAAAAAAATCGACGACTATGCCTTCATAGCGTTTTGAGTTCTCATCATAATATAAATATGGGGCAGCACCTGGTGTGTTAACCGCGAAACGTATGCTAGGGGTTTTATCTTTTATATCGGCACCGCACTCTAATGCCGTTAAACACAATAACAAACCAAAAGTTTTTGATAAAAATTGAAACGTGGTCACAATACTTCCTTGTATACATCGACAGTGCTATGTGCAATCTGGCAGAAACAGTGGTCCCAAGGGCCCTTTAGGCAAGTTATGCTCTTCAGGATAAGTGACATCTACCAGATACAAACCATTTGGCTTTGCCGTGGCTGCAGATTTACTTCTATCTTTTAGGCTTAATAAGTGAGCAATCCAATTTACATCTTGCTCTCCTGCCCCAATTTCGACAAGCGCGCCAGTGATATTGCGAACCATGTGATGCAAGAAGGCATTGGCACGGATATCTATAATCACATAGCGACCTTGGCGATACACGCTTACATCGGTCACATTGCGAAACGGCGTTTTACTTTGGCACAACGCTGCGCGAAACGACGTAAAGTCCTGTTCACCCAATAGCGCTTGGGCGGCAAGGTGCATTTTCTTCTCGTCTAATTCACGGTGAATGTGGGTAACGCCCGAGTTCAAAATTGCTGGGCGCATTTTTGCATTATGGATGACGTAGCGATAGCGGCGATGGGTAGCAGAAAAACGAGCATGAAAATCATCACTTACGTTCTTCGCCCAAGTAACAGCAACAGAGTTTGGAAGGTTTGCGTTAACCCCAAGCGTCCATGCGCGCTCTGAACGAGGAGCATCACAACTGAAGTGAACCACTTGCCCAGTCGCGTGCACACCAGCGTCGGTGCGCCCAGCGCATTGCACTTCAATAGGTTGGTTGGCTACTGTCGATAGTGCCTTTTCAAGATGCTCTTGAACACTCGGTACTTCGCGCTGGCGTTGCCAACCGTAAACTGCAGCACCGTCGTATTCAATCCCTAAGGCAATTCGCCCCATATCAGTTTTACCCCGTTTCTTAAAAGGCGCTAAGTGTAGTCATCTCGCTTACAACATGCAATGCTGCTTATAATCAAAGCCCAACTACTGCATGGCAAATAAATGCAAGTTAGTGAAATCAAAAGCGGCCTGTATATCTTATCAATATACAGGCCGCTCAATACGACTATCAATGCAGGCTTTCGCCCACTCCTACAAGTGAATTAGGTGATTTTTTGTAGGATTGAGGCCGCTTCCTGTTTCTGTTCTTCGCTGCCTTCTTTCATTACTTCTTCAAGCAACTCTTTCGCAGCATCTGCATCTTCCATTTCAATGTATGCACGAGCCAAATCTAAATTGGCGTTTTGCCCTGCATCTTTATCTATATCTATTACCGTGTCTTCGTCAGAAACGCCGGTAAAGTCAGATAAACTCACATCGAGATCTAGCGCTTGGCTATCTGGATCAACTTCATCAGAGTCGTCGCCATCGTCCATCAGCGCTTCTACATCAAGAAAATCTTCGGATGGCGTTTGAGACTCACTTTCACCATCGACATCACTCAGTAAAGCTGCTAAATCCAAATCAGGATTATCAAGCTTCAGCTCTTCCTCTTGCTCCTTTTCGGGCTCAGGTAGTTCTGCACCCTGCTGGTCTTCTTCAATTTCCGTAGGCGTGGCGATATCTAAGTCCACATCATCTGGAATGTCGAGGTCGTCTAAAGCTAGTTCAGAATCATCGTCTTCAAGGGTGAAAGTTTCTTCTTCGTTATCATCCTTCGCTGATTCTATGTCGTCGCCATCATCTAACTCAAAAGTTTCGTCGTTTTCATCTAGCTCGAGGGTATCATCGCCTTCATTTGGTTCAAGGTTGTCAGCGACATCCTCTTCCAACTCAAACGTGGCCTCGTCATCAGCTTCCTGTTCAAGTTCGAACGTATCTTCATCATTTTCGGCGACTGACTCTTGTGTATCTTCGCTTTCAATGTCGCTTGCATCTACGGCATCATCAGACTCAAGGCTCTGAAGAAGTTCATCAAACTCAGCACTGTCTAAGTCATCAAGTATCTCGTTGTCGTCAACAGCATCGTCTTCGTCAGCCCCTGACAACCAATCGTCAAGACCAGGCACGTCATCAAGTTCGTTGAATTCTTTTTCTTTACTGTCTTCTGAGCCAATCTCGCTTGAGCCTAGCTCTTCGGCTGAACCCACTTTTTCAGCGCTACCAGAGTCTTCGAGTTGCTGCTCACTTTTATCAACGCCGTCGACCTCTTGCTCAAGTTCAAAGCTGTCGATTTCATCAAATGCTTCATTTAACAGACTGTCGTCGTAATCATCACTGTCTTTTTCTGCCGGTGATTCATCTTGGGCAAAATCATCCGATGAAGGCTCTTGTTCAGCGGAAGGCTCTTCGTCAGCTGAAGGTTTTTCGTCAGCTGAAGGTTTTTCGTCAGCTGAAGACTTTTCGTCCGCTGAGGGCTTTTCTTCAGCTGAAGGCTCTATCTCACCGAAAGAAGGGATGTCGTCCAACATTTGCTTTTCAAACGCTTCGATGGCGTCATCTAACGGATCGTCTGCATCACTTCCCGTATTGTTCTCGGCGCTTTCATTGACACTTTCGAGTTCAGATTCCGGCTCTATTTCAGCCTCTGCTTCCTCTTCGAATTCCAACTCTGTTTCAGGCTCAGGCTGAGACTCTAGCTCTGCTTCTAACTCAGGCTCTGATTCTGACTCTATATCGGCATCTTGTTCAGGCTCTACTTCAGTGCCCAACTCTTGCTGCGCTTCTGGCTCTGGCTGTGGTTCTGGCTGTGGCTGTGGCTCGGCGTTTTCTTCAAGCTCGGTAACAGCGTCAGCTTCAACCTCAATATTGTCTTCTGGTGCTAATTCGCTTTCTTCTGATTCAGTATCGAATTCGAGCTCTGCTTCAGGCTCAGACTGAGACTCTAGCTCTGATTCTAGCTCCGGCTCTAATTCTGACTCAATATCGGCATTTTGTTCGGGCTCTAGTTCAGTGCCTAACTCTTGCAGCGCTTCTGGCTCTAGCTCTGGCTGTGGCCCTACATTATCATTAAGCTCGCTATCAGCGTCAGCTTCCGCCTCAACCTTCTCTTCAGGTGCTAATTCACCTTCTTCTGATTCAGTATCAAACTCTAGTTCTGCTTCTGGCTCAGGCTGAGACTCTAGCTCTGCTTCTAATTCAGGCTCTGGTTCTGACTCTATATCGGCATCTTGGTCAGGCTCTGCTTCAGCGCCCAGCTCTTGCTGCGCCTCGGCCTCTACCTTATCTTCTGGTGCTAATTCGCCCTCTTCTGATTCAGTATCGAATTCGAGTTCTGCTTCAGGCTCGGGCTGAGATTCAAGCTCTGCTTCTAATTCAGGCTCTTGTTCTGAATCTATATCGGCATCTTGTTCGGGCTCTACTTCAGTGCCTAACTCAGGTTGCCCTTCTAGCGCTGGTTCTGCTTCATCAGGTTGCGTAACGGTTTCGCCATCAGCGTTAAATTCTGCGTCTGTGTCATTTTCAGGCTCTATTTCAGATTCGAGTTCAGAAAGCAGCTCGTCTGTTAGCTGATCTACGTCTTTGCTGGTTTTAGATTCCTCAGCTTCTAATTCAGCGAGAAGCTCATCGGTTAAAGGGTCGCTAAAGTCATCTTCGTTTTCTTCACTTTCAGAAAGAGTTAAATCGGTATCTTCATCGTGAGCGTCCGGATTGGCATCTGGGCTAACTTCTGGTTCACCTTCCAGCTCGGCTTCAAGCTCAGCGAGCAACTCGTCAGTAAACGGGTCCTCAAAATCCCCATCATCCTCGGCTTGAGAAGGTAACTCACTTGAAGTGTTTTCATCACGCTCTTCAAGCTCATCTAATGCTGAATCGTTTATATCCTCAGGTATTCCATCCGCTGAAGGCATTCCATCCGCTGAAGGCATTTGATCCACTGAAGGCTCTTCCGCAAGCTCGTCTTCCGCCTGAAGTTCCGCGATAAGGTCGTCGGATAGTGGATCACTGAAATCAGCGTCTGTTTCTATTTCGTCGGTGACTATTTCATCTAAATCGTCAGTAATAGCATCTAGGCTTTGGATAGATTGAGGTGACGGTGCCGATGTAATTATTTCATCTTCAATATCGTCTTCGTCATCTTCTTCGCCTAAACCACCCATCATTTCAATTTGCTCTATTTCGTTAAGCAAATCGTCGGTGATCTTATCTATTTCGTTGTTTTGCTGATTTATCTCATCGTCGAGCTTACTCAGCATGTCCTCATTGATAAGGTCATCGTTACTGTCTAGCTCATCGGTAAGGCCTGCATCAACGCCATGCTCTTCAAGCAAATCATCAATGCTTATCTCTGGCTTATCGTCTTCATCTTCTACATTCGGCAAAGATGCATTACTTTCTTCTTCGTCTAGAGCCTCTGATACCGAATCAACAGAACTTGCAAGCAAGGCGTCTATATCGTCTTCGTCGACGTTTTCAGAATCGGCTGTTCCGTTAACCTCAGCAAGGATATCATCAGGGTCAATATCACCTGACTCATTGAGTTCATCGCTTTCAGGTTCTTCGGTGCCTTGACTTTGTACATCGTCAAGCAAGTCATCAATATCAAAATCGTCGTCATCTACTGATATAGCTTCTTCAGTAGCCGCTGACTCAGTTTCGCTATCATCTGCAGCATCTTCATCAAAGATGTCGTCATCACCTGAAAGGTCAAAGCCTTCTAGGTCATCTGCGTCTTTGTCATTTAACACCTTGTCTGACAGGTCATCATCATCAAATAAGCTGTCTAACTCGCTCTGGTCAAGCTCATCATCACCAGCCTCGAACAGATCGTCTCCACCATCGTCTGGCACCAACATATCATCTTCAAGGTCAGCAAAGGTTTCTAGCTCGTCATCAAGGCTTTCTTCTAAATCTGAAGTCAGAACGTCATCAAGTAGGTCGTCATCATTGAACAAATCATCATCTGACAACTCCGCTTTGTCATCGAAGTCGGGTGCTAATGCGCTTGAAAGGTCATCAATGTCAGCATCAGGTACGGGTACTTCGTCGTTATCTGCCGTAATAGTAGGGCCAGGTGCAGGCGCCTCTTCCGGCTTGCTGTTGCGTTTCAGCAGCCACATGATTAGGCCACCTACTAACAAGAGTGACAGAATTGCAGAACCGATGATCAAGCTTAATGGGCTGGTAAGCGCGCTTAAAAACGAAGACTGTTTCTCGGCTTCACGCTGCGCTTGCTCGGCTTTAATCATGTCGAGCAATTCTTGCTGAAGCGCCACTTGCATATCTAGTTGGCTCTTTACATCGCCTTCCACTTGACCACGTAAGGTTTCTAGTTCGCCATTAACGGCCTCAACACGCTCGTACAAGCGTCTGTTTTCGTTGAGAATTGCTTCAACATTTTCTAGTGAGGCGGCAAACTGCATACGCAGTTCGTCAAACTGACGAGTTTGTTCCTGATCTAAACGGGTGATCTTTTGCTCAATGTCAGTTTGCGTTTGAGTGAGGTCTTGTTGGTTGACTAACGGGGATGCTGGCTTAATATTCCTTACGCTGCTACCAGGCTTGTTAAGCGTTTCAGCGAATGCCCTATCGTCTTGCTCAGCTCGCATTTGTGCTTTTTGTTTGTCGATTCTGGCAATATAACGCTCAGACGGCAGCTTCAAAATCGCGCCATCTACTAACAAGTTTAAGTTGCCATTTTCAAATGCGTTGGGGTTGAGTTCATAAATAGCGGTCATAACCTGATAAACACTCAGGTTATTGTTTTGGCGATAGCGCTCGGCAATACGCCAAAGGGTATCGTTAGCATCAATAGGTCCGTACTCTAGACCCGAATATTGATCAGTTGCGTCTTTCGGACCTTTTAAGAAGGTAGCGCGTTCTTGTGCATCAACAGTGATTATAGGGCCAGACAAACATAATGTGAGTAAAAGTAAGCCCGTCAAATGCAATTTCATAGCAGTCCTATATGCCCTCAAGCGTCTTTACCACCCGATAGTATGGGCGGATTTTTTAGCCAATCACTACAGAAAGATATATTGGCTTTTATTTTTATTCTGAAGCCACCTTGAAACCGTTAATCGTCAAGCTAGCGTTTTTCAGTCTAATATGACCCTGGCAGTAAGATTTGTTTGCGCTTTTTAGAGTTCTTACTCTTCGCCTAAGTGTCTGACTGACTATTGTTTTTAACGTTGTTCTGTTCCTAACCCTACAAACTATAAACCAGTTATTAAGGGTGATCTAGTTAGACAGTAGTATTGGTCTAATCTAATGCTTAAAGTTTTGCTAAATGCTGATTGTTTAATGTCCCGAGATTTATCTTACCATCGCGTCGAGAACACTAAATTCGCTACACACGTTATCTCTTTTACAGTGCAATAGACGCATTTTTTACATCGCACAAACACCCTGCTTAGTTTGCGTATCGGCAAGCACAGAAAAATGTTTACCTTTTCCTGTGCTTATCCGATTAATCAGAGGCAGAACCTCTGTTGAACCGTTTACAGGTAATCGCGAATTAGCGTTTCAGCAATTTGAATGCTGTTTGTTGCTGCACCTTTACGGATATTGTCAGACACCACCCACAAATTTAAGCCACATGGATGACTAATGTCGTTTCTAATTCTGCCCACGTGCACAATGTCGTTACCGCTAGCACTGCTAACCTGAGTTGGGAACTGCTCATTTCCGTCGTACACGGTAACACCGGGTGCATTGGCTAGGAGCTCTTTAACCTGCTGTGCATCTATCGGAGAACATGTTTCTAAGTGAATGGCTTCCGCATGACCGTAAAATACAGGCACACGTACCGCAGTAGCGTTTACCAAAATACTTTGGTCGCCCATGATTTTTTGGGTTTCCCACAGCATTTTCATTTCTTCTTTGGTGTAGTCGTTATCTTGGAAAACGTCGATTTGAGGGATAACGTTAAAGGCAATTTGTCGACTAAACGACTCTGACTTCACTTCACGCGCATTTAGCAAACCCGCAGTTTGTTTAGCCAGCTCTTCCATGGCTTCTTTACCTGCACCAGACACTGATTGGTAGGTACACACGTTAATACGGTCAATGCCAACAGCTTCTTGGATTGGTTTAAGTGCTACTAACATTTGAATGGTTGAGCAGTTTGGGTTCGCAATTATGTTTCTATTGCGAAACTCTGCCAGTGCATGGGCGTTAACTTCTGGCACTACAAGAGGGATATCAGGCTCGTAACGAAACTCTGAAGTATTGTCGATTACAATACAGCCTTCTTCTGCGGCTAGCGGAGCAAATTTTGCTGAAATGCTTCCACCGGCTGAGAAAAAACCTAATTGCACTAATGACCAGTCGAAGTCATCAGCATCTAATACTTCAATGTCTTCGCCTTTAAACGATACAGTACTACCAGCTGAACGTTTACTGGCAAGAGGATACAAACGGTTTACCGGAAAGTCTCGCTCTTCTAATAGTTCAATCATGGTTTGGCCCACTAAACCAGTGGCGCCAAGTACCGCTACGTCAAACGCTTGCGACATAATGCTTTATGCTCCTAATAAGAAAATATCTAAACCAGACTAACGGAAAAGCCTAGTTTGGTGAAAGTGTTTTGAATTTGTTTACTGGTGTTCTTTGGCAATTGTAACGCATAGGCGCTGCACTCGCGACGTACTCTGTATTGCTTGCGCAGTGTAGAAAACGTACTCGCCACATCAGATTTCGTTTTTTCGTTATTTTTTGATGTTGATGAAAAAGCGTTTCGCGTTATTTCGTCATCAATAGCGACATCGTACACCTTGTGAAATACTGCAGTAAGATCTTCAACCGACAACCGCGACGCCTCTGGCGAATTTAACGCAGCTTTGATCGGGTTAGTTTTCTCTAAAAAGTCGCTAAGCGCTTTGTCTGGGGCTGCGCCCACTACCTCACAAATTTGCTCGTAAATCATTTGTGTACCGCGCACTTTACCTTCTACAGAATGACCCGCAATATGTGGTGTTACGAACCAAACGTGGTCAAATAGTGCTGTGTTTATGGCAGGCTCATTATCAAATACATCAAGCACTACTGTTGGCGTCCGTTCTTGTTGAAGCAGGTTTAGTAACGCTTCTTCATCTATAACCTCGCCTCGGCATGCATTGATAAGCAGCTGGTCAGGTGTTAATGCTTCAAGAAAAGTTTTATCGATCATCTGGTAAGTAGGATAGTCGCCGCCTTTAATGAAAGGCACATGAAGCGAGACAACGTCGCACGTTGCAATTTGTGCTAAATCTACAAACGACTGACCGTTGTGCTGTGTTTTACCAGTACTTGCTAACGCTTGCTGTAGCGGAGGGTCGTACAAGCAGTGTTTAACACCTATTGCCGTTAAAATGCGTGATAGCGCGCTTCCCACGTTTCCGGCCCCTACTATGCCTACTTTCGCATTGTAAAAGTCGAGCTTTTGGGCTTTTTGTGCATGTAATAATACACTTAACACATACTCGGCCACCGCAACAGCATTACAGCCTGCTGCACTGCTATGTGCAATACCGACCTTGTCCAAATGTATTTTATCTAGATGATTGGTTCCTGCCGTTGCCGTAGTCACAAACTTAAGCTTATTAGCGTTGCTCAGCAATTCAGGAGTAACCTTAGTGGTAGAACGCAGCGCAAGAATATCTACATCGCGCAACATTTCAGGCACAAGAGATTGCCATGCATAGGTTTCAACTTGACCTACGCTATTAAGGTAATCGGTGCCAAACGGAATGGTATCTTCAAGAAGTATTTTCATGGCGCTAAGTGTACCCTAAGTTAGGCTTTTAGTAACCTAGCGCCCTTATTTATCTTGTCGGTGGTTGGCTTAATTTACGTCATTTTGATGCACATTTGGCCGCCATATCAAAGAGACAGCCGAAGTTTATACAACCTTTTAAAACGGAAACTCTTAAAGCAAAGCGCTTTAGCTCGCGCTTTTTGTCCATCTCACCCTTTGCGATCGTGGTATTGGATAACGTTAACTTTTAATAGTTACTTATCGTATCCAGGGAAGCGACGCTCAACGCGACGTTTAATACCTGGCCATGCAAGTGAACCACCCGCTTGCCTAGTAACTTGCTCGGCTTGAGCACGAATTCCCTCTAGAATTGCCGAGTGAATTGGAATCAACGGCTTACCTGTGGCCTGCGCTTTAAGCTGAATTTCACAGGCGCGCTGCATGATAAACATAAACAAAAATGCATCGGGAATATTGTCTGCACAGGTTAAGAGCCCGTGATTGCGCAAAATCATAAATTGGGTATCGCCTAGGTCGCGAACCAGCCGCGCTTTTTCTTCTGGATTTAACGCCACCCCTTCATAGGCATGATAAGAAAGGGACGCTAGTGGAAAAAGGGACTGCTGCGAGTAAGGCTGCAACCCTTCTTCTAAAATAGATACCGCCACGCCTTCTGCTGTATGCAAATGCAACACGCATTTGGCATCATCACGTGCTTCATGAACAGCGCTGTGAATAGTAAAACCCGCAGGGTTAATATCGTACTCGCTTTCCATCACCTTATTGCCGTTAAGGTCAACTTTTACTAGGCTGGATGCCGTAACTTCATCAAACATTAAACCGTATGGGTTAATTAAAAAATGATGTTCAGGCCCAGGAACACGGGCAGAAATGTGAGTGAAAATAAGGTCGTCCCAACCATACATAGCAACTGCGCGGTAACACGCGGCAAGGTCAACACGGGTTTGCCATTCTTCACTGCTAACTTTCGACTTTACTGAATCTGTCATAGCTTTACTCTTTTTATATCTAAAATGATTCCATTGAGATTTGTCGATTTAGGCTTGTCAGCCCTTTTCTGAAGGCTCCTCACCTTAAGCGATTCAATGAAACTTCCATTTACTTTCTCTTACCGCCTACATTACGCGCAGTAATTGCTATACACTGTCGGATATACGACAGTGTAAGAAATTTGTTAAATGGAAAAATTTAAACCTGTTCTGACTAGCTCTACGTGGTTTAGCGAGATGCCGCCCTATTTACAGGAAGCCATGTTCGAAAAGATGCGCCTTAAGCATTTAAAAGCAGGGCAACAACTGCATGCCAAAGGTGAAGACGGTGTAGGTTTTTATGGTGTGTGCGAAGGCCGTTTAAGAGTTGTTACGGTAGGTGTAGATGGCCGCGAAATGCTATTCGCGTTACTTGGGCCCGGCACCTGGTTTGGTGAAATATCAATGTTTGACGACCTCCCCCGTACTCACGACAACTTCTGTGAGACAAACTCCGTCGTTGCTATAATTCAAAAAAACGCGTTTAAGGCATTACTTGAACAGTATCCAGAATTGTATCCTCATTTTACTCGCCTTCTATGCACGCGTGTGCGCAGTGCGTTTCAGTTTATCGACTCAAGTGCGGGGCTTAGCCTTAAGCATCAGCTGGTAAAAAGGCTATTGATGCTTACCACCAGCTATGGTCAGCATTTACCTAAAAACAACGCGATTACACTTACCCTATCGCAGGAGTCTTTGGCGCAAATGATAAATAGTAGTAGGCAAACGGTTAATCAGCTTTTAGGCGAGCTTGAAAGTGAAGGCTTGCTGAAACGGCATTATGGAAAGATCACTATTCCCGAGCCAGATACTTTGTTTAGTCGTTACCAGTTTATTTGACCGAAATTTGTAGCTGAACTTCACTCGGTTCTAGAAAAAAAATATTACCGGACCAATTATCCTTGTAGGCCATTCATTTGGCGGTGTAAACATGCAACGCTATGCCCTCACCTATCTCGAATATATAGCCGCTTTGGTTTTGGTAGACTCCGCCCATGAAGATCAGATAGATGAGATGCCTCAAACGAATTCTCTTCAACTATCCAACTCACAGAAAACATGCTCCGCACATAAGGGAATACCCCTACTTAGTATTACTTATTATTAATGTTTAATAAATTATACTTTATGATAACATCTCGTTAACAGGTATTTGGCAAGCTGCAATTACCTGAATTAAATAAACGACTTTTCTTAAGGTTAAGTTAGCTATCGAAGGTCTTGAACTGTAACGGAGAATTTATGACAAAAAGCAACCATGCAGAACAAGTAGACACGATTACCTCCTCACAGACACATGATCAATCCGATAGTGGTGACGAACACATTGTCGAGGCAGAAAACACCGGACGAAGAAAGTTTATTGGTTACATGCTCAAGGGCTCGAGTTTTGCCGTTGCGTTACATATAACCGGCGGTGCTCTTCGCCCTCAGGGTGCCAACGCCCAGTTGTTAGGAATACCTGAGCTTGCAGATGAACTGGATTTAACAGACCTGCTGCTCATCTCCGGTGACCCTTTCTACTACGATTATTTAATTAAGATAACGAGTGATAACCGCGTCCGTTTTGAGCTTCCACGAATGGAAGTGGGGCAAGGTATATTAACCGCTGCAATGATGATTCTTGCCGAAGAGCTGGACGTTGAAATGTCCTCCATTGATGCGACTTTATCTCCGGCAGAAATCAGACGAGCGACTGGTCAAATTACAGGGGGCTCTCACGCCATAACCTCTCTTTGGGATCCGCTGCGCAAAGTCGCAGCAGCCCTGTTATATAAGATAAAATTTTCAGCCGCAGTGCATTTCGGGCTTTCCGTGAACGACATTAGTACAGAAAATGGCTATGCGATTGGTAACGATGGCAGCCGTATTGCTTACTCTGCGCTTACCGCAGGTGTTGAAGGACGCAACGATGCCGCTCGATTAGCACAGCCTAAAGATCCGTCACAATACAAAATTATCGGTACGCAGCAAAAGCGGGTTGACGCGCGCGATATCGTTACCGGCAAACTAGATTTCGCGATGGATCTCGACGTAGTACCAGATGCGATGCCCACTGTGGTCGCTAGGCCACCCAGCTTAGGTGGTCGCGTGATCACGTATGACGATTCTGAGGCAATAGGCCTGCCCGGTGTCCTTGCCATCAGAGAAGTTCCGCTGGATGTTGATGCAAATTCCTCTGGCGTGGCAGTCGTTGCGCGTTCCTTTGGCGAAGCATTTCGTGCGCGTGATGCTCTTAATATTTCATGGAGTGTGGGTGCTGCAGAAAATCTATCTGACGCCGAGGTCATTGAGCAGTTACGTGCGATAAACCTGCCAACCTTACCTAATATTCCTCTGGCTACCGATTCGGTTGGCGGCGAGTTCATCTTTCCTTATTTGGCACATGCCCCCATGGAAACCATGACAGCACTTGCCGATGCAACCGGCTCAAAGGTAAGGGTTTGGACTGGCGCCAAGACGCCACTTGCAGCACAAGCCAAAATTGCGCGTGAACTTGGAGTTTTACCCACTGACGTCGAGGTGAATGTAATTCAGAGCGGCGGCTCATTTGGCCGTCGCTTATTTTTTGATGCAGCAGTTGAAGGCGCGCGTATTTCACAAATGGTAAACCGCCCCATCAAACTTATGTTTACTCGACAGGACGACACAAAGTTTGGCCGCGCACGACCGCTCAGCTTGCATAACGTAAAAGCGACCTACACTAGAGGTTTTTTAATTGGCAAAAAAGTGTTGTCGTTTGACCATCGTGCTGCGACCGCTGAATTGGATCTCGAACATGGCTTTGGCGAAGGTATTACTGCATTGGGAGGAGAATTAGCTCCCGCTGCTTTCAGCCAGACAGTCTGGCACTCAACGCAACTAGTGCAATATAAGTTTGGTGTAACTTCCTTGCTGCTAAACGAAAAAAAATTCGTTGTGCCAACCTCCTCTTGGCGCGGCATCTACTCCGGCACAGCTGCCGTCGCAAACGAGATAGTTGTTGACGAATTGGCACGCGCAATGAACAAGGACGAATGCCAGTTCAGATTACAAATGCTGGATGATGAGCGATCCAAAGCTGTTCTGCGGAAAGTTTCTCAAGAGGGCAATTGGGGAAGGAGAATGAAAAAAGGACGTGCCCAGGGCCTCGGGTTGCATAAAGAGTATAAGTCTCGAGCTGCCGTGCTTGTTGAATTACAAACGTTCAAAGATCCGGAGAAAGAATGTAAAGTCACCAAGATTGTTGTCGCGCTGGATGTGAACCGAGTATTGAATCCAACCGGCCTTGAGGCGCAAGTTATCGGTGCGGCAACCGATGCCATTACCTACATGATCCGCACCAGTTTACACCTCGACAATGGCGCCATACGCGAGAGCAGTTACGGCGATTTTGAAATTGCTCGAATGCGCAACACGCCACCGGATATTGAAGTGCATTTTATGCCGCCTAACGGAGAAACACCGGGAGGTGCAGGCGAGTTGGTAGTTCCTGCAGCGGCAGCGGCGATAGCCAACGCATTTGCAAGGGCGACGGGCATTGCACCACGTCGTTTTCCACTTCGTGACTTCTATCCAGAGGGTTAATTCATGCCACAAATTACATTTAATGTTAACAATAACCCGGTTTCTATCGACGCTGAAAACGACGATGAGCTCCTGTATCTCCTGCGTGATCGACTTGGTATTACTGGCCCAAAATATGGTTGCGGTGTTGGCGTGTGTGGCGCTTGCACTATCTTTAAAGACGGTGAGCTAGTCCGCCCATGCATTGTTCCAATGGAAGACGTGGAGGGTGCATCGCTAACCACTATTGAAGGGCTGGCGGTCGATGACATTCTGCATCCGGTGCAAGAAGCATGGATAAACGAAGATGTCGCTCAGTGTGGGTTTTGTCAGGCAGGACAAATTTTAACCGCCGTCAAACTCTTGGAGTCTAATCCCAATCCCAACGATGATGACATTGATGAAGCTATGAGCGACAATATCTGTCGCTGTGGTACCTATCATAGGATTCGAAAAGCCATTAAACATGCTGCAGCTTTGATTCAGCAGACGACATAAGAAGCTAATTTTTGGAAAAACGGGTTGGGCTGAGAAGAACACCTTAACATGTATAAGCTCAGATCTAATCTGAGTATTTCGCCTACAGGGTTAGTCGTCTTGTAGACTGCTTAAAGCGAATTGCAGGTATTCCACCTGCTTTTAATTGGAGGGTTGCTTCACGTACACAGGGGCCTCACAAGCCTTTTAAGTCAAACAGCAAACCTTTACACCCTACACAAATGCTAGATAACGCATGAGTTAAATTTAGAAACGAAGTAACGTAGCCCATGTATAAGATCCCAACGATCAGAACAAGCGGCTAAAGTGCACTATTAGAACTTGCCAAGAGTTTTCCCAAAAATATAAATAGAGCGCCGCCAACAAGGAGGCTGATAGATAATACTAATCCATTTAATAAAACTCTATTAAGGCCTAGCGCTTGAACATTTGTAAATTCGTAAGGGTAAAATTTCGTCCATTTCCCATGAGACATTGTGTACGCGGCATAAGTAAGCGGAAAAATGAGCCAATAGCCTAAATTAGAGTATTGAAGCTGCGTTTTTTCTACAAAGAAAAACCAGTACGCAAGTGTGATTACGGGTGTAACGGCATGGACTAATAAATCTGAAATACGTTCAAACAATGAGAGTTTTAGCCATCCATAGATAAGGTAGTTAGCAATACCAACTGTAACTATATAAAAAGTAACTGCAGTGGCTACATTGGGGTTGTTAGCAAATTGAGCAACTGATTGCTCAGGCCCAAAAGTCAAAGCCGCGAACCAAACTAGGACAAGAAGATTAGAAAGTGTTGTGTAATAACTAAAATATTTCCATACCACAACGCCTATGCTGTCGCTGCCTCGTTTCCTAATTTCTCTTATAAGGCTAATTATTAGTGCCAGTGCTGTAATTAAAAAAAGAACAAAATCCATTTAAAGTCCTTTCGAATAATGAAGGTTCTAACAAATAAATAGGGCTCAAGTATTAGACTAATCGACCTCTAAAAAAAGAAAAACTGCTTTTTTAGACCAACTGATACTAAATTGCTTCGTCATAAACTTAGTATATTTAGCAAATGATAGGAAATAGCAGCCGAGCCAAAGTGAAAAGAACAGGTGAAAAAGCATTTTCGTCAGTAGGTAGCTAATAGAAAATATGTTTGCCTGCAAATTAAAACAACTTTACTCTAACCTTTGCCTGTGAATAGCTTTTGCGTTTTTGTACAGCGTATTGAAGTTTGCTCTTCGTCGGAAAAAAATTGAAAATAAGTGATAACAAGGAATCGTTATAATGTCTAATTTTGCAGCCCGTCTAGTCATTAGTGTACTGCTATCAATTGGTTTATGCGCCTGCCAACCATCATCAAAACCTGAAAAGCCTCTTAATAGCCCTTCACAACAAACTATCGAGTTTGACCGACTATTTACCCAATTCGATGATATTAATAAGCCAGGGGCCTCAGTTGCAGTTCTGCAGGATGGAGAGATTATATTTTCAAAAGGTTATGGCAGTGCGAACTTAGAGTACGATATACCTGTTACGCCAGAAACTATGTTTCACGTTGCATCCGTATCTAAGCAATTTACCGTATTCGCCATTCTTCTACTTGCTGAAGAAGGCAAGTTAAATTTCGATGACGACATACGACAATACATTCCAGAAGTGCCGGATTTTGGTCACACAATAACTTTACGACACTTAGCATCACATACAAGCGGCATGCGAGATCAATGGAATTTGTTGCGTATGGCTGGTTGGCGATTAGATGACGTAATCACTACCGAACACGTACTGAAAATAGTAGCGCGACAAAAAGAGCTAAACTTCAAACCGGGAGAAGAGTTTCTGTACTCAAATACCGGGTTCACACTATTAGCAGAGGTTGTTGCACGTGTTAGCGGTAAATCTTTTGCTCAATTCACGCAAGAAAGGCTGTTCACGCCATTGAATATGAGTAACAGCTTGTTTTACGACGACCATCAAAAGATCGTTAGCAATAGGGCCTACTCATACGAGCGTAACGGCAATGGTTACAAAAAAAGCGTGTTGAACTTTTCAAATGTAGGTGCAACCAGTTTATTTACGACCGCAGAAGATCTGCTGAAATGGTCAGCTAATTTTAGCGAGCCGACTGTGGGTAGCCCTGCTATAGTCAAGCAAATGAATACCCTTGCGTCCTTAAACAATGGAGATACATTTGGTGGCGCATACGGGCAATTTATTAGCCATTACAAAGGTACCAAATATATTCAGCATAGCGGCGGAGACGCAGGATTTCGTTCGTATTTGGCTCGATTCCCTAAACAAAATTTAGCAATAGCAATATTGAATAATGGCGCAGATGCAAGGCCTTGGGAATTGGCTCTACAAATTGCTGACAGGCTTCTAGAGACAAATACTCCTCCCCCTCAGAACGCGATTGCTGACGCATTTCTAGAGTCAATCTCACCTAAAGAAAAATCTAATTTTCTTGTGTTAGATGAAGACACACTCAATGCCTATGTGGGTCACTATTGGTATGAACCAGAAACGTACTCGAGAGAGATATATTTAGAAAACGGTAAACTAATGTATTCAAGAGGGGAAGATAACGTAAGCGTACTCGCTCCTATCAGTGAAAACACTTTCAAAATGCTGAATGTAGAGGGTGAGATTTATGTTAGCTTTACTGAAAGCGATGAGAAAAGATTAATGACCGTGCAAGTAGACAACGTCGATACGTATGTGTCGGTTGGCTATACACCAGTCAAAATAACCAAAACCTGGTTATCGCAATTCGCCGGCAGTTACTTCAGCCCTGAACTTTCCTCCACTTATCACTTTTCACCAGAAAATAAACAGCTGAAAATTTCTCATCACCGTTTGAGCGACCATTATATTGCGCCAGTCAAAGGTGACTTTTTTAGCTCACAAGTTGGCGATATCCTATTTGAACGCGATGTTCACGGTGAGGTGAATGGCTTTAGGATATCTAACGGTCGTGTTCGCAATCTTTACTTTAGAAAGCTATAAGTGTCTACAATAAAAAAGGGCGTAAACACAAACACTCATGGTGTTAAGTTTTACGCCCTTTTTAGTTTAAGGCTTCTTAAAATGAAGCTAAGAATTTTCTGTTCCTAGCTGCTTTGACTAGCCATTATAACGCTGCATAACCAGCGTTGCGTTAGTGCCGCCAAAGCCAAAGCTATTAGACATCACTGTGTTTAGCGTTGCTTCACGTGCTTCGGTAACAATATCTAAGCCTTGTGCTGCATCGTCCAGCGTGTCGATGTTAATTGATGGCGCGATAAAGTTATTTTCCATCATCAACAAGCTATAGATAGCTTCGTTTACACCCGCTGCACCTAGTGCGTGACCTGTCAGTGACTTTGTTGCACTAATAGGTACGCCCGCTTGGCCAAACACTTCTTGAATCGCCGCAAGTTCTTTCACATCGCCTACTGGCGTTGATGTACCGTGGGTATTCAAGTAATCGATAGGCGCATCAATATTTTGCATTGCCATCTTCATACAGCGAATTGCGCCTTCACCCGATGGTGCAACCATGTCGAAGCCATCTGATGTAGCACCGTAACCTACTACTTCACCGTAGATTTTTGCGCCGCGTGCTAGTGCGTGCTCAAGTTCTTCAACAACAACCATACCGCCGCCACCAGAACTTACAAAGCCGTCGCGTGCTGCATCATAAGTTCGTGATGCCACAGCAGGATTGTCGTTATATTTAGAACTTAGTGCGCCCATAGCGTCGAACTGGCTTGACAGTGACCAATGTAGCTCTTCACCGCCACCGGCAAATACTACGTCTTGCTTACCAAGCTGAATAAGCTCTAGCGCGTTACCTATACAGTGGGCACTGGTTGCACATGCAGAGGCAATTGAATAGTTCACGCCGCGAATTTTAAACGGTGTCGCTAAGCAAGCTGATACCGTAGATGCCATACAGCGAGGAACCATGTAGGGCCCAACACGCTTAACGCCTTTTTCGCGAAGAATATCAGCAGAAAGCACTTGGTTTTCAGAAGATGCGCCACCTGAGCCTGCGATAATACCTGTGCGCTCGTTTGAAATGTCGCTTTCTTCTAAACCAGAGTCTGCAATGGCTTGTTGCATCGCTACGTACGCGTAGCCTGCCGCATCGCCCATAAAGCGCATAGCTTTGCGGTCGATGTGCTCTTTCAAATCGATGTCGATGTCGCCCCAAACTTGGCTGCGAAGGCCCATTTCGGCGAACTGTTCTGAAAATGTAATTCCAGACTTACCCGCTTTTAGTGAAGCAAGTACGTCTTCTTTATTTACGCCGATGCTTGATACGATACCAAGACCGGTGATAACTGCTCTTCTCATAGTTTACCCTTTGCGTTGTTGCGGCTTATGGTAACGATTTTGAATGGTAAAGTGGTCTGCTCTGCCAATTGCCATACTCGAACTAGCTATACTTAAGCGTTACAGTACCTGTTTCAATGCTGTGCATATTGGTACAAACAGGTTACTTGACCACTTCTCTTCTCTTTCGTTGTTACCGTCTGCGGCTACGTAGTTTTTTATTTTAATAAGTCCAATGTAGCACGAATGCACAGGGTCATGACTAGCGTTAATTTATACCTTCACAAAACCTTCAAAATAGCTTGAACATAAACTTTTGCGGTTTCTTTTATTCACTAAATTGGGCTCTAAGTTTGTTCTTAAATATTTTACCCGTATCTTCTCTGGGCAGAGCTTCGAGTATTTGCAACGTTTTAGGCCACTTGAACCGCGCTAGTTTGCCATCTAAATACCCGTGTAGCGCATCAATCGAAAGCGTATTGCCGGGTAGGCATTGAATAGCCACCACGACTTTCTCGCCATACTCAGCATCAGGCACTCCGAATACCGCGCAGTCTGCAACCTCAGGCATTTCTATGATGACGCTTTCTATTTCAGCAGGAAATATATTGGCGCCACCTGAGATGATCATGTCTTTTTTTCTATCGCAAATGTATAAGTAACCATCTTCGTCCACATAACCCATATCGCCTAATGTTGTGAATTCACCAACATGCAAGTCACTCGGCGCGCCCGTAGTATTGGTATACTTGAATGGCGCGAACATAGAGAGATGCGCGTATATAACGCCAACGTCCCCTACTTCACACGCCTCTTTATTGTCGCTCAGTATTTTAATTGCTGCACCGGGAATGGGCTTGCCCACAGAATTAGGCTTAGCTAATGCCTCTTTAGATGAAATTAAGGTCATGAAGCCCAATTCGCTAGCGCCATAAGACTCATAAAATATTGGCCCAAACCAGTTAATCATTGCTTCTTTCACATCGCTTGGCAGTGCCGACCCTGTTGATAAGGCAAATCGCAAACTTGAAGTGTCGTATTTGCTTCTTATCGACTCGGGCAGTTTAAGTAGCCTCACCATCATGGTGGGAACAATGTAAGCATGAGTCAGTTTAAACCGCTCTATGTCTTGTAAAAATCGTTCCGGGTCGAATTGAGGCTCAATGTATACATCAACATTACCCGCTGCTAAACAGCAGAGCGTAAGCGCATGAGGTGCGCTGTGATAAAGCGGTGCAGAGACAAAAAAGCGGTCACCTTCCGACAATTGCATTAACGCTTCAGAGAGGCCTTTGAATATCAAATAAGGGTCCGGCCGCGTTAGGTCTTCATCGCGCTTAATGCCCTTGGGTTTTCCTGTACTGCCCGACGTGTACGGAAACATGCCCTTGAAGCGTTTCGGCGGTTCATTGTGGCGCTTTGCGTTTGGGGCAGCTAATAGCGTATCAAGGCACTGGTACTGCTCCCCAGTTTTCGGCTCGGATGCTAACAGTGAATTATCTGTAAGATGATAGCGCTCTAAAATGCTTTCCGGCGTTTTAACCGTATATATCACTGACAAGGTGGAAACGCGCGACAATGGTTGGAGGTCATTCTCACCCTTTAATAAATCTCGATGAGCGAACAGCACTTTAGCGCTGCAGTCGTCTAAAATAGGTAAAAGTTCTGCAACTGGGCTGTGCCAATTAAGCAAAACATAACGCGAACCCACATATCGGCATGCCTCTACTATTTCGAATATATCGACGTGGTTTCGCATAAAAATAGCTACCACATCGTTTTCTTTTACATCTTGCTCAGCAAGTGCATACGCGATGATACGTGCACGCTCATCCATTTCATCTCTTGTGCGTTTGCAAATGCTCTTGCCACATTGGTGAAACACGCCCGCCATATCTTCTCCCTGAACTATCTTCAATAGACGCACAGCTAAATTTAACAAATTATTTACAACAACAATTAAATAAACGTATTGTTTTTACTGATAGATTGTTATTTGCAGAAGCAATAAAAAAAGAAGAGTTTTAAGCAGGTACAAACTTTTGCGGAAAAACAAAAAGGTGACAGGTAGAATACGCGGCCAAACGTTCGAAATTTAGATAAAACTGAAGATTGCTGTGTCATTAAAAAAGCCAAGAACCATTGCTCTACACATTTTCCAAAGTGCGATACCCCGACTTTCTTTCGTGGTGGCAGCCTTTATCATTGCTTCTGCAGCGACTGTCTCAGCAGCAGCTTCGACTATTAGGCTCCCCGCGCTACCAGAGCCTGTGTCAAACAATGCCGTAGCTTCTGTCACCATAAACAACACACAATATGTATTTAGTTTTATGGGGCTGGGCAAAGGCAAAACCCATAAAAACGTGCACAACCGTGCTTGGCAGCTCGTTATTAACAACAAAGATAAACCTTTGCAGTGGCAAGCTCTTCCCCCAGTTCCATCCAGCCTTGCACTAAAAGGTCGCTTGGCTTCCGTGGCGGTAGGTGTTAACGATGCCGTTTACATTTTTGGTGGCTACACGGTGGATGAAGATCATAATGAAATTAGTACGCCAGATGTTTATAAATACTCGCCCACGACAGAGGAATATACGCTATTGGCGCCTATGCCTGTACCTGTTGATGATGCAACTGCACTGGTTTACCAAGACCGCTACGTTTACTTAGTTTCAGGCTGGCACAACGATGGCAACGTAAATCTTGTACAAATCTACGATACGCAAACCGAGCAATGGCAACAGGCAAGCCCTTTTCTTGGCCAACCGGTATTTGGTCAAGCTGGAGGCATCGTTAATAACACCATGGTAATTTGTGACGGCGTATCAGTAACACCGCACAGTGATAAACGCCGTAGCTTTGCTGCAGAAACCGCCTGTTTCAAAGGCGTAATTGATAAGAAAAACCCTTTAAAGGTTGATTGGCGTAAACTTGACCATCCAACAGGTACTGCGCGCTATCGCATGGCCGCAGCGGGCGATGAGGCCACCAATAAAATCTATTTTGTAGGCGGCTCGGCTAACCCGTACAACTACGATGGCATTGGCTATAACGGCGAGCCTTCAACTGCAGATGACGCCATTTGGGCCTTTGATACTGCAAAAGAAACGTGGGGTATATCGAAAACAGAAGCTGAAGCGCCCACCATGGATCATCGCGGATTAATTAACGTTAACGGTTCTTGGGTCACTATTGGCGGTATGCTTGGCGCGCAGCGCGTGACCAGTAAAGTCACCACGCATTTTTCAGCACTCGCAGAGGCGTCTTGTTCACCAACGCGACAAACTAGCTTTAACGTTTCAAGCCAATCATCGGATGGGCAAGCTGATGAACGAGTAAAAACAGCCCCCAAACTAGAGTGTCAGCACCAAAACAATATAAGCGGAGAAAAATAAACAGTGAAATCTAAGCATGCACAGGTTCATTTTAATGAGAGCGGTACACCTGTCGCCGACCATTTTGACGACGTTTATTTTTCTAACGACAGCGGAATTGATGAAACCCAACACGTTTTTGTTGCTGGCAACGACCTTGCTGAACGCTGGCAACAGTGGCGCAACCCAACTTTTGTCATTGCCGAAACAGGTTTCGGGACTGGGCTTAATTTCTTAGTTGCTATGCGTGCTTTTAACGAATTTAAAGCAGCGAACCCGAATCATCCACTTAAGCACCTGTACTTTATTACCACGGAAAAGTTTCCACTGCCTCAACAGGATATGCAGCGTGCACTAGAAGCTTTCCCTGCCCTTAAAGACGAAGCGCAAGCACTCGCTGCACTTTACCCTATGGGACTTGAAGGTTGTCATCGCTTACATTTCGATAAGCACTCAACCACGCTCGACCTGTGGATTGGTGATGTTCACGAGCTTTTACCTCAATGGCATTCCCCTGCAAATGGACTAATCGATGCCTGGTTTTTAGATGGTTTCGCACCAAGCAAAAACCCCGACATGTGGACCGACGCTCTGTTTAGCCAAATGGCTCGCTTATCAAAAACCGGTACAACCTTTGGCACATTTACCGCCGCAGGCATAGTAAAGCGTGGGCTAGCTGGTGTGGGTTTTAGCATTAAAAAACGCAACGGCTTTGGCCTTAAGCGTGACATGCTGACCGGCGTTTTTAACCAAGACAACGAAAATGTGCAGCATAAACTTCGCCTGCCTGCTGGCCCCTATTACAGGTACGCTAACGGCAGTTTAGATAAAACAAGTAAAGTAGCAGTAGTAGGATCCGGCCTTGCTGCAGCCACTGCGTGCCTTGCGTTAGTGAAGCGCGGTATTAACACCACCTTGTATTTCGATGGGGACACTCTTGCAAGCGGCGCGTCCGGAAACCCGCAAGGCGGCTTTTACCCGCAGCTTCATAGCGAAGCAAGTATTGCCAGCCGCATTCAGGCGCACAGTTTTTTGTATGCTAGACAAGCCTACGATCACACTATTGAACATGCAAAAGCCTGTGGCCTAGCCGACGTTGCCCATGATTTTTGTGGCGTTATTCAATTAAGCTTTAACGACAAGGTAGCGGAACGCCAAAATAAACTGGCAGCAGCCGACGTATGGCCTGAAGCTTTAATTAAACCCGTGGACAACAAAGAAGTGAGCGATATCGCTAACCTAGCTCTTCCCTACTCTGGCTTATACATTGGCTTGGGCGGATGGCTTTCTCCTCCACAGCTAGTTAGTGCCATGATTGAAGAAGCTCTTCAAAGTGGCAAGCTCACGCTGAAACCCAATCATACCTATGTATCCCATAAAGCGATTGAGGGAACGCTACGTAATGTTGACGGCGGTGCTTCAACCGGCGCTCTTGATACGGGTGATGTGGTTATAACTAAAGATGGCAGCGTAAACGGGTCAGCGACACATAAAGTGCAAATTTGTTTTAACCTTGGTGAGCCTGAGAAATGTGCTAAGGGTGATCTTGATAGCAACACTTTCGATAGCGACTTATCGCAAGAAAACGTTATTGCCGATCATCTTATTCTTGCCCTTGGCGCAGGTGCGGTAAACGCTAGCGATTTTGACTGCCTGTCCCTTCGCCCTGTTCGCGGCCAGGTTGAAGCCATCCCCACCCAAATGCCAATTGAACAGCTCAAAACGGTATTGTGTCATAAAGGCTATATGACGCCTGCGCTCGACGACAGACACGCACTTGGCTCAACCTACGTGAAAAACGACTTAAGTACCGATGTGCGAAGCGACGAAACTGAAACGAACCTTGCCACACATGAACAGGCGCTGGCAAATACCGACATCGTGCAGGCATTACAACACGACGGCCAAGCAAGAGCGGCAACGCGCTTAGGTTCGCCCGACCACCAGCCTGTAGTCGGTGTACTGCATGATTTTAATGCGTTGAAAAAACACTACGATATGCTAGGCGTGGGCAAGCCGTTAACCAGCGCGCCTGTGTTGCCTGAAAGTGTAGTGTCCACCCTTACTTGCTTAGGGTCACGAGGGTTAACCACAGCGCCATTAATGGCAGAGGTTTTGGTAAGCAGTCTATGTAGGGAGCCGCTACCTTTAAGCAATGATCTGCTTAATGCCGTTAACACCAGCCGCTTTATGACGCGAGAAGCGATTAGAAGTCAGGGATAATAAACCGAGAGGTTTTTGCGAAAATTCTCCTGTCCTTAAACACAATAGATCGGATATTTAGAGGTTTTAAAGCGAACATGAAATGAGTTCGCTTTGAAAAAACAGAGCGCAATGGAACTAAATGGCTAGTTTACGCTAGCCATTTTATTTAAATCCATCACGATAAACGCAGGAATGTATACGTTGGCGCTTGCCACCACTTGTTTATTTTCCAGCGACACAATACGGGCGTTTACGCGTACGCCTCTGTCATCTTCAATAATGGTGCCGGTTACAACATGGTCCATTTCAACCTGTTTAGCGAGTGCAGTACCATCTCGCGTGAGTACGAAATCGCCCACTGGCGTTACGGTAATGCCACCTGCAAGTTTAAAGTCGACAACCGCTAACCCAAAGTCTTGCAGCTCAGCAATTAGATACTCTGAAAGCTGATTGCCTAACACGGTGCTGTCGCTCAACGTCTGATTAAGCCTTACAAAACTCGCCACACCCACCATATCTTGCTGCGTAAGACGGGTTGCATTGTCCATCAACTCCATCGCAAGCTGCGAAGCGTAATCGTTTAAACGTTTGTGCGTTTGTGAAGGTGAATAGCCATTGTGTAGCGGGTCTTTGTAGCCCGGCTCTACTTCCACGTGCTGTTGATATTGTCTATCGCGAGAATCTGGTGTGTACTCTAACCCTGAGCGGCTTGGTACAGGAACTGGCTCAGCGTGATGCGTAATTTCACCGTCTTCACCTAACCAAAATGAGCCAATAGACTCTGTGCTAGTGCACCCTGTCATACATACACTTAGCATAAGGCCAACCGCTACCCAGCTATTTTGAACAAGCTTCTTAGTAAACACCATACTGAAACTCCTAGCCGCGACTTAGCTTAACGCCATCGCGCATACCGTTTTGCTGGCTACCGTCACTTGGAATAAGTGCATCTACAACGTAGAACGGCACTAGCATTTGCGCAGTTGCCACCACTGCACGCGACTCCATGCCTAAAATACGGGCGTTAACTAACACGCCACCTTGGTGCTTGGTCATGGTTCCGGTTAACACGTATTCAATAGGCAGGCTGCTGCTCAATTCCAAATAGTCTCGGCTTAATACAAAATCGCCATCGTCAGTAATGCGAATATACTCGGTGGCTTTGAAGTCGATAACCGGCACGCGGAATTTATGCAGTTCGTGAACAAAAGATTCCGCCATCTGACGGCCAAGCAAATCTGTTTTCTGCAAGTCAGTATCTAGCAGTGCGAAATGGGTTACACCAATAGGTGTCTTGTTATTCACGTATTCCATATTGGCGATTAAGTCTTGCGCCATGTTCTTCACATAGTCGCCAATATGCTTGGTAAGAGGCCGACCTTTATACGCGCCCTGTACGCTCGAATACAAAGGAGGTTGACCGATAGCGCCATACGCGTCCATACCCTGAGACTGGGTATCATTGGTATTTTCAACTGGCTTTGAGGGAGCGCGGTCGGCGGCAGTGATATCAATCACGTTCATGGCTGGGCGCTGAGGCGCTTGTTCTGCTACCTCTTCTTCCCCCATCATCATAGAGCACCCGCTGACGCTTAGCAGTGAAGCACAAAGCGAAAGCGCTGCGTATTGATTTCGTCTTTTCATGGGGTTACCTCGTACCTTCAGTTCTGTATAACTTGCCATTTCTGGTGGTTACTTGTTCTTCTCGCCAAAACAGTTCGGCTGGGAAAAAGCGTGTTGCTGCAGCGACAATGTTTTTATTTCTAGCGTTGATAATTCGAGCGTTAACCACCGCACCAGACTCTTGATACACCATAGTGCCGGTAATATAAAAATCGACGCGCTCAATGTTGGAAAGCTGGTCGATATTGCGCGTTAACACTCTGTCGCTCTCGTCACTAACAATTATATCGTTCGAAAGCTTAAATTCTTGAGTAGAAAAGCCTCTTTTCGTGGCCTCAGTAATCATTCCCTGCTCAAGTTGATGACCCAACAACATTAGCGGGTGTTGATGGTCAGCACTGTATTTCATAGTATCGGCAGGTACAAAGCCAACTACCGCATAGCGAGACTGACGCGCTGGACCCACATCAGCAAAAAGTTCGTTCGCCAACATATAGGTGTGGTATTCCACATTCCCCAATGCCGATACGTCGCTGGCATCGGTTTGCGCAAATTGACTCTTAGGTTCGTCAGATGAAGAGCAACCAGAGAGTAAGCCCAATATAAGCGCGGTATATGCCAAGGCTTTCGTGACTAAGCGACCATTTTCTGTCAGCCAAGCGTGAGAGACAGGTTTTGTGATACTTTTCATTACACGTGTCCAGTGAAAAACGTCAAATTACTATCGGAAAGAAGCAAAAACTCATCAAAAAACGTGATCAGCTACTTCGCAAACCGACATTTTCAGTGTCTTTAAGCAGGCTTTTGCAAAATTCGCACCAAAGAGAGGCTGCTAGTAGCATTGAACGATACATTGAGGGATAAATTGAAAAAAATTGCTGATAACCAAGTGACGTAAAGCGCCTAGTTTCAGGAGATGTACCTTTTTCAGCGCTAAATGAGTTTGATGTTTATAGCCAGAGCGTTCTTAAAAAGCGGAGATGACTTGCCGCCTTAGGACAGAAAGCTGCCGATATTAAATAGGCAATGATCACAATGCCATGTGATTAAAAAACTTAAGAACTCCCGGGACTCTCATGCCACGTTAATGACCAGGTAGCTAAATAAACCTGCACATGCCTAGACCTAAACTTTCACCATCACGAGGTTCAAAACCGAACTTAAGATAAAAACTTTCCTTACCATGCGCAGCCAATAAGCCAATGGTTGCGCCAGGTGCGCAGCAAGACTCTAAATGTGCAATCAAGGTGTTCATTATTTTCGATCCCAAACCTTTATTCTGATGTTCTGGATGAATAATGACGTCTTGAATGTAAAAATACATTGCGCCATCGCCAATCACCCGACCAGAGCCTACAAGGTTGTCGTCGAGGTAAATTGTTGCCCAAAACAACGAGGCATCAATACTCTTTTGAACAACCGATAAACACGGGTTATTCCATCCAATCAATTTTCTTAAACTTGCAAAGTCTTCAGCTGACGGAGGACTTTCTTCAACGGTGTAATTCGTATGCATCATTCGTCATTCCGCCCGTCGTTCTCGCAAAAGCTACCTAATTCGGTAATATGAAGTAGTTCGCCCGACGGGCCCCATAGATAGAAAACACTTCCCCAACTTTGCTTCTCAATTGAAGATATTTTCGTTTTATGTAACGAGCGCGAGCACAAATCAAAAGCGTCCTGAATGTCTGCTACACATATTTGTAGCATAAAGTTATTCGCCAATTCAGGATTATAGAAGCGCTGAAGAAAGAAGAGACAATCACCATTTTCAAACAGTGTTAGGTCTTCATTTACATATTCTGCATAAAATCCAATCTCAGAATAAAATGCTTTAGAAATGTCGTAGTTTTTGCTTGGAATAAAAGTCTTAATATCTATGACGTCCATATCTTGAGAATTCTCGCATTTCGCTGCTTTAAATTTAAATCGTGGCTAAATGGCAATAACAGCAAGCATGTCTTCGCCATCTTCATCTAATCCCACCTCTTCGAAACCAAAACTTGAATAGAAGGTTTTAGCGACAGGATTCTTGGGGTTATAGCATATCTCAATAAATTTAAGCTCAGAAGTTTGCTTTATAAGCGCGATAGCTTGAGACAAAGCAACTCTGCCAATTCCTTTATTTTGATGGCTCTCATCAATCATAAAGCGCCAAATGGACACCTTAGTTGGCGTTTCCTGAACCCACATCAAGAATCCTACGGGCTGGTCGTTGCAATAAATGGCTTTACAGGTATGGTTATCATTATAAAAAGACTCAACCAGCGACCACATATTGCACGCAACAAACGCTTGTTGATCTTCCGCCACGTCCAAGTCACAAACCTGTTCATAGTTAGATTTGTTTATTTCTTCCAGTGAAATTTTCATCCTGTTTTCTTTTACGCTCGTTTTATTTCAATACGCATTATAAGCCGAACTTTATTCAATTAATCAACAAGCGATTATAGCCACGTCTAAAGGACGGGCCTAAGAACCAATGCCGAAAGGTACAACCCTAAGCCAAATACTGCATGGTTTAAAACGCTGTGTAGGCGAACAGCGTTAGGATTAGGCGTTTTCGACGCAGCAATTCCTGCGCCCATTCCAGGCTGCAATACGAAAAATGGTGCAACGACTGTGGCTATACCTAGTGCTAAAGCTGGCCCTGCCGATGGTTCTAGCAACCAAGCCTCTCCAAATATAAGAAAAAGTAACACCGCATAGCCAATACCAATCACATAATGCACTGTCCACCCAATGGATTTTTCACCACTCACAACATCGGCGTTTGCAATAGAATTATGCGAGAACCGCCCTTTTCTCATATGCCCTATCCAACGCCCTACCATGCCCCAATTAGTTGGAGCAATACCAAACAGTTGTTGCCTTAGCAGCGCCCATAAATCCATCACTAGGGTAGCCCCAATACCAATTAGCACGATTAAAACAATATTCTGCATATTCACACTCAACAGCTAGTTACATTTAATTAGAGATGATAGCCTACAACTTCAAGTTAACTTTAAGTCAAGCAATCCTTTGGAAAAATGTATGGAAATATCTCAGGTAGCCAAAAAGTCAGGAGTGTCAGCATCTACACTTCGGTTTTATGAAGAGAAAGGTCTTATCAGTTCTATTGGTAGGCAAGGTATACGTCGTGTGTTTAGCCCGAATGTACTAGAGCGTCTTGAGTTAATAGCATTAGGTCGCGCTGCAGGTTTTTCTTTAGAAGAGATTGCGGGCATTTTGGGGAACGAGGCAAAGCCTGAAATTGATCGTGAGCTACTACTGAGAAAAGCTAATGAATTAGACGGAACAATAATGAAGCTCACAGCCATGCGTGATGGTCTGAAACATGCGGCAGCCTGCACAGCACCAAGCCACTTAGAATGCCCGAGATTTCGTCGTTTGATGAACCTTGCCGGTGCGGGGGCAATAAAAGGCTTAGCATCGAGTAAAAAGTAAAATGCCCGCATTGAGCGGGCATTTCATTGTCATCTAAATCAATTTAACCGTAGTCGAAACATAGCACTCATTGTTTCAAACTATCGATATAATCCTGTTGCAGTGACGTCTGCTTAGGAGGCAGCAACACAATTTTACCCACGTGCTTTTTCTCAGAGAAATCTTTTTGCGCTGTTACGATATCTTCTAGCGGGTAGGTTTTAGCTAGCATAGGTTTTATTTCACCTCGCTCAATATATGAAACAAGATTTGGAAAAACCGGCTCGTCCCACGCAGTACAACCAATAAAGGTAAGATCTTTTAGGTAAAAGTTGCGCATATCAAGGGTGACTATTGGCCCCGCAATGGCGCCGGATGAAGCGTAGCGACCACCGCGTTTCATAACCACGGACATTTGAGTGAATCCTTCACCTGCAACGTTATCGATAACTACATCTACCGACTTTTCTCCTAACACTTCAACTAGGTCGCTGTTGCGTTCGATAACGCGGTCTGCACCTATCTCCTTGAGCACGTCCATTTTATTCTTACCAACAACGGCGGTAACAGTCGCACCACGGCGTTTAGCTAACTGCACAACAGCAGAACCTACGCCTCCGGAAGCCCCAGTCACCAAAACATGCTCGCCTTTAGAAACGCCGGCTCGATGGACCATATTTTCAGCAGTACCATAAGCACAAGGTATAGTTCCGAGTTCGGCATCCGACCAATCGCACTCGACAGCGAAGGCTTCACTCGCGGTTATTTTTACGTACTGGGCGAAAGCGCCATCGAAGTCTGACGCCATCCAAATATTCTCTAATGAGTCCCAAGAGTCTTTTCGGATGCAAGAACGTATCAAAATTCGCTCTCCGATACGTGTAGGGTCTACGCCTTCTCCAACGGCTACGATTCGACCACAACAGTCAGTCCCTTGAATAAACGGAAAAGGGGTTTGTTCATTCCATCCACCGTCTAACTCTTCTGCTGCGCTTGATTTCTCTTCATCGTTCTCGTCCAACGCGTCAGTGCCTTGCGTGACTTTAGAAGAATACCAACCTAATCGAGTATTAATTTCCGTATTATTAACTCCCGCTGCTAAAACCTGAACTAGCACCTCGCCAGCAAGCGGTTTTGGCATGGGAACATCGGTGTAATTTAACTGCTCATAACCACCGTTCGCCATGGTCACCACAGCCTTCATAGCCGTATCGTCAGGTTTTACATCGAATCTCTGCTTGTCGCCAAGCAAACTAGTAATACTCATAATCTCTCTTACGTTTAGGATTAATAACAATTAATACGCCCAAAATAACGTATGCCTGATGCTCATGCAAAGCAGCTACGTTTTTACGGTTAACATTTAAACGGCTGTGTAGTGCTTAAAGTTTACCGAAGTTAGGGCTTTCGCCAACGCGCTTTAATTCCACGGGTGTCAATATGAATAAATGGACCTCGGTGAGGTTTAGGTCCGTAAACTCCCAAACCACCAATTAAACCTTTATATTCACTGCGTTTATTCAGCTCTGCAATCATGTTGGCCATAACGTCAGCATCTTTAATATTTACTACACCGTCGCTATTCAAATCGTCCATTCGATAGTTACCGTCATTATCTACAAAAATGTCGGCAGCATCGCCATATACATGTCGGCTAAATTTCACGTTACCGATTGACTTGTTGTACTGAGGTGTTCTATAGCCGCTCATGATCACCATGTTTGAAACATGAATATTGTTCATATTCATTTCTCTTCTAAGCATTTCGAGCTTTAAAAGTAGAGACGGACGAAGGTATACAAACTTCGGGTAGCCAGAGCGCTGTTTACTGGTGAACTCTTTTAACTTGAAATGGGGAGACAACAATAAGTCTTGGTTATTTTTAGTAACTTCAATAAAGCCTTCAGGTTCAACGTAAACATCTTTATTTTTAACTTCGCTTTCATCTGGATAAGGCCCTATATGATAATATTTTAGGCGTCCGCCTTGGACTTCCTCGGCAGGAACCATAACAAATACATTTAACGACATATTGACCTGTCCGTCTTCACTTCTTATTTCTAGACGCTGCTCACCAGGAGTATCTTTCGCCTTCCAGTGCCATGTCATAGACTTGGATTTTTCAACCATCACGCCGTTTTCAAACAATTGGTAGGTTTTGTCCGGCTGCGGATAAATAATTTCTAGCTCTGTAATCTCTTCAGGCAACACGAATAAAGAAAAGACGTTGTAAGGCACCACGATATTATTGATCTTTAAACTGAACTCAGCGTCCTCCAAGTGAGCTTGATTCTCAACGACAACTGGCTCATGTGGTGCTCCCTGAGTGCTTCTTTGAGAAACTATCTTCTGAACCTTCTCGGCACTTTTTGCATCTGCGCCCTGTGCAAGAGCATTCGCAAAATGTGCGTTCAAAAGTAATGCGAATGCCACTACTGAAACAATTAGGTTGTTCACTATCATCTTCATTTGCCTTGTTACCACTATTATTCGTTTATATTCTTTTACAGAGACGCTACCTGAGTAAGCGCCTTAGCATCGCGTCTATCGCGCTGATAGATATCATTTCTGAAGTTCACCGTACCGTCTTGTTCAGCCCACGCAGTCCAATACACCAAATGAATAGGCAAAGGTTCTTCAAGGTGGAAGGTTTTTGACTGGCTTAATTCACGAGCTGTTATGACATTGTCCATTAGACTCTCTACGCCCTGCTCTTCTGCAATTAACTTTGCTAGTGAAAAAGGGTCTTCCAATCTAATACAGCCGTGAGACGCTGCGCGGTTTGTTTCACTAAACCATTGTTGATAAGGCGTATCGTGCACGTACACAGCGTGTCGATTCGGGAATAGGTATTTAACCTTGCCTAACGGATTTTTTTCGTTGGGAAGCTTTACTAGAAAATGATCAAACTGATAAGGCTTTATGTTTCCCCAATCGATTGTATCGGGGTCAACCAACTCTTCATCAACAAAGCTATTTTTACGAATAACAATGTTGTTTTCTTCTAAGTAGTTAGGGTTATCTGCTACTTTTGGGGCGATCTCTTTAGTCGTAATCGAAAGTGGTATACGCCATTCTGGGTTAACTACAAATTTTTCGATATGATCGCTAAAAGAAGGCGTAGCCCAACTTGGCTTGCCTACTACCACATCTTTAGTGGCTTTTACTTTACCTTTACTAATATAGCGAAGGCGGAACTCTGGAATGTTGACTAACACATAAGCATCGCTGTCTTTTTCTTCGAACATCTCCAAGCGTGTTATATTCAGTGCTAATTGCTTGGCTTTCTCATCTGCCGACACATTTAGTGCAGCAAGCGTTTTTCTGCCCACTACACCATCAACTAGAAGGCCATGACGGCGTTGAAAATCTTTTACCGCATTTTCGACATCTGTATCGAAAACGCATGGCTCGGAGTGAGCCGCTGTAAATGCGTGAGTGCAATTTGTATTAATCGAGGTGTATTCTCTACCTAAACGAGAGACTAATGCAGTTATAGCTTGAACTTCCTCTTCACTGTAGGTGGGTGTTTCATCGGCTGTAGCCTTTCTTAATGCTCCATGTTTAAGAAGCAAGTCTTTGTTTAAAGATTCCCAGCCACCTTGCTGAGCTATAGAAGAATAAAAAGCATAGGCACTTTTCATTTGCTTTAACTGTGTCTGCAAAACAGAGTCATTATTAGTCTGTTCTAATGCTTTCGGCGAGGAAGTAGAAACGGTCGAGGCAACACCTACTAAAGGTAACCAGAAAGATGCAGCAGCAATAATGAGTTTTTTCGCTATGCTAGAAGTTCGCTTTTTAGGCGCTAAAAAGCGACCAGAAGAGTTCACTTCCAATTGATCACTATGGCGCAATTGAACAGTATGCTTCACGGCTCGATGTTCGGTTTCCATTTTTCCTTTCCTTGAAAATACACACATAGACAAGGTGGCAAAACAAGTGCCAGGGAATAACAAAAAACACAACCTACTGAAAAATATAATTTATTTGTATAAACAGGAATTAAAAGGCTTTAGATAACAGAATTATTATGTGTAGGTAATTCAGCTTTTCAGTAAGATTTTTACGGGAAAAGGTTAGAAAATCGCCGTAAATTTTACAAACTAGATAGGTTTAGAAATATAAATAGAGCCGCAATAGCGCTAAACGCTTCAGTGGAACACTCGATGTTTGGCGAAGACATATCTGGTAGTAGCCAAGAAGATTTAGTTAGGTAAGCAACTAAAAGGCTAAACACTTAACTAAACTATTTAACTAGTTGAACTAGCATCGTTTTTACAACAGTAAAAGTATTGTTGAACAAATATAACAATACGTCTAGGATGGTGACGGTGTTTACAAATCAAGCAGAATAAGGATATCAACAATGCTCAAATACTGTCTTTTCTTACTTTCGGTTATTGCAATTTCACAGGCTAACGCTGCATCAATTTCTTATTTCCCTTGTGCAGAACGGGAATGTGTTCAACGCTTCAAAGATATTAAAGTAAGCGCTCGCAAGCACATAAACGCAAATATTATATTGGGGGATATGTACCTTAATGGTTATGGAACCGATAAAAATAAAAGCAAAGCATTAAAAGCTTTTAAAAAAGCGGGGAGCTGGGGTTCTACTGAGGGAAATTATAAAGCAGGACTATTAATTATCTCTGACGATAATCTTGCTGATAAAGAGACAGGCTTACGCTTTCTTAGAGATTCAGCCAAGAGTGGTCACAAAAACGCGGTTTATTTTATGGCTGAGATTTTGTCGAACCCAAGCTATAGCGTACAAAATTTAGAGCAAGCTGACTTTTGGTTGGCTAAAGCGGCTGAGCAGCGCCATGAGCTGGTGCCTAACACAGTAGCTAGATTGAAGTCGGAGCAAAAGCTTAATGAACAAAACTTCCCACAAACGCTATCAACACTAGAAGAACTATCCGCGAAGAATTCTGATGAACAAGCCCCACTTGCCCACAAAGCAGGAGCATTAGCGCCAAACGGGGACGAGATTGAAGTCGTTACCGTTAAAACACCAAAACTTGGCGAGCTCATTGATACTGGTATTGAATACTATCAGAGCGCACCAATCTCCATCACAAAAAACACCACAGGTACAAGAATTAAGGGCCGTAGTTGTCAAGATAAAGCAAATGCATGCTCTGACATACCCACTGACCAATTCATACGCTATTACTGGCAATTTCTTATGAGTGATTTCTAAAAGAAGTTAACGTCTATATTTTATAAGACGCCCGGTTTATCACTTCATCGGGCGTTTTGTAAAAAACGGCTAGATTTAGCTGTATGTATTTACCTAAAAAAGATCTTATTCTTGCATTTGCGCCTAAATCAACTTCTCGTGAGGGTTGAGAAAAAACATCTTTTTCCAACCTTGAGTTTCAGACGTTGCTTTCCATGGCAAAGGAATAAGAGAAACTATCGAGTAGTGAAGGTGGGGCTGCTTGCCTTTGGCATTGCCAGTATCGCCAAGGGTCCCCACTTTGTCTTTTTGCGATAACCAAGCCCCTTTCTCAACTGTAACTTCTTGCATGTGGGCGTAATAATGCACACGCCACTTGGGGCCAAGAACCGCTACAACGTTCCCTCCTTTTCCCAATTCGCCTGTGTAGATAACATAACCTGTTGTGGCGGATTGAACGGGTGTACCTTTTGCCCCGAAGATATCTACTCCTTTGTGCACACCAGAGCTGCCCCATGGCTCATACCAAAACGTGTTGTGATTCCAGTCGTTAGGGGATGCCCCCTCTACTGGAATTACAAGCTTTTCTGGAATTACTAGCCCCGCGCAAATGAATACCAGAAAAATTAGTAAAATTGATATGATCGTTTTTTTCACAAAAGTTCCTTTTTATAGGTCGCACCTTTCGAAGGTTGTTTTCTCGGACTCAGATAAACACTTTATTGGGGAATTACCTTCTAGCTATCTCAAGGTGGTAAAAATATGGCTATCGTAAAACTGTCCATCTTTGAAAATGGCGCGTTGCAATATCGCTTCCTGCTTGAACCCTGCATTTAGCAGCAGCTTTTGCGAAGCAAAGTTGGATGAAAATACGCAGGCAAAAATGCGCTCTATATTTGTGTTTGAGAGAGTAAGCGCAATAATCTGGCGCAGCGCCTCGCGCATAATGCCTTTTCGCCAATGTGATGAGCAAAGCCAGTACCCAACTTCTCCAGATTTTTCGTATTCAAAATGTCCGGCGTTAATGCCAATACACCCTACTAACTCGCCGTCGTACTCAACAGCTTTTATAAAACCGTCTTTGCTTCCCTCTTGAACCCACCACATAGCATCTTCTTTTGTATAAGGGCTGGGAATTTTTGTCGACAGAAACTGCGTGACCGACGGTTGATTCAAAATATCTACCAGTCTACCCACATCGCTCATTTCAAAATCTCTGAGTGTTACCATGCGCTTTACTTCCCACCCGTTAAATCAATAAACGACCCAGTAACAAGGACTACTTCTTCCACTCGATATCCCTTTCAAAAAAACTTGTTTACTCTTTACTCAGCAATCGCTTTATAAAATAAGCTTGAGTACAACACACAATCACAATTAACGTTACTGAAATTTCTAAGGGCATTCCCAATTGTTCAAGAGCGATAACAGGCTCAGGTAGCTTCCCACCGATAAATATTAAGTGGCGAAGGTCAAAAAAGACTGGGAAAATTGAGTAGCATAGCAGGTCATAAAACATAAAAGAGCCGAATACACACACTTTTTTCAAGATACCCACAGGGCTGCATAGCCAAAGGAAAATGGTACATAGCAAAGAGATTAAGTAAGTTGTGCCACTTCCCATCAAAAGAACGACAGCTACACGTTTTTGGTCGTATAAAACGCTGCTATGCTGTATGTTTAGGATAGGTTCTATAATATAAGAGTTAAATTCGCGGTGAATATCAACACTTAAAGATTTTACCTCTGGAATGAAACTAACAACTGCTACCGCACTGCCGGGCCAATGCTTTATATGATTCAGCGCCCCCATTTCCGGAAAAATTTCGAAGCCAGGCCAAACAGCAATGACTAACTGCCCCATCCCTAATATTTTCCCTGCTATTCCGTGCCCTACCTCGTGTATTAAAACCGAAATAATAAAATAAATGAGTGCTACACAGATTAGTGTAAATCCTTTCTTAAACGTAATCATTCCTTGTTCTCTTAGCTAATCTATTTGGGCAATAAGTATTAAAAGTTGAAGCTGTTGGTTTTTAATACAAATACTAAGAGGTGTAAATTACATCAAGGTTCCCTCGATAATCGTGATTAAACATAGAGCACCACTTTCGAAAGGTACAGCAGGCTAATTAGCTCTACTGAGGAATAACACCATTGACAGGTAAACAGAAAACTTCACAATAGTTCTACTTCTTATCCACTCGCAATCATGATGTTGTATCTTTCAGAATTTCAAACAAAGCTTTCTAATCAATATATTACCCCTGCGTTTTCGTTAACGCTAAACGATGAAAAACCACCCTCGCATTACCTTATTGCAGGTAGGAATAGTAGCGGGAAGTCGCTCTTAATTTCATCACTAGCGGGTAATGGTAAAGTAGAAAGCGGTGTTCGCGAGAGTAGTTCTCTTGTAGCGGAAGTATCAGTATTTAAACAACAGGCGTTAATTGAAGAAGAAAAGCAAAAAGACAGTGCGGATATTTTAGATGTAATCGCTGAGCCAACACAGGTACGCGAGTTATTTTTACGCACCAATGAGGACTATCAAAATCACCCTTATTACAGCGAACTTACTTCTGCGCTTAGAGTTGAGCATTTGCTGGATAGTGCGTTTCTTTCGCTGTCTACGGGAGAAACCCGCAAGGTAATTATCATGCTGGCGTGGTTGAGCGACGCTGCAATTATTTTGCTTGATGAACCTTTCGAAGGCTTAGATGTTGAAGCGATTAATGCATTTAGTCGCTTTCTTGTTTCTCAACAACAAGCAGCACTGGCGTTGACCGCCAACAAGCTTGCAGACATTCCTGAGGGCCTTCATGCACAACTCATTGTTATGGATGATCTAGCTATTACGTGGAAATCTGACGGCACACTTAACTATGATGACTTGCGCTCAGAGTTGAGTACTTGGTTTGCGCTGGAGTCTGATGATATCGATGTACCCGCAGCGCTTAGCGCTAATGATCCAAACCGCAGCGACCCAAATCGCAAGGAGTCAACCAGTGAACTTGATTCACTACCCCATACCTTGATCCAGCTAAATGACGGTTTTGTGCGTTTCGATGAACGTACTGTATTTGAAAAGCTTAACTTCACGCTTAATAAAAATGATCATTGGCAGATAACGGGCCCGAACGGGTCAGGTAAAACTTGCTTGCTTCAAATGTTTACTGGTGATAATTACCATTGTTATACCAACGACTTAACAATGTTTGGAATAAAACGAGGGACTGGCGAGAGCATATGGGATATTAAGAAGCACATTGGAATTATGTCGAATGCGCTGCACATGCAATACAAAGTAAACGCAAGTGTTGAACATGTAATCATTTCTGGCTTTCACGACAGCATTGGTCTATACAGCCGCCCAACGTTGGCTGAGCGAAACGTAGCAGAACAATGGCTTGCTGTACTGGGCTTACAACAGAAGAAGAATACACCGTTTCAGTCACTATCGTTTGGCGATCAGCGATTAGTGCTTATAGCGAGGTCTATGGTAAAACACCCTGCACTGCTTATATTAGATGAACCCTGTAACGGTTTAGACGACTTCAACCGCCAAAAAGCACTTAAGCTTATTGATATATTGGCAAAGGCTGGCACCAGCACTCTTTTGTATGTTAATCACAACCCAGAGGAGTGCATTCCCAGCATTCGCAACACCTTGAATATGAAAGACTACAATGTAGCAAACTAAAATCTGAGAAGAAAAAGGCGCTATCACAAGGGAAAACTCATGAAAAAGAGTGATAGCGCCAAAGAAATGGTAGAAATGCATTATAAGCGCTTAAAATCTGCATCTGGCTATATTCAATGCAGTGCACTTTTTAAAACTACATTGGGTCTAGAGTAAGCAGCACACGTTGAGTATTTGGCTGCACTTTGCAAGACCGATGTACGGCGGCAAACTCTTCATGACCTTGCCAAGACTTTCCTTTGAGTAACCCCACATCAAAAGCACTCATTTGTTTAATGCTGCTTTCTTGGTAGCGCTGCCCTAGCCTATTCTTCGTAAGACCTTGCGTATTCGTGTCGTTAAGGCCAATCATCGGGCTAGTTACCACACTTTCTTTAGGTAACCACTCAGTACCTTCGCCTAAATAAGTATTTATTAATCGAACAGGAATATTGTCTACGTGAAAGCTGGGGCACATTGCCGAAGATAAGGGCACTAGCCTTACCCCTACGCTGTCACAATCAAATAGTGTGGTAAGCATGTCAGACAGCAGATAAATATCATCAATGGCGGCTTGTTTTCCAATGCTGGCTTCTTCGCCTGGTAGAAGCGTGGCAATTTCCTTCCTTAGAGAAGCAACAGAAAACACACCACGAATACCCATTCCTAATGATTTAAAAACCTCGTCATAATATTGGGAGATGAGCGGCGCCTCGGGTCTATTCCATACCGTAACGCTAACCCCTTCTTCAAAAATATCGCCCAGAACCATAGCGTCGGCGCTTGAACGCCAAGAGTTTCTATGTTCGAAGACAGTATTGTGGTCTTGTAACGCCTGCATACTAGTGCTCCCACACTGGAAAAGGATCTGGCATTTCAGCCCAAACATGATGACCTTGAATAAGCTGTTCGTCTGTTAACAAGCAACTGTCTAAGCGCCTGATTATGTCCTCTTTATTAAGCCCTTGCCCAATAAATACTAGCTCTTGACGCATGTCACCGAAGGGCTCCATCCATTGTTCTTCTATCGCTTTAAGGTATTCAGGGTCTTCAGGCCATTGCTCTTTGGGTACGGCTTTCCAAAACAGCCCAGCAGCCCCGTATCTCGCCATACCGCCAGCTTGGCTCCAGCTGCCAGCTAATTGAGGGCGTGTTGCCAGCCAGAAGAAGCCTTTTGAACGAATTAACTTACCTGCAATGTCTTTACTATGAATAAAATCATAAAACTTCTGCGGGTCAAACGGACGTCTTGCTTCGTACGAAAAGCTGCTGATACCAAACTCTTCGGTTTCTGGCACGTGTTCGCCACGCATTTCTTTCAACCAACCCGGCGATTGCTGAGCGCGCTCAAAGCTAAAACGACCTGTGTTTAATACCTTATCTAAAGGTACTTTCCCATGCTCAATAGGAACTTGAATAGCCTCGGTATTTAAAGTTTGAAGGATACTTTTAAGGCGGGCCAAATCTTTTTCAGAAACCAAGTCAGTTTTGCTTATTAGCAAAATGTCAGCAAATTCCACCTGCTCGACCAATAGATCAGCAACGCTCCGCTCGTCTTCCTCCCCCAAGCTCTCACCCACTTCGTTGAGAAACTTAGCTTCGTCATAGTCTTTAAGAAAATTCAATGCGTCGACAACGGTAACCATCGAATCGAGGCGTGATATTTCCGACAAGCTTTTACCGTCTTCATCGGCAAACGTGAAGGTCTCAGCTACAGGCAAAGGCTCCGAAATACCTGTAGACTCTATTACCAGATAATCGTATTTACCTTCATGCGCTAAACGCTCTATCTCTTCAAGCAAATCTTCTCGCAACGTGCAGCAAATACAGCCATTGCTCATTTCAACTAGCTTTTCTTCGGCTCGATTAAAGCTAATTTCATTTTTCACCGTAGCAGCATCGATATTGACTTCACTCATATCGTTAACAATAACGGCTACTCTTAATCCATCACGATTATTCAGAATATGATTTAGAACCGTGGTCTTACCGGCGCCTAGAAAGCCCGAAAGTACGGTAACGGGAAGCTGAGTTTGAATTGACATAACGACTCGCTAAGTTTCATTTTAAATCTCGAATTTAATAAATGTTATAACATAACAATTAAAATGAAAATAACGATATGATTAATTTATTGCAAAACGCTAGTAATACTCAGCGAGAACGAGTTGACAATAATGTTATCGAAGAAAGAGCCATTTCCTTTCAGGTCTGAAGTGCACTGCACTTATACAAATCGCAAAACCAAGGAAATAATAACGCCTGTTGCGATAAGCTGAACTAAGCAAAACCCCATAATATCTTTGGCTTTTAGGCCAGCTATGGCAAGTACGGGTAGTGCCCAAAACGGCTGAATTAAGTTCGTCCAAGCGTCGCCCCACGCCACTGCCATTGCCACCCTATTAACTTCCGCACCCAGCTCAGCGGCAGCGGGGAGGATTACAGGGGCTTGCACCGCCCACTGACCACCACCCGAAGGCACAAAGATATTAACAATACCTGCACTAATAAAACTCCATACGGGCAACGACTCTGCAGATGCAAAACTAATGAGCCATTCTGACATAGTCTGCGCTAACCCAGATTGCACCATAACCGCCATGATGCCAGCATAAAACGGAAACTGTATTACAATTCCGCTGCCGCCCTGAACCGCTTGCTGCAAGCTATGCAATACATTGCGTGGCGTGCCGTGAAGGACAATAGCAAGGAAAAGAAATAACGTATTAACGATGTTTAGGTTTAGCCCGCCGCCAGAAATGAAATAATTTGTAAGATAAGCAAGCCCAGCGAAACCGACAAGTAAACCAAGCGCTTTGCTGTTTTCAAGTTTGTCGGCGGGCCGTTCGTTTGTTGCCGAAGGCAGAGCGTCGTCTTGTAGCTTTGTGCGATCCACAATCACGCTTTCAGATTGAGGGGGTAGCATAAGGCGATTCACAAGAGGGATAACCACAAACATAATCGCCAACAACAGTAAATTGAAGCCGCTAAAAATAGTCTCGCTGGTACCAATTACGCCTATTTGTGCCTCTGAAAAATGGCCCGGTGTTGCAATAGTTAACGGTACAGAGCCCGCCAAGCCGCCATGCCATACGACAAAACCTGAGTATGCGCTGGCCACCAATAGCCGATAATCTACCGACACTTTTCTTGCAAGTGCTTTGGCGAACAACGCACCTACTACTAGCCCGAAGCCCCAGTTTACCCAACTGGCTGTAAGCGACACTAAAGTAACCAGTACAATAGCGCTTCCTGGGCTTTTAGCTAGACGGGCGAGACTTTCCAGCAGTGTCTTGACTAGCGGCGTGCATGCCAGCATAAACCCGGTTACCAATACCAAGAGCATTTGCATTGAGAAAGTTAGCAACCCCCAGAGGCCGTCGCCCCACTGTTGAACTGTGGTAAGTGGTGATTGGTCTTGAATGACCACCGCAAAGAAAAGCGTTATGAGCGTTAACAATAAAACGAAAATATAAGGGTCGGGAAGATATCTCTCGACGAGTTTTACGAAGGGTTTTGATACACGATTTAGCATTAACGCTCTCACAACTTGTTAAAAACTTGTTGCATGTTAACGCGTTTACTTGCTCGTTGGCGATAGGCTAGTGAATTTTGCTAAGCCACTTCTGTAAGGTTGAAGTTACTTTTTGGTGATCGATAGGCTTTGTTAGAAAGTCGTCCATACCTGCTGCCATGCACATATCTTTATCGCTCTGCATAGCATTGGCCGTCATCGCTATAATAGGCGTACTTTTATAGATATCTCCCGCCGCGCCTTCACGAATACATTTAGTCGCTTCGAACCCATCCATTTCGGGCATTTGGCAATCCATAATTATTACGCTGTATTGTGCTTCAGGCTTGCTGTTCTTCAACATATCTAACGCTTCTAGTCCATTATTAGCTACATCCACCTGATACCCTTCGCTTTCGAGTGCATTAGTAGCAACCAGTTGATTTATCGCATTGTCTTCAACTAACAAAATCCGTGTTGCTTCGATATTAAGTAAGCGTCTCTTAGGTTCCTGCTCTGCTAGGTCTTCATCTGGATGTTGCTCTACAAAATCTGCAGTATCCATACCCAACTGCTGTGAATGCACATCGTTTTGTGTACCGGGTTTACCTACCGTGGTTTCAAGTATTCTTAGTAAATCTGAGGTCGTTATCGGCTTAGGCAGACACTCATCAATGAGCATCCCTCTAAACTCGCTGTAGCTATCGACATCGCTTAGTTTGGTCATAAGAATAGTACGACTGAACCTTAAGTTTTCGATACCCTTGAAGTTCAGTAAGCGATTGTCTTGCTCGTGGTCATCAACGACTTTTTCCATAAACAAAATATCAATACTTAAAGGGTCTTGTTCACTAATCTCATCAGCTAAGTAAAGCGTTGCAGCCTCTTCTAATGACGATGCAGTTAACGCATTCACACCCCAAAGCCCAAGCTGGTTTTGCATAGATTGTCTTGTTGAGGCATTGTTATCCACTATTAAGCAACGCGTGTTTTCTTTAACAAGTTCAGGTTGCAGTGTCGTGCTTTCCTTCGAGCCCGTAACTTTGCATATAACGTTGAAGCAGCTACCTTTGCCAAGCTCTGACACAACGCTTATGTCACCACCCAATAAATGACACAAATTCTTTGTAATACTTAAACCAAGTCCTGTGCCGCCGAAGCGCCTCGTTGTAGACGCATCTACTTGGGTGAAGGCGTCGAACAAATGAGGAAGTTTGGATTCCGGGATGCCTATTCCCGTATCTTTTACAGTTAAGCGCAGCATAGCTTCATTTTCAACATCACTTGGAAGTAACCTTGCTGCAATGTAAATTTCACCCTGTTCAGTGAATTTAACGGCATTGCTTAAGAGGTTAGTCAGAATTTGTTGAATTCGGTTTGGATCTGAATATATCTTTGTTTCGCTGATTTCAGAGAGATCAACGATTAGTTCTAGGTCTTTTTCTTGTGCTGAGTGCGCTACTGATAGTGCAACACTTTCCACTAACTCCCTTAAGTCAAAATCCACTGACTCTAGCTCAAGCTTGCCCGCTTCTATCTTTGAAAAATCCAGGATGTCATTGATAAGCACAAGCAACGAGTTAGCACTGGTTTTAGCAATACTCACGCGCTGGCTTTGTTCTGCTGTCAGGTCACTTTTTTTCAACAGGCCAAGCATACCTATAACACCATTCATCGGCGTCCTAATTTCGTGGCTCATATTGGCAAGAAATTCAGACTTCAACTTCGTGGCTTCTTCGGCACGTTCAAGCGCTTGTTTTAAATCGTTCGCCTGCGCTTTTAGCGACGCAGTTTTTTCAGATACCTGCTGTTCTAGTGTTTGAACAAAGCGTTTCTGTTTAGTGATTTCGGTTTGCTGTAGGCGGGTGCGCAGGTAAATCACTAATACAACCATACCTATCAAAAATAAGCCGTAGATAGTGTATGCCCACCAGCTTTTCCATGGTGCTACTGCCACATGTAAATTCAATGATAGAGTATCATCACCCCACTCACCATTGGGTTTCATGGCTTTTACGAGCAACCTGTAGTCGCCACCATTTAAGTTGGTAAACGACACCGAAGTATGATTTCCAATATCAATCCACTGCTCATCGTACCCTTCTAACTTGTAAGCAAAGCGGGCACGCTTAGGGTCTGAAAAATCTAAAATCGCAAAATCTAATGAAAAAAAGTAATCTTCATAAGAAAGGTTGATATCAGTAACATAGGACAGTGGCTTATTAAGCTCTACTGACTCCCCCATTTTGTTAAAACCGGTAAGAACTATATTTGCGCTAACAGCATCGGTTTGCTCTTGGTTATATTTGAAGTACTCTACCCCCCGCTGACTACTCGTAAAATAGGTATTTTCACCCGCTTTAATTAAGCTATCAGAGTAAAAGTTTTTGCCTGCCAAATCTGTATTACTGTTGTAGCTAATAACATTTTGTGTGTCGGGATTATAAAGAAAAACACCTTTATTGGTGGTAAGCCACAGCCTGCCGTCCTCGCCATCAGCGATAGCTCTTATTAAGGTGGTGGGCAGCCCATTTTTCTCACTAAAATGCTTGAAGGATTTAGATTCTGCGAAATACTGATACAACCCCCTTTGTGTCGCTACCCATATGTCTCCATCATTCGTTTGGTGGATATCTTCCACAATGCTATCGAGCAAACTTCCCTGCTGATCCTTTGCGCCACTAAAAAACGTGAAACTTTCACTATCAGCTGACCACAAATTCACACCTCCGCCCGTACCCACCCAAATATTGCCGCTGGCGTCTTTGTATAAGCTGTGAATTTCTGGGTGCGTTAAGCCGTCTTCGGTTGTGAGATGCTTGAATTTTTCGGAATGCTTATTGTAAATGTAGATACCGTGCTTATAAGTACCAATCCAAACGTTGCCGCTATTGTCTAGTTCAAGTGCTCTGAACTCACGAAACTGACGATAATTGCTGTCAGTCTTAGGGTATTCAATGCGGTTTATTGCTTTAGTACGTCGATCAACTCTGACCACAAAGTCATCTTGTGCTACCCACAGAAACCCTTCTTGATCCGGCACGATAATAGGTCTTTCTATAACCCCACGCTCTTTATAACCTTCAAGCTCTTTAAATACCGAGTCGTATTCTTTTTGCAAAAGCTCTTCTCTCACTTTCCATTTGAACACGTCGGCGTTTGCCGTAACAATGAGTACATCGCCCTTTTCATCGCCATTTTTATTTCCATTTTCATCTACATGATCAAGTGCGATACCACTTGGTGCGGTTAGTAATTCACTATTAATTTGTTTAATTTTGCCGCGAGGAGAAAATTTAAAAATCCCGTGAACCTCACTGGTAATCCACTTGGTTTTAGTATGATCTTCAAAAATTATGCGAAGGCCGTTTTCATAACCAAAGTCGACCTTTTCAACATAGTTCCCCTCTCCGGTATGACGATACAATCCCTCGGTAGTGACGAACCATATTTGACCATCATGGTCCTCAATCATCGAGTTTACTTGGCTTAGTGGTTTACCTTCTCGTGTCGTTTGAGGCAGAAAAACACCGGAACTTGGAAAGAATAAGAAGGGGCCATTTTGCGTAGCGACGAATAGCTGATGAGAAGATGTACGAAGTAAACTACGTATTTCATTCGCGCCCGTAGCCGTTTTGTTTTTTGGATCCGGCAAGAAATGCTTGGCGTCTAACGATTTTTTATCGAGTAAATTTATCCCATAGCTGGTCGCTACCCACAGACTATCGGCATCGTTATCAATAATGTCCCAAATGCGATTGTGGGAAAGACTATTTTTATCCCCTGGTATTTTTTGTACTCGCTGAAATTCTCCATTGCCTAAAAAACGATTAAGCCCTTTGTCGTAAGAGCCTAGCCAGATATCACCTGCGTTATCTTGAAAAAGTGACTGAATTCGGTTTGATGACAAAGAATTTGTATCATCAGGCACATTTAAATAGCGCTCATACTGACCGGTTGTAGGGTCGTATTTGTTAACACCACCGCCCCACGTACCCACCCAAATATTGCCCTCGGCATCCAACATTAAGTTGCCGGCATCGTTATGAGAAAGGCTTTGGCCGTCTTCGCTATTCGATTCAAAGAGCTTAACGTTGCGACCGTCATAACGCATGACGCCATTTTCTGCTGTGCCAAACCAAAGGAAGCCTTGGCGGTCTTGGACTATGGAATAGATTTCTGATGAAACAAAGCCATCTTCAGCGGTTAAAAGTTCGACCGCATATTCGTTCATTAACTTGTTCGAACCAGATGCGAGCGCAACAGTAATACACACTACATTTAGAAAAGCGATTGCAAACACGCGGAAGGGTGAGAGTATAAATTTTTTCGTGTTCACCAGAGGGGTTGTCTTCAAATCAAGAATTAAGCAGCTAATTAAACTTGTTTAACTTTAGTGCATGTTGTCGCCGCTCACCATTCTACAAAAGGCGCATTTGTCACCAACAAATAAACGCTTCTTGACCTGAATCATGACGTACAAAAGCTATAGGTATATGATTAACGATGACATTAACCAACAAGGCCAGTAGATAGTCTCTTTTTAAAAGCTTTTGTGCTGAAAGAAAAAGAGACATTAAAGCCCGATTTTATTTGCGTTAGGAGAACACAATGACAAAGTCATATAAAGAAATTACCGATAGCTTAAATCCGTATCTAGCCGAGGTTAAAAAAGGCGTGCCAGAAGTCATGAAAGGGTTTTCAGATATGGCTAAGGCTGCGACCGCAGACGGTGCGTTGGATAAAAAAACGAAAGAACTTATTGCTCTTGCGATTGGTATTGCAACGCGATGCGATGGCTGCATAGGCTTTCATGCTAAAGCGTTGGTGCATTTAGGTGCTACCCGTGAAGAAATCGAAGAAGTGTGCGGTATGTCGGTTTACATGGGCGGAGGCCCATCGTTTATGTACGCTGCAGATGCTTTGCGTGCATTTGATGAGTTTAGTGAATAATTCCTAATAAAAAAGGCCGAGAAAATTTTCGGCCCTTTCGCTTGCTTTGCAGTGTCGCTTATTACAGTGAATTCATACTCTGCACACTGACAGGTCCAAGCTCAGCTGCTTCAACATCCGCTTTGATTTTTTCGGCATCACCAATGATTATCCAAGTCAATTTTTCCGGATGCAGCACCTCTTTCGCCGCGCTACTTAAATCGTCTAAAGATAAGCCATTGTACTTTTCGACCAAAGACTCTGGATAATTATATTCTCTATTGAACCTCTTACTTGATAAGAGGCTATACATTACCGCATTGGCCGTTTCGAATTGACCAGGCAACGAGCGTACTTCATCCAATCGCGCTCTTTCCAATTCATTCGCCATCGGCGGCTTATCCCCTATATATGCATTGAGCTCTTTTTTGAGTTCAAGTAGAGACGGCCCTGTTTTATCGGTTTGCACTGGTGCATACACCATAAATGGGCGTTGACCTCTTGCGTCTTGAAGAAAGGTATACGCGCCATAAGACCAGCTTTTATCTTCGCGTAAATTCATATTCACGCGAGCAGTGAAAGCGCCACCTAGTGTTTGGTTCATAGCATTGATGGCTATATTGTTGTCTGCACCTGTTGGTGGCGCTAAATGCGCGGCCAGAATTAGCGACTGTTGCGCACCTGGGCGATCAATAATAATCGCTTGGCCTTGCTCAGGCATGGACGCTTCAGCTATTTGCTTCGTTCCTTTGCTGCCTTTCACCTTCCATTTACCAAACTCCTTTTCAAGCATAGGTTTTATGACGTCTAACGTAGTGTCACCAACGACAAAAATTGTCGCATTATCAGGGCGTAGCCACGTATCTTTAAAGCTAACTAGATCGCTTCGCGTCACTGCTTTCACGTCTTGCTCAGTTCCGGTACCGGTAAACGGAATGCCATAAGCATGGTCTTCACCATAGATAAGCGGTGGAAGTAAGGTTAGCGCAATACTTACAGGGCGTGTTTTTTGCTGGGCAATATTGCTTAAAATAAGGGCACGTTGACGTTCAATCTCTTCTTCTTTAAACGTGGGCGATTTTAATATATCCCCCAAAAGTGCCAAAGAAGGCTTCATGTTTTCGGTAAGCATCGACATGCTAACTGTAGTGGTGTCTAGATTTGAGCCAGCATTTAAATTTGTTCCCAACTGCTCAAGCTCTGCAGCCAATTCCAAGGCATCGTATTTACCCGCCCCTTCATCAAGCATCTGTGTGGTGAAACTCGCAAGTCCTAACTTTCCACCTGCATCAGCAGCATAACCTGCATCAAACTGCACCGCCACGTTAACTAAAGGCACCGTAGAACGCTTCGCAAAAACCACATTCACACCGTTAGATAAAGTGGTCTTCGTAACCTCTGGGAAGCTTAGCTGTGTCTCTGCATTAATTGGCGGCAAACCTGAACTGCGATCAACGCTTTCAGTTGATGCTGTATGTTCAATAAACGGCACAACCGTGATTTGGTGCCACCCTTCTTTTAACCATTTATTCGCAGCCGCTTTAACGTCTTTGGGCGTCGCCTCTCCTAGCTCGTCTAATTCAGTTTTAAAATAGTTAGGGTCACCAGCAATAAACTCCCCGCTAGCAAGGGTGTCGGCTTTCCCGCCAAAGCCCCCAACTTCTTCTAGCCCTCGAATAATTGAAGCTCGTTGTTTCGTCGATACAAGCTTAACTTCGTCTTTGCTAGGGCCTTTACGCAAGAATTCGCTAATGACCTTATCAATCTCTTTTTCTACCTTTGCTACGTCAACGCCGTCTTTTACGTCAACCGTAACTCCAAAGATAGACGCCATTTGTAGTTCGTAATTAAATACCGACGCATTGGTAGCGATTTGCTGATCGTAAACAAGTTCTTTATAAAGACGTGAGTTTTTGCCATCCCCCATGACACTTGCAGCGATAAACAGATCAGTTGCAGTTGAAGACGTGTTTTCAGGTGAGACCCAGAGGCGATAAATGCGCGACTGTGGCACTTTGTCTTGGATCACTTCTCGGGTGTTTACGCTACGTTTGGGTACCCATGCTTCCCACTTAGACAATGCGGGGCCCGGCTCAATGTCAGCGAAGTACTTGTTAACCAGAGGTTTGGCTTCTTCGGCGTTAATGTCGCCGCTTAGCACCAGTATTGCGTTATTGGGGCCATAATATTGGTTAAACCAGCCCTTAACGTCGTCAAGCGATGCGGAGTTAAGATCTTCCATCGAGCCAATCACCGTATGATGATAGGGATGCCCTACGGGAAATAAGCCCTCAAAAATATGGGTAAATACGCTTCCATAAGGCTGGTCTTCTCCTTGACGCTTTTCATTTTGTACAACGCCACGCTGCTCGTCTAATTTCTCTTGTGTTACCGCACCTAACAGGTGCCCCATACGGTCAGATTCCATCCACAATATACGGTCTAGAGCCGGCGTTGGAACGGTTTGAAAATAGTTAGTACGGTCAAAATTTGTGGTACCGTTTAGGCCTGTGGCCCCGGCTTCTTGTAATGGCCCGAACCACTCATCGTCATAGTTCTCTGTACCATTGAACATGAGGTGTTCAAATAAATGGGCAAACCCAGATTTGCCGTTGGGTTCATCTTTTGACCCCACTTTATACCACACAGCTACAGCAACTACTGGCGCTTTGCGGTCTTCATGAACAATTACGGTTAGCCCGTTATCGGTAGTAAATTTTTCGTAATCGATATTGATATCGTTCTTGGCAAACGCTGAGCCTATCAGCGTACTGCTTACTGCCAGCACACCTACGCTCACTTTCAAGCGCTGGGTGAGATGCTTAAGTACAGTCATGTCGTCATCCTTAATCTTATTATCTGCGCTGAACACCAGAATGTGCCAGGCACCACAAAGCGGCTATTCACCTGTACTAAACATAAACCAATCTGGCGGTTAATAAAGGGCTGTAATGCAGAAAACTGTAACGGATTGTAAAAAAGGAAAAACGATGTGCGGGGGAGATAGTTCTTGTGAGAAAGTAAATAAGGAAAGCCGCAATTACATTGCGACTAACCGTGCCCAAAGTGCTTTGACTTGCTGAGCATCTTCACTGTCTAATTCGTTGTTAGCGAAAGCATTATTAAGGCTTTCGAGCATTTTGTCATTAAGCATCGCAATGGTAGCGCCTTCTTGCATCTCTAGTTGGCGTGCCTCTACCGCGAAATGGCCTTGTAAGTAGCTGGCAATAAACAATTCGTCATCACTACCGTGATTTACCACGTCATCAAGCGATGCCTCAATATCTGCAATAGCTTTAACGACACTTTCTGGTGCTGCAGCAGGTGGTAACACGTCTTACTCCTTCCTGTTGTTAATTTCAGTTGTTTATCTCTATGTTTTCAGGTCGAGATAAACCTCGTTGTTCTAAAGGCAATAAATTCGCTTTAGTGTATGGCGTAATGCCTTTAAACAGCTTGGCAAAGTACTTTGTCTTTGTAGCCGGTAATAACCGTAAAAGCGCCTGCTAATTCAGCGTCTAGCGCGGCATCGCTTGAATCTAAACGAAGCGGTTTACCATTTAATGTCTGTAGTTTTTGTTTAGTGGCAACGACAAGCATATTTTGTTTGCCAATTTGACGAATAAACGCTGGGCTTAACTGTTGATTTCCACGCCCCAAAATGTGGCCCTGACCACCGATAACCGTCAAAATGATTTTAGTGGGTTTGTCATGAGTCAGCGCAATTAGCTCGCTGGCAGTCACATCACTTGCGATTAACTCGCCTTGCTTAACCACGTCCACACCCAATAAGGTGTTGTCTAAGCCGAGAAACTCCATGACAGCGCCTACCGTAGAGCCAGAGCCCATAACAAAGTACGTATCAGGCTCATCGTCCATGATTTCGCTCACATATGCCGCAATATCATCAAGCACCAAAGCCTCGTCTTCTTTGCCGCCCATTTTTACGGCTTGAACGTAAGTGAGTTCTGCCGGTACGCGCATTTCGCCATAATGCTTAGCAATAACTTTCCCTTCGCGAAACGCGTTTTCGTCAATATCACGCACTTCGGCGTCCATTTCACTTACAAGCTCGCCTGCAATCATTTGACTTACTACCTGCCCTGCTGCTGACGGCGACACGCAGTAAACGCCAGAATGAATTTTACAACCGGCAGGCACACCTAACACGGGAACTTGTGTGCCGACTACACTACAGATATTACGGGCTGTGCCGTCGCCGCCTGCAAAAAGCAGCAAGTCAACGTTGGCATCCACCAAGGCTTTAGCTGCGCGTTCTGAGTCTTCGCCTTCGGTTTGTGCAGCACTAGGCGTATAGATTACCTCATAAGGAATACCTAGAGATTCACAAACTGTTTCGCCCATATCGCCCGACGCAGTCACAACAGTAAATTTCCCCGACAACGCTTCTAAGATACTGAGCGCTTTGGCCATCTTTTCGTTAGCTTTTTTCTCTGCTCCCATAGCGAGGGCTTTTTCACGAATTTCAGCCCCATCGCTACCTTTAAGCGCAAGCGCTCCGCCAATACCTGCAAATGGGTTTACCACAACACCCAGTTTGAATTTGGGCTTGTTATTAGACGTTGATTGGCTAAGGTCAATTTGACTCATTCAGCATTTACTCCTATCCCATCGACTACGTCACTACTTGCGGTGTTTTGGCGCGAGACTGCTTCCGTGCTATTCATGACACTGCTAGGCGGATCAGTTAATTTACTTTCGCCAAACACAGATGACAGCGCTTGTATAAAACGTTCAGCGCGTGGTGGAAAACCATTAGTTTTAAAAGCTTCTAGCTGAGCAGCCACGTTTCGGGTAAAACCTTCTCTGTCGGGCTCAGCACCATTCAAGTTATCCGTACTTACCTGAAATTTTCTGCCGGCGGCTTCGGTAAACGCCCATTCAATAGCCTGTGGCTTAATTTCTACTTTTTCAAAGTCTGCTTGCTGCACTGCATCGCGGCCATCAGGGCAATACCAGTAACCGTAATCTTCTAAAAGTCTGCGCTTTTCGCCTGCAATGCACCAATGCGCAATTTCATGTAAGGCACTTGAAAAGAACCCATGAGCAAAGACGATTTGATGGTAAGGCTTTTCGTTATCCGCGGGGATGTAAATAGGTTCATCATCGCCCAAAACCAAGCGCGTATTGAAATCTTCAAACGTGCTATTAAACAGTGATATTAACGTTGGAACATCGCTGTCTTTTTCTAAGCCCGGGGCGTGTGCGCCAGTGGTCTCATTTTTACAGGCATTGTTCAATGATGACTGACTACTTTGACTGTTCATTAAGTAAATTAAAAATCTAAATAAGCAAGCTAAACTAATGGCGGCAGAGTATACCAGTAAAACTTTGTCTTCTCACTTGAAAGGCACGCTTGCTTAGGTCAATCTAGGTTTACAACAGCAGATAAGCCACACTAGCTCAACAGGGAGTTTCTCATTTGGCGCAAGAGATAATTAAACATATTCACCGGGTAAATGCCCTTCGTGATTTGGCCAATCAGTTGGGAGTAATGCCTATCATTCATCAGCTGCAGCATTGGCAGTGCGAACGCTTACTGGTCACGCACGACGATTTGGCGCAGCAAAAACGTTATCAAAAAGCCATGGCGTTTTTTGTAGATGAATTGTACGGCCCGAAAGATTTTAGCCAGCGCGACGCTGATTTAGTTCGCGTTATTCCGAAGCTTGCAAAAGTATTGCCAGACAAAGCCATGAACGCTATGGACGATGCTCTATCGCTAAATGCACTATCATTCGATTTGGATATGGCAGTGGCCCAGTACTTACAAAGTCATTTTCCTGGGGAGCCCATTAACCGAGACAACTACGCCTTGGCTTATCAAAATGTGGGCAGGATGGAAGATAGAGAGCATCAAATCGACATAATTTCGCACTTGGGCGATCAACTCTCTGATGTCATAAAGATTCGTGGTATAGGTATGTTGATTTCCTTATCCCGTCGCCCAGCCAAATTAGCTGGCTTACTGGCTCTGCATGAGTTTTTAGAGCGTGGTTTTAATGCATTTAAAGCGCTAGGCGATGTACAAAGCTTTATACAACCTGTTTTGGTAAGAGAAAAAGCAATTATGCAGTCATTGTTAAGTGACGATTTAATCTTGCCTGAAGATAATCCGTTGCCAAAGGTATAAGTTGCCGAAACAGAAATGCAATAATAGGTCTTCGAGAGCACCGGCGCTAAGCCAATGGTAATGAAGCAGCTAGGGTATAAACAAGATATATGAATAAGGAAAAGGTTTGAGAAACCCAACGCCTAATTGGATGTTAGATAACCCCTACGTGCAGCAATGGCATATTAATGAAACACACATCGATCACTATCAGCACGTGAATAATGTGGCGTACCTCTCTCAGCTCGAAAGCTTAGCTTGGGCTCATTCAAACGCCCTCGGCCTACAGTTTGCCGATTATCAGGCGCTAAACCGTGGGATGGTAATAAAACGTCACGAACTTAACTATCATCTGCCAACTCATCTTGGTGATACGTTAGAATGCGCCACTTGGATAGTACACTGCGATAAAAAATTGACCTTGAAACGCCAGTTTCAATTTATCTGCCCAAAGCGAAACAAAACCGTATTTGATGCACTAACAACTTTCGTTTGCGTCAGCCTTGATACTGGCGCGCCAAAGCGGATGCCTAAGCAATTTGTGGACGTCTATGGAAAGGCGTGTTTAGACCAATGAAAACATGGCTTGCAGTTCTGCTTACACTGTTTTTATGTGTGTCGTTGGGCATCAATGTTTACCTATGGATTAGCTTAAAGCAGCATAATAATGGTGCTTATAAGTTAGAAGCAGACTATGAGCATCATTTACAACATGAAGCAGCGCTAGAAAGTGAGACTCAGGCAAAGGGCAATATAGAGCCCTTCAACAAAGAACGTGAATCCACCTCTTTTTCGAACGCTGACAGAACTAACATACCGTCAAATGAGCGTGAAGATCTGCGCTTATCTTCGCAACAAATTACCCAAAGTGATATCGCTACGCTAACTACCCTACTCAATAACGGACAGTATGCGTTGCTCGCCACAGAGCTTACAAACCTTTTAAAAAATGACCCGCTCAACGAATCGCTGCTGTTGCTAGAAGCTGAACTAATTGAGTTAACCAAGCCCCTGCCCACAGCGATAGTACACTACTACGACTTAGCTGAACTGCCTCTTTCACTTGAAACGCTCTCGTTTATCGACACAAAAATTGCTACTTTGTATGAACAAGCGCAAACGCAGTTAAGTCAGGACGAACAATGGGAACTGGTGGCTAGATTAAATGAACCCTTGTATCAGCGAATACCCGACGCTAAGCACTATACCCTTAATTTAGCTGAAGCCTACGCTTACCAGCAAAAGCTTACGCTAATGGAAGATGTACTCGCCGCCCTGCCGTTAAACGATAGAGACGCCAATATCATTCGCGATAAAGCCTATGACATGCGCGATATGGCCAACATAGATAACACGCCAAGCGAAAGCGAGCTAGCGCCATCAGACGCTGAGGCCTCGCGATATCAAACACGCGTAGCTTTGCAGCGTATTGGTGATCAATATCGCCTTGAAGCAAAGGCGCTTAACCAAAAAGCCAATATGATTTTAGATACGGGAGCCAGTACTACCGCAATATCGTCGCGATTATTTGCTCGCTTGGGCCGTATGCGAAACCTCACGTTTATTGGCAACTTCAACGTTAGGACTGCATCCGGAACTATCGAAGCCCCACTGGTACAAATACCGCGCTTTTATTTCGCTGGATACGAGTTCAATGATGTATCAGCCATCGTTCTCCCCGAAGACGCCCTACCCGATGCTGATGGATTATTAGGCATGAATATTTTAGGTCAATTTAACTTTGCGATAATGCCGCAGTCTAGCGAGTTGATTTTAACGGAGCGTGATAATTAGCCCGAAAAATTTGTTTAACGCTGCTCGTACCCCTGTGATAAAGTCCAGAGAGTTCACAAATATTCAGACAGCAGTTGTAATGCCACGGTTGGTTATTCTTTTCAGCATTATTTATCTATCAAGTTTAGTTAAAAGTTTACACGCACAAGAGTATGCTAATTGTGTTAGCTGCCATCAGGAACAAGTTACTTTGTGGCAAAAATCAGACCACGCGAAAGCAATGGCCCATGCTAATGATAAAACCGTGCTTGCCAATTTCGATAATGTTTCAATAACTCACTTCACGCAGAAGGCACGTTTTTTCAAACACGAAAATAAATTTTTTGCCGCGCTCACAGAAGCTGGAAGTACGAATATCTATCCAATCACTTATGTTTTTGGTCATTTTCCGTTGCAGCAATACCTCATCGAAACACAAGCAGGTAAACTTCAAGTTTTTCCTTTTGCTTGGGATGCTCGAGACGAATCAAAAGGCGGCCAACGTTGGTACCCCAATTATCCATCTGAGGATATTACTCCTAAAGACAGGTTGCATTGGAAACAACCGATGCAAAACTGGAATGGTATGTGTGCAGACTGCCACTCAAGCGGATTAAAGCGCAATTTTGATACTAAGACGCTTACATTCGACAGCCAGTTTGATGAAATCAATGTGTCGTGCGCATCCTGCCACGGTGATATGGCATCGCATTATACTGCAAATACAACAAGCGTTAATGACAGCGAATCAGATAAAAAGTCTAAGGTTACGCAAGTTGAAGAAGCCAATCACCATAGGTCATTGCTCACTTCTCACGATCTGTCTCTAAATGAACAACAAGCAATTGGAAGGTGGCTGTTAAAAGATGGAAGCAACATCGCTACTTGGCACGAACAAAAAGATGGCGAATTTATTCCTGCAAAACGAGACAATCGGTTTATGGAAACGTGCTTTGCGTGTCACTCTCTGCGCACCTCACTTTCTGATGGAATAGACCCTAAAAAACCTTTCTTAGACCAGTTCTCACCTTCGCTTCTTATCTCACCATTGTATTTTGCTGATGGGCAAATACGTGAAGAGGTTTATGTATACGGCTCTTTTTTACAAAGCCGCATGTATGAAGCTGGTGTTAACTGTATAGACTGCCACAACCCACACTCTATGAAGCTCAAAATAGAGGGAAATGGTTTGTGCCTTCAGTGTCACTCGGCATCGGCTTATGAAGGTGAAAAGCATACAAAGCATGTGGGGAGTGAAGATGCAAATCAGTGCGTAAACTGCCACATGCCTACGCGCACCTATATGGGTGTAGATGCACGGCGGGATCATAGCTTTAGTATTCCAACTCCCAACGTTTCTTCGACTACTGGCGCACCCAACGCATGTTTAAACTGTCACGACCAAGATAATGATTGGGTATCAGAAAAGCTAATCAACTGGTATGGCAAAGACTCTACACTAAACAAACAAGAAGAAAACTATATCTCTCTTATGCAGGGTAATATTCATAGTAAACAAGCTGTGCTGCGTATTGCCCATTCGTCGTCTCTTCCAGTTATAAAACGGGCTACTGCGCTGAGCTTGTTGGCATCGTCGAACCAGGCACTTACTGATAAAGATTTACGGAAATTTATTCTGCATGAAGAGCCTTTGCTAAGACTGGGGGCGGCGCAAGCCGGTCGTGCACTTCTTCCTAATGAACGAACGAAAACGTACGCTAATCTACTTGATGATAAGTATAAAGCCATTCGAGTGACCGCAGCTAATAACTTGCTTGGTCAGGGCTTAAACACAGAGATCTTTAAGAAAGCGCTTGGAGAGCTTAGGTTGTCGAATACCGTAAATCAATGGCGGGGGGAAGGTAACCTCAATCAAAGTCTGGTTGAATATCAGCTCGGCAATATTCATCAAACAGAAAAGCTGCTAAAACGAGGTCTAACTGTAGACCCTTACTTTGAGGCAAACTATATCAACTTGGCCGAATTGTATCGCGCTCAAAATAAACTTCTGTTAGAAGAACAAACCCTCCTTGATGGAATGAGCAATTTACCTGATAGCGCGCTCATCCATTATTCGTTAGGCATGCTGCATGTTCGTAAACAGGATAAAGCAACTGCAGTTACATTTTTCAAAAAAGCAACAGAACTTGCCCCTGAGAACCCACAAAATTGGTATATTTACGCCCTCGCTTTAGATAGTGTAGGTCAAACGAAAAGCGCACTCAACGTACTAAAAAAAGCCATAAAGAGACAGTCTGATAATTCGCTTATCAGCTTGGGGCTGTCACTTTCACAAAAAATAGGCGATCAAGCGTCGTACCGCTTATTCCAGTCTAAAGTTAGGCGATAAACAAATTACCGCACTACTGAGGTCATGCTTTGCATGCCCTAATGGGCAAGCGTTCTAGCTGTAAAAAGCCACTAATCAGCATTTACTACAACTAAAGGAAATGTGTTAAACGCCACGCCTTCATGCCCTGTTTTCATAAAGTTGCGGATATTGGCGTGGTCGTTACCATCGGGGTTATTGAGTACGTCTTCACGATAGAATCGTCCAAACAAAGCAAGTGTTTGTGCTTGATTTAGCTTTAAATGCTGACCCAGTGCAAGCAGCTTGCATGAACCATTATTCTGGTTAGCTTCGTTTGTTACATCTCCATTAGTGAACGCGGTTGGCGTAAAGGCAAACGCGCTATCAACGAGCGCGATAACATCGTTAAACTCAATAGTCTCTGGTGAATTACTAACGGCTTGAACTAAGTCTTGGGTGTTGCTGAACGTCATGTTTATCTCATTGAAAAAAGGAAACGATAATAGCAGGTCTAGGTAACTTCAACAGGCTAAAACAGGTGTGGTTTGGGTATTTTCATAAAAATCACAGCTTTCGGCGGCTAGAAAAAATAAACCCCTCCGAAAAAAGAGGGGTTTATTATCAATCTTCAGCATCTCTTAATGAGGCACTTATATTTCTAACTGTGTTTTTGCACTAGGTCATTAAACCGCAGCGCACACCCGTGTACCTTGGTCGATGGCGCGTTTTGCATCTAGCTCTAATGCTTCGTCTGCACCACCAATTAAGTGGTAAGGCATGTTTAAGCCTTCAACGATATCACGCATCGGCTCTTGTCCTGCGCAGATGATGATGTTGTCTACCGGCAATACTTGGCTATTGCCTTCTACCGTAATGTGTAGCCCTTCATCATCAATTTTATCGTAGCTTACGCCAGGGATCATGGTCACGCCTTTGGCCAGCAAGCCTACTCTGTGCGCCCATCCCGTTGTTTTGCCTAAACCCGCGCCAACTTTTGTGGTCTTGCGCTGTAATAGGAAAATCTCTCTTGGAGATGGATCTGGCTGTGGCTTAACGCCTTCAATACCCGCGCGAGCCGAAAAGGTCATATCAATGCCCCACTCTTTCATAAATGCAGGAATGTCTTGGCTTGGCGTTTCTTTGCCATGAGACAAGTACTCAGCGGTATCAAAACCAATTCCACCAGCTCCGATAATGGCCACTTTATTGCCAACGGGTTTCTTTTCTTTCAATACTTCGATATAGGTCAGCACTTTCTCGTGCTCAATGCCTTCAATCGCTGGCGTGCGCGGCTTAATGCCCGTCGCAATCATCACTTCATCGAAACCTTCGTCGTTTAGCGCAGCCGCATCAACATAAGTATTCAATTTAAGGGTAATGTTTTTATGAAGCTCGATTTGGCGTTTGAAATAACGTAGCGTTTCGTAAAACTCTTCTTTGCCCGGAATTTGTTTGGCGATATTAAATTGACCACCAATTTCACTAGATGCATCATAAATCACCACGTCGTGACCGCGCTTGGCAGAAGTCACTGCCGCTGCTAATCCAGCTGGGCCAGCACCTACCACTGCAACACGCTTTTTGGTTTCTGCTGGTTTTACGTTAATTTCAAGCTCGTGACAGGCACGAGGGTTTACCAAACAGCTAGTCATTTTGCCGTTAAAAACATGGTCAAGGCATGCTTGGTTGCAGCCAATACAGGTATTAATTTCGTCGGCCTTATTTTGCTGGGCTTTGCGCACAAAATCAGGGTCTGCCAAGAATGGACGTGCCATAGACACCATATCTGCATCGCCGCGAGACAACACTTCTTCAGCAACTTCAGGCGTGTTGAGACGGTTCGATGTGATCACTGGAATTGAAAGCGCCTCTCTGAATTTTGCGGTAACCCACGTAAATGCCGCTCGCGGTACTTTAGTGGCAATGGTTGGGATACGCGCTTCGTGCCAACCAATGCCGGTGTTAATGATAGTCGCACCGGCTTTTTCAATTTCTTTGCCAAGCTGCACGACTTCATCATAAGTAGAGCCACCTTCCACCAGATCTAGCATCGATAAGCGATAAATAATGATGAAGTTCTTACCTACCGCCTCGCGCACGCGGCGTACCACTTCAATAGGCAGACGGATACGGTTCTCGTATTCGCCCCCCCACTGATCGTCACGGTGGTTTGTGCGCTTTGCAATAAACTGATTAAGGAAATAGCCTTCAGACCCCATGATCTCAACACCATCATAACCCGCGCGCTGAGCCTGAGTTGCGGCAGTAATGAAATCTTTAATTTGCTTTTCAATCTCGTCAGCTTCTAGTGCTTTTGGCTTAAACGGGTTAATTGGTGCTTGTACCGCAGAAGGTGCCACTAGCTTTGGGCTATACGCATAGCGGCCCGTGTGCAGAATTTGCATACAGATTTTACCGCCAGCAATGTGCACCGCGTCAGTCACTTCTTTGTGGTTTTTCACCGCTTCGTCTGTATCTAAACGAAACGTTGACGGATGGGTAGCGCCCTCTTCGTTTGGTCCTATACCACCTGTAACGATAAGCCCTACGCCACCTCTGGCACGTTCACCATAAAATGCCGCCATACGTTTATGGCCGTCGGGTAATTCCTCTAAGCCCGTGTGCATAGAACCCATGAGCACGCGGTTTTTAAGGGTAGTGAAGCCTAAGTCTAAAGGACGAAATAAATGAGGGTAAACGGGATGATCGGTTACGGTCTGATTCATGATACATTCCTGAAAGTCGTTTTGGCTTGGTAAAAGCCGTTAAAAAGCCTGTTTAAATATTCTTATCTAATGCGCTTCTTTTGTAGAAGCGCTATTTATCTAAGTGTTTACTTAATTTATGTAATAGAAATCATGTCGCGCACCAGCCTTAACGAATGGTAATTATCATTGGGCCAACAATGAGCAATTAGCAGCTAGGACAGCGCGCGTTCATACATAAACTTACGAATTCATTTTCTTAATGGCCGGGTGTAATGGCGGATATTCCGGCAGCGTTTTAGTTTTCTGTGCATCCATGGCTTTAAACACATCTTCCATTTGAAACATGCCCGCTTGCCATGTGGCCATATAGGTCAAGCTTTCTGCCACCGTGTGTTCTACCGCGTAGTTAATCATAGTCTTAGTGCCTGAAACCGCGAGCGGCGAATTCATTGAAATCTGCTGCGCTATTTTCATTACCGCTTCTAGCATTGATTCTTGGTCGTCAAATACCTGATTTACAAAACCAAGTTGCTGCGCTTCTGCAGCACCAAAATTGCGCCCGGTATAAGCCAGTTCTTTTACTATGCCAATAGGTATAAGCTTTGGTAATCGCTGGAGCGTACCGACATCTGCTGTCATACCTAATTGGGTTTCTTTAATAGTGAAAAAAGCGTCTTGGGTGCAATAACGCATATCACATGCACTTAGTAAATCTACTGCACCACCAATTGCCCCGCCCTGAACAGCACCAATAACCGGCATACGTGCCTGTTCTATGGCGGTAAAGCTATCTTGAAGCAACATCACCATACGGCGCATGCGCTCTGCTCTGCGCGACGGGTCGCCCTTAAAGTCTTCTTTCATATTCAGGAACACCGATAAGTCCATACCGGCAGAGAAATGCTTACCCGTAGATGAAATAACGATGACGCGGGCTTGACCCTCGTCATCGATTTCACGAATAGCCGCTGGCAATTCGGTCCAGAACTCAGGGATGATACTGTTCATTGCATCGGGGCGGTTAAGTACTACGTGGGCAATATGGCCCTCTTGTTTTACTTCTAATGTAGAGTACTTCATGGTTTGCGCTGTCTCCTTGGGCTGTTCCTGTTAACAAATTTGCAAACTAGACAGCGTCAAGATAAAAGGCTATGTTGACACTGTCAAGATAAAACGTTATCTATTCGTCTCAATTTTGAAAATGGAAACACTGGATTTATGGCTAATGCAGTACAAAGCTACCATCACGGCGACCTGCGCAGCGCACTGATAGAGGCGGCTACCGCGCGTCTCTCTGAGCACGGCGTTGATAGTTTATCTCTTAGAAAACTAGCAGAGGATGCCGGTGTGTCACGTACTGCGCCCTATCACCATTTTAAAGACAAGAGTGCGCTGTTAAGCGCCATTGCAGCCAAAGGCTTTAGCGATTGGCATACCGCAGCTAAACGTATATTCGAGCAAGAAGATAAGACACCACAGGTGCGTTTTCGCGAATTTGTGCACGAATACATTGGCTATGCTGCCGACAACCCAGAGATGTACGAATTGATGTTTGGTCGCACTATTTGGCAAAACCAAGCGGCAACCAACGATCTGAAGGATGTTGCATTCCCCTGCTTTCAGTTTCAAGTGACGATGACGCGTTATTGGCAGGATAAAGGGCTACTTCCGAACAATCAGGATGCGCTGAGACTAGCACAGGTGACATGGGGCACGTTACACGGTATTGCGCGTTTACTTATTGACGGTATATACGCTGACAGCAGTCATATCGACGAAATGTGTGATTGTGCAGCAGACTTATTTATGCAAAAGCAGGTATAACGTCTTATCAACGCAACCACTTGAATATAGCGTTGCGCTTGTACGCCGCGAAAAGTGTTTAACTGCCTAGAGCGGAAAAAATTAGCCTAGAGCGAAAAAAATAGCTTAAAGCGACCAATTCACTTTCAAGATATAATCAGCACCGTGTGGTAAAACTGCTTCAAGCAAATGAATACTTAGAGCGGATGAATTGCCAGAGCGAGATGAGGGCTCGCTCTTAGCACCTTTTTAATTACGCCGATTCTGCTTTAGCCAAAGATACTGGCTGACCTTCGTGCGTCGCTTTAATAAACTCAGCAGCACGTTCGGCAATCATAACGGTGGGTGCGTTGGTATTGCCACCGATTAAGCTTGGCATCACCGAAGCATCTACCACTCTAAGACCTGCTATGCCTCTTACCCGCAACTGAGTATCAACCACTGCCATCTCATCGTCATCACTGCCCATTTTACACGTACCAATTGGGTGATAGATGGTTTCAGCGCGCTCACGTAAAAATTCTAATATATCTTCATCAGTTTGCGCATCTTCCCCTGGGTATAACTCACTACCTTGGAACTTGTCGAAGTCTGGCGCAGATAGCAGCTTTCTGGCAATACGCACGCCTTCAATCATGACTTGCTGGTCTTCCTCTGCGGATAAGTAATTCGGGTCAATAAGCGCTTGATCGGCAGGATGGTTACTTTGAAGCGAAATAGTGCCGCGGCTTTTAGGATATAGACAACATACGTGCAGGCCATAACCGTAACCAAAAGCCAGCTGTCTTCCGTGGTCGTTTAAAATTGCAGGTAAAAAGTGGAATTGAATATCAGGGCCCTGTGTCGCTAAGCTTGAACTAACAAAACCACCGGCTTCAGCGATATTTGAAGAAAGAATACCTTTGCGCTTAAACGCGTAGTCTGCGGTGGCTTTAACGTAAGAAGGCAGCGCTCCGAATGCCACGGCATAACCTTCTCTGGCTTTACAGGTATATTGCACGATGGCATCTAGGTGATCTTGTAGGTTTTGGCCCACACCTGGCAAGTCTTGCTGTACAAAAATCCCCTTTTCTTCTAGTTCTGCTCTGGGTCCAATCCCCGAAAGCATTAGAAGTTGAGGTGAATTAATTGCGCCGCCGCAAAGAATAACTTCGCTTTTAGCGAAATAGCGGTTCACCGCGCCTTTTTCCCGTACTTGAACCCCAATAGCACGCCCTTCTTTTAATAACACCTTTTCAGCAGCGACTCTTGTAAGCACGGTTAAATTGTTGCGGTGCTTTGCCTGCGTTAAGTACCCTTTTGCTGTTGAGCAGCGCTGGCCGTTGACTTGTGTAACATGGTAGTAACCAAGCCCTTCCCTATCGTCTCGGTTAAAGTCATTAAGCTGTTGATAGCCAGCAATCGACGCAGAGTTCACAAAAGCATCGGACAGTACGCTGGTATGCCGAAGCTTGCTAACATTTAGTGGGCCACCTGTGCCGTGGTACTCATCAGCCCCTTCTTCAAAGTTCTCAGAGCGTTTGAAATAAGGCAGTACATCTTCAAATGACCAGCCCTCGGCCCCTTCTTCATTAGCCCAGCGGTCGTAGTCTTCTTTTTGCCCTCGAATATAGCACATGGCGTTGACTGAACTACTGCCGCCTAGGGTTTTACCGCGAGGCCAGAACAGCTCTCTGTCATACATTTCTTTTTGAGGAGCCGTATGATAACCCCAACCAATACCTTCGAACCTACTGAGCAGAGACAAACCAAAAGGAATATGAATAAGTGGGTTAGTATCCTTTGAGCCAGCTTCCAATAGCAAAATATCTAACGCAGGATTTTCCGATAATCGAGTGGCAAGCACTGCACCCGCAGAGCCCCCGCCTACAATGATGTAATCGTATTTGCTGAGTACTTCGCTCATTTCGCCAACTCCTTGAGGGCAAGACTTTTAAATGTTAATAAAACGTTGTGGTACGACCAGATTAGCAAACAATACTTCATCAATAAAAGAATTAAATTGTAAGATTTAAAAAATCTAATAATCCTGATAACTTAAGTGCTGTACTGGTATATGCATTACATTAAACTATCAAGCTACAAGCCACTGCCTAGAAAAATTAGGCTAAGAATACACCTTGACCAATAACTTATCCTTCAAAGACAAATGCAAAGTGTACCTGGCACAATGGCTTGTGAAATGGGGTAAGCTGACGCACGACGACTTTACCAAAGCTGAGCTCCAAGACCTTATAAACCATAGCTTTCCTTACACCTTCACCTTCAACATCCCTATGGGAAGTGGCACTGTGACCGTGCTTGAAGGCAACATTACATTAGATAATGCAAACAACCGTATTGGTCTTCAGTGCCTTGCGGCACTTAATATTGTGGTAGCTTCTACCACCATTTACCGTGCTCACGTGGTGTTTACTGTGTCAGCATCGCCTCATTACGACAAAAATATGAGCACGCTATATCTAACCGGCCTTTCCACTGATAGTGTCAGTTTAGTTAACGATGATTACGCGTTGATTAAAGACACACAGTTTTTGGTTTCGCGGTTCTTTCCTAAAAGTGTAAACACTCTGCTTGGCGGCTCATTGAAGTCGGCACTATCGATTTTTAGCGCCGGGACATCAGATATTGCAGCAGACTATTTACAGGTCTATTTAACGGGCTCGAAACAAGCAGTATTGGAATACCACATTCCCCATATTAACGACGCTATTAAAAAACAAATTAACCAAGAAGACCTAAGCCATACTATGCGTGGTGACCACTGGCGCGAAGTGCTCTTCTCGAAACTAGGTCAAAACGTACGTGTAGAAGACAACGTACTGCGCTTCTATCTCATTGAATAGCGCTCAGTCTAAAAGTTACGCATACTAGTGATCTGACACAATAGAGACAGGCACGGTATCCACCTGCTCACCAATATCGTCGATGTTTAGCCTTGGATCGTCCACGCTCGCTTCTAGCATGTCGAATGCCTCTTTAACGTAACGCGCTAATGGTTGTAACGACTCGATATTTTTATTGCAGCACACCAACCCAACATTTGCAGTGCCCGCGTAGGTCATAAGCGTAATATTTACCCCTCCGCCTGGCGTCATGGTAGAAATGGGATAGCAGGCCAACAACTCCGCATCTTTTAAATACCTTGTATCTTTGGGGCCGGGTACGTTTGAAATAAGAATATTTGCAATAGGTTTAACCACGCTAGATAGCTTTAACCATTCGAAGACCAGCGCAAGAGATTGAATGGCAATGGTATAGCCACTAAATGCTGCAGGACGCGCATGCTGCGCCGCATTTTTAACGATACGATGGTTCACTACAATTTGACGCAACCTAAGATAGGGGTCGTTTTCACCATGTGCTAACTCCACCGGCACAATAGCTATTTTATTACCTGTGGTTTTTTCACCGGGTTTGCGCAAGTTAATCGGCATATTGGTGAATAAGGCTTTTTTAAATACCTGACCATGATCTTGTAGTAACTTATGTACGCCGATATCAAAGGCGCATAGCAATACCTCGTTTGCGGTAGAGCGCGTGCGCCTTGCTAGCGCTTTCACCCGCTTGAAATCTAAATCCATAGTTGCCACGGCCCTACCCGCTTTCACTTGCCCGGTAAGCACTGTTTTCGTACCAGTGAAAGGAATTGGCATATAATGTGGATTTACTCGCAGCGCTTTCATAAATATGCGGATAAAGATGACAAGCAAATCAAGTGCGGTTTTGAGCGCGTACCCCACGCCCACTAAACGCTTGTAAAAACTCACCGAGTCTCTACGCTTATGGCGAAGCCGCTTTACTGCCCAAACAGGCGTAAACTTTGTTTCGTGAGAGTTAGACACATAACCGGCCTGAAACCAGCGTACCAAAGTCGCACCATCACCATACATATGATGAACGCGAGCATAAATGGCAAATGTTTCGCTATTATCGTCAAAAATAAAATGGTATTGCCACAAAGGTTTGTCAGGGTCTAACCGCGACGCATGTAACCTCGCAACGAAGGCGTCTAGTGCCTCTCGGTTTGTAATATCTGCCACTCGGTGAATTTGCACATGATAGTCCATGTTTAGCTTTTTCACAGGCGCAAACCCGACAGGGTAACCTAGCACCGTTTTCACCGAACAGTTGAACGGAGAAGTAGCCCGAGCAAAGCTTCTTATTTCTTGGAATAACTGAGGCACATATTCAGTACTTTTTGCCCCTTTTGGAATTGCGAGTAGCTGCAAGCAAGCAACATGTTTTGGGTTCTCGTCTGACTCTGTTATCCAAAATGACTTATCTAAGAAACTGAGCGTTTTTGCCATTACTATTCCTTTACGCGAAGTCGAGGGGTGACGGGGTTGAGGCATTTCTCACAAAGTCATGTGAGTGCAGCATCTGTTCTAGCTGAAGCTTTTGTTCATCAGGCAGCGTCAGCCTTGGCAATACACTCACCATCATGAGTGACAGAGCATGATAACGCTGCATTGTGCTATCCATATGACTGTTTAACTCATCAAACTGACAAGACTGGGTAATAATTAAAGATATCAAATCTACTAATAGCGCCCTATCTGCATCTGAGGCAATAAGAATATCTCGCATTGATAGTGACTCAAAAAGAAAGGCTAATTGTTTATTTAAGCTCGATAGTATGTGCTGTCTAGGCCGAACAATGCTCGGGTATTTTTCCGCCAAGTCAGCTGGACTGCGATAGAAAAAGCGAAATACATGAATACTGTCTATGAGCAAATACAGATAATACATAATTTCTTCGGGATGAAGTGTATCGAGCTTTTCTCGATTCAGTATCTTCTGCATTTGTTGTTCATGCATTTTCATCAAGGCACTAACAAGGCTGTCTTTACCTTTAAAATGGTAATAAAGGTTTCCCGGACTAATATCCATCTCAACGGCGATATCGACACTGGTTACCGTGTTTTCGCCGTGCTCGTTAAATAACGTTAGCGCGGTGAGTAGTATTTTCTGCGCGGTTTTCATAGTTCAGTCCGACCCTTTGCCATCCTTGTGCGTTAGTTTTTGCTAATAAGATAACTTACATGAACACCAGATAAAGTTGGGCAACACCAGCTACCATACCCAAAATAGCGCCCGTTACGATGAGTTTCCACTCATCTTGCTGATAAGCTGGGCGCAACACTCCCTCAAATTCTTCAACACTTAGCGCCTGCATGCGTTCACTCAAATCGTGTCCTATTTGCATCGCGTTGTTGGCATAATCAAAGGCATAAAGAAGATATTTGTCAGAATTTTTAAATATTTGACGTACGGCTAGCGCCTTCATTTGATGGTAATTTTCTGACCCAACACCTAGCGCAAAATAAGGTTGCGCGATAGCCACATACCGTTCAATAGCGTCGTTAACATGAAGCTCGATTAGTTCTAAAAGCTGCGCAGAACCAGAACCGTGCAATATAACGTGGGTAATGTTTTTCGGCGTTATCAGCTTTTTTTCAATAATGCTTGAGTAAACTTCTGATACTTCTTTTTGCCGCTTTAAAAACATGCCCTGGATAGTAATAGGCCCCAGTTTTCTCGGGCGTTTGGGTTCGAAAATTATCTTGATGGCAATCCAGTTGGTAGCATAACCCACAAGCAAGCCGCCTAGGGGTAATATCCACCATGCTTGATAGAAATACCAAAGCAGCATGGTTGGTAAGCCGAACAGGAAACCGAAATAAAAGCCAGAACGCACTATAAATGGGAACTCTTTGCTGCCTGCGGTTAAGAAAATCTCATTAACGAGTTCTGGAGTATTAACCAGTTGCTCAACCACCAACTCTTTAATATCCAAAATTTCTGAAACGTTATGCTGAAAGTCGTCCACCATTTTGTGAACCACATTGGGGATGTCGTTTTCGATACGCTGGTAAACTAAATTTTTGCCTTGCACAGGCAAAGCAGCCCAAAGTTGAGGCGCTGATTCGGCCATTACGTCATTGACGACTTTGCGTATAACCTGCCCTAAGCGGCGCTCAATAGCCTTCGTTAGTTCATCTGCATCTAAGCGCTGCGCTAATTCTTCAACACTTAACAATTTGCCTAAAACTAGCTCAACCTCAATCTCTGCCATTTGGCGGCGCTTCGCGGGAATGAGCCCCTGCCATCCAAAGAAGGGCTTAATACCTACGAACTCTATGGGGTAAAACATCATTTTTACCGCCAAATAGTTAGTCAGCCACCCGACGATGGCACTAATTAAAGGAATTGATAGCAGGCTTAGCGTTTGAAAATTCCATTCCATACTACAAAAAAGAGGTCCACATTATTATTTTCACTCTCAGGCTACTGAGTGCTTATGAAATGGTCAATGTAAAAAACAAAATTACTGCTAATTGTTGATTGAAAACAACCCTCTGAAAGTCTAACTATTAAAAGATACCGCCTTGAGTCACGCGCTAAAAGCACAAAGCGGTTAATTAAGAAAAAGGGTTTAGGTAGTGGATTCTAAATTTACGCCATACACTCAATATAGCGTAGAGACCGCTGTTGATGGGCGCAGGCTTACCACATGCTTTTTGGCAAATGCCGATAACTGCGCCACTTAGTAAACAGGGTTCGAAATACGTATCTATCCTTTACTGGTGTTAAACGCACCTGTTCGCTCGTCATATAAGAAAAGGCAACAGTGCTCATCAATTAAAATAGGTAATCGTTATGGCAGTATTCGATTTTCGGTTAAAAAAACTTGAACATGATATTGAACATGCAAGCAGTTACGATGAATATGAAGCCGCGTGCCTAGCGCACGATGCGCTGTCTGGCGCTGACGAGTGGAAAGCAGAAGATGCCAGCGATGACTATGACTACAAGCTTATTCGAAAGCGTGTTCAACGCCTACAGCTTGCTAGAAGCAGAGGCGATTTACATGCTCTGATGTCCATCCTGCACGAAGGGCTACACGGTAATTTGGGTAATATCGCCAACCCTATACTGCTTAGCCAGTGCAAAATTGGCACTAAATACCTTATTGAACAATTTATTGATGAAGTGATATTGGCGCTAGAACAGATCTATAACGCAGATGAACAAGACGTAGACTTCTATGAAAAGCTATCGTTTTTTGATGAAACCGCCCATGCCTTCGGGCGAAGTTGCCTTATGCTGTCAGGTGGCGCAGGCTTAGGTTTTTTTCATGCAGGTGTGGTTAAGTCGTTAAACGAAAAGAATTTATTACCTACCGTAGTGTCTGGCTCAAGTGCAGGGTCGATCATTGCTGCGATGTTAGGCACGCGAACGCACGATCAGTTGCTAGAAGCGCTAAGCGCAGATTTTATATACGAAACCTTCAAACATTGGCGAAGCTTTGCAGGTCTTGGGAAAAAAGGGCTATTTGATAGCTCAGTACTTGAAAATGCACTGATTGAACTGTTCGACCTTACAACCTTTGAAGAAGCCTTTAAGAAGACAGGACGGCACATAACTGTGACGGTATCTCCTGCCGACTTGCATCAGCATTCACGACTGTTAAATGCCAAAACCTCGCCCAATGCTATTATTACCCAAGCGGTACGTGCATCTTGTGCGGTACCCGTTATCTTTAGCCCTGTGCAGCTAAGAGCGAAAACTCCGTCTGGCGAGATAGTTCCTTATATCCCTAACCGACGTTTTGCCGACGGTTCGTTAATGGCTGACCTCCCCTACGAACGGTTAGCTAGGTTATACGGTGTCAATCACAGTATTGTAAGCCAAACAAATCCACTAGCGGTGCCGTTCATTTCATCAAATCGCATTGATCCCAACTCGCTATGGGATATGTCGGCACGTCACATTGGACAACTTGCAAAAACCAATAGTATTTTCGCTATCGATATCATTGAACGTTTAACTGGGAATAAGAGCGCCAAGCTAGCAATTCACAAAGTACGTTCTATTATTGATCAGCAGTATGTAGGCAATATCAATATTTTACCCAAGCGCCAAATAAGGAATTTATCTCAGGTATTGTCTAACCCAACCCGCGAAAGCATTAGCCAGTTAATTGTAAGTGGTGAGCGGGCATCATGGCCGCAACTACATGTTATTAAAAGAAATACCAAAATTAGTGAAAATTTGCGGTATCATTTAGGGCAATTGAAAAAACGTGAGGCAGTAGAGCTTGGGCACGAGGTTAGGTAACCTTTGTGTCGCTTGGCCTGTCCTGAATTGCTTATAGCAAAGTAATAGCAATTCGTAGCATCATTTGAAAGGAAGACGGTGAGCGCACAAAGCCAAAACCCCGATAGCATTTTTACGCAGCAGGTAAAACAACTTATCAACATGATTTATCCTAAAGACTCGGGCTTCGGTTCGGTTTTTGAGGATGCCAGTCATTACTTTTCCCTCACCCCTTCTCTCGAGCAGCATATTGAAGAATTAAAAGCACAGCTTAAACGAATTGAAGGTAATAAGAAGAAAGAATTATTAGCTGAACAGCTTGCCCAACAAATAAAAAATAGCTCAGAAAAACTTGAAGAAGAGCGTTTAGCGAGATTAGAGCGTTTGGACGCCGTAAGCACTAAAATAATCGAGCTTTGCGAAGGCGACAACTGGCAAGAAACACAACAGCTTAGCGCCAAGTTGCTTGGAACAATAATGTTGCTAACACGAGGACCTGAGGGCAATTTCGCTCGTGTGCATATGCGCTTCAAACCGCTTTACAAGGCTGTTTTAACTTTACGTTTGGTAGATAGACTTTTAGAACACGACACTATCGCCCACAGATACTTATCAAAGTATCGTGAAGCCGCCTCTCGCTTTCGCGGAAACCGCTATTGGCGAGACAAATGGAAAACTGAGTTAGGTCGCCCTCTTATCACCGCCGCCCTTCTGCAAGATATTGGTTTACAAAGTCCTGCTGCGCAAACCATATTAAAAGGTGAAAATGGCGACCTAGATGAGTTTCGTTTGTTAGAAGAATCGCAGCGAAAAGACCTGCTGAAGCTAAACTATCACTTCACGTTACGTTACTTATCCGATGGTTTAGGGCAGCCTAACTACGTAGGTAACAATAAAGAAGAAAGAGACCGTTTTAATCAAACTCACAAAGACGCTAACGAATTTTTGCTGAGTTTGGTTAAAGACGCCTTTGTGTCAAAAACCGGTTTGGGCGAGATTGTAAAAATCCCTCAAATTTACGTTTCCATCGTGCTTTCTACTAAGTCAGACTACTCACGAATGAGCCTACCCAAGGGGTATATGCTAATTGAGCAACTTGCGAAAAAAGGCGGCCTAAACAAACAATTAGCACAGGACTTTGTTGAACTGGTGGGCTACTTCCCGCAAGGTTTTGGTGTTACTTATATTCCTGCGAATGAAAAAGGCCAAGAAAAAGATCAATATGAGTGCGCCATAGTGATTGGGCTGAACCCCGCGAACCCTGCAGAGCCTTTATGCAAAGTCGTGACAAGAAACCAAAAATACATCACCAGCGGTGCGCAAGAAGTCATTCCAAAAGGCAGAAACCTGTATTTTCCGGCAAACAGAAAAAAGCTAATGCGCGTGGGCCAAGAAAGGTTAGGCGAAATTATGAGCCAGCTGTCGAGCAATTTTACGCCAGATGCTATTGATGATTTAGTACCAAGCTTTTGGGAACCCTACGATTTCTTCGGTTTTAAAAAGCATCAGAATTTGTGGGCGAAAAATAGTTAATAAGCGATAAGTTTGAAGCATAAAAAAACGCCCATTTAAGGGCGTTTTTGTTGAAACTTATTTATGACCAAAGTGCCGTTATACATCGCGACATGATGAAGTTAGTCGAGGTTCATTCATAATGCCAGCTCGTCGGTAGGTGTTATTATTTTCCGTATTATTGTTAACGGCTCTCATATTATGACGTATCGCAGCAGCATGACAATCCTGTGCATCTTGGTATTGCCTAACGAAAAAGCCCTGTGCGTCATAAAGCGCAACCGCGCCGCTATTTGCTTCTGGCTGTTGCTGTGCCATTTCTGTTGAATCGCATGCCGTTAAAAAAATTACAGACGCTACTAAAAGTATTCTCATGCCATATTCCTTCATTTAATGTTCAGTTAAACAATAGGTTATACAAACAACATCTGCAAGTGTTTATTGAACAATAATCAAACAGCACTACCCAGAAATGAGATCCACTAGTAATTTTGATAACCACCACTGCAAGTATAAATTGTCATTATCGATTACTTTGTTTGTACAAGCCAACCGCCAGAAGCTTCGTATATTCGGTAGGGGGCTGCAAACAGTGCAGCGCCGACACCTCGCTCAGGATCTGTAGTTTTATCCAAACGCGCTTAGTCCTGGGAAACAAAAAAGACATACTTTTAACGAGTCTTTTTACTCGTCGTTCTTAGTGCTTTCAGGCGAACTCGTTGCACTGTTAGTCGTGCTCTTGGCCGGTGTTGCTTTAGTACTAGCTGTTGTTTTACGTGCTGTACTCTTAGCTGCCGTTGACTTTGCCGCAGTGCGCTTAGCTGTTCCGGTAGCGGCCTTTTTAGTCGAACTAGACGATGAAGCGGCCGTTGTAGTGGCAGTTTTTGCTGTACTCGACTTGCGGGTGCCCGTAGTCGTTGATGAAGTCGTGGTCGACTTAACTGAAGCACTTTTAGATGCTGCTCTTTTAGTGGTAGCAGCCTTACTTGCAGTACTTGTTGCTTCTGCTTTTTTAGCCGCTTCTTTTGCAGCTAAAAGGGCTACTTGCTCAACGAGCAAATCCACTTTTGCACTCAACATTTCAAGTTGCTGCTCTTTCTGTTGACGTTTTTGACCACCTGATAATACTGAAAATAACGGCGTTGATGCCACCAGTTTTTGTGCAGTGTCGACTAAAGCGAATGGATTTAGTGTACGTCTAAGTTCACTTTCCACCTCTAGGCCTTTAACCTGCATGGCATTGATGGTTTCGTGTGTATCGTCAATTCTCTGGCTGACCACACCTGCAGCTTGGTCTAGCTTTTCAGATAATAGGTCAGAACCAGCGAAGAGCCATCCAAACAAGGGGGATGATTTCAGAGATGAAGCGTTGCGGCCATTTAGTGTTGTCGTTTTTCTTTCGGCAACAGGCACAAGTTCTGGATTGGGGATATTTTTGTTGCTCATAACGCCTCCAATGCGGAGATTTGTAAGCATGGCAGTGTAAGGGCTATTCACAGCCTAGTCTCAAAGCTTTGCTTAATAGCTTACTTTAAGCTTGAACGCACGGCTTTCACTGCCACTCAGTTGCAATTTTATTAGTACCCTACTTTAGCGAAGTAGTAATCAAAAACTGCATATTGAGCACCGCAAGCGGAGCCCAAAAAAGACTATCGCTTTACTTGCTTGCCGCCAGTTTAGCAACAGCTTCAGTCAAGGCATCGATTTTAGCCGACAGCTCTTCAATACGCTGATCTGCTGGCTCAGAATCAAGACCAAGTTTTTTGCGAACATCAGCCACACGATTTTCCACATCGTTAGTAGTCGATTTAAACTTGCTCTTAGCGTCGTCTTCTAAAGTTTCACCTTTAGTCACTAGCTCATCGAACATTTTGTTCGCTTCTTCGCTTAGTTTCTCGTAACGCCCTTGCGCTTCTTCAACGCTTTTACCATAAGCGCCTAGGCCTGCTAACCAAATTTTACGCGCCATCTCTTCGGCTTCGTTAATTTTGCCTTTAATTGTGTCAGTAGTAGTCATGTTCAGCTCCTATGAATGCTAAATTTGAGTGTGTTTCAACACCATGGCTAAACTGTACGCTTAACAATTAGAATCCGCATACTAAAAACACTAAAAAATAAAAAAGCCCGAAAAGCGTGTGCTTATTCGGGCTTAAATACTGAAGCGCTTGTTCTTTGAAAAGCGAACCAACTTAAGTAATGACTGACGTCAACTTTCCCTAAGAACGCGGCTGCTTACAGCGGTACACCTGCAAGATGCAACACAAAGGCATATTCTAAAGCAGTTGATTCAAAACGCTTAAAGCGTCCCGACGCGCCGCCGTGCCCTGCTTCCATGTCGGTCTTAAACAGAAGCAAGTTATCATCTGTTTTATACTCTCTAAGTTTCGCAACCCACTTCATAGGCTCAAAGTATTGCACTTGAGAATCGTGTAGCCCTGTAGTCACCAGCATGTGTGGATAATCTTTAGCTTCTATTTGATCGTAAGGCGAGTAAGACAGCATATAGTCAAACTCATCTTTATTTGCTGGGTTACCCCATTCGGTATATTCACCTGTGGTCAATGGAATAGTCTCATCGCTCATAGTGGTCACCACATCAACAAACGGCACGTGAGCACTTACGCCTTGGTAAAGCTCAGGAGCCATATTGACAACGGCACCCATTAGTAATCCACCTGCACTGCCGCCCATTGCAAATACGCGGCCTTTATCAGCGTACTGCTTAGCAACTAAGCCTTTTGATACATCAATAAAATCAGTAAATGTATTCATTTTTTGATGCATTTTACCGCTCTCATACCATTCACGCCCTAGCATTTGCCCACCGCGAATATGTGCAATAGCAACAACAAAACCTCTGTCTATCAAAGAGAGCCAGCTGCTTCTAAATGTAGGGTCGATAGTTGCACCATACGAGCCATAGGCATATTGATATAGCGGATTAGAGCCGTCTTTTTTAAACTTATCTTTACGATAAACCAAGGACACTGGAACCATAGCGCCATCTCGCGCCTCAATCATTACTCGCTCTGAGGCGTAAGCTGAAGAATCAAAGGTGTCAGATACATGGGTTTGCTTCATGACTTCACTCTCAAGCGTATCAAGGTTTATATCAATGATAGAGCCTGGCGTAGTCAATGAGCTGTAATAGATTCTAAGCTTATTAGTATCCATTTCAGGGTTGGCATTAAAGTATGCACCGTAAATAGGATCTTGAGTTGGTATAACCTTTTGCTCGTTTGAAGTTAGGTTGTGTACAACTAAGCGCAGCATGCCATTTTCTTTTTCTTTCACAACCAGATGATTTTTCATCACTTCAATACTTTGAAGAAAGACCTCTGGACGATGTGGGACTACTTCTTGCCATTTTGACACGTCACTTGTGGCATCTAATGGCGCCTTCATTACTTTGAAGTTTTTTGCATCAATGTTAGTTAATACGTAATAACCGTCACTTGCTTTTGCTACGCTATACTCCTGGCCATCTTCAATGGGTAAGAATATTTCTGATTGAGATGTAGGGTTATCAGCATCGATCAAAGTCACGCCAGTTTTGTCAGTGTGAGAATGATAAATATAAATGACACTGTCGTCTTTGCTTTTACTGATGTAGGTATAAAACGTAGGGTCGCTTTCTTCGTACACTAAGACATCGTCTTCTTGAGAAGTACCCAGCTTATGGCGATACACTTGATAGCCTAAAAGGGTTTGTGGGTCTTTTTTCACATAAAATAAATGTTCATTGTCGTTAGCCCACACTGCGTTGCCTGACGTGCCCTCAAGCACATCGTCTAGCTTTTCGCCGTTATCCAGGTTTTTAACGTATACGGTATAAATTCGACGACTAAGCGTGTCTTCAGAGTACGCCATAAGCATGTTGTTACTGCTTACCGCGTAACTACCAATACTGAAATAGTCATGTCCTTCAGACATGACATTTGCATCAAGCAACACTTGCGGCTCAGCATCTAGCGAAGGCTTTCTTAGATATACAGGGTACTCGTTCTCTCCTGAATAACGGGTGTAGTACCAGTAGCCGTTATCGAACACAGGTACAGTGGAATCGTCTTTCTCTATACGAGAAACCAGCTCTTCATAAAGTGCTTCACGGTTTTCTTTGAGCGGCGCAAGTACTGCTTCAACATAGCTATTTTCCTGCTCTAGATGCGCCAATATCTCTTCATCTGTGCGTGAATCATCGCGCATCCAGTAATAATTGTCGTTTCTAGTCACTCCATGCGCCGACATCTCATAAGGCTCTTTTTTCGCTATTGGAGCATTTACTTTTGTATTTAACATAACTGATGGAGCTGCCTTGTCTAACTCTTGTTTAACGTTTTCCGTTTTGTTCTCAAGGCTACAGCCTGACATCAGCCCGCCTGCAGCTAGTGCTATCCATATGAATTTCATTATTTTTCCTTTATCTCGCGTTTGATTACGTTTATCCACGCTTTGTGCTTTATCGCTGTTAAAAAGTGTTTCTTCAACACTGTCGTAATTTTGAATTTGTGCGCAAAAAAGCACTTCGCTGTTTTATATAACGAGTATATATAAATGAAAGTGAGGTTCTAGCGTTAATGGCGATTGGATGCGGGTAAGGCGGGGATTAAGTGTTACAAAATATACACGCCTTACAGGCAAACAAACATTGTGCAGATTGCACAAACAAAAACACCGCATAACTCATAGAGAAATGCGGTGTTTAAAATAAAAACGTGTTATCGAATTTTGAACAACGTTTATGCTTCTTTGAACCTAAACGTCACTAACCTTAATCGACTAAATCCTTTGGCATTTCGTCACGAATGGCTTGCCACACCTTACCACTCTCAATACCGTAATTTCTTACCACGACAGGAACCCTGTCGTATTCGCCCTTCTCTGCCGCATCAAGCAGGTCTGCGTAATATTTCATGGCGATGTCTCGTGCCGGTTGATGCGAAAAGAAGTACCCACCTATTCGCGAGTACAGCCCGCGGAAACCATTCATCATCAAAACAAATACGTTGTTGTTAGAGGCAAGCGCTAGATCATGAGTCATCTGATAATCAAATTGCGCAAACGCTAACCCTTCTTGCTCGACATCTTTGTATCTCGCGATAATATCTGCAGACGCTTGAGGGTTGTTTCGAATAGCACCTCGAATGAAAACCGCACTTAAATTAGTGCGCGCAGCAAGCAAATTATCGACAAGCTCAGGAATGCCCTCTTGGTCTAAGCGAGCAAGGGTTTCAAGAATGTTCAGACCGCACGTTTCCCAGAAGTTGTTTACCTTGGTTGGCTTGCCGTGTTGAATGGTCAACCAGCCATCGCGCGCCAAACGCTGTAATACTTCTCGCAAAGTGGTTCGCGTTACACCAATTAACTCAGAAAGCTCTCTCTCTGCAGGCAAAATGGTGCCAGGTGGAAATCTTCCACTCCAAATAGATTCAACAATATATTCTTCGGCGAATCCGGCTGGACTCTGTGCCTTATAAATCATAACTAATCGCCTGCACGTTCTTGTTATTTTGCAACTGATTGTACCAGATGCTGTTTTATTATCACAATGAATTATGCTTCGTCCACTAAAGGTTTTAACAACTTGTTAAAATTTAAGTGTTATTTCAAAAACCATAAAGCAACGCTTGTTTACTTTATGTTCAAAATAGTCAGCATTTTCTATCTTAATGATAATTATCATCAAAAAAGTGATAAATATTCAGTGACTTTCATATGGTGGGGTCTGTGAATTGCTTTCTCAAGGCGGTAATATCATGTACGCTTAATTTCCGACTATAATGACAGCAACGAAACGGCGGTTAGACGAACTAAATCGTACAGCACCAGCAGTTTAAGTATGCAATAACCGGAACTACACAGTATAAAGATGCGCAAAATGCGTGCTTTGTTGTAAAAGGAACAGGAACTCATGCAAACCTCAATGATCGCGGCGATCTATAAGAATTTCCTGGGACATGCGCCCGACTGGTATAAAAAAACCATTATTGCCTTTCTCATTGTTAATCCCTTCATCTTTATGGTGGACCCATATATAGCTGGCTGGACGCTTGTCATTCAGTTTATTTTTACGCTAGCAATGGCGCTTAAATGCTACCCGCTCCAACCAGGCGGACTCCTACTTATCGAAGCCATGTTTATTGGCATGACGACACCCGGTCATATGATGCATGAGATTGAAGTGAACTTAGAGGTTCTGCTACTGCTTGTATTTATGGTGGCTGGCATCTACTTCATGAAAGATTTACTTATGTACCTATTCACCAAATTGGTTATCAAGGTACGTAATAAGCTAATTCTGTCGCTTTCATTTATTTTTGCCTCTGCATTTCTATCGGCTTTCCTAGATGCGCTAACGGTAGTGGCGGTAATCATCAGTGTCGGCTTGGGCTTTTACTCTATTTATCACAAAGTGGCGTCGGGCAAAGAGTTTCACTCAGATCACGACCACACCAGTGATGACGAATTAGGAAGTCACGACCTAGAAGACTTCAGAGCGTTTTTACGTAACCTTATGATGCACTCAGCAGTAGGTACAGCGTTAGGTGGGGTGATGACCATGGTAGGTGAACCACAGAACCTGATTATTGCTGACAAAGCAGGCTGGGATTTCGTCGAGTTCTTTATCCGTATGGCACCAGTTACTTTGCCTGTGTTTGTATTTGGTTTGTTAACTACCGTAGTGTTAGAAAAAACCGGAATGTTTTCTTACGGTGCAAAATTACCTGCGGCGGTAAGACAAATTTTGGTCGACTACAACGACCATATGGACAAGGGCCGCAGTAAGCGTGAAACCGCTAAACTGATAGTACAAGCGCTAATTGGTGTTTGGTTAATCATTGGCCTTGCTACGCATATGGCGTCAGTGGGTCTTATCGGTCTGTCAGTTATTGTACTTGCTACTTCAATGAGCGGTGTTATCGAAGAGCACGCACTTGGTAAAGCGTTCGAGGAAGCACTGCCATTTACCGCACTACTTTGCGTATTCTTTGGCGTAGTAGCCGTTATTATTGACCAAGGCCTATTCCAGCCAGTTATCCATTGGGTACTGTCGTTTGAAGGCGAAACGCAAATGGTCATGTTCTATCTTGCTAACGGTGTGCTTTCGATGGTGAGTGACAACGTATTCGTAGGCTCGGTGTATATCACTGAGGTAACGGCTGCGCTGCAAGCAGGCCAAATTACTCGTGACCAGTACGATATGCTTGCTGTAGCAATCAATACAGGTACCAACTTACCAAGTGTTGCAACGCCTAACGGTCAAGCGGCATTCCTATTCTTACTAACCTCAGCCATCGCACCGCTACTTCGTTTATCGTATGGCCGCATGGTTATGATGGCGCTTCCGTACACTATCGTGCTTACTATTGTAGGTTTGGTAGCAACCTATATCGGACTTGCTGATGCTACTCAGTGGCTATATGACATGCACCTTATTGAACACCACACTGCAGCTGAAGCAGGCGCACAAGCGGTAGGTCATTAATCTATGCGCGGTATCATTCACGGCATAAGCCAGTGGGCAGAGCACAAGTCTTCATGGCTTGTGCTTTTCGCTACGTCATTGGCATTAGAAATTGCTGCGCTTTACTTTCAGTATGGCATGGGTTTAAAGCCGTGCATTATGTGCATTTATCAACGAACCGCTATGTACGGCATTGTATTGTCGGCACTTATTGTTGTAATAAAAAACAACGGGTTTACCCGTATGCTTGGCTTTGCTGGCTGGGCGGTATCTTCAGGCTGGGGATTTTTAATAGCCAAAGAACACGTAGGTATTCTCAACGCTGCCAACCCGTTTTTTGCCAGCTGTGAAATAGTGCCTAACTTTCCTTCATGGTTACAGCTTCACGAATGGCTGCCCGCGGTGTTTGCTGCTGAGGGGGACTGTTTAGAAGACACGTGGCAGTTTTTGTCTATGGGAATGGCAGAGTGGATGCAAATAATTTTTGCTGCTTACTTCGCTGTATTTGCCGTTGTATTTGCCTGCCGCTTACTGGATAAGAAACCCTTTTGATCGACTTATCCATTTTACCCTCTCGCCTACCTCCTATACAGTCGGAGCAAGGCCCAATTAGCATTCAGCGTATCGCAGAGAAACACTGCAATGCGCTGTGTGATGCGGGCCAACAATCTATTCACCACGTAAAGCCTTGGTTCGGCTCTGCGGTCTGCCCTGTTACGCCAGCGTTGTCAAAGCAGTGCATAACTAATATGGAAAAAGCCCGTCAGACAGGCTACGGTCTTACGTATTTGTTAATGCATGACGAAAAGTGTTTGGGCATGGGCATTATCAACTATATCCACCCTGTCCACCTCTCTGCCAATCTCGGTTACTGGCTCACGCCCCAAGCATGTGGCAAGGGATTAGCGACGGCAATCTGTGAAGCACTTAAAAAGCTAGCCTTTTCTCAGATGAACCTGCATCGTCTTGAGTGTTATGTAGAGCCAAACAATAAGGCGAGTATCAGAGTTGCTGAAAGGATAGGCGGAGTGAAAGAAGGCTTGTGCAAAAAACGGGTATTTGGAAGGGATGCCCTTCTTTACGCTATAACAACATAATATGTGTTAAAGGGGGACAGCTGTCACATTTTGATGCGCACCTGACCCCTTGTGCATTAAAAGGTATACATAATGGCAGTATAAGCATACATACTGTTATCTGGGTAAGCACCGGATTCAAGAGCTTCACCTTTTGCCAGATAAGCTCCTCCGAACTCTAGGCGAAGAGGTTCTAACACCTGATAGCGCCACCGCACCTCTACCTGGTGACCCAAGAAATCTTCTTCACCCTTTGCCACATTTTGGAGCCACAATCCCTTATAGCCCACCATAACATTGTGTACGCCATCGAGTTTGGTCACAATGCGTAAGCCTGGGGCTAGTATATTGCTACGAGGAAAAGTTTGGTATACATCTGTAGGACCAAAATCAAATCTACGTAAACCGTATAACGAATCAAATGCATGGATAGTATCGTCAGTTGAGTTGTCATCGCCACTGGCTGCGTCGATCTCTGCTCTTAGAAAAGTGTTGTTGGTAAGTTGCTTTCCTAGATGAGCGTGCACCATCCACGCTCTTACGTCGCGGTCTGTAGTATCCGAAGCCGATGTCGACTGCCGTGAGGTACCGGTTTGACCAATGACCTCAACATTGCTTTTCCAACTCTCGGCAAAGCTTTTTGAATAATCTACTGAAAGGGTATACAAATCCCGATTTTTAGTAGAGAGTTCCGGCGAATCGCTTTCTTTTAGCCAATAACTGTGAACCTTCCAGGCATTGTCGTCAGATTGTGCATAGATACCAAAAAGTTTTCTATTACTGAAACTCTTGTCGAATGCTCGCTTGTTATCTTCTACCGAAGCTGAATCTGAAGGAAACCGCGACACAGGTTGCAGATAAAATCCACGTACATCCCAGTTGTTGAAAACCGTGTCGACCACTACCCCCTCAAAACTGCTTGTCGCATTGCGATAACGTGTACGAGCAATTAATCGGCGGCTGCCATGGTCTAAGGTAACCCGTCCGACAGTAACCCGCTTAACATGTTTAGAAAAATCTTTATAACTCAGATAAAACTGCACGGGCTCCAACGTGTTGACCTGAGATGATTTTAGTGTGACGTCATTGTCATCTAAATAGGCTCTAGAATCTTCTATCTCAGCTACTGCATCCCAATCACCGTAATGCGCTTCACCTTTGAGCCTAACTCGAGTGGATACACGGTCGTTAGTTTTCGGTCGAGCTTCTTTTGTAGTCGGAAATATGGGGTTATTTAGCGTTTCATAGCGCACTCTCAGCGATCCACTATAATCAAATGTCAACTCATCAGCTTGTACAAATGTGCTTATAGAGAGTGTTACTCCCACTACCAGCAGTGAAACCTTACCTGTTAATTTCCCCATTAAAAACCCTTGTGTGTAGAGTGGCGTTCCAAGAACTGAATATAAGTGAGAGTATAAATTGGCGCTAAACAAAACGCCCTCCTCCTTTTGTATAGATAAGGTATAAAAAAACATAACACGGAGTTAAAACGAAGCACGAATTTCTCACAAAGTCTAATCGATTGTTCATTTAAATTTGATTATCTTGCTATATCCATCGCTGTTTGTGATTTGTTCAAATATGTACCAAAATCCGAACAGTGCTGACGCTATTTATAAGTGACAACTATGCTCAATTTCGATAATCTGACGATACGTAAAAAACTTTCTGTACCGACTAGCTTTGTCGCTATCCTACTTTTGGTAGTGAGTTTTATAAGTATTTCAAACGGAAGGTTTCTATCACAAAATACAACGACGCTGTCATCTGTTTTCACGCAGGCATTAAGTGCTGCGCTAAACGCAGATCGCGATTTGTATCAAGCGCATTCTGCACTTCTGGATTTAATGCTCGCATCCCAGCTCAATCAAGATGAGCTTAGCAGTGCAATAATTGCCGACTACGAAGAAAACGTTCAGCAAGCTAAAGATCGATTAGCAAAGGTGTTGAACCTAACCGGTGACTACGGTTCAGTGGCGGGAAAAGCCAAGTCTTACCAGCTAGATTTCGATAAATGGACAACTGTAAACCAACGCGTCATTGAGCAAGTACAAGTGGGACAGGTACGTCAGGCCGCGCGCGAATACCGTGAACAGGGTATGCCTTTGTTTGACACGCTTCGCGGTAATTTTGACCGTGTTGGGGAAGAAATCAAGTTACTGTCAGATGAAATCACCCAGCAAAATTTATCATCGAGTAACCAGCAAACCCTGTACTTGATCGTGGCGATCATTCTTGCCATAGTGGCGTGTGCCGTCACTATCGTGATTGGCCCTCGTTTGATTACCAAACGCATAGCGGTGTTACGTGACATGTTAGATTCAATCAGTAAAGGCGAAGGCGATCTTACAAAACGTATCAACACCACTGGAAAAGATGAAATTACCGATGTCGCTTATGCTTTCAACGCTTTGATGGATAATTTACAAAGGCTAATTTCATTGATTAAAGACGATGCGTCTTCCTTAGCTGAAGCCGAACGAGCAATGAGTGACTCATCAGGGGCCGTGACCACTATCTCATCTGAACAACGGGATAATCTCGATCAGATAGCCACTGCTGTTAATCAACTTAGTCACGCGTTAAGAGAAGTCGCAGACAACACCCAAGTTGCGCTAAATGACACCCAAATGGCTAACGAAGATGCAGGAAACAGCCATCAAGCAGTTGTGAATTCCACCAACAGTGTTGCAAGTACCGCAGAGGCCATTGGACGAGCAAGTTCAGTTATCCAAAAGCTAGCTCAAGAAACTAAACAAATCTCCTCGCTACTGAGTGTGATTAGCGATATTTCAGAGCAAACTAACTTGCTTGCACTTAATGCGGCAATCGAAGCCGCTAGAGCAGGCGAACAAGGTAGAGGTTTCGCAGTAGTTGCGGATGAAGTACGTTCTTTGGCAAACCGTTCGCAACAGGCGACAACTGATATTAATGAAATGCTTGTTAACTTAAATCGCGGTGTGGAAGAAGCGGTCAGCGCCATTGATAACGGTTCTTCGCAAATGTCTGAAGTCGTTACCATATCGGACACGTTGAGGGAAAAGCTCGACAAGGTTTCATCCTCTGTCGTGAGTGCTAATGATCGCATCTACCAGATTGCCTCTGCCACTGAGGAACAGAGTCAAGTAGTAGACAATTTGAATCACACTATTACGGCCCTAAATGAATTAAGTCAGCAAGTGATGAATACGGTAGTGGAAGCGAGAACAGCCAGTGAGCGCGTCAGTTCCGTTACCCGTAATATAGAAGGTAATGTTAATCGATTTAAAGTTTAACACTGTCAAAATGGGGTTACCTTTACCTATTTGCGTGTTGTCACTTTAGCCAAATACTATAAATTTTGGCCTCTTAGTCAATATCTTCAAGAGGCCAAAGCGCGATATAGTCTTCAAAATGGTTGAGATCCACATCACTTTCAAACACCGTTTTATTGCGAACCGACATTCCCTTAGCGTGCATTACGTGTTTCTTCCCTTTGTTCAGCAAAGGGTGCCACGATGGTATTCCCCTTCCCTCGTAAAGCCGACGATAGGTGCAGCTATTGGGCATAAAGAAAATATCCTTTAGATTTTCTTTGGTAAGCTTCACGCAATCGGGCACGAGCTCAGTGCGTCTTTCATATTGCGTACATTCACACTTTTTCGTATTCAAATACGTGCACACGATATTGGTATAGTGAATCTTTTCATTATCGTTAATATGGTCGGTAACTTCGTATTCTTCTACCGCGTCATCATCGATAAATTTTTGTAGACAACATTTACCACACCCATCGCATAACGATTCCCATTCCTGCTGGGACATGTCTTCTAAAGATTTGGTTTCCCAAAATGCTACTGTCATTCAGCTACTACCTTTGAACCTACCGTTATGAGGCCGTCTAACGATGCCTCAACTTTATCAGCCGGGCTAAGCTTACCTACCCCTTTGGGCGTACCGGTAAGGATCACGTCACCACTGTCTAACGTAAATATAGACGACATGTGGGCGATGAGCGATATGATTTTGTGCAACATAAGTTCGGTATGCCCTTGCTGCCTGACCTCTCCGTTTATGGTTAAGGTAAAGCGCAAATCATCAAGATTCCCAACTTCGCTGTACGGCACAAAGCCAGAAAGTGGCGCGCTGTTATCAAAAGATTTGGCTCGTTCCCAGGGTTGTCCTTGCTTTTTAAGCGCTGCTTGGACTTCGCGGAGAGTTAAATCAAGCCCTAGGCCAATCCCCCAAATAGCACCTTTGACCTCATCTTCACTTGCATTTTTAAGTGGTGACTTAAGCAGTACCGACACTTCAAGCTCGTTATGGCATTCGCCTTTGTCAGTGGGAATAGCAATGGGCTCATGCATATGGCACAACGCAGCCTTAGGTTTCATAAACAGCAGCGGTGCTTCAGACACCGTAGAGTTCATTTCTTGAATGTGGTCGAGGTAATTTCGACCAATGCATAGCACTTTACTAACAGGTAATGGTATTTCATTACCTTGGGTATCAATGTGACGATATGCCATTAGTAACCTCGCTTTATTCGTTCAGATAAATACCCAACCGAAACGCCGAAATAAGACGAACGGTTCCACTTCATTAGCGTATGGAAATTGTTATACACCAAGTAAATTCGCCCTTTTTCACCATCCGGCATAATAAGTGACGCATCGACATTAGCTTTGGGAAGCTCGCTGCCGTTATAGCGCCTAACGCCATTTGAGCTCCAAAAAGATAGCGGCTTCATATTAGATTTCGCGAGGCCTGAAAAGGGTACAGGTTGTGTGAGAGTGACTTGGCGCCCCCACGTTCCCTCACTATCCCATCCTTCAGAGGATAAGTAGTTGGCGATTGATGCAAATACATCAGCCTTGGTGCCCCAAATATCTTTTCTGCCGTCGCCGTCGTAATCTACCGCATAGTTTAAAAAGGATATAGGCATAAACTGCGTTTGACCCATCGCACCAGCCCAGGAGCCTTTTAACGCATCTACGTCGATGTGGCCTTCATCAAGTATGCGCAGTGCGGCAAAAAAATTGTCTTTAAACAATTTCTCTCGTCGTCCTTCATATGCCAACGATGCCAGCGCTGACAGCACGCTAAAATTGCCCTGAATTTTACCAAAATTAGACTCATTACCCCACAGCGCAACAATAAAGCGTGCCTGTACGCCGTATTTCTTCGCAATCTCTTCAAGTAATACTTTATGTTCGTTGTACTGCTCAACCGCTTGCTTTACTTTCCAATCAGGTACTCGCGTTGCTAGATAGTCATCTAACGTTATTTTTTTCTCTGGCTGACTTTTATCAGATTTGACGACGGTAGGTCTAAAGGTGATGTCAGCGAACGCCTGCTCTAGCTTAGCTTTATCTATACCTTTTGCAGCCGCTTCGTTTTTAAGCTGGGCGACATAGCGTTTAAAGCCTTCTTCGTTAAGCCTCTCGTCACTAACCCCTTCGTCAATACTCGGCTTGTTTTCTGAGTAAGCCGAAACCGAAATGCTTAAGGTGATACTAGTTAAAAGCACGAAGACGTTAAGCGGCTTGGGCAGCCAACTGTAGCTACTACGCTTAGAGTGAACCGCCAATCGAGGGACTACACGGTTGATCATTTTTACTAACATGAATATTTAAAACTTTTTATCCGGAGTTTTTGAAAGTCCAAGAGATTCGCGATGCTGCTCTAACAGGTTGTCTTCCTTGGGTGGCATTTGTAGATAAAAACCTTTTTCAGTAAGTTCATCGATAAGCTTTTGCTTATCGACCATACCCAGTTTTTCCCGTTTTTCTAAAGCGATAATGGTCACTAATTCTGGGCGCCCAAAGGTTTCCATTAGCGCTTCGGGCACATCTTCGAAATGATCTTTTTTTGGCACATATAAATACATGCCTTCTTTTTTTCGCGTTTTATAAACTGCGCATAACATAAATGATTTACTCGCTTTGTAATGAGTGCGGTCGTGAAAATTTTCACTTTTTCACGCCCGCGATGTTTTGTAGAAAGTTACTGAGAAGGCGCGTCGCCTAACAGTCGGGTTACGTGAGGTCGAAACAATGGCTCACGCCAAGTAGATAGCACATCAGGCGTTAACCCTTGTACACGGGTCTCGTCAACTGGAAACCAGTACCATTTTAACAATTGATTTAGCTGTTTTTTAGACGCTATAACGTCGCTATTGACGTTGTTATCTTTTGCAATTTGATCACTAATTACTTTAAGTTCGGCAAGGGTTTTCTTGTATTTAGCAATATCGATAAGCCGCAACACAACAGGTAACCGTAGCTTCTCTGGCGTTTGCGCATACTTCGCTCTTGCTTCTTCAATTAGCGTAATAATAGTATCGCCGTAGCGGCGTACCGATTGGTGATTCACGCCGTTAATGCGCGAAAGGCCAGATTTACTATCAATCAGACGCTGCGCCGCTTCAAACAAATGACCTTCTTTGAAAACAAAGTTTAGCGCCAAGTCTTTCTTTCGTGCTGTATTTAGACGCCATGCGGCTAACGCTTGTAATACTGTGAGCTGTTCGCTGTTTAGGCGCCAATTGTTCTTAATACTTAAATAGGCAAAATCTTCTGGCATTTGGGCACGCTTTTTATCTACTAGCAAAGCGATCTCTTGGTAAATCCAATGCACTTTGCCGGCTTCCTGTACTTTACTGGCTAGCTCTTGGTAGCATGGCAGTAAGTACAATACGTCGTTTGCTGCATAGCTAAGCTGAGATTCGCGAAGGGGTCTCGCTATCCAGTCTGTTCGCGATTCACCTTTATCTAGCGTAATATCGCACAGCAACTCTACCAGCTTTGCATAGCCCAGTGACGGCCCCATATCCAAAATGCTTCCTGCCAACTGTGTATCGAAAACGGGTGTTGGTACCGTGTCAAAGGCTGTGAGAAATGCCTCTATATCTTCTGAACACGAATGCAGTACTTTTACTACTTCAGTATTTTCCATAAGCTCGATAAACGGCCGCATGTTGTCGATGGCAAGCGGGTCAATAAGAACCAGTTGATGGCCGTCGTAAAGCTGAATCAGGCCAAGGTGAGGAGTAAGGGTTCTCGTTCTTACAAATTCGGTGTCTAAGGCTACGGCCTCTTGACGCTGAGCTGCAGTGCACACTTTTTCAAGTTGTTCAGATGTTGTAATTAATTGATATTGCATATTTTTGCACAGTAATAAAAAAGCCGGCTTACGCCGGCTTTCACAAAACTATTTCAATGAAACTAGTCTCGAAGCTCCCGACGCAGTATTTTACCTACATTGGTTTTTGGTAAGTCGTCTTTGAAAACAACTTGCTTAGGCACTTTGTAACCCGTTAAATGGTTACGACAGTGCGCGATAACGTCTTTTTCAGTGAGTGAATCGTTATTTTTAACTACGAATAGTTTCACGACTTCACCGCTGACCTCATGAGGAACCCCAACTGCCGCCGCCTCAACAATGTTGTCATGCATTGCAGCTACTTCTTCAATTTCATTAGGGAACACGTTGAAGCCAGAAACTAGGATCATATCCTTTTTACGGTCAACAATATAGAAGTAACCTTCATCATCTATTGTTGCAATGTCACCAGTGGCTAGCCAACCGTCTTTCAGAATTTCTTCTGTTGCTTCAGGGCGATTCAAATATCCTTTCATCACCTGAGGGCCTTTCACCCACATTTCACCAGGCTCGCCTTTTTCAACTGGATTACCATCGTCGTCAAGAAGCTTGATGTCTGTTGAAGGAACCGGCATTCCAATTGCGCCTTTGTAAGCTTCAATTTGTGGCGGGTTTACTGCAACCACAGGTGAGCATTCAGTAAGGCCATAGCCTTCAAGAAGCACAGTGTTAGTAACCTTCTCCCACTTCTCTGCAACAGGGCGCTGAACCGCCATGCCGCCACCTAAGCCAAATTTAAACTTACTGAAATCAAGCTCGCTGAACCCAGGCGTGTTCAACAGGCCATTAAACAAGGTGTTTACGCCAGGCAGGATAGTAAATGGGTATTTGCTAAGTTCATTCACAAAAGCTGGCATGTCGCGGGGGTTGGTAATAAGCAAATTGCGGCAGCCATATTTAACGAACATAAGGCAGTTCGCCAATAGCGCAAAGATATGATAAAGCGGAAGCGCCGTTACAACAAAATCTTTGCCTTCTTCAATTACGGTTTCGAGAATTCCTGACACCTGCTCCAAATTCGCTACCATATTGCGGTGCGTTAACATTGCGCCTTTAGAAACACCGGTCGTTCCACCTGTGTATTGAAGGAAGGCTAAATCACCGCTATCGATGTCTGGACGCGTATATTCTAGGGACTGACCTTTTTTAACCGCCGACATAAACGAAGTGGTTTCAGGCAAATTGAATGAAGGCACCATCTTTTTAACGTACTTAACCACCGCGTTCACAACCCAACGCTTAGGAGCAGGCAACATATCACCCAATGCCGTCAAAAAGACTTCTTGTAAATTAGTATCTGCGATGACCTCTTCGAGAGTACAAGCGAAGTTCTCGACTATAACGATAGCTTTAGCGTTGGCATCGTTTAACTGGTGCTTCAACTCGCGAGCGGTGTAAAGAGGGTTAACGTTAACCACAACCATACCTGCACGCAATATCCCAAACATAGCAACAGGGTACTGAAGGAGGTTAGGCATCATAATTGCCACGGCATCGCCGCGTTTTAAGCCGCTAGACTGTAAGTATGCAGCAAACTGCGCTGATAAGGTATCTAGCTCCTCAAACGAAATTGAGTGCCCCATGTTAATGAAGGCTTCTTTGTTTTTAAACTTCTTAACCGACTGCTCGAAAATGTCTACTACAGATGCGTAACGATCGGCATCGATTTCTGCGGAAACGCGAGGGTCGTAATGCTTAAGCCAGGTTTTTTCCACCAAAACCTCCTCTACTTTATTCTTATACTATTTAATGAGCACTTTAGAAGACGTGCTCATGTAACTGGTCTGATAACTTGCGAATAGTATAGGAAGTGTAAAAAAAAATAAACGGCGCAATTTACAATTGCTCAACAAAATTGCGAATTAATAGCCCTACATCATCAGTATTTTCCATGTGAATATGATGACCGCCTACTAATTGTTCGTATTGTGCATTTAAAAACCACCCCTTCCTCTTTGGAAAGACTAACTCTAGATTTTTAAAGCTATTAGATGCACCGATAAAAAGTACAGGACATACAATAGCACGCATAAGAGATTCTGCCTGCTTTTCTGTAAGCCTTAGCGATGATTTTGTACGAAGTTTTGGATCGCTCGCCCAGAAACAGTGCCCACCAGCATCTTGGGTTAAGTTTCGAGACAATATTGAGCGGGCGTGCTCTTCTGGAATGTCTGAAATTTTGCATCTCGCTTTTACGGCATCTTCTAAATCAACGATCCGCAATTTATTACGGGATTTGGCATGACGGCTGATAATAGACTCTCGCATTTGCGATGCGGTAGTCTCTTCACTTTCTGTAAGCGGGCCGCATGCATCAATGCTAATCACGGCAGAGACTTTATCGGGGAAGAGCGCAGCAAATAGGCTAGCAAGGATTCCACCAAGCGAATGCCCCAGTAGGATTACCTCTTCCCAGTTTTGGGATTCAATTAAAGCGTATAAGTCCTGTAAGTAATCCGCTTGATTGTAATGCGCGCCATGAACACGATGAGATGAACGCCCATGCCCTGCTAGGTCAATTGCAACAAAGCGGTGGGTTTGTAGGTAAGGCGCTAGCAACCTTAAGCTTTCTGCGTTATCCAAGTACCCGTGCAAACCTATAACAACTTTGCCTGCACCTTGGTTGTCTAACGCAGCTAGGTGTAGTGCTCCAATATTGAACTCTGTTTCAATCATAACGCTCCGTACCGGCAAATAACCGCCGCCTCCCTTACATTTCCTTTCCACTAAAACCAATAAGGCGGCAATTATATGCCGCCCATTTAACTATCCCTATTGTCGCTTGTTGGTACTTGGTGATTTACCGCGCGGCTCCGAATAGTTGTTACTTGGTCTACTGTTGGTAGATGGTAACTTTGCTTTGCTCGGTGCATTTTGATAGCGGATAACGCGGGTTCTATTAAAATGCGGGTACATCCAAGGCCCATTAAAACGATAGAATGGTGAATACCAGCCGGTGTGATAATTAAAGAAATAAGTATTTACGTCGTAAACCTCTTGTTTTCTCCACATATGATAATCGTCGGCGATAATCGTTGGGTAGATATAAGGTTGCTCTCCTACCATGCCTGCCGTTGGCGCTGTTATGCTGCCCAAGAATGTCGCAGAACGGCCTTCTTCAAAAACAATAGGGTCAACAAAGCCGTCTATTTGCACTTTAAATCGGCCTGACGTTTCGCCATTAGTGGAAGGTTTACCGTAGTGGTTCAAAGGAAAGTGAGCAAGCTCGATCAACGTCTTGTTGGGCTTATTTTCAACCCCAACAATCATACCACCCCACCGCGCTTTTTGACCTTGCGCATTAGCACCTGAGGTCACCGCTTTTGAATAGCTAACAAGCTGAGTGCCTTCTGGTACATCGATACTATCTGGAACTATGGTACAGCCAGTAAATAACATGACCGTAATTAAAACTAAATAACGAGACATCAAAGCGCTCCTCTGAACCCTAGAAAAAATGTTGCACCTGTTTGGATCATAAGGGGAGCAGTAAGTGCTCTTTATGAAATCCTCGTGCGGTAACACATCTAAAAACTCTAATATACTTTTACGTATCTCTTTAAGTTACAAAGAAAAACCACACCCTACCAACTAAACATTAGCATTATTACGAGACGACTACCACTGTCGTTCAATTAATGTAATACATATATAAAGAATGGGGTTTGGGCCACAATAATTGGAACAGATATAACGGTAGTTAGTTCAAAAAGGTATGCGAAGTTTAACGATTCGTTAGAACTGATAGACAAGTGAACAATTAGCAGTGAGATGATGTTATGCGTAAATATCTACACCAAACATCGATTGAATAGAATCCCGTTGCTGCTGCTTTTCGAAGCTTGTGTATGACGCTATGGCATTTTGAGAATAGGTGTTGCCGTCTTCACGGATAAACTGTTGGTACGCTTTGGCGTTATCCGTTCCCTGTTCGTCGGGCGCAACAACGATCGCCCTGGTAGACGATTCACTTTGCCCTTTACTTTGCTGTTCAGGGTCTTTGTTAATTTTAGCGACACGGCCTTGCGAAGGTTCGGAAGACGGTACGGCGAAATTGTTGTTGATAATCATACGAAGTTAATTAAGGCAAGAATCATACCATTGGAAAGCGAGCTTCATCGTCGAGACTCGCTTCTTTTTTCAATGTTGGCCGTTTTACTATTAACCTTTTTATGAGAAATGGGCGCCCCATAATTATGGTGCGTCGTTACTCTCTGCCTGGTAATTTTTTCCACGTGACTTTATCGCGCAGATATACAGGTTCTACATTCACAGCGTCAAATACTTCGCCTTTGCAATGTGCATCTATTGCAAGCTTAAGCATGTACTTTGCGTTTGGAAGCGTCACTTCAGACGTTACTTCACCACATAACTCAGACTTCCAGTTATCAAGCTCCTCATAGGCAGACCAGCCGGTGCCAGCTGCAATCACAGAGGCGCTATTCTCTTCCTTAAGCGCGTTTAGCTGTTCAATAGCCACTTCCGGCGGACAAACTTGCTCTTCTATAGTGAGAGAAACACCTTCTTCTGTCTGCCTATAAACAGCAAAATACACTTCCCCCATACGCGCATCCGATGCAACGGCGACAAATGCATCTTTGTTCTGAGTTTCAGACGCCACTTCAAACGCCATAGCTTCAAGCGTACTCACGCCCGCTACTTTTAAGCCTGTTCCTAACGCTAAACCTTGAATCATTCCCGTCGCTATGCGAACACCGGTAAAGCTGCCAGGGCCTCGACCGAAAGCCAGTAAATCTAGATCGTCCAGCGAAACCTTTGCTTCCTTTAACACCTCATCCACCATGGGTAGAAGACGCTGACTATGCTGCTGAGGGCATATTTCAAAGCGCGTAACAACAGTGTCGTTATAATGAAGCGCTACCGAGCAAGCTTCGGTTGCCGTATCTATAGCTAAAATATTCATGTTTATCTCTTATTTCATATAAGCTGAAAATAGTGTTAGTGGGTGAAGTCACATTGACCGCTTTCAGCGCTTTAACTTAGGCTTCATCAATGCCGGCTAAAAATTTTTCCACTTCGTCTAGGCTTCTTGTTCTTTTCATATCCGGCAAGCTGCCGACGAAGGTTTTAGCGTAAGGTTTTGTCACTAATCGATTGTCACATATTACCAGTACGCCTTTATCTGAAGGGTCTCGAATGAGTCGTCCTGCACCCTGCTTTAACGTAATAACAGCTTGGGGAATTTGGATGACGCCAAAAGGATTTGCGCCTCGTTTTTTTACATCTTCCATACGCGCTTGAAGCAGCGGATCGTCAGGGGACGCAAAGGGCAGCTTATCAATCATCACGCAAACCAAGTCATTGCCGCGTACGTCTACCCCTTCCCAAAATGCACCTGTGCCCATTAGTACGGCTTTTTCATCTGCAAGGTAGGCATCCAGCAATGCTTGCTTAGTGGTAGTCCCTTGCACCAGTAGCGGGTTGTCAATCTCATCTTCTAGCTTCTGCGCAATTTCTCTTAGCATAGCGTGACTGGTAAACAGCAAGAAACATCTACCCCGACTTGCTTTGATTAGCCGTTTGGCTGTTTCTAGCAATGTTTCGCGCATAGCGTAGCTGTTTGGTTCAGGTAAATAGCGGGGCACGCACAGCATGGCCTGTTCAGGATAGTTAAACGGGCTATCTAATCCCAATGTTTCAGCATCTTCTAAGCCCATGCGGCGCTGGAAGTGATCAAAACCGCCGTTTACCATTAAGGTCGCCGAGGTGAAAATCCACCCGCGCGGGGGCGATGATACAAAACGCCTAAATTTAGCCGCAATCGATAATGGCGTTAAATGCATAATGAGGTGACGCTGAGTTGTTTCATACCACAAGCTCACGTTTTCTTGCTTATTGTCACTTAACGCATCTAACTGCTCTCTTGCAGCGACAACACGTTCATACATGTTGTCTAAATCTTTATCGCGGCCAATATGTAACTTGCACACCTCATGCAGTACACCTAGCGCTTCGGCCAGCTTGCCCACCTGCATTCGTACGTCGTCACGGTCTAGCGCCTCAGCCCAGTTGCCACGTTCAGCCGTATCCGGGAACAATAACCGTAAATCAGAGGCAATCATTCTGCATTTGTCAGCCGCTTTATCTAGCTGCCCAGCATCTTTTAGCACTGTTCTGAACAAGAGCGTGATATCTTTCGCAATATCGTGAATTTGTCTGGTCGAAAGTGACTCACCAAAATAGTCGCTCGCAATATCAGGAATTTGATGGGCTTCATCAAAAATAATCGCGTCAGCTTCTGGGATAAGTTCGCCAAACCCCGTGTCTTTAAGCGCCATATCTGCAAAGAAAAGGTGGTGGTTTACCACAATAATATCAGCATCCAGCGCCTTTCTGCGCGCTTTTACCAAGTAGCAATCTTCATAATCTGGGCAATCGCGGCCCAAGCAATTATCTACTGTAGAGGTAACCAACGGTAAAACACGGGCATCTTCAGGAAGGGTTTTAAGCTCACCCATATCACCCGTTTTCGTTGTACTAGACCAGCGTTTCACTTCTGAAAGCTGTCCCAATACCTCTTTTTCAACCAGAGTAGAATTACCGCTATGCTGCGCTACCCGGTGCAGGCAAAGATAGTTTGAACGGCCTTTTAGCAGTGCCGTTTTTCGCTTGCTGCCCAAAGCCTTTTTTACCAAAGGTAGGTCACGGTGAAACAGCTGTTCTTGTAGGTTTTTAGTACCGGTAGAGACGATGGCTTTTCCGTCGCTTAGCAATGCAGGAGCAAGATAGGCGAAGGTTTTACCGGTTCCTGTACCCGCCTCTACGATTAAACTACCTGTGGTATCAATAGCGCGCTTAACCGCCTCCGCCATCTCAGTTTGAGCTTCGCGAGGTACGAACCCCTTGATAGCACCAGCAAGAAGGCCATCTGATGAGAATACATTATTTATTGTGGGCATGGTTTAAGCGCTATCATTACTTTTCTACTTTAGGCCGCGCATTATGCCAAAAAGCCTATTGAATGCCCAATAAAGGTTTGCATTTTAACGTCGTCTTCTTCCATTCATTTGCCTAGCTTGATAGTTAAATTACGAAAAGCACGTAGCGCTGAACTTCACTTATCGAGCAACACAAATGTTAATTTTTTGATGAAAAGAATTTATCTTCTAGAACAAAAGAATTTGCTTTTTAAACTTAATACTTAGGCGCAAAATCCAGCTCGTAAATGTTTACACTCAACTATTTAACGAGGTAATTATGAAAGGTTTAGGCTTAGTAGGTTTAAGCGCAATGGCGTTCTCTGTAATTGCAGCTGCATCAGAAGAAGCACCTGCGGAACTAGTAGCTGAATTAACTCAGTTCTGTAAAGAAATCGCTGCAGAAGAAGGCACTAAAGGCAAGTCGGAAGACGCATTTGTATTAGAGTGCGTAAATGATGAGCTAGAAGCTGAAGGTTACCAAAAGCTGAAATCTTTAAACTAATCTAATAAGGTGAGTTACTGATTCACTTTATCTGAATTGATAAACGAGCCTCGCCAGAAATGACGGGGCTTTTTTGTGCTTTCTTTTTTTGAAGTGAGCACGTTATTTGGCCTTGCTTTTTATATGCCTTTTCGAGTTTTTATGTCTTATATACAGCGGTGCATGCAAAGGTTGCTTTATTCGAATAAATCAGCGTTCAAAAAACGCGTCAACCAAATCGGCGAGTGATTCTTCTAACTCTTCTTCAAAAGTGTCGATATCAATGCCAAAACTGTCCATATATTTAGCCGCATTGTCGCGGGAAAGTACGGCATTTTTTATCTGAAATTCAAGCTCAGGCAATGTCTTGTCGTAGCGGGGTTTAATGGTCCATCGCAAACAATGACCATGGTTGTCTTTTAGCTTTTTCTTGGCAAATACACAGAATTCTTCGACGTAGTCAGCACCTTGCGGCCCAAGGCACCCCGGTTCTATGCGGTACATCACCAGCAGCTTTTTATATAGCGGAAGTCGCGTTTCCATCACATCTTCTAATAGCTCAAAAATTTGATTATCGGAAAATTTTAGAAATTTTACCAGCCAAGTAAGGGGTGAATGCGAGTATTCACACGCACCCCATATTATTACTCTGCTAGTTCAGGATCTTTTATGAACAGAATATCCATGATAATTGCAGGGTCCCACTCGCGCATCTCTGCTTCGCATTTCAGTCGAATTTCGTCTAGCTCACTGATAGTTGCAATCGAGAATGCGTCATCCACTATAATGTGGACTAGCAGATAAACATCCCTACCCCGTTTACTAATTCGCACTTCCACGTGCTCGTATGGGACGTCAGCCAACGTTTTTTTGAATTTTTTCTCGATTACCGCCGAGATAGCTTCAGGCGGCGCTTTGTTAATTACTTCATTAAGGCTTTCACGCAAAATCTTAAAAGGCACCGGCAACATTGCCGAACCAAGAATAATCAATAAAACGGGGTCAACATACGGCGACAGCCTTTTATATTCTGTAAACTCCAGTCCGTAGGCCAAAATAAAAGCGAACAAGATGGATGCACTTAGCACACCGTCTATCATCCAAGTGTGAGAATCCACTTTTACTAAATCGGACAGTAAATGCTTACCTTTTACACGCATGTAAAGAGAGATACTAAAACAGCCAACCGTTGCCACCACACCGTAGACCATACCAATACCATACTCAGCTGCGTGCCCACCTGCTAATAAGCTCTGAACAGAGCTCGCGACGGCATACACACACGTAGCAATGATAATAAGCGACTTAAACATGTTTAGCGTAGGCTCAATTGCTGTGTAACCAAAGTGGAACCGGTCATCATCAGGACGTTGAACCAAGTTAGCTACTTTAAGCGTTAGCATTGACATAACAAAAGCAATTAACGAGTAAGCGGCATCAAATAAAATAGCGCCTGAGCTGGTTAAAATGGCAAAACCAAGCGCAATAACAACAAATGCGCCGGCAATGTAAAAAGAAAGCGTTAATAAACGCTTTTCTTCAAGGTGATGGAAGCCAATGTCCATGAAAATCACATCGAAATTAAGGTGCGCGGATTCTACTCCGTTATTAAAAAAAAAATAGTGCTTTGAACAAAAATATTGCTATTTTTTTAATCAATTCAGTGATACATAGCGCCTATATAATTTCGACTTAACGCAATGCGTTTTTAATACTCACTTTAAACTATGAAATCCATTACCCACCCTTCTATAAAAAGTTACTTTGATGCTGATGAAAGCCAGCAGGAAATCGAGCAGGCATTCTCTCGGGGGCTTGCTTATGCAGGCCATTCTCTCATGGTGCCAGAGAAGTTTAGTTATCAAGTGCTTCCTCACTTTAACGACCGTTATGCGTTGTTTAATCAGGGTGAGAGTTATGAACTTATATCCAATGTTTGCTTACATCGACAAGCTCAACTTCTTGAAGGGCAAGGTCGAGCACGCAGTATTGTTTGTAAACTCCACTGCTGGGGCTATGACAATACAGGCCAGCTTAAAGGTGCGCCCCACTTTAAGGATGCCCCTAGCGGTCAGTTGAAAAAGGAATCACTGTCAGTGTGGAACTGTCTTCTATTTCGAGGGCGATCTCCTAATATGGACTTATCTGCCCTTGGGCTTGAGGACTATCTCGACTTTACCGATTACTTTTACGCCGGTTCTGAAACCACGGAATATCAATTTAACTGGAAGACATTCATCGAAATCTATCTAGAGAACTATCACGTGTACTCCATGCACCCTGGGCTTCGCCAGTTTGTTAAACCCGATGATTTAGAATGGTCGTTTGGCGATGATTTTTCAGCTCAAAAAGTTGGGCTAGGCGACCAGCTTACCAAGCGCACAACACCGCGTTACAGAGAGTTCCAAGACGCATTATTGGCACGATTCGGGCAAACACTTCCTCGCTTTGGCGCAATATGGTGCTTTTTGTACCCTAATATTATGATTGAGTGGTACCCAGATATTATTGTCGTCAGCACTATTTATCCCAAGGGTGCCGGCGCATGTGTAAACCACGTTGAATTTTATTATCCCGAAGCACTTTATAAAGATATGCCAGACTACTTTGCAGCGGAAAAAGCGGCCTATATGGAAACAGCGGTAGAAGATGAAGAAGCCTGCCTATTGCTAGAAAAAGGTCGACGAGCACTTTATTTATCAGGCGAAGAAGAACACGGTCCCATAGAACCGTTTTTAGAAGCGGGCGTGGCGCATTTTTACGATTGGCTTGCTAAACAGCAGCAGTCTTAGTGCTTTAAATAGTGGTATTTCACAAAAAAGGAGTTTTGATGAACAACTACAAAGGGTCTTGTTTGTGCGGGTCGGTAACTTTTAAAATTGAGGGTGATTTTGACAGTTTTTATCTGTGCCACTGCAAACATTGTCAAAAGGATACAGGTTCGGCCTTCGCAGCCAACCTGTTTTCAAGTTCGGCTATATTAACTTGGGCATCGGGTGTTGACGCTGTAGTCAACTTCACGCTCGAGAACACGCGTCATAGCAAAAGTTTCTGTAAAATTTGTGGTTCAGCCCTTCCGTGCACTCAACTCGGTGACATTCTAGCCGTACCCGCTGGATGTCTGGATACGAAACTACTGATTAAACCTACTGCACATATCTTCGGCGTAAGCAAAGCTGCGTGGGAAGAAAGCTTAGAAACAATTACAACATTCGAACGTTTACCGTAACAAACACTGGGTGCTCATTCGAAACATAGTGGCTTTATACTAGATAGAAATCGCGGTTTGAATAACGGCAGGTCGATCGTTGCTCACATTCACAACATGCCCCGCTTAATATGTTCCATTTTTGTTAAAAATAACGGGTAACTTTTTCATAAAATTCTATAGTTCTCACAATTCCTCCTGCCTCCACCTGTCCCTTAAAAAAACCAACACATTGATTTAAATAAACTTTATTTGAATGGCATATGCTGTGAATGACTCTTTGTGAACTCTCTCCTCCGTTTTTATGCAGTATGGAGGCCGAAAAACCAAGGAGTAAGATATGAAAAAGTTAACTATTGCTACATTAATCAGTGCCGCTCTGTCTGCTGGTGCATTTGCTGGCAACGACATGGAGAAAATCGACACAACGTTCGTCGATTTAGACAACGATGATAACGGCTACATCTCACGAGAAGAAGCTGACGACGATGAGATTTATGCACATTTTTCTAAAATTGATACCAATTCAGACATGCAACTTTCAGCCAAAGAATTTAATGCTCATGTCATGAAACACCCTCAACATTTCGATGATGAAGTGCTTTCCACGGTCAAGTCGATGAAAGAAAGCATGGGGGCAAAAGGTACAATGGAAACGAAGGTTAACGTTGATTCCGATGTAGATGAAGTGGTTGCCGCGACAAAAGATAAAAGGCTCACTCACGAGTTAAGAGCTGAAACTGAGCTTAAAGCTAATGGAAACCTAGAAAAGACAAAGGTCGATAAAGTAGCCAAAGATACTGTTGTGAACGATAAGACTGTGATCGCAGATGAAGCAGTAATCGCGCGTAGTAAATTCGATATGATGGACGCGAATAACGATGGCGAGCTTACAAAAGCTGAAGCCTCAAGAAGTGGCGTGACACGCAATTTTGATAAAATTGATTTAAATGATGATGAATTGATTACACGTACAGAGTTTAAGCGTTATCAGCGCTCACCTAAAGGAAATTTAGACGGTAATTCGGAAGAGTAATGTCTTAGCAAGACAAGGGCCGCTCGTGCGGCTCTTTTTATTGTTCAGATACTTTTTAGTAGACGTGCTATCGAGCCTGCACGAATCGATTTCCTTCCACACCACTTCATCGAATAAAGGGTTTTTTATGTTAGCTTCCACAGGAATTAAACGTTTACTCGCGTACCGAGCACTGCGAAAAATGAATGAGCCCGGTGCAGATGGAGCGCACAGTAAAGATAGCCTTATTACGTCTAGCAAGTTAAGTAATGCAACGACGCCACCATCAGTCGTCGCAATAACAGGTTCAGCCTATGCCGTATCTAAGATGACGGACGCTCCAAAAATACAACGCTTCCTTCTAAAATCGACGTTATCAGCCTCAGTGGCTGGTCTACTTAATGCGGGCCTTAAGAGATTGGTTGGACGAAAGCGTCCTAGAGCTGAGGCAGGCCCTGAAATAAAAGGCCCGGCATTGAAAGACAAATTTAACTCTATGCCATCAGGACACGCAGCAGCCGTTGCTGCAGTGGCAGGCTCAATACCTCGTACATCTGGACCTCTACTATTAGCATCAGCCGCAGGCTTAGCTGCTACAGCAGTTATTGGAAAGTCGAGGACTAAGCGCGATGCACATCATTTATCAGATGTTTTGGTGGGAAGCTGTTTAGGCTTTGGCGTTGCCCACGCCGTGTCTAAACTCGAAAAGCCCGTTGAAGCTGAAGTTGAAAACCTGAAGCAACGCTCTCACCTGCAGAATCGATTTAAACAATACTAATCACGGAAATACGAGTTAAGGCATGTTTCCTCACTTTTTTAGTGAGGGAACACACTTGCATAGGCTTGTTGTTTAATGCTTACAATGGTGCCTAGAAAGTTAAGGATATCATCCATACTTCTGCGAGATGTGATTTGTTATTTTTAGGGAAAAGGTTAGTTGGGCTTTAAATATCTGCATACGCCATTGGCGTATTCTGATGTTAATGTTATAGTTAACACATGGTAATTATAGAAACCCCCATATTCACCAAGCTCATAAAAGAGTTGATGGATGATGATGAATACAAAGACTTGCAGGAAGCACTTGTCAGCAGGCCAGATAGAGGCTCATTAATTAAAAATAGTGGTGGCCTTAGAAAGGTACGCTGGGCGCTGGAAGGAAGGGGTAAAAGTGGTGGTGCTAGAGTTATCTATTATTGGATGACCGACAATGACCAACTTTATATGCTGTTGGCATACCCAAAAAATGTGCAGGATAATTTGACAGATACGCAGCTTAAAGCGCTGAAGAAGATCGTAGAGAGGTGGTCAGAATGAATGGTGACATGTTTGAACAATTGATAGAAAGTGTGTCTCAGGCAGACGATATCATCAAAGGTAAAGCAAAGCCTTCCCGTACAACTGAATTTGCTAAGCCTCAAGTTAAAGCCATTCGTGCAAAAACGGGGTTAACACAAACCCGTTTTGCTGACGTTTTGGGGGTGAGTAAACGCACACTAGAGAATTGGGAACAAGGCCGACGCCATCCAACAGGTCCTGCTCGTGCTTTGCTTAAGATCTTAGATGCTGATCCTAAGCTCGCCTTGGAAGCACTTAATCACTAGATAGCCAATATTAACCGCATGATAGTACGTTCGGCAATGCACTAGGAGCCACGACGAATATCCGCTCCTTGTCTATAGCCGCCTGCCAGATTATGTCAGAATAGCTTAGAACTTATACCGTCAGTTTCCCTTAGTAATCACACCAATAGGCTTAATGTGTTACACATTAGGTCTATAAGGCATACATTCAAATTTCCGGTGTAGATTTGATCACTTTCTCGATTTCACGGTTACCACTCAAGCGGGCGAGATCGATAAGATAACCTTTTTCTAGCTTATCTAATGCGTGGCCCTTAAGACGCGTTTTAACCTCATCCACATCCCCATTGGCAATGGAAGTTTTCAGCGCAGCATGATTATTTAAAGAGCGGTCTTCGGTTTTTTCATTTGGATCATTCGTAGTCATTGTTCGTCCTTAATCTTTACTTAGTAAAAAATAAAAAATCTCATATACCTTTTGTAGTTAAACACGACGCCAAACGATCAACGCTTCAAGCTACCCAAATTTCAAACTTCCAAGGTTCAAGCTTACAGACAGAACCAGCTTCAAAATTTCGCTTTCTTTCATACTTCCAGTGCGTATAATCACCTTCAAACAATGGTTCTTCAAACGTTACATCAAGCTGTTTATTAGAAAAGTTAATCACAACAAACACTTTTTCTCGCTCGTTGTGACGTACGAAGCTAAAAACCTGGTCCATTTTCGAATTCGGGACCTGAATCATTCTTGCGCCATACTCTCCATTTCCTAACACGGCTTTAGATTTTTTGAGTGCAATAAGCTCGCGATACAAGTTGCCAATTTCATGGTCTTGCCACTGTATAGGATCGCGTTCGAAGAATGCTAAGCGTTTGGTTTCTCCCGCTTCTTGCCCGTTGTGAATAAGCGGCATGCCCTCACCTATTACCGATAAAGCAATGCACGCTTCAAGTGCTTTGCCAAACTGTTCACGCTGTGTGCCATCCCAGGCATTTTTGTCATGATTACTAACGAAAGTCATTCTGTAAGCCGAACGAGGCCAGCTGCGTTCGTTCCACGAATAATATTTACGCAACCTATCCAGTGAACACTTTCCGTGAGCGAGTTCATGCAGTGTTTCATTCCAACTCCATGCATAAGTCATATTGAACGCATTTTCGTGGAGATCGCGATTCTCCCATTCAGCCAACATAAAGACCGGTCGAATTGCATTCAATGTTTCAACAGCTTGACGCCAGAAGTCGTTAGGCACATAGCCTGCTACGTCACAGCGAAAGCCGTCGATGTTGAACTTTTCAACCCAGTAACACAGTGCATTTATCATGTATTTTCGAAGGCCAATTTGTTCATAATCGAACTCAATGATATCGCTCCAATCCCACCACGGAGATGGACGAAAATCTCCTTCGTAGTCTTTGGCGTACCACTCAGGGTGTTGTTCAACCAGTGGATTATCCCATGCACTGTGATTTGGTACCCAATCTATAATGACTTTCAGCGATAGCCGGTGCGCTTCGTCCACCAGCGCTTTGAAATCCTCTTCGCCACCGAACTCTGGATTAATGGCCAAGTAGTCTTTAACGGCATAGGGACTGCCAAGTTCACCTTTTCTGTTTTTTTCACCGATAGGATGTACAGGCATTAGCCAAATGATATCCGCGCCGAGGGATTTAATATGCGCAAGTCCCTTTCTTACTCCCTCAAAATTACCTTCTTTTGAAAACTGACGGGTATTTACTTGATAAATAACCGCATGAGATGACCATTTTGGCTGAAGCACGTTATAGCGTTTCTGGGGAGTAGGATTGATATCCATATTATCTTTCCTTTTACAGATTAGCGTTTTTAAAGAAGAATTCGCATCACACTCACGACCTTAATCACTAGCATTTGTATAGCGGCGATAGCTACGCTTAAAATATAGGTAAACTTGTGATGCCTAAAATTAGTACCCACATACCGAAAAAAAGTTTTAGACGCTGAACAGAAAATGCCAAAACTACATATTTGGCAATCATTCCACCGATAATTGCACCAGCCCCCGCAAACAAAACGACCTGCCAAACCACCGACGGATTTATAAAAGCGTGATACGGCAACGCTGACCACACAGTAAACGCGGATAAAATAACCGCTACCGCGATAGACATAGTGACATTAAACCCACGAATAATGAGGTAAACCGCCACTAACTCACCCACTCCCACTGAAAGCCAAGCTGTAATAACGCCCCCGACAAAACCAATGAATGGTAAAAACACTAAATCTTTTGTTTGTAAATCCTTAACTAAATGAGTGCGCTTCATTAATGGAACAGACGCGAATATGGCAATGGCTAATAAAATAGAAAACCCACCGAAGGCAATGTGAAGGTTATTGGCACCGCCCCACAATTGCGCTAACAACAATTGGCTTTGCGACGAATATTGCGCGAACCCTATGCCACAAATAGATGAAGGAACGGTTAGCAGTAGAGCGCTCGGCAGCGCGTTCCAATAGTTATCGTGCTGGTGCTGTCTTTTATAATACGCCGCCCAGGTCAATGCCCCCGCAGTCATGCCGCAGCATTGAATAGCAAAGCTGGTTGCCACTACGCTTTGAGGGGAAAACGATAGATAGTTAAAAAACGGAACAAACACCACACCGCCACCGGCGCCTGTAGCATTTGCAAATATAGCACCTATCACACCAAGAACGCTGAAAAGTCCGAACTCTTTAACAAGTTCAATAGATGCAGGCTGCGATAATAAAAGGCTACACCAAGTAAGAAGAAGTAGAACAAAAATTGACTTGCCAGGTTGGCGCTTTAATAAAGAGATCACACACGTCCTTACGACACAACTATGATAATTGTCAGAAAATAAACTTGTTTGATACGTCAACCATTCGCATCAGTACATTTTTCAAACTATTGTTAGCTCATAACGTATAAGCTTTTACTTACACAATTGTTATATACAGTACTTTGTAAAATATGGTTGAAGTATCTACATTTGAGCAGCAGGTGCAACTGCATCTTTCGCCAAACCGCTCAGCAACATGGCGCCAGACTAAATACTTAATCATGGCGTTTGCTTTGTTTATTGGTCTAATCGCTATCGCGTGGTCAATAGCGGGGGCCTGGGTAATTTTGCCGTTTGCAGGATTAGAAGTGGGGTTGCTCGCGCTAGTTATGTACTTGGTGTCTAGAGCCACCTACCGATGGGAAACCATTATAATTTCGGCTGACCGCATCCTTATATCCTGCTCGAACGGCACTAGCTTATGCTTCCCACGTCCAGATACCTCCTTGCTCTATCAAAAGGACACAAGCCTAAAACGTATTTCACGGTTAATTTTACAAACTTCTATGCAGCAGTTTGAGTTAGGCGCTTTTTTAAACTCGGAAGATAAAAAGCTAGTACACGATAATTTGCACAAGGCCGGGATCATGGTGTGCACAAACAAATGGTGGTAAGGCTCGTTGTCTTATTTTGCATCTGACAAACTCTCTTCTGTTCCCTTTTTCTAGGTACTAATGATTGATGATGAGAACCTTCATGACACAAAATTAATGATCATTGTGGCCGTTTTCGACTAATTAGATATAAGACGCAGCCAAAGTTCGCTGCGACCTAACGAGGGCTATTTTATGAATTTATATATTGAATCATTAGAAGGTGGTAACTACCTCGCTGCTACGGGCATGGGTGCATCACGCAGTTTGGTCAGAGACAAAAAGTCGCAACCTAAAACATTTCACTGCCTGAATGAAATTAGAGAACATTTCGATTCGCAAGCATTTGAGCACGTTTGGCTTCGCCAGAGTACTCCGTATGAAGAAATGGTCGGTCAAACCGATCATCCCGGTGCGCTAGAGCTTGAAATAGAATGGTGAATGCTGACTGTTAGCGAACCCAACTTGGGCTAAAATTAATAGCACGAAGCTACCAATTCATCAAAGGCGCCTACTGTTTCATGTACACATGCTCCACTTAGCACATTTTTTGCGTACAACTCATGTAACGTAAATAAAAACGGTATTTTGTTGAATTAAATGTGGTAGAAAGTGTCTTTTATCGCAAGTAATAAAATACCTACATGCTAAGGAGAATTGCATGAAGATTAGTAAGTTAGCGATTAAGTCTGTATTTATAGCGGCTGTTTTGGCATTGACTGCTTGCGCTTCTATGGGTGATGGCACTGTTGCTGAAAAGCAACAAGCTATTTTAGACATGCAAGAGAATGCGCTTGCACGTCTCTATACCGAGAAACCAGATACTCGCTCGCAAATAAGGGATGCCGCAGGCTACGCCGTATTCACTAACGCCAACATTAATGTGTTTTTTGTGGCCGCAGGCACCGGCTACGGTGTGGTAAACAATAACGTTACCGGCGCAAAAACCTACATGAACATGGCTGAAGGTGGTGTTGGCTTAGGATTAGGCGCTAAAGATTATCGTATTGTTATGGTCTTCCATACTCAAAAAGCGATTAATCATTTCATTGAAAATGGTTGGACCGTCGGTGGTAACGCAGATGTGGCAGCGAAAGCAGGCAATAAAGGCGCGTCTGCTGAAGGCGAAGGTTACCTTGGTAATGTAAAGGTTTACACTATGACTGAAAGCGGTCTTACATTGCAGGCCACTGTAAAAGGCACGAAATTTTGGGTAGATAAAGAACTAAACTAACTCAGCCCTAACTATTCCTAATCAAATTAGCGATTAGTGCTCCAACCCACCGGAGGCCTCTTGAATGCAAGAGGCCTTTTTATTTTTTGCTCTGCACAATATGCTCTCTTCCACTCAAAATATAAAGGCAATTTGGAACAAATAAATAAGCAGTGTTGTGTTACCAACATAGATGCTTTTTCCACCACTCCTTTATACGAAAGTCTAAATTTAGGGGGAAACCCTCATAACTGAATTGAATACTCGTGACTACGCTTTATTTGTAAAAGGCTCGCTTAGCAGCACGTTAAGCCATTAACGAGGGGTTCATCATGCAACCACAAAACAACAAAGTGATAAGAGCACTAGCAAGAACAATATTAACGAGCGCATTGTTCGCTTCTGCGACGGTAGGCTTTTCAACTAACGCAGCGATCATAGGCAGCAGTTATGGGAATGCCGTTCATGTCGACCTGTCCATTACTAGCAATGTCGGTAATATTGTCACCGCTGCTGCTAACTCAACTATCAACTTAGCTCACACCAGCGGTAGTGCACCTGAAAATTATTCACAGCTCGAAACTATGGTCGGCGCAAGCGCAGACACATCAGGCACATTGGGCGGCTCGATTGACGTTACAGAGTTTGACGGCATAGCATCTACAGCCATTATTGAAGGAGAATCTCAATCGTCTTTAACGAGTTTTGTTCCAGCAAACTTTTTTACCTCAGGCCGCGGAACAATAAACGACCTCAATCTTGATTTATTTTCAGACGTGCTTAGCATCAGTGGCTTTTTAACGTTAAGTGCTGATGTACTTTCAACCGTATCGCAAATTGACGGAAGTGCTACATCCGGTTCGAACGTTAACCTATCTACAGCAGGTACATCTAACATTGCGGAAGTGGAAGTAAGCCTTTGGGGAAATAGCGTAAAGGCTACGACACTTGAAAATCAGTCTCTTTTTACTGGTTTAAATATTGCCGACTTTGGCTTGGGGATATTCGTTAATGAAGTTGAAAAGTCGTGCTCAAACACTTCATGCTCTGAGTCTCGAAATGCAGTAAGAGTATCTTTTGATAATTTTTCTCTGAACGCGTTTTACGATGCACTTTTCCCCGCTGGTGTGCCGTTAAACGGGCCGGTGTTCAATCTAACCAATAATCCCATTGTTAACGGAGAAATCATATTAGCAAGTTCGTTTGCTACCACCTTATCTTCAACTGAAGTAAGTGCCCCCTCTACGTTTGCGATTTTTTTTCTCGCAGTAGGCTTGCTGAGTGCGAGAAGGTTTAACAAGCACCGTACTCTTTGCAAATAGCATCTGGTAATGAACTGGCAAGAGGAGTGAGGCAACCATAAAGCGCCCTCTTCTTCTTGCCTTGATTCAGCCAAGCTATTTACGTTGCTCGTGTTGTTTTTCCTCAATTCTCATCCACTGTGCGCGCGTGCAGTTTTCAAGCAGTTCAAACGCTTCAACAACGACATCTCGACCTTGAACAAAGGCATGTTTTTCATTACTTTCCCGGTTACTTAAAGCTTCAAGCTTTTCTCTTGTTCCGGCACGCCCAGGGTGGTTCGATAAAAAAACATCAATATTTTGGTCTTTTACTAATCGTTTCATCGTCATGGCTGAGTCGGTATAAGACTGAATGCGCGAGACATCAGGGCCGTAGTTGAGCCCAGTACCGCCCCACAACACAGCCCGATGTTTTTCGCTTCCGTCAATTACGGGAAAGACGACCGTTAACGTTCCTGGCGTATGGCCCGGCGTAACATAAAGCGTTAACTCAGTACCGTTAACATTCAATTTTTCACCATCGGCTACCGCCACATCTCGGCTTGGCTTTTTACCCCAACGATAACTGGCAAATTTATCGTTTTCGAGGTAATCCCACTCTACATTACTCATGACTATGCGAGAGCTATATGTTGACTTGATAACTTCAAACCCACCATAGTGATCGCCATGGCCATGAGAAATAATGAGGTGAGATATGGGCTTGTTGCCTAATCCGAGCGCAGAAAGACCATCAATTATGTACTGTTGAGCTTGCTCGTCATTATTCAACGCATCCACCAGAACAATGCTTTCGCCCGTATCTATTGCCCAACTTGCAACGTTGCCTGCCCCTACATAATAGAGGTTATCAAAGACCTGCTGGGGTGGTATTTGACGCCGCCCCTTTCCTTTGCGGTCGGGCTTGCTTCCACTTTCGGCACGCTTAGGTCGTTCTCGTCGTTTTTCATCGAGTTTGAACACATTTCTAGGTGGAGCACTAATATCACAGAGGTTTGCCAAGCCAGGAAAATGCGTAGCGCTCTCTAGGCCCTTTCGGGCATAATCTTGAGCGGTTAGCGAAGAACTAGCAGTGCAACTAGCGCACACACAAACAGCCCAAGCAATAACCGCTATTTTCAGAACGTCCAATTTAACCCTAGCCACAATCTTCTTCCGTCTTCAACGTACCCAAACTCTTCGTATCGCATTGTTTTATCAAATGCATTGTAGAGCCCCGTTTGCAATTTAATATTGCGCGTAAGCTTGGTGTTGTAACCTATGTCAAACAAACCGACCCCTGGGGATAAAATAGAACGTGAAGATACTGACGTTAGCGCCGTTTCTTCCCCTCTTACTGTCCACCTTGACCAGATTTCGCTTTCTTGAGATAGGCGATATGTGGTGTTTAGCGTGAACAAATGCTTAGGCTGTTGAACCAAAGGTAGGCCTTCATTTGAACCTGTCTTTTGTTCAGAACGCGTGAAGCTGTATGCACCGTTAAATGACCAGTTTCCAACGTTATACTTTGCAGCGAATTCTGCACCGTAAGATTCAGCTTCATCGATATTGATATTGTAGCGGTCCGTTTCATCCAAACAGACTGATAGTTCACATGATGCGATGGCAATTTTATCATCGAAGTCGTTATGGAACACCGTAATACTGTACTCCAAGCCAGCATCACCGGAATAGTAAAGCGCGAGCTCTTTGTTTAACGTAGTTTCAGGTGACAAGTCCGGATTACCGTAAACATCTCCCCCTCGGCTTTCTTGAATCCAACCATCAGCCATTTCTCGAAGCTCAGGTGTACGATAGCCGGTAGAGACACCTCCTTTCACTACCCAATTATCATTGAGGTTGTACACCGCATACGCACGAGGGCTAACTTGGGAACTAAACTGTTCATTATCATCAAGACGAATACCTAGCGTGAAGGCCAACCTATCGTTAACACGCCATTCATCTTCGCCATATAAAGACCATTGACTGTTTTCAATATTGGTCGCCTCGCCGCCGTTTGTATCAAAATCATCCAGCGACTCTTCAAGAAACTCTGTGCCAACCGTAAGCATGTGGCTATCGCTTGCAGCCCAAGACCATTGAGAATTAAAGACCAGATTATCAATAGTGATATCTCGCCCTACGTTTTCAACCGACTCTTGCTGAATGTAACTTCGAGCAGTCACATCATCATACTTCCCTTCGTGAGTCAGCGCATATGAATGTCTCTCGCTTTCTGTCTCTGATAAGGAATTTTTTTCTGGCAGAGACTTACCAGGTGTGGATATACGTGTCTGATCTTGGAAGATGTACTCAAACGTGAGTGTATCTGTAGTATTTGGTGTTAAGTGAAACGCTGTACGAATGTTGCTTAGATCTTTTTCTGCGTAGCCTCGTTCAATATCGTCCTCTTCTCGCTTTTGATAAAGACCGCTGGCTGTAATGCTCAACAAATTCTCGATTAACGGCCCAGAAAATGCCAGTTGAACTTGACTATCTGAGCCACTGTCTGAATTTTCTTGAATTTTTGTTTCTGCGCGAAGGTTACCACTCCATTTTCTGAAGTTTTTTCGCGTAATGATATTGATCACCCCACCCATTGCGTCTGAACCATATAAGGTAGACATAGGCCCGCGCACAATTTCAATACGTTCTATGCTGTCCAAAGGCGGCAACCAATCTTGTTCATACCCGCCGCTGCCATTTGGCTGGGACTCTCTACCTGTTTGTTTTTTACCATCAACAAGTATAGATGTATATTGTGCAGGTAGGCCTCGAACGCTGATATCTTGGCGGTACCCGCCCCCCGTTACAGTAACCCCCGGCACGTCTCGAAGTGCATCTGTGATGTCTTTGTACGCTCGCTGCGCCAGTTGTTTTCTATCGATGACGCTTACTGACGCGGGTGCTTGAGACAAAAGTTGCTCGAAGCCAGAAGCTGTAACAGTGATGCTCTCCATATCATCTTGTTCGTTAGATTGAGCAAGAACATTCTGAGAGAACAGTGAATACAGTGAAATTGCCAGTAAAGTGGGAGTAAAACGCATACTTAATCGATTAATATAAAAAGAATAAGCTGATGATAATCATTATCATTAATATGTAAAGTTGAATTTCATTTTTATCGTCACGCTTAGGTATTTTTACAGAAAGCAAACGCTAAAAATAAAAACAATACTTTGCATCCACAATCGTATTTGGGCATATTTTAGTCAATCAGTGTGTTCAATAACCGTTTCAACATAGGGATCGCGTATGATTGTCGTGGTATTTAATCAAAAAGGTGGGGTGGGTAAATCAACGATTAGTACCAATTTAGCCGCACAAAGCGCGAAATTGGGTCACAAAACGTTATTAGTGGATCTGGATGCCCAAGGTAACAGTACTCACTACGCGGGGTTTAACCCCAACGAGAAAAGCCTTTCTGTTGCTGATATGTTCAAACAAGTGGTGGGGATATTCAGAACGGCTAAAAAGCCTATTGAGTTTGTTCATCCAACCCCTTTTGAAAACCTCTACGTTATGCCGTCCTCACCAGCCTTGGCTGACCTAGAGCGAGAACTCGAATCTCGATACAAAATTTTTAAGCTTAAAGATGCATTGAAGGAGTTAAATGGGGAATTCGACCATATTTTTATTGATACACCACCAAATTTTAATTTCTATTCAAAAGCGGCACTTATTGCTGCAGATGGTTTCTGTGTTCCTTTTGATTGTGATGACTTTTCCGCACAAGCTATCATCCACTTACTCGACAATGCAACAGAACTTAAAGAGGACCATAACCCAGAACTTAAGCTATTGGGCATTGTAGTTAATCAATTTAATAGTCAGGCAAAACTGCCTACAGAACTAGTACAATCACTCAAGCAACAAGGGTTGCCAGTGTTAGAAAGCTATATAAGTGCTACGGTGAAGGTGAAAGAGTCTCATTCTAAGCGTGTGCCGCTGCCCTTCTATCTACCAAAGCACAAGGTCACCGGTCAAATAGAAGCATTATTTGAAGCGCTAAACGCAGAGAAAAAGTAATCACTAGCATAGTCTAAACATCAATATCAATGTGCTTAAGCCCACCGCCGCTATTGCTTCGCTCTTTGTCTTTCGTGTTCTCTACTGACGCATCAACCACTTCGGTGCGTTTTATGTCTTGATAGTTGTCGCGATCGTCTTCACTAAGACGCTCAGACTTCTTTGTCTTCTGCACTTTTTTCACCCGCTCATCAGGTTCAATCGGCACTTTGGTGTTACGAGGCAAAATGGGAAACAGTAAATCGTTGCTCATACGCCCTCCTAAAATGTGTATCTGTTTTATAATTTATCGGCAGAGAAGCGCTCAAAATTACGGTTCACAACTAATTCATAACAAATAGTTTTATTATATGTATATTAATTTAGAGTTAATGTAAGAAAAGAGTTCACTTTTGCCTTGCAAATCGAAGCTCAAACCGCTAATGTTTCAGCCGTTCGAAATTAGGAATTAGATTCACCAAAATGATTAACTGCGCGGCGAAACATCACCATCACCACAAAGCATAACCTTTCAGGTTCGTGCTGGAAGGTCTATATTTCCTTCCAACGGCGCAGATAGAAAAATTCTCGACCCTCGGAAGGAAACTTCCGGGGGTTTTTCGTTTTAGGCGCAATCAAAAGTTAAAACACAACGTGTAAGGAACGTTTCAATGAGTAACAGCAACAGACTTCGAATTGCCGTACAAAAATCAGGTCGCTTGAGTGATGACAGCATCGCACTTCTTAAAGCTATCGGCATTAAATTGAATATTCGTGATCGCCTGCTGATTGCGCACTCAACGAACGAGCCAATCGATTTACTTCGCGTACGTGACGACGATATTCCAGGTCTAGTGATGGACGGCGTTTGCGACCTTGGTTTCATTGGCGAGAACGAGCTAGAAGAAAAAATGCTTGAACGCAAAGCAGCAGGTAAGCCGTTTGAGTATGAAGTATTGCGTCGTCTAGACTACGGCGGCTGTCGCTTATCAATTGCCGTACCTAATGAGATGGATTACGACGGTATTAAGTCTTTAGAAGGCAAAAAAGTAGCAACCACTTACCCTTACCTTCTTGAGCGCTACTTCAAAGACCAGGGTATTAACGCGAAAGCCGTAATGCTACAAGGCTCAGTAGAAGTTGCGCCGCGTGCTGGTGTCGCTGACGCAATTTGTGACCTGGTATCTACAGGCGCAACCCTTGAAGCAAACGGCCTCGTTGAAAAGGATGTCATCTTCCGCAGTAAAGCAGTACTTATCAAACGTACTGACAGCGAACTTAGTGACGAAAAAGTAACACTGGTTAACCGCCTAATGCCTCGTGTCGATGGTGTACTGCTAGCAAAAGAAAGCAAGTACATCATGCTACACGCGCCTAAAGCTTACCTAGAACAGGTTAAGAGCCTACTTCCAGGTGCTGAAAACCCAACGGTGCTTCCACTTGCTGGAAATGAAGAGCAAGTTGCTATCCACGTAGTTTCTACAGAAACCTTGTTCTGGGAAACCATGGAAAAGCTTAAAGCCCTTGGTTGTAGCTCTATTCTTGTAATGCCAATCGAAAAAATGATGGGCTAAAAGGCAGACAATTATGATTACTTGGTCATCTCTCTCGACAAATGAGAAAAAACAGGCGCTAGCCCGCCCGGCTATGGCCAATAGCCAACAGTTAAAGCAAACCGTGGGCGAGATTATCGCCCGCGTTGAAGCAGAAGGTGATGCGGCAGTACTTGATTACACACGGAAATTTGACTGCCCGGATCTAAAAAGCCTTGTGCTTTCGCAAGAGAATATCGATGCACTTACAGCTAAGGTAACACCTGAAGTCGCAAACGCTATCGACACCGCGTTTAACAATATAAAGACCTTTCACGAAGCGCAAATGCCCAGTGATATTGCGCTGACCACAACGCCTGGCGTCAAATGTGAGCTCCGCTTCACTGCCCTTGACGCAGTAGGTCTGTATATTCCAGGGGGCAGTGCTCCACTTCCCTCAACTGTGCTAATGCTTGGTGTACCCGCGCTAGTGGCAGGTTGTGAAAATAAACTCCTGTGCACACCGCCAAATAAAGAACAACTTATTGCGCCTGAAATTGCCTATGCGGCAAGAAAATGCGGCATTGATAAAATCTTCTTGTGTGGTGGCGCTCAAGCGGTTGCAGCTATGGCATTGGGTACTGAAACGATTCCTCAGGTCGATAAAATCTTCGGCCCTGGCAATAGCTTTGTTACCGAAGCTAAACAGCAAGTTAGCCAACGTGCTGATGGTGCTGCTATTGATATGCCGGCGGGTCCATCAGAAGTATTGGTACTTGCTGATGAATTTGCAAACCCTGAATTTGTGGCTGCAGACTTACTGTCTCAAGCCGAACACGGCCCAGATTCACAGGCCATTTTGGTATCCAACAGCGCCACGCTTATTGAAGAAGCAAAAGCCGCGGTTGAACGCCAATTAGCTACGCTGTCTCGTGCTGAAATCGCTCGCCCAGCTATGGAAAATGCACGCTATATCTTGGCCGATTCAATTGAACAAGCCATTGAAGCAAGCAATGCCTATGCAGCTGAGCACTTAATTGTTCAAATTGAGAATGCCCGTAATTATCTGCCAAAAATCAAATACGCTGGCTCTATATTCTTGGGCCCGTGGTCACCAGAATCTGCAGGGGACTATGCGTCAGGCACTAACCACGTGCTGCCCACATACGGCTATGCTAAGAATTATTCTAGCCTTGGGCTTTTGGACTTTATGCGTCGCTACACCATTCAAGAGTTAAGTGAAGACGGCATGCGTAATTTAGGCCCTGCGATTATGGCACTAGCCGCAGCAGAAGGGTTAGACGCCCACGAACAAGCTGTTGCACTTCGTATGCAGGCACTTAAGCAGGGAGACGCCTAATGTCGGCACTTATCGATAACCTAATTAACGCAAATTTAGTGCCGCTAAAGCCTTACGAGTCAGCACGTCGTTTGTTTTCAGGCGGTCAAGATTGGCTTAACGCCAACGAGTCACCTTATGCCAACGAATATAATGTAGATAGCGGTAACTTTAACCGCTATCCATCGTGTCAGCCTGAAGCGGTAGTGAGTGGTTACGCTAACTACGCAGGGCTTGATAAGTCTCAGTTAATCGTTACTCGTGGCGCCGATGAAGGTATTGAACTGCTTATTCGTACTTTCTGTACGCCGGGTAAAGACAAGATTCTGATTTGCCCGCCTACTTACGGTATGTATGCAATCAGCGCTGAAACCTGCGATGTGGGTATTAAAAAAGTCCCTTTGAACGATGATTTCAGCTTGAATGTGAATGCAGTTTGCGCAGAAGAAGACGTTAACGTGATTTTCATCTGCGCGCCTAATAATCCAACCGGTACGCCGGTCGCTCGTGAAGATATTAAGACTGTGCTTAATCACTTTGCTGATAAGGCTTTAGTGGTGGTAGATGAAGCATATATTGAGTTTGATGCTGACAATACATGGGCAAATGAAATAAACAACTATCCGAATCTAGTTGTACTTCGTACGCTATCGAAAGCGTTTGCGCTGGCTGGGCTCCGCTGTGGTTTTACGCTTGCTCAGGCCCCCGTCATTCAAGCACTACTTAAAGTGATAGCGCCCTATCCTATTCCAGAGCCAGTGGCGCAGATTGCCGCACAAGCATTGTCGACTGAGTCGCTGACGTTACTTGAGCTGCAGGTTGCAACGCTTAACCGCGAAAAAGAAGCATTAGCTGAAGCGTTAGAAGCAGTTGAAGGCTTTGAGCTAATTGGTGACAGGCGAGCAAACTTTATCTTGTTCCGCTACGCGAAAGCGTCTGCGTTAATGCAGTACTTGGTGAGCCAAGGCATGCTAATCCGCGACCAATCAAAACAGCTTAACTTACAAAACTGTTTACGGGTAAGCATAGGCACAGAAGAACAAAATCAGCGTTTAATGCAGTTGATTAACGAATTTAAAAATAGTGAGGATGCGGCATGAGTCAGCAAGCCATTTTATTTATCGACCGCGACGGTACACTTGTTGAAGAGCCTCCGGTAGATAAGCAACTAGATAGTCTTGAAAAGCTGGTTTTCGAGCCAAACGTTATTCCCGTGTTGCTAAAGCTTAAAGCAGCTGGGTTTAAACTCGTTATGGTAAGTAACCAAGACGGGTTGGGCACAGACAGCTTCCCTCAAGAAGACTTTGACAAGCCACACAACGCCATGATGGCGATTTTTGAAAGCCAAGACGTGGTGTTTGACGATGTGCTTATTTGCCCGCACTTCGATGCTGATAACTGCACATGCCGCAAACCAAAGCTTGGCCTAGTGCAAGAATACTTGCAGCAAGGCAAGGTGGACTTCACCCGCTCTTTTGTAATTGGTGACAGAATTACCGACGTACAGCTTGCTGAAAACATGGGTATTCGCAGCTTCCAATACAACCGAGAAAGCTTAAACTGGAACGATATTCAGAAAAGTTTGTTAGCGTCGTCACGTATTGCTGAAGTGGTACGCACGACTTCTGAAACAGACATTAAAGTACGTGTAGATCTTGACTCGCAGGCCAAGTCGACTATTCAAACCGGCATGGGCTTTTTTGACCACATGCTTGACCAAATTGCTACCCACGGTGGCTTTGAGTTAACCCTCACTACCGACGGCGACTTGCACATTGACGATCACCACAGCGTGGAAGACACTGCCCTAGCCCTTGGCGAAGCACTTAAAAAGGCACTGGGCGACAAACGTGGTATTGGCCGTTTTGGTTTTGCCTTGCCAATGGATGAGTGCCGTGCAGAATGTATTATGGACATTTCTAACCGCCCTCACCTTAAGTTCGACGCTGAATTTAGTCGTGATCAAGTAGGCGAAATGGCCACTGAAATGGTGCCACACTTCTTCTACTCGATTGCGCAAAGCATGGGTCTTTCGCTGCACCTATCCACCAGCGAAGGTAATGCCCACCACCAGGTAGAAAGCTTGTTTAAGGTCTTTGGTCGCGCCCTTCGCCAAGCCATTACGCGCCAAGGTGATGCATTACCAAGCAGTAAAGGAGCACTGTAATGTCAGTGGTAAACACTAGCCAGCGACAAAAAATAGTAATAGTGAATACCGGCTGTGCCAACATCTCATCGGTACGCTTTGCCCTTGAACGCCTAGGCGTTCAAGTAGACGTATCTGACGATGTAGACGTGATTAAAAGCGCTGACAAAGTGTTTTTACCCGGTGTTGGTACCGCAGCAGCGGCTATGGCAAGCATTAAGCAAAAAGCACTGGTAGAAACCCTTCAGGCGCTAACCCAACCTGTGCTGGGTGTATGTTTAGGCATGCAGCTTATGGTTGAAACTAGTGCTGAGGGTGGTTTTCAAGGCACAGGTAACATCGACTGTTTGAACCTTATGCCTGGACACGTGGCGCGCATGGAATCAAAAGGCGTGCGCTTACCTCATATGGGCTGGAACACTGTCTCACACAACAACGAAAGTCTGTTCAAAGGCATTCCGCAAGATACCTACTTTTACTTTGTGCACAGTTTTGCCGTTCCTGAATACGAGCACACGCTTGCAAGCTGCACTTATGGAAATACGTTCTCTGCGGCCATAAACAAAGACAATTTTTACGGGGTGCAATTCCACCCAGAACGTTCTGGCGAAGCCGGAGCACAACTACTGACTAACTTTGTGAACCTATAATGATTATTCCAGCGATTGATCTTATTGAAGGACATGTAGTCCGCCTTTATCAAGGTGACTACGAGCAAAAAACCCAATACGAACTGGACCCTGTTGACGTGGTTCACGACTATGCTGACCAAGGCGCAACTTGGCTGCACATTGTTGACCTTACGGGCGCGAAAGACACTAGTAAGCGTCAGCTTTCACTGATTAAGTCTATGGTCGACACTAAGCGCATGAAGTTTCAAGCCGGCGGCGGTATTCGTAGCGAAGAAGAAGTTGCGCAGTTACTTGAAACTGGCGTAAGCCGCGTAGTAATAGGCTCTTTGGCGGTAAAACAACCTGAGCTAGTAAAGTCCTGGGTAGAAAAGTACGGTCCAGAGCACATCGTTTTAGCTCTTGATATCAATATTAGCGACAGCGGTGAAAAGCTTATTGCTACCCACGGTTGGCAAGAGAATTCTGGCGTTGCTCTTGAAGGCTTGCTTGAAGACTTCGCTACAGTTGGCGCTAAGCACGTGCTATGCACCGATATTAGCCGCGATGGTACACTACAAGGCGCTAACACTGAGCTCTATCAAGAAATGGCAGCCCGTTTCCCTAATGTAAGCTGGCAAGCGTCTGGCGGTATTGGCAGCATTGCTGATATCGAAGCCTTGAAGCCGACTAACGTTGGCGGCGTAATTTTAGGTCGCGCATTACTTGAAGGTAAATTCACGGTGAAGGAGGCTATTGCATGCTGGCAAAGCGCATAATTCCCTGTTTGGATGTACGCGACGGTAAAGTCGTTAAGGGCGTTCAATTTAGAAACCATGAAATTATTGGTGACATCGTGCCTCTTGCCGAGCAATACGCTAAAGCGGGTGCCGACGAGTTGGTATTTTACGATATTACCGCAAGCTCTGACGCCCGAGTGGTAGATAAAAGCTGGGTAAGCCGTATTGCACAGGTTATTGATATACCGTTTTGTGTCGCAGGTGGCATTAAAAGCATTGAAGATGCTGGGCGCATTTTGGAAATGGGTGCGGATAAGATCTCGATTAACTCCCCTGCCCTTAATAACCCTGAGCTTATTAATCAGCTTCATGATGTGTACGGACAACAGTGCGTAGTAATTGGTATCGACAGTTTCTATAACGAAGCAACCGACCAATACGAAGTATACAAGTTCACAGGTGATGAGAGCCGCACACAGAAAAGCCAGTGGCAAACCATTGACTGGATCAAAGAAGCTCAGTCTCGCGGTGCAGGTGAAATAGTACTTAACTGCATGAACCAAGACGGTGTACGTAAAGGCTATGATGTGAAGCAGCTTAAAGCCGTGCGCGATGTCTGCGAAGTGCCCCTAATTGCATCGGGTGGCGCAGGCGAAATTGCTCACTTTACTGATGTGTTCCAACAAGCTGATGTAGATGGCGCACTTGCAGCCTCGGTATTTCACAAAGGCATCATCAACATTGATGAGCTTAAAGCAGAGTTAACCAGCAATGGCGTTGCCATGCGTAAGCGTCACGGATTAACGGCGCAAGCAGAAGGAGTAAACCCGTGATCATTACTAACGAAAACAGCAATAAACTGGCTTGGGATAAAATGGACAACCTGCTGCCTGCGATTGTGCAAGACGCACTATCAGGCAAGGTATTAATGCAGGGTTACATGGACCAAGACGCGCTAGCGAAAACCCTTGAAACAGAAAAAGTAACCTTTTTCAGCCGTTCAAAGCAGCGCCTTTGGACCAAGGGTGAAACCTCGGGCAACACGCTAGATTTAGTGAGCGTTGCTTGTGACTGCGATCAAGATTCACTGTTGATACTTGCCAACCCAAACGGCCCGACATGCCACACTGGTGTTGAAAGCTGTTGGTTTGACGGCAACACACCGGCATTTACCTTTCTTGCAGACTTAGAACGTGTCTTGGCTGCCCGCAAAGATGCCGACCCTAAAAGCAGCTACACCGCAAGCCTTTATAACAAAGGCATCAAGCGCATAGCTCAGAAGGTAGGTGAAGAAGGCGTTGAAACCGCGCTAGCGGCTACAGTGCACGACAAAGAAGAGCTTAAAAACGAGGCCGCTGATTTGTTGTATCACCTAACGGTTCTTCTTCAGGCAAGCGATATGTCGTTAAATGATGCACTAAATGTGTTGCGTGAGCGTCATAAGTAATCTGCGAACACGCTAACGTTTTATATAAAATGCCCTAAGTGCGATAAGCGCTAAGGGCATTTTTATTTATTATGTGTTATTTCTCGATTTCCTTACCTTTCTACTTCTCTATTTCCCTTACTACCTGCCCATAAGCTAACAGTGCGAACAGTCCTGTTCCGCCAACGATATTACCCATCAGAGTTGCGCCTATTAACGCAGCCGTTTCGGCAATACTGATATGCCCTTGCAGAGCCAATAGAAAGAGTTCAGTAGAGCCTGCTATTACGTGGGTAAAGTTTCCGATGGCAATAAGATAGGTAAAAATAACGATCATCAATATTTGAGAGTGCTTAACTGAAGGCTTCATCCATACAATAGCGGCAATGATAAAGCCAGACGTAATGCCATATGAGAAGGCGTCTGACGGTGATAATGCAGCGTAATGCTCAGATATAGCAGTCATTCCTTCCACCTGCTCTGATGGAACTGCTTGTAGGGTATAGCTGAAAAAGGCGGCTAAGAAGGTGCCAACCATGTTTGCGGCGAAAACGATAGTCCACAGTCGTGCAATGCACACTCCCATATTAAGAGATGGTTTACTTAGCAACGGCAAAATAACTGACAGTGTATTTTCGGTAAATAGCTGTAACCGACCAACTATAACTAGTACAAAGCCCACCGTATAACCTAAGTTCTCTATCACAAACTGATAAGGAGAACCGGAAAAGAGGTGATGCAGGATCCCCTCAGCCAGAATAGACAGCGAAATTCCAATACCCGCCGCAACCCCAGACCACCACAGCGACATCATGGGCCGCTGAAGCTCCTCCAGACCTTCTCGATGCACAATTGCGTATAAAGAGACAGAGTTTAAACTTTGATTATTTTGAACATCCTTTTCTTCAGTATGACTAAGCGCAACATCCTGTTCTCGACGCCCAGACTCCTTCTCTTTCTCAGTCACTTATGCCTCCGTAACGTTTTTTTAAACTTCTAAACTTCGTTCAAACATTTTCAACAGCGTAATAGCAGGTGAGTAATGCACGACGATATTAATTACACTGGTGCGTGTTCTAATACAAGTACGTCGGTTTCGCACCTTTTCGGTCATATTAATTACACTCTTTAGAAGTTCGTATTTAAACAAACTAAGATAGAAGTATTGGAGGTGAGGCGATTCTGAATAAGCAAAGACACAGTTGCTTACATTTTTCAAACCGGAAAGTTGAACGAATGGGTTAGATTGACTTCTATATTTAATGAACAGTAAGATCTCAAAAGTCTTTGCATGATTTTGCCAGATGCGATTAGCGAGCACTCAATTTTGAAAAATATTAAACAAAGCGTAAAAAACAATCTGCCTTTTATCTTATTGATCGTTTTGCTTTTCTCGTTTAGAAGCAGCGTGGCCGACTGGTATCATGTTCCCACGGGCTCTATGGAGCCAACCATTATGGTCGGGGACCGGGTCGTGGTAGATAAATCAGCATACACGCTAGAGCTTCCCTTTACCGATGTTGTAGTTGCTCGAACTGGTGATATAAAACGCGGCGATATCGTGATTATCGACAGCAGCGCTGCTGATACAAGGCTTATTAAGAGAGTCATTGCCGTCGAGGGCGATAAGGTTGCTTTAAAAAATAATGTGCTTTTTATTAACGGTGAGAAAGCGGCGTTAACCCCCACAAATGAGCAGGTTTATTCTGAAGACATTCTAGGTCATAACCGCACTATAGCGCTTAACCCAATACCAAGCCCAGCAAAGAGTTTTAATACGGTCACTGTGCCCAAGGCTCATGTCCTCGCTATGGGTGATAACAGAAACAATAGTGTCGATTCCCGCTACTATGGATTCATTCCAGTTGAAGAGATTCAAGGTAAGGCGACATCTGTTGCATTTTCTTTAGACACGCATGATATGTATTTACCGAGAAGAGACAGAGTTTTTGAGGCACTTCAATAAAGCTATTTAAGTTCAGTCTTCATTGCGTTTTGAAAGCGACCTTTACTCACGTTCAAATTTTCATCATAAAAAGACTGGTCAGCTCTGCGAAAACGAGTGGTCGCGGATATCTCACGAAAAAAATATGTGCACCAGACCGCTACACACATATTAAAAACCATACGCTTGTACGGACAAATTATTTCTTAATTATACCAAGTCAGTAGCACTCGGCGATACGCTTCAACTCTCCGCCCGTTCGAGATTTCACCCCATTAAGAACACTTTGTTTAGACAAGCATTACACTAAAAAGTAAGTCTTTATTTACACACCTTGTAACCAAGTGTCACATTTTTCCTATTTTTCCCTATTGCAACTTTAGTATAAGGAATGCTATTCATAATTTTGCAGCATAACTATGTTGCAGAGACACACAACAAGTAAGATGGACAATAAGGAAATAATAATGAAACAAGGTCGTAAAGTAAGTGCAATTGCAGTGGGATTAGCACTTTCAGGATTAACTTCTCTTTCTCCTGCGTATGCACAGCAAGCTGACGAAGAATCAGCTAACCTCGAACGAATTGCGGTCACCGGTTCTCGTATTAAGCGCACAGATATGGAAGGCCCTTCTCCTATTCAATCAATTGATGCAACCATGATTGAAGGCATGGGCTATGAAAATTTACAGCAGCTATTAGAAAGAATGCCAGCAACCGGTGCAGGTACCTTCTCAACTCGTAACAATAGCCAAGATTCTACTGCGAATGGTGCTGCAGCAGTATCGCTTCGCGGTATGGGCCCCGACGCGACACTGGTACTCATTAACGGTCGCCGTGTAGCAATTAGCGCATTTGCAGAAAGCATCACGAATTCATTTGTTGATATTAACTCTATTCCAGTGTCTGCCATTGAGCGCATTGATATTTTAAAAGACGGTGCATCGGCGATTTATGGTTCAGACGCGGTAGCAGGTGTAGTTAACGTTGTGCTTAAGAAAGACTATGAAGGTCTTGAAATTAACGCCGGTTACGGTGGCACTACAGGACCAAGCTATGATGAAACCACAGCGAGCATTTTGTGGGGCTCTCAAAGCGAAAAAAGCAGTGCTACTGTTATTATTGACTACTTTAACAACAGCACGCTAGGCGCTGATGAAATGGGTCGTTATGGTACAGCAAATCAATCACCTTATGGCGGCATGGATTTTCGTTCATCGCGCGGCTACCCTGGCTACTTTTATGTAGATGGTGTTAAAACCATCGACCCAGATTGTCCTGAAGATAGCGCTACGGCGTCTGGCAGTTGCCTGTTCGATTACGGCCCGTTTGGCTTGGTGCTCCCTTCTTCCGAGCGCGTAGGCTTTATCGGCCAGTTTGATTACAAAATTGGCGATGAAACCACAGCGTTTATGGAAGTGGCTATGCAACACAATACGTCTGAAGCAGGCGGCGCAGCAACCCCACTTGATGAAGACGCGGGTTTAACCGTTCCAGGCACTCACCCTGATAATCCTTTTGGTCAAGATATCGAAATTGGCCGCTACCGCCCTGTTGACGCTGGCGCTCGTCGTTGGGACATTGAGTCTGATACCCTACGTCTTGTCGCGGGTCTTCGCGGTACATTTAATGACTATGATTGGGAAGCGTCGGTACAAAAAGGTCGCAGCCGTTCAGAGCAAAGCGGTGACCAATCACAAGGCTGGGTTCGCGTTGACTGGTTACAAGAGCAAATCGATCTTGGCAACTACAATCCTTTTGGTGGCGTTACTAACCCGCAAAGCGTAATTGATGATATAACCACCAGCCTAGTGCGTCGCGGTGAATCTCGCATGACCAGCGTTGATGCACACATTACGGGCGAAGCCTTTGAATTTGGTGACGACGTTGTCATGATGGCTGCGGGCGTGGAGTACCGTGAAGAACAAGTGTCTGACGTACCAGACGTACAATTCCAACGCGGTTTAATATTTGGTACTGAGTCTGTGTCAGCTTCAGCAGAACGCGACCAGTATGCTGCGTATTTAGAGCTTTCAATTCCGTTGGCTGAAGAGCTAGAACTTCAATTAGCTGGCCGCTACGACCACTACAGCGACTTTGGCAGCACAACCAACCCTAAAATTGCGTTACGTTGGGCGCCGAGCGACGAAGTAACCGTACGCGGCTCTTGGGCACAAGGCTTTAGAGCACCGTCTCTTGCACAAGTTGGCCTTGGTCCATCGCAGAAAAGCGTATTTTTTGTAGACCAATATCGCTGTGAAGCTACAGGTCAAGATTGTGAATCGCTAGATTACAACATCGAGTTTGCGGGTAACCCTGACCTAGATGCAGAAGAATCAGAGTCATGGAACGTGGGTGTTATCTATGCACCTATTCAAGAGCTTGGTTTGAGCATTGACGTTTGGAGCATCACCCAAGACAACAAAATCGACGAGCAGCAGTTTGGTTTGGTTTACAATGCCGAGTGTAATAACCAAGACAGTACAATCTGTGTTCGTTTAGACCCTCAGGAAGGTGAGTCATTAGGTGTTATTCAGAAAATTTTCAACACTTACCAAAACGTGTCGTCACAAGAAGCCTCTGGTGTAGACTTCAGTGCTAATTACAGCATGGAGCTTCAAGAATACGGTAACGTACGCTTCAACCTAGACTGGTCATATATGGACGAGTTTGAAAAAGACGGTCTGGAATACACGGGCGAATACGGTTACCCCGAGCATCGTTGGTTGTTCGGTACAACGTGGTCTAAAGGTTCGTTCGATGCTAACTTGAACATTAGCTTTATTGGTGAGTTTGAAGACACACCTGACATTGATTTCGACGGTGTATTGGACTTTGAAGAAAATACGTCTAGAACAGTAGATTCGCAAATGTTGGTAGACTTACAGTTTGGTTATAACTACAGCGACAATCTTCGCTTAGTAATTGGTTCTAACAACTTGCTTGATGAAGAGCCACCGTTTGCTATTGGTGATGGTGATAGCGACCTTTACGGTTACGTAGGTAGCGTACACAATCCTCGTGGCCGCTTTGTTTACTCTAAACTAACTTACCGCTTCTAAAGGCTTGTAAAACGACAAAGCGCTCAATGGTATTACTTTACATTACTGTGCCTTGAGCGCTTTCTTAACGTCGATTAGCTTGCTCTAAAAGAACAAGTATTCAATTAGAACCGTTGTGAACCATGCGAAAAGTACCGGCAGAATGATTATGATATAAACCATAACCTCTGACCCCACAATGTCGGCGCGCCAAGCATCCATCATCTTCACTTTAAACCTGCGCTTCAACAAGTAAGTGTAGAAAATCATAAATACCAGAGTCATCAAGATTTTAAGCATTTAAATAACAACCAAGATTATTTAACAGTTAAACGCCTGAGGCGATGGGTCTTCTTGCGTATTCTCGAATGTGCCAGCAAAGTACATAACTACGTGAGAATATTCAGCTGGTTTTCGTACTATACCTTCGCAACACGTAAAGCGAACCTGTCTTAAATACCTGATTAATTTAATCTGCTTGGAAGTGATATAAAAAATGCCAGCTAATGAAATAATTCCATTAAGCCGGCATTTTTATATGAATTTAGTAGTTATACTGCGACTACAACCCGAAATGGATAAGCACCAAATTACCTATTGCAGCACAAAGCATAGCTAGAAACGTCAATATCATCCCCGCAAAGCGTTGCCAACTGACGCCAGAGTGTCTCCCTAATCCGTAAGCGTGAAAGACGCGCCCGAATAACAATGCACTTCCCAGAGCGTGAACAGCCCATACTTGGCCCGTATTGGCTTCAAAACAGGCTATCATAATGAGAGTAATGGGCACGTACTCACTGAAGTTACCGTGGGCTCTCGCTAAACGACCAAGATCTTCGTGACCACCATCGCCAATACTCACTTGGTGACGACGCCTGGCACCAATAACTAAAAACGACAAATACAGGTAACAAATACCCAATAGGCTGGCATAAAACGCCGTGATTGGTAAAACCATGGTCTACTCCACATGTTATAATTATAGCGCGTAAGTTTAATCAGTGATTACATCATACGTTCATTAGAAGCTATTAAACGTTATCCGCTATTAAGTTACAAGCAACAAAAAAAGGCCGCATATGCGACCTTTTGTAGTTCTCTTTGGTACTTAGCCTAAACGCTCAGCTAGCTCAGCACTTACTTCTTCAACTGGACGTGTTCCGTCTAGCTTGTGGTATTCACAGTTTCCAGCGTCAGCTTCAGCGCTGTAATAGTTTACAAGAGGCTTAGTTTGCTCGTGGTAGATAGCAAGACGTTTACGCACTGTTTCTTCTTTATCGTCGTCACGAACGATTAGGTCATCACCTGTTTCATTGTCTTTACCTTCCACCTTAGGCGGATTGTAAACAACGTGATAAACGCGGCCCGATGCTGGGTGTACGCGACGACCGCCCATACGCTCAACAATGACGTCATCTGGAACGTCAAACTCAATGCAATGGTCAACAGAAACACCGGCTTCTTTCATTGCATCAGCTTGTGGAATAGTACGAGGGAAACCGTCTAGCAAGAAACCGTCTTTGCAGTCATCTTGTGCAATACGCTCTTTAACTAGGCCAATGATGATCTCATCAGACACTAGCTTACCTTCGTCCATTACACGTTTGGCTTCTAGACCAAGCTCTGTACCTGCTTTAATCGCAGCACGAAGCATATCGCCCGTTGAGATTTGTGGAATGCCATATTTGCCCATCAAGAACTGAGCTTGTGTGCCCTTACCCGCGCCAGGAGCGCCGAGAAGAATGATTCGCATGAGTGCGTTCTCCGCTTATGATTTTTGAACTTTTTACTTCGGGCACTTTACACATTCAACACTGTAGTGACAAGTGTAAGAAGTACCGTAAAGTTAATCTTAAGACTAATGGCGAATATATGTTCAGCTTATAGGCGTTTTTATAAATTTAAGTCGAAACCTGTAAGCTAATCGCCCGCTAATCCATCTTCTTTAAATCATGAAATTTTAAAGTTTTAAGTGATTAACTAGAAATTTTAACTGCCAAAATATAGCACAATAAAACAGCCAAATTTACTTTTGTTAGTAGTAGACATAAAAAAACGGGCGTGATGCCCGTTTTTAAGTATAAACCTGCTGTCTACCTGCTTATTTTGCCAACTTCATTAGCAAGGTGTTCAAGTTCTGAACAAACGTAGATGGGTCTTTCAAACTGCCCTGCTCTGACAACGCTGCTTGATCAAAGAGTACACCAACCCATTGGTTGAATAGCTCTTCATCTTGCGTGTCGGCAAGCAGTTTAACTAAGCTGTGCTCAGGGTTAAGTTCAAAGTGATACTTCACATCTGGTACGGTCTGGCCAGCCGCCTGCATCAACTTCATCATCTGTGTAGTCATGCCATTGTCGTCGGCAACAATCACCGCAGGTGAGTCAGTAAGACGGTGCGTAAACTTAACGTCTACAACCTTGTCACCTAGCGCTGTTTTCGCTCGCTCTAGTACACCTTCTACTTCTTTCTCTGCTTCTTCTTGAGCTTTCTTAGTCTCTTCGTCTTCTAAGTCGCCTAAATCTAAGTTTCCTTTCGCGATAGAAACAAACTGCTTCTCGTTAAACTCAGTTAGGTGAGACATTAGCCATTCGTCGATGCGCTCGCCCATTAGCAACACTTCGATGCCCTTCTTACGGAAGATCTCAAGGTGTGGGCTAGATTTAGCCGCTTGCAGGCTGTCTGCAGTCACGTAGTAAATCTTATCCTGGCCTTCTTTCATTCGCTCAATATAATCAGCTAATGAAACCGTTTGAGCGTCAGATTCTCCGTGTGTCGAAGCAAAGCGTAATAAACCAGCGATCTTCTCACGGTTACTGAAGTCTTCCGCTGGACCTTCTTTTAGTACATTACCAAACTCATTCCAAAACGACTGATATTTTTCACTGTCATTCTTCGCCATTTTCTCAAGCATTTGTAGAACGCGCTTGGTACAACCTTGACGTAGTGCTTGGGTAATCTTGTTGTCTTGAAGAATCTCTCGAGACACGTTTAGCGGAAGGTCGTTGCTATCTAGCAAACCTTTAACAAAACGCAAGTAGGTCGGCATGAACTGCTCTGCGTCATCCATGATGAAAACGCGTTGAACGTAAAGCTTAAGACCATGATTTTGGTCGCGGTTCCACATATCGAAAGGCGCTTTAGAAGGGATATAAAGTAAGCTGGTATATTCAGTTTTACCTTCTACCTTGTTGTGCGCCCAAGCTAGCGGATCGGCAAAGTCATGAGAAATATGCTTATAGAACTCGTTGTACTCTTCATCAGTAATATCAGACTTTTCACGAGTCCACAGCGCGGTGGCTTTGTTAACCACTTCCCACTCACCAGGCTGAGCTTCGATTTTTCCGCCATCCGGACCTTCACTCTCTGGCACTTCATCTTTCCACATTTGCACAGGAATACTGATGTGGTCCGAGTATTTGCTTACAATCGAGCGCAGACGCCATGTATCAGCAAATTCTTTTTCGTCTTCGCGAAGGTGAAGCGTAATCTCTGTTCCGCGAGTAGGCTTGTTGATTTCGGCGATAGTGAACTCACCTTCACCGTCTGAAACCCATTCAACACCAGTAGATGCATCGGCACCAGCCGCACGAGTGCGAACAGTCACTTTGTCTGCAACGATAAATGCTGAGTAGAAACCTACACCGAACTGACCAATAAGCTGGGAGTCTTTTGCGCTATCGCCAGAAAGCTTACTAAAGAAGTCTTTAGTACCAGATTTGGCGATGGTACCTAAGTTAGCAATGACTTCATCACGAGTCATACCAATACCGTTATCGGTAATCGTAACTGTGTTCGCTTCTTTATCAACGCTAAGTTTTACGTTTAATTCACCATCGCTTTCGTACAGGCTATCATTTTCTAATGCGCGAAAGCGCAATTTATCCGCAGCATCTGCCGCGTTAGAGACAAGCTCGCGTAGAAAAATTTCTTTGTTTGAATACAAAGAGTGAATCATCAGTTGAAGAAGCTGTTTTACTTCTGTTTGAAAACCGTGGGTTTCTTTGTGGGCTGCTTCAGCCATAATCCAATATCTCCTCGTTGAATGGATCACGTTTGATGTTAAACAGGTAAGGTCACTCAACGCACTTTTCAACGTTTAGAACGAAAATTTATTTTCTATTCGTAAACTTTTTCGAGAAAAGGTATATACCGCTTATTTAACTAGCGAATAGGAAGGTGTTATCTTGGAAATGGAAGAACGGTTTTAAGAAAAAGAGCGTTTTGTGTACTCAAAACGCTCGGTATGTTACTTACAGCTTGCGGCGACCCGAAAAAGCGTGGGTAAGTGTATTGCCGTCAATGTATTCAAGTTCTCCCCCAACCGGTACACCATGGGCAATGCGAGAGGCGTCCACATTGTGACTTGTGCATAGCTGAGCAATATAGTGCGCTGTTGCTTCCCCTTCTACAGTGGGGTTTGTGGCTAAGATAACTTCATTTATCCCACCAGCGGCTAAACGCGCCTCAAGCTCGGTTAAACCAATTTCTTCAGGCCCAACACCATCGATAGGAGACAAATGCCCCATTAGTACAAAATACTGGCCTTTGTAGCTTAACGTTTGTTCTATCGCTAATACGTCTTGAGGACTTTCTACAATACACAATAAACCGCTAGCCTCTCTTTCTGGGTGACGGCAAATATCGCATAGTTCATCTTCGGTGAATGTTCTGCAGCGTTTACAATGGTGAATGTGCTCCATGGCATTATGCAACACGTTGCTTAAATCGATAGCGCCTGTGCGATTTCGCTCTAATAGGTGAAATGCCATTCGCTGAGCGCTTTTGTTTCCAACACCGGGAAGACAGGTTAATGCCTGTATTAGTTCTGAGAGTAGCGGGCTGAACTTCATAATATTTACTGCTTAGGTATTTGTTCGGTTAGTTTCGGGCTTTCGCGGTATTTAATCACGTTACGCTTCACTTGGTCGAGTTTAACTTCGTAGACATTGCCGCCAAATAGCCCTTTGTACTCTTCGTCAGTGAACACCAGGGTGTTGTCATCGTAGAAAGTTACCGCCTCTTTTTGTGTTACCACACCAAGGTCGATACGAGAAACGTCACCGCTAAAAAAGTTGTCGCCTTCAAAATTTTCGAAAAGCCACAAGCTAGTTGAATCGAGTAGTACAAGCTTTGTTCTATCAGGGCTTATCGCCGCAGAGGTTATCCAGCATAGCTTCTCTAGGGTAGTGCAGGTTTTGAACTCACCTATTAGCTGTGCATCGAAGTTGGCAGCATGGTCGCCCACTTTGTATAGCTTTGTAATGCCATCAAAGGGCTTGGTTCTATTTTTGGTGAATAAATACAAATTACGCTTGTATTCTACGAAGGCTTCTAAATCGTAGTTTTTGTCTTGGGGCTTCACTTTGCCTTTACCCATTTCTGGATAGGTGAACTTTATAATCTCTGCTTCAGTAGTATCCCCTTCAATGTCAATGGGATTTTCTATTTTATAGATAGTGAGCCAGCGGCGTTTATTGTCATTGTTACCAAAATCTCCTAGAAAAAAATGACCAAAACTATTTTGGGTCATATCTTCCCAATCTACATTTTTAGCGTTTGAAACCGTAACCTCTCTAACAATACTGCCGTTCTTGCCCAGCAAATACAAAATAGGTCCGTCACCACTATCATTAATAGCCCACAGCCTTTTATATTTGTCGAACTCTATTCCAGAAATTTCTTTGAGTTTTGGGTCTACTGTTACCGTTTTCATTTTAAACAGTTCGTGAACACTCATAAAAAACAGCACGGCTGCGATAGGGAGCAAAAGAACCGTGGTGATAACTAAGCCTTTCCTTAGCACTACAAACCTCTATTTAGGGTGATTGGTTTTACGTTCTCCCAGCGCTTTTCATTGCAGGAAGCTGCCTCTACGCAGAGGAAATAAAGAGTCAATAATATAACGAATCAGGTCAGATAAAGGACCAACTCTAAGTGAAGCGACATTTTAGTGCGATAGGTACGCTTCTGTCGACGTAAAATACTGCTTGAAACCTCTCTAGTGTGAACGGATGCCTAAGAAATGAAGAATGATATAAAAGTGGAACAAAAACTCAGCAGTACTAACTCAAATAACTAGCGTCTTCATTGCCCTTCGGCTAGTGCGGTAATGCTAACAAGCGGTGAAGCATGCTCTGCTTGCAAATACTCCATCAAGCCGACTAAGCTCAAAGGCTTCGTGAAGTAATATCCTTGCATAGCTTTGGCACCAATCTTTTTGGCGAAGGTTACCTGTTCAGAGGTTTCTAAACCTTCTAACGTGCACGGCATGCCTAGTTTCACACACATTGACACCACATTCTCGATGATCAGCGCTCTGCGTTTTTCTTGTTTACTTTGTAGTGGAAAGTCAGGCAGTAGCGAGCGATCGATTTTGATTGCATCATACGTTTCGTCAGCTAATTCTGATATGCAAGAAAAGCCTGTTCCAAAGTCATCGATGGAAATAATGACCCCAAGACCTTTAATTTTGGTAAGCACTTCCCTCGCCTTTGAACTTTGAAGCGTGGATTCAGTTATTTCGATGACTATTCGTCCAGGGTCAATATTATGGAAAGCAAAGCGCTCCGCAAACAGTTCTACGACGCCATCATTCTGTAACTGTACCGCAGACATATTTAGATTGAATTTTATCTTTGAAAAACCCCATCCGCTTAGTGCTTTGAGTGCAAAACAGACTTCATCAAGCATCAGTAACCCAATATCATGAATATACTTTGTACGTTCAGCTATTGGAATAAACTTTTCTGGGCTGATTGGTCCATGGCTGGGAATGTGCCAACGAGCTAATGCCTCCACGGCCAAAACCTCACCGTTAGAGCCCACTATAGGCTGAAAATAAGCGGTAATTTGTTTACTTTGGATAGCGCTTTTAAGCCCTTGTTGGATAAACAGCCTATATTCAATGTTTTTCGACAGATTATCGTTGAAAGTGACAATGCTGTTTTTACCCCCTTGCTTTGCTGAAAACATTGCGATATCGGCATTTTTTAGTAGCTCTGTTGGCGACATACTTTCTGTAGATGAAGCAAGGCCGATACTCGCTGTAATTTGAAAGTCACCTGATGTTGTTCTAAATGTTTTTTTCAATGAAGAGGATAACCGGGATGTCATTTTACTTAAAAGCTTATGGCAGGTAGTGCTTGTTACAACAACAAACTCGTCACCGCCAAACCTAATAACAGTATCATCGTCTCTTAGCGCTGCCTTAAATCGACTTGCACACGCTCTCAAAATCTCATCTCCCACTTCATGTCCATGGGTATCATTAATAAGCTTAAACTCATCGATATCAATAAAAATAATCGAGCAGGGCTCACATGATTCACTATAAGTCTCGACAATGTTGTTTAGTAGGTTTCGATTTCCCGCGCCTGTGAGGGCGTCAGTGAATGCAAGGTACTTGAGTTGACTTTCCGATGACTTTAGTTCTGAAACATCTGTGAGAATGGCAACATAATTAGTTTCACCAACATCAATTTCGAATGACGTTACCGACATGGTTAAATGAAACCTTTGTCCTTCGCTTACAATAGTGAGTTCTGTCCTTAAACCGTCTATCAAATAGTCTGGACGAGGATCGTGTTTTCGCGCTTTAGGAAAAACATTGTTAATGTGGGTAGATATTAGATGCTCGGCTTGGGTACCTAGCATCTCACATAAGGATTGGTTAGCTTTTATTATGAGACCTTCAGCATCACAGACTAAAACGCCTTCTTTAATTTCACTTACAATCTTATCTGCAACACTCAGGTTTGACTGAGCGCTCTGTAGGATTGATATATCTTGTATGGCGCCAATTTGAACGTAGTCTTCGCCCCACCCTACATCGGAAAGGACAACCTGAAACCATTTAGTCGCTTGCCCTTCAATTTTCAGCTGCAAGGTTGTGAGATAATTCGACTTTAAATGTATCGCCTCTTTTAACTCAACTTCCGTTTCTTCGGGAAACAACGAAAGGAATTTGGATATTGGCATTTTGCGTGGAAAATCAAAAAGGTTCTCGACGCTTTTAATAACGACTGACTGAGTAGAGGTATCGACTTCTAACACGCCTAACTTAGCAATCTTTGAGGCCATTGCGAAACGTCTATTAGAAGAAGCGAGCGCTTTCTCCGTTTTCTTTCTTTCCAGCGCAACTTGAATAGTCGTTGTAAGCGAAAGCACGCCGTACGGTTTTACTAGATATCCATACGGGGAAATCGCGAGCGCATTAGAAATTGTCGTGTCATCACAATAAGAGGTACTAAACACTACGGGTACTTTAAACCTCTCTGTAATGCTTTTGGCAATTCCAATACCAGAATCTGAACCACCCAAATCAATGTCCATCAAAATCAGATCCGGAACACGTTTATCTACTAACGCATACAGTTCGCTTTCCGTCTTTGCTATGCCTAACACCTGCATACCTGCTTCGGTAAGCGCATTCTTAACATTCATTGCTTCAACTAAATTGTCTTCAACAACAAGTATCAAGGGCGGAGTTATATCAGTCACAGCTTTACACCTTAAAGCCAAAAGCTTCGATGGAGCGCTTTAGCAATGTTGTGTCGACGGGTTTGGTTAATACATCCACATTAGATAACTCGTTTGGCAGCTCTATTGTCGCTCCATAACCCGTAATGAAGATAAAGGGTATTGATAACTTTTGTATTTCAATACCTAACTGAAAGGTATTTTCATTTCCCAAATGAACATCTAAAAACATCATCGAAGGTTTAACTTTGGCCAACGCCGCTCTTGCTGAACTGATATCACCAAAAATATCAATTTTATCAATTCCCAATTGTTTAAGGTGCTTCTTGAGGTCTAGCGATATAAGTAAGTTATCTTCAACGATAAAGGCGCTTGTGAGGATTTTTTCGGTATTAGCTTTACTAATGGATTGAGGCTTTTCGCCATGGGTTGCATGTGGAGTACTTGTTTGGCTAGCACCCAATTCTATAAATTTACGAGGAATGAGAAACTCTGCATTGAGCCCGGTAATTTTAGTACTCAATGACGCTTTGCCTTTTAATTCGTGGGGGATGACTGACTTTATAACCGTCATTCCAAACCCTTCATCACCTAAACCATGTAAGGGAGGCCCCCCTATTTCTTCCCATTTAATAGAGCAGCCTTTTTCGTCTAATTCCCAGGTTATCGCCACTCTGCCATCATTACTTGTCGCGCTTAGCGCTCCATACTTGGCAGCATTGGTAATCATTTCATGAAAGACTAACACGATAGGCGTTACTGCATAGGGTAAGATTCTTATATCAGGCCCGTCTATCTTAAAAGATGACTCATTGATCATGTAAGCTTTGAGCTCGTTATGAAGAAGCTCTTTGAATCTTACACTGTTGTATGAGGCATGCGTAAGCTGATCATGCCCCAGAGCAAGTGCAGATATTCTCGACGATAAAGAGACCACAAATTCATCAATATCTTTCTTGCTCTGTGATGTCTGTCCGATAATCGCACTGACTAAATTTAAGATATTGCGAACGCGATGGTTTAGTTCACCAATCAGTAACTCGAGTCTTTTTTTGGCTTCACGTTGCAGTAGTTCTTTTTCGTGCAAATGGCGAATGGTTAGTTCCATTACACCGAGCCTAATAGATTTAGCACGTTCAATATCCAGCGTTGTCCATGGAGTAGAAGTAGATTCATTATTTTCTACCCATTTATCAAAACTCGCTCGTGGAGTAAGCGTTTCCTTCCCCTCTTTCAGCTCGACGCGTTTTGCAGGGTTACCCGCCCAATAGACTTGTTGCACAACTGAGTTTCTAAAAAGAAAAATATAGTCCATTGGCTGATGAGAGATCTTTAATGCCAATACCCCGGCAACACTCTCATCCGCTAACTCGTTGTGAATGTCTGCTAAGTTGTCAAATTGATGGATTTCTTCTTCGGGAAGTTCAGCGAGTATTGCTGTAAGACGTTTGATTTTTCGTGCGCTAAATGCAGCACCTGACTTAGTATATTCATTGCTAAAAATACAGCCGATGCCGTCAATATCTATAAGCGTTTTAAGCAGGGATAACTGTTCTACGATAGCATTATTGAGTGACTTGCCTAGAGAAAGGTTGCTAAGTACACGTGTAAATGTAGCATTTGCTTTCTCGCTTACTCTTATCCGTTCATTTACCAGCCTTCTGGATAATTCTAGTGAAAACATCTCTGCGAAGAGTTCTAATTGCGAAACTAAGCGACTAGGGATAACTTTTTTAGTGTTGTGATGACATGCAATCAACCCCCACAACTCACCTTCCACAATAAGTGATATAGACATAGAGGCGCCGACTTTCATATTCTTTAGATATTGAATATGCACTTCGGAAACAGCCCTTAGGCGTGAAAGTGAGAGATCTATAGAAGCTCCATCGCTTTTTTTGTTACCAATAATAGGAAAAGTTTCACCGTTAACGTCAGAAATAGTTCTAATAAGGTTTTTCTTGTAAAGCTGTCTTGCTTGACGCGGAATGTCCGACGCGGGGTAACGCAACCCCAAGAAAGGAGTCATTTCGTTTGACACTGACTCTGCGATAACTTCGCCTGAACCGTCGGATAAAAATTGGTAAAGCATCACTCTGTCGTGTCCAGTCGCAGTTCTCACGCTTTCAACTAAACCTTGATAAAGGTCCTCAAGCTCAGGAAACATCGATATCTGAGCCATTAGCGCTGTGATAACCCCCTCATACTTCCCCAAACTCTCTAATTTTTCGAATTCAAGGATGAGGTGTTCGGCACTTTGATGAATGCACAGGTCGAATGTGTCTTTACAATGCGGTATTGATACAGAATGAAGGTAGGCTGCTTTGCCAAGGATCATTGCCTGGCTTTGCGCACCACGTATCGCGTGCACAAGTTCACGATCGACTAATTCCCAAAATGTGCAACCGAGCAGTTGATTGCTCGGAACATCAGCAAATTGGTTCAGGTTTTCTGAAAAATGAGTAACAACCCCCGCCTTATCGACGATAATCATAAAACCATTGCTTTGTATCCGACCTAGAAGGTGTATCGGTTCTTTATCGCATTGATCGACTAATGATGAAAGTTCGCCTGCTTCATCGTGCATTATTATTATCCCAACCACTTCATATTAGATGACGCCTATGGAAACTTAGCAGTATCAAGCTTCACAGGAGCCTTTAAGAAAAACTAAACAAACATTCCAGATAAAATATAGCCTAGGTTCTAGCGAATCTAAACTCTTTATGCATGTTTATTAATATTAGTGTAAATATAAGCAGACGTGTGTTTTTTTAGCGTTAGACATGAAGTAGGCTTAACAATATAGCAATAGCCTAATTTACGCTGGCAAGTGTGATTAAATTAGTCGTCGAATGTACCACTCATTTGAAACTTATGATTGAAACGGTAGACACAAAAAAGCTCTAGTGCAGAACCAGAGCTTTTTGGAGTTTTAGCCCCTATGTGACCCCGTTAGTTTTGTAAACTTAAGCTGGTGTATAGAGGCGGGCGCTAAGGGCTTAGTTTTTTAAAACGGCATTTTGAAGCCAGGAGGTAGTGGCATTCCACCAGTTACATCACCCATCTTCTCTTTGCTAGTTTCTTGAACTCGACGTACTGCGTCGTTAAATGCTGCAGCAACCAAGTCTTCAACCATATCTTTGTCGTCGTCCATCAATGACTCATCAATGTCTACACGACGTACGTTGTGATTGCATGTCATGGTGACTTTAACCATTCCTGCACCCGCTTCACCGGTTACTTCAATTTTGGCTAGGTCGTCTTGTGCTTTTTGCATGCGCTCTTGCATTTGCTGCGCCTGCTTCATGATATTGCCCATTCCACCTTTAAACATAATTTTTGTCTCGCTTCGTTTTGGTGTTAATAATTCTGCTATCGCGCTTTAACCGAATCGGTTAGCACTGACGCATCGAAAGTCGATAGCAATGCTTGAATTGTATCGTCGGTTTTAATCACCGAATGTGCATGCGCATGGCGCATGGCATGAATCTCTTGTTGTAACGCAAAAGGTGTAGATGCTGGTTCACCTAACGTGATATTTACTTCAACGTTTTCACCCAACCCATGATGGATTGCATCAACCAATTGCTTTTTCGCACTATCATTTAATAAGTGCGTCTGACTATGGTCAATTTCAAGGGACACTTGATTGCCATCACGAGAAAATGATGCGTGCAGCACCAATTGTTTAAGTAAACCAGCAACCGGCATTTGCTCAACTAAGTTGCTCCATTCGTCAATTTGGCTAGCGTGAGTTAATTTGCTTCCGTCATTTAAGTACGCCTTTAACTGTCCGTCATAGGTACTGCTCAGCGGCGTATCAAAATTTAGTGCATCCCGCGCAAAAGACCGATCTCCCACACTTTCCATCTGCTCTGGAGCATCCTCGTAATTTGAGCTGCTATCTGAGGGAGCTTCAACATAGTCAGCACCTTCAATGTGTTGAGGCGGTTGATTATCATAATCAGTAGACCAAGGAGGCATATCTTCTGTAGACGCCGCTGTACTTGGTTGAGCGACAGCTTCATCATTTGAAAAAGGCATATCCTCTTCAAATTCATCAAGCGAGAAATCGCTCGTGTTGTTTGAGCTAGAATGATTACTTTCTGACTCGCTAGTTTGCATAGTGTCAGTAGAATGCGCGTGAGTAATGCCTATAGACGAGCCTGAATTTGTACTATCCAGTTGAGGATTGTCATCACGTGCAATGCTATTGTCTTTATATCCTGAGCTGCTTTCTATAGGCTCCAGGCTGTTATCTTCAAGTTCAGGGCTACTATTTACAGGCTCAGGGTTATGACCTTTAAGCTCTGGGGTATGATCTTGCAACTCAAGGCTATCGTCATGCCCAACGGGACTTAAATTACCACTCTTGCTTTCGTTATCAGCGCTAGCCTGCCCTGCACCATTATCGCCAATATTATTAATTCCATTTGCAGTTTGTGCAGTACTTAAGGCCTCGGCTTTACTTTTGGTAAAGCGCGCTTGAATATCACTTGCACTTTCGGTTTTAGCATTCGCTGCACTGGTACTTTTTGCTTCTGCGTCTTGTGCTTTCCTTTGCTTTAGCTTTTGACGAAGTGCCAACATATCTGCCGTAGAGGTAAGCTGTTCCTCTGCGGTTAATGAGGACGCTTCACTTTCGCGCGACAACGACTCGCTGTTTTTATGAGAGCCTTCAGCGTCATGAAAACCTTCAGCGTTGTGAGAACCCTCAGCGTTATGAAATTCTTCAAAACCTAAGGATACATCGACTTCTGACGGAGGCGGCATATCGTCCATGTAAGCATCTAGCGGAGGCTCATCAAAAAGCTGCTCGGCCTCGTTTTGGGGCGCACTGGTGTCCTTTGGCGATGGTTCACGCTGGGTAGAAACGTTTCCTGTTTGTACGGCGGTATTTTCTGCAGCTACATCTTCAATAGACGAAGTTGGTGCTAACTTTACAGATTCATCACCATGTGCAGCGTCACGGTCCAGCCCTGTTGTTTGAGTCGGCGTTGCACCTGATTCCACATGAGATAGCGCCGACTGAGCATTACTTTCACTCAACTCGCTTTCATCAACGGCTGCAGACTGCTGTTCTTGCTGTGATTCAAATGCCGACGTCTTTTGAGGCTGTTCTTGCTGCTCTTCATCAATTATTGATGTAGCAAGTGAATCAGGGGTAGATGGCGCACTTTCTGACGATTGGGTAGAGGTAGATTCAACCGATAGATGTGAAGACGTCGCCTCCTGCACATTGGTTGCAGAAGTTTCGCTTAATGGCGCTTCCTCCTGCTTACCGACGTTTCCCGGGCCACCACTGGAAGAAGCATGATCTACAGGTAAACTATGCTCACTCCTCCCGTTTTCAATCTCACTTGTGGTGTCGTCGATGGGGATGTTTGGAGCAAACGACATCATACGCATCAATGTCATTTCAAACGCACTTTTTCCGTCTGCCGCAAACGGTAAGTCTTTTCTTCCTTGCAGCGCAATCTGGTAAAGCAACTGCACTTGCTCTGCTGGAATAGTTTTCGCTAATTGAAATATCGCTTTAGCCGACGTGGTTTCTAGCTTACATGCTTCAGGCACCCATTGCGTTAACGCTATTTGATGCAGCAGGCTGGCCAATTCGCTGTGGACGTTGTCATAATCTGGTGCTTGCTCCGCAATGTCATTAACTAACTGCAATACATCAGCAGGACTTTTACTTACCACCGCATGAACCACTTTAAGCAACTGGTTCTTGTCCATCAGGCCAAGCATGTCGGTCACTACCGATGACAGAACCTGATTTCCACCCTGTGCAATAGCTTGGTCCGTTAAACTTAACGCATCACGCATACTGCCTTGAGCAGCTCTAGCTAAAAGCGTTAGCGCTTGTGGCTCAAAAGGCAACTGTTCATGTTCTAAAATATGCTGTAGCTGCCCAACAATTTGCTCCCGAGACATAGCTTTCAAGTTAAACTGCAAGCAACGGGATAATATGGTTATTGGAAGCTTTTGAGGATCGGTAGTCGCCAGTAAAAACTTAACGTGTGGAGGTGGCTCTTCCAGCGTTTTTAACAGCGCATTAAAGCTGTGTTTTGAAAGCATGTGTACCTCATCGATAAGGTACACTTTATAACGTCCGCGAGTTGGCTTGTATTGCACGTTATCAAGAAGCTCTCGAGTATCCTCAACTTTGGTTCTTGATGCAGCGTCAATCTCTAACAAATCAACGTAGTTGCCCTGCTCTATTTCTTTACAGGTGTTACATTGACCGCAAGGGTTGGCCCCTTGCCCTTCTTCGCAGTTAAGGCTTTTCGAAAAAATACGTGCAATAGTGGTTTTACCTACGCCTCGCGTACCTGTAAAAAGATAAGCGTGGTGTAGACGATCGTTATCCAAAGCATTTGAAATGGCAGAGACAACATGTTCCTGACCCACAAGTTCACTGAACTTGCCCGGTCGCCACTTCCTTGCTAGTACCTGATAACTCATTATTACGTATTTCGCCTTTTGCTAGTTATGCTTTATAGCGATTATTCGCCTTCAAACTCACAAATAGAGTAGCTTTCTATATCAAGCGCACTCAATTTCTTTTCGCCACCTAGGTCCGGTAAATTAATCACAAAACCTGCGTGATTTATTTCACCGCCCAATGAACGAATTAGTTTTGCAGAAGCGGCTATCGTTCCACCTGTTGCAAGTAAATCGTCAATAAGAAGGACTTTATCACCTGGCTCAATGGCATCTTTATGGATTTCCAATGTATCCATGCCGTATTCAAGCTCGTAGCTCTCGCTAACTACTTCACGAGGAAGTTTGTTGGGTTTTCTTACTGGAACGAAGCCTATGCCCATTTCGATGGCCAATGGCGCACCAAAAAGGAACCCGCGCGCTTCAGTACCTGCGATCTTGGTAAATCCCATACCCTGATACTTTTCTACAAGTAACGAGATACAGCTACTAAAAGCTTTGTGATCTTCTAAAACGCTGGTCACATCTCTAAATAAAATACCTGGCTTTGGATAGTCAGGTACGGTTTTCACTACTGATTTAATATATTCTGCAGTCACAATTATGCCTTGAATGTCTGCGTTATAACCAGAAGGTGAACCAGCCGGCGATGATATGCATCAACGGGAACGCGATTAGAGTTACTAGCGATGCTAGAAAGTACCACTTGTTATAGACTTCTTTGAAATCTGAATTGTCAGCCATTTGCACTACCTAAACAATTTTGTGAACAAAAAAATGGTGCTAAATGTTAATCGAAAGCAAGCCCGATTGACAGCGCTAATATGATCGATCGCTCACTTTCAGACCAGATCCTAGCGAAAGTTTAATATAAAGCAGGTAAATAGTAATGGTTACTTAGGATACTGGAAGCAATATTCCTTTTTGTAACATATCAGTGAGGGTCTGGTTCATACCATTTACAAGCACGTTTGCCGGTATTTGGGGAAGTTGTTGGCACAAGGATTCAGCTAATTGTTCTATTTCCATTCCCAGTTCATGTTGTTCCAGCGTGTTGACTAAGATAGCCGTCACAGCATTAACATGAGTAAATTGAACGTCAAACTCACGGTCTCTGTAAACCACGTAGAACTGCTGTTCTTGGGCAGGTTGCTCTGGGATATAATCCTCACCAATTAGATGGACTTCGAACTGATATGCCGCCAACGAGGCATACGGTGACACCCTAATGCCGGTCACATTGTTTCCTTGTTGATAGAATTCAACATTCTCTTCATTTTTTCTAATACTGACGTCAAGCTCGAGCCACTCATAGTGAGCAAGCTCCGCTGCAAAGTCGGGCAGAGTAATATCGAAGGTTGGCTGTGTTGAAAGGTACTCAACGAACTCTTTACTTATTTCAGCAAAATAAGGAGAGCGGCATTCGTGCTCAATAAAAAATTGACGCACAATACTCTCCCATCCTTTTTCACCATACTGTTTTACCACAGTAGATTTTAAAACTGGAAAACCGGTACTCACAAAATTGTCGATGTTATTAAAAAAAAGGGTTTGATATATTTTCATCCGACGAGCGTGATCAGCGTCGGTATCACAAAATGTCTGTGGGTCTTTGATCGCATCAACGAACGTTTTTTGAGTGGTTTGAAATGACTGAGTCACGCGACACTTCCTTTAACGTTTGATGCTTGAACAGCTTCGCATTTTGCTTGAATTTGCTTAATTTTCTTCACTTCAGAAAGTAATTCGCTTAACGGGGGAATATTAAAATCACGCTCTAGCAAAGTCGGAAATACGCCGTGAGTGAGGTAAGCGTGCTCCAACAATTCCCAAACGGGCTCAATGACATCAGCGCCGTGAGTATCAACTTTCAAATCCTCCGCTTCATCATAATGACCAGCAATATGCCCATACACAATTTTGTCTGAGGGCAAGCCGTTGATAAACGCTTTCGCATCGTATTTATGGTTGATACTGTTCACGTAAACATTGTTTACGTCCAGAAGCATTTGGCAACCCGACTCTTTTAATATGCGCGTGGTAAATTCAAGCTCATTCATCTCTTGGCCGGGAGCTATGTAATAAGAAACATTTTCTAGGACTAGCGGTCGGTCAATAATATCTTGAACTTGAACAATTCGAGATACTACATGCTTAATTGCGTCTTCAGTAAAAGGAATAGGCATCAGATCGTACATATGACCGTTGCCGGAACAAAAGCTCAAGTGCTCGCTGTACAATGCAATATTATTTGCATCCAAGAATCGTTTAACGGTTTTCACAAACTCGACATCTAGTTTGTCGCTACTGCCGATAGACAAAGATAAGCCATGAGTTGTAAAGAGAGCTTGTGAAGACGCTTGCTGAAATTGTTCTTGGTACTTTCCACCAAGTGGGATCCAATTTTCAGGGGCTACTTCCCAAAAATCGACCTCAGATGGCAATGTAGGTAAAAGGTCATTTAGCATTTCCCGACGAAATCCAAGACCTGCGCCACATATGTTTTTCATATTTTCCCCTCTTACCACATGGGATTGCACAATAGTAACGTAAGTTGTTAGACAAAAATGGCCATCATTCGACAGCCATTTATTGCAAAGTGTTATTCGTGCAGCCTTCATCATTCTATTTCTAGCTACACGATTTTTTTGAATGGTGACTACATGCTACCGCATTTACCCTCGCCGCACTTGCCTTCTTTGCCAGCTTTCTTGTCGCCGCCACATTTGCCTTCGCCACACTTGCCTTCTTTGTCAGCTTTCTTGTCGCCGCCGCACTTACCTTCGCCACACTTGCCTTCTTTTTCAGTTTTCTTGTCCCCGCCGCATTTACCTTCGCCGCACTTGCCTTCTTTTTCAGCTTTGTCGCCGCCGCATTTACCTTCGCCGCACTTGCCTTCACCACATTTGCCCTCTGCAGCAAATTGGCTGTAGCCAGACTCTAGTGCTTGCATACCAAATGGGTTTACGTCTGCTACTGCAACTGTTGACGCCAAAGAGCCAATTACAACTGCACCCAAAGCTGTCGCTACTGATGATTTTTTGATTTGTTTCATTGATCTACCCTCAATAATATTAGTCGTGTTTGACGTACAGTAAGCACGTGTACTTTAAAAGACCCTGTTTGCTTAAAGGATATTTCATTATAATTAATTTTTTTACAGTTATTTTATATCCAATTGATATTATTGATTTTTATAAAATTCGAAATGCACATTAAAGCTTGAATAAGTAACAAGCAAAGGGGTCAGAGTACTTTTTCTGAATTTTCGGTACTGGGGATAACGGTATAACTGCGTACTCACCTTGATAGTAATAAAGTACTTCGACCCCATTTTTGAGGTTCGGCTGAAGGAGGAATGGGGTCAGAGTCGTGACTCTGACCCCATTATTTTTCTTTGGTGCAGAAAGCAAAAAACCCGCCGTTAGGCGGGTTCTTCTTAATGGGACCTGGCAGTGTCCTACTCTCACATGGGGAAGCCCCACACTACCATCGGCGCTAATACGTTTCACTTCTGAGTTCGGAATGGATTCAGGTGGTACCGTATCGCTATGGCTGCCAGGAAAAACTGGTAACAATCTAGAAAACTGGATATCAATTCAATCAGTGAGTAACTACTTTTCACTCTACTTACTTTAGCTTGTCTACAACACTTCCAAAAGCCTAAAGCTTTTTGGGCGTTGTATGGTTAAGCCTCTCGGGCAATTAGTACAGGTTAGCTTAACGCCTTACAACGCTTCCACACCCTGCCTATCAACGTCATCGTCTATAACAACCCTTCCAGACCTTAAAGGTCAGGGATGACTCATCTTTGGGCCGGCTTCCCGCTTAGATGCTTTCAGCGGTTATCCGTTCCGAACATAGCTACCGGGCAATGCGATTGGCATCACAACCCGAACACCAGCGGTTCGTCCACTCCGGTCCTCTCGTACTAGGAGCAGCTCCCATCAATCATCCAACGCCCACACCAGATAGGGACCGAACTGTCTCACGACGTTCTAAACCCAGCTCGCGTACCACTTTAAATGGCGAACAGCCATACCCTTGGGACCGACTTCAGCCCCAGGATGTGATGAGCCGACATCGAGGTGCCAAACACCGCCGTCGATATGAACTCTTGGGCGGTATCAGCCTGTTATCCCCGGAGTACCTTTTATCCGTTGAGCGATGGCCCTTCCATACAGAACCACCGGATCACTATGACCTACTTTCGTACCTGCTCGACGTGTCTGTCTCGCAGTTAAGCTAGCTTATGCCATTGCACTAACCTCACGATGTCCGACCGTGATTAGCTAACCTTCGTGCTCCTCCGTTACTATTTGGGAGGAGACCGCCCCAGTCAAACTACCCACCAGACACTGTCCACAATCCCGATAAGGGACCAATGTTAGAACATCAAACATACAAGGGTGGTATTTCAAGGACGGCTCCACACAATCTAGCGACTGTGCTTCAAAGCCTCCCACCTATCCTACACATGTAGGTTCAATGTTCAGTGCCAAGCTGTAGTAAAGGTTCACGGGGTCTTTCCGTCTAGGTGCGGGTACACAGCATCTTCACTGCGATTTCAATTTCACTGAGTCTCGGGTGGAGACAGCGTGGCCATGGTTACACCATTCGTGCAGGTCGGAACTTACCCGACAAGGAATTTCGCTACCTTAGGACCGTTATAGTTACGGCCGCCGTTTACCGGGGCTTCGATCAAGAGCTTCGTCCGAAAACTAACCCCATCAATTAACCTTCCGGCACCGGGCAGGTGTCACACCCTATACGTCCTCTTACGAGTTTGCAGAGTGCTGTGTTTTTAATAAACAGTCCCAGCCACCTGGTCACTGCGGCCTCCATTTGCTTACCACGCGAAGTGTTCACAAACAGAGGCGTACCTTCTCCCGAAGTTACGGTACAATTTTGCCGAGTTCCTTCACCCGAGTTCTCTCAAGCGCCTTAGTATTCTCTACCTGACCACCTGTGTCGGTTTGGGGTACGGTTCATATAATCATAAGTTTAGAAGCTTTTCCTGGAAGCAGGGCATCAACAACTTCACTCCCTTGGGAGCTCGTCTCGTGTCTCGGCCTTGAAAACCCGGATTTACCTAAGTCTTCAGCCTACGCACTTTCACTTGGACAACCAACGCCAAGCTTGCCTAGCCTTCTCCGTCCCTCCATCACTGATTATATAAGTACGGAAATATTAATCCGTTTCCCATCGACTACGCATTTCTGCCTCGCCTTAGGGGCCGACTTACCCTGCCCTGATTAGCATGGGACAGGAAACCTTGGTCTTCCGGCGTGGGAGTTTTTCACTCCCATTATCGTTACTCATGTCAGCATTCGCACTTGTGATATGTCCAGCAAGCTTTACAACTCACCTTCATCCACTTACACAACGCTCCCCTACCCAGCAAGTAAACTTGCTGCCGCAGCTTCGGTATATTGCTTAGCCCCGTTACATCTTCCGCGCAGGCCGACTCGACTAGTGAGCTATTACGCTTTCTTTAAAGGGTGGCTGCTTCTAAGCCAACCTCCTAGCTGTCTATGCCTTCCCACATCGTTTCCCACTTAGCAATATTTTGGGACCTTAGCTGGCGGTCTGGGTTGTTTCCCTCTCCACGACGGACGTTAGCACCCGCCGTGTGTCTCCCGGATAGTTCTCATTGGTATTCGGAGTTTGCAAAGGGTTGGTAAGTCGGGATGACCCCCTAGCCTTAACAGTGCTCTACCCCCAATGGAATTCGTCCGAGGCTCTACCTAAATAGATTTCGGGGAGAACCAGCTATCTCCCGGTTTGATTGGCCTTTCACCCCCAGCCACAAGTCATCCCCTGACTTTTCAACGTCAGTGGGTTCGGTCCTCCAGTTGATGTTACTCAACCTTCAACCTGCTCATGGCTAGATCACCGGGTTTCGGGTCTATACCTAGCAACTAAACGCGCAGTTAACACTCGCTTTCGCTACGGCTCCGCTATTCGCTTAACCTTGCTACTAAATATAAGTCGCTGACCCATTATACAAAAGGTACGCAGTCACCCCGAAGGGCTCCCACTGCTTGTACGTATACGGTTTCAGGTTCTATTTCACTCCCCTCACAGGGGTTCTTTTCGCCTTTCCCTCACGGTACTGGTTCACTATCGGTCAGTTAGGAGTATTTAGCCTTGGAGGATGGTCCCCCCATATTCAGTCAAGATAACACGTGTCCCGACCTACTCGATTTCACTGTAAAGATTGCGTCGTGTACAGGGCTATCACCTTGTATCGCTCCTCTTCCCAAAGGATTCCACTACATTCAATACAGCTTAAGGGCTGTTCCCCGTTCGCTCGCCGCTACTAGGGGAATCTCAATTGATTTCTTTTCCTAAGGGTACTTAGATGTTTCAGTTCCCCTCGTTCGCCTCGTTACACTATGTATTCATGTAACGATACCTGTAAACAGGTGGGTTTCCCCATTCGGACATCTGTGGCTCAAATGCATTTTGTCGGCTCACCACAGCTTTTCGCAGACTTACACGTCCTTCATCGCCTCTAACTGCCAAGGCATCCACCGTATACGCTTCGTCACTTAACCATACAACCCCAAACAGCCTTTTGACTTCTGTCTAAGTTATGTCGCATGAATGACAAGCTAATCGGAAGAATTGCCTTGCTATCAATAAATTGATAACAAGCAATTCAGTCAAGTAGAGTAAAAAGTTCATCTTTCGATTTCTCAGTTACTCAATTTTGATTGATTACTATTAATATCAGCTTTCCAAATTGTTAAAGAACATTCGATGCTTCCTGCAAAAGCAGTACTTTCATCTTTAGAGTAAAAAAACCTAATCAATGCTTACTGAAACAGTAAATATTCATTAGGATTTCGGGTCCAACGTGACACAAAAATTAGTTTCCACCTTAGCCTTTGACTACTGCCAACTTTAGCGAGTAGAAAAACCGTCAGGAAGGTCCCCTTCCGGTTAAGCGGCTTTTTCACGACCACTTGCGAAGCAAGTGCAGGTGAATGGTAGGCTTGGGCAGACTTGAACTGCCGACCTCACCCTTATCAGGGGTGCGCTCTAACCAGCTGAGCTACAAGCCTTCAGTAAACTTCGCTTATGCAAGCTCAGTGTCAAGTAGATGGTGGAGCTAAGCAGGATCGAACTGCTGACCTCCTGAATGCAAATCAGGCGCTCTCCCAGCTGAGCTATAGCCCCATAAACTTGTGTCGTTCTTCATTTTAAACAAGACTATCTGTGTAGGCACTGCATCAAGTGCGTCTTTCGACGTAATGGTAAGGAGGTGATCCAACCCCAGGTTCCCCTAGGGTTACCTTGTTACGACTTCACCCCAGTCATGAAACACAAAGTGGTAATCGTCCTCCCGAAGGTTAGACTAACTACTTCTTTTGCATCCCACTCCCATGGTGTGACGGGCGGTGTGTACAAGGCCCGGGAACGTATTCACCGCAGTATTCTGACCTGCGATTACTAGCGATTCCGACTTCATGGAGTCGAGTTGCAGACTCCAATCCGGACTACGACATTCTTTAAGGGGTCCGCTCCACATCACTGTCTCGCTTCCCTCTGTAAATGCCATTGTAGCACGTGTGTAGCCCTACACGTAAGGGCCATGATGACTTGACGTCGTCCCCACCTTCCTCCGGTTTGTCACCGGCAGTCTCCTTAGAGTGCCCAACTTAAGGCTGGCAACTAAGGACAAGGGTTGCGCTCGTTGCGGGACTTAACCCAACATCTCACGACACGAGCTGACGACAGCCATGCAGCACCTGTGTCAGAGTTCCCGAAGGCACCAATCTATCTCTAGAAAGTTCTCTGCATGTCAAGTGTAGGTAAGGTTCTTCGCGTTGCATCGAATTAAACCACATGCTCCACCGCTTGTGCGGGCCCCCGTCAATTCATTTGAGTTTTAACCTTGCGGCCGTACTCCCCAGGCGGTCTACTTAGCGCGTTAGCTTCGCTACTCACGACTTAAAGTCACAAACAGCTAGTAGACAGCGTTTACGGTGTGGACTACCAGGGTATCTAATCCTGTTCGCTACCCACACTTTCGCACATGAGCGTCAGTCTTTGGCCAGGGAGTCGCCTTCGCCACTGATGTTCCTCCAGATATCTACGCATTTCACCGCTACACCTGGAATTCCACTCCCCTCTCCAAGACTCTAGTCTGCCAGTTCTAAATGACCATCCCAGGTTGAGCCCGGGGCTTTCACATCTAGCTTAACAAACCGCCTGCGTGCGCTTTACGCCCAGTAATTCCGATTAACGCTCGCACCCTCCGTATTACCGCGGCTGCTGGCACGGAGTTAGCCGGTGCTTCTTCTGTTGTTAACGTCACGGCTAGCAGGTATTAACTACTAACTTTTCCTCACAACTGAAAGTGCTTTACAACCCGAAGGCCTTCTTCACACACGCGGCATGGCTGCATCAGGGTTCCCCCCATTGTGCAATATTCCCCACTGCTGCCTCCCGTAGGAGTCTGGGCCGTGTCTCAGTCCCAGTGTGGCTGATCTTCCTCTCAGAACAGCTAGAGATCGTTGCCTTGGTAAGCCTTTACCTTACCAACTAGCTAATCTCACTTGGGCCTCTCTTTGCGCCGGAGCCTAAGCCCCGTTTGGTCCGTAGACATTATGCGGTATTAGCAGTCGTTTCCAACTGTTATCCCCCTCGCAAAGGCAAGTTCCCAAGCATTACTCACCCGTCCGCCACTCGTCAGCGAAGTGCAAGCACTTCCTGTTACCGTTCGACTTGCATGTGTTAGGCCTGCCGCCAGCGTTCAATCTGAGCCATGATCAAACTCTTCAATTAAATATATCGAAATATGAATCGTCGTTGTGACACTCTTAACGAGTGCCCACACAGATTGTCTTGTCTAAATTGTTAAAGAACGTAGCAGCTTCGCTGCTATTCACTAGAAGCCGCTGCTTCTTGGTGACTCACCCTGTTCGAGTGAGGTGCGCATTATACGCTGGAAGCTTTCGTTGTCAACACTTTTTGAAAATTTATTTTCTGAAGCGTTTCTTCTAAACTCCCGTCTTTACTGGCCTATAAAGATAGTAGAGACTTACTTCAGGAGGCTTGCTGTTTTGCTTTTCCCCCGAAGCGGATGCGCATTTTAGGGAAATGAGCGCTCACGTCAACACTTATTTTAAATAAATACAAAAAAAGCGACCATTCGGTCGCTTTTCACTCTATTCGTTCATTTTGCAGGCAGATTTATCGGAAAACGCTCTGTTTAATAACACTAAAAGAAATTTTCCCTCTTTTCATAGCGTAAAGAATTGCCTACTTACTATTTAGTAACGTCTTCACTTTCGCTTTGATTCTTTTTATCAGCATTGAAGTCCGCGTCTTCTTCGTGATCGCCTACCACGTCATCCAAAGTCACTTTCTCTACCGTGCGGAAAGTATTGATAGGCCCTGCCAGTGCATACAAAGCAAATACTAAAAACAGTACAAGCGCTGGCTCAGTTGCAACAACAACGAATATTAAAAGCACTAATAGAAGGCCAACAAATGGAACCTTGCCATGCCAGTTAACTTCTTTGAAAGAATTATACTTAAAGTTACTCACCATAAGTAAGCCAGCTAAACCAGTTACTGCGGCCACAATCAACCCGTAGTCAGTCCCTACTGCATTATACTCGACACCCACCCATACAAGACCGGATACAACTGCCGCTGCTGCTGGACTAGCAAGACCTTGGAAGAAGCGCTTATCAGCGATTCCAACCTGAGTATTGAAGCGAGCTAGACGCAATGCTGCACCAGCTACATAGACAAATGCCGCTAACCAGCCCAACTTACCTAATTCGGTTAAGCCCCAATTATAAGCAACAAGTGCAGGTGCCATACCAAAAGAGACCATATCGGCCATAGAGTCATACTCTGCGCCGAAATCACTTTGCGTATTTGTCATTCTAGCTACTCGTCCATCCAGCCCATCAAATATCATTGCCACAAAAATTGCGACAGCGGCTGCTTCAAAACGACCGTTCATTGACGACACAACAGCAAAGAAACCAGAAAACAAACCTGCTGTTGTTAATAAATTGGGAAGTAAGTATATCCCTTTACGTTTTTGTTCAGACATATGTCCTCGTACTTCTACATGTAATTGAGTTAATTATTTCATAGATATGCAAGAAGGCATAGCAAAGTAAAGATACAGCCAGCTTCCATACATAAATTTCGGCGATGGCATATTCAAAAAGCTTTGCAATACATTTAGATGAGTCCACTTTATCAAATAAGGACAACGCACAAAGGCTAATAATTTAGAACCTGCTTCCTTACTTACCTCGCCAATCAGTAATAACTAGGTATACGGTCACATACCTTAAACAGGTCACCGTTTATATATCATACAACTCCATGTTGAAACTAAGTACTTTCCGAAAAAGTGTGTGTACATAAATAGTACAACGCTTGAAAGGTTTGTACTTGAAGCGCTATGCGCTTTTTATATAGGAAAGTGATTATGCGATTACTAGACAAAACCTTTTCTTCCAAGACCTTGCTATTACTTTCAATGGCGCTGGTATCGACGCTGAGCGCTAATTCAGCATTTGCCACCTCTTATAAAAAGCATGATTACTCCTACTGCGGCTCATCGGGTAGCAGCAACACCCAGAGTAAGCAGTGTAACTCTCCGCTTGGTGAGTATACCTATGATCTAGTCGACGATGGTGTTTACAATAGTGTTAACCCTGATAACTCTCCTGTGGAGATTGATGGCGTAAACATTTCTTTGTCTGCATTTTCAGATACTAATAATGCGACCGGCGAAACAGTGGTTGCCGCTAGCTTACAAAAAATCTCAAATACTTGGGCTTATGGAGTTACCAATAATGACGAAGCTTACTACAAAGGTAGTTCTGACCATGCTATCGACAACCTAAACTACTATTATGAAGGTAGTAAGGCTGCTTATAAAAGTGGAGTGACCAATGTTGAGCGTGATTATGACTTTGTACTGCTTTCATTTGACTCTGCAGTAACACTAACCGGCGCGAGCTTTTCATGGTTATATAGCAGTAATGATAGTCAAGTTTCAGTAGCTGCCTTAAATGACACCTCTACTTTGACCTCTGGTGTAAATACATGGAGTGATATTGTTGCAGATGCGCTTACTTCTGCATCTTTCGATATTGAGAACTGTGACTATGTAGAGCACCGCGCCGATTTTGCGTTCACTGAGTCAGCGCAATATTGGCTCGTAGGGGCATACAACACCGCATTTGGTAATATTGGTGGGTACATTGGTAACGACGCTTTCAAACTTGCTAATGTTGGTTTCTCAATTACCGAAACGACAGGTACCCCTGATACTACGGAAGTGTCGGAGCCAGGTACTATCGGCCTACTAATGGCTTGCTCTTTATTCGTCATGTGGCGCCGCAAAAAGGCCATTTAAGGAAATTAGACTTTAGATCACTGACAGGTGGTACAACCTGTCAGTTTTTTTTACTGCACCCTACCTTGTTAAAAAATATTATCGTTAAAACAACAACATAAAATTTGGCTCGAATTATGCATGAAAGAAAATAATATAATTATTTCCTAGTATCAGAGTCGTATGTATGAAGTTAAGAAAATTAATAATAGTTATGTCAGTAGTGTCTGCCTTTTCTGCACATGCAACCGACAGTAGCCTCAACGAATATTCATTAGCCACAGACGGTATTAGTTATACCCTTTCTCCAGATAGCTCTAGCGGGACCTCAATAACGATCGATGACACTACCGTTTATGTCGGAGTTACTTCTTGGGCAGATACTGGGTACTATAATGGTAATTACGACACTTGGAGTGGCGGTTATTATAATGGTAAGTACTATCAAGCCGAAAATGATGATCTAGTTGTTAATCAGGGGAGTTTGAAAGATTACGGTGAAGGCTTTGGTTTAATAAACAATGATATATACCTAAATGAACGCAATAGGTACAAGGGCGATAAGCACTCTATTGATAACTATAATGCAGAAAAAGGCATTGCGGACTTCGATATGGTATTACTTTCGTTCAGCACCGATGTGACGCTTACAGACGCATCGTTTTCTTGGGTGAGTAATTTCGGCAGCAATCCAGATAGCGAAAAAGAAGTCACTGTTGTAGGTTTAGATGATGTTTCGTTATTTTCCAGTGATCAAGACTTTACTTGGGCCGACGTAGCTGAGACAACTATTTCTTCCGCGGTAGGTCACTATGGCGTAAGCAATACTAAAGTTGGTGATTCTTTTGTATCAGAGTTCACCAACTTGACCTCTGCTCAGTATTGGCTTGTCGGTGCATATAATACTTTTTTCGACGACAGTACTTCTTCAAACAACTTCGGGTTTAAGCTTAGTTCTTTAGGTATTGAACTAGCAAGTAATGATACTACACCGCCCCCACCTACGCAGGTTAGCGAACCAGGCGCCCTTGCACTTATGAGTTTAGGTTTAGGTCTTGTTCTTTATAGACGTAAGCGTCGCGTTTAATTGTTTAAAAACGCTTAGAAAACACGTATCTTTAAAAGGTGGCTTAGGCCACCTTTTTTTATGCTATTTTTAAGCCTGTAGCTAGGCTAAATTTCGAAGGTTTATATGGATTTTTTTAATAATAAAAAGCGTTTTGTACAACGCGCTATTGTCTCTGCAGTTGCCTCTTCTTTAATCGTATTCAACAGTTTCGCAACTACCTCAGAAGACTATGAAAAGGCCTTAACTGCCTTTAACGAAAACGAATACGATGAAGCCTATATTCACCTTAAAAACAGTTTACAAAAAGACCCAGAAAACCTAGCTGCTAAAATACTAATGGGCGAGATACTGCTTATTAACGGCTATTTAACTGCAGCCGAAATGGAGTTTGTAGAAGCGCTGGAAATGGGTGCCGATATTAACCTTCTGGCAGAGCCGCTGGGCAACACTTGGCTTTTCTTAAACAGATACCAGGAGATTGTAGAGTTTTCTGATTTAAACAAGCTATCGGGTGATGCAGAGCGTGAATGGTTAATGATTCGTGCAACCGCGTGTATTAGGTTAGAAGAAGAGCAATGCGCCTTACGTGACTACAACACCATCGTTTCCCGCACGCCCAACTTCGTACCTGCTATAAATGGGTTAGCTTCCATCGCCCTTCAAAATGAAGACTTATCTAAAGCAAGTTCTCTTATCAATAAAGCTATGTCATTAGAGCCTGAAAACGCAATAACATGGCGTTTGAAAGGCCAGCTCGCATACCGACAAGGCGATAAAGACGCCGCAACCGCACATTTACAAAAAGCCCTGACGTTTAACCGCGACGACCCTATTGCCTTGCGTAATCTAGTGGACTTGTATTTAGAAGCGAAAGACTACGATACTGCAAAGCTATTCGTAGATGAGATCATTGAAGACACGCCTAATGATCCTTTGGCCATCTTACTCAACAGCTGGTTGCAAAGCAGAGACAACCAACAAGCTATTGATAACGAAAAGCTAAAAGAGCTTAATGATTTTATGGCACAGCTTGATCCTGAGCTCATAACTTCTCAACCCATGTTGCTCTACATAAGCGGTTTAACAAACTTCTTTAATAACAACATGGAAACGGCCGCAAAAGACTTTAATGGCTATTTGCAACAGGAGCCTGATGACCTACAGGCAGTATTGATGCTAAGCCAGGTCTATATGGCGACACAGCAAGATAAGCAAGCGCTCGCCCTGCTTGAACGCCATCAAGATGCGTTGATGGAAGACCCTGACTCGGCACTTCTTCTAGGTGATTTATTTATTCGCCAAAACAAAGCGTTTAAAGCTGAACGCTTATTGCAAAACCTTGAATATAAGTACCCGAATGAGAACAAACTCCAGCTGTTTAAAATCAAATTGATGGCTGCCAGAGGTAAGCAGGACGAAGCGCTATCAATTCTTGAAAAGAATTTGCCGACCTACAAAGACAACGCAGGTTTTCTATTCACCTATTCATTAATGAATTTACAAGCGCAGCAATTCGATAATGCGCTGAAGGGTGCAAATTTACTAAGTGAACTTTATCCTGACGAAGCTGAAGTGTACAACCTAAAAGCCGGCATTTTGATTAGACAAGGTCAATTGGAGGAAGCTAAAGACAACATCGAGAAAGCGCTAGCGCAAAACCCTACCCTCTTTCCAGCAAAATTCAATTTAGCAGCTACAGAGAGTCGTTTAGGGAATGTTGACAAATCTAACCAACTTGTAGAAGAGCTACTTGCTTTGTCCCCTCAGCATAACGAAACATTAATGCTTAAGGCGTTTAATTTAACCAAAGCGGGCAACGTAGAAGACGCGAAGCAAATTTACCTTGATATATTAACGCTCAATCCTTCGAGTATCGGTGCTAGAGAGCGTATTTCATCTTTATACCAGCAAAAAGGCGACATTAAGAACGCTCTGTATCATTTAGATTTGCTTATAAAAGATGATTTCGACAATGCTGACTACCTTCTTCGTAAAGCTGCGCTTCAGCTATCAAATAATCAGCGAGCTGATGCGGAAAAAACGCTAAGCATTGTAAGAAACTTTATTAACGACGATGCTGGAAAGCTTATCGCTTATGCTGACCAAGCTCGCAATTTAGGAAACAGCGAAAGCGCCCTAGGTGCCATGGCTCGCGCTTACGAAATAGCCAACTCGAGTACTTTTGTAACTTTGCGCTATACCAGCTTATTGTTAGATTTACAGAAAAACGATAAAGCACAGTCGCTATTAGCGACCATTCCAGCAAATCAGCGAGAGAATCCGGTCTATCACTTTCTGAAGGGAAGATTAGCTGCGAATAAAGGTAATAACGAAAGCGCGATTAACGCTTTCCAACAAGCGCTAGAAGTCGACGCTTCCTTTGCACAGGCGTTTATTGCGCTCTATAACTACGCATTAAACGAACAGTTTGTTGATGTTTTTTTGAAAACCGCGCGAAAACTAGTGAGTGAAAATGATAGCAACCTGCTGGCGAAAAATCTGCTGGCTCAGTACCTTTTCTTTATTCAAGAATTCGACGAATCAACAGCGCTCTATAAAGAGCTTATTGAAGAGCCCAACCTACTTAATCCAGCCGAAGCCTTCAACCGCTTAGCTATTATGCATATTGAAAAATCACTGATCACCGCTAAAAACTATGCGCGACAGGCTTATGAGCTGCAGCCTAATTCTTCTAAAATACTAGACACCTTTGGACACATTAAAGCGCTACAGGGAGATTATGAGGGTAGTCTTAAAATGCTTAGAGACGCTTTCGCAAGAGACGCTAACGACCCTAACATCCGCTATCACCTTGGCTACACGCTTGCAAAACTCAATAGAATTGAGGAAGCGAAAAAAGAGCTAGAGTATGCAGTAAATGTAGAGCGACCTTTCTTTAGACGTCCGCAGGCTAGAGCATTATTAGAGAGCCTGTAAGGCTCTCTACGCATAGATTCAAAGACAGCACGAACAGTTGCGTTTGTGCTTCTCCATCTTACCAATGCCTGGGTTAAAGGTATTGGTAGGGTCTAGCTCTCTGTAAAACTGCTGTAGAGTACTCTCTGCTTTATACAAATGCCCAACATTATGCTCGGCAGGATATTTAGCACCGCGGCTATCTAATAGTGCCAACATGTCTGCTTTGACTTTGTGAGCGTCGCTGCCCTTCTTTAGTATGTAATCTTGATGAAAAACATGACAGAAGAAATGTCCGTAATAAAGTGGCTTTTCAACATGTTTGGCTATGTGTTCAGGCAATTCTTCTACCCAAAACTGGTCATTGCGGCGCAACGCAATATCTAACGCTAAAATATCCCCTACTTGTTTATGATGCATCATTTGATAGCGCACCGCAGCACCTGCCGCTGCGAAGCGAATTAAAAAGGCTTTAGACGCCTCCTCTTCATTGCAGGTAATGTAGTCACCATCTAGCTTCTCTTTAGTAAACAGTTTGGCTAAAAGAGTCTTTGCCTCTTCAATGCCACCATCGCTCATCTTAAGAATAAGGTGGTGCTCGTACTTGTCACGATAGGCTCTTAAACTTGCGGGGATCTGGTCAGAGAAAAACTTACTCCCAAACTGCATAACTCTGTCGCTTAAATAGCGAGGCATAAAAGGCAGTTTGTTAAGCACAGCATCCACCCGCCCTTTTAGTGCAAACATTTTAGGTAGTGAATCAGTTCCTAAACGCTCAATACTTAATATGGTATCTTTGCCGTACACATCTGCAATATCAAACATATCTCTATGCAGGTATTCACCTACTTCAGGAATGTTTTCATACGTCGACAGAATGTCTCTGCGAATACGGGTAAGTACAGCAGCATCGTTTGTACCGATATAAAACGTTTGTTCTTTTTCAGGCACTTCGAATGTATCTAATCGCACGGCAAAAACGGCAATTTTACCCGCGCAACCGCTGGCTTCATATAGTCTTGATGGGTCGGCATTGAAGCGACTAGGCGTACTAGCATTTACATCTCGAACGATTTCTTCATAGTCACTGGCTGACGCTTTTTTTATCGTTTCTGGGAGTGATTTTGAAAAATTGCCTGATGCGAGATTACCGATAATTTCTTCAGGTGTTTCACCCAAGTCTATCCCTAAATGATTAACCAGCTTTAAATCACCGTTAGCATCTATTTGTGCAAATAGCGACAACTCCGTATAAGCGGGGCCTCGTTTAACCAATGCGCCGCCAGAATTATTAGCTACACCACCAACGATAGATGCACCCAAACAGGACGATCCAATCACCGAATGTGGCGCGCGGCCAAGGGGCTTTAGCATTTTTTCAAGCTTAAACAAGGTTGCCCCAGGAAAACTCAACACTTGGTTACCATCGTTTATTAAAACGATATCATCCATGGCTAAGGTGTTAATTACCACCACAGGTCTATCGTAATCATTTCCGCTCGGGGTAGAACCTTCGGTCAAACCGGTTTTTGCAGCCTGCATAATGATGATGCAGTTGTATTCAACGCAAATCTTAAGCACTTCCCAATATTGCATTAGCGTATGTGGAAACAGTACGGCCAATGCCTCACCTTCACCCGAGCGCCACCCTTTTCGATAGTGCTCAGTTTGGCGTTTTCCAACGGCAAGGTTGCTTTCCCCGAGTACGCGTTTAAATGCGTTAATAATTGGGGCTGTTTCCATGTATGACTCCTAACACTCACGCTGAAATTACTTTAGCAGAGTAAACTAAAGGAAAAGACAGTGCCAAGGCAATAAAAAAGGCACTGTTTCTAGTGCCTTTGAATTAAAGATTTGGTTTGCTGATTAACCGCTTACTACAAATAGTCCGCTTTCGTCAGCATCAATGCGAATGGTTGATTCGGGTAATAACTCTCCCGCTAGTAATTGCTGGGCGAGTGGGTTTTCCACCTGCACTTGAATTGCTCGCTTAAGCGGACGTGCGCCAAACACTGGGTCGAAACCCGCGTCCGCCAATTTATCCATAGCCGCGGCAGACAGAGTAAGCTTATATCCTTTTTCTGCGAGCCTAGCGCGAAGCGAGGCAAGCTGAATTTTAGCAATAGACTTAATTTGCTCTTTGCCTAATGGATGGAATACCACAATATCATCCACACGGTTGATGAACTCGGGTCTGAAGTGCTGCCCTACTACGCTCATCACCGACGCTTTCATATCGTCATACTGACTTTCATTGTGTTTGTCTTGGATGATGTCCGAACCTAAATTAGACGTCATGATCACCACGGTATTTTTAAAATCTACCGTGCGTCCTTGTCCATCAGTCAGCCTGCCGTCATCCAGCACCTGAAGTAAAATGTTGAATACATCAGGGTGTGCCTTTTCAACCTCGTCCAATAAAATGACCGAGTAAGGCTTGCGACGCACCGCTTCGGTTAAGTAGCCACCTTCCTCATAGCCAACGTAGCCAGGAGGCGCACCGACTAAACGAGCAACCGAGTGTTTTTCCATAAACTCAGACATATCGATACGCACCATGGCATCTTCAGTGTCGAACATGAAGCCAGCCAAAGCTTTACATAACTCAGTTTTACCTACGCCCGTTGGACCTAGAAACAAGAATGAGCCAATAGGCCTGTTTGGATCAGCAAGGCCAGCACGTGAACGGCGAATAGCATTTGATACTGCTTCAACGGCTTCTTCTTGCCCTACTACACGTTTATGAAGAACATCTTCCATACGCAACAGCTTCTCGCGCTCGCCTTCAAGCATTCTCGCTACAGGAATACCTGTCCATCGCGAGAGCACATCTGCAATTTCAATATCCGTTACTTTATTTTTAAGAAGCGTGGTCTCACGGGTTTCATTTTCAGCCGCCTGTTCGAGCTTGGCTTCAAGCTCTGGAATACGGCCGTACTGAAGTTCCGACATACGATTCAAATCAGATGCTCGACGGGCAATTTCTAAATCTAGCTTTGCTTGTTCAAGTTCCCCTTTGATGGTTTGGGTACCCTGCATGGCATCTTTTTCATCTAGCCATACTTTTTCAAGCTCTGCATACTTGGTTTCTGCTTGCTCGCGCTCAAGTTCAATCATTTCGAGGCGCTTATGGCTGGCGTCGTCGGTTTCTTTAGCAAGCGCTTGCTCTTCCAACTTAAGCTGGATAATCCTGCGCTCCAAACGGTCCATATCCTCTGGCTTAGAGTCTATTTGCAAACGAATGCTAGAGGCCGCTTCATCAATAAGGTCGATGGCTTTATCGGGCAATTGACGGTCACTAATATAACGATGCGACAAACTTGCCGCTGCGACAATAGCTGGGTCAGTAATATCTACGGAGTGATGGAGTTCATAACGCTCTTTTAAGCCTCGAAGAATAGCAATAGTGTCCTCTACGCTTGGCTCTTCAACCAATACTTTCTGAAAACGGCGCTCAAGCGCAGCGTCTTTTTCAATGTACTGACGATATTCGTCTAGCGTGGTTGCCCCCACACAGTGAAGTTCACCGCGTGCCAGCGCCGGTTTTAGCATATTCCCTGCGTCCATTGCGCCATCGCCCTTCCCTGCACCTACCATGGTGTGCAGTTCGTCAACGAATAAAATGACGCGGCCTTCTTCTTTAGCTAGCTCGTTGAGAACGGCCTTTAAACGTTCTTCAAACTCACCGCGGTATTTAGCCCCAGCCACTAACGCGCCCATATCTAGGGCAAGAACGCGCTTGTTCTTCAATCCTTCAGGCACTTCACCGTTAATAATGCGCTGCGCTAACCCTTCTACAATCGCCGTTTTACCTACACCAGGCTCACCAATAAGCACGGGGTTGTTTTTTGTTCTGCGCTGCAGAACTTGAACGGTACGGCGAATTTCGTCATCACGTCCAATTACCGGGTCGAGCTTGCCTTGTTCCGCTCGCTCAGTTAAGTCTGTGGTGTACTTTTCAAGGGCCTGGCGCACATCTTCAGCGTTAGGGTCTGTCACCTTCTGTCCGCCACGCATATCATCTATCGCGCTTTCAATAGCGTCTTTGGTGATATTCAAACTTTTCAGGATCTCACCCAATCGCCCTTTATCTTCAAGGGCTGCTAACACGAAGATCTCCGACGTTATATATTCGTCTTTTCGTTGCTGAGCAATCTTGTCGCAAAGGTTAAGTAAAATGCCACTGTCTTTGCTTAATTGAACATCACCACCAATGCCTTCAATTCTAGGTAAACGTTCAATAGCCTGACTCAAAGCAGAACGAAGTGCGTTAACATTAATGTTAGCTTGATCAAGCAACGGGCGTACTGAACCACCTTGCTGATTCAGCATGGCGGTCATTAAGTGGACAGGTTCAATGTATTGATGATCTCGCCCCAATGCGAGTGATTGAGCATCGGATATCGCGAGCTGAAATTTACTGGTAAATCTATCTAGTCTCATAATCTCAACCTAATAAGTGAACAACTATACCTGCGGTAACACACCGCAATTACGAACATTTTAACTCTCGCTGAGTGGGCAATGCTCTATGAGGAATGGTATTGCTTATGTTCTAGTTATGTAGGCTGCGCAATTGTGATTCAAGTATGAGATTGAAAAGTTAGCCAAAAAGATAACAAATACTGTAGAAACTTTGATTTAGCGCAAATAAATGAAGGGATTAAGGACTAATGCCCATAGGATTAGATATCTAAAGCATACCTATTACACTGACCAAGCGCCCTGTTGTGCGTTTGTTTTGATGAGTCGCTCTCCGATGCGAATAGAAGCGTCGCTTGTCAGTGTAAGTACACAAGTTACTCTGCGTAACATTTTCAACGCCAGCTTGCTGCAATTGCATCTGTGCTACTAGAGGTAAATCTAATAAGTACTTCCCTTTATTAGTACTATTGGCAATAGCGCCATCTATGTGGCTAAATTTACTTGCCAACTGTGCATCTACTTCATAGCAAGCGCCGCTGATTGCGGGGCCTATCCAAGACATAATTTTATTTGCATCGCAGTTAAATTGCCCAACAGCATTTCTGATAATATTAGTCTCAAGCCCTTTCCAGCCGGCATGCACTGCAGCTACTTGTTCACCACTTTCATCACACAACAAGATGGGCACACAGTCAGCAGTCATTACCGCACAAAAGTGTGATGTTGAAGAAGAATACGACGCATCGGCTGTGGTATCTGCACTCGGCAATGACACCACGCGATTGCTGTGTATTTGCTCTAGCCACGTTATCTTTTCGCTGTGTGGAATCAGGCTTCTATTGGCTTTAACTAGTAAAAGATCATCTCCCACGTGCGCACCAACATTTAAGCCTGCAAAATCTCCCATACTACCGCCCCCCAACCTTGTCGTTGTATAAGCGACAATATTAGAGGGGCATGACCACGCAGGCGTAACCAAATCCAGCGTGGATGAAAGAGGTGAATTTGCAGCTGACCACGTCATAAGCCCTACTCCATGCTTAAAGCATATCCTGAGGATTGTCCGCGGTGTCCTTTTTCACGGCTTTAAGCAAGTCCTGCATGTCTTGTGGCAGAGGTGCCTTCCAGGTCATCCACTCTTCGGTCTCAGGATGGAATAGCGATAGCTGAGCGGCATGTAACGCTTGGCGCTGGAATCCGCGAAGCGCAGCAATAAATTCCTCAGACGCACCTTTAGGTAAACGCGGACGCCCGCCGTACACCTGATCGCCTAACAGCGGATGCTTTATATGCGCCATATGCACGCGTATTTGGTGCGTACGACCAGTTTCAAGCTTTAAACGCAAATGAGTATAAGCGCGGAATTTTTCAATAACGCGATAATGCGTTACTGCTGGTTTACCCATTTCGCGAACTGCCATATGCGTGCGCTTTGTGGCATGCCTACCGATAGGTTCATCTACAATACCACCCGCAACCATAGTACCCAGAGCAATAGCTTCATATTCACGGCTCATCTCGCGGCGCTGTAGCTGGTCAACAAGGTGCGTTTGCGCAGGTATTGTTTTTGCTACTACCATTAAGCCCGTAGTGTCTTTGTCAAGACGGTGGACAATGCCTGCACGTGGAACTTTGTCAATTTCGGGATAGTGATTTAGCAATGCATTAAGCACTGTACCGCTTGGATTTCCCGCGCCAGGATGCACGACCAAATCAGCAGGTTTATTTATTACCAAGATGTGCTCATCTTCATAAACAATATCTAGCGCAATGTCTTGCGCAACACTTGTTACCTGCACGTCCATTTCAGCTTGTACAGTAATGAGTTCATCCATTTGCATTTTGTGTCTTGGGACGGTGATCACTTCACCATTTACCGCAACATTTCCGTCCTGAATCCAAGTTTTTAACTTAGAACGAGAATATTCAGGGAACAAATCAGCCAAAACCTGATCTAAGCGTAAACCAAAATGCGCAGCTTCCGTTGAAGCTTCTAGTTGTATTGTGTTCGGCGACTGTGTCATAACACCATTGATTACGTCTAAAAAAGGGTATTATAACAAGTATTCACGCTGTACACTGCCTTGTTTACGTTTTTGTATGGTTTTTCTCGTCGTTAGTACGTTAGAATGCAATTAAAGTGTTGTTGTTTAACACATGAGCTTAGACAGCGAAGTATTAAACTGTTTAGCAGGAAAATAGAATTATTATGAAATCATTTCGTCTACTGGCTCCCGTTTTATTGGGTGCTATGGTATCTGTCGCAGGATGTAGTTCTTCAGATAAAGAAGAGAAAGCCGTTTTAGCTAACATGGGTGCACAGCAACTGTACGACAGAGCAAAGCAGAGCATGGAAGTTGGTAACTTTAGCGCTGCTGCTCAAACGTTAAGTGCGCTAGATTCCCGTTACCCGTTTGGTCCACTGTCTCACCAAGTACAGCTAGATCTTATTTACAGCTACTATAAGTCGGGTAAGAACGAAGAAACACTTGCCACTATCGACAGATTTATCCGTCTTAATCCTAATCACTCTGATGTTGACTACGCGTATTACATGCGTGGCTTAACTAATATGGAATCAGACAGCAACCTATTCCAAGAGTTAATGAACATCGATCGTACGGATAGAGACCCATCAAAATCGCGCGCAGCGTTTGAAGACTTTCGCAGACTTATCCAGCAGTATCCAGACAGCAAGTATGCGGCTGACGCGAAGCAGCGTATGGTTCATATTAAAGACCGCCTAGCGCGTTATGAAATTGCTATTGCACGCTTTTATATGAGACGGGAGGCGTATGTTGCTGCTGCCAACCGTGGTCGCTATGTTATTGAGCACTTCCCGAACACTACGCAGGTCCAACAGGCCTTGGAAATTATGGTTTCAAGCTACGAGCAGCTTGGTCTTACAGAGCTTCGTGATAACGCAATGAAGACACTTAGACTTAACTATCCGGACAGCGAGTTTATTAGCTAGTCGAAGAGAGTTTGAGACGCGAACGACTATAGAACATTAATAGTTAAAACGAAAAAACGCACTTAAGTGCGTTTTTTGTTATTTAGCGGTTGTAAGCACAGTAGCTGAAAAGCAATAGTTTTAAACTTTAGCGGAAGAAAAGATGGCTAAATGGATTTAATAGTCTCGCTAAACCTGAAGTAAAGTGTAGTGGCTGATCTACAATGCTAAATACTAAGCAACCGTCTTTTCCTTCAGCCTTGGGCGTATGGGTCTTTTCACCATCCATGAAAATAAAGTCGCCGGTATCATAACGGCTAAGTCCATCGCTAAATTCACCATCAATAACTAGGGTGTATTCAGTGCCTCGATGAGTATGCTCTGGCACACTTCCACCACCGCCCATAAAGATAAAATTAGCTACGCCCTGATTACCTAAATCAACCGGGGCCTGCCATAGCTTACCGACTAAACTTGACCAGTTTCCAGTCTTGTCAATATACCGGTGAAGGGTTCGAGGTAAAGTAAACGTTCTGCCATCCAATTCAATAGAACTTAAGTTTTCTGATTTAGATGGTGCCCGAGGCTTTTTAAAAGTTTCACGATATTCAGAAACACCAGCGGCCTCAATGCTTTCGCCAGAGGATTGTGGGAGTTGTGTAATTTGTGAAAACATATCGCCAAACTGAAGCGAGGCATCAGAAGTCGCGAAAACATTCTCACTTACAGCTGACATCATTTGTGCAGCTAAGCTTTCTGTCTCAATCTCAACAAATCGTTGGCACTTCGGACACATATCGCAATGTGCCGAAACCATCAAAGATATAGCAGGTGACAGCGTGCCCTCAACGAAATCTTTCAGTTGTTGGGCACTGGGATGAAACCTAATCATTATCGTTTAACATGACCTTTAATCGTTGAAGCGCCAAACGCGTACGAGACTTTACTGTACCTAATGGAATGGAAAGTTCGTCGGCGACTTCCTGCTGAGATTTGCCATCAATATAGATAGCCTCTACCACCGCTTTTTGTTTTACCGGCAGTGATTCAAATAAATGACCAATTTGCTCTAACGTGACCTGCTCGTCAAGCGGCGCTTCATTCGCGTCTGCCGTTTGCTCGCAAAGCACTGGCCACAAATCATCAGAACACACGTCTTCTTTTCGGTTCTGTAGCTTACGTAACATATCAAAACGTATATTACGCGCAATTGTAAAAATCCATGTCGATGGAGACCCTTTCTCGGCATTAAAAAGATGTGCTTTTTGCCAAACGTTTGACATGGTGTCTTGAACAAGCTCCATCGCTAACGCCTCATTTCCCATTTGTTTCAAAGCATATGAGCGCAAGCGAGGTGCGAAATAGTTAAATACTCTAGCAAAGGATCGTTTGCATCTGGCGTCAGCAACCGCCACAAGGTAATCAGACATTTCAGTAGCACATTCTTTAGGTTTGATTGTGCTGTTACTTTGTTCCAAAGGAATTCCAACTAACATAAGATTCGTCCGCTTTTCCGTTTTGGTTGTATCATTCTACGACGTTCTGACTTAAAACGATTGCGAAAAACGCAAATGTTGGATTACGAATTTGTAATGTCAATTTCAACTCTCAATATTAAGCGATTAGTGCAGAGAGATAATTTAGCAAACTAGTACATTCTCTTTGCGCTAAAAAATGCTGCTTTTGCGAGCCATCGACTGGCAATAACTCTAACCATCGATTTAATACCCAGTTGGGACAATTAAATTTCGGTGATTCATACAACGACGCCAGTTCTTCGTAATTTCCAAATATTTCTTTAAGCCGCTCGTCCATAGGCGCTATTTGTTGAGGGGCCAAATCGCATTTCCAAGGTTCTAACACCTTACAACTTCCAGTGCGAAGGCCATCTTTTTCAACTTCAATGCTACTTACCTCAACTAAATGAGAACCAGCAACCTTTATGCCAAGCAAACCATCGTCGAGCATATCAAAGTCGACAACCTGTGCGTATGTCCCTATTTTATGGATGTGTTCGTTTGAGCCTTTGTCTCCGTTTGCGTTTAGCATACACATCACAAAGCCTTTATTTTCGGCGCATGCCTGCTTAACCATACGCACATATCTAGGTTCAAAAATACGCAATGCCATTCTGCCTTCAGGCAAAAGGTGCGCAGATAAAGGAAATAAGGGAAAACGTTCTACACTCATACTCAACACTTCCGAAAACACGGAAATACTTACGCGACTGAGTACAAATAGGATCGAATGGGAAAATTTTTCACGGATAAACGGAGAAACATGATCTTAAGTTCAGCAATTAATGTAATTTAGATTTTGTATAAAATTACTAACAGATTTTAGATCAGAGACTTGCAGTCAATAATTAAAAAAATTTTTGTAAGGTTCAGAGAAAATCATAACTGAATGATTTATCAGTACTCAAGATTTTAATGTAAAGGAAGTTGTATGGATGTCATCGAGCGCTTTTGTAAAATTTACACAGATATATGTCAGATATCCCCAGATGACTTGGAAGACATCTATGCCAGTAATATTAAATTTATAGACCCCATCACTATGCACAGCGGGATAGACGAAGTTAAAAGTTATTTTTCTAACCTTCTTACACAAGCCGAAACGTGCAAGTTTGATATAGCAGACATCCTCTACTGTTCTCAACAAGCCGCCCATAGTCAATCCAAGGTGACTCACGTTGTAAATTGGACGATGATCCTCGTACTGAAAAACAATGCGAAAAAGATCACGCTAGACGGTACAACACAACTTGGTGTTGACGGTGACATCATCATCTACCACAAAGATTATTATGATTTGGGCGAAATGGTTTACGAACACGTACCTATCTTAGGTTTTATAATCAAAAAGATAAAAGGGAAGCTGGCAAAATGAAGAGTATCTTAATTACTGGCGCAACATCTGGAATAGGTAAAGCATTAGCAATTAAGTGTGCCGATAATGGGTATAGTGTCATTGCTTGTGGAAGAAACAAAGAAGCCCTTGATGAACTTAGCAAATATAGCAATATTAGCGGTTGTCAGTTTGATGTGTCAGATCTAGAAGATACAAAGCGAGCATTAGCAAATGTTAAGTTTGATATTGCTGTACTCAATGCTGGTACTTGTGAATATGTAGACCTTGAAGATTTCGAGCCAGACATGTTCCGCCGCGTTTTCGAGCCTAATTTCTTTGGCGTAGTTCACTGTGTTAACGCGCTACTCCCGAGATTGAAAGATGGCGACAAGTTGGTCATAGTCGACAGTATGGCCCGTCTATTACCTTTCACACGCACTCAGGCCTACGGCTCTAGTAAAGCTGCCCTTCACTACTTCACAAAGTCCTTAGAAGTCGATCTTCACCATAAAGGCGTGAAAGTACAGGCAGTCTCACCAGGCTTCGTTGAAACACCTTTGACTGACAAAAACGACTTTGAAATGCCAATGAAAATTAGCGCTGAAGAAGCCGCTGAAGCCATGCTTAAAGGAATAGAAAGTAATAAGCAAACCGTTTTCTTCCCTCGTTTCTTTGGGTTTATCCTACGCTTTATGCATATATTGCCTACGCCAATTCAAAGACGCCTATCCTTGGCCATGCGAGAAAAACAATAAGAGAAGTAAAAATGAATAATAAGATTGCCATCATAGGCACAGGTATTTCAGGGTTAACCTGCGCACACCTTCTAAACCGACAGAACGACATCACAGTTTATGAAGCGAATGACTACATTGGTGGTCATACGGCAACAAAGAAAATCGTTGATAACGGTCAGACTCATCACATTGATACCGGCTTTATCGTTTTCAATGACTGGACCTACCCTAACTTTATCAAGCTTATTACTCAGCTAAACGTTGATTACCAACCAACAGAGATGAGCTTCTCTGTTATGAGTGAAAAAGCAAACCTTGAATACAATGGTAATAATTTAAACAGTTTATTTGCACAGCGACGCAACATTCTTCGCCCTAAATTTTGGCGCATCGTTAAAGACATTTTGACTTTTAATAAGGCGTGTAAAGCTATGGTGGCTGAAAAGCGTGACACGTCCTCGTTGACGCTTGAAGATATTATTAAAGAGTTAGAACTAAGCGACGATTTCGCGCGCTACTATATACTACCTATGTGCGCCGCTATTTGGTCTAGTAGCCTTGAACAGACGCGAAAGTTTCCGTTAACTTTTTTCCTGCAGTTTTTTAATAATCACGGCCTGCTCAATATTACCGACCGACCACAGTGGTACACGATTAAAGGTGGCTCTAGCCAGTATATACCGCCATTGGTTGCACCATTTGAGTCTAAAATTAAATTATCTACGGCTGTAGTTTCTGTGGCCAAACGCGATGATAAGTGGGAAGTTACTGATTCATCTGGTGCAGTTGCGACGTTCGATCATGTCGTGTTTGCGTGTCACAGTGACCAAGCGCTAAAAATGATTCATTCCCCTACTTCACTGCACAAAGATATTCTTGGCAATATTCCTTATGCGGAAAATGATGTAGTCATGCACAAAGACACAGACCAATTACCTAAAAGGAAATTGGCTTGGGCTAGTTGGAACTACAGCTTAAAAGAGGATGCAAGCGAGGAAGCCCGCCCTGCTTCTGTCACCTACAATATGAACATTCTCCAGCGATTAGAAGCAGAAAATACTTATTGTGTAACGCTCAATAATACCCCTGAAATTAATGAAAAGAGTATTTTGCGAAGCTATCAATACGCTCACCCTCAGTACAGTGCCAGCATGGTGAAAGCGCAGTCACGTAGAAGTGAGATTTGCGGCGTAGATAATTTACATTTTTGTGGGGCCTACTGGTACAACGGTTTTCATGAAGATGGCGTTACCAGTGCACTAGACGTTTGTGCTCGTTTTGGTGAAACACTGTGACAGAAAGCGCGATATATAAAGGCAAGGTATACCATCAACGTTTCAAGCCTACCCAACACAAGTTTGACTACGACATTTATCTGTTTTGGTTAAAACTCGAAAGTGAGGAACTGAACGTGCTATCGGATACGCTGAAGTATTTTAGCGCGCACACTAAAGCACGAGTTCGATTCAAGCGAGAAGACTATCTAGGTGACCCTTCCATTTCTTTGAACCAAGCCGTGTTGCAAAGAATGACCGAATTAAATGATGGTAAAGCGCTAAGCGGCGACGTTTTTATGCTAGGTCAATTACGCATGTGGGGTCTGTATTTCAGCCCAGTTAACTTTTATTACCTTCGCAACGCTGAGGGTAAATATACTCATATGCTTGCTGAGGTTAGCAATACTCCTTGGAATGAGCGCCATCACTATCTGGTAAACCTAAACAGCCAAGCCGATACACCTAAGGCTTTTCATGTGTCGCCTTTTAATCCTATGGATATGACCTATAAATGGTCGATTTCTCAGCCTTCGTCTAGACTTTCTTTAGCGATGGATTGCGTAAGAGAAGACAAAGAATTTAGCGCTGGGATTAATTTGACTAAATTTACTTTAGATAATGCGAATCTATCTGCCGCACTTAAACGTATACCCAGTATGACGATAAAAACCGTGGCCGGAATTTATTGGCACGCGCTTAAGCTATTGCTGAAACGAACGCCACTATATACACACCCAGAAAAGAGTCAGGAACAATAACAATGTCTTTCGGTGAATCTGTACTACTGACCACCTCAGAGGTCTCTTTTGTAGATAAAACTTGTAGAACACTATTTTTGAAGTGTTTAAATCAGCTTCCATTTGGTCGCTTAACTATTCAAGAAAACGGCGATGTCGTGGCGCGTTTCGGCACAGACGAAAGTGACTTGCGCGCTACGGTAAATATCAAAAATGTGCAAGCCTATCGACAGTTGTTACTTGGCGGCAGTGTGGGCGCTGGCGAGGCGTACATGGACGGGTTGTGGGACAGTGACGATGTAACAGCCGTAGTAAGGATTTTCGCACGGAACTTACCCACCCTTGATGAGTGGGAAAATAAGTTTAAGTGGCTAACCATGCCCATTAATAAAATTCAGCATTTTGCGCGTCGAAACACAAAAGACCAAGCTAAAAAGAACATTGAAGCACATTATGATTTGGGTAATAAGCTTTATACACGCTTTCTTGACCCAACAATGATGTATTCATCAGCTATATACCCTGACCCGAATGCAACGCTAAACGACGCGCAGAACTACAAACTAAAAGCTATTTGTGACAAATTACAACTTTCTGAAGCAGATCACCTTTTAGAAATAGGCACTGGCTGGGGAGGCCTTGCAGTTTATGCTGCGAAACACTACGGCTGCAGTGTCACCACCACGACTATTTCAGAAGAGCAGCACGCATGGGCGAAAGATTGGATTGAACGGGAAGGATTGGAAAGTAAAATTACCTTACTTAAAAAAGATTATCGCTTGCTTGAAGGTAAATACGACAAACTAGTATCCATTGAAATGATTGAAGCGGTTGGCAAACAGTATTTAGGTAACTTCTTTGAAAAATGTGCTTCTCTTTTAAAAGACGACGGTCTTATGTTGCTTCAGTCGATAACCATTGACGATAGACGTTATGATAGCTATTCAAACAGCGTAGACTTCATACAGAAATACATTTTTCCGGGTGGTTTTTTACCATCGCAATACCAGCTAAATGCCCATCTTAAAAAGTACACGAACATGATGATCCGTGACTTACATGACATTGGTGTGGACTATGCAAAAACGCTAAACCATTGGTATGAAGCATTTATCTCGGCTAAAGATGAATTATTGAGTGATGGTTACGACGAGCGCTTTATGCGTATGTGGACCTATTACCTCAAATATTGCGAAGGTGGCTTTCTAGAAAGAACCATTAGCACTGTACAACTTGTTATATCTAAACCTCAGTACAGAGAAGAACTAGCCAGAGTTTGATTGTCGTTGCTGGGTAGGTAATTATCTATGCGGATTGGTATGAGTACCCAGCAAGCAATTTTAAACCAAAAAGCGGTGCCATATGGCACCGCTTTTTAGTGGATATTGTAATTCAAAAGAGTACCGCTTAATCGTCTACCACTGATATGGGTTTGGATATCATTGGTTTACCTTGGTTAATATTAATTTCCACTCGGCGATTCTTAGCTCTATCACTCGCGGTCGTGGCATTTTCAACGATAGGATTAGTATCAGCTTTGCCAACCACAGACATACGGCTTTCATCAAACCCAGGCGCTGTCCGCATAGCTTCGGCCACCGCTACTGCCCGTTGTGATGATAAATCCCAGTTTGAGCGATATAATTCGTTTGCAATATGTTGACCATCGCTATGACCCGAAATCTCAATCTCTCCAGGTACATCCGCTAAAAGCACACCAATTTTTCTTAATACGGGCTGAAATTGTGGCTGCAAGAAAGCAGACCCTGCTGAGAACGAACCATTCTCGCGAATACGAATAGTAAGCTGCTGCCCCAGCGACTCCATCTCAACCGACCCATCTAAAATTTGCTTTTCTAATTGTTGGGCCACTTTTTTCATCAATTCAGCCATTTGAGATTGGTCAGTGCTTTGCTCAGCGGATGAAGATGACTCAGTAGCCGTCTGTTGAGACTGACCGCCCCGTTGTTCGCCACGCTGCTTTTGCCTGCCGCCGGCTGAATCCTCATTTCCCGCTTGAAATTCTAGCATTTGCTGAGTCATTTCGTTGGTTTGCTGCTGAATAGATTCAATTGGCGTGGGATCAGGCTTACCAGGTCGAAACTCCATAGCAATAACACTGGTCCCTTTAGGAATGTCTTTTACTTCAATTTTGTTTTGCACACCGAATGCAAACTTCATTGAGCCCGCTATTTGCTTAAATTTGAGTACGTCCATTTCGGAGAATGAAAGCAAAAGTACAAAGAAGCACATAAGCAGTGACATTAAGTCTGCGAAGGTTCCCATCCAAGCTGGAAGCCCCTCGGGGGGGCATTTTGGGCATTCTTCTTCGGCCATTACTCTTCCTCTGCGCTTCCACGCTTACTTGCAGCAAGGTAGTTTTTCAGTACGCCTTCAATAACTCGAGGGTTTTGACCGTCAGCGATACCGACAATACCGTCAAGAACAAGGCTTTGATTGAGCTTTTCTTCCCCTGCTCGCACTGAAAGTTTGAATGCTATTGGCAAACAGATGACGTTAGCGAAAAAAGCGCCATAAAGGGTGGTAAGTAGTGCTACCGCCATTGCAGGGCCAATAGCTTTTGGGTCATCCATGTTTGATAGCATGGCAACCAAACCAATCAAGGTACCGATCATACCCATGGCGGGTGCAATATCGCCCATACCTTTAAAAAACGAGGCGCCAAAATCATGTCGTTCTGACGTCATAGAAATATCTTTAGCAAGTGTCTCTCTGACCACTTCAATATCGTGGCCATCAACTAGCATATCCACGCCTTTCTGCATAAATTCGTTCGAGATTTCCGCTTCCTCTAAAGCCAAAAAGCCGCCTTTTCGCGCGGCATCCGCCATCTCTACAATTTTCTCAATGAGCTCTTCTGGCGATTCAATTTTAAACATGAAGGCTTTGCCAGCAATCTTACCTGCACCGAAGAACTGACCTAAAGTAAATTGTGACAAGACAACAAATAAAGTCCCACCAAACACGATCAATATTGATTGGACGTCGATGAACATGCCTAAGCTGCCGCCTAGAATCATAGCCATAACTATGAAACCAATGGCGCCCAACATACCTATGACGGTTGCTAAATCCACTCACTCTTCCCCATTTATGCGCAGTCAGTGCTGTTAATGTACAAATATTCTATCGGCAAAGGATAAAAATACTAAAACGACATTATTGAAAAATATCATATTTATTTGTTTTTTATTAAGTGTGACTTTAAAAAAACCTGTTCAAAGGTTTGCTATACATCGTCCTTGCTTACAGCGTTCGCCTACCTATCAGAACACGCATGCACCCTTCTATTTAAAGTAATGTAGCCACTTATTTCGAATATAGCACAATATCTTCCTATTCAACGTGGTCAGCTGCATGAAAAAAAAGCTATATTACTGTGATATAGGCGATATACGGACAAACCATTTGACCCTTGTGCGGCCCTCAGTTAATGTGCGCGGTACACGTATTTTGGCCAATGTATTGAGTGTTTTTATGACGACAGAAAAAGCATCAGCGTCTTTTGAAGAAACTTTATCAGAACTAGAAGCTATCGTTAACGAAATGGAAAACGGTGATCTGCCTCTTAATAAAGCACTGGAAAAATTTGAACGAGGCATAGCGTTATCTCGTCAAGGCCAGCAATCACTTGAAAACGCCGAGCAAAAAGTAAAAATATTGCTTAGTGAACAAGGCGAAGAAACGCTTCAGACTCTTCCTGAAAGTGAACAGCCGTAAAACGTTCATTTTTAACTTACAGGCGACCTATGAATTTTTCTGCTTTGCATCAGCAAGTGAAACAGCAAACTGATGCATCCCTTCTTACCTTAATTGATGATTTACCCGATTACGCACCGCGCCTTAAAGATGCAATGCGTCACGCATTGCTTGCAGGTGGCAAGCGCATGCGCCCACTACTAGTGCAGGTTGTAGGAAACACGTTAGACGTGCCCAAAAAAGATCAGATGGCTATAAGCATGGCTATTGAGTGCGTGCACGCCTACTCGTTAGTTCATGATGATTTACCAGCCATGGACGATGATGATTTACGTCGCGGAATGCCAACGTGTCATATTGCCTTTGATGAAGCTACGGCTATTTTAGCTGGCGACGCGCTGCAAGCCCTCGCATTCACGGTTTTAGCCGATGCGCCACTAAGTGCGTACGCCGAAACGAAGCGTGGTCAGTTATTGTCTGTACTCGCAAAAAGTGCTGGCTACGTAGGCATGTGTGGTGGCCAGGCTATTGACCTTGCCAGTACAGGTAAAGCCATCTCGATAGAAGAACTGAAACAGCTTCACAAACTAAAAACTGGGGCTTTGCTGAAGGCCTGTGTTGAAATGGTCGCTATTGTCAGTGAAGGCTTATTGCCACAAACTAAAACTGACTTAATGGCTTATGCCGCCGATATCGGGCTAGCTTTTCAAGTTCAAGACGACATTTTAGACGTTGAAGGCAGCAGCGAGAAATTAGGTAAACCGGCAGGGTCAGACGAAGCATTGGGTAAAAACACGTTTCCCGCCAAGCTCGGAATGGCTGGCGCTAAACAAGAATTAGAAATGCTTCACAATAATGCACTTCAAGCATTGACGCGTTTACCCTACAATATCGACAGTTTAATTGCGTTTAGCGAGCTTTTGGTGAAACGTGACCATTAGCCACGCGCCATGTTGAAAAAGATAATAAGTACATGAGTTTAGATCTCCAACATTACCCAACGCTTGCGCTTGCGCAAACACCTGAAAAATTGAGGCAGCTGCCCCAGGATAAATTACGCGAGCTCGCCGATGAGTTGCGTGAGTACTTACTTAATAGCGTAAGCCAAACCAGTGGTCACTTCGCTTCCGGTTTAGGCACGGTAGAGCTTACTGTCGCGTTACATTATGTATACAACACACCGTTTGACCGTTTGTTGTGGGACGTAGGGCACCAAGCCTACCCTCATAAAATCCTGACGGGCCGAGCAGAGCGCATGAGTACCATTCGTCAAAAGAATGGCCTACACCCATTTCCTTGGCCGCCTGAGAGCGACTATGACACCTTTGCTGTGGGTCATTCTTCCACATCGATTAGCGCTGCGCTGGGTATGGCCGTAGCGGCAGAAAAAGAAGGTGAAGACCGCAAAGTGGTGGCTGTTATTGGCGACGGCGCAATGACCGCAGGTATGGCGTTTGAAGCCCTTAACCATGCAGGTGATATCAAAAAAGACATGGTGGTTGTACTTAATGACAACGAAATGTCTATATCTGAAAACGTAGGGGCGTTAAACAGCCACCTAGCCCGTTTGCTAACGGGTAACTTTTTCAACTCAATACGGGATGGCGGCAAAAAGCTACTAAGCAACGTACCACCTATTAAAGAGTTCGCTAGCCGCGCAGAAGAGCACCTTAAAGGTATGGTTGTGCCCGGTACTATCTTTGAAGAGTTGGGCTTTAATTATATTGGTCCTATCGATGGTCACGATGTGAACGCTGTAGTCGATACCCTTCGCAATATGCGTAACTTTGAAGGTCCTCAGCTTTTACATGTTGTGACAAAGAAAGGTAAGGGCTACGCCGTTGCTGAAGAAGACCCTATTAAATTTCACGCGGTGCCAAAATTTAATCCGGCAGATAATGCTCTGCCAAAATCGAAGCCCTCTGCCCCAACCTACTCTGCTATTTTTGGAAAATGGCTATGTGATATGGCCGCCCAAGACCCAAAACTAATGGCTGTAACACCTGCAATGCGTGAAGGTTCTGGCATGGTTGAGTTTTCTCAGCGTTTTCCCGAACAATACTTCGATGTTGCCATTGCCGAGCAACATGCTGTGACCTTTGGCGCCGGTCTTGCCAAAGACGGTATGAACGCGGTTGTTGCGATTTATTCATCGTTCCTTCAGCGCGCTTACGATCAGCTTATCCACGATGTGGCAATTCAAGACTTGCCGGTATTATTTGCTATAGACAGAGCGGGCATTGTGGGCGCTGATGGCCCTACTCACCAAGGCGCGTTTGATATTGCTTTCCTTCGCTGCATTCCAAATATGGTCGTCATGGCACCTTCAGACGAAAATGAATGTCGTCAAATGCTCTATACTGGTCACAAGCTACAAAAGCCAGCAGCAGTCCGCTACCCTCGTGGCGCGGGCATGGGCGTCACGCCTGACGAAGCCATGACTGAACTTAAAATAGGTAAATCACGTACTTGTCGAGAAACCTCTAAAGATAAATCTGAAAGCGTTGCTATTTTGAATTTCGGCTGCTTACTGCCCTACGCGCTTGAAGCTGCAGAAGCTATTGATGCCACCGTCATCGACATGCGTTTCATTAAGCCGTTAGACGGCGAGGCAGTCTTAAAGGCAGCCAGTGAACACAGCGCCCTTATCACGTTAGAAGACGGCTGTATTATGGGTGGAGCTGGCAGTGCGGTGCTTGAACACTTGCAGCAAAATGGTGTTCTTAAGGCAGTTAAAATGTTAGGTCTGCCTGATAGTTTCATCCTGCAAGGTACACAACAGGAAATGTATAAAGAGCACGGCTTAGATGCTGAAGGTATTATTGCTGCAGCAAATAGTTTTACAGCTGGCCAATAAGCTATAAAACTACCTTAGTAAGAGCGATTACTATGTTTTTCATTTAAGCCAGAGATCAAAAAGCCCGCAAACTGCGGGCTTTTTCGTTATGTATTTTCGCTATTGCCTGACACTTTATTGCCTAAGTTTTCATTGCCTAATCGTTCTCAGTCGCCAATCTATGAGAGCGGCCCTGAGTCTTTACTTTTAGCTAGAACAACGCCAGAGCTGCTGGCCAGAACACCATTAATAAATGTAAACAGCCACACGCCATGGCACCAGCAAGAATATCATCCAGCATAATGCCTGTACCGCCGTGTAAGCGCTTGTCGATAATACCTATTGGCCAAGGCTTTAAGATGTCGAAAAGTCTGAACAGAACAAAGCCCACGAGTAAAGATGACGCTGAGATAGGTACAAATAGAAAGGTGATAAACATGCCCGCTATTTCATCCCACACAATAGAGCCGTGATCGTGTACCTGCATATCATCTGCAGTCTTGCCACATAGATAGATACCTACCACTGAAAATATCAGCGTAAGCGCGATGAAGGAAACCACAGAGATCTGGCTGCACGCTACAAGCAGCGGTAGTGCAGCAAGAGAGCCAAATGTACCTGGCATAAAAGGAACAAGCCCGCTACCAAAACCGAGTGCGAGAAAATGAACTGGATTTTTCATACTCACTCTAGCGCGATATTCCGCCTGCATGCTTCTTCCTTTATTTACTATTGTATGATGTGGTTTGCCTAAAAGGCGTGCTCGTAGCCAGAAGCATTAGCTGGCGTATACTTTTCGTTATCTTTTAGCAACGAAAGTGAACCGCTATGCCCGGTTAATTGGCCAATACACGTGGCTTTTACATTCGTACTTGCCAACGAAGTTTCTAGGCTTCCGCGCTGCTCTTCACTTACAGTAAAAATAAGTTCGTAGTCATCGCCAGCGGATAGTGCATATTCAATGGCTTGCTCAGGTGTGACTGCACTAGTTAGTGCTCGTGATAGTGGTAAACGATCTACATGAACATTCGCACCGCAATTAGACGCTTTTAAAATGTGCCCTAAATCTGAAATCAAGCCATCAGAGATATCAATGCAAGACGTTGCAATACGACGAATCGCCGTACCCACAGCAACACGAGGTGTTGGGAAGTAATGGCGATTAACCAAAACGTCTTTCGCTTCACCACTTACGCTGAGATTTTTTTGCAGAATATCTAAGCCCGCTCCTGCATCACCTAGTGTTCCAGTAACGTAAAGCCAATCGCCCGGCTTCGCGCCGCTGCGCGTTAGTTCGGAACCCGGCGGAATAAAACCTTGTGCAGTAATAGTAAACGCCATAGGGCCTTTTACTGTATCGCCACCGATAAGCTGGACAGAATAGTACTGAGTAAGCTCGTACAATCCAGATACAAAGTCATCTAACCAGGCTTCATCTACTTCAGGCAGTGACAAAGACAAGCTGATCCATGCGGGCTCAGCCCCCATAGCGGCAAGGTCACTTAAATTAACAGCAACGGTTTTGTAGGCTACAGACTTGGCCGGTGCATCTTTTAAAAAGTGCACGCCTGCGACAAGGGTATCTGTAGTAACGGCAAGTTGTTGGTTTTCAGGAACCGTTGTTACAGCACAGTCATCACCAATACCAATAACAACGTCTTTGCGTTTGTGGCCACTGTTTGAAAAATAGCGGCCGATAAGATCAAATTCTTTCACGGTAATTTTTAAACCCTTTTAGCGGCAATCCATGCCGCCACGGTAAGGTTAGTCGCGCTCGTCTTTGCGCAACGTGCGCACTGCTTTATCCAGTGCACCATTAATGAACTTATGGCTTTCTTCAGCGCCAAATGCCTTAGCAAGCTCAATCGCTTCATTAATAATTACACGGTAAGGTACGTCGATGCGCTCAGTGAGTTCCAGCGTCGCAATGCGCAAGATAGCTTTTTCGATAGCGTCTAACTCTTCTGGCAAACGGCCAAGGTAAGGTTTAATGGTTGCATCAAGGTTGCTTGCGTTGTGTGCAACACCGCGAAGCAGGGCTTGGAAATACGCCATGTCTACCTTTTGCATGTCGTTACTGGTGGCTAGCGCCAGTTCAACCTGCTGAATATCGTTGTGACTCATTTGCCATGAATACACACCTTGAAGGGCGAGTTCACGGGCTTTACGACGAGCTGAAACTTTCACTTAATGTTTACCTTAAAGCTTTTCAACAGCATCGATAACGTTAACCATTTCTAGCGCGCCAAGTGCAGCTTCTGCACCCTTATTGCCCGCTTTGGTTCCCGAACGCTCGATAGCTTGTTCAATTGAATCTGTTGTAATTACGCCAAATGATACAGGTACGCCGTATTCAAGTGATACTTGCGCAAGACCTTTGTTGCTCTCGCCTGCTACGAAATCAAAGTGTGGCGTGCCGCCACGAATAACTGCACCAAGAGCGATGATGGCGTCAAATGACTTCTTCTCAGCTAATTTCTTAGCAATAACAGGTAACTCGTAAGCACCAGGTACACGTACTACCGTGATATCGTCATCGCTTACTTCACCGTGACGCTCTAGCGTGTCTAACGCACCTTCTAGTAAGCTTTCAACAACAAAGCTATTAAAGCGTGATACAACGATAGCAAACTTCTTACCGGTTGCTCTGATATTACCTTCAATTACCTGCATGGATTCATTCCTCGAGAAAAAACGGCGCGAAGTATACCACAACTGCGCCCAAACTAAATCGATTGTTTCTTTAACTTACATTCGTATTTTTGACGTGAGTGGATTGGGCCAGCTGGCTCGGTTGTGAACACGCGGTAAATACATCCCTGTACGCTCCGCCACCGCATCCATGCGGTGGAGGGTTCACAACCGAGCCTGCTGTCCCACTCTAGTTCATCAAACCCTCACGTCAATAGCGCTATTTGTGTGCGCCAAGGGATTCAACAAAGAACTTGTACCAAGTACTAGTCGTGCACGTACTCAACTACTTCAAGGCCGTAACCTGAAAGTGCATGATATTTAATTGGCTTACTAAGAAGTCGCATTTTGTGTACGCCCATTGACGCTAGAATTTGACTGCCCACACCAATAGTGCGTGACGACCCCTGCCAGTCAGCGCCAGCTGGTCGTTCGCCTCTATCTTCTGCGGCAAAGCGGCGTACCTGACTTTCAATATGCTCTTCTTTACCTAATAGCACCAATACGCCACCGTCTTCTGAAATTTTGCGCATGCCATCTGCAAGCGTCATCGAGCGATGAATCCCGCGGGTAGAGCCTAGAAGATCACTAAACGTATTGTGAAGGTGTACACGTACAAGTGTCGGCTCATCTTCTTTAATTTCGCCTTTTTTGAGTGCGAAATGAAGTTGGTTGTCGATGCTGTCTTTAAACGTGTGCAGCTCGAAATCGCCGTACTCTGTCGGCATGTTACACTGCGCTACTTTTTGAATAGTCGTTTCGTTTAAGTTGCGATATTCAATTAAATCAGCAATGGTGCCAATTTTAAGGTTGTGCTTTGCCGCAAACTTCTCTAGCTCTGGGCGGCGTGCCATAGTGCCGTCTTCATTAAGAATTTCTACAATAACCCCAGCTGGCTCTAATCCTGCTAAACGCGGCAAGTCTACACCTGCTTCGGTGTGACCTGCGCGATTCAGTACGCCGCCGTCTTTCGCAATTAATGGGAAAATATGACCAGGCTGCACAATATCTGTCGCTTTCGCGTCTTTCGCTACAGCAGCTTTGATTGTTGTCGCACGGTCGGCCGCTGAGATACCAGTGGTAACGCCAGTTGCAGCTTCAATAGACACAGTGAAGTTGGTAGAAAATTGCGCTTCGTTTTTATCAACCATCAAAGGAAGATTTAGCGTGCGGCAGCGCTCTTGGGTCATCGGCAAACACACCAAGCCGCGGGCGTGGGTAACCATAAAGTTAATGGCTTCTGGCGTGACATGCTCAGCCGCCATGATTAAATCACCTTCGTTTTCCCTATCTTCATCATCCATCAAGATAACCATTTTACCTTGGCGAATGTCTTCAATTATTTCTTGTGTAGTGTTAAATGCCATGTTGTGTGCTTCTTGTAGGGTTATTTTCTTAAAAATCCATTCTCGGCAAGAAATGCCATGTCGATGCCTTTAGTTGTAGGCTCTGAGGCTTTATCGCCTAGCATTAATCGCTCTAAATAGCGCGCAATAACATCAACCTCTAGGTTTACCGCTGTGCCCACCTTATAGCTTCCCATAATTGTTTCTTGTAACGTATGAGGAATAATCCAAAGCATAAATTCTGCGCCGTTGACTTCGTTAACGGTTAAGCTGATGCCATCGACGGTGATACTGCCTTTGTGCGCAATGTATTTCGCTAGTGCTTCAGGTGCTTTTACCCAGAACTCGACATAGTCTGAGTGTTTGATAATTTGCGTAACCTCGCCCACGCCGTCCACGTGACCTGACACGATATGACCGCCTAAACGGTCGCTAGGGCGCATCGCTTTTTCAAGGTTAACGGTTGAGCCTGCACTGTAATGTGCAAACCCGGTCAATTTGATGGTTTCTGCCGATACATCCGCGCAGTAATAATCGGGGCCCATATCAGTCACTGTTAAACAAACACCATTGGTCGCAATACTGTCGCCAAGTGCGACATCAGACATATCAAGCGTAGGTGACGCAACGGTTAGGCGAATATCGTTGCCACGGTTATCAAGCTTTTTAATAGTACCGAGCGCTTGAATAATTCCAGTAAACATAAAGTTCCTCTTTAATCGCGTTAACCACGAGTGTTGCTAACATCAGGGCGAAAGATAAGCTTAATATCGTTCCCCACCTGACGATTTTCAATAAGCGAAAGCGAAATACATTCATTTAATGACGTAAACGCTGGCAAATTAACCATACTTATTCCCTTTTCACCTAAAAGCTTAGGCGCTTGGTAGCAAATTAGCTCATCCACCAGCCCCTCTTGCAACAATGCTCCGGCTAAGCCTGGGCCCGCTTCCACCCACACTTCATTATATTGCTTATCGCCTAATGCCGACATTAGTGTATGTAAGTTGAGTTTACCGTCTTTTTCATCTACCACTAGGTAGTGCTGTGTTGCCGTATCAGGATGGGAATGGGAAGTAGCCGTTAAGGTAATATTGCCGTCGTTAAACAACACGTAGTCTCGACTGAGCTTGCTTTTGCCATCAACGACAACTCGAGCAGGCTGTCGTATGTGTTCTAGAGGATAATCAGTGAACTGTGCCTCTTGTTCTCGCACCAACAGGCTAGGATTATCCGCTTTTACCGTCCCGGAGCCCGTTAACACTACACAGCTTTGCGCGCGATAGCGCTGCACATCTCGCCTTGCCTCGGGTCCAGTAATCCACTGACTTACACCGTTTTGAAGGGCTATTTTCCCGTCCAGGCTAATGCCTAATTTCACGCGAACGAAAGGCTTGCCAGTAAGCATGCGTTTGATGAATCCGGGGTTTAATGCTGCAGCTTCTGCAGCCATCACATCGCTGACCACCTCAATACCCGCCTCTTGTAAGATGCTGATACCGTTACCGCATACATTTGGGTTAGGGTCGGTCATGGCAATAACCACTCGCGCCACTTTTGCTTCAACTAAAGCCACCGCACAAGGCGGTGTGCGTCCAAAATGACTGCATGGCTCAAGGGTAACGTAAGCTGTCGCGCCTTTTGCGCCTTGCGCTCGTGCGTTAGATGCTTGTCTTAATGCGTGTACTTCGGCGTGAGGAGTGCCAGCTTGGATATGATATCCCTGACCTATTAGCTGATTGTTTTCGTCAACAATTACGCAACCAACGCGAGGATTAGGAGAAGTGGTATAGCGCCCTTGTTGGGCAAGTTGAATGGCTTTTGCCATCCAAAAATAATCATTTTTAACCGTATCGTGGTTCACTTGGATTCCTGTTGTAGCCCTAAGTGCCTGAGGTTTTGGGTGTGCCCGACCTAGTCCCCTAATCGCGCTATTTCTTCTCCAAATTCACGAATGTCTTCGAAGGAACGATAAACGGAGGCGAACCTGACATAGGCAACTTTGTCGAGTTCTTTTAGGGCTTTCATTATGAGGTTGCCGAGCAACTCGCTACTCACCTCACGCTCACCCGTTGCACGCAACTGTGACTTCAGTGAAAGGATGCACTGTTCAACTTTTTCAGTGCTAACAGGGCGCTTTTCAAGTGCGCGTTGCAAGCCTGCACGAAGTTTATCTTCATTAAATGGTTCACGTGAACCATCGCGCTTTATCACGCGGGGCATGACGAGCTCAGCACTTTCAAAGGTCGTAAAGCGCTCGTGACACACCATACATTCACGGCGTCTACGCACTTGCTGCCCTTCTGCAACCAAACGAGAATCAATAACTTTTGTTTCTTGTTCTGAACAAAACGGGCAAAACATGAATATTCCTTAAATATTGCGTACTTAGGTATTTAAATTGAACCTAGACTAGTTAGTCCAGCATTAGTACCAAAGTACGCAATAAAACACAAACCTATTTATTTATAAACAGGGAATTGTGCGCAAAGAGCAACCACTTCGTCTTGAACACGCTTAATAACTGACTCATCGCCCATGTTATCTAGAATGTCGCAAATCCATGTTGCTACTTGCTTAGCTTGTTCTTCTTTGAAACCTCGGCGAGTAATTGCTGGGCTACCGATACGAAGGCCGCTGGTTACAAAAGGTGAACGCGGATCATTTGGCACTGAGTTTTTGTTTACCGTGATGTTTGCTGCGCCTAGCGCCGCGTCTGCATCTTTACCCGTAATGTCCTTGTCGATGAGATCAAGAAGGAACAAGTGGTTGTCAGTACCGCCAGAAACGATGTTATAACCGCGCTCTTGCATTACAGCAACCATCGCTTTCGCGTTTGCAACAACCTGCTGCTGATACACTTTAAACTCTGGTTGTAGCGCTTCTTTAAAGGCAACAGCTTTAGCTGCAATTACGTGGCAAAGTGGGCCACCCTGGTTACCTGGGAATACCGAGCTATTAAGCTTTTTGTAAATCGCTTCGTCGCCACATGACGATAGGATCAAACCACTACGCGGACCCGCTAGGGTTTTGTGAGTAGTCGTAGTTACCACATGAGCATGAGGAAGCGGATTTGGATAAACGCCAGCTGCTACTAGACCTGCTACGTGCGCCATATCTACAAGCAAGTATGCGCCCACGCTATCTGCGATTTCGCGGAATTTAGCCCAATCAACAACACCTGAATACGCAGAGAAACCACCGATAATCATTTTCGGCTTGTGCTCTTTAGCTAGCGCTTCCACTTGAGCATAATCAATTTCGCCCGTTTCTTTGTTTAGACCGTACTGTACAGCGTTGTAGGTTTTACCAGAGAAGTTTACGTGCGAACCGTGAGTAAGGTGACCACCTTCAGAAAGGCTCATACCTAGTACCGTATCGCCCGCGTCAAGTAATGCCATGAAAACAGCTGAGTTTGCTTGTGAACCAGCGTGTGGCTGAACATTTGCGTAGTCTGCACCAAATAGCGCTTTTGCACGGTCGATAGCTAGTTGTTCAACAACGTCTACGTGCTCACAACCACCGTAGTAACGCTTGCCTGGATAGCCTTCAGCGTATTTGTTAGTAAGCTGCGAACCCTGTGCTTCCATTACACGTGGACTACAGTAGTTCTCAGAGGCAATTAGCTCAATGTGATGTTCTTGACGCTCAACCTCTTTAGACATTGCATCGGCTAATTCAGGATCGAAGTCGGCTATATTCATTTCGCGAGAAAACATGGGGGCTCCTTAACTGCGGTTTTTATATGGCGTTACGCACTGATTGCTCAAATTCGAGCCATATTCTAGTCATTTTCGGTTACTTGTATACCGCTTTATGACCAAATTAATATAAATGGCGCAGGTTTAACGTAATACCTGCGCCAGCGCGAGATCAGACCTGTTTTTCAAGGGCTTTAACACGGTCAAATAAACTACCAATTTTGGCAAGGCGAACCGTATTTTTGCGCCAATCACGGTTGGTTTGTGCTGGCTGGCCTGAAGAATAAACGCCTGATTCAGTGATATCTTGTACAATCATGGTATAACCAGTCACCTGAACATTATCACAAATGCTAATGTGACCGTTGATGCCAACTCCACCGCCGATAATAACGTGTTTGCCAATATGACAGCTGCCGGCGATACCTGTAGCGCCGCAAATACATGAATGATCACCGATAATACAGTTGTGGCCAATTTGTACTTGGTTATCAATTATAACGTTGGAGCCTAAAATCGTATCTTCCATAGCGCCGCGGTCAATACTGCTGCTCGCACCAATTTGACTGTCGTCACCAATACGAACTGAGCCAGTTTGCGGAATAGGGATCCATACACCTTTATCGTTTGCGTAACCAAAGCCTGCTGCTCCAATTACAGTTTGACTATGAATAGTCACGCGCTTGCCAATAACCACGTCGTGATAAATGGTCACATTTGGATGGATAGTACAGCCTTCACCAATATGCGTGCCTCTACGGATAACGGTATTAGCGCCAACCGTGACTCTATCGCCCAGCACCACATTATCTTCAATAATAACGTTGTGTCCTAGCGATACATCACTGCCGATACGTGCAGACGGCGCAATAACCGCTGACTCAGCAATGCCTGTAGCAACCGCTGGCGTGGTATCGAATAATTGAGCGATGAGCGCAAAGGCTGCATGAGGGTTTGCTACAACTAAAGCAGGCACTGGGCTGTCACCTTTAAGGCTCTCGTGCAGAATAACTGCACCTGCATTTGTATCTTTCAACTGTGGTTTATATTTTGGGTTGGTCAGAAACGAAATTTGATGCGATGCTGCACCAGAGAGTGTGCCAACCGCAGAAATAGTGATATTGCCATCACCCTGCACTTCCCCACCTACATGCTTGGCGAGCTCATCCAGACTATATATGCGTTTATTCATAGCGGTCATCTTAATTGCCTGTTCAGAAATATGAATAGTATTGAGTCTATCGCTTTGGGTTCTTTATCGCTTCTTGCTAGCTCACCCTAAAGCCCATGTTTACTCATGCTTATAAAAAGCAAGTTTACCTTAATTCGACTCGCCAACCGATGCATAAATCGATCTTTTTGGCATGAGTGATTAAAATATCGCCAACCGCAAAGACCTAAGCGTAAGTAACTGGCACAAACTACCCTGTTACGAGTAGAATAGACCACAATCACTTTTTTATTTTTCACCGCTTATTCAGCGAGGATAGAGCATGGCGCAATACGTTTACAGTATGCATCGCGTGGGAAAAATCGTCCCACCTAATAGACACATTCTAAAAAATATCTCACTTAGCTTTTTCCCAGGCGCCAAAATTGGTGTGCTAGGTCTAAACGGTGCAGGTAAATCTACCTTGCTTCGCATTATGGCCGGCGTAGATACCGACATCGAAGGTGAAGCACGTCCTCAACCAGGTTTAAAGGTGGGCTACCTTCCACAGGAACCTCAGCTTGACGAAACCAAAGATGTTCGTGGCAATATCGAAGAAGCTGTAGCGGATGTTAAGCACGCACTCACGCGCCTAGACGAAGTCTATGCCGCTTATGCAGAAGCAGACGCTGATTTCGACGCCCTAGCTAAAGAGCAAGGTGAGCTAGAAGCTATCATTCAAGCGAAAGATGGCCACAACTTAGAAAATGCCCTAGAGCGCGCTGCAGATGCCCTTCGCCTACCAGCTTGGGATGCGGACGTTAGCAAACTGTCTGGTGGTGAGCGTCGCCGCGTTGCCCTTTGCCGCTTACTTTTAGAAAAACCTGAAATGTTGCTTCTTGACGAACCAACTAACCACTTGGACGCAGAATCAGTGGCGTGGCTAGAGCGCTTCCTTCACGATTATGAAGGTACTGTGGTAGCTATTACCCACGATAGATATTTCCTTGATAACGTTGCGGGTTGGATTTTAGAGCTTGACCGAGGTGAAGGTATTCCATGGGAAGGAAACTACTCTTCGTGGTTGGAGCAAAAAGAAAACCGACTAGAGCAAGAAGAGCGTACCGAAACGGCGCGTATGAAGAGCATGAAACAGGAACTTGAGTGGGTGCGCTCAAACCCGAAAGGTCGTCATGCTAAAAGTAAAGCCCGTATGGCCCGTTTCGAAGAACTATCTACCAGCGATTACCAAAAGCGTAACGAAACTAACGAGCTTTTCATTCCACCAGGTGAACGCTTAGGCGACAAAGTTATTGAAGTAAGTAATCTGAAAAAGTCTTATGGCGATCGCGTACTTATCGATGACTTAACGTTTAAAGTACCAAAGGGGGCCATTGTAGGTATCGTTGGTCCTAACGGTGCAGGTAAATCAACCTTGTTCAGAATGCTTACTGGCGCTGAGCAACCTGATTCAGGCAACATAGATTTAGGTGATACCGTTCAGATTGCTGCGGTAGAACAGTTCCGCGACCACATGAACGAAGAAAACACTGTGTGGAAAGAAATTTCTGACGAACAAGACATTATTCGCATTGGTAACTTTGAAATTAACAGCCGCGCCTATTGCAGCCGCTTTAACTTCAAAGGCACCGATCAGCAGAAGTTCATCAAAGACCTGTCAGGTGGTGAGCGAAACCGTGTACACCTTGCTAAACTGCTTAAAGCAGGCGGCAACGTGTTGCTATTGGATGAGCCAACCAACGACCTAGACGTTGAAACCCTTCGAGCCCTGGAAAACGCGTTGCTGGAATTCCCTGGCTGCGCCATGGTTATCTCGCACGACCGTTGGTTCCTAGACCGCGTGGCAACGCACATCATGGATTACCGCGACGAGGGTAATATCAACTTCTTCGAAGGTAACTACTCTGACTACGAAAGCTGGTTGAAGCAGGAGTTTGGGCAAGATGTGGTTGAACCCCATCGCCTCAAATATAAGCGCATGTCTAAATAACACAAAATCAGATATGTAGTTTGTTATAACTCTGAATTGACACTAAAAGCCGCTATCAACGATAGCGGCTTCTTTATTTGGCGGCTTTTCGTTGCGAACGAGCGCTAATTAGCCAATACTGAGGGCATAGACAAACATTAGGTATATGAGTAATGACAGACAAACGCCAATTCCAACGGGTATCACTTAATGTAAACGGCAAGCTGGCACATAATGACAACAGTATTGATGTGGTAGTTGGCGACGTGTCTCTGCAGGGCATAAAACTCCAAGCAACGGAAACCGCATTATCAAACCTACCTTTCGACAGCCATGAACCTTATGTTGCTACCTTCCAAGCAAATGAAGACAGCCCTGTTATTACCCTTTCAATCTCGCAGTTATATCGCCACGCTGACAGCAGGCAGGAGCTTGTTTCTTTGGGGTGTAAAGTAGAGCGTATGGATGTGGAAAGTATAAGCGCTCTTCGCCGTTTAATCTTACTAAACAGCGATGATGCTAGTATTGAAGAGAAAGATCTTAATGCGCTGGTAAATGCGGTTTATCAAGCCCCAAATTAGAAAAAAATACTACAAGTCTTTGCCTGGCTTCAGTAAAGCCCGCCTCCTTTAAACTGCGCAAAAAGACGTACTTCACTCGTCTTCTTGCGCCTTTCCGACAGCTTTAACATTAATGCCTTTCGCTTTATTCCAAGGCATCTAATGCTTCAGAAAGTCGAGCCACGGGCACGACTTTCATGCCATTAATAGCTTGTTTCGGCGCGTTGGCTTTAGGCACAATAGCTCGTTTAAAGCCATGTTTTGCTGCTTCAATAATGCGCTCTGTTCCATTGGGAACCGGACGAATTTCACCGGCTAGCCCCACTTCACCAAACACAATCAAGTCTCGCGGTAATGAACGGTTTCTAAAGCTGGAAATCATCGCCAGTAATAGAGCTAAGTCTGCACTGGTTTCAGAGACGCGTACACCGCCTACTACGTTCACAAATACGTCTTGGTCGTTCATTTGTACATTACCATGACGGTGAAGTACTGCTAACAGCATGGACAAACGATTTTGATCTAGGCCTACAGCTATCCGTCTTGGGTTAGACATCTGCGAATAATCCACTAACGCTTGTATTTCAACAAGTAACGGTCGGGTGCCCTCCCAAATGACCATAACACTCGACCCTGGCGTTTCATTTTCACCACGACTTAAGAAAATAGCTGAAGGATTACTTACCTCTTTCAAACCTTTTTCTGTCATGGCAAATACACCCAACTCGTTTACTGCACCAAAGCGGTTTTTGTGGCTGCGCAAAGTACGGTAACGACCATCACTTTCCCCTTCCAGCATCATTGAGCTATCGATACAGTGCTCAAGTACTTTTGGGCCAGCTAAGTTACCGTCTTTCGTTACGTGGCCAACAATAAACATGGCAATGTGATTTTGTTTGGCAAAGCGCGTTAAATACGCCGCGCTTTCCCTTACTTGGGATACGCTGCCCGGCGCAGATTGAACATCTGACACATGCATGACCTGAATAGAGTCAATAACCATAATTTTAGGCTTTTTCGTAAGCGCTAAATCACAGATGGTTTCCACGTTAGTTTCGGCTAACATCATCAATTTATCGTCAGGAAGGTTTAAACGCTTGGCACGCATTGCAACCTGCTGAAGAGACTCTTCCCCTGTCACATAAAGTGCAGTTTCGCTTTTTGCCATCAGACACATCACTTGGAGTAAAAGCGTACTTTTACCTGCACCTGGCGACCCACCGATTAGCATAGCTGCACCAGGGACAATGCCACCACCTAGCACTCTATCCAGCTCTTTAAACGTTGAAGAAAAACGTGGAAGCGATTCCAAATCTATTGCGTTCAAGGTTTCGATTTTGGCGGCGGTTTGCCCTGCATACCCTGATGTAGTTTGGCGCGCGACACTTTTAGCACTTGCAACCACAAACTCACTTATCGTGTTCCACGCTTTACACTCCGAACACTGCCCTTGCCATCGAGGAAACTCGGCCCCGCAGTCAGAACACACATAAGCAGTTTTACGTTTTGCCATATTCCAGTTTTATCCATTGCTTAAAAAGAGTATTCTAACACTTAATAACAGCGAATTAAGCACAATCCTAAGGTCAGTTTTTGTTCAGAAAAACACCCAAAATATAAAACAAACTTACACGTTAATGAGTTTTGCTGATTTGCCGATAACAACTAAAATAATGATACTAAACAACAAAGTTGCGCATTCATGAGTCAAGATTTAAAGCAATATGCTGACATTATTGAACAGCTAAAGCCTATGGTTAATGAGCCTGAATTTAACCAGGTATTGCTTCAAACTGCTTCTGACGTTCCAAAAGAAAAACGCTTTCTAATTAAAATGGAAGTAAAGCGTTTAGCTAAACCTTGCATGCGTACCATAGATTTGCGCGGCCATGTTGACGGAAAGTGCAAAAAGTATGTGCACGAAGGTAGAAGCCACTACATGGATGACGTGGCTGTTGATAAGTTTGAAGAACAACTGCGCGTATTTGGTCGATACACTTACGGTGTGTACGAGGCCGTTCAAAATACTGAGAATAACTTCCGCCTAATGCGAGAAAAAGAGCTTGCTCAAGAGCGCGCAGATAAAGAAAACCCCGAAGTTAAAAAACGTTCTGCAGTTTTAGAACAATTTAAAGTTCCCACTGTAAACCTTCTCGACTATAGGCAGCGCAATACAGAGCGCATGAACTTCGCGGTTGCCGTAGAAATATTTAACACTGAGAACCGCTCTGTGCGAGGCTTAAGCGTAGATATTTCTCTTGAAGGCCTTCAGATAAAATTGTCTAAAGACGCCTTTTTCAAAAAAGGCGAAACGCTCTTCATTTACTTCAGAGGGCTAGAAAACGAGTTTGCCATGGATAAGAAAAATGGCATTGCTTACAAACTAGTAAAAATCATTACGAAAAATGATGTTAACTATTTAGCTTTACAGCGCGATAAGACTCATCCAAGCCCAGCATTCGATAAGTTCCTAGAAAGCTTTATACACGGCAATAAACGCCGCTATAAAGTAAATATGACAAACACCATCGAAGCGATAACCAGTAAGACCTGTGAACAGTATTTTTCACCTCGTAGCCCTACGCTTCCCGTTTTTATCGACGTCGTCAACGAAACTTTGGTGCCACGCTATGCGATGGTAAATGAAGTAAACCGAGAAACGGTACAGTATTGGCAAGACGAAGAAGAAAACTGTCGTCTTAATTTCTTGTTATCGCAAGAAAGACTTACTCGGTTACTAAACAAATCTGACGAAGTTCGTGAAATATTTGTCTTCAGCTTTACCCATTTGCACACAGATAAAGTTTATTTTTACTCAGCCTCTTATGAAGAGTTACTGCAAAAAGAGGTCTTATCCCGTGTATTTTTGGGTTTTGGCTCAAGAAAAGCGAGTTGGCGAGTTTTTAAAATAACCCTGACAGACATGGTCCCAGAACAAGCGCATATTCCGCTTTCTATCCCAGACTCCGTTGGCAATAAAGTTAAAAAGCTTAATACACCGCCTTCTGCTCGTTTAATGTCAAAACTTAAAAACCTGCGTTATCTCGCTCATGTTACAGACGTGACCTCAGTAACAGGGCAAGAGACGTACAACGAACTTAAGTTTAATCGCGACAACCTTGCGCATTTAAGGATCTTTGGCCACCCAAGGAATCGTGCAGCATCTAACATTCATATTGTCCGTTTTAAGTACGAAGAGCAGCGCATTGAAAGCCGTTACCAGCTAAGGACACAAATTGAAGCAAGGTTTAATGGCGAATCGACGGTCCATAGAGGCATCAGCGAAGACATCTCAGTTCACGGATTAGGTCTTCGTATTGAGCTGGCAAAAGATTATAAAGGTAGTTTGGAGGGAAGAGTAGAAATTGCCTTTCCTCGGCTTCAGGAAATAGCGAACAACTTCGACGTAATGCACCTTCAGTATGAAATTATTTATCATAATGTCGAGAAGAATATCCTCCACCTGAAGACAGCAACTGGCGACGAGGGCAAAAGTGCTCGCAACTTTTTTGAAGAATTAATCAAAAAGAACAAGGCCAACCTTAAAGTCGATAACGATGAAGAAGAAGTAGAGGGAATAGGGCAAGCTCTGCGTTGTATAAATGCAAGAAACGCGACCTCCTTATCTTTCCTGATGAGTAAAGAAGGTGTTCGCTATACTCCGCAGGCGTGTATTGTTGGAAAACAAGACGAACGCATCACTACCCTTACCACGCAATACGCAGAGCGCGGTAAAGTAAATTTAGAGTTTTTGTTTAGAGATAGAAAGCAAGACTCTCCTTTCGTACAAAGTGGTATCAAAGCAGTTAAGCTTGAGAATATGCCCTTACGACAAGAGCTATTCATATCTTTCGATGCGTCTCAAAAAGAGCCGCGAATGGCGATCATTCCTCGTTACTCACATAAGTTTGAAAGCAATGAACAACGCCGTGCATTTATCAGAGAAGCCATGGTGCGTGGTCAGTTTGTCGCTATACACGTTATGCTAACCACAACTGGCAAGCCTGACTTAACCATGCTGCAAACAGAAATTAACTACGTCACCATGTACGCTATGCACAGAGCTCGTGAGTTAGAAAAGAAAATGTGGAGTATTGCTGCCTGTTCCCATCTTGTCGATGTCACCGATGAGGTTCTCATAAGATACGGCTTTACTATGCAAGACATTACGGCGAATAAAACGCTAAAAAGTGCAGTACAACCTAGAGCCATGGTTACCAACGCTTAAGTAAGACGCAGTATTTTAACGTACATATTCAGGTCTGCGCTTAGAAAAAACTAAGCACAAATCTCAAGTTTGTTTAAGCGCCAATTATTTTAACAACTGGCGCTTGTATACCAGTCCGCACAGATAATTGTCCACTCCAAAGGCGCTGGCAAGTTTCCTAGCAAAGCGTGGGAATGCAGGAATGGCTGTTCCCTTTCAAATTCCCTTAGCGTCTATTTATCTAAGAAATAAAGAAGGCTGTGCAGACTACCAACGCGTACGGCAACGTCCGCTTTCTCATTCACTAAAGGTTTGCCGTGACATGCAACGCCTAAGGCTGATTCAGCCATCATCACCAAGTCGTTCGCCCCATCGCCCATGGCGACGGTTTGGCTCGATGGTATTTGCCACTTTTCAGACAGCGCTTTTACCGTGCGAGCTTTCACATCAGCATTAATAATTTCGCCTTCCACTTTTCCTGATAAGTGCCCGTCTTTAACCGAAAGCGTGTTGGATATCGCATAGTCCAGTCCCAGCCTTGCTTTTAAATGGTCAGCAAAGAAAGTAAAGCCACCCGATGCAATAGCTAGCTTCCAGTTGTGTCTTTTTAAATGACTAAGCAGTGTCTGAATGCCAGGCATAATAGGAATGCTGTCGCGTATTTGATTAAGGTGGTCAATGGGTACCCCTTCTAAACACGCCACTCTATGCGTTAAGCTATCGTTAAAGGCAATTTCTCCACGCATTGCTCTTGCGGTCACTTCGGCAACCTGTTCACCCACACCAGCCAGTTTTGCTATTTCATCAATACATTCTATGGCAATAACCGTGCTGTCCATATCCATAACCAGCAGTCCGGGTTCAGACAAAGACGGCCGCGAGGTTTGCAGTCCAACATCAAGGTTGTAAGCATCACTGACATCACCAAGTAAAGACTTTATTTGCTCAGGCTTTGCGTTAATTACCTGCCCTCTTATTTCGATAGCATCATCTCCCATTTGCTGATGCAAATGATGAAACGCAGCACTTACTGGCGAAAATACGTTTTTGAGTTTATCTAGTACGCCTCTTAATAAATATGGGGTTATAGCTTGTCCGACTACAGTTAGCGTATGGGAATACGCTTGCGTATTGTGCTCAGCGCTGACAATGTTTGCCAGGTATGAAGCTAGATGAATATCGTCATTATTGATTTCGATGGTGAATATGTCTTTCATAACGCACACAGAGACTGTGGTAATTGGCAAATGATGCGCTAATGCTAACCAATTAGGCTAACTAATAAAATATCCCCTTTAAAATTATTTAGATTTCCCCTACTGTTAGGCAAATCATAGCAATTATGGAATTACGCATTGTTAAACGTGCTGAGCAAAGCCCCTTCACAATCAAAAAGCAATTCGCACTCACTTTACACGGCGTTAAAAAGACTATTTCATACGCTGATTGTAAGTACGGTGTTTGCGCTGGTGATTGTATTGATACTTTTGCTGCAGCAATACCAAAGTGATTGGCTAACGGTGCAAACTCGTTTTTCTGGGGAGAGCATCGCAAGGCAGTACGCTAAACTACTTCGCCCCGCATTTGAAGCTGAGCAAGCAGCCAATCAAGTAAGCGAAGAAGGTTCTGACTCTTCACTATCGAGTACCCTTGCCCAACGAAACTACATTGAAAGTGTTGCCACCGTTTTAGTTAACGAGCCACATATTCTTGCTCTATCAGTGTTTGATAAAGACGGAAGGTACATTGCGCCTTTACCTCAAATTGAAAGCGTTGTGTCGATGAGCCAGTCTCAAGGTGTGACGCCGCTCACCTATGTCGGGGTGATCACCGACAACAATGATAATGTATTAGGCTATGTAAACATTCATATGGATACGCAGACAATATTAGAAAGTCCCCTTGCCCTGCGTTATCAATTGGCGTTAATTGCGTGTATTTTAGTGTTTTTGGCTTTAATGTTAGGCATTTACCTGACGCGGGCGTTTTATAAATCTCGCCCTTGGTTTATACAAGCCATCGAATCTATGAGAAAGAACAAAGATACGTAAGCAGGTATCCACGATACTTTTACACGAGATCGCAATTCTATTCTGCTTTAAACAAGCGAAAATAGTTTTGTGTTGTAATGGATATTGTTTGTTTAGGCGATATAGCGAAAAGCTTGTGTATTACATCAACCACATCAGATAGATACTGTGGTTTATTAGGGGTTCCCTGTCTGCCGTACATGGGCATATCTGGGGCATCAGTCTCTAGCAGTATTTTATCGAAGTGGTGCTCTAGCAGGTACTTAAGGGTATCTCGCGTTTTTTGCGCTCTTTCATAGGTTATCGTGCCACCTATTCCTAAGTAAAAGCCTCGCTCAATATAGGCTTTGGCCGCCTCCACACTACCCGAAAAAGCATGCACTACCCCAACACCTTGATACTTAGCATGCTTTAAGGCTTCAAGTAGCAAATGATGGCTTTTTCGGTGATGCAAAATTACAGGGAGCGCTTTTGTATCAGCGAGTTTCAAATGGGCGTGTAGCACTTTCTTTTGAAGCGTCAATGACACATCAATGTGCCCATCAATACCGGTTTCCCCCACCGCTTTTACCGAAGGGTGTAGAATGGCAGCAGCCGCTTCAAGCTGTTCGAGATTTTCATCAATTGCCTGCTCAGGTACGTCAGTGGTAGAACCTGTATTATCTTGATTGCTATCGGTCAAAAAATAAGGATGAAGACCTAGCGCGGTATCAATAGGCAAAAGTTTGCTGTGCTGCTCACTAAGCGCTTGAATTGCTTCCCAAGAACGTGGGTTAATACTTGGTGCCATTATGCGAGTGAAGCCTCCAGCTTTGGCACTTGCCAGCTCAGTATGAAGATCTACTTTTGATGCAAGTAAGTCGAGGTGGCAATGACTATCAATCATGGTGTTGCTCGCTTTACGCTCAATCAAATACTAAGTGCTTAAAATGTCTAGCCATTGTAAAAGACTAGTTACCCTATGCATTCAATATAAGCTTTTAAGGCATTAACCGTTGTGTTGCCCATGCGCCATCTTCGGTTTTGTTATACTCAAAACGGTCGTGAAGCCTATCTTCTCCGCCCTGCCAAAATTCAATTTGATGAGGCACAATACGAAAGCCTCCCCAAAAGTCCGGCACAGGTAGTTCTTTGTTCGCAAACTTATCTTTTAGCTGCTTGAATTGGGTAAGCAAAAGCTCTCTACTGCCAATTGGCTTGCTTTGTTTAGACGCATAGGCCGCCAATTGACTGTCTTTAGGGCGAGAGAAGAAATAGGCTGCATTTTCTGAAACAGAAAGCTTTTCAACGCTGCCACACACGCGAACTTGGCGCTCCATAAAGAACCATGGGAAGTGACAAGATACTTTGGGGTTAACCGAGAGTTCTTGCGCTTTTCGACTGCCAAGATTTGTGAAAAATACAAAGCCATTTTCACTGACATCTTTTAACAAAACGATACGTTGAGAGGGTTGCCCATTAGCGTCAACGGTGGCAACCGTCATCGCCGTAGGATCGGGTATACCAGCATCAATAGCGTCTTTCAGCCATTTATCGAACAAAATAAATGGGCTTGAAGTAATATCAGTCTCGCTTAAACTGCCTTTCGAGTACTGTCTGCGCATATCTGAAATTGCCATATACCGCTCCTGAAAAGAAATGACTATACGTGCCAATGCTGATTGTAGTTGGTTGTGCAGACCTTTACGCGTATGCTTCTGGCTTCACGTTCACCAAAAGCACTCAAGAATGTAGCGCTAGTTAGCATTAGAACAAGGCTCAACGTACTAATGCTAACAAAGAATTACGCTAAAAGTTGCTGTCGTCACCGTAGCCTAGTGAACGCAAAGCACGCTCATCGTCTGCCCAGCCTTGTTTCACTTTAACCCAAAGCTCCAAAAACACCTTATTGTCGAACAAGTTTTCCATATCTTTACGCGCTTGCTCGCCAATGGTTTTCAAATGCTTACCGCCTTTACCGATGATCATGCGTTTTTGCGTTTCGCGCTCAACCAAAATTAAGCCACTAATACGATAAACACCATTGTCTGCCATTTTGAACTGCTCAATTTCTACCGTAGTAGAGTAAGGCAACTCATCGCCAGTGAAGCGCATTAATTTTTCACGGATGATTTCAGCAGCCATAAAGCGACTTGAACGGTCAGTGATATAGTCTTCTGGGAAGAAAAATTCACTCTTAGGTAACGACTTAGCCACTAAGTCTCTAATATCGTCTACCATTTTACCCTGTTTAGCGCTGATAGGGATCATGTGCTCAAATGGGTGTTTCTCACCAAGTTTTTGTAGGTGAACCATAAAGTTTTCTTTATCTTCAACCTTATCCATTTTGTTTACGATGAGGTAGCAAGGAAGGTTTGCCTGCTTAACTTTGCTTAATACCATTTCATCTTCAGCATTAAAGCGATCACCTTCCACGACAAACAGCACAAGGCCAACTTCAGCTAATGAGCTAGACGCGGCGCGGTTCATGTAGCGATTAATCGCGCGTTTTTCGTCTTGGTGAAGCCCTGGTGTATCAACGTAAATCGCCTGATAGTCGCCATCAGTATCTATACCTAGAATACGGTGACGGGTGGTCTGAGGCTTACGTGAGGTAATACTTACTTTTTGACCCAGCAAACGGTTAAGTAGCGTTGACTTGCCCACGTTAGGGCGCCCGACTATGGCTACTAAGCCACAGCGAGTTTGTATATCTGGCATCTCTGGCATTTCGGGCAAATTTGACTCATCATGCGTTGTCATCAAGCTTCTCCAATGTTAAACGAGCAGCTTCTTGTTCTGCTTTACGACGGCTATTGCCAGACGCCACGACTGCCTTTGGTAGACTTTCTACTTTGCAGCTTACTTCGAAAGTTTGCGCATGGTCTTTACCGGAAATAGACAGCACCTCGTACGTTGGCAATGGCTGCTTGCGACCTTGCAGGAATTCCTGAAGACGTGTTTTACTGTCTTTAGGGTGGGCGTTAGGGTCGAGCTTGTTTATGCGAGTCTCCCACAAACGGTCGATAACGCCACGCACTTCATCCATACCTGAATCGAGATAGATAGCCCCTAAGATAGCTTCAACTGCGTCAGCTAAAATCGAGCTTCTGCGATGACCGCCACTTTTAAGCTCACCTGGCCCTAAGTTGAGTAATTCACCCACGCTGGCTTCTTTAGCGAGTTCAGCCAAGGTCTCGCCTTTAACTAATGTGGAGCGCATACGGGTAAGCTTGCCTTCAGGTACTGTTGGAAAACGCTTAAACAGTGTTTCCCCCACAATCATGCCTAAAATAGCGTCGCCCAGAAACTCTAAGCGTTCATTGTGTTGTTTGGCTGCACTGCGGTGAGTAAGCGCTTGTTCTAATAACGCCTCATTGGTAAATGTGTAGCCTATCGCCTTGTAAAGACGACGATATTTATCAATACCCTGCATTAATGAATGCCACCTGCACGCTCAAATCGAATACCTGTTGGAACCCACGTAGGAAGAAAGTCTGAAGGGCTGCGCTCAAACTCAAAGGAAATCCAAATTGCAACGGCTTTTCCAACCAAGTTTGCATCTGGAACAAACCCCCAGAAACGGCTATCGCGGCTATTATCACGGTTATCGCCCAATACGAAATACTGACCTTCTGGCACTATCCACTCGTTACTTCGGGTTCCCGGTTGAGTGTAGAAATTAACCGGTGAAATTTCGCGAACGGGGTGGCGTAGAATATCATGCTCTACTGTGCCTAAATCTTCGGTGTAACGCATAAGTTGCGCCATGTCTTGTACAAACTCACCGCGCTCTTGGAACGTTAAGGGCACTGCTTTTAACTTTGGACAATTGCTACCAGATTCACACTTAGGTTTGATGTAAACCTGCTTATTTTGATAAACCACGGTATCGCCCGGTAAACCGATTACGCGCTTGATGTAATCTATTGACGGTTCTTCAGGGTATTTAAAAACCACCACATCGCCGCGCTCTGGCACACCCGTTTCAATTAACTTGCTTCTGAAAACAGGGTCTTTTACGCCGTACGCAAACTTCTCAACTAAAATGAAGTCACCCACCAATAACGTGGGCATCATTGAACCTGATGGAATCTGGAACGGCTCATATAAAAAGGAGCGCAATACCAAAACGAAAGCTATAACAGGGAATATCTGTTGTGAAGTGTCGACCAAGTACGGCAGCTGAGGGTCTTCTCCATAGCCCGCACCCTCTGCAGTCGCTGCAGCCTGTAAACGCGCTTTTCGCTTTGGCGCAAACACTAGGCTATCCACTAGCCAGACTAGTCCTGTTATTAAGGTGAGTGCCACCAAAATTAAGGAGAAATAATTTGCCATTATTTGCCCACCTTAAGTACTGCAAGGAACGCATCTTGTGGTAATTCAACATTACCCACTTGCTTCATTCGCTTTTTACCTTCTTTTTGCTTTTGAAGTAGCTTCTTCTTACGGCTTACGTCACCACCGTAACATTTCGCGATTACGTTTTTGCGCAGCTGCTTCACCGTACTTCTTGCAACAATATGGTTACCGATAGCCGCCTGGATAGCGATATCGAACATCTGGCGTGGGATAAGCTCGCGAAGCTTCTCTACCAATTCACGACCACGTCCCTGAGAGTTTTCTCTGTGAGTGATTACCGCTAATGCATCCACACGCTCGCCATTAATCAGAATATCTACGCGTACCATATCTGAGCTTTGGAATCGCTTGAAGTTGTAATCAAGCGACGCAAAGCCACGGCTGGTAGATTTCAAACGGTCAAAGAAATCAAGCACTACTTCTGCCATTGGCAACTCGTACGTTACCGCCACTTGTTTACCGTGGTATGTCATGTTGGTTTGCATGCCACGCTTTTCAACGCAAAGCGTAATTACGTTACCTAAGTATTCTTGAGGAACAAGAATGTTTGCTTCAACCATAGGCTCACGAATTTCAGCGATATCATTCACTGGTGGCAGTTTAGCTGGGCTATCTACGGTAAGGGTTTCGCCCTTGGTTGTTTCAACTTCGTAAATTACTGTAGGTGCTGTAGTGATAAGACCAAGATCATATTCGCGCTCTAAACGCTCTTGGATAATTTCCATGTGCAGCATGCCAAGGAAACCAATTCTAAAACCAAAGCCAAGCGCTGCTGAGCTTTCTGGCTCATAGAATAGTGAAGCGTCGTTCAGACTTAGTTTAGCAAGGGCATCGCGGAAGTCTTCGTAGTCATCTGAGCTTATCGGGAAAATACCGGCATAAACCTGAGGTTTAACCTTTTTAAAGCCTGGCAGCATAGCTTCAGCTGGCTCGCGAGCCAAAGTAATGGTATCACCTACTGGTGCGCCTTGAATGTCTTTAATACCAGCTATGATAAAACCTACTTCACCAGCTCTTAAGGTACCCGTGTCTAAAGGCTTAGGCGTAAACACACCAATTTTATCCACCTGGTGAGTTTGTCCGTTAGACATTATCTGGATTTTGTCTTTCTTGCTAAGCTGACCTTCCACGATTCTTACCAATGAAACAACACCTTGGTAATTGTCAAACCACGAATCGATGATCAGTGCTTTAAGTGGCGCTTCACGGTCACCTTCTGGTGGTGGAATTTTATTTACGATGACTTCAAGTACGTCTTCAATACCAATACCTGTTTTCGCTGAGCAGCGCACAGCGTCAAGTGCATCAATACCGACAATGTCTTCAATTTCTTCTGCAACACGGTCTGGCTCAGCCTGCGGCAAGTCGATTTTATTTAGCACTGGCACCACTTCCATATCCATCTCGATAGCGGTGTAGCAGTTTGCTAGCGTCTGTGCTTCAACGCCCTGACCGGCATCGACAACAAGTAGTGCACCTTCACAGGCTGCCAATGAACGAGACACCTCGTAAGTGAAATCAACGTGTCCTGGCGTATCAATGAAGTTTAGCTGATAGGTTTCACCGTCGCGCGCTTCATAGTTCAGTGTCACGCTTTGCGCTTTAATGGTAATACCGCGCTCTTTTTCCAAGTCCATTGAGTCGAGAACCTGCTCGGCCATTTCGCGATCGGTTAGCCCTCCACAGTGCTGAATTAGACGGTCTGACAGCGTAGACTTACCGTGGTCAATGTGGGCGATAATACTGAAGTTACGAATGTGCGATTGTTGCATAATGCTGGAAATTACCTGCAGAAAAATTCATTAAACAAAATATGCTGCTTGCCTTGGGTTCAGGCTTATACGCAGCGCGAGCGGATTTTACCCATTTCTGGCACGAAAAGCGAATTGGCATGGCGGAAATTTTAATACCCATGCACGCAAAGCGTATAAAAGTGGCAACTTGGCGTGGCTTTACCCGCCTGCCTTGAAATTTGAAGCATGTAAAGCACTGCTAATTTGGGGCTCTACAGCGTATATGAGCAAATAAAAAGAGCTAAACCTACTTATAAGCAGGTGCTTCGCTCAGTTTAGGCCTTACTGGCCTAATAAAACGGGTTGATATTTCGTGCGCTCAACTCGCTGTAACTTGTAAGCAATGAGCTTGTAAGTCAGGAAAGTCGCCAAAGCGCTTGGACCCAGTGCCCATAATTCATGGCTAAAACTTGTGGAGCTAAGCAGTGATATAAAAACTGAATACGCGCCAATAAAAACAATAAGCGGTAACAAATATAAGAAAGCCGACGCACTTAAAATACCCGCTTCGGGTATGCCCACAGTCACCTGCTGACCGACCCGTACTGGCATAGGCGTACGTAGCGTTAATTGCTGAGTCTTAGGTGCAATAGCACGAGAAATGACACCGGTACCACAATCACTTTGTGCCTGGCATGCATTACAGGTGGACTTAATTGCCGCTTCAACTGTTACCGTATCTCCATCAACGGCAACCACAGTGGCGGTTTCTTTAATCATATTTGCTCTTTATTACCGTGTTAAAGCATTGCTAAACCCTAGCTCTCTATTGCCCTGCATTGGCAACAGGTCGTAAAGACGTAGCAATAGCATTAGCAGTCTGTAGTGGAATTTCCCCTACTACCGTTACTTGGGCTTTCCCGTCGGTCAGCGTTAAAAAAGTGCTGACTTCGTTTCGTAACGCAAGGGTTTCGCCGAGCGCATCTTCGGCTGGCTGAACATAAACAGATACGTCCACTAGGCCATCCGAAAAGAGTTTATATTCTACGACCTGCCCTGTTAAGGCTAGGCGTCTTGTATCTTGCTTTATTTCTCGCATGCCCGAGGGCAAATATGTGACATCCCATTTGTGTGCTCGGCTTGGGGTATTACTCAAAGCCATAGGCGCTGGTAATGATGCTGAGTTAATTCGCGAGAAATATTCCGCAGGTTCAGGCGATATGGCAAAGGCGGTAACTTGAATTTGCTCTAATAACGCCCCTTGCAAATCAAGCATATTAAGTTTCAGCAACATACCAGAGGACTCATCGAGCCATAGTTGATAGCCAAACCGTGTGTTATCTCGGCTGACAATACGAACTTGCTGTGCTGAACGCCCTGCCACCCGCGCTCTTCCAACAGCGACAAACTCATAGGCTGAACTGAGTTGTTCTGGATGGTAGAGCAATGCACTAGGTATTGGACCATTTATATGCTTTGACCGCAGGCTGTAAGGTTGAACGTCGGGTTCAAATACGCTCACTACGTCATTAACGCGAATAAGCTCGCGACCAGGCCCATTTTGAAGGTTTAATTGCTCTAGTTCAGAACCATCCTCCATTATCCCATGACGCCACAGGTAAGGAACCGTTTCCTTTCCTGCAACAGTCTGTACAAAAGACACCTGGAAATTGGCATTGGTAATAATATTTTTAAGTTCAGCCAGCCACTGACTTGCCGACTGAAGCTGAGGCGTGGGTGAAGCTGACGTGTTTTCCTCGTTACGACTTTCTTCAGCTTGTATTTGAAAGCCATTTCCCTTTCCAGCACCTTCCTCTTTTGGAGCGTTTGTGCCATTACCAGCGTTATCCCCTGATTTAGCATCAATATCGCTATTCGCTTGAACTCTTGCACCAGAAGAACTCGCCACTTCGCTGGGTGCCGTTGCATGAGAAAACGTGGGATTGATAGCCCCGCCCGAAATGAAAAAAAATGCAAGGATAGAACTACAGCGCATTATTCCCGCCTTAAAACAAACATACCAGCAGTATATGCTGGTATGATTAAAATATGAAATGCATCTTCATCGCACTTAAGAGCGAAGGCACATTTCACCTCATTTTGACTAGCTCAACAAAAATCTATGGTCGCTCTGGTCCACTTGTTTCGTTTTCACTCTCTTCTTCTTGCGCTTGCTTGAGTTTTATTTGCTGCTCATGGTCAGCAATTAGCGCATTTATTTTGCGCTTTTTCTCAAGCATTTCGTTCATATCATTGCGCGGTAAGGTTCGGGTTTGCTCCAAACTCACTGGAGACAATCCGCCTTGGGGTGCAATTGTTGGTGCTGTCATAAATGGCTCGGTTGGCGCTTCCTGGTTGGTATATTGAACACCAAAAATAACTGCCACTGCCACAGACGCAGCCACTGCAAACTGACCTGACTGCTTCGCAAAAGGAACGACACTGCCAATTAGTGGAATTGACTGCCAACGCGAGCGTTTAGGTGCGACAATCGCCGGTTCATTTTCAAGCGCAGCTGCTACACTGGCTGTGATGTCCAACTGAGGGGCTACGCTTGCCTCTTTTCGCATTGCACCGCGATACACGTGGTAACGTTGCCATTTGGCTTGAAGTGCTTCATCTTGCTTGATAGCGTCGATGATTTCATTGCCTTCTATCTCACCATCCATGAATGCGGACAATTTTTCTTGCTGTTGCGTCATATATTCATTTCCAGATCAAAGTGATCGTTAACTACCCTAACACAGCTGTTAGTCATCGTGGAAAAAAGAAAGTTCATCTTTTTTTGATTTTATTTCTTTTTAATTTTCTAACAACGGTTGAATAACTTTATCAATCGCCTCTCGAGCCCTAAAAATACGGGATCTTACCGTACCAACAGGACACGACATTACGTTCGCGATTTCTTCGTAGCTCAACCCTTCAATTTCACGCAACGTAATCGCCATGCGCAAATCGTCCGGCAGCTTCTCAACTACCTTAAACAGAGTTTCTTCAATTTCCTCGGATAACAGGCTTCGCTCGGGTGTAGATTGCTCTTTTAATGCATCACTACCTTCGTAAAAATCTGCTTCGTCAGCATCGACATCGCTTGCAGGCGGCTTGCGACCTTGAGATACAAGATAGTTCTTGGCACTATTAACCGCAATGCGATAAAGCCAAGTATAAAATGCACTGTCGCCACGAAAATTAGGTAAGGCACGGTATGCTTTAATGAACGCCTCTTGCGTTACATCAGCAACGTCACCGGTATTTTTTACATAGCGAGAAACGAGATGCATCACTTTATGCTGGTAACGAGTTACCAATAAGTTAAATGCATTTTTATCGCCACGCTGTACTTTTTCGACCAGTTGTTGGTCGGTTATCTGCTCGCTCATTCGAGCCATTACTCCCTACTTCAACTACACAATAGCTCTAACAAGCATGTGTATAGACGCGCTCTTTTTACAAAAGTTCTGTAAAAGCATTAAATTTTTTAAAAAATGCTTAGGTCAGCAGGCAAGAATGATTGTGTTTTGCTACTCATCCTTTAGACTTGCCGAACCTTTGCTCGTTTGAATTGATATAAAAATACATGAAATCTGTATCGTCTTCACTAACTTCCACTTCAAATGCAATAGAACACCGTTGTGACGTATTGATTATTGGGAGTGGCGCGGCTGGATTAAGCTTGGCGCTAAAGCTTGCCGACCATTGTCAGGTTATTGTACTTAGTAAAAGTGATCGCAATGAAGGCTCCACCCGCTATGCACAAGGTGGTATTGCAGCCGTATTCGATGAACAAGACTCCATAGACGCTCACGTAACCGATACGTTAGCAGCAGGCGCAGGGCTTTGTGAAGAGCCAGCCGTTAGGTTTACTGCGGAGCGAGCAAAAGCATCTCTTGAATGGCTTATAGGCTATGGCGTACCCTTCGATACAGAAAAAAGCGAGTCTGGCGAGGAACGCTTTCACCTTACCCGAGAAGGTGGGCACAGTCATCGCCGAATTCTTCATGCCGCTGACGCCACAGGTGAAGCACTTCAAATTACATTGAATGACGCAGTATCGACACATCCGAATATCCATGTATTCGAGCGTTACAATGCTATTGACCTTATCCCTTCAAAAGAGAAGAAAAACAGTGTTGTAGGTGCCTACGTTTGGAATAGACAACAAGAACACGTGGAAGTGATACGCGCGCCTTTCGTGGCCTTGGCCACTGGTGGTGGCAGCAAAGTTTATCAATATACCTCTAACCCTGATGTATCAAGTGGTGACGGGATCGCCATGGCATGGCGCGCAGGCTGCCGTGTAGCGAATATGGAATTTAACCAATTCCACCCTACCTGCTTATTCCACCCGCAGGCTCGTAATTTCTTAATTACTGAAGCGCTGCGCGGGGAAGGCGCAAACCTCTGCCACGCCGATGGCACCCGCTTTATGCACAAATTTGATGAGCGAGGCGACTTGGCGCCCCGTGATGTAGTTGCCCGCGCTATTGACTATGAAATGAAGCGATTAGGCGCTGACTGTATGTATCTGGATATCAGTCATAAGCCAGCTGACTTTATCGTTAAACACTTTCCTAATATTTATCGCAAGTGCCGCTCTCTTGGTATTGATATTACCCGTGAGCCGATTCCAGTAGTACCTGCTGCGCATTATAGCTGTGGCGGGGTAATGACCGACTTTAATGCTAAGACCGATTTAAATAATGTGTACGCAATTGGTGAAGTTGCCTATACAGGTCTACACGGCGCTAATCGTATGGCGTCTAACTCTTTGCTTGAATGTGTGGTGTTCGCAAGCGCCGCTGCAGACGATATAATTAAAAACCTTAACAAGGCAGGCTGTGAAGAGGCTATTGCGCCGTGGGATGAAAGCCAAGTATCAAACTCAGATGAAGAAGTTATCATTCAGCATAACTGGCACGAACTTAGACTATTTATGTGGGACTACGTAGGGATTGTACGCACTGATAAGCGCCTTGAACGGGCCATGCGCCGAATCAAACTGTTAGAGCAAGAAATTACTGAGTATTACTCACATTTCAGAGTAAGTAATAACCTGCTAGAGCTTCGAAACCTTGTTACGGTTGCCGAGCTAATCGTAAAATGTGCAATGGCGCGAAAGGAAAGCAGAGGCCTACATTTCAATTTGGACCACCCTGAACAATTAGACAACCCAGTTCCCACGATTCTTACTCCAAGAAAGCAATTGTCGGGTTCTGACGTAGGTTTATTAATTACCCAAGATAGCTTTTCTGGCGCCGACTAACACATAGCGATACACGCTTGCTAATGCAGGGTTAATTTAGGGCTTATGTTTAAACTAAAAACGCCTGCCAAAGCGAACGGATGCTTTAAGAATACAGCACTTGCAAACAAACAGTGCTATTTAAAAACGGCCAAAAAAAAGAGAGCATATTTGTATGCTCTCTCATTCACTCTTTCAGATGTCTTTTCTTAACCCTGGATTTGATATTCAGTTCAGGGCTCTCACCCTTTTAGAGTTTTTCTTGATTTAACGCCACGCTCGCTGATAAATGTACAAGGCTATCGTCACTATCGGTTACGTCTAACAGCGCACTAGTATCCGTTTTACAGTGTTGTTGAATATGAATGTCATTAGGCAAGAAAACCGGCTTTTTAAAGCGACAATTTACTTCTTTCACGGTTATGGATTGACTGTCCTCTTGGTGACTTACAAACGCTGACACCGCACGAGATAAGGTCCACATCCCGTGAGCTATGGGCTGTTTGAAGCCAAAGGCTTTGGCAGATATGGCAGACAAGTGAATAGGGTTATAGTCTCCCGAAAGCTTAGCGTAGCGTCGTCCGGTATTTGCCGATGCATTAATTTCAGCAATTAGCGCTCTATCTTCAAGGTTACATTCGTCACTTAGGTCGTTTTTTGGGCCAAGTGGCGCAACATGAACGGCTTTAACTTTCACCAAATAGCTACTTATGGCCCGATAGACCAGATTCCCCGACTGACGTGCTTCTAGCATAACGTCCACTTCCCAACCGCGGCTATGAGGTCTCACGTCGTGAAAGCGCACGCGACATTCAAATGGCTCGCTTAAATCACAATGCTCTAGCACAAACACTTTGTTCGCAGCGTGAATCAAACCAAGTAAAGGAAATGGGCTTTGTTTATCTAGCAAGCATTGCATCTGTAACGGTAACGAAAGCATCTGCAAATAAAGAGGATGAGCATGCTCATTCGCCGGCCAATCGACTTCTTGACAAAAAGAAGCATAGTGCACGTTATCGACATTGAGCGTTTTTGTGTATATGCGCTGCGGCAACGTAGGCGGCTTAAACTGCATAAGTTGCCTAGCGTCAACGCGTTTGAATAACGCTTTAGTATACTCACGAAACATCTGTTAAATTCCTTTAAGGCGTCGCTTTTCTTGCGAAAATAATGGCTCTTGCCAACCTGCGGTAGTCTGCCTCACAGCACTCACCTTTTAAGACCCACGTCAAATGGTTATGACCTTTTTCAAACCAATGCCGTTTATGACGCAATACGTTAATGCACATTCCCCAAGTAAATAACTGGGAAGACTGATGAATCTTCATCGATGTGCCATCGGATAAAGCATCGGCTAACACACTGGGCATGGTCGTGCTTCTTGGTTCCAAAGGGAGAGTACTATCGTTAATAGCGCAAATAATACCATCGCTGGTCAACAAGAGTGCATATTGAGTGGTAGATATATTGTTACTAAACGCATCATAGAGACGCCAGACTATCATTAACGTAGCCACGGCAGCTATGCACACTAATTCGGCGGTGAAGCTCAGCCAAGACCATAGGTATTGAGGAAGACTGCATAGTACCGCCATAAGGCAAACGGCCACGCATAATTCCCCAAATACTTTTCTAAATCTATTATGCTTTATGCTAACTCTATACTTTGACACGATTAACAATAGTCGCCACCATGGCGGCTAATTCAGGGTCTTCGCACTTTTGATGCCCCATTATCCAAGCAAACAAATCAGGGTCATCACTGGTAAGTAAACGTTCAAATGTTTCTTGGTCTTCGTAACTTAGTGAGTCAAAGGCTTCTTCCACGAAAGGAAGCAATAGTACATCTAACTCTAGCATGCCTCTGCGGCACGCCCACTTTAATCGGGCTAGTCTTTTTGGTTCAAACATATGTCTATTATACCGTTTTTTATTCACTACCAATAATACCATGCACTGCGGCCGGGGATCACTGCTCTTTTGGTCGGATAGGCAAACTAAATAGAACTTAATCTGTACACATTAGTGCGTATTACCCTTGAATATTGCTGGTTTTACCATACCTTGAGTACATACAGCGAACTTTACAGTGGTGAATATGACATCTATCGCAGCATTACAAAATCTTCCTCAAGAGTTTATGGTCGAGCTTTCAAACACCATGATAATTTCTTTGGAAGGAGAACAGGCTGACAGCTACCTTCAAGGTCAAATCACAGTCAATATCAATAAACTTGATGAAAATACGGCACGGCATTTTGCGCATTGTGACAACAAAGGCAAGACGTGGTCTACGGGGTACGTGACCCGACACTTAAGCAAGTTATTGATGCTGACAAATGATGATGCGGGCAGCCATTCGTTAGCGCAGCTAAATAAGTATGGCGTGTTTTCTAAGGTCGATATCGTTGACGACTCGCAGGCTTACAGCGCTTACTTCATTTCACTCGATGCAGCGAAGTCTGATGAGGTAAACGCCCTATTAGGACAACTGTTTTCAAGCGATGATGTCGCACAACTTGTTGAGGGCGATACCGCAGATAAAGGTTTGCTGCCGAAAATAGAAAGCGATCATGGCGTGGCATTTGTCGCCAACACTACTCGCAGAGGCATTGTTGTTCTTTTAGATAAAAACAGTACAAAGCAATTAAACACGTTAATTGAGACAAAAACTGTAGCGTGTTATTCCCACGTTGTGTTTGACGCCATTCAGATTGAAAGCGTACATGCCTTAGTACAGGGTGAAGCGGTGGCGGAATATGTACCACAAATGATTAATGTACATGCGCTTAACGGTATCGACTTTGATAAAGGCTGTTACATGGGGCAAGAAGTGGTCGCACGAACACGCTTTTTGGGCAAAAACAAACGTGCCGCCTATAGCTTTAAACTTGAAGACAAAGTAGATATCAAACCTGGCGATAGCCTTGAAAAGCAATTAGGTGAAAACTGGCGTATAGCGGGTAAAGTACTGAATGTTGCGTCGCTCGACAACGAAACCTGGTTTATTGCCGTATTAAATAACGACACTACCACCGAAGATTTACACAGACTGGCTGATAACAACGCCATTACCTGTTACCCTAATAGCTTGCCGTACAGTATTGAGCAACAAGCAAGCAATATTGTGAAAAAACGTCGATAAGCAGTTTACTGCTGCATTAAATTTATTGCCCTTTTTTATTATCATAGGGCCAAGATAGGATTTGTTATGACAATTACTTCTGACAGCGTTGTAACGCTACACTACACCGTATCTACCGAAGACGGCACAACGCTAGACTCTTCAGAAGGTAAATCGCCGCTAGTTGTACTTTTAGGTCGTCGCTTCTTAATTGAAGGACTAGAAGATGCACTTATTGGTAAATCAAAAGATGACAGCTTCAACGTTTCTGTAAACCCTGAGAAGGCTTACGGTGAACGTTCTGACGAACTAGTTCAAACCGTACCTCGCTCAATGTTCGATGGTATGGACGTTGAAGTTGGTATGTCTTTCCGCGCCACTACCCCGCAGGGTGAGCAATCTGTGATCATTATCGAAACAACTGACGAAGAAGTTGTTGTTGACGGTAACCACCCGCTAGCAGGCATTCCGTTGACGTTCGATGTAACGGTTGTGGACGTGCGTGAAGCGACGAAAGAAGAGCTTGAGCACGGTCATGTGCATCAGGAAGAGAGCAGCTGTTGCGACCCGAAAACAGGCGAATGCTCAGAAGATAAGCACTAAATTGTGTTGAACGTATCAAAAAGGGAGCCGCTGGCTCCCTTTTTCATTTTCGAATAGTACGGTTAATTTATATAGCGTCTTCGTTTTGTTCACCGGTACGAATACGCACAGCGCTTTCAACGCTGTAAACGAAAATTTTGCCGTCACCGATTTTGCCCGTTTTAGCAGATGACTGAATGGCTTCTACCGCTTGTTCAACGCGGTCATCATCTAGCACAAGCTCAATTTTGATTTTAGGTAGGAAGTCAACTTGGTATTCAGCACCACGATAAAGCTCGGTATGACCTTTTTGGCGGCCAAACCCCTTCACTTCTGATACTGTCATCCCTGCGATACCGACTTCAGCTAGCGCTTCCCTAACGTCGTCCATTTTGAACGGTTTAATGATAGCTTCAATTTTTTTCATGACTACAACTCATCGTAAATTGTTGGAATTGGTACACGTTTGTGTTGCGTACGCTCATAAATATAGAGCAATTTCTCTTCCACTTCTGCAGAAACAGGCTTGCCTTCCAAAAAGTCATCGATTTGGTCGTAAGACATGCCTAGCGCTTGCTCGTCAGCTTTTTGTGGCGACAGGCTTTCTAAATCAGCGGTTGGGGCTTTGGTGATTACATTGTGCGGTGCACCTAAATGGGCTGCCACTGCACGCACTTGGCGCTTGCTTAGACCAAATAAAGGCGCTAAATCACACGCTCCGTCACCGTACTTAGTATAAAACCCTGTAATATTTTCAGCCGAATGGTCTGTACCTAGAACAAGTCCATCAACCATACCCGCAATTTCATACTGAATAACCATACGGGTACGTGCTTTGACGTTGCCTTTCACGAAGTCCTGCTTCGCTTCGCTTTCAGGAAGAAGGTTGGCATTAGCAAGCGCTTGTGAAGTAGAGGCGTGAATTGCGTCTGCGCCTGGTTTAACGTTCACCGCTAGCGAATGGGAGGGCTGAATAAAATCAATAGATTTTTGCGCATCCTCTTCGTCAGCTTGAGTGTCATAAGGTAAGCGAACCGCAATGAACTGATAGTTTTCATGATGTTCATCATTTAGCTCGTTCACTGCTAACTGTGCTAACCGACCCAAAGTACATGAATCAATTCCCCCACTAATACCTAATACCAGCGAATTCAAACCTGAGGTAAGCAACTGCTTTTTGATAAAAGATACTCGACGTGCAACTTCATATTCGACGTCAATTTCAGGCAGCACTTTCATTTCATCAATAACTGCTTGTTTTTGCATTGTAATATCCACGTATTTTTGAGGCGTCCTGGAGCTCGATTCTACGACAATATCACTTCAGATGTTAGTGGTATCCTCGCATCTATTTGATTTACCGTGCGCTTACTGTACAAAAGAAAGCGCATCGGATGTTTATTTTATTGTTTTTGAGCGTAGGCATCGGTTGTGCGAAATAGTTAACCGTAAGGCGTATGGTTAACTATGCGATATCACGGTAAAACATACCTTTGCCACTGTATTTTAGTTTACCCTAAAAAATAGGCGAGTAATGCATATTTATCGCGTAGTATCATTACATCGAAGATAGAATAAAAAGTAAATTGAAGGTAAATAAGGTTTTTGCTCAAGGCAAGCCCCAGAAGCTCAGACAATCTAAAAGCAATCGCTTCACCTGCGGTTTGTATGGCGTAACTCATTAATGAAGATTTAAAAAAGTTCGGGAAAATAGCAGTCTCAAAATGATAAGAACAAGATTAAAAAAATACCCAAAAGCCTTTGTTAACCAAAAAGGTCTTACACTGCTGGAAATGTTGGTCGCCGTTGCTGTGCTGGCGATTATTCTTTCTACTGTCGCGCCCAGTATTCAAAGCGTTCTTATCAAAAATAGAATCACTTCAGATATAAATAATTTAAGTGCCGTAGTGCAGCGGGCTAGGTTCACCGCGGTAGATGAGCAAGCTAGTGTGGTTTTATGTCCAACAGAAAATTACACTGCCTGCACCAGCAGCTGGAAAAAAGCAAAAATGGTATTTGTTGATGCAAACGGCAACGGTAGTCGCGACAATACCGAGGCGCTTATTGTCGCAAGTGATCCGCTGAACTCGGCAAATACTATCTACGGAGTAACAGGAAGCTTAACTTTTGATGAGCAAGGTGCAATCGATACGGCAGCAACAATTACCTTGTGCCCAAAGGATAACGATACCGACTATGCCTCTGCCCTGTTACTTTCGCTATACGGACGAATTTCAGTAGCTGTTGACAGTGACGGCGATGGTAAAAAAGAAGACTTAGATGGCGATGCGCTAACTTGTAGTTAATAGCCGCAGTTAATTCCTGCACTTACCAACCGAAGTTAGTATACGCAGCTGATAAACTGGGCTGATTACTCTATTACCAGCATTCTTTCGGGGCCAACGAGGTTTCACTAATTTTTAAAACCCTACAACTGTCATTTTGCTTTTTAAAAAATAGCGTAGCTGCCACTTCATATTCACCACTTTGACTCATCGTCTGTGCAATGCTGACTTTATCGATATTGGCTTGAGGTAGAGCAGTCAACGGTAGGTAGACACCTGACTCTAACCAACTTCTCGACTGCATTGACTGTATTGATAACAAGTACGCTTTAACTTGATTTACTTGGCTTAATTGCCAACTTGATATTATCGCTGTTGTAGTTGCTAAACTTAATACACTAACGATAGCGAGCACAGCCAATACCTCAACTAGCGTAAATCCTGTGTTAGAAATTCGATTATTTAAACCAACGCTATTCCCTTCCATGGTACAGCTTTCTCTCATTGTGTTTTTCAGTACATTAAGCCTATCAATTTAGCACTGTCACTATTACTGGACTTACGCATGGCTTTTCCTGAACGAAGAAATGAAAAAAGAGAAAACAATTGGTACAAGCGCGCTTCAGGCATGTCGCTTATTGAATTACTTATCGTGATAGGTATTACAAGTATATTGTCGGTAAGCGCGGTTCCGTCATTTCAAACGTGGCTAGAGCGAAACGATTTTAAACATTTCGCGTCGCAATTAGCCAACTCAGCTAAGCAAGCACGTATTTATGCACTTACTCAAAAAAAGCCCTATTACCTCATCGCAAAATTCGAAAATGCGAATTGCGTAATAATCAGTGACGATGAAAACTGCAACTGTTCAACATACCAGAACTGTGCGCTAAATGACGCCGCGTTTTGGGAGCTTCCAGCAAAATGGAATTCAAAGCTAACCACGTTAAACGCAAAAGACAAAACTGTAGCTTTCAATCAACAGGGTACGCTTAATTTCGGCAGCTCCACCACATTTAAGCTTTCAAGTGACCATTTTGCTGCCAAAGTCACGGTCAGCCCACTGGGTCGTGTGAAGTTGTGTAGCGAACAGCACATTACAGGTATTACGCTGTGCTAGCTTTTCCAAAAACATTGAACGATTTAAGTACAAATAAAACTGGCGGCTATAGTATTACAGAGCTGATGGTGGCCTGCACGTTAACAGGCATACTGATAGCAGCTATAACGACCTACAGCGTGCAGTCTCACGTTAGTTTATCATCGATTCAACACGCAACCGCAATAGAAGAAGACGCCCGTGCACTGCAGGATACTATTTCACGGCATTTAAGCAGGGCTGGATTTATTGGAAATAGCAGCACGCTTGCACCATTTTTAACTCTCGCCAATGTCCCTCATACAATGGCGAACGTTGCCCTTGGTCACCGAGCTGGTGAAACAGCAAATAGCTGCATCACGTTTTCTTATGACAAAAATCGTAACGGCACTATAGCTACAGCGCAGGACGAAATGTTTGGATATCGACTACACGATAAGTCAATTGAGTACAGAGTTGGAGGAAAAACCTGTACGCAAGGGGGGTGGTTTGACTTAACCGACCCAAATACGGTCGAAGTGACACAATTTGCCGTAAGCGTATTACACAAAGGTAGCTGGGGCGCGGCTTATGAAATCAATTTAAGCATACAGAGTTTGGTAAACCCAAACGTAGTAACAAACAAAACATTCGTGGTGGAGGCGGTTAATGAAAGATAAAGAGATAGTGAAATGGAAGCCCGTCACCGCATGCACACAAAACGTTAAGTGTAACTCTTACTTTTTAAAAGCAAAGCAAAAAGGTATGGCGGTCCTCGCGATTGTTGCCATTCTCCTAAGTGTAGTGACTTTTACTACCATAATTACCTCGCAAAACGTTCAGCAGTACTATGCCATACAGAAAATCAGACAAGAAACGGTGAGCTCTCACACGCAATTGAAAAAACACCTCAAAAAAGTAGCGACAGCGCTTCGAACGGAAAATGTTTTAACGGCATTAAACACAACAAATCAGCCTTTTCTAACAACCATAGTACACGAAGAAAGCCTTACGGGGGTTGGACATCAGCCGCTCACTCACTACGAAGTAAGCGTTTCTCACAATGCAGAAAACACTAAATATAAAGCTAACTTTCTTCGTTACCCTGCCCTTCTGAGGCTACCCACCGTAGTTCAGCTATTTTCATGGGATGGCCAGCTAACCAATTGGTTGTTTAATCGCAATTTAGCCGAACTAAGTGCGGCATTTTTTCCAAACAGTGTGACAGCTTCCCATTGTTACAACCTGGTGGAAGCCACCGTCTATTGGATAAATGGTGACTGCGTTTTATCCCATAGCGACCTAACGCATACATCGAGTTCGACCCCTGTCTTGTTAATTGTTATGGATGGCGATCTTACTATAAGTGCGAATACTCATTTCTTTGGGCTGATCATCGTTCTTTCCACAACCCCTTCTACTCATGAACTACACCTTGCACATTCGAGTTCAATTAAAGGCGCATTCGTATCTAATACTCAGTTGCAAACGCAGATTAATGGCGTGTTAATGCCTTCAGCGCAGGTGCTTAGTACTTTGCAGGCGGGCTCTCAAATGGCGAAAATAATCCCTATTCCAGGAACTTGGTATGACAACAATTAAAAAGCCCCAGCAAAAAGATTTCAGAAGCGTATTGTCAGTAAAGCGTCAAATCGCGCGTGATGATAATAGTGATAGCTCAAACGTTAGTGTTGTGAATAAAGGAGGAGTGCTAATAGAGGTGCTCATAGCGCTTTTGATTTTTATGACCTCTAGTGCTTTTTTACTTTCAAGCGAAATTAAAACACGAGTGCTTTGGCAGGCAACGTTAAAGTCACAAGACGAACAAACACAACAGTTAAATGCTGCTAGATTAACCTACACGCAGGATAACCTAGATCAACGCTGGGAGGATATAGCCGTTTTTGGTATTCCGATAATCACACCTTAGCGCGTTATAATTCGCCAAGGTGCAATAATAAGCTGCATCAGTTAAGCTTTAACAAGACCAGCAATATTCACCGGTTTCAAGAGAGCCATTATTGTTTTTGTCCCACCCTTTTCTACCATCACTGAAGTAGTAAAGGGTACCATCTGACCCTTGACCCGTGCCCGATACAGGAGTAGCTCTCAATTCATAATCAGTGACACCGGCAGATTGAATAGTTAGATTATAACGGCGATTAGCCGCGGGCTCTGATGAGGGTGAGTGTGTTGCAAAAATAGAAGGCGCTCCTGTATCGCCTCCGCTTGCGCCTGCACCTTTGTAGCTAAAAGAACCGCTATGATGACGCTCCATCGCGGACGCTAAGCCTAACAAATCAGCCTGACCTGTACCGCGGTATCCATCAGCAATAACCCCCTGATAGGACGGATAGGCAACGGCCGCGATTATACCGACGATAGCCACCACTATCATCAATTCGATAAGTGAAAACCCTTGTAACTGTTTTTTGAACTTCATGGTTATTCCCTTTCTGTTTCTGAGTGCCAGCTTCCGCGCTGAATACGTTCGAATCGCCCGTAAATGTTTTCGGCTAAGCACTCAAAAGCACTGTTACAAGCTTCGTCATTACCATCCTCATCGACCTCAATCACCGCAGACACACACTCAGTACCTAAACATACAACCGGGCTAACGATATCTTCAATAAGTATTTTGGTTTCAGGTGCAATACCCGTTTGCTTTAACTCAGCAACGCGATCATCACCATTCACATCACCGTCGTTATTCACATCTGTGACAGCATTGCCATTAAACATACTAACAAGGTACGCACGACTGTTTCCGGTAGGCGGTGCACAGGCGCTGGTGCTGCTTACGGCCGGAACATAGGTGGTAAAGAATACTTTGTAGTCAATGATAAGCGGAGAAGACAGCACTTTCTCTCCATCCGTCGTTAAGTTCAAATACCAGCCATCTTTATTGGCGAACTCTGCTGTCGCCAGCGCACGTTCGTTTTCATCACTGCTATTTAGCGCGTGACTGGTAGCGTTGTACATTTTATTTTCGGTCACTGTAGTCATGTACGTGTATTTGCCGTTTTCATCACGTTTGAACACACCGCTATCTTTAAGCATGTAGAAGTTGTCTTCCACAACGGTATCAAGTGGAGATGCACGCCACCCGCTCCCCAGCGCTACGGCATAGTATAATTCATCACCTAAAGCGATTTCTGTTACATCCGGCCCATAGTAAAAACGGCGATTGGTTTCTTCGGTATCCCCACCGAAATCTGCAATACGTGCACCTTTTATAAAATTAGAGCCAGTCTCTCCATTATAGATGTCCAGACGAAATAGTTGGCCCCCTGTATCAGCAACATACATGTGGTCGGCTTCACCATCATTATCCCTATCGATAACGGAAATGCGCCCCGGAATACTGTAAGTCATATTACTTAGATCAAGATCAGAATCTTCATTACTGGCGTGCCAAAGCAAGCTTCCAGTATCAGCATCAAACATGTAAACGGCATTACCAACTACATCGTTAGCTCTTATCGAACGATCATCTTGAGCGTCGTCATAACCGCCCCCAACAATCATCACGTTTTTAACTTCACCACCCATATTTACTTTCGTAATGGTTGGCCTTGACCACGTTTGGCCCAACTTAGTTAAATCACCTTCACCGCCAGTGAGTTGATACTTAAGCTTAGGCGAGTTTTTCGCTGTCACATCAAAAACATAATAGTTACGTCCACCTCTACGCATGCCAACATAAAGATACATTTTGTTATCCACGGTTCGCAGAACCATATCGCCATCTAGCCCATACTCGTGGTTCAACGAAGGGGTATCTTTGTAGAAGTGATGTAGATTTTGTAACAGCTCTTTCGGCATGATGGCAAAGTTTTCTTCGCCAGTTTCTGTATCAAATGAATGAAGCATCCCTTGGTTAGTCGCGACAAAAATGGCTGAATCATTAGTACCGTAATTCACAATAATAGGCTGTGAATGAATGGGGTCACCCATTTGGGTTCTGTAATCACTCGTACTGCCATTACCATTGCTGTCTTTTACATCAACACCTCGTGCCCATTTTAGAATAGCCTCTCTTAGGTCTTCAGCGTCGGTCTCATTTTGGATAGCGAGATCTTCAGTCGTAATAGAAGAGTTATCTTCATGAAGTGCATTGTCCTCATCCACAATAGAACCCGTTCCGTCAAACACATAAATGTTGCGGTTTGACCCCATACGACTTGCGGCGCCACCTTCGCTCACCTCACTGCCGTCAGCGAGTGTTGACCAATAGCTATGAGAATTCTCAGCGAAGAACCCGGTTTCGCTGTCTACGGCACTATGGCTGTTCTTATCGAGAATTTCGTCGCCACTCAATCTGTAGCGCTTCAAGTTACCAGGCCAAATTGCGCCTTCACTAGGCTTAAACAGTGCGAAATAAAGCTCATCTCTATGCGTAAGACGGTTTAACTGGTTCACTGCAACACCGGGGGAAACAAACGTAGCATTCACATCTTTTACAGAGCGTAATATGGTATTGAATGCTTCGAGTAAATCAGTGCTGTTGTCCGCTTGATAGAAACCACCACCACTTTGCAGCGCAAGTTGGTTGAGGAAGTTATTAGCAGTATTGTTCGCTGCAAACCCAATGGTATGGGTAATGACTCTAGGCCCAATTACAGAGGTAGAGGCATCGCTGATGTTTTTAACTAAGTCAAGGCCACACTTTTCGCCGCCACTACCGGTGCAGCTTTGACCTAATAGGGTCTGAATTTTAGAAACACTATGGTTGTTATTCGCTTCACCGTCAGAAAGCAATACTATATGGTTGTTGGTTTGACACTGTAAGTCGGACACTGGCGAAATGTAGGTTGCAGGAGTAGGAATTTGCTCTGTAATACAATCGCTGTCAGATAGATTATCTTCTGTACACCCATAAGGTAGTATAGAGTCTTCACCAATATAAGAGCTACGATGGCTTACCCTAGTGCTTTTTCTAACGGAGTTGCTAACACCATTCTCACCACGTTTACGGCCATAATCTACACTTCGGCCGCCATAGTAGTTTGTCGCCTCTAAGAGCGTATCTACAATGGGTGTAAAACCATTGGCGCTCAATTCATCTATTTTACTGACTAAGTGCTCACGTACAGATGCTGTAGCGCCAGGCGTGGCTGCACCGTTAAATTTAACTATAAGCTTTGGCGCTTTAGACGGTGAGTTATAGGTGTGCGCTCCACGGTACGACACAAAATCGTCCATCACAAACGCCATATCATTGCCTGATTCCCACCCTGAACGGTCGACGATTTGCTTAACAATACTGCTTATATCAGGTGTTCTGTAACTATAGTTATTATAGAAGTCTGGCATCGACCAAGTAATACCTGAGGTTTTTGGCAGATTTCGCAAGCGATAGCGTTGGTTTGGATGAAAGTCTGACGCATCATCGTCGGCGACACCGCGTATACGCATACTAGGGTTGCCATAAGTTACAGTACTGTAGGCGGTAAACTCGAGGTACGCCTCTGCTATTTCAGCACCTTGTGGAATATTTACGTTTCTAAACCTTACCCCTATGTAGTCGTTATACGAAGGATGAAATGTGAGTTCGCTCCCTGTGTTCGGGTAGCCATTTGTCGCTTCTTCAGAGTTATCTTTCGAGTTGCCAACCTGATAAATACCCTCACCTTGCACACATCCCGTCGCCGTAGAGTCATCGTATGACACGACTAATTGCGGGGCTCCGCTTTGCCCTACATCACTTGCTCTTACTTCTCGACCGCTAGCGTTATCCGAACTTGAGCCTTCGATCAGGATATTTAAGTCTTTTCCGCCACACCAAGCAGACAAGTCCACAACTTCTTGTATTACTGCACTAATATCTGGTGTGGTAATAACCTCGCCTGAGGCGGGAAAGCTATTATTAGTCAACCATTCGACATTAGCGGCTGTCTTGGTTCGGTCGCTAAGATTGTTGCTGCTTGAAGAAAACTCGGTACTGGATGCAGATGCTTCTGCTGAAATGACAAGAGATGTGCCTGCAATATTAAACCTTTCAGAGGTAAGGCGAATGTTAGCACTAACAATGGTGGCCCCTTGCGGTATGTTTAAATCGGTAAAGCGCAGACCAGAAGTTACCGTTTGGGTGCCACTACTTAATATCAAGTCGTTGCTATCTGTCGTCACACTACCATTTATTTCATGGGCATCATGGTTATCGTCGTTAGTTGAAACAATAATTTCAGGACGCACGGCATCGTCAATATTACGTATCGGATAAAGAATTGGCCCGCCATAATCAGAAAAGCGCATGAGTCCAGCATTAATATTTGTGGCAGAGCGTAGCGCGTCTTTAAGCGCGTTTTGTACACGGAGCATTCTGGTCTGACTGGTGTTATCGTAAGACCCCATACTCCCCGATGAGTCCATAATAAAGAGTACATTTGGATTATAGGTAACCGCACTGCTCGCGTTCCCTAAATAAATATCAAGGTCATCGCCGAAGGCAGAAAATCCAATACAGCTAAACAGCGTAATCGAAGCAAGGTAATTTGTTATTTTTTTCATCATAATACCTATTGTGAAGCCGGGCCAAAAACGGATGCAGCTAAGCTGTTAGCTACCACTGTGGACTTACCCGCAACTTTTCCGCAGCCTCTAATAATAAATACGTGGCAGTTAACATTACTTCCACCAATTACATTGCTTGACCCTCTGCAAGCTTGTTCACGAATAAATGCTGTACGCGACCAGCTTTTTGAAGAAGCCTCGCTTTGATAAGTACCATCTGTAATATGCCTATCACCAATGGTTAAACCACCTTCAGTCATGTATCTATCAGTCCATTGGTTTTCATCAAAACAGCTCATTGTATCTGCATCAGGGTCAAAAATAGTGCCTTGCCTTGCCTCTGAAAGTGGATCCGTTTTTGCTGTGTCAGTAAGCAAAACCTCATCTTCGGATTCGAAAAAAACACCGGCAATTGCGGCTTCAGCCGCGTCGAACGCTAATCCACTTTGCTGCATAGACACAGCCATTTTTGATTGAGACAAGCTGCTCGTTACAGCGCTTACGCCTAAAACTGTGATAGACAGCAAAACAAGTAGCGCAAATACCATGACTAAGCCTTGCTGTTTCATTTCGAACTCCTGACAAAATTCTTCATATTTCTTAGAGCTAATGTCTTCGAAAAGACTTGATAATAGTGATCGGTCGCCATTGTTTTTGACGCTTCATTCAAAAGCGCATATTTTTGTGCCTGGGTTTGCCGCACTTCATTTTGGTAGCTTTTAAGCATAATGGCCCATCGTAATGACACCACTTGTTGGTTCAGCGCCCTTAAATTATCGATCTCATCGGCAGTGACGTAAGTAACGGCCTGACCATTAGAGCTTGTGATCACGTCTGACACGCCAAACTGCACTTGAAAACTTTCTACGTTATCTAGCAATGTGACTGTAATAGGGTCAACCGATTGCGATTTAATGCCAAGTAAAACGCGGCCGTCGTAACCGGTACATTTTAGTGTACTGCCACTTACGAAATAATGATTAACAACGTGAAATTCGCGTCCGGCATAGCCATGTGAATTACCGGTACAATCTTCGTGATTTAAAAGACTTACAACGAGTTTATCGCTGCCACCGCTGGCGGTCTGTACACTACCCAATGCGGTTTTAGTAGAAAAGTCACCGGGTAAGGCAACAGGATGATTTTCGACATAAGCAGCTTCAGCGACAATATCAACAGACGTATCGACATCGGCGACAATTTGGTCGTAACGACCTACTTCGTAAAACTCCGCCGACAAGCGGGACATAATAAAGCGCCCAGACTCTTGAACTTGGGCTACCGCTTGATTAACTTTATTGGTAACACTTGAACTGACTAAAACCTGAATAACCGCACCAGAAATAATCAGGCCCAGCGTCAAAGTAATCATTAACTCTACCAGTGAAAAGCCGTGTTGTGCTCGTTGACGATAGCTCTTCATAGCGTCACATCCTTAAACACACATCCATTGCTGTCACCTTCGGCTTCGTTGCAGCGCGAATTTAAATTATATTGCTGGTTGCCGGAGGATGAGACGGGCCACATGAGCAAAATTTCCACACGGGACCCAGGGCTACAACTGTAAGTGTCAGCGTTATTATTATCAGTACAAGATACCGACACTGTTGTTTGCGGATTGGTTTGCACCGCTGAGCAAGATAATGCCCAGCCGTCATATTTGGCCATTTGAGTTTCGGTGCAAGATTGCCCTTCACAATTAGGAATAGCTGCAGGTCTCGTTAAACAGCAGCTGTAGTAAGGCTGAGAACCATTAGCACAACTTAAACCTGTAAAATTATAGGTTGTATCTGCGAAATAGTCGTTATTTGCTACCATGCCGTCGCCCACGGTTGCAGGGCGAGCTGCGGCGCGTAATCGCTCTGCTACTTGTGCGGCTACCATTTCCGCTTGCGTCCTGCTTATGGCGTCTTTATTAGCAAAAGAGCCGGTAAACTGCAGCGCAGCAACACCGAGTAACCCTACCGCTAGAATAAATAGAGTAATCAAGATCTCTATAAGACCTACACCGCGTTGGGTGCAGATTGTGCTTCCTTTCACTGGGTTTCTCGCCACCTTTTTAACTCTCATCACTTTTGCCAAAATTGAAACGTAAGAATGGGTGTTATCACCAATTTAGTATAGTAAGACAAAAGCGCATTACACTGGGTATCATTGGTTATCAAAACGTATAATTTTTAGCTATCTAAAAGGTTACAAACTGGCGATTAGCGTTGCGCTAATTTCTTCGGAACCGGCGCACGAACACTTTCACAGTAGCGTATATAAAGACCCCGCCTTCACAAGCAGAGGGAACACTACAGTAGTTTTAAGGCTTCACTTCCGCCAAAACTACTGCTGACCTTTTACCATAAACAAGTAGCTAAATTCTTTTAGTCGCTAAACCTCGTTTTGATTTAAGGTATTATTATCTATCCGCAAGTCGTTGAATTTCCAGTAGACAAAAGCATAAAAAAACACCGCAACAAAGTGCGGTGTTTTTTTATGCTTTGATAATGTAGCAAGTTTAAACGACTTGCTTTACTCGCAATTCTTTAGGAACAGCAAATTCCACATTCTCTTCGCGCCCAGCACGCTCAGAAGCTGAAACCGCGCCCCACGCTTTGAGCTTGTTTACCACACCCTGCACTAAGACTTCAGGGGCAGATGCGCCAGCGGTAACGCCAATGTGCTCTACGCCTTCTAGCCACTCTTCCTGGATGCAATTAGCGTCGGCAATCAAATAAGCTTTAGCACCAATTTTTTCAGCCAGTTCACGAAGACGGTTCGAGTTTGAGCTATTCTGTGCCCCAACAACCAACAGAACCTGACAGTCTTGTGATAAGTCGCGCACAGCGTCTTGGCGATTCTGTGTTGCATAGCAAATATCGTCTTTTCTCGGACCGTTTATTTTGGGAAACTTAGCGCGAAGGGCGTCGATTACATCGGCGGTGTCATCAACAGATAGCGTAGTTTGGCTGCAATAATAAAGGTTTGTCGGATCTTTAACTTCAAGCGTTGCCACATCAGCTTCAGATTCAACTAAATAAATACCGCCCTCTTCATTGCTGTACTGACCCATGGTGCCCTCTACTTCAGGGTGACCAGCGTGACCAATCAAGATGCATTCAGTGCCCGTTTTGCTAGCACGAGTAACTTCCATATGCACCTTTGTAACCAGCGGGCAGGTTGCGTCGAACACCTTAAGACCGCGACTATCTGCTTCTTTTCTTACCGCTTGCGACACACCGTGCGCCGAAAAAATTACGATACTGTCGTCTGGCACTTCATGCAGCTCATCCACAAACAGCGCACCGCGCTCGCGCAGCCCGTCTACAACGAACTTGTTGTGTACCACTTCGTGGCGCACATAAATTGGCGGTTCGAACATTTCTAGCGCACGCTCAACTATGGTAATAGCTCTGTCTACGCCCGCACAGAAGCCGCGAGGGTTAGCTAAATGAATTTGCATAACTAATTTCCACCTTGTGCTGAAGCGCCAGGTTTAACATCGATGATTTCTACATCAAAAATAACCGTCTGACCCGCTAACGGATGATTGAAGTCTACCGTTACTGAATCGCCAGCAGCGCTTCGAATAATACCCGGAATTTCCGAACCATCTGGCTGCGAAAATGCTAGAATCATGCCTTCTTCTACTTGTAAGTCAGCACCAAAGCGACTTCTATCCATATAGTGAATATTGTTAGGATCTGACTGGCCAAACGCATCTTCGGGGCCTAATGTGAATGACTTTTTGTCGCCCTTTGCTAGCCCAAGTAAACACGCTTCAAAATTTGGTGTTAGGCTTCCGTCACCCATAACCATTTTTGCAGGTTTGTTGTTTACACGAGTGCTGTCTGCAGCAGAACCGTCTTCAAGTTTTAAATCGAAGTGAAGAATAACTTCGCTATCTGCGCCAATTACTAAAGAATCTGTCATAACCTTTCCGAATACTACTTAATGGTTTCGCTACTTTTCGTGCCGCTTGCTTGCACGTCAGCGTTTTTTTCTTCACTTCTTTTATCGCCATTTTTAAACATGTCGATTATGAGTAAAGCCGCGCCTATAAATATGGCGCTGTCGGCTATATTAAACGCAGGCCAGTGATAATTGTTTACGTAAAAGTCTAAAAAATCGATGACATAACCGTGAACTAAACGGTCGTAAACGTTTCCTAATGCACCACCTAAAATAAAGGCAAACGCAACGGGCAGCATTTTTTGCGAACGAGGTGACTGCTTCAGCCACCACAAAATCACTACACTTACTACGACAGCGATGGCAGTGAAGAACCAACGCTGCCAACCACCTGCATTTTCTAGAAAGCTGAATGCGGCGCCGTAATTATGTACGTAAGTAAAGTTAAAAAACGGCAGTACCTGTATAGACTGATACAGTGACATACTGTCGATAACCGTGTACTTACTCCATTGGTCGAGGATAAACGCAATCGCGCTTATCCATAAGAAACGCAACCCCGTTTCGCGAAAAAGCTTAGGCATAGTGGCGCTCTTCTCCATCACCGTCAATGTTTGTCACACAGCGACCACATAACTCTTCGTGACCTTCATGCGAGCCTACATCTTCACGGTGATGCCAGCAGCGCACACACTTTTCACCGCTTGCTTTATTAACGCTTAGCCATAAACCTTCGACGTCTGTGGCTTTCGCGTCAGACGGAGCTTCGTCGACTTTGGTTAGCGAAACGCCCGACGTAATAAGCACGAAGCGAAGCTCGTCTTCTAGTTTAGCCAGTACGTTGTAAAGAGACTCGGAAGCATAAAGCGAAATGCTCGCTTCCAGTGAGCCACCTAGTTCGCCATCTTTACGCGCCTGCTCCATCGCTTGGTTCGCCGCATCTTTTACGCTTAGCACTTGATGCCATAGGGCATCGTTAAACGTATCGCTTTGCGTGAAGTTATTAAACCCTTCGTACCAGGTTTCAGTAAATACAAACTCACTACGCTCGCCAGGTAAGGTTTCCCAGATTTCTTGCGCAGTAAAGCTAGTAATAGGCGCCATCCAGCGAACCAAGGCTTCAATGATGTGATACATGGCCGTTTGGCATGAACGACGGGCTAGACCATCTGCTTTAGCTGTGTACTGGCGGTCTTTAATCACGTCTAAATAGAATGAGCCCAGTTCAATTGAACAGAAGTGCGTAAGCTTCTGTGACACTACTAGCAAGTCGTAGTTGTCATACGCTTCGATAAGCTCTTCTTGAAGTGCCTTAGCACGAGCAACAATCCAGCGGTCAAGGGCGACCATATCTTCTTCTGCAACCGCGTCTTTAATCTCAAAACCATTAAGGTTAGCAAGCAAGAAACGTGCGGTGTTACGTACGCGGCGATAGCCATCGGCAGCACGCTTTAAAATCTCATCCGATACAGCAATTTCACCGCGATAATCAGTAGATGCTACCCATAGACGAAGGATGTCTGCGCCTAATTTGTTAGTCACTTCCTGAGGTGCCACAACATTACCTACCGACTTCGACATTTTTCTGCCGTGAGCGTCTACCGTAAAGCCATGGGTTAGCACTTCTTTATACGGTGCGTGACCGTGCATGGCTGTTGATGACATAAGCGAAGACATAAACCAACCACGATGCTGGTCGGAACCTTCAAGGTATAAATCGGCAGAGGCCGGAATATCGTCGCGACGGTCTACAACAAAATAGTGCGTTACGCCTGAGTCAAACCAAACGTCTAGGGTATCAGTCACTTTTTCGTAGTTGTCTAATTCGCTTCCAAGCAGCGCTGCATCATCGAGGTCCCACCACGCTTGAATGCCTTTAGCTTCAACTTCTTGTGCCACCTTTTCCATCAATGCTGCAGACTCAGGATGAATTTCACCAGTAAGTTTGTGCACATACAATGGAATAGGCACGCCCCACGTACGTTGACGAGAGATACACCAGTCTGGGCGACCTTCAACCATTTTCTCAATGCGGTTTTGACCCCAGTCTGGGATCCACTTGGTTTGCTTAATTTGTTCAAGTGATTCAGCGCGAAGGCCTTTTTTATCCATACTTACAAACCACTGAGGCGTAGCACGGAAAATAATTGGCGTCTTATGGCGCCAGCAGTGCGGGTAGCTGTGCTCGTATTTTACGTTTAAGACGAGGTTGCCCTTCTCCTTTACCGTTTCGATAATTTCATCGTTAGCTTTAAATACAAACTTTCCTGCAAATAACGGGGTGTTTTCAAGGTATACACCATTGTTACCTACCGGATTATAAACTTCGATATCGTATTGCTTGCCAACGTTGAAGTCGTCAACACCATGGGCAGGTGCGGTGTGTACACAGCCAGTACCAGATTCTGTAGTAACGTGGTCGCCTAGAATCAGTGGTACTTCAAGGTCTAAGAACGGGTGATTAACTTTAAGCTTATCAAGTGCTTCACCGGTACAGGTTGCCACTTCACGGAAATCTTCTACGCCGTAACGGTTCATACAGCTTTCAAGCAGGTCCTGCGCTACTACCAACCATTCGTTTGATGGCTGAACTTCAACAATTGCATAAGTAAGTTCAGGGTGTAAGCTAATTGCACGGTTGGCAGGTAACGTCCACGGCGTGGTAGTCCAAATAACAACACCCGCTTTGTGAGCGGTTAAATCAGCTTCAGACACGCCAAACGCTTCTGCAATAGCCGCCACATCAGCCACGGGGAACTTAACGTCGATTGCCGGTGATACTTTGTCTTTGTATTCAACTTCTGCCTCAGCAAGTGCAGAACCACAATCTGTACACCAGTGAACAGGCTTAAAGCCTTTTTCTAAGTGGCCTGAGTCAACAATTTTGCTTAATGCACGAATGATGTCAGCTTCAGATTTGAAGTCCATGGTTTTGTATGGGTTATCCCATTCACCAAATACACCTAAACGTTTAAAGTCAGCCATTTGGCCGTCAATTTGCTTTTGTGCATATTCGCGACACTTTTGGCGAAATTCAGCCGCAGTAACTTTCTTACCTGGCTTACCAACTTTCTTTTCTACCATCAATTCAATCGGCAGACCGTGACAGTCCCACCCTGGAACGTACGGAGAATCGAAGTCAGAAAGGTTTTTCGACTTTACAATAATGTCTTTAAGAATTTTGTTAACCGCGTGACCAATGTGAATATCGCCATTCGCATAAGGAGGACCATCGTGAAGAATAAATGGCTTTTTGCCTTTTTTCGCTTCACGAATTTTGCTGTATACCCCTTTTTCCTGCCAGTCTTTAAGCATTTTCGGCTCGCGCTGAGCAAGGTTACCGCGCATTGGGAACGCAGTTTCTGGAAGGTTCAGTGTGGCTTTGTAATCACTCATAAAATTGTATTATCCGGTTACCTTAATTTTCACCCAATGCACTAACACATTGTGAAGGCGATATTCATTTTGCGATGTTCAAATTAAAACGCTGATTGTAAAAGGTTCAACGTAAAACTGTGTGTCGTTCTCACTAGCGCAAGGCCGACGTTGTATGTTCTAGCAAAGTAACTTGCTTACGCGAACAAGGCTCCACGTTTAAAAAATCGAGCGCAATAAAACTAATATGCGCAGAAACTTTTCGTGACTTTATCACGTTTAACTATGCTAATAACAGACGCGCTTGTGCTGCATCTGCTTGGATTTGATCTTTCAACGCCTCAAAAGAATCAAATTTAATTTCATCTCTTATTTTTGCCATCGGAAACACCGTAATAGGCTTGCCGTATAGGTCAGATGACAAATCAAAAATATGGACTTCCAGCTGGTTTCTTACCCCGTTAACAGTAGGACGGGTGCCAATATTGGCAACGCCGTTATAATGTTTTCCATCTACGTCAACACGTACTGCGAACACGCCGTGAATGGGCGTTTTTTGGCGTTTTAGCATGACATTCGCGGTGGGGAAACCAATGGTGCGACCTTTTTTCTCGCCGTGAACCACCCTGCCGTGAATAGCAAACGGGCGCCCTAGCATTTCGGTAGACAGACCAAAGTCGCTGTCAGCCAGCGCTTCTCTCACCGCGGTAGAGCTTATTCGATGGGCATGCATGGTAAAACTGTGGGTGCTTACTACTTCGAAACCGTATTGGCGACCTGCCGCCTCAAGCATTTCGAAATCCCCTTTGCGACCATTGCCAAAACGGAAGTCGTCACCAACCACTAGAAATTTAACACCCAGTTTGTCCACCAATAAATCGTGGACAAACGTGTCGGCACTTTGTTTTGCAAACTCCGCGTTAAAGCGCACAGCAAGCAGTCTGTCGACACCTTGTTGACGCAACAATTCGTACTTTTCACGAAGAGGGCTAATACGCGCTGGCGCCTTATCAGGCATAAAAACTTCTTCAGGCTGCGGTTCAAACACCATCACGGTGGCAGGAAGTGATAGCGATTTCGCTTTTCCAAGCACATTAGCTAGCACAGCTTGATGACCACGGTGTACACCATCGAACTTACCGATAGTGAGCACACACCCTTTGTGATGAGGTTTTACATTGTTTAGCCCGCGGATAAATTCCACTGTTAGCCACTACCTTTTAACTGCTAGAAATTCAAAGCTCGCGATTATAGCCGACCACGAGCACAATACCAAGCGCGTGCACATTCCCGCTCAGCGTCCTTTCACTACCTTTAAAATTTACTCGCCACCGCTTCTGAAATGCCTAGGGCGCATGCCCAATACTACCATGCTGGCCATGAACAGTATGACCGACAGCGAAATGGTTATTCCTACTTCTAACATTTGGGCGGAAAGCGATAAATCAAAGAAAGCTAAGCCTTGATCTCGGTAATAAATAAGCCCGCCCATCGCTGCACTTGCAATTACCACCCGCGCTATAAACAGAACCGATGTGCGGCTAAGCGCAAACACTCCTTGACGATGCAGCGTTATGTAGAGCAAAGCGGCGTTGAGCGTCGCAGACATGCTAGTTGCAATAGCTAATCCCACATAACCAAAAGGTATAGCTAGGACTACGTTAAACACCATATTAGCGACCATACACCAGATGCCAAATTTCACCGGCGTTTTGGTGTCTTGGCGAGAGTAAAAACCTGGCGCAAGAATTTTAACCAGCATAAAGCTTAGCAAGCCAAACGAGTACGCGGTAAGCGAATAAGAGGCCATAATAGCCGTTTCAGCAGTAAAAGCTCCGCGTTGGAAGATAACAGTTAAAATAGGTCTTGCCATTACGCCGAGCCCTACTGCAGCAGGAATGCCCAATAAACACACCATGCGAAACGCCCAATCGATATTCGCGGCAAACGCTTTGGGGTTGTTACTTACGTGATTTCTAGACAAGGTAGGTAGAATTACCGTTGCGATGGCGATACCAAACAACCCTAGGGGAAATTCAAGCAGCCTGTCAGAATAGTACAACCAGCTTATTGAACCGGTCACTAAAAAGCTGGCGATAAAGGTATCAAACAGCAAGTTAATCTGACCTACTGACACACCGAACAATGCGGGGATCATTAAGGTACGCACTTTAACCACATTTTCGTCGTGCCAGCCCCACTTTGGTTTGGCTAAAAGCCCAGCCCTGAACAAGAACGGTAGTTGAAACAGGAACTGAACAATACCGCCGATAAACACGCCCCAAGCTAGGGCGTAAGCGGGTTGTTCCAGCGTAGGTGCTAAGTATATTGCACATGCGATAATGCATACATTAAGTAAAACGGGGGTAAAAGCGGCAACCGCAAATTTATTGAGCGTATTGAGTATCGCCCCTGCCAAGCCGGTCAAAGAGATAAATGCTAAATAGGGAAAGGTAATTTTCAACATGGTCGAGGCAAGCACAAATTTGTCGCCGGCTTCATCGCCTTCCAGCCATGCCATAAACCAACCGGTACCAAACAGGGCTGCCAAAACAGGTGATGCAATAACACCAATAATTGACACCACAAAAACGATAGCGCCTAAGGTGCCGCTAATTTTTGCAACAAATTCTCGTAACTGCTTTTTATCGTCGTTTTCGTGAACCTCGGTTAACACCGGAATAAACGCTTGCGCAAATGCGCCTTCAGCGAATAGACGACGTAAAAAATTGGGAATTTTGTTGGCAAAGAAAAATACGTCTGCGGCTGCCCCATCGCCCATAAGCTTGGCAACAACAACATCACGTACTAGGCCTAATACTCGCGAGACCAAGGTCATAATACTGACGATAAGACCAGATTTTATTAACTTCCGTGACACGTCACACTTCCAATAAGAGATAAAGAATAGGCTGAACAGCAAACGCTTTTTTTAAGAGTGATTAAAGGCGTCCGCTCCAAGTCAAGAGGCAACAATAGGTTGCGAGCGAGCCATAATAGCGAAAGCCTATGGTCTACGAAACGATTTATTCAAAATAGTTGTGCACCTTTATGGACTTTCTTGCTATAATCCGCGCCCGATATGGGGTGCTGTTGTTTATGCATGTCTATCGCTTAAATGTCCTGAAAGAATTCCGTTACAGATATCTTTCAAAAAATTTCGCAGAGAATGTGCAACGTGTTGAGCATACTTTGTGTTCAATAGCTTGCGCGTTTTAACGCGGAACGATTTAAGTTTTAAATCGTTTGACATTTGGGCGTTTGGTAGGCACAATCCGCACCCTCGTTTTTGACATGAATTTATTTTGGGAGTTACACCTTGGCTAACATTAAGTCTGCTAAGAAGCGTGCAATCCAAGCCGAAAAGCGTCGTCAGCACAACGCTAGCCGTCGTTCAATGACTCGTACAAGCATCAAGAAAGTTATCGCTGCAATTGCAAGCGGTGACAAAGAAGCGGCACAAGCTGCACTTACTGCTGCTACTCCAGTACTTGACAGAATGGCTACTAAAGGCTTGATTCACAAGAACAAAGCTGCTCGTCATAAGAGCCGTCTAGCTGCACAAATTAAAGCACTAGGTTAATCTTTACGATTAGTAGTAAAAAAGCGCCCTTCGGCGCTTTTTTTGTATCTGTAATCAAATCGACGTTTATTTATCATTTCCGAATAAGCATTAAACTTACAAGCATAAAGCCCACCATTAGGCGAGCTCTCTCACTAGATAAAAAGTCTTTGCGCTGTGTTCACACTTTATACGCTATCAGCTCATCTTCCTTATTGAGCTAGCCGGCGCGATACGCATGATCCAGTGAAGAATTGCCCAAGGCCAGCTTGGTACAAAAGCGTTCGCCTTCTCTTTATTAATTGCATTGACCATAGCGCGACAGCCCACATCGGTATCAACAATAAATGGTACCTTCTCAACTTTTTCATTTATTTCACTTCGAATGAAACCAGGATGAATGCAGGTGACATTAATCGGCGTATTCATTACATCCATTCGAATGCCCTCAGTCATAGACGTTAGACCTGCCTTCGTAGCGGCGTAAACGGTCATAGCACGTCTAAACCCGCGCACAGCACTTATAGATGAAATCGTTACTAAATGACCACTATTTTGCGCCCTAAAGATAGCCATAGCCGCTTCACATTGTGCTAGCGCCGACACAAAGTTAGTCACCGCCGTTTGCTTGTTAGCGTGGAAATACCCTGTGCCAATTGACGCGCCCTTCCCCATCCCTGCATTCACGATGACTCTATCGAGTGTTCCCATGTCAGCTTTGAATGCGTCGAACACTTCAAAAACCGCATCGTGATCATTGACATCAAGCGAGCGAATGTACACGTCAATGTTTGGGTTAATTGAAAGTAATTCTTCTTTCAGTTTTTCTAAGTTCTCAAAGCGCCTTGCGCATAGCGCTAAGTTACATCCTTGTTTGGCAAACTCAATCGCCATTCCCTTGCCTAAGCCGGAACTCGCGCCCGTGATCAGAATATTGCGTCTTGTTGTCATTATCGTTTTCCTGATGCTTTGATGGCCTTATTACAGCGCCACATTAAGTAATGAATGAAGATCCAAAAGTTTTTAAAAGCTGGATTATTGGTTTGCTTGTGGTGATAGCGATAGTAAATTTGCTGGGCAATACCGGCTAAACGGAAAAGTCCATAAACCTCATAGAAAGCAAAATCTTCAACATCTATCTCCATTTCTTTGCAGTAATACGCCACAACTTGTTCACGAGTGAGCATTCCCGGTAAGTGAGTTGGCTGACGACGTGTTGATTGCGCTAAAAAGTCATCATCAGCTTGCACCCAATACGCCAAGGTATTGCCTAAGTCCATAAGCGGGTCACCTAAGGTGGCTAGCTCCCAATCTAACACACCAATGATTTGGGTATAGTTATCAGGCTTTAACACCACGTTATCAAACCGGAAGTCATTGTGCGTTATACAAATGCGTTCTTGGTCAGGCATGTTGTTCTCTAGCCAACGCATAATTTTTTTACCCGAGGGGACATTCCAGGTTTTCGCTTTACTATAACGCTCACTCCACCCGCTTATTTGCCGCTCTATGTACCCAGCACCTTTCCCCAAGTGCTCAAGCCCCGCTTTTTTATAATCAACTTTATGAAGTTCAATTAAACTATCAAGTACATTAGTGCAAAGCTGCTTGGTTTGCTGATCTGTTGTCTCTAAACCTCTGGGTAAGTTCTTTCGTGGTATCACGCCAGTAAACTTTTCCATTACGTAGAACTCAGTGCCTAATACGCTTTCATCTTCACAGAGCCCAAGCATTTCTGGCACATAGCGATAAACAGGCTTTAACGCGTGCTGTAATCGATACTCTCGCCCCATATCGTGAGCCCCTTTGGCTTTTGTACCTGCTGGTGCCCTACGCAAAATTAATGACGTTTGTTGGCTGTCGTCTTGGTTACTGTTTTGATAGTCCAAGCAGTACGTCCAATTAGACGCGCCACCGGAATATTGGGTTACTTTAGGCAATGTTTCGCTGCCTTGTATAGCAGCAACCATGGTTGGACTAGATGCGTTAATATGTTCTTTAAGCCAATTGTGTACAGCGCCGACGTCTAGCTCTTCCCCTGCTCGCACGCTATCCGCTTTATCTACTACCTGTTGTTGCATATATCGTTCTTCTTTTATTTTTGTATTAAACGCTTTTTCAAAGCTAGTTATTGGTACGCATTTATTCGAAACTAATTTTGTCTTTCGCAGCTCATCACCTAACTCATATTAGCGAGTGTTAACAAGGTTTCTGGCAATAAGGCGCTAACAAAAAGCCTGTTTTTATTCTTTAATTGCTCTTTTCCATCGCTCGTTTCATCGTTTTAGTTTGATTGAGCATATTGCTTATATAGCGCTGGGTGGGTAACAACTTTTTCAATAAGAACGCCCGTTTGCCTAACTTGTGAGTGAGGATAAGAAACTTCCCTTGACTGACTTGTTGATATATTGACTCTGCCACCTCTTCTTTAGTCATATCTGCCTTAGCGAAAAACTTATTGATCATCTTATGCGAGGCTGGATTGCTACTTCGCATCGATTCATCTAAATTCGTTTTAAAGAAACTAGGGCATACCACACTAACGTTAATGTTATCGGGAGCTAGTTCCAATTTCATGGTTTCTGAAAACGACACTACAGCCGCTTTTACTGAGTTATAGCTTCCCATATAAGGAATAGGTGTGAGCCCTGCTTGCGAGGCAACATTGATAAAGTAACCACTGCCTTGCTTTCGCATTAAAGGTAAAAGGGCACGACTTACTCTTACCATGCCTAACACGTTAATATCGAATACCCACTGCCACTGATCGATAGTTTCGTCTAAAAGACTCCCCCCCGTAGCGACCCCAGCGTTATTGAACACATAATCAACGCCTCCCCAGCGAGTTTCGATAGTTTGCGCTAGGGCTTTAACGTCATTGTCAGAGGTTATATCGCAGTGAACATAAAACGCATTTGCACCTTGTGCACAAAGCATACCTACCGTTTCAACGCCCCTTTCTTGATTAATATCGGCAACACAAATATTTATATCTTTATCTTTGTTTACCCACTTTTCCGTCCATTTTAGGGCAATGGCCTGACCTAAGCCGGTGGCACCACCGGTAATCAATAAACGCATCATGTGTTTCCTATTTATTATTATTTCACGAGTATTTTTGGCGTTGTTTTTACGGCTATTTTTGCATTTCGTTTTGCCCACAGAGCTAATAATGCAGGACCGATGTACATGGCTATACCGTAAACGCCAGGGGCGATGGCATAGTCAGGCGCTTGTAAAAAAGTAATGCATATGAGCATGGCAAGAGCCGCGTTTTGTACGCCTATTTCAATAGCAAGCGTAAGCGAGTCTTTAAATGCTAGGTTTGAAAGCTTAGCAAGCCCGAGGCCTAACAATACCGATAATAAATTTAACGTTAAACATATCAAAAACGCGCTTTCAAAGGACGCGGCTAAATTATTTCTTTCAGAAACCAGAACGCCGACAATCATGAGCAACATGAAATACATCGAAAACTGCCGAAAAAAGTTCTCTGTTTTCTTGGCAAACACCAGATAAAATCGACGAATTGTCATGCCAATAACGACCGGTAGAATCGACACGCCGACGAGCCCTATAACGGTTTGGATAATAGAAAATTCTGGCGCGTTTTCTTTTACAAAGTAATCAATCGCAAATTGAATAATAAATGGCGTGGTAAACACGCAAGCAATAGTAGAAATAGCGGTTAGGCTAACTGAAAGGGCTAGGTTGGCTTTTGCAATATGGCTGATTAAATTACTGGTAGTACCGCCAGGGCATGCTGCCAAAACCATTACGCCAACAGCAATATAGTCAGGCACACTAAACGCAATACATAAACTTAAAGCTAGCAAAGGCAACAAGATAATTTGGCCTATAAAGCCTGTTATTACCGCCCTAGGCGCTTTCAGCAATCGGGCAAAGTCAGCAAGGGTTAGGGTTAGCCCCATGCCAAACATCACAAATGCCAACGCTAGAGGTAACAACACCTCGGTAAGTACAGATGCCTGCATACACACGCCCCTTACAAAAGAAACCTTTTATTAACATTTAACACAGTGTACTCTGTTCAACAATAAATAGAAATGATGCCTTATTATGGAAACCCATAAATAATATGCATGGAAAAATAGATTTTAATTTGTTCGTAGTGCTACGTGCAGTCTATGAGCACGGCAGTATTACAAAAGCCGCCAATGCACTACATATTACTCAGCCTGCGGTAAGTCATGCATTAGGGCGGTTAAGAGATAAATTTGATGATCCGCTGTTTATTCGTCATGGGCGACAAGTAGTCCCTACCCCGTTCTGCCAAGGCATCATTACATCGGTCGTGACATCAATTGAAACCCTTGAAAATACCTTAAGAGGCAAGGTTGAGTTCGACATAGGTGATAAACCACGCACGGTTAACCTTGGACTGCGCGATATCCTAGAATCTATATTTTTTCCAACGTTAATTCCTGAACTTGTTCAAAACACGCCTAATATCACGGTAAATAGCAGGCAAGTAACCTGGCCCGAACTTGCCCCGGCACTTACTAACAAAGAGGTCGATATTGTCATTGATGCCCTCGTTCCTACCAGCAGTGAGATACGTTCTCAGTTTATCTGCGAGGAAACCTTTGTGGTAGTATGTGCACCAACAAATAGCTACCTAGACAATCCCAGTATTGAACACTACTCAGCGGCACAGCATGCGCTCGTGTCTTTGAAAGATTCTAAACTAGACACCGTTGATCTCGCCCTTGCTCAACACAATTTGCATCGAAAAATATCCCTACAATGTGAGCACTACTTTGCCGCTGTTAATGTAGTGAGTCAGTGTGACCTACTGCTTACTATGCCAGCACGCTTTGCACATCAGTTCAGCGACAAATGTTATATCGAGACTTTGCCACTTCCGTTTGAAGTACCTCCTCTTCCCGTGCACATGTACTGGCACAAAAATGCGGATGAAGATTTAGTAAATATTTGGATGCGGGAGAAGCTTTTAGAAGTAGCAAATAAATTGGGGCTATAAAAAAGCCGATACACTGAGGTATCGGCTTATACTATCTTCACGTTATCAGAATTAAAGAATTGGAAGTGTTAACTTACCCGATGCATTTTCGCCAGCTTTTGTTTGATACTCATAACTAAAAGTCGCACTGACAGGATTTTCCGCAGTGTTGTCCTCTAGATATAGGCTGATTCTATCTCTGTAGATGTATTCGCCATCAGCTACTGTTGTACCACTTATATACGAAGTATAAGCCTGATTAGAGATACTTTCATTTTGAGCCACGTTTATTGCAAGCAAACGCTGCATAGAAATGTTTTCATCTCGAACTAGCTCATATCTATTCACAAAAGCGTATTCATTTCCATTTTCAGTGTAACTTTCAAAATTAATAATAAGGTAATTAAGTGATTCAACTGAAGTTGGCAATAGAATACTGACTGAATTACCAAAATTATTTGCCGAGTTTGCAACCCCGGCTGTATTTTCACTAACGATAACTGAGCCATTAGAATAGTAATTGCTGTTATCTAATTTTAAAGCGTTGATATCGAACTCTGCCGTTTCATCAGCGGGGGTGGTAAATGAATAATCATCACCATAAATATTTGCTGAAACACCACCAGAGGCTGGAGAAACTTCACCAATTGCAAAACGGTAGTTAGTGTTAGTTTGCAATTCTGTTGCTGGAGAAAACGTGTGCTTAACACCATCAAGGTCCACGCTCTGGCTAAGCTCTACACTTGCCTCTTCACTTAAAATATAAGTGTAACCATTAGGAACGCTATCATCAGCAGACTCATTGCCGCGAACAATTGAAACTTCGTCGAAAGTCAGGCTAACCTCGTCCAGATCTATGTCAACAGCTTCGCTGTAATACACTGAATAGGCAAAATTAGACGGGTTAACATTCGTAGTAATAACTTCAACGGTTGCTTGGGGCTCAACTTCAGTAGGAACTAAGACTAAGTTAATAATCTCAGAGTCAGCTACTGTGTAATAGCTATTTGACTCAAACCCACTTGTACTAACGTTAATTGAAGTTTCACCTGTGGCAGAACGTGTTGAACGACTCAGGTTAATACTGCCTGTCGAATAGGTGATATCACCTACTTGGAAATAGGACATTTCAAACGAAATACCACCATCAAATGGAACCACTAACTCATAAAAACCACTTTCTTCATCATATTCAGACGTGTACGTTTCCTCTGACGTATCCATCATGAACTCAGCGCCTGCGATAGGCTCGCCCATACTGTCAATCAGGCTAATTACAACAGTTTTCTCTTCTGCTGTAACTTCATCGTATTGACCAAGGCTGATTTCCTCTTCTGAAAACTCACTTGCGTCGTAAATAAACAGTGTATCACCAGATATATTCACATTGCCGATGTTAGTGAAGTCGAAGTCTGCTTCTCCGTCGTTATCTATGTCGATGTTCGCGCGTAATGTAACGTTTAAATCACGTGGCAAAGTTATTTGATAAGTTTGTGTTTCTTCATTGAATTCGCTCTCATGGGCAAAATCAAATACGCTGCTGGTAGATGTCCCCGAAAAAGAAAAACCAATAAAGCTAAGTCCTCCGACTGCTTCGCCGCTTTCCGTGTCCGTAACGCTGAACTCTACCTCAACAGGTGTAGATACTCCTATGATACCAATGTCGTCATACCCTTCCCCTGAGCTCACAGGGCCAGTGGTAATAAAAAATGCGCGTTCTAAGTAACTTTCATCAGTGGAAGAAACTACAACGGTAAGGTCAGCACTCGCTGGTAAGCCTTCTAAGTTAAAACCGCCATTCTCTGAAGTTACACCTTCAGCAACCACTGTATTTCCTTGATAAACAGCGACGTTTAAGCCTACTAAAGGTACATCAGTGCGTGTATCAACCACAGCGCCTGCCAGCGTAACCGAAGTTTGATTATTTTCGATTTGCTCTGCCAGGAGGTTGTTTTGTTCAGTAAGTACAGAATTTTGTTGATTAAGTGCGTCAACAACTCCGTCGTTACTATCGTCATCAACTTCAATGCACCCTGTAAGAGCGAGGGATACAAAAAGTGGGATCGGTGCGAGCTTTTTATTTATTTTCATGAGTGGCCTCTTAGTTTTTACGTTACATCACAATAGAAACTAAGGACGAAGAGAGAACGAGAGGATATTAATAACGGTCTGAATACTAAGACTGAACTACCTTGTACGTTACGAAACTTCATCCTTGAAATACCAGAGTATCCGATACGAATTCAATTTGCATGTAATTTGTAACGATAATTGCCCCCCGCTTCTTATACTTTAGATTAAGTTTGTAACACAATGGTCAAGCAAGCGTCACGGTAGTGTCAATTTGCAGACCTATAGTGACGGTCCAAGGCATCGCTTTGGGAAACCGCTATGAAAAAGACACATTATCGTACGCTTTGGCTTTCAGATATCCATTTGGGAAATCGCGACTGCAAAGCTGAATACTTACTTTCCTTTCTGGACAGCATCACGGTAGACACCTTGTATTTGGTAGGCGACATTGTTGATATGTGGCAAATGACCAAACAATTTCGCTGGCCAAAGGCGCACAATCAAGTCATGCACAAATTCATGCAAATGAGTCAGGAAGGTACACGTGTAGTGTACTTACCCGGCAACCATGATGAGCCAATTCAATCTTACTCTGGTATGGCCTTTGGCGATATTGAAATAGAGCGTGAGCTGGTGCACACCACGGCACAGGGAAAACGTTACCTGGTTTTACATGGCGATCAGTTCGATGGCGATGTGACCATGGGCAAATTCCATGCGTGGATTGGCGATAAAGGTTATGACCTCTTGCTTTTTCTAAATCGCGAATTCAACCGTTTGCGCGCGTGGCGCAAGCGAGAATACTGGTCACTAGCGGGCTACATTAAAAAGCACATTAAAGGAGCAAATGAAGCCATTGCTCGATATCGCGAAGCATGCTGCAAGCGTGCCGACGATATGGGGCTAGATGGTGTAGTGTGTGGTCATATTCATCACCCTGAAAGTAGTTTTGAAAACGGCATACACTACATTAATGATGGTGACTGGATAGAAAACTGTAGCGCTCTCGCTGAAGACATGAATGGTAATTTATCTCTTATTCATTATCTCGATTCACTAGAATCAGCTACGGTAACATCAATCACAACCAAAACCTCTCGATCAAAAGCTGCGTAGTTACTGCTACTTTTCTGGGGGGCTTACAGGCCCCCTATCACTGCTTTTATTGAACCCTTCTACGCGAAACAAACTTGTCGAGCCAGCATCAATAACATCTTTTTAACACTGTCAAATAACTGCCATCAAACTGTGTAAAAAGCGTCACATTGTCCTGCTATTGTTCGCCAAAACCGAAAGAGAAACAGGTTCTATGTTTACTGTAAACGACGTACTGAACAAGCATTATCCTCAAGTAGCGAACAATCCTATTCTGTTTAAATCGCTGTCTTTCGTATTAAGACACCTTCTTCACGAACGCGAAATTACCGAATTTGGTGAAACCTATCCGCACTATGAAGACATTGATTTTGTAGAACAAGTGTTGGAGTACTTCAATATCAGCTACTCCACCCGTGATGTCGAAAAAGAACGTATTCCAAGCGAAGGCAAAGTGGTAATTATCGCAAACCACCCTATTGGCTCTCTCGATGCCCTTGCGCTAATTAAACTAGTTAGTGAAGTGCGGCACGACTTAAAAGTAGTGGCCAATGAAATGCTCATGGCTATCGAGCCTCTTCACGATATGTTGCTACCAGTAAATAATATGCAGGGTGGCACACCGAAGCAGCATTTATCGGCTATCCAAAAACACCTCAAAAGCGACGGTGCTATATTGATTTTTCCTGCCGGTGAAGTCTCTCGATTACGCCCGCAAGGTGTTCGCGACACGCGATGGCACACTGGCTTTTTGCGTATTGCAAAGCAAGCTAAAGCGCCGATATTGCCGGTTTATATTGACGCTAAAAATAGCCCCCTTTTTTACAGCGTGTCTATGGTATACAAACCACTCGCCACCGCACTGCTGGTTAAAGAAATGTTCAAACAGCGCAAAAAGCATTTACCTATGCGCATTGGCGAACTTATTCCTTTTGAAGCTTACCAGCAAACCAATATTCCGCTAAAAGAGCAGGTAAAGCTGTTTAAGCGCCACCTATATCGCATTGGCAGCAACAAGAAAGGCGTATTTGAAACGCAGGCGTCTATTGCTATGCCCGAAGACAGAAAAGAGCTCGCCCGCGCAATTCGAGAATGTGAGCATCTCGGAGAAACGGGTGATGGAAAGTCTATCTACCTGTATCAGCACAAAAGCTGCTCGCCAATTATGCGTGAGATAGGCCGCTTGCGAGAAGTCGCATTTCGCGCCGTGGGAGAAGGCACCAATAAACGTAGAGATATTGATCAATACGACTCTTACTATTATCACCTTGTGCTATGGGACGACAGCGACTTGGAAATTGTAGGCGCCTATCGCTTTGGCGATGCAGAACTTTTGACAGCGCCCGATCACCCTACGGGACTTTATTCTGCCACTTTATTTAATTATGGCAAAAACAACGACAAACTTTTTAAGGAAGGCCTAGAACTAGGGCGAAGCTTTGTTCAGCCTCGCTACTGGGGCAAACGCAGTTTAGATTACTTGTGGTTTGGTATTGGTGCATTTTTAAGTCGTTATCCCAAATATCGTTATCTATTTGGTGCAGTGTCACTTAGTAATGCCTATCCGGAACCAGCTAAAGACCTATTGGTACAATTTTACTCCACGTATTTTCCTGCAAAGTTTGGTGAAGCGACCTGTAAACGCCCTTATCAAATGGCTAACGATGCGCTACATCAATTCAAAGGTAACGATTACAAAGCCGAATTTACCGAGCTAAAGGATTTATTGGCTAATATGGGCGTTAACGTGCCTACGCTTTATAAGCAATACTCTGAACTGTCCAAAGACGGTGGTGTGGCGTTCCTTGGATTCAATGTCGACCCAGATTTTAACGACTGTATTGATGGCTTGGTAGTGGTTGATATGCAAAGCCTTACCGAGAAGAAACGCAAACGCTATTTAACTGACATTCAGCTTAAAGCCACTGCCTAATGTTTTAGGAAAGAACACGTCTTTTATAAAGCCTACGCAAAAGCTAAAAAGGGAGCGCCTAATTGACGCTCCCTTTTCATTTTTACTAGAAATATCAAATGTAATTATCGACCGCCAATATTTTTAAGAATATCCGTATAGATATCTTCAAGTGTAAGTAAATCCGATAAGTGAATGTGTTCGTTTACCTGATGGATAGTGGTGTTGGGCACACCGACTTCGACAACCTGTGTGTGTTCGCTTGAGAAGAAGCGCCCGTCTGACGTGCCGCCGGACGTACTAACTACAGGATAACGACCTGTGGCGGCTTTAATGGATTTCTCAACGCAAGCTATTAGGCAACACTCTGCATTACTATTAGGCTTGCTTAAGTATGCTTCACAGGGCCTTGAAAAGCTGACTTCGGCTTCTACATCAACGGTATTGATGATATTGCGTAGCAAAGCAGATAAGCGCTCTTGATCAAACTGCCACGAGTATCTTACGTTAAACTCTATACGAACAGCACTAGGCACTATGTTATCGGTGAAGCTTCCTGTATCCATATGTGTTACTTGAAGCGTGGTGCCAGGAAAGTCATCGCTTCCTGTATCAAAAGGATATTGAGTTAGTGCATTAACCACTCTACTCGCTTTGTGAATAGCATTCACTGCTGTCTTTGGGTATGCCACATGGCCTTGCTTTCCTGCAATATGGATAGTGCCTGAAAGTGAGCCCCTGCGACCAATCTTTATCGTATCGCCAGTTTTAGAAGATGCCGAAGGTTCGCCTACTAGGCACATATCAAGCTGTACATTTTTAGATGCTAAATATTCAGCTATCCATTTAGAGCCCCACTCCGCCTCCCCCTCTTCATCACTGGTGATTAGCCACCAGAAAGACATTTTATCAGGTTCTAAAGAGGCAATAGTTCGCTCAGTCGCTGCTAGCATAGCTGCAATGCCCGTTTTCATGTCGGCAGCACCGCGCCCATAAAGTTTATTTTTACTTATAACCGGGCTGAAAGGGGGAGATTTCCACTTATCGAGAGGGCCAGGAGGCACGACATCTGTATGGCCGCTAAATGCTAAGTGAACAGGCCCTTGCCCCCATCTGGCGATGAGGTTCTTGACCCCATTAATCTTATGCTTTTCACATGTAAAACCAAGCTTTTCAAGCTTATAGATTAGGTAGCTTTGACAACCCGCATCTATTGGAGTGATAGACTCTCTAGCCATGAGTACTTCGGCAAAGTGAATACTGCGCGCCGGCGCTAAAGAAGGTAAAGGCTGAATTGACATTCACGTAACCCAATTTAGAAACATGGGTCTATTACACAAATTTAAAGTGACACACTAATAACAGATTTGCGACAAAGTCATGACAACAAAGCCAAGGCTTTTTCTGCGTGAATGGTCGCAAATAAGAATACTGCAGGCGTATGGAAGTTTCGACCGGCCTCCCTAATATTTGTCTATAGCTCCACACATTGTTATAAATAGGCCACAACTTATAAGAAGGCAGTACTGTGTTAAAAATAATTGTTTTAATACCCCTTATCTTGTCATTACTTTGGTTTGGTTATTTGCAAGCCAATAAATATACTCTTGAACAAGGCAAGCAGGGGTTTCTTTACATATTCGTGCTATCCGGAGTTATTGCTGCGTTTTATACACTCTTGCTGTTTTTAACGCATTAGCTCTTTTTTGCCATAAAGTCTATCTCTTCGCACTAACCCTATGCAGCCTGTGAGATTAGCAAGTAAATTTACCACAGCATTGATTATGCTGTGCAGCACCAATTAAATAACCACTTAGCAAAATAAGTTAAGCGATCAAAAAAGCCAGCTTTGATTAAAAAGCTGGCTTTTCACTATTTCTTATTGTTACCACCCTACCATCGAGTGGCTCAAGCTACTTACAATGACTCTGAAATAGTCACTTCAGCATTTGCGCGAAGTGCATCGATATACTGCTGATAAACGCGTTGACCTTGTACTTGAGCAAGACGCTGTTTCAGGCTTTCACCTAGCTCGTTTTCAAGTTCAGGAGCAGCATTTACGCCTTCTAGCATTACAACTGCAACATCACCGTTAACTGTTGTTGCTACGTCAACTTTATCTTCACCTTCAAGACCCAGTGAGAAAAGCGTGTCAACCAATGCACGAGCCAGTGTACCACCTGATCTTGGCACTGCTGCTGCCGTTTCCCAAGCTACAGATTTTTCTGCAAGTTCGCTTTCAACATTTTCTTCTGCGCGTACTTTTTGTGCGATGTCAAAGGCCCAAGCTTCTGCTGCTTCTTTCGCTTTTTCAGCTTTTACTGATGCTTCAATTCCCTCGCGAACTTCATCTAGCGACTGAGTGCGTTGTGGTTGATGTTCGATAACACGTGCAACAATTACCGTCTCGTCATCAAGTTCAACGATGTCGCTGTTAAGGCCTTCTTCAACTAACTCTGATGAGAAAGCAACATCCAGCAAGCCGGGGAAGCTTAGCTCCGCAGGCGCCGTATTTCGGCTGAAAAGCACAGACTCTTGTATAGGTAGATCTACAGCATTAGCTGCATCTTCAAGCGTATCTGGCACCTCAAACGCAATTTCAGCTAAGGTATTTTGAAGCTCAAAATACTTCTCCATTGCCGCATCGTAAAGAAGGGTATCGCGAATCTCGCTAGCCACTTCATCGAATGATTTTACTTGCGCTTCTTTTAAATCTGTTAGCTTAATGATGTGAAAGCCAAACTCGGTCTCAACAACGTCAGATACATCACCGACGTTTTCTAAAGCAAACGCTGCTTCGTCGAACGCTGGATCCATCATTTCAGGTGTAATGAAATCTAGGTCACCGCCGTTCTCAGCTGAGAATGTGTCGTCAGAGTTTTCTTCAGCAAGCACTGCAAAGTCGGCACCGTTATCAAGCTCAGTTTTCAATGACTCTGCTTTTGCTTTCGCAGCGTCTTGGTCGTCACCTGCTTCGATAAGGATGTGTGAAACTCGGCGTTCCTCTTCAGTACCATAGCTTCCTAGGTTATTGTCATAATAGGTACGTACTGCTTCTTCATCTACAGAAACGCGACCTTTTAGATCTTCAACACTTAGTTTTACATAAGCCAGTTTCACCTGCTCTTCAGTATCGAAAGAGGCAATATTGTTATTGTAGAACGCTTCTACATCAGCATCTGTTACTTCGATAGAACTGGCAAATTCGTCAGAGCTCACTAATACGTATTTCGCATCACGAGTTTGACGTTGAAGGGCATTAGCCTGCTGCACTTCACCGTCTAGAGAAAATGAAGAATTCGTTAACGCTGCAGCCAATTGATTCTGAGTCATCTGCGTTCTTAGGTAGTCGCGAAAGTTTGCAACTTGAAAACCATTTTGACGGAGAATAGCTTGGAAACGCTCGTTATCAAACTGACCACCAAACTGAAATTCAGGCATTTGCACTATCGTTTCACGAATTTGTTCATCGCTTACGCGCAAGCCCATATCGGTAGCTTGTTGCTGAATCAGTTTTTCAGCAATAAGTCTGTCCAGTACATTTTTTCTAAAATCTGCGAGATATTCTTCGCTAGAGAAAAGCTGCGCGATGCTTTCGCCGTACTGTGACTCCATTTGTGCACGCTGGTTTTGGTATGCACGTTCTAGTTCTTGTGCCGAAATTTCTTCGCCGTTTACAGTTGCTACTGCTGTAGTGCCTGATGATGTTAGGTAGCTACCTACACCTGCGAATACGAAACTTAAAACGATAAGCGCAATAATCGCCATCGCCCAAGGGCCTTGAGAACCTTCTCTGATTCTTTCTAGCATGATTGTTCTTCAACTCCGTTGCTTACTACAATTACCCTAACCCATCACTTGCGGGCGAGCTCAAGGTAAAATAAGCGATGATTATAACCCAATGCCGCCGAATATAAACGCCAAAACAAACTATTTGTAATGTCTTTCGTCAAGTTAAGGCGTTTCTCTGACATGTATGAAAATCGGCATGCCTAAAGGGGAAATTCTTACTCTTGAAATATTGGGGTCAGAGTCGTTACTCTGACCCCAATATTGAATTCTTTGCTTTAGAAATAAAAAAGGCGATGGACTAGCCATCGCCTTTTTCTATAATTTTTTTGCTTAGTTACAAGCGTCTTTCAGTGCTTTACCAGCTTTGAAAGATGGAACTTTCGCTGCTGAAATCTGAATAGTCTCACCAGTTTGTGGGTTACGACCACTGCGAGCTGAACGTTCGCGAACTGAGAAAGTACCAAAGCCTACTAGTGCAACTTGGTCGCCGTCTTTTAGCGCCGCAGTTACTGAGTCAGTGAATGCGTCAAGAGCGCGGCCAGCAGCTGCTTTAGAAATGTCTGCACCAGCAGCGATTTGGTCGATAAGTTGAGACTTGTTCACAATTAGATCCCCTTCGATTGTTATTATACTGTTTGTCCAAAACGATTTTGCTTGAACGTTATAGCAAGCTTGATCGTTAACATCAAGCTTCAGTCACAAATAATTAACTTTTTAAATGAATCGCTGCAATCCCTTTTGTGGCAAGGCTTCAAGCGAATACCACTTAAAGGTAACACAACTTTTGCGACATGAAAGCCCTATTTTCAAAAAAATAAGCTTTTCTTTCGTCTAATGCGCATAATTTAGTCAATTATTGCATTTTTATAGCAAAAACAAGGCTGCACGCCTTTAAAATTAAAGGTATGCAGCTATACGTGTAAGTTACTTTTTAACCACTTCGAAACTTTCAACAGGCTCCTGAAGCGCAATATCAAGAACATCATCAATCCATTTAACCGGGTGAATTGATAAATCTTTCTTCACATTGTCTGGAATTTCTTCCAGATCACGCTCGTTGTCCTTTGGAATAACCACGGTTTTGATGCCACCACGGTGTGCTGCAAGTAACTTTTCTTTTAGACCACCAATAGCAAGTACTTCACCGCGAAGAGTAATTTCACCCGTCATGGCAACATCACACTTCACTGGGTTACCTGTTAGTGAAGATACTAAAGCGGTACACATTGCAATACCTGCGCTTGGGCCATCTTTTGGTGTTGCACCTTCAGGAACGTGCACATGAATATCACGCTTTTCATAAAAGTCGTTATTAATGCGAAGCTTTTCAGCGCGACTTCTTACCACTGTCATCGCTGCCTTAATTGACTCCTGCATGACATCGCCCAAAGAGCCTGTAGAAGTCATTTTTCCTTTACCTGGAACCGATGTGGTTTCAATGGTCAGTAGGTCGCCACCAACTTGCGTCCAAGCTAAACCGGTAACTTGACCGATTTGGTTGTCTTTGTCGGCTTTGCCGTAGTCGAAGCGCTGAACACCAAGATAGTCTTTAAGATTATCTTGAGTAACAACCACCTTATCTTTGCTTTTCGTAAGTAAGATATCTTTAACCGCTTTACGGCATACCTTAGACACTTCACGCTCTAAGCTTCTAACACCCGCTTCGCGTGTGTAGTAACGAATCATGCCGATGACAGCAGAATCTGTAATCTCAAGCTCTTTCGCTTTAAGGCCGTTGCGCTCCATTTGCTTACCAATTAAATGGTTCTTCGCAATGTTAAGCTTTTCGTCTTCGGTATAACCAGACAGTCGAATTACTTCCATACGGTCAAGCAACGGACCAGGGATATTCATGCTGTTAGAGGTTGCGACGAACATAACGTCAGATAGATCGTAATCAACTTCTAAATAATGGTCGCTAAAGCTGTTGTTCTGCTCAGGGTCAAGTACCTCTAGCAAGGCTGACGCTGGATCTCCTCGCATGTCTGATGACATCTTATCGATTTCATCAAGCAAGAATAGTGGGTTTTTAACCCCGACTTTCGCCATTTTTTGAACGAGTTTACCCGGCAGTGAGCCTATGTAGGTACGACGGTGACCACGTATCTCGGCCTCGTCTCGCACGCCGCCCAAGGCCATACGGACATATTTACGTCCCGTCGCTTTAGCGACAGACTGGCCAAGCGAGGTTTTACCTACACCTGGAGGCCCCACAAGACATAGAATTGGGCCTTTAAGCTTTTTAACACGCTGCTGAACCGCTAGGTATTCAAGAATACGTTCTTTTACCTTTTCTAGGCCGTAATGGTCTTCGTTAAGCACATCTTCAGCCCGTGAAAGATCTTTCTTCACCGGCGAGCGCTTATTCCAAGGAACACTAGTAAGCCAATCAATGTAGCTTCGAAGAACAGTAGCTTCTGCTGACATCGGTGACATCATTTTTAACTTTTGAAGTTCAGCTTTCGCCTTATCTTCTGCCTCTTTCGGCATTTTCGCGTCGGCAATCTTTTTAGATAGTGCCTCGAACTCATCGGGCGCATCGTCTAACTCACCCAATTCTTTTTGAATGGCTTTCATTTGCTCATTCAAATAATATTCGCGCTGGCTTTTTTCCATTTGCTTTTTAACGCGGGTGCGAATTTTCTTTTCCACCTGCAGCAAATCAATTTCCCCTTCCATCAGTGCCATCAAATACTCAAGGCGCTCATTAACACCCTGCATTTCTAGCACTTTTTGCTTTTCAGTAAGCTTTAGAGGCATGTGCGCAGCCATGGTATCTGCTAGACGCGCCGCATCTTCAATCCCATTAAGTGAAGTCAGTACTTCTGGCGGGATTTTCTTATTGAGTTTCACATAGCCTTCAAACTGTGAGACTGCAGAGCGAATCAAGACTTCTTGCTCACTCTCATCAATGCCTTCATCTTCTAACTTATCAACGTTAGCGACAAAGAAAGGCTCTGATTGTTTATAGCTTTCGATTGCACCACGTACGCTACCCTCTACAAGTACCTTTACAGTACCGTCAGGAAGCTTTAAAAGCTGTAGGATAGTAGCAATGGTACCTACAGTGTAAATATCGTCTGCTTCAGGCTCATCAACGCCCGCGTCTTTTTGTGCTACTAGAAAAATTTGTTTGTCATTATCCATTGCCGCTTCAAGGCAACGGATTGATTTCTCACGCCCAACAAATAGGGGTATGACCATATGCGGGTAAACAACCACGTCCCGCAAGGCAAGCACAGGAATTTCAATGCGATTTTCACGCTCAACTGTCATACTTGTTCTCAATTAGTTTGAAATGTCATTTTTATATGGGGATGCAAGAGCAAAGTTCAATCGAAACTTATTAAAGTGTGTTAATTCCTTAACCTTACCTTCCCTGCTCTAGGGCCAGTCGACCTTAATATAACCATTATCGATTTTGCACCGAATGGCAACACAAAACTAATAATTCTAGTAGAAAGGATAGCTTTACTGCTTGTGTTCGCTTAAATATCAACCACCTTCGATATTACTTCATCAGTTGCTGTCAGTTATCAAGAGGTTACTTACGACCAATTATCAACCTTTAGAAACAAAAAAAGGTCCCGCAGGACCTTTTTTGAATCAAGCTAACATCTATTCAGATGCGGCCTTTTTCTCATTGCTGTCGTAAATCAAAATAGGTTTCGATTCACCACGAATAACCGTTTCGTCGATAACAACCTTGCTAACGTCTTCCATTGAAGGAAGATCGTACATGGTATCAAGCAAAACCGCTTCAACAATTGAGCGAAGGCCTCGAGCACCGGTTTTGCGTTCCATTGCTTTTTTCGCAATAGCATTTAACGCATCGTCACGGAACTCAAGTTCTACGTCTTCCATAGAGAACAATGCACCATACTGTTTGGTGATTGCATTCTTAGGTTCACGTAAAATTTGAATTAGCGCCTCTTCGTTCAACTCTTCAAGACTGGTTACTACCGGCAGACGACCAATGAATTCTGGAATTAACCCATATTTCACTAAGTCCTCAGGTTCAACCTGTTTGAACAGTTCGCTGATTTGCTTACTGTTGTCTTTAGATTTAACCGTAGCACCAAACCCAATACCTGTGTCTTTCTGCGCACGCTGCTCGATAACTTTATCGAGGCCCGCAAACGCACCACCACAGATAAACAGTATTTTTGAAGTATCAACTTGCAAAAACTCTTGCTGAGGGTGCTTACGTCCACCTTGCGGAGGAACCGACGCAACCGTACCTTCAATCAACTTAAGAAGCGCTTGCTGAACACCTTCACCCGATACGTCACGGGTAATTGATGGATTGTCAGACTTACGAGAGATCTTGTCGATTTCGTCAATGTAAACAATACCGCGCTGTGCTTTCTCTACGTCGTAATCACACTTCTGAAGTAGTTTTTGAATAATATTCTCAACATCTTCACCCACATAGCCCGCTTCCGTCAGCGTGGTTGCGTCAGCCATTGTGAACGGCACGTCAAGTAAACGTGCAAGCGTTTCTGCTAATAGTGTTTTACCACTACCTGTAGGGCCAATTAACAGAATGTTACTTTTGCCTAGTTCAACGCCTTCGTGAACATCGCCATTGCGCAAACGCTTGTAGTGGTTATAAACCGCTACTGATAGTACCTTCTTCGCATGTTCTTGGCCGATAACATAATCGTCAAGATGAGCATGAATTTCAGTTGGTTTAGGTAAAGCGTCCTGCTTTTGCTTAGGCGCGATTTCCTTAATTTCTTCGCGAATGATATCGTTACATAACTCAACACACTCGTCGCAAATGAATACCGACGGGCCTGCTATTAACTTTCTTACTTCGTGTTGGCTTTTGCCACAAAACGAACAGTACAGTAGCTTGTTATCACCGTCACCGCTTTGCTTATCACTCATTACTTTTGCCTCTGCCTTACCCGAGCCGAAAACCAAATTCGTGCTATGCACTGGCCCGGGTCATCTATAACTATACTACTTAGTTCCGGCTACGTCAGATCGATTTGCTAAAACTTGGTCAACCAGGCCGTAATCTTTTGCCTCTGTTGCACTTAAAAAGTTATCACGGTCTGTGTCGCGCGCGACTTTTTCATAGTCTTGACCAGTATGGTCTGCCATTAGGCGATTCAACTTCTCTTTAATAGACAGAATTTCTTTCGCATGTATTTCAAAATCAGATGCCTGACCTTGGAAACCACCAAGAGGTTGGTGAATCATAACGCGAGAGTTAGGTAGACAATAACGCTTACCTTTTGCTCCTGCAGAGAGTAGAAATGCGCCCATGCTCGCAGCTTGGCCCATACACACTGTGCTCACGTCTGGCTTGATAAATCTCATTGTGTCATAGATTGCCATACCAGCAGTCACTGACCCGCCCGGCGAGTTAATGTATAGGAAAATATCTTTCTCTGGGTTTTCAGCTTCTAAGAACAACATTTGAGCAACGATGAGGTTGGCCATGTGATCTTCAACTTGCCCTACTAAGAAAATTACGTTTTCTTTTAAAAGACGAGAGTAAATGTCGTATGAGCGCTCACCTTTTGAGGTTTGCTCAACAACCATAGGAACAAGTGCATTCATTGGGTCAAACGGGGTATTAGTCATAGCTACCTTGATTATCTAGCGTTAAAAACAAAAATGCTCGGAAGGCTCCGAGCATTTAAGCAGTTGCTGACAAGTATTGTCAATCAGACAGTAAAAAATTACGCCTGTTTGTTCATAACCTCGTCAAAAGCTTTAGTTACTTCAGTAACTTTTGCTTGCTCAAGAACCCACTCAATCGCTTGTTCTTCTAGCGCAACGTTTTGCATTTGCTGCATAAGCTCTTGATTGTTGTTGTAGTAGTCAACAACTTCTTGTGGATCTTCATACGCAGAAGCTGCAGTTTCGATCATCTCGTTAACTTTAGCTTCGTCTGCTTTTAGTTCGTTTTCTTTGATTACTTCACCTAGAAGTAGACCAATAGATACGCGACGCTTAGCGTTGTCAGTAAACAGTTCCGCAGGAAGGTCTGGAAGGTTCTGACCACCGCCTTGTTGGCTGAAACGTTGCTTCGCTTGCTCGCGTAGCGCGTTTACTTCTTGATCGATAAGCGCTTGAGGAATATCAATCTCGTTAGCTTCAACAAGTTTAGAGATTACGTCTTCTTTAACTTGTGCTTTAAGCGTTTGGTCTAGCTCACGCTGCATGTTCTTACGAACTTCAGCTTTAAGTGCGTCAACGCCGCCTTCTTCAACACCGAATAGCTTAGCAAACTCTTCGTCAACTTTTGGAAGATCCAGACCTTCTACTTTCTTAACTGTAGCTTGGAAAACTGCGTCTTTACCTTTTAGGTTTTCAGCATGGTAATCTTCTGGGAAAGTAACTTCGATAGTTACTTCTTCACCCGCTTTCGCGCCAACTAGTGGCTTCTCGAAACCTGGGATCATGCGGTCTTTGCCAAGTTCTAGTGCGAAATCTTCTGCTTTTCCACCTTCGAACTCTTCACCGTCGATAGAGCCAACGAAATCGATGATAACTTTGTCGTCTTTCTTCGCTTTACGCTTAACTTCTTTCCAAGATGCGTGCTGCTTTTGAAGCGTTTCCATCATGTTATCAAGATCTTTGTCAGTAATTTCTACTACTGGCTTTTCGATTTCGATATCGCTAACACCTTTCACTTCTACTTCTGGGTAAACTTCGAAAGATGCTACAAATTCTAGGTCCTGACCGTCTTCGTCTTTGGTCAGTTCAAACTTTGGCATACCAGCAGGCTGAATCTTTTCTTGAATGACTGCTTGGTAGAAGTTTTGCTGCATAACATCGCCAGCAACTTCTTGGCGAACTGCCTGGCCGAAACGCTTTTTGATTACGCTTACAGGAACTTTACCTGGACGGAAGCCGTTGATGCGTTGTGTTTTTGCCAACTGCTGTAGGCGTGACTTAACTGCTGAATCAACCGTGTCAGATGGAACGGTGATAGTAAGACGGCGTTCTAAACCCTGGGTCGTCTCGACTGAAACTTGCATTATGTTACCTCAACTATACGCCTCTATAGGCGTTTTGTTCTCAATCCCCTCTCCCGTCACGCATTAATTGCATATCACTCCGGGGTAGAAGGTCGTTATTCGACGTTTATAAAATCAAAGTTAGGACACAAAATCGTGCCACAAAGCCAACCTGAAACAAACGTACTGGTTAAAAAAAGACGCGGTAGTATACAGCCGCACACCACAAGAGTCGAGAGGGAAACACAAGTTTGTAACAACCAATCGAACGCATTTTAAGCAAATTGCGAAACTAGTAAGAAAAATAGATTGAAAAACGACTTTGACTAGCGGTTTGGGACGCTATTTGAAGAGGACAAAAGAAAAAATAAGAAATAATGGTCGGTGAGACAGGATTTGAACCTGCGACCCCTTGTACCCAAAACAAGTGCGCTACCAAGCTGCGCCACTCACCGATATAGATATCTCTTTAAAGACTCTTAGAAAGTCTCAAGAATATGGTGCGGAAGGAGAGACTTGAACTCTCACGCCGTGAAGCACTGGAACCTAAATCCAGCGTGTCTACCAATTCCACCACTTCCGCAAAAAAGTGGGGTGGACGATGGGACTTGAACCCACGACAACCGGAATCACAATCCGGGGCTCTACCAACTGAGCTACGCCCACCATAGTAATCCTGTGTTTGTCTACGTGTGAATTGATAAACACATAAACAACTATCGAACTGTCAGGATCTCACTTTACTGCTCGATAGTCTGGTTTGACTTTGATTCAACACTCTTTGGTTTACTCGCTGAGCTATGAATTATTGCTAAGTCAAATAAGCATAAATGGTCGGTGAGACAGGATTTGAACCTGCGACCCCTTGTACCCAAAACAAGTGCGCTACCAAGCTGCGCCACTCACCGACAGGAATGCTTAAGGTAAGCTTTTAAAAAAGCTTGAAAATATGGTGCGGAAGGAGAGACTTGAACTCTCACGCCGTGAAGCACTGGAACCTAAATCCAGCGTGTCTACCAATTCCACCACTTCCGCTAAAAGTGGGGTGGACGATGGGACTTGAACCCACGACAACCGGAATCACAATCCGGGGCTCTACCAACTGAGCTACGCCCACCATAGGGTGTGTTGCAATCTACAAGCTTTATATTAGCAATATAGATACAAAAATTCTGCCTTGCTATCAGGACCTACCTGACTCGCATGGCGCGCCCGGCAGGATTCGAACCTGCGACCCACGGCTTAGAAGGCCGTTGCTCTATCCAGCTGAGCTACGGGCGCTTGGCGAATCTTCGCTGCAAAAAGTGGTCGGTGAGACAGGATTTGAACCTGCGACCCCTTGTACCCAAAACAAGTGCGCTACCAAGCTGCGCCACTCACCGACTGTCGTATCGACCAAGACGCATAAGCCTCTGTGCCTTTACGGGGTGCGAATATTACTGACATCCCCCCACCTCGTCAAACACTTTTTTAAATAAAATCGCCAACCGCTCACAAAGCACTCATTATCATGTTTTTTTGTACAATTCCGCTTCTATTTCGCTACTTTTAACCACGCTGAGCAACCCGTAAACGAGTTTGTCGTATTGATATTACGAGAAAAGTTATTTGTTCAACTTATTGATGTTCGATGGCAATCAATAACTACTATCTAATAATTGCTAGAGTATACCCCCTGTTTTATGAAACAATATAGGGCACTTGTTGACCACCCAACCATATAAGAATCGTACAAGACTATGACCGCTCATCTTATTGACGGCAAATTAATTGCCAAGCAAGTTCGCCAACACGTAACCTCCTATGTTGAGTCACTCACCCAAGCAGGCAAAAGACAGCCAGGTCTCGCCGTTGTCCTCGTAGGCAGTGATGCCGCTTCTCAAGTTTATGTTTCAAATAAGCGTAAAGCCTGTGAAGAAGTAGGATTTGTTTCTCGCTCTTTCGACCTTCCTTCAGACACTACGGAAGAAACCTTGCTTAACTTAGTGGATGAGCTCAACGAAGATAAAGAGATAGACGGTATTCTTGTGCAACTTCCACTACCTGCAGGTCTCAACGCAGAGAAAGTATTAGAGCGTATTCACCCTCATAAAGATGTTGATGGCTTCCATCCCTATAACATTGGTCGTCTTGCTCAACGTATTCCCGCTTTGCGTCCTTGTACACCTAAGGGCATCATGACCATGATTGAGTCTACCAAACGCCCTGTTAAGGGTTTAGACGCGGTTATAGTAGGCGCATCTAATATTGTAGGCCGCCCTATGAGTCTTGAATTATTGTTAGCAGGCTGCACCGTCACTACCTGCCACAAGTTTACCCAAGACCTTAAAAGTCATGTCCAGCGTGCAGACTTACTTGTCGTAGCAGTAGGTAAACCTAATTTTATACCTGGCGATTGGGTTAAACCCGGCGCGATTGTAATTGATGTAGGCATTAATCGTCTTAATGATGGCTCGTTAATTGGCGACGTCGATTTTGAAAAAGCCAAAGAGCGTGCAGGCTGGATAACCCCTGTACCTGGCGGTGTCGGCCCTATGACAGTTGCAAGTTTGATAGAAAACACGCTTGAGGCATACGTTAAGTTTCATTCCTAAAGCACTAAGATTCACGCAAATTTTAAAGGCAGAAATTAAATTTCTGCCTTTTTGCTTTATACTCCCCTCTCTCTTTAAATACAGAACTAAATTAAATAACTTCTTTATGGCAGAACCAATATCTCCGTTGAGCGAACAACACGTAATTGATGCAACGCTTAAGTGGGTTGATGATATTGTGATAAAGCACAATTTCTGCCCCTTTGCGCGCTATGTAAGAACACCAAATCAAATTCGTTGTAAAGTAGTAGCGGGGGATGCAGGGGACGTTATTCAATCTTTGTACGATGAACTTCGCCACTTGGAAGAGAACGAAAGCACCGCCACCACGCTTATTGCACTGACACATCCAACCCTTGATGATTTTGATGAGTATCTTGATGTGCTAGCTATTGGCGATAATATGCTGCATGACTGGGGGTACAGCGGTACCTATCAACTCGCGAGCTTTCACCCTGACTATGTGTTTGACGGTAGCGATTCTAACGATGCTGAAAACTACACGAACCGTTCCCCCTACCCGCTTTTACATTTAATTCGCGAAGCAGACATTACTCGCTATATGAAAAAAGAAGAGGATGCGGAAAAGATATTCAGTCATAACATTGATAAGGCGCGGGCACTAGGCTGCCCTTATTTTAAGAACGCATTGGAAACAATGAAAAAAGATAAGCCTGCGCAGTAAAACACAAGTGTTTTTATTTGCTCTGCTATGCACACAAGTTTTGTAAACTGGTGCTAGAAAAAGTCCTAGTGCAATAACTGTTCAGGCCCAAAATGTTGGATTAATCCAGGGAACCCAAATAAACATCCCATTCGTGAACCGAAAAAATGCTGTATTTGGTTCAAGTTTTCACTTGCACTGTTACATTACCTGTTAAGTATGAGAGTAATATGACAGCAAAAATTATTTTCAATTAGGTTAAAGCAGCCCCGTGACTCCCCCAACTTCATTTACTGTATCGACAATCGCAACTATCGCTACGCCTTTCAAACAAAAGTTTGCCATCCCGAGGCAACCTAACTTAGCAAAAGCTCATGGGGTAATTGCCTTTGAAGAAGGGTTTAACGATATCCATATGCTAAAGGGGATAGAAAGTTATAGTCATCTGTGGCTGCTTTTTATCTTTCATCAGAATATTGAGCGCGGTTGGAAAAATACAGTAAAGGCGCCTCGACTAGGCGGCAATGCTACTATGGGTGTATTAGCGACTCGCAGCACTCATCGACCGAACAGCATTGGCATGTCTGTTGTGAAAAATAAAGGGCTAGTGCACGATAACGGCAAAACGCATTTACTTGTAGAAGGCGTGGATTTAGTAGACGGTACGCCACTTGTCGATATTAAACCTTACATCGGTTACGCAGATAGTGTTCCAAACGCGAGCGATAAGCTTGACGAAATCAGCCCCATTCCCCAACGCCACGTAGCGTTCTTAGATACGCTCAAGCCAACGCTTTCTGAAATAGACAAAAAGTACAGCGACTTTACCGCTTTAGTTACAGCAGTGCTGGCGCAAGACCCACGCCCAGCGTATAAACAAAAACTGGATAACGACGAGAAAACCTATCGCGTTACCCTGTACGATATTGATGTAGGTTTTAAATTGAAAAATAATGTCGTTTGGGTTACTGAGCTCGTTCATTTAGGATAATTGCACTTTTAGTGTCAACAGTCTGTGGCGAAATGGCTCACAGTTAATTAGAATACCGCCAAACGTGTGATGGTCACTCTTTAGTTAACGCATTTAGCAATAATTTCGTAAATTACATAATGTGTACAACTTATTGCAAAAGGCCAGCATACAAACAGTCTTAATACATTGAAAACAGGATACCTGCTTTACATGCGCACTAGTCAATATTTGCTTGCCACGCAGAAAGAAACACCTGCTGATGCAGAGGTTATCAGCCACCAGCTAATGCTGAGAGCTGGTATGATCAGAAAGCTTGCCTCAGGTCTTTACACGTGGCTGCCGTCAGGTCTTCGTGTACTTAATAAAGTAGCCAATATTGTTCGTGAAGAAATGAACAAAGCAGGCGCAATTGAAGTGCTTATGCCCGTTGTTCAGCCTGCTGACCTGTGGGAAGAGTCAGGGCGCTGGGAAGAATACGGCCCGGAACTGCTTCGCGTTAAAGACCGCCATCAGCGCGACTTTGTATTAGGCCCTACTCACGAAGAAGTGGTTACAGCCCTTGTGCGCAATGAAATAAGCAGCTACAAGCAGCTTCCACTGAACCTGTATCAAATCCAGACTAAATTCCGCGACGAAGTTCGTCCTCGTTTTGGCATTATGCGCGGTCGTGAATTTACCATGAAGGATGCATACAGCTTTCACTTAGAAGATAGCTGTTTAGAAGAAACGTATCAAAAGATGTACGATGCTTACTGCAACATCTTCTCGCGCATGGGTCTTGATTTCAGAGCAGTAATTGCTGATTCAGGCTCAATCGGTGGGAATCATTCTCATGAGTTTCATGTGCTAGCTGACTCTGGTGAAGACGCCATTGCATTCTCATCAGGCAGCGACTACGCGGCTAACGTTGAAATGGCCGCCGCTGTGGCGCCAGAAAAAGCACAAGCAACCGGTGCAGCGGTAGAAACTAAAGATGCCAAAGGCAAAGACTTCGAAAAAATACTAAAAAGTATCGATGCCGATTTAACCAATGCCGTGAAAGTTGTTGTGGTAAAAGCGGCGAACGCTGCGGATGACAAAGGCGAAGAAGTACACGCAGACAACTGGGTTGCATTAGTACTACGCGCTGACCACGAACTAAATGATGTTAAAGCAGAGAAAATTGAAGGTGTTGCTACCCCGCTGGTTGAAGCGTCATTCGACAAAGCGAAAGAAGTGCTTGGTGTAGTACCCTATTTTGCAGACGCAACTAACCTTCCAATCCCAGCTTACGTGGATGCGAGTGCTGCAGCGCTAGCAGATTTTACAACAGGCGCTGGCGCTGGCGGTAAAATGAACATCAACGTAAATTGGTCTGATGATATTTCTGGGGTAGATATTCGCAATGTCGTCGCTGGCGATGCGGCTCCTGACGGTAAAGGCACACTTGATATTAAGCGCGGTATCGAAGTGGGTCATATCTTCCAACTTGGCAGCAAATATTCAGAAGCTATGAATTGCGGTGTGCTTAGTGAATCAGGTAAGCACCAGACGCTTACTATGGGCTGTTACGGTATTGGTGTATCACGTATTGTTGCTGCAGCTATCGAGCAAAATCACGATAAATTTGGCATAAAGTGGCCAGATCCTATTGCACCGTTTAAAATTGCATTAATACCTATGAATATGCACAAGTCTCACCGCATTAAAGAAGCTGCAGAAGCGCTTTACGAAGAGCTTGTTGCCCTTGGCGTAGAAGTGCTGTTTGACGACAGGAAAGAGCGCCCGGGTGTAATGTTCAATGACATGGAATTAATTGGCATACCTCACAGCATTGTCATTGGTGAAAGAAATCTGGATAATCAACAGGTTGAATATAAAAATAGACGTACTGGCGAGAAACAGTTATTAGATCTCAGCGCAGCAAAAGATTTTGTAGCCGCTCTCTAAAACCTGAACTTGCCCATTAGATAAGTAGATGAGGGCGTATGCGGTTAACTTTTTATGGCGTAAGAGGGTCAATACCCACTCCGGGGGCAGCTTACGTTCGTTATGGTGGCAACACCGCATGCGTTCACATTGAGCTCGAGGATGGTACTGATATCATCTTCGACTCAGGCACAGGTATCCGTTTGCTTGGCGATCGGTTAATTAAGAAAACAACGCCAATTCACCTTTTGTTAAGTCACAACCATTGGGACCATATTCAAGGTTTTCCCTTTTTTGCGCCCATTTACCAAGAATCGCGCGAAATAAACATTTACCCAGGCCTTACCCAGCTCAACGAACCAGATCAAATTTTAAGGCAAATGGAAGGGTCATTATTCCCCGTCCCGAAAAGCGCGTTAAAGTCTTCCATAAGCCTTATTGAGTATCCCGCAACAGAGAATACATTTACCATTGAAAGTGCGACTATTACTCGCTTGGCCATGAATCATCCTGGCAGCGGAAGCGCCTACTGCATTGAGGCTGACGGTGCTAAGATCGCTTACATCACCGATAACGAGCTCTACCCTCCTTACAAAAAAGAAACAGATTTCATTGATTTTGCTAAATTTGCACAGGGTGCAGACCTTCTTATTCATGATGCACAGTACATGCTATCTGACATGCCGGCAAAAAATGGCTGGGGCCATTCGGTTGCAGAGGAAGCAGTAAAACTGGCCATGGCCAGTCATGTAAAACAATTAGCGTTATATAGTCATGATCCAGAACGCACTGATGACGATATAGATGATGTCGTAACCCACTGTAATGACTATGTCACAGTGGCAGAGTCTACTTTACACGTATTTGCATCTTCAGAAGGCCAAACGCTGGACTTCAGTTAAGCATAATAACAACCCCTTGCAACGGAGAATTAAAGGTGTCTGTGTTTAAGCCTTTTGTATTTATGGCAGCGTTTGCTGCTTGTACACCTGTGTACGCACAACAATCACAAGAAGTGATGAGCGAACAAACTTCAGAACTCGACAATAGTGAACAGCTAGACACTGTTAAAGACGAGAACGGTCAAACTTCGCAAAATGAAAGCGGAATTGAAGTGATTGATATCATTAAACGTGATACTACTACAGAGAGTGCGCTAGACAATCGTTTAGAAGGGGATAAAGAAGCGCTAGACAATGTTTTTGCTATTACCCAGCACAGACAAAACTATTTACTTCCTATCACTTATGTTTCTAACCCTAATACATTCGGTGATGAAGAATTAACGGAAGAAAACATAGACAATAAAGAGGCTAAGTTTCAGGTAAGTGCCAAGCTACCACTGTACGTAGAAGATACTGGCTTCGACGGACTGTATTTTGGCTTTACGTTAACCTCTTTCTGGCAGCTTTATAACAATGAAGCATCGAAGCCCTTCCGCGAAACCAATTACGAACCGGAAGTCTTTTGGCAAGAAACGGCTGATTATTCGGTACTTGGCTACAAATTCAATACCTTCCAAGTCGGTTTTAATCATATGTCGAATGGACAAAGCGGCCTTCGCTCTCGAAGCTGGAATCGTCTTTTCGCATCAATAGTATTCAGTGACAACGACGATATTTACTACTTTAAGACTTGGTATCGTATTCCTGAAGATGAAAAAGCAGACCCGCTTGACCCGACAGGGGACGATAACCCGGATATTCAAGACTACTACGGCAGAATGGAATTTGGTTACGGCAGAAAAATTGGGGCTTTCAAAGTGCTTGCGCTGCTGAGAAACAACCTGGATTTTGACGAAAACAGAGGCAGCATTCAGCTAGACTTCACCTACCCTATTTCGGATCGCTATGAATTACTGCTGCAGTACTTCAACGGCTATGGTGACTCTCTCATCGACTATAACCGTTCACAGGAACGCATTGGCCTCGGTTTTCAGCTGCACTTTTTGTAAAACAGATACTCATGCTTAAAAAAAGCGCGCACTGCAAACATCCCGTTTGAGCGCGCTTTTTAAAATTGCCACTCGCCGCAGCTAATCAATTACACCCGCAGCACGATAAAGCTGGATATGCACATCCACCAGCGCAGAAATATCCCTTTGATACCCTCCACCAATGACCGCAGCGATTGGAACGCCTAAACGCTCAGCTAACGCAAAGACTTTCTTATCCCTTTCATAAACACCTTGAGTAGATATATTTAAGTGTCCTAGATCGTCGTTTACGTGCACATCAACGCCGGCGTCATAGATGATGGCGTCGGGTTGAAACTGTCTCAACACCATGGTTAGCGCTTGTTCAAGCGTAGTAAGATACTCATCGTCTTCGGCGCCCTTTTCAAGCCCTATATCAATGTCGGAACGCTGCTTTCTGTGCGGGAAGTTTTTTTCACCGTGAATTGATAAGGTGAAGATATCTCGGTCATTCTCAGCAAGTTTGGCTGTACCATCGCCTTGATGCACGTCTAGGTCGACAATAAGTACATTTTCAATAGAAGGGGTTTGCTGCATAGTTTTTGCCGCTAAATACAAATCGTTGAACAGACAAAAACCAGAACCAAAGTCCGAAAATGCATGATGATACCCACCTGTTAAATTCAAGGCTTTTCCATGCTCTAGCGCAAGGTTTGCTGTTAAACAAGTGCCTGCAACGGCGGTTCGGGTACGTTCAATTAACTGCTGTGACCAAGGAAAGCCTATACGGCGCATAGCTTTTTTGTCTAGTGCGCCGGTAGTGAGCGCATTGACATAGTCCGAATCGTAATAGGCCGTAAGAAAGGATAAATCGACAGGTGACGGGGTAATAAAGCGCGCTTTATCGACACCGCGCCTTAATAGCTCATCTCGAATGCCCACATATTTTTCGATGGGAAAGCGATGTCGCTCGGGAAGATCTAATTGGCTATAAATAGGGTGAAATACGAGTGGTGGTGTCATTATTATCTGTACTAGTTTATGGGAGCATGAAATCGGTATCAGCAAAAAGAAAAGGAGCGCGACTTGTTTATGCACTCCTTCATTCATGTTTCGCGTTATACCAATCCGAATAGATAATTGCTCGCTGAGTAGGTTATTATCTTTGTGGGCTAGTACTAATACTGACAAAGCCCAGTTAACGGGTCAAACTGTTAACCACCTTTTCAACGTTTTCTGACATACTTTTCATTGAACGAGACATGTCATCACGCTGCGCAAGCTGATGATATTTTTCTGATGACGTCACTACATTGCTTATAATCAGTTCAACCTGCTGAAGCACCGCTTCTTGCTCATCTGCCGCTTCGTTAAGCGCTACCACTACGCTGGCCGTTTCTTGAATATCTCTCACCACATTATTGAGGGTTTCAAGTGCCGTAGCAGCCTCTGCTGCGTTAGTATCAGATAGCTGCTTGCCAGAAGACATAGCCGCAACCGCACCTTTCGCTTCAGCTTCAAAGCTGCTCAAAATATCGTTGATTTCTTTGGTCGACTGCTGCGTTTTAGCTGCAAGCGCACGCACTTCGTCTGCTACTACAGCGAAACCACGACCGTGCTCCCCTGCTCTCGCTGCCTCTATTGCTGCATTAAGTGCTAACAAATTAGTTTGGTCGGCAATTTCATTAATGACGTTCACTACTTTAAGGATATTTGTACTGCGGCTTTGCAGTTCTGACACAATATTACTAGATTCCGTTACCGTTTTAGCTAGCTGCTTAAAGCCAGCATTAGCGCTTTCAAACGTGGCATAGCAACTCGCCACGTTCTTTTCAGAGTTATTGGTAGCTACAGCAACTTGGTCTGTAATAGCCACTAAATTTTGCACAATCTCTTTGAGTTTATCTGTGCTGCTATCAAGCGAACGCGATGCATCGCGCTGTCCATTGGCGCCCTCCATGATAGATTGGCCAACATTACCAAGGGTGCCAAACGCCTTTTCCATTTCTCGCTCTGCCTGTTGAAGCTGTGCAACAGAATCTTTCAGCTTGTATTGCAACGCGCGAGCGGAATCAGCCAACATACCTAGTTCGTGGTCACTTGAATATGTTAAGTCATAGTCATAACGGCTATTGGCCAAGTTCGATATGCACGCAGCAACCTGTTTTGTTGGTTTGATCACTTGAGAGCGCAAGCGAGCAACAACATACACGACTGAAAGTACAGACAATGCAATAGCGGCCAATAATATGATCCAAAGCATAGTGCGGGTATTGGCTTTAAGCTCTGCTATTGCATGGGCAGAATCTGCAGCAATTTCTGATGCAATGCTTGATAAAAGTTTAGCGGGCTCCCTATCAATACCGCGTACAAAGCTATCGCCAACTTTAGGGTCAAAGCCTGAGTTAACAAATGCGTTGTAGCCTTCTCGATATTTTTCGGCCATCACGGCATGCGCTTTTTTAAATTGTCTGATATCAGACTTCACGCTATCACTTACCACATCACTTAATAGCATTAGGTCGAACTGCCGAGTAATATCAGCTTCACGCTGTTTAAATCGCTCCCAGTACTTTTCTCTATCTTCTTTTTTGTGGCCACGCAGCAATACATTTTTCCATTCTTGGACTTGGGTTTTGAAAGTACTAAGGGTGGTATTGACGTCTCGCTCAGCTTGAACTAGCGTGTTTTCTAGCTCATCAAATGCGCTAAGTAAAGAAAACGATTTTAGAATTGAAGCACCATTGAGTAATACAAGAATGAAAAGACTGGCGAGAACGGGCGTCATCACCAAACGACTGATGCTTGTGTAATTGAACACGGCTTAACCTTTAGTATAATGTTGAAGGAGGACGCCGCCATTAGATGATATTTTTATGACGGTATGGTTACATGATAGATATAAATTTTTATAACCTAAGATAGGATAAAATACGTTTAAGTTTGTATTCTAAACCAACATATATAAACTTTCGTTGTGCAAGTGGACTTAATAAGTTTCCCAGAATACAATCACAACATTTACATCATAATTATCAGTTCAAAATAACGTTCAAACCAAAAACGACCAAAAACGTAAATTAACGATTTGCTAGTATTGATAAATTACGATAGTGCTGAAGTGCTATTTCTAGCAAATCTTCGTCAAGTTCAATGCTTTGACTATTATTAGTCTCAATGATTTTACCAGAACCTATGCTAGATGACGGATCGCCGTGCCCTGCCTTACCTGTCTTATTAAACAAGTTATAGTTTTCACTAAGTTCAGAATCTAAATTTAACCAATCGCTAAGGTCCTTTAGAGTGTGAGCTGTGTCTTTTACGACTTTGTCTGATTCTATAATATGTACTTTTGAGTACTTTTTAGAAATATCTATTAAATAAGAAATACGCTTAATATAGTATTGAAGCATTTTATCCGTATTTGAATATTCCGGTTTATTAGTTGCCTCTCCCATTTTAACTAGACTTCTGATCGTTGCTTTTGGCTCCCTGAACAAAACTAAAATATGAACTTTCGGGTTACTAAGAATTTTATCAGAAATGACGTAACTATTATGAAGCACCTTGTCTAAATAGTATTTACTTTCGTTAATGTCGTTCAAATCCTTGTATAATTCTAAGTGCATTTTGAATAGTGACGTGGGAGTGGGATAATCATAATGTAGCTCACCATATCCACAAATTTCTGGATGACTTCCCAAAAGGTGGGATAGTAACGAAGAGCGACTTCTCATGTGACTAAGAATAAAAAGATAGTTTTTTTTACTTCTAAATAATGAAGGATGGCTGAGCGCCATATTAATCTTCTCAAACTTTGTAGCAAAAGACATAAAATTTCCGCTCGAAAGGTGACATCAATTTATTTTTAGTGTTAGCACACCCCACAAAAAATAGCAACAACAATATCTGCATGAGATAGAAGTTATAGTTTTTCCTAAATAAGGAAAATAGGTTAGGAGGCTATGTATGAAAAAGATGCTCAGAACTTGATATACGATTTAGCTCACGATAATAACTTCATTACTTAAAAACTTAATAGACATTTATTCTGAATAGAAAACTTCAGAAATTCTTTACAATAGCAATTAGAGTATAAACAACGCGAAATCTGGTCGATTCAAATATGAATTTTCATTACTTTTTTTATTTTTTTTCATTTGGTTTAACAAACCAATCTAACTCATCAATTCTTGTTGCAAAGAAGCGAGCTCCAGCAATAGAGTTGTGCCCATAATCATAATAATATTTTTCTAAATCTTTAGAAACAGCAAAACAGACTTCACTTTTTATTTCGCACTGATATTCCATTCTATCTAGAATTTTAATTTCCGGATGATTTCTTGCTAAAGCTATCAACCTTTGATTAATATCATGAACATTGCCATCGAAGTCATGTCGGCTCGCATACTTCTTTTCAGTATACGCAATGAAGTATTGCTGATTGATTATGTTTGCTAGGTCACTGGGGGATACCAAATTTAATAGCTTGTCATCGACACTGTGTTCGTATGCCACATACTCAGCCATTGTCCATTTTCTAGTTCTATACTCGGGAAACTCAAAGGTATTTAGTATAATAACCAATCGCTTATTATCTTCTATAAATAGAGAAATGACTTTCTCAAACTCTTCTATGTCGGCAAGATCGTACCTCGAAGCAAAAACCACTGTATCGGCAAATTTGTAGTTCGGTAATCGACGAATTTTATTTATATTGTGCGGTACTTCACTTATTTGAGTGCCATACCTCGAAAATTGAAAATTCTTACCATTCGTCTTCGAGAACGTTAAAGTATTATAGATATCTTTTGAGTGAGAATTTCCTAGTATCATAACCTTCTCTATATTTTTATCTAGATCATACCAGAGAGAATGCTCATTTTTTTCTTTCAAATTGCTCCATGACTCCAGTCTCAATTTCTCGTTACTAATTGAATTTTTTGATAACTTGAAAAAAATAGCTTCATTGAACTGTCCTGGATTAACTACATTAGCAAACCAACTTCCTAAATTCCCTATTAGAAAAAATAACAAGAGTGTAAAAAATGATAACTTAAAGATTCGAGCACGAGTAAAATGTTTTTTGTTTCTAAATGGGGACTCTATAAATTTCCAGCTTATAAATGCTATAAACAAAGAGCTTAACACCATAATCCATTTGAGATTTAAGTCGAGTTCTTCGATCGAATTTACTCTAACGAAAGCAAAAATTGGCTGATGCCATAGGTAAGCTGAATAACTGAGCAGTCCTATTGATACCAATAGACTATTACTGAGAATCTTGTTAACTAGAGTGTTATTTCTGCCAAATAATATTACTAAAAAAGTGCCAAGAACTGGGGCCAAAGTATAAGCGCTAGGAAACGGCGTATACTCATCAAACAAAAAAATTCCTAACACTATGAAAGACAAACCTACCATAGACAAAATATCATTCGCCTTAGGATCTACTGACTTCATCAAAATTGCAGCAAACGCTCCTACGAATAACTCCCAAATTCTTGATGGCAGTAAAAAAAAGTTTGCGCTAGGCTTTGAAACTACAAGATACTCACAAAGTATAAAACTCATCATCGAAATTAAAAAGAGCCACGTATACAAAGCTCCCCTGCTTCGCCTGTAAAGTAGTAGCAATAAAATAGGAAAAAACAGATAGAATTGCTCTTCTACCGCCAAACTCCAAGTATGCAGTAACGGTTTTTCTTCCGAGGCAGCTTGAAAGTAGCCACTCTCTAACCAAAAAAGAATATTAGAGCCGAATAAACTTACAGCGGTAACACTTTGTGAATAGTCTTTAAATTGTGAGGTGTTCAAGTACATCCAGGAAAGCGGCATTGTAACAAATACGACTACTGCTAAAGCAGGTAGGATTCTCCGCGCTCTTCGCTCATAAAAACTTATAAGGCTAAATTTATTGTTATTTATTTCATTGAGGAGAATTGAAGTTATTAAGAAGCCGCTAATGACAAAGAAAACATCAACACCAATGTAGCCTCCAGAGAAGTGTTCAAAACCAGCATGAAAAAAAATTACTGGTAGAACAGCCAAAGCTCTAAGCCCGTCAATTTCAGGTCTATAAGTCAACGTGCTGGACAACGTCCTATTCCTATTTTAAAGATTTTATTCGTTATCCCGATATACTATGTTACTGAGATAGTTCTTTACAAATAACCTTGCTAATTATTAGTAGAATGGGAGAAGAAAAACCTCAACCTCGCAAGGGCTTAACACTAAGTAAACGCAAATAAAAGTTTCTATTTATGTGCAATGGTAACTACTGTAAGTTTTATATAGCCACCATTAAATTTTAGTGCGTGCCTTAGATAGTTTTGGGTTAAGCTGGCGCTTTATAATATATATTAATTTGAAACAACGTACCCTTTCTAAACAATAGTTTCAATTCTTTAGTTATAACTTCTCCTATTATCAAAATAAGATCGAGCTTCTTAAAAGAGCTGCATTTATAAGCGTTGTAACTACTAATAAAAATTTACCATCTGCCGCCTAGCAATTTTCATTCGCATGGTTATTCCTGAGCTTTGGAATAACCATGCTTTAGGGCTATATTAGTATCTATTCCCACTCAATCGTAGCAGGAGGTTTACCGGAAATATCGTAAACCACGCGGCTAATACCGTCGATTTCATTGATAATGCGGTTCGACACTTTGCCTAAGAAATCGTATGGCAAGTGTGCCCAGTGAGCTGTCATAAAGTCGATGGTCTCTACTGCACGAAGGCTTACTACCCAATCATATTTACGCGCATCACCCATTACGCCAACCGAGCGCACTGGAAGAAATACGGTAAACGCTTGGCTTACTTTTTGGTACAAATCAGCTGCATATAGCTCTTCAATAAAGATAGCGTCAGCACGACGTAGTAAGTCGCAATATTCTTTCTTAATTTCACCAAGTACACGAACACCTAGACCCGGTCCAGGGAACGGGTGACGATAAAGCATGTCGTACGGTAAACCTAGTTCTAGGCCGATTTTGCGGACTTCATCTTTAAATAGTTCACGCAGTGGCTCAACAAGACCCAGTTCCATATCTTCAGGAAGACCGCCCACGTTGTGGTGCGACTTAATTACGTGCGCCTTACCGGTTGCAGAGCCTGCTGACTCAATTACGTCAGGGTAGATAGTACCCTGTGCTAGCCATTTAGCGTTCTCGAGCTTGCTCGCCTCTTCATCAAATACGCGAACAAATTCATTACCGATAGCTTTACGCTTAAGCTCAGGGTCTTCAATGCCTTTCAAGCGGTCAAGGAAACGGCCTTCAGCATCGACACGGATAATGTTTAAACCAAAGTGGTCACCAAACATTTCCATAACCTGATCTGCTTCATTCAGGCGCAGTAATCCGTTATCTACAAATACACAGGTAAGATTTTTGCCAATAGCACGGTGAAGCAACATCGCCGTTACTGAAGAGTCTACACCGCCCGATAAACCTAAAATGACGCGCTCATCACCGACTTTTTCTTTTATACGCTCAATGGCATCGTCAATAATGGCGCCAGCTGTCCACAGTTTTTCACACTTACAGATGTCCATCACAAAGTGAGTTAATAAACGCATGCCTTGGCGAGTATGAGTTACTTCAGGGTGGAACTGCACGCCATAGAATTGCTTCTCTGCATTATACATTGCAGCATGTGGGCATGAAGCGGTTTGCGCGATGGTTTCAAAACCTTCGGGAATAGCTGCCACTTTATCGCCATGGCTCATCCACACATCAAGAAGCGCCGCACCATTATCACCAATGGCATCTTCAATTTTATCTAGCAGAGGGCTTGGTTTAATCACTTCTACCTGTGCATAACCAAATTCACGCTTATCTGAGCCCAGTACGCCACCGCCCAACTGGTGCGCCATTGTTTGCATGCCATAGCACACGCCTAACACGGGCACGCCGGCTTCAAACACATACTCAGGTGCGCGTGGCGAGCCTTCTTCGGTAACTGACTCTGGGCCGCCAGACAAGATAATCCCTTGAGGATTAAATTCGCGGATTTGCTCTTCGGTTACATCCCAAGCCCAAAGCTCGCAGTAAACGCCGATTTCGCGAACACGACGCGCTATCAACTGCGTGTATTGCGAGCCAAAATCCAAAATAAGTATGCGTTGGTCGTGGATATTTGTGGTCATGTTTTATTTTTACCCGTTAAATAAAAGAACAAAGGCTGGTGTAGTACCAGCCTCGCAGTCGTCGGTCGCCTTAACCTAAACGGTAGTTTGGCGCTTCTTTGGTAATGCTTACATCGTGTACGTGGCTCTCACCCATTCCGGCTGAAGTTACGCGCACAAATTGTGCTTTGGTATTCATCTCTTCGATGGTAGCACAGCCTGTTAAGCCCATTGCCGAGCGAAGACCGCCCATTTGCTGGTGTATAATATTCGCAATAGGACCTTTATACGCTACGCGACCTTCAATACCCTCTGGTACTAGTTTTTCGGCGTTGTCAGAGTCTTGGAAGTAACGGTCTGATGAACCATGACTTTGATCCATAGCGCCTAGCGAACCCATGCCGCGATATGACTTGTAGTAACGGCCTTGGAAAAGCTCAACTTCCCCTGGCGCTTCTTCAGTACCCGCTAGCATGCTGCCAACCATTACGCAGCTTGCGCCAGCGGCCAACGCCTTAGCAATGTCACCAGAAAAACGAATACCGCCGTCAGCAATAACAGGGATATCTGTATCTTTTAATGCTTCTACTGCGTCAGATACCGCAGTAATTTGAGGTACACCACAACCGGTTACAATACGAGTAGTACAAATAGAACCAGGGCCAATACCTACTTTAACTGCATCTACGCCCGCATCAGCTAGTGCTCTTGCACCATCGCCTGTTGCCACGTTACCTGCAATAATTTGCACATCAGGATAATCTGCGCGTACTTTCTTAACGCGATCAATAACGCCTTGCGAATGACCGTGGGAAGTGTCAATTAGCAGAACATCTACACCTGCATCAACAAGTAATGCGATACGCTCATCTGTACCTGCACCAACGCTAACGGCAGCACCAACGCGAAGACGACCAAGCGAGTCTTTACACGCATTCGGCTTGTTTTCTGCTTTTTGGAAGTCTTTAACGGTGATAAGACCGGTAAGCTTGAACGCATCGTCCACTACGAGAATTTTTTCAATGCGGTGTTCGTGCATAAGGTCTAGCACAACATCAGAACTTGCGCCTTCTTTAACGGTAACCAGATCATCCTTACCGGTCATCACGTTGCTAATAGGTAGCTCTAGGCGCTTTTCGAAGCGAAGATCACGACCTGTCACAATACCAATAAGATTATTGTCTTTATCTGTTACAGGGAAACCAGAGTAGCCAAGGCGTTTAGAAAGTGAAATAACGTCGCCAATAGTTGCGTCTTTGTCTACCGTTACAGGGTCAGATACCACACCACTTTCGTATTTCTTAACTTCACGTACGTGTTTGGCTTGCTCTTCGGGCTTCATGTTTTTATGAATGAAACCAATACCACCCTCTTGGGCTAGCGCAATAGCTAGGCGGGCTTCAGAAACCGTATCCATGGCAGCAGACACCATTGGAATATTTAACGTTACGCCACGCGTAAGGCGTGTTTGTAAGTTGGCTGTGTGAGGGAGGACGGTCGAGTGGCCGGGAACCAGCAACACATCGTCGAACGTCAGGGCTTCTTGGATGATACGTAGCATGCAACAACACCTATTCAGTTGAGGGTTAATTGCGGCGCAATTGTAGTGTTTTTTAGTTTTCAGGTAAACTCTAAATGTATTAAACCTAGTGATTTTTTTTATGTTTACAAATTCGCCATCTACGTCTCGACAAATTTTAACAGTTACCAAGCTAAATCGCTTAGCCAGAACCGTATTGGAAGGCGAAATCGGCCTTATCTGGTTGTCTGCTGAAATATCTAATTTCGTTGCGGCAGCATCAGGACATTGGTATTTCACACTGAAAGACAACAAAGCCCAAGTGCGCGCAGCAATGTTTAAAGGCTCTAATCGCAACGTTCGTATTCGCCCTAAAGAAGGCGATAAAATTTTAGTACGCGCGTCAGTAGGCCTTTATGAAGCACGCGGCGACTATCAACTTGTTGTTGAGCATATGGAAAGCGACGGTGAAGGTGCGCTTAAGCAAGCGTTTGAAGCTTTAAAGTTCAAACTCAATAATGAAGGCTTGTTCGATACGGCTAATAAGCGCCCGTTACCTGAGCGTATTAACCGCATCGGTGTAATAACTTCATCAAGTGGCGCTGCGCTTCACGATGTATTGAGTGTATTAAAACGAAGAAGCCCACAAACCGAAGTCGTTGTTTACCCTTCAATGGTTCAGGGTGAAACTGCACCACTACAGCTTATAAACGCACTGAGAACGGCTAACAGGCGGGCCGAAGTCGATGTACTTTTACTTACACGAGGCGGTGGTTCATTAGAAGACTTGTGGTGTTTTAATGACGAAAGCCTAGCAAGAGAAGTTGCCGCCAGTTCCCTACCCATTGTTAGCGCCGTAGGGCACGAAGTAGATTTTACCATTAGTGACTTTGTAGCGGATGTGCGTGCCCCCACCCCTTCTGCTGCAGCCGAGATCTTAAGCCAAGACTCGACAGCTCTTAATCAAACCTTGCGTCAGCAAAAACAACGCTTAGCACGCGCAATACATCAATATCTTCAAGCTAGCAAACAGCAACTCGTTTTAAAGAAACAGCGGTTAAACGCTTTGCACCCGCAGAGCCGTATACAGTCGCAGTGGCAAACGTTAGACCGGCTTCAGCTTCGGTTGACACATAAAATGCAAAGTGATTTGGCAAAAGCAGAAAAGCAACTGCATATGCTAGCGTCTAGATTAAGCCATCAATCACCATCGGCAAGTGTAGCGCGTGCAAAAGATAAACTTAACTACGCGAATACCAAGCTCATCTCAGGAATGAATGCACTTATAAAAAGCAAGAAAAGTGAACTTGGCAGTAAAGTGGGCCTCTTACAATCCGTAAGTCCTCTTTCAACACTAGCCCGTGGTTATAGCATTACGCTTACCGAAAAAGCAGCGATAAATAGCGTGGAAAAAGTTGAAATAGGTGATGAGATAAAAACACGAGTGACTGACGGTGAAATAACCAGTACAGTGACGAACATTCAGCGGCAATAGGCGGCTTTTAATATTATGCCCGTTAGTGCAAAAATCTTTTCATTTTACGCTTTTCAGCTGCGGGCTCGTGTGTTGTTTTGCAAACTATTTCAGGGCGTTGCTAAGCCAGTATCTACGCTGCCTCTTTGCTTATTTATAGCAGTTTATTTTTCTAATCACGTTTGGGCAGCTTCAGTAAACCAAGGCGTTGCTGTTTTCTCTACCTACCCAAGCGAAGATTTACTTGAAACCTGCAATGAACAGCGAGAAACAAATAGCCTCAGACCTAATTTCGTAAGCGACAGCACTTTATGCCAAGAAGATGCTATTTCTCCAGAGAATTTTATCAAAGAGCTCAGTGAAACCAGAAAATTTGACAACCTCTTACCCTACGCTGAGGGGAATGACTACGAACTGCTTATCGCTAACGTCGGTGCTGCGCTGGGTTTGCACAAACAAAATGCGAAACAATTCGCGGAATTTACTCTACAGTGGCGGGGCATTGAAATTGATTCTTCAGCGTTTGATAGCGGTATAGAAACCAGTGATAGCAATGTTATTGAAAAGCAAAGCACCGAAAATGTTGCACGTTTACTGGTATCTCGCTGGCTTGAACACGTAAAGCATAAACAAATATTTACCAGCGAGTTCTTGTTTGATGCCCTTGAAGCAAGTAATTATAGCTCGGCGATGCAAGTTCCGGAAACCGTCGGTGACTTTACTAAACTAGACACACAGCTTTTTTCAGACCCATTTAGCGGTGCAATTACTCGTTATATACACCCAAACTTCGAAGACGCTTTGGTCGACGTGACGGTCTACCCATTTTTGGCGCAGCTTTCTTCAGAGGAAAGCGAGCTATTGCCACAGGAATTAGAAAGCGACTTAAAGAAAGCGTCGGCTACAGCAGAATTACAGCACTTAATCCTATCTGAAGTCAGTCCAGCTTCTCCTTATGCAGTAAACGATAAGCTTTCTGGCTGGAGGCTGGGTTTAAGTGCAAATTCAGAAACATCACCAACAATCTTCGCAACTACCTATGTATTCAGACAACAAGACAAGATAGTTAAAGTGTCTACCACCTTCCCTCCTGATTTCTCAGACACTATCGTCAATCAGCTAATCGTTAAGGTTGAAGTACCGCGAGAGTCTGAAATGATGAAAAAGGTTCGCACCCTGCTTTTGGAAGATCAGCGCTAGGCTTTTTTCACTCTGTTACGTTTAGTAAACGATAAATTCCGTTTTGGTCTTTTTTCCATTTCACTATTAAGGATATAGATTTTTTGCTGTTCCTGAGGTTTGTATCTGTCAAACCAGTTGTATATTTGATTTTTTTGAAGTGGTTCGGTGCTTTTAAATAACTTTTCTACTGACAAAATGACATCCAAATACAATTAATTACAGTGCGTTTTCCCTAAATCGAATTGCAAAAGATTGCAAAAATGACTCCAACCCTTACCAACGAAAGAAAACTTCGTTTTTAAAGGGGCGAAGCGTTGTTATGAGAGAAGAAGTGGGACGTTGAATAGTAAAGGACAGCGTAAAGTCTACAACTAAATTGTAATTATGACTTAGCTAAAGGGAGAGGAAGAGAGAATCAAGACGCTATTTCAATTGAACGAGAAATAGCGCCTAAATTTTTAGAGGTGCTTGTGAGGTTTACTTTTTGTCTTTGTAGTAAGACATCATACGGCGACGTTTGCGCTGCTGCGCCAAGGTCAGATTAGCTTTTTTACCCTCAAACGGGTTACTACCCTCTCTGAATTCAATCTTGATAGGCGTGCCCATAATCTCTAGCGCTCTTCTGAAATAGTTCATCAAGAAGCGTTTGTACGAACTCGGAAGATCGTCAACCTGATTGCCGTGAATGACAATAACGGGCGGGTTATAGCCACCTGCGTGAGCATACTTCATTTTCACCCGACGACCGCGAACAAGTGGTGGCTGATGATCGTCCTGTGCCATTTCCATGATTTGAGTAAGCAACGCTGTGTTAATACGTTTGGTCGCACTCATATAAGCTTCTTGCACTGATTCAAACAGGTTACCCACACCGGAGCCGTGAAGCGCTGAAATAAAATGAATACGGGCAAAGTCGACAAAGCCCAAGCGACGGTCCATTTCACGCTTTATGTCGTCTTTCACATCAGTGCTCAGCCCATCCCACTTATTTACAGCCACAACTAGCGAGCGCCCTGAATTTAAAACAAAACCGAGTAAGCTTAAATCTTGATCAGTAATACCTTCTCTGGCATCGATAACTAAGAGTACGACGTTTGCTTCTTCAATTGCTTGAAGGGTTTTTACAATAGAGAACTTCTCTACGGCTTCACTGATCTTTCTGCGCTTTCTTACACCTGCAGTGTCTATAAGAATGTATTCACGCTCGTCCCTTTCCATAGGGATATAAACGCTATCACGGGTTGTACCCGGCATATCATAAACAACAACCCGCTCTTCACCTAAGATGCGGTTTGTTAGTGTTGATTTACCTACGTTTGGCTTTCCTACAATAGCTAGCTTAATAGGCAACTCTTGTAAACGCTGACGCTGAGCTTCGGCATCTTCTTCTTCCTCTGGCTCTTCGTCGACGATTTCCATGTCTGGAAAATCTGCTTCCAGTGGCTTCAGCGCGTCCTGTAGTAACTGGCTAACGCCACGGCCATGGGCCGCTGCAATTTGCTTTATCTCGCCTAAACCTAAAGAGTAAAATTCTGCGCTTTCACTATCGCCGTCGATACCGTCAACTTTGTTCGCTACAACAAACACTTGTTTGTTTATACGTCTTAGATGATCAGCAATGCCTTGGTCAGCCGGTAACATACCTGCTCTTGCATCGACTAAAAAAAGCACCACATCAGCCTCTTCAATAGCAAGTAAAGACTGCTGTGCCATTTCAGCATCAATACCTTCTTCATCACCTGTAATACCGCCGGTATCAACAACAATGAACTGGCGCTTTTCAAACTTCGCTTGGCCGTATTTACGGTCGCGAGTTAACCCAGGGTAGTCTGCAACAAGTGCATCACGGGTATTAGTAAGGCGATTAAACAAGGTTGATTTGCCAACATTAGGGCGGCCAACCAAAGCAACAACGGGTAACATTTATCAGATCCTAAGGGTCATGAAAGCTAAAAAAGCACAAGCCACATCCACCATGTAATCAAGCAACGTTTGGGAAGTTTATGCTCTAACGATTAAGAATTTGTGATGAGGCTTTTAAGAATGGGCGCATTATACCTTGTTCACTACCTAATACCAATCCGCATAGATAATTGCCCACTCAGCGAGAATTAAAATGTTCGTAATCGCTGCGTGTTACCGCAGGTATAGTGGTTCTACATCAAGGTAAAAATATTTATGCCAAACTACGGCAAACTATGAATAAAATAGTAAATAAAAAGGGCGTTTTAGGTCACACCCAAAACGCCCTTAAAAGGATGTATTAAATTATGGAGTACTAGTTTGGCGCGCGTACCGAGACTACTTCACCATTTCTAGTTACAGCAATAATATTACCGTCAACATTCAGCGGAGCTGCGAAAATAGCGTCGTCTTCGTCGTCGCCCCCCACATCAAGTCGAGCCACTACTTCACCAGATTCTTGTTCTATCCAATGTAAGAAGCCCCAATTATCACCTACTACAATATGCTCGCCCACCGGGGTCGCTGCAGTTAGCGAACGCTGTTTAAGCAAGCCTTGAGACCATAGCTCTACGCCATTTCGTCTATCAAGGGCATAAACGTTAGAGTTGTTATCTACAACAAAAATACGGTTGCCATCGATATTCAGATTGCGGAATGATGCGTATTCACGCTTCCAAATAATGCGACCTGAACGAAGCTCTACAGCGGCCAATGTGCCGTTATAAGAAACGGTGTAAATAGTCCCGCCATAAAGTACTGGGGTAGTATCAATATCGACAATACGTTCAAGTTCTGTCGCGCCAGAAGGCGTTCCAATGACTGTTTCCCAAGCAAGCACACCAGTTTCAATAAGGTTAACTTGAATTTTACCGGTCGGGGTACCCACGATAGCGCCGCCGTTTGAAGCAATGGGGCCAGAAATACCGCGAAGCGTTAATGGGGGCGTATCGCCTTCGTGTCTCCACATTTGCTCGCCGGTTCGGGTATTAAAGCCAAACAAACTTCCAGCGCCTGTGTTGACCACAAGGATCCCTTCATCAGCAGCTGGGGCTGCAAGAATTTCTCCAGGTACCGTCGCTTCCCACACAAGCTCACCTGTTTCTGCGTCCATTGCCGCTACATAGCCATTTTCAGTACCGATGAATACATGTCTATCTGCAACAGAAATACCGCCAATACGGGCTGTTTCTCCACTTTGCCATAGCTTAGTGATTGAACTCATCATGCCTTCAGAACGAAACTGTGCGAAGTCTTTTTCCCACAACACCTTTCCTGTATCAGGCTCCATCGCGACAACAGTGCCATGACGATCAGCAGCAAAAAGCTTGTCATAAGCATATACAGGGCGCAGACGTGAGAAGTAATGGTCTACACCATCACCAATATCACGGTCCCACACTAATTCAGGAGTAAACTTAGCTTCAATCGGCTTTAAACGACGAATTTCCAGTTCTTCTTCATCTGCAAACCAGTCTGAAATCGTAGAGCAGCCAGACATTGTGATAGACACTGCTAGTGCCATACCTATCGTGCGAGCAAATCGACCTTTACGGCCACACGTGTTGTGAAACAAATTGCGTACCTCTTTATTATTTACACCAGCCCAGTGGGCATCGCTTACTGTGCAGCAGAAACCGACAGGTTATCTAACTTCATTTGTAAAAGCGGATTGTTGGCATTTTTTTCTAACGCATTTGAATAAGCTAAACGAGCATCGTCAAACTTGCCTTGTTTTTGATACACATCGCCTTTTAGTTCAGAAACCTCTGCTGCAAATGCGTCGTTAGTAACATTGCTAAGCGTAGACAACGCCGCATCAAGCTGGTTCATTTCAATTTGCACCCGAGACAAACGAAGCGACGCTAGTACCTTCATTTCATCGTTTTCAGCAAAGGTAACAACGCTATTTAGGTGCGAAGCAGCAGCATCTAAATCGCCTGCATCTACCGCTTGCTTAGCCGCAAGAAGGCTGGCAATACTCGCATACCCGCTATCTTTATTTTCTTCGATGAAGGCCTTAACTTTCGCGTCACTTCCTTCGGTGCCAAATGTTTCTACCGCATTTTGATATTCAACCGATGCAGCTTCTTTATTCTCAATTTGCGCTTCAGAATACGCTCTCCAGCCCCATAGGCCGCCTAAACCTAGCGCAGCGCCAACGATAATAGCTGTACCGTGCTCTTTCCAAAAACGCTTAATCGCTTCTACTTGTTGTTCTTCTGTTGCGAACTGTTCCATGATGTCCTCTATTTATTTTGCGCTCAGCATCTCTGCAACCTTATCAGATAAGGCATCAAAGCTGACCGTAACTTGTTCTTGACCGTCGCGCATTGGTTTAACACCCACTTCGCGAGACTGCATTTCATCATTACCTAAAAGCAGCGCCAAACGTGCGCCCGTTTTATCTGCACGTTTCAATTGTTTCTTAAAGTTTCCGCCGCCACAATGCATCATAATGCGAGTATTGGGAAGCGTATTTCGAAGATGTTCCGACACTTCAATAGCATACGACTGCGCTTCATCACCCATTGCGGTTACATATACGTCGGCAAAGCTCGTATCCTGACCTTCTTCGGTTAGTGTTGTCAGCAACAGTACCAAACGTTCGATACCCATAGCAAAGCCTACCGCAGGTGTCGCTTTACCGCCTAACTGCTCTACTAAACCATCGTAACGACCACCAGCACATACTGTACCTTGTGCACCTAGGCTATCGGTAACCCATTCAAACACAGTACGGTTGTAATAATCTAACCCGCGTACTAAACGAGGATTTATTTCGAACTCGATGCCTGCTTGGGTTAAGCGCGAACACAGCGTATCAAAGTGTGCTTTAGATTCTTCATCGAGGTGATCGATTAGCGCTGGCGCATCGGCAATAGCAGCTTGAACATCAGGGTTCTTAGAATCGAGTACGCGAAGTGGATTTGTTTCAAGTCGACGCAATGAATCTTCGTCTAGTTGGTCTGCACGCTCTTTTAAAAATTCAACCAGCGTATCGCGATAAGCCGCACGCGCTTCGTTTGAACCTAAGGTATTTATTTGCAGCTTTACATGCTGTTCGATACCAAACGCTTTCCAAAAGCGTGCACTCAGCAGAATGACTTCTAAGTCGATGTCAGGGCCGTCCATTCCATAGGTCTCTACACCGAACTGATGGAACTGGCGATAGCGCCCTTTCTGTGGGCGTTCATGTCTGAACATGGGCCCCATGTACCACAAGCGCTGCTGCTGGTTGTACAATAAACCATGTTCGTTACCTGCACGCACACAACTTGCTGTACCTTCTGGACGCAGCGTTAAGCTGTCGCCGTTTCTATCTTCGAAGGTATACATTTCTTTCTCAACGATATCGGTCACTTCTCCGATAGAACGTTTGAATAAGTCGGTGCTTTCAACGATGGGTGTGCGTATTTCTTGGTAACCGTAACTCGCCACCGTTTGACGAAGTACAGATTCTACCTTCTGCCATGTACCGGAAATCTCCGGTAGGCAGTCATTCATGCCTCGAATTGCCTGAATAGTCTTAGCCACGTGAAATTCTCATACTGCTAAATAGTGAAAAGCCCCGCATTATAGGGGCTTTGGGAGTAAACAACAATGAACAAAAAATGCCTTAGTCTTTGACTGATACCTGAATTTTATTTTGTTCACTCATACGCGATGCCTTGGCGCGAATTTTAGCTTCTAGCTTATCGACCAAATCGTCATTAGGAAGACGCTCTTTAACGCGCTTTCCGTCTTCGTAAAGACCACTCATATTACGTGCCCCGGTAAGGCCCAAGTCAGACACTTCTGCCTCGCCTGGGCCGTTAACCACGCAACCGATGATAGACACGTCCATTGGTGTAAGAATATCTTCTAATCGTTGCTCTAGCGCGTTTACGGTGCCGATTACATCAAACTCTTGTCTTGAACAGCTTGGGCAAGCAATAAAGTTGATACCACGGGAACGAATACGAAGTGACTTTAGAATATCAAAGCCAACTTTAATCTCTTCTACTGGGTCGGCCGCCAGTGAAACACGAAGGGTATCGCCAATACCTTCGGCAAGAAGCATACCTAGCCCAACCGCACTCTTCACGGCACCTGCGCGCTGACCGCCAGCTTCAGTAATACCTAAGTGCAAAGGTTGATCAATTTTTTGCGCCAATAGGCGGTATGCACCGACCGCAAGAAAAACATCAGATGCTTTAACGCTAACTTTGAACTGGTCAAAATTGAGTTTATCTAAAATATCCACATGGCGCATAGCCGACTCAACAAGGGCTTCTGGCGTGGGCTCGCCATACTTTTCTTGTAAATCTTTTTCTAGAGAACCGCCATTAACACCAATTCGGATAGGAATGTTTTTATCTTTTGCACAATCGACAACCGAACGTACACGCTCCATATTGCCAATATTACCCGGGTTTATCCGCAAACAATCTACGCCGTATTCAGCTACTTTAAGCGCAATGCGGTAGTCAAAATGAATGTCTGCAACAAGTGGTACACTTACCTGCTGCTTAATTTCTTTAAAGGCTTCAGCGGCTTCCATAGTGGGTACCGATACGCGAACAATTTCGCCGCCCACAGCAACAATACGGTTTATTTGATCTACAGTCGCAGCCACATCTGTGGTGCGGGTATTTGTCATAGATTGAACAGCAATGGGAGCACCATCACCAATGGGAACGTTACCTACATTAATACGCGTAGACTTTCGGCGCTTAATAGGGCTTTCTGCAAACATCTAATTACCTATAAAGGAAGTACAAAACGAGCTGTTCTACCATTTTGATATGGAGAAATATCAACAGCGTCGCCGTTAACTGATATGCGCACATTATCCGGTGCGCCGAGCGTAACTTCAACAGGAGGAACGCCTTGAATTTCCATTACACGCCCTTTTTGCTTTACACCGTAGGCGATAGCCTCGCCAGAGGCGTCTTTAATATTAACCCAACAGTCATCTTCAAAGGTAAAAACCATTGAGATAGGCGCAGCATCAGTTTGAGTGTTAAGAGCGTTATCAGCTAACGTTTCATTATCGCTAGCTGCCGCGTTTACTAGTGCAGTAATATTGTTGCTGCTATCAACTGCAGTGTCAGGAGCAGAAATGGCACCATCGTCAAGGTCGCCGCTTTGAGTAAAACCATTATCCTGCCCATTTACATCGCTGTTTGCACCTGTTAATTCAGCGTCATCAGAGCCTGTATTTGAGACATCATTGATTTGAGATGAGCCTTGCTCTGAGCTTCCCGTTGATGATGTGTCAGCCAAGTCACCTTGTACAGTGTCAGCACCACCAAAATTTCCATTTACAGTGCCATCAGTTGAAGAAACTGGCGTGTTTGCCGCCTCTCTCTTTACAGCCTCATTTAAAGGCAGTTCAGCAACAGTGTCGTCGCTTGGCTGTTGATACCACCACACGACAACGCCAGCAATGATGAGAAGTAAAATCGCATAGGTAACCATCATCCAACGGTCATCGTGTGTCTGTTTTGCGACACGTTTTGAAAAACTCTGTAGTTTTTCCGATGAAGGTACTGATGTTTGATTGTGGAAGCGTTCAAATGCCTCAATAACCGCATGGGAGTTCATTCCCAATTGTTTGGCATAGTTTCTTACATAGCCTTTAGTAAAGGTAACTGACGAATTCTCGTCAATTACATCACTTTCTAAATCATTGATTTGTTTAGCCTTTAAAAACAACTTATCGGCAATATCTTGCTGAGACAAACCTAGCTTTTCGCGACGTGCTTTAAGCATTGCCCCTGGGCTTGGCGTATTTTCTTGTTGTTGCGAAGTAACTTCTTCTTTCGCGCTTTCTTCTGACACCATTAAATCTTATCCCTCCTGCATACTTGGTGGTACTAACCAAATCGTCTGACCAGCAATAATAGCGCCAGTATTTTCAAGGTTATTCCACTTTTGCAGTGTTGCCATTTTGATATTGTGCAATAAAGAAATACGATATAAGTTTTCACCCTCTTTTACTACATGGAATTTGTCGTCAGGCGCAGATAATTCAGTATTTTGCTCTCTATCTTCGGCTTCTACCATGGCAACCTGCTTTTGCTTACCACTTAGGGTGTCGATTGATTGTTGAATCGCGGTTGTATTAGAAGCCGCCGGCTCACTTGCACTTTCGCCAGTATGCTTTTGATCGGCTTTTTCAGATTCTTGCTCAACAGCGGGTTGTGCTGCCTTTTTATCAGGAGAAGAAGCCTTGGATTTTATTACGACTTTCTTTTGTAGCGCGTCGCGATGAACCAAATATCGCTTCGTAAGTTCACTTTCAGGGAACAGAGAAAGCAACATATCGCCATACCCCTTCGCTTTTTCTAAATCTTTCTGGCCTTTGGCGATTTCATAAGCCAGCCACAATGAATCTGGGGTAACCTTGGCAACACGTTGGTATTTTTGAAGTGTTATTTCAGCTAAGTCCCACTGCTCAGACACTGTATACAGTTCACTTAACAAGAATAGACTCTTACCGCGGGCCGGTTGGTGCTGCAAAGCATCTTTAAAGTAACCGATTGCTTCATCAAGTTTACCTTGGCTTTGCGCGCACAAGGCCAGGTTTTCGTAGGTTTGCGCCGCGTTTGCGTATAGACGGTTATTAATCGCGTCGAAGAAATACGCTTTGGCTTTATCGTAATCGCCATTTTGGCATTTAAACGCACCATAGCTATTGGCAATATCCCCATCGTCAGGCGCTATATCAATGGCAGTTTTGTAATATTCTTCTGCTCGCAAGTTATCGCCTACTAACTGATAATAATACGCCATAGCGTACTGAACATCTGCAGAGCGAGGGTTAAACGCAAGCGCCTTGTCGAGGTTCTTTTTTGCCTGCGTGTAGTTATTATTTTGGAGGTAGGTAAGGCCAAGAGACATGCGCGTCTTGGCGGCTTCTTCGTGATCGAAGTCACCGCCATACATGCCTGACTGGCTGTTACTAACACAACCAGCAGTGAGCATTACCGCGCTTAATAATCCAATTCTAAGTGAAGTTCGCAATCCTGCAACCATAGTATTACCCTATTATCTTAATGATTATTGGGCCATTTTTACTGAAATTGCTTCGCCCTTCACCTGTTTTTTTAACAATCTTTTCGTTCTGTCTACAACATCGCCCACTAATTGACCGCAGGCCGCGTCAATGTCATCGCCTCGGGTTTTACGCACAACAGTGGTAAACCCATATTCCATAAGCACTTTTGAGAATCTGTCGATGCGCGAGTTACTAGAGCAAGTGTAAGGCGAACCTGGGTATGGGTTAAAAGGTATTAAATTTATCTTACTAGGAGTATCTTTTAATACTTTAGCCAGCTGGTGCGCCTGCTCAGTGCTGTCATTAATATTCGAAAGCATTACATATTCAACGGTTACGCGTCCTTGGTTAGCTTTAGATTTAGCTAGGTAGCGGCGTACCCCTGCTAAGAATGCTTCGATATTGTATTTCTTATTAACCGGTACAATTTCATTACGCAGTTCGTCGGTGGGCGCGTGTAGCGAAATAGCAAGTGCCACATCAATCTGATCGCCCAGCATATCAAGTGCAGGTACAACACCAGATGTACTTAGCGTAACGCGGCGCTTAGATAGACCGAAACCAAAATCGTCTAGCATGATGTCCATGGCCGGCACTACGTTTTTAAGATTAAGCAGCGGCTCACCCATGCCCATCATTACTACATTGGTGATTGGGCGTTTGCTTGAGTCTTTAGAAAGGCCAAGGAAAGTAGCTACGCGCCATACCTGACCAATAATTTCACTCACGCTTAAGTTACGGTTGAAGCCCTGTTGTGCGGTTGAACAGAAGGTACACTCTAGTGCACAACCTACTTGTGACGATACGCATAACGTCGCACGATCAGTTTCAGGGATCCAAACTGACTCAACTTCCTGGCCGCCTTCAAGGGTAAGTGCGAACTTGATAGTACCGTCGCTCGCTTCTTGGAAGTAAGCGATTTCAGGGGCTTTAATCTCACAATTTTCAATGAGCATCGCGCGAAGGTTTTTATTGAGGTTACTCATTTCCTCAAAATCGCTGACACCGTGCTGGTAAATCCATTTCATTACCTGGTCGGCACGAAATGGTTTCTCGCCCATTTCCTTGAAGAAATTGCGCAAGCCTTCGCGATTTAAGTTTAATAAGTTAGTTTTTGCCATGAATAAGATGACCCTTTTACCTTCGAGGGATGCCCCTCTAACTGCTGAATATGGTGTAAAAACCAGCGATTCGACTATGTCTTGAACGACATTTAAGAAAAAGAATTGCGCTGATTAAAATTTGCGCGGATTTTACCACAGATGAGATACGAGAAAAAGTCGATTTAACGCAGAGAAAAGTTAAGTTTGGCAGTGCGCGAGAAGCGTGGTTTAGCTTGCCTAAATGAGCGCCGAGCAAAGCAGCATATCGCGTGTTCAGATCGTTCTTAGCGTCTGAGCGCGTTTTAGGCAATGCGCGAGAAGCGTGGTTTAGCTTGCCTAAATGAGCGCCGAGCAAAGCAGCATAAAACGTGCTCAGAAACAAAAACGGGGCCATAAGGGCCCCGTTCTTTCTACCAGCGTAATCTTAGCGAGTACGTGGGCAGATTTCTTCTTCAGAGAAGAAGTAAGCGATTTCACGTGCTGCTGACTCAGGCGCGTCAGAACCGTGAACTGCGTTCTCGTCGATTGACGCAGCGTAGTCTGAACGTAGTGTACCTGCAGCTGCATCAGCTGGGTTAGTTGCGCCCATGATTTCACGGTTAGCTAGAACAGCGTTTTCGCCTTCTAGTACTTGAACCATAACTGGACCAGACGTCATGAAGTCTACAAGTGCGCCGAAGAAAGGACGCTCTTTGTGTTCTGCATAGAAGCCTTCTGCTTGCTCTTTGCTCATGTGGATCATCTTAGATGCCACAATGCGAAGACCTGCAGATTCGAAACGGTTGTAAATTGCACCGATTACGTTTTTAGCTACCGCATCAGGCTTGATAATCGAAAAAGTACGCTCAAGAGCCATGTTCTCTCTCCAAACAAATTGTGTATGTATCTTTAAATTTTGGCCGCGAATTATAGGCAATTAATAACGGCTTGACCAGCGCCTTTTTAAATCAGGCGTAACGTATTGTTTTTACTTGTAATGTAGTGTCAGATTAACTCACTAGCTATGACAATATGATGACAGTGTATACATTATTGTGCGAAGGCAAATATTTTAAAGCAATAATATCTGCACTGGTGATAGCTGCTACCGGTGGTTAACGTGAAGTTGGATAACTGACCCAGCAATAAGGTTTTAGGTTTTAGGCGTTAGCTTTTGCAAGCTCTTGAATTTTACCCACGATAGCGCGTAAGCCATTGCCTCGGGTCGGAGTGATATGACGCTCAAGATCTAACGCTTCAAAATAGCCGTCGATATCAAACGCTAAAATATCCTTTGGCGTTTTGTCGTTGTAGGCGGCAAGTACTAACGCTAGTAACCCTTGAACAATAACGGCATCACTGTCCACATCAAAGTTGATTTTATTACCGTCGTAAGACTCTACCAACCACACGCTGCTCTGACACCCCTTTACTAAACGATCAGGCGTCTTAGCATCTTCTGGTAAACCCGGAATAGATTTTCCTAAATCAATGATGTACTGATAACGCTGTTCCCAATCGTCGAAGAACGCTAAATCATCAATAATTTCGTCACTGCTAGGTAGTTGCATTGCTATTTCCGTAATTGTGTAAAAAGAATTATAGGTAGGCGGTATATTAACCGCTTAAAAGAACAAACCCGCTTCAAGCTGTGCTTCTTCACTCATCATGTCTCGTGACCAAGCTGGATCAAAAACCAATTCAACGTTCACGTTTTTAACATGAGGCACCATAGCTACGCGATATTCCACATCACCTACTAAAACTGGCCCCATACCACAGCCCGGTGCTGTAAGCGTCATATCGATATTTACGGCACCAGATGCTTGGTCAATATCCACCTTATAGATAAGGCCGAGCGATACAAGGTTGATGGGGATTTCTGGGTCATAGATAGTTTCTAAAGCATCCCACACTTGTTGTTCACTGATGTTCCCATCTTCGGGAGCGTCAAAGCTTAGCGTCATGGCTTTACGGCCAATAGCACCAGCATCGGTACCGTCAATACGGTACATATTACCACGCCAAGTTACGGTGTAGTTACCACCTAGCTCTTGCGTGATATTAACAAACTCACCTTCGGGTATAACGGTGGGATTGCCTGCAGGAACCAAACGTGCCTTACATTCACGCTCGGTGGTCACCATTTTTTGCTTCATATACGACTTTGTACTCTTGGTAATACTCGTTGTGGGCTATGAACGCAGGCATTAGCCCACGTTGAAGCTCTCGCCACACCCACATTCATCAACCACGTTAGGGTTGTTGTACTTGATGATGCCATTCACACCTTCAGTCACGTAATCGATTTCTGTATTACGCAAAAGGTCTGTTGCATCGGCTGCGACAGCCACATTTACAATAGGAGAAATCTCTACAATTTCATCCCCTGCTTGTGCGCCATCAGCGAAATCAAGCACGTAAGCATAACCGGTGCAGCCGCTTACTTTTGTTGATAAACGAATTAACTGACCAGGCTTGTCTTTAAGCTTACTTTCGAAATGCTTAACGGCACTGTCAGTTAGCGTAATGAGCTTTGTACTAGGTACGAAAGTTTCAACACTCATAATGCCTCCTTAGGCCAACATCATTTTTGCTTTCTTGAGCGCAGCGAATAAGCTGTCTACTTCTTCAAGCGTATTATAAATTGAGAACGACGCACGGGCAGTACCCGGAATACCAAAGCGTTTCATTAGCGGTTGTGCACAGTTATCACCGGTACGAATTGCCACGCCTTGTCTATCCAGAATAAAGCCAACGTCTGCAGGGTGAGCGCCATCAAGTAGGAAGCTCAGCACCCCTACTTTATTAGGAGCAGTACCAATGATACGCATGCCGTCAAGCGCTTCAGCTTGCTGGGTAGCGTAGGCAAGCAGCTTCTGCTCGTGCGCGTGCAGCGCATTAATATCAAGGGCACTAAACCAATCTACTGCTGCCCCCATACCTATGGCGCCAGCAATGTTAGGCGTGCCAGCTTCTAAGCGGTTTGGTAATGCACCCCATGTAGCTTCATGGTAAGTCACGTCTTTGATCATCTCGCCGCCTACCTGCCATACTGGCCAGGTTTCAAGCACTTCTTTTTTGCCCCACAAGCAGCCTATACCCGTTGGACCAAATAGTTTATGGCCAGAAAACGCGTAAAAATCACAACCAATATCTTGTACGTCAACGCCGCCGTGTGCAATGCCCTGAGCGCCATCAACTAATACCCATGCGCCAACTGCTTTCGCTTTTTGGGTAAGTGTCTTAATTGGGTTAACCGTGCCTAACGCATTCGATACATGGGGAAAAGCCACCAGCTTAGTGTTTTCAGACAGCAATCTGTCGAACGCTTCAACATCAAGCTCACCACTATCGAAAATAGGCACAACGTTTAACGTTGCCCCCGAGCGGCGGCAAGCTTGCTGCCAAGTCACTAAGTTAGCGTGGTGCTCCAGCTCGGTCACCATCACTTCATCGCCTTCAGTAAGTAGCTGACTTAAACCATTAGCGACAATATTAATAGCTTCGGTGGTACCGGCAGTCCAAATGACTTCTTCGCGAACGTTAGCGTTAATAAACGTAGCAACGCTGGTACGTGCATTTTCGTAGCGGCGCGTGGCTTCATCGGATAAATGATGCGCTCCGCGGTGCACGTTTGCGTTCGTACCCGTGTAAAAATCTACCAAGGCGTCAATCACCGCCTGTGGTTTTTGTGTTGTTGCCGCGTTATCGAGGTATACCAGCGGTTTGCCGTCTACCGTTTTCGATAAAATAGGAAACTGGGCACGAAGTGCTGCAACGTCTAAACTCATTTCACCTCCATCTGGGCGAAACGCTCGCTTAAGATAGGCGCAAGCCACTCACGTACTGCTACGTTTGGCACATCGTTGATAAGCTCTTGGATAAAACCGAAGTTCAGCATAACTAGTGCTTTACTACGCGAAATACCACGAGTAAGCATGTAATACAGCGCTTCTTCTTCAATCTCTGCCACAGTCGCACCATGGGCACATTTCACGTCGTCAGCATAAATCTCTAGTTCAGGCTTGGTATTAATGACGCCTCGGCGAGATAGCAATAGATTGCGGTTATTAAGCTCAGCAAGTGTTTTTTGCGCGTCACGATGAATATGAATGCGACCGTTAAATACCGCACGGGCCTTGTCACCAACTATACCGCGCGCGTTTTCTTCTGTTGTACCATTAGGCATCGCGTGCTCAATGGTTGAGTGAAGGTCGAATAGCTCGCCTTCTGCTAGAAGATAAATAGCGTTCATTTTCGCGTCAGCGAATTCACCAGCATGGTGAATATCTACGTCTAAACGAGATAGCTCACTGCCATAGCCCACCATAGTGCTGTTAAGCGTAGTGCGGTTATGAAGCTTAAAGTGGCTGCCGCCTAGCTGCTTTGCTTTGCCCGTAAACATAGCAAAACGATAGTGCTCTAGGTGTGCATCATCAGCAAGGTCATATTCAGCAAACGCTGTGGTTAAACTTTCCGTATCGCCAAAACCTTGCTCGATAACAGTAGCACTTGCGCCTTCTGCTACTTTCACTACCACGCGCGTATGAGCGTCTACATTTTGTGAAGCCATGTTCACGATGCGTACCGGCGTGTCGATTTTTACGCCTGCTTCAACACTGATAAATATACCGTGTTGGCAAAGCGCGTCGTTAACCAAACCAAACATATGACGGGTTGGCTTAACTTGACCGTAGACACTGTTAATAGCTTGCTGCGTAGCTGCATCGTCGGTATTAAGCGACGTAATTGTCATGCCAGCAGGCACGTTCAAGGTGTTTACTTGCGTTACCAATACACCATCAACGAAAATTAAGTCGATAGCATTCAGGTTTTCTATTGCTGGAACTGGCAGGCTGTCTGCTTGAACAGCTTGTTTCGCTTCACGCTTTTCTACAGGCGTGAGCGGCGTAAAACGCCAGCTCTCGCTTCTACGCGCTGGCCAGCCGTCAGCTTTTAACTGTGTTAAGGCCTGTTGACGCACGGGCGATAAATAATCGTCCCGCTGTGCGCTATCAATGACCTGTTCTAGCCATTGACTCATGCCTCAGCCTCCTCGTACGCCTTACCTAAAAATGCATAACCGCTCTTCTCTACTTCTAGTGCAAGTGAAGCGTCGCCGCTTTTCACGATTTTGCCGTCAGCAAGAATGTGCACAAAATCAGGCTTAATGTAGTCAAGAAGACGCTGATAGTGAGTAACAACGATGAAGCTACGCTCGCCGTCGCGCTGGCTGTTAACGCCATCTGCAACAACCTGTAACGCATCAACGTCAAGGCCTGAATCAGATTCATCTAGAATGCAAAGCTTTGGCTCTAGCAAAATCATTTGCATGATTTCGTTACGCTTCTTCTCACCACCAGAGAAACCTTCGTTCACACCACGCTTTAGGAAGTCTAGTGGAAGCTGAACTTGCTTACAGGCTTCTTTAGCTTTTTTAAGGAACTCAGCAGCCGATAGAGGCTCTTCGCCACGCTCTTCGCGCATAGCGTTTACCGACTCTTTCATAAATTCCATGTTGCTAACGCCAGGAATTTCTACTGGATATTGGAATGCAAGGAAAAGGCCTTCGCGGGCACGCTCTTCCACTTCAAGCTCAAGTAGGTCTTTGCCATTAAGCATGGCTTCGCCTTCGCTGACTTCATAACCGTCACGGCCAGATAGCACGTAACCTAGTGTACTTTTACCGGCTCCGTTGGGACCCATGATAGCGTGTACTTCACCAGGTCTAACTTCAAGGTTAAGACCTTTAATGATGTTTTTCTCTTCCACGCTGGCATGTAAATTCTTGATACTAAGCATTGATTACCCCACTGAACCTTCAAGACTAATTTCGAGCAGCTTGCCGGCTTCTACGGCAAATTCCATTGGCAGCTCTTTGAATACTTCTTTACAGAAACCGTTAACGATCATAGAAACGGCTTTCTCTGTGTCTAAGCCACGTTGCTGACACAAAAATAATTGTTCGTCGCTCACCTTCGATGTTGTTGCTTCGTGCTCAACAATAGCGGAAGGATTACGGCTTTCTATATACGGGAACGTATGCGCGCCACACTTGTCACCGATAAGTAACGAGTCACACTCGGTGAAGTTACGTGCACCGTCTGCACGCGGGCCCATTTGGACTAAACCACGATAGGCGTTATTGCTGTTACCCGCTGAGATACCTTTAGAGATGATGGTCGACTTGGTATTTTTACCCACGTGGATCATCTTAGTACCGGTATCAGCTTGCTGGCGACCGCGTGTTAGCGCTACTGAATAGAATTCACCTACACTGTTGTCGCCTTTAAGTACACAGCTTGGGTACTTCCACGTAACCGCAGAGCCGGTTTCTACCTGTGTCCAAGATATTTTAGCATTGGTATGCGCTACACCACGTTTTGTAACGAAGTTGTAGATACCACCTTTACCGTTCTCGTCGCCTGGATACCAGTTTTGTACCGTTGAGTACTTAATTTGGGCATCGTCCATCGCAACAAGCTCTACCACTGCCGCGTGCAGCTGGTTCTCATCGCGTTGCGGAGCAGTACAACCTTCAAGGTAGCTTACATAGCTGCCTTCATCGGCGACGATTAAGGTACGCTCGAACTGACCCGTGTTCATTTCGTTTATTCGGAAATAAGTAGAAAGCTCCATTGGGCAACGTGTGCCTTTTGGAATATAAACAAATGAACCATCAGTAAATACGGCGCTGTTTAGCGCGGCGAAATAGTTGTCAGTACGCGGAACCACTGAGCCAATGTATTTTTTAACAAGGTCTGGATATTTCTGTACTGCTTCAGAAATTGGGCAGAAAATAACGCCTGCTTCTTCAAGCTTCTCACGGAATGTTGTAACTACTGATACCGAATCGAATACCGCATCTACAGCAACGCCCGCTAGCATTTCTTGTTCGTGCAGCGGAATACCCAGTTTTTCGTAGGTGCGCAGTAACTCTGGGTCCACCTCGTCTAACGACTGAGGTTTATCTTTCATGCTCTTTGGTGCCGAGTAGTAAGAGATGGCTTGATAGTCAATTTTTGGATAGTCGACGTGCGCCCAGTCTGGCTCTTCCATCTCTAGCCATGCATGGTAAGACTTCAAGCGCCATTCAAGCATCCATTCAGGCTCGTTTTTCATTGCTGATATGCGGCGGATAACCGACTCGTCCAGGCCGCTCTCAAACGTTTCAGATTCGATTTCTGAATAGAAACCTGCATCGTACTTTCTTTCTAACGCCTGTTCGATCTGTTCACTCATGTTGGGATCTCACTTGTTTGCCTGCATTTGCTGCCACTATTCTTTCTACTCAACTGGCGAATAAATTACCCCACGGTCTTGGTAATTTATGTAAATCTTCAACTTCAACAACCTTATTTAGTTGGGCTTATCCCCCACAAAATTGTTGAAACTGCCAGTTACATGCGGACAGCCTAAAATTTTTGGTGCCGTAGTATATAATACCCGACTATTTCACTCAAATATTCAGCCACTAATTTATGGCTACTTACATGTTCTAAACGCTGCTTGAAGCTCCATTTTCTTCAAGCTCGCATTAATTTTCGTCCACATTCCCTAAAATCAATAGAATGTGTTAACACAACCCACGCCTTGTCCCGAACAATAACGCTTGCTCAAATCTACGCTCAAACGGTTGATCAGGCTCTACACTAAGCTCTGTTTTTAGCGCTTAGTCAAACACCTAGCTAAACGACTATTAAAGCGTTTAAGCAACAACCGCTTGGCGCAGTCGCGTTGTCACATCAACGACTTTGTTTACTACGTAATCAATGTCTTCTTGGGTCGTAAAACGCCCTACGCTAAAACGTATACCTGCGTGAGCCAGCTCATTACTGCGGCCAATGGCTTTTAGTACATAAGAGGGTTCTAAACTCGCTGACGTACATGCCGACCCTGAAGATACGGCAATGTCATTTAAGCCCATCATCAAGCTTTCGCCATCTACACCCGCGAAACTTACATTTAATATGCCAGGTATGCGCTGCGTGGCATGCCCGTTTAAATAAATATCGTCAAGTTGTTGCAGGCCCTGCCACAGCGATTCACGCAGCTTTAATATGCGCGCACTGTCCTCTTCCATTTTTGACGACGCCAGTGCGATGGCTTCACCCATTCCAACAATTTGATGGGTGGCTAAGGTACCTGAACGCATGCCACGCTCGTGTCCACCGCCATGAATCTGTGCTACCAAATTGATTTTAGGGCGGCGACGCACATATAAGGCCCCCATTCCTTTCGGACCATAAATCTTATGGGCTGATATAGACAGTAAATCTACGGGAAGCTCTGACAAATCAATCGCTATCTTGCCCACACTCTGCGCGCCATCTATGTGAAAAAACACGCCCTTGTCGCGACAAAGTTGTCCAATGGCTTCGATGTCTTGGATAACGCCTAGCTCGTTGTTCACGTGCATGACCGATACTAAGATAGTGTCGTCGCGTAGCGCGTTTTCGAGTTCGTTTAAATCAATTAACCCGTCTGACTGTACTTCAAGATAGGTAACATCAAAGCCCTGCTTTTCTAGGTACTCACAAGTATCCAATACCGCTTTGTGCTCGGTATTTACAGTAATAATATGCTTGCCTTTGTCAGCATAGCCTTGCGCAATACCTTTAATAGCGAGGTTATTTGACTCAGTTGCGCCCGAGGTAAAAACAATCTCTCTGGGGTCGCAATTCAGCGCGTCGCTAATTTGATTTCTAGCAACATCTACCGCTTCTTCAGCCATCCAGCCGAAGCGGTAGCTACGAGAAGCCGGATTACCAAAGTTACCTTCAAGCGTTAAGCATTTTGCCATCGCCTCGGCCACACTTGGGTCTACCGGGGTCGTTGCTGCGTAATCTAAGTAAATGGGTGTTGATAAAGCCATGCGTTGCTTAATACCAATTTAAAGTTGAATACTGACTTCTATATCTTTAGTGATATGACGAAGTGATGCATTACCGTCCTGACGACCGGCCACTTCCTGTACATCGCGCTTAGCCATTAATTCACCAAGCGTGATCGAATTCAAAAATGCGGCAATACGGTCGCTTAGGTCTTGCCATAAGCTATGGGTTAAACAACGATCGCCGCCTTGGCAATCGGCTTGCCCCTGACAGCGCGTAGCGTCAATGGACTCGTCGACGGCGCGAATAACTTCGCCTATCGCAATATCACTTGCTTCCCGGCCCAGCAAATAACCGCCACCGGGCCCGCGAACACTGTCTACCAGTTGTTCTTTACGCAGCCGAGAAAATAGCTGCTCTAAGTAAGATAAGGAAATTTCTTGTCGTTCTGAAATATCGGCAAGAGGCACTGGACCACGCTTTGAGTGCAAAGCGACATCAAGCATTGCGGTAACCGCATAGCGCCCTTTAGAAGTGAGTTTCATTGGATTCTCCCGCCGTTTTGTAGTGCGGGAATTTTCACATACCCGACTAAAATGGTCAAGTATAAGACCTAGTAAACTAGTCAGGTATTATTGATGCGTGTAATCGCTTTTGTACATCAAGGGTTTTGTTTCGTTTCAGCCCCATCAAAATAAGCGCTTATAGGCGCTAAATTTGCGTGGTATCTCTTGTCCTAAATGCTAAGGGATCGTTTATTCTTCAGGTGAAAAATCACGTCGACCAGCAGCGCTACTTGTTTGCATGCAGGTGTATATGAGCAAGGATACTATCTGCTATCCGATGTGATTGAATAGTATCTATTTGATGGCGCAACCCGCGCAATACTTGATGTTTAGCACCTGATATCGCTCTGGCTGTTGCAACACCGCCACTGGGGTGCACCATGTGATCAACATCTCCGTGTATCACCAATGTCGGTGCTTTTACATTTTGAAGCATTGACGTTCGATCACCTGATTTAATGATTGCACCAATTTGCCGAAACAGGGCTTTTGCATCACTCTTACCACCATTGCGCTGCCATGCTAATTTCGCATACTGGTGCCATTGATTTATTGCATCTTCTGCCGCCGCATCGCCTATATGGGTCATCATAGCTTCATAATTTCTAACCGCGTCATTTTCGCTTACTGGAGCTTTTGCTCTTGCTAAACGCCATAGCGTTGAATACGATGGCTGACCAACTTTTCGGCTCCCAGTGGTAGAGAAAATAGACGTCATAGATTGCACTTTTTCGGGGTAAAGGCTCGCGAGAGTTTGCGCAATCATCCCTCCCATGGACATTCCAGCAACATGTGCGCTTTCAATATTTAGCGCCTCCAAAAGCTGGGCAGTATCTTCAGCCATGCGCTCCAGTCCGTAAGCCCCGCTAGGAGCCTTGCCTATTAGTTGCTGAAGAAGTGAAGGATGCGGTGTGTCGCTGCGTACTGACCGTCCCGCATCACGATTGTCAAAGCAAATAACGCGAAATCCACTAGCAACTAAACGCTCAATAAGCGCGTTTGGCCAATAAACTAACTGAAGACCTAAACCCGCAATAAGTACAATGGTATCGGTATTTCCGACACCATGTTCGGCATAGCAAAACCTATCACCGCTTTTAAGCATTACGTATTGCTCATGATGCTGGGCTAAACTCATTTAAAGCTCTCTTGATTTAATAAAAGAAAGTGTGCGTCTATTGAAATTTCTATTCAAACTTAAGAGCTGGATCGTCTACACGACCTTTCCGAAAAATCTTCACATCTTGTGCATAATTAAACGACATAGACCAAGGAAAGTGCATGCCTTGACGTGGCAACTGTTCTAACGAGCGCTGGATGTAGCCAGCGCCAAAGTTTAACAACGGCTGTGTTTCTATATGTGGATCTGCTATAGGTGTACACTGTGTAAAGCCGTGCTCTTCCATATGATTGAGCAATCGCGTGAAATGTTCACATAGAAGGCCAATTTTTAGTGTCCACGATGAAGCTGTATAGCCCACCGCAATAGCAAAATTAGGTACGCCACTGAGTAACATACCTTTATACGTGATGCATTCTGGAAGCGAAACAGCTTCACCATCAATTTTTGGTACTATCCCTCCTAAAGGCAGAAGGTTTAAACCAGTGGCTGTCACTATAATATCTGCTTCAATATGCTGGCCCGAATCAAGTTTAATGCCCGTTTCAGTAAACGTTTCTATAGTATCTGTTGCAACCGACGCCTTACCTTTCGAAATTGACTCGAATAAATCTCCACCCGGAACTGCACACAGTCGCTGCTCCCAAGGATTGTAAGGAGGGTTAAAGTGTATATCTACTGGATACCCTTCGGGTAACATTTTTGCATTAAGACTGCGTATTATTTTGCGCGCACGATGTGGAAAGCGCTGACAAAACGCGTACACCCAACGCTGTTTCGCTATGTTAAACCAACGCGCAGCTTTAAACGCTGTATCCTCGCTAAACCACGCGCGTAAATGTTTTGCGATTGGGTCATCTACGGGAACAGGCAAGACGTAGGATGGCGTTCTTTGCAGCATAGTCACGTGCGATGCGCTTTTCGCTAGAGCGGGAACCAGCGTTACCGCCGTTGCACCGCTTCCGATTACCACTACGCGTTTGTTTTCGTATTCCAGATCTTCAGGCCAATGCTGTGGATGTACAATCTGACCGTTAAATTGTGATTGCCCTTTGAAATTCGGTGCATAACCTTTATCGTATCGATAATAACCAGAAGCGTTAAATATCCATCTAGCGGCAATGTGCTCATTCTGCCCACTTTCTTCTGACTTTAACGTAACCCGCCAATAGTTTTTATCGCTTTGCCAATTTATATCTACCACACGAGTTAAAAAACGTATGCGCTCTTTAATACCGTTTTCAGCCGCAGTTTCTTCAACATAAGCCTTTATTGAACGACCATCAGCAATGGCCTTTTTCTCTTTCCAAGGTTTGAATTCGTAGCCAAAGGTGAATAAATCAGAATCTGAGCGTATTCCCGGGTATTTGAATAAGTCCCATGTGCCGCCCAAATCACCGCGGGCTTCTATAATAGAATATGAAAGGTCAGGACATTTTTTTTGAATGTGGTAGGCGCAGCCGATACCCGAAATACCCGCTCCTACGATCAAAACGTCTAAAAGTGGTAACTCGCTCTGCATAACATCCATGAAAAGTCATAAATAACATTATCACAATGTATGTTGGAGTCTTACGCGAGTCAACAATGATGTTAAATTATTGTAAATGCAGACTTTTAATCACTGTTGTAGTGTGGTGGCGGACTATCTGTAGCCCTATTAGAATCAAATAGGGCTTAAGTTTTAAATTGCTGGGTCGAAGGAAGAGTGGGCTTTTTCGCGCTCTTGAGTCTCGGTTAAATCAAAGCCCGTATCCGCGAAATCTTCAGCGCTAATGTTGTGTAAATTATCGGTACACACATCGCCACCCAATGACTGAATGACCTTGCACATCTCTTCTACTTTCGTATCCATTTGATGCATGTGCTCTAGCATAACTCCCATAGCATTGGCCACCGGATCAGGGTTATCTGGCGCGACTGCATAGGCATCAAAACCATATTTCTGAGCAATTTTATCGCGCTGAGGATTTACCGTGGCATTCGACTCTCTTTGCTTAGAAATAATGATACGACCGGGAATGCCAACTGCTGTAGCGCCGTCTGGAATATCTTTAACAACTACAGAATTGGACCCTACTTTGGCGTTTTCACCAATGGTAATCGGCCCTAAGACTTTAGCCCCCGCCCCCACGACTGCGCCGTTTTTAAGGGTTGGATGGCGCTTGCCGGCTTTCCAGCTAGTACCGCCAAGAGTCACCCCATGGTATAGAGTAACATCATTGCCAATTTCTGCGGTTTCACCGATAACTACGCCCATACCGTGGTCGATAAATACCCGGCGTCCCAACGTTGCCCCTGGATGAATTTCAATGCCCGTAAGCCAACGACTAAACGTTGATAAAGTACGTGCCAACCATTTCCATTCTGCCTTCCACAATTTGTGACTAATTCGATGCAGCCACACTGCATGAAGGCCAGGATAGTTGGTTAGCACTTCAAAGGTATTTCTGGCCGCAGGGTCGCGATGAAAAACACCTTGAATATCATCTTTTATACGGGCGAACATAGTGTTTACTCTTTTTCTTCTATCGCTGGTGCAGGGTCTGCATCGCCTGAGTTAGCATTCTTCACCGATTTATCGATAGACGCCAATATACCGCGTAATATATTAAGCTCTTGAGACTCAGGGCGTGCTCGGTTAAACAAGCGGCGTAGCTTAGTCATTACCACACCTGGGTGGCTTTTACGTATAAAAGACGTGCCTTCCAGCGTGCTTTCCAAATGCGTATAAAAACGCTCTAAATCATCATTTAGTGGATATTCTTCTTCAACGCTTGGGTATGTTTCGCGATTAAGATAGGCCATGCGAATTTCATAACAAAGGGTTTGCACTGCTGCTGCTAAATTAAGTGAGCTGTATTCAGGGTTGGCTGGAATACACATATGGAAGTGACACTGCTGCAGCTCTTCATTAGTTAAACCACTGTTCTCACGCCCAAACACCAAAGCTACCGGATACTTTTCTACTTCTTGGACCAGCTTCTCGCCGCAGTCGCGCGGGCCTAACATCGGCCATGAATGAGTGCGAGAGCGTGCAGACGTCCCTACTACCAAGCCACAGTCTTTAACTGCCTCTTCCAGCGTGCTTACAATTTTCGCGTTAGCAAGCACATCACCTGCCCCTGCCGCCAATGCACTGGCTTGGCCGTCTGGCTCATTTACTGGGTCGACAAGATATAAGCTGCTCAGCCCCATGGTTTTCATAGCTCTTGCTGTCGAGCCGATGTTTCCCGTGTGAGACGTGTTAACTAAAATAATGCGAATATTCTCGAGCATGCGTGTAATACCTACGTACTTTTTGGATAGCGTCTTTAATTCGATAATATGCGGTTTTGTCGCACTATCTTTTAGACCTTAATGGCGTGAAGTTTAACACAGCGGCAGTATAGATGGCTATTCACGCTATTGTGCTGGGAATTCATTTGCATCGTGCATAGATTCTGGTAGACTCCGCCCGTTTTCGAAAGCAACTAGCTATTTTTTATACAGCTAGTTTGTTTCATTGGTCTTTTACAATTGGTGGTTTATCTATGCATCCTATGCTGAATATTGCGGTGCGCGCTGCGCGTGCGGCTGGAACAGTTATTGTTCGTGGTTTTGAAAAACATAATGAAGTAGCGACAGAGTCAAAAGGCTTAAACGACTTCGTTACTCAAGTTGATAAAGAAGCAGAACAAGCAATTATTGCCAAAATTCAGCAGTCTTACCCGAACCATTGCTTCCTAGGTGAAGAAGCGGGTGAAGTTCTAGGTACAGAAACTGACTATCAGTGGATTATCGATCCACTAGATGGCACCACTAATTTTGTAAAAGGCATTCCTCACTTTGCCGTTTCAATTGCACTTCTTCACAAAGGTCGTCTAGACCAAGCGGTTGTTTTCGACCCAATTCGCAGCGAATTATTTACCGCAAGCCGTGGTCAAGGTGCACAGCTAAACGGCTACCGTATTCGTGCTTCTAAACCACGTGATCTTACTGAAACCATTATTGCTACTGGCCTGCCTTTCAAAAACAAAGCTCAGTTTGGCGAATACGCTTTAAGCCTAAACAAGATTTTCCACGAAGTGGGTGATATTCGCCGCGCAGGTAGCGCAGCACTAGACCTTGCTTACGTTGCAGCTGGCCGCCACGACGGTTACTGGGAGCGCGGCATTAAATCTTGGGATATCGCAGCAGGTGAACTTATTGTTCGAGAAGCCGGCGGTTTGGTAACAGACTTTAAAGGCGGAAACGATCCGCTTCACAAAGGCGAAATTGTTGCAGGTAGCGTGAAGGTTGTTCAAGGCCTAGTTAAGCACCTTAAGTAAGAAGCATCTTAAATAAGAAGCACCTTAAGTAAGAATTTGCTACGCAGATTGGGACTGAACCCACATTAGAACATTAAGTGAAGGCGCTATTAACGGCGCCTTTTTTGTGAACGTTAGGCATAAAAAAAACCGCATCATAGATGCGGCTTTTTGTACGTATCACGAAGATAGGACTAAGGCATAGGATCTAAATCTGCGCCTTCCTTTTCTACTTGTGGTGGCATTAGGTCTTCTTTACTAATACCCAATGCAAGTGCCACTGAACTTGCAATATACACTGATGAGTAAGTACCTACCACTACACCAAACAGCAATGCTGTTGCAAATCCGTGAATTAGTGCACCACCCTTGTAGAATAATGCGACCAATACCAACACCGTGGTTAATGAGGTGATAATAGTACGGTTTAGGGTTTGCGTTAGCGAGATATTGATAATTTCAACAGGCTCACCTTTACGAATTTTGCGGAAGTTCTCACGAATACGGTCACAAACAACAATAGTATCGTTAAGTGAATAACCAATTACCGCGAGTACCGCTGCAAGTACAGTAAGGTCAAATTCGATTTGAAGTACCGAAAATAAACCTAGCGTAAGGATAACGTCGTGAGCAAGCGCCGAAACCGACCCTAAAGCAAATCGCCATTCAAATCGCATGGCTACGTATACTAAGATACACAGTAGGGCCACTAGCATCGCGAGGCCGCCCTGCTCGGTAAGTTCTTCACCAACGTTAGGCCCTACAAATTCGATACGACGCATATCAACCGCAGTACCGTCAGCACGCAGTGCCTCTAGTACCTGCTCACCAATAGTCACAGCTTTAACACCATCACGTGGCGCTATACGTATCAATACGTCTTGGCTGCTTCCAAAGTTTTGCACGATAGCATCTTCGAAGTTCGATTCATTAAGCTGAACACGAATGCCTTCTAAATCGGCTGCGTCTTCATAGCCAACTTCAATAAGCGTACCGCCTGTGAAGTCTAAACCCCAGTTAAGGCTATTGACACCTAAAGAAACGAACGAGCCGATAATAAGTATTGTCGACAGCACCATCGCAGGAATGCGCAGGCGCATGAAATTAACGGTTTCGGATAATTTTAATAACTGCATTTTTTACTCCTTAAATCGCTAATTTCTCTAGACGTTTACCACCCCATACTGCGTTAACAATAACGCGAGTAACTAAGATAGCGGTAAACATAGACGTTGCGATACCAATCATTAGCGTAATAGAGAAGCCTTTGATTGGGCCGGTACCCACTGCAAACAGAATTAGACCAGCAAGGAAAGTAGTGATATTCGCATCCAAGATGGTGGAGAACGCGCTGTCGTAACCTTGATGGATGGCTTGTTGTGGACTGCGACCGTCACGAAGCTCTTCTCGAATACGCTCGAAAATTAGCACGTTTGCATCCACCGCCATACCGACGGTTAGTACAATACCTGCCATACCCGGAAGCGTAAGTGTCGCACCAGGGATCATAGACATAATGCCTACAATCATGACTAGGTTTGTAATAAGCGCGATGTTGGCTACCACGCCAAAGGCTTTGTAGTAAATTAACATGAAAACAAGTACCGCAGCCAAACCATACATGATGGCTTGCATACCCAGTTCAATGTTTTCTTTACCCAAGCTTGGTCCAACCGTACGCTCTTCAACGATTTGAATAGGCGCAATAAGTGCACCCGCACGAAGTAGTAACGCTAAATCACGCGCTTCTTTCGGTGAATCAAGACCTGTAATTTGGAATTTGCTGCCAAGCTGCGCACGAATGGTGGCAACTGAGATAACTTGCTCATGCTTTTCAAATACAAGCTTACCGTCGTCATTTCTCTCACCGGTAGATTTGTACTCGATAAAGACCGTAGCCATTGGCTTACCAATGTTGCCGCGGGTTGAGCGAGACATTTTGTTACCGCCTTCAGAATCTAGCGAGATGTTTACGTTTGGAAGACCATATTCATCAACACCGCTATTCGCATCAATAATGTGGCTACCAGTAAGCATAATGCGCTTTTCAAGCAGCTGTGGAATGCCCTGCTGATCTTCTATCACCTGAGAGCCAGGAGGAACGCGACCGTTTAATGCGTCACGGATGTCGTTCTTCTGGTCCACCATGCGAAATTCTAGGGTCGCCGTCGCGTTTAGAATTTCTTTCGCGCGAGCGGTGTCTTGAATACCTGGAAGCTGTACAACAATGCGGTCAGCACCTTGCTTTTGAACAAGCGGTTCAGCAACACCAAGTTGGTTAACACGGTTACGAATAATAGTGATGTTTTGCTTAACTGCGTTGTCGCGAATTTCTTGAAGCTTACTTTCAGCAAAAATAGCGCGAAGTGTTAAATCGTCGACCTGGTTAAAGGTAAGGTCGCGACTTTGGTTACGCAAAAAGAACTCTGCCTTGTCTAGCGCGTCTTCATCGCGAAAAGTAATGTCGATATGATCGTCTACCTGTTTTACACCGCGATAGCGAATGCCTTCTTCGCGCAGTGAGGTACGAAAACCACTTTCTGCATCTTCAAGAGACTTGGTAATCACTTCTGTCATGTCCACTTCCATTAAGAAGTGAACACCACCGCGAAGGTCAAGACCTAGCTTCATCGGGGCGCCGCCTAAACCTTCAAGCCACTCTGGCGTGTCCGGAGCAAGGTTCATAGCAACGTAATAATCATCGCCAAGGGCTTTTTCTAATGTTTCGCGAGTAACTAGCTGGGTGTCTGAATCAGAAACGCGAACTAAAATTTGTTCACCTTCAAATTCAACACGCTTTGGAGAGATGTTTTTTTCGCTTAGCGCGGCTTTCACTTGTTCAACAGTGGCATCTGTCACCACGGCATCACGGCCTGCTGAGATTTGTACGGCGTGGTCTTCACCGTAAATGTTAGGAAGCGCATAAAGTGCACACACTGCAACAACAATGAGTGCACTCAGTACTTTCCAAATAGAGTTTTTGTTTAGCACTGGATAATCCTTTCGTGCCAGTACCGGGAAGCGTCCCGGCCCCGGCTATTGTTACTTACAGTGACTTCATGGTGCCTTTAGGCAGCACAGCAGTTACTGAAGACTTCTGAACAACGATGTTGTTTGATTCGTTAAGTGCAACTTCAATGAAGTCTTTTTCTTCTGACACTTTAGTGATTTTTCCTACCAAACCACCTTGTGTTAATACTTCATCGCCTTTGCCTAGCGAAGATACTAGGTTTTTATGCTCTTTCACGCGCTTAGCCTGTGGGCGGTAAAGCAAGAAGTAAAAGATTAAACCGAATACAGCTAGCATGATGATCATTTCCATGCCACCACCTTGCGGTGCACCAGCAGACTGTGCATAAGCGTTCGAGATAAATAGGCTCATAAAATTCCCCAAATATTATCGTTGTTATAGTGCCGGAACCGGCAACCCTTTTTGTTCATAAAATTCTTGTACAAATTCGTCAAGCGTACCTGCGTCAATCGCATCGCGAAGACCCTGCATCACACGCTGATAGTAGCGAAGGTTATGGATGGTGTTTAAGCGCGCACCCAAGATTTCGTTACACTTGTCCAAATGGTGTAAATAAGAGCGAGAATAGTTTTTACAAGTGTAGCAATCACAATTCTCATCTAATGGCGAGGTGTCGTTTCTGTGTTTCGCATTGCGAATCTTCACTACGCCTTCTGTCACAAACAGGTGACCGTTTCGCGCATTACGCGTAGGCATAACACAGTCAAACATATCGATACCGCGACGCACAGACTCAACCAAATCTTCTGGTTTACCCACGCCCATAAGATAGCGAGGCTTATCCTCTGGAATCTTCGGCGCAGTATGGTCGATAATGCGGATCATGTCTTCTTTTGGCTCGCCTACTGAAAGGCCGCCAATGGCATAGCCGTCAAATCCAATAGCTTCAAGACCTGCAAGTGAGACATCACGCAGACCTTCGTACATACCGCCTTGAATAATACCAAAAAGTGCCGCCGGGTTATCACCGTGGGCTTCTTTACTACGTTTGGCCCAACGTAGCGACATTTCCATTGAAACGCGCGCTTCTTGCTCAGTGGCGGGATACGGCGTGCACTCGTCAAAAATCATTACGATGTCAGAACCCAAATCGCGCTGAACTTCCATCGACTTTTCAGGCGTAAGCAAAATCTTTTCGCCATTAATTGGAGAGCGGAACGTTACTCCTTCTTCGGTAATTTTACGCAAGTCACCCAAACTAAATACCTGGAAGCCGCCCGAGTCAGTGAGGATCGGCTTGTCCCAATTCATAAAGTCGTGCAGATCGCCGTGCTGGCGAATAATGCCAGTACCAGGGCGTAACATTAGGTGAAAGGTATTTCCAAGACAGATGTGTGCACCGCTGTCTTTTAATTCTTCAGGGGTCATTCCCTTAACAGTACCGTAAGTACCTACTGGCATGAACGCTGGCGTTTCAACAACACCGCGTTCAAACACCAAACGACCGCGTCGTGCTCGGCCTTCGGTTTTTAACAACTCAAATTGCATGTGAAAGCATTCCCACTTTTGTGCGCTTCTGCGCTGGGTATAAAAATAAATTGGCGGCGATTATACCAGTAATTTGGCTGAGATCATGCCCCGTATCTATGTTTATCTGTAACTAAGCTGGAAAGGCCTGCAAAACACCGATTTACACGCCTTCTATCGTAGCCGAATGTGCTGAGGCACGCTCAATAAACATAGAGTCACCATAGCTAAAGAATCGATATTCTTTTTCTATCGCTTCTTGGTAGGCATTCATCACGTTGTCTTTACCGGCAAATGCACTAATTAGCATCATTAGCGTAGACTCTGGAAGGTGAAAGTTAGTGAACATGGCGTCTACTACTTTGAATTCGAAGCCCGGGTAGATAAAGATTTCTGTGTCTTCGTTAAATGGCGCAATAACCTCTTGGTCACCGCGTTCTGCACTTGCTTTTGCCGCTGACTCCAAAGAGCGTACAGAGGTTGTTCCCACTGCGATAACACGCTTTCCATTAGCTTTTGTAGCTAACACAGCATCGACGACTTCTTGGGGGACTTCTGCAAACTCCGCGTGCATTTTGTGCTCAAGAATATTGTCAACGCGCACGGGTTGAAAGGTACCCGCACCCACGTGCAAGGTTACAAAAGCCAAATTCACGCCCTTCTCTTTAAGCGCTTCTAAGATAGCGTCGTCAAAGTGAAGCCCTGCAGTAGGTGCTGCAACAGCGCCTGGCTTTTGATTGTAAACGGTTTGATAGCGCTCTTTGTCTGAGTTTTCGTCTGGGCGGTCAATATAGGGAGGAAGCGGCATGTGGCCATGCGCTTCCAATAGCGTCAATACGGTTTCGTCATGGTCAAACTGTAAAACAAATAGCGCATCGTCTCGCCCTGTCACCGTCACATTCACTTTCTCTTCAAGAATAAGCTTAGTTCCTGGCTTAGGTGCCTTGCTCGCGCGAACATGCGCCAAGGCAGTATTGTCTGAGGTAATGCGTTCAATCAGCACTTCAACTTGACCGCCCGTTTCTTTTTTACCTAAAAGTCGTGCGGGAATAACTCGGGTATTATTAAAAACCAGCAAGTCGCCTTCATCTAAAAGCTCGACCATATCAGCAAACATACTGTGGCGAACGTCACCCGATTTGCCGTCCAGCTGCAATAGGCGACTGGCTGAACGATTTTCGGTGGGATATTTTGCAATTAGGCTTTCCGGAAGGGTAAAGCTGAATTCAGATAGTTTCATAAATAATAGATTCTTAATTTATACGCAATTTATGTTGTTTTCTTTATGGTTTAACACAATTTCAAGAGGAGGTAATTATACTAAAGTTGCGAAATTTCACAGAAATCAATGTCGACCAAAGTCTTAGAAATCCTACCTCTCAGCCTACATGTATAGATATTAATACCTACTTATCGCACAAAATACGCACTAGCTGAATTTTGTACTAGCGAGCAAATACTTAAACGATTAATATCTGCTCCAGATAGTGATGATGTTCTCCCATAACATTCCTTATCGTTCGTACCCGGCATGTGCCGGGTACTTTTTTATCTGCCCTATTCTACTCTTTCGAAACACTAAGATCAGTTAAGATTTCTTCTAAAAGCGCAGCATCTAAAGGTCGAGCTTTAAGCACGTATAAAATCTGAAGCAATAAATCGGCCCCCATAATACCTTTATTCACTTTATTCCTCAGGTTGTCAGCGCTTTGATCCACACCTATTTCTTCAAGTCTTTGGCTTAGCGCTTGATATTTTACGCCGCGCACAGACATTTCAGATTTCACGACTCTTGCAACCGTTTGTCGCCATGCACTCTTTGCACTCTGCGTATTTCCTGTGTTCACACAGCCTCCAAAAACCATACAAATGTGATATATAATTTACAAAAACACACTTTTTTACACTTATAGCATGTATTTAATGTTGACGATTATGGCACAACAGGTCTACACTGCAAGTCAAGATATTGGCGAAGACGAAAATAGTCGTTACAGTAACCGCGGTTGTTCTTTTAGTAATGCTAGGTTTTAAGTTTTGTGTTTCAACACAGTTTTAAGCAAAGCAATGCGTTGTAAGGCACCACATATACGACATTCGTTTTCAACATTATCGCTTTAATAACTAAAGGAGAAAGGTATGAGCTGGGAACTGGAAAGCATCGAAGCCTTATTTAAAGAGCACGATGACTTTGTGGTAACACATGAGGAAAACTGCTTACTTATTGCTAATCAAGACGGCATTGATGCATGGCTTGCAATTAGCGGTGAGCAAATTTTGGTAGAAAGTCTCTTGTTCGCCGCGTCGGAAGTAAAAGATAAGCCTGCGCTTGACCATGAAATACTGTCTACTCACATGGTGTTTCCTCTTACCACCGTAGGTATTTCAAATATTGGTGGCGAAGAATATTACACCGCCTTTGGTGCACTAAGTGCCCAGTCGAAAGCCGAAAGTATTGTTATTGAAGTGGAAACCTTGTTTCAAAATGTTGCATCTTTCTTAGATGCCTACGAAACACACCTTAACTAAAATTTACTTCTTAAGGAGAAGCGAATGTCAGTGTGGAAAAAACTAATTACTGCAGTAAAAGGTGGTGCTACCGAAGCTGCGCAGTCTGTTGCAGACAGTCAGGCGATTCGAATTTTGGAACAAGAAATCAGAGAAGCCAAAGAAGAACTACGTAAGTCTGATCATGCGCGCACGCAGATTTTGGCGAAATGTAAACTTTCTCAACAAAAAGTCGATAGCTTCAACTCGTCAATAGCCGAGTACGAAGAGCATGCGCGTAAAGCGATAGATAATGATCGTCAGCTTGCTCTTGACTGTGCCCAGAAAGTGTCAGAGTTGAAAGAAGAACGTGAGCAAGAACAAACCTACCTTGATCAGTTCAAACAGTCTGAAAAGCAGTTGGCTAATAATATTCAGCAAGCTAAAGCGAATTTGCGTCGCTTAGAGCAGCAAGTGGACATGGTCAAAGCTACTGAAAGTGTTCAAAAAGCGCAGGTTGCAGTATCTTCACGCCACATGGGCGCGAATAGCAAAATGAAGACAGCGACTGAGTCTTTGTCTCGCATTCAGGATAAGCAAAAGATGCGCAGTGCGGAACTTCAAGCAGCCGAGGAACTGGCTAGCGAGGAGTCGAGCAGCGACCTAGAAAAACGCCTAGCAGAAGCGGGCATCAAAGGGGGTAAAACCTCAGCCGATGACGAGCTAGCTCGAATTCTAGGCAAGTAAGTTAAAGGATGGGAGCTAAAGGCTCCCATTTTTAATTCTTGTTACAATAATTCCTTGCATAAATCGCCAGATAACAACGACCTAATCTAGACAAATCAAGTACTTCAAGGCAGAGTAAGGACACGCATAACAAGGGCTGTTTGTTTTATGTCTCCATGGATTAAACTGCGAAAAATCATGCTGCAATACTTTGCAGAGTCTCGCTGGTACACCATTGTCGGTGCGACCGCGTTTTACGCAGTAACAAGCTATTGGCTTCTTTTCGCTGCAGGCGAACACGACCTAATTGCTAAAACCGACTTTGTCTACTGGTTAGCGGTCACTGCTTCAACGGTAGGTTATGGCGATTTGTCTCCCGTCACACCAGCGGGCAAATTAGTTGTTGCGCTTTATGTCATACCGCTTGGTTTGAGTATTTTCGCCATGGTGATTGGGCGAATTGCAGCTTGGGTTTCTTTAACGTGGAAGAAAGGATTGTTGGGTATGAATAGCTTGATGCTTAATGAACATATCTTGGTGATTGGGTGGAATGAGCAGCGCACCATGATGCTGCTTGACTTGATTCTTCAAGAACGAGACGCAATGTCTGAACGTCCTGACATTGTACTTTGCGTAAAAGCTGATATTACTAACCCCATGCCTGGCGTCATTGAATTTGTAAAAGTCGATTCGTTCAACAAAGACGAAGACATGGACCGCGCCTGCGTATCTACTGCGAAAACCATTCTTATTGATAACCCGCAAGATGATGTCACCATGACTACTGCGCTTTATTGTACCAAGCGCAACCCCGATGCACATCAGGTGGCCTATTTCGACGATGACAGCTTAGTTAATTTGCTTCAGGACCACTGCCCTAAAGTGGAATGCACACCCAGTGTTGCAATAGAAATGCTGGTTAAAGCTGCATTCGATCCTGGTTCAAGTATGCTTCATCACGATTTGCTAAGTATTGATGAAGGGCAAGCCCAATTTTCAGTAAAAATACCGCAAAGTTGCCAAGCGATTTCCGTTGCCAAGTTATTTATCAATTTAAAGCGTAAACACGACGCTATCTTTATTGGTTATGCACCCAATGGCCTTGTGAAAGAAATGGTGGTAAACCCGCCGTTAGACGCTACGTTAAACCCAGGTGACACCTTGTTTTACATCGCTGAGCGACGCATTAATGCAATAAACTGGTCGTCACTGGACGCTGATTAAGAGGCGTAAACATGTTTAGTAAACTATTTAAAAAATCAGAGCCTAAAAAACCTAAGTCGCCAGAAATAATGGGGCTTTATTTAGGTGGTTCTTTCGAATTAGATAACTTAAAACTTTCGCTATTAGAACCGGAGCTCACTATTGAAGGTGCAGCCCGTTCTCAATTAATTCAAGCGGTAGGTGAAGCCCCTTTGGATACTGGCGGCACCCTGCTTCGTTTTTACACCGACGATGATGGCTTTTTACAGGTGGTGACCGACGGTGGTCTATCAGAGAACCACATTACTGACGTGAAACTTTGGCACTTTTATGAGACAAAAACCATTGGCAACACTGCTCAGTGGAATGAATGTTTAAAGAGCGTAATCAGTCAGCCTACCTACGAGCTTGAGGGCAATGTATATACCCGTGTATGGGGTGCGGTGGGCGACGAATCACCGCCAGTTGCCGTAACCGAAACAACCTACGAAGAAGACGGTGATGTCAGTAAAACAGATCAGTTTATGATGTTATACGAACGACCTATCAGTAACGATAGAGTTGAGACCTTGCTTGTTGTTGGTGAGGAAAAACAAGTGGGTAATAATTTAGATAGATGCTTAGTGATTTCTACAGGCTTCGATGTTGAGCCTGCAGACATCACAATAAACGGTTAATAAAAAAGGAATAATTATGGATACCATTATGCACTCTTTGGCCGGCCTGGATAACTTTGCGCTGTACTTCGGCCTATCGATTGTTTTCTTGTTTATCTTCAAATTGGTGTACGCCTTGGTTACACCTCACGATGAATGGAAGCTGGTAAAAGAAGAAAAGAATGTAGCAGCAGCCATCGGCTTTGGTGGCGCTATAATCGGTTTTGCTATCGCCCTGGGTAGCGCAGCTTCAAACTCTGTTGCTGTGGTGGATTTTGCTATATGGGCACTTGTTGCTGTGATTGCCCAATCCCTAGCGTTTGCCATTTTGCGCTTCAGCTTTATGCCCAAAATCGCCGAGCGCATAAATAATAATGAAGTCTCTGCAGGTGTAATGCTTGCCAGTATGTCCATTGCCGTAGGCTTACTAAACGCCGCTTGCATGACCTATTAAGGGGGCAGCAATGACTGATAAAAGTAACCTAGAACGTCAAATTGTTGATAACCAGCAAAGTGAGCGGCCTGTTATGAAGCGCACTAAGCACATTAACCTTAATAGTATGCGTAAAGGTTTTAACGTTAAGCCTTTAGCGTTAGGCGTGGCTAGCGTCATCCTTAGTGGTTGTGGCGGTGAAAAAGAAGACGCCACCATTTATACCTCGCTAGAAGACTGTAAACAGGATTTTCCTGATGCAGTAGAGCGTTGTGAAGCTGCCTACCAGACAGCGGTCGAAGAGGCTATGCGCACCAGTCCGCGCTTTAGTTCTGAGTACGACTGCGAACATGAATTTGGCCCTAACCAGTGCCAATATGTGAACAATAGTAGCGGCAGCTTTTTTATGCCATTCATGGCAGGCTACATGGTGAGCTCTCTGCTATCGCCAAATCGCTACTACTCACAACCCTTGTACACATCCTATTCATACAATTCACCGTTCCGTTCACGCTGGATAACGGCAGACGGCTATGTGTTCGACGGCGATATTCGTAAAAGAAATTACCGCGTAAATAAAAGCGTTTACAAACCAAAGCCCACGGTGAACCGCACCATGAAACGGGGCGGGTTTGGCAGCAGTGTTCGAGCAAAATCGTCTTGGGGTAGCAGCAGCCGTAAAGGCGGCTGGGGCGGATAACTATGTTTAGAATGCCTTGCCAGCCTCGCAAGGGCTGGCAGCAGTTGGCTAACGAGTTTGGCTTTCACTTCCACACCATGTATGGCGAGCCGTACTGGGATGAAAGTGCCTACTACCAATTCACACTCGCGCAAATTGAAAACGACATTGAAGACCCCACTGCCGAGTTACATCAAATGTGTTTGGCGGTTACCGAAGATGTGGTTAATAGTGAGGAATTACTTACTCGCTTTTGCATCCCCGAGCAGCATTGGGATTTAGTTCGTAATAGCTGGAACGAAAGAGACCCAAGTTTATATTCTCGCCTTGACCTTGTTTACAGCGGTAAAGGGCCGGCAAAACTTCTTGAGAATAATGCAGATACGCCCACCAGCCTGTATGAATCCGGTTTTTGGCAATGGCTGTGGCTTTCACAAAATGTGGATGCCGGCAAACTTGCTCTGCATGCCGATCAGTTTAACAGCTTGCAAGAAAAGTTAGTCCATCGCTTTCGTGAAATTGCGCTGCACTACAATATAAATCAACTGCATATGGCGTGCTGTAAAGATACCGTTGAAGACCGCGGTACCGTGCAATACCTTCAAGACTGCGCTAAAGAAGCAGGACTTATAGCTGACTTTGTGTTTATCGAAGATATTGGATTAGCAGACACAGGCGTTTTTACTGACCTTCAAGATGCCCCTATAACTGATTGTTTTAAGCTTTACCCTTGGGAATTTATGCTGCGCGAGGAGTTTGGCGACGTGTTAGAAGAAGCCCAAGTAAATTGGTTGGAGCCTGCGTGGAAATCAATTATTTCAAATAAAGCGCTGCTTCCTCAGCTATGGAAGAAATTTGAAGGCCATCCTAACCTGCTTCCCGCTTATTTTTCAGACGAAATAAATACAAAGAGTCTGTCCGGAAAGTGGATTAAAAAGCCCCTATTTTCTAGAGAGGGCGCCAACGTATCAATTATCGAAAGTGGTGTTGAGAGCGTTTTGAGTGACGGCCCTTATGGCGAAGAAGGTTTTATTGTTCAAGCTTTTGAACCATTGCCCGTTTTTGAAGGTAATCATACGCTTATAGGTAGCTGGTTAGTGGATGACATGCCGGCGGGCATTTCGGTAAGAGAAGATACCTCAGCGATCACCCAAGACCTTTCTCGCTACCTTCCCCATATTATTTTGTAATCTATTTGAGGGGCCTTTACATGAAGCCGCTTTCATTTCAAATTCGCGTTCTGCTGACGTTAGGTGCACTATTAATCGTAATAGAAGTAGCTAACTTACTCACTGGTAATGCACTTAATCAGTTTGGTGTGGTGCCCCGCACGCTATCAAGTTTGCCTTATATTTTTACTGCACCTTTTCTTCACGGAACGCCGACGCACTTAATGGCAAACCTCGTCCCTCTTTTGCTATTTATGTGGCTTACTATGCAATGGGGAAAACGCACATTTCTCATTGCTACTTTAAGCGCATTGCTGATAGGTGGCTTAGGTGTATGGCTGTTCGGCAGAACCGCTACGCATATTGGCGCAAGCGGCATGGTATATGGTTATTTCGGTTTCCTCGTGCTGGCAGGTTTTAGAAGTAACAAAGTGCGGTATTTGCTTATTTCACTGGTAGTTGCAGCGCTATACGGAGGGATGCTGGTTGGTGTGCTTCCCACATCAAAATTTATTTCCTTTGAATATCATCTGTTTGGCTTTATTGGCGGCTTATTTGCTGCATGGCACTGGGCACGCTAATTACTTTCCGTATAATTGACTTTAAGATAAGACGTTATTAAAAGATATGTCAGCAGTACAAGAACCTACTCAAAAGAATCAAGGCTTTTTCGGCAACCTCGCGTTTAACATTGTTATTCCTGTGGTATTGATGAGCTATGCAAGTTCAGAAGATTACCTAGGGCCAGCATGGAGTATTGTAGCCGCACTTAGCTTCCCTATTGGTTACGGTCTATGGGACCTAAAAGAATCAGGAAAGGTAAATGGCTTTTCTATTCTTGGGATTATCAGCGTGTTACTTACTGGCGGGTTTAGCTTACTTAAACTGCCAGCAGAGTACATTGCAATTAAAGAAGCGGCCATTCCGGGCATTATCGGTATAGCGGTGTTGGTAACCCAGTACACGAACAAACCCCTGGTCAAAATGCTTATTCTTAACGACCAGATCATAAACTGGCCTCATCTCAATCAGGTATTAGATGCCAAGGGAAAGCAGCCAGAGTTTAAGAAGAAAGTCGCGGTTAGTTCTTACATCGTAGCGAGTTCGTTTTTTCTCTCTTCAGCGCTTAATTATATTTTGGCCAAGATGATATTGGTCAGTGAGCCGGGTACTACGGCATACACTGAAGAACTAGGTCGAATGACTGCGCTTAGCTACCCAGTCATTGTGATCCCAAGCATGATTTTACTTATTGCAGCGCTCTGGTATTTATTTGCTCAAATCAAGAAGATTACTGGCGAAGAGCTGGATAACTTTATTAACCAGTAAAAAACAATTGGAAAAGGGGCTAAACGCCCTTTTTTCAAATTTGAAGTCCCCTGCCCTACGACTAAATCTATTACATATCTAGTATTTTAAGCTACCGAAGCAATATCCTGAGCCGCCCAAGGGTATTAGCCATCAAATTCCCACACCGTTTTTAACCAAAAAGTGTGGGTATTACGTATACTCTAAAAAATAAAAAGAGCCAATTTCATCAAAACATGTTGGCACTAACGTAAAGCGCGCATAGCTCCTCTGCCAGTAAGCCATCAACACTGTGTATTGCGTGCATGCTCGCGCCCTCATATTCAGACCAAAACGGTTCAAGAAAAAACGGTCAACTATGCTGACAATTAAAGAGTTAAAAAAATCGTTTTCAAAGGCGGGAGCGCCGCTTATAAACAACCTTAATTTGTCCGTACACTCGGGCGAATCGGTGAGCATACAGGGTGCCTCTGGGTGTGGTAAGTCTACTTTGCTATCGCTCATTGCTGGGTTTGAAAGCCCTGATAGCGGCGATATTGCGGTAAATGGGTTAGCAATTGCTAGTGCTGGCAACCAAGGCAATAACACTCAGACTAGAGACATTGATAATTTCCGTAAACAGCATTTAGGCATCGTATTTCAAAGCTTTAACCTGTTTGACTGCTTTAATATATGGGATAACATCGCGTTTACCGCAAGGCTAAAAGGTAATTTTGATAAAGACTATCAGTTAGCATTAATGGAGCAGCTTGGAATATTATCTTTAGCGCAAAAGCCGCTAAGCCAATTATCAGGAGGCGAACAGCAGCGCTGTACCATAGCCCGCGCATTAGTGCATCGGCCCTCACTTATTTTAGCTGACGAACCCACCGGCAACTTAGATGAGGAGACTAGCGAAACCGTATCTGACTTACTCTTTGAAACTTGCAAACAAGCCAATACCTCTCTTGTTGTAGTTACCCACAGTCAAGACGTAGCGATAAAAGCGGATTCTGTTTTGCGACTGCATAAAGGTGTATTAGAAGATGCCAGGCTTGGAAGCATAGAGCCTGTAAATGTAATAAATGGCACAGTTTCACCACCAATTTACGCAAAGGACCGTAATGGTGAAGATATTTAGCGATATGAACCTTGTTACAAATACGCCATTAAAGAGTGAGAAGCTGCTTTGCTGCGCACATTAGTTCTGAGTATCTCTAGTCTTCTTGCTATGGCAAGGCATAGACCGTGGGAACCCTTGCTCATAATGGTTGCAATAGTTTTGGCCAATGCCGGTCTGGTTACCGTTTTACTGATAAACGAGGGCGCAACACAGGGTGAACTATTGCAGTCAAAGCGAGGCCTTTTTACCGGCAGTATCATTACTCCTGTAGGCAGCAGAGCACAGCTTGAACAAGGTCAACACTCGCAAGGCAGCGTTACACAAGAGTACTCTTCACATGAGCGTTCTTTACATGAGCGCTCTGTACAAGAGCAGGGCGCGCATCAGCGCTATACACATGAAGGCTTTACGAAGGAAGATTATGCCACCCTTCGCAGGCATGGCTTTACTCAGCTTATAGCTATATCTGAACGCAGCATTACCCTTTCATGTAGTGATAAGGAAGCAACACCAATTACTCTCACGTTGCTTGGCGTTGATACCCAGCCTCTTCTAGGAAGTACCTTTCGAGCTACTGACAAAAACACTTCGCTATCGTCTCTTTCTTTGAGAGCTGGAGAAAGTAAGCAAGCTTCTGCTGCTCGAATATTACGAGCTAATTCTACGGACACCTTTTTCGTAATCGGGCTGCTTCACCCTGTTACAAATGCCAAATTAAGCTGTCACGATACGCTAAAAAAGAACCATAAAGCGTCGACGCATCCCCCGCAATGGCCTGCCACCGTCAATGCTTATGTAAGCAATCTGGTGCCGCAAGATACGATTTTGGTCTCTATTGATGACTTTTATAAGGGAGGGATAAGCCCTTCTTACATCAAAGATAGTAAAGACAATACCCTCAGCAAAGATAATACCCAGCCCGGCGCTAACAATACTTCAAAGCAACAAAAAAGTTTTGTACCGCTTACTGGCCTAGCAGCTCTCTCGCCGCTTTCAGAACAAGACCTTGAGACAATAGAAGCATTACTTGGGTTAGCGGTTAAACAAACAAGCAGCGGCGATGACAATGATACCGGCTCGTTACCGGATAGCTTTAGATTAAACCTGTGGGCAATGAGCGCGCTTATGGGCGTGGTTTCACTTTTTATAGTGCTGAACGCGCTAAATTTGATGTACCGTACACGGCTACCCAACGTGATACGGCTTCGCCAACTTGGCATATCTAAGCGTGTATTAAGTGGCGCGCTGTTTATTGAACTGCTGTTTTACTGCCTAATAAGTATACCAGTTGGCATGTTCATAGGTTTTCAAGCCGCATCTTGGCTATCACCGGTAATAAGCGGTACCTTTACATCTTTGTTTAACGCCGTATTTATTACCCCTGACGTCAACCTGCTTTTTATTTTCGGATTCACGTTAATAACGACTTTTACGTCGTTAGTCGCATTCTCTTTAGCTTCTATCGTTAAGCTTTCAAGTGCGTTAACTGTGCGCCCTGCTAAAAAGACAATGATGCGGCAATGGGCTGTAGGACTTGTATCATCAGCTGCCTTGGTTTTGCTGTTTGTTGCTGAAGCCTTTATTACCTCTACGGCATCTGCACTATTCTTTGTCGCATCATTACTACTCACAAGCTGTGGACTCGTGCTTCTTTGGCTACCTATCTTAGCTAAGCTACTCGCTTTGTTTGTGCCAAGACAATGGCCAGTATTTCATTACGTGATTGCTAATATGCATTTACTGTCGAGTAAAACACGCCTTGCTGTTTGCGCATTTTTTATCGCGTTAACAGCAAATATCGGCATGAATACCATGACCGACAGCTTTAGGAGCGCGACTGAACAATGGTTAGAACAAAGACTTTACGCGCCTTTCTACCTATACACAGACGCACCACTCAGTAATGTAGAATCACTATCAGCCAATTCACTATCATCGCTGGCCGCGACGCCTTTGCTAAAAGCTGACGGTGACGTATTAAGTTCAAATGGCGCAAAGAAAATAAGTGAAGTAATAGCCCCCACTCCAACTTACGTTTCTATTAGTAGTTACCCTGTTCATAAAAATGGTAAAGAGGGTCTGGTCCTCGATAGCGTAATAAATAACGACCTCAGTGCAGCTTGGCGTGCGTTCAAAGAAGGGAAAGGAGTATTTATTAACCAGCAATTAGCCTTCACGCTTAATGCTGAATTAGGCGAGACGTTAAGTGTAGCTAATATTAGGTTTCGAAAAGGAATAAATAGAAGTAGTTCGAACGTTACCCAATCCAGAAACCCAGCAACCGATCAATCTAAGGGAGCGAGAACCAGTTCTGCCTACGACACGGCTGCCGAGCCTTCAAGTACAAGTATTTTTTCAACACAACCTGAATGGAAAGTGCTTGGTATATATCCTGATTATGGCAACCTTAATGGGCAGATATTAGCGCCCCTCCCTCTGTTCAACCAAAACAACTATACAGTGAGAAACAACTTATTTTCCGGCGTACTGGCAATATACCCCAACCCAAACGACAGCCAGGTTACAACAGCGGGTCGCGATGTTACCTTCACAAAAGATCGACTTGAGCAACAGCTAAAAGCTCGCCTTGGAGATGAAGCCGATATAACCCTGTATAGCAGGCAGGAGCTTCTGAATATCTCCATGGATACGTTTGACCGCACCTTTGTGTTGACCGATGGCCTGAATATTACGACCTTGCTTGTGGCAGGCATTGCCTTCGCGGTGTCTCTTACCGTTTTGACAATAGGCAGTTCACCACAACTGTCTGTGCTAAGGGCACTTGGGGTTAGCCAGCTTAAAGTTAAAGCATCGTTATTTATGCAATACCTACTGCTCTGCTTTGTTTCAGCATTGCTCGCCATTCCCTTTGGCATTTACTTAGCCTACGTCTTTATAAATTTAGTCAACCGATACGCCTTTAACTGGGTTTACCCTCTTTCAATTGAAGTAAACGTCATTCTTTCTAGTGTGGGCCTTTCTCTGCTTATCGTTTCACTGGTGCTTTTACTGCCTTTAGGAAAACTCAAACCCAAAATTGATTTAAGACAGGAAGTGCAGTTATGACGTATAAATTAAATCGCAATAGCTGCTATAACCCTTGGCCTTTAAGCAAAATAAGCTGTTTACTGCTTATATTCATTTGCACATTATTGTCTGCTTGTAATCACAGTTCGAATACAGATGAGCAAAATGAAAGCAGCGCGTCGACAAGAGCCTCGACACCTCGTGGTTTCTTTGGCGAGATGCAATCGAGCGACGCCTTTACTTCAGTAGAACGAAACACGTATGTTGAGCTTCCTGAAGATCATAAAAGCCATCCCGACTTCCAATTAGAATGGTGGTACTTAACCTTCGTATTAAGTGGCGAGAACGGTCAGGAATTCGGCTTGCAATATACGCTTTTTCGATTCAATACCGATACGGCCGCCAATATGAGTACTGATAAAACAGCCACGCAAAATTGGGCTAACGGACAGCAATGGATGGGGCACGCCTCACTGCACACCCTAGATCATCATTATTTTGAAGAGCGATTTGCGAGCGGTGGCGTAGGTAACGCATACGTAAAACCAAACCCCTTCACTACGGTCATAGATGATTGGGTTTGGAAGGCTGCACAACCAATGTCGGAAGCCGCAGTCAAAGTAGAAAGCAAAGCTATGTTTCCCTCCACGTTAACCTTTGTTTTTGGTAAACACCATACGCGCGATACAAATCAGCCGTCTAATGCAACCTCCAAACCTCCTGAAAGTGCGCTACCTAGAAACGATGAAGCTCAAAATGGTGCTGTAAATAGAGCTTCACCTGCAGATACACAGTTAAATAATGACGTAGTTCTAATGAATAAAGCCATTAAGGTCGCACTTAATCTAAACTCTTCGGGCCCTTTTATAAAACAGGGCGATAATGGCTATAGCAAAAAGACACAAGACGAACGGCTTCGCTCTTACTATTACAGCCAGCCATTTATTGATGCAAAGGGCACTATAAACATAGAGGGCAATAATATAAAAGTTGAAGGTAAAGGTTGGTTTGATCACGAATGGACGAGCCACTTGGCCAACAGCGAGGCGTTGGGGTGGGATTGGTTCTCGCTGCATTTAAACGACGGAAGCAAACTCATGGCGTTTCGAATGCATGCGAATACTGAGAGCGAAGAAAAAAGTAAAACTCAAAACGCTGAAGTGTTCACAACGGCCAGCTTCATAAGTAAAGATGGAATGAAAGAGACCATCAAGCAAGACAGCCTATCTATTACGCCAACGGGCTATGAGCCAATTCAAGTAGAAAGCGCAGTAGAAGGTGAACAAGGCAGCTCAGTCCGTTCCGTTCCCACAGCGTGGCGCATACAGTTACCGACAAAAAACATCGATGTCTCCGTTAGCGCGTTTAAAGAAAAACAGTGGAATAACAGTTTATTTCCCTACTATGAGGGACGAGTTGACGTAGAAGGCTCCCACTCAGGGAGCGGCTTCATGGAATTGACGGGATATTAATAAATAGACCAGTTTATCCGTTCACTTAGCGAAGTTAGCGCCGCCACGCCTAGCTGAGAGTTCCCCACACTGTTAAGTGCTGGCGAAAATACGCAAATAGTGAATCGACCAGGTACCACAGCAACAATACCGCCGCCTACCCCACTTTTACCCGGCAATCCGACTTTGAAAGCAAAGCTGCCCGCTTCGTCATACATACCGCTGGTTGCAAGCAATGCGTTCACTTGCTTTGTTTGGTAAGGCGTTAATACCTGCTCATTTGCGCAAGTTGAGAAGCCCGCGTTAGCAAGAAAGCTTGTCGAACGCGCTAAATCTTCACAGCTCATTTCTAATGCGCAGTTATGAAAGTAATTGCGAAGCACATCTTCCACGTCGTTTTCAAAATTGCCATAGGCTTTCATCAAATACGCCATTGCTGCGTTACGAGAACGGTGTTCAAATTCCGAATCGGCAACTTCTTTATTAACGACGATCTCCCCATTGCAGCTTAAGCGTCTTACAAAATCTCTCATGGCAATAAAAGGTGATGCAAATCGCGATTGCACCATGTCACTTACCACCAGTGCACCGGCATTAATAAAAGGGTTGCGCGGAATACCATGTTCGTATTCTAACTGCACCAAAGAGTTGAACGGCAGCCCAGATGGCTCACACCCCACCCGCTCCCACATGGTTTCACCGTAGTGATTGATGGACAAAACCAGGTTGAAAACTTTTGAGATGCTTTGTATTGAAAAGGGCACGCTAGCGTCACCAATAGACGTAATGTGCCCATTGATATCACAAATAGAAATACCAAACTGACGAGGATTAACAGTGGCTAACGCCGGGATATAATCCGCAACTTTACCCATGCCAAGCATAGGCTCGACTTCGTCATAAATATCCTGCAGTAACGATAGCATTTCGCTTTCCATTCTCTCGTTTGACCTCTGTTTTGCAAATATCTTTTTTCATTAATAAAAGAAAAGCGCCTGTTAGAAAACGTCGGCGCTTTTATTTTAAGCTCTATTGTCTATGTGTTGCCCTAATAAAAGGCTTTGATAGAAAAGCCTTATTACGTCCACCTATCCCGACGTTTAGTTACAGCGCCAGTCTTCTTTAAAGTCGCATAAACCGTCATCATCTTCGTCTGACGTAAGCTCAATATTGGTGGTCACCTTTCTTGATACTTCATTTGCGTCATTATCGATTTTCATAGGTAGTTTTTTATCAATAAAACTGAAAATGGTTTTAGCAATATCGGTATTGTCAATCTGCCCCATGAACGACTGATAGCCAGCTCCAAAAGCAAACACTTCAACATCTACACCAGTATGGCCGCCTGTAGTCCACCCTGTATTTGTTTTTGAATCTAGAAAGGTTTTCACCGCCATAAAGCGCGTTTTATCATCTTGATTCGATACACTATTTAACGTGGCTAACTCTTCTTCGCTTAGCGAAAGCCCAAGCTTCTGCGCCACATACTCGCCAGGATTTTCTTCATTAGCCATATTAAGCGCTATCGTCATTACCGAGGCTGACATTGATTTTAAATGTTCAGGACTCCAGCGGTAGTCGCCATTTGCGCCAATTGTTAAACCGCCGGTACTATGGTCAGCAGTTAGTACAACCAGTGTGTCCGGGTTAGCTTTAACATAATCGCGCAGATATTCCATGGTTAGCGCCAAGTCATGCATTTCAGCCATAGCAGAAGCGATATCATTTGCGTGCCCTGCCCAATCTACCTGGCTCGCTTCAACTAAAAGGAAAAAGCCGTTGTCGTTTTCTAAGTGTTTGATCGCATGTTGAGTTAAGTACTCAAGACGGTTTTTACGCTTATCATCCAGCACTGCAGGCAGCGCTACAGGAGCAAACAGACCAAGTACATTACTTCCTGCTGGTACTGACGCCAAGCGGTTATATGAATCAGCATATTCGTAGCCCGCATCAATAAACTGCGCCAGAATATCTCTGTCCCCTCTTTCAAAATAGGAAGTACCACCACCTAACATTACGTCTGCCACAAACTCGCCGTTTGCGCGCACATCAAAGAAATCTTCAGCAATTTCGTTGTAGTTCTTGCGGCTTTCGTTGTGCGCAATGTATGACGCTGGTGTTGCGTGAACAATTTGCGAGGTTACGGCTAAACCCGTGCGCATACCTTTACTTTTGGCATAGTACATAACCGAGTTTACTGGCTGTTTATCAACATCTACGCCTATTGCACCATTATATGATTTAACACCTGTGGCAAGCGCTGTTGCAGCAGCGGCTGAATCGGTAACATAACCCGATACACGAGCTGGGTAAGTTGACGCGTTGCCTACTAAAATGTCGTCAAACACAACCGTCTCTACTTCCAGTGTTGACGGATCATCTACATAATTGCGATAAGCGGTAGTGTAGGCAGGCCCCATACCGTCGGCAACAACCATAATGATATTTTTCGGCACACCTTTAATTTGGCTACTGTTTACGTTTGCTGACTCTGTCTTTGATTCAGTGATACCACAGCTCGCAAGAACAGCAATAGACGCACAACTTAGCAATGATGTGCGAACAAATTGTTTAATCATTTAAACTTCCCTGAGTAAGTAAAGATACCTGCTGACGTTATTAGCCGCAGTTACTGCACAATCGATATTATCGCGAATGATTCTTTGGTGATCATAAAGGTATTAGCAAAGCGATAAGAGGTAATAGTGTAAATCAGGCAGGCAATATGCTCAAAGCTTTTGGATAAAATAAGCTTATGATGAGATGACCGTTTTAGCCACCTCGTCGGATTGAAGAATATTTAAGAAAGGAAAGACTATTTGCTTTGTGCAGCAAGGTATTCACGCATGCGCTGCTGTGCTACGTCGACAAGCATATCAGGCTGGAATTTCGAAATAAATCGATTACACCCCACTTTTTCTACCATGGCATCGTTAAAGCTTCCACTTAATGAGGTGTTAAGGGCTATGAACAGATCACTCATACGTGGGTCGTTACGCACCTCTGAGGTAAGCCTATAACCGTCCATCTCTGGCATTTCTGCATCAGTGAACATAAGCAAGATTTCATCGGTAGGGTTCTTACCTTCATCAGCCCACTGTTTTAGTAGCGCCAACGCCTCTGCGCCGTTCTTTCGTTCAATAATGCTGATGCCTAGCTGTTCTAAGGTATCTTTTATTTGTTTTCTTGCCGTGCTGGAATCATCAACTATCAACACTTTCTTACCTAGAAAGTGATTGACGATATCTTGATCTAACACTTCTTCAGAAATTGACGTATCGTAATCGATGATTTCCGCGAGTACTTTTTCAACATCTATTATCTCAACCAGCTCTTGTTTACCCTCAACATTCACCTGAGTTATGGCGGTCAAATAGTTAGATTTACCAATACCACTTGGCGGCGGTTGTATCGTCCCCCAAGAGGTATTCACAATATTTTTAACTTCGCCAATAATAAAGCCCTGCACGCTTCTATTGTATTCGGTGATAATAACGTTTTTCGCTGTGGCTTCTGTGGCTGCTCCGCGCATTTTTATCGCCTGACGTAAGTCTATAATTGGAATAGAGCTACCGCGGTAATTCATTACGCCTTTTAGATTATTATGGGAACCAGGCATAACGTTAAGCTTGGGTACATTGATAACTTCTTTGATTTTAAAGACATTCATGGCAAAAATGTGACGAGTTCCAAGCTGAAACATCAAAAGCTCGAGCCTGTTTTCCCCTACAAGCTTGGTTCTCTGATCAACCGACGACAATACACTGTTACTCATAACGCCCACTTATTCATTTTACAATCAAAGACCTATAGCTAACTTAATACCGTCAGATGAATTTAGCGTAGCTACAATACCTTACCGCTAAAGTTACCCCGACCATCATTACAAAGCTATTCCCCTTTTAGCTAATAGACAGCTGAAAAAAACCGCATAATTAATGCCTTACAGGTAAGGCACTCTTTTCAGCGACCACACCTCTAGTGAGCTTTTATTTACATGCATTAGCGTCTTCTCCTGGCTACTTTATCCAATACATTAAAGCGCGATGGGCGTCCAGGAATACGATAGCGAGGTATCGCTATTAACAATAAGGTAGCTTAAATATAGGCCAACAACTTCAAATATGCCTCTTCTAATTACTTTCGCGCACGGTTTTTGTAAGGCACTTCTATGCCTTTTTAGCGATGAACGACTAAGTTCGCTGTCCCCATATTATCTAAGTGCTAAATAAGCGTTTTCTGACCTAGTTGAAAATTTACGGTACAACGCACCAGATCACATTCACAAAATTAATGACCGCAATGCAAAATATATATTTCTATTATTCTAATTCCGGCACTAGGATGAAATGGAATCAACGGGAACGCCCTACAGCGTGAACACAAACAACGTTAAGAATTTTAATTACAGTCGGGAGAGACGCTCATGTCGCAATATCAACAAGACATTGATAACTTCGCCACATTAAAGGCAGCACAAAAAGGAACTTGGGAAGGTATCAACCCAGAATTCGCTGCACGCATGAAGGTTCAAAACCGTTTTAAAACAGGTTTAGATATTGCTCGCTATACTGCAAGCATCATGCGCAAAGACATGGCTGAATACGACGCAGATTCGTCTCAGTACACACAGTCACTAGGCTGCTGGCACGGTTTTGTCGGCCAACAGAAAATGCTTTCAGTTAAAAAGCATCAAGGCACAACTAATAAAAGTTACCTGTACCTTTCAGGTTGGATGGTAGCAGCACTTCGCTCTGAGTTTGGTCCTCTACCTGACCAGTCTATGCACGAGAAAACGTCAGTGTCTGCACTTATCGAAGAGCTATACACTTTCCTTCGTCAAGCTGACGCACGTGAACTGGGTGACCTTTTCCATAAACTAGACGACGCAAAGAAAAACGGTGGCGATGTTGCTGCAATTCAAGCTGAAATCGATAACTACGAAACTCATGTAGTTCCAATTATCGCGGATATCGACGCGGGCTTCGGTAACGAAGAAGCAACGTACCTACTTGCAAAGCAAATGATTGAAGCGGGTGCATGCTGTATCCAAATCGAAAACCAAGTATCAGACGCAAAGCAATGTGGTCACCAAGACGGTAAAGTAACCGTGCCACACGAAGACTTCCTAGCGAAAATCAACGCGGTACGCTATGCATTCCTTGAGCTCGGTGTTGATGAAGGTGTTATCGTTGCGCGTACTGACTCACTAGGTGCTGGCCTTACTCAAAAGATTCCTGTATCTACATCAGAAGGCGACTTGGCTGCACAGTACAATGCATTCCTTAAAACTACTGAAGTTGCAGGCGCAGACGACCTAACTGAAGGTGACCTAGTTCTTAAACAAGGTGGCAAACTTGTTAAGCCTGAGCGCTTACCAAACGGCTTGTTCCGCTTTAAAGACAACACTGGTTTTGACCGTGTAGTACTTGACTGTGTAACGTCACTTAAACACGGCGCTGATCTACTTTGGATTGAGACTGAAAAGCCGCACGTTGGTCAAATTGCTGAAATGGTTAACGCTATTCGCGAGCAAGTTCCAAACGCAAAGCTAGTTTACAACAACTCTCCATCATTCAACTGGACGCTTAACTTCCGTCAGCAAGTATTCGATGCTTGGACAGAAGAAGGTAAAGACGTTTCTGGTTATGACCGCGCGAAACTTATGTCTGCTGACTATGACGACAGCGAACTTGCAGCAGCGGCGGACGAGAAGATCAAGAGCTTCCAAGCTGATGCATCACGAGAAGCGGGTATCTTCCACCACCTTATCACGCTACCGACTTACCACACTGCGGCACTGTCTACAGACAACCTTGCAAAAGGCTACTTCGGTGAAGAAGGTATGCTTGCTTATGTACGCGGTGTTCAGCGTCAAGAAATTCGCCAAGGCCTGGCTTGCGTTAAGCACCAAGCAATGGCTGGTTCTGACCTAGGTGATACGCACAAAGAGTACTTCTCAGGTGAAGGTGCACTTAAAGCGTCTGGTGAAGATAACACCATGAATCAGTTCGACGTATAACGCGAACAGGCAATAAGTTAAACGGAAAGCATCCCAACCTTTCCTACAGGGCACCTTCGGGTGCCCTTTTTTGTGCACCCCATTCATTTAATTTATACTTTCTAGAAAAAATAAAAGAAGCCATATTTCTCCCTCACCCATAACCAATCCATATACACACTTACTTTCAATAGCTTACAAATAATTTTGTGAAGGCTTTAAGACCAAACGCTTATCTGACAATCGAATAAAAAAGCTTTATAATAGGTGTGTTTAATTAGGTTTAATAAGAGCATTAGAATAATGAATATAGCGAAGGTCGACCTGAATTTATTGGTTTATTTAGATGTGCTGTTGCGCGAAGGCAGTGTTACAAAAGCTGCAAACCAGCTAAGTATTACTCAGCCAGCAATGAGTAACGGCTTGAAACGCCTTCGCGATCTATTTAAAGATCCGCTTTTAGTGCGTACTAGTGATGGAATGACGCCTACGAAGCGCGCCCTTGAGTTGCAACCCATTATTCGCGATGTACTTAGCCGATTAGAAAGCTCTATTCAGCCCGAAACTGACTTCGACCCTTTAACCAGCGACAGAACCTTCCGCATCATGACCAGTGACTATGCAGAAAGTACTTTGTTACTTGAGTTAGTTGGAAGACTGGCCGATTTAGCGCCCAATATTACCCTTGACCTTATTACGCCTAGTGACGTGACGTTTCACGATGTCGAGCAAGGTAAAGTGGATATGGCGATCAACCGTTTCGATGAACTACCCTTGTCGTTTCACCAAAAAGTTATTTGGTATGACACCTTTAGCTGCGTAATGAGTGCGGACCACCCGCTAGTAGAAAAATGCAATCTAGAAGGCTACTTGAGCGCTCAGCATATCTGGGTGAGTAAAACGGGTTTTGGTGTGGGCGTAGGTATTGACCCGAATGAAGTTCAAAAGTTGGGATGGGTAGACGCTGAACTAACAAAAATTGGCAAACAGCGGGCTATTCGTGTGTTTACGCGTCATTACCACGCAGCGCTTCAAATTGCCAAAAAGCAAAAGCTTATTGCTACCTTGCCAAGTAAAGCAGCGCGTTTGTTTAAACACGATCCAGATGTAGTGATTAAAGAACCGCCTTTTGACATACCACCTATTGCGCTAAAAATGGCGTGGAGTGCTCTACTTCACCACGACGCTGGCCACATTTGGTTGCGTCGATTAATCAGCGACGTTGCCAGCGAAATGAACGCGGGCTAAACATTCACAAAATATATGGCAAAAATACAAACCATAAATTAAAAAACTATCTCTATACACACTACACTGGGTTAACAGACAAATGTATAGAGGTAGTTATGCAAGGATATATCACCAGAGGCCGACTACAGGTTGCCGAACAGCTAGATAATTTTATAAATGAACAGGCACTTCCTGGTACAGGCGTAGATAAAGACACCTTTTGGCAAGGTGCAGAAACCCTCTTCGAAAAATTCATTCCTCAAAATCGCGCACTATTGGAAAAGCGAGAACAGCTTCAGCGTGCTATCGACGATTATCATAAAGCCGGCAACCCGGTAAACGGAAACGAATATACCGACTTCCTAAAAAGCATTGGGTACCTTGTTGAACAACCATCACAAGTAAGCGCACAAACACAAAATGTAGATGCTGAAATAGCGACAATGGCAGGCCCGCAGTTAGTAGTACCAATCAATAATGCGCGCTACGCACTTAATGCGGTAAACGCACGTTGGGGAAGCCTGTACGACGCACTTTACGGCACTGACGTTATAAGCAATGACGGTGGCGCCGAGCCTGGCAAGAGCTACAACCCTGTACGCGGTGCCAAAGTTGTCGCTAAAGCGAAAGACTACCTAGATAGCATGATACCGCTAGCAAAAGGCAGCCACGCTGACGTTACTAAATACAAAATCGAATCAGGCAAGCTGGCTATTACCCTTGCCGACGGCGACGAGACAACCCTAGCGAATACCGAACAGTGGCAGGGTTACCAGGGTGACATTAACGCACCTTCAAGCTTGCTTTTTGCCCACAATGGTCTGCATTTTGAAATTCAACTAGACCCTACTCACCCTATTGGTGAGAGCGATGCTGCGAACGTAAAAGACGTGCTGGTTGAAGCCGCACTAACTACCATTATGGATTGCGAAGATTCCGTTGCCGCGGTAGATGCCGAAGACAAAACTTTGGTGTACAGCAACTGGTTAGGCCTTATGAAAGGCTCGCTAAGCATTGAAATGACAAAGGGCGGTAAACAGCTTGTTCGCGCTATGCATGATGATAGAAGCTATCAGCCGTCTAAACACGCTTCACAAGACAAGCTAAAAGACGGCGAGCTAGTGCTTTCTGGTCGAAGCCTGATGTTTGTTAGAAACGTAGGCCATCTTATGACTAACAATGCCATGCTCTTTGACGGAGAAGAAGTACCAGAAGGGATCATGGACGGTTTAGTGACGTCTCTTATTGCTAAGCATGATCTTTTAAGAAACAGCAAATTTAAAAACAGCCGCGAAGGCAGTATTTATATTGTTAAACCTAAAATGCATGGACCTGAAGAAGTGGCATTCTCTAACGCATTGTTTGGTGCTATTGAAGCAATTATCGATGTTCCAGCCAACACCCTTAAGATGGGTATAATGGATGAAGAACGCCGCACAAGTATCAACCTTCAGGCTTGTATTGCTGAGGCCACCTCACGCGTTGTGTTTATCAACACGGGTTTCTTAGACAGAACCGGTGATGAAATTCATACCTCAATGCTTGCAGGTCCTTTCGCAGAAAAAGCCGCGCTTAAGTCGATGGCCTGGATTAAGGCTTATGAAACCGCAAATGTGGCTGTAGGCCTTCGCTGCGGCCTTTCTGGCAAAGCGCAAATTGGTAAAGGCATGTGGCCGATACCTGATGAAATGCAAAATATGATGACCGCTAAAATTGGCCATCCTAAAGCTGGTGCTAATACCGCTTGGGTACCCTCACCCACTGCAGCAACACTGCACGCACTTCATTATCATGATGTGAATGTGTTTGACGTTCAGAAGTCATTAGATGAAGATTTTGATGGCCTTGCTGACATACTTACCATTCCATTGTTAGAAGATGCATCTACACTTACGCGTGAAGGCATCAAGCGTGAAATAGACAATAACGTTCAGGGTATATTGGGCTACGTAGTGCGCTGGGTTCACCAAGGTGTAGGCTGCTCTAAAGTGCCAGACATCAACAATGTAGGCTTAATGGAAGACCGCGCAACCTTGCGTATTTCATCGCAGCATATCGCTAACTGGCTAGAGCACGGCATTGTAAGTGTAGATCAGGTAAAAGAGTCTTTGGCTCGTATGGCAGTGCTGGTAGATGAGCAAAACGCCGGCGACCCTGAGTACATTCCTATGGCGCCTGATTTAGACAGCTCAATCGGCTTCTTAGCTGCAAGTGACCTTATCTTCAAAGGGAAAGAGCAACCTAGCGGTTATACTGAACCTTTATTGCACGCTCGTCGACGGGAGATGAAAGCGAAGCTTGCTGCGAGTTAATTTCTTACGTGTATTTATAAGTTAGAATCTGAGGTTTATAACCTCGACCGTAAAGCACGTTAGAAACACAATCGCATACTAACTAGGCTCACTTTTGTTAATTCAGAAGTGAGCCTTTTTATGTATCGTTCGCATAATATTCAATCATTTGCACTTTTTTATGTGTCAGTCGAACCCACTGACAAAAGTACTGAGCGTCGCATTATGTAGCAATATCGCAACACCTTAGACTAAAGATATCGCTCTTCTTCCCTTTTAAACTTTACTGATTGTGCGCCATTAAACTACGCTTTTACTGTGAGGCAGTGCGTTTCGTTTTACAGCTGTATATAAAACCTTGTTCGCGACGCCTCCCTAGTTTGGAGTATGCACATGCAGATAGCCTCGGCGGCGATACCGAATAAACTTTTAAATGCGAACGTCACACAAATAGTTCCTATCTTTTCAGGTGGGGGTACGCGCTTAAGTGCCCATATTGGCATCATAAAAGCGCTGCACGATATGAATATTGGTTTCGATACTTTGGTTGGCGTATCTGGCGGCTCAATTATCGCATCCCTTTATGCCAAAGGGTACACTGTCGAGCAAATGCGAGAGCTAGCACTCGTTACCGATTTCAAGCAATTCACAGAGTTTTCTATCGTGAGATTGCTTCGAGAAGGAGGGCTGTCATCTGGCGATGTGTTTCAGCGATGGATTGACGAACAGTTAGAGGGTGCAGTCTTTGCCGACCTCCCCCTGGACCTGCATATACTCGCTACCGACGTAAATGGCGGCGGGCCAGTTTTATTTAATAAGCAGACCTCTCCTGATATGAAAGTATCAGAGGCAGTACGGTACTCTATGTCGATACCGCTTATCTTTTCGTTTAAGCCCTTTAAAGAGCACTTATTAGTAGACGGGGCGATATTGTCTGAAGATGCATTGTTTGAAGACTGGCGAGGTGATGGCACGCCATCCGTGTGCTTCAGGCTACAAAGTACCAATCAAAAACGTAAAGCCATTAAGAAAAATTTACTTCAACTACCGCAATACGTCAGCATGCTTATTCGTACGTTTATGACGGCGATATCCAGAGAGTACGTTAATGCGAAGTACTGGCACAATACAGTGGTAGTGAATACCGGGGAGATTTCTGCGGTAGATTTTTCGCTCACACCAGAAATTAAAAACACACTTTTTGAGCTAGGTTATTCAACCACAAAAGAGTTTTTGCCCAAAAAGTGTGCGGGATTTATGAAAATCGGTGCAATTTAACTGACTTTCAGAGTACGTTTAACGTGCTAGGTCTTACACCTTGTAAAAGTCACGATACCAGTCAACAAACGCTTTAACGCCTGTTTCAACATCGGTAGACGGTTGGTACCCAGTATCTTCGACCAGCGACGACACATCAGCATAGGTATCTGGCACATCGCCAGGCTGAATAGGAAGAAGTTCTTTTTTAGCCTCAACACCCAGCGCACTTTCCAACGTTTCAATGAACTTCAAAAGGTGAACAGGCGTTTGCGCACCTATGTTGTATACCTTATAAGGCGCTTTACTGGTGCTTGGGTCTGGGTTACTGCCATCCCAGCTCTCATTGGGTTTCGCTACATTATCTAGTGAGCGAATTACGCCCTCTACAATATCATCAATATAGGTAAAATCACGACGGTGGTTACCGTAGTTGTAAACCTGTATTGTTTTACCTTCCAGAATAGCTTTAGTGAACTTGAAAAGCGCCATATCTGGACGGCCCCAAGGCCCGTAAACAGTGAAAAAGCGCAGCCCCGTTGTAGGCAAGCTATACAGGTGGCTATAAGTATGAGCCATTAGCTCGTTCGCTTTTTTAGAAGCGGCATACAAGCTGACTTGGTGATCGACGTTATGCTGCTCTGAAAACGGCATTGTTTCATTCGCACCGTAAACTGAGCTAGATGACGCATAAACTAAGTGCTCGACTTTATTATGACGACACCCTTCTAAAATATTTACAAAGCCAACGATATTGGAATCGACGTAAGCGTTAGGGTTTTCAAGAGAATAACGCACTCCAGCTTGGGCTGCTAAGTGCACTACCCTGTCGAACTTATGTTCTTCAAAAAGCGCAGCCATTTTATCGCGCTCTTCGACGCCCATTTCTGTGAATGAGAACAGGTCAGCAGCAGATGATGATTTAATTTCACTTAAACGCGCGTGCTTTAAATTTACATCGTAATAATCGTTTATGTTGTCAATCCCGACAACTTGGTCACCACGATTGATAAGATATTGCGATACAGCTGCGCCAATAAAACCAGCTGCTCCGGTGACTAAGATTTTCATTTATTTATCCCTAGGGTATTGTTCAGTCATTTTGAGGTACATCCGTCACGTCCTAACTGATGTAAAATTGTCATTGAGTTCTGAAAGGGTAAGCTTAAGCTTATAGTTAGTCATCTAAGCAATAACGCGTTTTTCATTAAGTCTCTTGAACGACATAGAAGTTACTCTAGAATTTCTGTAATCTTAAACGAAGTCTGCAAGTATTAGGCCACAGATGACTTTACAAGCCCAATATTAACTTTCTTCATTATATTTCCCAATTAACTTAATAACAAACTTTACAGGAATAGCATAAGAAATTCCCGTCGGCGAAGCCAGAGCACTTTCCTTAGTATCTTTAACTAAAACCTTATTTATCACTCCAATAACCTCTCCCGTTTCTGGATTATATAATGGGCTACCACTGTTACCAGGATACGCTATAGCGTCGAGTTGATAAATTAGACTAACATTTTGAAGGCGCTTCATCATTACCAAATTTAACTGGTCACTGTTTGATGCAGGGATTGCATCTGGGGTTATAGCTGAAATGTAACCCCTATGGGTAGCTGGGTATAGCCCTAAAACAGCACCGATTGGAAAACCTGTAAACGCTATTTCAGTTCCAGGAAGTAGTAATTCTTGACTCCCAAGCTCTAAGGGCTTCAATGGAGAACTCAACTTCAATAGAGCCAAGTCATGTTTGGGATCTATTTCAACGACTTCCGCTCTTATTTTTTTAACGACACTTCCCACCCCGCTAAGAACGACATAATTTTCAACTATAGTTGGATCTAGATCTTCTGATACTACATGATAATTCGTTATTGCGAAGTGACCATTGGTAACAACAAAACCAGTTCCTAGAACGCGGGGAGACGAATGTTTGATTGGCGCATCGATAGCAATTGCTACTGTACCTTCTGAAACCATTTTGACCATATCAACAAAGTCATCACTTCGATTAGATTGTGCTTTAAGCCCTGCACTGAAGATAGTGAGCATTAGTAAAGCTGTGATATTAAAAATTCTCATATTATTTCCGCCTATAGATATTTAGCAAAAACGTCATTTGTATATGGCTACCGAAATGGTTTAGATAAACTAAGTTATCTTTTACGAAACAGATATTTTCGCGCCTGTACTACATAAATCACTGCCTATTTACGAAGCTACGAGCAAAAATATGAATGTTAGGCAAACATAAATTATCAATTACTAAGAAAAATAGTATAAAAGGATTAAGTAATTTATGAAAAATATTTGCTAAACTCTCTTGAAGGATGATTTTTGTGGAACGAAGTTTAGTGGCTAATAAAACAATAATAGCGCGCATGAAGTCTATCGTCGGCCGAGACAGTAAACTAGGAAAAGCACTTGGCGGATTAGAGAAACTTCAAGAAGCTAAATTTATCTCTAAACACTTCTCAGACTTTCTAGAGCCGGTGGTTGCACAATCTCAGTCGGTTCGAGATCAAAGCTATACAATACGACACAAGGTATATTGTGAAGAACTAGGATTCGAACCGCTTCGGAGTGACAAATTTGAGAAAGATGAATTCGATACGTTTTCCAGCCCTTGTTTAATAAAGCATAGGAAGTCAGGTCACTATGCGGGCACAGTGCGACTAGTTAGGCCTCAATCAGAAGAGCAACTTCTTCCTATAGAGAAATTTTGTTTAGACTCCATTACTCATGAAACGCTAAATCCACGCAATTTTGCAAGACAAGATATTTGTGAAATATCCCGCTTGGCAGTTCCGCTAGAATTTCGAAAACGTCAGATGGATAAGTTCTCTGGGGCCGCCATTGGTGTTATCAACGAGCACACTTACTCGGAAAACGAGCTACGCTGTTTTCCGTTCATAGCTATAGGCTTATACTTTTCTGCAGCAGCCCTAGTAATTCACAATGATATCAAGCATACATACGTTATGATGGAGCCTAGGCTAGCTCGCAGCATGCGGTTCATCGGAATCCAATTTGAACAAATTGGGCCTGTTGTAAATTATCACGGTAAAAGAGCGCCGTTTTATATCAACCCTACATTGCTATTCCATAACCTCAGACCTAGTTTTAGAGTGATGTTAAATGACATCCAAGAAACGGTTGGTAAGTACCCAAAAGGATTAGTGTAAGTTATGTTTGACTATACTAAAGCTTTCTCTAGAAATATTGGATGGTTGACCGAAGATGAACAGCAGAGCATCAGGGCCAAGCGTGTTGCTATCGCAGGTGCTGGCGGAGTGGGCTTTGAACACGCTGTAACTCTAGCAAGACTTGGAATCGAGAAATTCTCTATTTCAGATTTTGATATTTTTGAAGTCCATAACTTAAATCGCCAAGCTGGAGCTTTTCTTTCAACGTTGGAAATGCCAAAAATCTCTGTTTTAGAGAGAGTGCTGAAAGATATTAACCCTAATTGTTCTATAAAAGTTTTTCCTGACGGAATAAATTCGACAAACATTTCTGAATTCCTCGCCAATGTAGACATATACATAGATAGTCTAGACTTTTTCGTTATTGATATTAGAGAACAAGTATTCAAACATTGTCGTTTACAAAGTATACCCGCGATCACAGCAGCGCCCTTAGGAATGGGAACTTCTGTACTTTGCTTTACAGATTCCAGTATGACTTTCTCAGATTATTTTGATATCCAGAAAGAAGATGATGAAGAAAGTAAGTGTTTGAAGTTTTTAGTCGGGCTTTCTCCCAAGATGTTACAGAGAAAATATCTAGTCGTTCCAGAAGCAGCTAATTTCAACGAAAAACGCGGCCCATCTACTCCGATGGCCGTCAAGCTTTGTGCCGGTATAGCCGCTACAAACGCACTTAAACTGCTACTTAAAAGAGGTGATGTTCTTACTGCTCCTAAGGGAATCCACTTTGATGCATATCGAAACAAATTTAAAATAACTCACCTACGAAAGGGTAACAAAAGTTTTGTACAGAAGTTGAAGTTAAAAGTTGCAAGGAAGTTAGTGCTATCAAAATAGTGTCGATTTTTTTTACAGAAACAAAAGTTTCACCCCTATAGAATTATAAAAATCACTGTTATTCATGAACTTAAATAGTTGGCACATTTTAAGCTACCCACTAGGAGTACTCACAAATGTATAGTTCATACGGAGGCGACATGAACAAGCTTACAAAAATTTTTACTGCTGTAGTTTTTGCAGGATGCACGGCAACGGCGGGAGCATCACCGCTATTTATGAACCCTGGCGACAATGATAGCGGTGTTCCATTCGGTGATGCCGACGGCTTTACATACACTTTCGACATGTTTACGTTTAACAACTTAACACCTACTTCTGCATACCTTGACCTTGAAGGGGATGGTATTCAAAACGGAACTCTGGTTTTTGATAGTGCAGAAGGTGAAGTGGGCTTTTTAAACCCTGATACAGGTTCTAGCGAGTTCTTTACAGACTCATGGAACCTCACGTTCGATTATGAATTATGGGGTTACGCGGGTGTAATCGACAATGGAGTCGCAAACGGCCAGTTTGACGACGGTGACGCTTTGGTAGCTGACTTCGTAGGCGGTTACTTCAATATGTACTTCGATGATGACGTGTCTACGCCTAATGATTCTGTCCCAGCTCTTTCGCTTTCACTAAGCGGTAGCACTTTCAATGACGGAGGCGGTATCAATCTAACGTTATTCGCCGAGATTGAATCGGTACTCTCTAACCTTTTCTTCATGGATCCTTCATTTAATGGTGACTCAGATCTAGCTGAAATCGTAGCGAATAATGATCCAAGTCAATACGGCGCTGAGATTACAGCGGAAATTACCAATGCTGAACAAGCGCCAACGGATAACGGCTACTCTCCGACCGCTTTTAACAACCAGGTTCTTGCTTCGCTAGGTATAGACCTGGACGATTTCGACAACGAAGTCTTCCTAAGCAGAACAACCACGCTTCCTAGTGCTAACCTTGAAATTCAAGTTTCTGCACCAGCTACTATCGCTGTTATGGGGCTTGGTCTACTTGGTTTAGGCGGTTTTCGTAGATTCAGAAATTCTTAGTAACAAGCCGTAAAATTTTAAAGATAAAAAGCGACCGATAGGTCGCTTTTTTTGCTTACCATTAAATGAAAAGTGGTTATTGCTAAGGATAGCCTTTAAACTCAAGTTATTCAGATTAATATTCAGGGTAGAATATGAGAAACATCGTTTTAACCATCACTCTTTTCAGTCTTTTTGCATGTTCGCCGAACAGCGAAAAAACCTCTTTCGATTCTCTATCCTCAGAGTCCACTTATTCCGAACTATCAACATCTATTGTTCAACTCCGAAGTGCTATTGCATCATCACCTGAAAACGCTAAGTATAGATATCTCTTAGCAAAAGCTTATTTATATCAAGGTAAATATGACTTCGCTGAAAAAGAAATAAATAGATTTTTAGACTTCGTTAATTTGGAGCGGTCTAGTCATGAGAACACAACGGTCTTGGAAATCTATTTCCTTTCTGAAAACTTTGTCTCTCTTCAAGAATTTGCAAAGACGCTTGAACCAATATCTGAAGAAGCTGGCTTAGCAAACGATTTATTAGTTTTAGCAGGCAACGACTCCTCTTCAAACCTTCAAACTAAAATATATAAAGATATGTATCCCCTTTTAAGGAAAGGTAAAACTAAAGAGCTGAGGTCCTTTCTTAATACATTACCGTTGGAGCAAAGCTCTTATGTTCAGCGATACATTGCTTCGAAGTTTTACTTTTCTATTAATGAATTCAATTCTGCGTCTGCGGTTCTTGATGGTTTACACAAAGTGAGGCCCAATGACACAAGAGTTATAGTTTTAGCCGCAATTTCATATTATAAATCTCAATCGCTGGAAGAAGCCGAGTATTTTGCCAATCTAATTCTCAAAGCTAATAAAGATAATCCAATTGCAATGCTTATAAAGGCCAGTGGTAACTTCAAGTTAGGTAAATACTTACTGGCAGAACAAGAGATAGATATCGCTTTGTCTAGAGGTATCGAATCTTTTGAAGCTAGATTGACAGCAGCATTAGTAAGCTATCAGTTAGGCAATTTTGAAAAAGCGTATAATCACTTTGAAAAAATAGAGGATCGGATTCCACGCTCACATCCAATATATCGATATGTAACTGCTACTAAACTTATGGTTGCGGAACCCATTGAGGCATACAATTCTTCGAAGGAGCTTCAAGTAAATGATACCACCCTTCCTCTACTACTCAGTCTAGCTTCTAAACTTGACGAAGATGGTAAGAAAAAGCAAGCAAATGAGTTGCTGGATTCAATGAAAAGTAAAGAGTTTACTGATGGCAATGTCAAATTCGCTTTAGATAGTTTCCTCAAATCTACAGGGCGAGTCGATACTCATTCTTTAGAATCTTCCTTTGCACAAGCGTCACAGGATATTCAGCAAAAAGCAATACTGATTACAACACTGTTATCAGGTGACGACGAAGAAACCGCACTCAAGTATTTAGATGAATGGCTGCTTAATGATCCTAACAGTGTAGAGTTGCTGTTACTCAAAGTGGCGACGTTAGCAAAGTTAGGAAATGAGAAAGAAGTCAACGAAACTATTAGTCAAGTAGAAGCAATATCTCCAGACCATCCCCTTATCAATTCATATCGAGCCGTTATGTTGTTGAAGCAGGGAGATAAACTAGCTTCTCATAGTCTTTTGAAAAGGATTATAACTGACGAGTTTTATTCGCCTTGGGCTGTAGAATTACTTATCAATAACTCAAATAGCAAAAAAGAATTAGTAGGAAATGTTGAATTTCTCGCATCTGTCTACAACGACAATCAAGGGCATAAGCACTTAGCACCAACTTTAGACTTAGCGTTTGCTCAGGCTTCAGCAGATATGTTTGAAGACGCGATAGCAACTGTTGAACGGTGGCAGAAGGAATCAAGTAATAAAGAGGTGGAGAGTAGAGCTGTATACGAACTAAAAACCGTTCTACATTTATCTTTAAAACAATACGACAAGGCTAAAAATGCTTTATTTGAATGGAAATCTAGTCTGGGAGTATCGAAAGAGTACCTTATTAGAGCACTCACACTAGCAGACCTAAATAACGATCCACAATTTGCGTTGCTCTCTATAGAAGAAACAAAAACTACGCTTCCCGAAGAAGAGTCAGATAACTTCAGTCTATTGAAAACAAGGTATTTATTAAAGTTAGAACGATTGGCCGACGCTATCAGCACTTTAAACTCTTGTTCTTATTCAACTAAGAAAAAACCTTTGTGGAAAAAGCTCAAAGGTCAAACGTTTGCTCTGGATAAAGACTATAAACAAGCTAGCGTGTACTTCCTAGATGCCTACAAACTAAATAACTCTACAGAGATCGCGCTGTATTTGATGCAAAGTTATTACGCAAGTAATCAGAGAAAGTTAGCAGAAAATTTTGCGCTGCAGCATTTGGAGCTTTACCCAAAAGACAGTGCTGTAAGAATGCGCTTAGCTGAGCTTTTATTTAACCACTCTCCGACTGAAGCATTGCGACATTATGAGTACCTTGATGATAACCAACTGGCAACCGTTGGCTCACTCAACAATCAAGCTTGGCTTTTGTTAAAAATGGGAGAGAACGCAAGAGCACTAGAGCTCTCAAAAAGGGCATACAAAGGTGCGCCTAGTGAAATATCAGTTCTTGATACCTATTTAAAAAGCTTAGTTGCCAATGCTGAAAATGAAGAAGCCCTTAGACTTGCTGAATCGCTGTATTCTGAGAACCGTAAAAGCTTTGAAATTGGCCTAATATATATCAAGATTCTTTATGACATTGGCGAAGTAGTTTCTGCAGAGAAGGCACTTAAATTACTTAGTCCAAATACTCGAAAGCAGCAAAACGACTATAGACGTATGAAGGATCTTTTATCAACTAGCTTGTAGACTAGTTTATACTACGTAATATTTGTGCTCCCCTATAGACTTTAAGCTAGCGGGGAGCAGTATCTACAACCGGCTTAAGTAAATTACTTGAAGTAATACAAGTAGCATTCCTATAAGAGTAATACGTTTAAATGTATAACACCATCCGCCTAATTAAGTCTGATCTAAAAAGGAAACAGCAGATCTTTTTAGAAGATGGCTCTAAAATATCATTACTAAGAGCTTGCATAACAGATGGCACTAGCGCTAACATCTTGTATAGACTAGCTTTTCGCTGTTCTAAATCCAAGCTCTTAGCTCCAATTGCTCTACTCCTACAACACCTGAACAGAGTTTATAACGGCTGTATGATTGGTGTTAAAGCTGAATTTGGCCCAGGTTTTGTTATCATGCATCCTATTGGGGTTGTTATTAATTCAAAAGTTATTGGCGGCAAGAACATTACTCTCGAAAGTGCTGTAGTGATTGGAGACGAGAAAGGCAAATCACCGGTACTCAACGATGATATTTTTTTTGGAGCTGGAGCCAAGGCATTTGGCGGCATTAACATAGGAAGTAACGTGAAAGTTGGCGCTAATGCAGTGGTAGTGAAGGATGTCCCTTCAAATACTACAGCATTGGGAATACCAGCAAAAGCTAGATAAATATCATGAAGTACATAGAATTCTTATTTTGGTTGGCCATCTTCCTCATTCTTTACAGCTACTTATTATATCCGGTTGTACTATATTCTTTCAGCAGAGCATTTTCTAAACGCGAGCAAGTCAAGAAAAACGTGATTACTGAGGGTAATGAATTACCTTCGGTGTCAGTCGTGATATCCGCGTATAATGAAGAAAGCTGTATAGGTGAGCGCATAGAGAACCTGTTATCACTTGATTACCCCCATGAAAAAATACGATTTTTCATTGCCTCAGATGGTAGCTCCGACAAAACCGACAGTATAATCAGCAGTTTTCACGATCCCCGTCTTTGCGTTTTTTGTTTTGAAGAAAACCGGGGAAAAATCAATGTACTCAACGATTTGCTTGACCGTGTTAAAAGTGACATAACTGTATTCTCTGATGCTAATACCATGTTTGCAAATGATGCTGTACTAAACTTGGTTGCACCTTTTGAAAATGCAAAAGTTGGTGCCGTATGTGGCGAGCTTAACCTTGTAGACGCTTTTTCAGGCGACAATAAAGATGGCATTTATTGGAAATATGAACAATTTTTGAAAAAACACGAATCGAAAATTGATGCTCTCCTTGGTGCTAACGGTGGGATTTACGCGATTAGAACCTCGCTTTACGAACCATTACCGGACAACACAATAATAGATGATTTCTGCATTGTGATGAACGTAGCCAAAAGAAAATATCAAATTATCTATAATAAACAGGCCTTGGCGACAGAAGAGATCGCACCGACCCTGAAGGAAGAAGCAGGCAGACGCATTCGCATAGGTGCTGGCAATTATCAATCATTGTCTCGCCTAACTTGGTTGCTTAATCCTCGCTATAAGTGGCGCTGGTTCTCTTATTTAAGCCATAAGGTAATACGCTGGTTTGTTCCTCATTTAATGATAGTTACCTTGCTTCTAAACATTGTACTCTTGTGGCACACTAATTATCTATATACGGTAATGTTATTTGGACAGCTAGCGTTCTATTCATTCTGGATGCTAGGCGAGTTGAGAATATTTAAAAACGTTCCGGTAGTTGGAAACATTATTAGTCTAATAACATTTTTTGTATCAATGAATATATCCCTTTTCAGAGGTTACATTAAGTTTCTATCCTCTAACCTATCAGCGACATGGCAAAGGACATCTAGATGATCGCGCTTACACTAGCACTCTTAGTATTACTCTCAGTAGCATTCATTGCCATTGTAAAGAAAAAGAAAATGCAGAGTTGGCTTTGGAACTACACGAAAAGTCAATTTACACAAAAGCCTACTGTATTTGGTACGCAGCATCTCATGTTTTGCTTCGTAGACCACTATGAGCCTCAGTGGAAAAATAAAGATAACATTGAATTGGAGCGGCAACGTGTGGACCGATGGATGGTTGATTACCCTAAAATGGCCTCACAATTTCTTGATGCAGACGGAAATCATCCAAAGCATAGCTTTTTCTTTCCCGAAGAGGAGTATCGAAAAGAACATTTAGATAAAATTTCCGATTTATGCGCTAAAGGTTTTGGCGAGATAGAGATACACCTACATCATGAAGATGATACTAGCGATAACTTAAGAAAAACCCTCTCTGGCTTTGCCCAATGTCTTCACGAAGAACATAATGCATTAAGCGTTGACCCGGAGACAGGCAAACCCGTTTACGCCTTTATACATGGAAACTGGGTGTTAGATAACTCTCACCCTGAAGGAAAATGGTGCGGTGTAAACGATGAGCTTATTGTACTTCGAGAAACCGGGTGTTACGCCGATTTCACGTTTCCATCCCCCGATGAATCGCAACCCGCTATGTTAAATACCATTTACTATGCGAAAGACGATCCAGAGAAACCAAAGTCGTATGAAACCGGACGACCTATCGTAAAAGGTGGCAAGGCTTGGGGTGACCTACTGCTTATTCAAGGAATTTTGGGTTTAAATTGGAAAGTGCGAAAGAAAGGAATTTTCCCTCAAATCGAAAACTCAGATGTTAGAAAAACGTTTCCTCCGACACCCAATCGTGTTGATTTTTGGGTCAATCAAGCTATTCATGTCGAAGGAAAACCTGAATGGATATTTATAAAAGTACACACCCACGGAGCTCAGGATGGAGATATGGAGACATTACTTGGCGAGCCTGTAAAGGAAATGCATCGACATTTAACCTCTAAATATAACGATGGAAAGAATTACGCTCTACATTACGTCTCTGCTAGAGAGATGTATAACATCATAAAAGCAGCTGAAGCAGGTGAAGAAGGAAACCCAAATTCGTATAGAAACTATATCCTTGGCGCTCCTTCTTTTAAACGCCTTTGAGACCGCTAATGTCGCGTATAAAAAAGAAAATAGGTAGCTGGTTAGGACTTGACCACTACTTTTGGAGCAATCGCCCTGCAGGTCTATACAGCGTCAATTTTCATCGAATAGGAAATAGTGACGATACTTCGTTTGATCCTTGCGTGTTTTCTTGTACAACTAAAGAACTCGATGAGCATATAACCTTTTTCAAGAAAAACTTTAGAGTTATTAGTATTGCTGAACTAAATAATTTACTCAGTTTAAATCAACCTATCGAAGAGCGCCTAATGTGTGTTACCTTCGACGATGGTTATATTGATAATTTCACCAACGCACTACCTGTTCTCAAAAAGCATAAAATATCTGCTAGCTTTTTTATTGCGACAGCGTTGATAGGGAGTAACACTGTACCGTGGTGGGACAAAGTTGCTTACCTACTTAAAACATATCGTCCAACACAAGTTAAGTTGTCGAATTGGAAGAAACCCGTTTTAAATACTCATAATGAAAAAATATTCATACGTGATGTACTTACTCAAATAAAATGTTGTAAGACTTCTGCTCAAAATCAAATATATCAATTAGAGAAACAGTTGGGGTTCGAGCATAGCTATCCAGAAGCTGAATTTATGAATTGGGACCACCTTCGATATTTATTAGAAGAAGGGATGGAGATTGGTGCTCACTCTCACAATCACGATATACTAACAAAATTATCCGAAGATGAGTTATTTTACGAATTAAGCCACTCTAAAGCTCTACTTGAATCGAAGCTTAAAACAAATATAACGGCTTTTTCATACCCTGTTGGAAATCGCTCAACTTATAACGAAAAAGTGATAATAGGTCTCAAAAATAATGGGTATGAATTAGCGTTCAATTTCCAACCTGGCATAAATCGTCTGCCTTTAGCATCGCCCTACGATTTACATAGGTTCCCTATTGCGCCTGGCGTATCGAATGAAGATTTAATGAAACTATTCGGGTATGCAAAAAGGTTTTAATAATGAAAGTTTTACATTGTGTAAGTAGTCTCCAAGTCGGGGGGGCGGAAAAATGCGTTAGAAACCTGTCACTTGAACAAAAGTCACAGCATTTAAGTGTCGGGATACTCTCCTTTGGTAAACCAAGTGATGCATTTCAAAGTGATATCGAGAAGGCTGGAATAAAGGTTTTTAATATAAATGGGAATGTATTCGTTAGATCGCTTAGAACAATTTCTGTTCTATTAAAATACTCGACAATACATATTCATTCTCCCGCCGTAATTAGAGCCTTTACTCCGCTGTTTCTGCTTTTAATGCTTAAAAATGTGATATATACAATTCATGGTGAGGTTGAACCTCCTCTGAAGTATTTGAAATTTGCTCATAAATTAAGTTCTGTATATATAAATACTATCTTTGCTGTTTCAGAGCCTATCAAACGCGGAATTAAGGAAAGGTATAGCTGGTCGGAACAGTGCGTTTCTGTAATACAAAATGGTGTCGCAGTTCCTAACTCTCCCGCTGAAATCGGTGGTGAAAAGAAACTGAATTTATGTATGGTTTGTCGCCTCGTCCCGCTTAAAAACGTTTCTCAAGTTATTGATGCTTTCAATAAATATGAACTGTTTGAAATGTTTCTTCTTGATATATATGGTGACGGCCCGGAAAGAACCAAATTAGAAGCTAAAGTTGATCAGTTAAAACTATCAAAGTACATCACATTTCACGGGAACCAGCTAGATGAAGACTTTATCTATGAGAATGAAGATGTGTTGCTAATTAATTCAACTACTGAGGGCCTTCCCATGTCATTAGTAGAAGCTATGGCTAGGGGCATACCGGCAGTTTCAACCAATGTCGGCAACATTAGCTCTGTCATTTCACATGGTGAGAATGGGTATATTTACGAAATTAACGACATGGTAACATGGAAAAAATGTCTTTTTAGATTACACGAAGATCGTAAATTTTTAGAAGAAATGGGAAAAAGTGCACACCAATTTATTTCTAAACAATTTTCTATCGAATCAGTTTCAGCTATTTATCAGAAATACTACTCATGACTGGAAAGCCATCTCTACTTTTTTTCACCAATTTGCATCCTCTGCCTTGGCAGCCAACACGAGCTACATACAATGGAGAAGAGACCAAGTTTTTAAGCGAACATTATGAAATAAAAAAGTTAATTCCAGTGCCTTGGTTCGTCTGGCTGAAAAAAATTGTTTTAAACAAACACCGTGTACCTGATAACACCTGTATTTTTCCTTTTCTATATGTTCCCAAAGTACTAACTTCACTACACCCTCTAATGATGCTTATCTCAATAATTGTATCGGTAAAGCCTCTAATGTGGCTGATAAAAGCTGATAGAGTGATAGCAAGTTGGTCTTATGCGGAAGGTGTCACTGCGGCTTTCTTTAAAAAAGTTAGCAAGGGAAAATTAATCATAGAAACATTAGGCAGTGATGTTAACGCCCTTATGGAAAAACCTTTTCATAGGCCCCAAATGAGATGGGCTTTTAACAACGCGGATGTAGTGACCGGAAAAAGCATTGCTTTAGTTAATGCGATAGCTAAACATGCTCCAGATACAAACACAAGCGTTGTCTATAACGGTGTGGACTTTAGTACTTTTTCTTTGCGCCCACATCCCATTTTTCGAGAGCAACAAATACGGTTACTCTTTATTGGCTCGTTGATTAAGACTAAAGGTATTGAAGAGTTAATTGGTGCTATGGCGCTAATGAAAACAAACGTGACTTCGATTGTTTTAGACATCATCGGTGATGGGGAGCTAATACAAAAAATACGCAATGAAGTGAAAGTCAACAAACTAAACGAGAATATAAATATTCTTGGCTCGGTAGCACACGATCAGCTATTGCCCTATTTACACAACGCTGATGCGTTAATACTTCCTAGTTACAGGGAAGGTGTGCCAAATGTTGTGATGGAATCATTAGCAACTGGAACTCCTGTCATAGTTACAAAAGTTGGGGGTATTCCGGAAGTAGTAACCGACTGTAGTAATGGCGTATTCATTGACGATTTAAATAGCCAGGGAATTGTTGAAGCCATATATAAATTGACACAGCGTCATTGGAATCCAGAATTTATACGGTCTTCTATCTCACAATTCACTTGGAGCAATACGGCGGACCAGATACGCGGCTTATTAGAAAAAAATGACTAGTTATAAAGATATTAAACAACTAACTATTAAACAGTTTGAATCAGCTATCAATAAAGCCTTTGAAGACAAGTCTTCGTTCAGCTTTATTAGGCTCGGAGATGGTGAGGGAGCTCTTTTAGATTTTGACGAAGAGTGTACTATTCACGATACTTTGTACCTATCTGAGCACGTTGGCAAACAAGCTTCTCTAAACCAGCTCTATGACTTAAAAAGAAACCTATCAAACCTAATAAATACCGCAGATATTATCGGAGTCAGAGATGATGTTTTGGGTGTTTCATTTAACGACGCGCTTATCAGTAGTAACAACACCGAATTATTTTTAGACACCTTCAAAAAATCATTTAGATTAAGAGAGACAGAAAGAAATATTTCTTTTGCCGATGCAGTTAGAATCGCAAAACTTTACAAAACGCTAAAGCATAGAAAGTTTCAGACGCAGCAGTTTTGTACGCAGTGGATTTCTTTTGATTACTTTTTATCAGGGGCAATGACCAATTTGTTAGAACGTGCCGGCCATATTGGCGTAATAACTGCGAGGACCGACATACCACAAAAACTTAGAGAATGCCTTAGTATAAAAGTCACTGAACACATCACCCCAGATAAGTCGGCCAGACAGGTGGGACACTTTGTCCCACACTATCCAGAACATTTCGAAAGAATCAAAAACAGTATAAACGTAGAGTATCACGGAATGCCATACTTAGTAGCAGCAGGCCTAATAGGAAAAGGTTACTGTGCTGAAATACAGCAACAAGGCGGTATTGCTTTAGATATAGGTGCGTTGATCGATTGTTGGGATGGGCGCTATAGCAGACCTAAAGTAATAGAATCTCGTTTTACCGTTAAAAAAACACTATTAGGTAAAAAAAGACTACCTGATGAACTCAAAATGACAAAAGAGAATGCAGCTAGACTGCGTCAAGTATTTAAAAATAGGCATGGCTAAGTTCGCATAGTGGACTACACGATCAGGTATAAATTTTGAGTAAAAAACGACTACTATCCTCAGGACTATTCTCGCTTATTGAAAAAGTCATTACTGTTTTAGCAATGCTAATTCTTACCCCCAGTATTATTGAAAGTATTGGTAGCGAAGGGTATGGCTTATGGCTTCTAATCCTCTCTGTGTTAGCTTTCTTTAATATAATTGAACTGGGCTTTCCCGCTGCTGTTCAAAGGTTTGTTACCTTGTATTTAGAAAAAGGAGATAGAGATACCGCTAATCTATACCTGACTACATCCCTATTTTTATTTTTATCACTTGGAGTTATATCAGCCTTCGTTGCATTATTGGTATTCCAATTCCCACACTTACTCGGTTTAGAAGCTGATATGGGTCAGCTATTAACAAAAGTGGCAGCTATCTTTGCTGTTAAAATAGTTGTTGATTTCACGATGAACCCTATTAACGCGATATACGCTGCTCACTTGAGGGTAGATATTGATGCCGCCCTCGCCACGTTAAACGTCATTGTGAAATCTACTTTAATTTATTTTGTCGGTAGGCACTTTGGTATTGTTACTATGGCTTTATGTGCTGTTTTTACCGATATTTTTATAAATTTATTAAAGATTATCGCTGCTAGGAAAATTTATCCTTACTGGTGTTTGAAAAGAAAGTACATTTCTTATAATGGATTTCTTGAGCTATTTAACTTTTCTAAATATATAATCATTATGGCTTTTGCCAAAATGATTAACCAACGCTCAGCTCCGATTTTAATCAGTAATATTATGACTGTTAATTCAGTGGCAATATTTGGAGTTGCGCAAAACCTCATAAACCATGCTGAAACATTGAACAACTCTATCTTTCAATCTTTTTCAGCATATTTTACTAAATTGGTAGCTCGTGGAGGAGAACTTAAAAATCACATAGATACGATCGCGAGAATGTGCTTCTTATGCTGCTTAACTTTAGCTATAAATCTTATTGTTTTCAGCGACCCTTTCATCAGAATTTGGCTGGGGAACTCATTTAATAAAGCATCTGCTCTCATATCTATAATGGCCTTAGGTCTACTCGTTCGGCCATATGCTATGATATTTAGAAATATTCTTATCGCACAAGCCAATCATAAAAACCTTATGTATGCTTCCTTGATAGGTTCAATATTTACAATATTGTTAAGTATTGCTCTTGGAAAAATTTATGGTGTCATTGGCGTCGCTTTAGCCTTCGTATTGGTATCATATTTGGTAAATTTCATGCTCTACCGCATTGCCTTTAAACGACATAACAAAATAGGATTAGCAAAACTTGATATCTGCTTCGCTGCGTCTGCGTCTGTTTTTTTTGTACTATGGTTAGTAGCGAGAGAGCAGCTTATTTTGCCTACCACATGGGCCTCGTTGATTCTTTCTACTATTATCTTCAATGCATTTTTTGTCCCCACACTTGCTTACTTTTTTATACCAAAAGAAATAATGAGCTTAATGTTTTCAACAATAAAGAGAAAATTGTAATGAAAAAGTGTCTGGTAAAGCCTTGTCGATTCATTGCTCTATTTTTTGCTAACAAAAAACTCTGCTTTATGTAAGATATTGATAGTTTCTTAACACTCTTTTTGCTTTCAGGAACACGATAAAAATGACACTAGACCCTGTAGTTGTATGCAGAAGCGAATTTGAAAAGTATTCTCGGCTCACGCGCACTCAAAAGTACAAAGCACCACTTCGAAGAGTTTTACAAAAGAGAAATTTTCAAGCTTTTTGCCTAGGTACGCCTAAATCAGGTACCCACTCTATAGCCAACATACTAAATAACTTTAGATCCTATCACGAAATAAATGACACCTTCGTTATTGCCATGATATACCTGCGAAACTCTGGACTACTGTCAGACCAAGACATTAAAAAGGAGTTGAAACAGAGAGATAAATATAACTGGCTCGAGATGGATTCTTCTCACTATTACGGTCAGTTTGCTCAGCTTCTTGTCGAGACCTTTGAAGAAGCAAAGTTTGTCTTGACCATTCGTGACTGTGTATCTTGGATTGACTCTTGGTTTAATCATCAACTTGCTAGAAATGTACAAAAGAAAAACTCTCTCTATGATTGAGGCAGAAGGAACTATTACGATCGTGGCTTTTCTTACACTAAATACGACGAGCCATTAGAAAAACTTGGATTATACCCACTTGCCGCATATTTTGACTTTTGGAGCGAGCACAATAACAACGTATTACATAATGTTCCCTCAAATAGACTACTAATCTTAAAAACAAAGGAACTAGCTAATTCAAGTTCTAAGCTATGTAATTTTTTGAACATAAATGAGTCTCGAATTATTACTGAACAATCACACAGTTTCAAAGCAAAGAAAAAACTGAATATTCTTAAAAAGTTAGATAAAGGATTCCTGTTCGATGTCGCTTCACAATACTGTATTGAGCTAAACGACAAAATGTTTCCCGAAGCAAAAATTAAAGATTCGATTGAAGCAATCCATTCTCTTTAAATTTGGGGTTAACAGCTTCTAGAAAGTAAATAATGTTACTTACAACCAGACAATACTGTAGTTAAAAGCTAGTGCCTTCTAGTGAAGTCTGGTAGATTCATATTGTACAAGACTCAACTGATAGCTATATTATCAGTTGAGTAAAGATTTACAGTATTAGAAAAATGGCCTTGGGCCTGCACGCTATAAGCCCAATAGTTTCTATTTTTTTTCTTTAGAAAAAACCTGAATGAACCAGTCCCTTCTATTCCTAATAGGCTTTTCTAGAAATAGTAGGCTTATCGAAGATATCGCTACTGTAGCTATTAAAAAGGTAAACAATCTAGCAGTCCAGTTGTCGCTAAATATACCTAAAAACATCATTGTATTTAAGATAACCATCTGATAAACAAATAGGCCAAAGGATATGTCGTTTCTAGCAATAGCTTTTTCTAAGCGCGTGAACCAAGCAAAATCGGAAGGAGCTTTAAAGGCTATACTAATTATAAAAAAAGCTAAAACAGTAAACAGAATAGGATTAATATCATTTCTTCCCCATTTCAAGCCTATTGCACCTAAGCTTAAAAAGAGAGATAGGTGTAAAAGCAGCCAAGGGCTCGCATATTTTGTTAGGTTTTTTAACTTATCGTAATCGCGACTAAATATGTAACCCAACAGAAAAAAGAACAACCACGGTAGAAGTGTAAGAAAGTGGATAACCTTGGTTAGTACATTGGGATTAAAGTTATTCACATAGTGAAATACCATATTAAACAACGCACAACAAAGCAATAAGTAGTATACAAAATGGCTTTTCCCTTTAGTTACCCAATATGCATCTAGCCTTCTTAATAAGGGTACCCCTAAGTAAAACTGAAGTATAACGGGAATTACCCAGAGACTCCCATTTAAAACTCCAGTTCCAACGTGACTCAGGAACTCTGGGTGATAAAAAAATACGACAGTAACCTGCCCTAAACACCACGCGAAAAACTTGAGCCAGTCATTCCCCGTCAAATCCACCATACCTAAGCTGAAAATAAGTACTATGCTGACACCAAATGCGGCCCATAACGGAGGGTAAACTCTTAAAACTCTCTTTACGAAAAACTCACTTAGCGTAGAACTGTTGGATGAGCTAAGCGAAATTAGGAAGCCGCTTATAAAGAACAAAATAGGCACACCTGGAACTAACCAAGTTAGTTTTGAAACGACATCTATATAAGTTTGAGGGGCTGTATCAAATTGCTTTGAATGCGAAAAAACAATTGAAAACGCAGCAAGATATCTTATCCATATAAAGTGGTTGGTTCTTGGTATATTGCTCACTAAATTTGTTTCCTAGTTATCTTGCCTTAATTATGATAAAGCCCAATGGTTTAGATTACTGCTAAAACAGCTTTTGACGTTTTATAAAACCTGTTTAAAACATCGCATCAATAGCTTGTCCGGACGCAAGTGTGATTCGTAAAAAAGGTGATTTTGCTTCATCATTTCAAATCTATCATCACGGCGTTCCACAAGCCCTTTGACACGTTCAACACAATCTGTAGCCGAGTCGAACTCTTGAAAATGAATGTTAGGCTCTAAACCTCTAACTGTGTTTTCATTTTTTTCGCTAACGATTGCTTTGGACATTGCGATATATTCACCGAACTTCCACCCGATAGAACCATGAAGCCCCGTTGAAGCGATACAAATATCGTGTGATTTAACAGTATTGATATAATTCTTTTTACTTGTTAAATCAGTATTTTTTAGTACGAATTTCGGCTTCTCTTTTAAAGCAAAGTCAGTAGCTATAAGCCCTCCGGTAAATTTATCTTTAAATGTTTCCTGCAACAATGCTATGCACTCAACTCTTTGTTTATTTATTTGTTCTCGTTGCAGCCTTTGCTCTTCGGTAACAGTAAAAAAGCTATCTGTATTGGTGTCCCATAACCTAGCTAAAAATAATATTTTAGGATTTTCTCTTAGAACTGGGCGAGAGTACAATGCTGATGTAGATACTTTATAATGAAGCTTACCTAAGAAGTCGGCCTGCTTGATGAGTTCTTTTTTCCAGTCTTTCGTGTGATAAAAAAGTGCACATCGTTTAAATGCGAAACGGTCAAAACTGTCCGCATAAACTAAATAGTTTAGGCCGTATGGAAGCACATTTTTACTATAGTTAACTTGGTCAATAGTCGGGTTAAAACTACGTTTAAATAAAAAATCACACCGTTCTAATGCCTCTGAATCTATTAAAGCACTGTCAGAAGTGTCAAAGCAGAGTTTTTTCCTCTCTAACTCAAGGTGCAATATATTGCTTTGTACGCTAAAGGGCGTTTTCGTTTTTCTTGCTTCTTTACTTACCCTCATGTCAACGTTAAGTACACCTTGGCGATGTAGCATAGTCAAGCCTGTATAAACTTGCTGAAGATGGTTAGAGTTGCTATCAGCATAAACAATGCACTTTGCATTTTTCACTCAGTTTGTCCTATGAATTGTAAAGTTGAAACAACAGGATAATGGTCACTTTCCATATCACGCCAAACCGATGTAGCGACAGGTGAAAGCCGCTTATTGGAAAGAATATGATCTATACGAGGCGAGAGAAACCAACTTTTTCTTGTAGTTCCATAGCCAAAGCCGCTTTCATTAAAGGCGTTTCTAAATTCACCCCAATACTGCGTAAACTGCTGATTCCTATCGGTTAAATTAAAGTCCCCGGCTATAACAATAGCGTCATCATCGCTCCATTTTTCTATCAGCGCTTTAACTAAACCGAATTCTATCGCCTTTGTATCTTTGAAAAGCGAAATTTTTGATAGAAATCCTGCAAATGTATTGAAGCGATAGCCAAAATTAGAAATCGATGCAAAATGCACGTTTGCCAGCAAAACAACGTTTCCTCCCACGTTTATTTTGTGGAGAGAAACATATTGCCCCCAGCCTCCTAACGGTCGTCTATTTAAACTTTCTAACTGAGTAAGAGCGTATTTAGATAAAACACATAGTCGCTTCACACATTCTCCGTACAAGTTATATCGAAAAGCGTCTTTAAACATGTCGTAACTCCCTTCTTGCACAAACAACACATCTAAATTTTTTTGCTCAAAAAATTGATAGAGTTTTTCAGCATTAACTCTTTGGGCTACGTTAAACGATGCGACTTTGAATCTATTATGAATAATACTGTCTTCTTCGACTAAATTGTGAGTAATATTGACCTGAAACGGAGATGCCATAACGAAAAAGACACAACCAGTAAGAAATAAATAAAGTCTTTTTTTACTAATGAAAATTATGGCTGGTAAAAAAAGAAACAAGGCTACATAGTCTGGGATAAAGTCGATAAAATAAAATTGATCTAATACTGGAAGCTGGAAGGCAAGTATCGAACAAAGTATTACACCTATTATAAATATTAGTAGACTGGCGAGTTTTAACGCAGAAAGAATCATAACTGTTAACTCACATTAAATAGCTAGCATCACTGACCATGAATCTGTTTATATTCATTATGCTTCACACCGAACAACCCTACAATTGTGCCTACAGCGGAGCTCATTCGGAATAGCCCGTCTACGTAGATACCTTTATTCATTGTAAATATAGATTTTAAAATCATAGCCCCGCCTCTTAGCAACCTAATGATAGCCAGAATAAAGCATTTGAGAATTACTAAGGTTATTTTCTCTTCAAATAAATGCGATCTTGTATAACCAATCCCGGAGCGGAATCCTCTTTTGCAAAACCATTTAACGTTTGTTCTTGATGCTGGTAGTTCTTCAATAACAGGAGCGTCCGTGTATACCGTGACAAAACCAGCTTTTCTAGCTCGAAGAGAAAAGTGATAATCACTCGCTCCTGTCATGGCAAATCGGACATCAAAACAAGGGTGAAGTTTTTGAAAAACACGCTTGGTCAACAAGACATTATTAGTATAAAAAACCTTTAAGTGTTCGCCTTTAATGTAGTTTGGAGGAGGGTATAAAACCTTTGTCGCCCAATTTTGATTCAGCTCTTCATCAACTGAAATAACATGACTTGTAACGATATCTGCATTAGCTTCTTTACACCCGTTGAGTAGTGATTGAGCCCACGAATTTTGTTGAGGCCATTCATCGTCATCGATAAAGATTAGGTAATCTGAGCTTTCACCTATTGCAAACTCGATACACTTATTTCTAGCAAACACAATACCAGGTCTATTTTCAACTTCGTAGACAACATTTATAGGACTATCGTTGTAGCGTTTAACCACATTTTTAGTTTCAGTATCTGCTGCGTTATCGACTACTAAAATTGATACACCTATGTCTTCGTCTACCTTTTGATTTTGAAGTGCATCTAGAAGTCTTGCTAACCATACGGGCCTTCTGCATGTTATTACGGATATTAATAATTTCTCCACTTTTTAACCTCGATACCTGCCTAAGCTAAAAAAAGACTCAATTTTTTTCAAAGGCCAGCTTAATTTCCACCAAATAGATTCATAAGCATTTAGAAAGTGCTGTTTGAAATAGACTTCTTCTTTTTTCACTGCGTTTAAATGTTCTACTAGTACACTGGACAACGAATGCAAATGAGCGTGATACTCTTCTGAGGCTTTAACAACAGCGTTATGATCGATAACCGATTTACCTAATTCCAGATAAACGGTCATAGCCAAATTAACCAGTCTATCGTTTGGCACGTTAAGCGAGTGTTGATTTTGAAGTTTTTTATCAATGAAACTTTGCGAAGCTAGACTATCTAATTCGCCTAACGAAAAAGTTTCAAAAATTCTCTTTGCACAAGTTTCCGGGGTATTTAATAAATCTTCATACCTTAAAATCAGTGAAGGTTGTTGTAGCGAACCAAAATAACTAGATAGTGTATAATTTAGCCAAAGGTGCATTGCTTTTTGTAAAGAGAAACCATCTCGTTTTTTTAAAGAACCAAAGACTTCCATGGGGTGTCGGAGCATTAGTATGAAGTTGGCGGAGACATTTAAGTCTTTAAATGTTTTGAGCCAAAAAGGCAAAAGTAACGAGGTTCGAGGGTCTTTCATTCCCCAAAGTGCTTTTCCGCGATAATCTTTCTCTATTATAAGTTTCGCTTCATTTTGGTAGGCAGATAAATGAGGCTGTTGTTCCTCCGCTAGCGTCAAAGCGAGGGGGTGGTCCCAGGAAAGCAAACTTTCATCTAGAAGTCTGTCATTTATGTCTACCAAAAGTGAATTTTCAAAAAAGCCCTTTTCATTAACCCCTTCTTGAGGTGCAAATAGCGAGCTTCCCATAAAAACACCAAGTTCTGCTAAAAGACCTGATATCGCTGAAGTCCCGCTTCGATGCATTCCGACGACGACAATCGCTTTCTGACTCATTTAGCAACTCCCTTTAATAACTGCTTTACTCGCTTTAACCCTTTAATAAATGAGGAGGGTGCAACACTTAATATCAAGGAAGCAATAAGTAGGTCCAGCCGATATTTTTTTATGCCCCAAGCATCTAATAAACACCGAGCACAATTTCTTATTTCATTAATATAAAAAAAATTGTTTGCGTAATGAAGATAAACTTTAAACATAGCATCAGAGCACCAGCTTTTTTCTACCGCGCTCAATGTTTCATCTTGCGATATTTTTTCAATACATACTTTGTCAGCTTTTAGCATCTTCTCTTCATTGAGAGAATAGTTCGCGCCGTGTATCACATAAGTAGCCAAAACTTGTTTAACTACTGCAAAGTTCGTTACTTTTGCAAGTCGAAGCCAAACATGCCGGTCATCTACGCCATGTAACTCTCTACTCTCATCAAAGCCTCCTATCGCTAAAAGTAAGTCGCGTCTTGCCATGCCTGTGCAACAAGAGATAAAGTTCTGCATTAATAAGGCTTTAAAGCAATCGCCTTCAAAACACGGGTGACTCTCACTTAACATCCCTTCTGTGTCGACTTCTATCCAGCTATAAACAACGCCAATATGAGCATTATCATTGAAAACCTTCATTTGTTCCGTTAGCTTTTCAGGTTTCCAGAGGTCATCTTGATCGCAAAAACCAATGATGTCGCCACAAGCATTTTCGATTCCAGTATTCCTTGCTGCTGCAACCCCACCATTCTGTTTATATATATATTTTACTCTGTCTTCTTTTAGATATTGTTCAACTATTTTACTTGATAAATCCGTAGAACCGTCGTCAACCACGATGATTTCAAAGTTGTTGTAAGTTTGTGCCAATAAGCTATTCAATGTTTTTTCAATGGTTGCTTCGCCATTAAACATCGCCACGATGACACTGGCTTTTAATTCATTCAATTTGTTTAATCTCTCAAAACTTAAATAGTAAGCAAAATTCTTATAAGGACGTAAAGAAAACCGAGGCTTGAAAGCGAAAGCAACAATATACGTTTGAGGTCTTTAGAAGTTAACGACAGCGAAGTAAACTTACTCACTCGAAAGAACATGGCAGCGACCATCGCGACAAAAATATATACCACCATAATATAGCTTCTACTGATGAAAAATGCCGTCACAGCATAACCAATTAAAGCTACAAGCAAATATTGGCTTAGATGCTTTTCTTTGTTAAGCAACTCCTCGTGTCCCTCTTTGGCGTCTTGCACTTTCATTACGCTTAATAGCATGTGAAGCGCGATTAACATAAACATAGCCCACAATGTGTAACCGATAATGCCTAATTCTGACATAACTGTCACATAGGTGTTATGAGCAACTTTAGAGTGGTATTCCAAGAAACGTTCTTTTCCAAAACCAAACAATGGTCTATGTTTAAGCATTTGTATGCCTTCGTACCAAGCAGTTAGACGCTGACTAGCACTTTCATCATCTTTACTTATCTTTCTGAAAGCCCCCATAGCAAGAAAAACTGCAGGAATACTAACCGACGCTAAGATAATAGCTTTCACTTTACCGAACTTTATGTAAAACAAGCAGAAGAAAACGCTGAGCGCACCTAACAATGAGCCTCTACTTCCGGTCCAATAAATACCAAGGCAAAGAAAAAATACAGTTACTAGAGCGAACAATTTAGTAAACAAGCTTTTACTGGACAATAAAAAATAGACTGCTACGGGGATATTCATTACTAGGAACATCCCCATATCATTTGGGTCATTAAAATTACCGACGAACCTAGCTTGAATAGACTTCGCCCCCCCGTCGGAACGATATACCACAGACTCAGCCCACCCCTGCCCTACAGGGCTTTGAATTTGACTATAAGCGTGATGCACCATTATAAGCGCGGCTGATAACGAAATAAAAAAGACAACATTTTGTCGTTTTACGGTAGTTAACAAGCTGAAATATAGAATAAAAGGTATTATATTCGCATTAATCCACTCAATTAATTTGCTTAAATCACTAAAATACCTATACGCTCGAATCTCCGAGAGAAGCATCGAAAAAAGTAATAAAATAAGTATTGTGCACTGTACGTTCCATACCTTGGGTTTGAGACCAATTAAGTAAAACATAAACGTTAAGATTAAGAATGTTCTTAAAAGTGGAAACTCTATGTTAAATACCGGCCACTCATGAGGTCGAGCTAGCAGCAGCATTGTGTATACACAAAGAAGAAAGTAAGCGAAGCCCGCCTGTGATTGTCTACTCGCAGCCGGAATGTGAGACGTATTAACCTGCAAAACTTACCTCTTTATTTTTAATAAATAGTCTATTTTTAATTTTTGAGACAAGTATTGAAACCCTACCTAATACAAACGCGGAAAAGCTTTTATAATAGATAGAGCAGTAAACGGGTTCAGCGTATTCCGTAATGCTTTCTTTATAGGAGGGAGGCATAGAAAGTAAAAAGTCATATTTGTTTAGTTTACGCTCGCGCGCTAGCTCAAGCTGATACCTATGCAGAAGCATTCCCGGAGACAGATTAGGTTTAAACGATGTATCAACACCACTTTGATAAAAAACCAGATCATTACCTGATACCAATGAGTAGTTGATAGCAATAGATTTATTTTCTTTTTTTAACAAAACTAATGAAAGACTATCTTTTTTGATCAATTCCTCTGCAAGTTTCAAGTGGAATAAACAAAATTTATCATTATCAAAAATAGTTATTGGTTGACTCTTGCGCCATCTCAAGTTGTGAAGTGATTTTAATTCGCCGAAATAACTGTCTAATTCGTCAACCGTTTTGAGTACGTGGAAGCTAACACCTAATTTTTCTGCAGCTCTAGAATAACGAGCCGTTCTCTTTTCAAGTTTAGTACTGGCCTCATGCGCTCGAATGAAGTAACGATTGCCTATAAATTGTTTAGTCTTAAAAAAGCCACTTTCTTGAAGTTGTCTAGCCAGAAAACTATCTTCAAAGCTGTTGCTTACAATTAACTTCTTTAAACCAATTTTAATAAAAGCTTTCTTAAATAGATGGCCATATTTTGCTTTTGATGGAGATAGAAGTAAAACATCTAGCCCCTCACTACAGACCTCAGCTAGTTCTGGTTCTCCGCTACCGAGAAACCAGAATACACCTTCAGATTCACCACTTTTAGTATACAAAGGCAGTGAACCAACTAATTCATTGCCCTCCCAAACAGTGATCACGGCCATAGCAGATATACTGCTAGAAAACGAAGTTACCCACGCATCAATCCAATCGAAACTCAGGAAAATGCTCTTATTACACGCTTTTCTGTCAAGTGATTGCCAATGCTCTTTTAAACTTTTAAAGTCGGTTATTGTGCGGATTATTTGTAATTGCACGTTTTAATCGCCCAGTTGACTCGAAAAAGACTTTACGCACGTAAATTCGCACTTCTCAATAGAAACGTTTAACCAATGCTCTGTATTTCCTTTTAAAGCATTTTTTAAACGAGCAAATTTGAATAATTTGGGAGTACTGTACGTCATCCCATCTATTTCATAGTTATATTTTAACAACCACGTCTGACCGACATTGTTTTTAGTGAGTAAAGTCTTGTATTCTTTATCATTACGTTCCGATAACAGTCGATGCGTTTCAGGTATAACTGTATTTAGGTAGTAACTCGCTTTCCCATCGAGTAACCTTCCGCTATATAAAAACTTAAATTGACGTTGTTCAGCTTTATCGCTATCCAATTCACATACAGAGTCGAAGTTATAAACAGTAAAAATATTATCTGTAACGGCTAGCTCACAACCGAATCTCTGTGCGTGATGATTTTTTGTGTGGGCTGTTGTGTAAAGATTAACTGAAACTGAAGATGCCAGAAAAAGAAGTGCCATCGAGCCCATCAACGCGTGATTATTGATAGAAACGGATGCGGACGGTCTAATTTTTACAACGTTTTTGTTATGAAGATCTAATATCTCTTCTGAACGTTCCAGCCTTGCGCCAATGTAAAACTGAACTAAGACGACTGGAATGTAAATATACCAACCAAAATTATTGTGGTCAGTCATTAGGGAGCTTTCCATGTTGGTGTAGTGCCCAATAAGAATAAGGCAAACTATTCTGACCCAGTTCGTTACTAAAGCGCCGAATACGGCAACAATTACGAAGATTAACGCACTTTTAACTGTCCGTAGATACAAATAGACATACAACGAACTGATGGCTAAGGATACGATAATATATCTTAAACCACTGCATCCCCTTGCAATTTCAAAAACGCCCGCCGGAATTGTAACAAACTCATTTTCTACAAAAACTGGAATATCTGTAAAAGACATTATAAGTGTTACTACAAAAACAGAGAGGTCTTGAAAGAATGAAGCAAACGCTCCCCAAAAAGGATAAATTAATATCAGATATACGAGTGGGAAAACTAAAAACCAACTAAACTTGAATACTTGGAAAACTACGACTATTAGCATAGCCAATGATAAACACCAGTATAGTAAGCTGATTTGTGAAAAAAGAGCAACTATGTAAATTGCGCCGACTAAACAACCAAAAATTAGCCAATAGCGATTAACGGAAGTACGTAATTCAAATTTTCCTGTCTGAGCGCATGAATACAGCAGGTAGACTATGATAAAGGGTACGAGATAAGCATGTGAATATGTACCGTCATCGAAACCATGCACCCAAAGTGTTCGCATCACATGGTAATTAGCTACAGCCCACAATAATGCAATAACTAAAGCGATGCTAAAGCTTTTTAAGTTACTCCTTGCCAACATACTACCCTGTCCCTTTTTTATAACTGGAAACTATCTTCCTTTTCCAAATAACACAATTTCAACGGTTCTTATCAGAATCAGTATATCTAATAACAAGCTTTGATGCTTCACGTAATAAAGGTCAAACTTTAACTTTTCCATCGAGTCTTCAACGCTAGCGCCATAGGGGTAATTGAGCTGTGCCCATCCTGCTAGGCCAGGTTTAACATTGTGTCGTTGATTATAGTAAGGCACTTCACGAACTAGTTGCTCCACAAACTGAGGCCTTTCTGGACGCGGGCCGATGAATGACATTTCGCCTTTGAACACGTTAAGCAATTGAGGAAGTTCATCTATTCGGTACTTTCGAATGAAATGGCCTATTCTTGTGACTCTATCATCATTTTTGCTCGCCCACTTAGCACCATCTTTTTCTGCATCAGGACGCATACTTCTAAATTTAAGTATCTTGAAAAGTTGTCCATTAAGACCAACCCGCTCTTGCTTATAAAGCACGGATACTCCAGTTCGTCGACCATCGTCAAGATAAATAATTATTGCGGTAGCAAGCATTACAGGCCACACAAAGAAAAATATGATGAAAGCTAGAATTGCATTAACTGAATAGTCTAAAGCGTCCCTCAAGTAGTTTTGGCTTTTAAAACCGTTAGAGTAAATGACCCAGCTAGGATACATGAGGTTCACAACTATCTGGCCAGTTTCTCGCTCCATAAAATCGAGCAGCTCAGTTACTTCAATGCCTCGTAATCGGCAATCAAAGAGCACTTCAACAGGCAAAGTACCGCGACGCTGGTCACACGCTATAACAATTTCTTCAATATCATTGTCCGCTATGAACTTTTGAAAACTCTCGTCCACTTTTACATGGATAATCTTTTCTTTGTGAATCCCATCTTCTCTATTATCCCCCGGAATAGGGATAAAGCCTACAAGTTCGAAGCCTATGCGATCGACATCGCGACGCATTCTTTTTTCGATAATAGATGCACGCTCACCCGCGCCCAATACTATGATCCTAACTTTACCCAGACCAAGTAACCCTAGTCGGTTTGTAAAGTACCTAAATACAACAAGTGTTATGATAATGGAGCAAACTGAAGCGGGTAGAAAATATCCATCCATAAGTAAGTCATCAAACAAAACTCGACTGACAACTTCAACTAAAAAGTAGCTTAGTCCTACACTAACAAAAATCCGGCGTATTATTCCTCTAAACGTTTCACGAAGCTTGGCCTCGTAGAGACCTACAGATAAAGAACATAACAAAATTGACACTGTCAATAAGCCGGTATTAACTAAAAGCTTCTCTACAGGAACTTCAAAAGATAATCCTATCTGAGTCAATATGAAATGGGTAATGTACCCAATATAAGCAATAAGTAACGCTTCCGTTATAACTAAAATATTTGAGCGTTTATTCTGATTTCGCTTGTTAACTGCCACCCCTGGCCTCCCAAAACTACTTTATCTTACGTATCATAAAGGGATTTTTTCTAATAGACTAGAATTGTTATTGGCATTATAGTGATAATTACCGTAGGGTACTCGCCACAATGTGAAAATTTAACCATTTGAGTGTAGGATGATCTCTTATGAACCGCTTCTGCTCGTTACGAAACGCAACAGTCTGCATAATCATTTCTTTAATCACTGGATGTAATAGTTCCTCGTCGTTACCAGAAGCGACAACACGACCTTCCCTCACTACAGACGTTAATAACTATCAATATCTTATCGGCCCAGGGGATTCACTAACTATCTTTGTTTGGCGGAACCCTGAAGTCTCTGGTCAATTCATTGTTAGACCTGACGGAAAGGTGACAACATCATTGGTTGAGGATATTGATGTAGCTGGTCGAACGCCAACTATGCTTGCAAGAGAGATTGAAGAACAACTTTCGGTTTATATAAATAATCCGAGGGTCACAGTTAGCGTCAATAGTTTTTCAGGACCCTTAAGCGAGCAAGTACGAGTCATTGGAGAGGCGACTAATCCCAGCGCAGTTAACTATACTGAGCACATGACGTTACTAGATCTTATGATTGCCGTTGGAGGATTGACTGAATTTGCCGATGGCAATAGTGCCAAGTTAGTTAGGGTCGAAAATAATAATAAAACTACTTACTCTTTAAATATCGACGATTTAATTAGAGAAGGTGACATAACAAAGAATATCGATATACTTCCAGGCGATGTCATAATCATACCAGAAGCTTGGTTTTAGTTCTTAGCAGTATACGGAACATTTAAATGCAGGATTTACAACAAACCTTAATTCAATTATTGGATTTAGTTAAGGGTATTTGGATTAAAAAGCGATATGTGATTATTGCGTCATGGTTAATATGTCCAATTGGTTTTTTTATTGTGGCTACCCTTCCCGACCAATATAATTCTGACGCAAAAGTATATGTAGATACCCGTTCAGTGCTTCAACCTCTTCTTCGGGGCTTGGCTATACAGTCTAATCCTGATGAAGAAGTTAGGATGATGGCCCGTACCCTTTTGAGCCGCACTAACGTTGAAATTATTGCAAGAGAAAGCGATCTAGATATTACTACAACCAGTGACCGGGAGTTCGAAGACTTAGTTACACAGTTATCGTCTTCAATTGATCTTAAGTCAGCTGGTAAAACAAATATTTATAACATTTCTTTCTCGCATGAAGACCCTGTTGTAGCACAGAGGGTTGTACAAGAAACTTTGGATCTATTTGTTGAAGGTTCCTTAGGGAACAACAGGCGAGATACTGATACCGCAGGGCGCTTTCTTGAAGAACAGATTGCAGAGTATGAGAACCGTCTAACCGAAGCGGAGCAACGCTTAGCTCAATTCAAACGACAATATAATAATATCTTGCCAATGTCAGGCACCTACTACAGTAGCCTTCAAAACCTTTATGCAGAACTTGAACTTACTAGGCTAAGTATTAAACAGACGCAGCAACAGGTAGACACGCTCCGCTCCCAAATAAAGAAATCTTCGGCGTCGGATAGCTTCTCAGTTTCTAGTCAAGAAGAGTCCAGTTTAAAAACACGATATGATGACAGGATTCGAAACCTCGAGGAAGAGCTAGATAAGCTACAATTACGCTTCACTGATAAGCACCCTGATGTAGTGGAAGCTAGACAGCTACTACAAAGCTTAGAAGATTATCGCAAAAAAGAAATAGACGCATTTTTAGCTTCGGTTGATGAGGAAGATCAGCTTCCACTCAATGAGCTCACTCAGGAAATTCGTCTAGAAATGAGCAAGTTACAAGGTGAAGTGGCATCTTTAAAAGTAAAAGAAACAGATTTGGTAACTAAAATTGCGGAATTTGAATCGAAAGTTGATTTAATTCCTCAGATTGAAGCAGAGTCTACTGCTTTAAACAGAGATTACGGAATAACAAAAAAGAAGTATGAAGAGTTACTTTCTCGACGGGAGTCTGCGGACTTATCAAGACGCGCCGAAGTTTCTTCTGAAGAATTGCAATTTAGAATAATAGAGCCTCCCTTAGTAGCAAACACTCCCTCTGGTCCTAATAGGCTAATCCTGTACACAGCCGTTTTACTGGTCGGTTTTGGGGCAGGTGTAGGGCTGGCTCTATTGTTAAGTCAATTATCACCAATTTTGATCCGGCCTAAGCAGTTATCATCTCTTTCTGAATATCCGATATGGGGTACAGTGAGTCATCTCGACATAGAGCAAATTAAGAAAAAGAATAGAACTAGAGTTTTTATTTTTGCTTGTTCTTGTATGGTAATACTTGGCTTATATAGCATTCTTGTAGCTGCTGAAACAATGAACGTAAACTTGGTCACGAGGTATTTATAATGTCCAATACGATAGAAAAAGCGTTGTTGAAGAAAAAGCATGCTAGTCAAAACCAAAATCAATCATCGACAAGTGTTAAAGAGAGTGACTCAAGCTCTAAGGCGTCCCCCGAATTTAGTGTTGAAAACAAAACTCTTACGAACAACTCTTCAAGCGCTTCATTTAACGACATATTCGAAATTGACTTGCAAAGACTGAGTGCGAATGGACATATATCTGTGTCAGGTGAGCGTAAGCAAATAAACGAAGAGTACAGAGAAATAAAAAGGAAGCTATTGGCAAACGCTTTCGGCAACTTAGCTAAAACGCTTCATAACCCAAATATTATAATGGTTTCAAGCAGCAGGCCTTCTGAAGGAAAAACGTTTACGGCTACAAATTTGGCGTTAAGCATCGCTGCAGAGCAGGACAAGACTGTGTTGTTAGTAGATGCCGATGTACTTAAACCTAATGTTTTGAACACGTTGGGGCTCGAACGACGAAAGGGACTCATGGAGTACCTTGTTGGAGATGTTGACGATATCTCCGATGTTCTTTACGGTACTAATATAGATAAGCTGAAGATAATTCCCGCAGGAAGATCACACCACTTATCAACCGAAATGCTAGCAAGTAAGAAAATGCATGAAACTGTAAATGAGTTCGCAAATAGGTATCCCGATAGAGTGGTAATTTTCGATACACCACCGTTAATTGGAATAAATGAGAGTGCAATTTTAGCCAACTTTGCTGGACAAGCGGTTGTTGTAGTTGAAGAGGGTCGCGCTAAAGTAAGTGATATTAAAATGGCAGTTGAAAGGCTAAACCCTGAAATGGCAATAGGTTTCGTTGTAAACAAGTCAGTTCATCACGACACAGATGGAAGTGGATATTATGGGTACTACTACTCAGAGCGCAGTGATTAACCATAGTTTTGTGCATAAACTGAGAGCAATAAAGCTATCGATTATTGCTTTCTCTGTTTCAATAAGCACACCCTCACAGGCTAAATTAGAAGTAAGCGCTTTAGCGTCAGCCGACACCACTCATCAAAACGTGAAAACGGAAGATGATGGCACTCGCTCTCTTACTACATTTACGATAGCACCTCAGGTAAATGCCGTATACCAAACTCGAACATTCCAGGGCCTTTGGTCTGGTACCTATACCCATCTTGAACGCGACAATGACGACACTAGTCAGCGCCAAAACTACGCAGAGTACAACTATTCTGCCCAGTGGGTACCTTTCAAAAATCTGTTATCATTCCAAGCTGCTGGAGCTTTAAGTTACCAAAATACTAATTCTGCTAACTTTCTATTAAGTGATTTCATTGCAAACTCTGACAGTTTAGCAAAAACGCGCTCTAACAGGCTTTTATCTACACTTACCTTGGACCACGGTGATTGGGTGAGAGGGCAAGGCACAGCATCATACTCAGACACAGCATCTGAACGCTCTTTAACGAATAACAATGCTTTAAACAATGACAGCTATCAGCTTACTGGTACCTTAGTTAATGGTGATAAAGCTAAGTACTTCATATGGTCAGTGACCGGCACTTATCAAAATACTGAGCGTAGCCAGACGAACAATGGTGATTTTGAATCTAGAACCGGCGATGGTTATATAGACACTCGAATTTATGGCGACTGGGCGTTTCGTTTAACTGCAAGGCATGAAGCCAACCAAATATCTGACAGAGATGATACCAATAGCTTAGTTAGAGAGTTTAACTCTTACGGTGCAGGTTTAACTTATCGACAGGCTGAAAACCGTTATATCTCGATAACAGCAAATAAAAGCGACTCAGATATCGAAGACGATGACGGAGAAACATTCATTGGTTTTGACATTCAGTGGGCATTAAGCCCCCGCACTCGTATAGCTGCCACATACGGGCGTCGTTTTTACGGGGAATCGGCTTCAGCGAGTATTGGCTATAATTCTAAATATTTGCGGACGTCGTTTAGTTATTCAGAGGACGTAACTAATACCTCTAGGCTTCTTGCCGACCCAGAAAATTTAGGCGTATTCGTTTGCCCTACGGCAACTGCATCTATCGCCGACTGCTTTCAGCCTAATAGCCTGAGCTATACGCCAAATGCGGGCGAGCAACTCGTTCAACTTACGTCTCAAAACGTAGAGTTCGACGACAATATCATCTTAAGGAAAAGTTCGAATTTTCAGGCAGGCTACGACTTTTCTCGCGTAACTCTCGCTTTTTCATGGCGCTACTCTGAAGATGATTATTTAGATGAAGATAGACTAAGACGCACTTACTCTTTCGGTACTAACCTAGCCTATAAAATTGGTAGCTATACTAATATTACTAGCAGCATCAGCTATGCGAATATCACAGGACAAGGAGCGGAAGAAACCTTTAGAGGTGAGAGTGACAACTGGAACGCCTCTATTGGTCTAGAAAGAGAGTTCGGTCGTCGATTAAAGGCAAGTATTGATGCTAGATACCTTGAGCAAGAGGGTAATTTAAACGCTGGTGGCCAATTTGGTAACAACTATACCGATCGACGTATTAGCGCTTCTGTCACCTATACATACGATTAATTGTTCAAGGTGTTACCACCCGACTTGCACTACTTGAGCCTCATCAATCACATGCTGGAAGCTCTTCAAAGGCGTTGATTGAGAGAAAGTTCAGCAAAAAACGCCCTATTCAGGGCGTTTCTAAAATGACTTGGCTGAATAAACTTAGCTTTAGCGATTCAGTTACGTCGGTAAGGTTACAAATACTCTCTAGTAGCTATGCTAACCATCACTCTTTCTTGTCATCACTCTTTAACCGCACATACGTCTTAAACTTCTTCTTCATAAGCTTATCTACGTACTGGGTCATTTTCACTTTCTGTGAAATTGCGTCATCCAAAGCGTCAACCAACTCAGCTAACATATCCAAGTAATATTTGGTATCGCGAACAACATTGCCTTTCGGCGTCATAATAGTCTGGCTTTCGGGGTGGTCAGCAAACCCCATATGTTCGGTGACTTCCGCGCCGGTTTTATCTGGCTCGAACATTTCAGCTTTTACTTCTTCAATAACCTCGTTTACCGCATCAGCATTGAAGCTCTCTAGCTCTTCAAGAAAGCCATAAAGCATTATCCTATCCATAAGGGTATTAATTTTACGAGGTATGCCGCGGGAGAACATATGAATGCGTTCTAACGCCTCGTCGCTAAATAAGGCAGACCCGTTCCATCCGGCGTGATGCAAACGGTATTCGATATATTCTTTACACTCTTCTAAAGAAAGTGGTGCAAGATGGCACGACGCCACAATACGCTGCCTAAACTGCTCCATATTCGGCGCACGCAATATTGGCTGGAGTTCTTCTTGCCCTAGTAAGAAACTTTGAATAAGTGGCTTGCCGTTAAGCTGAAAATTGCTCAGCATTCTAAGCTCTTCGATGGTTTCTAACGGAAGGTTTTGTGCTTCATCTACAAGCAATAAAGCACGGCGTCCTGCTTTATTTAGGTCATACAAGAAAATTTCTAACGCTTTAAGGATATCCGCTTTTGAACGCCCTTCCGTAGGGATATCAAATTTTGACGCGACCATTTTCACCAGTTCGTCTGGAGAAAGCTTTGGCGTAACGATTTGCGCCGCCGCAATATCATCTTCAATTTCTTCAAGCAGGCTATTTGCTACGGTAGTTTTTCCTGTACCAATTCCGCCTGTAATAACAATAAATCCCTCGGCTTGAGACAGGCCATACTGCAGGTAAGACATGGCGCGCTTGTGCCATTTACTTGCGAAGAAAAATTCAGGGTCCGGGGTTAACTGAAACGGTTTCGAGTTAAGTCCATAGTAACTTTCGTACATGCTATTTACCGTTATTCCATTAGAAATGTGTGTTCAAAACCAAGGCGTAAAGTTGGTTTTAAACAGCGCGTTGTGCTTTACCTATGCTTTTAACCCATATGGTAACCAACAACGCGCCGTTATCGAAGTATTATCTTTATAGCTCCCACTAAAGGATTATTGCAGCTTATTTTCAGTAATGCGCTCGATGATACCAGTAGTCGATACACCATCTTCAAAAGTTAACACTTTAACTTCACCGCCGTTTTCCAGCACTTCAGTGCCACCTGCAATCTCTTCAATTTTGTAGTCGCCGCCTTTAACAAGCACATCTGGTAGTAAGCGGGCAATCACTCGCTGAGGTGTGTCTTCTTCAAAGGGCACAACCCAATCCACTGCGCTTAAGCCTGCTAGTACCGCCATTCGCCTGCTAACGTTATTCACAGGGCGGCCAGGTCCTTTTAGCTTGGTCACAGATGCATCAGTGTTAACTGCAACAATTAAGCGGTCACCAAGCTGTGCAGCTTCTTCAAGGTAAGCAACATGACCAGAGTGCAATATATCAAAACAGCCGTTGGTCATTACTATCCGCTCTCCGCGGGCTTTAGCTGCTTGAAGCGCTATTTCAAGCTGATCTTCACTCATCACACCGCCATCTAAATGCACCGACTGTTCGCCTAACGCCAATGCTAGCTCTGTGTTAGTTACAGTGGAGGTACCCAGTTTTCCAACCACAACGCTTGCTGCTAAATTAGCTAGTACACAGGCTGCTTGCAGCGGTAACTTACAGGCTATAGCAACTGCTAAAGTTGAGACAACCGTATCCCCTGCCCCAGTTACGTCGTACACCTCTTTAGCTTTTGCTGGCAAGTGGAATTCGGTATTGTCACCATCAAACAATGTCATACCGTCTTCTGAACGCGTTACAAGAAGTGCGCTTAAATTCAACGACTCTTTTAAGGACTGCGCTTTTTCTACCAACACTTGCTCACTATCTATCTCGCCGACAATACCGCGAAGCTCGTCCATATTCGGTGTAACTAATGTGGCACCAGCGTATTTACCAAAATCACTGCCCTTAGGATCTACTACCACGCGCTTGTTCTTACTGCGCGCTTTTTCAATTAATGCTTGTGGATTGCTCAAACAACCTTTTGCGTAGTCGCTTAGAATAACAACGTCAGCATTATCTAGCGCCTTATCGAAAGCTAGTTCCAATGCTGATTTGTCTGTCTCCTCGAAGCTCTTCTCAAAATCTAAGCGTAGAAGCTGCTGATTTCTGCTCATTACTCGAAGCTTTGTAATAGTATCGAAGCCATCAACTTCAAAGAACTCACAGCGAATGTCGTGAGTCTCTAATCGCTCTTTTAATATGTTGGCGTTTTCGTCTTTACCGCACATTCCCAGCAGGGTTACCTCTGCACCTAACGTTGCTACATTTACTGCAACGTTCGCGGCACCACCAGCTCGGTCTTCAGAACTATTAACATTCACTACTGGCACAGGCGCCTCGGGTGATATACGCCCTGTACCACCGCTCCAATAACGATCTAACATAAGGTCGCCAACAATAAGCACTTTTGCTTTACTAAAATCTGGTAATATCATGCTGAGAGTAATTTTTTAAACATTGAGTACATTGGCACAGAGTATAACAGCCAAGACAGGCAATACCCACCAACCAAAGGCAAATACACTTTGGTATCTTTATATGGTCGAGAACAAGCTCGGGCAAATTTATACGGGTATTACTACCGATCCTAAACGTCGTATTGCCCAGCATAGGGGAATACTAAAAGGAGGCGCAAAGGCGCTTAAAGGCAAGTCTCCTTTAATTTTTAGAGCTGTATTTGAAGTTGCCGACAAAGCGCAAGCGGCAAAGCTTGAATATGCGGTTAAGCAAATGAGCCGCACTCAGAAGAACAGCGTTATTCAAAAGAAGCGGCTCAACGATTTGCCATGTGTAAAGTCAGCGTTTGAGGACTGAGTAATTGGCGACATATTTGTCGCCAAATATCATTTCATGATAACGCTAAAGGTAGAGTATCTTGAAAACCAGGACTGAGAATAGCTTCCAAGTTGCTAATCTAACCACCTAAAACACCATTGATGATCATGGCGTTACCGATGCTTAACGTAAAACCTAACGCCGCTACACCTACATTATGTTGATGGTCCACTTCTCGGCGGAAGTTCATGCCAAAAAGTATGATTTTTTTATTCACCAGAACCAATAAGTGAAGTGCGATAGCCAAACCCACACTCACAATCAACCATCCCGTTACATTACTCACATAGCCTGATGGATTGTAGATAAGTAAGTTTTTCGCTGCTGAAACTATCATAGCCGTGCCAAGCAAATTACCACTATGCTCGATAGCGAGCGCTAACTGGCCTTTTTCTAATGCCCCCTGAAACGAGTCATTTTGATTGTCCCGTGCGTATCTGAACTCTAAAATTCGTGTCATTACTAGCAGCATGGTCAGAACTACGGTAAAGCCCGTTACTATGGCAATCAGCGCGTTCATGTCGCTACCGTCTACCCAAATCATAATATTGCGAAGTACTATCGCACTGGCTACTAAGCTCGCAGCATCAACAAGTGCAACGCTAACGCTTCTTTCAGCAATCATTGTGTGAGTGTCTAATTTGTTAAGTACCAGCTTATCGTGAGCAAAGCGACCAAACTTCACTAGCATGATCCCCACAAAACCAAAAGTAACCATGCCAATGGCCGCTTCTTGGTACCCTACCCCTATATGCCGTCCTACTACTGAACTCAGTACAATACATAAAGACAACATGCCCCCGGCAATGCTTATGCCAAACGCAAAGTTATCTTTAACACCAAGTTCTTCAGTTACTGAGTACTTTCTAAATGCACCAGTCAGCCATTTCATAATCATCAGTAGCACTAACGCTATTGCCACATCCATGGCAAGGTAAATTAAAAGTTCCTGCGTTAGAGGTACTAGTTTTAGTAAGGCTTCCACGTTATCTTTGCTCCTTGAACATACAAAGTTCCTTCCTGATCGCTATTCTTCAATCGGTATCGTTGTAGTGATATCGATAAGGGCATCAGTATCTATCCTTGCTAAATTGGTACAAGGATGACAGCGAACTTGTTCAGATTTATTTTAATAAGGACCTGAAAAAGTCACCGTCATTAACCAAGGCGGTAAAACTCAGCAGGCTATGAATACTTGCAATAAAGATGTGAGTATTCATTATTTTACACAGATGTTATCTCTTAAGACGCGAGCATTATGCCAATAGACAACGAAAATAGCATGACAAACGTAGAGCAAGCCGGAAAATTATGGCAGCAGTTGCTAGATTCACCCGCCTTAACCGAAACCGACCAAGTCATTGCAGAAAACCATCGCGAAGCCCTTTTAAGCGCTTTTGCTCGCTCCGCTTTCATAGCTGAAACACTGGTACAAAAGCCTGCGTTTATTTCCAGAGTCGTCGAGCCTGTGTCTGATTTAACTGTGTCTGAATCAACCATTACTCACTTCAGCACTGAATTAAAAACAAAGCTTGAAACACTCAAAAGCGAAGACGAATTACTAAAGGTCCTTCGTGAATACCGCAATCAAGAAATGGCGCGTATCACCTTCTTAGATGTGCTCAATAAACAGAGTATTGAAGATTCACTCGTTCAAGTTTCGGCATTGGCGGATGCGCTGATAACTAGCGCTTACCATTGGATTTACCAGCACTTGGGTCACCGCTATGGAACTCCGAAGAGCAACAACCAAGATATGCACATGTATATTCTTGGTATGGGCAAGCTCGGTGGGCGAGAACTTAACTTTTCGTCCGACATTGACTTGATATTCGCTTACCCGGAAAAAGGGGAAACTAGCGGAGGCAAGAAAGCGCTAGAGCATCAACAGTTTTTTACCAAGCTAGCCCAAAAGCTTATTCAAGCGCTGAACAAAGTAACCAACGATGGGCAGGTCTACCGCGTTGATATGCGCTTACGCCCGTTCGGGGATTCCGGCCCCTTAGTCATGCATTTCGCTGCACTTGAGGACTACTATCAGGATCAGGGCAGGCACTGGGAACGCTTTGCCATGGTCAAAGCACGGGTCATTAATGATGATCATTCAGATAACTCTGAGTGGTTAAAAGGCATTCTTCACCCCTTTACGTTTAGGCGTTATTTAGACTTCACCACGCTAGATGCGCTGCGCAATATGAAAAAGCTTATCGCTACCGAAATTCGCAGGCGAAGTTTAAGCAACAATATTAAATTGGGTGCTGGCGGTATTCGAGAAGTCGAGTTTTTTGCCCAAAGTTTTCAGCTTATCCATGGCGGTCGTGAGCCAGCGCTACAAAGTAAGTCTTTGCTCCACACGTTAGATGTTTTGAGCGAATTAGATATTGTAGAAAGCGAAGTAACAAAGCAGCTTAAACAAGACTATCTGTTCTTAAGAAAAGTAGAACATACATTACAGCAAAGCCAAGACCGTCAAACTCAAACATTACCCGACGAGCCTTGGCAACAAAATGCGCTGATTGATGTTATGGATTTTGCTTCTTATAGCGACTTTTTAACTCATTTAGACGAAGTCATGAGTCGCATTCACGGTCATTTCAACGAATTAGTTGAGGAATGCCATGACACACATTCAGACGAAGATCAGCTTTTTATTGCGTGCCAAGATGCATGGCGCCTTTCACTGCAAGAAGATGAGTTTACTGAAACGTTTAGTGACAATCTTTCCGGTAAAGAAAGTAGTCAAATCTACACCATTCTCGTCGCCTTTAAAGACAAGCAACGAAACTACCGCATAGGTCAAAGAGGAGAAGATACCCTTAACAAACTTCTTCCAGAAATTTTATACGTATTAATTAAGCAGCACCCTAATTACACAGCACAAGTTTTGAGCCGATTACTAGGCGTGATTGAAGCAATTACAGGCCGCACAACGTATCTTGATCTTTTGCTTGAAAACCCGGATGTGCTTAAGCAGTTGGTAAGGCTTTGCGAGAGAAGCGATTGGATAGCCCAGGAAATTAGACGATTCCCGCTATTGTTAGATGAACTGCTCACCCCACTCTATCTAGGACAGCAGAATACTGACATTAGAACCAGCAAGCAGGAATATCAGACCGAGCTACGCGAGACTATGCTCCGTATAGAGCAAGACGACGTGGAAATGTTGATGGATGGACTTAGGCAGTTCAAACTTTGCCAACAGCTTCGTATCGCTGCCAGTGATATTAGTGAATCTCTCCCCATTAATAATGTAAGCGATAAACTCACCGTTCTAGCAGAAGTTATCTTAGAGCACGTCGTTAACGCAGCATGGATGCAAATGCGACAGCGCTTCGGCGTTCCTTCGCACCTTGAGGGTAATGATAAGGGCTTTGCCGTTATTGGCTACGGTAAATTAGGCGGGTATGAGCTGGGGTACGGCTCAGATTTAGATTTGGTTTTTATACACAATGCGCCCCGTTCAAGCAGTACAGACGGCAAAAAATCGATTGAGGCACAACAGTTTTATATTAAATTGGCCCAACGCATTATGCACCTCCTCAATACTAAAACATTGTTTGGTCAGCTTTACGAAACTGACTTACGTTTGCGCCCTTCTGGCAACGCTGGGCTATTGTGCTGTCATATAAACGGTTTCGAGAAATATCAAGTTGAGGAAGCTTGGACATGGGAACACCAGGCATTGGTGAGAGCAAGAGCTATCTGCGGCGACGCTTCCCTTTTGGATGACTTTTCGCAGGTTAGGCATTCAATTCTCAGTCAATCTAGAGAGCCTAAAACACTGTCTCAAGATGTATGCAAAATGCGCATGAAAATGCGTGAACACCTGCTGGCTAAAAATAATGAAAAAGTAGATTTGAAGCAGTGTGAAGGCGGTATTACTGACATTGAGTTTATTGCGCAATACCTTGTATTAGCACACGCTTGTACTGTGAAAGCAATGACTGAGTACCCAGATAATCTTAGAATTTTCGATGTTGCAGCCAGTGCGAACATCATTGATACGCCAACAGCTCAAAAACTCCAAAAGGCCTACTTGCGGCTTCGTGAGCAATATCACCACCTCACTCTGGCAGACACAAAGTACGCTGATCAAAGTGAAGAGTTAGATATTATACGCGAGCAAGTGAGGCAGCATTGGGATACATTATTTGGCAGGCTCAGTGACTGAGCCTGTAACGAGCTACCCGCGAACCCGGCGACATTGATTTTTTAAGAAATCGGTTTCATGAGCCGTTACAACTAAAGAGCGCTGCTCTGCACATAAATAAGCTTGAACTTCGCCTTCGAAACTACTGTCGATGGCGCTTGCGATCTTAGCTAAAGAACCTGCGACTGTGTTGTCTAATTGAAATTGATGCTTAATAACAAAGTCTTGTTCCAAATTCCAAATTAACTGCATACCTTCCGCTTGAGCATACTGTGATATAGCCTCGCGAAGCGTGTTGCCTTCTTTGAAGGTTCGGTACTTGTGTTCGCCAGTCCAGTTCTTTTCTACCGGACGCGTTTGACTGGACATCTTTGCTAACTTGCTGTCTAGATTAGGATCTACTCCGGCAATATCGAGCACGAAATCACCCTGTTCATCCTCTAATGGGTCAGTGGAAGACATACGAAAGTCACGGTAAAACTCGCTAAGGCCTTTCGATACAGACTTCTCTTCTTTCTGTGACGCGGGTGTGGGTGACTGCTCGTGTGTCTGTAACATATAAATCAAAACGCCCGCAGCGATAACAAGTACCACAGCGATAGCAATTTGCTTTGCCCAAAATGAAGAGCTTGAATAACTCGTCTGTCCCATAACCTACCAATCTGTGAATAAACTAAAAGAAATTCGACGCTTTTTTGTCGCAGCTCGAACCAACCTCTGTTTATTTATATTAGACGAATTGGCTTTAATGCGCCTTTATTCTATTTATCTATTTTTGTAAGAGCAAACAGGTTGCGGCCAGTCACGATATAAGCAATGTTTATGCGTATTAGTCACCTACTGCCAGGTTATAATACTCAACACTCTGCCAAATGTTGACAAATCTCCCGCTCTAATTACGCTCAATCACTTCACGCACTTTCTTCGTTAAATTGGCTTTCAGTTTAGCGCTTATAATGATTTATAAAGCGATTCAGGATTACTCTCAGGGCGAGTCTTGAAACGCTTGTGCATCCATAAGTAGCTCTCTGGTTGCTCTTTCACGGCGCTATCAACGTGCTGATTCAAGAGGGTTAAAGCCTCTGCATCTTCCATTGCGCCAAGTTCAGAAAGTGGGGGATATATTTTTATCTTATAGCCGCGTTTGGTGTATTGAGACGTTATGATCATAGGCTCAGAGTTTGTGCGCCTAATAAACATAAGCGTCGCCGTTGTTGTAGCCGTCTCTTTTACGCCACCAAATGGCACGAAAATGCTTTGTCTAGGGCCGTAGTCTTGGTCAGGCAAATACAGGCATAGTTCTTTATCATCAAGTGCTGCAATAAGCGCCTTAGCATTACGTTTATCAATCATGTATTTATTGGAGCGGTTGCGCCCGTGATACTGAAGGTAATCCACTAACGGGTTATTGTGCTTCCTATAAAAGGCAATGCTCGGGTGATAAAAACCAATGCCACGACACGCAAACTCTAAGTTCATATTATGTAGTGCCATACCAAAAACGCCTTTGCCCTCGGCAAGGGCAGCTTCAACATGTTCAGTGCCCTCTATTTCAATAGCGCGTTTAACCCGCCAGTCAGGCCACCACCACCCCATAGCGGTTTCGAACAGTGCCATACCCGTTCTGCGTATGTTTTCTTTATAAAGTGCTTCAATTTCACTTTCAGACAACGACGGATTCCAAAGCTGTAAATTTCGTTTTGCAACTTTCGCTCGTTTAGGCACTACAAGAGCAATTAGCTTTCCTGCACCGCCCCCTATAGTGCGGATAACAGGTAAAGGTAGCCAAGTAATAGCGTATAGAATAAAAACACCCAGCCAAACGGGCCAGAACTTAGGGCCAAGGAATGCCAATTTAAACTTAGGAGCTTTAATTGCCGCCGCCAATGTATCTTTCCTATTAAGTGAAGTGGGCGGCATTGTAGCAGAAGGTTTTTAGCTGGGCTAATTGGGCCAGTTGACCAATAGAATGTTTAGGATAAAAGGGATGAAAACAGACATGAAGCAGGCAGTGACAGGATTATACAATTCGCTAAATATCACCACCTTGCCTATGCGTTTACATAACCGCCTGTTTTTAACTTGCTGTAGCAAGAATAAAAGGAGCCTTGATCAGTATTCTTTATCAATTTCCTTTAGTTTTTTTTCAAAAGATTCGTACTGATCTTTTGAATCATAATCAAAGTGATACTGATTATGAAAACCAAACTGGAGCTTCACGTTAACGTCTTCAATGTACAGCGTATACCCGTCATGGTCAGTAAAAGCAGTTATCCCGTTAAGCTTATACTGCTCGTTTTCTTTGGCACCATGTTGGCGAATCTTATCGAAAACTTGAAGTAAGAACTTGCTGTCTAATTCGTTTTTCATTGTAAATCCATAGTTGTGAATTTACTTACTTTTACATCAACAAGCGGGTTTTGGATTTAAAATACTAAAGATCAATTGAAGTTATATCTGAAACCGACGTTAACCATATTTGTAGAAAAGCTATCTTCACCCGTCATATGAACATATTCTAAGCGAACCATAGATCTAATGCCGACATAATAGTCAAACCCTAAACCAGCGATTCCAGCTGCAATGCTTTCCGAAGTTCGGCATTGCGTAACAACCCCAGCGTCAGAACACTCTGAAGAAATATCCACATCTACTTTAGCAATACCCAGTTTGTAGAATAACTCCCCTGTACCACCACTTGCCTTACCTAGGAGCGCGAGATAGAGGGCATCGCCTTTATTTTCGTTCTCATTTTTTGCATAATCTAAAAGACTGATATAGCCAGCTTCTGCGTACCACTGCCTATGTATTTGTTTACCAAAGGCGAGGCTATAAGCAAATTCGCTTTCGCTTGTGGTTGATGTTTCGAAGTCGTTATAAGCTACCGTAGCTAATCCGTAAGTTTTAGGTGCAGCATTCGCTTGAGAAACTCCAAGCGTCACCGCACCAAGCATCCATAGAAAACGATTCATCTATTTTTTTCCCTCAAAAATAGTACTCTAGTGAAAATTGTATATGGTCATCTCTTCTTAAGAAAAAGAAGGGGTCATCTTGGTCGTCAGATGAGAAAAAATACCCATCTAACGACCATCGCCAGTTCGCTGACAATCTACTACTTGCTTCGATATAGGCAGAGTACGTTGACGTAGCATCTAAGTCTTTTACGAACCCCACAAGTATTTCACTACCGGCAATATCGTTAGCCATAATTCGCAAACCAAGCATCATATCGTTCTGAGCTATAGCAAAAAAATTATCGTCCCGCTCATCATATTGATATTCTGCTAAATAACCGAGCCCATACCTGCTGCCAAATACACCTTCCTGAGTGTACTCGAACCCCGTAACCAGTGCCGCAAAGTCTTCAGACTGCCCTTGTCTGTAAATACTTTCCAGTTTGAGTAGCCATGCTCCGCTAACCTTAAGTAGATCTACACCTACTTGTTCTATCTGAGCATAATATGGGTTTATGGACAGTTCTCCTGAATCGGAAATTTGCGTAATTAATTCAGGCTCCCTTGTGGTACCAGAAAAATACGAAAGCCCTACTTCCCAGTCATCAATCGAAGATTGCCACCTAAGTGCGTAATCAAGGTTACTCTCTTCACTTGATGATTCGTAAATAGCATCTGAAATCGCCAATGGCGGGCGAAGCCTTCCCTCAGTACTTTGAAACGTTCGCTCGCGGAAATAGGGCAAAACGAAAACTGAAAAATTCCCATACTCCGTAAAATATGAAACGTTCACCATTGGTTGGCCTAACTTGGCTTCACCATCTACAGACTCTACCGAATCGGTTTGGTTGATAATGTCCACGAGGTGCACAGACTCAGTTTGCCCCCAAAACACCTTACCTATGCCAACCTTAGTTTCCCAAGTATCTCTGTAATGCGCCCACTGCAATTCTCTAATATCGCCATGTGTGCGTTCACTATCGTGCTCATCCACACGATAAAAAGGATTGAAAATCAGCGTATCTTGGCCATCGTTGAACTCAGCATAGATTTCGGGAGAGAGATACGCTGAAGCATACGTACGCTCTTGCTGCGGATACAACGAATCCTGCAAATAATAACGCAAATCAAGGCCTGCAGAGCCGGTGAATTCTGCAGAATTGGCGAAAGAGGTAAAGTTAATAATTAGTAACAGTGCAACCGCTTTTCTAATCATCGAACTCTCTTTAATCTGTTTTTGTCGAAGTCACTTTCTTGTAAATCTGTGTCGAAAGTTAATTCTTCGGTAATCAAAGACGTCGACTTTTTAGTTTGTACATTTCGCATCAAGCTTTTCATAGGACGCCAAAATTTGTTTTTGTATTGTTTGTAATCAGACAAATAAAGCGTTTTTAACAACGACTCTTTACGGTCAAAAAACTCAACTTTCTGAACACGATAATGTGATTTATCTATCCAAACTTTTTGATAAGAGTATCCTGAAAAATCATATTCTGGAACCTGCTTTAAAACGAAACAGGCCTCCCCGTTTATTTCTTCTTCTCCCAAGAATGTGTACGAAAACTTTTCCACTTCGTACGATGTCATATCTTCAAATGCAAACTCACTACCTACGAAAGGGCCGCTTTTGCTTTGCGATGATATACGCTTTACACGCTTCAACGCTGGCAAGAATATCCATTGTTCATCAGCTTCAAGCGCATGCGAGAAACTTAAAAATGCCGTCCCCTTTACATCTCTAGGAGACTCAAAAACGGTAAGTGCTTTATCTCCGTCATTTTTTACTTCCAGAGACTTAACTTCAAGTTTTCTCGTCGCTTCTTTTCCCTGCGAGTTTTTCAAAAGCATGAGAACTTTTGCCTCGTTAGCGCCCCAACCAGTATCCCTAGCCTTGCGTTCCTTTGCTATAGCGATGGCCTTTTCATCACCCTTTATCTCTGAAGCTAAACCGTAGCTAGCGGTACAACCTAATGTTGCAATCAACACTATTCGCGAGAGAAAATTCATATTAAGACTCCTTCTGGGCCGTTCTAGTGTCCTCTAGCCATGCAAGCAACGCAGGCAGGAAGATAAAATCAACAATTAATGCGGCTACGATAATAATGATTGTCAGCATCCCCATATGTGCATTTAAGACAAAGCTTGATGATGCTAACACGGCAAACCCTAAGGTAAGGACAATTGTAGTCGTCGTTAAAGCCATTCCGACAGTTTCAAAGGCATAAACGACACTTTCTTTTGCGTTTAAACCTTGCTCTCTAGCGGTCTGATATTTCGTCAAAAAGTGAACGGTATCATCAACTATTATTCCCATCGTCATACTTATAACGACAGAGAGTGCCATATTTATTTCACCTGAGATAATTCCCCATACTCCAAATCCTATCGCGGCAGGCAGTAGGTTTGTAATTAAACTTATGCCACCAAGCTTTATCGACCTCAAAGCAAATAAAATGAGTATGGAAATTAAGACAAGTGCGAAAACACTTCCCCACACCATGTTTTTCATATTTCGCTCACCGATGTGGGCAAACATCAACGGTGGGCTTGCCGCTTCAATTCTATAATCGTCCGACAGACTCGCAAAATAATCTTTTGCCTCTCTCTCAAGCGTCGTTATATCGCGACTTCCCAAGTTTTTAGTAAGTGCAATTATTCGAAGTGCTGACTTATCTATATCAATTTGGTTACCAAGGTCTAACCCAAATGGCAGAGACATTTCATATAATAATAAATACTGGGATGCGAGCTCGCCGTCGGCGGGTATTACATTAAAGCTTTGGTCATCGCCATTCATGTTTCGGTTCAAGCGTTTAAGCGTATCAGTAAAAGTTAAAACGTGGTTAACTTCACTTCGCGCCCGTAACCATTTAGAAAACTCCTCTATCTGCGCTAAAAAGACAGGGTCTGTGACACCGTATGATTGGTCCGTGTAAATTACGAAGTCAATATTTGACATTCCACCAAGCTTATCTTCGTTTACTTCTACAGCTTGCCTAAACGCACTACGTTCATCGAAATATTTAACCGCAACATCGTTTAAAACATTATTTGTAGCAAATAGGCTAATTACCACAATGACGAGGAGCGAAATAGGCAGCAATATCCGATGGTGCCGATTAACTAAGGTTGCCCACTTCGAGAATACTGAATTATTTACCGAAACAGACGGCTTGAGAGGTCGCAGGGTTAGAAGTGACGGTAATACCGTGAGTGAAAAGACACAAGCCAGCATTACACCAACCGCTGTCATATTGCCTAAGTGGGAAAGAACCGGTACAGCAGAAAAATTTAGCATAACAAACCCTATAGCAGTAGTTATACTGGTAATGAATATAGGCTTTTTATTTACCTCAATACTCTTTCTAATAGCATCTTTATTAGTGAAGCCTTGGTTTAGGTAGTACTTCACTCCAACTATGATATGAATACAGTCTGCAACAGCAAGCGTTGTAATCATAGTCGGTGCATTTACAGTGGCAGTGCTTAAATAAACTCCAAGCCAGCCTGTCAGACCTACAGTAATCGCTACGGAAAAAATCACTACCACTAATGTGAATACCGCGGCCCAAAGTGACTTTACGATCAAAGCAATCGCGATAAAAATTAACAAAAACATTAAGGGTATTAATGTTTCGGCATCTTGCTGTGCAGCCACGGCGAACGCATCGTTCATTATCACCATGCCATTTAAGTAAATGTCATGGTCGGGATATTTACTCTCAAAGTGAGATTTTATTTGTTTTGCAGCTTCGGCTATTTCAATTACTTGCTGGGTTTGATCGCCATCAGGTAGCTGAATTGTCGTATCGATAACGGTAACATCTGTTGTTCTTGATATGAGTCGACCGAAGACTTCTGGACTGCGAGAAAGTACTTGAGCGATGTTCGCAATACCTTCTCTAGAGAGCTTCTCTGCAGTAATTAAATCTTCAACAATTAAATCGCCATCGTCATCGAAGGTATTTTGATAATTAGATATAGATTCAACCCTTGTAGACAAAGGTAGTTGCCATGCAGCTTCTGTTAATTCGTTTACTAGCGTAAGCGTGGACGGCTTCAGTACTTGACCGTCGCTAGGCACAACCATAAATGCAACATTTTCGCTTTTATTGAAAATGTTCTGCATTTCTTCAAATGCAAGCCGTTGTGGATCGTCAGATTCGAAAAATACCTTATAGTCCCCACGGAAATATAAGTTTTGAGCTCCGATAAGAGAAATGGCTGTGACCGCTAGGACTAAAATTAGCGTTATGACAGGGAATCTTATTGCTACTGGCGCGCTGCTAGGTGTGTGACTCATCACAGTATCCTTGATTTTGTATAACGAAATTTTACATTGAAAACAGCAATTAACATAACCCACACAAAAATTTAATCATCAAAAATAACCGCACCTACGTATATTTTGTTGATGCAACACGTAGCGGTTTATCTGATAAATATATGATAAACCGCAACATTAACACTTATTAACGTTAAGATTAGCGATTTTTTTTGATCTTTTGTGAATAAGGTGTAGTATTATCTAAAACAACTGGTCAGATGAGCGGATGAGTTATTATGAGTATCAGAACTAGCTTAAAAAAAGTACTACCCCCAATTTCAGTCACAGAGCAAGAAGCCCTAGACGCGGGTGACGTATGGATTGAATCCTCTATTTATCAGGGTAAGCCTGACATGCAGGCATTGCGTGATATCCCTCAGGCAAAACTGAGTGCGGATGAACAAGCATTCATGGACGGTCCAGTAGCTGAATTATTAAATATGATCGATGATTTCGAGCTTGGTAACGGTAAGCACATTCCTCAAGAAGTTTTAGACTTCCTTGGTAAGAACCGTTTCTTCTCTATGATCATTCCAAAGAAATTTGGTGGTCTTGAATTCAGTCCTTATGCAAACTCGACTATTGTTGCAACAATCGCGGCGAAAAGCGGTGCAATTGCGGTAACTGTGATGGTACCTAACTCGTTAGGCCCGGGTGAGCTTCTAATGCACTACGGCACAAACGAGCAGCAAGACTATTGGCTACCTCGCCTTGCGGATGGTCGCGACATTCCTTGTTTCGCGCTAACCAGCCCAGAAGCAGGTTCAGATGCAGGTGCTATTCCTGATGCAGCTATCGTTACTAAAGGCGAATACAACGGTGAAGAAGTTCTTGGTCTTCGTGTAAGCTGGGACAAGCGCTATATTACGCTTGCGCCAATTGCAACTGTACTTGGTCTTGCATTTAAAGTATTTGACCCAGACCAACTACTTGGCGACAAACTAGAGCTAGGCATTACGTGTGCCCTTCTTCCTAAGTCGCACCCAGGTGTTGAGCTAGGTAACCGTCACGACCCAATGGGCGTACGTTTCTACAACGGTACTACTCGTGGTCAAGACGTGTTCATTCCTATGGACTTTATCATTGGTGGTCAAAAGAACATCGGTCGTGGCTGGCAGATGCTAGTTAGCTGTCTAGGTGCAGGTCGTGGTATTTCACTTCCGGCAATGGGTGTGGCTACAGCACAATCTGCATTCAAAGGCACAGTAGAGTATTCATTCGTACGTGAGCAGTTTGGTCTTCCAATCGGTCGCTTCGAAGGTATTCAAGAAAAAATGGCTGACATCGCGGGTAAGACATTCTTACTTGAAGCGATGCGTGTTCTAACAACTGAAGGTCTTGGTCTAGGCGTTAAGCCATCGGTAGTGACAGCAATTGCTAAATACCACATGACTGAGCTAGGTCGTGACGTTATGAACTCTGCGATGGATATCCAGGCGGGTAAGGCGATTCAACGTGGCCCTCAAAATACATTGGCGGGCGGTTATGCTGCACTTCCAATTGCAATCACGGTTGAAGGCGCGAACATTCTTACTCGTAACCTAATGATCTTTGGTCAAGGTGCAATGCGTTGTCACCCTTACCTGAAAGACATGGTTGACCTAATCCACAGCAACGAAAGTTCAGCGGATGCAGAGTTCAACAAGGTACTTCGTAAAACTGTAGGCTTCAGTGTTAAAAATGCGTTCCGCAGCTTAGGTAAGGGCTACCTTCCTTTCCTACGTGAGAGTGAGTCGGCATTGCCAGAAGTTCGTAAGTACGAGAAGCGTGTGAACAGCATCTCAGCAAAACTAGCGCCACTTGCTGACCTATCGCTTGCGGTACTAGGCGGTGACCTTAAGAAAGCTGAGCTTTTATCAGCCCGTCTAGGTGACGTTATGAGCTACCTATACGGCGCAATGGCAGCAATTCGTTTTTACGAGCAGCGCATTGAAGATAGAAAGCTTGCACTTCCGTACTTTGAGTACGCTATGCAATGGTCTCTACAACAAGCTGATCAGGCAATTGTTAACTTCATCAACAATTTCCCGAATACAGCAACACGCGGTCTAATGCGCCTTCTTACCAATACCTATACAAACAGTGTAGCGGGTATTAGCGACGACTTAGTACGTGAGCTATCAATTGCGTCTATGCAAGATAACAGCGTGAAAGACCAGCTTACGCACCTTGTACGTGTTAGCCCTGGTGATGGTAACGACATTAACGAGCAAGCGTTTAAAGCGAAACACGCAGTAGCGCACCTTCTTGGTAAAGTGCAAAAAGCACTTCGCAAAGAGCCTGTAGTGCCGTTCATCTCTTTTGAACACGCGCTTAACAAGCTTCAAGAAAAAGGTGTGGTAACTGCTGATGAAGCAGCTAAGCTTCACGACTACAACGAGAAGCGTAAGCTAGCAGTTCGTGTAGACGAATACACGTTCGATATGGAGCTTGTTCCAGCGTCGCAAACGCTTAAAGCGATTGATGGCGGTCAGAACGCTGCGTAAAACGTAACCGTGCAGTAATATTGATAAAAAGCCCTGCCACTTTTAGTGACAGGGCTTTTTTGTATTTACTCAAATCACTGGCTCGCTCTCTTTCCATTGTTTAATTCGTGCTCTATCCTTTAGTTAACCTCATCTCTTAACGAAAGGATCTGTGCTGTGATAAAGGCGCTAGTTTTAATAAATAAAAGCGTTTCCTCTCTCTTTTTCTTTTTAGTTTTATCGTTATCTTTGCCGTTTTGTACCTTAGCTCATGATAATGGACAAAATTTCATCGTAGGCGAACTCAACCACCCTCGCGTGTCTGCTTTCTATAAACCGTTAATACAACGCGCTTATCGTGATATTGGTATAGAAGTTACATTTGAAAAAGTTGGTGGTGAACGAGGGCTTCGACTTTTAAATGAAGGAATGACGGATGCAGATGTTATTCGTTATGACGTCGTCTCACAGCCTGACAACAATATTATTATTGTTCCACCAGCTCTTTCCCATGGTGCATCTTTTTTGCTGTGTATTAGAGGGGCACAGTGCGATAAAAGCGTGATTCAAGCCCCAGATAAAGCAATAGCCGTGACCACGCGTTTTTTCTTCAATATGCATGTGAACCCAGATGAACTTAGCGCTAATATCTTCGAGTTCGATGACTTTAATCATGTCATCAATTTATTATTAAATGGCAGGTTTGATTACGCAATTTTACCCAGTGACTATTCAGAAAAAGCTATTTTTGAGCAATCAGGAATAGAATATATCCCGCTTGTAGAGCACGAGTTAGTGCATGTTATCCATAAAAAACACGCCCATTTATTAGACCATCTTTCCGGCGCTATAGCCAAACAACTCGAACTAAAAAAGAATAACAACAAATGATACAAATAAAAACGCCCACGTCTGTATGAAGTGGGCGCCTTAAGACTTTGAAATTTAACGTGCTATATATCCTACCTAGGCAAAATCTCTTTATATTGCGCGTTAACTTACCTAGCTTTAGTCAAACATATACTTAAGTGAAAGTACTGTTGTACGACCGTTCAGAGGGCGCGCTCGAACATAACTTCCCACTTCTGCAGAACCTTCTTCTGACTCAGTAATGATGAACTCATCAGTTGCATTATTCATGCTCAGTGACACTGAGAATTGATCGTTAACCCAGTAGGTAGCGAAAAGATTTACTAGCGTATAACCTTCTTGCTTAAGGTCGTTGTTATCTTGAACATAGTACTCAGTTGAACCTTGTAGTGAAGCGCCAACAGACCAGTAATCTGTAACGTACTCAGGCGTAATCGTCCAAATCCAGTCTGCCTGACGGCGAGGCGTATTGCCCTCTAATGCTGGGTTGTTAACGTCATCACTAATCTCAGCGTCAGTCCATGTAAGGTTACCTGACATCACAAAGTTATCCGTTGCATTCCAACGACCTTCAAGCTCAAGACCTGTCGCTTCGTATTCACGCATGAATGTTAGTCCACTTGTTACTTCTGCTTGCGTATCTTCAGTAACAGTATCAAACAAGGTGGCGTTAACCATTAGGTCTTTTGTACCGTACTTATAACCGATTTCAAACTGCTTGGTTGTGTCGTACCCTGAAGTAGTGCTTGTTAAACTACCGTCAGCATTCAACGTACCGCCAATCTGAAGTAGACGGTCAGCAATCGCACGGCCACCTTTTGAGTAGCGAGCAAAGAAGGTTTGGCTATCGCTCAATAGGTATGAGCCACCAATTGAGTAAGACGTGTTATTTGCACTGTAATCTACGATTTGAGACGCCGCACCAGCGCGATTTAGGTTAATTACACCACCACTGATGAATCCGCTGTTAACTGCAGAAGCATCTTCAATTTGCTCAATTACACCGTTACCGTTTAGGTCGAAATCAGCATTACCACCACAGCAAGAACTAATAAGCTCGCCAGATGCTTCAGTGGTATCGTGACGTACCGACGCATCAATGAGAATGTTGTCCGATAACTCGAAGCCAACGTTCATGTAGGGTGCTTTAGTCACATAGTTAAGGTCCCACTCCCAAGAAAGGAAGCTTGCCGATAGTAAACCATCAGACACAAGCTCAACACCGTCTGCATCTGTAATGGTAAGCAACTGAGAATTGTCACCATCAAGTGTTTGAATAAACGTCTGCCAGCTTGACCAGCTTGTAGCGATGTCTTGATTTGAGTAGTAGTAACCTACTGTTAGGTCGATACCGTTATCAAACTCTTTACGCAAGCTGAAATCGTTGATCATGTTGCCAAGATCATTGATGCGCGTGTCGAACTGAAGGTTCGTGAATGCTTGACCCGAATATACTTCACCTGCACCTGGGCCATTGGCTAGAACTACGCTTGTGCTATCACAGTTCAATGCATTGCCATCACCATCTGTCGCGCCGTCACAAAGTGCTGAAGCAAAGTTTGAAACATCACCTGGGCCTGCTGGGAAACCATCCGTGAATGGTGCGATAAAGCCACCAGAGATATCAGAAATACGGAATTTGTTTAATAGGAACAAATTCTCAGCTACTTCAAGGTCAACTTCTACGCCAAATGAGTTTACTTTTGACTCGATACCGTCGCGAACATCACGGTTTTCTGGGTTACCGAAACTGTCGAAAGTAGAAATATTCGTGTTGTAAGCTGAATTCAGTGCTTGCGAGCTCGCATCGTAGCCTGGAACTGGGCCATATTCGCCATCACCTTTAACTAGTACTGGTGAAGGAAGATACGTCGACACTTTGTCATCTAAGTTCTTGTAGAAGAAACGAATGTGACCGTTGTCTAGCATCTTCGTGATATTAAATTTAACCTGACCGCCTTGGTCACCATTGTAACCAGTTTCACGAGGACCTTCACCGCCACGAGCGAAACCCGCAATATGGTAATATAGGTCATCAGTGATTTCGCCACCGTAGCGGAAATCTAAACGAAACTCTTCATAGTCAACACCGAATGATGTACCGATAGCACCACCAGCTACTTCACCTGTGTTACTGATCATATTGATTACACCGCCAGGCGAGTTACTTGCAAAAGTCGACGCTGAACCACCACGTACAGCTTCTACATTAGCTACAGACCAGTCGTAGCGTAAAAAGTTGTCTGCATTACCGAAGTTGATGTCACCGTATTCCAACACAGGTAGGCCATCTTCATGTAGTTGCAAGAACTTTGAGCCACCTGTAGCAAGTGGAATACCACGAATAGTTATGTTTGCATTACCGCCACCACCAGATGATTCAGCACGAATACCAGGCAGCGCACGGAAAACCTCAGCGGTAGAACGTGGTGCAAGTTTAAGAATGTCTTCCTCGTCAAACGCGCTTACAGAAACACTTGCTTCTTGCATAGTTGCGCCACCAGGTGCAGCAGTCACAACGATTTGTTCAAACTTTTCTTTCGACTTTTTGTCAGCGTCCGATGTCGCAGCTTCTTGAGCGACAGCCGCTCCAGAAAGCGCTGTGCAAACGGCAAGAGTCAGTGCGTTGAGTGTGTGATGTTTTTTCATGTTTTTCTCCGGCAATGTGTTGGAGTTGTTAAATCCTGAGTAGCCTATTTCCCTAGACTACTAGGGTGGGTGGCAACACAACAAGCTTAATCGATTAAGAATCTATAACAAAAAAACAACATTGTAAACAACCTGTGAAGAATTTATTTAACATCGCACTAGATAAAGCACTCCTGATGTTAAAATACTTGTTCCCAAAGCAGCTCCGCCACCTTCACAAACGCTTCTTCAACAAAACATTATTATCGATTAAGAAAAATTCACGACGAATAGGAACACTAAGAAAGTATTTCTTTACTCATCGATTAGTCCCGACGTTAACTTTCTGAACTTTGGTCTCATTTAAACTATTAACTAAAAAACATACTATAGTATAGCTGTACGTTCTTGAGCGTTAGATGGGAAAGAATTAATAGCTGCTTAAGTGAACTAGATGTTTGAGTAAAATCCCTGATGCACGCAACAGGCACTACGTAAAGGTTTCAAAAGGTTGAATAAACAAGAAGACTTAATCTCAAAGATCGAAATAGAAAGAGACACCACTGACATGCTTTTAGGCAATAGTTTCGTCGGCTTTCTAATGACTATCTTCGCATTTTCAGGCCTTGTCTTTTTCTTCGAAAACAACGAACCGTCGGTTTTTACACATAAGTTGCAAGTGTGGGTCGCTATGGTAAGCATTTCTGTAGCGCGCCTTATCGATGCTATCTACTGGCGAGTTAATTTGGTGGGCAAAGCGTACAATCCTCGCCCCGCTTTAATCAGGTTCGCTGCTGGCTTGTACATAACCGGTGGAATTTGGGCCCTCTATTCGATTTTATTTTATTCGTCTATGACCACCATAGAGCTTGCTGCAACCATGGTAGTACTCGCCGCTATGGCTGGGGGAGCAGGAACCGTTCTATCGCCAAACAAAAAACTTGTAAGCTTCTACTCTACGGCACTTCTCGTTCCTATGTCGTTATGCGCTGTTACAGACGATGGAGGGGAGTTTTTTATCTTGGGCATTTTAGGGTTAGTTTTTTGGTTCGGTATTTTTACAAGTGCCTTTCGTTATAACAAATTTTTTATTAACACACTTCATCTTAAGGCAAGAAACAATAGCTTGGTTGAGCAAATGAAGGTTGAGCGTAGCGAGACTGAGAAAATCAATCAGTTACTTATAGCGTCCAATGAAAAACTAGATGCATCAAACGCGACGCTTGAAGCTGAAGTCGAACGACGAACCGCTGATCTCTATCAACTTTCTAATAGAGACCCGCTAACTAACTTACTCAACCGAAACGGTTTTTTAAAGTACTTAAATAACTTACTTGACACCACACGAGCACTCGATAACTCATTAGCGCTGTTGTTTATCGACCTAGACGGTTTTAAGCAAGTGAACGATAGTCTGGGCCATAAGATTGGAGACATAGTACTGGCGGAAATCGCCAGTCGATTACGCAACTACACAGAAGAAAACCACCTTGGTAGGTGGGGAGGTGACGAGTTTGTTGCTGTTATCCCCTACGCGAATGTCGACACAGCCAAAGCTGTCGCCCATGCCATGCGAAGCGGTGTAACCGTTCCTATCATTGCAAATGATAACCAGGTAACTCTTGATGCAACAATTGGCATAGCTATGTTTCCCGAACATGGTGAAACTGCTGTTGATTTGATTCAGCAGGCTGACCTAACTATGTATGACCAAAAGCGCGAACAACGCGGCTCTATAGGTGTCTTTAGCCAAGCACTTCACCAAGAAATTAAACGAGAGCAGCAACTTTGCGAACGTTTGCGCTGTGCTATCGATAACAGCGAATTTACCGTTTTCTATCAGCCGATTATGGATGTAGCTTCAAATACACTTTATTCAGTAGAGGCCCTGCTTAGATGGAAATGCGATGATGAAAGTATTTCTCCGGCCGTATTTATTCCACTTGCTGAGCGCAGTGGACTTATGCCGGAAATAGGTGCTTGGGTGTTAAACCGCGCACTAATAGATTTATCTCACTGGCAGTTTAAACAAGGCCTTGCGATTTCAGTTAATGTGTCGGTCTCTCAACTGCTTGATGATAGCTTCCTTAAAACGGTAGACAACGCACTCAAGACTACCCAAATATCTTCGGCGCGGCTTCATTTAGAAATAACAGAAAGTGTTTTTGCTAGTGATAAAGAAGTAGTGAGCGTAAAAGTCAATGAACTAGTAGCTAGAGGAATCAAAGTTTCTATTGATGATTTCGGTACAGGCTACTCATCATTGAGTCGCCTACAGTCAATGCCTTGCGATTTTATTAAAATTGACCGTTCTTTTGTACAGAATAGCTCTGAAGAGAGTGATACCATAATAAGAGCGACACTTTTAATGGCAAAAGAGTTTGGCTGTAAGACTATTGCAGAAGGGATCGAAACCGTAGATCAAAAGCTTCATCTTGCTCAACTAGGTACTGATTACTTACAAGGTTTTTACTTTGCTAAACCTATGAATGCCGGCGACTTAATCTCTTGGTATAACGAAAATTATTAATCACCATGGCTCAACTTTATTTTTATTACTCTGCAATGAATGCAGGAAAATCCACGTCTTTACTTCAATCTGCTTATAACTACCGCGAACGCGGAATGCATTCAATTATCTATACAGCAGCGCTAGATGACAGATACGGCGTTGGCAAAGTAACATCACGTATTGGCTTACAGGCCGACGCTAAGTTATACGCTAAAGGCGATGACTTGTTCACGTCGATAAGTAAAGATTGCGAAGCACGTAAACCCGACTGCGTATTTATTGACGAAGCGCAATTTTTAACTAAAGCCCAAGTAAAGCAGTTAGTAGACGTTGTTGATGAACTAGGCGTACCCGTCCTCGCTTACGGACTACGAACTGACTTTTTAGGTGAAACCTTTGAAGGTAGTCACTACTTGCTGGCTTGGGCAGATAAGCTGTCGGAGTTAAAAACGGTCTGTCATTGCGGTAAAAAGGCAAGTTTCGTTGTGCGCTTAGATGAAAATGGCAATGCCGTAAAAAATGGCGACCAAGTTCAAATAGGTGGTAACGATACTTACGAATCGATGTGCCGAAAGCACTTTAAAGAGTTGGTGTGGGATTAAGGAGACCGCAAATTGGCCCTTCATATATGCTTAATACTAATTACGCTTTTTACTAAAAAGGGCATTACCATATCTAAGGTTGCTACCGGTTAATAAGGCGCACTAAATTCATACGCCTTATTAACCTTCTTGATAAGGTTTTATTTAAACAGTTTCTCCAACACGAAGCTCGAAAGGCAAGGTGTTTTTGGTTGAAACCATATTAAGTAGCGCTTTGGTTGCTTCAACACCTTTACTTGCACTAGATTGGCATACGGTAGTAAGACTAGGTCGAGCGCGTTCGGCTTCTTCAATACCATCAAAGCCGGTTATTTTAAGCTCTTCTGGGACTTTAACTCCCATATCTAATGCTAAGTTAAGCAACTCCAGCGCTATAATATCACTCATACACAAGACGACATTGGGTCTTGGAGAGCTGGTCAGTACTTCTTTGGCAGCCTGCCTTGCAAAGTGTCGATCACTCTCTGGAAGGTGCCATATACGCTCATTGCTTACCGTAATGTTTTTCTCTTTTGCAGCTTTTAAATAACCATCTAGACGGCGGTGGGCAATCGAGCTGTCTACATCAATCAGCTGACTATCATAGATTCGACATGTAGAGGGAGAGTCGATAAGGCGCAGCCCAAAGATGGCTACATTGTCACCTTCATTTAGGGCATGAGATGCTACGCGATACGCAGCCTCTTCGTTATCAATGTTAATAGACGGCTTATCTTCAATATCAAAATCAACTGTAACAACCGGCTTAGGAGATACCCCGAGTTCTTTTACCAAATTACTGTTGCGTGGCTGACCATAGCAGATAAAACCGTCAACAAAATCAACAACATCAAGGAGGCTGTTCGAGTCACCTGCATAGAGTAATAAGTGCTTTCCATTCTCCTGAAGGGCAGATGAAACCCCTTTAATAAATGTACTAGCAACGGGGTCACTCACCATGTAAGAGATACTATCGGCAAGGACTAAAGCCACAATATTTGAGGTGCCCTTTCTAAGAATTTGCGCTGCTTTATTAGGACCACTGTAACCAATCTTTTTGCACTGCGCCAAAATCTCTTCGCGCTTCGCTTTTGATAATTGGTCTGGGCGATTAAACGCATTTGAAATAGTTGCCGTTGATACGCCTAACTGTTCAGCAACATCTTTAAGGGTAAGTTTCGTTTTATTCATTGTTATTAGCTCTTTTAACGAGACTTACTACCCTGAATCGTAATTAAAAAAGGGTAGCAAGCGTGCGCTTCGACTACCCTTCGACTATAACATTAACTTAAACGTTTAACGCTGCTTTTTTTTAATACACACCTGGTGTTTGAGCCTAAGTTTTATTGGAAAGCTTAATTTTAAGAAACTGGCGTCTTATCTCGTTCCGAAAATTTTATCTCCAGCATCACCTAGGCCCGGCAGTATGTAGCCTTTTTCATTTAATCTTTCATCAATAGCAGCTGTGAATATATCAACATCAGGGTGGGCATCAACCACGGCTTTAATGCCTTCTGGTGCGGCAACAAGGAACAGCCCCATAATTCGGCGACAACCTTTCGTTTTAAGTAGGTCAATAGTAGCAATTAGGGTTCCGCCTGTGGCAAGCATAGGGTCTACAATCAACGCAGTACGCTCGTCGATATTTTTTACCACCTTATCAAAGTAAGCAACGGGTTGAAGGGTATCTTCATCGCGATAAAGGCCAACAACACTAATCTTCGCATTTGGGATTAACTCTAGCACACCTTCTAGCATGCCCAAGCCGGCGCGAAGAATAGGCACTACGGTTATCTTCTTACCTTTTATTTGTCTTACTTCCACCTCGTCGCCAGACCAGCTTTTTATGGTCGCGCGTTCTGTAGGCAAAGTTCGGGTTGCTTCATAGGTCAGCAAATTTCCCACTTCAGAGGCAAGCTCGCGAAAATCTTTGCTGCTAATTTTGGCATTTCGCATAAGCCCTAGCTTGTGCGCAATAAGCGGATGGGTAATTTCGTGAACGGCCATGTAAGACTCCTTGTAATCGATTCCACTATATTTTAACCCAGCCGTGCCTTAGTTAAAGCGATTAGTCGTAAAAATATGTTTATTCATGTTTACTTAGAGCAAGTCTAGGTGTTTTACGAAAACAACAAATGCGGGTTATTTAATTTTTCATGAAAAACACATAGCGTATCCAGTCTAAACTACCCTACTTGCAAAGTAGCGCCGTCTGGCATAGTCACTTCAATTTTCATATTTCCACCAACGGCTGCTAAATATGCAGCTGCGCGTTGAAGAGAAACATCTTGGATACGCTTCGATTCTAACTTGCTTACGCCAGAGGCAGTGACTGATAACGCCATTGCTACGACTTCTTGTTTAACTCTGTGCTGCTTTCTTATGTCACCTAGTGTAATTTCTTTCATTGTCTTTTACCGAGAATTTCGGGCATTAAAAAAGCCCAGATGGTGATACCTTCTGGGCTTTTGCAAAACGTTTTTACCTGCAGTGCCCAGAAGCCAATACTTGCCCCTGAACACCGACGGTCAGGTGCAATCAGTAATTAAAATTATAAAAATAACCAGTTGAAACGTTTCGCATAATAATTCTCTTTTTACAATGTACTTGTACAAACGGCATTTTGCCGAGACTAAGTGAGATAGTTGGGCTAATGATTATTCTGTGAAAACAGTAGCCGCCTCGTGTCACTTATCCTTAACCATACCATGTAGATAAGCAATAGCAATGACTTTCCAAAAAGGAAAGTCTGCAAGGCAAGTTGAAAGCCGCCGTTTTAGGAAACAGACGAGCTTAAGCAAGTAACTTCAGAACCAATCTTTGCTTGTTTAAGCGAAGCGAGAAAGCGCGGTACAAGATCGCTCCCCTCTTCAGGAGACCAGCTTGCAAAACCTTTGTCATCCGTCACTTCATACGGCCCTTGTTTAACTTCCATAAATAACACTGGGCTAGAGCACACAGTTGCGTGCCAGGTATTGGGTGGAATTTCAATGCCGGAGGTTTCTCCACCTGCCTTTAATGTTACTCTTTCTTTTACTACGCCGTCGTCGTTGAAAAACAGAATATCCAATTCACCTTCCACAACCATAAAAAACTCCCATTTGTGAGGCTGCACGTGTCGATGGGGTCGTACGTAGGAGTCTGGCATCATGGCAATGAAAAGACGCTGAACCATATCAGTATAAGATTTGTGAACGTTAAAATTAGCTCGTCGGCGAGGACTCTCTGCCGCTTTCTGCTTTAACTCACTAAACAATGCTTTATCAAAATACTTAATATCGTCCAACGTCATTTCCTAACTAATGCTTGGGTATTGCATCAAAGCGTATCGCTTCTCCCTCTGATTGCGCAAGCATCAAAAGTAATCATTTATTTTTCTTCATTCTGCGGCTTTGTTCTTGACGCTTCTCTTCTCGCTTTTCTTTCCTATCTTTCTTATCTGGCGTCAACGAACCTGTTTTGAATTTTGCTTTACGCTTAGCTTTCGCTTCAGCTTTCTTTGCCGCCTCAAGTGCCATTTCTTCTTTTTCGACTTCCAGCATTTCTGGAGTCTCAAGCGTTATTCGCCCCAACTTACCCGACTGCAGTTCTTTAAGCAGGATTTCGCATATTTTATGAAGATTTACGCGACCACCCGCTTGAATTGCTCCGCGCGTTTTAGCAGCAGCTTCCAGAAACTCTATTTCAGTATCTGGTAATTCGGTTAGCTTATAGCGCTCCTTCATTACGTCTGGATACGCTTTAATGAGGTAATCTGCCGCAAAAAAACCGACATCGTCGTATTCCATAGCGGTATTTTTAACAGCACCTGATGAAGCCAATCGGTAAATGGAATGTGGGTTTTCAAGCTTAGGCCAAAGTACTCCAGGTGTATCAAACAAGATAATACCGCTGCCTAAGTTTATACGCTGCTGGCTTTTCGTTACAGCCGGCTCGTTGCCTGTTTTAGCAATGATTCGGTCGGCCAAAATATTAATTAGCGTCGATTTTCCCACGTTAGGTATACCCGTGATCATGGCTTTAATCGCTTTAGGCTGGCCTTCTTTATACGAACAAATACTTTTAACCAGCTGCATAATTTGCTTGCTGTTGCCTGGGTTATCGCTAGAGGTCGTAATCGTCTTTACGCCGCGCTCTTTCTCTAAGCTCTCCTGCCAGCGCGCAGTAATTTCTGGATCTGCAAGATCGTACTTATTAAGAATTTTAATACAGGGCTTATCGCCGCGTATTTTTGCAATTTCAGGGTTTTCACTGGAATACGGAATACGTGCGTCAAGCACCTCAATAAGAATGTCTACTTGATTAAGCGACTCTTTAATTTCTTTCAGGGCTTTGTGCATATGCCCTGGAAACCATTGTAATGCCATGGTTGTTTCCTATCGTAATCGAGTTGAGGGGGGCTTAACGGGTTAATTCATAGGCGCAAATATTCACAGCGCTGGCTAAGTTTAACGAGTCAATTTTACCGCTTCCCGCAATGGTATACGCCGTTGCGTTTAGCCGTGATAGTGCGTCAACAGGCACGCCACGGGCTTCGTTGCCAAACAGATAACACTGGTAATCACCAAAGGAGTTAGAGGTGATATTACTACCACTCATATCCAAGAAAGCGAAACGTTCGAACCGCTCGCCTAGGCTTTCGAGCGCTACATTTAATTCCATGTTCACATGGAAAATAGCCCCCATACTTGAGCGTACAACTTTCGAGTTGTAAGGGTCCACACTGTTAGGGCTTAGTAATAGCGTAAAATCACCAAACCACGCTAGCGTTCTTAGTATGGTGCCTAAGTTGCCGGGGTCTTGAACTTCATACAAGTAAATGTACTTTTCGGCACTGGATTTTTTTGCTGAAATGTTGGTTTGTGACCGCTGTGAATTCAACGCGAAGTTAGGAAGTGGAACGCGAGCAATAATACCTTGAGGTGACTTAGTATCGCTGAGTTGCTGCATTTGTTGCGACGATACCGTTTCTACCTTCATATTAGAGACTGAAGAAACAAGTTTTTCTTTCACCCACGCCTCATAGTCAGCTGTCACATAAAGGGTGATATCACCTGATGTACTGCTGTCATGCTGAGCAACGTTAATTAACTCTAAAACTAAGTGCTCTCCTTCCACCAAATAGAATCCGAACTGCGTTCTAAATTTCTTTTGATGGAGCTTTTTCACGTCACTTAGTTTCATTTGCACTGCCCTTTTTATAACTTTCGGCGCAAGTGTAAGGTAAGTTCAGGAAAAGGCAAGGTGACAATTTACCCTGCCTATAACATGGTTTAATTATTCTTCAGCAACAACATAAATTTCACCGTCGTAAATACCTTGTACGGTAAGCTTCTGGCTTGCCAGTGCCTGAAGGTAGTCAATATGCGCTTGCTCCACTTTCTGCCCTGGAACAATAAGCGGAATACCGGGAGGATACGGGGTAATTAAGCCAGCTGCCGTGCGACCAACGCTGTTTTGCCATGGAATGGCTTCCCTAGGGCTAAAAAACGCTTTTGACGGAAGGTCGTCTAAATGAATTGGTGGAATGTCTGCCGGTAACGGGCTTTTACTCTTACGCTTGCTTAGGTTAACGGCGCCATCATCAAGACGTTTCAATGCGTTGTACAGCCTTACAATTTTAGAGCGCATTCCGCCTAGCGTAAGCAGTACTAGAATAGTGCTATGAGTAAACTTCTCTATTTCTAAACCGACCTCGTCCATCAAGAAACGATGTATTTCTTGGTTTGAATAATCAAGCGCCGAAACGTCAATTAAGATTTTAAGCGGATCATGCCCAATGTTATCGCTTTCGAAATGAGAAAACATATTCGCAAAGTCACTGGGCGAGAGTATTTTAAGTCGCTTGAACTTGGCCATTTGTGATTTAAGCTCGGCAACATTGCTTAATAGCTCATTAAGAATTTTGTAGCCTTCCATTTCTAGCTGTTGACGACAAACATCAAGTGAAGCAATGAGTTGATACTTAGGCGAGGTGCTGGTGTGAATGGCAAAGACCTCTTTAAAGAAGTCTTTATCGAAATCGGGGTCGTTTACGTGAATAAAGGATGCTTGCGAGAATGCAGACACCACTTTGTGCGCAGAGTGAGTAATGTAGTCAGCCCCAGCTGCGATAGCAGAGTAGTCGCGCAATGCAGGGTGGAATAACGAATACGCAAACCACGCTTCATCAATGAACACTTTAATGCCATGTTCATGGGCTAAATTTACCACCTGCTTAAGGTCGGTAAGTAACCCGTCGTAGGTACAGCCCGTCAGCACGATAAGCTTAGCGTCAGTATTTTCTTCAATAAGTTGCTTAATTTGCGCCATTCTAGGGGGTGAGAAAATACCGTATTCAGGGTTAAACACACTGTCTAAATATACTGGCATAGCGCGCGCTTGAATAATGCCGTAGTGCACTGACTTGTGGCAGTTTCTGTCGGCAATAACTTTGTCGCCCTCACGCAACAGCGTCTGCAAAATAATTTTGTTTGATGTAGAAGAGCCGTTCGTGACGAAATAGGAATGGCGAACCTCAAATGTATTCGCAACAGCGGCTTGCGCTTTACCAATAGCGTGGGTGCCATCTGATAATGAGCCCAGTGAGTCAACGCTAACAGACAAATCGCTGACGAACACGTTACGACCGAAGAAACGATAAAAATCACTAATATAGGGTGAGTTTCTAAAGCTTGCGCCTCCGCTGTGACCTGGCGTATGCCACGAGTCATTGGACTCTACCACATAGTCTTTGTATTCGGTCCAAAACGGCGTTTCGTTTCTATCATCAAAGTCATTGATGATATAGCCAAGAATAGATTCTGGGTCTGAAATAATGTCGTTACGATAGAAGAACGATTCAATGCCATTGGCTTGGTTTACAATATCCAACCCTTTTACTGCATCGCCTAAGACATACACGGGAAGCTCAGGCCGAATACGTTTAATGGCGTCGATCACTCTGGCGTTATTATCAATTACCGCGTTGCTTGCAGACGACTTTTCGCTTGTAGTTTTCTCGTTCGCGTTTTGTGAACTAGCGCTTTCGGCTGCGGGGCTCGTATTTTCATTAGGTACGCCATTTAAAGGCGCTACGTCTGTCAACTCTTTAACCTTCGCTACCACATCCCAGCTAAATACCACAGCCTGAATGTCACCGTCTTCACGAACAAATTGTAGTGCCTTTGCAACGGAGTTCGCTTCAAGCAGGCTTATTTCGACGTCACTTCTGTCAAAGTAAGCAATCGTGTTGCCTATACTTGACGTAATTTGTTCCAACAGATCAACAGCATCTTCTATAACAAGAATTTTTAAATGAGGGCGCATTAACCAACCATAAAATTAATAATGAGCATTTAGCACTAGGCTAAAACTCATAAAACTAAGAATCTATAAACAAAAACAGTAAAACTAAAAATAGTGTAACTCTGAATTTCACTGGTGTAGTGTAAACTCTTGCTATGTCGTAATAATAGTGCCTAAAGGAATTGGACCGGGGCTAAACCACTCATGCACACACCTTCCCTTCAAAACCAATTCCCACACGCTTATCTTTCAAAATCAACAAAGCACAAAAGTAACCTACGGGAATTTCTACATTACGCGAAAAACGTACTCCCTTCTATTGCTTCAACGAAGAAACGCACTTGGCCAATACATCATGACCATTGTTTTATGCGGGTGATTTTAGACAATATTGTCGGCTGTGCATGGTATGAGGCCATTCCCTCACCGGCCTATAACAACCTGACCGACGAACAGGCAAGCGCCGCGTTATGCCTTGCCAAGCAGATAGCCACTGAAAGTGTCTCGCTTCACGTACTCAACCAACGCTCGAAACAATGGCGCAATAAGCAGCTAAAGCTGGAGTTTTAGAATGACAAAACGTACATCCCCCAACGATGCAGTATTGATTCAAGACGGCCAAGACCTAGAGCGAATTGTTAAGGATAAACGTGCGCAATGGCGGGCTAATAACGCGAAAGCGCGTCGCAGACAACGCCGATATAAAGAAGCTTATTGCAGAACTTCCGCGAATTATTACCGATATTCATAGCACGTATCCCGAAGATGAAGCCTAAAGCACTATCATAAAAGAAATCAATTACCTACAATCACTGCTAGAAAGTTGCGCTTAACAGAGCGTAACGTAAATTAATTCTCCCCAGAAAGTGACAGGACATACCATGGCGTTTAATTTAGCTATTAATAACGATATTGCAGTAATCACCTTCGACGACGGTAAAGTTAACGCCGTAGGCTTTGAGCTTATACAACAGTTCAACGACGCCTTAGATGAAGCTGAGCAAAACGCTAAAGCGGTTGTATTACACGGCGGTGAAGGCAAGTTTTGCGGCGGGTTTGATTTATCGGTAATGAAAGCCGATGACCAAGCAAAACAACACGAGTTGGTATCAAAAGGCGCTGAATTAATCGTACGCCTATATAGCTTCCCACTACCTGTAGTCGTTGCTGCAGAAGGTCACAGCATTGCAATGGGCGCAATTATACTTATGGCTGCAGATTTACGTATAGGTAAAGATGCAGATACTAAGTATGGTCTTAATGAAACCGCCATTGGTATGGTGCTGCCGCCATTCGGTATGGAACTAGCCAAAGCCAGACTCGCGAATACGTCTCAAACTGAAGCCTTACTTTTCTCGCGCATCTATCAAGGCAGTGAAGCGGTAAAAGCGGGCTTTTTAGATGCTGCAGTACCTCAGGAGCAAGTACTAGCAACGGCCATGGGTTATGCTGAAAAGCTGAAGATGTTGCCTAGACAGTCTTTTGCTGAATCTAAAATACAATTGCGTAAAGAAACGATAGAGAAGATGAAAGCTTAGCGCTTATGTTATAACAGCGCGTTGAGACTGGTTGTTTCAACGCGCTGTCTAAAGCAGTTACTTTACGGGTCCAGAGCGGCGTTCAATCTCTTCTTTAAGTGCACTTCTAAGGCCCAATTCAAAACTCAATTCAGCAAGCACAAAGAGTGGTCCTATCGCCAGCCCCATAATATCGTCCACGAACGCTGGCTTTTTTCCCTCGAAATGATGACCAATAAATTGCAGTACCCACCCACCGATAAAAATGCCTAACGAGATAGCAAGCCACATACTTACACTAAGCTGTGCAATGGGTTGAGCGAAATAGATCATAGCACCCGTAATAAATGCCATAACAACACCCAGCTTTATGTCTAATTTGATATAGAATGCATTGCCAATCATCCATACGAACAAAGCCGGGCTGATGACCATAGCTCCCAAAATGGGAGCATTTACAAAAAATGCAGGCTTACTCAACAAGCAGAAAACCGAGAAAACAATCAGCGGGATGCCGATATAATGGGTGTAGATGTTTTTTTGATCTCTGTGGTACTTAGCGTACTCACTTAAGTGTTGTTCTAGATTTTTCATACTGCGCCAACGTTTTATTTGTATTGTAAGGGTCAGTTTACTCTTTGCGAACACATACAAACTGTCGGCTTGACGACAAACTCAACTAAACTGGTTTAGCATTTGCGGTTTTTTAACTAAATAATCTTGCTGAACTTAGTCGTGAAAAGCGACTCCTACCGCTATTGATGAATAATAAGTGGAGTTTTCATGAATAAAAGGAAGTACCTTTTAACTTTAGCTGTACCTGCACTTCTTACCTTAACGGCTTGTAGTTCAGTTTCTTCAATGTATTCGACTGATGAACAAGAACAAAGTATTGAGGAGAACGAGCTTGCACTTTCGGGTAGCCATTGGCAGGTCGAAAGCATAAATCAAGCAGGTATAATCGACTTTAGCCACGTTACGCTTAATGTAAATGTAAGCGGGGATATTAGCAGAATAAGCGGAAGCACAGGCTGTAATCAGTATACAGGGGCGCTCAACGTTGCGAATGCCAATAAAGTATTCAGTGCTGACAACAATGCTCCCCCCTTCTCCGCCGATAAAATTGTACTTACCAGAAAGATGTGTGCCCCAGCGCTTATGAAGCAAGAGCAAAGCTTTGTTGATGCTTTAGCTTCATCGAAAACTTATGCAATATTGGATAACACGTGGCTAGTCCTGTATGACAGTAATGACAATGAAACAGTAAAAGCAATAATCTCATCCCCTTCACAAGGTTCCAATACCGGTAATGCAGGTAAACCCCGGGCAGGAGTTAACAAAAAGCCAAAAGGTGTAGCTAAAAAGCAGGATATTGCCAACAGTTCTGCGCAAGCCAATAGCAGAACCTATAAGTGTGAGACGCCAAACGCCAGTATCACAGAATTACGCGTAAATACGCTTGGCCCAGATACAAAAGCACTCTCGCTCAACAACGCGTATCACATTGTGCAGCTATCACGCTCTGCATCGGGAGCGAAATACACAAACAACAAAGGTGTGGTGTATTGGAATAAAGGTGATGTTGCCACCGTTTCTATAAACTCTGGCTACTACCACTGTACAATTATTCATTAGAAATCAGACGGCAAAATTAACGTGTAATACTGCCGTCGCATTTTATTTAGAAAGGTTCACTACTATTTATGTCATGCTTCGGTGTTTTGGATAACGTCCCGAAACCCGAAGTACTTGTCATGAGCTACACGTGCCTTTGTTCTCACCTTTAATTATTCAGCCGCCCTTAATAAAGAGCGCTTCTTTGTTTAAACCAATTTGTGGTTTACCTATTCTACGTTATCTGCCACTACTCTCTGTCGAATAGTTTCAATTAAACACTTTTTAATACTCCATCCTGTTCGAACTAAAAGCTTTAACGCAGAGTTCGCGCTTTATTTATATATTTAATGTTACGCCTTAAATCACTATAAATCAGGCATTTAAGCTGTAAACACACGCACTTAACATCCTTATCACTTGCCGTTAAATATGCTTCGACGTTGAAACAATAGTTAGAACACTATACAATTTATTTTTATTGAACAGCCAATTAAAATAAAAACACTACTTAAGCGCATCTAAATTAACTCCTATAAAGCCTGTAGAAACGCGGCTTAGAGAGAGGTCAAGGTAAAGAAAGTTAAAGTGGTGTTTATTAAGCGAAGAGCGATTAGTTCGAACGTTTCGAACGCTTAGCGAGAGAAATAGTTTCAACACTATTCATCGTATTGAAACCAAATATGTGTATTAGCTGGTACGTATTTATTTTTCACGCAAAGAGCGCGCTAATTGGCGAGCGTTGTCAGCACTATTAAAAGTAGGAGTTTATGCATGTCATTACCAACTTATCAGAATTTCATTCACGGCAAGCCGATGGCAAACAAAAGCAAAGAGACCTTTGCAGTCACCAATCCTGCAACCGGTGAGGTAATTTACCACGTAGAAGTGGCTGATGAGTTTATTCAAAAAGAAGCGATCAAGAGTGCTAAAGAAGGATTTGCGGTATGGTCAGCAATGATGCCTATCGAAAGAACTCGCATTCTTAACAAGGCGGTTGCACTGCTTCGCGAACGTAATGATGAACTCGCTAAATTAGAAGTACTCGACACCGGTAAGCCTATTCAAGAAGCCGACTGTGTTGATATTGAAACTGGCGCTGATGTTATTGAGTACTATGCGGGCCTTGCACCTACTCAATTGGGTACTCAACAGCCTGTGGGCGCCGACTTCTTCTACACGCGTAAAGAAGCGTTAGGTATCTGTGCTGGTATTGGCGCTTGGAACTACCCTATTCAAATCGCTTGTTGGAAATCAGGCCCAGCGCTTGCTGCTGGTAATGCATTTATATTTAAACCATCAGAAGAAACGCCGATGGGCGCGCTTAAACTGGCTGAAATTTTCACTGAAGCTGGTGTACCTGCTGGCGTATTTAATGTGGTTCAAGGCGCAGCGCAAGTAGGCCAATGGCTTACTAACAGCCCAGACATTGAGAAAGTATCGTTTACCGGTGAAGTAGGCACAGGTAAAAAAGTGATGCAAAGTGCCGCTGCTTCGAACTTAAAAGACGTGACAATGGAGCTTGGCGGTAAGTCTCCGCTAGTAGTATTTGAAGATGCTGACATTAGCCAGGCTATCAGCGCCGCTATGCTAGGCAATTTTTATACTCAAGGTGAAATCTGCACTAACTGTACCCGTGTTTACGTCCAGCGCTCTGTATATCAAGCCTTTATTGATGAGCTTAAAACCCGTACCGAAAGCAATATCATTATGGGCGATCCGCTAGACCCTAATGTAAACCTAGGTGCACTAATTTCTAAAAAGCACCAAGAGCTAGTACTTAGCTATATTGCTAAAGGAAAAGAAGAAGGCGCAACGCTATTAACCGGTGGTAACGCTGCCTCTCCAGCTTCTGCGCCTAACGGCTATTTTGTTGAACCAACAATTTTCACAGATTGCACCGACGATATGACTATTGTTAAGGAAGAGATCTTTGGCCCAGTAATGAGCGTGTTGGTGTTCGATGATGAAGACGAAGTGATCGCACGCGCGAATGATACCGAGCTAGGTTTAGCAGCGGGCGTATTCAGTAAAGATATCAAGCGCGCGCACCGCGTTATCCACCAGTTACAAGCTGGTATTTGCTGGATAAATGCATATGGAAACTCTCCTGCTGAAATGCCTGTAGGCGGCTACAAGCAATCTGGCATTGGACGGGAAAACGGTGTTGAAACGCTTAATAGCTACACGCAAACCAAGTCGGTTTATGTAGGTATGAGCCAAATTGAAAGCCCGTTTTAAGCCGCAGTAGGAGTACATATGCAGACATTTGATTACATTGTTGTTGGAGCTGGTTCTGCTGGCTGTGTGCTAGCGAACCGCTTATCAGAAAACCCAAAGCACAAGGTGTTGCTACTGGAAACCGGTGGCTCAGATAAAAGCATTTTCATTAAGATGCCAACAGCGCTGTCTATTCCTATGAATACCGACAAGTATGCGTGGCAATTCAACACTGAAAAAGAGCCCTATTTAAACAACCGTGAAATGCACTGCCCCCGCGGTAAAGTGCTGGGCGGCTCGTCATCCATTAACGGTATGGTGTATGTGCGCGGCCATGCCAAAGACTTCGACGAATGGGAAGCACACGGCGCAGAAGGTTGGAATTACCAAGCCTGCCTACCCTACTTCCAAAAAGCAGAAACCTGGTACAAGGGTAACGATGCTTATCGTGGTGGCAATGGTGAGCTTGGCGTTAACAACGGCAATGAAATGAAGAACCCGCTTTATACCGCCTTTATCAAAGCCGGTGAACAGGCCGGTTACGACATCACAAGCGATTATAACGGTAAGCAACAAGAAGGCTTCGGGCCTATGCATATGACCGTCAAAGACGGCGTTCGTAGCTCAGCAAGTCGTGAATATCTTGACCCAGTTAAATCTCGCAAGAATTTAACCATAGTGACTGGCGCGCTGGTGACTAAAGTTGTTCTTGATAACAAAGTCGCAAAAGGCGTTGAGTATGTGGTTAACGGCAAAACCGAAACGGTAAATACGTCTAACGAAGTTATTTTAAGTGCCGGCTCTATTGGCTCGCCACATATTCTGCAACTTTCAGGTATTGGCGATAAAGAGATTCTTGAAAAAGCAGGTATCGATGTTAACCACCACCTGCCGGGTGTGGGTCAAAACCTGCAAGATCACTTGGAGTTCTATTTCCAGTACAAGTGTAAACAACCGATCACGCTAAACCGCAAACTGGGCTTAATTTCAAAAGGCTTGATAGGCGCTCGCTGGTTACTTAACCGTTCTGGTTTAGGCGCAACGAATCACTTTGAATCTTGTGCGTTTATTCGCTCGAAAGCTGATGTGGAATGGCCTGATATTCAGTATCACTTCTTACCAGCTGCTATCCGTTACGATGGTAAATCAGCATTTGATGGAGACGGCTTTCAGGTACACGTAGGTCACAACAAACCTAAAAGTAGAGGTAGCGTTACCATTCAGTCGGCTGACCCGACAGTACCGCCAAAAATCTTGTTTAACTACTTACAGCATCAAGATGATATTGAAGGATTTCGAGCTTGCGTAAGACTAACAAGAGAAATCATCGCACAGTCAGCATTCGACGACTTCAGAGACGGCGAAATTCAGCCTGGCGAGCATATTCAAACGGATGAAGAAATCGATGCCTTTGTGCGCGACGCTGTTGAGAGTGCTTACCATCCATCATGCTCATGCAAAATGGGCGAAGATGACATGGCAGTAGTAGATTCTCAAACCAAGGTACATGGCATTAAAGGTCTTCGTGTGGTGGATTCATCTATCTTCCCTACCATTCCAAATGGAAACCTAAATGCACCGACCATAATGGTAGCGGAAAAAGCGGCGGACAAAATTTTGGGTAAACCCGCTCTACCACCACAAAATGTAGCGGTAGACATACACCCTAATTGGCAAACCGAGCAACGCTAAACGTTAAAACGTTTTTGCACCAGTGCGCTTGTTCTTGCAACGAGCGCACCTTCCACAGTGCCTATATGCCGCCAATCAAGGTGACGATGCATGTAGCTGGGTGGTCTGTTTAATAACGAAAAAAAGGAAAAAACATGTTTCAATTTTATCAATACTGGGAGGGTGACAATGACAGTATGGCTTAGTGCAGGCATTATTTTCACTCTACTTTCAGTGGCCTATATTCTATTTAAATGGGGCAACATGAAAGTGGTAGGTGTAACGCCAGTTAGAACCTTTACCTTTATTGCCATTCTTTTTACCTCGGGTTTGGATGTGGGCCTCATTATGTTCCCACTCACTGAATTTGCTGGTTATGCTGACATAAGCGCAAGTCCTGAATACGCATTCACCAATCCTCTCGCCATTGAGTTTGGGTTTTGGGGTTTCTTAATTTGGGGATTCTACTTTCTTACTTGTTTTTATTTCTGCGTAATAGAACCCAAGGTTAAATTCTTCGAGCTTCCTATCGTTAAGTTCGTAAACAACGTGGTAATCATAGGGACCTGTGCTTTCACAGCTTTCTTACTGCTGTCTAACCTTCCATGGTATTTACCGTCAGTAGGTGATGGTGAATCGGTCGTGCCTGCGTTCTACCTGATCGTGTTTGCAGCCATTGCCTTTGCTGTGTACTCAAGTACTAGCATTAAGTACGTGCGTATTTTAAGCCTTACTACAACCTGGGTATTTATCGCTCTCATTGTTGGCATGTGGGCTGCGGCATTTGTGTTTGGTGAAAGCGAGATAACGGCTTATTTCAAGAATCTAGGCCTAATTGGCGGATATTTTGCGAATATTGATAACTTCGTATTACCCATCAATGATTACCACGAGTTTTATCTATTCTGGTGGTTCAGCTGGAGCATCATGATAGGTCAGTTTACCTCTCGCTTTGTAGGCGGTCTCAAAACCTATCAAGTTATGCTGGCTATGATGGTTATCCCATCTATCCCTATCGCCGCATGGTTTTCGGTACTGTACCACTACCACAGCGCAGGTATTCCTACAGAAGGAATAACCAATATGGCGATGGTATTTGTAGGTGTCGTTTTTGTAATCAACTCACTTGATTCACTAATAAGACTTTATACAGACAACCTTAATATGACCGTGGAGCGTATTGGTAAAGGTAATTATATTGCCCTTAACATAGTCGCACTATCGCTGCTTACGCTGTTATTCAAACTAGACTTCTTGCAAATTCAGTGGGTGGGTGCGTTAGTTATTGCCATCTTCTTCAGCTGCTTTGCGTTCATTTTAAGTCAGAAGTTTAAATCGGTGACGGCCATCAAAACCTCGCCGAAAGAAAACAAGATCGACTTTACCAAGATAGAAAACCTTAACTAATTAGAACAATCACTGCTTACCTCGTTAGCGTTGGCTCAGTTTTGAGCTAACGGAGGTAAGTATTGCCCGAAATCTGCCTAGAAGCGCATTTGATAGAAAACGGGCCAAATAAAACAAAGATAAAAAACAGGTGTTTAACAATGAAAAATATGAAATCTCTTTTTACATCAACACACATATTCACAGTGGCTCTCGTAACAGCATTGTATTCTTCAGTCACGTTCGCTGATTGGAGCGCAAATATCTCTGCAGTATCAGATTATACCTTTAACGGTTTAAGCCAAACACAAAACGACCCAGCTCTTCAGGGAGGTGTTGATAAAGCTTTTGATAACGGGACTTACGTTGGTACTTGGGCATCTAACGTTGATTTTGGTGGCGACACCAACCTTGAGTGGGACGCCTACATTGGTCGTTACCAAATGCTCACTGAAACTGTCAGTATTGACTATGGCATTGCGTACTACTCCTATCACGGCGGTGACGATTCAAGCGACGGTAACTATCCGGAAGTTTATACTAAATTCGGCTATGCGAGCGACTATGGTAATACTGAGCTTAACCTGTGGTACACGTGGGACTACTTTGGCACAGGCTCAAGACACACAGTTGCTATGATTGCTCACACCTTTGAACTTGCACCTAACCACAATCTTCGCGCTAGCTTTGATGTATCTAACTCTTTAGACAGCGATACTTGGGTATGGCGTGACGAAAACACGTCTTTCTATCACTACCGTTTGGCCTACCAGACAAGCTACAAAGGATTAGACTTTGAAATTGCTGCTGAAAACACAAACCTTGATATAGACACCGCCGATGAACGTATTGTGTTTGGTGTATCGAAAACCTTCAGCTTTTAATCCAATAGGCTCGCACTAATCATCGCTTTTATTTTTTAGAGATGTAGACAGCAGTAGACCTTTATTTGCAGCGTTGGAAAGACCATCGACACTCCAGTCCGTCCACGCTGCCATTTCTTTATATGCATTAATAAAAACAGTGGTATTTCGACCATTATTTTTTGCTTGATACAATGCCCAGTCCGCAATCAAAATGGCATGTTCCCATACCTTTGAATCTAGTATGCAATCATCCCAAGGAAGCTTAGTTGCTCCTATTGACATTGTAATGGGCTTAGGTAATTCCAAAACATGGTGAAGCGTCGCTATAGCGTTATGAAGTCGCTTATTAAACTCACCAATATCGTTTGGATTTATTGACGGGACGACTAACAAAAACTCTTCTCCACCCCACCTTATTAACCTATCAGTATTTCGACTGACTGTTCGTAGCGCTTGGCCAACATGATGTAGTGCACTATCACCCTTATCATGACCGTATGTGTCGTTTAGTTGTTTAAAGTTATCAAGGTCGATAAGAAAAATAGCGCACACTTCATCGACGCCAACTGACGCATCCTGCTGTTCTGTTTTCGCATTTACTGCATCAAAGATCTTGGGAGCGAAATTTTTAACTGCTCTTCGATTGTATAAACCTGTTAGCGGGTCGGTAATTGCCGCCTCTTCTAGCGCTTTGTTTTTTTGTTGAAGCTCGCTGTTTACGCGCTCAAAAGCGGCAGTACGCTCATTGACTCTAGCTTCAAGTATCTCGTTTCGTTGTTGATACGAAGCAATGCGAAGGCGGTAAATAATATAAAAAACTGCAAGCAAGGCTAAAACGCCGACTAGCTTAGCCCAGTTAGACTCCCACCAATGAGGCGTTACATAGAGTACTATTGCGTCTCCAGGCAGCCAACCCTCGCCATCAATTCTAGACTGGACTTCAAAAACCGTTTCTCCCGCTGACAACTTAGCTAAAAAAGCCTCTTCTCTTGAACCGGAATATATCCAATCACTGTCATCTAAACGATATCGATATTCTGGGACCGACTCTGCCGAAAAAATTGGACGTGAAAAAATAATCTCTGCATTTCTCTTTGTGTTGAGATTTATTCGATTGCTGTAGTTATTTTCTCGCTTGCCATCAACATAAACACCCGTAATGACAGTTAGCGCCGCTAACTCATGGTTTTCACTTTTCTGAACCGCTACTACACCGTTTAATGTTGGCAAATATAGGGTATCTTTAAACACTATAGATCTTAAATTACCCGCGCCATTACAACATCTCAAATCGGCTCGTGCGCTGAAAGTGCCATCATCTCGCAAGACAACAGTGCTCTTTACATGCGAGTCAGTAATATCGTCGATTTCCACATACGCAACGCCACTTGCACCGCTTAACCAAAGTTTATTACCACGGGTTGTTACACTGAAAAAATTTTGAAATGGTAGTCCGTTCTTAATGTTAAATGAGCGCCACTGCTTACTTTCATCAAGCATCAACAAACCCTGACCGTAAGTTCCTACGAAAAGCCTTCCATCATTTAACTCAAGTAGTGAAGAAGCAAACACACTGGTACCGTTAAGTAACTCTACTTCCTGCCACTTTCCATCTGTTTGGCTAAACAATCCTGACTCTGTGCCTACCCACAGTACACCGTCCTTCGCTGTCAGGATGCTGCGAACTGATTGCTTTTCAAATAGTGGAACGGACTTAAAATTGACACCGTCAAATTGGAATAGGCCCTTTGTCGACGCTATATAAAACGCATCATCTCCTTGATATAAGGTATTTATTTGCAGACCTGTAAATTCAGGTATCGCCTCAAACTGTGATGCTCCGTTCTTGCTCCTAAAAAGGCCTCTACGAGTGCCAACCCAGAATTCGCCGTTACCTTCAAAAATGCTATAAGCATCGCTACCTTCTATTGCGCTGGGAGGAACTATTAGTGTCCAGTCGTCTTCGGAGTTACTTTCAAACACACCTTTGTTTGTTGCTGTGTACAAGCGATCTTCCCGGGCAAAAAATGACCATATACGAGCACTAGATATATTTTGTGTAGGAGCTACGCGCCTTACGTTTGTTTTCCAGTATATTACTAACCCATTTGCTTTCGTTCCAAGAAACCACGTTTCTTCATCGTTAAGAAGCACGCTGTTGTCGAGCAGAAGGTTATTATCTACAAACGGTGTTAAGCTATTGAAAGTTGGCTCAGCTTCTGAAGAAATATCAAGAAGCTGGCCTTTATCCGAAACCGCCACTACGCCCCCGTTTTGAGTGCTAAATAGGCTCTTAAATTTAATTTCAGCAAAGGCTGGCATTGTCTTAAAAAGACAGCTTTCAGATGATAGTGTGAAGCGGTGAAGTTTTTGCTTTTGCAATATGTAGACTGTATCTTTTTGCACTAACAGACGTTCTGCGTTGGCAAAAACGCCAATGGGGTAGCGGCACTTCTCATGCACTGAGGATGTAAGACTGGTCTGCAGCAACTCACCTTGAGACGTTAGCAACCACAAATGACGAGTGTCATAATACGAGTTTGTAAAAGTAATATCTGCGTAACTGTAAGGCTTGGCTTTGTCGCCTTGAAGTGACCATAGTGAATCAGTAATTACCCACACCGTGTTTTTAGCATCGGCGATAACTTGCTTTATTGGTTTGTCATCAAAATTAACGCCAAATGCCTTGAACTTACCATCATCGAAGCTCACTAACCCGACGCCAGTCACTATCCAAAGTCGTCCTGTATTATCAAGAAACAGTGCATTGATCCAGTTAGAGCCTAACTCCGGTGTATTAATGGTATTGAAAAACTCGAATTTGCGTCCGTCAAATCGAGCAAGTCCGTTCTCTGTGCCAAGCCACACAAAACCATTGTTATCTTTGACTATTGATTTGATAGATATCTGAGGCAACCCTTTTGCCGATACATATTGCCCTACATCATAGGTCGGTACGCCAGCCACGCTCCACTTTTCAACGCGGTAGCTTTCGCCCCACGAAGCAGCACTCGAAAGACCCAAAAGTACAATAATTAAAGAAGATAGACAGGTGATATTGAATAAAGAAAAGGGACGGTTTTTCATTGAACCTCAAAGAAAACAATTAAAGACGTCGGGAGCTTGAATTTCACAATAATGGAGACGTGCTATTTAAGAACAAACCTTTACGACAATAGTTGTTCACATCACCTACACTGTCAAATCAACATTCGTATGAATTTAATCAGAAAAAGACCACGCTATGAAGCGGCTTAACTTGCTCCCCTGCCCCATATCAATGACTTTACACTGCGTCGCACCATAATAATTGATGCTGGTTTTAAGCGGTTTCAAATGAGCACTTTTCGACACTAAACAGGTGAACCATTCTACGTTGTCTTTCACAGAAACACTTTCTTGAACCATGCGCTGAATGAAGGCAAGTTCACCGCCTTCGCACCACAGTTCATTCGCTTGGCCCGCAAAATTCAAGTTTGCGTCCTTACCTTGGTAAGCGGCATTTTTACCTTGTAGCTTAGATGTACTACCCCCTAAACCTTGAACTCGATTGTCGGTAAACTTTGCACCACTTCGCTTCTGCTTATTGCGAGTTAAATTGGATGTCTTCCTACGCGTGCCAGACAGGGCTTCTTGGGCAGATTTATGAAACGGAGGGTTGCACATAGTAAAGGTAAACCGTTCGTTCTCTTCAATTACGCCATTGAAAATACTTGCTCTATTGGTTTGTTTACGCACTTGGAATTTATCGGCCAACACTCTATTTTTGCTCGCAATAACTTTAGCGCTTTTTACAGCAACTTCATCAACATCGCTCCCCACAAACGACCAGTCGTAGGACGCAATACCAATAATAGGATAGATAGCATTAGCGCCCACGCCGATATCTAATCCACGTATATCTCGCCCACGCCCGTTTTTTAAATTAGACCTTGCTGATTTTAATAAGTCAGCAATACCGTGGATATAATCTGCTCTTCCAGGTACAGGGGGACATAAGTAGCCTTCAGGAATATCCCAATACTCAAGTCGATAATAGTGGCGAAGCAAGGCAGCATTAAGTCCCTTCACCGCTTGTGGATTAGTGAAATCTATACTGATATTGCCACTTTTAGCTTTAACGAGAAAAGGCTTAAGCGCAGGGTATGACTGGCACAGCGCATCCATTGGATAGCCGTTTTTATGGAGATTTTTAGGATGCATGGAGCGCTACTTTTTTTGTGAAACTAAAAACTGAGATTGCACGTTTTCATCGAGCAATTGGGCGCCACTACCTTGGGCTGCCACCTTATCGTCAGTATTGTAAAGCCTACAGCGCTCTAATGACAAACACCCACAGCCAATACAGCCTTCCAACGAGCTTTTCAAACTGGTCAGCGCCGCAATTTTTGCTTCGATATGCTGATTAAACACCGTACTTAATTTTGCCCAATCAGCTTGTGTTGGCGTTCTGTTGTCAGGAAGTGTAAACAAAAGATTCTTTATATCAGCAAGGGAATACCCCATATTTTGCGCGATTAAAATAAAAGAAACCCGGCGAATGACAGAACGAGGGAATGCTCTATTTCCGCCATTTGTGCGCACAGAAGGAATGAGCCCTTCGTTAGCATAATAGCGAATTAGTGAAACAGCATTGCCAGTACGTTTAGCAATAAAGCCAATGCTTACCATAGGTTCTGGTGCCATAACGCCCCTTTTTCCAATTTCAAAATAGCGAGTAAAAAACGCTTGATCTAAAGTTAGCTTTAGATATTAAGCTGTTTTTCGTTGATTATCTATACAAGGAAAAACACATGACCACGGCATACTTAGAGCACACAAATATCACCGTTGAAAACCCTGATGAGCTAGCAAGCCTTCTCTGCACTTTGTTCGATTGGAAAATAAGGTGGAGCGGCGGCGCTAAAAACGACGGCTACACGGTACATGTAGGAAACGATAAAGACTACCTTGCTCTTTATAGACCTAAAATTATCAATGAGATAGAAAGCGACTATAAAACCCTGGCTAACGTTAACCATATCGGCATTGTGGTTCAAAATTTAGACGAAATCGAACAACGGGTTCTTTCCTTAAATTTCAGTACCTACAGCCACGGTGATTATGAACCAGGTAGACGCTTTTATTTTATGGCTCAGCAAAACATAGAAATTGAAGTCGTTTCATATGTGTAATGCTATCGAGTATTACATCTAGCTGAACTTTCAATTTTAGTGTTAGATTAACGTTACCTCACTCGTGCGCGTTTTTACTTAATTTTTTTGCTAAGTTTGTTTGCTAAAAATGTACGCGCACTGTGATCATTTCAATAATAATAGACAGGAAACATGGATGAGAAAGGTACTAGCGATAAGTCTAGGTTTAGTAATGTTATCCCTATCAGCAAGCGTATGGGCAGATAACATACTTAGTATGAAACAGCGCAGCGAGCTGATAGATAAGATCACCGTTGAACGCTTCAATTCCGTACTCCCCCAAATAATGGAGCGTGAAGGCATCGACATGTGGGTGCTGATGTCACGGGAATACAACGAAGACCCTGTTTTAAAAACCATGCTGCCTTCAACCTGGATTTCCGCACGACGCCATACCATGTTAGTCATTTATAACCCTGGCGATGGTCAACCACTGGAACGTTTAGCCGTTGCAAGATATGCAGTAGGCTCGCTATTTAAAAAAGCGTGGGACAAGGAAGCACAACCCGACCAGTGGGAAGCATTGAAACATATTATCGAGACCCGGAATCCCTCAAAAATAGCTATCAATACGTCGAATGCATTTGCTCTTGCAGATGGCATGACTGCTACTGAACACGAAAAATTTATGGGTGGACTTTCTGAAGAACTAAAAAGCCGAGTAGTGAGTGGTGAAAGGCTGGCTATAGGTTGGTTAGAAACTCGAAGTGAACTGGAAATGCAGTATTATCCCGTACTCACTCAAATTGGTCACTCTCTGATAGCGACAGCATTTTCAAATGAAGTCATCACACCTAACGTAACCACTACAGATGATGTTGTCTGGTGGCTTCGGGATCAAACTCGTGCGCTAGGGCTCACCAATTGGTTTCATCCTACGGTTTCCATCCAAAGGCAAGACAATGAAGTGTTTGATCAAATCAGTGCTTTCAGTAAACGTCCCGGAGAAAACATCATACGACCGGGCGACCTGATACACGTTGATTTTGGCATTACCTACTTGCGACTTAACACGGATCAACAGCAGCATGCCTACGTATTAAAACCTGGAGAAAAAGACGCGCCAGCGTCACTTAAAAAAGCACTTGAAGCGGGTAATAAGCTGCAAGACATTTTGACCAGCAATTTTAAAGTAGGAAGAACGGGCAATACTATTTTGAGTAAGTCGCGACAGCAGGCTATCGAACAAGGGATCACGCCCGCTATTTATACTCACCCGCTTGGTTTTCACGGGCACGCGGCAGGGCCAACAATAGGAATGTGGGATGCACAAGAAGGTGTGCCAATTCAAGGTGACTACCCAATGTTTGCACAGACGGCCTATTCAATTGAGCTTAATGCAGCGAGCTTTATTAAAGAGTGGAACAAAGAAATTAGAATTATGCTGGAAGAGGACGCATTTTTTGACGGGAAGTCAGTAAGCTATTTAGATGGCAGGCAGACCGAATTTCATTTGATTCATTCAGATGAAGAGCAATAAATAAGCGTATAGCTTCATGCCTTTTTCAAAAAGTAAGAGGTATCTATTGGCAAGAAAAGCCAGTGTAGAAAAGGGATTTAAAAGTAAAACTCGTAAAGTGTCAGGCCTTTCGCCTTTTCAAGCGAAAGGCCATGAAACTGTACAAAATATTAGCAGTAGGTTGCTATCCTAAAACGCGATCTTATTCAGCTGCAGTGCGAACTACTACGTTTTCTGCGCTGTATTCACGTACAAAGTCAGACATTTCTTTGTGGTTACAGATAATGTTCTCACCTTCCAGACCAAACTTCGCTAGTGCTGCATCTTTACCTACAGAAAGTGCTTCTAGACACGCTTGTGAAGCAACATCTTTATTCTTTGCAACAAGTGCTACTGTTTTTGCGTTTTCAGTTGCCTTGTTGTTCTTGTACATGTAAGCGAAAGTGCGAAGTGATTCACCGTTACAACGTACAGATGCACTGAACTCTTCAGCGTTGATACCTTTAGAGCGTACAAGACGCAAAGCAGAGCCAAAACCCTCTTTAGCCGCAGTCAAACACGCTTGTGTTTCGATGTTGTCGTTAATTGGCTTTAGTACTACATCTTTTGCGAAAGATTGAGTAGCAGCAACAGATAGTGTTAGAGCAATAGCGAAAGTAGACAGTTTCATTTTTGAATTCCTATTTTGTAACTAAATTAGATATCACCTAAGTGATGTGTACATTATGACCAAAACTTTCAAAAAATAAAGCATTTTTCGTAATTTAATTACAGAAAATGGGATTTAAACATACAGATCACGACAAAAATGAAAGTAATTTACATAAAATAACAACATTTATATAAAAATTTACATATAAGTCTTTTTAGTTACAGGTCGCCCATAACAAGCGCACAAAAAAGCGCGCATGAAATTACTTTCAGCGCGCTTAATTCAAAAAATTATAGTGGGGTAATAGTTGTTGCCAGCGTAACCTTAAATTTTTGACCTACAAAATGAGATCATGCATCCAATTAAGTGAAGGCAACTGCTGTTCTGGTTGGTAAAAGAGTCGATTGAGTCTACCTAATAAATTAACGGAACGACTAGGATCATGCGCTTTAACTCTGTGCTCACTTTCAGTAAGCATGAACTCCCATGGCTGAAGATTGAGTTCGTCTACCTCTTCCTGCTTAACGCCTAGTGATTTTAGCGTTGACAAAATTCGCTCTGTTTTGCTTTCGGCAATAGGAATAATTTCTTTACCATAGAAATCATCGAGTGGCTCATTGATAGCTTCTAACGTGTGATTGATTGCAGCCCACACTTCATCGTGATCGAAAGCCCAGCCTCGCGGCGCATAGTAACCTTCTATTTCCCATTCAAACTCGGCATTACTCACTGCAATAGAACTCTCGGCTTCTGGAGAATAGGCCAAATCTGGCTTGGCGCCGATATTGTAAGCATCTACGCTCATGGCGATACAAATAATTAGATCACCGCAGTATTGCTTATTTGTATAAAGCGCTTCAAATGCCGCGCGCTTAACGCCCATCCAACCATGCACCTTTGATGGCTGCTCCACGAAGTGCCTCACATCATCGGGTAAATCTTCGCCGTACGCGTTTATGAGCAAAGGCAGCGGATTTTGATCTGGCGCTTCTTCTGGCATCCACACTTCGTATTCTTGTCGGTTATCTGCTTTCCCGCGACTTTTTATTCCATATGACAAATTTACAGGACGACAAATACTTCTATCTTCATCTACTTTATGAAAATACTCAGAGCGCATACGCTTTATAAATGGTGCATCTAACCCTGCTAATGCTGCTGTTGGATAGCGATAGCCTATTTCACTATGCTCAACCATGTGTAACGTTGGAATAGCTTGTGTTAGCTTATTTTTAAGCCCTGCCAGTACGTTCACTTTTGGAAGAACTATACTTCTTTCAGGCTCTATAGTAAGTCTGCTTCCATCTTCAGTAACAAATTTCGGTGTTTTGTGAAATTCATAACCTGTGAAACCCAGCACATTCACTGCGGCGTTTCTATATTGAGAAAGCTCAGTAAAAAGCGCAGTATGATTGCGAATATGTTTAAATAACGGTCTTGATGCGGTCATATTTACTTCCATTTCAGCTACTTCCGTTCTAATTCAGCGTTTACTCACCTAATTTTGGTTTAAAAAGCGAAGCCATATCTGTGCGCCCATATCATCGTATTTTTTTACAAGGTTACGGTAACGCTCGCGCATTGCTACATCTACAAATGGTGTTGGCAGCAAAGGGTCAAAGACCAAGTGATATAACGCCCTATCTCCTATCAGATAAGATTCTTTGGTGGCTTCTTCAAGGGGTAAAGTAGGCAATCGGGCAAGAGATTTCTCTAGTTCACTGCATCCTTCTTTATAAAGCGTTTCTAAGTTTAGGTGGCTCCATAGTTTCATAGCCTTAGCTTGCGTTTGATTATCAAAATCGCTGGCGCTAAACACAAGTGCTTTGCCTGATAGACCAAGAGTGTGAAGTTTGTCTCGCACCTCACTTACACCACCTGAAAAATTGTTCGGCCTAATATACATATCACTTGCAAGTTTCATCATACCCACAAGCTTAAGGGCACGTTCAGTAGTCCTCAGCTGCTTTTTATCACTTTTAGAGAGTAAACTGGTTTGAGCAATTACCCAATCGTTCTGCCAAGGTACAAGGCCATTTTCATCCTCTCGCCACTGATGTATTTCCTTTGCGAAACGAATCCCCTTGTCAGCCAATTTATAATCTCCCCTGTCAACCAAGGTGATGAGCTGGGCAGACTGCAGGCGTGTGAGCGTTACTCGAATGTTGTTTTCGGAAATACCAAACAGTGCTCCCACACGAACAGCCGCACTAGCATTCATTTTAATATTGTCACGGGAACCCAGTAGCTTTAGCAGTAGTTTTCGTGCGACGGGCTTTTTCTCTTTTTCTAGCAGCAAGTTCTATTTACTTCTTTTTTTAGATAGTGGCTAAGCAATGACTTCTGTTTCAACTTATTTGATTGCTTACATGGCATAAGCTCAGCCATGTCGCTTCCATCATTATATAAACAAAGGCCCGGCACAAACATTACATAATTTATTAATTTACAACCACTACTGTAATATTCTAGTGTAATGATTTAATGTAAAGCCTTAGGACAACGATACGCTTTACATATTCATTGAGTGGAAATGCCATGACCTCATCTAATCGATTTGTTACGCACCTTGTAGAAAACCAACCCACCATTCCAGCCCCCTACAATTTGTGGCGTGATGATGCGTTGCTACGTGTGTTTGTAAATCAGCATTTGCCACCATCCCACCAGTATGACGAAGGGTTACTAGATAAATATGGTCAACTTGCAGGTAATGCACTTATGAATCATGGAGAACTCGCTAACAAAAATAAGCCCGTTCTTCAGACCTTTGATCGCTATGGCCGTCGTGCAGACAATGTAGAGTTTCATCCTAGCTATCACGCGCTTATGGAAAGTGCGATGCAACACAATGTGCATAACTATTCGTGGAAGCATGAGGGGGTTGAGGGTGCACATACTGTTCGCGCAGCATTAATGTATATGCATTATCAAGCTGAGGCTGGTACGTCTTGCCCACTGACCATGACACACGCCGCTATTCCGGCTATGCGGTATGGAAACAACTTACCACCTTACTACTTAGATAAAGTTATCAACGGCGAGTACGACCCTCGTTCCTTACCGGCAAGCCAAAAATACGGGCTGACAATTGGTATGGGGATGACTGAAAAACAAGGAGGTTCAGATGTTAGGCGTAATACAACTAAAGCGACTAAGCAGGCTGATGGCAGTTACCATATTGTAGGACATAAGTTTTTTTTCTCTGCCCCCATGTGCGATGCACATCTTATTCTTGCGCAAGCCGAAGGCGGACTAAGCTGCTTTCTACTACCAAGGGTATTGGAAAACGGTGAACTTAATAACGTTCGCATTCAGCGCTTGAAAGACAAGTTAGGCGATTGGAGCAATGCCTCTTCGGAAGTTGAATTTCAGGACGCTACAGCATATTTAATTGGCGAAGAAGGCCGTGGCGTGCCGGTAATAATAGATATGGTGTCATTGACCCGATTAGACTGCATGATTGGCTCATCTGCTCTTATGCGGCAATCACTGGTTCACGCCTTACATCACGTCAGTCACCGCGATGCCTTCGGCAAAACGCTAATCAATCAGCCTTTAATGCAAAATGTGTTGGCAGACCTAACGATAGAATGCGCAGCTGCTACCGCGCTTACTATGCGCGTGGCAAAAGCGGTAGATAGTGCACCGGGTGATAGCCATGAAGTAGCAGTGGCGAGGCTGGCCACTGCAATTGGAAAATACTGGATTTGTAAGCGCACGTCTATGTTTGTAAACGAAGCGCAAGAGTGTTTAGGTGGTATTGGTTACGTTGAAGAAAACCCTATGCCCCGTTATTACCGCCAAGCCCCGCTAAACTCTATTTGGGAAGGCAGTGGAAACGTGCAATGCTTGGATGTACTGCGCGCACTTGCCAAAGAGCCGAATGTTAAAGAGGCCTTGTTTAAAGAGCTTAAAACACAGGTAGGCAAAAATAAGCACTATGATATGCACCTTAGTAAGCTGTTTGACGAGTTATCAAATACGCAGAATATGGAAATGCGAAGCCGATATTTAACTGAGCAAATGGCGCTAGCGCTACAAGCATGTTCTCTTCTTGCTACGTCGCACAATAACAACGACGCCTTTATCGACATTGCCCACACTTTTTGTGAATCTAGACTCGGTAACGCGAGTGGTTTTGCTTTAGGTACATTACCCGACACCACGCCATTTGAACGCATTATTGCGCTGGGGCAGGTTTGTTATAATTGAGCAAGATAAAAACCTTTCGTTATTGCCGCCCCCATCCCTTACCACCCATTTCAACTAACCGAGACGCGGCTCGTCGAAAAGAAAAAGCGAGATCATTGGCAGACGAAAATTGTGCCAGTGACACGCCAATTCGCCCCGTCGCCGACCATTCATAATATTCGCCCTCTTTGGTGCGGATCATTGTGGTCGCAAAAGAACTCGAGTTTCCTCCCTTGTCATTGACAATCAATTCGCCATCACCGTCACTGCTTTCGACTTGCGCTTCAAAATCAACAAACAATTCGTCGAGCGGGACGTGTGCCGCTAGCACCAAGCGGGTACGAGATTCATAACACGCGTCAATGAGAGTCACGAACCGTCGAGCTTCGTTAAGGTAATTGGCGTCCAGTTGGGGGACGCGGTCCATGATGATGACCGGAAATCGCCGGCAGAGGGAAATATAATCGGCCGCCCCCAGCGGTTGGTAGCATAACTCGGAAAAGTGAAACCAGGCACACCGGTCATTGAATCGGGCGACCTGGACGCTGCGACCAAAGAGGACGGAAATGCTCTCGGTCTCATTTGTGGATGTAGTGCCACCAAATATTTCTTCCAACTGCCCCTGTATGTTGTTGTTAATATTATTATCGCCATGAATACTTTTATCTGACCAAAAATAGGATTGGCCATCCGCCCTACTTTCAAGTCGATAATCCTTCTGGGAATTATCCATAGAAATAACGTCGAACGCGTCTTTTAACATGTCTATGAATGGCAAAAAGAGAGAGCGGTTAATGCCTCCCTCATAAAGGGCGTCGGGGGAGCGATTCGAGGTAGCCACCACCACGACATTCCAATCCGATAAGTATAAAAAAAGTCGTTTCAAAATCATGGCATCGGCAACGTCTGTCACTTGAAATTCATCGAAACAGAGGAGTTGGGCTTCTTGTGCCAATTGTTGCGCAATTATGGGGATTGCATCATCCCGTGGGTGCTCTTGTTTGTAGAAAAAGATTCGATGATGGACGTCCAGCATGAACTCATGAAAGTGAACGCGGCGTTTAGTTATTTTTGCGTGTTTGTGACTGTTATCTTTAAAGCAAGAATCATCAGGAACATTAACCAAGTCGTAAAAGAGATCCATTAGAAAGCTTTTGCCGACCCCTACCGGCCCATGAATGTAAATACCTCGCGGTGGTGGACCAGAAGACCACAAATGGAACTTCTTTCGAAGAAAGGACTGCGCGGATGCCAAAGAACGCACCAATAACAGCGGACCGTTGCTTGTAGTGCTGCCCACTGTCTGATGGTCGGTGCGCATGGGTACTGGGGGGAGCGAAGCAAGAGACTCGTATAGAGCATCGAGTTTTGCCGCCAGAACAAATTGCGCGTTATCTTGTTGCACCTCCCCCGCATCCACCTTGCGTTCATACGCCGCTGTCACTGGGCCTGTAGGAAGTGACTGCCGTGCGACGCGGTGTTGTACTGCCATACTCTTCATCACCGTCTTCATCATGAACCTGATGAGTTTATCAACATGGTGGTTTGGTACGTTAGATTTCTGTATGGGTATCAATCGATGTTTATAGTTGAGATTCAAGCTTCGGATTTTAACTTACAAAAATCAGACATAACCATATGAATAAATTAAATAAAATAGTTTTTTTACAGTGGTGTATTTGATATCTAAACTAAACATGAAACCACTTAAACTGAACAACACTTACCTACACCTATACAAACCAACTCAAAATGGATTAACCGAATACCCTTTTTGCGCCAGGCGAGCGTGGGCTGTCATGGCTGATAAGTCCATTACCACTCCGTCTATCAAGGCGCTTTTTTCAACGCCATGAGCCGCAGCAGACTGCCCGCACACTATCACTTTAACGCCTTGCTCTATCAAAGCAGTAAGTAGAACTTCATTGCCGTTAGGTTGCCCCTTGCGCTGTTTGAAGAGTTCAGTCTTTAACATTTCTTCTGTGGCAGAACCGTGAACAACAAGCGCAAGCGAAAGATTTTCCGGCTTCACACCGTTAGCTACATGCATATTGATAAAACGAGCCAGCGACTCAAACTTGCGGTTAACCTCGCCTGGTTTTGCCGCTTTAGCTACGTCAAATGCAACCTTGAATGTCTGATTTTCAGTGAAACTGATGCCTTCCACAGGCGCATGCTTTCCGAAAGAGCTAAACACTGGACCATATTCAAAATCTGATTTAGCTGAAACCTGCCCCGTTATAAAGAACGCTACTGCCAACACAATTGCCGCTTTGCCGTTCACTTTTGTCAAACTCATTTCCATATTCCTTGTACTTTAACGCGCAGGTAGCGCTGTTTTATATACTTCAAACGTCATGTCGCTTACATCGCTGCCCGCATCTTGGATTTTGCTGTTGGTATAGTAAAGCGAACCGTTATAAATACTAAATGTATCAGCCCAGTTCACCACATCGCCTTTTACAAGTGTGCGAAGGTCCAGGCTTGGTGTAAGGTACTGCACCTCTTGCTTTTCTAAGTCAGCTAAATAGACGTTGCCCTCGTGATAAATCATGCCATCTGGCGCGCCTGTTGTAGCGACTTTGCGCACTTTTTTAGCCAGTACCTCATTCGATACTTCTTTTATATCAGAGGTATTAATGGCATAGAGTGAATAACCCGACAAAGCATGGAAATATAATGTGTCGTTCAAAGTATCTAACGCGATGCCGTCTGATTGAACGGTCATATTGAAAGGCTTACCTTGAATACTTAAAGACTCTACCTCAGCTTTTGTGGTTTCATGATTATCTAAAATGCGATAGCTGGTATTGTCATCAAGGTTATAGACCACTAAGCCTGCATGTGCCGAATCCGTCATGTATATGCGATTTGTGTTCTCGTCTACGCGTAAATCATTAATGTAAGAATCAGAGTGATAGGCATCTTCACTGAGGATCAAGGTTCCTTCGATTTCGTTTGAAGCTAAATCAACAACAAACAAGCGCGGCGCATCCACTACCCCGTTAAATTTAGGGTTGCGGGTGTCCAATACATACAGTTTATCTTTGTGGGCAACCACTGACTGCACGGCCAAAAAGCAATCCTTTCTTACCTCGCTTTGCGCTACGCACTCGTTTGTTTCATTATTAGGATATGCAACAAACTCTCCGTTATCGGTAACCTGAGCCACAGAAAACCCTACGCCGTCTCGCCAATTGGGCGCGTTTACAAATACTCGTCCATCGTTACTTACCGTCACGCCAGTAATTTGTGTGCCTTTAATGTCGCCGACCAATTCAACTTGAGAATCCTGTGCTTCGTGTGCCGCTGCATTAATAGAAAAAACTGCCGCTATCGCAGTAGCTGTTAACGTGCGCTTAATATGCATATCCTTTACCTTCAAACCTTTTTTAAGACATAGCCGCTCGCCTACCGTAAATTTCTATGCGTACGCTTTAGCATGCGTATCAGAAAGTAGGTAACCAACTTTGGATGACTAAGCATACGGTTTAAATACCTAGGCAGAGCACAATTCGACGACGTGTGACAACAGTTCAACGAATTATCTTCAGTAAGCAAAAGGCTGTAGCGTATTGTCACCCCGTTGTGTGTTAATTCAGATCTAAAACAGGGTATTCTGTCGTTAAAGTTAGATATAGTTAAACCTATCTGCTGACTGAGTAACCTTTTTTACAGCAGTAATTTAAAGAGAGTTTATTATGCGAAGTCAAACTTCAACAGAATGTCACAAAGGCTTTTGGCAACAGAAGTATGGTATTAAGGCAGCCTTATTGTCGTTTTTAAGTTTAGCGTTAGTTGTTGGGTGCGCCAGCAAACCTCAAGTCAGCGTTGATGACTCGCAAAACTTTGCTGACATTAAAACTTTTTATATTCAAGCGCCCCTAAACCCTATTAATGAAACTCTTGCTAATCATTTATCTTCAACCATAACCGAGCGTTTAATTACCAAAGGTTTAACGCCAACAACAGAGAATGAAGCCGATGTGTCAGTAGGCTACCTTCCTTCAACTACCACAAAAGAAGATGGAACCACGTTAAATTTAGGATTGGGTACTGGAACCTTTGGGCGCTCTGGAGGCATTTCTCTCGGCAGTATATTCAGCATACCGGTGGGCGAGCAAACCTCTTTCCAACAAGGTCTTCAAATAGATATCGTGAAAGATGGGAAGTTTATTTATAGCGCATCGGGAAGCGTTGAACTCGAGTCTAAAGACAGTATTAGTATACAAAACAAGCTCGATGAACTTGTAACAAGTTTGCTTGAACAGTATCCAGCAAGAATTAATCAAAACTAGCGAAACACGTTTATCAAGGTTGCGAACCATGCTGTTCTCTTACAACAAATGCTGACAACACTATAACGTTCGTAAACAAAAAAGCGCCATAATGGCGCTTTTTACTGATTAAACGTGGTATAAATTAGCTATGTTGACGCTGTTTTTTGCCACGTTTCTTCTTCATTTCATCAAACTTCTCTAGTTGCTCATCAGTTAGAATTTCAGCAACCTTCATGCGAAGCTCGGCACGTTTAAGAAAACGCGCTTTTACTTTTTCCGCTTTTTGCTCTGCAATCGCATTTACCTTTTCTTGATAGTTCGCGTCGTCTGGGTTTAGGCCCGCTAGTGCATTCATTTTTCTGCGCTTACCTTCTTCACCCATTTCGGCTCTTTTAGCCTGACGCTCAGCTTTAAGCTCGTCTTTCAATGCTTCAAACTGCACTATTTGCTCGTCAGTTAGATCAAGTACTCTTTCCATTTTATGCAAAGGTAAGAAATCTCCACCTCTACGTTCATCTGAATTCTTACCGCCTGCGTAAGCAGTGGTTGCGATACATGCACTTAATAAAACACCGGTAATTAATTTTTTCATCTTAATCTTCCTACTTGTTTTGCCATGTTTATGCATGACGTTAAAAAATAATGTTGTTTCATCAACGGAATTAAGTATGCGTGAATCAATCGATAAGTAGGGTTAAGCTAGTGTAAAGTTCGGTAAAGTTGAAAAACACTGCAGTTAATAGGGGTAATATTCGGGGCATGGAAAATGATAAAATAAACGTTTTACTCGTCGACGATGACAAAGACTTGTGTGCCCTACTTCAAGAATTTTTAGAAGGGGACGGATTTCGTGTTGATGCCATCCACAGCGGCGATGAAGCGATAAAAACACTACTCAACACCGATCAGTACGACACCGTAGTGCTAGATATTATGATGCCCGGTATGTCGGGCCTTGACGTGTTGAAATCAGTAAGGGCCGAAAAGCAAACCCCTATTCTTATGTTGACAGGTCGTGGGGATGACATAGACCGAATTGTGGGTCTTGAGTTAGGTGCTGATGATTACCTTCCTAAGCCTTGTAACCCAAGAGAACTTGGCGCCCGTATCCGCGCTATCATCCGAAGAACTCAGTACTTAAAAACAACGCCTGCCGCTTCGCCAAGCGAACTACATGGAATCCATTTAGATATCGGCGCACGCCAAGCCACCGTCAATGGCAAATCTGTTGCGTTAACGGGGGCTGAGTTCAACGCGCTTAGCTACCTGATGGAGCGTGTAGGGCAAACCATTTCCAAGCAGGAGATGACGCAAGAGGTATTGAAACGACCATTGGAAGCCTATGATAGAGCGATGGATGTTCACGTTAGCCGAATTCGTCAGAAGCTCTCAGCTGCAGGGGTTACTAACGTTATTCAATCTGTCCGCGGTGTTGGCTATCAAATGCTAACCGTACCTCAGAAATCAGAATAGAAGATATAGGTCATGATAAGTAGCATTAAATGGTCGGACATAAAAGCTAACTTAGGGTTTAAACGCTTATTTTGGCGAATTTTTGTTGCTTTTTGGATAGCCAGCCTAGCGGTGATGGCGGCAACTGGCTACGTATTGGTAAACGAATATACCTCAAGTAACTATACCAAACGTTTTTTCGACGATGCGACTAATCAGGCAGAGAAAATTGTATGGCGATACGAGCATGAAACGTTTACAAAAGGCAGGGCTAGAAACGAGATTAAAGAGTGGATTAAACGAAGAAATGGCCGAGAAAACCAGCTAATCCCCATGCTAATTTCCTCGGTAGATGGCGAACCAATTTATCACTACCGAATGAATAAGGTGCCTGAGGACCAACGGGTAACACGTGAAATCTATGGCCCCTCAAATACGCAGTACATCGTTCAATTTAGACAACCGCAAACACCGCGCATCTATAAACATGTATTAAGCCGCTTCCAGTCAGTGCAGTTTGTATTTATATTTTTAGCCTCGGCATTAGTAAGTGCCCTACTTAGTTGGAGTATTGTAAAACCGATTAAGTATTTAGGCGCCTTTAGTCGAAAATACGCGAACGACCAGACAGCGACGCAGGTTCCCTCTCAGCTACTCTCTCGTGGAGACGAACTCAGCGATTTAGCAGCCGATATAAACTTTATGGTTCGTAAAACCGCTGATGCTATAGAGGCACAAAAAAGGTTATTGCACGACGTATCCCATGAATTGCGCGCACCACTAGCTCGGCTTCAAACGTCAGCAGCAATAATCGAACAGCATCAACCAGAAAACAAACACGTTCTGCAGATACACAATGACTGCCATCGAATGGACCAACTCATTCAGCAAATACTGAACTTTTCAACGCTAGAACATACTCCACAGACAGCTGAACCTTGTGATGTTATTGCGTTATGCATTCGTGTTTTGGACGATATGGCTATTAACTATCCCGGTATTCCTTCCTCGCTAGACTTCGAAGAGTCCTGTAAAAGCGATGCCATCATAAATGGTTATCCCGAAGCGCTGCACCAGGCGTTAGACAACATCGTAGGTAATGCGTGTAAGTACTCCGACAAGGGGCAGCCGGTATCTGTAAACGTTGCTTCGGATACTAATAATGTTTTCATCGTTGTTGAAGACAAGGGTGTGGGCGTAGATAACAACGAAATTGAAAAGTTGATGCAGCCGTTTTACCGAGCTGGAAATCAGATGCATACCGAGGGCTTTGGACTGGGTTTAACCATTGCGCTAAAAGCTGTGGAAAAGCATGGCGGAACGCTTGTCATGCAAAGTCCAGAACAAGGCGGGCTTAGGGTTGAAATTACGTTACCTAAGAACACACCAAGACAATTATGAAACATCTTTTTCTGGAAAGCAGCCTGGACTTATCGATGGCACAATGCGTTCACTTGGTAAATGATGGCTTACTGCACAAAATCGATTCCACGACCAAGTTTAACTAGTTACCAAAAATAGAGGAAGTCGACGCGAATTAGCGTTATGCTTGGCGGCATGAAGAAGTGCAGATTAACATAATGGCAACGCAGCAGCCGCTTTCCGTTCAGCAAAACCTTACCATTAGGTTATTGCGTGTATTAAGGTATAACAAAGCCCGCATCGAACGTGCGCTTACCCTCATGCCTGAAAAGCACAAACCACTTTTTCATGTGCTTCCATTCCTCGTTCACGTAAATCACGAAGATCTTCCTGGTTATATTGCCCCACCATCGTCCGGCGAAAGCGTACCTTTTGGCATCAATAACTATTCTTTTCGGCCTGATATAGAAAAAGCGCTTATACGGTCTTTCCCAACGAAGAATCATCTATTCTCTGATATCAAGCAGATCTGGCCTAGACAGCGAGCCATTGAGTCACTCGTACTCATGGGTAGCGTGGGCACTATTGCGCAAACCGATGACTCGGACTTCGATTTTTGGGTGTGCATTGAAGGCAATCGCTTTTCAGAAACTGAACTTTCCTTACTACAACAAAAGTTAACTGCTATTGAGAAATGGGCGGAAAGCACCTTTGGCATTGAAGTTCACTTCTTTTTATCTGAGATTGATAAAGTAAAGGAGAATGACTTCGGTATTGCTGAAGGTGAAAGCGCTGGCTCTGCACAAGCTTTATTTTTAAAAGCTGAGTTTTACAACACCAACATAGTGGTAGCGGGCAAAGCGCCCTTTTGGTGGCTTACCCCAGAAAAAACCAGCGAAAAGCAATATCAGGCTATTTACAACAGTCTGGAAAAAGGCGGCTCACCAGATTTAGATTGGTTTATGGATTTAGGCCACTTAGAAAAGCTTGATGCCAGCGAACTGTTTGGCGCAGCCATTTGGCAACTGGGGAAAGCAATGGACTCCCCATTCAAGTCGGTTTTGAAAATGGCAAAGCTCGAAGTCTACTTGGCCAATATTGCACACGGGCAGCCGCTCTGTAATCTGCTTAAAAAACACGTTCATCGTGGTGTTGAAGCACCGGGCCGCGTTGCAGACATCGACCCTTACGCATTGATGTTTGACGAACTTATTACCCACTATAAAGCCAACGGACAGCCCGAGGACATTGAGATATTACAGCAATGCTTGTACTTAAAATGTGCATGCCCATTAAGTCAGCCGCTTTTTGAGGGAGAAAAGCCAAACTTTAAACGCCGGATTTTGGCGTCTTATGCTAGACAATGGTGGTGGAGCCGAAAGCAAATTCACCACCTAGACAACCAACAGGATTGGACATTTAGTGAGCGTGTACAACTTAGTCGCCGTGTTCATAGTTTTCTTTTGAAGTGCTATCGACGTATTTCTAAAGAGCTTAGCGACCACCAGCAAGTTATGGACGAAAAGGACATGACGGTGTTGGGCAGGCGCTTAAGTACCTATTACGCAAAAAAAGAAGATAAAATAGAATTTCTTCGGCGCGCCTTCGACGAAAGCCTTTACTGCGAAAAAATCACTATCGCCATGCGCCAGCTTAAAAACGGTGATGAAGTATGGTCTGCCTATGCCGGTGATTTGTTGAGTAAATCCGGTATTATTGATGAAGCACAGAAAATATCCCAAGCGCCTAGTGCGATTGCGCTAATGATATGGTTGGTCTCAAGTAAAATAATTGATACTCGCAGTAAAGTTTATTTAGATTATAACTATGGCGAAGTAAGTGAATTAGACCTTAACGATCTTCTGAAGCACTTGTGCAAGCATTTCCCGCCCGTCAGAGTGTCGTCCCTCCCCCGAAATGACCTACTTGCTCCTGAGCGTATAACCGCATGCTTCTCTATTGTGAATTTCCCGACTTTACGTCAAAAAGCCACGGTTGAGGATGTAGCAGTAATCTATAAAACGTCTTGGGGGGAAACGTTTTTAAAATTCGGCAATGATGTACTGGATACCTTATGGTATGACCTTCAGGAAGTATCCCCTAAGCCATCGTGTTACGTAATGGTTCCAAGAGGAAACCAACAATCGCGTATCTTAGGCGAATTTTTAGAGTCAAACGAGCTTAACTTTAACGTCCTCTACTAAAAAGAACTACACGCTTTTTTAACACATCGTCACACGTATGCCGACGTGTTAGCCTATTTGTCTCACACTTTCAGGCACTTCCCTGATCTAAAATACGAAAGCACTGAACTTATTTCTCTTTCCTTACAAAACTGGTTTAAAAAACACACAAAAAAACCTTGCGCTTTAGAATTACAAGTGTAATCTAAACATATCGACTACAACTGTAATCAGTAAAATAGAATTCGTCACTATGAGTAAAATGTCAGATAAGCCCGAAATTTCGAACGCCGAATTTGAAGTACTAGACGTATTGTGGGACGACCACCCCGCTACATCAAGTGAAGTGGTTTCAAGGTTAAATGATAAAAAAGACTGGCACGAAAAAACCGTAAAAACGCTATTGGGTCGCTTGGTAAAAAAGGAAGTATTAGGTTTTGAAAAACAGCAGCGTCAGTACCTTTATTACCCACTGATTGCGCGCGAAGACTATACGAAAAAAGAAGCAGCGAGCTTCGTTAGTCGCCTGTTTAAAGGGAAAGTCGCGCCTATGGTCGCCGGGTTTGCAAATCAAAACTCACTGTCTAAGCAAGATGTGAACGAGCTTAAAGCGCTTATAAAGGAGTGGGAAGAAAATAATGATTGATTGGATCATCGCTCAACAAGGCATTTTGTCGCTCGGTCTCATTTTACTCATTGTTTCCGAGCACTTTTTCACGTCTAGGTTAGGTGCCTCATTTATGTATAAGCTATGGGCGTTGATACCAGGCAGCCTGATAGTTAATAACCTTCCGCTGTCGATGGTTAGTATCCCGTCAAATAACTTTGCTCGCTATGTAGTGGGTGTTAAACCTACAGTGAATACCGTAGCGTTCGAAACTTGGTTTACTCTTTGGGCCATAGGCGCAAGCATTATCACTGCCTATGTTTTAGTACACCATATTACAACATGGACATCGATAGGGAAGCGACGCGCTATCCACACCAATGCCTACTATTCCAGCAAGGCAGCAACCCCTATGTTATTTGGTTTCATCGCGCCCAAAGTGCTTATTCCCTTTTCATTTAAAAGCACGTTTTCAAAACAGCAACAGACACTGGTATTGGAACATGAAAACGTTCATCGCAAACATTATGACCACCTGTGGAATACGCTAGCACTCACTATCGCCATTCTATTTTGGTTTAACCCACTAGTTTGGCTTGCGCTTAAATCTTTCAGAATAAACCAAGAGCTGGCTTGTGATCATACTGTACTAAAAAACAAGACAGAGAAGGAAAAACTCACCTATGCAAAAGCACTCGTGCAGTGTGCCGAGCATTGTTCAAGCACTATAACTTTGTACCCAACCTTTGGAGAAAAGACGACTATGATCAAACGTCTAAATGCTATAAAACAACCTATGCGCAGCAATAAAGTACTGGCAGCGAGCGTACTTTCTGTTGCAGCTTTACTGACTATTAATACCGCATTGGCTAATGTGCCTCAGCCACCGCCAAAAGCTGAAGCTAACATGGATAAATTAAAAGTTAATGAAGCATCACCAGTTAAACGCGTTCCACCCATCTACCCAGAAAAAGCAGAACAAAATGAACTTGAAGGTTTTGTCGTTCTGTCTTTCGATATCACTGAAACAGGCGCAACGGATAATGTAGAAGTGGTTAAATCTCAGCCGGCAGGCGTGTTTGATAAAAGTGCTAAAGTGGCATTAAAACAGTGGGAATATAAACCACGTATTCAAGGTGGCAAAGGCGTCAGACAAACTGGGCTTCTCGTCCAATTAGACTATCAACTGGGCTCGCAACTCGATACCACGAATGCTGGAAAGAATGCTTCTCCAGATGTAGAGCGTATAATCATTCCGCCAGAAACAAAGTAAGCAAGGCCAACAATCAGTCAGAATATTAAAAGGAGCACACCGCTCCTTTTAGTGTTTTGTCTAATTGACTTAATTTTTCGTTGATCCAAACTAGCCTAGATCTCACTATTGCGTACTACCTAGCTCCACTTCAATTAAGTAAAAGTGTAAAGCACCTTTACATTTCACATGAAGAAAACACCGCTTTTCTAAGGTAGAATGTAAGTAATCACATACCTTAATACTTCTAATTTATGGAAGGTTTAGATAATCGATAGCTAATAACTACGATTATTTGCAATCGCTCAACGCCATTAGGGCTTTTACTTTTTTGGCGTACAACAAGGAAACTTATTATGAACCGTTTCGCTTTAGCACCTGCTGTGCTTGCTCTTACCGTCTTTACAACAAACGCAAACGCCAATATCGACCAGCTTAAAGGCCTTTTAGGCGATAAGAAAGCTGACTCGACTGTTACTACTAGTAGCCTAACTGAAATGGCAACAAGTGCTGCGTCTGGTATCGACCTATCTAGCTTGATAGGTACAGTTTCTGACAATCTTAATGTATCTAAAACGCAGTCAGAGGGCGGTATTGCCTCTATTATGAACTATGTTCAAGGTAACCTTTCTAGCGGTGAATATGCGCAACTGGCAAACAACATTCCTGGCATTGATGGCCTACTTGAAAATGTACCGTCACTTAGCAGTGATACGGCTGCAAGCTCTAGTTCGTCACTAACAGGTTTGCTTAATAAAGCCTCTGAATATAGCTCTACACTTAAATCTGTAAATGATTTGAAGCAACAGTTTGAGGCGCTAGGCTTATCAACCGATATGATTGCCAGCTTTGCCACGCAAATCAGCTCATACCTAAATGTAAATGCCGATGAAGAAACACAAGCACTCTTTAAATCTGGCCTAGATAATTTACTAGCAGCTCTGTAATCTATCGAAAGCGTATTGAGATATGCTGCTTAGCAAAAACTAATACGCTTTAAACCTTTTTTGCAAGGTTGTATTTTTCTAATAGCAACCTTGCTCATCTTTTCATACTCAATTACGCAGCCTAATCGCCTATGCAAAATGCAACATCTTGGTTTTCAGCGAAACCAAAGTGGTTTCGGGTTTCTACTTACCTTGTCCTTTTCTATCTTATTTATGCCCTTCTTTTAGGCGTAGTAACTCCTGCGGTACTAGAGGCAAAATTACCTAACCTAGTAAAAGAAAATACAGGCCGAAATGCCACGGTAAAAGATATTGCAATAAACCCTTTTCTATTGAAGGTAGGCATTACTGATTTTTTCATCTATCCAGAATCTAAGCCATCAACCACCAGTGATAGTGACGAGCTGAGTAAAAGTAGCAGTGAAAGCGATATCAACAATGAATTGTCACGCGACCGTTTTTTCAGTGTCGGTAATTTTTCTTTAGACATTGGCTTTTGGCAAACGTTGCTTACTCTCACTCCTGCAATTGAGTCGTTAACTATCGATTCGCCATATGCAAAAGTTGCACGTTTAAATACCGATAGCGACACACTAACATTTAACTTTTCCGACATTCTTTCCCACATTGAAAAGCGCAGTACAAATGAGAAAGATGAAGAGAAAGAGGTATCTGACGGGCAGATCCCTAGAATAACATTAGGTCAATTTAAACTAAGTAACGGCCATATTGTTTTAGAAGACGAAATTACCGATACCTTGCTTGATTACCCTGAATTGGACGTTGCACTTCAAGATCTAGATACGCATGCTGTAATTAGTGTTAATGACAATAGCGAAGCAGCGTTTAATCAATACCAGTTTGATGTACTTACCGCCGAAAAAGGCAAAATTTCGATTAAAGGTGAGTTCCAACTGTCTCCCTTTAAAGTTGCTACAGACGTTGCGATAAGTGACGTTGCTTTAGCACCGCTTTGGTCGCTATCGAAAGATTTGGTAGAAGCGAAACTAGTGGACGGCACGGTTAACTTAAGCCTTCGAGCACAGGCTTTTGAAGAGGGAGAGGCGTTTCAGTTTTTACTGGAAGGCGGTGAGTTTTCCGTCAACAACTTGGTGTTTAATTCCGCTGCACCATCACCCACATCAGCAGCCGCGTCATCAAGCTCGCCAGATAGTGTCAGTACCTCGAAAGAGATCCTCGCCATCCCTTCATTTGCCGTTCACGACATAAACGTAAACGGCGCAAAGCAGCAGGTAAATATTGCTAAAGTTGCGCTAGACGATGTCAGAGTGTCTGGCTTGTTTGACGAGACAGGGCTCGATTTACAACGCCTGTTTACACCTAAAAGTCTGACCGCTTCTGCTACTCAAGCAAGCGCCAAAGCGAACACAAATTCGCCTTCTGAGTCTGGAATTAAGGACAAGAGCCTTCAGCTTAAAGAACAAATAACACCTGAAACTGACAACAGCGTTGATGCAGAGACCGTTTCGCTAGAATCAACAGGCGAAGAGATGCAAACAGCAGCCCAAACTAAAAATGGCTCACCGGAACTAGAGCAAGAGACGACATGGAAAGTAGCGCTACAAAAGTTTGCATTCAATAACGGCACCGTTGATATGCTAGAGCGCAGCATAAGTAATGGCACCTACTATAGAATTAGTCGATTGGATATTGAAAGCGGTGAAATCACCACTGATTTCTCTAAACCCATTTCTTACACCACAAGCCTACAAGTCTCTGCCGATACCCAAGCCTTTAGCAATACATCAAAAGGTACCCTGACAAGTAGCGGAAGCCTAGTTATTGCAGAACAAGAGGTGCAAGGCAAAGCAGCCATTGAGCAACTAGCACTTAACCAATTTCAGCAATATGCTTCACCCTATGCCAACGTTACCCTTGAAAAAGGTTTTTTCAATCTAAATGTTGAATTTGACGCTGCAATGGGTGATGAGGGAACTGAAACACTAAACGTTAAGGCAAATACGAAGGTGTCTGACTTAAGTGTACTAGATGACGCCAAAGAGCCGTTGTTGCAATGGCAATCTTTAATAGTGGACGATATTAACTTTAACCGCGCCTTAAACCAGCTAAGCGTAGACAATATTCAGTTACAATCTCCCTTCGCTCGACTCATTATTGACGAAGCCAAGCAAACCAATGTGAGCAAGCTAGTTGTTGCTTCAACCAAAGACAACAAAACAGAAAAGACAGTTAAGAATGATATCGCTGGTGAACCTGAAAGCATAAACCCAGCAAATTCGGCAGCATCTGCAACTAACGAAATGGCAACTTCAAACGCTGAAGAGCTTGCTATTGTTGTGAATGCCATATCAATTGAGAACGGTAAAGCCTACTTTGCTGATCACTCATTAACACCGAAGTTCGCGTCGGCCATAGAAAGCCTAAATGGCAAAGTATCAGGCATAGACTCGCGTTCAGATACGCCAGCTAATGTGGATATCACTGGAAAAATAGATAACTATGCACCGGTAAAACTAGCGGGCACCATTCACCCATTAAAAAGTGATCTAGACCTAGATTTAAACTTCTCTGTAAAAGGCGCTGAACTGACTTCAGTTAACCCCTACTCTGGCACCTATATGGGCTATTACATTGACAAAGGCTTGTTGTCATTAGCCGTGCAATACAAGCTTAATGGGAAAGTGCTGGAAGGTAAGAATCATGTGGTTATTGACCAGCTAACGTTAGGCAAAAAATCTAACTCTGACCAAGCGCTAAGTTTGCCGCTTGGGCTCGCTATCGCGCTGCTAGAGGATAGCAACGGCGTTATAGATTTAGGTTTAGATGTATCTGGAGACGTAGACAGCCCAGATTTTAGCTTTGGCTCCATAATCCTTAATGCTATTGGCAATATCATTACCAAGGCTGTGACCGCGCCGTTTTCGCTACTAGCAAATCTGGTTGGCAGCGATGACGAGCTAGACAGCGTTGAGTTTGAATTTGGAGAACATTCACTCGGCGCGGATGCACAGGAAAAGCTGAATACCCTAGCAGAGGCGTTAAAAAAACGCCCAGGGCTAAGAGTGAACATTGAAGGTACGGTAAATGCGGTATCAGATGCAAGTATGCTGGCACAACGCCAGTTAAACACCACGCTGTTTGCAAAAAGTGGGCTTGTTGAACCATCTAGAATTTCAGGTAATGAGAGTGCGAACGAGAGTACTTCTGCCGATAGTGAGGTTGAAAATCCCAGCAACAGTGGTAGCACGCAAGATGAGGTAATAACCGGCAGCCGTATACCATTGGAAGGTCCACTAGCCGACGCCCTTTTGTCACATTATGTAGAGATGTTTACGCCAGACCTTGATCAAGAATATAAGAAAATGGTGGCTCAGCTATACCCTGAGTTAGCAAGTGAAGGTGAAAGTCAAAACAGTAATGATGACTTTATTGATACGGTTAACGAAGAAGACGTGCAAAAAGCACTGACGATTGCCCGTTACAACAAGCTTCGCAATAGTATCGACATTCCAGAAAGCGCGTTAATTGAACTTGCCGGCTTGCGCAGTAAAGCGGTAAAAAGCTATTTAGCCAACGAAGGGGAAATTGAAGCAAACCGTTTATTTTTGCTTAATACTCAGCACGACTTACATACTGAAGTTAGCGGCGTTGAGCTAACCTTGGAAGCGAACTAATAAACAAAAAGGGTAGCCGGTTTAACTAAGCTACCCTTTTCCATTGACACCTTTTTTAAAATTTCTGGCTAGCTAAACGCTGCGAACAACACGCAAGAGCCCTCAAAATCTCTAAGCTACTTTTTCAAATGCGGCGCACAGGTTTCAGCAACTTTTGATGCATCAAAAATCTCAATCCAATAGCCGTCTGGGTCTTTAATGAATGCGATGCCTTTCATAGAGCCATCATTGAGTCCTTTTTGAAAAGGAACGTCTAGGGATTCAAATCTGGCGCAGGCTGCTTCTGCATCGGGTACATGAAAACCAATATGACCAAAGCCCTTAGGTTCGGTATTGCCATTGTGGTAGCTAACGGTTTCTGGCGTATCGCCCCAATTATGGGTTAATTCAAGCATAGCTGGGCGACCAAAAGTCTGCTGGGTACGTTCATTTTCATCATCGGCAATATCAGAGAAATCATCACCTGCCGCCAAAAAATAAAGGCTGAACTTCATTTCTTCAAAGTCTAGACGTTTAATGAGCGTCATCCCCATCACTCGCGTGTAAAAGTCTAGCGTTCGCTTGGGATCGGCAATGCGCAGCATAGTTTGGTTGAACACAAAGCCTTGTGTGGCGGCATCTTTTTCTTCATACAGGCCTTCGGCCTTATCAAAATGTCGGCTCATAATTTTTCCCTTTTACTCTATTGAAATAAATTTAGTTATTTTCCTTTTTAACTTCTCTTACAAAGTTAACTACTTTCGAGACAAATTCGTCGGTATCAAATACCGGATCGCCATGGCGCTTACCTTTAACAAGGAACAACTCATTTGGCACGCCAAACTGGTCTAGGCGGCGACTTAATAATTCGCTTTGCGTAGCGGGTACTACACCATCATCAAGTCCATGGAAAATAATAAAAGGCGGCGTTTCGTTATCTATATAAGTGGTCGGCGAGGCTTCTCGCGCTAGAGCTTCGTTGGCCAGCGGAGGTTCACCCAAAAATTGAGCTTCTGCGGCATCAGGCGCGTCGTGATCCACTTTGCCGCTGTTACCCCGCAAGGCCATAAGATCAGAAGGCCCAAAAAAGTCGACCATACCAATAACGCGGTAGCGCGGCTTTGCATCAAGAAATGGAGCGTCGTCGTTGTTTGATGTGGTCAAAAGCGAGGCCAGATGCCCTCCCGCTGAGCGCCCCATCATGATCACGTGATCAGCGCTTAGTTTAAGATTATCGCTATTATCAACTAAAAAATTAATCGCATCGTTTATGTCATTGGGTGCTGCAGGATAAATAGCCTCACCGCTAAGTCGATAATTTACTGCGGCAACCGCTACACCTTCATTGAGCAAAGAGGCGACTAAATTACCATTTTTGGACAGGGTCTCGTTTTTACTCCCTCTCATCCATGCACCACCATGAACCCATACGGCGAGTGTAGGGGCAGTTTCAGAGGAAGTTGGCATGTATAGGTCCAATGCTAAACGTTTACCATTAACTGTCTTGTAAACTATAGACTGGGAGCTAATGTTGTCTACATTTAAAGATGGCGTTTCGGCCTTGTAGCTCTTTGTTTCGCTCTTATCGCTTTTAGTCGTACCGCACCCTACTAGCATGATTGCTATACCTAGAAGCGTAGCAAGCCCAAAAGTAAACCGCATAAATGAAAACTCCATCCTATGTTGATTGAAGTCAGTAAGCCTAACAAGCTCTCAAGCACTGGCAAATGGAAGTCATCTAGCGGTGAACTTTATTCACCGCTTTTTAGCAGGTAGCTCGCCCCACACAGATGCATTATGTTGCTTTTTGGCCTTTTGCATTTCATTGTTAGCACTGTGGCTAACTGAGCGCTTAGCCTTATTAGTTACCGACGATGTAACTCTTGGCTTGTTAGTATGAGGATTATTCTCGTTCGGTTTACCTTTAACGCGTTTACTATCGTTTGACCGATTCTCGTGTGACACATTAGCGGCTGGCTTTTGAAGACCTGTTTGCGCACTGCGGCCGGTACCTGATGAATCAGGTCGATACTTTTTCACCATACCTTGCAATAAATTACGGACCACTTGATCACCCGCTGGTTTGTAATTGCGATGGTCTGGCTTTCTAAACAATGCAGAAAGCTCACTTTTGCTAATTCTAAAGCCAGCCAGTTGAAGTACTTCAATCATATCTTCATCTTTGTAACTCATTGCTATACGAATTTTGCGAAGTACTTCGTTGTTACTTAATCGCTCTTTTGGCCCAAGCTCTCTGGGCGCTTGCCCTTCTTGTCGGCCTCGGTTCTTTATAATCAAACCATCAAGAAACAGCGCAATAATCTTATCACGACACGGCAAATAGCCAGCTTCGTCTTCTCGCTTCATTACGGCATGTAAATAGTCAATCTCCATATCGTAGTTAACTAATTTAAAAATACTTATTGCGGCGGTGTCGTTTATAGCTAATGCATAACGAAGGCGACGTAGAACATCGTTGTGGATCATGAAAATGGGCCTGAAAAGTGGAGTAGCCAATAAGCGGCATAGATTAAAGGTGTAGAGCCATCCGCTCTTTTTTATATTTTACACCACTTAAGCATTTGCATCTATCACGGGCTAAAAGCAAGCGTCACCAGTTGGCTCATGGTGAAACCAAATTAACTTTGATGGCGTAACCATATTGTAAATCTCGTCACGCTCATTTCACTGGAGTACCGAAATTGAGCTCATTGGTAAAAGGAACCTTCCATGGCAACGTTAAATCTCAATGGGAAAGACGTCAGTCTTCCTGATGACCCGCGAACTACACTGTTAGATTTTCTTCATCAACATTTATCACTGTTTGGCACTAAAAAAGGCTGCGACCACGGTCAGTGCGGTGCGTGTACTGTAATCGCCGACGGCGAGCGCATCAACGCGTGCTTAGTGTTTGCATTTCAGCTAGAAGGCGCTGAAGTCACAACTATTGAAGGTATAAACAACGGTGCAGGCGAAGGTGAATCACTCCATCCCTTGCAACAAGCCTTTATCGAGCGTGACGCGTTTCAATGTGGCTACTGCACATCCGGTCAGATATGTTCAGGGGTATCCTTGCTTCGCGAACTAAGTAATAAAGAACCTAGCGCTGTTACTTACAGCCGTTCTCGTAATAGTACAGTATCTCTTAAGGAAGACATCAGCGAACGCATGAGCGGTAACCTTTGTCGATGCGGCGCTTATCCAAATATTGTGGACGCAATCACAGATGTGATTGCTTTGGAGAAACAGTAATGCAGCCATTTAATCTCCATCACTACGACGGCGAAACCCCGTTAGATAATGCCCCGCTAGATAATGTCCCGCTAGATAATACATCACGTTTTTTGGCCGGCGGTACCAACCTAATAGACCTAATGAAATTACAGGTAGAAACGCCTAAAACATTGGTGAGTCTTGCGAAATGGGAAAAAGCTAACGCTATCACCGAAGACGACAATCACTATTATATTGGCGCCATGGTGACTAATTCAAACTTAGCGAAGTTTGCTCACACGCAGCCCTCACTGTCTTTACTTGCACAAGCTTTATTAAGCGGCGCAACGGTCCAACTTAGAAACCGCGCGACGACGGCCGGCAACTTATTACAGCGTACCCGTTGTTACTACTTCTACGATACAACAAAAGCCTGCAATAAAAGAGAGCCTGGTACTGGTTGCAGCGCTATTAACAGCATGAATAGAATACATGCCATTTTTGGCACCAGTGAACATTGTATTGCCACACACCCTTCCGACATGGCCGTGGCCATGATGGCCCTAAACGCCCAAGTACATACCCAGCAACCTAATGGCAAAACTCGACAAATTTCGCTAAGGGATTTCTATCGTGAACCAGGCGACACTCCACACATAGAAAATCAGTTGGGCGAAGATGAACTTATCACCCATATCAGCATAGAGAAGAAATCTAGCGGCACGCAGTACTACCATAAAGTACGAGACCGTTCTTCGTATGCGTTTGCCCTTGTGTCTGTTGCTGCTGGCTTAAAAATTGACCATGGACGAGTTAAAGACCTTACGCTCGCCTTTGGTGGTGTAGGCACCAAGCCTTGGTACCCGCAAAAGGCAATACGCGTTCTTGAAGGCGCTGAGATAACACCTGAAGTTATATCGCAAGCGGCTGAGGCTGAATTATCCAGTGCAAAAACCTACGGCAGTAACGATTTCAAACCAGAACTATTGCGCAGGACGTTAGAAAAAGTGCTTTTAGAGATAGCAGAACATCAGGAAAAGCACCCCGAGCATGAAGGAGCTTTATATGACAACGCATAACGCTAAAACGGTAGGAACGTCAGTTAGCCGGGTTGATGGCGCTGCAAAAGTGACAGGCCAAGCAAGGTATGCAGCAGAGCATATGAGCGAACGCACTCCTTTGATAGGCTGGGTTGTATCAAGTGACACTGCCGTCGGTGAAATCACATCCCTTAATACAGAGCAAGCAGAACAGGCCGATGGCGTACACGCGGTGATCACACATATTAATGCAGGGCCCCTTAAGCCATTTAGTAAGCCTGCGGATGAAAGCCGGTTTACCCAAAGTCGCGCCGTACTTAACGAACCTCACATTCGTCATTTTGGTGCGCCCGTGGCATTAGTTATTGCAGACACTTTGGAGCAAGCACGCTATGCTGCAAGTCTAGTCAGCTATACCATAAATGGTAAAACACCAGACTTACTCATAGAGTTTGATGATGCTACGCAAAAGCCAGAGTCATTAGATGGTGGATTTGAGGCAGACGCATCTAGCGGAAATAAACCACAGCCAAGCGATATTCACGCAAGCGTTGACACAACCTATACCACGCCAAGCCAAATCTCGGCCGCTATGGAGCCTCACGCTACGGTTGCCGATTTTAAAGATGGAAAGCTTGAGGTCTATTGTAGCGTGCAAATTATTGCAACGGCTGTAGAAGCTCTCGCTATTACTCTTGAAATGGAGCCAGAAGACATTGTAGTGCAGAGCCCTTTTGTAGGTGGAGGCTTTGGTTCTAAATTAGGTCTTCACTACGATGCTACGCTTGCCTGTATAGGCGCCAGACATTTAGAACGCGCGGTAAAGGTGGTGTTAAGTAGACGACAAGTGTTTTATAACACTCCTCACCGTGGGCACAGTACACAACAGATAAACCTTGCGTCTGGTGATGATCATGCACTGCTAAGCGTACAGCACAAAAGCGCTATGCCAAAAGCTAAAGGCTATGAATTTGCCGAAGCAACGGGGGCTGGCGCACGGGTTACCTATAAATCACAGTTTATCGAGAGCACGCATAGGGTTAAAGACGTAGACCTACCGCTTATCGACTCTACCCGCTCTCCCGGAGATGCCATTGGCTCTCTTGCTTTTGAGTCGGCTATTGATGAACTTGCTCACGAAGCAGGTATCGACCCGCTTACGTTTCGCATAAAAAACCTGCCTGTCGTACACCCTATGAAAGGCACGCGGTTTACCACCCACAACTTAGGTGAGTGCCTTCGCCAAGGCGCGCAAAACTTCAATTGGCAGCACAAAGCACAGCCCACACCGGGTAAAAAAATCGGTCATGGCGTAGCGAGCGCTATGCGTATGAATGTGTTGGTAGAGAGTTCCGCTGAAGTTGAATTAAGTGCCAATGGTGAGGTAACTGTTCGTACTGACATGACAGATATTGGTACAGGCACCTACACTATTCTTACTCAAATTGCCGCCGATACTTTAAATACGTCGGTAGACAATGTCACAGTAAAACTCGGCGATAGCCGCTACCCCGCCTCTTGCGGTTCAGGTGGTTCATTCGGAGCCGCTAGCTCTGGTTCGGCGGTGAAAAAGGCGTGTGAAGCGCTTATTGCGAATATTAAAAGCTCACTTCCCTCTGCCCTTAGCCAAGCGGAAGTGCATATTTCAGATGGTCAGATAAAGTTACAGCCTAGCGCACAAGGTAACATTGATGTTACGACTGACACGCACTTGCTAGACGACTTTATCTCTCGCAGCGACTTCCCGTTATCAGCAAGCGGCAAAGTATCCGAAGACGACACCAGTGATGATGAACAGTACTCCTGTGGCGCGCACTTCGCGGAAGTCGAGGTAGATGAGTACACAGGTGAAGTTAGGCTTCTTCGACAGTACGGCATGTTCAGTGCGGGGCAAATTTTAAATATGAAAACGGCGTCGTCTCAAATAAAAGGTGGAATGGTATGGGGCGCAGGCTACGCGCTCACCGAAGGGATCCACCACCATACAGACACGGGAAGCTTCGTAAACCCAGACTTCGGCGAGTATCACGTTGCCGTAAATAGAGATATTAGCGAGGTAAGTTTAGATTTCTTACAAGAGCCTGATTATGCCGCATCGCCGGTAGGCGCAAAAGGCATTGGTGAGCTAGGCATTACTGGTGCTGGCGCCGCTATCGCTAACGCGATTTTTGACGCATGCAAAGTGCGGGTGCGAGACTTCCCCATTACTATGGATAAGATAATCGCTGGTAAAAACTGAGCATCAAAAGCGGCCCAACGAGGCCGCTTCACATCCACCAAGACGCGGCGACTTGAATTGGAGAAGGGTCGTTAGTATGGGATATCCAAATAACTAGGGCGCGTTTTGTGATTGCTACATGCGTGTTGCTGGGCAAAGGTAAGCTTGTCTCATATTGAAATGCGCGAGCATTGTCAGTTTCGCTACTTAGCTCCGCTTTTTTGTAATCTAGCACTACGAAATCATGAGTTAGCTTACGCCCTGCGTTCTCACCTCGCTTTACCGATGTTTCTATGCCAAAGCCCAGTAATGCCGTATGTACCGTTAGTGAAGGATTATCCTTGTTGGCGTTTGCTTTATTGAACGTCACGTCTATGTTGCCGTTTTCTACCGAAGCGTGAAGTACGCCAGACAGAGGGACAGTTTTGTTCGGTAACGGCTGCCCGCGAAACCAACCGTTCCAAGCGCGACCATTTAGAGCAAAACCGGGCGTGGCAATAGTGTTGGCTTTGCCTACGCGCTTGTAATCTCGTTGCCTTTTACTAAAAGCACTATCGGCAAACGGATCTTTCCAACCAAGGTAGTCCCAGTAGTCCACGTGAAAGTTGATAGGAACCAGCTCTGTCCATAATTTATCGCTATCTACAAAGCCTGAAATCCATTTTTCTGCCGGCGGGCAGCTACTGCAACCTTGAGATGTATAAAGCTCCAAAACTGTCGTTTGATTAGGCGTACTGGTAAGTATGAAAGGCGCGTCTGATGCAGTTCCACGCTCAGGTTCATGGGTATTACTTTCCCTAGAATGAAGCGCAAAAGCAGCCTCTACTATAGGGTTGTTTGAAGCTTCGCTAGGCGTTTTATTTAACTCGCTCTCTGAAACCTGTGTTACGCGGCTTTGTGTTGGCTGTGCGTTGATACGCCAGTCGTAATCAATAAAGCGAAGCTTGTAATTGGAAGGTATAGGTTGCTCAATATATTTGTTGATATATTGAGGTAAGTCTCGGGCTTTGCCCGACGCAACAAAGTCTTCTGTATAGAAGTCTAATATTTCTGATACATACACTCGTTTGCGTTTATCATCCAAATAGAAGTACTTTGGCTTGTTGAAAAATTCATAGGTAAGCTTTTCTAGCGTTTCATTTAATGACTCTGGGTAAAACGGTGTTTTAGGTAGTCGTGGACAATCTTTCACCATGCAGTTAAGGGCGAAGTGTACTCTTGGTTCGTCAAGCGGCCTTATCACATCATTTTCATAGTCGTATAGATTAGTGACCTTCCCGCCAATCACCACATCCCGAAACTTAAAAAACGCGGCGCGAGAAAAAAAGCTGGTAAAGCCATCTGGAATACCTTTTTCAATCACGCCAAACATTGCTAATGCGTTGTAGCTATTGATGTGATAGCTCATTACTTCTTCTGGCGAAGTGAATAATTCAGGTGTTGCTGTTGGGCTAGCAAAACCAATAAACGTCACGACATTTTCGAGCCGCGCAATATCCTCAGACAAGGCCTTAAAATTAGTTCGCCCTTCTTCATCAACATAATTTGCTAATACATACTCCCAGTCTTGGTTCGCTTGTTTGTAAGCTTGCTTTAGCGTAACAAGCGCTTGGGTTTCGGCGTTAGCACTCATTGAACTTACTTCATTTGGCTTTTCGCTTGCACTTACACTTTGTACGAAAAACAACAAGAAAAACGCTAAACCCAATGAAACAAACGCCCGTAAAGCGTCACCGAAAGCGCTGTTAAACTTGAGCGAATTAGAATACTGCATGGCTTTTTCCTTATCCTATTTCTGAAGTTTGTTGATTTGAGTGAACGCTACTTGGTCTAGCGCCAAGATCGTTATTTACCCCGTGAGCTGACTTCTGAGTTAGCTCTTGCTTTAGATCGCTAATTGGCTCACTGATTGATTCATTTAAGGCCCCAATGATGGGTTCGTGAACAGCCTTATCATCGGCAAGCAGTCGAATAGGGATCACGTTATTCTCTCGATACCGCTCGCCTAAAGGCTGATATTGCTTTACCTGCCCCCGATGGTTGGTGTAAGAAAGCGGCTTTAATATGTGCTCGTCGCGCTCTGCGTTGTGTTTACACATGGAAACGGGGCCGTCTGCTGTCATTACCATGAATGAACACGCATCAATTCTGTCCTGCTGCAGCGCACTGGCATCCATAAAGTTTTGAACGAAGAACGACAGCTTGTGCATTCGCCCGCGACTTTTAACTAAACTACTGCGCATTTCTAACAGCTTTGCCGATGATGCCTTTGCTAACCGCCAAATCCAGTGAGGGCGCAACAGTAAAGCTTGAATGTAATCTCTTACTATTTTTGCCTTACCATGCTGGCGGGTAGTTTGTATATGCTTGAAATCTTCAATGAACTCGGCGAATAGCTCGCTATCGTCAACTACCGAATAGACCTGCTTATCAGCCACTAAAGTGGGCATGTAGCTATGGCAATCACTATGGCCTATGCGTACCTTTTCCCACGGCAAAGCTTTAGAAATTGTTTTCTCGATTGCAGCTTTTACGGTAAGCGGGTCGACCACATCAGTTCGTGCGCCCCACTCGCCTCGTCCGGTTTCAGCTTGTAGCTGAAACGAAGCAAAACTTACCGCATCTGCGTGCTGTACAAAAAAATCCACCAGCATGGGCAGTTCTTTGAAGTTATCGGTGTGTACTGTGGTATTAAAAATGATCATGAGCCCCAAACCTTTGGCTCGTTCTATGTATTCTTCACGAATAGCATTTAGCGACAGCTCATCATCATAACCTTTGCGTTCTTGGGTGGTGTCTACGTGAAATGCAACGTCGTTAAGCCCTGCTTCGACAAGCTCAGTGAGCAGGCCCCTAGTGGCAGCAATACCGTTTGTAAATAGCGCCGTATGTAAGCCAAGTTGATTTGCATAGGCAACAATATCGATAAGCTCGCTGCGCTTTCTTAAGGTAGGATCGCCCCCAGTAATTTGCACGCTAGTTCCAGGCCCATAGTGTTTAAGCACATTGTCTAATCGCTTGAACACTTCTTGAATGGGAATATCACGAACTGCTTGCGAATGCTCTGACAAATAGCATAAGGTGCAATCAAGATTACATTTTTGCGTGATTTCGACAGCAACACAGCCAATGGTATGCGTTCGCCCCAAAAGTTGATTGGGAGTAAAATGTTCGCCCATTCGCTTTCGTGTAGAGGCAAGTTGTTGATTTCTTGTGGTACCAGGGGAGCACGTCATTTCAATGTGCCTTTTTCAAACTACTCAGTATCAACAAAGACCTTTTACACTTAAAAATACTTTCAAGGCATGCCGTTTTTTTGCACTAACCACTTTCTTTTATTGTGTAACAAGTCATGCAGAAACTAGTGAAGCCAAGCTCGGTTTAGCTGCGCCATTGAGTGCGTTCGAGGAAGTGAAAAGCCTTGTTTTTTCTGACCCTTACTCAAGCCTTCCGCAATATGATGTGTCGCGCAAACACTTTGACGTCAACGACGAAAATGTACTGTTGAAACATGCTCAAAGGACCCTTTCATCTGATGCAAATTTTATCGAATTAGACACCAAACATAAGCTACTTCAAGCCAACGGAATTTGCTTTGCTGGTACTTGGAAGATGAGTCAAAACAGCCCTTACTCTGGCCTTTTTCAAGCGGGTACAGAGGTACCTATTATTGTCAGGGCTTCAGTCAGTTTAAGCGGAACAAAGCAGCGAGATAAGCGTGCTTTTGGTATGGCAGTTAAGCTCTTCCCCAATGCCCATAGTGCACTTACTGAGAACATATTTTTAATGCACTCGCTGGGGGGAACTAAAACCCAGCATGTTGCAAGCTTGCGAATGACTAACGAACCAGCACTTGGTGAGCTGCCGCCCTTTAGCCAATTGCTTACTGCCTATCGATTGGAAAGCGACCTTGAGAAAGCCGATAAAGACTTTAGCGGTAAAAAAGCCAATGCGCGGTTTAGACCCGTTTCTCATTTAGCCGCGGTAAAGGTTGGTGATGCAAACTCCAGAATGGCGGGGCATACAGAAGAAAGTTCGTCAGAACTGAGCATTTCAGCACCAATAACTTCGAAAGAAACCAAGATAAAGCGAGAGCTTGAAGTAAAAACCGAAAAACAAGGCCCTCACTGGCTGAGAGCCGCATTAAGCCCAGATACACCGCTGGTAGACGAAGATGATTTCAGAGATGAGCTGTCGTTACAGCATTACCCCAATAAGACACTGACTTGGGCTATTTCTGCCGCCGAGTTTAATGATGCAGGAATAGACAAAGCGCATTGGCAAGAAATTGGCGAAATTATATTAACCGAGTCGGTTGTTTCACTTACCTGCGATACAAAGCTTCACTTTAATCACCCCGCAACCAAATGACGTTGGATAATTCCGTTTAAACAGATAAACCTCGCGCTAGACGGTTTTTACTGCCTATCGAGATTACCGTATAGTATGCGGTGTATTTAACGTTTTGTTTTAAGTGTTGTTTCATGTCCGCTTCCTTTCGCAAAAACAGTCGCAAGTATAGTCGCAGTATTCACTTGTGGCTGTCGCTGGTTATTTTTATCCCTGTGATCATTGTTATCGCTAGCGGCTTGTTATTGCAGGTTAAAAAAGAATTCGACTGGATCCAACCGCCTACGCAAAAAGTGCAAAAAGGCCAAAACAGCGCGCCGACGCTGCCCTTTGAGGAAGTGCTTGATGCTGTAAAACAGGTGCCTCAGGTTAACTTAAATACGTGGGACGATATCGACCGTTTAGATGTTCGCCCCGGAAAAGGCATCATAAAAGTTCGCGGCAAGAACCATTGGGAAGTGCAGCTTGATGCCCAAAGTGGCGATGTGCTTCAGGTTGCCTACCGACGCACAGACACTATCGAAGCCATTCATGACGGCAGCTGGTTCTTTGAAGGTGCCAAGCTATGGCTGTTTCTACCCGCCGCCCTTTTACTTTTTGTGCTGTGGGTAACCGGCCTTGTTATGCTATACACCACCCTGAAAAGCAAATATCGAAAAAAGAAATACCGCCAGCCATTTAATAACTCATAGTTGGTAAGTGATGGCTAGCTGTACACTTTCCCCTTGAGCAAACGCGGCTTTGTCATCAGCGCTGGTGTAATAGTGTTGGTTAGTGAGGTTACTCCAGCTTGCTTGAAGTTGCATATCCTCACCTAACTGCCAGTTCGCGCCAATATCCAGGGTAAAAACGTCGCTAAGGGCTCGTTCGCCGTCTGCAATGTCTGACTTACTAGCCCGATAGCTTAGTACCGTAAAAAAGCGCGTGGCTTGCCAATTAACACCTACATCTAGACGCTGATAGTTTGCCGGTATATCTGCAATGGTGTTGCCCAAGTTATCTTCACCGCTAATCCACATGCCACTAAGACGAGCATCTACGATGCTGTCTTGTGATTGCCAGCTAACCTGATAGCTGGCGCCTTCTATAGTTGCACTATCTAAATTAGCATATTGAAGTACATCTTCAGCAACTGTAATACGTTCAATATAGTTATCAATTTGCTGATGAAACACTTCAATCGAGCCCTGAATGTGTCTTGCGCTATAGGCCAGGGTTAGCTGTTTATTAAGGGCTTGTTCGGTTTCAAGCTGAGTACTACCCAGCACCGTACCTCGAGGCGTTTCCCCAGCAAAAAAGCGCTCAGTTAAAGATGGGTTTCTAAATGCACTAGAAACATACATGCTAGCTGACCAATGGGGAGAAATCTGATAATTTGCGCCCAGATAGCCACTAAAATTCGTGGTTGATTGCGACCTACTAGGCTGGACATCATTAGGCTGAGCTGTGCTAGCACCTGAACCATCAGACTGTCGCTGCCAATCAATCCTTGCCCCCATGGCAACGGACCAGCGTTGCCATTGATGTGAAGCATCAACAACCGCTGCAGTATTAATCTCGCTAGCGTCGAGAGTACGCACTTCATAGGCAAGTTCAGATTCAAATGCGTTTGTTATCAAACTGGGCGATGTAGAGTTAGGCGATGCGCTTTCGACTGGGGTTAAAGTGAATTCTCTCTCATCTGCCACCACACCTTCACGACCGGATAACTGAAACTGCCAGTTTAAGTCCCAGCCTTTTAACTGCGTATCTGTATTGATATTGAAACCATAATCAAACGCCTCGTTTTCGCTGTCATTTATCCTGCTTTCTGGTCGCAACACCGAGGTATCTAAGCTTGATTTATGCCACCAAATATTCCCAGCAAATAGTTTATCTTCAAACGCTATTTTGCCAAGCCAATGGGTATTATTTGGGTAGGTTGTTATTCTGCTTTCAGGATAATCACTGCTGGATTTACCAATGTCGTTGTTGTTTGAATATAGTGTCCATGCTTCTTTTATCATGCTATTTTCAGGTCTGTGCCTAAGAAACAACCCTGTTTGTTCAAATTGATCAAACAGGGTATTTCCGTTCGCATCCTCACCGTTATTCGCGCTTCTGTATGAGATATTCCAATCTGTAATGCCTGAATTGTATGTGCCGTTTGCGCCATTTTTGCTGCTATCGGCAGCACTGGTTCCGGCATAACTCACGGCTTTCATCTGCTGATTACTACTGTAACCTACTCTCAAATAGGACTCTTTGAGTGATTCAAACTGTAAGTTCACCGCGCCGCCAATAGCGCCCGAGCCTAGATAAGTGGAAGCTGCGCCCGGTAATACGGTGGCTGACGAAATAAAGTCAGGCGGAATAAAGCCTACACTTGAACCTGCGCGCCTATCGCTAACAATAGGCACGCCATCCAGCAAGGTTTGAATTCGCCACCGCGAATACCCTCGCACACTAATACTTTGTATCTGTCCTCCCTGCCCGTTTAACGATACTGACGGCGATTGAAGCAGCACATCATTGGCGTGCAAAGGCGAAACAAGACTACTTTTATCAAAATCATATTGTGGAAATATGCGTGAGAGCGCTTCGTCATAATAGGGGCGCGTAGCCGTTACCGTATAGCGTTCAACGCTATTGGATGGTTCGCTTTGAGCAAAGCTCGGTGTCGATAAAAGTAATAGCAAAAACACTGCAAAAGCCCTTGTCGAAGATATAGGCGACGAACATATTAAAGGCGAAGTCATAGATGCAGGTAAACCTGATGAAGTATCAATAAACATTGAAGAACGTTGAGCTGGAAAAAAAGAAAACAATAAAGGTCTCACTAACCGATACGTACGAATGATAGAAGTACGTACCGAAAATCTGATTGAAAATAAAAAGAAAAACGCGGCAGTAATGCTACTGCCGCGTGCTAAGCCCAACTAGACTAACAATTAGACTGAAAGTCAGGCTAGTCGGCCGCTATTTAGCGATTACAGGAAGACCTGTTGTCCACGGTCCCCCAGCATCAACCACAGCTTGTTGCAGCTTAGGTACAGCAGTATTTTGTAAAGTACTGATGCGCGTAACTACGCTATCTAGGCTGTCTTGAGCATAGCCAAGCTGATCTTTGTGTTGCTGTGTAGGCCCATAAGATGAACCTAACGCAGAACGAGCATAGCGCAGGCGACTCATGATATTCGCTGGCTTAATGCCCATTTTATCGCGTGATTTAAGACCGTAAAACGCTCTGTTCACTTCGTTTAACTCGTCTTGAATCGCAGCAAATTGGGCTTCAAGTTTTGCCACATCATTTGGCGTGCGGTCAATAGCTGTGCGCAATAGAGCCATTGTATCTTTAAGCTGCGTCAGCACTGTCGTTGAAGAAAGTGCACGTTTTTGCGCTGTGCTTACCTTATCTGAATAAGCAGCAATTTCTTCATAAGTAGCACCTTCAAGCGCCCCCTGAACAATAGGCTTAAGTTCAAACGAAACAGGTTCAGAAAGTTGTGTTACCTCAGCATTAACGCGCTTAAACAAGGTAGCAGTGTAGGTGCCTGGCAACGCCATCAGACCTCTGTCTTTGCTTTCCTTATCCGTAAGCGGACTCGTCGATGTATGCTTCATATCCCAGGTAATACGGTGTAAGCCCTTCTTCGCTTTACCCTCAACGCGCTTTATAACGTCTCCGTCGCTGTCGCGTACCTCAACATAAACCGCAGGCGCCGCTTCTTGGTTCTCTGCTTCCACAGCTTCCCAGCTAGGGTATTTAGGGTACTTCTTATCCTCTATTAACTTCTTCTCTGCTTCTTGGCGTTTTTCTTTTGCCGTAAGCAAACTGTCTTTCAGGTAATAAGTGAAGGTTGCACCATGCTCAGGGTTTTCTGCAACAAAGCGGTCGTCGCCGTCAGAGTCAGTATGATTGTCATCTAGCTGGAACCATTTAACTGGGCGGCTTGGGGCAAACAAGATAGCTTCTTGCTGCATTGACTTTTCTGTTAAGGAACGCAGCGGCGCATAGTCATCAAGAATGTAGATACCACGACCAAAAGTACCTGCCACCAGGTCATTCTCACGGCGCTGAATTTTCACGTCACGAGTCGAAATGGTCGGCATGCCACCATCTAACTCAACCCAGTCTTTACCGCCATCTACCGAGAAAAACACACCAAACTCTGTACCAATAAAGAGCAGGTCTTTGTTCACATGGTCTTGCACAATGCGCCAAACCAAATGCTTCTCAGGCAAGTCTTCAGCAAGTGATGTCCAGCTTTTACCCAAGTTAGTTGATTTAATAAGATAAGGCTTGTAGTCACCATATTTGTGGTTATCCAGCGCCACATATACGGTGTTAGGGTCGAACAAGTCAGCGCGAATATCATTCACATAAGAATTGGCAGGAATGCCTCTAATATCGTCTAACTCAATCTTTTTCCACGATTTGCCGCCGTTGGTGGTCACTTGAATAATGCCATCGTCAGTGCCTGCCCACAGAATATTTTCATCTACCGGGCTTTCAGCAAAGTTGGCGATGGTGTGGAATTCGGTCATGGCATATAAGTCCCAACCGGCCTCTACTGACCACGTGCGCCCCATTAATGGCGAGTGCATACGATTGCCGTTTTTCGTTAAATCGCCTGATACTGGTGTCCAGCTGTCACCGCGATCATCGCTACGCCAGACCCGCTGCGATGCAAAGTAAATACGCGCTGGGTCATGAGCTGAAACATTTATCGGCGCGTCCCAGTTGTATCGTTCTGCCGGGTCGCCTGGAAGTGGCTGAGGCTTAATGTATACACCTTCACGGGTTTTCATATCAACGCGGGTCAAGTTACCCTGCTGCCACTGAGAATACATAATATCAGGGTTGCCAGGTTCTACCGCAGGGCCGTGTCCGTCACCACCTAACGTTAAGAACCAATCTTTGTTCTTAATCCCTTCTTCTCGCATAGTGCGTGAAGGGCCGCCTTGGGTAGAGTTATCCTGCGCCCCTGCGTAAATCTTGTAAAAAGGCTTTGAATCGTCTGGCGCAACTTTATAGAACTGGGTCAATGGCAAATTAGCCATAAAGCGCCAGTTTGCCATTCTGTCGTGAGACATATAGATACCGCCATCAGACCCCATTAAAACAAAATCCGGGTCAGTGGGGTGAAAGGCCATAGCGTGGTCATCCACGTGCTTGCGCTTAGTATTAATAGGCGTCCATGTTTTACCACCGTCGTCTGATACTTTACTGTAGTTGCTGGCGATATAAACACGGTCAAACTGATGCTGGTCGGCGAAAATTTCTTGATAATAGTGAGGGCCAGTACCGCCGCCTACTTCATCAGACATTTTAGTCCAGCTAGCGCCCTGATCAGCTGAGCGATAGAAGCCACCACCGCGATTATCGGTTTCAATAGTGGCATAGATAACATCAGGGTTCATGGGTGATATAGCCATACCAATTTTACCCATATTGCCTTGTGGTAAACCTGTTTTAAGTTCAGTCCAGGTTTCGCCTCCGTCGCTGGAAGTATGGATACCTGCGCCTTCGTTCGTTCCCACATAGGCACCAATTGAACGCTGACGCGCCCACGTTGCAGCATAAAGTTTGTCTGGGTTACGCGGGTCAATAAGTAGTGAGGTTACGCCCGTCCATTTATCAGCAGGCTTAAGCACTTGCTTCCAGGTTTCGCCCCCGTCGGTCGTTTTATACAAGCCTCGCTCACCTCCGCCACTCCAAAGTGGACCTTGAGCTGAAACCCATACAATATCCGGGTTAGTAGGATGGATAATAATGTCTGAAACGTGCTCTGACTTCGACAGTCCCATGTTTTTCCAGGTCTGTCCGCCGTCTAACGACTTATAAACACCGTCGCCGAAGCTGATGTGGCGACCGCCATTATTTTCGCCCGTTCCCACCCAAATGATATTTGAGTTACTTGGCGCAATGGTCACATCACCAATGGAATAAACAGGCTGGTCATCAAAGATAGGCTCCCAGGTTGTGCCCGCGTTGGTAGTTTTCCACACACCGCCAGAGCCAACAGCGGTGTACCAAGTAGATGGGTTGTTCTGGTCAATTGCAATATCGGCTATTCGGCCCGACATATAAGCAGGTCCAATGTTTCTAAGTTCCATGGCTTTGAATGTTGAACTGCTGAAGACTTCATTCTTGTCGTTTTTGTCTGCAAAGGCGGGGGGGCACGCAAGTGCAACTGATACAGCAACTGCCGCTTTAAGAAACTTTTTCATTATTGTTATCCAGTGTGTTTGATAGGGCTCAAAACCCTTTTTTAATTTGTAGTACTATCACTCTATAGCATTACTAATAAATGCTTAAAGTTACAATGTAACATACGACCAACTGCCCATTACAAAAGTTGAAAATATTGTGCACCGACTTAACATTACTTAATATCTTGATGGTCATTAGCCAGTGCATTTTTTCAAAAAGTAGTTTAGCCCTACCGACTCAATCTGTACATTTATTCAACAAATCGTATATTATCCGAGCTGGATCTTTGTTTTACTATTCAGGGCGTCAGCCTAAGAATACTAATACTGATTCACAGGATTCAAATAGACACGAAAAAGCTTAAAGGCTCGAAGGGAATACATAAAAATAATATGCGGATTAGACATCTAACAATTTTACTCGTCGTTGCCAGCGTTCTACTTAGTGCCTGCACACCTTCACAACCTACAAACAAAATTCTGATCAGTGGTCCTTTTGAACCAGTCAATAACGATCCGGCAAGTACCGGCTACATGTTTACACGAATGCAAATTCTGGAAACTCTCATAGACGTGGATACCCAAGGTCAGCTTATCCCAGGACTTGCTAGCTCATGGTCAAATGATGAGGACTTTACTGTTTGGACATTTAATTTACGTCCTGATGTGTATTTTCATGACGGCACATTAATGACCGCCGACGCCGTCTACAAAAGCCTTTCGGTCGCGTTTGGTAAACCAACGCCATTTTCAAAAGATATGATCGCCAACATGGAGGTGGTATCAGAATATTCTATCAAGTTCACCTTGAACCAAAGTTACCGTCCTTTCCCTTCTCTGTTAAGTAATTATGCAACTGCGATCGTGGCACCTGCTACCTTCGGCAAGTTCAATCGAATTAAAACCTTAATAGGTACAGGCCCCTATCAAATTACGCACTTTGAACCACCCCACAATATTACAACCACACGCTTCGACAATTATTGGGGCGAGCCCGCTGTTATTGAAAACGTTGAGTACGTAACGGGTCACCGCTCTGAAACGCGGGCGCTTATGGTACGAACGGGGCAAGCAGATATTGTGTACAACCTCGACCCTGCCGCGGTTAGCATGTTGCGCACTGACTCTAACGTAAACGTGTTTAGCGACAGGATCCCTCGCACCACTTTAGTTAAGTTAAATAGCGGCCATCCTATCCTCTCAGATGTAAAAGTAAGACAAGCACTGAGTTTAGCGATTGACAGAAAAGGCATTGCATCTGGCGTAATGCGTATATCGAATATCTCTGCTGATCAGCTATTTGGCCCAAATATTCGAGACTGGCATATTCGTTCTACTACAGATAATGCTACCAATACTATTTCAATGAGTGACGCTAACAATAACCCAACAATTAATAATAGCGTTGAAAATGGCGGCTCATTGTTAAACAGGAAAAAAGCGGAACAACTGCTTACCGACGCAGGATGGTTAGTAGGTGAGAATGGCGTGCGCTACAAAGATGGCTCACCTTTAACGCTGGATATGATTACCTATGCCAATCGCCCAGAACTCATTACCATTGCCACGGCAATTCAAGATCAGTGGGCTAGCATTGGAGTGAAGCTCTCTGTCCATATGGAAAATGTAAGTGCCATTCCTTCAGGGCATGCTGATGGTACATTGCAGACTGCACTTATGGCGCGTAACTTTGCTAACATCCCAGACCCTCTCGGTATAATGCTGGCTGACTTTTCTTCAAAAGAAGGCGGAGATTGGGGGCCAATGAACTGGCAAAATGAAAAAGTGTTTAGTGATTTAAAAACCTTAAGTCACACCACGGATGAACACGCTTACAAATCGTTGATATCATCAATTATGCAAGAAGTTCAAAAAGACGTTCCTCTCATCCCCGTTATGTACTATGTACAGCAAACGGCTACATCTAGGCGACTTAGAAACTTTAGCTTCGACCCTTACGAGCGCTCTTTTCGTGTATCTCAAATGAGAATAACCCCATAGCAATGAGAAAAATCCTACTTCAACGGCTGCTTCAAGCAGTACTGATGGCGTGGAGTGTAGGCACACTCACATTTATTATAGCCCGTTCACTACCTGGAGATATGGCTTACAAAATAGCGGCTGGCCGCTACGGTGATGATGCGGTAAGCACAAGTGCCGCTAACGCCGTAGCAGAAGAACTTGGTCTACACAGAAGCGCTTTCGAACAGTACGTAAGCTGGATGGCCGATTTAGCCTCTCTGGATTTAGGCACAAGTTTGGTTACGGGAGCCCCTATTGTTGTTGAGCTACAAAATCAGCTTTCTTACACCCTTGTTCTCGCTGGGCTCGCTATTCTTGTATCCACATTAATTGCGTTTCCTCTGGGAATTTATAGCGGCATCAGAAGCGCTAGAAAAAGTGAAAATTCTCCTAAAAGCCGCGCCTCTCTCTTCGATAAAACAGTATTAGTATTTTCCACGTTCGTGCGCTCTCAACCGGTATTTTGTTTAGGGCTAATTCTCATCTTTATTTTTGCTCTAGAGCTCAACTGGCTTCCGGTTGCGGGCTCTTCAGGCTTTGTCTATACCATTTTACCTGTAATGACCTTAGGGTTAAGCCTGGCCGCTATATCAAACCGCGTAATTCGAAACAGTACTGTTAATGCGGTTCAGTCGGGTTATTTCCATTTCGCCAAGATCAAAGGGTTAAGCGCTCTAGAGGCGTTCAGGTGCCATGCGCTTCCAAACATCGTTATACCTGCTCTAGCCTTCATGGGCATTCAGCTTATTGGGTTGATTGAAGGCGTAATTATGATTGAAAGCCTTTTTGCTTGGCCCGGCATAGGACACGGACTTTCCCATGCTGTCTTTGCCCGCGACATCACTATGTTACAAGGCACTGCTTTGCTAATGGGCTTGTTATTCGTATTGGTCAACACACTTGTCGATTTAAGTCAGTATGCACTCGACCCAAGGGTGAGGGAAAATCGAGGACATAGCCAATGAATACACCCGCCTTACCTGTTGAAAAAGTGATTGGCTTTTCACTTTTGATGCTGCTCTTATTACTTGCGTTGGGCGAGCCTGTTCTATTGGGAACAAACGGTAACCAACAAAATTTAAAGCAAGTGCTCGAAGCCCCAAGTGCGGAACATTGGTTAGGTACAGATCAATTCGGACGCGATATGCTGGCCAGAATCTCAGAGGGTCTACGCATATCACTTTCTCTCGCTGCACTGTGTGTACTAAGTTCATCAATCATTGGCGTGCTAACGGGCGTAATTGCAGCGTGGTGTAGAGGTTGGGTAGATACGACATTGAATTTCATTGCCAATACAATATTGGCGCTCCCCGGACTGGTACTTATTCTTCTTTTCGCGGCGCTAGTACCAGGCTCTTTCATTATGCTGTATTTAGCCATTTCCTTAGTACTGGCCGTCGAGTACTTCAGGCTGGTACGTGCTATCACTCTACCAGTAGTGGCAGGCCCTGCACTGGAAAACTCTGCGCTAATGGGTTTTCCAAAACGCTATTTATTTAGTAAGCATATATGGCCCGCCATTCGACAAGACGTGTTATCACTTGCTGCTTTTGGTGCCTCCTCCTCAATTATCGCCATGGCATCGGTGGGCTTCGTTTATGTTGGTTTAAAACCACCCAGCCCTGAGCTCGGGCTGATGATAGTTGAGCTTTTTCCATACTATCACGAAGCACCTTGGCTGCTCGCACAACCTATTTTCATCCTATTCGTTCTCGTACTGGGCTTTCACTTACTTTCTGCGAAGAGTGACAATACACCTCGTTTAAATAAGTTCATTTTTGACAGCAGCAGTAGACTATCAAAGAGTGATGCATTGGAGCGCAAACTGTGAGCCAATATATTGCTATTGAACACTTATCAATTTACGCGCAAGACACCGTTATTGTAGAGGATTTATCCCTTAACCTTGAACAAGGCGAGACGCTTACTATATTGGGTGAAACTGGGGCAGGTAAAAGTCTGCTAGCGCAAGCAATTATGGGCGATTTACCGCCTGCACTGAAGGTTACGGGAAATGTTCTGGTAAACGGTGTAGATATGCTTCGTGCGAACCGACGTGAATGTGAACAATTGTGGGGGCGAGACATTGTTATGCTGCCGCAAGAGCCATGGCATTCTCTAAGCCCAATGATGAAAATTCGCCAGCAAGTCGCCGAAGTTTTTCGATTTACATTGGGCAACGGTGCTCGCGAAGCACAAAAGAGTGCGAAGACACAGCTAGACAACCTGGCTCTTAAAGACGACAGTGATAAGGTCCCTTCTCAACTTTCCGGTGGAATGTCACAGCGTGTTGCTTTTGCCTGTGCATCAGCGACTAATGCACCTTTATTTCTAGCCGACGAACCCACAAAAGGGCTAGATGCCGGACGCAAACATCATATTATTGAGCAACTAAGGCAAAAAGCTAACGACGGTACGCTACTTACCATTACGCACGATGTTTCAGTGGCAGAGGCATTGGGTGGTAAATGTATGGTGCTTAAAAACGGGAAACTGGTTGAAACAGGTGATACCCGCAAGATACTGTCCTCCCCTTCATCAAATTATACCAAAGCCCTTATTGCGTCGGCTCCGCAACATTGGACGGCTACAACAAAAAAAACGCATAGGTTTGCACCGCTGGTATCGGTGAATGACCTCACAATTATGAGAGGTAACCGTACACTATTTACTGGCCTTAGTTTTTCTTTAGGGGAAGGCGAAATTGTCGGGCTTTGTGGTGATAGCGGCTGTGGAAAAACGTCTCTAGGTGATGCTCTACTTGGGCTTCTACCCTATCAAGGCAATATTGCGTTTCATACGCTTTTACACCGTTATCAAACCCTAAAGCTATATCAAGATCCCCCCAGTTCATTTGCCGATCACACTACGCTTAAATCATTGATTGATGACGTAATAAAGCTTCACAAGGTGTCTAAAAAGCGTGCCGATTTACTTTCATCTCAACTAGGCCTTAACCAGCAATTGTTTGAGCGCAGCGCCTCTGAGGTAAGTGGAGGTGAGCTTCAACGCATTGCCTTGCTGCGCGCGCTGCTACTAAAGCCCAAGCTACTTATAGCTGATGAGCCAACATCTAGGCTCGACCCCATTACAAGTAAGGCAATTACTCACTTACTTGTCGATCAATGCAGAGAAGAAAATTGCACGGTGCTCTTTATCAGTCACGATAGAACACAGCTAGAAAAAGTCTGTGACCGCGTCATTGACCTTCAGACTCCCACGACATCAAAAGCCGTTATATAACGGCTTTTGGAAGACAAGATTCAGGGCTCTTTCGTGTGTTTATACGCAAACCGTAGCCGCGAATGAACTAAAAAGTCACGATTTCATCATCAATAAGATGACCTACGGCCTGACTCTGCTCAGCATCGACAAAGGCGCTATCAATCGCGCTAAAGCGGGCCGTAGTAACCTTTCGATAATTCGGGTGTGTATAAATATAAGTTTGCTCTGACTGAAGCGCCTCTATCACGCGTTCAGCTAGCACAGAGGCATCGATTCCCGACTCTACTGCTTTAGTTGCCGCTTGAGCGCCTGCTTTGAGCTTCTCTTTATCAATGCGCTTTTCAGCTGCCACTGCATACTTTTCTTGTCTGTTTCTGTACGACTCATGGATGCGAGTTTTTACAAATGCTGGACACAATACCGAGGTGTGAATACCAAAAGGTTTCAACTCTGGCACCCAACTTTCTGTCATAGATACCACCGCCGCTTTTGAAGCGCAATAAGCACCAGCATATGGCATTCCCATCATTCCCGCCATTGACGCTACGTTTAATACCCAGCCTCCTTCGCCGTGTTCTTTGATGGCTGGTACGCATGCTTGTGCGCCATAAAGCACGCCCATTACGTTCACATCCATAACCCAGCGCCAGGTTTCATGCTCTGAATCTTCTACTTTACTTGGGGTGCCGCCCACACCAGCATTGTTAATGACCATGTGAACCTTGCCAAATTTCTCTTTGGCATTGGCAACTATATCTTCCCACTGGGAGTAGTCGGTAACATCTAGGGCGCAAGTCAGTACATCAAAACCTTTCTCTCGTAAATCATTGCCCGACTCGGCTAATGCATTATTATCAATATCGCCCATGACGATATTCATACCCTGCCTTGCCAATGCCTCTGCCAGCGCTAACCCTATGCCGCCAGCGGCGCCAGAAATAATAGCGGTCTTACCCGTAAATTCGTTAGACATCTTACTCTCCTGTTATTGTTATTGCGCCGCGGCCCCTTAGGCAAAGCCATTTCAATGAAGAATTAGAAATCGCCTACCTCACTCAATTAGCGCTTATCTACACACCTAGATTAGGGGTAACAGGATGGGGAAAATACTTTATTTGGCTAATTTGGATAGCTTCATGAAATTAATAAGGCAGGTTAAAAATAGTAGCGGGGCAAATACAAAAGGGCAGTGACTAACCCTGCCCTTTGCTTGAATAAATTATCTCTTACCCGGTGGTTAGTTCGTTTACTTCGCAGGCATCACATAAACTTCTCGAACACAGGCCGATTCATCTGCACTTAGCGCAAACAATACCGACTTTGCTATATCTGCTGGCTGAAGCTTATCTTCCTTGGGCTCGTCAAAAAATGGTGTGTTTACCATGCCGGGGCAGATTGTAGTGCATCGACCACCCCACTCGCGCATCTCCTCGGCAAGATTTTGACCGAAACCATAGGCAAACCATTTACTTGCACCGTAAACAGAACCTTTAATAGCCACTCTTCCGGCTACAGAACTGGTGATAATAAAGTGCCCTTTCGTTTTTCGAAGAAAAGGTAAACTTGCTTTAGCGGTATAGAGTAAACCGTTGACGTTAGCGCCTAACATCCCGTCCCAGTCTTCTACATCACCTTTTTCGATGCCGGCAGCTTTGGATCCGCGCCCAGCGTTGGCAAATACGCCATCTAGACGACCAAAGTGCTTATGTGCTTGCTCAAATGCGCGGTTCACTTCGTCGAAGTTACTCACATCAGCCTTGATAGCGCGTGCATTGTCTTCGCCCAATTCGTTAACTAATTCGCTTAACTTATCTTCACTTCGCGCGATAAGCGCAACTTTGTAACCTTTATCAACTAGCTGTTTTGCCGTTTCTTTACCTATACCGCTAGAAGCACCGGTAATCGCAATAACCTTGTCGCTCGGTGTAGAATCTGACATATCATCTCCCATTTTTAACTCATAGAAATTATCGTAAGTCTGCTTCTCTCACAGCTTCGTAATGTGAAGAGAAGCTAAAGTTTGGAAAGACACTATGCAATCATCTTACTAATTTGATCGACAAAGGCTGGGATGTCGTTAGGATTCCTGCTGGTAACTAACTTGTCATCGGTCACCACTTCTTTATCTACCCAATTCGCACCTGCGTTTTTCAAATCCGTTTGAATACTAGGGAATGAAGTAAGTGTTGCACCTTTCGCTAAACCCGATTCCACTAATAGCCATGGGCCGTGACAAATTGCACCTACGGCTTTGATGCTGTCAGTACCGTTTGCTTCCTTGATAAAGCTTACCGCGTCTTTGTTGGTACGAAGTACATCTGGGTTTATCTGACCGCCCGGAAGAACAAGAGCGTCGTAATCACTAAGATTTGCCGATGTAACCTGCAAATCAACATTTACGTCTTTACCCCAGTCGTCTTCATCCCAGGCTTTGATAGAGGTTTGATCTTCAATAGATAGGATATCAACCTTTGCGCCACGTTCGGTGAACATTTCTTTAGGTTGAACCAATTCACTTTGCTCAAAACCATTGGTCGCTAAAATAGCAATTTTTTTACCCTGAAGATTTTGCGTGTTGCTCATACTAGTTACTCCTTTTGAACGTTCTATCGAATACCCGAAGCCCTACAGACGCTAGAACGATTATCTAGGGCTACGCTTATCAATTTGGTAAAAAGTAGACTGCAAATTACAAACCACCATCTTCAACAACACGTAATCCATTGTTTAAATTAAATTTTTTAATTAATGTTCAAATTAAGCTTTATTGAAGGCTTTATCAATTATTCGCACGCTCCATGAATGATTTACAGAGCTTATTAAGCCGTCTTCTTCATTTTGATGTATCAAAGTATACAAACGCGTACTTACCGTGAAAGATTTGAGGAAATATGAGCAAGGGACGATTCAGCCACGCAAAATCTGCGTTCGAGCTTTCACTAAAAAGCTGGTGGAGCATAACGAAACGTATATTCACTAGCCTGCAAAAAGACAATATTCCCCTTATTGCTGCGGGTGTTGCTTTTTACTGTTTACTGGCGATATTCCCATTACTCGGTGCAACTATCGCCCTATACGGTCTTATGGTTTCACCAGAAGAATTACAATCCCATATGTCGTTACTTGTTAACGTAGTGCCAGCCGATAGCCGGTATATTATTGAAGAGCAGCTTACCAATTTGACCGAAAAATCAAGCTCGGCCCTCGGCTGGGGCTTTTTATTTACCCTTTTGCTCTCACTTTGGAGCAGTAGCAAAGGCGCTAATGCACTTATAAAAGCCTGTAATATCACGTACAGTGAATCGGAAGGGCGAGGCTTTTTAAGAGGGATACTGGCTCGTGTGACCTGCACGATATTCATGATCTTAACTGTAATAGTCGCACTAGCCTGCATAACCATTTTACCAGAAGCGATAGTCTGGATAACGGCAAAGTCTATTAGCGCAGAGCAAGCTACATGGATAACCTGGCCTATCATGCTTGGCTTGTTCAACCTAGCCTTATCAGCGTTGTACCGCTATGCGCCCCACCGCCGCGAAGCCCAATGGCGTTGGGTGACACCAGGTTCGCTGTTCGCCACCATACTATGGCTGGTTGCATCCTATGCGTTTTCTTTCTACCTGAATGAGTTTGCAAGTTATAACAAAACCTATGGCTCTGTGGGCGGCATTATCATCTTACTCATGTGGCTATATATAAGTGCCTACATCATCCTTATCGGTGCAGAGGTCAATTCTGCAATAGAGCTTCAAACAACAGCCGATAGTACCAAAGGCGAAGACAAGCCTATGGGCGAAAGGAATGCTTTTGTAGCTGACCATACCCCAGATGACCTGAAACGTAAGCGCTCTTAAATCAAGCAGCGCGCGATAATATTGAAAGCTAATCTTGCAAGCAGCTAGTGAACCGCGCAATAGGGGTTTCTAACAAAACTATACTTCTATTCAGTTAAATTCAGTCAGCATTTTGTATACCTTTTCTCTTACCCAATGTTGGGTAAATTCATAAAAGGAATTATACAATGCAAGAATTAAGTTTTACTGATATCGAGAATGTTTCCGGCGGCTGTGAAGAGCACTGCTGGGGTGATTTTAGTTTTGCGGGCTTTATGGCTTCTGTAGGTGCAGGGGCACTAGGTGGTATCGGTGGAGGCTGGGCTGGCGCAGCTTTAGGCGGTATTTCTGGCGGCCTAGGTTACGCTGGAGGTAAAATTGGCGACAAAATGTCAGAACGCACGTCTCTAGAATAAAAATCCGGAGGCGTAACGCCTCCGACTTCGGAGCTATTCAATGAATATATCAATTGTTCAAATAGGTAAATATATTGCCTACATGCTTTTTATAATTGTAGTGAGCGTATTTGCGCTAAGGACATTATCATATTTTTTCCGTTTTCATGAGCATGCTGAAATGGTGATTACAACAACAGTCATTTTCGTCATAACTCTGCTTTGCACTATCGGAGCAAAAAAGCTAAATGTCTTCCCCTCCCCTATAATAAAGCGCTAGCCTGTAAACAGTTTTATCTAATGCAACGCGTTTCTGGGCTAACGCGTTTTAAACCTAGGAAGTTCTTCGCTGTTTGTAGCTTGCATAGGTTGTTCAATGTTAGCGTGTTTAAATGTTGCGCCTTCCAGAATGCACTGAACGGCAAGCGGGAAACACACTTTCGCCATTTTTCTTCACCACCTCGCCATAATAACTGTTCATAATTCGCCCTATTCTGGGCGTTTAATTATAAGCATCGTCACTTAACGCGAGCTTATTCCATGCTATTTACCAAAACACCCAAGCGTGACTACATTACCCCTAGTCGCACACATAGGCCCTTGTTTCGCGAGCGGCAACACGCGCCAAAGTCTCGCAGCCATACCTTGTTAATACTTATTTCATTTCTGTGTTTCTTGCTTGGTGTGGCGGTAAGCCCATTAAGTCGCGCAGAGTCAGGTGAGCTCATGATGCAGAGCAAGGGTGAAGAACCGTCACCCGCCTTATTACACTCTACTCACGTTGAGCTGCAAGTTAACGGCATGATTGCTCACGTCACCTATTCTCAAACGTTTACCAATGATAGCGATGAATGGAAACATGGTGTGTATACCTTTCCGCTTAATGAAAACGCGGCGATAAATAGTATGGAAATGCTTATTGGCGATAGAGTTATCGTCGGGAAAATAAAGCCGAAAGCTCAAGCCAAAGAAGCGTTTGATGCAGCAAAAAAAGCGGGAAAGAAAGCCAGCTTAACGCAACAACAGCGCCCGAACTTATTCACTCAACATTTAGCAAATATAGCTCCACATGAACAGATCACGGTTAAGTTACAGTACATACAGCAGGTTGCGTATGATAATGGAGAGTTTAGCTTCCACCTTCCTACCACCCTTACTCCTCGCTATATCCCTGGCATTCCTACAAGAAACTTAAGCGATGCCGATTTAATTGAACATGCTTACCCTGGCAACACTGGCGCAAACAATCACAAAGAAGAAAATGTCAATGACGCGTCCAGCGACGACGCTGATAGTAGAAGTAAGCGAGCCCCGCAAAGCACAGAGCATGGCAGCAGTCGTTTATCGAGCAACAACACATTTATTTCAGGCTGGGCACTACCCACAAATGAAGTCAGTGACGCCGATAAAATAACACCGTTTATGGCGCCAGCTCAGCCCGATAGTATTACGAATCAGCTTTCTTTTAATGCAACAATAAACGCGGGAGTGCCGCTTGATTCTATCAATAGCACAGGCCATCAACTTAACTGGCATGCTATTGAAAACGCTAAATATCAATACCGCGCTTGGATTGGTGATAAACACGTAACCATGAATAAAGATGTGTGGTTGCGGTGGCGTCCATCGAAGGACGCTACTCCACAAGCAGCCTATTTCGCTGAAGATATAGATTCAGATCACTATGCGCTAGTTATGCTAACACCACCTCAAGTTAACCCTGACGATCTACAAGACTTTCCGCGCGACATTACTTTTATCATAGATACATCGGGTTCGATGGGCGGACGTCCGATTAAAGATGCTAAAGCCGCGTTAAAGCTAGCGGTTGAAAGACTTGGCGCAAAGGACAGGTTCAATATTGTGGCATTCAATTCAAGCTACACAAAACTATTCAGTCAACCTGCCAATACTAAGCCACATAATATAAAAACGGCCCTATCTTTTATCTCTGAGCTACACGCAAACGGTGGGACCGAAATGGCGGGCGCCCTTTTAGAAGCGCTAAGCACACAGCCAAAAGAAAACTACATTAAACAGGTTGTATTTATCACTGATGGCGCCGTCGGAAATGAAGCTGCACTCTTTTCAATGATTCAACAACAGCTAGGTAGCGCAAGGCTTTTTACGGTAGGAATTGGCAGCGCACCTAACAGCTACTTTATGACCCGCGCAGCACAATTCGGCCGAGGTAGTTATGTGTTTGTCGACAACCAAAATAACATTCAAAAAGAAATGCAGCGCTTATTTAGCAAGCTTGAAAGCCCTGTATTGAGCAATCTTTCTTTAACGCTGCCAATGAATATGCGGCACAAGGATAATGTTGAAGTTTACCCGAAACGTCTGCCTGATTTGTACGCTGGCGAGCCACTGCTCATTAATTTAAAAGTGCCCGACCTTGCCTACGAAAAGCGCAGTCATGGTAATAATTTGGAACAGAATACTGCGGACAATAGCTTGGTGCTTGAGGGTACTTTAACTGACAAAGACGGTAATACCCATAGATGGCAACGCAGTATACAAGCTAGTTCTTTAATAGCTCAGCGTACCAATAACGTAAGCGATAATTCGGCTAATGCTAAACCATCACACTCAACTCAACGCAATGGTATCGCTACCGCATGGGCACGTAAAAAAGTTGCGGCGCTAATGGATGAAAAGGCTCTTGGTAGAAAAGAAAACGAGGTTAAAAACGACATTATTAACGTAGCCTTAGCCCACAATTTAATTACGGCATATACCAGCTTTGTTGCTATTGAAGAGGTAGTATCAAGACCTGAATCGGCAAACGTTCAATCGCAGAATATAAAAAACCTAATGCCGCAGGGTACACAAATGCGTGCCGTTAGCTATCCGCAAACTTCTGCAGGAATTAATTTTTACCTGGCAATTGGTGCTCTTTCACTCCTCTTTTTGATACTGCTTTACACGAGGGAAACTCAAGGTTTTCTTTTAAGGCAATGCCGTATTTTCATAAAAGACGAAAGAGTAACGCACAATGGTTAAGCCTAAAATACTCATAAGTGTGTTGCTTATTGCGGCTATAGCCTTTGGATTTGGCAATGTTGCGTGGATATCGATAAAAGCAGAGTTAGCCCAAGTACTGATCAAAAAAGCTTGGGCAGAAACCTTGCAAACGGGCGCTGAAGTTAAGCCGTGGCAATGGGCAGACACGTGGCCCGTCGGGCGGTTAGTGCACCCCAAAAGCGATACCGACTTATATATTCTAGAAGGTGCCCAGGGTAATGCGTTGGCCTTTGGCCCAGGAAGACATATCAATGCTGGAGAGCTGGCCAGTGAAACCAGCGTTATTGGAGGCCACAAAGACACCCATTTCGCCTTTCTTGAAAAGGTGAATATTGGTGATGCGCTACAACTTCAAACGTCTGATGGGATATGGCACCCCTATCGAATTTCAGCCAAGCGCATTGTTGATATAAAAAACCAAACGCTGAATGTTCAGCGCAATCAAAAAAGGCTGTATTTAGTCACCTGTTACCCATTTCATACCATCGCCCAAGACAACCATTTAAGGTTAGTTGTCGAGCTCAAGCCTTCCTAAAACTGAAGTTGTGGGGTCAGTGTCGTTACTCTGACCCCACTTTCTTGATGAGTGCGGATTTTTCGCTTTCGCTTAAAAATGCTATTTCTAAGGCGTTTTCTTGCGCTTGTTTAATATGAGAAGCAGTCAGGCCCGCTTGCTTAGCCGCCACATTAAATTCGTGATCTAGCTCTATACCTTGGACGGCTGGATCGTCGGTATTTAGGCAGGCTAATATGCCGTGATCTAAAAAGGTTTTTAACGGGTGTTCTGGTAATGAAGTTACCGTATTTGTGAGTATGTTACTGGTTAAACAACTTTCTATGCCAATGCGCTTATCGCGCAAATAGTCCATAAGCTTACAATCATAAATGGCATTAACACCATGCCCTATTCGCGTAGCACCTAAATCATCGATAGCTTGCCATATACTCTGAGGGCCCACCGCCTCACCCGCGTGCACTGTGATAGCTAACCCTTCACGCTGCACTTGTTTAAAGTGCTCTACGAACAAGTCACCAGGAAATCCTTTTTCATCGCCCGCTAAATCGATAGCAGTAATGTGAGTTTTGCACGCCAGTATTGCATCTAACTCTTGCTGACATGCTTTCGCGCCATAAGAGCGCGACAATATACCTATCAGGTTAACCTTAACATCATACTTTTTGGCTGCGCTTTTTACACCGTCTATAACCGCTTCAACCACACCTTGTGTAGGCAAACCGTGGCTTTCTGCCATAAAGTAGGGGCTAAAGCGCAGCTCTGCGTAATCAATGCCCTGCCTTGCCGCATCCTCAACGTTTTCAATAGCCACACGTCTACAAGCATCAAGATTGCCTAAAACCTTAACGCCCCACGTTAGCTTATTTAAAAACGACACCAAATCCGGCGCGATTTTCATTACTTGAACGTGCGGTCGCAGCCCCTCTACCGAGTTAGCGGGCAGATTAATATTAAACTGCTGCCCAAGCTCAAGAATAGTTTGCGGGCGCACATTACCATCAAGGTGGCGGTGTAAATCTAGAAGCGGAAGTGTGTTATTGATCATGGGAATACGATTTGGATTAGAGCATTCTTAAGTATAACACTTGCCGCATAAACCCTCGCTTTCTGCCAGAAAATAACTTTTTTATAGCGGGACAAAACTGTGCTTTTTTTGAAACGAAATTTGTTTTATGTTTAGGCCATTGTGTCGACGCAATACTTATCGATGCTTTGTGCAGTTTTTCAAAGCCAAGTTCTCCCAATTTATGATGTGGCTTTGTACATAAGCTGTTTTCCACCTAAGACTAACCAGTCACCTCCCCTTATAACGTAAATAATAGGAGCACAGTTATGTGCGGAAAGTGTATAGAAGGCTGCTATTTAGCAGGCTGGCGTAATGGTGCGTATTCATTCGAACACATGCAAGAAGCCCCCGATTTTATGGGGCTAGATGTGATGGCCGCCCATGGGTTTGTCGAAATAGTTTGTTCGCCAGGTACGTCAATTGAAGATATAAAAGCGCTCGGCCTAAATTCATCGCCAATGATGGCATGGGCAGGATATGTTTATTCGACAAGTTCGCCTTACGTTTCTGTCAATTTGGCCTGCTATGAGTGTTACCTAGAAAGCCAAAAAGCGAAACGTTATTCAACAAACAGCAAATGGGTAGAGCTTAATGCACGCTACCCAATCGTTGCGCAATTTTTAGATAACTTAACGTTGCAGCACATCGGAAACCATTCGGATTCAGCTCTTCTAAATGAGATAGAATCGTTACTGCTTGCCATTCATGGCGATGGCTATTACACCTTTGAATTTGTGACGTCGATGTTTGCTACTGAAGGCATGTTCCCGATAGTTGAATTAAGTAAACACGCTAAGCCTTGTTTATTTGTTGAGCACGCACTAGAGATCTTTTTACTTACCGAACACCTATTGCACTACCGACCTTCAAGTTGGGCGCTTCAAGCGGCACTCAGCGTTGACCTATCGTGCGATTTCGACAGCTATCACATGTCATGGCGCCGCTATACGGCAAATCGCGTTTTGCAAAATTTGAATATTGACAATATGCAAACGTTGGGAGGGACACTAGCGCTCAATACTATTCACGCGGTGTGTCAGCGCAATGTAGAAAATAAACCGCTGCTTAAAGCACTATTGAACGTAGTAAAAGACTGTAAGGGCGATACCTACATTGCCCCTAAAAAACTAGCGTCGCAAATCGCAACTCTGCTTTCCGTTTAAGTACTGGCGGCTTTTTAAGTGGTGGTGGCGATAGCTTATCAAGGCTCAAGGGCTGAGCCTTGATAAGGCTTGCAAAAGTCATAACATCTCTTTTTTAAGTGTTTTTGCTACTGCTAATACCAGTTCTGCCGAAGGGCGAACTTTGTAATCTGGGTTCACATAACTAAATAAAACTTTCCCTTTTTTATCTAGCATAAAAATAGCAGGCGCTGGCAACACGCTTTTTCCACTTTCATCTTTGGTTAAATCAATACCATAGGTTTTGTATTTTAATTCAGTCATGGTATCTACGTAGAACCCAACGCCGAATTCGCGGATCGTATTTAATTTATCGTCAGATAGCAGTGTAACCAAAAACTCAGTTTCAAGTTTTTGCTCTTGTAAACGCGCAGGTGATTCAGGCGAAATTGCCAATATCTGATACCCCATGTCCACTAAGTCTTTTTCAATATCTTTCAGCTGGGCAAGCTGTTCGTTGCAGTATGGGCACCACCCGCCACGATAAAAAAGTACAATACTGGGCTTTTGCATAGTCAGCGCTTGTAAGCTTACTGGTGAACCGTCAGCCATTTTAAGCGTTGTTTTAGGCGCAACTTGGCCATTGAGTAATGGCGTCACCGAATTAGCATCTTCTGCAATGGCTCCGCGCTCTAAAGCATGTACATTTGATGTACCCGCAATACAGGCGAATACCATAGCTGCCATAGCGACGAGTCTTTTCATTAATCCTTCTCCAAATTTATATTCTTATTGTGGCTTGTTTACTGTTTTAGTTATTCGCGCTTCGCGCGATGCCCAAGAACATGACCGAGAAGGTTTGTTTAAAATTTCATTACGCATGAAAATAAACGCGTACTTACCTGTGATATAGGCCTCTTAGCTACAGCAGGCAACGCATTTTACTGGTAATATAGCGTCAAAATTTGCTGTAGCGTTTGTTCGCATGGCACACGAGGTTTTTCGAAAGCCTTAATAAACACAAAGCAGGATCACCATGGCTCTTAAAGCGACCATTTTTAAAGCTGACATATCAATAACGGATATGGATCGTAACTACTACAACGATCACAACCTTACTATTGCCCGGCATCCATCCGAAAATGACGAGCGCATGATGCTGCGCATTATCGCCTTTATTGTTAATGCTCACGAGCGTTTGGAGTTTACCAAAGGGCTCTCTGATGACGACGTGCCTGATCTATGGCAGAAGAGCTTCAGCGATGAAATAGAATTGTGGATAGAATTAGGCCAACCGTCAGAACAGCGCATCAAAAAGGGCTGTAATCAAAGTCAACAGATGATGATTTATTCATACGCTGACAATAGCTTTGATGCCTGGTGGAAGAAAGAGCAAAACAAGTTACAGACAAGAAAAAACCTATCAGTTTTTTCTTTGCCAGAGCCGCTAGCTGCTACGTTGGCGAAAGCAGTTCATCGCTCTATGCAAATACAAGTTACCATTCAAGACGGGCAAGTTTGGTTAACCATTGAAGGTGCCGACGTCACCGAAAGCGTTGAAGTAGCTATCGAGAAACACCTGTAATGAAAAAGCTCTCTGCCGTTCAGCTTAAACAACAAGCACTGGTTTTCAGTGTAGCCGATAGCTTGGAAGCACAAGGAATTGAAGAACTTGAAGGTATGCAACAATGCTGGTTCGACGTTCAATATCATCAATTCCCCGGCTCTTTACTCCTAAGATTTCAATTCGAAAGTGAAGAGACGCTGTCACGGGCCGAGCCTGAATTAAAAAAATGGCAGCGACGATTAAGTGCAGCGCTACTTAAAAAAGGTGTAGTGTTGAAAGACATGCGTCGACATCTTGTATTCACTACGCAAGGTCCAGAAGATTAACCCGCGTAGTGCATCACAAAACCACGTCTTGCGATGCACACATATTCTATAAATCGCGTAAATTTTGTTATAAACCTTTCATTTTTCCGCATAAAGTCTACTTACACTTTACTAGATAAGTAGGCTAGACTGGATTAGTTGAATATTCAGCTTGCCAAATATTGATATTAAATGGCTAGTACCACTTAGCCTTATGCTGCATGTTCGAACACCATGTTGATCGGTTATAAAAATAGCCACTATCCCAGTAAAAGGAGCTTCATAATGAAAACTAAAGCAATGGCGTTAGCACTACTACTGTCTTTAATGGGCTGTACAGAATCTAGCGAAGAAACAAAAAGCGAAGTAAGCAAAGAGATGGAAAAGGCAGGCGAGACAACTTCTGAAGCCTATGAAGAGGCGAAAGAAGGCGCGGCAGATTCTTGGGATGAAACCAAAGATGCAACATCTGATGCCTTTGATGACGGTAAGAAAATGGCTTCTGATGCCTATGAAGATGGCAAAGAGATGGCTTCAGACGCATATGAAGACGGCAAAGATATGGCCTCTGACGCGTATGACGCGACTGCTGAAAAAGCAGGTGAGTTTAAAGATGCAGCAGCGAAGAAAGCACATGAAGCTTGCGTGAAAATGAAAGAGCAAATGGGCGGCGACGTTAGCGAGTGCGACGATTAAGTTAATCGCGCTATAAAAAATAGAGAGCGAGCCTTCGGGTTCGCTTTTTTGTTGGCGTTTGATAAAACAGGTGTTTTTAATTAAGGCTATTCACACCCAGCTAAAATCACAGAATCGGACGTTATCGTTAAGGGGGCAACCCTTAATAAGGTATTAATGCCTAAAATATTATTGCCTTTCGGAAGCACAGCGACCTCCACCGGCCCGACTTCACAAGTGTTACCAATTCGAACAGAATTTAACTGATACTGAGATATCTTTACGATCTTTCCGTTCGCCATTCTTGCTGCCGAAGTTCGAGTGGCAAGCAGCTTTTGGTTACGTGTTAAAGCATCGAAGGTGGCTTGATTTAGGGTCAGCAGACTTGAGCCCGTATCCAATAAAAATGAAGCATTCACAGACGTTTCCAAGGTCGCCTCTAAATAGAGCGTGCCGCCTTTGCTTTGTGAAAGTGGAATACTTTGTTCTATCGCCGACACTGTCGATGCAAAAGCGAATAATAAAGTTGATAGCGCCAAAGACGGCACCCTGAATTTTAACTTCACCGCAACGATACCTTCTGCCGATTCTAAATAGGTATTAGGTGACAGCAAGATAAAGACCAAAGGGTAAGTGATTGATTTAGCCAGCAGTCTTCAAAACTACATAGCGCTATAGCACCACAACGGTGCATCCACTCATTTTTTCTGCACTATGATTAACCACCCAATGTCTATCGTGAACCGTTATCGCTCTATTCCTCGCGATCTTCTTGATTGTTGAAATTTTCTATAAGCAGTTAAGTGATAGTAAATGGCTATCACCAATCGCCATTGTTTAGAACTTTTTTGGTCATACAATAGACTAAAGTAGCAATTCAATAAGAGGACACAACATGAAATTACGCTATGTATTGGGTTCGTTAATTACCGCTGTTTCACTTGGCGTTTCTGCAAATGCAGTACAGGCAATGTCCGCATCAAGCGATGAAACGGTTGATGTGCAAGTTGTTGATTATTCAGGTAAGCCACCGTTTAAACGCAAAATCGTAAGCTTGTCGGTTAATGATGTTGCACAACTAGAGTCGGTAGGACAAGACGCCATCGAGTATGTAGAAGTGAAAGACGTCATTATGCGCGGCAAGCCCCCATTTCGTAGAGTGACAAAAATGATGCCGGTCTACGACGTAGCTCAACTTGAGGTACTCGGAGAGCAAGCTGACACACAAAAACGAGGCACGCGCCCACCGTTCAAGCGTCACTAATAGTCGCTTGCAATTCCCGTATAGTTGCACCAAAGCGATTCACTTTTGCCTGAGTGAATCGCTTTTTTAATGTGCATACATAATCACGTAACCTGGTATTTTGCTCTGCACTACAACATTTGTTTTGCCCGTTTTATTTTTATTAACGCGTCAGAAGCGATAAAGTAATAGAAAACAAATAAGAGACAGTAAATGCAGCCTCACGACCATTCACCACTCAACGATTTTATTGAATACCCTAAAGAGCAAATGCTAGCTCGCAGCGAAGAATTCTTGAAAACCATGCAGCGTCGCCACAGCATTCGACACTTTAGCGACCGCTCCGTTGATAAAGCAGTAATTGAAAACTGTATTTTGACCGCTGGCACTGCTCCTAGTGGAGCGAATCATCAGCCTTGGCATTTTGCCGCAATACAGTCGCCCGAAGTAAAACAACAAATACGCGAACAAGCTGAAGCCCATGAACAAGGCTTTTACAATGGACGTGCTGGGCAACAGTGGCTGGATGACCTTAAGCCTTTAGGTACTGACGCAAGTAAACCCTATCTGGAAACAGCGCCTTGGCTTATTGCAGTTTTCAGTCAGAAGTTTGGTGAGACGGAAGCAGGAGAAAAAAGCCAAAACTATTATGTGCACGAATCGGTGGGTATCGCGGTGGGTATGCTTATCACCTCACTTCACAACGCAGGTTTAGCAACCTTGACCCATACGCCAAAACCTATGAACTTTCTAACCGATGTGTGCCAACGACCAGACAACGAGCGCGCTTACATGCTTATAATTGCTGGCTATCCGGCGGACAATGCCACCATTCCTGCTCACGCCAAAAATAAAAAATCGCTTAGCGAGATTGCGAGTTTTCTGTAAATTAAAAAAGCGCGCAGGGCTTGAGCGTATGATGTAAACCGAGTCTCTGAAACAGCATAACTAATAAAAGCTTTGTCATAGACATGAGATACGCAGCACTTATAATGCGCCCTCGTTATTAAGGGCTGCGACCTTTTCTTTACGATTTTCGATCAACCTCGTTCAACAGCCCCTCGGAGCTCGTATCCTCATGTCATCGCGTCACACATTTTCACCGCAACTTCCTTTTCTGTTGTTAAGCCTTTTTACTGGCCTAACATCATCGTTTGTTACGCCACTGATGAGCTACTTTCTCATTGATGAGATCAATGTTGAGCCTATTTATATCAGTATATATATGGTGTCTGTGACGTTATCAGGTTTAGTGATCAGTCAATACTTAGGTCACTTGGCAGACAAAGGTTTTAACGCAAATCGTCTTTACGGGCTCACCATGATTTGCGTGGGTATAGCCATGGTCGCGTTTATATTCAGCAAACAGTTTTGGCACGTTTTTCTAGCAGGCGTATTGTTTATGTCGGTAGGTGCCGGGGCCGTGTCTCAGATGTTGACCGTTTCGGGATTATGGGCAAAAAACCAAGACATCGACTTAGCCGCCTTTAACTCAAAAGTTCGCGCTGCTATCTCTCTCGCTTGGGTAGTAGGTCCGCCGCTGGCATTTACGCTGGTTGCCAATTTTGGCTTCGCAGCGTCCTTCTCGGTGGCCATCTCGTGCGTGGTTGTTGCAACGCTTTTCGTAGTGAATGTTGTGCCGCCTCAAAAAGCCAACCAACAGTCGCTCAATACAAGCCTCAAAGGCTCGCTATCGCTGCCTTTTTGGCTAGTTGGGTTGGCCATACTTGCCGGAATGGCGGGCAACGTTATGTATTTATCATCCATGCCTTTATACGTTATGAATGAGCTAGGATTAGCGGAAAATTTGCCAGGGCTAATGATGGGCGTAGTGGCTGCGCTTGAAATACCTACTATGTTACTCGCGGCCAAGCTGGCTCGACGCTTCCCTCCTGCGGGTATTATGGCTGTGGCTTTTATTTTCGGCTGTTGCTTTTACGTTGGCGTGTACTTTTCTCAGTCAAGTTGGGAGCTGTTAACACTTCAAATATTAAACGCACTGTTCTACGGTTTATATGCTGGCATTGGGTTGACGCTACTGCAACAACAAGCACCCGATTTAACAGGGTTCACATCAGCGTTTTATTCAAATGCCACCCGCGTGGGAATGATGTTAGGCACTATCGGTGCAGGCTCCGTGGCACAATTTTTTAGCTTCAGAGATGCCACCATTGGGTCGTTCTGTATTGCTATATTTGGTTTGATCGTGATGATAGTGCTCATGTTTGTAAAGCACCGGGTAGGTCGCTAGAAGCCTGCCTTTTTTTGCGCGTACTTTCTTTATGCTTTAGTACACCCAGACTATTTTAATCGTAGCTCCATCTGCACATCACATCTAGCATAAGGCGATGAAGCCCCCTTAATATGCTTAAAACCGATCTTTTCATACAAACTTACTGCCGGCTTAAGTACTGAGTTGCTCTCTAAATAAAGCTGCTTTAATCCCATCAATTTCGCTCTTTCGACAATACTTTTACCTAACAGCAGCCCTACCCCTTTACCTTGAGCTTTGGGAGACACCGCCATTTTGGCAAGTTCAAACGTATCGTCAGTTTGTTTGATAAGTGCACAGCAGCCTATGGGTTCGCCCTTATCTAACGCGATCAATATCACACCCGACTGATTCAAAATGTAGCCTTCAGGGTCGTCGAGCGCTTTAAAGTCGGGCTCTTCGAGCTCCCAATATTTGCTTATCCATTCTACATTGAGCGATTTAAATGTCTCGCGATACTTAGGCGCATAATCGACTACCTTAATATCAGGCGAGTCGCCGTCCACTCTTGCACTTATGGGGCGATATCGAAGATGCCTTTCAACTACGCTCACCGCTTCCCATAAATCGATACCCGTTTCATCTCTTAGCTCGCGCATGGCAGCGTCTATGGCATCGCACTGCTTTTCCATATGGGGCACCATCGCTTTCGCTTTATCGTTTAAAGCCACCAAAGTAACCCGCGAATCGTCGCTCGATTTATAACTTTCAATAAGGTCGCGTGCTTTCATTTCTTTTACGATTTTACTCACCGACACGTGAGAATGATTTATCTCTTTAGCGATATTCACGACAGAATCAGCACCTTTTGACGCGAGCACGTAAAATACTGGAAACCACTTTGGCTCTATCGCAAATCCAAATTTCGCATAGGTATTTTCCGCATCCTTTGACACCTGCGCGGCTAACTGACGTAAGGCAGTACCTAATGCAATATGCCCCAATTCATTAAATGACTTCACTTTATAAAACTCCGTAACCAGTTACGGATATAATTAATCGTAATTGGAGACAAGTCAAACAGATTATTGTTTGATCATCAAAAAACGGGGATGTGGTTCACTTCGCCTGGCACCGGCTACACCAATAAAGACGTCGCCCGTTATACGTTTGGCGTTTTATTGGAGTGGCGCAGACTCTACAAGGCTGCTCCTCTCTGTCGAACACCATAAATCGCGTACCTTCAAAGTTGACGCCTTTTGCTTCAAGCACTTCGCGTAATTCTGTGTACACGGTATAGCCACCGGTTTCATAGCTGCGTTTGCATATTGCTAAGGTGTGATGTGCCAAGCTGCGCAGCTGCTCATCATCTAACTGAGAGGGTTTAAGTGATGGGTGAACGCCTGCTGCAAATAGTATTTCGCTGCGAAGGTAGTTGCCCAGCCCCGCCATAAAGCGCTGATCTAGGTATAAACCACTTAGCGCTCGATTATAGAACGCTTTTGAACGTAAGCGTTCTAGTACCAACTTTTCTGTCACCGAATTGTTTAGTACATCAGGCCCTACTCGCTGCAAAAACGGATGCTCATGAATGGTTTGTGTTGGCCAAATACTTATATCAGACGCGCTATACAAAATAGCACTGTGTGTTGCGGTATGAAGCCCTACTCTTAGCTGACGGGTAGTCTCGGGCATTTCGTTGCGTTTACAGGTATGCCACACGCCATAAAGCTGATTGTGTGAATACATAGAGAGCGCATTGCTAAAATGGGTAATTAGCGCCTTGCCACGGGTTTCCATGCGCAAGACTTTTTCGCCTTCTAGCTGTTTAACATAGGGTTTTAGCTGAGCTAATCCAAACTCTACTTTTTCTAAGAGAGTATCTTTAATTACTGCTTCGACTTTGTCCGCAGCGCGACGGATCTCTGGGCCTTCAGGCATGCTATCTTAACGACCTTTTATCTGGGTTAATGGTTAGTTCGCATCATTTTCAGCTTCTTTGCAGCTATATGATAACGAATACAAAAAAGGCCTGTAGCCCTTTAATGTACTTTAAACCGCAGTTTGTACACCAAAGATCAACAGCCCCTTTTTATTGATTAAAATTAAACTCAGATTGTCGTATCTAAACGTTCTACTGACTAGCCCTTGTTTGGCACAATCAGATACTTAGTGCCAGTCTTCTTCGCATTGTACAGAGCCACATTCTCTGGCTGAAGCGCTTCTTCAAGACTCAACTCTTTGCTGTAGGACGACGCAAACGTTGTGTTAATTTCCATAGCCACTTTTTGATAAAGTTCGCCTACGCGTTTCTTATCAAGCTTGCCTAAGAAGCGCATTAGCAACCATCCACCAATGCTCCACGTCATGCCATAAGCACGATTTAAAATAGTCGGAGAGAAATCTAAGCCACCGTAGATATACACTTGTTTATTGCTGTCAGATCCATAAGTGTTGAAGCCTTTTGCATCTTTACTGCCCGATGCTTCCATCATGGTAAGGATATCGCTAACTAACTCACCGCCACCAATGGCGTCGAACGCAAGCGTAGCGCCAGTGCTGTCTATGGCCTGGTAAAGTTCTGCTTTGAAATTCTCACTGCTGGAATCAAGCACAATTTTCGCGCCAATACCTTTAAGCAGATCTACCTGCTCCTGGCTACGAACGATATTGACTAGCTCTACGCCTTCCTCTAAACAAATCTTGTTCAGCATTTGCCCAAGGTTAGACGCCGCTGCAGTGTGAACCAAGGCTTTGTGCCCTTCCATACGCATGGTTTCAACCATACCAAGTGCAGTAAGCGGATTAACAAATGACGACGCAGCTTGTTGTGGCGTAGTGCTATCCATATGAGGTAAACACGCCTGCACGGGCACACACGCAAACTCGGTGTACGCTGCGCCCGTAAGAATAGATACGGTTTTGCCCATTAATGCTTGCGCCTCCGGGCTTTCACCTGCCTTAACAACCGTACCTGCACCTTCATTTCCGATAGGCAAAGTTTGGTCGAGACGAGACTTAATACGGCTAAGTAAAGGCTTGTGTACCGGCGCAATCAATGCATTTTTATCAGCATCGAAAGTGGCTTTATCAAGGCTTGCCGGGCCAAACATAGGCCACATATCTGACGGGTTTATTGGAGAAGCTTCCATGCGCACAATAACTTCGTGCGGCTTCGGCTCTGGAACATCTACCTCTTTTAGCGATACCTGAAGCTCACCTTCTGATGTAATTAGCGTAAATAGTTGTTTAGATTTATTCATATTGACTCTTGTGCCCTAAAAATTAAACGCTCTATGTACTGTTAAGCTAACATGCCACCACTATCAGCAGTATTTATATTTCGAATACATATGCGTTTCGACCACTTATACACTCAAAAAAAATGGGGTCAGAGTACATTTCCCCGCTAACTCAGATAGAGCCCCTCAAAATTAATGGGGCAGAGTACATTTTTACGAGCTTTTCCGCGAAGCAACCTAACGGCTTCACCAAGTGATAGCGCCTATATCCTAATCACACATCACGTCATAACCTTTATCAATAAAGTACTCTGACCCCATTAATCAGATGGGTTACACTGCTAAGCCTGTATCAACTTGCTATGATGAATTAAGAAATGAAAAAGTATTGTGCGTACGTCTTACTTGGGCTTGCTGTAATAAGCAATGTGGCGTTTGGTAAAGCTGCACCTTTGGTTTCAATTCCTACCCAGGACGCATTTTTTAATTCGATAAAAGCGCACTGCGGAAAAGCGTTTCAAGGAAAAGTGAGTAAAGATAATGTAGGTAATACCTTCGGTGATGCAGAACTTGTTATGCACATACGAAAGTGTACAGACTCAGAAATTCAGATACCTTTTCATGTGGGTGAAGACGCGTCCCGCACCTGGATATTAACAAAGACTGGCGCTGGTCTTATGTTAAAACACGACCACAGAAATAAAGACGGCAGTTTCCACTCTTCGACCATGTATGGCGGCCACACAGTAGATGAAGGGTTCCCCCAAGTGCAGTCGTTTCCTGCAGATGTATATTCAAAAGCGTTATTTATAGAATCGGGAATTGCAGCATCAACGGATAATGTCTGGCAAATGATGATCTACCCAAGTCGCTTTATCTATCGACTAATTCGCCCTGCCCGCGAAGTACAGGTAGACTTTGATCTCGAAAATCCCATAGCAACGCCAAGCGCCCCCTGGGGATATGAATAATGGGGTCAGAGTACATTTTCTAATTTAGGAGAGCCAAACAAGCCATTCATTTCATTCTTCCAGCTTGCCCGTTAGACCAGTTTTGATAGGTACAGGGTTGTAGCCTTTTCTCAATTCATTCATTTTAGTAGAAAGAATATAGAAAGGAATTTGGTGAAATTATGGCAAGGAAACCTCGTTTGGCTCCCGCAGGCTATCCTCAACACGTCATCCAAAGAGGTAACAATCGCTCAATATGCTTTAAGTGTGAAAACGACTACATTGCCTATATTAGCTGGCTTAAAAAGTTCTCTGCAAAATTTGATGTAGGCATACATGCTTGGGTATTGATGACCAATCATGTTCATTTACTTTGCACTCCTAAGCTTGATAACCTTGGCGTAAGCAAGATGATGCAAGCGCTTGGCCGCATGTATGTGAGGTACTTTAACCACAAATATGAACGCTCTGGGACGTTGTGGGAAGGAAGATTTCATTCCTGTCTGGTCTCTAACGACGAATATCTTCTCACGGTTTATAGATATATCGAGCTGAACCCTGTAAGAGCGAACATGGTCGAAAAGCCGGTTGAATATAAATGGTCAAGTTACAGAATAAATGCGTTAGGTACACCTTCGTCACTGCACAGTCCTCATCCTGTATACCTAAATTTAGGAGCTTCAGAAAACCAGCGTATTGCCGCTTACCGCGCTCTGTTCGATGATGAACTGCCTCAAACTGACATTGATAAAATTCAAAGCGGTACTCGAAGAGGACTAGTTCTGGGAAACGATACATTTAAACAGCAAATTGAAAGCCTGACTGGGCACCGCTTAAAACACGAAGCTTTGGGTAGGCCACCGCAAATCAGTAAGCAGTTAGCCGCTGATTGCTCGGAAATAGCTTAATGTACTCTGACCCCTTTATTATTAAAAACGTCGCGTTGGCTAACTAGCTCAAACCTGCGAACACTTAACGACAAACTGTTTGGAAATAAATTAATGTACTCTGACCCCAATATTTTACAGCAAACTTTTGGTTTCTCAGCGTTTCGTGAGGGGCAGAAAGAGGCGGTGGATTCTCTACTTAGTGGACATTCAACGTTAGCGATCTTTCCGACGGGTTCGGGCAAATCTTTGTGTTACCAGTTCGTCGCTACGCAGCTGCCACATTTGACCTTGGTAGTGTCGCCACTACTAGCGCTGATGAAAGATCAGCTGGAATTTTTGCATAGCAAAGGCATTGCAGCAGCTAGCATAGATTCCACGCTAACACCTGAGCAAAACAAACAAGTGATGAACGATGTGCGTTCAGGGCAGTGTAAAATTTTAATGGTGTCAGTGGAGCGTTTTAAGAACGAGCGCTTTAGGCAGTTTATTGAATCCGTTCAGGTCAGTATGTTGGTGGTTGACGAAGCGCACTGTATTTCTGAATGGGGCCATAACTTTCGCCCTGATTATCTTAAACTTCCCGCCTACCCAAAAGAGCTTAACATCCCACTGGTATTGCTACTTACAGCAACGGCCACTAAAAAAGTAAAAGAAGATATGTCGGCCCGCTTCGATATCGCACCTGCCAATATTATTCAAACAGGGTTTTATCGACCTAACTTAAATTTATATGTGCGCCCTGTTCTCGAGCCCCATAAAAACCAAGCATTGATTGAAGAAATTCAAAAACAACAAGGTGCAGGGATTGTTTACGTTACATTACAAAATAGTGCAGAGGAAGTAGCGCGCTTTTTGCAGCAGCAAGGTTTTGCGGCGAAGGCCTACCACGCTGGCCTCGACAGTGAAATAAGGCAAAGTATCCAACAAGACTTCATGAACAATAAGATTCAAGTTGTTGTAGCTACTATTGCCTTTGGTATGGGGATAGATAAATCGGATATTCGTTTTGTAATTCATTACGACCTGCCAAAATCTATCGAAAACTACAGCCAAGAAATTGGCAGGGGCGGACGAGATGGAAAAGCAGCAAACTGTACCGTACTCGCGAACTTAGATGGGCTTGTCACCATAGAAAACTTTGTTTACGGCGACACGCCAGATAAAAGCGCTATTGAACGCGTTATTAACGACATTAAGTCGCAAGCCCCTGCGATGGAAAAAAGAGTAACGCATAATAGAGAAATGCAAGGTGCAGTTAACCAAATCACCCCATCAATTGAAAACGAAGCTAGCGTATACCAATGGGAAACACAGATAAATAGCTTATCAAGTGCGAGTAATATTCGTCAGCTCCCTCTTAAAACGCTGTTGGTACAGCTTGAACTGGCTAACGTTATTCGCCCTTTATATGCCTATTTCGCAGAATACAAATTCCGCTTCATTACCGATAAAGCCACTATATTAAGTCTGTTTTCAGAAGAGCGTGCGCGCTTTTTAGACGCCGTATTTACCCATTCAAATATGAAAAAAGTCTGGGGCGTGGTCGATTTTGATAGTATTTATCAGCACTACGGCGCAGAACGTTCTAGAGTAGTGGCTGCCTTAGAATACTTGCACGAGCACAATCATATAGAGCTTGCATCGCGCTTAATTACAGATGTATACCGTGTTAACAACGAACTACTGCAAGACGGCGATTTGGCAAACAAACTAGCCCACTATTTTGCGGAAAACGAGCGTAAAGAGGTTGAGCGCATCGCCGCACTTGTAAGCTTTTTCGAACAAGACACCTGCTTAAGCCACAACTTGGCTGCATATTTTGATGATACTCTAGCGCCGAAGACGTGTGGACATTGCAGTGTATGTAAAGGCGATGTGGCCAAGCTTAGCTATTCATCACCAATATCAACACCAGATAGTGAGCAAGTATCTGAAGCTATGACAGCGCTAAAAGCGCATTTAAGCGGTAAGTTTGAAGGCACTATTACCCCTTCTATTTATTGCCGCTTTCTAACTGGCATGACAATGCCTTTATTTAGCCGCTTAAAAATAAGACAAGTGAAAGGATTTGGCAGTTTTGAACACTGCCGATATGCAGACGTTCTAGAAGAAGTGAACACAGCTCTATGCCAATGACTTGTAGAACCAGCTGTTAAGGGCCAATAACGGGCCAGCCTTAAATTAAACTCGTGCCTGTTACTAAAAACGGGCATATGCTTCTTACTATATACCCGTTACATGAGCCGTGTTTACCGCCGGGTTAGCGAAACTTTAACACTAACGCCTGATTACGCTTGATTACGCTTTATTCCGCTTGATTACGCCATATTATCAATCTGCTTTAAAATACTGCCAAAGGCTCGGCTCCCAACACTTTGAATCTGTTTATCAAAGTAAAGGCTACCTAAGAGAAAAATGGTAATGTGCCCTTTCGAGCGCCAAGTAACATGCGTTTTTCCATCTTCTTCTTTCAGTGTTATTTCACCTAACTGATGATCGTATGGTAAAGGCTTCGACTTCACCACTTTGTAGCCTAGTTTATAAGGCGGCTCGTAAGCCACTATCTCTTCATGAAGGTTCGAGCCCCCAGAAATAATTTCTCGTACAGCACCCAGTCCATTTGGTTCATGTTTACCTTTAACCAATAAATTAGACTGCTCAATAGCTTTGAACTGTGCATAGTTAGCATGGTCACTTAATATGGAAAAAACCTCTTTAACAGGTTTATTTATGGTTCGCTCTACATGAATTGAGAACACGCTTTAATCCTTTTTATACATTCTTATTAGCGATATTTTTCGATAATAGCCTAAACACAATCAAACGTTTACTTAATATAATTTATTGGTCTTGGGCTAACTTGTGAATATAGCAAAAACCTTAATTCTATTTTATAGTGGGCAAAACAACAGTGTCGTAGACGGTATAGGAAGTATGGACACCAATAAAAAAGGGTCACTCGTTGTGGTCGGCACAGGCATTAGTGTTGCAGGCCAAATGACGCTTTCCGCTAGAAGCCATATTGAAAATGCCGACATCGTCTTCATGGGCATCATGAACAAAATTGGCGAACACGTAGTAACCAAACTTAATCCTAATAGTGTATCGCTAGACGACCTTTATGAAGAAGGTAAATCCCGCGCCCTCACCTATTCTCAAATGGCCGATAGAATTGTAGATTCTGTAGTAGAAGGCAATAAAGTTTGCGTTGCTTTTTATGGTCACCCTGGTGTTTTTGTTACCCCCTCTCATGAAGCTGTCCGCCGTGTTCAACAGATGAACTTAGAGGCAAAAATGTTGCCCGGAGTATCGGCAGAAGACTGCTTAATTGCCGATTTAGGCATAGACCCCTCACGCTTTGGCTGTCAGTCTTACGAAGCCACCCAGTTCCTGTTTCGCGATTACCGCATCGACCCACATATGACGCAAATAATCTGGCAAATTGGTTTAGCCGGAGAAGCCACATTGAGCGTATTAGACGCAAATCATAGCCAATCAGGGCTGGCCATGTTGGCAGATATATTGGCGGAGCATTATCCAGCGGATCACGAACTAATTATTTATGAAGCGGCGACACTGCCACTTTGCGAACCCAAAATAGAAAAAGTTCTGCTTCGTGAACTAGAATTCGCAAAACCCACTTTAATCTCTACTCTCGTTGTTCCTTCCAGAGGAATGCCAGCGTATAGGCAGGACCGATTAGCAAAGCTAGGGCTAACAGAAAAACAAGTGACTAACTATAGAAACCCGACTGTAAATTAAAAAGGATAATAAAAATGGCAAAATCTATTCAAGATTTCATGGTTGAACTAGATACCAACAGTAAGCTTATGGACGCCTACAAAAGCGACCCTGTTGCAACAGCAAAGAAATACGGCTTATCTGCCGATGAAGTAAAAATTATTGCAGATAAAAACTGGGACGAATTATCTAAGCGCTTTGACGATACCAGTAAGACGATTCGTGTTGTTAGCTACTAACTCATAGTAAGCGAATTATGAAGCGCTTTGTCTTGTGCATTATTAGTGTCATTGCCCTAATGACACTGCCTGCGCGCGCTCTCGCTACACCGCAAGACAAGGTTTCCTCTGCTGTACATCAGCTTTCTGAGCTTAGAGCTCGAATTCAAGAGAACGACCCGAACGTTCAAAATACGTTTACAGAATTGCATGCTTTTTTTGCAGCTCAGCCAGATGCTTTCGAACATGCACAGTTCTTAAACATTAAATCGTATTTTTATGTTTTAAAACAGGATTATGCGTCGGCCTACCAAGCGTTACTTGAAGCCCGAAAGTATGCGAATTCATCAGAAAATCTGCGGGCGCTTGCAGAATCGTATCGTTTAGAGGGCTTAATTCTAGACTTTTCAGGCGAGCATGCCAGCGCACTAGAAGCCATGCACCAAGCGCTAGATTTTTACAATGAAGTAGGAAGCGACCGCGTTCTTTTGGTGTATAGCGCCATGGGCAACGTTTACATGTCGCTAAAAAATTACGAACTAATGCTGACATTTGCGCATCAGTATTTGGCTGCAGCGCAACGTTTTAATAATAAAGAGGGAGAAGGAACCGCATACTTTTTCCAAGGGTATGCACAGCGTGCGTTAGGCGAATATCAAAATGCGAAAGTAAGCCTATTGTTAGCCGAAAATATGCTTCGCGAAGCTAACTACCCTTTTATTGGCATTGTACACAGCGCAATGGTAGAGCTGCACATTGCACAAGGGAATTTGAGCGAAGCACTGAAAAAACTGAATCAAGCAGCAGAAGCTGACCGTCAGGTTGGGTTTCGCTATAACGAAGGCTCTCACCTTCTTCACCTTGTAGATATCTATAAACAACAGGGTGAAATTGAGCTTGCTATCGGCGAACTTGAAGCAGGGCTCGAAAAAGACGTCATTAAAAATGACAAAGTATTAGTTACCGACCTTTTAAACCAACTTATCGAGCTTCACGAACAAAACGGAAACCTCGAAGCCGCACTTAGCTATTCAAAGCAACATCAACAAGCATTCAAGAAAAGTTTTAATGAGCAACAGTCCAGATTAATGGCACTTCATCGCGTGCGATTAGCCGTGTCCGAAAAAGAAGAAACAATAAAGCTTCTAGAAAAAGACAATCAGCTCAAAGAACAGCGAAACCTTATCCAACAGAAAAAGAACACTCAGCAACTTTATTTTATTGGCTTTGTGATCCTTTCATTAGGTTTAGTAGTCGGGCTATGGCTTAGAACCCGACTACAGCGAAAAGCACTTAATACTCTGACGCAGGACTTACGTAAAGCGACTAAAGCTAAGTCAGATTTTCTAGCCCGTATGAGCCATGAAATTCGTACACCGCTAAACGCAATTATAGGCCTTACCAAGCTTTCTCAACGCACTGCAGAAGACAAAGATCAGCAAACCAATTTGATTCAGATTGAAGGTGCATCGCAAACGCTACTTAGTATAATCAACGACATTCTCGATTTTTCTAAAATTGAAGCTGGCAAGCTGGATATCGAGTCGACGCAATTCAATTTGGATGCTTTAGTAAACCAAACTATTAGACTGCACCTAACACGCGCACAAGAAAAGCACATAGAACTTATACAACATATTTCTCGAGACGTGCCGCTAAACTTGATTGGCGACCCGTTGCGCATACAACAAGTGCTCAACAACCTGCTAAGTAACGCGCTTAAATTCACTGAAGATGGTCTTATCTCGGTAAGCGTTAGGTGCACACAAACCGCAGACGATATTCAACTTGAGTTTGAAGTGAAAGATTCAGGCGTTGGCTTAAGTAGCGCCCATCAAGCCCAACTTTTCCAACCGTTTAATCAAGGTGACGAGTCCATTTCAAGGCGCTACGGTGGCACAGGTTTAGGCCTAGCAATTTGTAAACAGCTCACCGCTTTAATGGGTGGCGAAATTTGGGTAGAAAGCCAGCTAGGAAAAGGCTCTATTTTCCACTTTACCGTAAAAGTGACGCAGGACGCTTCTCAACAAATTATTTCGCCATCTAAGCAGCTTTCTGCACTGAAAGTGCTTATCGCAGACGATATTGAAGCATCGCGAGACGCAATTTCTGAAGCTCTTTCAATGGCCGACATTCAAGCTGATATCGCCTCTGGCGGAAAAGACGCGGTTGTAAAAATGCGCGTTGCATTGGCCGCATCATCACCCTACGATGTCCTCATTTTAGATTGGAATATGCCAGATATAGATGGCCTGGATGTAGCGGCAATAATGAGCCAAGAGTTTTCAATTAAGCAGCCAAAAGTGATCATGCTCTATGCGTTTGAATCGCCACGTATGAGAGAACAGGCGAACCAACTTGGTATACGAAACTTTATTAAGAAACCATTTAGCACAAGTGAACTGATAGATGAACTGCAAGAGCTTTGTCTTAACGTAAAAACTAAAGCCTTGCCTAAAGAAAAGCCAACAGTGCCTAATTTAAAAGGTACACGTATTCTTTTTGCTGAAGATAATGCACTAAACCAAAAAGTAACTATAGGCCTTTTAGCAGAAACCAAAGCTTCGATTGAAGTTGCCAATAATGGTTTAGAAGCAATAAGCATACTGCGTAAAGACAGCGCATTCGACGTAGTATTGATGGATATTCAGATGCCGGTAATGGATGGTTTAACGGCTGCCAAACACATTAGAGAAGAGCTGAAGTTAACTTTACCTATTATCGCCACAACCGCTCATGCGATGCAGCAAGACATTGATAAAAGCCTAGCGGCTGGCATGGATGGTCATATAAATAAACCCGTCGACCCTAATCGCTTTTTTGATGTACTTGTTGAGGTATTGGATAAAAGGCAGTCTTCGGCCACCTCAGAAGTCGCTAAAGACAAGCTCATAGCGACTGATTCACTTACGTTAATAGACAAATCAAAAGCCCTAGAAACCTTGCTTGGTGATGAAACGCTTTATAACGACTTGCTTAACGATTTTGTGGCTTTAGAAGGTGAGATAAGCGCGCTCAAACAAGCCATTGATACCCATGACTACCCTTCCATCGCAAGAATAGCGCACATCTTCACAACGGCGCTTCGATATATCGGCGCATTTCCACTCGCTGAATTAGCAAGCACGATAGAACTAACCATAAAGCGCAACGAACATAAAATAACCGACGACTTTAATGAAAAGTTGGAAACCCTTCACGACGCTTTGGTGGAATTAGGTGAAAAAGTTAAAGGGATGATGGGGTAAATAGCAAAGCCTACAAAAAAATGTAGGCTTCGCTTCTGTATTAGCAAACAGCAGGCGGCAAATGATTAGCCTTCGCTAGACTCTTGCGACGCATACTCATTTTTCATCAGCCATGCATATGCTGTGGTAAACGCGGTTTCTTGAAACTGTTTTAAACCAGTTTCAGAGAACGGAACCGCTAGCGGGTTTCTGCGTAGCGATTCTTTAATATCTGTTGGGCTAAATACAATAACTTCTAACCCATCAATTAACTCAATAGCGGCCTCTAGCTTAAAACCAATTGCGCTTCCCGCAAATTTGCCTTTGCTTTGACGTTGGCGAATGATTACCGCATCAATTTTATAGTCTTCGACAAGCTTCGCGAAGGTGCTTTGAAAGCTTTTCAAGCCCTTAGCGCTGGTATCGGCAAGGGTTAAACGGCGCGTACGGCAGTCGGGCAAATGAAACAAACCGTCAGCTAGCGACACTAAACTAATGATTGCTTCGTTACCTTTTAAATCTATACCACAGACTTTCATATTTATTCCTAATTACGTTTGCCTGTCATTATAACCGTTTCGCGGCTGTTATTCACTTGCATGCACTTTTCTTTGCTCAGCACCAACCTTTAGCTACCGCACTGGCCCGCTTAGCAAACTCAACTTAGCACAGATTTAATAGTCTCTTTGGACAAAGGTTTTACAAAGTGCTCGTCGAACCCAGCTGATTTAGAGTCTTCAACGTATTTTTCTGACCCCCACCCGCTTTGAGAATAAAATTTCGTATTCTCCGCTTCAGGTAACGCCTTAAGCATTTTAACTAACTCGTAACCGTCTATATCTGGCATGCCGATATCTAGAAATGCATAGTCAGGTTTGAAGGTTTTAAATGCATCAACAGCTTCCTTAGGCGAGGTAATGCCCAGAGCGGTAACCCCCATAGATTCAGTCAGCAAACAATAAGCGTCGATAAGGTCTGCGTTATCATCTACAAACATCACTTTACCTTTGCTTTGAACAGAAGACTCCAGTTCTGTACTTTCTGTCTGTTCGTAAGCGGTTTTAGAAATAGGTAGCCTTACTTCAAAGGTACTGCCTTGGTCAACGCCATCACTCACTACAGAGACTTCACCGTGGTGCAAAGCCACCAGCTTACTCACAAGGGTTAGGCCAATACCAAGACCGCCTTTGGTATGGGTAGAATGGGCTTCAATTTGAGTGAACATGTTAAACACGTCTTTTAGCCTATCTTCTGGAATACCCATTCCGTTATCTTTCACAGAAACGACGATCATCACGCCTTCTTTTCTGATATCTACAACAATCTTTCCAGACTCTTTTGTATACTTGGTCGCATTGTGAATAATGTTAGAGAAGATCTGGCTTAAACGCGCTTTGTCGCCGTAAACGGTCACATCTTCCTCAAGACAACTTACGGTTATATCGTGCTTTTTCGCCTTTACTTGCTGTTCGACAATTTCAAGAGAATCAGAAAGCACGTCTTGAATGCTTAACCGCTCAAATTCAAGCTTAACTTTGCCTCGCGTAATACGAGATACGTCCATTAAATCGTTAATGAGTTTGGACATGTATTCGGCTTGACGATTAATAATTGCCGTTACTCTTTTGCGGGTTTTATCATCATCAACCGATTCTAAAATGCTTGCGCCCGACATAATTGGGCCCAATGGGTTTCGCAACTCATGCGCCAAGGTAGCAAGAAATTCGTTTCTGTAGTTATCCTGCTTTTCAAGTTCTTGAATACTGATATGCATACGTTCTTGCACATCAAGTGCATAAACCAAAAACATCCTGTTTAACCGGTTGGCAGTATCGACGTCAGTTTTATCAAATATTGTTGAACGCCCTTCAATTGTACGGGTATGGATAGTAAACGCTGAACGAGGTTTAAGACGTTCTGCTTTCGGCGCATCTTCCGATTTTTCATCTTCAGCGCCAATCCACTTTTGAACGCGATGGGTTTCTTTTCTAAACCAAGCGGTAAAGTACTGCTTTTTCTCAAACAGCGGGATAATCATAATACCCGCTATTCCATACTCTCGCGCTTCAGGATAATCATCATAAAGTGAATCGTTAGTGTAAGGAAAACCGCCTTCTCTGCTAGCTTTAGAAAAGATATCTTTGATAAGTTCTATTGGTAAGCTCTCACCAAGCGTAATGGTTTCATACTGTGAATAGTAAACAAAACCAGAGCTATTAAGCGCATCTAAAAACGCCCGTTCACCGCTTTTCACAACGCGACTGATAGGATTTGCTGGCCCTATTTTGTCTAGCATGGCATCCACGGCTTCGTCGGTGACATATTTTTTGTGCTTGGCTATTTCTTCTTCTTTTGCCAACAGATGCCAGCTAAATAACTGGCTTAAGTTTTCACACTGCAGCCTAACATTTTGAGGGATATAACAAGGCTCGCGATGATGACATGAAATAAGCCCGTATAACTCTCCGTCTGTAACTAAAGATATGGAAAACGACGCGCGTAACCCTTGGTTTCTAATATATTGAAGGTGAATAGGCGAGAAAGTGCGCAACAGCGAACGAGTGAGGTCTAACCGGTCTCTTCCAGTCTCCTCGATGGACGGCACCAATCTAGCTGGGGGCAATTCTGTATCAGGCGTTAACCGTACCCAATTTGTTTTGTAGAGCTCCCTGGCTTGTTTTGGTATGTCTGAAGCGGGAAAGTACAAATCTTGATAAGACTCCATATCTTCAGCCTTAGCTTCCGCGATAACCTTACCTGAGTAGTCATCGTTGAACTTGTAAAGCACCACTCTATCCATGTTAGTGAGATATTTAATGGTCGACACCATCTCTTGCGCCATCTCACCGAGAGATGTCATTTCCTTGAAGCGTGGCGCGATAGACATTGAATAAAGCTTAATAAATTGCTCTGCGCTGTAGGCATCTCTAAATTCTGTAGCAGGCTCGAGCTCGACCACATAATGATGACCTGAATCGTAAACAACCGCTAAATAATCTCCTGCTTCCCCTTCTACTAAAAGCGACGAATTTAAAATCAGCTTAATGGGCAGCCGTATTTTGCTCTTCGACACTCTATCGAAGGTTTCTTCAAGAAACGCGCGCTCATTAGTATCAGAGGAAAGAATATCTAAAAAGTTTTTACCTATGATCTTCTCAGCAAATATCGTGTCGCAGTTTTCACTAACAATTGAGATATTTAAATCGTCGTAGCTAAACGCGATAAGAAACCCATAACTTTGTACACTTTCGGGAATGTGTATTGGCTCGTCTTCACAACGTTCAAAGTTAAAGTTTTGAGGAGATTGAATCATAGAGTTCCTAAAATTTGTTTCCGTTTTCCATATTTGAGCGTGAATTGAAAACTATCACATCAACAAGCCAAATAATAACGCGCTTACGTTTTATTGGCTTAATTTAATCAAACGCCCACCTTCCTTATCTTCAAGCACATAGATATTGCCCATGCTGTCTTGCTCGACTTCGCGTACGCGCTTACCCCATTCGTAACGCTCTGCTTCTTCCACTTTCCACTTGCCTTCTTCATCTTTGCCAAAAGCAACACGTACCAGCGCTTTTGAAGACAAACCACCGATAAAGCCGTTACCTTTCCAGTCGCTAAATTTATCCCCTTTATAAATGATAAAGCCGGCGGGGCTGATAGCAGGCACCCACGCTAATTCCGGCGATTTAAAAATAGGAATATCTTCGTGATTAGGAATTTTTACGCCCGAATAATGGTCGCCTTGCGACACAGTGGGATAACCGTAGTTGCGAGCTTTTTCGATAAGGTTGAGTTCATCTCCATGGCGCGGTCCCATTTCGTGAACCCATAAATTCCCTTGATCATCAAAATCTATACCTAGCGGATTGCGGTGCCCTAGCGTCCAAATTTGTTCGGTTACGCTGCCTTGACCATAAAACGGATTATCTTCTGGCACACTACCGTCGTCGTTTAAGCGTACAACTTTACCTAAATTCATTGCCATGTTTTGAGCTGGCGTAAATTTCTGGCGTTCGCCAGAGGTAATAAATAAATAGCCATCAGGGGAAAACGCCATGCGGTGAGAATAATGACCGTTCCCCGTCACTTTGGGCGACTGACGCCAAATTAGCTCTCTATCAGATAGCTTCGCGCCACTATCAGATAAGGTAAGCGTGGCCCGCTCAATTACTGCGCCGCTAAACGCATCGTCTTTTTCATCCCGTTCAATGTAGGAAATATAAATAGTGTTGTTTGACGCAAAACCCGGGTGAATAATGACATCACCTAAACCGCCCTGTCCACGCGCAGTAACATTTGGCACATTACTTACCGCAAAACGCTTTTGCTGATTTTCATCAAGCAGCCACAAAGTGCCAGCCTTTTCCGTTACCAAGCTGTGCCCATCTGGCAAAAACGTCATAGCCCACGGGCTGTCGAAGGTAGCTTGAACACTACCTTTAACAGTCGTGCCATTACTGCCTTTCATATCAATTTGTTCAGATGAGTTTGACTGGCCAAACGTAAAAAAAGAGGTAGCAAAAAGCATAACCAATAGTGCAGCGTTTCGGCTCATGCTGTTTTTGTGCGTATTTGTTGTTTGCATCTGCGTTCTAACCTTTTTTAAGGTTTGCGTACTGCTACTTACACGTTGAGGCGTTAATTACACGTCAACGGGCGGCGCAAAGGGTTTCAGTTAGCATTAGTTACGTAGATTTAATTAAACAGGTTTATATTGTCGCGGTGGTTTTGTTATTCGTATTTTGAACGGTATGTACTTCCCTAAAATTTCTTTAATAAAGCCATGCTTTACTTAAGCCTCGCCTATGTTATTTTCAATTTAGTTTTAGCAACGAAGATAAGGAGGTGATCATATGTCTAGAGTTAAGGTATTTGAACAGGCAGCTATGAGTGAGGGTCGTTCTAGCTAACCCCTTTTACGCAATTGCTCTATAAGGCTGTCTATTCAGCCCAGCTCGGAAAGCCGCATCACGTTGCTGAATGCGGCTTTTTTCTATTTAGCTGGCTATTATTTGGCTATTTTTTGACAAGCAAGAGCGACTATGACAGCGTAGGATAAACAAATAATACAAAACTCGCGCCTGATAGCGGAAAAGGGAATTTCAAATGTATCAAAAGCTTGCCTGTGCTTTTATCGGCGCCTTACTTACTTTTAGCCTTAGCTTTCACGTAAACGCCAAAGTACGTGGCGAGGCCGTGGTTACAACAATAAAGTCAGAAGTTTTGAATGAGTCGCGAGAACTGCTTATTCACTTACCTAATAACTATTCCCACTACAAAAACACCACCTACCCAGTTTTATATTTACTAGATGGACAGCGTAATTTTGCCCATACCGTAGGCACGCTTGATCTGCTAAATCAGTCTGGAATGGCGCAGGAAATGATTGTTATCGGTATTGCCAACACCGAGCGCACGCGAGACTTCACACCTACCTATGATGAAAGCTACAACCAGTGGGGAATATCTGGTGGTGCCGAGAATTTTCTAGACTTTCTAGAAAAAGAACTAAAGCCTTACGTAAAGGCAAACTATCGCACCAATAACTACGCGATTGTTTCCGGGCATTCATTAAGCGCCCTTTTTACCTTATACGCACTGCAAGAGCGGCCTGAGCTGTTTCAAGCTTACTTCGCATTTAGCCCAAGTTTGTGGTGGCACGAAGAAGTGATATTTCCAGAGGCAAAAGCATTCTTTGCATCAAATAGCGACCTTAACAAATATCTATACATAAATATGGGTAACGAAGGTGGAAACATGCAAAGCGCATACGAACGTTACTCTGAACTACTAAATAGCAGCGAACGAAAAGGGTTTACCTTTGACACCGAGCTAGACACATCTGAAAGCCACAATACGACCGCGCTTGCTGGTATGAGCTTGGCGCTTCAAAAGCAGCTAAATTCGTTACGCCCAACAGGTGCAATAATACAAGAAGGTATTCCTGCGGTAGAGCAATACTATAAAGACCTTTCTGCAAAATACGCTTTTGAAGCAAAGCCAGAATATAAAGCCGTAAACCACGCGGGTTATGCGGCGCTAAACAAAGAAGACTTTGACTCTGCCATTTCAATTTTTAAGAAAAATATAGCTCGCTTCCCTAACAAGTCTGATGCCTACGACAGCCTGGCAGACGGTTATGAAGCTAACGGTGATTTAGCCATGGCACTTGAGATGCGAGAGAAAGCGCTGGCAATGAGCTATGAAGAAAACGTTGAGAATGGCGCTTATAAAACGCGGCTAGCTAACTTGCGAAAGAAGATTGCGAAAAGCACAAAGTCAAAAGAAGCCAATCTTTTAAAAACTGGACTGACAGAACGCATTCGAATTGAAGGGCAAGAGGTTGATTACCAATCTTTAGAACAAAGACAGGCGCATTATGATGTACCTGGTGTGTCTGTCGCGTTTATGAGAAATGGGCAACTAGCTTGGACCATGCAAAGCGGCGTTAAAGATTTAACTTCTGAATTGGCTGTTGATGAAAACACGGTGTTCCAAGCAGGCAGTATTTCTAAACCCGCATTTGCAGCAGTATTGATGAACTACCGCGAAGATAACCCACTAGATTTAGACGCAGATGTTAATACCTTACTCACCAGCTGGCAGTTACCTGAACATGAATGGACTGGGCAAGACGTTGTTTCATTGCGCAGATTGTTAAGCCACACGGCGGGCACCACAGTACATGGCTTCCCTGGTTACGCGGCGGGCAAACCAGTACCTAACTTGCAGCAAGTGCTAGAAGGGGCATTCCCCGCCAATACCGACGCTGTTGTTGTGGATACTCAACCCGGCACGCAAATGCGTTATTCCGGTGGCGGCACTACGCTTGCTCAACTTACCTTGCAAGACGTAGCCAACGAGCCCCTGCCAACCATGTCGCAACGGCTTTTGTTTAAACCTTTAGGCATGACCCGCTCTGGCTTCGACCAACCCATATCGAAAAAACTATCGAACAACATGGCTACGCCTTATGACGGCGACGGTGCGCCAATTAAGGGTGGCCCGCATACTTACGCTACGCTTGCAGCAGCAGGTATGTGGAGCACGCCATCAGACATGTTGAAACTGGCAAGCGGCGTACGCAGTGCGTATTTAGGGGAGAAAACCGACTGGATATCGCGAGCCACCGCACAGGAAATGTTGACCAACAATACATCAACCAATGAAGCACCTAATGTTGGCATCGGCTTTTTCATCAATATGGATGATAACGGTGAAATTTTAGGATTCGGTCACGGTGGCGCAGATGCTGGGTTCATGTCGCAGCTATACCTTGAACTAGATACCGGCAACGGCTACGCCATTATGACGAACGGCAACAACGGTAGGCAGCTAATAACTGAACTAGAAATACGCTTAAAAGAAGCGTTAAACGTAGGCTACTCGGAAGCTGAAGTTAGGAAGTTAGTACCCATAAGCCAAAAGGAATTAAGTAAATATATTGGAACCTATGTGGTGGCCAAGCCAGTTAACGTTGATGTGGTGCTAGAAAAAACAGCCAATGGCTTTGTGCTTAACGCCTTACCGTATGTTGAAAATGAAGAATATTTTCATGAGGGTGGCGGACGATTTTTTGCTAAGAATGGGAGTAGTGTTCGTTTTGAGACGGATGATGAAAGCGATGGCGGATTGGTTGAGGCGCTTGTGATGGATGGGAATATTCGAGGTGTAAAGGAATAGTAAGCGGTAAGACTGAGTGTTCTCGGAATGTTAGGCTTTTTTACCGCACTGGTATAAATAAAGTAATTCGACTTGTCGGATTGCGGCGAATATTCACGATCAACTTTGAACTAGTTCATTTTAATCTTCAAGCCCTTTCAATGAAGCAAAGTTTAAACCTGACCTTCAGTGTAAAATCATTTAAACCGGCCTCTTATCTAACATCATCGAATTCGATGACATAAGAAAAGCGCTAAAGCCTTAAAACAAAAAAGTCATTAAAACCTATAAATGATATAACACTAAAACCTATAGATAAGGATTGATAGCTGGGCAGTATCACAGTGATTGGTATCTCGCCTTATTTGGCCCAAGTGTGGCTGGTGGTATTATTAAGCAGTCGGACTTGGCTGGTTACCGGACAGGACCAGTCTATATTCGTCAATCTATGCATACTCCACCAAGTAGAGAAGCGGTTCGCGATATGATGCCAATACTCTTCGACCTGCTCGCAGAAGAGAAAAATGCAGCCGTCAGAGTGGTACTGGGGCACTTCATTTTCGTCTACATCCACCCTTACTTTGACGGCAATGGCAGAATGGGAAGGTTTGTTATGAATTTATTGATGGCGTCTGGTGGCTATCCATGGACAATTGTACCCGTCGAACGATGAGATGAATATATGCAAGTGTTGGAGGCTGCCAGCGTCAACCAAGATATCGTGCCTTTTACAAAGCTCTTGGCATCTTTGATTTAACCAATCTCAGTTTGGGAGAAGTGAACCACCTTTTGCCCTTGGTACACATAGTTATAAAACAATTAAGAGTCTAGAGAAATCTGGTCGATTCAACAATTAAAAATGTGAATACTTGCATAAAGGACCTAACAGCAAGTTTCACTTACTATATTTGGGCATATTGCATGTTCTGATTTCCCATTAACTCGTATAAGCCTTTTAGGCTGGCTTCGGATTCTGGATCATCCCAGCCTCTTAGCCACCTTATTTTTATACCCAAATACTGCGCCCAAGCTACAGCTTTTTTCATTTCTTTATATTTACCATTTTTAGCACATGATTCAATGTACTGGTTAACAAGTAGATACTGATTACGACCTGCACTATATTTTGCCTGATTAAAGGCTTTCTCATAGTAACCATATGACTTATCGAATGACTTATGAGTATAAAAGTAATTGGCATAACACCAATTTACTAACCAACTTAAGACATCATCAAGCCCAGTTTTCCTCAACCAGTTGTGATAATTATCAATGTCGCCCAAAGATGTAGGGTTCTTCTTTAATTCAAGGCCTACACAAAGTAGCTCAGGAAACTCAGATGGCATTCCTTTTACACTAGGTGTCATTCCTAGCAGAGTTAACACACCATGACCAGCAAATGTCCCAACATGAGCAATTACCAATTTTGATTTTTCTAATTCAGTTAAATTCGAAAAAGATTCATCAGTTATGTAACCCTGTAATAATCTAGAGCCGTATTCAGTAGATATTGCAAACTGTGCCCAATATTCAGATATTTCATAAAAATAAAGTTGATTAACATCGACTTCACTCATTAAGCCTATGGATTTTTCTACAGTCTTTAAGTGTTTTTCTAGCCTTAGATTGATACGTGATAGCCTACTAGACTGGCCTTGGACATGCTTCAGGCATTCGATCAAAAACTCACGCCCAAAGTTACGTTCTAGTTCTCTAAAACAATAAGCAGATACTCGCCCAATAAACAAAATTAGCTTTAATCGCTGTTTTTCTGATGCACTTACTATTCGTCTAGCAGGGTCATTTGATGTAGAGTCCAATAACGTTAGCGAATATTCCAAATTATCAAATAGCGAACTAATGGTCGGGATTTGATCGGTAGTGCTCCAGTGTTGGGCATTTTCTAAATTCTGACTTGCTCTGTAGTCCTCCAAGCTCTTATCTGGATAATGAAATGAAGACTGGCTAATAGACTAAGAGTCATAAATGAGTTGCCAGGCATGCCTTAATGGCCAACTGATTTTCTGTCCTTCAATATTAGGCAAAGCCCAGATTCTTAAGTCCGGTAGGCTCAGTTTCGATGCTGGTACATTTAGTCTTAAATAGTTCTTATAGAAAGAAAGCAAAACTCGATCTAAGACATACTGTTTTATAAACCACTTAGTCGATTTTTTCTTATCAAGATAAGTACCATCATCACCCAAAACTCCTTTGTATGTAGAGAGTAGATCTTCAACGGCTTCCAATACCATCCAAACAATTCTCTCTTCGCCTAATGCTTTTTCTAACAGGAGCTTAAGTGAATCTAGTAATTCGTCGAGCTTTCCATCAATTTTAGAGCTTTCATCAGCTAATCGCTTTAGCTTGGTTTGTAGTTTTTTCTTTTCGCTATCGCTTAAAATCGAACTACTTTTATCCTTTTGCGCTAAGAGCCCTGTAATATTAAAAATTTCTCGAACGTACTCACCGACGGTCGGAAATGTGGCTGTATTATTTTCCATTTATATAAAGGGCCTCAAGGGCCCATTCTTTATTACTTTTTGCCGCTTTTAGGAGCTGCATTACCTCGATCTCCACCTGATTTATTGCCTGTAGTAGATGGCCAGTTTCCACCAGGACCAGGGTGGCTAGAAGCAGGTTTAGATGAATTTGATTGTGCCATAATAATATCCTCAATAATTAATTAGTAATAAAGAAACAACAATTCTGCGTTGATTCGAACAAACTATAACTTTGCTATTGAGCTCTGACTTCAGGCATTTTGGAAACAAAAATGGTAATTAGTTTAAAAATTTGGAATTTGGGAATAGACCCCGAACTTTTCGTACTATTGATTCAATTAAAATGACAAAATTGAACAAATGTCTGTCGAAAACATGATAGAACACCTACTTAAAAGACAGGTATCACTCGTCACAGAGAATGAAGGCTTCAAGAGCAAAAATGCAAACTTAAAGGGGGAATTAGAGCCTTTAATAAAACTCAAAGAAAAATGTGAAAAGGCTCGACTCACTTTTGGTGTGTTGACAGTTGTTTTGTTGTTAGTTGTCTTGACATGGTTCAGGTTGACTTCCTAAGTATTGCGGATACGAGCACCAAAAGGATGCATTCTATTCCGCGCAATGGAATAGCTATGGTAAACATGATACTCGGTACAGGCTCAAGGCGCCCACCACCAACAACTTACTATTATTTCCTAAACCAAAGCAGAAAGCGCTAACCCGCTCTAAAAATGATGGCTCAGCTAGTGAAATTATTATTTTTTGACAGTGGACATTCGGGTTATTACTTCTGTGGTATCGAGGCGCCAAGAATACTACTCTTCAATGCAACGAGGTTTTCTTGGTAGTGGGAGAGAATCTCTTCTATTACCACTACGGCTTCGCCCGGTAACCCTTCACGTACCTTCTCTGCTTCGCTTTTTTTATCATTCAGCGTATTAAGTTTTGTCTCTAATATTTGGTAATTACTTAGAAGTTCTGAATTTGTCGTCTGGAATGTCTTTAAGTTACTTTCCGCAGTGGTAAGTGTATTTTTTACTTTTTGCATTTCTTCATTGGCATCTTTGTATTCTTGGAGCAATGTTTTCGTGGGATTATCACTTGCCGTTACTTCAGATTGCTTTGAGGTAAAAGCGTCTTCTGCTTCTCGAAATCGCACTCGTGCAGAGGCGATATTCTGCTGCCTGACATCGAGCTCTTCAAAATAGTTTGTCAACGCCTGTTTCTCTGCCTTCAAGGCTGATTCCGTCGACTGCACTTCACTTTCGAGACTTTTAATCTCGGCATCTTTGGCCTTAATGCGAGCTGCGTAGTCTTCGTAGGTAGATGCTATTCGCTTCCTAATCCGCTGTTCAATGTTGCTGCTTAAGTCATCCGTCTGCGTGCCTGTCGAACTACCAAATAACATACTCTGCGCTTGTTGCGTTGCTTGCTGCATGCCCGCCAAATTTCCTATCACATTTTCTGCCGTAGTCATGCCAGACGCTAATTTTGCCGCACTGGCTAATAGGTTGGTACCTACACTTTTGTACGCCTGTAACATTTCGCTGGGGTCATTGTCGTAGTTTTTTAGATTCCAGTTTCCAATATCGTCTTTCACAAATACCATACTGGTTTTGCCATTACCCTGGGCAAATGCTGTATTGATTTTGGACCAGTTGTTGTCGTTAATAAGCCTTTCAATCATGCGAGTTCTGCTTTGCACAGGCCATTGCCGACTTTTTCTCGGTGTGGCATCTAACCACTCGAAAAGGTTTAAATAATCTGTACCTTCAGATTCTCTTAAAAACACACTGGTGGGCAAGAATTCCGCTTTTGCTTCGCCTCGCTGTTGCCGCACAATTGCATCAGTGCGAGCAAGAATTTCGTTACCTAATTCAGCAACAGTCACCGCAGCTCTTGCAATGGCGATGCGAGTGCGTTTGGAATTCGGCAAAATAGCCACCTGCGTTGTTGCCCAATGCTCTGCCCCTTCCGTTAAAAGCTTACCAACATTGGCAATGCGAGTAAGGCAGTCTTCGGTGACGCCCAAGCTGTGCTCGTTACCCGTGACTGTTTTATTTGATTCACTTGGCGATGTAAGCAAGGTTTTTCTGCACTCCAGAATATTGTTTTTACCTTGATCAATCTGTGACACTCCTTTGTTATAAATATAATTAAGTACGCTAAGTACGTTGAGCTTTACATCCGCTAACTGGGGACAAATTTGATGAGGTTGATCTTCTTGTTTTGTGGGTATGGTGGTGTACTCGTACGGTTGTAAAAAGTCAAATTTGAGATGTTCGTCAGACCTATTGCTACTTGTAGGCTCTCGCTTTGTCGTCATCAAACTAAACCAATTGTGATCTTTCTCCGGGAAAATAGTAGAAAATAACCTGTCAACGGTTGCAGGGGCTTTATCTACTGATTCTAAAATATCTAATTCAGAATAGTAGTGTGCCGGAGCAGTACACTGCTTTATCATCTCATTCGGGTGCTCGGTACCAAATTCGCTTCGCGTACCGAAACAACCCAGTCTGCATTCGCTGACTTGAATCGCCCGGGTTATGTTTTCCAAAACATGGGCAGTGAGGTTGATTGTGCCTATCAACTCCGCCTTTTGCACTTCCAAGGTTTTGCTAAGTGGGCCGTCGTACACCTCCACATCTATTCGCATAGCCCCTGCAGCATGGACCATAACAGGAAAAAGTGACGCTGCAATTAAAGTGAACGCTTTCATAGTGCCTCTCCTTGGCAAGACAAACCAGTTGCGCTGACAACCTGGTTGTCATCGTGTAGCGTTGCTTCAACGGCTTTTGTCAGTTCACATAATGACGCTAACTGGTCACTATCCGCAGCCGCGTCAAGCAAATGCTTTTTCTGTGTCAACGCTTCTTTGGCTTCGCTCAGCCGTAATTCAGCCTCAACCACAGGTAGTAGTTGCGGCTCGTTCGCTTGGTGGGCGTTTAAAACTTGCTGTGATAACTGCTTGAGTACTTGTGTAATGGGTGAATTGTCAACGTACATGGCCATAATAAGCCTTTCGTCCTGGTCGAAGGTACGCCACCCTTCAGGCCCAAGTACCTGGAAGCCTTTGTGTTTGCGCATCTCGCAATTTATAGTCTCTGTTTGGTTTGCAAGCATTGCTTTTGTACCTAAAACTGAAGCTGAAGAAGATATTTCGACTCCTGTTGCTGCTTGCAATTTCGCATTCATTGCGGTGCGGATAGAGGCTAATACACCTCCATAGTTGTTATCGCCATTGAGATAACTATTTTCAGCCACTGCCGCAATCATAACGCCGCTTTGATCTATCAGCGCTTTTGCAACGTTATCTTTATTCGCGAGAAGAAGTAACTTTTTTCCATTATCAAAATCCAGCGAATCTGGAAGATTATCAACGCGACTTGGCAGCTGCGAAATGTAGGCCAGTATTGTATCAACTCTCTCTGATAACTTCTTTTTTAACGCCTCTCTATGCTCTGGCGTTAAATCTTTGAAGGTATCACCTGAATCTCCTTTTGCTAAATCCTTTAGCCAATCTAGCACCGAGGTAAAATCAGCGGTGACAACCGCCAGTTCTGTATTTTTTGTTTTGGCATCATCCACAAACACTTGAGCAAACTGTTCTGAAAAAGGCGTAGTGCCATCTGAGCCCGCGATATTCGATATGTCTTTGTTACTGACAAGAAATGTCGACAAGGCATTAACGTAAGCTTTTTCGTTAGCGTTAAAGTCCAGCTTTGGGGTTAACTGCCCTGTTATCATTGCATCCCACTTCGTTTTTGAATTTGGGGAGCTGAGAAAATTATCTGGTAACGAAGCAGAGTTAACAGCGCTATCCAAATTTTCCTTCATCTTTTGGATTACTTGGGCTTTTAACCATTCGAGAGACAATGTCTTAAGCTTCGCATTTAAGGCGTCTTTGTTTGCCTTAATCAGCGTCGCTCTTTTTTGAATCACTGCTTCTGCGAGGTTTTCTTTAAATGAGTTGTCGAGGGCACTTTTGCTTTTTAGAATGTCGCCGCTTAATGTTGTGTCAAACTTTGCTGCGTCTGCAATATCCCTTTCTTCAAGCACTTTTAACAATTCAACATGAACAAGGTTTTGTACGCCGGATTGCTCATCCACGAGTTTAAGGATTCTACTGTATTCTTTCTGTAGGCTTAGATACTCATCCCATGCTTGTGCTTTTTCTGCTTTTGCCTGGGTTTCGTTTTCAGATACATACCGATAGCGCTTAATATTTTCATCATAAATTACCGCTGCCCCTAGAGGGTCTATTTCCCAACTCTTCAAGCTTCCTGATTCGAATTTGATGTTATTCGTAGACGTGTTGGCTTTACCCGTCATGGTAAACCGATATAACCCATCTGATGCAGGCACATTCGGATGTTTGCCATCTTGCCCTTTGCAATAATCAAATACTCTAAAATAGTAAGTGGTCCTAAAAGCGACGTTTTTATCCTGAAACCTGGGGTCAGACCCTGTTCTGACGTGATGCTCTGGTGCAACACTACAACCGGCTAGCATAATAGTAGCAACGCTAATGGCAACTAGGGGCTTTGTTTGCTGCGCTAAACTGACTGTCTTTCTCATCATCCTTCCTTAGATTTCTAATAAATTAATACAACCCCACCGCTTTGCGTAGCACAGCTAAATGTTCATTATCTGAAGGTACTTCGGCACTCTTCCAGTAGGCCGTGTGGGTGAAACCATCTTTTATTTTTGAATAATCCAATGAAATCTCTTCAATGGGGGTTTTGGACATGTCGCTGGGGGGCATCATAGTGCCATTGGCCACATCAAACGCCTCAAAGCTATAGTTTAGGCTTACCGGCCCTGAGATAAGATCTCCTTTAATATAGCAGCCGTGTGGCATGTAAATATTCGTCCACTTCACTGCACCAAATACTGCGCCATGATGCAGGTAATATTCATCATCGCCTCCGTAATACCAGGCACCGTGTTCGGTGAGCGGCGGAGAAGTAGGCAGCTCTCTATCCAGCTTACGCTTTTCAAAGTTTTCCTGATTTTTATAAAGCAACACATCGGCATAAGTAAGTGGCGAACCCAGGGTGATAAAATCTGAAATCAGCCAGTTGTTCTCCGGGTCGTTTTCGATAAGAGAACTGAAAAGTTGTCGCTGCATTTGCCAGTACGTGTCAGCATCGAAAGCATCAGTGCCGCAGCTTTTGGCAAGTTCCGTTAACGCTTTACAATGCTCACGAGAAGCCTCGCTCAAGGGGGTAGGAATGTCGTCATGATCTTTAAATTTATTATGCCGTGCCCACATATGAGTAAGAATGTCATAGGCCACATAAGACCCTAAGCTATGACCCACAAGCACAATCCTGTCGTAATCACCGGTTTGATGAATACGCTCCAGTAACTCCACACCGCCCTGTCTGATAGCTTGGCGGATGGCAATATTGGCGGGCTTAGCTTGAATGTAACGAGCCACATCACCAAAATAATGGGTGAAGAAGCTGCGGGCTTTCGCTACAAGGAAAGCCCAGCCTGCACTGGCTGCTGTGACAAACGTCAGGGTTAAGCCCGACAGATCATCCGAACTGCTGAAAATGTCACGCCACCACAACGCTAGAAAAAAGCCAAAGACAATAAGTCCCCACAGGATAAACCAAAGTGGCTTTAGCGTATTGGCATGGTTGTCATAGCGACTGGGTAAACAGAAAAGTAACGCGCTGATCCAGCCCCAAAAATGCTCCCATTTAGTACCTACAGTTCGGTGCGCCCAGTAGTATTCAAAAAAGTCCGTACGCTGAACGGGTTCTTCTTTTCCGCTGGCTTGTGGCCTGTCTGTGGTAAGGCGTCTCTGCTCGAAGGATTCACTAACTGAACTGGGTTTGTTCCAAAAGTGTGGGTAGGTAAGGTTTGGATCCTGTTTCCAAACATGAGTAACAAATTCTCGAATGGTATCCATGGGGCGTTGTTCGCCCATACCGTGAATTACCACTACAGCCTGCTTTTTCGCACTATTTGCGCTAGCTGTTGATGTTGCCATTGCCTGTTCCCTTTAGCAGAGATTATCTTGCTCTAAGCAACTGGCAAGTACCGCACTTGATATTGAACAAATAATAACCAAACACTCTAGTATGTCAATCTAAAATCCGGAGTGGTTAGTATTTTACATCGATAACATCGACCTTAACTTTATATATGTTTTGCTATAATTTTTACAGCCTAGCATTGAACACTCCTCCCAAAGTACCATTTTATGACTCAATAATTTTATTAAACTCTCGCCTTTTCTGTTCAGATGTATGTCCTATAGACGTAATAATTCGTTTAAAAACTGGAATCTGCCCCTGAACCTGCTTAATGGGTAGAACAAAGTCGGTATCATCAATGCTTAAATGTTGCATTTTTTCAATCAAAGTTGTTAGTTTACCGTGTAGCCCCTCTCTTTCTAGCTTATCTTGGATACAAAGAAATTTCATAAAAAGAGTTGCAGTAAATGGCATGACTTCATTGTAGTGTGATTTTTCATTAACATTATTGTTGTGTGCTCTAAAATACTCAGATTCTATTAGAGCGGAAGGGAGGTATGTATCGAGAGCTAAATAATACATGACATCTGCATCTTTAAATGTCTCCTCTATTAAGTAATTAAATTTCTCATTCAACACTACATATTGTTCACTATCTTCATTTTCATTACTTTTAGGTAAAAAGTGGATCAGACCATAGGTTTCACAAATCTCGAGAGACTCTTTTACCAAATCATTGTCGTAGTCGAATAGAGTGCTAAGAATTGTTGTGCATTCGGACTCAAGAGCAGTACTTAGCCTTTTAAGAACTTGATAGATTCTTAGAAAGATAAAACCATTCCATTTATTTCCATTTGGTTTTGCAAAAAATATGTTGAAGTAAATACTACCTGGCTCTGCCGTTGCTATGCCTTCAGTTTTACTATCAGAAAATAAACGACCATTTAGAAATTTATTTCGTTTGTTCCAACTGTCTGGATTGATATAGTTCTCATGGTTTTCTTTTATTTTTCCATTTATCCCTGACACATATGCTAAAACTGATATTAAAGATAACCTGTTAAATAGAAAATCTCTTATATTATGGTTAATTGCTTGTCTTCGTCTTAACGAACTAGGATCTTCTTTGATTTGTTCCAACATAGTCGTGATCGCTTTACTTATAGAGCGGTAATGCGTTTCGTCGTGAAGGTTATTTAATAACCCAATTTTACGAATATATTTGAACCTTTCATTAGTTACTGCTTCGCAACAAGGAGTACGTAGAGTAGCGACAAAGGGTATAGAGTCTTTGTGATCCTGAAGAACATTGGGGTGTTTCTCTAACAATTCTTCGTAAGTTCTAGGTCTTAGCAAAACAACTGTATATACAGGAGAGTTCTTGGTATCCCTATATAATTGAGGGTGTAATTCCGAAAGGAACTTCTGATAAAGAAAGAAATTTCTTCGTTTGTTTATATCGACGTTATCACATCCATCAAAAAACAGTAACAACTGCCAATTCAGTGTATTGATCGATTCCAATAAAGCGTTATATAAATAACGCGCATTTTTAATTTGGCGGCGTGACTCATTTTGTTTAAATTGTGCATGTTTAATCCATTCATCGAGCAAAAAGCTCCTGCTAGAATCAGGGCCTTCGAAGCGAATAATATCTTCATTAGTTTTCTGTATCTGCTCATAGAGGCTAACATCAGTTAAGTAAGTGTGTTTTGCTTTTGCTACAATTCCAAATTCTCGGTCATTCCTTTTTATCAATTTTACTAATTCGTAAATTTCTTTCCTTTCGGAGTCGTTCGCGTGTTTACATATTGAGTAAACAATGAACAATTCTTTGTACTCACCAAGTGTTATCAAATTGTCAAGGCCACTGTCGCTTATCATCCAAGCATTGTATAGTTTATGGAGATCACATCTTAGCCAGATAATATTTTTCTCGTATAGTTCCTCATGATTTCGATAAAGGTATACAAGTGTACTTGCTGTTTTACCTGAACCCCGGTCGCCCTTAATAATGGCAGACACAGATTTCGTATTCAAAATTTGATTTACAGCTGCCTCTATTTTTACAATATTGCTACTGCCGTCGCTGTAATCAACATAAACACTATCTAGAAAGTAGTCTTCATTTGGAACGTAAGGAGAATTCACAAATAGTTTTTTAATATCTTGTAAAAAGCGGGATAATGTTGAATCTTTTGTATATGCGAAGTAGTCCTTTGCGAGTGAAATGTCATAACTTCCCAATAATGATTCTTTAATCTCCTCGTAATCCAAAGGATGTTTGAACGGGGAACTATTAAACTCTACATATTTGAGGATGTTGGCGCTTTCACTTGTTAACATATTATTAAATTTATCATTTAGTATCTTATAGTTCATTTTTATAAATCCTATTTCTAATTGAAGTCGCGAGAGCATCTATAGCTTTGACGGCCTTCCCTATGTCTTCTGTATTTTCCCTTGATGTAATTTTTTCACAGTAGTCTAAGATGCTGTCTATATTGCTAAGAAGACTAGAATGGATGAATGGTCTGTTTGCATGTAAAAAAATACGCAAATTACAAAGGACGTTTTGAGCTTTTGTTGCGACCTCTTCGTCTAATACAGATATGTTTTCGCTTGATACAGTTTTCCAAAGCTCTTGATAGACACTTAGTTCTCTGCTGAATCTTTCTTTGGTGAAATGGTCTCTCAGTTCTCTTCTTTTTAAGAACCAAACCTCTAAAACTTTTGGAAGGAAAACTTTTATAAGCGTTAACAGAATTAACGCTATAGAAGATAAAACAGCCGTAGTGTGTATAAGAAGCGAACTGCTATCCGACATTTTCTCAATCCATTGAAATAAAAGAACTGTACAAAAAATATACTACAGTTGCATTTATTTCAACACTCTTTTTATTCTTCTTTAGAGCGTAATGCCTAAACGCGAACATTGCTGCGAAACGACTTTTATGAATTTATACACCTATTCAGAGAGGCAATTGATAGACAAACAGTTAATGTTGTTATTTAAGCATTATCTGTTGACAAAAATTTGTGTCTATGGGTTTAGGAGATCACAAGCGATTTCAACGATTCACGCGAAGCCTGAAGCAAGAAGCGTAGAGCAAAACTGATGAGGTTAGAGGTATATGTCGGTTATAGAAAGTGCGAAGGACATTACAGAATTATGGCAGAAAGTGTCCAAAAAACAGGTTCGGATGCACTCGGGTCAAGTCATCAATTTAGAGATCTGAATATAGTGACTCCTAACTGAATATAACTTCAAAGCCAATATGAACCGTCGAGGAAACAGCCATAATAATGCGATATCAAAGAGCTTTCCCAGCCACTAGAAAGAGAGCAGATAAAGGAAAAATCTCTATAAAATGTGTACTTACATTAACTGAAATATTTGATTACACCGAAATATTTTGTAATTTAAGAAGTTGATATCATAAAGCGAGTAATGTGCTTTCGCTTAGTTTAGAAAAGCTTGAAGGATTCTAACGAAATCTGCCTACCGAGGTCTTATCGAATCAAGGGTTCACGTATCTCACATTATAGTTTGAAGCGTCGAAGTATTTTACAGTTTGAAATTTTAAAGCACACCAAAAAAGGGCCTTCCGGCCCTTTTCACAAACTTCATTCGATTCTCACCCCCAACCTATTCCTCAACATAGCTCTCAATGCTAGGGCAAGAGCAGATCAGGTTTCGGTCGCCATAAACGTCATCAATACGGTTAACCGTTGGCCAGAACTTGTTTCTGTGTACTTCTGGGGCTGGATACGCCGCTAGCATGCGGTCGTAGCTGCGGTTCCAGTCGCTGTCACAGATGTCAGCTAGTGTGTGCGGTGCATTGTGTAGCGGGTTGTCAGTGGCATCCCACTCGCCGCTTTCTACTTTCGCAATTTCTTGGCGAATGCTAACCATGGCGTTGATGAAACGGTCTAATTCGTACTTCGCTTCCGACTCTGTTGGCTCAATCATAAGCGTACCCGCTACTGGGAAGCTCATGGTTGGCGCGTGGAAACCGTAGTCGTTTAGGCGCTTCGCAATGTCTAGCTCGGTTACACCGCTTGCTTCTTTAAGCGGGCGAAGGTCAATAATACATTCGTGCGCTACGCGGCCATTGTTGCCTTTGTAAAGCACTGGGAAGTGCCCTTCTAGCTTCTTCGCCACATAGTTAGCGTTAAGAATAGCGACTTCGGTTGCTTTACGTAGGCCAGCGCTACCCATCATTTTGATGTACATGTAGCTAATAGGCAGAATAGATGCACTGCCCCATGGCGCTGCCGATACCGCACCACAGTCTTTTCCTGCTGTTTCTACATTAATAACCGTGTGGTTTGGTAGGAAAGGCGCAAGGTGCGACTTAACACCAATTGGCCCCATACCTGGGCCACCGCCACCGTGTGGAATACAGAAGGTTTTGTGTAGGTTAAGGTGCGACACGTCTGAACCAATGAAGCCAGGTGACGTAATGCCCACCTGCGCGTTCATGTTCGCGCCGTCCATGTAAACCTGACCGCCGTATTGGTGAACAATGTCACAAATCTCGCGCACGGTTTCTTCATATACACCGTGGGTAGACGGATACGTAATCATGGCGCACGATAGGTTATCGCCCACTTCTTCCGCTTTTTTGCGAAGGTCGTTAAGGTCTACGTTACCTTTGCTATCACACGCTACTACTACCACTTTAAGGCTAACCATTTGCGCAGACGCAGGGTTAGTACCGTGGGCAGAGCTTGGAATTAGGCACACGTTTCTGTGACCTTCGCCACGGCTTTCGTGGTAACGCTGAATAGCCAATAGGCCCGCGTATTCACCTTGCGCACCTGAGTTAGGCTGCATTGAAAGCGCGTCGTAACCTGTTACGTTAATTAGCCACTCGCTAAGCTCTGCAATCATTTCTTGATAGCCCGCTGCTTGGTCTAGTGGTGCAAACGGGTGAAGCTGCCCGAATTCAGCCCATGTTACTGGGATCATTTCAGCCGTTGCGTTTAGCTTCATGGTGCACGAGCCCAATGAAATCATTGAGTGGTTAAGCGCCAAGTCTTTGTTTTCAAGGCTCTTGATGTAACGAAGCATCTCTGTTTCAGAGTGATACTTGTTAAACACTTCGTGTGTTAGGAAGTCGCTGGTGCGTACCAGATCGTCAGGAATAGATTTTACGTCTTGCGTGGTTACTTCTGCATCCAGACCTTCCACTGTTAAGCCGTGCTCTTCACCAAGAAGTACGTCGAATAGCGCAACAATGTCTTCACGTGTGGTAGTTTCGTCTAGCGACACACCTACCGCACCTTCAAGGTCAGCACGTAAGTTCATGCCTTTTGCGTAGGCTTTTGCTAGTACGTCTTCTTTGTTGCTTACCATTACGGTTAGCGTGTCGAAGTAGGTGCTGTGCTTTAGAGCTACACCTTTTTCTGCACCTTTCTGGTTTAAACCAGTAGCAAGAATGTCGGCGAAGCGGTGGATGCGCTCAGCAATAGTTTTAAGTCCTTGAGGGCCGTGGTACACCGCGTAGAAGCTTGCCATGTTGGCTAGCAGCACCTGTGCTGTACAAATGTTCGAGTTCGCTTTTTCGCGGCGAATGTGCTGTTCACGGGTTTGTAGTGCCATGCGAAGTGCTGGGCGACCACGAGTGTCTTTACTTACGCCGATAATACGGCCAGGTAGTGAACGCTTGTAGCTGTCGCGTGTAGCAAAGAATGCCGCATGCGGGCCACCATAGCCCATAGGTACACCAAAGCGCTGTGCACTACCAAGTGCAACGTCTGCACCTAGCTCGCCAGGCGACTTAAGCATTACTAAGCTCATTAGGTCAGCGGCTACTGCCACAATCCCTTTTTTCGCTTGTACTGCAGCAATGATGTCGCTGATGTCTTTTACTTCACCGGTAGAGGTTGGATATTGAAGTAGCGCACCGAATACGTCGTGTTCTGCCGCTTCTTCTGCCGCACCTTTGATGATTTCAAAACCAAACATTTCAGCGCGGGTTTCAACCACGTCAACCGTTTGCGGGTGAACGTCGTTAGCAATAAAGAACGCATTCGCTTTTTTGTTCTTAGACACACGCTTAGCAAGGCCCATGGCTTCTGCTGCCGCTGTACCTTCATCAAGTAATGACGCCGATGCTAGCTCTAGGCCAGTTAGGTCAATGGTCACTTGTTGGAAGTTAAGAATGGCTTCCAAACGACCTTGGGCAATTTCTGGCTGGTAAGGCGTGTACGCTGTGTACCAACCTGGATTTTCTAGCACGTTGCGCAGAATTACGTTTGGTACGTGTGTATCGTAGTAACCCATACCAATGAAAGAACGGTTAATTTTGTTCTTTTGCGCAACGGCTTTAAGTTCACTTAATGCTTCAACTTCTGTCGCCCCTTCACCACATTTTAGTGGCTCTGGTAGCGCAATACCTGCCGGTACAGTTTGCTCAATTAAATCGTCTAGTGAGCTTGCACCAATAGCAGACAGCATTTCTTCAATTTCGCCTTTACCCGGGCCAATGTGACGGCGGATAAATGTATCTTTTTGCTCTAGTTGAGCCAATGTAGGGGAAGTATTCGACATAACGTTGTTAAGCACTCGTAATGGTTGCCGCAAGGGCGCGTTAAATCTTTAAGTTAAAAAGGGGCTGAATTATCTTCATGCCCCTTTTCGAATTATGGTTCTTTTAAAACTGCGTAACGAATTACTCTTCGTCGATGCTGTTTTCGTAGCCTTCAGCGTCTAGTAGACCTTCTACTTCAGCCGCATCGTCAGCTTTAATTTTGAATAGCCAACCGTCGCCGTACGGGTCAGAGTTAACTAGTTCTGGTGAATCTTCTAGGTCTTCGTTAATTGCTACAATTTCACCTGAAATTGGCGCGTAAACGTCAGACGCTGCTTTTACCGATTCAGCAACACATACGTCGTCGCCAGTGCTTACTGCGTCGCCAACATCTGGCAAATCAACGAAAACCATGTCGCCAAGTAAGCCTTGTGCGTGCTCAGAAATACCTACAGTGAAAACACCGTCTCCATCAGGGCGAACCCATTCGTGCGTAGCGGCATAGCGTAAATCAGTTGGGATGTTGCTCATAATCGTTCCTGTTATTCTCTGTTAACTTATAAAACACTTTTTCCATTGCGAACAAAGGAGGGCTTAACCACTTTTACTGTAACCCACTTTTTGCGCATTTCCACTTCTACTGTTTCACCAACATCACTTGGTACTCGTGCCATCGCAATTGAGTGACCTAGTGTTGGAGAGAACGTACCTGAAGTGATAACGCCTTCGCCGCTTTCTGTTTTCACTTTAAGACCGTGACGCAGCACGCCTTTTTCAGTCATTACCAAGCCTACTAGCTTGTCGGTACCCGCTTCGCGCTGCGCTTCTAGAGCTTTACGCCCTACGAAGTCACGTTCTGCCGGTTCCCATGTAATTGTCCAGCCCATGTTAGCGGCTAGTGGCGATACGGTTTCGTCCATATCTTGGCCGTACAGGTTCATGCCTGCTTCTAGGCGAAGTGTGTCACGCGCACCTAGGCCGCATGGCTTAACGCCCGCGTCGAGCAGTGCTTGCCAGAAGCTTTCCGCTTGCTCAGCTGGCACCATGATTTCGTAACCTGCTTCACCGGTATAACCTGTAGTGGCAATGAACAAGTCTTCTGCTTGTACACCAAAGAATGGCTTCATGCCCGCTACCGCTTCTTTTTGCGCTGCGCTGAACAGGTTAGCGGCTTTTTCTTTTGCGTTAGGGCCTTGTACGGCAATCATGGCAAATTCAGGGCGCTCGGTGATGGTTACGTCAAAGCCTTCTGCTTTGCTCATTAACCAGTTCATGTCTTTTTCGCGCGTTGCTGAGTTAACCACTAAGCGATAGTTAGTTTCGTCGAAGTGATAAACGATAAGGTCGTCTACAACACCGCCTTCTTCGTTAAGCATGCCACTGTAAAGCGCTTTACCTTTGTCTTTTAGTTTTGCCACGTCGTTGGCTAAAAGGTACTGAAGATACGCTTTGGCTTGTGCGCCTTTTACGTCAACAATGGTCATGTGAGACACATCAAACATACCGGCGTCTTGACGCACAGCGTGATGCTCTTCAATTTGTGAACCATAGTTAATTGGCATATCCCAGCCGAAGAAATCGACCATTTTCGCACCGGCTTCTAGGTGCTTTGCGTGTAGGGCGGTGGTACTAGACATTCCACTTACTCTTTTTAATTTGAAAGGTAGAAAACGAGATTGAGTATAGTGAGCTAGCGTTTATGCAACAAATTGGAAATTTTTATCAATACATTTAAAAAGCAAATGTATTACTGCAACTGGATTAGGTATATAAATGTAAAAAGCCCCATACACAAGTCGGTAACGGGGCTTCTGATAAGAGCGGAAACAACAATTTTTATTATAGCGAGATCGTATCCATAAGCGCTTGCGCATCTTCGATTGGTGTTTCTGGGGTATATTGCGTTGGAATTTCCGTTTGCTTTATCCAATCACGCTCCCAGTTTATCAGCGCTTCCTGCAGCGCAGCATCGTCAAACGGCGTTTGAGCTTCCTGTGCGATGCGATACGCAGATAAGTACATTTTCCAGCGAGGCAAATAATAGTCTTTGTACATACCCTGCCACGCTTTAGATGCATAATCTTTCAGCTTTGGTCCACCCCATTGCGTTACTTGCAGGCGCGCATTATTTACGTAATAAGCAGACTCTTGCGCAGTCTCACCATAAGCTGAGGCGTCACTCAACCACGTGTGCAGGCTTTCTTGATGAAACCCTAGCAAGTTGTCTAGCTTAGTGATGGCAACGTCAATTGAGGCCATAAGTTCGTCGCCACGTTCGAAGTCTTTTGATGAATACGCGTTAACCACCTCTTGCAGCATAAGGTCAACATGCAAAGACACTGCATGCTTCACAAAATCGACAATATCGTACTGATATAGGTACGCATTATCCATCAACGGTGCCAGCTCAATTAGCTGTGAGATACCATCGTCTAAGGCCATTAAATTACCCGGGTGCCCATCAAAGTTTACTATGTCGATTGTTGGGCGCTTAAACAGCAAGTACGCGCCAGCTGAGCCTTCCCACCAGCGGCTTTTCCAATAGCTAACAGAGAACACTCCTTTTATCACCTTTTCCCATGCTGCGATAAGTTCGGGTGAAGTCTTTCCATAGCGCGCTTTAGTATAATTTGCTAGCCACTCTTTCATATCGGGCTTGGCGCTCCAAGGCAAATCGAACAGAAACTCATAGGCCACAGAATTGTTATGGAGCCCTTCGGGAAATACACCAAACCCGGTCAGCGCACCCTTTTTATTCGAGCTTGTAACCACGTCAAGTTGCTCAACATAGTCTGCAAAGTCAGCATATACAGGGTCTGAACCACCATAGTTATGAATGAAGCCGAATACCCACGGCTTGCCTTTAAAGCCTTCTGTTCGCTGCCATACATGGTATCTATCGTTTCCGATATCGTGGATCATTGCTTTTTGATCAGGAACATCTTTTAAGAAGGCTTCGATAGATGCGAGGTCCCAGAATTCTTCGTCTGCGCCAAACATCCACCCCTGCATTACCCACACAGCATCAGGTGCAACCTGCGCAATAGATTCGTGGATGCGTTTTCCATAGGATGCGAGCTCGGCGTGTCGGTTCTCTTCAGAAACCGGCGGTAGCATTTCGTTAAATGCGTCTGATAGGTAATAGTCCTGTACACCATAAATTTCGGTATAAAGCTCAATAAATCGCTTAGCCACTGTTTTAAAGAGGGGGTCAGCGGGGTCTAACCAATAGGTAGCATTCTCAAACCCAGTCCAGCGTGGCATTTCATAAACCTTGGCGTCGGGAAAACGCTCAACAAACGCTTTAGGTACGTAGCCACTAAACGCAGGTACAACGGGCTGCATACCCAACGCTTTCATGCGCTTGAGGATTTGTTTTTGCAGTTGATGTTTTTTGTTTATCCAACTTTGCGGGAGAGGCCCCTCGTGCCCTTCGATATTCCCCATGCGTTGCCATGGCGTGAATGCTGGGCCAGAAAAGTAATCGGCTAGTTCTTTATCGGTAACGTCGAAATCCTTCCATAATGCTTGCCATACAAATTCTTGCCCTTCCATTGCTACAGGATTGTTTACTCCGTGAAGCGCCATCCAGTCTATTTCTTTCTCCCAACGCTCCCAGTCCCACCACGGTGTTGTATAACCGTAAGCACAAACATTCAGATAAGTACGTTGTTCGAATGGGGTTGTTGTTTTTGCACCATCAAAGTCTTTAAAGACATCAGGGAACGCAACGCGCTTTCCTTCCCAACTTACTGACAAAGCGCCCTGTTCTCGTAAGTATTGATAAGCGCCATACGCTAGTGCGGTATGACTATTTGCCAGCACTTCCGCTTGCCCATCAATTACATTTACTTCAAACCACTCAGGCTCTTTATCAGTTACTTTAATCGTTGATATATTTTTTACTTGTCCCTGTGTAACTCGCTCTAGAACAGCGCTCACCTGAGGGTCTAACGGTTTAGATGCAACTTCTGAGACTTCTTGCTGCTGTTCGCAGCCAGCTAATACAGCAGACAAGCATAGGCACAATGCGCTTATCGAGAGTGACCACGTTTTCTTCATTGCTTAATATCCTGATAAAATCGTAAAAAAATGCTGCGGTTGCCCGCAGCATAATTGTCTTAAAATGAGTAAACCGCACTCAGATAATAGCTAGTGCCTATAATACTTGTCGTTTGCCACACCGGCTTCTCTTCTGTGAAATAGGCTTCTTCGTTGTTACCATTGATATTCAGTGCTCCAAAACGAAGGTTAAGTGCTTCAGTAACGTTATAGCTCAATAGAATATCAACCTGATTTCTACCGTCGACTACCCTTCCCTCGCGTGCAAAGAATGCATCAGTGTTATCTTGAACGTAAGGGCTACGGTTGTTCACTGCGACCCTTGCACTAAACTTGTCGTTTTCCCAATATCCGATGAAATTCCAAGTCTCTTCTGACGAATTAGTTAGCACGAAGTCTTCGCTATCTTCTGCATCGATGAAAGTATAGTTTGCTGAGAAACCGAAACCATCGATAGGTAGCAGTGCATCAAGGCTCTGGTTCCAACCTAGTTCATACCCTTTGATAGTCGTACCACTATCATCGTTATAGGTGCTGGTGATTTCATAGATGTTACCTTCTGTGTCCACACAATCTTCCGGCGTTCCACTTAGCGCAACGTCATTGTAGCTATCAGGGCAAACAAACTCAGAAACCGAACCATTCTTAATTTCTTTCCAGAAAAGGGTAAGTGCTAAGCTATTACCTTCGCCGTAGTACCACTCTAGCCCTAAGTCGGCTTGATCGGCAGTCAGCGCTTTCATGTTAGGCTGGCCAAGATCTACAGTGTAAGTCCGCGTACCAAATGAATTATTCACCGATGTTTCAGAAGCAGCAATCTGCGTACGAGATGTCAACAATGGTCGAACTAGCACCTTGGCAGCAGCAAATCGCGCTTGTACTTCGTCTGTCAATTCGAGCACAAGGTTTACGCTCGGTAAAAAATTGTTGTAATCGTAGTCAAATGCCGTTTCGCCAATCACTAAACTGATTTCAGAGTTAATCGGGTTATCTTCACCGGTCAGATAGGTATTGATCGTTCTGTCGGTAGTTTCATAACGACCACCAATATTTCCTCTCAACGTCATTTCACCGATGTAACTTTCGAAATCAACTTTTCCGTAAACCGATAGAATATCTCGCTCTATTGAATATGAAGATTGAGCAGCGAATAAAGTTGGAACTGTTACCCCTTCAGCCGCAAGCGCATCTCGGTAAGCTTGAATATCTGGCGCGATCCAGCCATGCTCTATGGACATTTGGTTGTCCAAGAAGTCAGTTACCATATAGTTAAAGTCACTCATTAACGGAAGGTCACTTGGGTCAGCTTCACCAATCGCGAATCTATCCGTACGAAAAACGTCTCTATTGAATTCTTCTTTACGGAATTTTCCTCCAAAAGCAAAACCAGTGAAGAAGTCGCCTTCAAGCAAGCGAATTGCGTCAAATTGAAGTGCACTTTCAGAAGAGTCCATGTATCGAGTTGCTCCGTTTGGGTACTCGTTCCTTGGCATGTCAGCAGGGTATAAAGACGGGTCGGTTAGATCTTCATCCACGTTGAAGATAACGTTATTGCGATCTGAAATATCCATGTTTGCAGATACCGTAGTCGCTAAGATTACCGCTTCTTCTGCATGCACAGCCTCGCCTTTCGTGTAATGAGCTACACCGACTAAAGTCCAGTTTTCTGTCTCGTACTTTGACTCAAGCGTAAACGCTTTACTGGTAGCCTGCTTGTCCTCAGCTTGGCGATTATTTTCAAGAGTAAAGTCGTCAATACGCACTTGGTTATAAACGCCATTTACCGGCTCACCAAGTAGCGTGATATCGTCGCGATCGAACAAGAAAACCTGCTGGTTCAAATCTTGTACCGTATCGTCATCAGCATAAATTGCGGTAAACGTTGTTTCGAAATTATCGCTAGGACGCCACTGTACTGCGCCGTTCATCAAATAGCGTTTGGTTTCGCGGTCAATACGACGGTAACGCGGACGTCGAGGAATATCATAGCCTTCATCGTCGCTGAACCACCTACCCATCCAGAAGTTATCTACCCTGTCGTCAAGTTCCTGATAACCTGCGTTTAAAAATAATCCTACTGTGTCATCAGCAAATTGGTCGATATAGGTGATATTACCTTTGGGGGTCACATCATCTGTGGGCGAGAATTCCGAATATTGCCCCTTAACGGAAGCTACAACTTTACGCTCACTGTAGGAAAGTGGCTTCGTAGTATCGATATTAATAGTACCTGACAAACCACCAGTATCCATGTCTGCACTGGGAGATTTAATTACTGAAATACTTGAAGCTAGCTCAGACTGTATAATGTCGTAACGAAAGCCACCAGTAAAATCCGCACTCGCCATAGTTTGGCCATTCACGGTAGTTCTGGCATATTGCGAGCCTAAACCGCGAACACTGATTGTAGAACCTCTACCGTTAATATTTGATATCTGTACGCCAGGGATTCGCTGGATTGCTTCAGCAATGTTCTCGGTAGGAAACTTTCCGATATCTTCTGATGTAATAATGTCTGCAACTTTCGTTTCATCGCGTTTTAGTGCCGCAGCTTGGACCAAACTAGAACGATAAGTAACGTCAATACGTTCAACTTCACTGTCACTTACGTCTGAGGCAGCTTGAGCAAAAACCAGTGCAGGCGAGCTAAAAATGCCTACGATAGCACTGGCGAGTAACGTTTTCTTTGGACGAGCGTTATTCATGATGTGGTTCCCATCTTCTTTGTAGTGGTTGTTGTTCAGCTTTAGGCAACCAGCTGATTAATTTTATTTCTTATTATTAACGATGATTTTTTCATCACCTGCCATTGACGCTACCAACCAATGTCAACGTTGTCAACAAAAAATAAGGAATTATTACTACGATATTGGGTAGACCAAAATATGAACTTTCAGTAAGACGAAAACGCTAAACTACGCTTTCAAGCGAATAATTAGAAGCCGAGTCTCTTACAACCACATCAAGAGAAAACCCTTTTGAATCAACAGCATGAATATCATTGGATTTCATCATTTCAATAACCATTGCTGCAGCTGTTGCTGCAATATCAAAGTTAGGCTGGTCAATCGTAGTAAGATGAGGCCACGTTTGCATGGCGAAGGGACTGTTTTCGAAACCAACAATCGAGATGTCTTCCGGAACTTTAAGATTGTTAAGACGCGCCATAAATACAGCTCCCGCTGCAATTTCGTCGTTACATGCAAAAATGGCGGAAGGTCGTTTGGGCATGGCAAGTACTTGTTTAGTCATATCCATGCCGGATTCGAATGTAAACTCTCCATCAATGATAAAATTTTTATCGAAAGGCAATTTTGCTGCTTCATGTGCCTTTTTAAAACCTCTTACTCTCCCTAAACTAGACTCATGCGATGCATGAAAACCAAGAAAAGCAATATCTCTATGGCCTAAATTCAGCAAATACTGCGTTATCTTAAATCCCGCATCTACGTCGTCTACATGCAACACCGGGGCGAGTTCATCAGGGGGTTGCTCGCCAGATAAGATCCTAACTACTTTAGCATCTCTACTGAGTAAAAATGTAACAAGCTCTTTATTTTCCGACAATGGCGGGGTGAGAATAATTCCGCCAATCTGATTTGAACCAATCATAGCCGCAAGCTCATTCCCTACCTCATCAGAATGAGAATCGGTGGGGTGAATAACTAATTCAAACCCTTTTTTTCTGCATTCAGAAATAATTCCATTTTGCATTTCAATCACATAATGGCTGTTGGGATTGTCATAAACAAACGCAAGAGAGAACGGTGCTTTACGCATTACCCTTGCTGTGTGGTTAGGCTGATAGTTCAACTGCTTTATTGACTCAAGCACTTTTTCCTTTACCGACTCACTAACATTTGGTTCTTGGTTAACCACTCGCGAAACCGTTTTAAACGATACTCCCGCTAATTTCGCGACATCCTTAATAGTTGGCTTTTTCATGAAACTCTTTTTCGGTGAAAGGTATTGAGTGTTAGAGAGAATAAAGTGAACCCCCTGTTTAAGCAAATTTCTTGGTCTTCGTAAACCAATGAATAACTAATACAATTTCATCAAGGTTCAAAAAAACAACAATGACAACGTTGACATAGGTTAAAGAAAAGGGTTAGGGTTAAACAACTGAATATAAAAAAAGCAAGAAACATGACAACAAACACGACATCTTCACGACTTCTGTCTCTCGATGTATTTCGAGGGCTCACCATAATCGCAATGATTGTAGTAAACAGTCCGAATACTTATGGAGAACTCGCGCACGCACATTGGATAGGCATCAACTTTGCCGATTTAGTGTTTCCTTTTTTCATTCTCATTGTGGGTGTAGCAATTAGTTTGGGGTTCAAGAATATTGATTCATCTTCACCACAATTGACCAGTATTTTGAAAAAAGTGTGGAGAAGAGGCTTTACGCTCATTGGGCTCGGGCTCATTGTTAATTTGTTCTATACCCACTTCGAACAAATAAGGTTACTAGGCGTATTACAGCGAATTGGCATTGTTTATATTGCCTGCTGTTATTTAGCAATTTACTGCAAACCGAAGAGCGTGGTTAAAGTGGGCATTGGTATCTTGCTTCTGTACTGGGTATTTATTCTATTGGTTCCTGCCCCGGGCCTCCCTAGCGGGCATCTTGCTCGTGGAGAGAACATTGTAAACTGGTTCGATCAATTTGTACCGGGTATGCTGTGGCGTGGTACTTGGGATCCCGAAGGTCTGCTCAGTACTTTTCCTGCCATTGTTACCGGTATTATGGGTATGCTCATTGGCCAGATTATAGTTAAAGGCAAGGACGACTTACCTACCACGGTGATGAATTTATTTGTATTCGGCTTTGTTACTTTTTCTCTAGGATGTATTTGGAGCCTAGGTTTTCCTTTCATCAAACAGGCGTGGACCAGCTCATTTGTATTAGCCACCGGCGGCATAGGCGCCATGATATTGGCCTGTATGATGTGGTACACCGATATTAAAGGCTTCAGAAACGGTACTCAAATAGCCACCATCTTTGGGGCTAACGCGATCACCGCATATATCCTGCACGTAATCATAGAGAAGCTACTTGATTGGGAAATCGCCGGTGTATCGGTTCACAACAGCTACACCACATTTATGTCTGATATGGGAGCAAGTGATTTTATAAGTGCAACGTTGTGGGTCATTCTGTTTCTCAGCGTTTGTTTTATTCCTGTATATGTCCTCTATCGCAAACAAATTTTCGTAAAGATTTAAGGTGGAATCTGTGACTCAGAATTACTTTGTAGGCGTTGATGGCGGTGGCACTAAATGCAAAGCGCGACTTGAAAACGAACAAGGCGAATTGCTTGGCGAAGGATTGTCAGGTCCATGCAACCCTGCTCAATCAGCCGACACCGCGTTCGCATCAATTATCGAAGCTACGACACTGGCATTAGAGGCAGCCTCAATGTCAGCGACAAAAATCAGCAATCTTAATGTTTGTCTAGGTCTTGCAGGTGTAAACGTTACGCGTTATCGAGAAATTGCACAGAGTTGGATATTTCCATTTAAACGTACACACATAACCACCGATCTACACATTGCTTGTTTAGGCGCTCATGCAGGTCAAGATGGCGCAATTATAATAACTGGAACCGGTAGTTCAGCACTTGCAAGCTTGAGTGGAAACTTAACAAGTATCGGTGGCCACGGTTTCCCTTTAGGCGACAAAGCGGGAGGCGCATGGCTTGGCCTGCAGGCCTTGCAATACACCCTTGAAGCACTCGATTCCTTGGTACCTTCCTCTCGGCTCGTTACCGATATGTGCGAAGCTCTTGGTACAGACGACACTCAAGCGATAGTCGGTAAGTCGCTGCACTTCAAGTCGAGTGATTTCGGTAAGTTTGCGCCAATTGTTGTGAAGTGCGCTAATGGCAGTGACCCCATCGCTCTTAGTATCGTGAATGGAGGAAAGCAATACCTTTCAGGTATCGTTTCTCAACTCGAAGAACTCGGCGCTAAACGCATTTCAATGATTGGTGGCTTATCTTCGCAATGGGCAGAGTGGCTACCTGACAATATTCAGCAACGTTTACAACCCGCGAAGTGTTCACCTGAATTTGGTGCAATTTCATTAATAAAAGACCTGGTAAAGGAGTGTTAATATGGCTTATGTGACCAAAATGGCGTCTGAAGCAGCAGAAACGCCACAAGTGCTGAAACGACAGCTAGACAACAATAGCCATGTATATAACAAGTTATCTGAAGAGATAGAAAAGCACGATCCAGAATTTGTGTATATTATTGGCCGCGGTACCTCAGACCATGCCGGCGTGTTTGGAAAATATTTGATTGAAACTGAAATGGGGCTGCCTGTTGCTTCTGCCGCGCCATCGGTAAACAGCGTTTTCGGCAAGTCCCTTCGATTAAATAGAGCCCTGGTTTTTATCATTTCTCAATCGGGCAGAAGTCCAGATATACTTGCACAAGCCAAAATGGCAAAGGAAAAAGGTGCGCTTTGTGTTGCGCTGGTAAATGACGAGTCATCACCAGTTAAAGATATTGTAGACATATTTATACCACTTTGTGCCGGGCCAGAAATTGCCGTTGCCGCCACCAAAAGCTATCTGGCGACCTTGTATGCGTTATTAAGCATTGTTGCAAATTTCACTAAACGCAACGATCTTCACGAAGCTTTACTTGCCCTACCTACACAATTAGAGTCGGTAATAACTTCCCCCTTTGTACTTACCGCAGAGCACTTAGCTCCGCTTGAACGATGCGTTGTACTAGGCCGCGCTTTCGGTTACGCCATATCCAGAGAAATAGCGCTTAAAATGAAAGAAGTCTGTGGAATACAGGCTGAGGCTTTCAGTAGCGCGGAATTTCTTCACGGGCCCATATCCCTTCTAAACCGCAAAACAGCTATTATCGATGCCCATATTCCTGACGCTTCAAGTGCTGTACATAAGTCACAAATTGAAGAAGTGATCCGCAGAGGAGCACAAGTTTTCCCTTTATTTGAGGTACCATTGGATGTGCATCCTCTCACATCGGCGCTCATTGTTATGCAACGTTTTTACTTAGATATTGAAAAAGCTGCGCGCGAGATGGATATGGACCCTGACAGTCCTATCGGACTTAAAAAAGTAACGGAAACCCTCTAGCAATGAAATCTTATTTTGCCAAACTCCTTTTTGACGGCTTTTCATTTCATTCGAACGTGCGCTTTGAAGTGATTAACAGCCGAGTGACCGCTATCTGTTCGAACAGTGTGGATGATAGCAATGCTGAGGTCATCCATGAGCTAGTCATACCCGCCATGGTAGATGTTCAAGTAAACGGTGGAGGCGGCGTTCAGTTTAACGAAACGCCCACACTGTCTACGCTTCAGCAAATGGCAGAGGCCTTTTTAAAAGTGGGTACGGGCAGCTTAATGCCAACCATTATCACTGACGACATCGACGTTATGAATAAAGGCGCTGATGCTATAGCGTTAGGTCACAAATGGGATCCAGGCGCTATCCCAGGTGTCCACTTTGAAGGGCCTCACCTCAGCACAACCAAAAAGGGCATGCATAGTTCAAAGCACATCCGCTCACTGAGCGACAAAGAGTTGGCCTTATTTACTCGAAATGATCTTGGTAAAGTAATTGTCACGCTAGCACCAGAAACGGTCTCGCCCTCAGATATTGAGACGCTAACCAATGCAGGCGTAATTGTGTCTATAGGCCACACTAACGCCACCTCTGACGATTGCTTTGCCGCTTTTGATGCGGGGGCTACCGGTGCTACACATCTTTTCAATGCCATGTCACCGTTTACCAGCAGAGAGCCTGGTGTGGTTGGGGCCTCACTTTACAGAGATGACGTCTATTGCGGACTAATCGTTGACCATCATCACGTTCATCCTGTGTCAGCGTCATTAGCAATAAAGCTCAAAGGTGATGAACGCTTAATGTTGGTAACTGACGCTATGGCGCCGGCCGCGAGTGACGTCGACCACTTCGTCTACCAAGGCGTAAAAGTCATACGTAAAAATGATACGTTACGTCTTGATGACGGTACGTTAGCGGGTTCGCTATTAACGATGGAGAAAGCTATCCAGCATACGCATTTCGACCTAAGCATTGATCTGCAAGCAACACTGAAAATGGCAACGTCTACCCCTGCTTCATTTATAAAAAGCGAAGCGAACATTGGAACGTTACGCACAGGCTCTTTCGCTAATTTCATAACGCTAAATAAAGACTTAAGGGTGACACGCTGTTGGCGCAATGGCGAAGTCGTCCGGTAGGTATGCAGCTAATGTGCATAGCCAGGTATTCTTTTGAACAACAGATAATACGTACTCACAAAAAATTAAAATATTAAGTAAGCAATACAGTGAAATAAAAACATTATAAAAAGGAAACGTGATGCAAACTGCAGTTAAATCCCCCCCGTCGACGATACTCCCTATGGCAATAATCGGCACATTGTTTTTCGTTTTTGGTTTTATCACATGGTTAAATGGAGCACTCATCCCCTTTTTGCAAATTGTTTGCAATTTGAACGGAACAGAGGCACTGCTAATCGCGTTTAGTTTTTATATTGCGTATGTTGTTATGGCACTTCCTATGTCATTCGTGCTCAATCAATTGGGCTATAAAAACGCCATGACTTTCGGGCTTTTATTAATTGCTGCAGGATGCTGCTTATTTGTTCCTGCCGCTAAAACGCAAACATTCATATTATTCATTACAGCTCAGTTCGTCGTCGGTTCCGGTTTAACTATCTTACAAACCGCATCAAACCCATATTTAGTAAAAATTGGGCCGTCAGAAAGTGCAGCAGCAAGAATATCAATTATGGGGCTACTGAATAAAGGAGCTGGCTGGCTCGCACCAATGGTGTTTATTGCTCTTGTACTCGGAGACTTATCAGGTATCACCGAACAAAGTATCGCTGCATTGCCAGAAGCTGAGCGTAGTGCACAAATACAACAATTAGCACAAAGCCTTGTATTGCCCTACTTAGGTATGGCCGCAGCGTTAGTATTACTTGCTGTTGCGCTAAGTTTTTCTGGCTTGCCTGAATTGGACCTTGATGTTGAGGATAAAAAACTCGCTGAATACGGAAAAGGTAAAGGCTCAGTATTACAATTCCCTCAGCTAGTATTAGGTGTAATTGCACTTTTTTGTTATGTAGGCGTAGAAGTTGTTGCCGGAGATACAATTGGCCTAGCGGGCTCGCAACTTGGCGTTCCGGGAGCACTAGGGCTCACGTCATACACCATGTTTTTTATGGTCATTGGGTACAGCCTTGGTTTAGCGCTTGTGCCCCGAATTTGCACTCAGCACCAATTACTTACTCTCTCTTCAGTTTTAGGTATTGTTTTGTCAATCGGTATACCGTTCACTAACGCTGAAAGCCACGTCTTTGCAGGTTTTCTGTGGGGTTGGACAGGTATTGCAACGCTTCCTGATCCTATTACTCTTATTGCACTTTTGGGACTTGCTAACGCCATTGTTTGGCCTGCAGTTTGGCCTCTAGCATTAGAAGGGCTAGGTAAATTCACTGCTCGCGGTTCTGCACTTTTGATAATGGGTATAGCTGGGGGGGCAATTATCCCCTTACTTTTCGGATTTGCGGCTGATCACTTCGGAGTGTTGAACGCTTACTGGACAACGATACCTTGCTATGCATTTATTCTTTTCTACGCATTGAAAGGGTGGCGTCTAAGAGAATGGTAATTTAGGCGACGACTTGGTGGGTTTAACATACGCATAAGTGGTATTCTTGAGTGATGTGTTTAATAACGGTGATATCGGAACCCATCTTTAACAATGAAGCAGCTTTCTCTAGATACTTTACGCACCTTTGTTAGCGTTATTGAGCTTGGTGGCTATGCAAAGGCGGGCGACTTTTTAGGTCGTTCTCAGCCTGCTATTAGTTTGCAAATCAAAAAGCTTGAATCGCAGCTAGACCGAAAGCTGTTCACCAAAGTAGGTCAACGCCATGTACCTAGCGCCGATGGAAACTGGTTGTACCCAAAAGCGAAAGAACTGTTAGAACTTAACGACAACATTTTTAGAAGCTTGACTCCTGCGCCTTTAAGCGGTAGATTACGCTTGGGTATTCCCAACGAATTTGCCTCTACGCTACTGCCTGGTTTAATTGGCGAGTTTTCAAAGCGCTACCCAGATGTGTCTTTAGAGGTGACGTCTGCGCTAAGTCGCGATCTGCTTCACCCGTCTCAGCGAGATCACTTTGACTTAATTCTTGCACTGGTAAATCCAGATGAAGAAACTGAGGGCGAAGTTGTTTTAGAAGATGATGTGGTGTGGGTAGGCGATACATCTCACCCGTTGGTAGGAAACAATATTCCATTAGTACTAGCGCCAGATGGCTGCATGTACAGAAGCCGGGTAATTGAACAGCTAAAACAGCAAACGTTTGCTTGGAAAATCAGCTACACCAACGCCGACTTAGGCGGTTTGGTTGCCGCCATTCAACAAGGCCTTGGCGTGACTGCACTAGCAAAATCGAGCCTACCGGCTAATTTAGCCGTACTGAACCACCCGCATCTGCCTAAGTTAGGAAAGGTTAACATTTGCCTGTTTAACCAAGACACCCAACACCCAGTTATCAGCAAAACCCTCGCAGAATTTTTCAAAGTACGCCTAACCCAATAAAAAAGGGGTCAGAGTACTTTTTCTGCCCCTCCATCCGTGTGCTAATCAGCGTTAACCGTCGCTTGTGATGGTGTCGATAAGCTCAGCAAGCACAGTTTCGGCTTTACTGGTTTCAACTTGGCAGGTACCCGCATTCATGTGACCGCCGCCACCATATTTCAAACACAGCTCACCCACATTGGTGTTAGAGCTACGATTAGTAATGGACTTACCTATCGCAAACACCACGTTTTGCTTTTTAAGCCCCCACATTTTGTGGATAGAAATGTTGCAGTCTGGGTACATGGCGTAAATAACGAAGCGGTTCGTGGCGTAAATGGTCTCTTCTTCGGTTAAATCGAGTATCACAAGGTTATCGTGTACGGTAGAGCACTTAGCTATTTGCGCCTTCGCCATTTCATTGTGCTCGTGATACAAACTTACGCGCTCGGCCACATCTTCCATTTGCAGTATTTCTTCAATACTGTGGTCTTTACACGCATCTATTAGCTTCATCATTAGCTGGTAGTTAGAGATCTTAAAATCTCTGAAACGGCCAAGCCCAGTACGCGCGTCCATAATGAAATTCATAAGCACCCAGTCGGTAGGCTCTAAAATTTCTTCTTTTGAAAACTGCGCTGAGTCGCCTTTATCTACCGCGTCCATCATATCTACTGAGATATTGGGAAACTTATCGGCACCACCGTAATAGTCATATACGACGCGCGCAGCAGAGGGCGCTTTCGGGTCGATAATGTGGTTATCAATGTCGCCTGAATTACGTACAGTCTCACTAAGATGATGATCGAAGGCAATGTGACAACCTGCTACATAAGGCAGGTTGGTTGTAATGTCGTTCTCAGTGATGTCTATTTTGCCGTCTTGCATGTCTTTAGGGTGCACAAACAAAATATCATCAATCATATCTAAGTCTTTCAGTAGTACTGCGCATACTAGCCCGTCAAAATCACTTCGGGTAACTAATCTAAACTTTCGCTCTGACATCACTTAATTCCTTTATTAACGATTATCAAGTAAGTGTAACAGCTAGTAAAAATTTTGAGAGATTACCTATATAGATTTTGACTACAAAGTCGTAAAACGCGACGAAAGTATAAATAAAGGCCTGATTCCTCAGCTGTTTACTACTTTTCTATTCCTAAAAGCATTTAGAAGATAAGCGACTGACCTTGTGTTGCTAGTATAAAATTAAAGCCTAGTTTATTAGCCTGCTCTAGCTCTTTTGATATGACAAAACGTGGATTTTCTCCTGCTTTTAAACTGTACTTGATATGGCTTATCACGATGTTTATGTCTGAAACCTGGCTTTTATCTTCAACTAGTTCGTAGAAGCGAGTAAGTTCTTGCATCAACCACTTAGGCGTAAGGTGTCCGAACAATAGATTGTCAGGGCGACTGTTATCAAAAGACACTTCAATAACCATACCTCTTAGCGTTTTGTTTCGCATTTGCTGTGCAAGATAGCGCCATATTTCGGCTAACTTGCCTTCTTTCTCGACATCGTCCGGGCCAGTATCACCAAAATAAACAAACATATCGTTGTCACTTTCAATAACGAACGCCGTCGATTCTAAGGGGTGGCTCAAACTAAAAGGCGTGACAGTTAAATTCGTGCCTTTAATTGAAGTGGTTTGTTGCGGAGCCAGATCGATAACATCGTACTTGTTAAGCTTTGGCTCCAAGCCTCGATTGGTAAAGTTTGCCCATGCCTGCCAGTTAAAGTAAGTCGCCCCCATGGTGTCGTTTACTGACTTTAAGGCATAGATGGGTTTATTGTTGTCATCTGGTGAAGCAATGAGTAACCCTGCTACATGGTCTAGGTGACCATGGCTAATCAGGTATGCAGCAACGTGATTATGCAGTACGGTGCCGTTAGCTCGCAGGTTATCGTCGGGCTTGCTTTTTAAGTTGTCAAAAGCCCCTTCTTTTAACGCAACATCAATACCATTAACTATGCTTCCTGCGTCTAGAGCAACATAGCGCTCCTCTTCTAAACTTCGCAGTAAAAATGCGCTCAAATTACCGTCTTTAATACCGCCAGTATCGCCCAATGTAACAAGTTGAAATGCCGGTTCTACATCGCTTTTTCTTGTTTCAACAGTAACGTTATATTCCGTTTCCCTATCACTCACTGAAGCAGTGCTGCAAGCGGTTAGTACTGAGAAAATCAAAAGACCCAATAGATGTTTCAAAATTATTTTATTCCCATTAAAAATATCTGTTTCTTACCTTTTTAAAGCTAAGCAAAAAACAAAAAAGACAAGCTACATAACATCAAGCCCACATCACCATAATAGCGGCAGCGCCGATTAAGAGCAGCCCAGTAATTTCGCGTTTTGTAACTGCGTTTTTTAGCCAGAAATGTGAGAGTACTAAAGTGAGTAAAACCTCTAGTTGCCCAAGCGTTTTCACTAGCGCCACATGCTGTAGCGCCATAGCTGTAAACCAGCATATTGAGCCTAAACAGCTTACTGTACTTATCGCTAGCACCTGTTTTTTAGCGCTCACTAGTTGCTTAAACACGAAGGGTTTGGTTAATGCTATGTATGAACTTAAAGCTACCGTCTGAACGCACAGCACCCATAATAAAACCCATGCTGCGGCTACTGTATGCTGAATATTAAGCATGTGGCTAGCTTCGCGCACTAGAAGTGATGTCAGCGCAAAGCAGGTACCGCAAGCTAGACCGATAGCCATGGTTTTCACACTAATACCATGAAGTCGGTTACCGCTGCTAAGCACGAATACAGCTATTCCACCTATGACTATGCCAGCCCACCCAAGAGGTGTTAGGTAACTACCAAAAAAGAGCATGCCTACCACACCCGCCACTAAAGCTTCACTTTTTGCCAAGCCTGCTCCAATGGCAAAGTTCTTCTGTTTAAACAAAATAACCATTAAAGAAGTGGCCGCTATTTGAAGTAGGGAAGCAAACAAGATCACTGTGATAAATGAGCCCGTAAATTGCGGCATCTGGCTGGCACTACTGCTGTAGAGCATAAGCAAATAAACAAGCGCTATGGGCGGAGCCAAGATAAAACGAGATAGCGTAACACCCGAGGTGTTAACTGAACCACTCAGTCTGCTTTGCAGCGCATTACGCACGGTTTGCATGATAACCGCGCCCAATGTAAATAAAACCCAACTCATTAGCGTTACTTTACCTTCAAAGTTATTTTACTACCTGCCTTTCGAGCTTTTTTATTTGGCAGTGGTTTCGCTACCAGATAACGCCTGTAGACGCTTTGCTTTGAAGTCACTTTCGCGCTTCCAATAAGGCCATACATCACCTTGAGCATAATGAGTAAGCATGGTTCCAATAAGAGATAGGTCTTGTTTTACGCCACCTAATGTCCAGCTTGGAAGATAATCGTCATCTGCTTTGTGATAGCGTTTAGCGATAAAGCTTGGGTCGGTATCGCCTAAGCTCATGAACAAAATAGAGGGCACACCCTGTTTTGCAAGCGCGAAATGATCAGAGCGGAAGAACAGGCCATTTTGAGGGCGCGGGTCCATCTTAACGGTTCGCCCCTGTAACGCTGCTGCCGTAGCTAAATCATCTTCAATAGATAAATAGCCTTCGCCATACTGCAAGATATAATCAACATCATCGTTTACGTTCATACCGTCGATATTTAAAAACGCCACCATGTTCTTGGTAGGTACAGGGGGGTTATTTGCAAAATAATCAGCACCCAACAGCCCTGTTTCCTCTGCGGTAAACGCACTAAACATTAGCGTACGCGCAAAGCCTTCTTTATGCTTTGAGAGTGCATCTGCCAACGTTAGCACTCCAGCTGTGCCAGACGCATTATCTACCGCACCATTGTAAATAGTAGTTTTGCCATTCTTCTCTACTTTACCAAGGTGGTCCCAATGAGCGTGCAGCATTACCCACTCATTCGGCTTTGAGGTGCCTTCTAAAATACCGGCAACATTCTGCGATTCAGCATGCTCGATAGAGTTAGCGAAACTTAACGATGCTTTTGTGTTTAGCAGGATTGGCGTAAAGCCGGGCTTAGACGCTTTTCTTTTAAGCTCGCCGTAATCTAAACCTGCTTTTTCGAAAAGCTGCCTAGCGGCATTTAGATGAAGCCACCCCATTACGCCTACTTGTGACGCATTACCATTGTCATCGACTAGGCTAAACTTGGTATTAGAATTTGAGTTTTCGACTACGCCCCAGCCGTAACCCGCAGGCATGGTTTCATGAACAATGAAAACAGCTTCTGCGCCTTGCCTAGCGGCTTCTTCGTATTTATAAGTCCAACGGCCATAGTAGGTCATGGCATTGCCTTGAAACAGCGCTGGAACTTTAGAAGCAAAACCCGGGTCGTTTACCAGCATTACCACCGTCTTTCCTTTTACATCAAGGCCGGCGTAATCATTCCAATTGTACTCGGGCGCATTTATACCGTACCCCACGAAAATCACGTCACTTTCAGTTAGTGAGTATTCATTTACTATACGTTGTGTTCGTGCAGTAAACTCACTGCCCGCTTCAAAAGAAAGGTCGCCAATGTTTAATGTGCTCATGTTGCTGGGCGTAATTTTTGCGAGCGGCACAGCTTGCGTATAGCTGTCACCAAAAGCCGGCTTTAGCCCTAACTTCTTATACTCTGCTACCAAGTATTCTACGGTTTTTTCTTCCCCTTTTGATAAAGGTCCTCGCCCTTCGAACTCGTCACTAGCCAATGTTTTAACGTGCTGACGATACACATCTAAATCGATAGAAGCGCTACTCAGCGACATCTCTACGTTTTTTGCTTTCGCCGACGAAGGCTCAACCGAGGTCAAGCTGGAACTAGTGACGTCAGCATTCGCCGAACCAGTAAGTAAAGTAGAAGTAAGTAGAGACGCTGCGCATGCAAAGGAAAAGGCGCGATAAGGTTTGCACAAGAAAGTAAACATAAGCCATTGCTAGAAATAAAAAAAGGATACCGAAGAGTATCCTTTACCGCCGACTATCTCAACGCCAAGAAAGGGGACAGTGTACATTATTAGCTTTCCCTACTTCAAAACTGGGGAAATGTACTCTGACCCCATTATTTGGGTTTAAAGGCCCATGGCGTGGCTGACGAAAGCGTTTTTGATGGTTGTGAGTTTGTCTGTAGCTGAAAGTCCTATACCGCGTACTAGTTTTTTTATAGGGTCGTTGCCGTCGAATAGGAATTTGAAGCCATCCATTGCTGCTATCATTTTTGTGGCTTCTGTTTTGCGGCTTCGCTCGTAGCTGCGCAGGTGCTTATATAAACCTATGTCTTTACCGGCAGCACTTAGGCTACTTAACGATTCAGCTAGCGCTAGGGCGTCTTGCATTCCCAGATTTGCTCCCTGCCCGGCTAGCGGGTGAATCGTATGCGCTGCATCGCCCACCAGCACTACCCCATCTTTGGCCCATTGCCTTGCATAGCGCATAGTTAGTGGAAATGCGGCGCGCTCGGTTTCAAGCGCTATAGTGCCTAGAACGCTGTTACTTGCGGCAGTTAAAGCGTGGCAAAAAGCGTCGTCATCCAATGCCATTAGTGCGCTTGCTTGTGCTGGCGTTTGCGACCACACAATTGAGCAAACATTCGGTTCGGTCATTGGAAGTAGCGCAAGCGGGCCAGTTGGCGTAAACGCTTGGCGCGCCACATTGTTGTGTGGCTCTTCGGTTTTGATATTAGCGACTATGGCCGTATGCTCATAATCTTTGAAGGTAATTGGCAGGCCGGCCTGCTTTCTTACAAAAGAATTAGCGCCGTCTGCGCCAACAAGCAACCTGCAGCTTAGCACGTCGTCGTTGTCTAACATCAGCATGGTTTGATTAGGGCCAGCGAGCACCCTTTCAATACCTGCAGTGACTAGTTGCACGTTAGGCTGAGCCTCTACCGACTTAGCCAAGGCATTTACTAAGGCTTGATTCTCTACGATTACCCCTAGGGTATCGCTTCCCATTTCGTCACACGAAAAATGTATATCACCAAAACTGTCTTTGTCCCACACATGCATAGCGGTGTACGGGTTGGCGCGATCTAGCTGTAAATGAGGCCACACATCAAACTGTTGCAATGCTTTAATATTTGCCTGATTTATTGCGCTAACACGCGCCGTTGGCTTATCTGCAAGCACCTGATAACAAGGCGACTTATCAATAACTGCTATATTTAGTTCACTGTTTTTTAGCGCTGCGGCTAGGGTTAACCCCACAATTCCACCGCCCACTATTGCTATATCAACATGCTGCATTGTTATCTCTATTTCCGTGTGGTGTTACGCCATAACCTGTTGTGTGCTTTACGAAGGTTTTCTTCACTTGCGGCATCATACTTAATGCTAGTAAGGAAACGTTTCGGCCTATGACGGTAGGAAAATACTGGTTGGAGAAAGTTCGCACTAGGGTATCGGTAAGCGCAATCGTGTTATCTCGGTCTTTCTTACGTTCGTTCGCATAGCGCTGAACGATATTAAATGCCCCAGCGTCAAAGTGGCCAGCACCGCTTTCCACTTGCGTTTTTTGATTGCTCTCTTGCTTCGAAATTGGCGACATAGAGTGCTTAGGTACAGCACTTTTTAACACAGACTCTCTTTTTAATACTGACACGAGTGCACTCAAATCTCGCAAACCCAAGTTGAACCCCTGCCCCGCTATAGGGTGTAACGCCTGCGCAGCGTTCCCCACCACTACCGTTCGGTGGCTGGTAACTTGTTGGGCTTTAGTCAGCGCTAATGGATAGCTAGCCGTATCACTCACCCTTAATATTTTGCCCTGACGATAACCGAAAGCTTGTTGAAGCGCGTTAATAAACGACGCTTTATCCATTTCCATAAGTGCTTGAGCGGCTTGGGTTTCTAGCGTCCATACCACTGAAAAACCATTGCCATTTGCCTTTACGCCGTCAATTTCACTATCGAAGGGTAAAAAAGCAAGGGGGCCAGAATCGGTAAAGCGTTCGTACGCTTTGTTTTCATGAGGATTTTGCGTATGTACATTAAACACAATGGCAGTTTGGTGATAATCACTGACTGTTTTGGCAATACCCACACGCTCAGCTAAACCGGAACGCCCGCCATCTGCAAGTATCAATAGCTTAGTGGTTATCACATCCCCGCTATCTAGCAACACGTCTACATTGTCACGGTGCTGCTCAACACCGGTCACTTTTGCTGGTGCTATGTGCTGATACGCAGTACTCGCATTTGCTGCTAAGCGCGTTAGCGCGCTTAAACTTACCACCTGGCCAAACGCGTCGATGTGATAATCTTGGCTATGCAGATTTAAAAGACCAAGGTAGCCCTTATCGCTCACTTCTATCTGCTTTATTTTAGGAGGTAGTTCGCCGTTGTGCTGCTTAGCTAAGTCGTTAAGGCTTAAACCAACATCGGCTAATTCGTTAACCGTACGTCTTGCTAACGCAATAACTCGTGTATCGGTAAACGGGTTGAAATCATTGTGGGAGGGTGAGGTTTCTTTTGGGTCTGCAGCGTCAATAAGTGCAACACTTAATCCGCTTTTTTTACCTTCGGGCGTTCCAAGAGAAATGTTTTCAGAAAGTGCTTTAGCAAGCACGGTTCCTACAATCCCACCACCAATAATAACTACATCAACCGCTGCCGATTCCACTATATTTGTCTTCCCGTCGCTCTAACTTTTGCGCTTTTTATTGTTTTAGTTTTTCGCCATAAGTGATTCGACTTCGTCAATCTCTTTAGGCACGTCGGATGTCAAAACTTCCACACCCGATGCAGTAATGACCACATCATCTTCTATGCGAACACCTATACCCTTGTACTTATCGGGTGCCACACTGTCTTGACTAATATAAATACCTGGCTCTACCGTTATCACCATTCCTGGCTTTAATGGTCGGTCTTGGCCGTCTATTTTGTAGTTACCTACGTCGTGCACATCTAGCCCTAAAAAGTGACCTAACCCGTGCATGTAGAACTGGCGCCAGCTTTCGTTCTCTAAGTTTTCTGCCACACTACCTTCTAATATACCAAGGTCAACTAAACCTTCGGTAATAATTTCTGCGCTGTGTAGCATTGCCTCGGAAAGCGTGACGCCGGGCGCTAGCATATCCAATACGCTTTTTTGCGCCTTCAATACAACGCTGTAAATTTCACGCTGAGCATGACTAAACTTACCATTTGCAGGAAATGTTCGGGTAATGTCTGCAGCATAACCTTGATATTCTGCGCCTGCGTCGATCAAGATCAAATCACCATCATTTACCTGTGCGCTATTTTGCGTGTAATGCAAAATACAGGCATTGTCACCGCTTCCTACAATAGTGCTGTACGCAGGCGAACGTGCGCCAGCCATAGCAAACTCATGGTGAATTTCAGCTTCTAACTGATATTCAAAACAGCCAGGAGAAGCAAATTGCATAGCGCGCTTGTGAGCTCGGGCACTGATTTCCCCCGCCGCTTTCATCATTGCTACTTCGCAGGCTGATTTAAACAATCGCATTTCATGAAGCTGTGGGCGAAAATCGTGTATCGCGCCAGGCGCTAATGATTCTTTTGGCGCTTCACGCAAAGTATTTAGGGCTTCGGTAAATAATCGGTCGTGACGTTTACTGTGACCTAAAGCGAAGTAAACATTGTCTTGCCCTTGAATAGACGCCAATAAGGCTTCTTCTAATTCATGTGTTTCAAACGCTTCATCTAAGCTAAATCGGGAAAGCGCAGCTTCAGCACCGAGGCGCTTACCGTGCCAAATTTCAGCGCTTTTGTCTTTTTCCTGAACTACCATTGCGCGATAGCTCTCGCCGTAGCGAGGGTGATTAGACAATATCAACCATGCATCAGGCTCTTCAAAACCCGTTAAATACCAAAAGTCGCTATCTTGCCTAAAGGTATACTCGGTATCTCGGCTTCGCGTTACCAGCCCAGCGGCAGGTACTATACATACACTGTTTGGTTGGCACTGCGCCAACAGCCTGTCTTGTCTGGCAATAAACTCTTGAGCGCTAATCATAAACTAGAAAACCCCAACTAATTCACTGTAAAGTACGCCGATTAAACAGCTGCTACTTTTAACTTTCCCTAAGTACTAGTGTACGGATGGTGTGTCTTGTTGATCATCAAGAAGTGATTGACCCAGTTCGCTGAAGCATAAAATAGCTGAGATTTTCACATATTCTTCTACTTCAAAAAGCGCTTTTTCAGATTCTTCATCCGCATCCATTGGCTCTTCCATACGAGATATATCTGAGAAGTCTTCAAGTGCTTCTTTAACATCGTCAGAACACTGCACAAGGTCCTGCTGATGTAAACCGAAACCAAGCATAAAACCCTGCACCCAGTTGATAAGCGCAGCGCCGCGGTCGTTGATAGGCGCTTGGTCTTCTGGAAGTAGCAAGCTAAGCGCAAATTCAGGCTCTAATAACTGCTGACAGGTTTGATTGAAAAGCGTATTGAGAAGGTGTTGAGTTTGGTCGCTGAACGCATCACCTTGGTTGATGGTTTCGCTAAGGGCTTCAAGCCACTTTTGGTCGGTAAGCGACATGCCACCACAGAGCATTCCGGTTAGAATGCCGTGTACTTCTGCCGCATCTACAATGATACCTTGTTGTGACAATTTATTAGTTACGCTATCGTAATCGAGCTGTTTTTCCACGATTCGTTCTCTTTATTTAAGATGAGTTGAGTTTTCACAGCCCTTTTTGATTTCGGCCGTTACTCCGTGATGGCGTTAATACTAGCAAAAATCAATATACAAAGCCCACTTTTGACAATTTAGCGTGCAGTGTTTGAACAGTGCATTAATAGTAAAGATTATACTTTGTACAACGAACTCATACGTTGTTTACTGACTGTTCAAACAACCGCGAATTGGCGTTAATTTAACGAAATGCACGCTGCTATCCCTAGTAACGAACGCATAATTAATCTAAGATCATCATTGTTGGATACGGAATTCCTCTCGCAGCAGTATTTAAAAGACGTGTAAGTTTGTAACTAAATTAGCTGTTTGGTTATTATTGAGCTTATCTTATATGCGTGTATAATTGCTGACCAATTGGTCAAGAAAATAGTATTTTTTTACCGCTTTTATATTCACCACGCAAAAATAGTTATAAAGCGCGTTAGGTGATCCTCTTCACTGGATCTCGCGTTTGTTATACCCTGTTGCGTTAATACAACAACAATGTTTCCTGGGATGTTTGCTAGTTCATTCATGTCCCTGGCCGATGCTTTAAACCTAGGAAGTTGAAACAGCTGCTATTGTGCAAGCTCGACGCGTATCGAGAAGCCTACGGCAATTGTGATTCTTCCGCCCTGAACTTTTCGGTTCACGGGCGAAACATGGACAGCGGCATTCTGGGAAGCGCCCTCTTTCGACGGAAGAAGAAATGGCAATAATAAATTTTGGCTCTATAAATATTGACCACGTTTATCAGGTAGATCACTTTGTGCAACCTGGAGAAACGTTGGCCTCAACCCATTACCAAACACTGCTAGGTGGTAAGGGTGCAAACCAGTCGATTGCTTTAGCGCAAGCAGGTGCAGACGTACGTCACGTCGGCAGCATTCACGAAAACGACGCCTCTTTCAAGCAAGCCCTTATCAAAAAAGGGGTAGATTGCCGTGGTGTTAAGTGTTCAGAAGTTCCTTCTGGTCACGCTATCATTCAAGTTACGCCTAGCGGCGAAAATGCTATTGTGCTTTTTGGTGGTGCTAACCAAACCATTACAGCAAAAACTGTAATGCAAGCGCTAGACGATACACGCCCTTCAGATTGGGTACTAACCCAAAACGAAACCAGCAGCATTGAAGAAGTACTTCGCCAAGCGAAAGAAAAACAGTTAAAGGTTGCCTTTAACCCTGCGCCTATGAGCGAGTCGGTTAAACAGCTACCACTGGAATGCGTCGATTTGCTTATTGTTAATGAAACAGAAGCGGCAGCTATAACTGGCAAAGAAGAATTTGAAGATATTGTGACAGTTTTCAAAGAACAATGGTCACACTGCGAAGTTATCATTACACTGGGTAAAGCAGGTGTAATGATGCTGCGTAAAGACGACGTCATAGAAGTAAACGCTTTTTCTGTAGATGCAGTTGATACAACTGCGGCAGGCGATACCTTTATCGGTTATTTCTTATCTGCCTACAGTAACCACACCGATGCTAAACAGGCGTTGCGTCGTGGCTGTGCCGCCTCAGCGATTGCAGTAACTCGTGAAGGCGCAGCACAGAGTATTCCAACACAAAAAGAAGTGGATCGTTTCTTAGCGAAACACGCCAACTAGCAAGACGCACTGAGAAAATTTGATGGCACATAAGATCATATTAGATACGGATCCGGGGATTGATGATGCAATGGCGATTTTTTTCGCTTTCCAATCTCCAGACATTGAAGTACTTGGTTTAACCACAGTTTACGGGAACGTTCCTGTAACAATGGCTGCGCAAAATGCGCTTACCCTTTGTGAAATTGCCGGTAAAGACATTCCTGTAACCAAAGGTGTAGGTATGCCGTGGGTTGGCCCTGAGTCAACCTATGCACACTTTGTTCACGGAGAGCACGGCTTCGGTCATATTAAACCTGAAGCGCCTAAAACCGAGTTAGACCCTCGCAGCTCTGCGCAGTTTATCGTTGATATGGCGCGTAAGTACCCGGGCGAAATCACATTAGTGGCAATAGGTCCATTGGGCAACTTAGCCCTAGCCCTTCGTCTTGAGCCTGAGCTACCTAAGCTGGTTAAAGGTGTTAGCATTATGGGAGGCGCTGCGTTTGTACCTGGCAACGTTACGCCTGTAGCAGAAGCGAACATTTGGAATGACGCCCACGCAGCAGAAATCGTATTTGCGGCAGATTGGGAATTGACTATGTTTGGTTTGGACGTAACGAACTTCACGCCATTCTCGCCAGCTTTTGTTGAAAAACTTGAAGAGAAAAACAATACCCTTGGTGGCTTTGTAAAAGAAAGTGCCCAGTTCTACATGGACTTTTACTCACAAAACCGTGAAGACCGTGTATGTTTCTTCCACGATGCGTTCCCAATTGCTCACCTTCGTCACCCAGAGTTATTTGAACTGACTGAAGGCCACGTTCGCGTTGGTACTGGCACGCTGGACAGAGGCCAAACGGTGGTTGCCCCAACTGGTACAACACCTAGCCCACTTTGGAACGAAGCTAATACCATTAAGGTAGCGACTAAAGTTGACCATCAAAAACTGGAACAACTATTCGTAGACACCTACGCTCTGTGATATGTTTAAGGGATTGTGAATATACAGTCCCTTTTTTATTTCTGCGTTAGGTTTATATAGATGGAAGCAGCTGCACTCCCTGAAAATGAAGATGAACGTCTTGCCGAACTACTCAGCTACGATGTTCTTGATACTGAAGCGGAGCAGCTTTTCGACGACCTCACAACGTTAGCTTCTCAGATATGCGAAACCCCCATTGCACTTATTAGTCTTATTGACCCTGACAGGCAGTGGTTCAAGTCTCGCGTTGGACTAGATGCAGAAGAAACATCCCGCGAAATAGCCTTTTGCTCCCACGCTATTTTACAGGAAGAAGTGTTTGAAATCCCTAACGCCACGTTAGACCCGCGATTCCATGACAACCCTTTAGTAACTGGTTCACCAGATATACGCTTTTATGCAGGTGCGCCACTCATTACACCATCAGGCTACGCTATTGGTACGCTTTGCGCTATCGACCGCAAGCCTAGAACGCTAACTGAAGCACAAAAGACGTCGTTACAGACGTTAAGTAAATCAGTGGTAGCACATTTAGAGCTCAAGCGGAAAAACCGAGAACTGGAGCGTACTAGTCAATTCAAGTCTGATTTCCTGTCCTACGTTAGCCACGAAATCAGAACGCCACTTAACGCTATAAACACCTTCAGCCGCCTTCTTGAAGGCGAAGCTAAAAAGTTAGATTTACCCCCGTCTTTTACCACCCCGCTTTCACATGTAAGCCAAAGCGGCGAAAGACTTCTAGAAATTGTAAATTCGGTATTAGATATCAAGCAAATAGAAGCCGGCAAAATGCGCGTAATGGCACGAGCGGTGAATACAAGCGACTTCTTTACACATCTGTTTTCGTTAACTAAGGTTCGTGCCGAAGACAGCGGTATTACATTTTTCACCAGCATTGATAAATCAGTGCCCGACTCGCTATTTTTTGACGATACCAAGTTTGGACAGGTTGCACTGAACTTGCTGTCTAACGCCATCAAATTTACCAATAAGGGTAAGTCGGTAAAAGCGCAAGTAAAATACAAAAATGGAAAAATTATATTCAATGTCATAGATGAAGGCATTGGTATTAGCGAAGACGATCAAAAGCGACTCTTTGAGCCTTTCGAACGGATGGGTAACGCGCAAGAGATTAGTGGAACTGGCTTAGGCTTAAATATATCCAGGCGTCTTATCGAGCTTATGGATGGGACGATTAAAGTTAGCAGTAAATTAAATCACGGTACCCGCATAAGCGTAACCTTGCCCGCCGATGCGCTAAGTGCAAATCAGTTCGTTGAGGCACAGCCACAAAGCTTTGTAGCACAAGTTAACATTGATAAATCTGCAAATGTGTTAGTGGTTGAAGACCACTATATAAACCAAGTGGTTATTCAAACCTTGTTTGAAAAATTAGGCGTGGCGCTCTCTGTGGTAAGCACAGGTGAGGAAGGGGTTGAATACGCTAGATCTAATCCTGTCGACTTAGTGCTAATGGACCTTAACTTACCCGGCATTCAAGGAGACGAAGCGACGGCACAGATAAAAGCTCACAAGCCAAGCTTACCTGTTGTAGCATTAACCGCTGACGTGATAACTGAGTCTGAGTATTTGCGAGAAAGAGGTCTTGATGACGTGCTAACCAAACCCATAGACAATAGTGAGTTGGTTCGTGTACTGAATCACTATTTAGGGCAGAAGAACCACTAACGGCCCTTCACGCCAAGCAAGGTTGCCCAATATGCAAGTAAGCGTTTCACAAGAAAAACAGCAAGCTAGAGCCCAACTTCGCAAAAAGCTTCGCGAAGCACGCCGTAGTTTACCTGAAGAGCAACATGAAGACGCTGCAAAGAACATCTCCGCTCAGCTAAACACCCTCCCCTTTGTTAATAGCGCAACTACTGTAGCCGGGTACTTGGTTAACGATGGCGAAGTAAACTTAAAATACTACATCGAATCAACTTGGCAGGTCTCGCACAAAAAGTTCGCATTGCCTGTGCTACATCCTGTATGCAAAGGACACTTGCTTTTTTTATCTTATACCCCCGATTCTTTGTTGATTTATAACAAATATAATATTGAAGAGCCTGTATTGTCCTGTGAAGCCGTCATACCTGTTACACAATGCGATGTTATTCTTATGCCGCTAGTGGGGTTTGATACAAGCGGTAACCGCTTAGGTATGGGTGGGGGCTATTACGACCGCACCTTAAGCTTTACGCAACGCAAGCTGAATACTCAATCGGCCTTAAACCAGCACACGCCAAAATTGGTAGGTATCGCTCACGATGTGCAAGAAGTTGATGCCCTGCCCGTTGCCCCGTGGGATGTGCCGCTGGATGCTATCGTGACCCCTTCTCGCACACTTATATTCACTAAACCGTAATTTCACTATATCAAATTGAACCTATGAACTTATGGGTTCATCCGCACTTATAAGTTACACTTGCAAGCATAATAAGTTGGAGAGTAACCATGGATCAGAACGAAAAAAAGCAAGCCGTAGCCAAAGCAGCCATCGACTATGTTGAAGCAGACAGTATTGTCGGTGTGGGTACGGGCTCTACTGTTAATTTTTTCATAGAAGAACTGGGCAAAATTAAGCACAAAATTGAAGGTGCGGTTTCAAGTTCAGAGGCATCTACCGAGCGCTTGAAAGCCTTGGGCATTGAAGTTTTCGAGTTAAATGAAGTTAGCAACCTTTCAGTTTATATTGACGGTGCCGACGAAGTTACCGAACACAAGCACATGATTAAAGGCGGCGGCGCAGCTCTGACCCGCGAGAAGATTGTTGCGGGTGCCGCTACCACGTTCGTTTGTATTGTAGATGAAAGTAAGCGCGTACCTGTTTTAGGTGACTTCCCACTTCCTGTAGAAGTTATTCCTATGGCTCGCTCTTTTGTCGCTCGCGAACTGGTAAAACTGGGTGGCGACCCCGAGTATCGACAAGGCGTTGTGACAGATAACGGTAACGTTATTTTAGATATTCACAATCTTGAAATACTAAACCCACGTGAGTTAGAGCAAAAAATCAATAATATTCCGGGGGTAGTAACTAACGGTATTTTTGCCCTACGTGGCGCAGATATCGTGTTAAGTGCAACCGACAGTGGTGTTGAAACCTTTAAGTGATTCGGGCGGCTTAACCGCCCCTATTCTAGTGTTTTGTTGAAAAGCTACGCAAAATACTGCTTTTAACTTAGCGCGTTTTCTGTTAATTTCCGTTTAGACGTCTAGATGTCTTAATTGATAATATTTTTGCAGCTAGATGTTTATGTTGCTTAAGGTTATGAACCTTTTTTATTAGAGCAATTAGCGTAACTAAAACGCTAGATAGCAGGCGCTAAACCAAGGCTCTGTTGCAAATAAGATAGTGCATCTTTAAATGTTAGCTACTGAGAATTTATGAGATCCTATGGTTGGCACTGCCAGCAACCCCAATTAAATCAGCGAGAGATAGCGAGTTCATGAGCAAAGTTTCATTAGAGAAGGATAAAATCCGAATTTTGTTGTTGGAAGGTGTTCACCAAAGTGCTTTGGAAACACTACAAAGCAATGGGTATAGCAACATTGAATTTCTTAAAACCTCTCTTCCTGAAGATGAGTTAATTGAGAAGATTAAAGACGCCCACTTTGTTGGTATTCGTTCACGTACACAGATTACCGAGAAAGTAGTTGATGCGGCGCAAAAGCTTGTTGCTATTGGTTGTTTCTGCATTGGTACCAACCAGGTGAACCTTGAAGCCACGCAGCGCCGTGGTATTCCCGTTTTTAACGCGCCTTTTTCTAATACTCGCTCGGTTGCAGAACTTGTTCTTGGGCAAATTATTCTTTTGCTTCGCCAAGTACCTAGCAAAAACGCCAAAGCTCACCGCGGTGAATGGGAAAAAACCGCAGTAGGTTCGTACGAAGCTCGCGGAAAAACTTTAGGTATTATCGGCTATGGCCACATAGGTACACAGCTTAGTATTCTTGCTGAACACCTTGGTATGCGCGTTCAATTCTTCGATATCGAAGATAAGCTAGTGCTGGGTAACTCAGCTCAGGTGAAGTCGCTTGAGAAGCTGCTTAATACCTCTGATGTGGTATCGCTACACGTTCCTGAAACGCCGCAAACCCAAGATATGATTGGCGAAAAAGAACTGTCTCAAATGAAAAAAGGCAGCATTCTTATTAACGCATCTCGCGGTACTGTGGTTGATATTGACGCACTTGCCAAAGCACTGGAAAGCGGTCACCTTAATGGCGCAGCAATTGATGTATTCCCAGTAGAGCCTAAGTCTAATACTGAAGAATTTGAATCGCCGCTTCGCGCGTTCGACAACGTTATTCTTACGCCACACGTTGGCGGAAGCACGCAGGAAGCGCAAGAGAACATTGGTATTGAAGTAGCGGGTAAGTTAGCAAAATACAGCGATAACGGCTCTACGTTGTCGGCGGTTAACTTCCCTGAAGTATCACTGCCTGAGCACACTGGTCGTTCGCGCTTGCTTCACGTACACAAAAACCAGCCAGGTATTCTTACGCAAATCAACAAAGCTTTTGCGGAAAAAGACATCAATATTGAAGCTCAGTATCTACAAACTAACTCTGAAATTGGTTACGTGGTAGTAGATGTTAAAGAAGACCGCGGCTATGAAGCACTAGCAGAACTTCAACAAATAGACGGCACTATTAAGACCAGAATCCTTCATTAAACAAAAACGTTTAATAAAACGCTTGCTTGATATTTAGTTAAAAAAAACGCTGCAAATTTGCAGCGTTTTTTTGTATCTGTACTTTTGTTTTACTTAGTAATGCACTGGTTCTAGCGCCTATTCCAACAACACTATGGCATCAGTGTATAAAGGAATTACCTAGGTAAAACATTAAACCGCCTCAACGCACAACTGAGCGGTCAAGGCGCTTCAGTAAAGTTTAGAAGAAGTTGTAAACTAGGCTTACAGCTGTTTCTGTATCAAGTTTTTCTACGTCTTCATCAACGTTAGTGTTGTGATCTAATTTGAACGAAAGACGCATAGAAAGGTTCCCGCTGATCGTAGCAGTAAGTGCAGATTCAGCACGTGACTTCGTGTTATCAGAGCCCACTTCAGTACTCACGGTTTGCGTGAATTTAGCAGTGTCAGAAATTTTCCAAGAATACGCTGTTGATGCACGAACAATCATGCTATCAAGATTTTCATCTTCTTGTGTTTCAATGAACGAGTAACCAGGACCAATTGAATATTCTAGAGTGTGGCGATCATTCTCTAGCACTTTTTGGTTCCAACCCGCTGCTACCGTTGCTTGGTAGTTAAAGTTACTAAAACGGTCATCTTCATATGACGCGAAGGCAAATAGACGGTTATCTGGGTTTTCTAACTTATAGTTACCCTGCGCTGAACCAAAGAATTTCTGTGCAGAAGTAAATTCGACATCTTCTTGCTCGCCTGCATCATTTTCTTGTTGGACAGTTTCCTGTTTGTACAGACCTTTTAAAACGTAGTCATTACTCCACTTCTCAAGCTCTTGGTGAGCTTGAATTCCCGCGCTGATTGAAGTCGTCTCAGTGTTACCTGATGTAGATATGAAGCCAAGCTCACCTTCCATTGTGAAAGGTTTTACTTCTTTACCTTGAGCGAATACGGCAGGAGAAAGAGAAATTGCAACTAGAGATGCAAGCACTTGCTTTTTCATTGAACAATCCTATTGATTATCGGTCCATTCGTTGTACACGACACCTTAAGTACTGCAAGGCGGTACAACACGAGTTTTAAAAGAGGTCAGCTAAATAGCGTCGAAAAATAAACCAACGCTACAAACAATGGTGCGCAGTGTACATTTTCAACGCTCTCAGTCAATCCACCCGCGGTAAAAAGCCGGTTTTAAGCCTTAAATTTACACTAATTGACTAAAAAAACTGATAGACCAATGCTACAGATGTCTCTGTGCTTAACGCCGCGACATCTTCAGGGGTGTCGGTTTCATGATTTAGTATAAACGACAGCTTCATCGCTAATGAACCGAATACATTTGCTGAAAGCGAGGTTTCAGAACGGGACTTGGTATTTTCTTCACCAGCTTCTGTGCTCACAAATTGACGCAGTTTGGCACCCGAGCTCCAGTGATATTTGTACTCGGCTGATGCGCGTACTATTACCCCGTCGTTAACAAGATTATCGCTGTCTTCTTCTGCTTCGATAAAGGTGTAACCTGGCCCTACACTATAACGAAACTCACTGTCTTCGTTTCGCCAAACGCGTTGTGACCAACCCGCGGCTAATGAAGCTCGGTGCTCATACCCTGTAAATTTATCATCTTCATAATCGCCGTACATAAAAAGGCGGCGGCCTGGCGTAAGTAGCTTATAGTCGAATTGCGCGCTGGTAAAAAAGCGCTGTGCGCTTATGTCGCGCTCTGTGGTAGGCGTGCCGCTTTCTTTGTAGAGCAGCTCAGCAAAATAAACACTGCTCCAATTTTCGGTTTCATGATCGGCATTCACTGCCGCTTTCACACTCGCAGCAGACGTATTGCCTGTATTGAGAAGAACACCCAGTTCTCCATCCATTGTAAAACGGGGAATTTCGTCATCAGCGTCTGGAGTAAAATCGGCGTGATAAAGGGTCTCAATAAGGTCTCTTGCATGTGCTGAGAAACACATACCAATACAAATAGCACCTACAACAACGTGCGGCCGGAAGGTTTTTGTGAACATAATCTGATTTTACGTCGAGCTTTTTAGTTATTAGATTACGTCTAAATAAGACGCTTATAATACCAATCCTCTGGAAGAACTTTACTGTGTTTTACAGTTTATCAGTGCTATAACAGAATTGAGACACTGAAAGCTCAGTGAATAAGCGAGACAATTTTTGCTGTTTCTTGCTCAGCATATTCAATTGAATTACTTATCACTTCCATATCGAGACTTACTGTATTGGCTATCTCAGGCGTAAAAAGTTCAATGTCAGCATAACTTTCTTTATCAAGTTGACTAAGCGTTATTCGACTAGCAAGAGCAAGGACGCAGATATCAACGTCAGAAGCGTACTTTGCTTCTTCGTTCATAAATGATATCGGATAGTACAAACCAATAGGCAAGTGCCATTTTTCCAATATGATACCGCTACAATGTGCAAACGTAAAACCGAAATGAGCTAACTGTTCAGTATGTGGCAACTCGCTTTTTTGTGCGTGACGATAATCGTCATAACGCTTAGGTTCTTTTTTAGCGACAATGAGCTCACTTAGATTCTGAAGAATTCCCATGACAAAAAAACGTTCAGCGCCGCGAATGTTCAGTCGCATCGCTAGACTCTTAGCGACCATGCCACAATAAACAGAGGCATGCCAATGCTTGTCTAAATCAATTAGCAATGTATCGAAGTGCTTAAAGGCAGTGGTTGCCGTTTCAGCAATCACTAAATTATAAAGCGCTTCGCCCCCTATTACGTTAATCGCTTTTGTCAGAGACGCAATTTGAGAGGGAAAACGAAAAAGTGAACTATTGGCTAGCCGTAAAACTTTAGCAGTAAGAGAAGGGTCGGCACTAACTAATACAGCAATCTCTTCGATACTAGAACGAGGATCATCTAGCGTTGAACGCAAGCGAACGCATATATCGGGTAACGTAAACGATTTTGTAGCATACGAAACATACTTATCTAACGGCATCAAAAAATTCTCTAACTCTTTTTAACTTCTTTCAGGCGGCTCATTGAAAAGAGAAAATTGTTCGGCTGACTCTTCACTTTTTAGCTCTTGCGCTTTGCGTAACTTCGCCAATACTGCTTTTTCACGCCTTACACACGCACTGATTATTTTTCGTTTTGTCGCATCATCAACTTTGAGCCAATAAAGGCGTTCATCTCGACTTCTGTAACAGCCTTTACAAAACCCTCTTGGACCAGACTCGCAGACACCAATACAAGGGCTTGGAATTTCAAAAAACTCAAGCTGTTGGGACTGCGCTTTAGGGTCCTTCATTTCAGGCTTGCCACCTTAATTAATAAGCGTTAAGCGCTGAAGTACACAGCACTTCTTTAAATTAAAACGTATACCCGCAAATCCAGCCACTAGACATTAGCAGTAATCTAATACATAAAGTGCACAAATGCGTGAACTCGCCATGTCTAGTCAATTCACGTTGCCAGTCTTAGCATAGCATGAATATCAATCTACAAGCGTATATTCAATGGTAGACACTACCCGCACCTTCTTAATGTGAGGATGGTGACTATCGCGGCTTGAAATACTGAACTGCCCTTGGTTGGCCCGCTTAATTTTACCCAATGTACTTTTTGAATCTTTGGCAAACTTTTCCGCCACCTCTCGAGCATTAAGCGTAGCTTCTTCAATCATTTCAGGCTTTACTTCGTTTAAGCGAGTAAACACATAGTCGGGCTGAGCGCGATAACTTTGGTCTGATAATACAATACCGGTTTTAATTAATTCCCCAATTTGCTGCATGAGCGCTCGCACTTTTTCAACATCATTTGAAAAGACAGTAACGGTTTGAATGGCGCTGTAGCGAAATGGTGCTTTTTCACTACTTCCATATTGTTGTGCCAATTTGTCATTTATTTCAGGCTTTCCAATAGTAATGCTTTCTGCTGAAATGCCCTTCTCTTCTAAAAAGTTAGCCACCTGAAGGCTATTCTTTTCGATATGTTCATACAGTTGAGGTAAGTCATTGCCCGCGTCGACAAATTGAATAGGCCAAATAACCTGATCTGCTATGTACTCTCGCTCCGACAGTCCTTTTACGGTAACTACCCTATCCCACGTTTGCATATCGTTCATTGACGATGATACCTGAACACCAAGCAAAGCCACCGCAACCACCATGCCCAAGGCCATTACTATAGCCGCACCTATTTTCATTCGAATCTCCGTTTATCTGCTGTACTTTTTTAACTTTATCTCAAGGATGCAGGGAAATATAAGCATTTAGATAATGCAATACGAGATAAATGCTGACCAAAGGTGGCAAAAAAAAGGCCACTCAAATGAGTGGCCTAAAAAGCCCCTTAAGAGGGCAACGCTTGGGTAGACGGGAGAGTTAACCTTTACGTTTTAGCAAATAGTAAAATACGGGAGTAAGAATTAAGCCGAAGAAAGTGACGCCTATCATTCCAGAGAATACGGCCACGCCCATGGCTTGACGCATTTCTGCACCCGCGCCAGTAGAGATAACCATAGGTAATACCCCCATGATAAAGGCAATTGATGTCATCAAAATCGGACGTAAACGTAAGCGGCTTGCCTCTTTAATTGCCGAAAGCGCATCCATGCCGCTGTCCTGCAGCTCTTTAGCAAACTCGACAATAAGAATGGCGTTCTTTGTAGCAAGACCGACCAATACAATTAGACCAATTTGGGTGAAGATATTGTTGTCACCACCGTAAATCTGAACACCAATAAGAGCGCTCAATAAGGTCATAGGAACAATTAGTATAATTGCCAGTGGTAAACGAAGGCTTTCATACTGTGCAGCCAGTACTAAGAACACGAGAAGCACAACCAGTGGGAATACAAAAGCTGATGCATTACCGGCTAATATTTGCTGGTAGGTCAACTCTGTCCACTCGTAGGTCATTCCTAGCGGCAAGGTTTCAGCCAATATCTCTTCGATAGCCGCTTTCGCTTGGTCTGACGAATAGCCAGGCGCTGGAGCACCGTTGATTTCGGCGGTAACGTAGCCATTGTAGTGCATCACTCGGTCTGGACCGGCGCTATGTTGAACGTCTAGGAATGAACCTAACGGTATCATTTCACCTTGACTATTTCTAATTTTGAACTGGGTTATGTCCCCTATCTCTTGACGATATTGAGCATCAGCCTGAACGTTCACTTGATATGTACGACCAAACAAGTTGAAGTCATTTACATAAAGGGAACCTAAGTAAGCTTGCATCGTGGTAAATAACGTATCGATGTTTACCCCTTGGCTTACAGCTTTTTCACGATCTACGTCTACATCAAGTTGTGGCACGGCTACAGTAAAGCTTGTGAATGAACCTGTTAGCGCTGGGTGCGCCCACGCTTTACCAATCACTTCTTGGGTTACACGCTCTAGCTCTTCAAAGCCCAAATTCCCTCTATCTTCCACTTGCAAGCGGAAGCCACCTATAGTGCCTAGCCCCATCACCGGAGGTGGCGGGAAAATAGCGACATAGGCCCCTTTAATCGAACCAAACTGCTGATTGAGTTTTGCAGCAATAGCGCCTGCAGATAACTCTGGCGACTGTCTTTCATTAAAAGGCTTAAGCGGCGTAAATAAAATTCCAGAACTTGGGCTATTAGTAAAACCGTTAATATTTAAGCCTGGAAACGCTACGGCGTCAGAAACGCCTGGATGCTCCATCGCAATTCGAGACATTTCACGAATCACTTCTTCCGTTCTGTCTAAACTTGCCGCATTGGGTAGTTGTGCAAAGGCCACCAAATATTGCTTATCTTGCCCTGGTACGTAACCCGTAGGTGTAGTCGCAAATTGGTTATAAGTGAGCGCAATAAGGCCTGCATATAACACCAGTACAATGCCGCTTTTGCGAATTAAGCCGCCAACCGCACCTGTGTATTGTTTCGAACCACTATCAAATACTCGGTTAAATGGCGCAAATACAAAGCGACCAAACACCTTGTCCATACCGCGAGTAAGCCAATCGTTTGCTTTACCGTGAGGCTTCAATAGTAGAGCAGATAAAGCAGGGCTTAGTGTTAACGAGTTAATTGCAGATATTACCGTTGAAATAGTGATAGTAAGTGCAAACTGTTTATAGAATTGCCCGGTTAGGCCGCTCATGAAAGCCGTTGGTATAAATACGGCAGCCAAAACCAGCGTGGTAGCAATAATCGGCCCAGTCACTTCTTTCATTGCTTGGACAGTAGCGTCAAATGGTGATTTACCTTCGGCAATATTTCGCTCTACGTTTTCCACTACAACAATGGCATCGTCTACAACAATACCAATAGCTAACACTAAGCCAAATAAAGACAGCGCATTAAGAGAAAAGCCCATTAACTGCATGAAAGCGAATGTACCTACCAGTGAGATTGGTACTGCCACCAATGGAATGATGGATGCACGCCAAGTTTGAAGAAACAGTACAACTACAAGAACAACAAGTAATACCGCTTCTAAAAGCGTGTTTACTACGGCTTCAATCGAGCCTCTCACAAACACAGTAGGGTCGTAAACAATGTCGTACTCTAAGCCATCGGGAAACACCTTTGAAAGCTCCGCCATGCGCGAACGCACGTCGTCTGATATTTGTATGGCGTTTGAGCCTGGCGCTTGGAATATTGGAATTGCCGCAGCTGGGTTATTATTTAACAGCGATCTTAAGGCATAATTATTCGCCCCAAGCTCAACACGAGCCACATCTTTAAGTCGGGTAATCTCGCCATTTTCGCCAGACTTAACAATAATATTTTCAAATTCAGCTTCATCTTTTAAACGGCCGCGAACATTGATAAGTAGCTGAAATTCACTGGTGCCTGTTGGCTGCGCACCAAGACTACCTGCCGCAGCCTGCTGATTCTGATCGGCAATAGCCGCTGCAACATCACCAGGGTTTAATTGAAGCGCTGCAAGCTTGTTAGGGTCTAGCCATACTCGCATGCTGAATTCGCCTGCACCGAACAGGCGTACTTGCCCTACTCCATTTATTCGAGCTAATTCGTCTTTAACAAACTGGTCGGCATAGTTTGAAAGATACAGCATGTCATAACGATTATCGGGCGACGTTAAATGCACCACCATGGTTAAATCTGGTGATGATTTTTCGGTAACCACGCCTAAGCGCTGCACTTCTTGAGGTAAACGTGGCGTAGCGCGATTCACACGATTTTGTACCAGCGTTGTTGCTTCATCTGGGTCGGTGCCAATCGCAAACGTAACTGTTAAGGTCATGCGGCCGTCGCTGGTAGCTTGAGAAGACATATACAACATATCTTCAACACCGTTAATTTCTTGTTCTAACGGCGTAGCGACTGTTTCAGCAATAACTTCAGGGTTAGCGCCAGGATAATTCGCGGTTACCACAACAGTAGGCGGCACCACTTCAGGATATTCAGTGATGGGCAGTTGCCAAACTGCGATGGCACCACCGATAAAAATAAGTAGGGAAAGCACGCCCGCAAAAATCGGGCGGCTTATGAAAAACTGCGAGATATTCATTACTTAAGACCTGCCGTTGCTGTACCTGAGGTAAATGAACCACCAGATAAAACATCTTCATACTGCGCCATGTTTTGGGTTACTTGGGTAGCGTTATCAACACGTGACTGCCAGTTGGATAAGTTTGCAAGCGCATCCTCATCACCCATGGGGACTTTATTTGCGGCAACTTGTGCACCAGGGCGCACGCGCTGTAGACCATCAACTACAATAGTATCGTTAGCATTTAAGCCACTTGTGATAATGCGCATGCTTCCCACTTTATCACCCAGCTTAACTGCACGATATTCCACTTTGTTTTCGTCGTTAACCACTAACACGAATTTGTTATTAAGGTCTGTGCCAATGGCTTTTTCTTTAATTAGAATGCCTTGTTCATCTGTATCACCCGCCAATTTTAGATGCGCAAACAAGCCAGGGATTAAACGACCTTCTTCGTTATTAAACACAGCTCGAACGCGAAGCGTGCCAGTGCTACCGTTAACCTGGTTGTCGATAAAATCAATTTGACCCCAGTGGTTATAATCAGACTCGTTAGCAAGGCGCATCGCTACTGGCTGCTCGCTTACCGCCGTTGACACAGTTTTATCGCTGTTGACGTAATTTAGATAAGTCTGCTCATCAATATCAAAATACGCATATAAACGGTCAGTAGATACAATACGGGTTAGCTCTGTTTGCCCTGCAGTAACAAAGTTGCCTTCTGTAATATTGGCACGGGATACACGCCCAGAGATTGGCGCTTCAACTCGGGCAAAACCACGATTTAGGCGCGCTACTTCAAGGGCGGCTTGAGTTTGATTTAAGCTTGCTAGCGCTTGATTCTTTTCTGCTAGGCGAGCGTCAAGCACCTCTTCAGATACCGCTTGAGTTTTACGTAGTTTGAAAGCACGGTTAAAGTTTTGCTCGGCCAGTTCTACGCGGCTCTTCGCTTCTTCAAGCTGAGCGGTCAAACGGTCAACTTCCGCTTTAAATGTGCGATTATCGATTAAAAATAAGGTTTGCCCTTGCTCAACGTATTCACCTTCATCAAACGCAACAAAATCGATATAGCCCGACACGCGAGGTCGAAGCGCAACAATGTGCGGAGATTCTAAACGGCCTGTGAAATTATCCCACTCGGTTAAACGCTGGGTCACCACGGTAGCCACATCAACAGGGACGCCTGCATTTGCGTTTGCGCTCATTGATTGACTTGGATCCTGCTCGTCACCACCGCATGCAGCGACAAGCGCAGTTAAGCTGACTATTGCCAATAAACGGGTAAAAGTTTTCATTGCAAGATTCTCTAAAAAGTTAAACTAAAGTTTGATGCCGCGCATTATGCATATGCGAAAAGAATAAAAATAATTATATTTTTATATGCAACACATCACATTGTGTTATATGTTGATATTATATGCCGAAGGAGTGGAGCGCCTTTCTAAAATTAAGAAGGGGTTTGTTATAGAGCAAATCCAAAAATTCGTAAGAAAAGCCGAAGCTTAGGTAAATTCAGGGCTACGGCGCCGTAATATACAGGCGTCGCTCGTCGTATTCATATAGAAAATTAATACGTTTAGCTATAACCTATAACTAAATAATGTCATTCACGTTAAACCTATTATTATATTGATTCATTAATTGATAGATGAATGTAGATGATAGGTAATAAGCGCCGGAGAGAACAATGCGTCCACATGATTTAAATTTATTGATGATTTTTGATGCCATCATGACTGAGGGTGCCATTACCCGAGCAGCTGACAGGTTATCAATGACGCAGCCGGCGGTCTCTAATGCGCTGTCTCGGATGCGCACCGCTTGGAACGATGAATTGTTTGTTAAAGATGGGCGTGGTATTCAGCCTACATCTTTCGCTAAAAATCTTTGGAGTCAAATACAAGGCCCTCTAGGCGAGCTTGAAGTTGCCGTTAACCCGACTGACTTCGACCCCGCGACGGCAAAGCGCACTTTTCGTATTGCAGCAACTGATAGCATTGTGTCTATGGTGTGGGGCCCGCTGCGCAAAGTTATTGAGAACGAGGCGCCTGGTATTAATATCCATGCCATTCCTAATTACGATATGGAAACGGACAAAATACTTAAAGATGCCGAAGCCGAACTGACTTTCTCTAAATACCAAGAGCCTGGCTCAGTTATCCGTGCTGAACATGTCCTAGACCCAAGCTGGGTGGTGGTAATGCGTCCCGACCATCCTTTAGCCAAATCTCAACTAACGTTAGAAGACTTTGTCGCGGCCGATCACCTTCTGGTTTCTGTTACAGGCGATGTGACGGGTCCAACAGATCAAGTGCTGGCGAATTTAGGCCTTAAGCGCCGTGTAGCCATGTCCGTAAACCAATTTTATAACGCCACACCGCTATTAAAAGAAAGCAACCTTATTTGTGTAGCACCATCTTTGGTAATGGAAAAAGAAATATTCTCAGGTGAACTGGCAGTGTTTGAAACACCAATAGAAATTGTTAGCTCTCCGCTATCTGTAATGTGGCACAAACGTCAGGATCAAGATGCAGGCCTGCAATGGTTAAGAGGATTAGTAGTAAAATTTATTCGCGAACGCGTGCAGCGTCATGAAATGCTGCTGTCTCAATGCTGCCGCAAAGCTTACTGCGCTGAAACGGTAAAGCGCTTTATGGACCAGCGTAATATGGACTGTGAAGAATTTACGCCCGCCCACTTGGATACACAGAAAATAGCTGTTGAAGTACCAGAGTTAGGGTAGAAATATTAACTAAGCTGTTCTACCACTAGCCTATTCACTCTAGCATACGTAGTTTGGCATATGTGCCTATCGAGACCATCCCATAACAACCTTAATGCAACCGGTGTCAATGGCTCTTAGAAGTAACACTTTTTCTAGTTTATAGCTGCCTTCCGAACCTTGTAATGAATAATTTCTGCAGAACATGTCATACATTCTGTAACCAAAGTTCTTCTTTGAGTTAATTGCAACCCAAATATGCCGCTTCGTTACTTAATTATAAAAAAAATGTAAAAATTCCCAGACCAGCAATTGACACCGGTGTCATAAACCTTGTAAATTCATGTTGCTGAAATGTTAATGGGAGATAATAATGAATAAGACCGTAAAAACCGCTGTCGCGTTGAGCGTTGCTCACGCGCTATCCACACTTTATGTTTTACCTGTTTATGCTCAAGAAAGCGATGAAGAATCAATAGAAGTAGTAGAAGTTCAAGGCTTTCGAAGCGCAGTAATTAAAGCTAAAGACTTAAAACGAGAATCTTTGGTTGCACAAGATTCTATTGTTGCAGAAGACATCGCAGACTTTCCTGATTTAAACTTGGCAGACTCTTTACAGCGCGTGCCGGGCATTGCGATTACTCGAGAAGGCGGTGAAGGTCGTCAAATATCACTTCGAGGGATGGGGCCCCAATTCACACGTGTTGAAGTAAACGGCATGGAGGCTCTAGGGTCTTCGTCGTCTCCCATGGACAGTCGCGGGGCTGTAACCCGCTCGCGCGCGTTCGACTTTAACATCTTTGCTTCAGAACTTTTTAATCAAATCGATGTTAAAAAGTCGTATTCAGCCGAAATAGAAGAAGGCGGTATAGGCGGTACAGTTAACTTAAAAACCGCGAAACCTTTCGACTTCTCTGGAATGAAAGGCGTAGTGGGCGTTCAAGGTGGCACCAACACCAATACCGATAACTTTGATAATCGGTTAGTTGGGATGCTGTCCAACACATGGGATAACTTCGGTGCGCTAGCGTCAGTAGCTTATAGCACACGAGAGTCGCGCGAATTTGGCTACAACACCTATAGATGGCGTAAGAGAAGCACGTCAAACTATAGTGAGAGCCTAGATGCCAATACTGCTCAATTACTCGAAGACGGTGAACTATGGTTTTCGAGAGGAAATCGATACTCAGTGTGGAATAACCAACAAGAGCGCTTAGGTATAACGGCGTCTTTACAATATCGCCCCTCTGATGATTTAAATATTAGCTTAGATTTTCTGCGCGGTGAACTAAACAATACGCTTGATGAGCACCACATTTCGACCGGGGGTTCTAGCAGTACGGCTTTGGGGCGCGTGGAGGAGCTAGAGTTCATTGACAATAACGGCGACAAAGAAGTCGTTTTTGGACGTTACTCTGATACCACGATAAGAACAGAGTCTCGAGAAGATTACAATGAGTCTGTTTTCACTCAACTAACTTTCAATGTTGACTGGAACATCTCAGAGGATTTCATAGCAAACGTACAGATTGGTACAAGTTCTTCTGACTACGACCAGCCCAAGGTCAACAAAGCCAACCTTATGCGACCTGGCAGCGGTATAACAACCGATTTTACTCAAGACCGCTTTTACGGTGTAAATACGTATGACTTTGACCCTGCTTCCCCTGAAGGCTGGCTAGTTAAAGATTTGTATTTCCAAGAAGACTACATCACAAACGATTTCGACAATGCCAAAGTAGATTTTAAGTACTTCGTTGGCGATACAGGAACCATTAGCTTCGGCGCCAATTATAAAAAATTCTCGAACACGGGCGAACGTAGACAAGATTCAGGTTATGTTCAGAGTAAAGAAACCCCACTTAACAACGGTGTAACCACAATTTCATCTGATGTTACCAACGTTTACTCAGACCACCCAGATCAAGATTGGCTCGAGCTTGATATGGCGAAGATACAAGAGTTTTATGGTCTTTCTGATCTTTCATTAGGTGAAGATAAGGTTGTCAGTACATTTGCATACGATGTAGAAGAAGAAACCCAAGCCCTCTATGGTATGTATAGCTGGGATAGTATGCTAAACGACGCCAATTTTAGAGGAAGCGTGGGTCTTCGCTATTACAATACTGAATTGACCTCAAAGGGTATCTCTGGCGGTGAAGATATTACCATGGTTCGTGACTATTCCGGCGTTCTGCCAACACTCAATGTGGTTTATGAAGTGAGTGAAGATGTGCTACTTCGCTTTAGTGCAAGTAAAAATCTGACGCGTCCTTCCTTAAGTGCCTTATCAGTATCTGCAAATGTATCGCAAGCTACGCTATCTGAGGGAGATGTTGGTTCAGTTACTATCGGCAACCCCAGCTTAGAGCCGTACTCTTCTGTGAACATTGATACCTCCTTGGAGTCTTATTTTGACGGTGTAGGTTACTTTTCTGTCGCGGTTTTTTATAAAGATATCAAAGACTTTATTGTCACTGAAACTGCAGCACAAACAAAAACCCTTGAAGAACTATCGTTGCCAAATAGCTTATTGCCAAATGGCGGAACGCCAACTACGCAGTTTAACGTGACGACCCCTCAAAATTCAGATTCATCGACCATCAAAGGCTTCGAACTCGCTTTCCAACGTGACTTCGATTTCTTACCTGAGCCGTTCCAGAACTTTGGTTTAATTGCCAACTATACGTGGGCAGACGGCAACAGCACGTATCGAAATGTGCAAGGAAGTGGCGAGGATCAAATTAAAGCCTTTCAAGGCTTATCGAAAAGCAGCTATAACTTAACTCTTTATTACGAGACTGACGAATGGGGAGCGCGCGTTTCAGCAGCCTACCGAGATAGATATATCAGTAGCGTAGAAGCGGGTCTTGGGGATGAAGATGAGCGCGGATTCCACGAAACAACCTATGTGGACTTCTCAGCATTCTATCAAGTTAACGAGTCGCTTAAGTTAAACATTGAGGGAATTAACTTAACGAATGAACAAGAAATACAATACAGTGACTCCAGTGACCGTCAGTACAACACAACGACCAGCGGAAGAACATTTATGGCAGGTGCTACCTATAGATTTTAGTTAGCTATAAATAATTAACGATGACAGGCGCCTTGTTTTCCGGCGCCTTTTCTATTTGTAGTTTTAGTAGAGCTGTTGATTTATGCTTCCCTTTTTGCATCTCTAAACCGCACTACTTTTTTCGCAACGAACGTTAAAGGCCCTTCCAATGCGCTACCCTTTGTTTTACTTCATTATGCTACTCACTTCTTTATTCACTGTGTGGTGTAAAACTTCCCATAGCAAAACGCACAATGCGTCTGCATCAAGCCGTTCCCTAGCAGAAGCAGAGCCTACGACAGCATGGCTTGCGGGCGATCATCATATCCATGGTAAATACAGTGCTAGATGGGACTGGAGCACGACTCCACCAACACCTATATTGCGGGGCGATGCGCAGTACGCCACTGCGCTATACGCACAAATGGCGAGGCATCATAATTTGAGCTGGATGGTGACCACAGATCATGGTGGTCCTGGGCACAGTTCCGTTAACTTAGAACACGCCTATCCAGAGCTTGTCGCTTCGCGAAAAGCGACACCTGAGGTCTTACAGTTTTACGGCATGGAGTTCGACACACCTGGCGCTCGTCACTGCAGCTTAATTATCCCTTATAGCGAGACTGAAGCAGAACAGCTTTTCCGGTTAGAGTCGCAGTTTAATAGAAGGGAAATTGAGCCTGACACCGCCTCTAGAGATACCGGTGAGTTTATGCTTCAAGCGCTCAGAGCAATGGAGGAAGAACAAAAACCACCTATTTTGATTGTAAATCACCCGGCTCGCTTGGCTGAAAAGCTCTCTAGTTTTAAAAAAGTCACGCCTCAAAAACTAAGAAAATGGCAAGACACTGCACCTGATGTCGTTATTGGCATGGAAGGCGCACCCGGCCACCAAGCCAACGCACTCAACCCCGACGGCTCCATTCGAGAGAGTGGATTAAGGGGCGGATATAACGACTTTCCAACAATGGGTGGTTTTGATCAGATGACGGCAGTGGTCGGCGGCGTATGGGACAGTCTGTTGAGTGAAGGCAGACGCTGGTGGATAACAGCCACTTCTGATAGCCATATGCACTACACAGAGGGGCGAACCGACTTTTGGCCTGGTGAATATTCAAAAACCTATGTGTTCGCGAGAAAACAGTACGACGACATAATGCAGGCGATACGAGCAGGGAAAATGTTTGCAACTACCGGAGATTTAATTGATTCACTTTCGGTTAAAGTCAGTAATAAAAAGGGCCAATCCGCAGATATTGGGGAAACCATAGAATTAAAATCAGGCGAAACAAGCTCTATAGAAATCAAATTTCGCGACCCTGACACCCTTAATTTTGGCCGTCAAAACCCCAGTGTAGAACGGGTAGACGTGATTATTGGCATGATCAATAGCGACGTTGCTGCAGCGCCGTCCCCAGTAATTCATCGCTTTACATCAAAAGACTGGTATGTGGATGGACAGTTTCGTACGATAAAGATGGACATTGAAGCGGTAAAACAGGCACAGTATGTTCGCATCAGAGGTACTAATAATAAGAATGAATTGGAACCACAGATAGACACGGCAGGAGAAGATCCCTGGACTGATTTATGGTTTTACAGCAACCCTGTGTTTATTAGCGTAAAGGAATGATTTAGCGGCCGACACGCACCAGTATTAAAGGTACGTGCAGGCGTTGGTTTTGACTATTTCTGAGTGGTGGATAGTGAGGGCGGGAACTTGCCCTCTCCCCAATTCGAAGGTTTTGCTGCCATTTTCAATCTTAATTCTCCCCCTTTTATTACTTCAGAGTGGTTTATCCACGTATTGTGAAATGGCTTGCCATTTAAGGTGGCAGAAACGATATACCGGTTTTTTTCGCTGTAATTTTCTGTGATCACTTTAAAGATATTGCCTCCTTCAACATGCAACGTTGCCGACTTCACTTGTGGAGAATTAATTAAATAGTAAGGCTGCCCTGCATTTGGAAAAAGCCCAATCATATGAAAAGCAAGCCACGACGACATTGCTCCAGAGTCATCATTACCAGGTAGGCCATCGCGCTTGCTAGAATAATGCTCTTGGACTATTTTGCGCACCCTGTCTGAACTCAAATGAGGTTTACCCAGCCAGTGATATAGCGTGGGCGTCAAAAATGAGGGTTCATTAGCGACGTTGTAATAATTGTGCTCAAAGAATGTGTTCAAGCGAGATTCAAAAGCGTCGCTGCCGCCGCTCTTCTCTATGATTGCAGCAATATCATGCGGAACATAAAACGAGTATTCCCACGAACTCGCTTCGTAGAAAAAACCGCACCACCAGCACACGCAGTTAGGCCAGTCTTGTGCAATGGGCGTATAGCTAACGCGCGTGGCCACACCATCTTTAATGTCACACGGGATTTCGTCTATCCATTTTCCGTTAACATCTTTTGGCATAATAAAACCACGTGCACCATCATGTTCTATATTGCGCCACAGGTTTTGCCAATTATTGGCCTGTTCTATAAAGCGATAATACTCCCCCATTCGATGCAACCCTTTAGCCACCGTAGCCAGCGCGAAATCGTTATAGGCGTACTCTAATGTTCTGTTTCCCGCGCGCACATAATCAGTAGAAACGTAGCCGAGACGATTGTAGTCTGGCAAACCACCGCGCCCCTCTTTTTCACTGTTTCCGCCCGGTGCAACAGTGGCATTTTTAATCATAGCTTTAAGGGCAAGGTGATAATTTACCCCTCGAAGATTTTTAACGTAGGCGTCGGCAATGACAATATCCGCATTAGAGCCCCCTTGGGTGCGGCCATTAGTATTTCCACTTCGCCCCTCTGGTAAATACCCGTCATACTTGTAGATATTTAACATGCCGTTGATGATATCGGCTTGGCGCTCGGGATCGATGATTGTAAGAAGGGGGGAGGACGTGCGAAACGTATCCCAAATAGCATAAAAATCGTCATAGTATGGCGTGGCTGTCCACAAAGGATTTTCCCCTGAGCGGTCTACAGGCATTAACATTGTGTGATAAAGACCCGTGTAAAACATCTTTCGCTGCTCAAGACTCGCTGTCGAATCTAATTCGATCCTAGACAGCAACCTCTCCCACTTTTGCTCAGCTTGCTGACGCACTAAGTTAAAGTCCCAGTGAGGTATGTCATTTTTTAAATTTTCCGCAGCTTTAGCTTCACTAATAAATGAAATGCCTATCTTCATCTTAACTGTTTTTCGTTGATGATCAGTGAAGAAACAAAGCACCCCCGTTTTCTCGCCGGAATCAAATTGCTTATTTACAGAGGGAAATAAAGTTTCGCCTTTAAATGTACTAAAACGATCACAAGGTTGGTCTAATTCTGCGTGATAATAAACCGTATAGGCACTACCATTGTTCCAGCCACCCCGGATACGACTATATCCTCGAATCTGAGTGGAAGATAAAACGTCAACCTCTGACCCGACGAACTGCTGTGCTTCTCGGGCATCTGGCACAGGGTTTTCCCCTAGAAAAAAACCTCCATCAATTTTTATGGCATTGTAAGCGGTATCTCGAAAGGTGTACTGATGAAACGCGGCGCGCTCAGCTGTGGTCAGTTCAGCTTTTATATCCCACTTAGTCAGTACTGTTGCATAATACCCCGTTTGAGCTTGCTCATTCTTGCGTAAACTGCGCTGGTCGATTGACTCAACATTACCCGAAAACGGCATAACGGAAATGTTTCCATATTTAGGGCCACCACCGGTTCCGCTAACATGTACTTGGCTAAAGCCGACCAACGATTTTGTTAAATCCGGATCGTAACCACTATTACTGTGGGTACCAATGTCAGGCCCAGGCTTAACCATTCCAAAAGGTGTACTTGGGCCAACAAATACATTTCCCAATCCTTCAGAGCCAATAAACGGGTCAATGTATTGATGATAGCTACTATCCTTCGTGTACCCTTTCGATAAAGGTAGGCAAAACAATAATAATAGCGTCGTTCTTAGCAAGAGCTTCGTCGAAGCAGCTTTTAAGTACTTATTAGACAAAACAAGATCCTGTTAATCATTTTCTTATAACGTTTTTTTAACACGCTATTGACACCGGTGTCAAATTTCAAGTAACGTCTTTACGACCTTAAGTATTTATTCTTAATTTTAGAATCAACACCATGAAATTATTATGAAAATTTAAAACGTAACAGATATTTACGCTTTAGAAAGACCTGAATTAGACGTTGTCGATTCTTTCCGTTTATTTTTAGCGGCGCTCGACAACCCCAACAAAGAAAAAAGGATTGTTAGCTATGTTTGCTCCGCTATCCAGACGAAAATTTATCAAAACAGCACTATCGACGATAGCTGTAACCTCGTGCTTTTCACACGCCTTGAATGCAAAAATGCTCAATCAATATTACGAGCAATTTAACGCAACACGAAAACCGAGTAGGCGTGAACCTCCCCAAAAAGGTAAACGTTTCAACGTAAAGGACTTTGGTGCAACAGGAAACGGTCAGTCTTTAGATACAGGCGCCATTCAAGCAACCGTTCAGGCGGTGATTGATAGTGGCGAACCGGGTGTGGTTTGGTTACCAGCAGGTATCTATTACTCAGGAACACTTCACTTGTCGAGCAACATAAGCCTAGAGCTAGATAAAGACGCTGTCTTGCTCGGTAGTACTGACATACGACACTATGAAACTGACGATGGTAAGGTTCACGCGCTAATCGAAGCACATGATTGCGACAATATCGGTATATTTGGCCAAGGAACCATCAATGCTCAAGGCCGTAAGTTAGCATTAAATATAAATCGGCTTCATCACGCCAAAGAGCGCATCGAAGAAGATTTTAATGCACGTCGCAATCGCTCTCGCCATCGCCCCAATGTAATTGCAATGCATTCGTGTAACCAGATAAAAATTTACGATATTACTGTTCAAAACGGCGCATCATGGGTTCAACACTACGCAGCATGCCGCGATTTACACATTGACAATATTGTGGTTCAAAGCGACGCATTTTGGAACAACGATGGCATTGATATCAATGACTGTGAGCATGTCCGCATTACTGGCTGCTTTGTTAATGCTGCCGACGACGCGATTTGCCTTAAATCCACAACCAAGCAAAATATGCGCAACAACGATGTTTACATTGGCAATTGCACACTGCGTTCTAGCTCTAACGGCATTAAATTTGGAACGGAAAGTCAAAATGGTTTTCACAATGTAAAAATTGAAGACATTGTTGTATTTGACACCTACAGAAGTGCAATAGCGCTTGAAACTGTAGACGGCGCAATTCTCGAAAATGTCAGTGTGAAAAACGTAGATGCAAAAAATGTGGGATGCGCTATTTTTATACGTCTAGGGCAACGCAATAGAGACGTGCCTAAAGATACACCGCTAGGCAAAATAAAAAATGTGGTGATCAGCAACGTAAATGCGGAAATTAGTTTTGATAGAGCCGATATTGACTACGATTTGCGAGGGCCTGGGTTAAACGCGTTCTTCAATCCTATCCCTGCTTCAATTACGGGTTTACCGGACGCGTTTGTAGAAAACGTTATTCTTGAAAAGATCACCATTAGCTATCCTGGAAGAGCCAACAAAGGTTTAGCATACCGTCCCCATGACCAACTATTCCTAGTACCACAAGTACGAGATGCTTACCCTGAATATACCATGTTTGGAGAGCTTCCTAGTTGGGGACTCTTTGTAAGACACGTAAAAGGTATAACGCTTAAGGATATTTCACTTAAAACCCGAGCGTATGATTTTAGACCTGCAATGGTGTTTGATGATGTAAACGGCGTAAACCTATCTAATGTGGCGCTGCATGCTGATAACGACACTCATCTGGTGCTGCACAATGCCAAAGAGGTTAAAACGAATCATCTTTTGGCCCTAGATAAAAGCCAACAGTTGGCTCCTTTATCTTCAAGTTCTATTCTTTATTCGAACGACTGAAAATAGAGATATTGCGCAGAATTTACTAATGTAAATAACAAAAAACCCGCTCGTTGAGCGGGTTTTAATTAATTCGCGAAAAAGACGTTTACTTCTTTTTCTTCGCTTTAGGGTTTGGCAGGTCAGTAATGCTTCCTTCGAAGATTTCAGACGCAAGACCAATTGATTCGTTAAGCGTTGGGTGAGCGTGGATAGTCAATGCTACATCTTCAGCATCAGCGCCCATCTCGATAGCTAGGCCAATTTCACCAAGCATTTCGCCCGCGTTAGTACCAACCATAGCGCCACCGATAACACGGCCCGTTTCTTTTTCGAAAATCATCTTGGTCATACCGTTAGTTGCATCAGATGCAATGGCACGGCCCGAAGCTGCCCACGGGAAGGTTGCTGTTTCGTAGCTTACGCCCTGCTCTTTCGCTTCTTTTTCAGTTAGACCAACCCAAGCAACTTCTGGCTCAGTGTACGCTACTGAAGGAATAGCACGTGGGTCGAAGTAGTGCTTCTGTCCAGCAATAACTTCTGCTGCTACGTGACCTTCGTGAACCGCTTTGTGCGCAAGCATAGGCTGACCTACAAGGTCACCAATTGCGAAGATATGGTCAACGTTTGTACGCATTTGCTTATCAACATTGATAAAGCCACGCTCGTCAACGTTTACGCCAGCTGCATCTGCGCCAACCATCTTGCCATTTGGCTTACGACCAACAGCAACAAGTACTTTGTCGTAGCGTACTGGCTCAGCAGGTGCGTTCTTGCCTTCAAACGTTACATATAGACCATCATCTTTAGCTTCAACCGCAGTCACTTTGGTCTCAAGCATGATGTTAAACTTGTCTTTGTAGTCTTTCATGAATACTTTCATGATGTCTTTGTCAGCTGCAGGAATTAGCTGGTCTAAGAATTCAACTACATCAATGTTCGAGCCAAGTGCTTCGTACACAGTACCCATTTCTAGACCGATGATACCACCGCCTAGTACTAGCATTTTCTCTGGAATGTCTTTCATTTCCAGCGCGCCAGTTGAGTCGATTACGCGGTCATCTTCTGGGATGAATGGTAGGCTTACAGGTTCAGAACCTGCAGCGATAATCGCTTTCTCGAAAGTAATAGTAGTAACGTCGTCACCATTTTTTACTTCTAGGGTATTTGCGCCAGTGAACTTGCCGTAGCCTTGTACATGCTTGGTTTTACGCATTTTAGACATACCGCCAAGACCGTTTGTTAGTTGACTAACAACACTGTCTTTGTATTCGCGGATTTTATCCAAATCGATGGTAGGCTCGCCGAACGTAACACCGTGGCTTGCAAGGTGCTTCGCTTCTTTCATCACTTTTGCAACGTGAAGAAGGGCTTTTGAAGGGATACAGCCAACGTTAAGACAAACACCACCAAGCGTGTCGCGTGAGTCTACGATAACTGTTTCAATACCTAAGTCAGCCGCACGGAATGCTGCTGAATAACCGCCAGGGCCGCCGCCCAGTACCACCAATTGCGTTTTAATTTCGCTCATTGTGAACCTCAATCCTGTTCTTGTAGGGTCATGCTATTACTTTTGTGTAATAGCATAACCTAAATGCCGTCAAAAAGGCTGATAAAATCGTCGAAAATGTTACTGATATTGTAAACTTTTTCGACCTTTTACTTAAAGTATGATTCTGCGTAAGTCAGTTAGGTTTGCAGCAACCTCAGTAGAGAATCTTGCACCTACCGCACCATCGATTACTCGGTGGTCGTAAGACAGGCTTAGCGGCACCATTAAGCGCGGCTCAAACTCTTTACCATTCCACTTAGGCTTCATCTCAGACTTAGATACACCTAATATGGCGACTTCTGGTGCATTTACAATAGGCGTAAACGCCGTACCGCCAATACCACCTAGGCTAGAGATAGTAAACGTACCGCCCTGCATGTCGGCCGCTTTAAGCTTGCCTTCACGGGCTTTCTTAGATGTTTCAATAAGCTCGCGAGAAAGCTCTTCAATACCTTTCTTATTCACATCGCGAATAACAGGTACAACAAGGCCTCCCGGTGTTTCAACCGCAATACCAATGTTGATAAATTTCTTAATGATCAAGCTTTCGCCGTCGTCGGACAGTGATGAGTTAAATACTTCATATTTCTCAAGGGCTTTCGCTACCGCTTTCATTACGAATACGAGTGGCGTGATCTTAAGACCAGACTTGATCTTCGCATGGTAAGCGTTTTGCTCTTTACGGAAATCTTCTACTTCAGTGATATCGGCTTCGTCGAACTGTGTAACATGCGGGATAGTCGCCCAGTTACGGTGTAAGAACGGTCCAGAGATCTTCTGAATACGAGAAAGCTTTTGCTCTTCAATCTCACCAAACTTGCTGTGATCAACAGGTTTAACTGGCACGATCTGAAGTACGTTGTCGCCTACTGGCGCGCTGCCAGAAGCCGCAGCCGTGCGAGGTTTCGCAAGCTCAGCTTTCACGTAGGCCTGAACGTCTTCTTTCAAGATACGGTTTTTAGGGCCAGAACCGTTAACTTGAGTCAGGTCTACACCAAACTCACGCGCGATACGGCGAACTGAAGGAGAAGCATGTGCTTTACCTGTATTCTTAGCTTCTGGCGCTGGCGGCACAGGAGAGCGGCCTTGCGAGGCTTCTTGCTGTGACGCTTGTTTGGTTTCTTGTTGCTTAGGTGCTTCTTGCTTAGGTGCTTCAGCAGGCTTTTCAGCTGCACTTGAAGACGAACCGCCGCTGGTCTCAAGCTTAACAACCAATGTACCTTGCTTAACCTTATCACCCGTCTTGATAAAGACTTCCTTGATAGTACCTGCGTGGGTTGAAGGTACATCCATGGTGGCTTTATCAGTTTCTAGCGTAATTAAGCCGTCTTCTTTCTCAACGGTATCGCCAGCTGATACAAGTACGTCGATAACGTCAACTTCACCGTCTTCACCAATGTCTGGTACAGCAACTTCGATAATCTCGCTACTTGCAGACGCCGCTGGCGCTGATTCTTGCTTTTCGCTTTCCTGTGCAGCCGGTGCAGACGCTTCAGAAGAAGCATCGCTAGACGCCGATTCACTTGAAGACGAGCCTGAACCCGCTACTTCAAGTTTAATAACAACTGTGCCTTCTTTCACTTTATCGCCAGTGCTGATGAATACTTCTTTCACCGTACCAGCGTGTGTTGAAGGAACGTCCATGGTCGCTTTATCGGTTTCAAGGGTAATAAGACCATCTTCTTTTTCAATGGCGTCGCCCACTGAAACCAATACGTCGATTACGTCTACTTCGTCGTCAGAACCGATATCCGGTACTGCAACTTCAATCACTTCGCTGCTGCCAGACGCAGCTGGCGCTGCTTCTGACTTGCTTTCGTCTTTTGGTGCTTCTTCTTGCTTAGGCGCTTCTTGTGAAGCGTCGTCTGAAGATGATTCTTCAGCGGTGCTCTCATCAGAACTTTCACCACCTGCAACTTTCATTTCACCAATCACATCGCCTTCTTTGATTTTATCGCCTACTGATACAGACAGGCTTACAATCTCACCTTCAAATGGTGCTGGGATGTCCATTGACGCCTTGTCACTTTCAACAGTAACAACGCCTTCATCGGCTTCGATGTTGTCGCCTACGGCAACACATAGCTCGATAACTTCAACTTCGTCACCGCCTACGTCGGGTACGATAATCTTTTGAATATCTGACATATGTAAAATACCTTATCTGGCTTACGCGTAAAGTGGGTTAAGTTTTTCAGCGTTAATATCAAAACGCTTAATGGCTTCTGCTACCACTTTCTTCTCAACGTCGCCGCGCTGAGCCAATTCGTAAAGTGATGCAACCACAATGTATGACGCATTAACTTCAAAGTGAGTACGCAAGTTTTCACGGCTATCACTTCGACCGAAACCGTCTGTACCTAGGCAGCGGTATTCAGTTTCAATGAACGCGCGTACTTGGTCTGAGTAGTTCTTCACATAGTCAGTGGCAGAAATCGCAGGACCTGCATCTTTCGTAATTACCTGACCAATGTAAGGTACTTTTTGCTCAGCTTCAGGGTTAAGCATGTTCCAGCGCGCTACGTCTTGACCTTCACGGGCTAGCTCGTTGAATGAAGTCACAGAGTAAACGTCAGAAGATACGTTGTAGTCTTCACACAGAATTTGTGCCGCTTTACGCACTTCGTTCAAGATAGTACCAGAGCCCATTAGCTGTACGTTAAGCTTAGACTTGTCGTTTTCAACGCGCTCAAGCTTGTAAATACCTTTAATGATTTGCTCAGCAACATCATCACCTTCTGGCATTGCAGGGTGCTGATAGTTCTCGTTCATCAATGTTAGGTAATAGAAAATATTTTCATTGTTACCGTACATGCGACGCAGACCGTCTTGAACAATAACCGCTACTTCGTAACCGTACGTTGGATCGTAAGTAATACAGTTAGGAATTAGGTTCGCCTGAACGTGTGAATGACCGTCTTGGTGCTGTAGACCTTCACCGTTAAGCGTAGTTCTGCCTGCTGTAGCGCCTAATAGGAAACCACGTGCTTGGCTATCACCCGCTGCCCATGCAAGGTCACCAACACGTTGGAAACCAAACATTGAGTAGTAAATATAGAACGGAATAGTCGTAGCGTTACACGTTGAGTAAGACGTACCTGACGCTACCCACGATGCCATTGCACCTAGCTCGTTAATACCTTCCTGAAGTACCTGACCTTTCTTATCTTCGCGATAGTAAGCTACCTGGTCGGCATCTTGAGGTACGTATTTCTGGCCTTCGTTGGCGTAAATACCTACCTGACGGAATAAGCCTTCCATACCAAAAGTACGGGCTTCATCAGGAATAATTGGTACTACACGCTTACCAATTTTCTTATCTTTCAACAATGCGTTAAGTACACGCACAAACGTCATCGTTGATGAAACTTGACGGTCACCAGAACCTTTTAAGATAGCATCGAATGCGCTCAATTCTGGAACTTCTAATTGCTCTTCAGCCTGTTCACGGCGAGAAGGCAGGTAGCCACCTAGCGCTTCACGACGTGCGCGAAGGTACTTCATTTCTTCGCTGTCTTCGTCGAACTTGAAGTAAGGCAGGTCAGCAATCTTCTCGTCTGCTACTGGAATATTGAAACGGTCGCGGAACGCTTTGATTGAATCAACGTCCATTTTCTTAACGTTGTGCGCTACGTTTTGTGCTTCGCCTGATGCACCAAGACCGAAACCTTTAACCGTTTTAGCAAGGATTACTGTTGGACGACCTTTCGTATCAATCGCTTTTTGGTAAGCTGCGAATACTTTTACTGGATCGTGACCACCACGGTTTAAGCGCCAGATGTCATCATCAGACATATTCGCTACAAGCGCCGCTGTTTCAGGGTACTTGTTGAAGAAGTTTTCACGAGTGTACTTACCGCCTTTGGCTTTACAGTTCTGGTATTCACCGTCTACCGTTTCACCCATAAGCTGGATTAGCTTGCCAGATTTATCACGAGCTAATAGCTCATCCCAGTAGCTACCCCAAATTACTTTCACTACTTCCCAGCCTGCGCCGCGGAACGTACCTTCAAGTTCTTGGATAATTTTGCCATTACCACGTACCGGGCCGTCTAGGCGCTGTAGGTTACAGTTAATAACGAACGTTAGGTTATCTAGGCCTTCACGAGATGCTAGGCCAATTGCACCCAAGCTCTCTGGCTCATCACACTCGCCATCACCCATGTAGCAGTATACGCGCTGACCTGAACAGTCTTTAATACCACGGTTAGTTAGGTATTTAAGGAAACGTGCTGTGTAGATAGCTTGAAGTGGACCAAGACCCATAGATACGGTTGGGAACTGCCAGTAGTCTTTCATCAAGTGAGGGTGTGGGTAAGACGACAGACCATCGCCCGCACACTCTTGACGGAAGTTGTTTAACTGCTCTTCAGTTAGGTTACCTTCCATGAAAGAACGCGCATAAATACCTGGAGAAATATGGCCCTGTGCAAAAATAAAGTCGCCGCCTTGATTTTCATTAGGCGCTTTAAAGAAGTGGTTGAAGCCAACATCGTAAAGCATAGCCGATGATGCGAAGCTACCAATGTGGCCACCAAGCTCTAGGTCTTTTTTCGATGCACGCAATACAATCATTAGTGCGTTCCAACGAATAGCGGCACGGATGCGCGCCTCGATGGTCAAGTCGCCTGGCATTTTTGGCTCTTGCGCTGCAGGGATAGTATTGATGTAGGCAGTAGTAGCGTCATACGGTAAATGCGCTCCGCTGCGACGTGCTTTATCAATAAGTTTTTCGAGTAAATAGTGGGCGCGTTCTACGCCTTCCTCTTCTAAAACCGACTCAAGCGCATCAATCCACTCTTTAGTTTCTTGAGGATCTACATCTTGGTGCATCATATCAGACATGGTGCCATCCTATTTTTTGCTTATATAGAAAATCCTCCCTTAGCATTGCCTCTATCTTAAAGGCGCTAAAAGAAGGAAAACTAAATTACGTTGTACTCACAGTGACCCAATCTGGCTCACCTGCTTTTGCAGTGGCACAGGAAAAACCTGACCGGCCTCTGCGAATGTATAGCTATCTAGCCCTTGTTACAGGTAATGCTAGGTAACTAAATCTCTAATCGACGCAATGCGCGCTGTACGCGGGTATCGCGTTGATTAATGGTTAAAAGCGTTTTTTCAATAAACGCTAAATGCGTGTTACATGCCTGGCGGGCAGCTTCAGGGTCGCGAGAAGCAATAGCTTCTACAATTTCACGACGCTGCTTCGCGATGTCTTCCACCGCTTCAGGATGCGCAGCCAGCATGTCAAAGTTTCGTTCAATATTGTCTACCAGCATGCTTTGCATGGTGCTCATTACGTGCAACAACACCATATTGTGTGATGCTCTTGCCATAATGATATAAAACTGTCCTAGCGCCTCAGCTTGGGCACGCTTGCTTTCGTGCGCTTTGGGCGTAGGCACATTGTTTAATGCTTGCTTTAATGCATCGTAGTCTTCAGGTTGACCACGAAGTGCCGCGTAGTACGCCGCCATCCCTTCAAGGGCATGACGAAATTCAAGCAAATCGAATTGAGTTTCAGGACGCTGGCTTACAAGGTCCATGAGCGGATCTTTCATGGCTGAATTCAGGTTGCGATTAACGAACGTACCGCCGCCCTGCTTGCGCTCTACCAGACCGCGCGCTTGCAAATTACCAATAGCTTCTCTTAATGAAGGACGTGATACATCAAACTCAAGCGCAAGCTCTCTTTCTGGCGGTAACTTTTGACCGGCCAATAGCGTACCGTCGAGTATCATTGACTCGAGTTGTTCGGTAATTACATCAGAGAGTTTTTTTCGCTGCTGACGCATGCGCTCAACATATCCTTCTATCTATAACCAGCGCTGTTATAACAGCGGTGAATGTAAAAAATAATCATGGAAAATTTAAACACAAACACAATTGGTAATACCATTTTACCTATCTAGTTTAAGGCAGATCGATTTCGAGGTAAATACTCCCAAGCATAGCAAAGCCTATGCTATTTGCTTGGTGTTAAGCTTTATTGTTGAATTTGTTAAGAAAAGTATTTACGTTAGAACTGGTCTGATGAGAAGCAAAGTGGGATATTAGTTATGCGAAGCGTCTGATATACATACAATTAGTAAATAGACCAAACGCCTTTCTAAACCATGTAGCTTAGTAAATGTTAAAAATATTGATTATGCCAAGCTGCCTACAAGGGTTAGCGCTGCCGTTATAACAAGTAGAAAAATAACATTACGTTTTGCTAACTTTACCAGCACTTGTGGCTCAACTGCTGCATTTTCAGCCTGTAACTGCTGTTCGTCTGGAGTTAGCACCTCGGCTTTCGAGGAAATTTGCGTCAGCACGTCGTAGGCAGGTACATCGAACTGGAGCGCGTGTTTTAACCATTCAGGTAACGCTCTTGAGAAATGACCCATCATCAACATGCCGAAGGCGGTCACGCGAACAGGAATATAGTCAAGAGCAAACATCAACCTACCGGCAGTTTCTTTTAATGGGTGATTAGCGTTACACAAAGCCTCGGTGGTGCTTCTGCTTAGGCAGTAAAATAGTGCGCCTGGGGCGCCAAATGCAATGAACCACAGCATCACTGCTGCATAGTGCTGGTAGTTTAGCCAAGTAAGGTGCTGGCCAAAACTCTTACCTTCTGTGCCCGCACTGCCGTCGCTTTCAGTTTGACTTGCACAATGGCCCAGCTGGTCGGTATACATACTACACGCCTGAAGATCTCCTCGGTCGGCGGCGTTCAGAAAGTTTTTATAAATGCCTCTTAACACCGGACAGCCAATGCATATGAACAGCACTAAACTTTGCTCAATAAAGGTAAGGAATGCGCCAAGCAGCCAGTACTCAATAGCACCTAGCATAAGTGCCGGGACTAAAAGGTAAAAATAAAGCGCAGTAGACGATACCTTCTTATCCTCTCTTTCCTCTTCTCTCTCCTCATCCGTTTCTTGGAATTTGATTAAACCTTTATCTTGGAGAAAAGCGCGATATTGCGCGGCATACTTCTCAATATGCCAATTCGGTGTTTTTGTTATCAGTCGTTCAAGACTAAGAACTAACAACAGACTCATTAACATCATAGGTATTGCGTTCCTTTTTTTCAGCTTTCTAGGTCGAGTAGTGTTCTATAACCCAGTTACGCCCATTCTGTATCTTGCCCAATCGAAAGCAACACCAGGGTCAGTTTTACGCCCCGGCGCTATATCATTATGACCTACAATACGCCCTAAAGTGATCCGAGGATAGCGTCGTGTAATAAAATCAGTGAGCTCGTTGAGCGCTTTATACTGCGCATCAGTAAAAGGCAGAGTATCAGTGCCTTCCAATTCAATGCCAATAGCAAAATCGTTGCAGCGACTGCGACCTTGAAAACTTGAAAGACCCGCGTGCCACGCCCGTTGATCAAAGGGTACAAATTGCTCTATTTCACCTGTTCGATAAATTACGCAATGAGCTGAGACTCGTAACCCAGCAATTTCTTCATAAAATGGATGTTCATTTGGATTGAGCGTGCCGGTAAACAATTGTCGTATCCCAGGCGTACCAAACTGTGAAGGCGGAAGTGATATATTATGTATCACTAAAAGACTGACATCGGTATCCCCAGGGCGAGCATCGTAATGCGGACTTGGTGTGTACTTCGCTTTGTTATAAAGCACCATAGTATTTGCTTCGGTAATTGATTTTCTGTTTTATAGCCTACATTGTATAGACATATAAGTGTATAGGGCTAGAAGCGCTGCATGCCGTTGCTCGCTCAATATTTTATGCCACTGCTTTATTCGGCAGCTTTTATAAGAGCGTGATTGGTAAACAGTGCATCTCTGTTATACGTAAGGCGGTTATCAATAAGGTAAAAACATGAATGAACAACAAGACCTGACAACATCAGCGGGCAAATGGATGGTTGCTCTTGCATGGATTTGCGGTTTCGGTTTACTTGTTTTTGTCTTCTCTGACTTACTTGAAAAACAAATTAACCCGAACAGCGAGCCCACGTCCGAACGCATTGGTTCACAAACTGAGGTACGCCTTAAACAAAATCGCCAAGGGCATTATGTGACCACAGGTTATATTAATGGAGAGGAAGTCATATTTCTTGTTGATACGGGTGCCACCGATGTAGCGGTTCCCGCACATTTAGCCAACAAACTCCAACTAAAAGCTGGGCGAGAAGGTTTAGCCAGCACTGCTAATGGCGTAGTGAGGGTTGCCGAATCAACAATTGACACATTACGCATTGGCGAAATTGTAGTACGTAATGTAGATGCAAACTTAAACCCCGGTATGCAAGATGACCATATACTGCTAGGAATGAGTGTTCTTCGCCAATTAGAGTTTACTCAGCGCGGAGAATGGTTAATATTGCGTACCCTTTGAATATATAAATAGCATAGATAAAAGCGATGAAAATGACATCACCAGATATGCAGGCGATCCGAGAGCAAGTATCAAGCGCGCTTGTAGAAGATCTTGGCGGCGAATTAAATGCTGCAAACGACATTACCGCAAACCTGATAGATGAAAATGTGAACGCCAAAGCGACCATTATTACTCGCGAGCCTTGCGTGGTTTGCGGAATAGCTTGGGCGAATCAAGCATTTGCGCTTATTGACGAGTCAGTGTCGCTAACCTGGCATGTAAAAGATGGCGACAAGGTTGAGGCTGACACGGTTTTAGTGAGTTTGGAAGGCTCTGCTCGCGCTATATTAACAGCCGAACGTACAGCGCTTAACTTTTTGCAGACCCTTTCTTCAACAGCTACCGTGACGGCTTTTTATGCCAAATTTCTAGCCGGTTCAAATACTAGAATTTTAGATACCCGCAAAACTTTACCCGGCCTGCGCTATGCACAGAAATATGCAGTACGCTGTGGCGGTGGTCAAAACCATCGCGTAGGTTTGTTCGATGCATTTCTAATTAAAGAAAACCACATTTTTTCTTGTGGAAATATTGAAAAAGCCGTGAGCCGAGCTAAAACCATGATGCCGGGCAAGCCAGTAGAAGTTGAGGTAGAGAACCTAGCTGAATTTGAACAGGCCCTTTCAGCGGGTGCCGATATTGTCATGCTGGATAATTTTACTAACGAACAGATCCAACAGGCAGTAGCGCTTAATAAAGGCCAATGTAAACTGGAAGTATCAGGGAACATTACTGATGAACGACTGGCATCACTTGCACAACTAGGTGTAGATTACATTTCATCTGGCGCGTTAACCAAACATGTTCAGGCAATTGATTTGTCGCTGCGCATTACTCTGTCGTAGTAGAGCAGTTTATAAGGCGATTTAATCAGCTAATTCGGTGTCAACACCTTAGTTAGCCGCTAAGCAAAAAGCGTGAGTTGTAGTATGATCAAAAATACTAAAACTCACGATCATTCCCAGTTATTTCTCGTCATGTTTTTCTGTGTATAGGTAGATATACGTAGATAAGTCATTAACTTTTATACGAAAGTACAAGTGATCGCGCCTGCCATAGCGCAGCTATCCATGTCATACTGCAAAAGCTAGACATACGTATATTTGCCTATACTTGTCAGTAACAAATAAAATTCTATACTGAGTATCAAGTACCAGGGGCGTTAAAAAGGACGACTCGGGTATAAACGTCAATTTGAATTAGATTTTAAACTTTACGTGTTATACACGTCCCGGAGAAAAACCATGATGAACATGAATAACAAAAACCAAAAAGGTTTTACACTAATCGAACTAATGATTGTTGTAGCAATCATCGGTATTCTTGCAGCAATCGCGTTGCCTGCTTATCAGACTTATACCCAAAAATCTAAGTTTACCGAAGTTGTAATGGCGACGACGGCTTTTAAGACAGCGTTTGAAGTATCAGCTCAAACAGGTGAATTTGCTGCGATTGGAGATGCTGATGCAGGTACTAATGGGTTACCACCTGCAATTAACGTTGCAAATGGTCGTGTAGCTTCTGTAACAATTGAAGATGGGGTTATCACTGCAACAGGTACTGCGGAAGTTGGAGGCCTTACCTATATTCTGACCCCTAACGGCGTCACTCCACCAATCTCTTGGTCTAAGGAAGCTGCTGGAAACGTTGGCACATGTGTAGCCGCAGGAGTGTGTTAACGAGTAATCGTTCAATTGAACAAGGGGAAGCACAGTGCGCTTCCCCTTTTTTAGTAAAGGAGAGATAGGATGAAAGCCACGATAGTCTTCGAATGGCAAGGAAAAGACCGCCATGGTCTATCTCGAAAAGGAGAAATATCGGCCGCATCACTCTCAGAAGCTAAGAATCTTTTACGCCGCCAAGGTATTTCAGCGAACAGAGTTAAGAAGCCATCTAAATCATTATTTAGGCGTGAAAAGAAAATCACACCCGCTGACATTTCCGTTATTTCACGGCAAATTGCTACCATGCTGGCCGCAGGTGTAACCTTGATACAATCTCTTGAAATGATTGCACAAGGCCATGCAAACCCATCAATGCGCAAACTGCTTGGTGAAATTACAGAAGAAGTAAAATCAGGTAATCCGCTGTCTTCGGCGCTAAGAAAACACCCCCTTTATTTTGACGATTTGTATTGCGATTTGGTTTATACCGGCGAGCAATCAGGTGCCCTTGAAACCATTTACGACCGCATAGCCACCTATAAAGAAAAAGCCGAAGCACTAAAATCAAAAATCAAAAAAGCGATGTTCTACCCCATTGCAGTTTTGGTTGTTGCTTTTATTGTTACAACTATCCTTCTTATTTTCGTTGTACCCCAGTTTGAAGAAATCTTTAGCAGCTTTGGCGCTGAACTCCCTGCATTTACACAGTTGGTTCTGGCTATTTCCCGGTTTGTGCAGGACTACGGTATTTTTATCGCCATGGGTGTAGCTGCCGCAGGCTTTATGTTTGTGCGAGCACACAGACGTAGCCAAAAGCTGCGCGATACGGTAGACCGTAATATTTTAAAAATACCGGTTATCGGCGAAATACTTAAAAAAGCCAGTATTGCGCGCTTTACCCGTACCCTAGCAACTACCTTTGCAGCAGGTGTTCCGCTTATCGGCGCCCTTGAATCTGCTGCGGGTGCCTCCGGGAACGCGGTCTACCGAGAAGCCATTTTATATATACGCAAAGAAGTAGCTGGCGGTATGCCTATGCATGTGGCCATGCGTGCTACGCAAGTGTTCCCTGATATGGTGACGCAAATGATTGCCATAGGAGAGGAATCGGGTGCCGTTGACGAAATGCTGAGCAAAATTGCCACTATTTATGAAGCTGAAGTTGATGACATGGTAGACGGTTTAACCAGCTTGCTAGAACCTATGATCATGGCTGTATTAGGTGTAGTTATCGGTGGCTTGATTGTAGCCATGTACTTACCTATATTCCAGATGGGTAACGTGGTATAACTTACACATATCGCTAGCTTTGTGATTATTAGTTTTACAATTATTAGCTCTATAAATGTGAACGATTTGGGCGACGCTTTTTAGTGGCGTCCATAAATAAGGTTTAACACCCGACTTTTTCCAACCACTATTAAAACTAAAAAGACCTGCACTTCATGGATGCCATAATAACGCTTAGTCAGCTCTACCCTGCTGTATTTTATTCTCTTGTTTTTTTCGTAAGCTTAATGGTGGGCAGTTTCCTAAACGTGGTTATTTATCGCCTGCCCATTATGATGGAGCGGAGCTGGCAGCAAGAGTATGAAAACTATTTTAGTAATGGCGCAAGTGGCGGTGAAAATGATAGCGAAAATGATGTCGCCACTATATCTGCCGACGACCCCCCCCCGATATCCACAGATACGTTCAACTTAGTAAAGCCAGACAGCACCTGCCCAAGCTGTGGCCACAAAATTCGCGCGTGGGAAAATATCCCTGTTATCAGCTACCTGTTTCTAAAGGGCAAGTGTGCTAAATGCAAAGTTGGTATTTCAATACGCTATCCGCTTGTTGAGCTTTTCACAGCTATAGCCTGTACCTTCGCTGCTTATCAGTTTGGCGTAACCTCTCAAGCACTATGGGCTGTGTTTTTCACTTATGTGCTGGTTGCGCTGCTGTTTATCGACCTAGATAAAATGCTGCTACCCGACCAGTTAACACTGCCTCTACTTTGGCTAGGTTTACTGCTAAGTACACAAAACATATTCGTAGGCACTACCGATGCCATTATCGGTGCAGCGGCAGGCTATTTAAGCTTATGGTCTGTTTACTGGCTATTTAAGTTAGTAACAGGCAAGGAAGGTATGGGCTATGGCGATTTTAAATTGCTCGCGGCACTTGGGGCATTCACTGGCTGGCAAGGCTTGCCTGTTATTATTTTGTTGTCTTCATTTGTGGGTGCTATTGCAGGCATACTCATTATGGTCATTCAGAATAAGGGCAAATCGTTAGCAATTCCTTTTGGCCCCTATTTGGCCGTGGCAGGCTGGCTGACGTTGCTTTTTAAAGAAGAAATCATTACTGCCTATCTTAATGCAGTGCTATAAACCCAAATGTTACTTAATCTCAAGTAACGCATTAACTTCAAGGCTTGATGATTATGGATAAACAAAACGCGTTCGTAGTGGGCCTTACCGGCGGTATAGGCAGCGGCAAATCAGCTGCAACCGCCATTTTTGAAAACCTTGGCATTGATATTGTTGATGCTGACGAAGTCGCACGTGACGTTGTTGAAGTAGGTTCAGAGGGCTTACGGCACATTGTCGAGCATTTTGGCGAAACTATTCTGCTAGAAGATGGAAGCCTTAATCGCGCCGCCCTACGCGAAAAGGTCTTTGCCGATGCAGAAGAAAAGCATTGGTTAAATGGTTTGCTGCACCCACTTATTCGCTCTCGAATGCAACAGCTAATCAGAGAGTCGACATCGCCCTATTGTATTTTATCTGTACCCTTACTGGTAGAAAACAAACTAACTGAGATGTGCAACCATGTTGTGGTGGTAGATTGTCCAGAGACATTGCAGCTTGAACGAGCGTTAAAACGGGACGGCAGCACTAAGCAAACCATAAAAAGTATTATGGCTTCGCAGGCTACACGTAAAGAGCGTATTGATGCAGCAAACGATGTACTGGATAACAGCACGACGCTAGACGCGCTTGCCAGTCAAATATCAACTTTACACCAAAAACTACTAAGCCTTGCTTCAATATAAACGTAAGTGGTTTGCACAATAGCAAACCGCTTCTACCTCTACTTTTCATATCTACCGTTGCTGTTTGGCTTTTCTGCTTACCACATTTACCTAACTGTTCTGCTTTGCTCTTCTAATTTGCTCTTCTGTTTCCCTTTGAGGCCTTACCATCCGTTTCTTAGCATTTTTTGCTTATAACGGGTCTTCCCGATCAACAGCGCCGCTTTTTGAAACTTTTTTGACCAATTAGCGTCAAAGTAAGCATTTGTCGAACAAGTAGACTTGGCTTAAAAGCCTTGATGCTTTAGGCTTGCTTTTATTCGCCGCACTACAAGGCCGTAGTGCAGTTTCTCTAAGTCTATGTGTTTTAAGGGGTTCCATGGGTAGCGCTGTATTCGAGTTTCCACTAAAGGAAAAAGTACGTAACTATTTACGTGTTGAGCAGCTGCTTGGTCAACTTAAAATAACTGCCAAATCAGAACATACGCACCTTCAGCTTGTGTTTTTTGAACAACTTTTCGAACTGCTCGACCTAATAGAAAGGCTCGATCTTCGTTCAGATTTAACTAAAGATCTTGAAGCTCACGAGAAGAATTTAGTCTATTGGTCAAAACACCCCAAAATAGACAGTACGGCGTTAGAGCAAGCGTTGAAAACAGTACTTACATTAAAGCAAAAGCTTAAAACCGATCGCCGTTTTGGTAGCGCGCTTAAAGATGACAAATTGCTTAGCGCCATAAGACAGCGCTTTGCCATACCCGGCGGCGCATGTAGTTTCGACCTTCCTAATTTGCACTTTTGGTTACAGCAGCCGCTAGAACAGCGTCAAATTGAGATTGCACAATGGTTAGAGACTTTAGGGCTTCTTGACGATGCAATTGCGGTTAGCCTATCGTTTATCCGCGAACGAGGGCAGTTTGTAAATGCGGTGGCAGAGAATGGCTTTTATCAAGGTGCAGCGGAAGATAAAAACGAACTTATTCGCGTAAAGTGCAGCGTAGATGAAGGCTATTACCCAACCTTAAGCGGCAATAAATACCGTTACGCCCTGCGTTTTATGATGTTTTCACCCCAAGAAGGCCAGGCTGGCGCAGTAGAAAACAGTATTCAGTTTCGTTTAGCGGCCTGCTAATCTCCGCCTTTATTCAATATTTTTCGTCTTGGGTACTTTCTTTGTTCATAGTTCATAGTTCATAGATTGTGCCGCCAAGACGTATTTCACTGGAGTCTATTATGGAAGTGAAATGCCCTATTTGCGCCAAACAGGTTGTTTGGGCCCCAACAAGCGAATACCGCCCTTTTTGCAGCAAAAAATGTCAACTTATCGATTTGGGTGAATGGGCTGCAGAAGACAGAAAAATTGCCGGCAAGCCTGCTGAGGACGCCACGCCAAAACATATAGACGTGGAAGAAATTGAGGCGATGTTAGCACAGCAGTCTGACGACTTTTTCAAACACTAAGACGCTAGTCAGTTATCTAAAAATCTACGCGAGGTAAGTGGGTAAACTCGCTCTCTCTGCTATTTTTCCTGTTTTCGAGCCACCTTCGCTGGTGTAGTATCAAGGCAATCAGAGTTAGTGTATTTAAGTTCAGATTTCGCGTTTCGCTGCTATCGAAACCTGGTGTTACAAACACCCCGCTAGTTTCGTATAAAAATCTGGCAACAGCGCTTTTGGTTTTCACCGGTTTTTGACTGTTAAACACCGCTCTACCGCTTATTCACATTAGTAAAAAAGGAATATGAATGTTTAATTCTATCGCGCTTATTGGTGGCACTCATGGCAATGAAACCAGTGGTATTCAGCTTATTCGAAACTGGCAACAGTTCGGGCTACCTTCGCGATTTAATGAGTTGAATGTTTCATTGAATATAGCCAATGAAGCGGCCATTGATGCGAACGTGCGTTTTGTAGAAGAAGATTTAAACCGTCAGTTTACCTTTGAGCGTTTATCAGATAACAACACCGCTAAAGAAGCCGTGCTTGCTAAATCGATAAATGAGAAACTTGGCCCAAAGGGCAACTCAAATACCGATTTTGTTATTGATATTCACAATACCACCAGCGAGATGGGCGCCACGCTAATTATTCTAGAAGCGGATGAATTTCACGTTCAGTTAGCACGATTTGTTAAACAACAAATGCCCGAAGCGAATATTTTGGTGGAAGACGAAAAGCCTTATCTTGAACACGGTTATTTGTGTACTACCGGTAAGAAAGGGGTAATGATTGAAGTGGGCGGTCAGCCTCAAGGCGTATTAAGAGAAGATGTTTACCTTTTAACACAAACTATGGCCGAGGCTATTTTAGATTTTTGTGTAGCCTATAATAACCAAAAGATAGAAACAGACGCACTGCCTGAGTGTGAAGCCTTTCGCCTTGGTGAAAACGTCGGCTTTCCATTAGATGGAAATGGCGCGCGTACCGCGATGATCCACCACTCATTGCAAGACAATGATTTTAAGCCTCTATTACCAGGTTCTCCCATGTTTAGAACTTTTGACGGAAAAGATATTCTCTGGGACGGTGAGAAAGAAACCTACCCTCATTTCATTAATGAAGCGGCGTACTTTAAACTGGACGTTGCGTTTGCTACGGCCCAGCGCATTACTCTGTAAGGATAAGGCGTTAGTTTCGTTAGCCCCTCGGAAACTTGCCACAGTGTTTGAATGCGTCTTCACGGGAAACCGAGCTTAGACTCATTAGATACTTGGTTTTGAAATTGCCAGTCAGTGGAGCTGACTGGCAATTTTACAGTAGTGATATCACTTACCTACGTACCCGTATTAACTTTCATGGCTTCTAATCATTGTTACTTTCAGCTCTGTCCTAATTTCTTGAAATTCTTATTAAAACAGTTCTATTTTAGGCTCTCGGGCCTCCTCAAACTCATTTTTCTCTTCAGATGAAGACTCATTAATATCGAAATGTATTTTACGCTGATCTTCCATCACATATTTTTCAAACATTTCTTTGGTGCTTAAATTAAACGACTCATCAAAATGCTCGCGGTTGTTAATGTATGACGAAAACTGCCCAAATAAACTTACAATAGCGTCTTGCTCTAGTTTCACATGCTCGGTGCGCTGGCGAATAATGTCTTGGAACTGAATTTTCGCGATGGCACCGCTTACTTTTACCGCAACGTCGGTGGCGCTTTGCGAGAAGCACGCCAGCATTTTAGGGTTTAGTTCTTCAAGCACACGATAGTGTTGCGTTATATTTTCAAGCGAATCAGAAAACCCAGTTAATAATTCACACGTATCGTTCGCACGTGTTGAATTAAGCATTTTTTCACCTTGAACATGTGCAGCGTCCAGCGCTGATTTTATGCCCGACTCTATTTTTTCAGCCGCTTCTGAAGACTGTGACGATAATATACGTACCTGTTCAGCTACCACAGCAAACCCCCGTCCGTATTCGCCAGCTCGCGCCGCTTCAATTGCAGCATTAAGGGCTAACAAATTGGTTTGCGAAGCAATATTTTTAACTAATTCGGTGAGTTCCTTTAGGTTTTCAACCTCACGCATTACCCCTTGAATGGCTTCAGTATCTGCAATCTGTTGCGCGCGCTGTGTATTAATCATTTCTTTTATATTAGACAGGCGCTGCGCCGCCAACTCAAACTCGTCTGCGCTTTTCTCCTTGCAATTAAGGGCATTCTTCTGACCCAATTCCACGTTGTCTATACTATCTTGAATACTGCTTTCAATCTCATACAGCGCTTTCATTAGCTCCATTGAGGCGTCTTCAGTTATTGCACTTATGCCATCCATTTGCCCTTTTAATATGGCTACGTAATCATTAACCTGAGCATGGGTTTCGCTTAACTGCGATGAAGTTTCTTGCAAATAGCTTTCTTGACGACTTAACTTGGCAGCAAACATGCGATTCTGTCGGTTTGCATACCAAGGTACAAAGGTCAACATTGCTAAAATAGTTGCACAGACTCCCCCCTGCAGGCCCATTATCTCTATAGGTATACTCAGCGACCCCACTACGCCTACTACTGTTACGGTTAAAAGCCCGCCCCAAAGTAAAAGCGAATCCTGCATGTTACCTGTCTTTTCCTTAAGCACTTTTATTGTCTCAGCGAGCACTGTTTCGTAATACTGCTTTGCTTTTTCAAGTACTTTCATGTTTTTACCTTATGCAGCTGGTACCAACTGCTTTACTACACCTAACAATTGCTCTGGCTCGACGGGTTTGACAAGCCAGCCTGTAGCACCAGCAGCTTTCGCTTCTTCTCGACGACTTTGCTGCGACTCCGTGGTTAACATCAACATGGGGGTAAACCTAAATTTAGCTTGCTGCTTTAGTGTTTTTATTAGTTCTATACCGTTCATACCCGGCATGTTTAAATCCGTTATTATTAATTTGGGCGATATGGACTCAAGTGCCGCCATCGCTGCCTCTGCACTTTCTGATTTTGTTACTGTATAGCCTGCCCGTTTAAGCAGCATTTCCATACTCATTAGCATTGTTGCTGAATCATCTACTAAGTGTATTGCGCTCATTGCATTACCTCTTGTTTCTAGCCGATTAATTGTTTACATAATTCAGTATAGTCGTGTGCGCCACGACTTTGAGGTGCATAAGTAAAAACGGGTTTGTTTTGAGCAAATGCCTCGGCTAATTTGATACTCTTTCTTATGGGAAGCAGCACTTTGTTGCGCCCGTAGCGTTCATACCAGCCACCAAGTTCTTGCCTGTGAAGCTTTAAATTTTGTTCAACCATTACGGGTAAAATGGTTAGCCTAGTCGCTCTAAACTTTCGCTCCGCCATAGCGTTTCTGCAGGCCGTTAATAATTTTTGCACGCCGTCACTGGCAAGCGGTAAAGGCGTAGCTGGAATAATAATGTCGGTAGCGGCTGATAGCGCGGCCATCAGTTGCGGACTCAGGGTCGGCGGTGTATCGATTAACACAATGTCGAAATGTGTTGTAACAGGAACTGAGTCGCACCAATTGCGTAAAGTGTCTAAAGTAATGTTATCGTTCGTATTGGCCTTGTTCGTATCTACATTGGTTGCGTAAATGTTTTCTGAGCATTTCACTACTGACGTGAAAAAGTGGCTAATTGGTAATTCGGTAATCTCGCTTTGTAGTGTACATCCAAGCGCTTTTAAGCCATGCATCACGTGTCCCTGATTATCAAGGTCTATGACCATAACTCGTTTACCCGCTTGGGCTAAACCATAAGCAAGGTTTACTACCGTTGTAGTTTTTGCTGTACCGCCTTTGCGGTTAGCCACCGTTATTACTTTCATTCGCACCACACATTGCTTTTTTATTCATCATTTTAGTAAGCCAAATCAGCTTTTCAGATTCTGGCCACACACTGACTTTTGGCTTCTTTGCGAGCAGTACCTGATATACCGCAGTGTGTGCACTGACTAAGGCCTTTAAATTAACTTGCCTAGAGACCTCTTCGTTTAGCCAGGCAAACAGACTTTCAGCCTCTTCAATTTCGCAATGTCCGGTCATCACCGCCACTTTCTTTTTGAACGCTATAGGCATTTGGCTAACACCTCTTGTACATTGATGATTAACAGCACACGCCCGTCACCAAGCAACGCTGTTCCCGAAAAGTGCGCGTATCCCGCTAGCACCCCTTCAAGAGGTTTTTGAATAACATCAATACCCTCATGAAATTTATCGATGATAAACCCGAACTCTCCCTGTGGTGTTGCTACCACCAAAATTGAGTGCTCTTCTTTTTCCTCTGCCTCTTCAAAACCCAATGCGTCGCGCAGATTACACAGTGGTATTAGCTTTTCTCGAATAACAAGAACCTGTTCGTTGCGAATGCGCTGAATGTCTGAGGTGGGCACTTTCACAGTTTCCACCACCGCATCCATTCCCACACCAAACATTTGGTCGTTTACTTCAAACATCATTACACGGTTAACCGACATAGTTTGAGGTAGCAGCAATTTGAAAGTAGTACCTACGCCTACTTCGCTGTGCATTTCGATAGTGCCGCCTGCCTGGCTTACCATTGTTTTTACCGCATCCATACCGACGCCGCGTCCAGACAAATCTGAGACTTGTTCTGAGGTAGAAAAACCAGCAGCGAATATAAGCTGTAGGGCTTCGTTATCGTCTAGGCTCTCTAGTTGAGCTTCGCTGATGACCCCTTTTTGAAAGGCGAGTAGTTTAATTTTTTGTGGGTCTATCCCTTTACCATCATCGCGGATTTCAATAATTACGCTGTCATCAAGGGGCGTAGCAATAAGGTCAATACGACCCATTTCTGACTTGCCCGCTGCAATCCGCTCAGACGGTGACTCAATACCGTGATCAATGCTGTTTCTCAATAAATGAATAAGCGGCTCTGAAAGTGATTCAATTAAGTTTTTATCGAACTCGGTGTCTTCACCCTGCATACAAAGCTCAATTTTTTTATCGAGCTTCCTCGCTAAGTCCCTCACTAAGCGAGGATAGCGTTGGAATACATGAGAGACAGGTACCATGCGTATTTGCAATACCGCACTTTGCAGCGACTCAGTTAAGCGATTAACAATAGAAAAATGCGCTTTAATTTGCTTACTAAGCTTTCTGCTTCCTCCTTCCTCCTCGGCTTGTTTGGCCAGATAAGGCAATGAGTTTTTCGCCACCGTGAGTTCGCCAACAATATCCATTAAGTAGTCGATTTTAGCTTGGTCGACTTTTAGCATCTTAACTGCTTGGCGCTCGGTTTTTACTGGCTGTACATTGTCTTCTGCACTGCTTAAGGGTTTAGTGTCGCCCACAGCTTCAGCGCTCTCTGCTGTATGCTCGGTCTTCGATGCTTCTACGGATGTTTCTTCTGCGCTCTTTTGCTTTTGTACTTCATCGACTTGCTCCTTAATTGTTTCGTCATCTAGCGCATTACAAATGGCAACGGCCACGGCGTCTTCGTCACTAAAGGTTTCGCCTAAGATATTTCCTACCAGCCCTGCGATAGAAGGAAACATAAACTCTGACTTATAGCTGTCTGAATTCAAAAGCGTGAGCTGTTGTGTAAGGATCGCTTTTTCATGGGGCCCTAACGTTTTTCCACACAGCATAGAAGCATGTGGTGAATTTCCTCCAGCTTCCTGTGGGCTATCGTCGCCAAGTTTGCCAGCCGTGCTGTCGGTAGAAGTACTTTCTGCGCTAAATGCAGTACTGTCCTTATCAATATGAGTATCTTCACTACCACTTTCATTGGCTTGCGCGTCCCGATTCAGAAAGTCGAGTTCGCCTGCTGTCGATAAGCATTCCAGCACCGCCCGCTTCGCATCATCAAAAAGATCATCACTTACGTCCTGGGAAGCAAGCAACAGCCCTGCACTAGCGTGCACCTGCTCAAGATCATTCTCTTTCAGTGCATCCGATAACGTTTGATCAGCAATGAGGGCAACATTATCTTTGATTTTATCTACGCAACTTGCTCTTAACGCTTGGCTAGTAAATACCGTAAGGGAATATTGCCCTTCGTAATAAGCCATGTGCTGCTTAATTGCGTCTGCATCTGCACAACCAAGTGCTTTGATATTGGTCACACAGTTGTAAATATCGGCATCATGGTTAAGTTCGGGCATGTCTATGTTGAACGCTTTAAGACCCGGTAAAGCAAGCGCCACATTTATAGGGTCTTCACCCCGAAAGAAACAGCCTTCATCTGGCGTGTAATTAATATGGTAACAAAATGGCCCTTCGACCTGACTTAAAAGCTTAAGGTCAGCGTTATCACTAAAAGCCGCCAACATGTCTCTTTGTTCGTCAGTGAGTGTTTTATCATCTGATGATGTCAAATCATTATGTGCAGCGCTATTTTCGTTACCAGACGAGTCTAAACCATTAGGGTCGATAAAATGCCTTAACTGTGCCCCTAACTTAGCCGAGATGGGTTGCCACTGCTCTAGGTCTTGTGAGCCCACCTCTAGTTCGTCAAACCATATCGAAATTTGATCTAAGGCTTCAAGCAGTAGGTCGCCTATATCGTCACTAAAAGCAACTTCGTTAGCTCTTACACTATCGAGCAAGTCCTCTGCTGCATGGGCTAACCGAGTTAAAGGTTTAATTTCAAATAAGTCAGACGACCCTTTGATAGTGTGTAAGTCCCGGAAGATTTTATCTACGCGTTCTGATGCTGGTCCCGACGATTGAATTGCTAACAGTTCTTGGCTTGCCGATTCTAAGTTTTCTCGCGACTCTCCAATAAAGACATCAAGTAATTCACTCATTGGCGCTCCCTCCAATCACTGCACTCACCACCGACTTCAGAATGTCTGCATCGACAGGTTTGGTCATGTAGTAATTTGCACCGCATTGATACGCCCGTTCGGCATCTCGATTTGCTGATTCGGTGCTGACCATAATAATAGGTACTGCACGAAGCGCCTCGTTACGGCGGATTTCTTTGCACAGTCGATATCCGTCCATTTTTGGCATATTCACATCAACCAAAAATAAATCGACCTGCGTCCCTATTGCTTTTTCTAGCGCCTCTACACCGTTTTCTGCTTCTTCAATGATCCTATCAGGAGTAGATACCAGCATTTTATGGAACATTCTTACCGTAGAGGCATCATCAACAATCATTACTGTTTTCATGTTAAGCCCCTCCTGCAAGTGGCTTTTGATAGGCAATCACATCGCCAAACTTGCGAACCTTAAACATTGACGAAATTCGACTCATCGACTCGCTGTGTCCCAAAAAGATATAGCCGCCAGGCTTCATGGCGTCGTAAAGCACGTGCGCCGCTTTCTTTCGAGATTCATCATCAAAATAAATAAGCAGGTTGCGACAAAAAATAAGGTCAAAATGCCGAAACTGTTTCATGTTGCTGCCCGACAAAATATTAGCCAATGTGAATGACACCGACTCACGAATATCTTCACTTAGCTGGTATTGTCCATTGACTTCTTTGAAGTATTTTTTGACGAGAGGCAGCGGGATATTCTGCACCGAGCGCTTCGAATACAGCCCTTTTTTCGCTGATGCCAAAACGTTACTATCGATATCGGAAGAAATCAGTTCCACATCTCTGTGAGCTAAACCTTTCCAGTACTCAATAAGATAGATAGCTATTGAATACGGCTCTTCCCCCGTGCTTGACGGTACTGACCAAATTCTTAAGTCTTCTCCAGGCGGTCGATAGCTGTCTAACTCATCCATAATTTCTCGCGTCATGGCTTCGAACTGATATTCTTCTCGGAAGAAGTAGGTCTCATTTACCGTCATCGAATTAACGAGGTTTTGAAACTCTTCGCCGGATGCCTGGAACCGCATGTATGTAAAGTAGCTTTTAAAGTTCGGATGCCCCGTTGCTTTCATGCGTTCGTGAAGACGTTTATCCACAAAATAGCGCTTCGAATCTTCGAAGTGGATCCCCGTTTTTCGGTAAAACATAGAGCGGAACCGCTCGAAGTCGGCAGCATCTATTTTTTCCAATGCTGCGTTACTCATCGGTGCCTCTCACCTGGCTTCTTATCAAAGAGATCACAAATTGAATGTAGCTATGACGTGGGAAGCGGCTTTCTACTGTTTGCAAAATGTCGAGTGTTGATACATCTGCAATCTCTGCAAGTTTATCGAGCGCTGTGCCAACCACATTTTCATTGTCATCGTTTAGAGCAAACTGGTGCAGCCAATTTACCGCTTCAATGTGTGCTACGGCACCAATGATATCTACACAAAAAATACGTGTATCCGGATCTTTATCCTGCATAAGAAGGGTAACATTCGCCGCAAATACATCTGGATTTTGTTGCATAAGTTCTATAGCACCGTTTCGAAGCTGCACGTTTTCGCTCTTAAGTAAGCTGAGCACTTGGGATGCGTGACGGCCTGACATATCTTGCTCAAGTGCACTAAATAGCGCTTCAATAACGGTCGGATCGTCTTCGAAAGGCAGCCGTCTGAGAAACTCGTCACAGGCTACTTTTTGACCACTTAAATCTCTAATAGCCCATCGACGCACGTCACCATCGTTTGAGTTAAGGTCGCTAACGAGTTGTTCTGTAGTTCGGGGGGTCTCGCGCTTTTCTTCAAAGTCTTCGGAAATATTGGAAACAGGCTCCACTTTCTTTTTTAAACCCATTTTTTACTACTCCTATTAACGACAAAGCGCATTTAACTTCGACGCGACCTTCGGACTGTCAAGTACAAAACTGGCACAGCCAGCTTCGATAAGCTCTTTAGGCATACCAAACACCACCGATGTGGCCTCGCTCTCTGCGATTGTTGTTGCACCCTCTTTATAAGCTTTACTCATAGCGGTAACGCCATCACTTCCCATTCCTGTTAGCTGAACGCATAGCATGGAAAGTGGTTTATAGCAGGTAAGCGCACTATCAACCATTCGATCTACACTGGGGTGCCATAAAAAGCTCGGACTAGAGGGTACTGGTCGAGCAAAAACCTCACTACCTGCTTTAGAAAAAGCAAGATCCGCATCACCTTTCGCTAAGTAGACGGTGCCTGGTTTTATTGACATCTTACTTTCGACTTCAACAACATTAAGCGAACTTAAACCATCTAACCGCTTCGCCAGTGCACAGGTAAAAGATGCTGGCATATGCTGAGAGATGACAATCGGCACAGGAAAAGAAGGATTCAGATTCGCAACCAAATGCTCTAGTTTCTTTGGTCCACCAGTTGATACCCCTACAAGTACTATTTCGAACGCACCGCTGCTTCTATTTCGTATAACCTTTTGTTTAACAACCGGTGGCGTTTTTGTGATGGGACGCTGGGGTTTACCGGTTTTCGCTAGCGCATGGATTTTATTAATAAGCGGGACTTCTAAATTTGAGATATCCCGTGAAACAGTGCCCCCAGTCTTTAGAACAAAGTCACTGGCACCAAGTGCCAGTGCCTCTAACGTAATGGTAGCGCCTTTTTGTGTTAACGAAGACACCATGATGACGGGGCATGTAGAAAGCTTTTTCAGCATGGCCAAACATGTCATACCGTCCATTACCGGCATGTTGATATCTAATGTTATACAGTCTGGCTCGAACTCAACGGCTTTGGTTAATGCTTCTTCGCCATTGCGTGCTATTTGAACGATAAAGCCCTCCTTCTCGAAAAGCTCTGTAAACAGCTTACGCATTAACGCTGAATCATCCACAATAAGGACTTTTACTGTCATAGATCACCTTAAACGTTGATTAGCATTGCTCTTGAACCTTTGCGACCGCATTGTCGTTGAGCAACACATTGGGTTCAATGATTTGGATGATGCGTTTTTCATCGTTAAGCTTTATCAAACGGTTTAAAAATTCAGACTGCATCTCTGATAGCGATGGGGCCTCTTCAATAGTTTGTCTGACCACCGTTTTTACTTCTGCTACACCATCCACGATAAAACCTGTGCGCTGTTTATCTTTTGTGAGGACAACGATTCGTTGACGCTCTGAAGTCTCACTACACGGCATACCTAATCGGCTGCGCAGGTCAATAACGGGCAGTACCGTTCCGCGAAGATTGACTATACCTTTGAGATAATCTGGCGTGCTCGGCACGCTTTCTAGCTTTTCGGGCACTCTTGTAATTTCTTGGGTATCGTCAATGCTCACGCCGTATTCTTGCCCATTAATCCAGAAAATCACGTATTGCTCGCAGTCATCTTCATCAAACGCTACATCGTTACTTTCGCTCATTTGCGACTCCTGCTTAATATCGTCATCGATACCAGTAAGCGCACTCATGAGCGCGCGCCCATAGATATTAGGAAGGTTAATAATGGAGACCAGACGCTTTCCACCATCGCTGCGGTATACAGCTTCAAGAAGTCCAGATTCCGCACCGTCGTTACAGACTGATGGCACGCTTTCTAGCTCAGTTTCAGAAATAGATACGACGTTACTGACCTTAGCAACAATAAAGCCTACACTACCAAACTCAGTGTTTTGAGTGACCACAATGCGAGATGTTTCATTAATTTGTGTGGGCATCATGCCAATGGCATTTGATAAGTCGACTATAGGAATAATGCGGCCGCGCAGATTAACCAAACCGAGGACAGCCGGGGCACTTTCTGGTAGTTGTGATATCTCTGCGGGAACTCTCACAATCTCTTCCACATCTTGAAGATGGAAAGCAAATTCTTGGTCTTCTAGCGAAAAACAGACTAGCTGCTGTAAGCTGTCATCAGCGTCTATACACTCACTTTCATCACTATCTATGCGCTGCATACCGGATAATTGCATTGCGCTTCCGCCTTGCTTGGTCACCGCTTGCGCTTTTGCCAATGCTAATACATCTAAAATTTGCTCTACCGGCTCTTCGCTTTGTTTAATAATGCCAAGCATATAGTCATAAGCGATAGAGTCGGTCATTGATGCTTTATCGATAACAGCGCCTTCAGCCACACTGTAAACGCGAAGCACTCGGTCAACTAAAAAGCCTATACTCCCAAGGTCAGTTTCCACCACAACAACACGAGTAGCATCACTAACTTCTGCATGGCTACCAAGCAAAATAGCGCTTAAGTCATAAACTGGAAGCACATTTCCCCGTAGGTTTGCTAACCCCATCATTTGCGGTGGGCCGAGAGGCACTGAAACCATAGTCGGTACACGAATAATTTCACCCACCGATAACATGGGAAAGGTAAAGCGTTCTTGTTCGACTAAGAAAGATACGAACTGTTGCTCACCGTCTGAAACCTGCTCCAGGTTAGCGTCAGTTTCATTGAATGTAGTGTCGTTACTCATGAGGCAAGCTCCCCCTGTAAAGTCTTTTGCGATGAACTAGCCGTTTTGCATTTCGTCAGCTACCGAAGCAATTTCTTCAATAGACTTGGCTAACATTTCCATACCTTTACTTTGCTGCTCAGCTGCGCTAAGCGCTTGCTGACAATTGCTGCTCGCTTGTTCGTTGGCCGTTGCAATTTGTTCTAAACCGCGCTGGGCCTGAGTCACTCCTGCAGCAATTTCTTCACCACGGTCTTTCATTGCCTTGTTGTAATCCACCACTTCGCCTATGTCTGTTGAGATTTGTTCAACATCTCTTGTAGTCTGTTTGGCCTTCATTACCTCTCTCGAAGCGCTTTCAGCAACATTAGTTAGGTCGGTCTTTACACTTACTGTCTGATCTTGAATCGCTTTGATTAGGTCTTTTATTTGCTCTACATTTTCTGCAGCTTCATCAGCTAGGCTTTGTATATCCGCGGACACCACCGCAAAACCTTTACCGTACTCACCTGCGCGTGCAGCCTCTACCGCACCATTAACGGCCAGCATGCTGGTTTTAACCGAAACCGTTGTGATCGTATCTATCACTTTATCTATTTGGCGTGTCATAACTTCCATCTCACTGATGGCGCTGACGTTTTCTTTACTGGTTTCCAAGGCCAAATTTATACCGCTAACCATTTCTTCAATTAGCGAGCGATTCTCTTGAAGCAGCCTCGTAATTGCTTCGCCTTTTTCAAGTGCTATATCACTTTGCGTTGATGCTCTTTCGACGCCTTCTCTTAACAGATCGATATTACCCACAGCTTGGTCAACTGAACTCGCAGCCTGTTGAGCACCGTTATTGACCTGAGTAAGTGCCGTCATTATTTCGCTTGAAGAGCGGTTAATCTCTTCTAAACTCGCCGACAGTTCCTCAGCTGAAGATGCGACTTCCTCTGCGCTTTTATTGATATCAGTGCTGTTTTTAAGCTCTTCGGTGATTATCTCTAAAGACTGCGATGCCTGTTCAGCCTGTGACAAAGCGACACTTTGCTCAGAAACATTCGATGAAACTTCTTGTGCTGCGGTGGATTGTTCGTCGGCAGCACATGAGATGATTTCTGAACCTGCCTGAATTTCTTGAGCCGCAGCATCCATTGATTTTACTTGTTCCTGTAATTCTCTAGCGCCATCCGCAATGCTTTGCATATCCGCTTTGATAGTGGTGAGCTGTTCGGTAACGGCTTCCCCTTTATTCACTTCTTCAAGCGCTGCTTCCGAAGAAGATTTAACAGCATCTGAAACGCGATTTGACTGCTCTTGAATTTGTTCTATCTGCTTTGCAATATCCGCCGCACTTTTATCTGACACTTCGGCAAGTGCACGGACAGTATCAGCGACCACCGCAAATCCTTTTCCGTGTTTACCTGCGCGGCCTGCCTCTATTGCGGCATTGAGGGCTAGCAAGTTAGTTTGATCTGCAATTCGGGTAACTTGTTTGACGGCTTCACCGATATTTGACGCTTGCTGCTCTAACTCACTCATCATCACCACCGAGCGTGATTGGTGCTCTGATGCAGTTTTAACGCTGGTCATCATGGCACTTAAATCACCAACTACCCGTTCAAGGTAGGTTTGGAGCTCGTTGGTTTTACCCATTGTAGAGGCAGCTAGTTCAAGCTGTGCCACTAAACCACCGGAAATCTGTGTCACTGCCGCCAAGCTTTCCTGGCTTGCGCTGCTGGATTCCTCTGCTCCTGCGGCAATCTCGTTAACTGCAGTAGACAATTGATCGGTAGCGCTGGAGGCCTGGTTAATACCGCTAGCAAGCTCAGCTGTTGCTGATGCTACGCGCTCTGCAGCTTGCTGCTGTCTTGCTAGGGTTCTTGCTTTGCGGCGCTCCTCTTCCGCTTCTTTTCTCATTTTAGCGTCTACGCGGACGGTAGGGGTTACAGCTTGTTCAGTGGACTTTTTGAGCGCCATAATTAACCTCGATATTTAAATGGCCATTCGTTGACTGCATTAAATATCGTTTAAAAAAAGCGCTATTTGAGTATAAAACCAAATACTTTTGTATGATTATTACTACGACAACTTCTTTTACTGTGGCTTACAAAACAATATGACGCAAATGTCATAAAAGACACAATTTCGTATATGTACATAAAAACAAAAGCTTATATATGTATTGAAGTCGAAGACGACAAGACCGACTTTGTCAAAGTACAAAAGTCTAATAGGGCTAACGTTAGGGTAAAGTTTTTTGGAGATAAACTACTTAGAAATGATTAACTTATACCTAAGTATAAGAAAAAAGCGGCTATTAGCCGCTTTGATATTTTAACGATGCTTCGCTTCTGCTGTTAGCTGTATAACTATATAAGTATACCAGGTATCAGCTTTGCAATGCGTTGATTATAGGAACATTCGCTTCTGGGAAGTCTGCCGTGTTAAGCGCCTGCACATTTACCCACCGCGACTGTTGGCCTTCTTTGCCATGAGGTTCACCGGTAAAGTCACATACGCGATGAACGTCTAGTTTAACTTGCTTGTCGCCGTAATCATGGGTTATCACAATCACAGGTTCACTGCGGTTCACGATGATACCCACTTCTTCAGCTAGCTCTCGTTTTAACGCCTGTAGAACGGTCTCACCTGCTTCCACTTTGCCACCAGGAAACTCCCATTTCCCGCCTTGGTGAACGTTATCTGGGCGAAGGGTAATGAAAATTTCATCGCCGCGGGCGATAACGCCCACAGCAACATGTACTACTTTCATTACTTAAGCTTACCGTGACACTGCTTATACTTTTTACCAGAGCCACAAGGACATGGGTCGTTACGGCCTACTTTCGCGCCTTCGCGAACTTGGGTACGTACTTTGTCACTTGCTTCTTCAGGCGTCGCACTCGCTTCTTCGTGCTCAAAGTTCTTAGGCACATCGTCAGCTTGACGACGCTGCTCTTCTACTTTTTGCACGTCTTCTTCAGCTTGTACTTTTACACGCGCAAGAATAGTGATTACTTCAACTTTAAGCGCTTCTAGCATTTGCGAGAACAGTGCAAACGACTCACGTTTGTATTCTTGCTTAGGGTTCTTCTGCGCATAGCCGCGTAGGTGAATGCCTTGGCGTAGGTGATCCATCGCCGCCAAATGCTCTTTCCAATGGCTATCTAGGTTTTGAAGCATTACCGCTTTTTCAAACTGGCGCAGTACCTGCTCGCCCACTACCGCTTCTTTCTGCTTATAAGCGTCAACGGCTTCGCCAAGAATGCGCTCGCGAAGCTTCTCTTCGTAAAGCTTGTCGTCATTTTCAAGCCAAGTCTTAATTGGCAGGTCTACGGCGAAGTCGGCTCGCATGCGCTCTTCAAGGCCGCTTACATCCCACATTTCTTCAAGAGATTGTGGCGGAATGTACTCATCGACAACGCTTGAAATAACGTCTTCACGGATAGCTGCGATAGTCTCGCTAATATCACCTTCATCTAGAAGCTCATTACGCTGTTCGTAAATAACTTTACGCTGGTCGTTGGCCACATCATCGTATTCAAGCAACTGCTTGCGAATATCAAAGTTACGACCTTCTACTTTGCGCTGTGCATTTTCAATGGCGCGCGTTACCCACGGGTGCTCAATAGCTTCACCGCGCTCCATGCCTAAACGCTTCATCATGTTGCCCATTTTTTCAGAGGCAAAGATACGCATTAGGGCGTCGTCTAATGACAGGTAGAAACGGCTTGAACCCGGGTCACCCTGACGGCCTGAACGACCGCGAAGCTGGTTATCGATACGGCGAGACTCGTGACGCTCTGTACCAATAATATGTAGACCACCAGATTCAAGCACTGCGTCGTGGCTTTTCTTCCATTCAGCTTTAATCTTTTCGATTTGCGCTTCAGTTGGATTTTCAATTTTCTCAACTTCTGCTTGCCAGTTACCACCTAGCACGATATCGGTACCACGGCCTGCCATGTTGGTCGCAATGGTTACAGCACCTGGTTTACCAGCCTGTGCGACGATATCTGCTTCGTGTTCATGGAACTTAGCGTTTAGTACCTTATGAGGGATTTTTGATTTCTTAAGAATGCGAGAAATCAGCTCTGAGTTCTCGATAGACACCGTACCCACTAGCGTAGGCTGACCGCGTTTAACGCACTCTTTAATGTCTTCAACAATGGCTTCGTATTTTTCTTCTGCCGTTAGGTAGATAAGGTCAGCCATGTCTTTACGCTGCATAGGGCGGTTGGTTGGAATAACCACCGTTTCTAAGCCGTAAATATGGTTAAATTCGAAGGCTTCTGTATCGGCAGTACCTGTCATACCCGCAAGCTTGTTATACAAGCGGAAGTAATTCTGGAAGGTAATTGAAGCAAGGGTTTGGTTTTCGTTTTGAATACGAACCCCTTCTTTCGCTTCTACGGCCTGGTGTAAACCTTCAGACCAGCGACGGCCTTCCATAGTACGACCCGTGTGCTCGTCAACAATGACTATTTGGTCGTCTTTAACAATGTAATCTACGTCTTTCGCGAACAGCTTGTGCGCGCGAAGTGCCGCATTGATATGGTGCAGCAATGAAATATTACCAGCAGCGAACAGCGACTCACCTTCAGGCAATAAGCCTTCTTCATGAAGTATCTCTTCAACGTGTAATTGACCGCGCTCGGTAAGGTGTATTTGTTTTGCTTTAAGGTCGATAGTGTAATCACCATCGCCTTCTTGGCCTTCTTCATCTTCTTTTTCTTGCTGAACAAGCTTAGGAATAATGACGTTGATACGGCGATATAATTCTGAGCTATCTTCAGCCTGGCCAGAGATAATAAGTGGCGTACGGGCTTCGTCGATTAGGATGGAGTCAACTTCATCCACTACCGCATAGTTAAGCGGGCGCTGAACGCGATCTTGCGGGCTGAACGCCATATTGTCGCGTAGGTAATCAAAACCAAACTCGTTGTTGGTTCCATAGGTAACATCTGCTTGGTAAGCGTCGCGCTTTTGCTCAGGTGACATACCCGGTACGTTGCAACCTACGCGCATACCTAAAAACATGAATAACTGATTACTCCACTCAGCATCACGACGTGCTAGGTAGTCATTCACGGTAACAACATGAACACCTTTGCCCGATAGGGCATTAAGGTAAGTTGGCAAAGTAGCCGTAAGGGTTTTACCTTCACCGGTACGCATTTCCGAAATTTTGCCTTCGTGCAGTACTTGACCGCCAAGCATTTGCACGTCAAAGTGACGCATACCGTAAACACGTTTACTGGCTTCACGTACCGTAGCAAAGGCCTCAATAAGGATGCTATCTAGGCTTTCACCTTTTTCGATACGGGCTTTAAATTCGTCCGTCTTAGCCTTTAGCGCCTCATCAGAAAGCTTTTCAAATTCTGCTTCCAGTGCATTAATGGCATCTACGTTTTTGCGTAATTTTTTTAATAATCGGTCGTTTCTACTACCGAATACTTTTCGAAGGATGCTTGAAAACATTAGCTTTTATATTCCACTACTTGTCGAGGCGCCGCACATCGTGCACAGCTAAATTAAACGTATAAAACACAATATTAAATGCGTTGTGTTCTGCGATGTTCTTAAATTATGCTTCTTCGCTTCAAATGACCTAACTAACAAGGCATCATCAACGAGAATTACCTGGCTGCTACCTACGCTACTTTTTGTAAACGAAAGGCAGAGGATCGATTGGTTTTCCGTTTCTTATTACTTCGTAGTGGACATGAACGCCAGTTGAGCGCCCCGTATTGCCCATTTTTGCAATTGGCTCCCCTTTGGTCACCACATCGCCTATTGAAACAGTAAGGGTGTCGTTGTGCCCATAGCGGGTAACATAGCCATCACCGTGATCAATTTCTACTAGTTGGCCATAGCCATAGCGCTCACCCGCCCAGGTTACAATACCTGCGGCAGTTGCTACTACGTTTTCCCCTGCTTTACCCGCGAAGTCTAGCCCTTTGTGCATAGTAGGTTCGCCAGTAAACGGGTCGGCCCGCATACCATAATAAGAAGACAACCACCCTGACTCTATCGGACGACCAGATAATTGGCTCTGTTCGTTGATATGGTGACCCCTTACCAAACTTTCAAGCATAGACAACTGTTGAGACTTTAAATCAAGTGATTGCTCTAGTTTGGCTATATCATGAAGGATGGGGTCGTCTTGGAGGTTTTCCGGTATCGATACCGGTACGAAAGCGTCCAGGTCAGCCGCTGACATACCTAATTCTGTTGCGATTTGCTTGCCCTTTTCGTCAAGTAGCGAGGCCTGTGCAGACAATTCTGCTACATGAGAAAGCAAAGCTTTTAGTTTTATCGTTGTTTGTTGCTTTAGCGCTTCAACGTCTTTTTGTTTTTCGCTGACTTCAGTCTGCGCTAAGCGAACCCGTGCGACATCCTCCGACACAGATTCAGTAGAACGGCTCGACACTAGCATAAAAATAGACGAGAGCACGGTTGCGCTCACGAGCGTACGGACACTAATGCTGTGTCTGTAGCGTTTATTTTTACCTGCTAATGTGATTGTTAATTTCATACCACGAAGAAAATTGCTGTTTCACGCCACTCTTTTTCATACCACTTCATAACACTATGAATGTGTTTTAGCCAAAGGCGACAACCTTCAACTTATAGTTTTTTGTCGCATGGGTGAAATTTATATTAATTATTTGGCTACTGTATCATTTATTTCAGTAATTGCCATATGAAAAAAAGCCGCCCGTTAGGCGGCTTTTCTAAATTTTTACGCTAACGCGGGTTGAGCATAACGAATGGGTGCCGTTTCCTGCGAGTCGTAGGTCACAAACTCCCAACACTCCTTTTGCGCAAGTACTGCGTTTAGTAGTTTGTTGTTCAGACCATGGCCTGTTTTGTACGCACGCAATTCACCAATCAAACTGTGGCCGCCAAGATACAAGTCACCAATAGCGTCCAAAATCTTGTGCTTCAAGAATTCATCATCGTAGCGTAACCCTTCAGGGTTAAGCACGCGGAACTCATCTAACGCTACCGCATTTTCCATGCTGCCACCCAACGCTAGGTTGTTAGCATTCATGTATTCTAAGTCGCGCATGAAGCCAAAGGTACGCGCACGGCTCACTTCGTTAACATACGAACATGAATCGAAATCCATCACCATATGCTGACGAGTTTGACTGATCACAGGGTGGTCAAAGTCAATTTGGAAATCAACACGGAAGCCGTCGTAAGGCACTAACTCGGCCCACTTATCGCCATCTTCTACACGAACTGGCTTTTTAATACGAATAAACTGCTTAGGCGCGTTTAGCTCTTCAACACCAGCAGATTGAAGTAAAAATACGAACGGGCTAGCACTTCCGTCCATAATTGGCAGCTCGTTACTGTCTACTTCAACAATAATGTTGTCGATGCCTAAACCTGCAAGTGCAGACGCTAAGTGCTCTACCGTTTGGATAGTTACACCGTCTTCGTTGTTTAGGCACGTACACAGCATGGTATTACCTACCGCGTTCGCACGCGAAGGTATGTCAACATGTGGTTCAAGGTCAACACGCCTAAACACGATACCCGTGTTTGCTGGCGCAGGTCGGAGAGTCATTGTGACCTTTTCCCCTTTATGAAGCCCAATTCCGGTCTCTTGTACCGATTGCTTGATTGTACGTTGTCTAATCATCTGCTTAAGCTTTTACCTATTAAAAAAGCGGGCGCGAATTATAGTGAGTTATTACTCACATGTCAAAAAACACCCGTTCTGGCAAGTTTCACCCTGTCAGATTACGCATTTTCTTAACCTATTCACGCGAAATTCTTCACGCTGTGTAAATACACCTTACTAAGTAAGACAACACAAACGTAAAATAATTCCCTTCCTTTTCAGGCAGCTAAATTAGTCTGCCTGCTTGCGAAGAAACGCAGGAATATCCAAATACTCCAAATCGTTGTCTGGCTGAGCACTGTCGTCAGCTTTCAGCGCTTGGTTGCCTTCTGTACCACCTACTGCAGAACGCGGTTCACTTGTTTGTGAATTACCGTATTCCTTAGCCGGCTGTGTAAGGCGAGAACCTTCTGCGCTTACTAATGAAATGTCAGGCTTACGCTCTGCGCCAATACCGGTTGCAACAACCGTTACGCGAAGCTCATCTGTCATTTCCATATCGATAACGGTACCGACAACCACAGTCGCATTTTCTGATGCGAACGCTTTAACAGCGTTACCTACAGTCTCAAACTCATCGATAGCGAAATCTGGACCCGCAGTGATATTCACAAGAATACCGCGCGCGCCTGACAAGTCGATATCTTCAAGCAATGGACTAGCAATCGCTGATTCAGCAGCTTCTTCAGCGCGGTCTGGACCGCTTGCTGCACCGCTACCCATCATAGCTTTACCCATCTCAGACATAACAGTACGTACGTCTGCGAAGTCAACATTGATCAGACCAGGGCGAGTGATTAGCTCCGCAATACCTTGAACTGCGCCGCGCAAAACATCATTTGCTGCGCTAAATGCTTGCAGAAGCGGCGTGCCTGGACCCATCACTTTTAATAGCTTTTCATTCGGAATAGTAATAAGCGAGTCAACGTTGTTAGCTAGCTCAACAATACCTTGTTCAGCAAACGAGGTACGTTTTTTACCTTCAAATGGGAAGGGCTTAGTCACTACCGCTACCGTAAGAATACCCATTTCTCGGGCGATCTTCGCCACTTCAGGTGCTGCACCTGTACCTGTACCACCGCCCATGCCGGCCGTGATGAAAACCATATCGGCACCGTCTAGCGCCTGACGAATGGTTTCTCTGTCTTCTTGCGCAGCTTCGCGGCCAATATTTGGATCGGCACCTGCACCTAAGCCTTTGGTTACGCTTGAGCCAATTTGAAGTGTTACGTCTGCACTTGAGCTACGAAGCACCTGTGCGTCAGTATTCACTGCGATAAATTCTACGCCTTCAATGCTTTGAGACACCATGTGCTCTACGGCATTACCACCGCCGCCACCGACACCGATGACTTTGATTACGGCTTCTTCGCCGTGACTATCCATTAATTCGAACATACTTACTCTCCGGTTGTACGTCTTTTTAAACACTACGCCAGGTCATTCCCTTAGGCTAATTGCTTCCTGCTAGCCTTAATGCCGTAGCTATAGCGCCCCCAAAATAAAATTAAAATTCACCTTTAAACCAGCTTTGCACTCGATGAAATAAGCTTTCACCGGTTTTCTGCGTACTGGACTTCTTATTATCAGATTGTACTTTGCCATATTGCAGCAGCCCTACGACTGTTGCAAAGCCAGCATCATCAACGTATTCAGACAAGCCTTTTACGTCGATGGGTTTGCCCACGCGCACGGGCATCTGGAAAAGTTCTTCGGCAAATTCCACAGCACCTTCCATCTTAGCGGTACCACCAGTAAGTACAAGACCTGCTGCGATTTGCTCTTCCAGACCGCTGGCACGAATTTCATCATGTACCAGCTCAAAAAGCTCTTGATAGCGAGGTTCAATGACCTCAGCTAGCGTATGTCGAGACATCACTCTAGCCGGGCGCCCGCCCACACTAGGTACTTCAATACTGTCTTCCATACTCACCATATCTTTTAATGCACAGGCATAATTCACCTTAATTTCTTCTGCATTGCTGATAGGCGTTCTAAATATTTTAGCAATGTCGCTAGTAATTTGATTACCCGCAACCGGTATAACTGCCGTGTGGCGAATCGCACCATCTGTGAATATAACCATATCCATAGTGCCACCACCAATGTCAACCACACATACGCCAAGCTCACGCTCGTCGTCAGTTAACACAGCATAACTTGACGCCAACGCTGAAAAGATCAGCTGGTCGGCATTCAGTTCACAACGCTCTACACATTTCACCATGTTTTTCGCCATATCGTCGGCGCAGGTGATAATGTGGGCGTCGGCTTCCATTCGTACTCCTGACATACCGATAGGGTTTTTAATACCTTCTTGTACATCAATGGTAAATTCTTGAGGTAACACATGAAGTAAACGACGTTCCGCTGCAATTGGCACACTGCGCGCCGCGTGAATAACGTTATCAACATCTTCTTGTGTTACTTCTTGGTTGTTAATCGGTACCATGCCGTTTTCGTTTTGGCATTTTACGTGACGCCCCGAGATAGACATGAAAACTGAAGATACACGGCAATCTGCCATTAACTCCATCTCGTTTACTGCACGCTGTACTGACTTAACGACCAGGTTTAAATCGTTAACGCCGCCCTTATCCATGCCTTTCGATGCATGGGTGCCCACGCCAACGATACTGATTTGATCGTCTTCTAGTAATTCACCCACCACGGCCTTTACTTGGCTGGTGCCGATATCTAGCCCTACAATCAAATTGCGTTCAGCAGGTTTTGACATGGTTTCCTTAACTCTCTTCATCTGTGGCGCTGTCATCTTTCCATCCGACTGCAACGCCCGTGTCATAGCGAAGGTCGACGTATTTCACCGCCTTCTCTTGTTGCGCCAAAAGTGGATAAACATCAATAAACCTTTGTAGCCTATCGATAAACTCCTGACGCCCTAAATTCAATTTAATGCCGTTTTCCAACTGCACTTGCCACGCAAATCGCTCACTCAGTGACAATTCATCAATCGTCATGTCTGTTGTTGCTATTAAAGCGTGCATCGCGTTATAGCCCTCGAGGGCGGTTTTTTCACTGCCACCCGGACCGTACAAGCGCGGCAAATCAAGCTTCACGCCTTCGTCGTTAAACGTGTCCCCATAAGGGTTTAACAACAAATCTTCATTCCATTGCGCAACCGGCTGCTGCTCAACCAAATAAATTTTTAACGTATTTGGCCACTTCTTTCTTACTGACGCGCGATAAACCCAAGGCTGCGCTTCAACAAGCTCAAATACTTCGTTTACGTCAAGCGCAAAAAAGCTTCCAGGCTGCGCCTTGCGTATTAACCGCTCTAGCTTGGTAATATCGATGTGCTGATAATCACCAGAAAAATCGATAACCTGAACCGGCATTTGCTGTTCGTCTTGCAAATACTGGTTTGCTTTAAGCCCGCCAAATACTAACCCAGCAATTACAAACAGTAAGAACGCGACACCGCCCCACACTGCCGTTTTGCTTTTTCCGCCTTTTTTAGAAGCAGACTTAAGTTGATTAGTATTGGTATCCGCCACGTTTACGCCTTGTTTGCAACGTCATCAAAACTGGTAGAAAGAATACTTAGTACCAGTTCGTCAAATGTTAATCCTGCAACTTTGGCTGCCTTCGGCACCAAACTCTTTTCTGTCATGCCAGGTACTGTGTTCGCCTCTAGCAAGTAAAATTGCCTTTGGTTGTCCTGCATAACATCAATTCTTCCCCAGCCGCTGCCAGAAATAGCGTCAAAAGCACGAGATGCTAATTTTGCTAACTGTGCTTCTTGCTCTTCAGACAAGCCGCTTGGGCAATAGTATTCTGTTGTATTATCCTGATATTTCGCAGCATAATCATAGAACGTATGTGGAGTAGACATGCGAATAGACGGCAACGCCTGCCCCTGTAATACAGAAACAGTGAATTCGGGGCCGTCTATATACTGCTCTAACAGGACTTGATTATCGTATTTAAAGGCGTCCTGAATGGCAGTTTCGAGTTGATTAGCGCTTGTCACTCTCGCCATGCCAATACTCGACCCTTCTCTGGCCGGTTTTACCATGACTTCATTCCCCAATTTATCCATTATAGCGCTGCACTTACCAGCTTCAAAGTGCCTTTTATCAGCAATTTCATATTTTGCAGTGGGTAAACCTAAACTTTGCCACACTTGCTTAGTATGAATTTTATCCATTGCCAGCGCAGAGCCTAAAACTGGGCTCCCCGTATAGGGAATTTTTAGGAACTGAAGGGCCCCTTGCATAGAGCCATCTTCACCGCCGCGACCGTGAAGCATGATTAGTGCTCTGTCGACTTTTAATTCAAGAAGATCAGTAAGCGGCCGCTCTGCTGGGTCAAAACCAAAGGCGTCCACACCTTGCCTTAATAGCGCCTTTAATACCGCATTACCTGAATTAAGTGATACTTCGCGCTCTGCAGAGTCTCCACCAAGCAGCACAGCCACTTTGCCGTACTCACTCGGTAAATGGGTCTTCTGCGAGCGAACACTTACCGAAGGACTAATCATGTTGCTTCCCTTCCTTCGTAAGCGATGCAGGCTCTAACTCATGGCGTGCTAGAAGCTTAGCAATTTGTCCGATATTACCGGCACCTTGGGTCATGACGATATCGCCATCCTGTATGATATTCGCCAAAATTCCTGGAAGCGCCTCTTTATCGCCCACATAAACAGGCTCTATCTGGCCGCGCTGACGTATGGACCGGCACAATGCTTTACTGTCAGCACCTTCAATGGGCTGTTCACTGGCAGCGTAAACATCTAGAAGCAACAGCGCATCAACGCTCGACAGTACTTCAACAAAGTCTTCGTAAAGGTCGCGGGTTCGCGTAAAGCGATGGGGCTGATAAACCATAACTAAGCGTTTATCAGGCCAATTTGCCCGAGCCGCAGCGATAGTCGCTTTAACTTCCGTTGGGTGGTGACCATAGTCATCCACCAAACAAACTTCACCTTTACTGGTAGTAAACGTACCTAGCTGCTCGAAACGACGGCCTATGCCGCCAAAGCTGGCTAGCGCGCGAATGATAGCGTCGTCATCTACACCTTCATCAGTTGCTACAGCAATAGCAGCAAGGGCATTAAGCACGTTGTGGTTACCGGTGAGGTTCAACGTAATATCTAACGGATCACGCTCTGGTCGAATAACGGTAAAACTCGCTTTACCAAATGACAGTGAAATATTCTCTGCACGATAGTCGTTATGAGATTCAAAGCCGTAGGTGAGAATGCTTCGGCCTATGCGAGGACGAATCTCTTGAATATTCGCATCGTCACCGCATACGATGGCCTGACCGTAAAACGGTAGGTTTGACAAAAACTCAACAAAGGTATCTTTTACTTTCGAGAAGTCGCCACCATAGGTATCCATATGGTCCGCTTCAATATTGGTCACAACCGATACCATTGGCTGCAAGTGAAGAAACGATGCGTCACTCTCATCAGCCTCGGCGATTAGATAACGGCTTTTGCCTAGTCGCGCATTCGTACCAGCGCTATTAAGCAGGCCACCAATAACAAAGGTAGGGTCATACTCAGCTTCTGCGAAAATCGTCGAAATCAAACTGGTTGTAGTCGTTTTTCCATGGGTACCCGCTACTGCAATACCGTGGCGGAAGCGCATCAACTCTGCCAACATTTCTGCACGGCGAATGATCGGAATGCGCTTTTCACGAGCAACGATAATTTCTGGGTTTTGCTCATTGATGGCGCTAGAAACCACAATAACGTCCATGCCTTCGACATTTTCCGCGCGATGACCTATTTTAACATCAGCACCTAATTCGCTTAAGCGCTGAGTCATTGGCCCTTCTTGAATGTCAGAGCCAGCAATAGCATAACCTTCGTTTAGTAATACTTCGGCAATACCACCCATACCGGCACCGCCGATACCAATAAAGAAAATATTTTTAACCCGGCGCATTTGCGGGCTTTCAAATGGGGTTTTAAAAACCATTAGTCCCCTACTCCTACCACGCTTTTAACGTGGCTTACTACATTTTCCGTGGCATGAGTGCTTGCACATGTTTTTGCAACGCCACCCATATTCAAGCAGTCTTCAGGGTGTTGTAACCACTGACGCACCGCCTGCCCTAAGTTTTCTTTCAATACTGATTGAGCAATCATCAGTGCCGCATTTTGCTTCACTAACGACTGCGCATTTTTCGTTTGGTGATCGTCCACCGCAAAGGGTAGCGGCACAAAAATAGCAGCCCTACCAGCGGCGGCCACTTCGCTCACCGTAAGTGCACCGGCTCTACAGACAATAAAGTCAGCCCATTCATAGGCTGCGGCCATATCATCAATAAAATCACTGACATCAACTTTCGCCATATCAGCGCCTACGGATTTATAAGCTTGAGCAACACTTTCACTGTTGCCTTTACCGCACTGGTGCTTTATTGATAAACCTTCTAGGGCACCGCATGTCTCAGGCACAGTTTCATTCAAAATCTGTGCACCTAAACTGCCGCCAACTACAAGCATATTTAAACCTTGCTTGTGCTCACTAGTGTTTTCAAAGGTGTTTGCACGAGCGTCTGCGTTAATGTCTACAGGTTTAGGTATCACCTGCCAAATTTCATCGCGAACAGGATTGCCAACAGTATGCACCTTATCTGCAACCCCTGAAAATTGTTCTTTAGCATCGTTAAAGCCAAGCAACACACGGCTTGCAAATTTACTGAGAAGCTTATTAGTCATGCCAGCCGCTGCGTTTTGTTCATGCACTATCACAGGAATACCTAAGCTCTTCGCTGCAACGCCGCCAGGACCGCTCGCATAGCCGCCAAAACCAATTACAATATCCGGCTGTAGACGTTTTATAATTCGTCTTGCAGAAAATAAGCTTTTTACTAAAGCGACAGCACCTTGAATACGTGCCGACATACCTTTGCCACGAAGCCCTTTTACGGGAATAAAGTGAATAGGTATGTCGTGCTTAGGCACTACTTGCGCTTCCATTCGCTCGGCAGTGCCCAGCCAATGAATATCCCAGCCTTCATTTCGAAGCGCGTTAGCTACTGCAAGACCTGGGAAAACATGTCCGCCTGTACCGCCAGCCATAATTAAGCAACGCTTAGCCATTATCCGCCTCCTGCGCTACGCGCGCGAGTATGGCTTTAATGCCGGCTTTACCTTCATCTTCTGCACTTGATGTTTTGGCGCTAGGTTTAGCTTTAACCGTCGCTGTAGAAAAATCTGTTTCATCTGTATTGCTCTCTACACTCGCTCCACCTTCAGCTTGTGACGCTTTAGCTTGTGACGCGCTTGTAGGAATAGGCTTTTTACGTCGGGCTTTGCTTTTACCTGACTTGCCATCGCCCCGGCCAATCGCCTGTACGCCGTCAACGCGTAATTCAAAATCGATACGAAGTAATATGGCTACTGCTACTGACATAATGATAAGTGACGAACCGCCGTAACTAACTAGCGGCAGTGTTAACCCTTTGGTTGGCAGAATACCGGCGCTTGCACCAATATTTACCGCCGTCTGGAAACTGAACCAGATGCCTATGCTGTAAGCCATGTAACCATCAAACGCTCGGCCTTTTTCAAGTGCTTTGTTTCCAATGCTCAGCGCACGTAACACCATCCATAAAATGAGGCCAAGTACGGCAAGCACACCAACAAAGCCGAGCTCTTCGGCCAAGATGGCCATAACAAAGTCAGTGTGTGCTTCTGGCAGAAATTCTAATTTTTGTAAGCTGTTACCCAGGCCTTGCCCAAACCAGTTACCACGGCCATAGGCCATTAAAGACTGGGTAAGCTGATAACCTGCACCAAATGGATCGGCCCAAGGGTCTAAAAAGGAGGTAACCCGTTTCATTCGGTATTCTTCGAACACGATAAGCGCTACAACCGCCAATATGCCTGCAAACACCAGTGCGAAGAACTGCCAAAGTCGTGCACCTGCTAAAAACAACAAGCCAATTGTAGTAGCAAACATCACAACGACCGTACCTAAATCAGGTTGAAGAAGAAGCAACATTGCAAGTGCAAAGAACACCACAAGGGGCTTAATAAAGCCTTTTAGGTTCTCGGTAACTTCTTCATAACGGCGAACCAGATACCCTGCCAAATACGCAAAGAAAAAGAGCTTAGCTGGCTCGGCAGCTTGAATGGTTATAGGGCCAATCGCTAACCAACGGGTACTCCCGTTTACGGTTCTTCCCACCACCAGTACTGCTAGCAATAGGGCGATGGCCGCAAGCAGAAGGTAGGGGTTGGTCATGCGCCAAAACTGCATGGGTAAATTAAGGACTACCATTGCAGCGACGATGGCCCCAACAATGTAAATACCGTGGCGAATGGCGAAGTAGAATGGATTATCGTGCAGCCTATCGGCCACCGGCATAGACGCAGAAGTAACAATAACAACGCCGATGCTCATTAGCGCGAGCGCAATTAAGATAAGCGTCACGTCATAGGGATGTTTAGCTGAAGGTTGGCCGTCGTGCTTCGCGGCAAATAACGCGCTAAGTTTGGTAGAGGCAGTCATCATGATGAGGCCTCCACAGCGCCGTTATTTTCACTGTCTAGATTATGTAGGTCGTGTACGTCTTGTTTAAACACGTCTCCGCGATGCATGTAGTTTTTAAACATATCTAAGCTTGCACACGCCGGAGAAAGCAGCACTACATCACCAGGGGCAGCAAGCCTTGTTGCTGCTTTTACGGCATCTTTCATGGTTGCCACACGAGTGGTATGCGCGAACGTATTTTCAAACAGGTGTGCATCTTTGCCTAAGGCGAACACATGGGAAACGTGCTGCTCTAGATATGGTGTTAGGCTTGCCATATCCGCGCCTTTAGCGTCACCACCGGCAATAAGGATCAGCTTTCCTTGTGTAGTTGGTGCTAGCCCTTCAAGGGCCGCAACCGTTGCGCCAATGTTGGTTGCTTTGGAGTCGTCGATATATCGGATGTCGTTTACACGGGCTATTTCCACACAACGATGTGGTGCAGCTTTAAAACTGTGTAGATGTTTAACCGCGAGCGCTGGCGAAATACCTAGCTGAAGGCAGATGCCTAATGCAGCCATAATATTTAGTACGTTATGCATGCCCGCTAAATGAATATCGCTTAAGGCAATAAGCTTTTCGCCATTAAACGTAATGTATAGGCTTTGTTTATCGCTAAGCGTGTTACCGTCACCGTTAAAAGACGCAATCGCAAACCCTGTGGTCGACTCCCCCAGCCCATATTCAATGATATTCATTGACGCTAGCGACTCTTCATTAGCTACGGTATCTGATGCTGTATTACCCTTAGCCTCAGTAATAAGCTGCTCATCAGGCGCTACAAACTCACCGTCTCTCCATACAATCGCAGATTTCGCGTTATCGAAAATGCGATGTTTGGCATCGATATATGCTTCAAGGGTGATATGACGGTCTAGGTGGTCATCGGAAATATTAAGCACAGTGGCAGCTTCAAGTACTAGGCTAGACGTAGTTTCAAGTTGAAAACTTGATAGCTCTATTACTACTACATCTGCATCACTTTGCAGCGCTTCAAGCACAGGGCGACCTACGTTACCCGCTTCAATACTTTTTACGCCGCAGCTTTTAAGCAGATGGTTCACTAATAAAGTGACTGTGGTTTTGCCATTAGAGCCAGTTATGCCTACTACGCGCTTAGCTGGCGTAGCGCTGTTTTTGGTGGCATTTAAACGGGCGAACAACTCTACATCGCCGATCACCTCAACGCCACACTTTTGCGCTAAAGCCACTTGTTCAATATTAAGAGCAAGCCCCGGGCTTAACACCAAGGTGTCTACACCATCAAAGTAGTCTTCGCTTAAGGCATGGCAAGTGACCTTCTCCGCCATAAAAGCTTGCATGTCAGAGTCGTGGGCACTATCAAGATCAGCAGGTGCAGTAAAATTAGCACGTGTATCAAACGCTTTAACCGTCGCCTTTTGTTGCAACAAAAAGCGCGCGCAAGCCTGACCTGTAACACCTAGGCCACCGACTACATAACTATGCTCACGTACGTTATACGACATTACTATTTATCTCTTAACCGCTTATCTAAGTTTGAGGGTAGCAAGACCCACTAACACCAAAATGATTGAAATGATCCAAAAACGCACAATAACGCGTGGCTCTGGCCAGCCCTTCAATTCATAGTGGTGGTGAATAGGCGCCATGCGGAAAATTCGCTGACCACGCAATTTGTAAGAACCTACCTGAAGGATGACCGACAAGGTTTCCATAACAAAAACGCCCCCCATGATGATTAACACCAGTTCCTGACGCACTAGTACTGCAAGCACGCCTAATGTGCCGCCTAGCGCTAGTGAACCAACATCGCCCATAAACACTTGTGCTGGGTACGTGTTAAACCATAAGAAGCCTAAGCCTGCACCGACCATAGCGGTACACACAATCACCAGTTCACTGGTAAGCGGAATATGAGGAATGTTCAGGTATTCAGCAAAGTTCGCGTTGCCTGTTACATAGGCAAAAATGGCAAATGCGCCCGCGACTAGTATGGTTGGAACGATGGCTAAACCATCCAATCCATCAGTAAGGTTTACCGCATTACTGGTCCCTACAATGGCAAAATAGGTAATGATAATGAAGAATGCACCTAACTGCGGAAACACTTCTTTAAAGAAAGGCACCAACAGTGAGGTTTCAGCGCTTATCGTTGCGCTGCTGTATAGATAGAACGCGACCCCTAATGCAACGACCGATTGCCAGAAATACTTCCAGCGCGCGATAAGCCCTTTTGAGTCTTTGCGGATTACTTTTCTATAATCGTCAACAAATCCGATAATACCGTAGGCTACAACCACAGTTAGGGTTACCAGCACATAGCGATTAGTCAGGTCAGCCCAAAGCAGACCACTTACTACAATGGCCGCAAGGATCAGCAACCCGCCCATGGTGGGTGTACCGGATTTTGATAGATGGCTTTGCGGGCCATCGTCACGTACGGTTTGACCAATTTGCATACGCTGCAAATAACGAATCATCTTAGGGCCAATAAGAATGGCAATAAGTAACGCGGTCAAGGTGCTCAAAATTGCTCGAAGGGTAAGGTATGAAAATACGTTAAACCCTGAATCGAATTGTGTCAGCCAGTCGGCTAGCCAAATTAACATGCTATTCGCTCCCGACGGCTATCGTGCTTTCCCAGCGCAGAGGCCTCTACCGCCTCTACCACACGCTCCATTTTGGAGCTGCGTGAACCTTTAACTAAAATTGAAATATCGCGCTGCTGCACTAACAAATCACTCTCCATTGCGGCCAACAAACTTTCAACATCGCTGAAATGGCCACCGTTTTCATTAAACACAGCACTCGCTGATTGACTTAAAACACCCATGGTATACAGGTAATTAATTCCTTTTTGTTTAGCGTATTCCCCTACCTGCTCGTGGTAATAACGCGCTTTTTCGCCCAGCTCTTTCATGTCGCCTAATACAAGAACGCGGATGCCTGAAAAGCTACTTAGCGTATCAATTGCTGCATTAACAGACGCCACGTTGGCGTTGTAGGTGTCATCTAACAGGCGAACTTGTTCGGTAAGCTGTTTTACATTCAAACGGCCGCTAACTTGCTTCATGGCAAGTAAGCCGTCGCGCACGTTTTCTAGTGTGGCGCCAACTTGCAGCGTTAATGCCGCAGCGACAAGGGCATTCCCCACGTTGTGAACGCCAGGAATAGTAAGCTGAATAGACATATCACCTTGCGGGCAAACCAAGTGGAATTCGGCGCACCCATCTAATCCAATGGTGATATCTTCTGCTCTAAAGTCAGCATCGTTTTTCTGCTGGGGCGAAAACGTTAGCGTTTTGGTCTGTTTAAGTTTGCCTTGCCAAAATTCGGCAAACTGGCTATCAACATTGACTACCGCCACGCCCTCACTGCCTAAGCCTTTAAAAATTTCGCTTTTGGCGCGCGCCACGCCTAGCAAGCTGCCAAAGCCTTCTAAGTGAGAAGCGGCGGCGTTTACGATAGTCGCGACGTCCGGCTTAACAAGGTTCGTGGTATAGGCGATTTCACCAATGTGATTTGCGCCTAATTCCATAACCGCGTATTCATGCTGAGGCTCTAGGCGTAAAAGGGTTAGCGGCACACCAATATCATTATTGAAGTTACCGTTTGTGGCTAATACATTGCCTCTTCGCTCCAAAATAGCGGCACACATTTCTTTTACGGTGGTTTTACCACTGCTTCCGGTGATAGCAATGGTTTTAGGCGCCACAGAAGCTTTAACTGCTGCACCTAACAGGCCAAGTGCTTCTTTGGTATCTTCAACCATGATGACAGGTAACGAGGTTGATACGTCTTCACTGGCAATAACCGCACTTGCTCCCGCTTTTTCGGCCGTTGAAACAAAATCATGGCCATTAAAATTCGGGCCTTTCAAGGCCAAGTAAACTGCGCCATCTTCTAGAGTGCGGGTATCGGTACTTACTGCAGACACTTCGATGTCAGCAGAACCTTTTAATAATTTTCCGTTAACCTTTTCGGCTATCCATGACAGCGTTGTTGTTATCATTTGCTGTACTCCTGTTGCAGTCGCGCCACAACTGCACGTTCGTTATAGTTAGTCTTTTTGTCACCGATAATTTGGTAATCTTCATGGCCTTTTCCGGCCACGATGATGATGTCGCTTTCATGCGCATGCTTAAGGCAATGACGAATAGCTTGCTCGCGATCAGGTATAGACACTGCCAGCTCAGAGTTTTTTAAGCCCGCAATGATGTCCTTAGCAATAGACTCAGGGCTTTCGCTTCTGCTGTTATCTGTGGTGATCACAATAGCGTCTGCACCAACCTCGGCAGCCTGCCCCATTAACGGCCGCTTACCTTTGTCTCGGTCTCCGCCACAGCCAAACACACACCACACTCTGCCTGTTGTATGGAATTTGGCGCTTAACAGCACTTTCTCCAGAGCGTCTGGCGTATGCGCGTAGTCCACCACCAAGTTAGCAGCACCCGTTACAGGGAAAACTTCCATTCGCCCGGGTACAGGCGTGATTGCATTTACCGCGTTAACCACGTCATCAAAACGTTCACCTTCAGCGAGTAACGTACCCATAGCACTAAGTACATTGCTGATATTGAACTTTCCAAATAGTGGCAGCGAAATAGCAGCGCTTCCCCACGAACTTAACAGTTCAAAGCTACATCCACCTGCATGATAAGAAGCATTTGTGGCGAAACAATGGCGACTTTGTGGATTGTTATGTTTGCGCAAGAACTCACTTTCACCGCTTCCATCCAGACCACTTTCATCTATACCTGTCCAGACGCGTGTAATCGTCTTATCTGCTGCACCATCCCACTTCTTACTTTCATCGTCGTTAGCGTTTAACACTACAACTTTCAAACCCGGCTGTTGAAGTAGCAAGCGCTTGGCTCTGCCATACTCTTCCATTGTGCCGTGATAATCTAAGTGGTCACGAGTAAGGTTGGTGAAAACAGCGATATCGGTTTTTACTGTACCAAGACGTCCTTGAACCAATGCGTGAGAACTTGCTTCAAAGGCCGTATGGCGCACTTCGCTTTGCACAAAGTCTGCCAACAAATATTGCATACGTATGGCATCGGGGGTGGTATTTGCCGCTGGCGTGTTCGACCACTGAGTTTCATCGCCCTCAAACACACTACTTCCTAAGGTTCCTATGCTCGCGCAACGGGTACCTAGCGCGCTCTTTAACTGGGTAAGCAGTTGAACTGTAGAGGTTTTTCCATTAGTTCCTGTCACTGCTACCGTCGTCACTTTCTGGGCAGGGTAGTCATAAAACGCAGCAGCCAACGCAGAGAGCATTTGCGGTAGTTCATATAGCGAAATGATGACGCTGTGGTCGCGCATTTCCATTTGACCATGAGCGCGACTGTCTTCAGTTTGCGCCAGAATTACACGAGCCCCTAAACTTATTGCCTGGGGTATAAAATCGCGACCATCACGTTCATGCCCTTTAACTGCAACAAACGCTAAGCGCGTATTCACTTCACGGCTATCTAACGTTAAACCCTCAATGCGGATATCGGGGGCATCTACACCAAATTTTGCTAACAAGGCTTTAATACTTTGAATAAAGGCACTAACTACCACTTTGACCTCCTTTCAATAAGCGACTTGACGTAACCTGCTTGTCATCGGGCGTAACGTTTAACATGTGCAGTGCACCACCCATAATCGATGAAAAGACAGGTGCAGCGGTATCCCCCGCGTGATACAAATCGCCGCCGGGTTCATTGATCAATACAATAGTTACTAGCCTTGGGTCAGACACTGGTGCAATACCGGCGAAAATGTTCACGTACTCTTCCCCGTAACCGCCAGCTACCGCTTTGCGGCTGGTACCTGTTTTGCCTGCTACGCGATAACCTGGAACTGCAGCTTTGGTTGCCGTGCCACCGCGCTGGGTTACGCTTTCCATCATTTGAACAATGGCTTTTGCGTTTTCTTCGCTGATCACACGCTCTGATTGAGCTTGCCACGAAGGTTGTTCTGGTGACTTGATTATATTAAGTGGTGTTTTTGTACCGCCGTTTGCCAATGTAGCGTAAAGACGCCCCAACTGTGCCGTAGTTACAGAAATGCCGTATCCAAACGACAATGTGGCTAACTCAAATTCAGACCAGCGGCTACGCTCATGGAAAATACCACTGCTTTCGCCTGCCATGTTCAGCCCGGTATCGCTCATAAGGCCCATGTTGTAGTAGGTATCAAGCAAAAACTGTTTAGGCACAGACAACGCCAGTTTAGATGTGCCCATGTTCGAGGAATGCTGAATAATTTCTTCTAGCGTTAGCTCGCCATAGTTGCGTGAGTCTTTTACTAGGCTACCGCCTAAACGCATCCAACCAGGGTGGGTGTTTACTGAATCTTCAGGCTCAACTTCACCGAATTCTAATGCAGTAAGCACTGCCAGTGGCTTCAATGCTGAACCCGGCTCGAACGCGTCAGTAATAACCCGGTTACGCATTCTATGCGCAGACAATTTGCTTCTGTCGTTGGGGTTAAAGGAAGGCGCGTTAACCATAGCCAATACATCACCGCTTTTTACATCGATAACGATGGCTGAAGCCGAACTTGATTGATAGTAAATCATGGCTTCTTTAATTTCTTTGTAAGCAAGTGCTTGAATGCGCTGATCGATAGTCAACTGCAGGTCGCCGGCTTTTTCACCAGATTTAGTTTCTAAGATTTCTACCTGACGGCCTTTCGCATCACGGCGTATTTTACGAGAGCCCGGCGTGCCCGTTAGCCACTCGTCATACATGCGCTCTAATCCTTCAACGCCTGTGTCATCCACATCGGTTACCCCAATTAACTGCGCTGACACCTCACCCGTAGGATAGTAGCGGCGGCTTTCACGACGAAGATAAATGCCTGGAATGTCCAGTTTATCAACGTATTCTGCCATGGCGGGCGACACCTGACGCTGCAAATAAACAAAGCGGCGTTTAGGGTTTGCCACTTTTTCTTTGAGTTCATTTACGTCTTGGCGCAGTACATCTGCCAGCGCTTCCCAGCGGCGTTCTTCCTCGAAGCCGTTATTTTCATGGATAATTTTTGGGTCTGCATAGATGGCGCGAACAGGAACACTTACCGCCAGTTCGACACCGTTTCGGTCGGTAATAAGCCCGCGATAAGTTGGCATGTCTCGGGTTCTAAGCGTGCGGTTGTCGCCTTGTTGAATAAGCTCATCAGGTTCGATAACTTGAATGTAAGCTGCGCGAGCGGCTAACACACCAAACACTAGCATGATCACAATAAGCACAACCACAAAACGCCAGTGTACTAGGCTTGGCGTCACATTTTGTTTTGCGCCTGTCTTGTTGCGCTTACGAGAAAGTGCAGATGTACTCATTTCAGCCTCACCACTACTTCATCGTCTGCCGTGGCACGATACATTTCTAACTGCTTTTCAACTAGGTTTTCTATGCGGTTATGCTCGGTCAAAGCCCGTTGTTCAAGCACCAGGTTACGCCACTCGACATCAAGCTCATCTTTCTCTTGCATAAGGTCTTCAAGGGCGATGACCTGCTGTCTGTTGTGATGACTGCTAAGTGTCACTGCCATGGCACTTGTGATAACCATTAAATACAACAAAACCCGCAACTTGTTGCGGGTCAAATCTGAAACAATAATGAGCAGTAATTTGAAATTAGTGCTGGCCTTGTCTGGTATGGCTTTGGTCATAACTTTTCTGCCACACGCAATACCGAACTGCGGGAGCGAACGTTGTTCGCAATCTCCTGTTCTGAGGGTTTTATTGCTTTACCCAGAGCTTTGAGCACTTTATCTGCATCTATTTCAGCTTGGGTTATCGGTAAATTGTGCGGTACAACTTTCCCTTTACTTTGATCCTTAATGAAGCGCTTTACTAAGCGGTCTTCTAACGAGTGAAATGAAATAACGGCTAAGCGGCCTTCTTTTGCTAACACTTGTGTGGCAGCTTTAAGACCCACGCGAAGTTGCTCTAGCTCAGCATTGATATAAATGCGGATACCTTGGAATGCGCGGGTTGCAGGATGCTTGAATTTGTCTTTTACAGGTACGGCTTCATCGATGATTTTGGCAAGCTGTGCAGTACGGGTAATAGGTGTATCTTTACGTGTGTTAACAATAGCGTGAGCAATGCGCTTGCCGAACTTCTCTTCGCCAAACTCTTTAATGACCTGTGTTATGTCTTGCTCTTCTGCGCTAGCCAACCAGTCTGCAGCACTTTGTCCACGTGAGGTGTCCATACGCATATCCAGCGGGCCGTCACGAAGAAAGCTAAAGCCGCGTTCAGCATCGTCAAGTTGAGGTGAAGATACGCCTAAGTCCATAAGCACACCGTCAATCTTACCGGTTAGCCCTAGCGCGTCGATTTCTTCTGCCATATCACCAAACGGTGAATGGATAATGCTAAAACGCTTATCTTCAGCGAAGCGTTCTGCCGCTTTGATTGCTTGCGGGTCACGGTCAAAAGCGATGAGACGCCCATTTTCACCTAAAGCCTTCAAAATATGTGCTGAATGCCCACCACGTCCAAACGTAGCATCGATATAAATGCCGTCCGGTTTAATGGCTAGCGCTTCAATGCACTCATCAAGCAGTACTGAAATGTGTTTAAATTCGCTAGGCTGCGTCATAGAGAAAAGTCCTGTAATCGTTCGGTAAGTTCAAATTCGCCTTTGCGTTCGGTGTCTATATCAGCTTCAACTTGTTGTGCCCAAATATCGGCATCCCAAATTTCGAATTTGTTTAACTGACCAACTAACATGACTTCTTTTGAGAGTTTTGCGAAACTTCGCAGTGGAGTAGGAATAAGAATACGTCCGCTTTTATCCATCTCGCCTTCTGAAGCATAACCTAGTAGCAATCGCTGCAAGCGACGCTCGGCTGGGATCATGCTTGAAAGTTTAGAGAGTTTTAGCTCAATCTCTTCCCATTCGGGAAGTGGGTAAAGCAGCAAACAACTTTGTTGTGTATCGACTGTGCAGACCAGTTGTCCCTGACAATCATCCAGCAGCGACTGACGATACTTCGTCGGTATAGCCAGTCTGCCTTTTGTATCCAGATTGATTGCGTTAGCGCCGCGGAACATTCCCCTAGCCTTTTATTATTTGCTCTTGGTTTTCTTGTTTTTTGAGTACTAATCTGCAAAGTGATGATGATTTGATCCACAATTCGCCACATTTACCCACTGAGATACAGTTTAGGTACCAATGATCCCCACTGTCAAGTAGAAAAAAGGCGTGAAAGCCGCATAAACACTGGGATTGAACTGGTTGGATATACAGTATTTTTAGGAAGTGTATGATTAGGCGCGTAAAAAAGATTAAAAAATATTCAGGTGGGCAAAATTAAACTTAAAATTTATCGATGAACGGCTGTTTGTATCTAATTTGAATGCGTTGATTAGGTTAAAAGCAGTATCTAGGAATAAACGCAAAAAATGAACTACCAACCGAAGTTGATAGTTCATTGTTAATAATCGCTAGTTATCAATAGCTGATGGCTGAACTACCTTTAAAAACGGTAAGAAGCTGTGAGCGACGCTACGTCGCTTTCGATATCGCTATCAATATCTGTTTCATAGCTTGCCGCTACTGAGAATTGTTCATTCACCCAGTAATCTAAAGCCACCCCTACAGTTTTTAAGTTGTCAAAGCCGTCTGGCGCATTGGTGTAGCTATAGCTGCCTTGAACACTTAGACCTGGGCTAAAGAAGTATCGTGCACTTCCAGATAATACATCAACATCATCGGCAATGTATTGAGCAGTGAAGTCCCAACCGGTCCCTCCATTGCCTACTGTGGTGTAGCGTGTGAAGACAAGAGGTGAAGTTTCATTCTCACTTTCGCTGTAACTTTCTCCACCGGCATTAAAGTCGTACGTGGCACGCTGATAGATGACACCTGCGCCTATTTGCCATTGGCGTGATAAGTTAAACCCTACTTTTAAATCGATATTGGTGTAATCCTCATCACCAAAGTCGTCGTCAAATTTACTGTGGGCGCCTTCGATGGCTAGCATCCACGTATCGTCGAAATAGAAAGTTGTACCTAAGTTAAACACGTCGATACCGTCTAAATTAGCGTATCCACCAGACAGACTTGATACGCGCTGTAGATAAGGATTAATAAGGTAAGCGCCGCTATCGCCACTCACCTCGTCAAGGTAGCGCACATATCTAGCACCGTAGAGGTTATCATCTACCCCTTCAAAATCGACAGCGGTAACTTGTACTTCGTTTTGTGTAGCGGCATGTACTGCTGAGACTGAAAATACTGAAGCCGTAATGAGTGACAGTGCAGTTAGCGTTGTTGAAAGTTTATTAGATTTGATGTTCATGTCTTTTGTCCTTAAAAAATGTGTTGGGAACGATGTGTAAGATAAAGTATTAAAACTTAACGGTTTCTGAACGAAACATGACGAAGTCTGAACGTAAATGCAAGGTACAAAAAAACCCGCAACTTTGCGGGCTTTTAAACTTAAAAAATGAAGGAGCGATTACGCGTTTGGCGTCGCTTCCGCTGGCGCTTCTTCCGCTTTGACAGCAGAAAGCTGCATGTTGCGAATTGGGTTATCTGTATCGTTTGAAAGCTCAACAAGACGATTAAGCTGACCCACTGACATCATTACCGCATAAATTGCACCTAGGAAGCCTTGTTTGTGTAGCTCAAGTACTTGCTCTTCAGGCAGCTCAAGAAGTTTCTTCTCGTTAATGCTCATCATGCCTGTAACATTGCGCTGCTTACCGTCTTGATAAGTAAGGCGAATTTGAATTGGATCAAGAAGGTCTAGTTCAACAACTTTTGCTACAAAACGCTGTGTTAGCATTTCACTATTAGCAAGGTCTGCTAGGAACTTCTGACGGCTATCAAGGAATTCACTGGCTTCACCAGCTTCAGTGAATAGAGCTTGGCCTTCATCAGAAATTAGGTCAGAATTTTCATCAATATAAACCCCAAGCTTATCGCCGTCTGGACGTACGTCAAACGGGTAGCGAAGGATGTTCATTGGAACGTGAGGACCTTTCCAGCTGTCGCCAGTTAGGAAAAGGTTTTGACCTTGCTCCATACCAAGCATAGTGACAACGTGATGACGCTTAGATGCAGTGTCTTCAATGAACACTAGCGGCATTGTTGCAGCAAGTTGTGCAAATTCACGGATAGTTGCTGCTGCAAGGTGTGTGTTTTTCGCGAAGCTGAAAGATGTGTTTACCGCAACCTTTAGGTCTTTATGCTTTTCTTTATCTAGCGGTACAAAATTAATAGCCATATTTATTTCTCATACTTGTTAGCTGTGGCCCCGGCTTAATTATGTGAGAAGAGCGGGTGCCACTAAAAAATTACGTCGGCCGCGCTGATGCTTAGTAGTCATCGATAATTGGCGGAGCGCTTGGGAGTATCCCGTATTCGCGCAATGAAGTCACGCAGTCTTCACCATAACAAGTTTTAAATTTTTATTGCAATGTAAACTTGAGGTAAACAAGCACAAGCGCTCTAAAAATGAGCAATATCGACTAATTTAGGGATGTACGTGTTCAATCTGAGGTAAATGCATAGCAAGTAAAAGTCTATTGTCGCGGTGTGCATTATCCTTTAGTCTCGTATTGCTACTTAGTTAGCGGTTGTTGACCTAAGCGACAAAAAAACAAAATAAGGATTTTCTATGAAGGGGCGCTTCCCACTCTCTACTTGCGTATTACTTATCTCTGCGCTTTTTGCTTCACACTCTTCTCTTGCTAAGAGCTCAACTTATTCAGCATCTGAAAAAGCTATCACGATCGCACAAGAAACCATTATTGTAGATGGTCACATCGACGTTCCCTATCGCGTAAAGGAAAAGTGGGTGGATGTTACTAAAGCTACTGAAGGTGGAGACTTTGACTACCCTCGCGCAGTTTCTGGCGGCCTAAACTCCCCCTTTATGAGTATTTATGTACCTGCCAGCTTGGACAATTCGCCTGAATCTACCCAACTTGCCCATGAGCTCATCGATTCAGTAGAAGCCATTGTTGCCCGCGCACCAGATAAATTTGCCATTGCTAAAAGCCCTTCTGACGTAAAAGCCCAATTTGAAAAAGGGTTAATTTCACTGCCAATGGGTATGGAAAATGGTTCTCCTATTCAAGGTGATTTGGCGAATCTAACGGCTTTTTACGAGCGCGGCATCCGTTACATAACCCTTGCTCACAGCCAGGCTAATCACATCTCTGACTCTTCGTATGATCTGCGTAGAAAATGGAAAGGCTTAAGCCCATTTGGCAAAGACTTAGTAGGCGAGATGAATAATATCGGTATCATGTTAGATATTTCTCATGTTTCTGATGACGCTTTTTATCAGGTTATCGAGCTAACAAAGGTGCCAGTTATAGCATCGCACTCTTCACTGCGCCGGTTTACACCTGGCTTTGAGCGCAACATGGATGACGAGATGATCAAAAAACTCGGCGAAAATGGCGGTGTAATTATGATTAACTTTGGTTCAAGTTTTGTGTCTAAAGAAGCCGGCAAGTGGCGCAGAGGGCTTACGGCTGCGCGCAAGGCGCTGATTGAAAAAGAAGGCGAAGATAGTCCTAAGCTAGAGAACTTCGAAGAAAGCTACCGTGAAAAAGTACCTTACCCTTATTCAACCCTTGATGAAGTGCTTGACCATATCGACCACGTGGTAAAACTGATTGGTGTTGATCATGTAGGTATTGGTTCAGACTATGACGGTGTAGGTGACTCATTACCCATTGGACTTAAAGACGTAGCGAGTTTTCCAAACCTAGTACAAGGACTGCTGGATAGAGGCTATAGCCGTGCCGACATTGAAAAGATATTGAGTGGAAACCTTTTACGCGTTTGGCAGCAGGTAGAAGACTATGCGGAAGAGCATGCGGAAGGTTATGCTAAAGATCACGCGGCAGCGCACTAGTCGCGCAACGCTTTAAAAATGAAGCGTAGGGAAGCGTGTTATCGCTTCCCTATTCTTTTTGTACTGTATCGCACGTTCAATTCTATTATCTTTTGCGTGACACAATTAAGTAAAACGCGCTTGGCAATACCAACAGCGTTAGTACCAGTGCACTCGCCATACCGCCTACCATAGGCGCCGCAATTCGCTGCATCACCTCACTACCGGTTCCAGTGGCATAAAGCACAGGCAACAAGCCCACAATAATAGAAAGTGATGTCATCATGACTGGGCGAAGCCTTGCCGAGGCAGCATGGACAATAGCCGTTTTAACAAGCGCATCTTTTTTAGTGTTGCCATCTTCTGTTGCGTGGCTCCTAAGTGCTTCTGATACATATTGGTTTAGATAGACCAGCATGATAACGCCTATTTCTACCGCTACACCTGCTAAGGCAATAAACCCAACACCTACCGCCACCGACAGATTGAAGTTAAGAAGGTAAAGCAACCATACACTGCCCACCAGCGCCAACGGTAAGGTAGCGAGTATGAGTGCCACATCGCGAAGGCGCTTAAATGCCAGATAAAGCAAAAGGCAGATAATGGCTAACGTTAGCGGTATAACCACCGACAGTTTTGCCTTTGCGCGCTCAAGGTAAGCAAACTGCCCCGCCCACGTAATGGAGTATCCAGTGGGTAAATCAAGGTGCTGTGACAAATGACGTTTCGCGCTATCTACATAGCCCCCTAAGTCAATACCTGTGGCCGAGTCTGAGGAGATATCAATGTATACCCATCCATTTAATCGGGCATTTTCGCTTTTAATCCCCGCCGGCCCGTCGTCAATACGCAGGGTCGCGACATCGCCAAGGGTAATGTGGACACCGCTTGGCGTGACAAAAGACATGGATGCTAAAGATTCAGGCGTATCGCGGTAGTGCTGTAAAAAACGCATGGCGATAGGAAAACGCTCACGCCCTTCCACTGACTGCGTAACCACTTTGCCGCCCACTGCCGAAGCTAGAATACTGTGAACATCGTCTATCGTCATGCCGTAACGCGCCGCCAACTGCCTGTCGATATCGATATAAACATAACGACCACCAACCACCCGCTCAGCATATACTGATGCTGTGTTTGGCAGGTCTTTAAGCAGTGTCTCTATATCCTTTCCGATGGCTTCAATGCCCGCAAGGTCAGGCCCCGCAATCTTGATCCCAACCGGTGTTTTTATCCCGGTTGCCAACATGTCGATGCGGGTTTTAATTGGCATGACCCACGCATTGGTCAGCCCAGGAAATTGCACCAGAGCGTTAAGCTCTTCTTTGAGCTTTTCAGTGGACATGCCCTCCCTCCACTGTGCTTTGGGTTTAAGCTGAATGAAGGTTTCAATCATGGTCAATGGTGCAGGGTCTGTGGCCGTATCCGCCCGTCCAATTTTCCCGAATACCGTTTCAACCTCGGGCAAGGTTGCAATAAGCTTGTCCGTCTGCTGTAAAAGCTCTCTGGCTTTACCCACTGAAATACCCGGGTAGGTTGTAGGCATATACATCAAATCGCCTTCGTCCAGTTCGGGCATAAATTCGCTACCTAGTTGGCTTAACGGCCAGTACATTGAAAGCAACAAGCAAAATGCTCCCGCCAAAGTGAGCATTGGGTAGTTAAGCAACCGCGTCAGCAATGGTTGATATACGCGCTCTAAAGCTCTATTTACCGGGTTCTGGGCTTCAGATCGTATTTTTCCGCGTACAAAATAACCCGCCAGCACAGGAACTAAAGTAATTGCCAGCGCCGCAGCTGCTGCCATGGCATAGGTTTTGGTAAAGGCAAGAGGCGCAAAAAGACGCCCTTCTTGCGCTTCTAACGCAAAAACAGGAATAAAGGATACGGTTATAATTAGGAGCGCAAAGAATAAAGCTGGGCCAACTTCGGTGGTCGACTTAATCACCAGTTCCCAACGTTTGGCAGCCGAAAGCTTTGCAGATGTTGGCGCAAAGGTTGGTATAGATGTTCGCGACTGGGCACTCCCTGACCCCTTTTGACTTGCTGAATCCCTTTGACTCGCTGAGGCTTCCTGACTTGCTGAGCCCCCTTGACTTAAAAAAGCAGCATGCTGATGAATGTGCTTGTGTAAATTTTCAACCACAACAATAGCGCCATCCACCATTGCACCAATAGCGATAGCAATGCCACCTAAAGACATGATGTTGGCATTAAGTCCCTGCAGCTTCATTACGATAAAGGCGGCGAGAATACCAATAGGCAAACTGATTAGCGCAACCATAGATGAACGTATGTGAAACAAGAAGATAGCGCACACCAAACCGACAACCACCAATTCCTCTACTAGCTTATTGGTGAGGGTATCGACGGACTTATTAATAAGGGTGGAGCGGTCGTAAACGGGGACTATGTTCACCCCTTCCGGCAAGCTCGCTTTTAGTGAATCCAGCTTAGCTTTAACCGCATCGATAGTGGCCTTTGCGTTTTCGCCATAGCGCATCACTATAATGCCACCCACGGTTTCGCCATTCCCGTTTAGTTCAGCAATACCGCGGCGCATCAACGGGCTTTCTACCACTTGAGCTACATCGTTAATCGTTATGCTAACGCCGTCTTTTATAACACCTGTGGGCAACGCCAGTATGTCGTCAATGCCCTGAATGTAGCTTTGCGCACTAACCATGTACTCTGCCTCGGCCATTTCAATAACCGAAGCGCCTGACGCGCGGTTACCCCGTTTAAGGGCAATTTCTATCATAGATGGCTGAATGTTATAGGCACGTAATTTTTCAGGGTCGACAATAACTTGGTATTGTTTAACCATCCCTCCAACAGACGCAACTTCAGATACGCCTTCAACTGACTGTAGCTCAAACTTCAAGAACCAGTCTTGCAACGCCCTTAACTCACCAGCATCTAGCGCATTTGGCTGACTAGCATCGTTCTCCAACGCATAAATGTAAACCCAACCTACCCCTGTCGCATCTGGACCTAACTGAGGTGTCACGCCTTCTGGAAGTTGCGAAGACGCCTGACTTAGGTATTCCAGAACGCGACTTCGAGCCCAATACATGTCTGTATTATCATCAAAGATAATATATACGTAGGCATCGCCGAAGAATGAATACCCTCGCACCGTCTGTGCGCCAGGCACTGACATTAGCGCAGATGTAAGTGGAAAGGTCACCTGATCTTCCACCACTTGTGGCGACTGACCGGGATAGCTTACTTTCACTATAACTTGGACATCAGATAAATCAGGGATAGCATCAACGGGGGTATTTTTCACCGCCCAGACACCCGCAATACTGAGCATAATAGCGCTCAGCAATACCAGTATTCTATTGTTTACCGACCAGCGAATAACCGATTCAATCATGGTGCATATGCTCCTTATGATTTATCGATTTTTGTTCTGCCGACTTATGCTCTATTGATTTATGCTCCATAGATTTATGAGCCATTGACTTATGAACTGTGGACTCATAAGCATCGCTTTGCTCTCCGTCGCCCTTCAGATTGCCTGCATCATGTTTATGATTGCTGTGACCTGAGTCATGCACCATGTCATTGCCCATTGCATGTTCACTGCGCTTTCGCATATCAATAACCGTGAAATCTTCGCCAGTCACAAAGGTGAACATGATGTTGTCACCTTCTTTGAACTGAGATAAGTCAATATGCTTTGATACCGCAAATGACATTGTCGCAGGTCCCCGTCCCCATTTTTCAATCGGTCCGCGAGCGATCACTAACTTTGCGTTATTCGAAGCGCCATTCGTTTCGGCGTCAGCCGGCAAGTCAATTGCCTCAATAATACCTGTTGTCGTGGCCTGGTCATCAGGCGCTTTCATTCGCTCAAAGTCACTGCTTTTCGACGACTCTGAATCAATCAAAAATTGCGCTGATACCACCACATCATCCTCTGGCAACAAGCCTTCGACGACTTCAAAATGTGTACTATCGCTTTGCCCCAGTGCTACGCGTACTGACTTAAAGTTGCCATCGCCATCACTGAGTACCACTTTTGCGCCCTCAGCCGTGCGAATAACGGCACTACGAGGAACCAGTAACGCCGCCTTGCGTTGAGTAGGCTTTATTCCAACGTGGGCAAACATATTGGGCTTTAACGTGTGGTTGCTATTGTTTAGCGGTATGCGCACTTTCAGGGTTCGCGTTGTTTCTGACAAAGACGGATAAATATACTCTATGTGACTTTCCCATTTAGCACCTGACCCATGGGTCATTTCATCAAGGGTAACCACAGCGCTATTATGAGGCGCAATGATTTGCGCGTATTTTTCAGGCACCTCAGCAATCACCCACACCGTATCTAGCTGCGCGATGCTCATCAAGGTTGTCCCGGGCTGAACGTAAAATCCTTCCCTGATATTCAGCGCTTCTACCACACCGCTTTGCGGCGCGTTAAATGTGACGGTTTGTGTTACTCGTCTAGTTTTTTGCAATGCATCAATAACGCCCTTCGATAGCCCCAGAGTTTTTAGGCGCTCGGCTGCGCCCTCAATTAAACGTGAGTCTCTTCGCTTAAGGGCTAAAACGAATTCTTCTTGGGCGCTAACTAATTCTGGCGAATACAGGGTATAAAGTGCCTGTCCTTTTTCAACTTGCTCACCTTGGGATTTAATGAAAAGCCTGTCGACCCAACCTGATACTCTAGGGTGGATGTGCATAATACTCTCTTCATCGTAGGCCACGTTGCCCACCGCCGTTACGGTCTGTTGAAGTGTTCCAATGGTAACAGGCGCGACTTTAACCCCCATATTGTGCTGAACATTTGGCGGAATCATTACGGTACCAGGCGAACGCTCATTACTTTTCGCAGATGTTGCGTCGTCATTGGCGTATACCGGCACTAAGTCCATTCCCATCGGTGACTTTCCCGGTTTGTCACGGCGATAGCTGTCATCCATAGGCGCTACCCAATATAAAGGGGCTTTCCTTACGCTTTGGTCACTTTCATCACTACCGAGCTTAGATAAAAATGATGTGTCAGGCGTAAATAGTGTGACTAGACCAAAAGTAAATAGGCCGCCAATTAGTAGGCCTATAATCAAACCTTTTACAAGCGTACTTTTGAAAGCTGCGTTTTTCGTTCGAGTGTTAGAGTTTGATAGAGACGTCATATTTACTGCTCTCTCTGAGAAAGATGGGCGTTGGATGGCAGATACAAATAAGCAAGTGACGCCAGTGTTCTGGCGTGCTCGATGTCGATTTTGAGTAAATCATCCTGCACCTGTACTTGCTTGAGGTTAGCATTGACAACATCACTAATATCACCGGTGTCTGTGGTGTAAGCTGTCAGTTCTGCTTCAGAAAGTTGCTGTGTTTCACCAATTAACGCCGTTTCATAAAGCGCTTTGCGCTCACTTAGCGCTGACAAGCGTGATTTAAGCACCTCTGCATTCGCGGCAAGCTCGTTCACTTTCAAGCGGAAGTCCGTTTCAGACGCACTCATTTTGGAAGCCGCGGCGGCTATTGAAGCGTCTTGACGAGACTTATTGAAAAACGGAAGGTCTACTTGAACACCCAATGACACAAAGTCAGCCCGGCTTGCGCCATTTTGCGCGTCTTGTCTGTATCCATAGCTTGCTTCAAATGCCCACTGAGACTTAGTTTGTTCTCGCGCTATATTTAGATTTTGCGCCTCTATCTGGGTTTGAATCTTAAATAATGTTGCCTCGGGGTGATGCTGTAGTATTGAAAAAGGCTCACTGCTCTCAATAACCGTTAAGAACGAAGAAAGGTTGAGGTTGCTGTCGTTTAAGATAGCATCGAGCTCGATACGCTTTGGATAAGAAGGCGTTGATTCTTGCGTTGATTGAGCCAGCGGTGCGCTTACCGATTCATCTAGCGGCGTGATTACAGACGCATCTAGCGGTGCGCCGAACCATTTTGAAAGTGCAGATTTCGCTTCATTTCTTTGTTGGTATGCCTGCACGTATTTATCGTCTAAAGACAACAATGCCAAGCGCACTTGCAGTATATCTTGCTGCGCCGCTGCACCAACGCCTTGACTGTATCTGGAGTCAGTAAAATCGAGTAGCTGAGTAAGCAATGATTTCTCTTTGTCCAATAATCCAATGCGACGTGTTGCATAGACCCAGTTTAACCAGGTAAGGGTAACTTCACGTTTAAGCCACGCCTTTCTCGCTTGGCTCTGTACCGACATTTGATCAGCCATAACTTGATACTTTTGCTGGCTGTAAAAATTTTCATCGCCTCGCGGTAATTGCTGCTTCAAACCCACTTTAAATTGCGTCATTGGCTCTTGGTCAAATGCGAAGCTGTCGGTAGGCAAGTTTTGCACAGACGCTGAAACCTGAGGATTTGCCCAATATGATGACGCTTCAGCTTCTGCATTAAAGCGATCCTTTCGATGTGCATTCCCTTTGAGTAAAGGGTCATGGTCAATAGCTAGCTGCAGCGCTTGTTCTAGGCTCAAAGTCTGCGCCTTAGCAGGTTTATTAGTCATCAAACAAGAAGAAAGGACAAAAAACAGACCGAACAAGGCCCTTATTTTATTAAGCCTGGCAGTGCCCACTTTTTTAGGTACCGAATAGTTGCTCATGTATAACATCACTTTTTAGGTGTAAGGCGTGTTGACGTTGCCCCGCTCTTCGCTAAATTTGACAAAGAGAATTAGCAAAAAGGCTTACCACGCGTTACATAGATAAAAGATCAGAGATATCTCAAAACGAAAAGACACCTCGTTGAATCAAAAACGTCTCTGCGGCAAAGCAAATCCGCGAGATAGATCTATGCTGTGAAAAGTGATTTAGGTGGGCGAAACTGCCCGAAGTGAGGAGGTGTACTCTGCCCTAGAATAGGCGCAATGGCAGCCATTCTTGCTACCGATATTTCGGTCTCGACTGTAGGCTGGATAAGCGCACTAGCGCTAATATTAAAACAATGATCGGTTGGGCAATTACATTCGTCTTTGCAGCAAGACATGTCGCTCATCTGCGTTGCTTTTACGGTATTCACGCCTGCACCGCTGACGTGGACGCCATTGACTTGGGCAGGCTCGCTCATGTTGAGTTTAGCACTTAAATCCGCATGTTGTGATGACAACTCATGTTGCTGACAATGTGTATTAGCAGACTCAGGTGATTGAACTTGATGATAAGCATGAGGTGAATCCGACTGCGGTGTCATCACCGACATTGAATGGGCATGTTCGTATGAATGTTCAATAGATACAGCGCTACCTGACGACACAAGGGACATCATTAAAAACAGTGTAAGAACCCACGAACTTGCGTTCGTCGATTTATACCGTTTAAGCGCTAAACCAAACCGAAACTTTCTCAAAGACTGTACTCAGAAAAGTGCTATATATTCACACAATGCAACGAAATAATAGCGTGATGTCACCGACCAGTAAAGCCAGTCGGTAATATCGTTAATCTAGGGCCGGTTGACCTTAGTTGTACACCAAAGGTCAACAGGTCCCAGTAATTTATTTAAACTGCGACAAATAATCTTTCAACATCAAGCCCATTGTCGAGAACAGTGGGTTTGCTTTAGGTACCGCACATTCTTCCTGCTGATTCACCATGTTTGCGTTAAAATTCATTTTATTGAGCAAGCTTGTATTCACGACTAGATCTGCGTGGCACAACCCGTAGGATTCATCGATAACGAAAAAAGTGTTCGGACCTTTACTTGCTTCCATTAACTGCTCTATGCCGTGAATTGGCGTAGTGACATCAGCTTGAGAATGAGCGGCAAATAATGGCACTTCAATTTGCTGCCCTTCCTCGACTTTGTCGCGAATGGTGTTAATTAAGTCCATCAATTCCAACCCAGCTAAACCCGCCACGTTAGGATATTTGTAAGGGTTAGGCCCATGGGTTTGATAACTACCATCAATCACTCGCGCTAAAAGCTTAATTCCCCATATTCGAGACATGCTTTCCGCGTTATCAGACAGGGCTAGCGCACCAGAAAATAACATTAATCCGTCGATGTTGTTTACATCATTACTAGCTTCATCAAGATAGTGCTCAACCGCTAATGCCCCACCTGTAGAAAAGCCACCAACAAGCAAGGTATCGCCCATATTATCGGCCAAACTGACAACTTCATCTACATGTGACTGCCAGCGTTCAGCTAAATCCCAGTCAGACATGTCATCACCGGCGTCGCGTTTACCATGCCCAGGTAGAAGCGGCACGACTACGGTAAAACCCTGTTCAAATAATAGATTGGCAATTTCACGCATGAAGAATGGCGAATCACTTAGGCCGTGGATAAGCACTGCCACCTTGCTGCTTGATTTGTTAGTCAGCATGAAAGGGGCATTGCCTTCATTACGCAATACGTTGCTGCAAACAGAAAAGCGATTGAGTGCTGTTTCTCTACACGGCTGGGTTTGCCCCCACTCTTTTTCATAAAATGCTTTGAACTGATTTTGCAGATCTGAAAAACCTCTGCTTTTCATTTCGCTAGTATCGGGTATAGATAAATTAGCGGCTATAGCCATATTTGCACCTAAAAGCGCAACAATACCTACAAGCATTTTTACAAAAAACTTCGATGACACCATTATTCTCCGCTACGGATAATTAATAAAAAACGGGAGCAGTTTACCATGCTCCCGTTTTTTGTACCGATTAAAACCTACAAAGTATTAACTAAAGTACGCCTCTAGATCGTCTGACCCACCAATGTGCTTACCGCCAATGAAAACTTGCGGCACGGTTTCGCGACCACTAATCGCCGTTAAGCTTGTTAGAGAGGCATCTTTGCCCAACACAACTTCTTCGTATTCATAACCCTTTTCATCTAGCAACTGTTTAGCTTTAGCGCAGAAAGGGCAGCCTGGTTTTGTGATAATAGACACAGGAGCATTAGTTTGCTCTTCTGGCGCAATGTAAGCCAACATAGTATCTGCATCTGACACTTCAAACGGGTCTCCAGGAACATCTGGCTCAATAAACATCTTGTCCACAACGCCATCTTTCACAAGCATAGAGTAACGCCAGCTTCTTTTTCCAAAGCCTAGCTCCGCTTTATCTACTAACATGCCCATGCCGTGAGTAAATTCACCGTTGCCATCTGGGATCACCGTTATGTTTGCGGCTTCTTGGTCAGCTGCCCATGCGTTCATAACGAAAGTGTCGTTTACTGAGATACACACTATGTTGTCGATACCGTGCTTCGCAAACTTCTTTGCTAATGCGTTATAACGAGGTAGATGCGTGGACGAGCAAGTTGGTGTAAAAGCACCTGGAAGTGAGAACACCACGACATTTTTGCCAGAAAATAATTCATCGGTCGTTTTCGTTACCCATGCATCCCCTTCTCGACATGGAAACGACACGCTTGGTACTTTTTGGCCTTCTTTGGAAGTGAAACGACTTTCTGACATAACAACCTCTTATCGGTAATTTCTACTGTAAATATTCATTTAAGAGTAGAAGACTAGAATGAGTCCAGTCACAAATCAATAGGTATTATCTTACATTCGTTAATATCGATTTTGATGCTGAAGCTCGCTTCTAGCCTGCCTATGCTTTTAGTCGAGGTCGGGGAGAGTCATGTTATCTATGAAGGTTCCCGCAACGCTCAACATTTTAACGTAAGCGATATTCGAGGGTTATCACCATGATTATTTTAGTTGGTGGAGAAAAAGGCGGTAGCGGAAAAAGCTGCTTGGCACAGAACATTGCAGTGTATCTTCGCACTGAAAAAGGTGCCAAGGTATTGATGGTGGATTGTGACCCGCAGCGAACGACCTCAGACTGGATCCAAGAGCGTAAAGCAAACCCTCGTCTTGCTGAAATTAACTGTGTTCAATTATATGGCAAAATACGTAACGAATTGCTCAGTCTGCGACAGTATTACGATTACGTAGTGATCGACTGTGGTGGACAAGACAATCTTGCATTGCGCTCATCAATGGCGGTTGCTGACCATATACTGATCCCACTTAGACCTAAGCGTCGTGACCTCAAAACCGTGCCTCACATGGAAGATATTTTGTCGACTTGTAAAATGGTCAACCCGAAAATGAACGCAGCTTTTGTGATTACACAATGTCCTTCACTTCCTAGTCTCGCTAACCGCATTTTAGAGGCAAAAGAAGTGTGTCGTTCATTCGGCATCCCTGTTTTAAACTCTGTCACCTTCAGTAGAAACATGTATGACGATTCTGAAGAATCAGGACAATCGGTGATTGAGAGTGAACCTGAGGGCAAAGCCGCCACGGAAATACGAACCCTGTTTGAAGAGCTATTAGCTGGCAAATTGGAGGATGCTTATGAGTTTGCTCAACCTCAAAAAGTCGAAGCCGTTAGCTAAGCCCAATCTTCGTTCGATAGAAGATTTTATTGATGATGCGCTGCTTTATGCGCAAGGCAAACTTGATAAACAAGAAGAACAAGGAAGAAAAGGTTGCGTTAAAACCGTAAACAGCCAGGGCGTTGCACCAATAAGAAAACCGGCGAAAACGGAAGGTATGCGTCACGCTACCTTTACCTTAACGCCGCAGTGTATTGAAAAGCTTGCAGATATTGCTCATAGAACAGGAAAAGCAAAGTCAGCGCTTATTCGCGAGTGGATTGAAGAAAATAGCAAATATTAAACTAAAGTATAAATCCAAATACGTATAAGATTCGTTTTATCCTTCAAAATAATAAAGTTGCTAGGCCAAAGGCCTATTGAGATACTTAGTATTAAGCGTATTCTGACAGCGTATAGGAGATACAATAGAATGGGCCGTGGAGGATTAAACACAGCGCGCGTGCTGGTGTGTGCCCTGATGATTGCTGTATATCTTACATCAAGCAAGTCAGTAAAAGCGTTCGAACTGTTTCATACAGAAATCAGGCAGATTGAAAACCTGCTTAACACTAAAAAATATGCCGAAGCGGACAGCACAGCGCTCTTGCTTTTAGAACAAGCGTTGCAACAAAAGCAGATGCCTGCAGATACCTTTTCATCACTAGGTGAGCTACTGCAAAACGCATCTCGCTTTGAGGTATCAAAAGCCATTTTTAATGCTGCGTTAGAGCGTTACACCCTTGAAGGCCGTCTCAATAAAATGGCGTCAACGCTTTTACAGCTCGCCACCTCAGAGCGACACCTGTCTAATTATACGAATGCCGTAACCTATGTCAGGCGCGCTATGTCTATCGCACAAATTGAGCGCGATGAACTTTTAAAAGCCCGATTAAATCTCGAGCTAGGCATAATCCAACAAGAGCAAGGTGAAATAGAAGCGGCGTTAGAGCCACTGAAAAACGCGCTACGTTACTTTCGGGAAAATAACATGGCTAACGAAATGAGCCATTCCCTACTTCGCATTGGCGAAATTTATAGTTTACTTAATCAGTCCACGTTGGCCCACACCTACTATCAAGATGCATTCGATAGCATTCAAAGCACGGGGTCGCCTAAACTTCTTGGCTCAATCAAAACACGTATGGGCGAGCTGTCACTAAAGTCCGGCGCCATTAAGCAAGCCATACAAACCATAAATGAGGGCCTTACTCTTCTGCTTTCTACTAACGACGTCGGTGGCATTGCACAAGCAAAAATGCTAATGGGTAAAGCATTCGTTGAAAATGGCGAGGTTGCTAAAGGTAGAACACTTCTGCAAGAAGCCATACAGTTCGCAAGTTCATCGGGCCAGACAAAATTAATGAAAGAAGGCCGACTCGCCCTCGCTCAAGCCTATATGAAAGAACAAAATTTCGAACTGGCACTTACAGAAGCGAGAACAGGTACTATCGATGCGCGTACAAACAGAGATATTCGTGGGCAGTTGAGCTTCCTTTCATTGCAGCTTAGTGCTTTTGTATCTTTAGGTGAATTTAAAAAAGCCTTGGATATTCAATCTGTCATTCAACAGTTGCGCGAAGTTTTGCTCGACTCAGAAAACAAGTCAGCCATTGAGGGGCTTCAGGCTGAAATTGAGCTTGTGCGTCAGTCCCGTACACTAGAAAAACTGGAAGAGTCGAAGCAACTTGTGCTTGCCCAAGCTGAGCGTGAAAACTTACAAACCACCTTGTTTTGGAGTGTATCTCTAGCTGCACTTCTGCTCACATTTTTAGTTTGGAGTCGATACAAACAGCGCCAACAAACTATTATTCTACGTCGCGAAGTTAGACAGCAAACCTTAACACTACAAGAAAAAAACCAAGAATTAGAACGCGCTTACAAAACCCTAGAGGAAGTAAGTTTGCGTGACCCTTTAACCGGATTGTACAACAGGCATTATCTGGAGTCACAGCTTCCGGGCGAAATTAGGCGTAGTCAATTTTCAGCAAGACAAAACCCAAATGCCAATAAGTCTAAACAAGACTTACTCTGCCTTCTTATTGACATTGATCACTTCAAGCGGATCAACGACGACTATGGGCATATAGCGGGAGACAAGGTGTTGTCAGCATTTGCCGGCGTCCTAAAAGAGGTATTCCGGCAAACCGATCTCATTATTCGATGGGGCGGCGAAGAATTCTTAGTAGTGTGTCGACAATCAAACAGAGAAGAGTTACCGGAGCTGGCAGAGCGCTGCCGGGAAATGGTGGCTCGCACTTCTTTTGATATTGGTTTAGAAAAGCCTATCTACATTACCTGTAGCATTGGTTTCTCTCTCCTTCCCCCAGATAAAGAAGATGACTTTGATACCGCATGGAAGCGCACGTTTGCCGTTGTAGATTATGCGCTGTACGCAACTAAGCTGTCCGGTAGAAACGGCTGGGTGGGTGTTATAGAAACTCTTGAAACACCGAGAGCGCACCCAACTTTGTTAGATACTAAGTTCAACTTTCCTGGTTCTAGAATTGCCACGTCTTTTAATAACGTAGCCAGTATTCAATGGCCAGACACCCTCGATAAATAGCAGTAGAGGAAATGAGATATGTATAGAGGAAGTTGCAGTTGCCAAGCCATTCAATATGAAATTGGACATATTGATGAGTTCGAAGCCGACGATGAGACACTCACTCAGACAGACACCAGTAAACTGCGTATGGCAGTTGAAAAAGAAAGGCTTGTCATTGACTGCGCGCCTTCCGCGTTAGCCGAGTTACATCAAGCAGACGGTGAAACGCACCATGTATGTAACGTGTGTGGAAGCGTAATATGTATAGAGGTGAGCCCGAATAAAGTGCTACTTGACGTCGTGTTTAGCGGTCACGACGCTTTAGCTGAGCCTCACCGCCAATTTATTTTTTAAAGCAGTTCTAGTCGGTTTAGCTCAGCTCAGTTAAATAAGAACAAGCGATATACAGCAAAGCCTATTGACTGTTTAATAACGCGAATGAAAAGGGTGAGAAGCATCTCATCCTTTTCGCGTTAGTACCTAAAGCTATGATGACAACGTTTTAGTCACTGTTTTTAATATCTTCCATGTGGTACTTATCAATTAACGAATAAAGTGTTGGTCGGGTAACGCCAAGCAGCTCGGCAGTTTTCGACATGTTTTTGTCCGCTTTTTGATATGCTCTTCGTATCGCACGACTTTCGGCTATTTCTCGCACTTCACGCAAGTTTAATGTTTCAGGCTCATCGTGGGCGTCAACTGGCATTAACCCTAGGTCATCAGGCTGTATTACCGTCCCTTCAGCCATGATCACCGCTGACTTGAGCTTGTTTTGCATCTCACGAATGTTGCCCGGCCATTTATGGGCTAACATGGCATTGACTGCCGTTTCTGAAAAACTCTTGGCTTTGGCTTTAAACTCTTCGCGGTAAATGTTCAAGAAGGTACGAGCAAGCAGAATAATGTCTTGATCCCTCTCCCGTAGCGGCGGGATCATAATGGGCATTTCGCCCACTCGATAATATAAATCTTCTCTAAAGGTTTCTTGCGCGACCATGGCTTGCAAATCTCGGTGAGTCGCACAAATCACGCGTATATCAACGGGAATTTCATTGCGCCCACCAACCCGTTCGATCACTCTCTCTTGCAAGAAACGCAGCATCTTAGCTTGCAAACCAATAGGCATATCGCCAATTTCATCTAAAAATAGCGTACCGCCCTGTGCCGTTTCAATCTTACCTACTGTGGTTTTATTAGCGCCTGTAAATGCCCCTTTTTCATACCCGAACAGCTCACTTTCAAGCAGGTTTTCTGGAATAGAAGCACAGTTTATCGCCACAAAGGGTTTATCTTTTCTTGGGCTATGTTCATGAATGCTGCGTGCAAACACTTCTTTACCGGTGCCACTTTCACCAAGCAATAGCGTACTGATATCGGTATTGGCAATTTTCTCGGCGCGACGAACCACTTTTTGAATAGCTTCACTATTGCCAACTATCCTCGACATACCTGAACGAGTGCGCGCTAAAATGCTGTTCTCATGTTCTAGTTTCGACAGGTTTAACGCGCGATTGACCAATAATTTAATAGTGTCTGAGTCGATAGGCTTTTGATAAAAATCGTACGCCCCGAAATCAATGGCTTTAAGCGCATTTTGCTTATCGCTGTTACCTGTGACCACGATGACTTTTGTTCTTGGCGCCAGCTTAATAATGTCGTGAAGGATTCGTAAGCCCTCAGAAGCGTTGGCAGGGTCTGGTGGAAGCCCTAAATCTAGCGTAACCACTTTAGGTTCAAAACGACGCAGCTGAGCAATGGCAGAAGTATGATCGTCAGCAAAAACAACATTGTAATCCGTAAGGCTCCATTTAAGCTGCTTTTGAATGCCTAAATCATCATCTACTACCAAAATGGTATCGGTCATTTCATCATCCTATTAATCTACTTCATCCATCCGAGGAATGTGGATTTTTGTCGCGTACTGATCCACTTTCTAATTATTTGTCTATCCTATCGGAAAATGCAGCGTAAAACAGCTACCGCGTCCCGGTTCACTTTGGACCGTTAGTTTACCACCGATAGACTCGATATAGGTTTTCGCATCGTAAGCGCCTATTCCCATACCTGCATTCCCTTTTGTGGTATCAAAGGGTTTAAATAAACGTTCTTCAATAAAGCTTTTTTCCATCCCCACGCCAGTATCTTCTATCATGACAAGCTGGATATTGCTGTCGGAATTGGCAGTTATCACTACATCAACTTCACCGTCATCACCTGTTGCTTGTTGCGCGTTACTGATTAAATGGTAAAAGACATTGGCTACTTTTTCTTTATCAACCATAACAGCCGTTTCTTTAAGCACATGCACTTTCGGTATAGGGTTTAAACCTGAGCAACGACTACTTACCACATCCTTGGCAACTTCCGAGAGTAAAAGTTCAGCGTCAACCCCTTCCTGTACCGCCTTTTTGTCTGTGAGTTGCTTTAACATTTTCTCCATTCTAGCTTTAGTATGTTCTAAAGTTTCAAATGTATCGTCGATAAACTCGGGATTGTGCTTATGTTGTTGCGCGTTCGCCAAAATAAGGTCCACTTGCGCTAGTACATTTTTTAAATCGTGCAGTACGAATGCAGACATTCTGTTAAACGCAGCAAACTGTGCATTTTCAGCAACTACTTGTGCCGCCTCATGATGCTGCATATAGGTACCTACCTGCTCAGAGACCGCAGTAAGATAGTCTTTAACTTCCCAATTGAGACTAATTTTTTCTTTGTCTCCAGGGGCAAGTAAGGCAAATCCCCATAACCCTCCGTCTTTTAAGAAAGGTACAAAGAGCTGGTAGCCCCACTCTTTTAAAGCATTGCGGTCTAGTTTTAACCCTTCGTAATCAAAAGGCTTCACCAGATAAGCATCTGTATCAATAATCCAACCGTTTTTATCACTATATTGCGCTAACGTTTCTAACGTAGTGTAGGTGGCACTGCCTTTCGCTTCACTGGCTATATCTGTAATAGGCGATGCTTCGGCCACACGTTCATAACCATTTGCATTCACCCTATAGAGCAGGCCCGATTCATACTGAATAGCGTTCAGCATGCCCGTTAGCCCAGCGTGATAAACATCTGATGACGAATCCCCGGCCCTAGTTAGCCACTGGGTTAACTTCACCCATTCGACGCGATAGTCGAACTGATTAGCAAAGAAATGCTTCGTTATAAAAACTTTGATTTTTGTGCGAAAGGCATTCGATAAAAATACTGTGGCTAACAACGCGAATGACATCACCACTAGGATAATTTGTACGGTAGCGCCCCAGTTACCCCCGACATAGTTGATGGCATAGCCAACCACAGCCATGACAAATAGGTAACCACCCGCCACAAGCAATAATGAGCTATGTAAAACCACATCGCGGGATATAAATATATCTATCCCCCAGTGATGAATACGGCGAATTGATATTACGAGTAAAGGCATGAGCAAGAAGTAGATATAACCCCGTGCAGCGATATAACCAATTTCCACTTGGTTAACCATGGTCGCATTAGCGTAGGTTACAAATTCGAACAAATTTGTTGCGCCAAGATAGATAATAAGAGGTTTGAAGGCCCACTGCTCTCTTCCTGCTTGCCGATAAACAACCTCTAAAAGTACAAGAACTTCTAAAGAAAGTACGATTAAAACGAGAAAGCTCCACGCAGGGTTAATTGCCAATAAATAGGGTGCAAGAAGCGCGATAAGCGCTGGGGCGACAATAATCAGCGTAATGGGGCGTTTTAATACAGCAGCTATATTACTGAAGTTAGTTTGAATACAAGCAGACAAAAACAGAAGCCAAGCCAATTGCTTTACAACGTCAACGCTTAACAGCCAGCTAAGGGAAATGGGGCCGAACAGCGAGGTAATTAAACTTGTCGACCATAAAAAAGTGGCAGCGGTCGCAACGACAAGCAGGTGCTTGGCAACGCCTGGCTTTCTTACTGTTAGCAATAACAATAAAAGGGCTAGGTGCGCGAGACTATTTAGCCCGTAGCCTACATCTGAAATCATCCTTTTATCTCACCTTTATTATCATTATTAGGAGGCATAGATCTGCGTGCTAGCAGATCATTACATTGATAACACTCGATATATACCGACCATGTTAGATGCTGCAAAACTCCATCTCGTTTTTTGTATAACTCCTAAGTAGCAGCAAGAACCGCATTTAAGCTGTTAACCTAGTCCTATTGCCGCATTAGATAAAGCAACGAGTTGGTAAAACGGGCTCACAAAATAAATAGTTAACTTACGCCCTTTGTGATGCGCAGGCCGAGCCTGCGCTCTGAGATTTTACCGATTAAACCTTTATCGTTTTTGAATTACCAAGGAACCAATTGAATAGCCCGCGCCAAATGAGCAAAGCACACCGATATCGCCAGAGACTAAGTCTTCATGATTCAAACCAAAAGCAATGACAGAACCGGCAGAAGCAGTGTTTGCGTATTCATCGAGTACGATAGGCGCTTCTGTTCTGTCTGCATCGCGCCCTAATAAGCGCTTACAAATTAAGGTATTCATATTAATATTAGCTTGGTGCAGCCACCAACGCTTCACGCCTTCTGGTGTGATGTCATGGCTTGCTAGGTGCGCTTCAATATGAGCCGCAGCCATCGGGCAAACCTCTTTAAATACTTTGCGCCCAGCCTGGTGGAAAAGCTTGTCAGGACCGTAAGGATCGACATCTTCCGCACGGGTCATATAACCAAAATTCGAACGAATATTATTTGAATACTTTGTCAGTGCCTTAGTGCTAAGCACGTCATAGACGTGTTCACTTTTAGCCGTTTCAGCGAGTTCTAACACAGTCGCTGTTGCTACGTCACCAAAGATAAAGTGGCTGTCTCGGTCTGCGTAGTTAATTTGAGGAGACACTAACTCGGGGTTGATAACGAGTACGCGGGTAGCATTTCTAGCGCTTAGCATCTCATAAGCGCGATGCATGCCGAAAGTTGCTGCTGAGCAGGCGACTAACATATCAAAGCCAAAGCCCTCGATACTAAGTGCTTCTTGCACTTCAATAGCGATAGCGGGATAGGCGCGTTGTGTATAGGCACACGATACAATGACGGCATCAATTTCATCCGAACTCACGCTCGCTGAAGCCATAGCTAACTTAGCTGCTTCAACGGCAATTTCTGCCTGATGAGAAAGTTCATCATCTGCTCGCGGCGCAATTTTTGGCTTCATGCGAGTGATGTCTAGCGCGCCCTCTTTTTGATAAATATAGCGACTTTTAATTCCCGACGCCTTTTCAATAAACTCTGCACTTGAGTAAGGCACGGCGGCTAGTTCACCTGCTTCAATTTTAGTTTTGTTTTCAGCGTTAAACGCGTCGGCGTATGCGTTATAGCTTTCTACTAGTTCTTCATTGGTAATACTATCTTTTGGGTGCCAAACACCCACACCGCTAATCACTATTTGTTGAGACATAAGCATTCTCTATTATCTGTTAACACTTCTGGCTTTTAAAACGTCGCGTTACTTCGTGTCCTTCACGCTACGGTGCCAGTGCAATTAAGCCTAATCGTACCTTTTGTTAGCAATACGACTGCGTTTTATGAGCTATAGCTTACCTTAATCCGTGGTCACTGTAACTATGGTGAAAGCCACCGTTCCCACTCAAACACCTAAATCGCTGCTGAAATAGAATTGACTTGACCAATAAAACAGCATCCATTGAGCCACTCCAAAAAGAATTGTTTATTCAAAGAAACAAAATCAACTTCTTTCCCTTTCACATCCACAGCTTAAGTAAGCAAACAAAAACCTCAAAATATTAGAGAGTTAGAGATTTAAAACGAACGTAAATTAAAGTGACTAGCAAATAGACGCCCTCGCACCTCTACAATTTATTTACAAAATAATGACCTTCAACGCGATATTGGTTGACAAATTGGCAAGATAGAAATAGGGTTTAAACATTAAATTGGTAATAACAATAGTCTCTCGATTATTCAGTGCCGTCTTTTCGGCAATAATCTGTTTAAGACTAGGTGATACCAAAGGTGACGAGGTTGTATCTAACCTTCGAAATTTTACTTATGAGGAAAAGATAATGTCTAAACCATCAATTGGTTTCATCGGACTTGGTCTAATGGGCGGCAACATGGTTGAAAACCTTTTAAACAAAGGTTTTCCAACCACAGTTATGGACTTAAACCCTGATGCAGTGGCTAAGTGCACCGAACGCGGCGCAAAGGTTGCAAAAACAGGTAAGGAATTAGCTGAAACCGCGGATATCGTCATGCTTTGCTTAACGACATCGAATATTGTCGAATCAGTAATGTATGCTGAAGACGGCATTATGGCGGGGCTAAAAGAAGGTGCCGTGGTTATTGATTTTGGAACTTCTATTCCTTCTTCAACAAGAAAAATTGGCGCAGACTTAGCAGCCAAAGGCGTAGGTATGGTAGATGCACCACTAGGTCGAACTCCTGCACATGCGAAAGATGGCCTACTTAATATTATGGCGTCTGGCGACAAAGAAACGTTTGAAAAAGTGAAACCAGTTCTTGATGAACAAGGTGAAAATGTCTTTTACCTCGGTCAGCTTGGTGCAGGTCACACTACAAAACTGATTAATAACTTCATGGGTATGACCACCGTATGTGCAATGTCACAAGCTTTTGCTGTAGCAGAGCGCGCTGGCGTTGACCGCCAACAGCTTTTCGACATCATGTCTGCAGGTCCATCTAACTCGCCATTTATGCAATTCTGCAAAAACTATGCAGTGGATAATAATAGTGACTTAGGCTTTTCTATTGCTAATGCCAACAAGGATTTAGGCTATTTCTTGAAGATGGTAGAAGACTTAGGTACTGAGTCGAAAATTGCTGAAGGTTCATCAGCTAATTTACAAGCAGCCTTTGACGCCGGCTTGGGTAACGGCAACGTTCCTGAAATCTACGACTATTTTGTCAAATTAGATAAGTAGTAAACGAACGCTCTGGCGAAACTATACACAACCTAAAAGAGAAGTGATGCCGTGAAAATTCAAGGTCTACGTTGGTGGGTAATTACACTTATTGCTCTCGCAACAATTATAAATTACATCGATAGACAAGCTTTAAGCGTATTATGGCCTGCTATTGTAGAAGACTTGTTTCCAGATGAATCAGCGTTAGAAAGGAAACAGATTTACGCTAATATCTCCATCGTGTTTGTTTTCTCTTACGCGTTTGGTCAGGCGATTTTCGGTAAGATTTTCGACTGGATTGGAACGCGAATTGGCTTCGTTCTTTCTATCGGTGTTTGGTCACTCGCCACTATTGCTCATGCATTTGCGCAAGGCATGTTGAGCTTCAGTATCTTTAGATCGATTTTAGGTATTGCCGAAGCTGGTAACTGGCCTGGTGCAACCAAAGGTAACGCCGAATGGTTTCCTACGAAAGAGCGTGCGCTAGCCCAAGGCATCTTTAACTCTGGTGCGGCTATTGGTGGCATCATAGCCTTTCCAATTATTGGCTTTTTAACTCTGCATTTTAGCTGGCAGGCGGTATTTATTATCGTAGGTGCCATCGGTCTTTTATGGCTATTGCCTTGGGTTATTATAGTTAAAGCTCCACCAGCGATGCACGCTTGGATTACCGAGGAAGAAAAGCACTATATTCTTTCTGGTCAGCGCACCATGAGCGAAGATAAAGATGAAAATGGTAATGCCAAGGAAATGGAGGAATACAGCCCTTCAACAGGTGAACTGCTTTCTCGCAAAGAAAGCTGGGGCGTAATTATCGCTTCGGCGGCAATCGACCCTATTTGGTGGTTATTTGTATTCTGGATCCCTATCTACCTTAACGAAGTGTATGGCATGAACGTTACCGAGATAGGTATATACGGCTGGGTGCCCTATGTGGGCGCAATGCTTGGCGCATGGTTTGGCGGTTTGTTGGCGCAAAATCGTATAGCGGCTGGCTGGACGCCGAACAAGACAAGGAAGCTAGTTATCACCTTGGGTTGTCTAATAATGCTCCCTGCTCTTATCGCAATGTCAGACCCTGGCGCGCCAACGGTAGCGGTGCTTATTATGGCGGTTATCCTTTTCGGTTTCCAAACAGCAATAGGTAACGTTCAAACCCTTCCGAGCGATTTATTTGGTAAAAAAGCTGTGGGTACGCTATCTGGTTTTTCAGGTATGGCGGCGAAGCTGGGTGCGGTGGGCTTAACATCTTTGGTTCCATGGCTTACTGCAGATGGAAATTATACGCCAGCCTTCGTCATCGGAGCGTCGTTAGCTATCATTGCAATTGCAGCCATTTGGCTTCTTATCCCAAAAATAGAAATGCTTAAGCCTAAGAGTTAGTAAATTGGTGCGCTATCAGAATTATTAGGTGTCTGGTAGCGCATTTTTTACCCATAACGTAAACGCAATTAACAGGTGTCTATAACCTGCCCCTAACCTAAAACTCATTTGGATGTCACAGTGAAAAGTACTCTGACTTCGAGCCTAAAAAGTACTCTGACCCCAGACCTATCTGACCAATTCCGCTAATCCCTTTTATCAAGCTCATTTTAAACGTCTTAATTTTTAAGAAATTTAGTAAATTTGCTAGTAAATGTTAATAAATTGTGTTTTTATTAGCCTTATTACCAATTTGGTAAAAACAAATACACATATTGGTAACACCAAAACACAATAAAAACTTTACCACCCTATAATTAAACTTGGAGCACGATGCCATCATGAAGATTAAAGCATTTGCACTTTGCGCCATAGCCGCAGCCATTACGGGATGTGATGTAGATTCTGACAACAACCCTAATACCCTAGGTAGTATCACGCTATCTGGTACGCCAACTTCTGGCGAAACGCTAACTGCCTCAGTCAGCGACCCAGATGGTATTTCATCAGACGTAAACTACTTTTGGTACGCTGACAATCAACTTATTGCTGACGCAAGCGGTGCAAGTTTTACTCTTACTGACGATCAAATTGGTTCGGCTATTACGGTGCAAGGCTCTTATACTGACGATGGTGGTATTAACGAATCTCACGTGAGTGAACCAACAAGTGATGTAATGGCAATAGCGTTTGAGTCAAGTATTGCCATCTCTGGCGATGTTGTAGTAGGCGGTATGCTTACTGCCACAGTTTCAGATGAAAACGGTGTAGAACCAGAAAGCATTGTTTATACGTGGTATGCAGATGATGTTGCTATTGAGAATGAAGTTACATCTACAATCACGCTTACAGAAAATGAGTTTGGTAAGGTTATTACCGTATCAGCGGCTTTTACTGATAACCGCGGCTTCGATGAAGCCCCTATGTCTGAACCAACAGACCCTGTAGGTCGCGTAAATTCAGAAGGTGCAATCGTTATTGTAGGCACGCCTACTGTTGGCAACACCCTTTCTACAGAAATTAGCGATGAAGATGGCGCTACCGGTGAAGTGACATACCAATGGTATGGCGATGACGTTGCCATCTCAGGTGCTACTCAAAGCAGTTACGTCGTTGACGCAAGCCTTGTAGGCCAGGTCATTACGGTAGAAGCGTCTTATACTGATGATAATGGTTTTGAAGAAGTTATTACCTCAGAACCTACTATACCGGTTAATGAAGAGGCCGTGGACGAAGCTGGAACGATAGAAATAACTGGCACTGTGCCTTATTTGGTAGACGGTGTATTAACGGCAACACTGACAGACAATAATGGGTTTGACGAAGCAAGCGTTGAATACACATGGTTTGCTGATGGCGTAGCCATTGCTGATAGCAACAGCAGCACTTTCACACCCAGTGCTAACGCTGGCGCAATCATTTCTGTAGAAGCCTCTTACACCGATAATGACGGTTTTGAAGGTTCAGCATCAGATGCTGTTGATACCATTGTTTATACTACTGTAGTTAACGATAAAGCCGGTCTTGAAAGTGCACTTAATAGCGGCCTTGCCGACGGCGATGTCTTAGGTCTAAACACCAACGTTTATGCTGACCTAGCACCAATTTTATTAACCAGTGCTGTAACCATGACTGCAGTAGAAGGCGAAACGCCGGTCATATCTGGTGAAGCATGTATAAATGTTGCTAGTACTGTAGACGGTGCAGCAATAAAGGGCATGCGTTTTGAAAGCATTGATACGGCATTAGATTCTTACTGTGAAAGCGAAGCAGCCGCAGTTATTTATTCAGAAGGCGATAACTTCACTTTTGCTGAAAATACAATGGACGGCGACCAGACCACATTGAATGAAGAAACTCATCATTGGCTTGTTGTTAATGGTGAAGGCGCCATGATTGAGCGTAATACCTTCCGCAATAGAAACAACGCGGTTAAAGGCTCGGTAATCAAGCTCTCTTCTTCGGGCCTAAACCATACAATCCAGTACAATTTGTTTGAAAATGCGGTTAACCCGAACTTCAACCAATCAAGCCTGCTGCTTCTTAACGTTGGAAGCACTACGGGAGCAGATGCGGCAGAAGACGCTAACTTTGTTGTTCAGTACAACCGTATTGATAACTTCACTTCAGGCCGTCGCCTAATGCGAGTTCAAACGTCTGGCGCTACTATTCAAGGTAACACGATTATTGACCCGAAAGGCGGTATTTCGTTAGAAGACGGTGGGTTTAACACCGTTGCTGACAATATCATCATTAGAACCACTGATATTTCTGGTTCAGACGAACGCCCAAGTGGTGTATTGATGACACCGCTCGGTCATACGGTAACGAATAACTACATTGCAGGTATTCGTTCAGGCAATAAAGAAGCTGGCGGCTTAGTGTTCACGGCTAACCCATTTTCTCAAGCTGACGGCGGTGTACCTAACGCAGGTAACCAAGCAGTGCTAGACGGCAGCGGTGACCTAACGCTAACTGTTACCAAGAATACCGTTCTAAACTCACTTCAACCAATCGTGTTCAGCACAGAAATTGGCAGTAGAGCACCAGTGGGTGACTGTGACGAACTAACCGCAGATAACGCGCCAGTTCTTTATGGTCTTACCAAAAACTTCTTTGTAATCGACTTCGATGCGAATGCAATTGCAAATGGCTTTAACGAAGCAGATAAAGAAAGCACGCTTGGGCTAGCATTTGATTCTGAAGCGATTAGTAGTGACCACGCTTTTGAATACGACTGTGATCTAATTAACCACGAAGAATCACTACTTTCCAACAACTTCGGCTTTACCGATAGCTATGCATCGGGCGATGTTGAAGATGAGTCTTGGGTAGACATTCGCAACCTTAACGGCAACGGCGAATTTGATACCGACGGCGCTATCGACCAAAACCCCGCAGACAATGGCAAGGAAGTGCCAGAGTTTGTTACCGCTACCAACGGTCTAATTGAAACCGACCCGAACGGTGCACAAGCAGTCGCTGGAGCTAAAGGGCTTTACTACATTCAGTCTACTGATGTAGGTGCTGGCTCTACATGGACGGCAGATAATTAATACATAAAACACAAATACCCTACACATTAAGTCACTGCGCCCTTCGGGGCGTTAGTGCATCGATAACACAACGGAGAAATTGTAATGTCGTTGAAAAGAAGCACACCCTTTACCCTAAACCCAACTGCGCGTTGGGTAAGAGCCGCATTCATCGCTGGTGTAGCCAGCACTGCCGCTTTTTCAGTACAAGCGCAAGAAACGCAAGAGCAGACCGCGGCGGAGGACGTAGAAGTTATCGACGTTGTTGGCTCACGTCGTACTATACAAGACCAAATTTCAATCAAGCGCGAATCTACTACTGTTGTTGACGGCTTATCGGCCGAAGACATTGGTGATCTACCTGCGCTTTCTATTGGTGAAGCACTAGAATCAATTACGGGCGCAGCGTCACACCGTGAAAATGGTGGTGCTACAGAAATTACTATTCGTGGTCTAGGTCCGTTCTTAAGTGCGACGCACATTAACGGCCGTGAAGCGACTAATGGTAGCGGTGACCGTTCGGTTAACTTCTCACAGTTCCCAAGCGAACTGGTTAAGAAAATTGCTATCTATAAAACCCAAGACGCCTCTATGATTGAAGGTGGTGTGGCTGGTGTTATCGCCTTAGAAACTGTTGCACCTCTTGATTACGGCAAACAGCGTATTCAGGGTGAAGTTAAAGGCAACTATAACCCTGACGAAGGCAATGTAGATAACTCACTGCATAGTGACTTAGGCTATCGTGGAACGATAAGCTATGTTGACCAGTTTGAGTTCAATAACGGCTCTGCGTTAGGTATCTCTATCGGTGCCCAGCGCCAGGATATAACTCAACCTGAGGCCGAGTACAGAAGCTCTAGCCCAACGGGCTCTTCACTATGGGCGTGTTTGAACGATCCTACCAACACTAATGAAGGTTTTTTCCGCAGCAGCGCTGGCGACTGTGAAGACCAGGTTAGCGGTAGCTCAAACCAAGGCTACAACACAGAAATCGACCCAGAAACTGGTGAGGCAATCAGTGGAGGTTCACCTTATGCGTGGACAGGTAGTTCTCGTAGCTATCGTCAAAACGAAACATCTGATGAGCGAGATGCATTCTTCTTAGCACTACAGTTTCAGCCTAATGACGCCTGGGATATTAACACTGACTTCCAGTACTCGAATCGCTTGCAACAAGAAGCAAGACACGACTTAATCTTCCTACAAAAGCGTGCGATACCTGGTTTGACTGGCCCTACGTTGGTAACCAATGATGTGGGCGGCATTCTACACTGGGAAGGCCAAGATCGTATCGAAAGCTCTGGTGAACAGTTCTCGCGTGACGAGACTTACCACGGTTTTGGTATCAATGTTGAGCACTTCGCTACTGATGCATTAACGTTAAGTTTCGACCTTTCCTACTCAAAAACCGAGCGTGAAGAGCTACAAATTTCAAACCGTGCCCGCACCGAAGACAGACAATTCTTCTCGTGGGATATGGGTGATGATATTCCTCATTTCACGGTACAGAACTTTGACGTGACTGATATCACTAACTTCTACGATAGCTTACGTACCCGTGCAGACAGAGAAAATACGCGCGAAAACGAAGTTAAGTCGGCTAGAGTAGATTTTAGCTATATTCTTGACCACAACGTTTTTGTAAGCATCGAAGGTGGCTTACGTGCCTCTGAAATGACATTCGTTCAGCTAGGCGGTTCTCAAGGTAACGGTTCTAGAACTGAATGGACCTTCTCTCCTACTGAAGGCTCATCTGACGAAGAAGAGATCGCCCAAGCAATTGCACTTATGCAAGGCTGTCAAATTGACTTCCCAGAAAGTGACTTCTTATCTTCTGTTTCAGACGGTGACATTATTACTCACGTTGATGGAGACGGAAATACCGTAGATAGCGGCACTGGCTCTTCGTGGGCAACCTATGACAACAACTGCTTCGCCCGTGCCGTAGCTGCATCTAACGGCGATGATTTCGCTTACCCTGAGTTGGAATATGAGAACTCGGGAACAATAGATGTCACTGAGCGTACTTATGCCGGTTATTTGATGGCGAACTACGACACAGAAATGTGGGGTAAATTCATTCGCGGTAACTTTGGTGTTCGTGTTGTAAACACTGAAGTTACTTCAATTGGCTTCAGAAATTCATTTGAAGTTATTGAAGGTGAACTGGGTACACTGACACTTGTTGAAGATGACTCAGTAGTTGAGCGTATCGAAGGTGGTGGTAGCTACACTGAAGTGCTGCCTAGCGCTAACTTCGTAATGGATTATAGCGACGATATTTTGCTACGTGCTGGTATTTATCGCGGTATGTCTCGCGCAGACCCATCAGACCTAGGCTTTAGCCGTACGTTCCAAACTGATGATGAAGTGGCTCCTACGACTATTTCAGACTTAATTGTTGGCGTAAACGGTTCTGGTAACCCGAGTACTAAGCCACTTATGTCTTGGAACTACGACGTTGCCATTGAATGGTACCCGAATGAAGACTCAATTTTTGCTTTCGGTGTTTACTACAAGCAGTTTAACGGTGGCTTCCAACAGCAAACGGTGCTAGAAACGTTTGAAATTGAGGGCGATGATTATGACTTGCCTATTACTAACTCCGTAACAACAGACGAAAGCAGCAGCATCATTGGTATCGAAACGTCAATCGCTTATCGTTGGGATAGCGGTATTGGTGTTAAGTTTGGTTATAACTATGCTGACACAGATTACGAGTTTGAGGATAGTAATTACGGTGATACATTTATTACCGACCTTGACGGTAATACTACTCAGTTAACCCAAGGTATCATTCCTCCGGGCGCTGTACCTGGATTCTCTGAGCATGTGTTTAGCGGTCAGGTTTATTACCAGATTGGCGACCTAGATACAGCGCTTATCTACAAGTACAGAAGCGAGTATTTCCAACCTTACACCAGCAACGGGACGCGCTTGCGTTACGTAGACGAGGTAGGCGTGTGGGAAGCCCGTGCATCGTACAAGGTTAATGACCACGTACGTGTTAAGGTTGAAGCAATTAACCTATTCAGCGCACCTAAGTCTCAAGACTACTACGTTCAAGGTAACCTTGGCGAAGTTAACGACTATGGTCCTCGCTTGTTTGCAGGTGTAACGGTTAAGTACTAAGCACTTTTAATCGCAATAGATAATGCCTTAGCAAACGCAAGGCATTACGCGACTCTGAAAGGCCCGAGTTCAAGCTCGGGCTTTTTTATTAGATAATAAAAAACCCGCTTAATTAAGCGGGTTTTTGTTTAACTATTTAGTTTTAAATTACAGCTGGTTAATTTGCCATACCGATACTGTACCGCTAACTTCATTGCCTACAACAAGAAGAGGCACACCACTTGGGCTGTCGTCAGCGCTAACAAATACCAAACTTTCTGGCGCAAGGTCACCAATAACATCATCGCTGGTTAAACCTTCGGTAAGATTGCGGTTGATCACATACTCAGCAAATTGAACATCGTAAGGGTTCGTTACATCGTAAACAAAAATACCACCCATGCGCTCTGTACCGATAAATGCATAAGTACGGTCGCCAACTTGACCCACGGTCAATGCCTCTGGCTCTGGTCCTTTGTTCTCAGAACGTGAATCGCTAGCGTTTTCGTCGTCACCGTTATTGAACTGTGCGCCGTGAACTGAAGCGGTAATGCGTTCAAAATCGTCGCCAGAGTCATAAACCACTAAGCCGTTCTGATCCCAAATGGTAAATGAGCGCGCACCGTAAGCGTATGCTGCCTCGTACTCACCGTCTCCATCAGCATCACCCATAGCTGAAGTTACACGTAAATCATCAGCCTCACCTGTTGCTTGTAGCATGGCCAATTCAGAGTTTGCAGCAGCCGTTAGGTCTTCTACTTTCACTTCATCTGTGTAGGCAAGGCAACCATCATCTTCGTCGAAATCAACACCACCAGCGGCAGTACATGCAGCTTCATCAGCAGCTTCAAAGAAGTACTCACGGGCGTCACCTTCGTTCGCCGTCACGATGAAAGTTGCGTCTTTCCACGTAAAATTAGCGATAGTATCTGGCTGATATACACCATACAGGCCAGTATATTGGCCAAAGCTAACCGCATCATCTTCTTGGATATCTATGTTAAGGCCAGCCCAAGACTTAGTCCCTAAACCAACAACATCCACGGTTAACTCTTCTAAATCTAATATCGCCAGGCCATTGTTTTCCTGAAGGCTTACATAGGCAACATCGTTAGTCGCCGTAATATATTCAGGCTCTAGGTCTTTCGCTACAGTTGAGGTGATAGCTGTTCCATTAATTGTGCGTCCTGCTGGATTTGGGAACATCATTCCTTGTGCTATAAGCTCAGCTTCACTGCCGTTAAATGCGCTAAAGCCTACGGTAGTGCCTGTTTCTTCAGGCTCACCACTGGCAAGAATGTTGATAACCGTGATAGAACCTTCAGGATCAATAGTATAGTCATCAGACGGTTCGCCTTCGTTGGCTACTAACACTTTACCGCCATCAGGGGTGAAGGTGACCATATCAGGTAGTGCGCCTACCTCTACCGAGTCTAAAAACGCGGGAGCAGAGCTATCAAGTCCGTTGTAAAACAACACGTAACCATTGTCAGTTTTAACATCCGCAGGTACTGCAACGGCCATGAGGTCACCGCTTATTGCAATACTTGTTAAGCTGCCTAAGGCCACGCCGTTAATGTCTGCAGGTAATGCTATCGTAGTCGGTGTTAGCGTGGTCGTATTGATTGGATCTGACATTGTTGCAGTACTAACGCCTGAGGCATCAATAACTGCAATTGTATTTGTTTCGCCGTTAGTGGCGTAAATAGTGCTGGAATCAGAATGATATTGAACGATTTCAGCTGCCGTTTGATTGCCTAAGAAGGCACGACCAACGATATCCATTGCAATACCGATAGAAGCATCGGTGCCGTCGCTGCCATCAGTACCTGGATCACCCTGTTCGCCCTGTGGCCCTTGTGCCCCTGTTTCACCCTGAGCACCATCGTCACCATCAAGGCCGCATCCTGTGAGCGCAGCTGAAACTAAAAATGCAATTAATCCGTATTTAAACTTGTTACGCACTGCCATTTGATTTCCTTTTTAATTGTTTTTTGTCGTACGTTGCGAGGTCCGAGAAATCTGGGATTTCTGCTCTTAGTACACCAGAAAATTTATTCAACTTCTATGTATAAATTAAAATCAGTTTATGACACAAATATTAAGAAGGCAAAAGCGTGTCATTTTTCTATAAAAAGTACGCACCTAGCCTACTTTACGCCAATTGTAAGAGCATATTTCAACATCTTTTATTACTTGTTGAATTCAATAGAAACGCCCGTGAGCACAAAGCAGTCTCTTTAGCGCGAATGTCTAGTTTTATTTGTTCCCGCTATCTGATACTAATACGGTCAAACAGATGTATAAACTGAATGGAATATCATTTTTTGTGACAGCGTCACGAAAATGAGTGTATTCAGCAATCAAAAGGATTAACTATGAAATTGAAATTCACTGCATCAGCGGTTATTGCTGCTGCGCTCACATTAACTGCATGTGCAACATCTCCTACCGGCAGAAATCAAGTATTACTTTATTCAGAAGCTCAGCTAGCACAAATGGGCGATCAAGCTTTTTCAGGTATGAAAGAAGAGCTAAAAATATCGAGTAAAGCAGTACAAAATACCTATGTGGAATGCGTTGCAAACGCCATTACTGCCCAAGTTCCGGCAAGCGTTTTTAGTGGTCAATGGGAAGTAGTAGTGTTTGACGATGAACAGGTTAATGCTTTCGCGTTACCTGGCGGGAAAATAGGCGTATATACCGGGTTACTTAACGTAGCGGAAAATCAACATCAGCTAGCGGCTGTTATTGGTCACGAAGTAGGACACGTTATAGCAGAGCACGGTAACGAGCGTATGTCTCAGTCAACGTTAATTAATGTAGGTAGTCAGGCAGTAGGTCAAGTGTTGGCCGCTAACGAAGTCCCCCAATCAGGCCCTATCATGGCGGCAATAGGTTTAGGTGTTCAGGTAGGTGTCCAGCTTCCGTTTAGTAGAACACATGAGTCAGAAGCCGATGTAATCGGCCTTCAGCTGATGGCAAAGTCTGGGTTTGACCCAAGACAATCTGTGAACTTATGGCAAAACATGGATGCTGCTAGTGGTGGTGAGCGCCCAATGGAACTATTATCAACTCACCCTGCACCTCAAACAAGAATTGATAACCTACAGGCAAATATGCCCGCTGCCTATGCTGACTACCAGGCCACGGCGTATCGACCGAACTGTAAATAAAAGCACAGCCTTATAGGGTTATACTCTGTTTAGTGCCTAAATAAATCACTTATTTTTGAGGCAAAAAAAACGCTGCATCAAGCAGCGTTTTTCGTTTTCAAGATAACGATTACTCGCCGTCTTGTTTGTGTAGGTGCACATCCATTTGTGGGAATGGAATTGATATACCTTCTTTATCAAAGCGAAGTTTAACTTGCTCTGTAAAATCGAACTTAACTGCCCAGAAATCTGCAGCATTTACCCAAGGGCGTACTACAAAGTTAACGCTGCTATCAGCAAGTTCAGAAACCGCTACAGTTGGAGCAGGTTCAGCTAAAATTCTGTCGTCTGCTGCAACCATTTCTTGCAATACTTGCTTAGCTTTAAGCAAGTCAGCGTCGTAACCAATACCTACAACCATATCTACACGGCGAGTATCTTTCGCAGAGTAGTTAGTGATGTTACCGCTATAGATATTGCCGTTTGGAACGATAATTTCTTTGTTATCAGGCGTATTCATTGTAGTTGTGAAAATACCAATCTTTTTGATTGAACCAGCAGTACCCGCAGCTTCAACAAAATCACCCGCTTTGAACGGCTTAAATACTAGTAGCATTACGCCTGCTGCAAAGTTTTTAAGTGAGTCTTGAAGTGACAGACCAATAGCTAAACCAGCCGCACCTAAAATAGCAACAAGAGAAGTAGTATCCACACCTAGTTGATTCAGTGACGCTACTATAACGAATAACATCAAAATAGCGCTGATTATTGCCTCTAGGAAATCTACTAACATGTCATCATATTTAGACTTAGCCATCAGGCGTCTAAATAAAGACAAAATAAATCCAACTACGATTTTACCGACTACATAAATCGCTATTGCCATTAAAATGTTGATACCCCACGGAATGGCGTAGTCGTTTATGTACCTTTCAACATCACTTGCTGAAAAAAGCGAAAGTTTCTCTTCCATAATATGGTCCTTGTCATGGTTAGTTGTAATTAGCACGTATACGGTAGCAGCTATTCGTATTATCACCAATACACAATAGGTCCAAACAGCGTAAATTCGCCCTAAAGTCTAAGCTTCATAGACCCTTGATAGTGTTAGCATTATCCTAAAGTAGCGATACGTAACGCTACTCTTAGTTACAAACATATACCAAAGTTTAAGTATTTTTTTGAATAATTGTCACACACATGTCACTCAACAAATGCACTATTTTACACCGAAGCTTGAATGCGCTTTGTTGTCTTTTTAACTTTGTCGGAAGTTACCGAGTTTTAAGACTTTTTTTTTGATGATTTTTTAGCCTTAAAGTTTTAGACTAAAGTCTCATAAGAACTAAACCAAATTATCGTTTTTGATGAATTTGTTTTATTTCTTGTGAACGAGCTTTAGCAAACTATGTCACTTAAAGGATTAACGCATGTTGCTTCTCATAACCCTATTTTCGGTTGTTTTGTGTTTATTTTTGTATTCACTTCGCACCGATAAAGGAAAACACACTAAGTATGCAAGAGCGGAATACCGCCCAGCACAAAAATCGAAGCCATCTTCCACAGTGTTGGAAAACTCTTCGAGCAACTCTTCGCCCTCTGCGGCATAGAGTAAACCTACGAGTCAGGTGATTATTAAAGATAGGTCGCGTGTTGCCGTTTGTGTAAGTTTTTCTCCAATTATTTACATGATGCCGTCGACAGCATTGCAACCTGCATATACTGACACGTATCATACGCATCAAAACCAAACACCTGATTCCTTATGCGTATACCAAGAGTTTATTACCCCAACCCCATTCCTTTAGAACAAGAATTTGAATTAACCGAAGATGCGGGTCATCACATCGCTACTGTGCTGCGCATAAAACCCAATCGCCCTATCGTGCTATTTAATGGCGATGGCAACGAATACAGTGCACAAGTCATAAGTGTTCAAAGGAAGAAAGTAACGGTTGAGGCCGATGCATGCCTTTCCTTAGCAAAAGAGTCCCCCCTCCACCTTCACTTAGGTCAAGGTGTTTCTAAGGGCGATAGAATGGACACTGTGCTTCAAAAAAGCGTCGAACTTGGCGTAACAGAAATAACGCCGGTTATTACTGAACGATGCACAGTAAAGCTTGACGAGTCGCGTTGGGAAAAGAAAATTCAGCAATGGCAGAAAATTATCATTGGAGCCTGTGAACAAAGTGGTCGCAATATTATTCCTGTGCTTAACGCCCCGGTAAATTTAAGTCAGTGGCTGTCCTCATCGACCAATACTACGCGGTTGGTATTAGCACCCGGTGCAGAACAAAGCTTAGCGAGGCAACCCTATAATACGCAAGGGTTTCGACTACTAATAGGTCCAGAAGGCGGGTTATCAGACACAGAAATTCACCAAGCTAACGAAAACGGTTATCAATCGGTAAGTTTAGGCCCACGTATTTTACGTACCGAAACGGCGGCAATTACCAGTTTAAGTATTCTCCAGGCACAACACGGCGACTTTTGAGGATATAGTCTAAACCCTTTTTTTTACAGGCCTATGCTATACCCATAACTTGAAGTATTAGGGTGTGACCCAATATACAAAGATTATCAGCAGGGCTATATGAGCCGGCATTTTATAAACATCAAGGTGAGAACATTATGCAATATACCGTTGGCGTAATTATGGACCCCATCGCAAGCGTTAAGCCACATAAAGACACAAGCTTTGCGATGATGCTTGAAGCTCAGCGCCGCGGTGCAAAGGTTGTTTATTTCGAACTAAAAGACCTGTATTTAGACAATGGTAAGCCTATGGGGTTGGGCAAAACCGTGTCGGTTAAAGACCAAGCGACAGATTTCTATGCGATTGAAGACGAAGCGACCCTGCATTTAGGGGATATTGATGTTTTACTTATGCGTAAAGACCCGCCTTTTGACAGCGAATTTCTGTACGCTACCCAGATATTGTCGCTAGCGCAAGACGCTGGAGCACTGGTTGTAAATAATCCTCAGGCCCTACGTGACTACAACGAAAAATTGTTTACGTCGTATTTCCCAGAGCATATCCCGAATACTCTAGTTTCGAACAATCAGGCGCTTATTCGTGAGTTTCATGCCAAGCATCAAGATATTATTTGTAAGCCTCTGGATGGCATGGGTGGGGCCTCTATATTTAGAGTAAAACCTGACGGTAATAATTTAGGTGTAATTATTGAAACGCTGACGCATCTAGGCACCCGCTATATGATGGTACAAGAGTACCTTCCAGAGATTAAAGACGGTGACAAGCGTGTATTGATTGTAGATGGTGAAGTAATGCCATACTGCTTAGCGCGACTGCCAACCAAAGGGGAAACAAGAGGGAACTTGGCCGCCGGTGGCACTGGCCGCCCTCAGCCAATTTCTGATTCAGACCGCGCATTGGCTGAAGCCATAGCTCCTACGCTTAAAGATAATAATATTTTGTTTGTAGGGCTTGATGTCATTGGCAATAAAATTACAGAAATAAACATTACCAGCCCAACGTGCGTAAGAGAAATAGAAGCCGCGTACGACGTAGACATTATGGGCGCACTGTTTGACGCAATTGAAAAGCGCTTAGCCAACAGATAAAACGTACTTTGCACTAGTCACCGGCGCGAGTAGCTCAGATAAAGCTCAACATGGGTGAATACAGGGCCTTTTATACTTAATATTAAAAGGCCCTCTAAAGTAAAAGACGTTAGTAAAATATAGTAGTAAAAAGCAAACTATGACGGAATTAAAAAGCCTACAAAATCACTTTTTGGTCGCAATGCCTAGCTTAGACGATCCCTACTTTTCTCGTTCACTCATTTATGTTTGTGAGCACAACGCTGAAGGCGCTATGGGCATTGTGGTAAATCAGCCCTCTACTATGAACGTCAAACAACTTCTTGAACAAACTGACAAAGAGTTGACAGTTTCTGAAGACAAGGCGGAACAAATCGTACTTGCGGGCGGACCGGTCAACCAAGAACGTGGCTTTGTTTTGCATTCGTCGCAAAAGTCTTGGGCATCTAGCCTTAAGCTCGCGCCGGGAATCATGGTTACCACATCAAAGGACATTTTGACAGCTATCGCCAATGATGAGGGCCCAGAAGACGTACTTATTGCTTTAGGTTACGCCGGGTGGACACCTGGGCAGCTTGAAAAGGAAATGCAGGAAAACGCCTGGCTAACCATAGAAGCGGACGAAGAAATTTTGTTTAACACACCTATGCATAAAAAATGGCAAGCAACCGTAAATAAACTCGGTGTTGATGTATGGCAGCTAGCGCCAGGAGCCGGGCATGCCTGATATAGGAAATCGTACTGTACTTGCGTTTGACTTTGGTACCAAGAGTATTGGCGTAGCGGTAGGCCAAGAAATTACGGGCACTGCTTCACCTCTTGCAGCGCTTAAGGCACGAGACGGCATTCCAGATTGGGCATTGATAGAAAAGCTTTATGAAGAATGGCAACCCCATGTTGTCGTAGTGGGTTTACCGCTAAATATGGACGGCACAGAGCAGGAAATGACCCAACGAGCTCGCAAGTTCGCCAATCGACTCCACGGTCGTTTTCGTGTTGCAGTGGAAACCTGTGACGAGCGTCTTACTACTACAGACGCTAAAGCTATGCTGTTTGAGTTAGGTGGCTACAAAAAGCTTACTAAGGATAAAGTTGATAGCGTATCAGCTTGCGTGATCTTCACCAGCTGGAGCGAAAGCCAATACGAGTAGCCGCTTTTGCGCTACTCTTTGCTTTTAATTTTTAGTTCCTGTACTTCTATTTTTCCGCGCCGCACTGCCAGCATACATCGAATGCGCTGCCGTTTTCCTCACCACACGCGTCACATCGCCAGTCTTCACTGCTGTTATTCGTATTACGTGATTTGTGAACGAAGGCCTCGATAACTTTCGACGCTCGCGCATACCAGCTATCGTCGACGAGCCATACTTCCTGCTGAGCATCCTGCCAAGGTAGCTCTCCTACAGCACCACCAGCAAATTCGTTTTTTACCATATAGGGAATAGACAGCGCATCGAGTTCGCTGCGAACCGCTTGCATTTCAAAAGCGTCTTGTGAAGTGAAAAGTTTTTTCAATGGCTATCCTATTGCAAAAAATAATGCACATCGCGTAAAGCTTATACGAAAAAGCAGCCCTTTAGCTGCTTTTTAAGTAAGAAGACCGAATTACTCAATGACGTAATTATCTAGGTGCCGCTTTTTCAAAATATAACTGCAGCACTGAAGAAGCAGTGCTTAGTCATCCATATCAATAGATACATTAGACAAGGTGCCTAAGCTAGAGCCGTCACTGGTATCAAGCTTGATCATTAAGCGCAGATCGTTAGGCGAGTCAGCATGGTGAAGTGCCTGGTCCATGTCTATCTTACCCGCTTTATACAAGTCATACAGCGCCATATCAAAGCTTTGCATGCCCTGCTCTTTACCCTTTTTCATGGCTTCTTTTAATGCGCCTATTTCGTTGCGCTGAATAAGATCGCGCACTAACGGCGAGTTAAGCAGTATTTCTATTGCCGCTACCCTGCCCTTACCGTCAGGAGTAGGCACAAGTTGCTGTGCCACAATAGCGCGTATGTTTAAGCTTAAATCGAAACGCAGCTTATCGTGTTGATCTTTAGGTGCTAAATGCATGATACGCTCAATGGCCTGGTTCGCGTTGTTGGCATGCAGTGTGGCTACACATAAATGCCCCGTATCGGCGAACGACATGGCATATTCCATGGTTTCCATTGAGCGAATTTCACCAATAAGAATCACGTCCGGCGCCTGACGCAACGAGCTTTTAAGAGCATCGTCGAAAGACTGGGTATCAATGCCTACTTCACGCTGTGTGATAACACAGTTTTTGTGCTCGTGCACAAACTCAATAGGGTCTTCAATGGTTAATATATGCCCATGAGTGTTTTCATTTCTATGCCCAATAAGTGCTGCGAGCGAGGTTGACTTACCTGTACCTGTCCCACCTACAAATAGAACAAGACCGCGCTTAGACATTATAATTTCTTTTAATACCCGAGGAAGACCTAAGTCATCCGCTTTCGGGATTTGAGTAACAATACGACGGATAACCATACCCGCTTGGTCTCGTTGCCAAAACGCAGAACAACGGAAACGGCCAATGCCATCGCGCACAATAGCGAAATTGCACTCCTTCGATGTATGAAATTCGTCTCGCTGCTTTTCAGTCATCGCTTCGTGAACCAGCGCGAGCGATTCTTCCACCGACGTGGCATTTTCTGTTACTGGGGTAAGTTTGCCGTTGATTTTGGCACTTACCGGAAACTCTGCCGTTATAAACAAATCAGAGGCATTGGTATCAACCATTTTTTGTAATAGTGAATCTAGCATAATGGCCTCTAGAAGTTGTTCATAGACTGTTTATCTACCGACTTTGCCGCCGCATCTTCTTTGCTAATGACACCCATAGCCACCAATCGCTGTAAGCATTGATCCATAGTTTGCATACCATGTGCTTGCCCGGTTTGAATAACCGAGTACATCTGCGGCACTTTATCTTCACGAATAAGGTTTCTAATAGCTGGGATGCCCACCATAATTTCGTGAGCAGCCACACGCCCCCCACCGACTTTCTTAAGTAACGTTTGCGATATAACCGCGCGAAGCGACTCCGATAACATTGAGCGCACCATGGCTTTTTCCTCTGCAGGGAACACATCTATGATACGGTCAATGGTTTTCGGTGCTGAATTGGTGTGTAGGGTACCAAACACCAAATGGCCTGTTTCTGCAGCTGAAATCGCAAGGCGAATGGTTTCTAAGTCACGAAGCTCACCAACCAGAATGACATCTGGATCTTCACGAAGGGCTGAGCGCAGGGCGTTATTAAACGAATGCGTATCGCGGTGTACTTCACGCTGGTTTACCAAACTAAGTTTATTGTCGTGAACAAATTCAATCGGGTCTTCAATGGTAAGAATATGCTCACGTTTATGCGTATTAATATGGTCAACCATGGCTGCTAGGGTGGTACTTTTACCCGAACCTGTAGCGCCAGTGACTAGCACAATTCCGGTAGGCTGATTGATGATGTCTTTAAAAATTTCGGGCGCGCCAAGGTCGTCTAAGGTTAACACCTTGCTAGGAATGGTACGCAGCACCGCCGCGGCACCGCGATTTTGAACAAAGGCATTAACACGAAAACGAGACAAGCCATTTACTTCGAATGAAAAATCGGTTTCTAAGTTTTCTTCGTACTCTTTGCGCTGCATGTCATTCATAATCTCATAAACAAGACCATGAACTTGCTTGTGATCGAGGGCAGGCACGTTAAGTTTACGCATCTCTCCATCTACACGAATAATTGGTGGTAGGCCCGCTGATAAGTGTAAATCTGAGGCGTTATTCTTAACACTGAAAGCCAAAAGTTCGGTAATATCCACAACCACTTCTCCAAAACAAGGTGAATAATGCAAACAATAGCAGAAAGACTAGATTCCGCACGAAAAGGAATAGACCAAGCCGCTACCAGTGCACATCGTCCACCAAAAACCGTTAAATTGCTAGCGGTTAGCAAAACAAAACCCGTATCAGATATCATTGAAGCGTATGAAGCGGGACAACGAATGTTTGGCGAAAACTATGTGCAGGAAGGTGTTGAAAAGGTTCAGGAACTTTCAAATCTTGAAAATATTGAGTGGCATATGATTGGCCCTATTCAGTCAAATAAAACTAAAGTAGTAGCCGAACATTTCGACTGGGTTCAGTCAGTAGACAGAGAGAAAATAGCCCGCCGTCTTAATGAGCAACGCCCAGCCTCAATGCCGCCATTAAACGTATGTATTCAGGTGAACATTGATGATGAAGGCAGTAAGTCTGGCGTAGCGCTTAACGAATTGGCTTCTTTAGTTGAGTTCGTAACGTCACAGGAGCGCCTTTGCTTACGCGGTTTGATGGCTATTCCCAAGGCCAATCCTAGTGAAGAACAACAGCGCGCTACGCTAACTAAGCTAAAAGAATTATTTGACCACTACCATACATCACTGAGCAATTTTGATACCCTATCCGTAGGAATGAGTAGTGATATGGCAGAAGCAATTCAATATGGCTCTACCATGGTTCGAATAGGTACCGCTATTTTCGGAAAACGTACTTAGTGATACCTATAGTGCTGAGCTTTTAGTGATTAGCCATGCTACACAGACTTAAATGCAATCAACAAATAGGATTTACATGCAACAGAAAAAATTAGCATTTATTGGCGCGGGTAACATGAGCCGCAGCATCATCAGTGGTCTTATCAAATCTGGGTACGCGAAAGAAAATATTCTTGCGGCAAACCCGTCTACTCCAAAGTTAGACGGCCTTAAAGCCGAGTTTGGTATTCACACCACGCAATCTAACGATGAAGCTTGCCAATTCGCTGACGCCATTGTGCTTGCGGTAAAACCACAAATTATGGGTGATATGTGCGGCGAACTGCAAAAAAATAACGACCTATCAGGTAAGTTGTTTATGAGCATCGCAGCCGGTTTACCCGTTGCCAGATTACAAGAGATGTTAGGCGGCGAATACCCTGTGGTTCGTATTATGCCAAATACACCAAGCTTGTTGGGCAAAGGCATGTCGGGTATGTACGCCGACGATACAGTGTCTGATTCTGACAGACAGTACGTAGACGATGTGATGAACAGCGTGGGCGAAACCGTTTGGGTAGATAAAGAAGATGGTATTAACGGTGTTATTGCCGCAGCAGGTAGCAGTCCAGCCTATTTCTTCTTGTTCCTACAAAACATGCAAGAAGAAGCCATGAACATGGGGTTTGATCAAGCCCAGTCACGCCTTATGGTGCAGCAGGCTATGTTGGGTGCAGCTGAAATGGTTTGTAACAACCCAGACCTTGAATTAAGTGAGCTTCGTGCCCAAGTTACGTCAAAGGGCGGCACCACAGCCGAGGCCGTAAATACCTTCATTGATGAAGGCTTAAAAGATATTGTCAGCAAGTCGATGCGGGCAGCCGTAGCGCGTGCTGAAGAAATGGCAAAACAGCTATAACGTTCTAGGAAAAACACAACATGAATGCAACGGTATTTTTGGTTGATACCTTATTTAGCCTTTATTTGATGGTGGTTATTCTGCGCCTTTGGTTACAAATGGTTCAAGCAGACTTTTATAACCCAATGAGTCAATTTGTAGTAAAAGCAACCCACCCTATCGTGGGGCCGTTGCGCCGTGTTATCCCGTCAATCGGCAGATTCGACACCGCTACCTTTGTATTGGCGATAGCGGTATGCGCGCTTAAACTCGTTACTCTTGGGCTTATGTTTGGCGGTACGCTAAACCCCGTAGGCATAGCCATTTTATCGGTAATTGGCGTGGTAAAAGAAACCCTATCGCTAATGTTCTGGGTATTGCTGTTACGTGCAATTTTAAGCTGGGTATCGCAAGGTCAATCTCCCGTAGACTATGTGCTGTATCAACTAACTGAACCCTTTCTAGCGCCTATTCGCAAAGTCATTCCTCCGCTAGGTGGCCTTGACTTGTCGGTACTGATTGCCATCATCGCATTACAGTTTTTACAGCTTCTGATCCAAGACACTTTCCCTATGTAAACAATGTTTATTACATGTATTAACGGTGAAACCTTAGGTCATACGGTATCAGGCAGCGGGTAAGCCCGCTGTTTTGTAAAAGATAAATATGAAGGCAAAGTAAGGTCTATCATGAGTAAGATAAAACAACTTAAGAAAGGGTACGTAGCCCTTCTTGCAATAGCTATAGCTTGCTTAAGCTTCTCCGCATTTGCTGAACAGAAGCAAACGCTTGGTGAATGGGATGTACACTATATGGTAGTAAGTACGCCTTTTTTAACGCCTGAAGTTGCGGCTAATTACGGTATTGTAAGAAGCAAGTTTAACGCGCTGGTCAACATTTCCGTACTCGACAAAGTTTCAGGTGAAGCGCAGCGTGCAGACGTGACAGGTACGGCAAAGAACCTTTTAGGCAATGCTCGCAAACTTACCTTTAAGAAAGTGGAAGAAGGCGATGCCATTTATTACCTCGCTGTACTGCCTTTCCGCGATCAGGAAACGTTCAGGTTTGAAATAGACGTGCAAAAGGGTGCAAGTAAACAGACGCTGAAATTCCAGCAAAAAATGTATGTGGATGAATAGGCAACTATAGGCTACTTTCTTAGGCAATATTGTTTACGCATCAAACCTTGCCGACGCGAGTAAAATATAACCTCTTTTTACTAAACATAATTTTAAAATTGTTAAAGCGAGATTGCCGATAATCGGTATCTCGCTTTTTTTATTGTGTTAAAAAATTGATAACTCCCCTTTACCAAACTGATGCAGTAGTAAATAATCAAGACAACTGGTCGGGCAAGTTGGCTCGTAAAGATTAAAGCATTAGTTACTGAAGTCTGCTGAAGCGCAATTAAAAATAGTTTCTACGTACTTTAATTACTAAACAACATGCTAGATGCCTTCATAGTAAAAAATAGAGAATAAATATGAATACGCCCTCGTCACAGTCTGCACCTCAGACCGCCGCTGCCCATTCTGTAAATACGTCAGAACAGCAGTCACCTTTTTACCCTAACCTATTAGCCCCATTAGATTTAGGTTTTACTACACTACGTAACCGTACCCTGATGGGCTCGATGCATTTAGGTTTAGAGGAGGAAAAAGGCGGCTTTGATAAACTGGCCGCTTTCTATGCCGAGCGGGCCAAAGGCGGTGCTGGGCTAATTGTGACTGGCGGTATTAGCCCTAACATTTCAGGTTGGGTTGCGCCCTTCGCCGGCAGAATGACGCGCTCTCGTCATGCCAAGAAGCACCGTGTTATTACCGATGCTGTGCATAAAGAAGACGGTAAAATTTGCATGCAAATACTGCATTCGGGTCGCTATGGTTATCACCCGCTTGCCGTTTCAGCTTCACCTATGAAGTCGCCCATTACTCCTTTTAAGCCTCGCGAACTTTCCTCGCGCGGCGTGAGAAGCACCATTAAAGACTATGTTAAATGTGCTGCCCTTGCCCAACAAGCAGGTTACGACGGTGTAGAAATAATGGGTTCAGAAGGTTACCTCATTAATCAATTCTTTTGCGAACGTACTAACCACAGAAATGATGAATGGGGCGGAAGTTTAGAAAACCGAGCCCGCTTAGCTATTGAGATAGTTAAAGGTGTGCGCGAGAAAGTGGGCGCTAACTTCATCATTATTTATCGCCTGTCTATGCTGGATTTGGTTGAAGGTGGCGCTAAGTGGGATGAAGTCGTGTACTTGGCTAAAGAAATTGAAAAAGCAGGTGCTACGCTTATTAATACTGGTATTGGATGGCATGAAGCCCGTGTTCCTACGATTTCCACTTCTGTACCTCGTGCAGCGTTTACCTGGATAACCGAACGCATGAAAAAAGAGGTGAATATTCCTCTTATCACCACTAACCGTATTAATACGCCTGAAGTTGCAGAATCGGTACTCGCACAAGGCCATGCTGACATGGTATCGATGGCACGCCCTTTCTTGGCTGACGCCCATTTTGTGGCCAAGGCCATGCGCAATGAGTCTAAACTTATTAACACCTGTATTGCCTGTAACCAGGCCTGCCTTGACCATGCGTTTGAGCAAAAGCGTGCAAGTTGCTTAGTAAATCCACAAGCGTGCTATGAAACCGAACTTACCTTTACCCCTACTCAAAACAAGAAAAAACTAGCGGTAGTAGGTGCAGGGCCTGCGGGTTTGGCGTTTTCTATGTATGCCGCAGAGCGTGGCCACGACGTGCATTTGTTTGATAAAGCCAGTGAAATTGGCGGTCAATTTAATTACGCCAAGCAAGTGCCGGGTAAAGAAGAGTTTTATGAAACCCTGCGTTATTTTGACAATCAACTTGCGAGAGTTGGCGTTACGATTCACCTTAACACAGAAGTGAACGCAGAAAGCCTTGTCGATGAGGGGTTTGATGAAGTGGTGTTAGCCACCGGTATTAATCCTCGAACGCTTACAATTGAAGGGCACGACCACCCTAAAGTGATGAGTTATTTAGACGTATTGCGTGACCACAAGCCCGTAGGTAAGAAAGTGGCAATTGTTGGCGCTGGCGGCATTGGCTTCGACGTAGCAGAGTTCTTAGTTGAGCACGAACACTTAGCTAAAGATAAAGAAAAATGGCTAGCTCACTGGGGTATCGACAAAAATTACTCAGCACCAGGGGCACTTAAAGAAAAGGCGATAGAGCCTTCTGAACGCGAAGTGTATTTACTACAACGCAAGACCTCTAAAGTAGGTAAAGGGCTGGGCAAAACTACGGGCTGGATCCACAGGCAATCATTGAAACACCACAACGTTCAAATGATAAATGGCGTTTCCTACGAGAAAGTGGATGATCAAGGCCTTCACGTACTCATTAACGACACGCCTAAGGTGCTGCCTGTCGATAATGTTATTGTATGTGCAGGCCAAGAGCCCTTTAAACCTCTGCAGCAACCTCTAGAAGAGGCAGGATTTACCGTGCACATTATCGGCGGTGCTGACGTCGCAGCAGAACTCGATGCCAAGCGTGCTATTCGCCAAGGCGCTGAACTGGCAGCGAGAATCTAAGTGCTCAGCGAGCTATGGAAACTAAGTCATTAATGGCTATTTTGGATAGCCTTTAGCTTGGCGGTGTAAAGCGCTCTATTCTGTGAAGGCAGTGAAAGGGAGAGCGCTTTTTCCATCATATTTTCAGCTTTAAGCACCTTCCCCTGTAAAAAATAAGTCTTAGCCATAGCCGAGTAGCTTTCTCCCAGATAAGGGCCTGTAGCGATGGCTTTGTTGAAAAACATTTCTGCCTCCGAAAGCTTGCCCTTCGCTAAAAATGCATTACCTAAATCTATCCAACGATAAGGGTTATCGTCGTCTGTTTTTAAATACATATCCCCAATACGCGATAGCGTTTCTACATCGCCTACCTTTTTAAGCAACACTGCGAAATTTGATAGCGTATGTACCGACTGGATATGATTCTCGATAGCGAATTCGTATAGTCTCCGAGCTTCTTCTTCGTAGCCATTTGAACGGTAGAGTACAGCGAGAGAATTTAGCGTAGATGCATTCGCTGTGTTTAACTGCATTGCGCGATACAAATAACTGTAGGCTAAATCAGGGTTGTCACTCATCACTTCAGCAGACATATTTTGGTAATACATTGAGATGAAGTCAGCCTCGGAGATGTAAACTCCCCGGTCGTTTCGGCTTGATGGAAAATAATCAATGATCGCTCTTCCCCTAAAAACAATGCTGTCGCCTGTTTTTTCAGGTTCAGGCCCTAAAATAATACTTCTCACATGTGTTGACGTAGTGAGCATGTTTCCAAATCGCCGATACAGTGGTGGGGTATGGACTTGTTGATAAACCACATCAAGGTTAACAAGCTTAGCAAGCGCTGTAGTAAGTAAAGCAAGCGACATACAGTTTCCGTAACGGTTGTTTAAAACATCTCTTGCTTTGAGCGTGTCCCCTGCGTAACTGAAGTTCGAAACCAGGTTATCCAGATAATAAGCGAGGCGAAAATTAGGTGATACATGTGCTTTAGTCGGCGAGTTATAATAAGAAAGAAAGTGCTGCTTTTGCTGCTCAGATAACGCAAAGAGTGCCTCGGACTCTTCCACGTCGACCAATGCGAATTCGCTAATCTGCCAATTGAAAGGAGCTAACTCACTCTTTTTCTGGTCATCACTGCTTTTAGTGCTCTGGCACGCCACATTAGCCATCAATGCTATAGCTAGAAATAACAGTTTTGTTTTCAACCTGCCTTCCCTCCCTCACTTCCTTTTGTTTAAGAGTAATTGTTCAAAAAAGTGGGCTAGTTAGCTTCCAATGGCAATGAGAAGAAATTCTTCTTAAAATTGATCAAACATAATAGTGTTGCCGTCAGGGTCTTTAACAATAAAATGCCCTGGACCACTGTCGCCTTTCACCGGCACTTCTAATGCAATGTCTTGCTCAACTAAACTCGCCTGAAGTGCTCTAACATCGCTGGGGTTAAAAGTCATAATGTTGTCTTCAAACATACCTTCGAATAAGCCAATCATGGTGGTGCCGTTTTTCATCATTAACCATTTGTCTTCCACCGAGCCACATGAAGGCATAGCTTCAAAACCTAATGCTTCGTAGAAGGCTTTCGATTTATTAATATCCTTGACCGTTAAACTTAATGAAAATAACCCTAACTCCACCTTGCGCTCCTTTAAACCTTTAGAAAAATTGTACAATTACTACTCTAGTGAAGCTATACGTCAATATCACTGCTATTGGTCGCAAAAAAACCAAAAAAGCCAGCAAGGTCTTAAACTTACTGGCTTTATAGTGTTTTAAGTTCTATTTGATTTGCCGCTTTTCACTAACTTTGTTGGCTAGCAATCCAGCGGTCAATTTTCTGTTCAAGAATAGCAAGTGGAATGCCGCCCGTGTTTAACACTTGTGCGTGGAATTCACGGATATCGAAATCATCACCTAATGCCTTCTCTGCGCGCGCACGCAATTCTTGAATTTTAAGCGCGCCAACTTTGTAAGACAGCGCTTGTGATGGTATAGCAATATAACGCTCTACTTCTGCCACGACTTCCGTGCGAGTCATGCCTGAGTTTTCGAGCATAAAATCGATAGCTTGTTCACGGCTCCAACCTTTGGCGTGAATCCCCGTATCTACTACCAAACGCATAGCGCGCAGCTGCTCATCCTGAAGCGTTCCGTAACGGTTCCATGGGTCATCAAAAAAGCCCATTTCATAGCCCAAGGTTTCTGAATATAGCGCCCACCCTTCACCGAAGGCTGGTAGGAAGCTAAAGCGCATGAAAGACGGCAGCGCTTCGTTTTCCTGGGCAAGGCTCACTTGGAAATGATGGCCCGGAGCACCTTCGTGTAGGTACAAGGTAACGTTGCCGGTGGTTAAGCGGCTAGGCAAATCGTAGGCGTTAAAATAGAAAGTACCAGGACGAGAGCCATCTGGCGTGCCTGGTTGATAGGATCCACCCGCACTGAATTGCTCAATAGCAGGGTCGTAAGGTTTTATTTCTAACTCAGATTTTGGCAGTAGAGAAAAGTATTGGTCAATTTTTTCATCCACTTCACGACCAATATCATAATAGCTCTGGGTTAGCGCCTCACGGCTTTCAGGCTTGAACTTAGGATCGGTGCGTACGTAGTCGAAGAACTCGTTTAATGTTCCTTCAAACTTTACTTCGTCTTTAATTTCAAGCATATCATTTTTGATACGCTTAACTTCTTTTAAACCAAGATTATGCAGCTCATCAGGGGTCATTGGCAGTGTCGTTGAACCTTCCACCATCAATTGATATAGCTTTGCACCACCTTTCATATCGCTAAGGCCAATGCTCTCACGGGCCACAGGCAAGTACTCATCGCGAAGGAAATCGCGCATGCGTGTGGTTGCATCGTAAATTTCTTGCGTCGCTTTTTCATATTCAGCAGTTAAACGGGCTTTTTCTTCGTCTGAGAAGCTTTCTGGGAACATGGTAATTGGCCCCCAAAACTGTGACTCTTTGATAGGGATAGCCAGCTGTGTATCGAACTGCTTGATTACACGGTCGATGGTTAACTTAGTTTCCAGCACACCACTTTCCATGCCTTCGCGAAATTTGCCCATAGCGCGGTCAGAAATAGCAATGTAATCCTTATGGCGAGATAAATTATTTTCGTAATCTTCTACTGTTTTAAATGGCGCAGCGCCTTTTCCGCTCGCAAAGGTCGGGTAAAAAGTGTGGAATCCGCTAAAGTGGTTTATAGGGCGCACAGCTGTCAGTGCTTCAATTTCATCGCTCGACATTTTTAGCGAGCGCTCTTGATTGTATTTGAATACATCGTAGGCAAGTTTGTCAGTATCGCTTAGCTTACTGCGGTCAATTTGTTTAAGTTCTGACAAGTTGAGTAATGTCGCTGTTTTTCCCGCTAAAGCGTGAGAGTCTGTTAAGAAGTCGCCCATTCTGTCTGCGTAACGCATATCGCCGCGAAAAATGGCCATAATTGGGTTTAGCTCAATATTGCGCTGGTCAGCGGCTGCAAATAACCCAAAAAGCTTCTCGTGCTCAGACGCTTCTTTTGTCACTGATTCACTTGTTGATGGACTCTGCATATCTGCGTGATTGTGTGCATGAGCCACAGCTGAGCTAAGGCCCAGAGCCATAGTTACTGCACTACTGACGAGCAGTGTTTTAAATGCTTTCATTTTTATTCCCTTGTTATTTCGTCGCTGTTTTTGCTTATATTTCGCAAAAAAAGCGCTGTCGTTATGTGTTTTCTAATCGCAGCACGGTTTACTCAGGCAAATGAGCCATCTCTCGTCGCCATGCCCTTTCATAGGCTTCACGGCCCAATACACGTTTCGCGTAAACCCCTACATTGTCCGTTTTGCCGTCAAGCACAATATCGAGTTTACTGCCTTTTGCCCACGCCAAAATATGACCTGCTATCACGTCGGCCATGGTAAACATGGTGCCGCATACAAATTCTTTATCGCCCAGCATAGAAGAAAACACCGGCAGTACGCGCTTAAATTCCCATACCGCCACTTCACGCATTTGTTCAAGTCTTTGCTCTTTAGGCAGTGCGAAAGTGTGTTTTGCTAAATTCCAAATGGGCTGCTCTAATTCACTGGTAAGAAACAGCATCACCTCTTCATATTTTGCACGCTCAAAACTGCCTGGCTCTGGGATAAATTCATGCATGCCGTGTCTTTCAGCTAAAAAGGTGACAATAGCAGCAGACTCAGTCAAGGTGCCTTCGGGTGTCGCTAGCGCTGGAATTTTTGCAGCCGGGCTTATAGCTTTGTATTCCTCTGACAAGTGTTGCCCTTGCTTTAGGTCAACCAACTTGTAGTCAAAAGGTAAGCCTAGTTCTTCCAAAGCCCATGCCACGCGAACCGAGCGGGTTTTCGGATAACCATAAAGTGTATACATGCCTATGTCCTTTGATAGCCTAATTGGTGCTAACTGTAAGTCGAATAGGAGAAAAGTGCCACTACCATATTGTTACTGAGTTTTACCGCGCTACTACAAACTTACCCGCCTTCATTTCATAAAACGCATTAAAAATGTAGAAATGCATTCGGTAACTTTTTCATAGGGACGCTATAAGTCTTGCAGCCAACGTAGGGGATTTTTTCAAAATCTGAGAGCTATGTATGGCCTAAGGCTCACAGTGATAAGGCCTTCAGCACCTTTTCTGCCACTTCGCTCGAACTGGTTTATTTTATGCTGGTTAACTTCGTAGTTGCTCGAAAACGAATCATTAATTTAGTGAAGGAGAATACTATGAAGAAACGTTTACTTACTACGTTAGCAGGCTCAATTTCTTTAGTGCTAAGTGCTGGGAGTTTTGCCGGTCATCACGAAGAAGGAAAAGAAGTGATGATGAAAAATTTAGAAACTGGCAATGCTATTGGTACAGTTATGGTGAGTAGTCACGATGATGATGGCGTGGTATTCACACCTAAGCTGTCAGGGTTAACGCCGGGAGTCCATGGCTTCCACGTTCATCAAAATGGAGATTGCTCCTCAGCAATGAAGGATGGAAAAAAGGTGCTAGGTGGCGCAGCTGGCGGTCACTTTGACCCAGAAAATACTGACAAACATCGAGCTCCATGGTCTGAGCGTGGTCATGAGGGTGACCTTCCTGTACTTTACGTGAATGAAAAAGGTGAGGCTACTCAGCCGATTTTCGCGCCAGAACTTGAACTGGAAGATATTGAAGGTCGTGCGCTGATGATTCATGCGGGCGGAGATAATTACTCTGATTCACCTAAAAAGCTTGGCGGCGGGGGCGAACGTGTGGCTTGTGGTGTAATTGGAAAATAAATCACTTCTACTCGTGTAGATAGAGGAAAGCGGCTTTGATAAGCCGCTTTTTTTTTCACTATTTTTTAAAATGTAAAAGAATAGCCCACTATTCAAGCAGGCGATTTCGGTTAAAACAGTTAGCTCTTATTTAGTCGGTACTCTAACGTAATATTGGCATTCAGTAGTTGAGAAACGGGGCAATTCTCCTTCGCTTCTTGAGCTATTTTTTCAAATTCGTCTTCGGTGATGCTGTCAACTTCAGCATCTAACGTCAATGCCGACTGAGTAATTTCAAAACCATCATCGTTTTTGTCTAGGCTGATCTTGGCCGTTGTATTTAGTTCACCGTCTTCATACCCTGCATCGGATAATGCAAAAGAAAGCGCCATAGTGAAGCAGCTCGCATGGGCCGCGCCAATTAACTCTTCAGGGTTTGTCCCTTTTTCATCTTCAAACCGCGTATTAAAACCATAAGGTTGATTAGACAAAGCGCCTGTTTCCGTAGAAATGCTGCCCTTCCCTTTTTTACCTAACGGTTTGTAAGCTGCACTACCTGATTTGACTATAGACATATTACCTTCCTTACTTTCGACTTAATTAAATCTGAGCCAAGCTCTTTTAGAGAGCCGAATAACCGACAACCGGCTGCACGAAGTAAAGCAGTGTTTGATCAGCGCTAAACAAAGCTGAACTACCTCACTAAGTGAAATCACAAGTTGTCGCGTATTTTGACTCACACGTACTTGCTGAGATGCAAGTGCTCTGCCGACCGACAGCCTCTTATTCTAAGGCCCTGTCATGGAAGGGCTACAGAGCAGTTTGGGGAAATGAAATTGCAGTGACTTTGCTATCAGTGAACGCAGACTACAGAGTCTGATGAAAATTTTACTTACCCTCTTTTGGCATTAATTGTTTTTGATTCTAGTGCGATGCTATTAATCGCTAGCTAAGCTCTTTCTTTTGTAAGCGAGGAAAAGGTGATGCTTCAAATTGCAGTGAAATAAATTGCAGCCTAAACCGTTCTTTATTTGATACTCGTATATGTTCACTAACATAGCCTCACTTTATAAGTCGAAAAGCTTAAAAGGAAAACTTAGCCAAAGCGCATAGCTATATGGCTCTGTCAAAACGTAAAAGGTACAAGATGAAATCTACAATCACCGCAGTATTGTTCGGCGCAACTTTGAGTGCCGCGGTATTTACACCATCGACAAAAGCCGATGAAGCTATTTTAGCGGGAGGCTGCTTTTGGTGTATGGAATCTGACTTTGAAAAATTAGAAGGCGTAACCGACGTAGTTTCTGGGTTTACTGGTGGAAGTGCACCAAACCCTACCTACAACGGCAATCACAAAGGGCATTACGAAGCCGTTAAAATCACTTATGACGGTGAAGTGCTTTCTTATAAAGATATACTCGATCATTTTTGGGTAAATATTGACCCTTTTGATGACCGAGGCCAGTTTTGTGATAAAGGCCCCAGCTACTTGAGCGCTATTTTTGTTGCGAACGATAAAGAACGCGCTATCGCCGAAAAAACAAAAGCTGACGTAATCTCCCAGTTTCCGAATAAAGACGTGGTGACGCCAATACTAGACGCCTCTACTTTTTATCCAATTAAAGGTGATGAAATAGGTCACCAAGATTTCTATAAGAAAAGCCCTGTTCGCTACAAATTCTACCGTTGGAACTGTGGTCGCGACCAGCGCTTGAAAGAAATCTGGGGTGACAAAGCCATGGGAGGCTAACTATCAATTAACTTTTCCATTTAGCCTGCGTTATATCTATAGAAAATGTAAAGCGCACCAATATATTACGCCAAAAAAGGCGACACCCGAAAAGACAGGTAGGCCCAATGTTTTGGTTTTTCTCCAAACGATTATTGTTATGGCTGTTGCCACAACTGTTGCTATCCAACTAGACGCTGATGGCACTTTAGGAACAAGGGAAGCCCCCAACATAGCGGCTATCATTAGTGGTCCCAATACACTCAACCAGGTAGGCAAGCGCGCTTCGGAATTATTGGCTTTGTGTTTATTGAAGTGACGCTGTGTCCATAACAATGGTGCAACGCGCAATGCATAGGTGCCTATAGCCGCTACGATAATTGCTACCCAAATATCAGTTTGCATGAGACGGTTTCCTTCCGACATGGGAGGTAAGAACATAAAATGTAAGCGCACCAAACAGTGCAGCTAAAGGAATAGCCGCATTTTTGAAACTACTAAGTGCAATGAAAAGGGCGATAGAGATAGTGACCAATAAGGTAACAACCCATTGTTTACTAGAAAACTTTGGCGCTAGCAGAACGAGAAATAAGGCTGGTAAGGCAAACGGCATTACACTATCTAAGACAGGCCATTTCTGTGTAAGCGAATCTCCAGCTAACCCGCCAAGCGCAGTACCTAAAATCCAACTAAACCACGCCACCATTGAAACACCTTTAAACCAATCAACTTTCTTTGCGTCTTCCATAGAGGGTAAACGTGTATGGGCTAGCGCAAAAATTTGATCGGTAAGCCCATGCATTAAATAGGGCCACGCCTTACTCTGTGGTAAGTAAGGCACTAAATTGGGCGCGTAAACCACATGGCGTACATTAACTAATAACGTCATACACACCGCTAGCCAAAGGGGTGCACCTGAAGCCACCATAGCAACTAGAAGAAACTGCGACGCGCCAGCATAAATGAACACAGAGATAAGCGTTGCTTCTAATGTTGAAAAGCCAGCTTGAATAGCGATCACGCCGAATGAAATAGCAACTGGGATATACCCTCCTAGCAAGGGTAACCCATCTATAATCCCCTGCTTAAGCCCACTTTTTGAAGAAATTTGGCTCATTCCGTTGCCTCTTTGTGATAAACGATAGTGATAAGGCAGGTTGCCCAGTCATCTTGAGTTTTGTAGACGTGAGGTAAATCAGCCCTAAAGTCGGTAATTTGGCCGGGTAGCAGTAGCTGAGTACTGCCCATATTCCCGGCTTCTAACGAACCGCTTATTACCGTAATGGTTTCTTTTGTTCCGGCCGCGTGAGCTTCGGCTTCTCGCAATGTATTAGGTGCGACCGACATCCAGTAAGCATCAACATTAGGTACACCCTGCCCTTGTTCAATAAGACGCACTTCCACCCCATTCTCTCCTACGCTCGTGCTAAGGGGCTGAACAAGCTGACCAAAGGGCACGTCTAGTTGTTTGGCCAATCGCCAAATCGTATCTAACGTAGGATTGCCGTTTCCCTGCTCTAGCCTAGAGAGGTTAGATTTTGCAATACCTGCACCTGCGGCTAATTGAGACAGAGAGACACCTTTATCTTGCCTAAGTTTCTGCAGATGCCTACCTAAAATATTCAAGGTGGATTGATTCACACGTCGCCAAACTATTTTGTTCCATTTACAGAACGTTCTATATATAGAACGCAGTAAAGTCAAGAAGTTTGTTGTTTATACGAATAATCGTTAAAAGATAAAACCAGCGATGACAGCTAGCCCTGCATAAAATGTTAATAGTTAGCTGAGTAAAAATGACAGATGTTGAGGACTTTTACGCTCAGAAAACAATCACTTTAGTATTGAGTTAGCACTCATGTGTATCACTGAAAAAATGACGTGAATCAAATCATTAACAAACACACTACATTTAAAGCGCTGAAATGATTAAGAAATCTTATCAGCTACCGTTACTAAATAGTCATTCGCTGCTAAGATCTCAGCTTATTAATGAATGAACAAAGCACAAGCTTGGGGCTTTTGGCCTTATTTGAATAACCAAAGCAATAGCTTTTAAAAATAGAAAGCCGGCAAACATACCGTTTGCCGGTTTTTGTATTTTAACCTTGTGCAAGTGCGCCATGCTCAAGCAGCAAGCAAGCGACTGAATGGTACGATATGAAGGAAAAAAGATAGTTTATGGCGAATCAAACTGACGACATCACTTCTACTCAGGCAGCGTATAAGGGAGCCCGTTCGGAAGAGCAATCAGCGGCAGGAGAATATTCACTGGCAACGATTACGTTCTGGCTAGCTTTCGGTACTTTCGTAATAGGTTGCAGCGAATTTGCGGCAATGGGTTTACTGCCTTACTTTGCTGACGATTTTGGTATCACGGAAAACGTTGCGGGCCATGCGATTAGTGCCTATGCCATTGGCGTTGTCGTAGGCGCACCGCTTATCACTATTTTCTTTTCTCGCCTTGCCCGACGTACCATGCTTATTTCAATGATGGTCTTTTATGCTGCCGGAAACTTGCTAACAGCACTAGCATGGTCAGAATGGACAATGAATATAGCTCGCTTTATTGCTGGCCTTCCACACGGCGCTTATTTCGGTATTGCCATGCTTTTTGCCGCTGACATTGCTGGTAAGAACAAGCGTGCACAAGCAGTCAGCAACATTATTTTAGGCTTAGCTATAGCAAATATAATAGGTGTTCCATCAATTAGCGGCATCGGGCAAATGTTCGGGTGGAGAACCGGTTTCTTTATGATTTCAGCCTTTGCCTTAGTCACCGCATTAATGGTGTGGAAAACTGCACCATACCGCGGACCAAACCCGGATGCCAACCCGTTAACTGAGCTTAAAGCGCTAAAAAATAAAGATGTGCTGCTGGTTCTACTTATGGGCGCAATTGGCTTTGGGGGCATGTTCTCTGTGTATTCTTATTTCAGTGCCTCATACTTAAACACGACCTCAGCACCTGAATGGGGAATCTCTGCAACCTTGCTTATCTATGGCATTGGCGTAACCCTCGGCAACATTATTGCGGGTAGATATTCTGAAGGCAGATTACTGACATCAGCTATCGTTTTTCAAGTTCTATTGGGCTTATCTGCAGCCGCATACGCCGCGTCTATGGGCAACCCATACCTGATGGCGGCCTCACTGTTTTTTATTGGCATCGGCGGCGGTATGGTCGTGCCACTGCAAACACGCTTGATGGACGTAGCTGGCGAAGCGCAAACTTTGGCAGGCGCCATGAACCATGCAGCATTTAATACCGCTAATGCACTTGGGCCTTGGTTGGCTGGAATGACGCTGTCAGCGGGTTACGGCTATACATCAACGGGTTGGGTAGGCCTAGCACTTGCCGGTGGTGGCGTGTTAATATGGCTAGCCATTGTTATGACTGCTCGCAATACCCGAGAGCGAGCAGCAGCATTATCTAGCTGAGTTACCTGTTAGTGCTGACAACAAAGGTTGTCAGCACTGCTCTAATTTTCAAAACAAAAGTTTAAAAATAAGACAAAGTTTTGCTATTTAGTTAACTCAACTGTTAACGGTCGTCGTTTTCGAGTTCGGAATTATTGCGAGAAACACTTCCCCATACATCTTCTGGGATGTCTCTTTTAGGCGCGGGAGCATCGTCTATTGCTGCTTGCTTCTTCTCTTGATTTGACCATTTAACTCGAATCTTTTTACCTTCGATAACTTTGGCGTTAAGCGATTTAATCGCTTTATCGGTTTCTTCTTGGGTACTCATTTCAACGAAGCCGAAGCCTTTAGATAAACCCGAGGCCTCATCCATCACTAGGTCGCATGACGCTATAGTGCCAAACTCAAAAAACAAATCTTCAAGATTTTCATGAGTAAATGATTTGGGTAAATTACGAACTAATATGCTCAAGTTTGTGCCTTACTTTGTGGCTGAAAAGTACTATGCATATTGTAGCATGCAGCAGTTAGTATGATAGCTAATCTTATCGTAGTACGGCGATTCGCTTTTATTACAAAGAAGGGAAAAGATTTGACTTCAGCTATTGTAAGCGTGTGATTGGGCCTCGATATAGAATAGCCATCGCGCAAATGCGATGGCTATGTATCAAAGGCGAAGTTTCTTTAGCTAATCCAGAGCGAAGCTGCTGAGCCCGGCTCACCTATCAGTCATTATTACTCAAAAAAGCTATTAACTTTCTTGGTTACGCAGAAATACCAATTCTGTTGATGAGCTTTGCTCTTCGCTAAATTGATAGCCGTCTACGTCGAAGTTTTTCAAGCCTTCTACATCTTCAACACGATTTTCAAGAATGTAGCGCGCCATTAAGCCGCGGGCTTTCTTCGCGAAAAAGCTGATAATTTTATACTGACCGTTTTTGTAATCTTTGAAGGTGGGCGTAATGATCATGCCGTCTAAAGACTTTTTCTTTACTGCTTTAAAGTATTCATTCGACGCAAGATTAATTAACACATTATCACCCTGCGCCTCTAACGCCTTGTTTAAGGCGTAGGTAATGCGGTCATCCCAAAACGCATACAGGTCTTTACCTTCAGGATTCGCGAGTTTAGTGCCCATTTCTAGACGATAGGCCTGCATTAAATCTAGCGGTCTTAGCAGCCCATACAGACCAGACAAAATACGAAGATGTTTTTGTGCGTATTCTACACTGTCGCTGTCTAGCGAGTAAGCATCAAGCCCAGTATAGACATCACCGTTAAATGCATACATTGCCTGACGCGCATTCTCTGGTGTGAACGGTGTAGAAAACTCAGCAAAACGGTTAGCATTTAAGGTTGCCAGTTTATCGCTTATTTTCATTAGCGATGATAAGTCAGCCGGAGACAAAGTGCGGCACACTTCCATCAAACGTTCAGTGTCTTCAAGCATGTCAGGTTGTGTAAACTGACTTACAGGAACTTCGCTTTCAAAATCTAAATTTTTTGCTGGGGATACTACAACTAACATTTCGACTCCTTAAATTTTTACGCACTTATTGTACCACCTGATACGCAGTAAAAAGCAAAATGGCATAAGAAAGACACAAATTGGCTTAACAGAGAAATCCGATTAGCGAATTTGTCATTATTCAATGTATGAATTGTCACACGGGTTTGATATAAATAGCATTACAAAAAATATTCAAACAATAACCTTGATGCACTGCTTATGAGTGCTTCTTGAAAACCAAAGCGCTATTTTCGACTTAGCTTAGTTTGTTTTTTAAAAGCTAAGTAAACAAAGAGAAAACGCAAGCGCAATATCCTACAAAAACGCGCAAGCGTATCGTTTTATTCAACTGGCTTTTCTAGCGAGTTGTCCAAATTTATTATTGATAAAGTACAGAGAGAATTATGAGCAATCAGTTAGCTTCATTACGTGATATCACTACCGTAGTTGCCGATACCGGCGACATCGATGCCATCAAAAAATATCAGCCGGTTGACGCTACTACCAACCCGTCGTTACTGCTAAAAGCAGCAGGTCTTCCTCAGTATGCAAGCTTAATCGATGACGCTGTAGCGTGGGCAAAACTTCAGTCAAACGATGCTGACCAGCAATTAACTGATGCCTCTGACAAGTTAGCAGTAGCCATTGGTAAAGAAATTTCTGCAACCATCCCTGGCCGTATTTCAACAGAAGTTGATGCCCGCCTATCGTTTGATACTGCTGCTACTATTGAAAAAGCAGAGCGCTTAGTACAGTTATACGAAGATGCCGGTATCGATAAGTCACGCATTCTTATTAAAATTGCGTCTACGTGGGAAGGTATTCAAGCTGCTGAAGCACTTGAGAAAAAAGGTATTCAGTGCAACCTAACTCTGCTATTCAGTTTCGCCCAAGCGCAAGCATGTGCAGAAGCAGGCGTTTACCTTATCTCTCCATTTGTAGGCCGTATTCTAGACTGGTACAAAAAGGCGACTGGCACTGAATCTTACGCAGCAGATGAAGACCCAGGCGTAGTGTCAGTGACCAAAATTTACAACTACTACAAAGAGCACGGCTACAACACAGTTGTAATGGGCGCGAGCTTCCGCAACATTGGCGAAATTCAAGCACTGGCCGGCTGCGACCGTCTAACTATTAGCCCTGCACTACTTGAAGAACTGGCAAATGAGCCGGGTGAACTAGAAGTTAAGCTTAAAGACAATGGTGCGACAAAAACGCCAGGCGACCGTTTAACAGAAAGTGAGTTCCGCTGGGCAATGAACGAAGATGCGATGGCAACGGAAAAACTATCTGAAGGCATTCGCAACTTCGCAGCTGACCAAGAAAAGCTTGAGACTTTACTTCGCGAAAAACTAAGTGCATAAGGAACTGACTAGACAATGAGTGTTTTAACTTCTCTTCCGGAATGGAAAAAGCTATCTGAACTCGCTTCATCGGTAAAAGATGCCCATATGCGCGACTGGTTTGCACAAGATCCAAGCCGTGCAGATAATATGCAGCTTGAAGCCTGCGGCATTTTTCTTGATTACTCGAAAAACCGTGTAAATGATGACGCACTTAAAGGGCTTTTTGACCTTGCACGCGCATGTAAACTAGAACCCCTTCGTGACGCTATGTTTTCTGGTGAGCAGATTAACTCAACAGAAGGTCGCGCAGTGCTGCATACCGCGCTTCGTAACTTATCTGACCGCAAAGTATTGGTAGACGGTGAAGACGTCATGCCTGAGGTGCACGCCACCCTTGAAAAAATTGAAGCGTTTACTGCCTCAATCCACAGTGGTGAACACAAGGGCTATACTGGCAAACCTATTAAGCACATTGTAGCGATTGGTATTGGTGGTTCGTTCCTTGGCCCTAAAATCATGACCGAGGCGTTAAAACCTCATACGGTTGAGGCGGTTAAGGTTCACTTCGTTGCCAACGTTGACGGTTGCCACATTCACGACGTGCTATCTAGCGTTGATTTTGAAGAAACCCTTGTGGTTATGTCATCGAAGTCATTTTCAACCCAAGAGACGCTGCAGAACACGCTAACGGCTAAAGACTGGTTCTTAAAGTCTGGCGGTACACAAGAAGATATCGCTAAGCACTTTGTAGCTGTATCTTCAAACGTTAAAGCAGCCACCGAGTTTGGTATTAGCGCCGACAATATTTTCCCTATGTGGGATTGGGTAGGCGGTCGTTACTCACTGTGGTCAGCCATTGGCCTGCCTATCTCGCTAGCCCTTGGGTTTGAAAACTTTAAAGGCTTGCTTGACGGTGCGTTTGAAATGGATACCCATTTCACCACTGCGCCACTTGAAGAAAACATGCCTGTATTGCTTGCGTTGTTAGGCGTTTGGTACAGAAACTTTTTCGATGCACAGTCGCATGTTCTATTGCCTTATTACCACTATCTTCGTGGCTTACCAGCTTACGTACAGCAGTTAGATATGGAAAGTAACGGTAAGGAAGTGACGCAAGAAGGCGAGAACGTGGACTACCCTACTGGCCCAATTATTTGGGGTAGTGAAGGTACAAACGGCCAGCATAGCTTCCACCAGCTTATTCACCAAGGTTCTGGCGTTATACCTGCAGACTTTATGCTGCCGCTTAACGTACCTAACCAAGACGACACGCATCACGCTATGCTTGCGTCTAATTGCTTTGGTCAAACCCAAGCGCTGATGCAGGGTAAAACCTTTGAAGAGTGTTATGCAGACCTTGACGGTAAAGGCCTAGACGACGCTGAACGCAAACGCTTGGCGGCTCATAAAACCATGCCTGGCAACAAGCCTAGCAATACTTTCTTGTTTGATAGCCTTACGCCTAAAACACTTGGCGCGCTGGTTGCAATGTATGAGCATAAGGTATTCGTTCAGGGTGTTATCTGGAACCTTAACTCATTCGACCAATGGGGCGTTGAGTTAGGTAAAGTACTAGGAAACCAAGTACTTGCTGGCATTCAAGGCGAGGCAGACAAAGATAATTTCGACGCTTCAACACAACAATTGATTGCCAAATTCAGAGCAGCGAATGCACCAAAATAAGGAATGCGAGGTGATTTAAAGTCACCCACTTGGTGCAAATAACAAACTGAACGGCTAGCTTTTTCGGAAGCTAGCCGTTTTTTGTTGCGGTATTTATCAAGCACACGACAGACATTTTTGATGCCCGTAACACTGTACAGTTGATTACTAAGAAACCAAATAGGATCAATTACATACAGTTATTGTTCACGCTTTAAACACACTGGACATTTCCTAACCCTTGTCATCATATCGTCACAATTTGTTAATAAAAGGTAAATTAAACTATTTTATTTTAGTGGCGGCTGTGATACAAAATCGTACAGAGGGAATTAAAAACAAAAACTCTGTATTAGTTGTAGTGGTATAAAAAGGAGATCCCAGTGGATAAATCAGATCTATTTGCCATGTTAGACATCGAAGCAAGCCCAGCAAAAACCAAAAGCAAAAAAAGGAAGTGGAGAGAAATCGAGGCACTACGCGATAGGTACGCTTTAGAAAAAGAACTCGCCGAACTCGATTGTGGTTTCGAGTACGAGCTAGAGACACTGGAAAGATAAATAAAAAGGCCGCCTGTAATACAGGCGGCCTTTTTACTTTCTAGCATGGTGTAAATACTTAGCGTAAAAGCTAACGCTATACCTGCCAGGTGATCGGCGTTTTACCTTTGTCGACCAAATATTGGTTGGTTTGGCTGAAGTGTTTACAACCTAAAAAGCCTCTGTGCGCTGAAAGCGGAGATGGATGAGGTGCATGTAAGACGTGGTGTTTTTCACGGTCTATGTGCTTACCTTTTTTTTGCGCGTGACTTCCCCACAAAAGGAATACAACGTTGTGGCCGTGCGTATTGACCACATCGATTACCTTATTGGTGAAGGTTTCCCATCCCCATTTCGCATGGCTGTGGGCTTTCCCCTGCTCTACCGTTAGCACGGTATTGAGTAAAAGTACGCCTTGTTCTGCCCAAGACGTAAGCGTGCCATGATTAGGCTCGCTAAAACCGTCTATATCGGCTGACAATTCTTTGTACATGTTTTTCAGAGATGGAGGTGTCTTAACGCCCGCTTTTACTGAAAAACATAGCCCGTGTGCTTGATTAGGTCCGTGATAGGGATCTTGCCCTAAGATCACGACTTTAACCTTATCAAGCGGGGTGTATTTAAGTGCATTAAATACGTCAGACTGAGGCGGGTAAATAACGCTACCCGCTTCACGAGCGTTTTTCACCCGTTCAAGCAATTCAACAAAATAGTCTTTTTGTTTTTCATCACCTAACGTGCTTTGCCAAGTCAACTCCGATGATGACATTACTTAAGCAAATCCATCATGTGCTGCTTAAGTGCATCGTAGGACGCGGGTAAGTCCACCGCTAAGCTGTCTTCTCCCGCTACATCGGCCAAGGCTTTCGGTAAACTAATTGGGTTACCTAACACGTTTTCAACTGTTTCTCTGAACTTAGCCGGGTGCGCTGTTCCTAAGAACAAACCAATTTCACCGTCTTCTAAGTCGTGACTTACCGCGCGATAGGCAATAGCGGCGTGCGGCTCACTGGTATAGCCCAGCTGCGCTAGTTGACGCATTGCAAGCTGAGTATACTCTTCGTCTACCATCTCACCTTTCAGGCACGCTTTGTCGATATAACCACGCTCTATAAGCGCTTCAATACGAGGCCAGTTGTTTGGCTGACTAACATCCATCGCGTTAGACATAGTTGCAACCGTCGCTTTAGGGTCCCACTCGCCAGTTTTAAGGTAGCGAGGTACCGTATCATTTAGGTTAGTTGCCGCGATAAAACGCTTAATAGGTAGACCCAAAGATTTAGCAATCATGCCTGCGGTCAGGTTACCAAAGTTACCGCTAGGAACTGATATAACAAGCTGATCGCGCTTCTCTTTAGGCAGCTGACTTACCGCTTCAAAGTAATAGCAAACCTGCGCCAACAAACGGCTAATATTGATTGAGTTTGCTGAGTTTAAGTGAAGACCTTCACGCACATCAGGGTCGTCAAACGCGGTTTTCACTAGCGATTGGCATGCATCGAAGTCTGACTCTACAGCAACGGTATGAATGTTACCGCCTAGCGTAGTGAATAACTTTTCTTGCAGCGCGCTAATCTTTCCTTTCGGGAACAAGATAACCACGTTGATGTTATCAATACCATGGAACGCGTGAGCAACTGCGGCACCTGTATCACCTGATGTTGCGGTTAAAATAGTCACTGGCTTGCCCTCGCTGATGCGCGAAAGGGTTTGCGCCATGAAACGGCCGCCGAAATCTTTAAATGCCAGCGTTGGACCGTGGAAAAGCTCTAGGCTGTAGACATTATCATTAACCTGCTCAACCGGCGCACCAAAAGCAAATGCGGTTTTAACAATTTCTTCTAGTTCGCCATTGTTCAGTTCGTCACCGATGAGCGCGCGAAGCACGTCAATGCTGCGCTCGACAAACGGTTTTTCCAACAGTTCATCAATATTATCTAGTGTTGGTATATGCTCTGGAAAATAAAGCCCTTGGTTTTTACCTAAGCCGCGCTTAACGGCTTCGGCAAAACTTGCTGTGTCCGATGAATCTTTTAAATTTACCAATTCCACTTGCTGTTACCTTTATAGTTGGGCAGATAGGCTACCCTTTAAATTTTTTAAAAAATCACTGTGCTTTTATAAGTTACTATGACTTTAAGAAATCATGTGCTTTTAAGAAATCATTTACCTTTGCGAAATCATATACCTTTAAGAAGTCATGTACTTTTAAGAAATTATGTTCTTTAAGAAATAATAGTACCTTGGCTTGGTATTTGGCACACATGGCTAAAGCCATCTTCGTTTTGGATGTAGTTCGCGGTTAAATATGCCGCGACTTCTTCCGCTTGCGCCTTGCTTGGGCATACAGCGAACACCGTAGGCCCCGAGCCCGAAATGCCAAAAGCTAGTGCCCCGGCTTGCTCGCTAAACGCGCGAGCTTCATCAAAACCTGGCAATAGCGATTTTCTGTAAGGCTCGGCAATAACATCTTTCATTACCGACGCCGCCAAGTCAAAGTTACCCGCATGCAGTGCGTGTACGAACACGCCAAGTTGTCGACCAAAGGTAAGCGCCGTCGCCATATCCACCTGCTTAGGCAAGATGTCACGCGCTGCGGCTGTGGATACGCTAATACCCGAATAGCAAACTGCATAGTACCAGTCATCGTTAAGAGGTAGAGACAGAGTGACCGGCGCATCGCTACCTGTCATCAAAGTCATGCCACCTAAATAACATGGCGCAACATTGTCGTAGTGAATACTACCGCTTATTTGACCTTCTAACTCACCCATCATAATAAGTAGCGTATCTTCATCAAATGGCGTATCGAAGTAAGCATTAAGTGCCGCAAACGCTGCCACAATAGAACTTGCGCTTGAACCTAAACCACTACCAATAGGTAGATTTTTATGTAGCGTTAGTGCAACAGGAGAGGTTGGCTTTCCAGCCTTTTCCATTTGCTCACAAAAATAGTGATAGCACTTAGTAACTATATTGCTATCCGCATCGCCCGGAAGCTTGTGAGCAAAGCGCCCCACCGTTTCTAATGAAAATGACTCAGCCGCTTTTATTTCAACTTCATCACCGAGCTTAGTACCGTCAACCGGCGCAAGCGCTGCGCCCAGTACGTCAAAGCCTAGGCTTACATTTCCAATTGATGCCGGCGCAAAGGCCTTGAATGCTTTCATATAATTTCTCTTACTTCGCTTGCGACTTAACGCGATAAATCACTGGCCTAAGTCACACCTTCGAATTTCTTACTTTAGCCACTTACCCATTACGCAAAGCATGCTTTGCGTTATTTAGCGGTTAATGCGCCATTTGTTTCCACGGCATAGTGCGTAAAATGTCGGCAAATACCCCTGCCGCCGTTACCGTACCACCTGCACCATATCCTCTAATTACATAAGGGATTGGGCTGTAGTAGTCACTATTAATCGCCAGTGCATTCTCGCCGTCTTTCACCTGAGAAAGCGGATTGCTAGCAGGGACGGCCTGTACACTAACTTTGCACTTTCCATCTTCAATGCTGCCAATATAGCGAAGCACTTTGCCTTCCGCTTTAGCCGCCTCAACTTTATCATTCATCGCAGCATCTAACTCGGGTAGCTGCTGCATAAATTCGTCGATAGAACAGTTTTCTGCAAATCCCGAAGGCAGTACCGACTCAATCTCTATATCAGAAAGCTCAAGCTCTAAATCGGCTTCACGGGCCATAATAAGCAACTTACGAGCAACGTCCATACCGCTTAAATCGTCGCGAGGATCTGGCTCGGTAAAACCGTTGTCTTTGGCCGTTTGTGTCGCTTGCGACAGGCTCATGCCCTCTTCAAGCTTACCGAATACGTAAGACAAGCTGCCTGAAAGAATACCTTCAAAACGATGCAGCACATCACCTGCACTGAATAGTTTTTGCAGGTTGTCGATAACAGGAAGGCCCGCGCCCACTGTTGTCTCATACAAATATTGGCGATTCGTATTAAGTGCAGTCTTACGTAACTTGCGGTAATAAGACATAGCGCTGGTATTCGCCTTTTTGTTAGGCGTTACTACGTGGAAGCCGCTTTCCATCATATCAACGTACTGATTAGCGATGGCTTCATGGCTTGTACAATCAACAATGACTGGGTTGACCAAGCTGGTATCGTTTGCGAACTGATGCAAGCGCTCTACACTCAAGCCTTCACTTGCAGAGTCCAGGGCCGCTTTCCAATCGCTGCTTAAATCAATACCTTGGCTGTTCAACAGCAATTTACGGCTATTTGCTATACCGTAAACGCGCAGCTGAATATTACGTTTTAAAAGTGCTGGCTGTTGTTTTTCAATCTGACCTAGCAGTTCAGTGCCTACATTGCCACACCCTACTAGGAATACGTCTATGGTATGGCGGTCAGAGAAAAAATTCTGATGAATAACCTTAACCGCTTTCTTAGCACGCTTACTTTCGATTACTGTGGAAATTGAGCGTTCTGAAGAGCCCTGTGCGATAGCAACGTTATTTACTCGTGCTTGGGCTAGTGAGTTAAAGAATCGCGCTGCCAAACCTTTGGTTTGACGCATACCATCGCCTACCAAAGTAACAATGGCCAGATCGTGACGTACTTCGATAGGATCTAGCAATTGATTTTGCAGCTCTAGCGCGAAAGCATCTTCAAGTAGCGTTAATGCACGGCTGGCGTCTTTGCTTTGAATACAAAAACTAATTGAGTATTCCGAAGATGACTGCGTAATAAGGCTAATTGAAATATTAGCGTTCGACATAACCTCAAACACACGGCTCGCCATACCCACCATGCCTTTAAGGCCTGGCCCTGCAACGTTGAACATGGTGACGTTATCAAGCTGTGAAATACCTTTCACCGACGTCCACACTTCGCTTTTCTCATTACTGATTAACGTACCAGGCGCTGCCGGGTTCAACGTATTTCTGATCAAACAAGGTATGTGATGCTGGGCGATAGGCCCGATAGTTTTAGGGTGAAGCACCTTGGCACCGAAGTAAGACAGCTCCATCGCCTCTTGATAAGTAAGCTTGTCTAGCAGCACCGCGCCTTCCACTTGATTGGGGTCAGCGTTATACACACCGTCTACGTCTGTCCAAATTTCACAGCAGCTAGCGTCTATACACGCCGCTAAAATAGCCGCTGAATAGTCAGAGCCATTACGTCCTAGCGTTACTTTTTCGCCTGCTTCGTTAACAGCGACAAAGCCAGGCATAACCAAAAACTCACTGCCATCGGTAGGCACATCTGAAAAACGCGCTTTACTTAGCGATACGTCGGCAATACTGTCTAAGTAATCGCCCTCAGCAAGCACATATTTAACTGGGTCGATAACGCGGTTTGCAATGCCTTTAGCCGATAACATAGCGCTAAAGAGCGTAACCGAGATGTATTCGCCAATACTAAGAATACCAGCAGCAACATTATCTGGCGCAACGCCGAGCAGTTTAATGCCTTCAAGGTGCTGTTTTAATACTGATAAGTGACTATTGATAAATTCCACCACGCTTGCGTGTTCAAATCCGTCGAGTTCATCGTTCAGGTCGTTGGCAATGCCTGTGACCGTGTCATTCAACTTATCGAATAATGGCTGGAAATCTTCACCCGCGGCTGCTTGTTCACAAAGTAGTGAAAGCGCGTTCGTTACCCCCTTTGGGGCAGAGAGTACAACCGCAGCACCGTCGGTTTGGTGGGTTGCCGTGCTAATTTCCATAACGCGCATGTATCGCGGTGCATCGGCTAGAGAAGAACCCCCAAACTTTAAGACTTTCATATGCTGCTCCTTAAGGTTACGCATGCTAAAACGTGTGTAAAAAAAAGCCCGCTCTGTGTTAGGCGGGCTTTCGTTGTCTTTTGCTTACTTGCACTAGTCAGCGACCGCCCTTTTTAAGGTGGTAATTAACATAATGGTGGTGCGAGTAAGTAGAATCTTTTTCATACAAGCAATTTGCCGTATAGACGTCTATAAGTCAACCGCAGTTTTCACTACACTGTATTGCAAAATATGAAACACTCTTTAATTAATATTTCTTTTTGAGGTACAAATACAGTTTAAGCAGTTTCTAAATTGGCTTACTTGTACTTAAGTAGCCTTAAACAAGTACTTATTTCTACGATCATTTAAACCGAACTCATTCAGTGAAAGCCTTTGTTAGAGCAAGCTCGCCTTCAAAAATGGGGCTGTTGCACTTTGTTTAACCTTAGCAACCTCCTCTGGGCTACCTTCAGCTACTATTTCTCCCCCCTCGTCACCAGCGCCTGGTCCCATATCTATAATGTGGTCACAAGCCACAGCCACCTGCATATTGTGCTCAACCATCACCACAGTATTTCCGGCTTCAACTAATCTGGTTAAGTGCTGCATAAGTAGCGAAGTGTCTGAAAGGTGTAAACCTGTTGTAGGTTCATCGAGCACGTAAAGGGTATTAGCGTTTTGAGCGCGTTTAAGTTCTGATGCTAATTTAATACGCTGCGCCTCGCCGCCTGATAATTCGGTGGCACTTTGCCCGAGGGTTAGATAGTCAAGCCCTACGTTCATTAGCGTTTGAAGCCCCCGCGTAATGACTTGATTACTCTTGAATATAGATAGTGCTTCTTCAACCGTAAGCGATAGTACGTCAGCGATAGAGTGTTCGTTGTAACCAACTTCCAGTACGCTTTCGTTAAAACGGTGTCCGTTACAAACGGTACAGGGGGAATAAACACTCGGCATAAACAGTAGTTCTACCGATACCACACCCAAACCGTCACAATGTGGGCATCGTCCTTTTGCCACGTTGAAAGAAAAGTGACCCGCATCGTACCCTCGGGCTTTTGCTTCTTCGGTTGAAGCAAATAAACTTCTGATTTGGTCAAATATACCTGTATAGGTTGCCAATGTTGAACGGGGTGTCCTGCCGATGGGAGACTGATCTACCACAACTATACGACTTAACTCATCAAGCCCGCTTTCAATAAAGCCTTGCTGCGGTTCACTTTCATGTGAAAAAGCGTCCTGAGCGAGAAGCGAATTGGCGTCGGTAAGCAGTTCTTTCGCTCGCTTTCCTTCTTTCTCGACTGGACTTAAACCATCTTTGACCAACTCAACCAATGCTTGGCTAATTAAACTCGACTTCCCAGAACCGGAAACGCCAGTGACACAGGTCATCACACCAAGTGGAATATCAATATCAACATGGCTGACGTTGTTTCTAGACACGTCTTTTAAACGCAATACCCCTGATGATTTGCGTTTTATACGCTGGCTTAGGGCTTTATTGTTAAAAACATAGTCTGCCGTTGGGGAGCTTTTAATGCGTGCTAGTTCTTTTACCGATCCGCTATAAACAAGCTCACCGCCGTTTACTCCGGCCCTCGGCCCTACGTCTACAACCCAGTTAGCGCCTTTGATAACGTAAGGGTTGTGCTCGACAACAAGCAACGAATTTCCCGCTTCGGTAATATTGTGAAGCGCGCTAATAAGCCCTTCAACGTCGCGAGGGTGAAGACCTGATGAAGGTTCATCCATCACGAAGACAACGCCAAATAAGTTTGATTTTAGCTGAGTTGCCAGCCGTATTCGCTGTAACTCGCCTACTGAGATACTTGTTGTACTTCTATCTAACGAAAGGTAATGAAGCCCAAGCGCTATAATCGGTTTCACTCTTTCAATAATGTCGCCCGTAATATTGCGTATCACCTGAGCGCGCTCTGAAGTATCGCCGTTCACCGAATTTCTTAACGCCTGAAGCTTTTCGTAAACTTGCTGTAGTGGCAGCCTTGAAAAATCAATAATATCTAAGCCATCAATTTTCACCGCCAGCGCATTTTGCTTCAGCTTTTTACCGTGACAAACCGGACATGCTTCAACAGATATGAAGGGAGCGATTCGCTGCTTCATTTTCTCTTTTTGAGACGTTTTGAAGGTATCGAGCACATGACGCCGCGCACTGATAAACTTGCCGTTATAGCTGGCAGGTTCACCTTCTTGTTGTGCTTTACGGGTTTGCGCTAGATTGTAATTTCGATAGACGGGCACCTGTGGCATTTCGTCGGTATATAAGATCCAGTCGCGCGTTTTTTGAGGCAGTTCACGCCATGGAATATCAACATCAATATCAAGCGACAACAGCACCCTTACTAGGTTTTTGCCCTGCCACGCACCAGGCCAAGCTGCCACAGCGCCCTCGCGTATGGTGAGGCTATCGTCGGGTACAAGACGATGAGCTTGTGTGTCAAAAACTTTTCCAATACCGTCACAGTGTTCACATGCACCTTCAGGCGTATTAGGAGAGAAACCGTCTGCGTAAACAATGTTTTGCCCTTCGGGATAGTCGCCTGCCCGGGAATAAAGCATTCGCAGACTATTAGATAGCGTGGTGATACTGCCAACGGAAGAACGAACTGAAGGTGCGCCACGGCGCTGGTGTAGGCCCACAGCAGGCGGTAAACCTTCAATCGCGTCTACATCAGGTTTCTCCACTTGCTCAATCAACCGTCTGGCATAAGGTGATATTGAATCTAAATAGCGGTGCTGAGCTTCTGCGTAAAGCGTGCCGAAAGCCAAAGAAGATTTTCCTGAACCAGATACACCGGTGAACACCACCACTTCATTTCGCGGTATATCGATACTAATATTCTTTAAGTTGTGTACACGGGCACCGTGTACGTGAATTTTTCCCTCATCATTGTGCACTTCATCACCTGCATATCACCCTTATTAAACAATATTTAGATACAGGCGCTATATTTCGATCACTATTTTTAAAACAGTCACTTTAGCTATCTGAGACAAGATGTTGAGCTAAAAAGTCCACCAGTAACCTAATTTTAGGTGCAACATTTCTGTTTGAAGGAAATACCGCCCAAATGGCTTCTTGCTTATCTTTATACTCGGGGAACAGCTCTATTAGCTGACCTGAGGCTAGTGCTTTACGCACGTAAAACCCGGGCAGTTGTGCAATACCTAAACCAGCAATCGCGGCGCTACATAGTGCATTACCGCTGTTATACCGAACCCTTCCCTGTACTGGAATTGATTGAATTTTATTATCAATAAGTAAACGCCAATAGGGTTTTGACCCCACCAGCAGCGAGTGCGCTTTTAACTCTTCAATACTTTTAGGCTGTCCTTTATCTTTGAAATATTCCCTACTTCCGCATACAAACAAGTGACGAGTAGCCAGCTTTTTGGCAACCAGCGTCGAGTCTTCTAGTTTGCCAATACGGATGGCCAGGTCGAGGCCTTGCTCGACAATATCGAGCTTTTCGTTTGAGAAGGTGCACTGTACGCTAATGCCAGAATACTTTTGCATAAAGGTATTGAGCAGAGGCGCAATAAATGCTTCGCCAAAGGCGACTGGTGCGGTGAGCTTAATTAACCCTTGCGGCGATGCTTGAAGCGCGCTTACGGATAGCTGGGCATCTTCAAGCGCTTTTAACGCGGGTAAAACTTGCTGAAAATACTGGGAACCTGCTTCAGTAAGTGAAACACTTCGCGTAGTACGCTGCAATAATTTAACGCCTAACTGCTTTTCTAACGATGCGACTTTACGGCTTATTTGCGCCACTGAAGTATCTAGCTTATTTGCAGCCCCTGTAAAATTTCCTACGTCTGCTACTGCACAAAACTCAGCTATTCCCTCTAGATATTTCATTATTCTCACCCGTTAATTGAGCGTTACTCAATGTAGTACTCTTTTCTATCCACCAATTCTATTCGCCAAACGCAATTATTACAATTTTGCAAAAGTGATTTACTTAAAATGTATTTATCATTAGTAATCCGTCTCCTATACTTTGGCCTATAAAACATCATCGTATATTTATGATTAAGGAGTCATTACATGGCGTCATTCAAAGATTCGTTGCAAGAAGGTCAAACCCATATCAAGTCAAAAGCTGCGGTGGCTTGGGGCCCAGGTGAGCCGTTAAAGATGGAAGAAGTTGACGTAGAGCTTCCTAAGAAAGGCGAGGTACTTGTACGCATTGTTGCGACGGGCGTGTGCCACACTGACGCATTTACGCTGTCCGGTGATGATCCTGAAGGCGTATTCCCTTCAATTCTTGGCCACGAAGGTGGTGGTATTGTTGAAATGGTGGGCGAAGGCGTTACCAGTGTAGAAGTAGGCGACCACGTTATCCCTCTTTATACCGCCGAGTGTGGCGAATGTAAGTTCTGTAAATCAGGTAAGACTAACCTTTGCCAAGCAGTGCGCGAGACGCAAGGTAAAGGCCTAATGCCAGATGGCACAAGTCGTTTTTCTAAAGATGGCGAGCCAATTTATCACTATATGGGCTGCTCAACGTTTTCTGAGTACACAGTTCTACCTGAAATATCGCTAGCGAAAGTAAACAAAAATGCGCCGCTAGACGAGGTTTGCTTGCTTGGTTGTGGTGTAACTACGGGTATGGGCGCTGTACTTAAAACTGCAAAAGTACAGGAAGGCGACACGGTTGCTATTTTTGGTTTAGGCGGCATCGGTCTGTCAGCCATCATTGGTGCGCGCATGGCGGGGGCCGGTCGCATCATTGGTATCGATATTAATGAAAGCAAATTTGACCTAGCGAAACAGCTCGGCGCAACTGACCTAGTTAATCCTAAGAATTTCGACAAGCCTATTCAGGAAGTGATTGTTGAAATGACTGACGGCGGCGTTGACTACTCATTTGAATGTATTGGTAACGTCAACGTAATGCGTTCTGCGCTAGAATGTTGCCACAAAGGTTGGGGTGAATCAGTAATCATCGGTGTTGCAGGTGCAGGGCAAGAAATTTCAACGCGTCCATTCCAGTTGGTGACAGGTCGTGTATGGCGCGGTTCTGCTTTTGGTGGTGTTAAAGGTCGCTCAGAACTGCCAGGTATTGTTGAACAATACCTAAACGGTGATTTTGGCCTCCAAGAGTTTATCACTCATACTATGGGCCTTGATGAAATAAACGAAGCGTTTGATTTAATGCATAAAGGCGAAAGCATCCGCTCTGTTGTGCATATGGATAAATAAGCGTTAGAACCAAAGCGCAGATATTTTTGCATACAAAACAAAGGCCCGCATAATTGCGGGCCTTTTCGTAATTACTTCATATGTGAATTTACTTGGCTCTCTTGCGTCTTATCAGCACCAAAGCCGATAGAGGTAGCAATATTGCCAAGCTTGCCGGTTCAGAAACAGAAACACTCGATACGCTTGCTGCAAAGCTAGGCGCTGCAGTTACCACAATATCGTCAACAAAGTTGCCATAGGTTCCTGTATTAATGGTAGAGAAACGAATGGTAGTTAGAGCAGTTTGTGCAACAAAATCACCGTAGAACTCAGACCAGCTTTTAATGGCATGATCATCAAACACCTGACTGTATAAAACGCTATTGGTATCACTGAGTATGTCTAACTGGAAACTTTCTCCACTGCGTCGTGCTGCATAGGCAAATGACACATCGTAAGTATTTCCGGCCTCAGTAGAAAAAGTCTGAAAAATAGAATATCGACCGCCGTTTCCATTAGCATTTAGTTCAGCGTATTGACTACCATCAAAAGCGTTTAAACGTTGAAAGTTATCCCATAACTCCATATTCGTGCCGCTCCAACCCTCTACGGTTCCGGCGGTAAAGGCTTTCCAGCTGTTACTTCTGATATCGTTATTTTCAAAACTACCATTTAATATCAAGTTAGCATGAGCGGACGTACTCACACCTAAAACTAAAAATAGAACTTGTAACCACTTGCTCATGTACTTCTCCAAAACCACGCGCGATTCTATAAGTATATTTTATCAAGTGGTCCAACCTGTGTATCTTATTCTTTAGCATGTCGTATAAAAGTATAACTAAATAACTCGGTGCTCTAATGCTTTGAGCACGGCCCTTGTTCTATCTCTCACGTCAGTATTTGATCTTCAACTGAAATAAGGCACCTTCTTTAAAGCCTAAGGCGGTAAAAAGCTGAGGGCTGAATCCAAAATATAACGGCAGTTATCTATGTTAGTGTTTGGGCTTGTTGACCTTTACTTAAAATCAAAGGTCAACTGGCCCTAATTACAAAAGGGTGGCTTTACCGTTTGGACAACACGCAATCAAGTGTGTAACGTAAGACGTGGCAACATTGCCACCTTTAAACAGTGTCAACATTGAGCGCTAAATTATGAAAAAGCCCCAGCCAGCAGTAGATACAAGAATGAAAAAGTCACTATCGTTTAAAAAGCCTACATTTAGTTTTACTGTTACCGCTGCTTGTATCGGTCTAGGGCTAGGTTTAAGTGCACCTGTGAACGCTCACGCTACAGCATCGAAAACAAGTGCCGACACGCAGGTTGAGACCACACCTACCCTTTCAACGCTCACTAACTACCAAAAAAACGCGCCCTTTATGTATTCTTCAGGCTTGCCTGATGCCTCTCATCTTTCTTTGCTAAAAGAGGAAGGGGTGACACACGTTATAGATTTGATTCCTGGAAATCGAGCGAGTGAGATTTTAACGACCTCAGAATTAGGACTCGACTACTTTAATGTGCCCGTAGATTGGGAAGGCCCAACGCTCGCTAACTTTTTAAATTACGCGGCATTTATGCAAAGCGTAGATGTTAAGGAAGACAAGGTACTCACCCACTGTAAACTGAATTGGCGGGGTGCTGCTTTTACCTATCTTTATAGAATTAACGTACTGGGCGAAAGTGAACAAAATGCTAAAAAAGACCTTATGGCTATTTGGCACCCGAACCCGACATGGTACGCCTTTATGAACGAAGTTATCACTCACTACAACGGGGTAAGCGGCAAACAAGTAGCGATGTCGTTTGAGGCCGCCGTTTCTGAAAGCCAATAGATTTAAGCACTTCCTTAATTAGCTTTTAAACCACTTCATTTCTATTACACATATATGAAATTTCAGATGCGTTATTGACACATACGAAATTTCATATACGATATATCACATACGAAATTTCATATGTGATGTTTTTATGTCGAATTGTTGTGAACCTGCGCAGGTAGCGCCCCTAGCATTTTTTAAATGTCTGTCGGAAGACACTCGCTTAAAGACGCTGCTTATGCTTAGCGTAAAAGGCGAGTTATGCGTGTGCGATCTCACCGATGCGCTTCAACTAAGCCAGCCAAAAATTTCACGTCATCTTGCAGATTTACGAAAATGCGGTTTAGTGCTCGATACCCGTAAGGGCAAATGGGTGTATTACCAACTTCATCCTGACTTGCCTGCTTGGGCGCTAGACGTTATCAAAAACACTGCCTCGAATAATAGTGCATACATCGAAGAGCCATTAGCGAACTTGCTCTGCGAGAATTGCTAACTCTTACGTAGTGTGGTGCAAATCAATAGTGATGATTGCATCTTGGTAAGCCGCCAGTTTTCTATTTTTCAATATTTTTTCAACTTTTTGATAGCTAACTAAAGTAGCTTCAGTCATTTAAATAAGGTTTTTATATGAAGATTTTATACATTTGTACGCACAACCGTTGCCGCAGTATTCTTTGCGAGGCCATCACTAATGCCTCTAACGGTAATGTAGAAGCGCGCAGCGCGGGCAGTCAGCCTGTCGGTGAAGTTCACCCTCTCTCTCTTAAATACCTTGCAGAGCGCGGATTTGAGACCAACGGGCTTCAAAGCCAATCGTGGGATGAATTTGAAGATTATGACGCTGATCTCGTTGTTACCGTTTGTGATTCAGCGGCGGGTGAATCATGCCCCGTTTATTTCGGCAAATCGCTTAAGGTGCACTGGGGCTTAGAAGACCCGTCTAAGTTAGAAGGTAGCGAACAGGAAAAAGCTGAAGCATTCAACAACACTATCAATATTATTGAAAAGCGTGTAGCGGCATTAGCAGAGCTTGCTGAAAAAAACTTAGATAAAGCAGCGCTTAAAGAGGCGCTATCAAAATTAGGCGCCCAGTAAAGAGTAAAGGTAAATCAATGGAACAGAAAACATTAACAGCTGAAAGCCCCTCTAATAATGCAGTAATGGAGCAAATGCACAAGCCGATTATGGCAAACTTTGCAACAAGGTTTTCAGACCACAAACCGCGCATTTTGTTGCTTTACGGTTCGCTTAGAGAACGCTCTTACAGCCGCCTAGTTATAGAAGAATCAGCCCGATTGCTTGAATACTTTGGTGCAGAGGCCAAGATTTTTGACCCGCACGGTTTGCCGCAGCCCGATACTGAAGATGAATCACATCCGAAAGTAAAAGAGCTACGCGAGCTTATGATGTGGTCTGAAGGTCAAATTTGGTGTTCACCTGAGCGTCACGGCAGCATGACCGGCATCATGAAAAGCATGATCGACTGGGTACCGCTTAGCCTTGGTGGCGTGCGCCCTACTCAAGGGAAAACGCTGGCCATTATGCAGGTATCAGGCGGTTCACAATCGTTTAATGCGGTAAACCAAATGCGCATTTTAGGCCGCTGGATGCGCATGTTAACCATCCCTAACCAGTCTTCTGTGGCAAAAGCGTTTTTAGAATTTGAAGACAATGGACGCATGAAACCGTCACCTTACTACAACCGAATAGTAGATGTAGTTGAAGAATTGGTGAAATTTACTTTGCTTACCCGCGACAACAAAGACTTTCTTGTTGATCGCTATTCCGAGCGCGTTGAAAGCGCAGAGGAAGTGAGTAAGCGTGTTAATCAAAAATCGCTGTAAAATTAAGACAAAGGTGAGTAGAAATGGGGTTCTTTGAACGTTATTTATCAGTGTGGGTTGGTCTTTGCATTATTGCGGGGGTGGGCCTAGGTTATACTTTGCCTGGCGTATTCGAGTCTATTGCAGCGCTTGAATATGCACACGTAAATCTTGTAGTGGCAGTACTTATTTGGCTAATGATTTACCCAATGATGGTGCAAATAGACTTTGGCTCTATTAAAGATGTGGGTAAAAAGCCAAAAGGCCTGGTGCTAACGCTTGTGGTTAACTGGCTGATAAAGCCTTTCACTATGGCGCTATTAGGCTGGCTATTCTTTAAAGGTATTTTTGCCGACTGGGTAGACCCGCAAACTGCCACAGAATACATTGCAGGTATGATCTTACTTGGTGTTGCTCCTTGTACTGCCATGGTTTTTGTATGGAGCCACCTTACCAAAGGAGATGCTAACTACACTCTAGTTCAGGTATCAATTAACGACCTTATTATGGTCGTTGCCTTTGCACCGCTTACCGCCATGCTGTTGGGTGTAACAGATATCACGGTTCCTTGGGACACCCTGCTACTGTCTGTAGCGCTCTATGTAGTATTGCCGCTGGTAGCGGGTTATATCACGCGCCGCCACTTGGAAAACAAAAACAACAGCACACAGAAAACAGGTTCAGGAAATAACGCGGTCGACGCGCTAGTAAGTAAATTTAAGCCGTTTTCAGTAATTGGGTTACTGCTGACAATAGTTATTTTGTTTGGCCTTCAAGCAGAAACGATATTATCGCAGCCCCAAGATATCGTGCTTATTGCGATACCCCTGCTTATACAAACTTACGGTATTTTTGCTATTGCCTACTTTGCCGCAAAGCGCATGAAACTGCCGCACAATGTAGCTGCACCAGCATGTATGATAGGTACGTCTAACTTCTTCGAGTTGGCGGTAGCCGTAGCCATTTCACTATTTGGTTTACACAGCGGCGCAGCGCTTGCCACCGTCGTTGGCGTACTAGTTGAAGTGCCCGTTATGCTTTCGCTAGTGTGGTTTGCAAACAAAACTCGCCATTGGTTTGACTAAGCAGTGTTATCCCAGTCTGCAGCGGTGACATCGCGGAAATAAAAAAGGGCGAGCCCATGGCTCGCCCTTCTCATCTTTTAAATTCTTAAACCGCAATTGGCGCTTTATAAGTATCGGGAAGAATGAAACCAAAGCGTTGTAGAACCGCCGTAAGTTCGTTTCGCTTAATTGGCTTTTCAATAAAACCTAATGCGCCCAAAGACATCACTTTCTCTTGCATCAATGGCTGAATATCACCTGAAATAACAATGACAAAAGTCTCAAGTTTACGGCGTTTAATTTCGCTCAAAACGCTGAGCCCGCCCAGCACAGGCATTGTTAAATCTAGTAATACAAGGTCAATAGTATGATGGGCTAATACTTCTAGAGCGTCCATACCATTTGACACTTCATAAATAGCTTCAGCGAACCCACCAGGCAAGTTACTTCTAGCCATTTTCCGTGCAAGCGCTGAATCGTCACAAATCAGAATATTAAAACCCATTAACTACAATCTTATAATTGGTTACTAATCCACCGTTAGAATACATTAAACGAAAGTATAAGAAAATAATAAAAACATCGAATTATTGGCTACTTACTCGATAACGACACCAAACTCTCCTCTCCTATTAGCATGTTTTGTGGTAGATATAAGGCGTAACAAAAAAGGAAAACATCCCTATGCAAGAGTTAGCTGCGACCCAAGACAAAAACTTGGTCAGAAAAGTTGCCTATCAGATTTTGTCTCATTTTGATAAGAGTTACCGATGGTTCACCCGAATTACACGGGGCGCTCAAGAAAGATTTGAAAAGGGTAATTGGAAAGAAACACAGCTAGCCTCTAAAGAGCGCATTACTATTTATGAACAAAGCCTGTCAGATGCGGTTGCCGAAATTTATCAGCTTACTCAGGTCCACCAAAAAGATGATGCTTTTTGGCAAGAGCTCAAAAAAGTGTTTGCGCTACAGCTTGAAGGGCACCCGCAGTTTGAGTTAGCTGAAACCTTTTATAACTCAGTGATTGGTCGACTGTTTAAGCACAGAAAAATAGACAACGACATGATGTTTGTTCTGCCTAGCCGTTGCTTTTTGCCGGGGCAAGACAGAGACAAAGTAGTCAACAGCTTTGACACCACCACTACCGTACGTGAAATGTACGAGTCGATATTCAAAATTTATCGATACAATATTCCGTTTGAAAACTTTGAACGGGACTTACAAAACCTTGAAACGGCCCTACGCGCACGATTAAACAAAGAACAACTAGCCAGTGTACAAGCCGTTGAGATCCTTAAGCCTACTTTTTTTCGTGGTAAAGCGGCTTATTTGATTGGTCGCATTTGTATGCCCGATGAAACCCTGCCGTTTGTCATCGCCATGCGAAGATACAACGAGCCACATATGTTCGTTGATGCCCTTCTGACCGACCGCAAAGACCTAAGCGTCATTTTTGGTTTTGCTCGTAGCTATTTTATGGCCGACACGCAAAACCCGGCCGAGGTTGCCGCTTTTCTACAAGAGTTATTGCCGAATAAAAAACACTTCGAATTATATATGTCGATGGGGCATTACAAACACGGCAAAACGGTTTTCTATCGCAACTTTTTGGCACACATGGACGAGACTGATGACAAGTTCGAAGCTGCGCCGGGAATTCGCGGCTTAGTGATGATGGTTTTCCATCTGCCCTCTTATGGCGTTGTTTTTAAAATTATTAAAGATGAATTTGCAGAAAGTAAGAAAATCACTCGTGAGCACGTAAAAGAATGCTACAAGTTAGTGAAGATGTCAGATCGTGTTGGCCGAATGGCTGACACCCATGAATACGTTAATTTTAGGTTCCCGTTAAATAGAATTGAACCCGAGCTTATTGAAGAACTAAAAGAAACTTGTGCGTCGAGTTTAGAATTTACTGAGACAGAACTTATCATCAAGCACATGTACATTGAGCGGAAAATGACGCCGCTAAATATATACCTTCAAGAAGAAACCGACGATGAAAAAATAACGCGTGCGCTTGATGAGCTGGGTCTATGTATTAAGCAAATTGCCATGGCAAATATCTTTCCCGGCGACATGCTGCACAAAAACTTCGGCATTACCCGTCATGGTCGCGTGATCTTCTACGACTATGATGAAATTTGCTTAATGAACGAGCGTAACTTCAGGGAGTTGCCAAAATCTGATGACCCCTATGCCATTGATACACTTTCAGTAGCGCCTAACGACGTATTCCCCGAACAATTCGAGCACTTCATCGTTGGTAAGCGAAAGTTCAAAGATATACTTAAGTCATTGCACGGCGACTTGATGACACCGGAGTACTGGCACGGTGTACAAAAGAAGTGTGCCCGTGGAGATGTGCAGCATTTTACCCCTTATAACCCGAGCATGCGCTTTAACAAAGGTGAATAGACTGGATACGTGAATAAAAAGCATCCTCCGTATCATCTTAAACTAACGTTCAAAGGGATATAGCGCTCTATAAATAAGGACAAAATTTAGCTACATGCGAAAAAGCTTAAAAGTGATCGTTTTAAGTCGTATAGCTCGTAAAAGAGGCAAAGCGATATTGCTTTTTGACTACTTGTTCTCGCTTGCTGTTTGTTAAATACCGTATATCGGTATCAGCAATGCCAAACAAGTGTGTGAATGTAGATAAATAGAAGAATCCTGATAATGAAAGTGCTACTTGTAGAAGATGATCCAAAGGTTGCCTCGCACATTGCAAATGGACTGTTGGGTGAAGGGCATGAATGTATTACTGTAGGTGATGGAACATCAGGCTACCAACAAGCCGCTAGTAACGAACTAGACGCGGTAATTTTAGACGTAATGTTACCCGAACTCGACGGTTTCACTGTGCTTGAGAAACTTCGCGAAGAAGGTAACACGACCCCTGTTCTATTACTAAGCGCCAAGAGCCAAGTTGAAGATAAGGTTAAAGGCCTTCGCACCGGCGCTAACGACTATCTAACTAAACCCTTCGCCTTTGAAGAGCTGCTTGCTCGCGTTGAAGGTTTGGCTGGTCGCAATAAAGACGGCGATGACAAGACCTTGATAAAAGTTGGAGACCTCACGCTAGACTTAGTTAACCGTAAAGTATTGCGTGGCGATCAAGAAATTGATCTTCAATCAAAGGAATTCCAACTACTTGAATGTCTACTTCGTCATAAAGGTAAAGTTGTAACGCGGAGCATGTTGTTGGAGCAGGTTTGGAATTATCATTTTGACCCGCAAACTAACGTGATTGATGTTCACATTAGCCGTCTACGCCAGAAAGTGGATAAAGCGTTTAATGTTCCACTTATTGAAACCGTAAGAGGCACTGGCTACCGCATAGCGGACGAGCTTGCATGATAGCAATACGCGACTTTACGCGTAGTTCTAGTTTTCGCGTAGGCGTATTGCTCACCACCCTAGCTTGTATTGCCATTGTTTTAATTGTTTACTTTTGGCGATTAACGAGCAGTGACTTGTTTATTTCCGAGTCGAATGCTGCCGTTAATGCCAAAGCAAACGCGCTCGTAACTCTCTATGAAAACCTTGGTATTGATGCCGTTAAGTCGGCCATTGTAAACGATAATAACCATAGCCCTTCTAGCGCGAAAACACCCTCTTATTCATTCGAACATTTGCGATCATTTGTCGTTCTGAGCAAAGATGAGCAAGTAGTTGCGGGGAACTTAGCATCTATCCCTCTGGTGTTAGAGCGGCACAAAGGGGCCAACTTTGATACTGCAGAAATTGTTATTACCCGGCCTAACAGCTCATCAAGGAAAACCTTACGCCAAGCATTGATGAGGGAAGATGTACTAGGGGACTATACCCTCTATGTCGGGCGTGGTATCGATGACTTATATAGCGCACAGTGGTTTGGCAAAACCTTTAGCTGGATTATCGTTGTGTTGCTTTGTGCCTTAAGTATTCTAAGCTTCGCCATTGCCGTTTATGTGGTCAATCGAATTAACCGCATGTCTCAAACCGCTGATAAGATTATAAAGACTGGTAACCTTGAAGAGCGGCTAGAGATTGATAGCAATTGGGACGATCTCAGCAGTCTTTCCTTCGTTTTTAATCAAATGCTGGATACCATTGAAAGCTCGGTTAATAACATCAAGTCAGTCACAGACAGTATTGCTCATGACCTACGCACACCGCTTTCCAGACTTCGTAATACCTTAGAAAGAATTGAAGACGACCAGCTACGAGAAGACACGACTCAAGAAGCAGATAACCTACTGAATATGTTCAATAGTTTATTGCGCATAAGCGGTCTTGAGACCACGAACAAAAAAGAGGGTTTCTGTAGTACCGATGCCCGAGCTATTGTTGAAGATGTGGTCGACCTTTACCACCCCCTTGCCGAGGAGCGCAATATTCAGCTGTCCAGTCAGCTTGAAAGCGTGACTATGCTTGCTGACCCTAACTTACTTTTCCAAGCTGTAGCCAACGTATTAGATAATGCTATCAAGTATTCAAATGAAAATAGTATGGTTGCGGTTCAGCTAATTACCACGGAAAAACACATCGTTATTGCCGTCAATGATGCAGGCATAGGCGTGGGTGAACACGAGATATTAAATCTAGAACGCCGCTTTTATCGCGCTGATGGCAGCAGAACGAGCAAAGGAAATGGGCTAGGCTTATCACTTGTCTCCGCAATAGTGAAGCTTCACGATGGGCAAACTTGGTTTGTGCACGACCCGCTAATGCAAGGACATGGTCTGGGTGTTGTTTTTTGTTTTCCGATTAATCTGCGTCAAAATCAGCTAGTCTGAATCAGCAAATTGCAGGCACTATCTAGATATCTGGTGCGCTAAGTTGTACTCGCTAATTTTATTTTTCTTTTTCTTTTTCTTTTTCTGAATGCTGACCTATGGATGGTACAGGTCAGCAAACTTTCCAGATTTATATCTGTAAACTATCAATCACTTTGCTTTTGCATAAAGATAGTAACTTCTGCCATCACAATACCGAACTTACGAATGTACGAACGGTTCATCATGGTAGTGTCATCGAAAGCCCAAAACCAGTCATCAAATGTTACTGAATAGGTAGTATCATCTACCGGCAAATCCATCTGGTAGTGAAAATTGAAAGCGTTACCATAGCTCGTACCTTTTGCAGGACCATCAATATCACCCGCGTTACCGACAAAAGTGTTATCGCTTTGCTTTACTATTTTCCAAGTCCGAGATTCAGGCCCTTCACCTACGCCATAATCAAACGTTTCATCAAGTGTTAGGGTATTCCCCACTATTGAGCCATCAATGTTTACCACAAACCTTTGTACCACCTCACCTGAGCGGTTTTGTACTATGCCCCATGCCTTAACGTTTCCATCGAAAAACTGCTCAATATCAAAAACCGGAGATACCGACTGATAATCTTCACCATCGACCGACACAGAACATCCAGAAAGCCCTGCCATGGTCAATGCTGCAAACCCCACTCCTAAACACAACTTCATCATATTTTTTATCATTTTACTTATCCTGCTCAACTAACCCTGCTTGGGATTTATATCTATAAAATCACTAAACTAATCTTTTCCGAGTAGCTTTCTTCTAAACTTAGGTTCCGATGTTTCATCACTTAACCAGATATCAAAAAAACGCTGCGTAAACGTTTTGTCACTTATCTCATCCGCTTTTTTGCCATTTACGTAAAACACGCTTGTGCCTTCTTTCGTTGCAATCCCTGTAATTACATCGCCCTCGCTAACGTCAGGAAAGATACGCTCCATTAGCGACAGCCATTTATCAGCATCATCGGCAGCGATATCTCCCTGTTTTTTCATTTCATCAATAGAGCGCTTGGCAATCTTTTTTCCCTCAAGGTCCCGTTGGTAGGTCAAACGAAGGGCGAAAGGAGGCTGCTTTGCGTACTTGCCTTCAGAAGCAAAAAGCTCTCCGGTATATACGTCCCAAAAGTAGTAAGAAAACATGCCTTTCCCCACTAGTTTCGCATTGGGAACATACTCATTGATGTGTTCTGAATCAGACTCTTGCGCATAGGCGTTGTTTGACATGGTTAGTCCGCTCACTGATATGGAAAAAATTAAAATAAAGGCAGATGCAGCGGCTATTTTATTGGCGCAAGACATACAAATAGCCCAAGCGCTTCTTACGTAATAAAAAAACCAGGATGGGGTATAAATCACAGTTTTTCGTAAAACGCCGTTTTTCTTAATAACCATAAAAATGCTCTTATAAGTCCTAATAAAAATTACAGGTCTTTTATTGAATTTGTATCTGGTTATACTCTTGTCAATGTGCAATTGATCAACTGTCTCTAGGCTCTCATCGTGCTTTCCCTTGATGAATTTAAAACGTCACTCGCTCTTCCTTCGCCTCTGATCCCTTTTAAACCGAACTGGGAGGGTGCAAGCAAGGTATCGCTTTATGTTAAGCGTGACGATGCAATTCATTCTGTGATGTCAGGAAACAAATGGCGAAAGCTAAGCCATGCGCTAACGAGTCCTTTGCCAAACGCCGTAATCAGTTTCGGAGGCGGCTTTTCTAACCACCTTCATGCGTTGGGGTTTGCTTGTTACAAACTTGGAATTCCCCTTACCGCCATTATTCGCGGCGACTACAGTGCTTCACCATCGCCAATGATTAAGGATTTGATGCAGTGGCAGACTCGCATTGAATATGTAAATAGAATTACCTACAAAAAGCGTAACGATAGTACTTATTTAGATGAACTAAAGCTGGAGTTCCCCAATGCGATTATCATTCCTGAAGGTGGAAGCCAGGCCCTAGCGCTTCAGGGGATAAAAGATATGGTCGATGAAATCGAGGTAGACTTCGATTTTATCGTTGCCCCTGTCGCAAGCGGCGCCACATTGGCGGGAATTGTAAATGCATTAAATAAACGTAATAGTACTACGGGCATCGAGTTTAGTTCTCGCAACAAAGCCATTGGCATAGGCGTACTAAAAGGTGAAGGCTATCTAGAGGGGTTGGTTGAGCAATTTCTTCCAACAGTTAACCAGACACATTGGCATATTGATCATAGCTACCATTTTGGTGGCTACGCCAAAGCGCCAAGTGAGCTTCAAACCTTTTGCAGCGATTTCAATAACACTATGGATTTTGAAATAGAGCCAGTTTACTCGGGCAAAGCTTTCTGGGCCGTTAAAGATATGCTGGCTAAAGGCAAGTTTGAGGACGGTTCACGCATCGTCGTATTGCACACGGGTGGTTTACAAGGTTCAAGGTAAAACCTTGTTATAACAAAGTATTGTTTTAACTACGTATGAGTGATACAACTAAATTTGTGAGCATGCTCACTTTACTCATAAATAATAAACTAACGATAACAACAAGAAGTTTGTCGCAGGATGCGGCATAAAATTTAAAGCTTGCTACCTGCAAACTTCATCAAGGAATGATTATGAAAGATATTTTCTTCTTCGACTCAATGCTCACCCCTAAAATTATTACTTTCGTGTACTGGCTATTGCTTTTAGCGTCAGTAGTAAGTGGCGTAACAACAATGTTTGTAGGTTACGACGCAAGCTTCGTATACGGCCTGTTCATCATCGTATCCGGGTGTATTGGCGCAAGAATCTGGTGCGAACTACTTATCGTTCTCTTCAAAATTCACAGCAACCTTCAAAAAATTGCAAATAAAGAGTAGTGTTATGCGAATGCTATCGCTTCTTTAAATAGCGATAGCATTCCGTTTATTTCTTAATCCAGGCCTTTACATCGATCTGCAACAGGATAGCCAAACAACCTTTTCAACTTTGCTTTTATTCCTTTTGCTTGCTGAAGCTGTTCACGAAGCACACCTATTTGACTGAAGTTGGCGCTAAGAGGATTATCCTTAGGTATTTTTCCAACTATGCCGTACTTTATACTGATTGTTTTATCTTCTTCAGCGAAAGTGCCGAATAACTTATCCCATATAATAAGTACGCCACCATAGTTTTTATCAATATAAGGTTTATTGGTTGCGTGGTGAATGCGGTGATGAGTAGGCGTATTGAAGAGATGCTCTGCCCAGCCTAAATGACCAATCGTTTGCGTGTGTACAAAAAACTGATAAGCCAGATTAATGGCAACAATGGCAAAGACAAGGCTGGGAGAAAAGCCAATAAGTATCATTGGTAGCCAAAAAAGCCACATGCCCACAAATGGGTACAAAATACTTTGTCTAAACGCTGTGGTGAAATTCATTTTTGTTGAGCTGTGGTGCACCACATGGGCCAGCCAAAACCAGTGTATGTTGTGTGAAGCCCGATGAAACCAGTAGTACAAGAAGTCTTGCAGGATAAAACCTGTAACAAGCGATACTGCCGTAAGCTCTATGTTAAATAGAGAAAACTGGTGCAGCCAAAGAAACAAAGGCATTAGTAGTAGTAATACCAAAGCATCAGAGCCCTGATGAAGTAATGCAAGTAATGCATTGTTCACACTGTCTTTTACGTTATAAAACTGCCGTGCCTTTTTGAACTCCACAAAAACACACAGTAAGAAAACCGGGCTTAAGCCAAGTAAAATAAGTTCAACAGGGATCAAAACGTGCTCCTAACTTATTCAAACATTGCTCTACGTCGTTTTGTAAAAGGCGTGTTAGTAGCCAGTTGGGTATATACCAAGGCGCGCAACAGCTAATGTGATAAGAAACTTTGGTTAGGCTACCCTGTGCGGAAAACCTGATAACTCCCCGATGATCTTTTACTGGAAAGTCGTCAACAACACGATATTCAATACCATCTGTGTCTGCTTTCACAATCTCTTCTTTAAAGCTAACGCCTAGAATACTCACTTCTCTCACGCAGCCTACTCCGCCACTAACTTCACTATTATTTGCTGCCCTTAATACCTTAAACGAAGCGTTAAAGAAATCGCTTAAATTCGGGTGATCAAGCAGCGTATCGCGAAGCACTTGTGGCGTTGCATGAATAATTCTTTGGTAGTGAACGTCAACCATTTACAATATGTCCTCTTCTCATGACTATTAGCATAAATTGACATTCCTATTTGATCTTGCGTTAATACGTCATGATTTTTGTTATTTTGCGACATGCATATGCCATCAGTTTCTTTTGCCTATATTCAAAGTATAGAAAGCTATTTAGCTAGTTTAGAGGTTGATACAAGAGAACTGTCGCGACTCACGCAAAAGCATAGCTCACTTCCAGGTTCATCCCGTGTTTCCATGGAAGCCTACGTCGAGCTTTTAAACCAAGGTGCATCGCTCACCAACAATGCATTATTTGGGTTTGAGTTAGGCAAACATATTCAGGCAAAAGATTATGGGGTGTTGGGTTACCTCGTTGAAAGTTGCGAGAATTTAGCTCAAGCCATAGGGGCGCTTACTCGGTTTGATGCGCTAGTCGCTGATATCGGCACAACAAGCGTATTTTTTGAATCTGAAGATGCCCGGGTTGAGTGGGTGCCTAAAAGCTCAGATTGCAAACAAATGGTATTGCGCAATACCACCGCGTGGGTAGCAACCGTTTATAAAATATTGGGTTCAGCCTGCCAATTAAACGCTATTACCTTTACTTTCCCCTTAAGTACATTGGAAAAAAATACGTTAGCCCAGTGGTTTAACTGCGAGGTGATTGATTGCGCCCGCACTAACGCCATTATTTTTCCCCTACACTTACTGCATGTGCCGTTTACCAGTGAAAACAAGGCTATGTTCAGCGCGCTAATAAAAGTGACTGAAGAAGAATTAGACGAGTGCAAAGGGGAACGATTTGCTCAAACCAACAATCGCCATTTTTCCCCTACTTCACACGAAGATATCGCTCACAAAGTCGTTGCACTTTTAAAAGCCAACCCAACGCTAAAAGGGTGTGAGCAAAAGCGTATGGCCGAAGCGCTATTCATAAGCCCGCGCACCCTGCAGCGAAAGTTGAAGCAAAGCAACACTAGCTTTCAGCAAATTCTTGATAGTGAGCGCAAATCTCGTTTAGACGACCTTCTTAAACAATACTCTATTGCCGACACCGCAGATTTATTGGGGTTTCAAGAGCAATCATCATTTACCCACGCGTTTAAAAAGTGGTTTTCCACCACACCGCTTAAGTATCAAAAACAGCTAATATCAGAAGAGTAAGCGTATTTCGTTATTAACCTTGCCGCACGCGTAATTGCGGTTTGAGAAAGGTGATGTGACTTATAATCTTTTTGTCTGAACAGGCAATTTTTTACTATCAAAATTTTGATTATTAAACTAATGTGACTAAGAACGCGTAGGTATTATCAGGTGTACAGCAACGCTAACTCACAGGAGATACGCTATGATCGACCGTCCAGTTACATTGCCAACGCAGTTAAATGCACTCGTGTCAAAGTCACTAAATCTATGTGAGCTTATGTTACCCGTGTGTGATGTGTTTTATCCTTTTGCTGCTATTTATGAAAATGGTCGCATCGGCTGTATATTTGCCGACGAGTCTGGAACTAAAAAGCGCGAGTCACAGCTTATTGAACAGCTTCAGTGGCGAATAATCGATACCACAACAGATACAAACAGTTACAGTGTCTTAGTGTATGCTGCGGCAGTTAACACTCAAGACAGTAAAACCCTTGATGCGATTGCCATTGCAACTGCCACACCAAATCACGAAGAACGGCTCATACTTTATCCTTACTACAAGGTAGATGACAAAGTAGTCATTTCTCCTCCTATAGATACGGTAACGCGTTAGTGCAATACGGTAGTGAAAGCATTGTATTTCAAATTACCTAGTACAAACCAAGTTCGGTTATTACAATAGTTTTTTAAGGTAGGTTCGCCAGTGCGTGCACTACCTTTTACATTCGTTGTTACGATTAAAATTTTTTGTCCTTTCATAGGCTGTCTTTGCTTGCCAAATCCCATTGGTCTGCTAGCATTCAGCCCAAAATTCATTAGCAAAATTAGGGATTAGTTATTATGTCTCGCGTTTTAATTATTGGTGCTGGCGGAGTTGCGTCGGTAACTGTGAAAAAATGTGCACGTTTACCGCAACATTTCGACGAAATTTACTTAGCAAGCCGCACGGTATCTAAGTGTGAAGCACTGCAACAAGAAGTAGGTGCAGATCGCGTTAAGGGTGTTTTCGCTGTTGATGCCGACAATGCAAAAGAAGTTGAAGCACTTATTAACGAAGTAAAACCAGACCTAGTAATCAACCTAGCGTTGCCATACCAAGACCTGCCTATTATGGATGCATGTCTTGCTACTAACACAGATTACTTAGACACTGCCAACTATGAGCCAAAAGACGAAGCAAAATTCGAATACTCATGGCAGTGGGCTTACCAAGACAAATTTAAAGACGCGGGCATTATGGCCCTTCTTGGCAGTGGCTTCGATCCAGGTGTAACTAACGTTTACACAGCATATGCAGCAAAGCATTACTTCGACGAAATCCACTACCTTGATATCGTAGACTGTAATGGCGGCGATCACGGTCAGGCTTTCGCAACTAATTTCAACCCAGAAATCAATATTCGCGAAATTACTCAGCGCGGTCGTTTTTGGGAAAACGGTGAGTGGAAAGAAACTGATCCGCTAAGCGTACGTGAAGACCTAGATTACCAAAACATTGGAGTTCGTGCGTCTTATCTGATGTTCCACGAAGAACTAGAGTCTATTGTTAAGCACTTCCCTACTTTGAAGCGTGCACGCTTCTGGATGACCTTTGGTGATGCTTACCTTAACCACCTGCGCGTACTTGAAGGCATTGGTATGACTAGCATTGAGCCAGTTGAATTCCAAGGTCAGAAAATTGTGCCTTTAGAGTTTTTGAAAGCAGTACTGCCTAACCCAGGCTCACTTGCTGAAGGCTATAGCGGCATGACGTGCATTGGTACTTACATCACAGGTATTAAAGATGGCAAAGAAAAAACTATCTTTATTTACAACAACTGTGACCACGCGAAATGTAACGAAGAAGTGGGCGCACAAGCTGTATCTTACACCACAGGTGTTCCGGCGATGATTGGCGCGGCGCTTATGCTTAATGGTACATGGAAAGAGTCGGGCGTTTGGAACATGGAACAATTCGATCCAGATCCATTCATGGATATGCTTAACGAGCACGGTCTTCCATGGCACGTTCTTGAATGTGAAAGCAGCCCTTTCACTAAATAATCGATATACCGGGCGCTTAATTCAAGCGCCTTTTTTATTAACGCCACAGTTTAAACTAGGCCAAATTACACGAGCGTATTATTCCGCGTAGTTTTGAGCTATGACCTGTAATGTAATACATTGGGCGTTAGATAAATATTGAAAGCAGTTTTATTTTTGGAGCTTTACCCCATTGACCGATTTAACTCAACGCACTGATATCCCCTCTCCTTGCTACGTGCTGGAAGAAGCAAAATTAATAAAAAACCTTGAGCTAATGAAACGGGTTCAAGATGAATCTGGCGCGCGCATTATTCTCGCGCTGAAAGGCTTTTCAATGTGGTCATGCTTCGACATTATTAAACAGTATTTACACGGTGCAACAGCAAGCTCGGTATGGGAAGCGAAACTTGCTGCAGAGATGGGTAAAGAAGTTCACGCTTATTCCCCAGCGTATAAAGTTAATGACGCGAAGGAATTAGCGAGCCTTGTTAATCACCTGTCATTTAATAGTCTAACCCAGTGGAATACGCACAAAGAAGTACTAGCGGACGTGTCGTTAGGCCTTCGCATAAACCCTGAGCATCAAGAGGCTGATACGCCACTGTACGATCCAGCAGCGCCAGGCTCGCGCTTAGGCATACGCGCCAGTAAACTAGAAGGCGTGGATCTGACAGGTATAGAGGGTTTCCACTGCCACAACCTTTGTGAATGTGATTCTTTCGCTACTGCACGTACCCTTGAAGCTATCGAAAAGCGCTTTGGTAAATGGCTTGGTCAATTGAAATGGTTGAACCTAGGCGGTGGACACCTTATGACCCGTGAAGGTTATGATGTAGAGCACCTTATTAAAACGCTAAAAGACTTTAAAGCGCGTTACCCGCACTTAGACGTTATCTTAGAGCCAGGCTCTGCGGTTGCGTGGCAAACAGGCCCACTAATTTGTGAAGTGGTAGATATGGTAGAAAACGATGGTGATATTGCCATTTTAGATATCTCGGCTACCGCTCACATGCCGGACGTTTTGGAAATGCCTTACCGCCCTGCCATTTTAGGTGCAGGTATGCCAGATGAAAAAGCGTGTAACGTGAAGCTAGGCGGAAATTCATGTCTTGCTGGCGATGTTATTGATGTCTATTCATTTGACGCACCGTTAAAAGCTGGCGCTCGTTTACAGTTCGAAGATATGATGCATTACACCATGGTAAAAACCACGTTCTTTAACGGTGTAGAGCACCCTGCTATTGGTATTTTACGAACTAATGGCGACTTCGAACTAGTTCGTGAGTTCAGTTACGAAGACTTTAAAGGCCGTTTGTCTTAGCCTTAACCCTTCACTAAAAAGTATACCAAAAGCTAATTGATCAATATTTGATCAATTAGCTTGTTCCCAATCTGCTCTAGTGCTATTTTGAGATTGTTGAGTAGTCAAAAGGGAATTTCGACCTACCAGTCCTTTCTGAGGTGAGTCCTTAATCTCCGTCGTCTTTTGTTCAACACCGAATTCAGGTGTTGTATCAAACCATCAAAAATTGCCTGTCTCGGTTATATCTTATCTTTATCAGAGGAATTGATCGTGAGAAGGAATAATCAAGGCTCAAACTGTGCAACTCAAGTACACACATTTGCCAAACCTATTGTATCTGCGCTTAGTGCGCTACTTTTAACCACGGCCTGTATGTCGACAACTCCTTCTATGGGAGGTGGAAGTTCAGGCGCAGTAAGTGGTGGCGCCGGCGGCGCTACGGCTTCAAACAATAATGCGCAATTAGAGAATTGTGACGAAACACTCGGTACATTAAGTGTTTTTGAAGATACAAGTTTGCCCTGGTGGTCAGAGTATCGCAGAACTTACCCAAAACTCGGCAGTACCATCCCTGTTATCAGGTTAATGATTCAACAGTCTAACTGTTTTGTCATTGTTGAGCGTGGCCGCGCTATGAATGCAATGAACACCGAGCGTCAGCTAATGCAATCTGGGCAACTTCGCTCTGGTTCAAATATTGGGGGCGGCCAAATGGTAGCAGCTGATTACACGCTCAGCCCATCTGTACTTTTTGCCGAAAAAACCCAGGGCGGTAAAGCCATAGCCGGTGCACTGTTTGGCACATTAGGCTCTATCGTTGGCGGAGGTTTTAGCAAGAATGAAGCGGCTACCTCGTTACTGCTTATAGATAACCGCTCCGGTGTTCAGGTTTCTGCTGCAACAGGTAGTGCTGCGAATCACGACTTTAGCTTGTTTGGCGGCATGTTTGCTGGCGCAGCAGCAGGTGGCGCTGGCGGCTTCTCAAAAACACCTGAAGGTAAAATGCTGGTCACTGCTTTTGCCGATTCTTTTAACCAGATGGTGGTCGCACTTCGCTCTTACAAAGCGCAAGAAGTTGAAGGGGGGCTAGGAAAAGGAGGAAGGTTAACAGTGGGGGGCGCTGATGATGCCATGCCAGATGCTACCGATGCGCCAGCGATAACTACCTCAACAACAACTACTGCCGTCTATGTCGACAACACCCCTTCTAGGGTCACCGTTTCAGACCGCAGGTCTTACAATTTTGACGTCGATGAATACGATGAAAAAGCCTTTAATAGGTATTATGACTGGCTGAAAAACTATGGCCCATTAATGACTGCGTTCGTCTCCTTCGACCCCGAAAATAACAATCCTAACTGGCCAGGCGGAATGTCTATGGCGGCAGCCGCGACCATGCTTCTAACTCAGTTAGATTCTCACCGTATTGAACTTGAAGCATGGCCATATGAAGCTAGGGTGCAAGCATGGAGAAAAATGGGAAGAAGGTTGGAAAGCCACACCGAACTGTTTGAGCGAAACCGGACATTAGCGCTTCGAAATGAAAAACTCGACGACGAAGTGCGTCAAGTTATTGAAAGCATACAGGTAGTAACAAAAGAAAGCTTGTTCCCAGAGGGTATTTAGCTATTAGAAAATTGAACCCGAAGCCGCAAATTGCGGCTTCGGCTCTCAATACTGTTGATAGTAGTAACACGTTATAGCTATACCACACCACTACCCGAAGCAGCTTCAGATTTGTCAATCTCTCCTTCAGCAAGGACATCATTACCTAATTCTATTTTAAAGGTTGTGCCAGGCTTCCCCTGCAAACTGTAGCGAAAGCCGTACATCTCACCTTCGTTCAATGAGACTTCTGTCACATCATTTGGATGGATTAAATCGTAAACGCCAGAGTCATTCGTTTGAGAGAATATATCTACCAGCCATTTGCCATCAGACATGGTGATTTTAAGAGTCTTTGTCATCTGCGCCTCCTTTAGTAACCAGCCCATTCATCTTGGACTGTCATACAATGTACTACTTTGTATTTCGCCGATGACGCTTAAGATCAATCTTTCTTAGAGCAAATTACGCTTTTGCATCTAGCCCTGCTTGATACAGCGCATTCTTTTTCAAGTCATAATGACTTGCTACCACAGCCGCTGCTTTTTTCAACGGCATGTGCTCGCACAAGGTATTTAGGAGTGACATTGCTTCACTGGGTATTGCTTGGTCACTTACTTTAGCGGGACCAATCATCACAACGAACTCACCTTTTTGGTGTGCAGCATCGGCATTAAGATAATCAATCACATCTTGTGCGTTACCACTTACATAGGTTTCAAAGGTTTTAGTCAACTCTTTAGCCACAACAATGTGGCGTTCGCCTAACACACGCTGAATGTCGGTAACCGTATCTAGAATTCGACGAGGCGCTTCATAGTAAACCGTGGTGAAAGTTCTATCTAATAGCGCTGATAATACACCTTCACGCGCTTGGGTTTTAACTGGCAAAAAGCCTTCAAATGTAAATTTATCTGTAGGCAGTCCTGACGCGCTTAATGCAGTAATTGCGGCGCATGGTCCGGGCAAAGCACTAACTGGAATGCCTTGCTCACGGCATTTACGCACTAAAACAAAACCAGGGTCGCTGATAAGTGGCGTGCCCGCATCACTTATCAAAGCAACAGATTCACCACCTTTCAAACGTTCACAAAGCATAGCTGTACGCTTATCTTCATTATGCTCGTGAAGTGAAAGGGTCTTAGTTCCAATACTAAAGTGCTGTAGAAGTCGCGCGCTATGACGGGTGTCCTCGGCAGCAATCCAGTTAACTTCACTTAATACGCGAATTGCTCTAGCACTGATGTCATCTAAATTGCCAATAGGCGTAGGAACAATATAAAGAGTGGCGGTGTCTGTCATAACAGTGGTTAAGTCTTACGTTAAATTGAAAGGTTATGCGATAAGTGTACCACGCCATTAGTCCAGATTATGCTGGCAAGCGTAGATTTTCACACTGGTTAAGATAAACTTGACCTATAACGATGTAAAAGGAATGAAACTGTGCGTCATATCGGACAATCTGGAAAAATTTTTACGCTATCAGCCATTGCTACGGTATTGGTACTATCGGGTTGTGGGAGTACTCCAAAAACTCAGTCGAAACCTGTGGTAGTGGAACCGACTCCAATTGAAATCACCCAGGTTGAAGAGAACGTCACACCTTCGCACAAACTCCTAGAAGCTAAGAAGGTATGGGAACGTACCCGAGATAAAGAACAGCGTAATAGCTTATTACTGCAAGCCGCTGATTTATACCTTCAAAACCAGCAACCTGTATTAGCGCAGCAGGTGTTGTATGAAGTTAAAGAAGATGGTGTGTCAGAACGTAACTACTCGTACTATTCTCTTTTAGTTACCAAAGCCTATGCGGGGATGCCTGATGCGTCAGCAGACGAATTGCTGGCAATGCTCGATGGTGTAATGGGCACAGGGGAAACTGCATTCCAAAAAGCAGAACTTCAAACTCAGCTGTACTCACAGCAAGGTAATTTTGCAGCAGCAGCCAATAGCGTGCTACAAACCAACTTGCCAGACGAAGATAAAGTACAGCAGGTATGGCAGTGGCTCACTTCCATAACGACAGAAACGCTTTCAAAAGTAGGAAAAGCATATCCCGCTCTATCACCTTTCATCACGCTTCGCGAGTTGACTGAAGCGAATGCTTCATCGCCCGCAACATTAGCAAGAGAACTTCAAAAGTTTCAACAAGTTTATCGCGGGCACATTTTAGAAACGACTTTGCCTAACAATGTGCTTAAAGCAACACAGCTTACTGACGCTGGCGCCAATGATATTGCAGTACTACTTCCACTTTCCGGCCGCTTAGCGCGCACGGGGCAAGTAGTAAAAAATGGTATAATGTCGGCCTATTATACTGATGTTGAAAAACGTCAAGATGAGCACTTACTGCCGCGACTTCGTTTTATTGACACTAATGGCGTTGATACGCAGCACCTACTAAATGAAATTGGCGACACTAAATTCATTGTTGGCCCGCTGTTAAAAGATACCGTAGAAAGTTTAATTCCTAATTTACCGACAGGTGTGAACGTACTAGCATTGAATCGGCCAGAAGAACTGATAAACAAAGTAGTAGCAAATGATACGTCGACCAGCAATACGCTAGCGACATCGCCCAGTCCTGCGCTAAATAATGATTCAACTATGCCTGCCAACGTTTTGAAAGCCACCGAACCCCAAGGGGAGTTGGATGCATTAGGTCTAGCCACTTCGTTGAACTATTTCGGTCTTGCCCCAGAAGATGAAGCCAAGCAGCTTGCTGAATATATCTTCAATAAAGGCTACCGTGCCCCTATCGTTATTGCGGCTCAAAGCAGTTTATATCAGCGAATGGACACCACGTTTAAGACGCATTGGAGAGCGCTTAACAATAAAGAGAATAAGCGTCGCACTAACATAACATCGGTTACTTTTAACGACAGTAACTCGCTTCGCGAGGGTATCACTCAAGCACTCGATGTTGCCCAAAGCAATGATCGCATTAATCAAATTGAGTACATGACCAACGATGAAGTGTACAATATGCCTCGCAGCAGACGTGATATTGACGCCATAGTCGCGTTTGCCTCTCCGCAAGACACAGAGCTGCTAAACCCAATAATTGAAGCAAGCTTAAACCCTTACGACGGTAAGCAAGTTCCTGTGTATGCCACATCTCGTTCGATGGATTACGACAGCGGAAAAAACCAATGGCGTGATTTACAAAATGTGCATTTTATCGATATGCCATGGTTGATGCCTTCACACAATTGGCAACCTCTTCAGCAAGAGGTGGAGCAAGCTTGGCAAAATCAGAATACCATGCAAAAACGTTTGTTTGCGTTTGGCTTCGATGCTTACCAGCTGCTGCCTCAGCTAGGCATGCTAAACACGCTTAAATACCTTTCACATGAAGGCTTGACCGGAACCCTTTCGCTTAATGAGAAAGGCGAAGTCATTCGCCAGCAGCCTCAAGCTATGATCCGTAACGAAAAAGTACAGATGCTGTCGGAGTAAAATATGTCAAAACTGCAAGGGAATGCAGCAGAAGACAAAGCCTGTCATTATCTTGAGGAACAAGGCCTTACCCTTCTGTGTCGAAACTACCGTACGCGACGTGGTGAGTTAGATATTGTAATGCAAGACGGCAATACTATTGTGTGTATTGAAGTCAAATATCGGAAACGGAATCATTTTGGCAGTGCAATAGAATTTGTAACGGATAAAAAGCTAAATCGAATTCATGCTGCGTTTGGTTTCTATTTGTTAGATAATAACCTGAATCCAGCATCTACGCCTTTAAGGATAGACGTTATCGCCATAGACGGAAGTAATCTTCAGTGGCTAAAGAACGTGGGCTAAAGACTGACAATATCAGCTTTAAAACCGGTGTTGCCCAAAGAGGACGCTAAACGTACGCAACGATGGACGCGTCCGATATTAATGAAAATGTCTTTATGTCAGAAGTATTCCATTTGTTTTATCATAGTTTTACACGCTTTCTTCTATGTGACGAAAGTGTCTTAGGTTCCTACAAACAATGAGTCATCCCAACAACGAGATTTCGCCAAGCAGCGTTGATAACCAAGAAATTGAATTAATAGTTGGTAACTCTAGTGCCAACTTTTCTGGTGTAACGTCTACTATGCTGCAGGTGACATCTATTCAAAAGCACATGATCAATTTGCGGATCATGGGTAAACACTTTGTCTCAGATCCGTCGATGACGATAACATTCTGGGAAGTCGTTAAAATGTGTCAACGCCCGCTTAGCAATGGTAAGTGGCGTATTTTTCACGCACGCCGCGTTGACGAAATGATTCAAGGAGTGCTGCTGAAATACATTTTTCGCGCAAAGATAAAGCTTGTATTTAGCTCAGCGGCTCAACGGGAGCGTTCCGCTTCCACCGTATGGTTAAGCAACAGAATGGACGCTATTATTGCGATGAGTAACCGTTCTGCAAAGTACTTAAACAAACCTCCTGCCAAGATTAATCTTCACGGTGTGCAAATTGATAATTACACACCAGCAGAAAACAAGCAGGAAGCTTGGCAGTCATTAGGTTACGGAGGAAAATACGGAATAGGAATTTTAGGTAGAGTAAGAGAGCAAAAAGGGGTTCACCTTTTTGTGGAGGCCTGCATCAAAATATTACCTAAATACCCTGATGTAAATGCGGTAGTGGTGGGTGCCATTTCGCCAAGCAACCAAGGGTTTGTAAACGAACTTAAAGAAAAGGTGTGTGAAGCAGGTTTAACTGATCGCATTATTTTCACCGGTGAGTTGCCGTTTGAACAGATTCCTAAAATATTCAGTGCATTGTCACTTGTGAGTGCTCTTAGTTACAATGAAGGCTTTGGTTTAACCGTGCCGGAAGCCATGAGTGCTGGCGCGGCTGTACTAGCGACACAGGCGGGAGCTTGGGAAGATATCGTTAGACCAGGCATTGACGGATACATCGTTCCTACCAGAGACCAGCAAGCTGTAACTGAAAAAATGGACCTGCTACTTTCAGATATGGATAAACTTGCAGAAATGGGCAAAGCAGGTCGCGAACACGTTGTAAAAAACTTTAAGGTTGAAGATGAAGCAAAGAACTTAGTAGAGTTTTTTCGCTCGCTTCAATAAATAACGCCTTGGCATTGCAGTAAAGGCCAATGTCACGTGGTATTTGATTTTGATAATGCAAAACATAAGCAAATATTTCTCAGATACTGATCATTATGCTTAGCCATGCGTTGTAACTTAGTGCTACAACCACTAAAAGAGATCAGTAGGCAGTTGAAAACAAAGAGATGACAGATGATTGAACAGATAAAAGCGAACTTTACCGAGAGCATTCAGACAAAAATCGCAGCCTCGGAAATATTGCCAGAATATATTGAAAAAGCGGCGTACATGATGGTTGAAGCCTTGATAAGAGGCAATAAAGTACTGAGCTGTGGTAATGGTGGTTCTGCTGGCGACGCACAGCACTTTTCATCAGAAATGTTAAACCGCTACGAACGTGACCGCCCTAGCCTACCTGCTATTGCGTTAAGCACAGACACGTCGACCATCACGTCTATCGCTAATGACTACAGTTACGACGAAATATTTGCCAAGCAGGTACGTGCGTTAGGCCAGCCGGGAGATATTCTTTTGGCTATCTCCACTAGCGGCAATTCACGTAATGTTATCGCGGCAATGGAAGCAGCACTTTCTCGAGACATGACCATAGTTGCGCTTACCGGTAAAGACGGCGGCGAAATGGCTGGTTTTTTAAGTGAGCATGACGTCGAAATTCGCGTCCCTTCTAACCGTACCGCACGTATTCAAGAAGTGCACCTTCTAGTTATTCACAACCTATGTGAATGCATTGACGACAGCTTATTCCCTGCTGATCATGGCGACGACTGATCAAACTAACTATGAGTAGACAAATAAAAAACTTAAGCCTGCTTGGCACTGTATTAGCCCTAATTTTAACATTACAAGGTTGCGTAGTGGCAGTCGGTGCTGCCGGCGCCATGGCTGCAAAAGTGGCTAACGATAGACGTACGGTAGGTACACAACTTGACGATCAAAATGCCGATGCGGCGGTGTCTTACCAATGGTCGAAAAGTGACGCGCTTAAAGAGCAGACTAACCTTCAGGTTGATGTTTATAACGGTGTTGCCTTACTTACCGGTCAAGCCCCTAATCAAGGGCTTATAGACGAGGCAGTTAGCCGTGCTCAGGAAGTCAGCTACATTAAGAAAATTCACAACCAAATACGCATTGGCGAACCCATAGGTGCAGGTACACAAGCCAACGACCTGTGGCTCGCGTCAAAAGTACGCACCAAGATAGTCGCAGATGAGCGCGTACCGGCTCTTCAGATTAAAGTGGTAGTGCAAGACTCAGAGGTATTTTTAATGGGTCGATTAACTAACCTTGAAGCTACAGCTGCGGTCGATATTGCGCGTAATATTACGGGTGTAGCTCGCGTCGTTAGAGCCTTTGAAATTGTTCAATAAAGAGCTTGCCACTGCCCTTTTGGTAGCAGGGGCACTCTTTATGGAAATTTTGGACGCCACGGTAATTACCACGGCGCTCCCTGTTATTGCTGCTGACTTTAACGTGCCGGCAGCCCACCTTTCTATCGGCGTGTCGGCTTATTTGGTAGCCGTCACGCTCTTTATCCCTTTAAGTGGTTACGCTGCTGACAAATTTGGGGCTCGCACAATATTTATAGCGGCGATTGCCGTTTTTACTTTTGCTTCGGTTCTTTGTGGCTTAAGTACCAGCCTATTTGAATTTACCTTATCTCGCATTCTTCAAGGGTTAGGCGGTGCTATGATGGTGCCGGTTGGAAGATTAGTAGTATTGCGGGATTTGCCAAAAGAAAAACTAGTAAAAACCGTAGCGATTATTACATGGCCCGCCTTGAGTGCGCCGCTATTAGGCCCAGTACTTGGCGGCTACATAGCCACACATTTTAGCTGGCAGTGGATTTTTTATATGAATATTCCGCTGGGTATTATCGCGATCCTCGCCTCTCTTTACCTATTGCGAAACACCAAAGGTGATGTAGGAAAATTTGATATTAAAGGCTTTTTGCTTACCGGCGTAGGCTTTGCGCTTTTTATGGCTGGTATCGAGTTTCTTGCCAGTACCAGCGACAAACTTCTTCAGTCTCTTGGCGTCATTGCCGTTGGCTTAACACTCATGATTCTCGCAATACAACATGTTAAAAAAGCCAAAAATCCCCTATTTTCATTCGATGCCATGCAGCATAAAACCTTCAGACTTTCAGTCTACGGAGGCTCTGTTGTGCGAGTGGCACTTGGAAGTGCGCCTTTTCTTGTGCCGCTAATGCTACAGCTAGGGCTAGGTTACTCGCCTGTAGAGGCTGGTTCCCTTTTACTATGGCTTTTTGCAGGAAACTTGGCGATAAAGCCTGCAACAACATGGATTATGAATACGTTTGGTTTCAAACGTGTGCTTGTAGTGAACGGAGTACTCATTGCTCTTGGTTTTGTCGCGCTAGCGATGATAAATCACGCTACGTCGTCGTTTACCATTGCCGCTATCTTGTTTGCTAACGGCGTGACTCGCTCAATGCACTTAACGTTAATAAATACTATTGCTTTTGCCGACGTACCACCTAATAAAATGCGAGATGCGAATACGTTAGGCGCTATTCTAATGCAAATGAATCGTGGCCTTGGTATTACCTTATCAGCGCTTGCCATCGCTGCTGCAGCCTTCATTCTTGGACAAAGCCCCGACACGCCAAATCTACAAACCTTCACCCTATCTATGATGTTTATGGGAGCGGTGGCGCTAGTGAGTATTTACGACAGCTTAATGCTTTCGAAAGAAGATGGTGACTCTGTCTTAAACAAGCGCAAGGCGAAAAAAGCGCGACAAAGCTAGCCCAAGCCCATGCTTGTAAATCTTGTGACAAATGTCACATGCGATTGGTGACGTTTGTGACTAACGCTATCTAAGACACTTTTGCATACTTTACCTATCGACATTACAACACTAGGTAAAGCAAATGGAACACCTCCTAAATCACACTCCTGGAACCAATGTTCAGAGTTTCCCTCTTTCATTGGAAGAACAGCGTGAAGACTTCAAAAACAATAGATTCATTGCAATGCCGCTTGCAGGCACCCTTGTTTGGGCGTTGCTTGGTATTAGTGCTCCCTTTGTATCTGAGCTCACCATAACCTGGATGATTTATATCGGCACAGGGGCAATTTTCTATCTAGGCGCAGGCTTGTCTTACCTTACCGGTGAAAGATTCTTTGCGAAAAGCGCAGTAAAGAACAGCTTCGACCGCCTTTTCTTTGTTGGTATGTTTATGAGCCTACTGGTCTTTGCCATCGCCCTTCCGGTTGCAGCCATCGACCACACAACCGTGCCGTTGAGTATCGGCATTCTTGCTGGACTAATGTGGATGCCTTTATCGTGGGCTATAGAGCATTGGGTTGGCTATTTTCACACTATCGCAAGAACCTTCGGGATTGTTGTAGCTTGGTACCTGTTTCCCGAAGCACGAGTAGAAGCAATTTCGGCGGTAATTGTCGCGGTTTACATTGTGTCGCTCATCACTCTTGAACGCCGTTTTCAAACAATCAAATCTAACTAATTTCACTTTAACAAGAAGGAACATACGATGACTTACTTACTTTTAGCGGTTGCAATTATCACTGAGGTTACGGCTACCATGCTGCTTAAAATGTCGAACGGTTGGGAGAAATGGGCCTTTGGCTACGGCGCTATATTTTTTTATACGGTGTCAGGAATGTTGTTTGCCATGGTCCTAAAAAACATGGGAATTGGCGTTGCCTATGCGATATGGTCAGGGATGGGTATCGCGCTAATCACTGCTGCTTCGGTGATATTTTGGAAACAAACTTTCGACATTTATGCCGTGCTAGGTATTATGTTAATTATCTCTGGTACCTTGCTAATTACTAGCAAGTCAGCCGTTGTATTTCAGTAAGGACGAAGTACTCACAATGCGCAGCCATAACAGCATGCAAAATAACAACGACGCAGTGCCTACAGCTCATTTAAATGAAGGCACTGCGACAGTGGGTGGCTCAATAAATAATGTAGGCAAAAGCGATATGGCGCCGGTCATGCCATTATTGGGAAGTGGTAGAAAAAAGCGCTGGTCTCATGCCAGCTTGTTTTTTTCGCTGTTCTTTTTTGTGCCCCTCATAATTTCCCATCCTCTTCCCATCGAGGTATGGGTAATTCAAAGCTTGGGATACCTAAGCTTTATTGTTCTGTACATCAAAGCGATAAGCCAGCCTGTCAAAGCTATTCCTTCCTATTTATTGTCTATGTTTTTGCTTTCTGTCGCCTGTTGTTTTCAAAATCCAGGTGGCGCGACGATTATAGGTTTTATTGCATTCATTATTGGCTATTACAACTCGTTCAAAACGGGGTTAGCAAGCATAAGCATAATGATGATCGTGCTCTTCACCCTAAATATTACTATGTTTGAAAATGCACACTTCCTCTTAGGTGCTTCAATAATTAACAGTTTGGTATTGTTTGGTTTTGGCGTTATGGAGCGTAAGGAAACCCTTCATGGCCTAAAAGAAAGCCAGCAAGCTGAAGCCTTGCACGTATTATCCGCGATAGCTGAAAGAGAACGCATTGGCAGAGACTTACACGATGTTGCAGGTCACGCATTAAGCTCAATTTCGTTGAAAGCTCAACTGGCTGATAAGCTTATTAGTAAGGATAAAATTGCTGACGCGCATAGGGAAGTAAAGGCGTTGGCGCAACTATCTCAAGCATTATTAAGCGACATTCGTCAGGCAGTATCAGACATTAAACAACTTTCCCTTGGTGATGAAATAGCGAAAGATAAAGCACTGCTAGAAGAAAACGGCTTTAACGTTTCAACCACTATTGATGACAGCGCTTTGATGAAGCTGACTTCAAAGCAAGAAAGCCAGCTTGCGCTTATAGTAAAGGAATTAACCACCAATACCTTGCGCTATTCAAAGGGAAAGACGGTATCTATTAATTTTGACCTTAACGATAATCCGCAAACTTTGATCATGACCTATCAAGATGATGGTGTAGTTGAGGACAGCGGGTCAATTAAAGAAGGAAACGGATTAATGGGTATTAGAGAACGTGCAGCATCTATAAATGCAGATGTGAGCATTTCGTTTCACCCCCACCCTTCTGTAAACGTGCAGCTTATTATAAAAAACCCATCGTCTGAAAAGGTGGCGCTATGAATTTAAAAGCGAAAACAACCATTTTAATTGTTGAAGACCAATCGCTAATTCGAGATGCCATAGCCATGCTTCTGTCACTAGAGGACGACCTAACCATCGCAGCTAAATGCAGTAATGGGCAAGAAGCGATTAAGTATTTAAGCGATCACCCTGCGCCAGACATTATCCTAAGCGATATTGAAATGCCGCTGGTCTCAGGCCTAGATTTGGCCGCCCACGTGACAGAAAAATTCCTTAGTACCAAGGTAGTTTTAATGACTACATTTTCGAAACCGGGATATATTAAACGTGCATTAAGCTTAGGGGTTAAAGGTTTTATTTTAAAAGAGTCTGACAGCGACTACCTGATAGATGCCATACATAAAGTATCTGCGGGGGAAAAAGTGATTTCGACAGAGCTGGCTATCATGGCCCTCGACGACAACAATCCGCTTTCGCAGAAAGAAATGGCGGCACTTAAGCTTGCTTCTGACGGACTCAAAACCCAAGACATCGCGCAATCGTTGTTTTTATCAGAAGGTACAGTAAGAAACTATCTTTCCGAAGCGATATCAAAGCTTGATGCAACGAACCGTGTCGACGCAGCACGCATCGCGAAACAAAAAGGCTGGCTTTAATAGAAGCTTAAAACCACGTCGTAGAAATTGTCGTAGACGTGGGTATAGTTAATTTTTCTGACAAACCGGTAAGCACGCGCTCAGGACCGTAGAGTATTCCTTGATGCTTTGCAGTCCATACGCAGGTTAAAATGCTGGTACCTTTGCGTAATTCACACTGCCATTTAGCTGTGGTTTCAGCAAGTCGTTCATAGTCATCCTCAATTTCCCAACCTGCGTCAACATGCTCTACGATAAGTTGTTCGAATTGAGAGAACGGAATAGGCTGAATGATTACCCATTCGTTTTTCTTAAACTTTCTTTCTAACCGCGATTTTTTGAAACTGGTAAAAAAACCCACGCTCCATCTCCGTATGATTGAAAGGCTTAACGTGCAGCTAAAGCATTTCTAATATTTCGACACCGTTCCCATAATTTGCCCTGAAGGAGTCGGACAAGAACAAGACGTACCAACCATTTCACCGTTCGACGTGGGGCATGTGCCGTACTCGCCGTTACTACCATAGCGGCACTGGTTACCAAACTCAGGGTTGGCTAATGCTGCTCTTTCGTTGCGAGTGGCATTACCTGCTTCATCATCCGGTAGATATACAGTGTATGTGCAGCTAAAAAGCAGACTTGTCGCAAACATGGTGATTAAACGAGAAATTGATTTTAGCTTCATTGTTATTGGCCGATTACTTTTAATACAATTCTAAAATTATGCTAATAATGCAGATAAAACAAGAAAAAATAAGCAAAAAAAAGCCAGTCACAAGACTGGCTTTATTATTATAACTCGTTGTTGATATTAGAATTCAGTTGAGAACCTAACACCAAACTCGCTCGCATCGTTGCTTAAAATTTGCAGGATATAGTCACCTGTATTCAAGCGTGCGTTGTCGTAACGCTCATCGAAAATGTTGCGACCGTAAAGGGCTACGGTGTAAGCATCATTCGCTGGCGTGTAAGCAATGTCAAAGTTTACTAGCTCACGGCTATCTAGCTCGGTCATACGCTCAGGTGCAGACGTCGGCTCGCCATACATTTCAGCGCGGTATGAGTAATCAGCACGCACGCGAATTGAATCGCCACCATCAAGCTCGAAGGTATATTGCGGGCCAATTGCTAACGTTAGGTCAGGCGTAAGCGGTGCAACAGGGTTGAAACCGTCTTGCTCTTCAACATCAACGTCCATATAACCAATACTGGTCATCATGCTGAAGTTACCATAACTAAATGTTGCATCAGCTTCTACGCCACGAGAAGTTTGTTCAACAACAAGGTTTGCTGTATCAAAACCACCTTCGCTAACTCGACTTACTTGGTAAGGAAGATCTTCAAACTCGGTGTTAAATACGGCAACACTGATATCGAAGTAGTCATTCACACGACCTTTGATACCCACTTCATAGTTAGTAGCGGTAATATTGTCTGAAGCTGTGAAACAGTTGTTTGCACGAACTGCTGCTTGCGCACCTTCGATATCATCAAAACCGCCTGCACCAAAGAACTGGCCAATTAGGCAGTAAGGGCGCGCTGGGAACTGACCAGACTGATAACCAGACTGGATAGTCGCATAACCTGTCATGCCATTGTCAAACGTGTAGTTTGTAGCAAGCTCCCAAGTTACTTCATCCCAATCGTTCGAATCATAGATAGTTCCAAGTGCTGAGAATACGTTCGCAGACGCATCTTTTTCGTCTTTGGTGTAACGAAGGCCACCAGAAACACTTAGTTCGTCAGTCAAATCATGACGTACATTTACGTATGCTGCTTTTGACGTAGTTTCTTGGTCTAGCGCAAGCAGGTTAGGACCACCATCGAAGTTAGAGTCATCACCTTGGCGGTTGCTACCTTCTTCGTTGAAGTAGTAAAGACCGGCTACGAAGTCAGTGTATTCGTTGATATAGCCGTTAAGCTGAAGTTCGATTGATGTTTGATCTGCTTCACCGCGCTCAGGGAACTGGTCTAGTGAGAAAACCGTGCCGTCATCGTCAAGGCCAGCCTTGTACTTTGATGTACGTTGGCTTGCTACCACTTTAGCTGTGTAATCGTCGTTGATGTCCCATTCGGTCGTCAATGAAATGCCGCGCGCTTCGTTCGATACGCCAGTTACTGCTTCAGTACCTGTTGCGTTATCGTAGATATCAGCGCCTTCAGGCGTCACATCGCTATTACGCAGCTCTATACCAAGGCCATTACCACCACCAAAGTAACGTGCTGAGCCCACTTCATCAATAAGCACAGTGTATGGGCGAAGGCCGCCGTCGCCATTGTTAGCGTCTGCAGTTAATACCATACGGAAGTCATTTGAAGGCTCCCACTTAAGTGAAACACGACCTGAAATATCTTCAGTTTCACCTACGTCGTATTCAGCATTTGGTACGTTGATAAATTCGCCAAGCCCGTCGCGCTTGTTGAAAGCCAAATTCATATTGAACGCAACAGTTTCTGATAAAGCGTGGTTAACAAAAAGGTCTGCTTTTACGCGACCACGTGTACCAAACTCAGTATTGATTTTAGTTACATCGCCTTGGTCTGGCTCTTTAGTGATGATGTTTATTGCACCACCGATAGAGTTACGACCGTATAGGGTGCCTTGAGGACCACGAAGTACCTCAATACGCTCAATGTTGTTGAGACTCCAGTTTTGACCAACTTGGCGGCCTAGGTAAACACCATCAACATAAACACTTACACCCGGGTCTGTAGTAATTAGGTGATCTTGAAGACCAATACCACGAATAAATGGGTTTACAGAAGACGTATGACCGGCAGAAAAACCAGTAACGTTTAGATTTGGTACAAACTTACCAACGTCTGTCAGGTCAGTAATACCTTGAGAAGCTAGCTTATCGCCGTCAAAAGCACTGATAGCAATTGGCACTTCATAAATAACTTGAGGGCGTTTTGTCGCGGTAACGGTAATGGCTTCAAATTGTTGTTCTTCAGTTGCTTCAGTTTCTTGAGCAACAGCAATGTTTGAAAGAGCTGGAACGGTCATCGCTACTGCTAGTGCGACAGGTGAAAGCTTACTGGCGAGTGTCTTAGACACGTCAGTATTGGATTTCATGGTGTAACCCCTTTTGCGTGAGTGTTAGGTATAAATTTGTTGTTATAAGCTGCTTCAAGTTCTTCTTTGGAACCTTGAAAGACTAAACTCATTGAACTAAGAGGCACACATAACCTTGTGCTAATACTGGATTACAGGCAATAAAAAAGTAAGTCGCAATAAAACATTACAAACTTACTTTCAATAAAACTCTGCTTTAAAAGTAGTGAATACTTTTCCAGTCCTCTAAAATTCAGTAGAAGAATTTAGGCTTGAAGACTGGAACGATATGTTACCGTTAGATTGCGACCTTGCAAAGTAAAATATTACACTTTTACTAAAATAAGACTTCAAAATTAGACTAATTGGTTAAGTTAAGCATCAAGACTCCGATTTCTTTAAAAGCCCAAAAAGAGAATAAATATCAAACAAATAAATATAACAACCACCTAACAAAGCCTGGTTAGAATGATAAATTAAAACCTAGACCAAGCGGACAAACTTTAATCAAATTACTCACTGCAGATATTTCTGTTGTGACGCTGGTTACCACACATAATTCCAATCAATACCCGCCCCCAACTTTCAACCCCGCTGCGACAGCGTTCGAATGCGAGTTCCGACAACTAGTTTGCGTTCATATTCAGATAGAACCAAAGCTTTCTACCCCTCGTTTAAGCAATATTTTTAAACACCTCCATAAGACCAACAGCTTACGCTCGTTGTCGACAATTTGGGCTTAGAAAGGTTGAAAAAGACGTCTAACAGGCATATATTGTCGACATTAGTTAATCAAAGACGATGTAAAGTGTTAGTAAAAAGCGAACAAGCCATCACCAATGCCGACCGCACTTTCTTTCAATTAAGAAAGGATATAGTTGAGGGCATCATTCCAGCAGGCAGTAAGCTTAGTGAAATGGAATTGTCGACAAAGTATGAAGTTAGTCGCGCTGTTATACGTGAAGCCATAAACCGCCTAGCCACTTGCCACCTAGTAGAACGTAAAGCGAACGTCGGTGCCCGTGTGGTTGCACTGTCCCCCGAAGGCCTTATTCAGCTTTATCAAGTGCGCGAAGCGTTAGAAGGCATGGCGGCACGCTTAGCCGCACGCTACATGAGCGATGAAGAAATTGCCGATATGCAGGCATTGCTCGATAGCCACTTCGATAAAGTAAAAGATGGCCAAAGCTACTACCAAGAAGCGGGCGATGTAGACTTTCACTACAGAATTGTAACTGGCAGTAAGAATGATCATCTCATCAGTGTACTTGTAGACGGGCTTTACCATTTAGTACGCATGTATCGCGTGCAGCTCGGTATGGCTGGCCCTCGCGTAAGCACTGCGTTTGATGAGCACAGACACATCGTAAACGCCATTGCTAATCGCGACGAGGAACTGGCTGAAATGCTAATGCGTCGCCATATTCTTTATTCAAAAAATAATATTGAGAAGAAGCTTAATCATGGTTAACACCACTCAGTCTTCTTCATACCTAATTCACCTCTACCCTACTTTCAAATAAGCGAGTGATTATCATGAGTGCAGGAAAGAAATTCAGAACCGCATTAGAGAACAACAAACCGCTACAAATTGTCGGTACCATTAACGCCTATACCGCAATGATGGCCAAAGCCATTGGACACCAAGCTATTTACCTATCAGGTGGCGGCGTAGCTAATGCGTCTTACGGCCTACCCGATTTAGGCATGACATCGCTTAACGATGTGATTGCAGACGTTCAGCGAATCACCAGCGCATGCGACCTTCCATTAATGGTAGATATCGACACAGGTTGGGGCGGTGCATTCAATATTGCCAAAACCATTCGCGACATGGAAAAAGCAGGCGCGGCGGCAGTTCACATGGAAGATCAGGTTGCACAAAAGCGCTGTGGTCACCGCCCAAACAAAGAAATTGTAAGCACAGAAGAAATGGTGGACCGCATTAAAGCTGCAGTTGATGCCAGAACCGACCCCGACTTTTTCATTATGGCGCGCACCGACGCGTTTGCGCAAGAAGGTTTAGAAAAAGCTATTGAGCGTGCAAAAGCTTACGTTGCAGCAGGTGCCGACGGCATATTCGCAGAAGCGGTTCAAACTGAAGAGCACTACCGTGCATTCTCAGAGGCCCTAGACGTACCGATCCTTGCCAATATCACTGAGTTCGGCAAAACCGAATTGTGGAACAAAGAAGAGCTTGGTGAATGGGGTGCCGACATGGTGCTTTACCCACTAAGTGCATTCCGTGCGATGAATAAAGCAGCAGAAATGGTGTACAAATCTATACTTGAAAAAGGCGACCAAAAAGCCGTTGTCGACAGCATGCAAACACGTATGGAGCTTTACGATTATCTTGGCTACCACGAATACGAGCAAAAGCTAGATGCGCTATTCGCAGAAGGCAAAAATTAGTAAATAAATTCAGCTTGAAGTTGGCGGGCGCGAAGATGCAGGGGTGAAGTACAGTTCCCTGCCCCTCTGAGGCATGGATGCCGAAGCGGAGCCCCCATGGATGGGTTTACGGCGTGGCAGGGAACTGTGCTTTGCTCCTGCAGCCAATGTGCCCGCCAACTTCAAGCGTCCAAATTACACACTATTGTCAATTGAAAGTACCTTACAAATTATACAAGACCGGAGACAACAAGATGGCTAAACAGTTAAGTGGCGCGGGTTTACGCGGCCAAGTTGCAGGTAAAACAGCATTATCAACCGTAGGTAAATCAGGTTCTGGTTTAACGTATCGTGGTTACGACGTAAAAGACTTAGCGCAAAACTGTCAATTTGAAGAAGTGGCGTATCTTATTCTTAAGGGCAAGCTACCTAATCAGTCTGAACTTGACGCATATAAAACAAAACTTCGCGGCATGCGCGGCCTTCCAACAGCACTTAAAGAAGTGCTAGAGCGCATTCCGAAGAATGCCCACCCAATGGACGTACTTCGCACAGGCTGTTCAATGCTGGGTAACCTTGAAATGGAAACCAGCTTCGACCAACAACAAGACGTGACAGACCGTATGTTGGCATGTTTCCCAAGTATTATCTGCTACTGGTACCGCTTCTCGCACGATGGTGTGCGCGTAGATGTTGAAACCGATGACGACTCAATTGGAGGTCACTTCCTTCACATGCTTCACGGTGAAAAGCCACGTGAACTACACGAACAAGTCATGCACGTTTCGCTAATTCTTTATGCTGAGCATGAATTTAACGCGTCCACCTTCACTGCACGTGTTTGCGCTTCAACCTTATCTGATATGCATTCTTGTGTAACGGGTGCTATCGGCTCACTGCGTGGTCCACTTCACGGTGGTGCTAACGAAGCAGCGATGGAAATGATTGAAGGCTTTACCTCTGCTGATGACGCAGAAGAAAAAATGATGGGCATGCTTGAGCGCAAAGAGAAGATCATGGGCTTTGGCCATGCTATTTACTCAGACTCTGACCCACGTAACGAAATTATCAAGCAATGGTCTGAAAAGCTAGCTGCCGATGTGGGCGACGACGTGCTTTACCCTGTATCAGTTCGTTGTGAAGAAGTGATGTGGCGCGAGAAGAAACTATTCTGTAACGCTGATTTCTTCCATGCCTCTGCGTACAACTTTATGGGTATTCCTACACCGCTATTTACGCCAATCTTCGTAATGTCTCGTCTAACAGGTTGGGCGGCACATGTTATGGAACAGCGCGCTGACAACCGTATTATTCGTCCGTCAGCAGAATACACAGGCGAAGAACTTCGCCCAGTGCCAGTTATTAGCGAACGCGCTTAAGATTAAGGTTGGGGTTTTATGAATATTGATTACCGTAAACCGCTTCCTAACGCGGGTATCGACTTTTTCGATACCCGTGAAGCGGTAGATGCTATTGAACCTGGCGCCTACGCCAAACTGCCTTATACGTCGCGTGTGCTGGCTGAAAACTTAGTGCGCAAATGCGCCCCTGAAATGCTTACCGACTCACTTAAACAGCTGATTTATCGCAAGCGCGACCTAGACTTTCCGTGGTTTCCTGCTCGCGTAGTGTGTCATGACATTTTAGGTCAAACGGCACTGGTAGACTTAGCGGGGCTTCGCGATGCTATTGCCGCAAAAGGCGGCGATCCGGCGAAGGTTAACCCAGTAGTTCCAACACAGTTGATTGTGGATCACTCATTAGCTGTAGAGCATGCTGGTTTTGAGAAAGACGCGTTTGAGAAAAACCGTGCTATCGAAGACAGACGTAACGATGACCGTTTCCACTTTATTAACTGGACAAAAACCGCGTTTAAAAACGTTGATGTTATCCCGCCGGGTAACGGCATTATGCACCAAATAAACTTGGAGCGTATGTCGCCGGTTATTCAAGCTCGTGACGGCGTTGCCTTCCCTGACACGCTAGTAGGTACCGACAGCCACACGCCGCACGTTGATGCACTTGGCGTAATTGCCGTGGGTGTGGGCGGTCTTGAAGCGGAAAGCGTTATGCTGGGCCGTGCGTCATATATGCGATTGCCTGATATTGTAGGTGTTGAACTTACCGGCAAACCACAGCCTGGCATTACCGCAACCGACATTGTATTAGCGTTAACTGAATTCTTGCGTAAAGAGCGCGTAGTCTCCGCGTATCTTGAATTCTATGGTGAAGGTGCATCGCACCTGACGCTAGGCGACCGCGCAACCATTTCGAACATGACACCGGAATACGGCGCCACTGCCGCCATGTTCTACATTGACCAGCAAACTATTGATTACTTGCGCCTAACAGGACGTGAGGAAAAGCAAATTGCGCTAGTTGAGCAATATGCTAAGCACACAGGTTTATGGGCTGATGATTTAGAAACTGCCGAGTATGAGCGGGTGCTTACGTTCGACCTGTCTTCTGTTGGGCGTAACATGGCTGGCCCTTCTAACCCTCACGCACGTTTACCTACCAGCGATTTAGAAAGTCGCGGTATAGCAGCGAAGTGGACCGAAGAGGAAGGCAAAATGCCTGATGGCGCGGTTATTATCGCGGCAATCACAAGCTGTACTAATACATCGAACCCACGCAATGTAATTGCTGCAGGTTTACTTGCTCGAAATGCCAACGCGCGCGGTTTAACCCGTAAGCCGTGGGTTAAGAGCTCACTAGCACCAGGCTCTAAGGCCGTTAAGTTGTATCTTGAAGAAGCTAACCTGATGAGCGAGCTGGAAGATTTAGGTTTTGGCGTGGTTGCGTTTGCGTGTACTACCTGTAACGGTATGAGCGGCGCGCTAGACCCAAAAATTCAGCAAGAGATCATCGACCGCGATCTTTACTCAACAGCAGTATTGTCGGGTAACCGTAACTTCGACGGCCGTATTCACCCTTACGCAAAGCAAGCATTCCTAGCTTCGCCACCACTTGTTGTAGCTTACGCCATCGCCGGTACCGTGCGTTTTGATATTGAAAAAGACGTATTGGGCACTGACAAAGAAGGCAACCCAGTAACGCTTAAAGACATTTGGCCAAGCGACGAAGAAATTGATGCTATTGTTGCGAAGTCAGTGAAGCCTGAACACTTCAGAAAAGTGTACGAGCCAATGTTCGATTTAAGCGTGGACTATGGCAAAGACATTAACCCGCTTTATGACTGGCGTGAAATGAGCACCTACATTCGCCGCCCGCCCTACTGGGAAGGCGCAATGGATGCAGAGCGTACAATGAAAGGTATGCGTCCGTTAGCCATTTTGGGTGACAACATCACCACTGACCATCTATCACCTTCGAACGCCATTATGGCAAGCAGTGCTGCAGGTGAATACTTAGCAAAAATGGAGCTACCCGAAGAAGACTTCAACTCCTACGCTACCCACCGGGGCGATCATTTAACCGCACAGCGCGCTACTCTTGCGAATCCGAAAGTATTCAATGAGATGGTGCTGGAAAACGGTGAAGTGAAGCAAGGTTCACTGGCCCGCGTTGAGCCCGAGGGTAAAGTAGTACGCATGTGGGAAGCTATCGAAACTTACATGAACCGTAAACAACCGCTGATTATTGTAGCAGGTGCTGATTATGGTCAGGGTTCATCACGTGACTGGGCAGCTAAAGGTGTACGTCTAGCAGGCGTTGAAGTAATTGTGGCTGAAGGCTTTGAGCGTATTCACCGTACTAACCTGATTGGTATGGGCGTATTACCGCTTGAGTTCAAACCTGGCACAACCCGTAAAACACTAGAGCTAGATGGCACAGAAACTTACGACGTTAGCGGCGAACCGTCACCAGGTGCAACGCTTACGCTAGTAGTAAACCGTCTAAACGGTGAGCAGTTAGAAGTGCCTGTAACCTGTCGTTTAGATACAGCAGAGGAAGTTTCTATCTACAGCGCAGGCGGCGTATTACAGCGCTTCGCCAAGGACTTCTTAGAAGCGGAAGCTAGTTGAGGGAAAGAACATGACAAAGTATGCGCCACAACTTCGAGTACCGGCTACCTACATGCGTGGCGGTACCAGTAAAGGTGTGTTTTTTAATTTAACTGATTTGCCAGAGGCAGCACAACAGCCGGGACCGGCGCGCGATGCCCTACTTCTTCGTGTCATCGGAAGCCCAGATCCATACGGTAAACAAACTGACGGTATGGGCGGTGCTACCTCAAGTACCAGCAAAACAGTGATCTTAAGCAAAAGTGAACGTGAAGGTTTTGATGTCGACTACCTGTTTGGTCAAGTAGCTATCGACAAACCTTTTGTAGACTGGAGCGGAAACTGCGGAAATCTTACCGCAGCGGTTGGTGCTTTTGCTATTAGCAATGGCTTAGTTGATGAAAGTAAGATTCCGGAAAACGGCATTGCCACCGTCAACATTTGGCAGGCGAATATTAACAAAGCCATTATTGCAAAAGTACCAATGACTAATGGTGAAGTACAAGAAACCGGTGATTTTGAGCTAGACGGCGTTACTTTCCCAGCCGCAGAAGTAGAAGTGGCCTTTGTTGACCCAGCCGACGGTGAAGGCGCTATTTTCCCTACTGGACGCTTAGTCGACACACTGGAAGTCCCAGGCGTAGGTTCACTTCAGGCGACTATGATAAACGCGGGTATTCCGACTATTTTTATTAATGCGGAAGATCTTGGCTACACAGGCACTGAGCTGCAAGACGACATTAACAGTGATGCAGAGGCGCTTTCGAAGTTCGAAGCCATTCGTGCATACGGCGCGGTTCAAATGGGGCTAATCAAAGATGTCGGTGAAGCTGCAAACAGGCAGCATACACCTAAGGTTGCGTTTGTCGCCTCTCCGAGAGGTTATAAAGCGTCAAGCGGCAAAGATATATTAGGTTCCGACATAGACGTACTAGTACGCGCGCTTTCTATGGGGAAACTTCACCACGCCATGATGGGCACAGCAGCAGTAGCTATTGCCGCCGCTGCTGCCATTCCAGGAACCTTGGTGAATATAGCCGCAGGAGGTGAAGACAGAGAATCGGTGACTTTTGGCCACCCATCCGGAACGCTTCGAGTAGGCGCTAAAGCCACTTTTGAAAACGACAAGTGGAAAATCGAGCAAGCTGTAATGAGCAGAAGCGCCCGTGTTTTGATGGAAGGTAAGGTGCGCGTTCCCGTTGAGCAAAGTTAGTAGCTCCTTTCTAACCAATACAATATTAGAAAAACCTTATTTAGACATAAGTATGAAACGCCCTCTCATTGAGGGCTTTTTTATATTTTATTGGTTATTATCATAAGTTAAATGCCTTGAGTAAATCACATGTATAAAGTTCTTGTAGTAGAAGACAGCTTAACTGTCCGAAAGATAGTAAACAAACTCATTGAGGATAACCCTCACTTTACCTGTGATCTTTGTGAAGACCTCGCTGAAGCCCGAAGTGCGCTTGAGAGCGATACCGAATACTTGGCAGCTATCGTCGACTTGAATCTTCCCGATGCTCCGAATGGCGAGAGCGTTGAGCTCGCGCTTTCTTACAACGTTCCAACTATCGTGCTAACTGGGAACTTTGACGAGTTCACTCGAGCCCAATTATTAGATCAAGGCGTACTGGACTACATTACAAAAGAATCTCGTTACTCATACCTTCAAGTTTCTAAATTAGTTGACCGCCTGCGGAAAAACCTAACGACTAAAGTGCTTGTTGTAGAAGATTCAAAAACGAGCCGCAATCACATTTGTTCATTACTTCGCAAATTCCAGTTTCAGGTGCATGAGGCCAACGACGGTCTTGAAGCGCTTGAGGTGCTGGAAAACCATCGCGATATCAAAATGGTGATCGCAGATCATAGAATGCCTAATATGGATGGCTATGAGCTAGTTAAAACGATTAGACACGAAAGGCGGATGCAAGACTTAGTTTTTATTGGCCTTTCAGCAACCGGCGACAGCGTGCTCACTTCTAAGTTTATTAAAAGCGGTGCTAATGACTTTTTATCTAAGCCGTTTTATCACGAAGAATTTTACTGCCGTGTAATGCAAAACCTTGAATCCCAAGAAATGATTCAAACCATTCGTAACTCGGCGAACTTAGACGCATTGACGAAAGTGTATAATCGCCGTTTTCTACACGAAAAAGCGGAGGAGCTTTTCGCCAATAGTACGTCTAGAAAAGACGTTATTGTATCTATGATTGATGCTGACAACTTTAAAAGCGTGAACGATACGTATGGCCACAAAACTGGCGACATGTTATTGCAGGAGTTCGCAGCGTTACTGAAAGATTACTTTCCTGACGACCTAATTGTGCGCTACGGCGGCGAAGAGTTTACGGTGGTATCGGTGAGGCCGCCTAAGGTGTATCTATCAGCGCTTTCTGCATTTATGGATGCAGTTCGCACTACGCTCTTTACCAGCCACAAATTTAACATTACGTGCAGTATCGGTGTGAGTACTGAAGAGCACAAATGTTTAGAGTCGCAGCTAGAAAAAGCCGACGCGCGTTTGTATAAAGCTAAACATGCCGGCAAAGATCAGATTATTCTTAGGGATGCAGTTGCACAAACTGCTTAAGCTTAAAATGTCAACGCTACTGCAGCCACCCTGGTAACAAATAACAGAAAACCACCAGTAAGCCGAAATAGCTTACTAACAAGGCGGCAATGGTTTTGTTTTTCAGTGCATTGCCTTTAAGTACATTGTCTTTAAGTGCATTGCCTTCATTCTCTCGACGGGCATTGCTAGTGTTAGCTTTATCGCTAGGAACAAGCACCGAAAAAATAACCGCAGGTAACATTGTTCCCAAAAACCCCGTGACGTTCCACCAAAACCAGAATACGCCCTCTACAAAAAATGCGAAGCTTAGATTTGTTGCAACACCACATAAAAGCGCTAGGTTAACGTGCTTTGTATCTACTTTTTTAGTCAAAATACCTAGTAAAAAAACAGACAACACAGGACCGAAAAAGACTGAGCCCACCTTATTCACTGCTTCTATTACAGTGGGCGCTATGTCGCCGGCATTGAGCGAAAGCAACAAAATGATCACGCCCCATATCAATCCCGCGAGTTTAGCGCTGCGAAGGTAGCCTTCAGGTTTGGACTGCCTTCCCGTTAACTTGAAAAAATCTTCCAGTGATACTGCTGCGAGAGAATTTATTGCTGAGCTTAACGATGACATGGCGGCAGCAAGTATAGCGACGACTAACAAGCCTATAAGTCCGTGGGGCAAGTAGTTAAGAATAAATACTGGCATTAGCCAGTCTGGATTATCTTTGGGAATTTGAGATAACAAGCCGCCATCGTTGAACGCCAAAGTGCCAACCACCAAACCAGCTAAACAATAAAGAAGCGTAATTGGAAACCTAAATATTCCATTAGCTAACATCATCTTTTTAAGATCGTTTTCGGACTGAGCGGATAATGCTCGCTGCGCTTCAGATTGATCGCATCCATAATAGGAGGCATAAAGTATTACACCTCCTAACACCATGGGTAAAAAACCAAAACTATCGCCGTCGAAGCCTAGTGAGGAGAAGTTAATGGTCGATACCCGCTCACTGGGGAGGAGTTGCATAAAGGCGTCCCAGCCACCCAGTGCATTAAGACCAAACGCGATACAAACAGCGGTGCCCATCACGATAACGATCATTTGAACAGCGTCACCGTAAACGACCGCTTTCATACCGCCCTGTAAGGAATACAAAAGCGTAATAACACCAATTAGCAATATCGCCTGTGTAGCTGATACTTGCATCGTTCCTTGCAAGATAATAGACAAGGCGTAAACCATTATTCCGGTGGCAAACGCTCTACTGAATTGAAACACAATACTAATAAAAATACGCGTGGAGGTGGAAAAGCGGCGTTCAAGGTAGTCGTATATACTCACTACTCCACTTCGATACAGGGTTGGCAATACAACAGTAGCGAGTAACAGCATTGCTAAAGGCACAGCAAGTTCGTAAGAAAGCCAAATTAGCCCGCCCCCCTCGCGAAACCCAACAAACGCCGGAGCCGAAATAAAACTAACGGCTGAAAGTTGAGTCGCCATGATGGACAGCAATAGCGGCTTCCAACTTAAGCTTCTGCCAGCTAAAAAGTAGTCTTTCTTCGACTGCTGTCCTCGCAGACTAAAACCAATGATAAGTAAAATAATGAGGTAGATCGCAATAACACTGTAATCAAGAATATCCATATAAACGCAGGGTTGTGTAACTTGATATCTACCTTTACACAAACTCGCGCTGTTTGCATAAAAAAACAGCGTATAAAAACAGTACTTAAAACAGTGAATAGAAAATAGCGTTATAAAAGCGCCTTACATTACATCCAAGACCTTCTGGTAGATTCCACTTCAAACAAAACACTATCTGCTAATTTATCGACGTATTCCTCTGGTAAAAACGGTACAGTCACCGCGCCTGAAGCCAGCACAAACTTTATCGTGGCAAGCTTTTTTCGTTTCATGAAAACGCTCTGTTTCACAATTACTTGCTGTGCTTTATAGGGCTCAAAACATTGATAATCGACACCTATACGACCTCGTCTTATATACACATATTTGTTATCGTAAGCTATTCCCCATCGCCACCATCTAAGTGTCAGCAAAAGCGCAACAGAGATAAAAATAGTAACTGCGCCAATCATAATGTCTAAATGGGAAGTGAAGGCTCCCAGTGTGAAAAAACCAAAAACTGGCAACGCCCAAACGGCAAGTAACCAAAACCTAATAAACCGCTTACTGATGGTTTGATAACTTTTACCTCTCAGGTCGCAACCAGGCATAACCTCTTGGCTAAGTTCAAAGGCTTCATTTTCAGTTACCGATGGCACAATGAGTTTATTTGGCGACATCAATTCTTGCATTTGCTGCCCAGCCGTAGAGTTCTGCTCAAAATACAAATTCACCCGCTTTAGTATTTTATCCAGCCAGTCTTGCTTCGCCGTAATCATTTGAATGCGTGATGCACGCATGCTGACTTCCAGCTTATTGAGCAAGCCGCTGCGACGGATATAGCGGTCTCCCGATCGTGAAAGCGTATAGCCATAGAACGTGAAAAGAGCGCCACCTACGCTAAGTAGCGCAACTAAAGCCATTAGCATCATTAGTATGACGAAGGCATACAGTCCAAACTGCCACCAAGCTACCGTTTGTTCACCGACCAGCTGATTAAGCTGCAATCCCTTATCAGCTAACCACTCTGACACAATCCCAAACACATCGTCGTAAAAAGGCGCTGCCGCACCCAGTATGATCCAAACTCGATTGTTAGTGATTCCGTGAATAATAATGTCTTTTACGGAACGACGATTTAATACTTCTTCACTTGTATGGGCGTTACTTGCAGCTTTATCACTCATGCTTTTTGTACGTGAAATCGAACTTCCGTCAGCCAATTCACTATCAGAAAGGTTCTCACCAGCTAGCTCATCTATATCGCCCACGTCATGATGAGCTTTTTCATACAGCACCTGCTTCTTCAGTGCTTCAGCATAGTCTTGAGGCACCGCCACTATTTTTGCTTCTTCTTTACCGCTTCCTGCGGTATCGAGCACCACTAACGCATACCCAAACGGGCGATAATAGAAAGGGCGTTCTATTTTAACGTTTTGAATACGCCACAAAGGCAAGTTGGTATAGCGGCGTTGAAACACACCATGATGAATTTCGACGTGTTGGTTGTGCACGCGAAACTTGTACATAAGAAAGCTTATTACGCCGCTACTACTAGTAGATAAAAACAGGAGCCCGGCACCAATTAGCACTTCAGGCGACAGCAAGTTATCCCAAATATTAAACGATATGGCTAACGCGGGAATGGTGTAGATAAGTACTTGTGCCGAGGCGGAAAAATTACGAATGGTAAAGTACAGAATAGAAATAAGAGAAAGGCGCTGCCACTCATCACCCGTTTCTACCTTTAATGTCGGTGCTTGCACAGCAGCATCAGGTTTTTGTGACAGATTATGTTCTGACGCTTCGTTTGAGGACGTTTCTGATACCGACATTAGCGAGCACCAATATCTTTGTGAGCAAGGATAAACTCTCGTAGCTGCTCAGCCCTTTCAATACTTAGCCCGGGTATTTCAAAGGTATGCATTTCACCACCAGCCGAAAATACTTGAAGAGAAGCAAGACCCGCCCATCTATCAAACGGCCCGCGGTTAACTTCAACGTGCTGAACACGCAAAATAGGTTGGCACGAGAGTTTTCTGAAAATTAGCCCAGACTGTTTACTAATATCTTGCTCTCGAATCGCATAGAATATGCGGACATCAGCAAAGAAGTGGTAGAGCGCCCACACGCTGCCTAAAGCGACGATACCTGCGATAACATATGGATAAGCGTGTAGTAACCCATCTGGTAGTGACCAAAAGTTTTGTACTCGTAGTCCGGTGGCGATGCCTATTAGCACTACCGCTATCAATCCAATTGAGAAAATATTCAGCGCTCGGTACTTTTTAGAAATAGGCAGTAACGCGAGCGTTTGAAGTGAGGGAATCTCGTCAACGCTTAACTGATCGTTTGAAAATACGGTTTCTTGTTGTGCGCTTATTGTCATCACATTAATTCCTTTTACCACTGAATAGATATAATAAGCCCTCCGCCTTTTTGAGAGCCATTTAGCTAAGTAACAGCGCTGTTCTTAACGTCTACTCTACCGCTATTTTTATAACAAAAAAGAGGGCAAGCCCTCTTTTTAACATTACAAATCAAAGAGCGCGTTGCGCTGACTAGTCGTCAACCTGTTGTTCGTTTAACCAATCGTGCAGCGCCTTCATGTCGTGCTGAACCGCCATTTGAAGCTCTTCTACCCAATCGTGCACGTTCTCCCACCACGTTGGGTGATCACCTTGTTGGATTTGATTAGCGATACGTTGTACGCGAGCCAAGCCTACAGAGCCAGCTGCACCTTTAATTTTGTGAGCCTGTGAGCACACTTCGGACTTTTCATCGGCGCTTAAGCTAAGCTGCAGTATTTCCATGTATTCAGGCATTTTTTCTTGGAATACTTTGACGCTAGCGCGAACCATCTCATCCCCTATGGTATCAACTAACATCTGTAATAAGTCCATATCTAAAATGTTACTTAATGTTTTAGTTGGTTCAGGGCGCTCTACTTCGCCGTCTACTTCTAGCGGAGCTGGAGGTGCATGGAACAGCTCGTTGAACACCTCAATAACCCGAGACTTCTTGATTGGCTTTGCAATCACATCGTCCATACCGTTTTCTAAATATTCATCACGCTTTTTAATTACGTTAGCCGTTAGCGCCACAATAGGCGTCTGCATGACCAAGTCTTCTTCAATAATAGTGCTCGCCACATCAAACCCAGTCATATCAGGCAGCTGAATGTCGAGCAGGATAAGGTCGTATTGGTTCTCCCTTACCTTATCAATAGCTTCTTGGCCCGTCATTGCAACATCAACCTTTTGCCCAAGCTTCTCAAGCAAGGCTTTGGCAACCATAACGTTCAGCTCAATATCTTCTACCAACAAGATATTAAGCCCCGTCACTTGAAGCTGTGCGACCTTCATTGGGCTGTTAGAGATTTGCACTGGCAGTACAATCTCAAAACGGGTGCCTTTACCCACGCTACTAGAAACGTGAATTTCACCTTTCATTAAATCGACCATTTGCTTACAAATAGCCAGACCGATACCCGTGCCTGTGGCTGACTGGTGATCGGGGTGATCGACTTGGTAATACATAGCAAAAATCTTATCGATTTCGCTTTCAGGAATACCCACGCCGGTATCTTCAATAATGAAGGTAACGTATGCCTTATCACCATCAGGTTTCGTTGATGATACTGATAAACTCACGTGCCCCTTTTGTGTGAACTTCACTGCGTTAAACAATATATTCCACAAAATTTGGCGAAGACGGGTACCGTCAATTTCCACTAAACGGGGTAACGGCTCATTAATCGTTGTTTTTAGTTCAAGCTGTTTATCTGCCGCTAGCAGTCGAATAATACTGCTTAATTCTTCTGTGAAATCTTTTAGCGAAATCGTTTTAAGGCTTAGCTCTAGTTTATCTCTGTCTAATTTGTCGAGATCAATAATATCGTTGAAGATATTACCTAATGTAATAGCACTAGCGTAAATAGTACTTACCCAGCTAAATTGCTCATCGCTTAGCTCGGTATCACGCAGCATGCGGCTTAGGCCTACAATACCGTTCAATGGGGTACGAAGTTCATGACTGATGGTCGCTATAAAGCGCGTCTTATCGGTGCTTGCTTTCGCCGCAGCGTTTTCGGCTTGTTTACGTTCCGTCATATCTCGACCGAAAGACAATAAACCTAAACGATTACCTTCTTTGTCGAAGAAAGGTACGCGCTTCATTTCAAAGTAGCGACGACGGCCGTCAGCGAAGCGAAGCCACAACTCTTCTGTGATACTTGCGTTGGTTTCTAATACTTCATGGTCGCTTGCTACAATTTGGCGGGCTAGCTCTTCTTCGTATACATCTTTTGGCGTCAACCCAAGCAACTCTTGCTCGGTTTTGCCCGTCATTAACTCGGCAATGCGGTTACAGCCTGCAAATCGACCCTCCTCATTGCGGTAGTAAATTAAGTCAGGCGACGCATCAATGATAGAGCGCAATAGCGTGGACAAACGTCGCGCTTGAGCCTCTTGCTCAGATTTGTCTTGAATTTCTCTTTCTAAATCTTTGAACAGAGCTTCTCGCTCTTCCTGCGCCTGTTTACGCTGTTCAATTTCATGATTAAGCTGACGAATATTGCTCTGTAGTTCTCGGTTAAGAAATACGTCTTCTTCACGTAAGCTTTCTAATTGGCTAACAACTTCTTTTAAGTTGGTACGCGAATTCTCTAGCTGCTTTATTAGTTCACTGAAGAAGTAGAGTACCCAAGGCGCAGATAGCATCGTGAGAATGACTGCACTTATGAAATCGTCAGGTTGAACTTGGCTTCCCATACTCACGCGTATCACGTAAGAACCGCCTAGCGTGAACACCAGCGAAAGAACAACAAACAAAATGCTGAGCTTTAGAGTGCCAAAACGCTGAACAAATTGAGCAAAGCGGATTGCCCAAGAATCGTTTGGTGAATCTGAATGCATGTACGTCTAATCTAATCTTATTTTGCCTGTATCCTATCAGGCTTTAATCACTTCGGGAATGCGGTTTGTTGTAGCAAAGCGATGACACCACTTCACGATCACGATTTAAACGGCGACTTTTCCGTAACTTCGTGAATAAACGAGGTGTTTACCCATCCGACTTTAGTAAAAGATACTTTCGCCCAATCGCCCTGCCTCTCTAGTACTTTTAATATTTCTCCTTTATTTAAACCATTATCAATAATGGGAAATGAAGTGCCAGGCCCTTTTCTAACATTAAGCGCATTTGCACTCACATTCGCAATTTTCTTTATGGGGCTAGTTATGTCACGTCGGAATTGGTCGTGGGCTTCTCGCTGTGAATTGGTGTTATTTGAATCAGTTTCCCAAACGTTACTGTCGGGATGTAATGCGAGTTCTTTAAATTTTTGTAAGGGAAAGGCGGGGCCGGGATCTACTTTACGCGAGGGCGCAATCTCTTCATGCCCTACAATGGTAGAAATTTGGTAGTGCTCACACAGTGCTTTACACAAGGTAAGGGTTCGCGAAATTTGAATATCAGAATACTTATGCCAATAGCCAGTGGCATGCTGGTTTTTCTTTTTAGCTTCGAATACTTCGTTTTTTTCAAACACTTTACCGAACCAACTCTCATAAGTGCCGTCACTTCTTTCTTTAAGCTGGCCTGCATTATCTAGTTCAATACCTATTGAATATTGGTTTAATCCGCTACGCCCTTCGAAATGGCTTTCCCCTGCATGCCATGCAATCTTATTGGTTGGCAGCATTTGTACAATATTGCCACTGCGTCCCACGGCAAAGTGAGCAGACACGCCACTGCCTGGCCTAGTTAATACATTAACTGACGACGCTAGGCTACTGCCTGCGGTGAAGTGTATGACGATAGTGTCAGGAAAGCCCTGCTCAAAAAGCCCGGAGGTATTGGGAGAAGGCGTAAAACTTACGTCTTCGCCTGTTATTATATGGTCGTTAATAATAAAGGTGCTGTTGGGGCTTGCCTGTAATGCAGTCATTCGATAGTCCTCACTGACTCGGTAGCATGTGCTTTCAGTGAATTTTTATTCTCTAACTAACGCTAATGCGTTCGTGGAAATTACACGAATGTCCTATCAAGTGAGACACAACCTTACATACGAATAATTTTTAACCAATATAGCAAACTACTTATATGAGTGGAACCGTAACTTTACGATTTAATAAAAATACAAACAAAAGGCATTTGACAACATAAAATGACAACCTGAGAGCATAATTATTCACTTTAAAAAAGCGAATGAGAACCAATACCATTTACGCAACTAAAACTTATCATTTTTATCCGCTGATAACATTTTTGTTACAAACCTGAAAGTTCAACTACAAACCTTTGATTTTAATAAACTTATTTATATTTATACCAATTCTCTATAAACCTCGAATTTTTAGCGTTTGATTTTATTTTTCAATGTGGGTATTTTGTACGGCCCGCACAGCAATAATGCATAAACATGCGGAAAAGACTGGAATCCTCTAATAATAAATAACGACAAGAAAGGCGCATGCCGCGAGCAATACCGCTCGCAGGTTTAAAAGACGTCTAATAATGTTGTGATACGCAAACCTAGGCGCATCTACACGCAACGCATACCTTGCCCAGTCAAAAGGTTGAAGGAGTTAAGAGATGAGTTTATATAATCCCAATGATTCCCGGGACAACTGTGGGTTTGGCTTAATTGCTCACACTCATGGGGAAGCCAGTCACGAATTGGTAACTACTGCTATACACGGTCTTGACCGTATGCAGCATCGTGGCGGTATCGCCGCCGACGGGAAAACCGGTGACGGATGTGGTCTATTACTACAGAAACCGGATGCGTTCTTCCATGCAATCGCCGAAGAAAATGGCTGGAAACTCAGCAAAAAATACGGCGTGGGCATGATTTTCTTAAGTCAGGACCCAGTACTTGCGCAAACTGCGCGTGAAGTACTTAATGAAGAACTAGAAAAAGAAACACTTTCAGTAGTGGGTTGGCGCGAAGTGCCTGTCGACCGCTCAGTACTGGGTGAATTAGCGCTTACAGGCGTTCCACAGATTGAACAGGTTTTTGTGAACGCCCCTGCGGGCTGGAGAAAACGCGACCTAGAGCGTCGTTTGTATATGATCCGTCGCCGCGCCGAAAAACGTCTTGAAAAAGATCCCGATTTTTACGTAGCTTGTTTATCAGGCTTGGTAACTATCTATAAAGGCTTGGTAATGCCAAAAGATTTACCCGCCTTTTATCACGATCTTGCCGATGAGCGTATGCAAAGCGCGATCTGCGTTTTCCACCAACGCTTTTCAACGAATACACTACCACGCTGGCCGCTAGCCCAACCTTTCCGTTTTCTTGCGCATAATGGTGAAATTAACACTATTAAAGGTAACCGCGACTGGGCGATGGCACGTGCTGCTAAGTTTTCAACGCCGCTTATCCCCGACCTTAAAGATGCAGCACCTTTTGTAAATACTGAAGGTTCTGACTCATCGTCACTGGATAACATGCTGGAACTATTCCTAGCCGGTGGTATGGATTTATTCCGCGCCATGCGCTTGCTTGTTCCACCTGCATATCAAAATAACAAAACCATGGATGATGACCTTCGTGCATTCTACGAGTTTAACTCGATGCACATGGAACCATGGGATGGCCCTGCCGGCATCGTATTAACGAATGGCCGTCACGTTGCCTGTAACCTTGATAGAAACGGTCTACGTCCTGCACGTTACGTTATCACTAAGAACGGTTTCATTACCCTAGCCTCAGAAGTGGGTATTTGGGACTACGAGCAAGCTGACGTTATCGAGAAAGGCCGTGTAGGTCCTGGTGAAATGCTTGCTGTAGATACTTACACAGGCAAAATCTGGCGTTCTACAGAAATTGATGACGACTTAAAAGCGCGTCATCCATATAAAGAGTGGCTAGAAAAACACATTCGTCGTTTGACTCCTATCGAGCAGCTTGATGCCTCTCTAATTGGCAAACGCGTGTTTGACGATGATGCCATGGCGGTATATCACAAGCTACACGCCTACAGCTACGAAGAAATTCAGCAAGTGGTTAAAGTGCTTGCAAAAGACGGTCAAGAAGCCGTTGGTTCAATGGGTGACGACACCCCAATGGCGGTTATGTCATCGCGCCAGCGTACTGTTTACGATTACTTCCGTCAGCAATTTGCACAGGTTACTAACCCGCCTATCGACCCGCTACGTGAAAACCACGTTATGTCGTTAGCAACCTGTATTGGCCGCGAGCAAAACGTCTTTAGCGAAACTTCAGGTTATGCTGACCGCGTGTTGTTCGACTCGCCTATATTAATGTATACCGATCTTAAGCAGCTACGTGAATTTAACCCTGACAACTACTATTCAGAGGTTGTAGAGCTTCAATACGCACCGCAAGAAGGCTTGAAGAAAGCTATTGAACGCGTGTGTAACGAAGTAGAAATGCTGGTTAAGAACAAGCGAGCTGCGTTTGTTATTCTGTCTGACAGAAACATTAAGCAAAACCGTTTGGTTATTCCAGCAGCAATGGCGGTAGGTGCGGTACAGCGCCGTCTCGTTGAAAAGTCATTGCGCTGTGACGCGAACGTTGTTGTTGAAACAGCAAGTGCCCGCGACCCGCATCACTTTGCCGTGTTGATTGGTTTAGGTGCTACTGCGGTTTACCCATTCCTAGCATACGAAACCATTGAGCAGCTTTGCGAAAAAGGTGAACTGGATATTTCTCCTATGCAGGCCACGTTGAACTACCGTAAGGGTATCAACAAAGGCTTGTATAAGATTATGTCTAAGATGGGTATTAGCACCGTTGCAAGCTACCGTAGCTCTAAGCTGTTTGAAGCGGTGGGCGTAAACAACGAAGTAATGAACCTTTGCTTTAAAGGTGTGACTTCACGCATTCAAGGTGCGGGCTTTGATGATTTCCATCAAGACCTTGTGAACCTTAACCGTATTGCATGGCTTAAGCGTAAGTCTGTCGATCACGGCGGCTTGCTTAAATACGTTCACGGTGGCGAATATCACGCCTATAACCCAGACGTAGTGAGTACGCTTCAAAAGGCTGTAGTGTCAGGTAACTACGATGACTATCAGCAATATGCCAAGCTTGTTAACGACCGTGCGCCAGCACACATTCGCGACTTGCTAGCTATTAACCCTGATTGCGACCCTATTGATGTTAGCGAAGTAGAAGCAGCGGAGAACTTATTCCCGCGCTTTGATACCGCTGCCATGTCAATCGGTGCACTAAGCCCTGAAGCGCACGAAGCGCTGGCGATTGCCATGAACCGCTTAGGCGGTCAGTCTAACTCGGGTGAAGGTGGCGAACACCCTTCTCGTTTTGGTACTGAGAAGAACTCTAAAATCAAGCAGGTTGCGTCAGGTCGCTTCGGTGTAACACCTCACTATTTGGTAAACGCTAACGTTATTCAGATAAAAGTAGCGCAAGGTGCTAAACCAGGTGAAGGTGGTCAGCTTCCTGGTGATAAAGTAAATAAGTACATCGCACAGCTTCGTTTCTCTGTGCCAGGTGTAACCCTTATTTCACCACCACCGCACCACGACATCTATTCAATTGAAGATTTGGCTCAGCTAATTTTCGATTTGAAACAGGTTAATCCAACGGCACTTATATCGGTTAAGCTGGTATCTGAGCCTGGTGTAGGCACCATTGCAACAGGTGTAGCAAAAGCTTATGCCGACCTTATTACCGTTTCAGGCTACGACGGCGGTACAGGAGCAAGCCCATTAACGTCTGTTAAGTACGCTGGTAGTCCGTTCGAACTAGGCCTATCTGAAACGCAACAAGCCCTAATTGAAAACGGCTTGCGTCATAAAGTACGCGTTCAAACCGACGGTGGTTTGAAAACCGGTCTTGACGTAGTTAAGGCAGGTATTTTAGGTGCTGAGAGCTTTGGTTTTGGTACAGGCCCAATGGTAGCGCTTGGTTGTAAATACTTACGAATCTGCCACTTAAACAACTGTGCGACCGGTGTAGCAACGCAAGATCAAAAGCTGCGTGACGATCACTTTATTGGCTTACCTGACATGGTGATGAACTACTTCAAGTTTATCGCTCAGGAAGTACGTGAGATCATGGCTTCTATGGGTGTAGCTAAGTTCGACGACTTAGTTGGCCGCACAGAGCTACTTAAAGTGCTAGACGGCATTACTGCTAAACAAAATCGCTTGGACCTGTCGCCACTACTTGCGCAGCCTAAAGCGGGCGACCACACTCGCCTATTTTGTTCGCAAACCACTAACGCGCCTATCGATAAAGGCGAGTTAAATGCTCAGATGCTTAAAGATGCTCAGCAAGCTGTGGTAGATGGTGAGTCAATTACCCTCAAATACCCAGTACGCAATACAGACCGCTCTGTAGGCGCTCTGCTATCAGGTGAAATTGCTAAACATCACGGTAATCACGACTTTGAAGATACACCTATAAAGGTTGAACTTACCGGTACAGCGGGCCAGAGCTTTGGCGTATGGAACGCTGGCGGCCTACATATGCACCTTGAAGGCGATGCCAACGATTACGTAGGTAAAGGGATGACTGGCGGTAAGCTTGTTATCCACCCGCCGCGCGATATCTCGTATGACGCCCACGACAGCGCCATCATGGGTAACACATGCCTTTACGGCGCAACAGGCGGTAAATTGCTTGCTGCTGGCCGCGCTGGTGAGCGTTTTGGGGTACGTAACTCAGGTGCTATTGCAGTAGTGGAAGGCATTGGCGACAACGGCTGTGAATACATGACAGGCGGTATTATTGCCGTACTTGGTCCGGTTGGCGTGAACTTCGGCGCAGGTATGACAGGTGGTTTTGCTTATCTTATGGATGATGGCGACGACCTTGATAACCGTGTAAACGCCGAGCTTGTTGATGTTATGCCTATTGAAGACAAAGCGATTCTTGCTGAGCACTTACGAGGCTTAATTAATCAGCATTACGAAGAAACAGGAAGCGAGCACTCGTTGTCACTGCTTACTGATTTCGCCGCAACGCTGAAACGCTTTAAGCTTATTAAGCCAAAAACCAGTGATGTGAAAAACTTGCTTGGTCACATCAGTCGTTCAAGTGCTGAATTACGCATTCAGGCTCAGTAGGAGGATTTAGTTTATGGCAAAGAACGTATATCAATTTGTCGATGTTGAACGTATCGATCCGCCTAAAAAGCCGATCATGGTACGTAAGCAAGAGTTCGCGGAAATTTATCAGCCGCTAAGCCAATCTCAAACCGAAGGCCAAGCAGATCGCTGCTTGGACTGCGGTAACCCATACTGTGAATGGAAGTGCCCTGTGCACAACTACATTCCCCAATGGTTAAGCTTGGCAAATGAAGGCCGTATTCTAGAAGCGGCAGAACTTTCTCATAAAACCAACAGCTTGCCGGAAGTATGTGGTCGCGTATGCCCGCAGGACAGACTGTGTGAAGGTGCGTGTACGCTGAATGACGATTTTGGTGCTGTTACCATCGGTAGTATTGAAAAATACATTACCGATACGGCATTCAAAATGGGCTGGCGCCCAGATATGTCTGACGTGGTATGGACCGACAAGAAAGTGGCGATTGTAGGCGCAGGCCCTGCTGGTCTTGCATGTGCTGATATATTAGTTCGTAACGGCGTTAAACCTGTTGTTTACGACAAATACGAAGAAATTGGTGGCCTACTTACATTCGGTATTCCGTCTTTCAAATTAGAGAAAGATGTAATCAAGCTACGCCGCCAAATCTTTACCGAGATGGGTGTTGAGTTCGTACTTAATACTGAGATTGGTAAAGACATCCAGTTCCAGGATCTAATCGACAAGTACGATGCTGTATTCCTAGGCATGGGGACGTACAAGTCGATGCAAGGTGGCTTTGACAACGAACACGTTGAAGGCGTATATGATGCACTTCCTTTCCTTATAGCCAACACCAACCGCGTAATGGGCCTTGAAAAAGATCCTGCTGATTTTGTTGATATGAAAGGCAAGCGTGTGGTTGTGCTAGGTGGTGGTGATACCACCATGGACTGTGTACGCACCTCAATTCGTCAAGACGCTGCGCAAGTAACCTGTGCATATCGTCGTGACGAAGAAAGTATGCCTGGTTCACGCCGCGAAGTGGTTAACGCTAAAGAAGAAGGCGTTGAGTTTAAATTCAACCTACAGCCTCTTGATATAGCCGTTGATGAAAATGGAAAAGCCTGTGGCGTTAAGTTCGTGAAAACTGAAATGGGGCCGCCAGATGTAAATGGTCGTCGCCGCCCTGTTGAAGTAGAAGGTTCTGAACACGTACTTGAAGCAGATGCTGTTATCATCGCATTTGGTTTCCAACCAAGTCCTGCGCCATGGTTTGCCGATTTCGGCATTATGCTTGATGAGAAAGGTCGCGTACGCGCGCCTTCTGCGGGTAAATTTGCTTTCCAAACCTCACACCCACAAGTGTTTGCTGGTGGTGATATGGTGCGTGGTAGTGACCTTGTTGTTACCGCTATCGACGAAGGCCGTAAGGCTGCCGAAGGTATCATGGATTATATTGGCGTTTAACCTTCGCGAATATTCTCTGTTATTAAAGCTCGATAGCCTCGCTATCGAGCTTTTTTGTTTTACACGCCACAGAAGATACGAAAAGCTCTTCTTACATACCTTAATAGACCAAGGTTTAGTTGAAGCAAAAGAATAACGCCTCTAGTATCGTAAAAACGAATAAAGAATATCGCCCACTGGATAAAGAACCTACCTATGAAGCACGTAAACACTAAGAAGCTTTTATTTTGTTTAGCATTAGCCTCAGGAAGTGCCTGTTTTGCAGACACTCTTTCAGTAGATTCTTCGTCGAACGCCCAAGTTAATGAGCAAAAAGTTAACCAGGGTGCGATGCCGTCTTTAAGCCAACCTTCTATTGTGTCGTGCCCCGCCGAGTTTCAGCAGGTGAAAATATCTAATGATGCAAGACAGTGCCAAGCCTTCGAAAAAGACACGTCGGCAGTTATGGTTTATCACTCACCACGCTCCCCAAGTGAGATACTTAGCGAATACCAAGGCGCTCACCCACTACTTAAGCCCCATCCAGCTATTAGAGGCCGTACATTATTGTCCTCTCAAGATAATGCCGTAAGGGTAGTTATAAGCCCTGACAATGCCGGTTCTCAGGTTGATATTCTAGTCACCTCAAAAAATCAATAAATACATCGTAGAAATCTGCCAACAAAGCTAATGTTGGCACCCGCTTTGCTATTTCATCAATAACTACTTCATGACAGCAATAAGCGTCATTTTTATGACGCCTATGCCGTAAACGAAGCTCATGCGGCTAAGCTATATACACTGGGCCAGGCTGACCTTCAGTTACTCATGTCATGACTTTTTCTATTGATATTTGCGAGGGTTACGATGGAATTGGCAATTATTTTAATGATGTTACTTATAGTCGTTGCACTAGGTGCCATAAAGTTGTCAGACGGTGGAGTAGCATTTCCATTTAGGCGGAAAGCACAACTGTTCACTCCGGTAGAGCATACTTTTTTAAACCTTATTGAACAGGCCATGGGTCGAGAGTTTAGAATAGTGTGCCGCGTACGTCTTAATGACCTTGTATCAGTACGTCAATCAACCAACAAGAAGACAGCAAGCCAAGCGCTTAGCAGAGCATCTAGCAGACAACTCGACTTTGTACTGGTCGATAAACAAGATATGAGCCCTGTTATGGCTATCGATTTGGTTCACAGCCAAGGGAAAGAAGGCTATAAAACGCAAAAAGATTGGTTTGTAACGGGCGCTTTAGATGCAGCAGGCCTTCCGCACGCAAGGATTAAAGTTAAATCTGGCTACACGGTTGACGATATTCGCGAGTGCTTGGAAAACAAACTGATCCCTTATCGCCGTTTACAAAATAAAATGGCACAGCTACCTACGCACAACCCAGAACCACCCAAGCGCCCTACCCGTCCTGTGCGTTCAAGCAGACCAGCTGCCGCCTGAAACGGTTAATCAGAGCTTCCCCTAGCCTTTGTTACTTTGCTGTTTTCTTACTCTCAAATAGCGGTAACAAAGGCATTTTTCTGTCAGTTTCTCTATTTTCCTTATACAATTAGTGCATTCAATAGCGTGTTCACGCTTTTAACTCTCTTAACACCCTCGGTAATGTTATGAAAAAAATTGGTATTTTAGGTGCAATGGATGAAGAAGTTGCGCTACTTAAAGCATCGCTTTGGAACGTAAAAGAAACACAGTGGAAACACCTTACATTCTATGAAGGCACACTCAACGACATTGAAGTGGTGTTGGTTAAATGCGGCATTGGTAAAGTAGCAGCGGCTATCGCTACCACTGTATTGATTGAGCAGTACGCTCCTGATGCAGTTGTTAATACAGGTTCTGCTGGTGGTTTCGACAAGAACCTGAATATTGGTGACTTAGTGATAGCAAGTCACGTTATTCACCACGACGCCGATTTAACCCATTTTGGTTACAAGCTGGGTCAATGTGCAGGTATGCCTGAAGATTTTCGCTGTGATACCGCATTGATGGAAACAGCACGTAGTGCAGCTGCAGAAATTACTTCATTACAATCGACAACGGGCTTGATTTGCACTGGTGATGCATTTATCGGGAGCGATGAAGCGGTGGCGGAATTGCGTGAAAACTTTCCTGATATGAAAGCGGTAGAAATGGAAGGTGCGGCTATCGGTCAAACCTGCCATATGCTAGATACACCGTTTCTTGTGATTCGCTCGTTATCAGATATTGCTGGTAAAACTTCGTCAGTGAGCTTTAAAGAATATTTAGACACTGCTGCTAAGCATTCTGCACAGCTAGTTATGGCAATGATCAAGGCCCTCTCAAAATAATATGACAGAGGTAATTAGCGACCCGCAATATCAGTCGCTATTAGTACTTTGGCTGGCTCTCGCCGTAGATGCCTTGTGGCGCTGGCCCCAAAGTACACATCCCCTAACACTCATGCGCTATCTTGTTTTGCAAATGGGACGTAAGGTAGTGCCGTCTCGCGACTTCGGCCCATCTCAACACTACATTTCAGGTTCGTTAGCCGCTCTAGTTTTACTTGCGCCTTTAGTAGTTTGTATCGCCATCTTAGTGTACATGGCTCAGTACCCCGTTTTCTTTGAAGCAATTATTCTTGTCGCGGTGCTCGATTTTGGCTACCAGCGCCAGCAGTATAAAAAAGTACTGGCAAGTGTAGGTAGAAACAAAAAGTCTCTTGCCCGAGAAATGGTCCAAACCATTACCGCACGACAATGTAACTCTCTAACAGATATCGGTATTGCTAAAGCAGCGATTGAGTCGCTTTGGCTTAAATTTCTTTACCTGTATTGCGGCGTTATTTTTTACTTTGTGGTTGCAGGGCCAATAGGCGCATTGATCTATAGGTTACTTTTGCTTACGTCGTGGCAATGGCACTACCGCACGCCTGCAATGGCACTCTTTGCAAAACCCGTTCGCAAGCTGGTTTATTTACTTACCCTTCCACCCGCTGCTATTGGCGGCTTTATAACTCTTCTTATTAGCCATCCCGTAAAAGGCATTAGCGCTATAAAACGCTCACCAGTAAAAGATAAGACGTCACTGCTTCTGGCGCTTATGGGTGGTGTACTAGATGTAAAACTGGGGGGCCCTGCCATTTATGCTAATAAGAAATTTCGATATGCCCGCGTAGGAGGCGTAAATGACGTTAAGTATTCTCACATGTTAAAAGCTAAAAACACGATTACTTTGGCTATGATAGCAACGAGTTCATTTGCATCTTTAACCCTGTTTGCCATGGCCGTTGCGCTATGAAAATATTGCGCGCACTAAGCGCTTTTTCTTTTTTTCTGCTGTGCTCAATGCCTATTTGCGCACATGCCAACAAAGCAACAGAGCCTACCGTCGGGACAAGAAAAATTACCAACGAAGAGCAACTTCCTTCCGGCGGTTTAAATGAACAATTGGATGCGGAACCTTCCGACTTAAAAATAATTAGCCTTGCACCACACCTTACAGAATGGGCATTTAGTTTAGGTTTAGGGTCAAACCTTGTAGGTGTAAGCGACTACAGTGACTATCCAGAAGCTGCCAAAAGTATTCAACGAATAGCCGATTTTCAAGGTGCTGACATTGCGGCAATAGTGGCGTTAGAACCAGATTTAATACTTGCTTGGGACGGAGGTAACAAACCTCAGGATATACATAAACTTTCTTCAATGGGGCTTAATGTATTTACCAGCAAGGTTGGAAATATCACAGATATTGGTAGTGAAATAAAAAGGCTTGGTGCACTTACTAACACGCAAAAAAAAGCCACCCAGCTCGCCAATGATTTTCTCAGTGAGTTAAAAAACCTAAGACTAAAATACGATAAGAAGCCACGTAAACCGGTGTTTTACTATTCATGGACGGCGCCACTTATGACTATTGGCCCCAATGCATGGGGAAATAAACTATTAAATGTTTGTGGGGCGCAAACGCTATTTCACGATAGCCCGATTGATTATCCTCAAGTAGCGGTTAAAGACGTGCTAGTTCGCCAACCCTATGCACTCATTGCCGCCTCCAAGAGTTCACACGAAGACCTAGAAGTATTTTGGCGCGCCCATCGCGGGTTTCTTGATGCACCGCTTATTGTGGTCGACCCGGATGTCGCTAGCCGCTTTTCACTACGATTAATAAGTGAACTAAAATCATTATGTGAAGGTATTAAATAAAACGCATAAGCGTTATACTTAAGTCTAAAATATCAGTAAGAAGGTAAGAGCATCTTTTCATGCGGATTGTTGTTGCGGGTTTTCTAGTTATTGTTAGTGTTACATTATTCGTTTCGCTTCAGTGCACAGCGAAAGCGACCGCGCAAGCTTCTGTTGCCGCTTCGCCTTATCTTATCGAACGGGTCGCTAACAATGACTGGCTGCTTATTGATGTTCGCTCACCTAAAGAATTTGCCGATGGTCACATTCCTGGTGCCGTGAATATGCCCCATGAGAACATCAATGACTACCTCAGCGAATTAGAAGGCCACAAAAACAAACCTATCATCATTTACTGCCGTTCCGGTAGACGCGCTAAATTGGCGATGAAAGTGTTGGAAGAACTCGATTTCTCCGAAGTCATGCATTTAGAAGGCGACATGTTAGGCTGGAGCGCAGCAGGCATGACAGTAGACAGAATGTAGCCTAGCAGCTTGCCCCTAGAAACTAGGCAATGTTCTATAAACCAAGCGCTTAGCTGATAACTGTGTGTAACGCATCCCCTGTGATACACTTCCTTTATTCGACGATTGCATGAACCACCTATGAAAATAGATATTGCTACTCCGGCTATGTTATTTCCGGCAATTTCTTTATTGCTTCTAGCCTATACCAATCGCTTTTTAACCCTTGCGACAATCATCCGAAATTTTTCAAAAGAAGAGAAAGATGACAACACTCAAGCGCAAATAAAAAACCTTCGGTTGCGCATTCAACTTATTAAGCGTATGCAAATAGCGGGGGTGGGTAGCTTTTTTCTTTGTGTGGTCTCAATGTTGGCCATTTATCTCACCTATCAACAAGTGGGAAACTGGGTTTTCGCGGCAAGTTTAGTGTCACTACTCTATTCATTGTGGATGTCGGTGAGAGAAATTTTGATTTCTGTAGAAGCGTTAGATGTTCACCTTGATGGGATGAAAAATGCCCCTCATAAAGAAAAAACATGACGCCAACCACTCAAATGAATCATTTTGTTCAAAACGATATAACTTACGAGCAATTAGCGCCTGAGCTTTTTCAAGGCGTGATTTTTCTTGGTAATTACGTACATGGTGACAACTACCTCACTAACGAGTTGCTCGCTGATTACTACACCAAAAGTTTTGTTGGCAATACTAATGCTAGCTGGGTAGCACTATACAAAAATAAAGTGGTGGGTTTCAGGCTTACCTTTGCACATACGCAGTGGCAAACCGATGAGTGGTGTACGCCTACTCTTTGGCCCGTAGAGTCAAATACCGTATGTTATTTTAAATGCAACACTGTAGACCCCGCCATGCAGGGTTGTGGAATTGGCAGTGCGCTATTACGCAAGTCTATAAAGTGTGCGCAAGCTCAAGGTGCAGAAGCGGGTTTAGCGCATATTTGGTTGGCAAGCCCGGGCAATAGTGCATTTAAATACTTCACCAAAAATGGCGGCCAATTGATAAAAAAACACGCCAACAAATGGCGCTACGCATCTATTCACGAGGGCTATGATTGCCCAGTCTGTGAGGGCTACTGTGAATGTGAAGGTGCGGAAATGCTACTACAATTCTAATGCCCAACATGACGTAAACGCTCACAGCCATCTTATTTTATGACCTACGACCCTCTTATTTCCCGCGGCGTTTCATCAATGCTTCCCGCGCCCAAAAGCTACTGGCATGCCACGCATAAGGTGCCAGCACTGCCGCCTTTGAACAAAAAGGTTGATTCCGAATATCTCGTTATCGGGGGTGGCTATACCGGCTTGTCTGCTGCAATTACGCTTGCTCAAGCTAAGCAGGATGTTACGCTATTTGATGCAAACTCACTTGGGTTCGGCTGTGCAGGCCGCAATGGCGGCTTTATCCTCTCTGGAAGCGGTAGACTGTCGTTAAGCGCTATAGAAGATAAATGGGATCATACAGTCGCCATGGGCATGCAGGCCGAGTTTGACGGCGCCGTGGATTTGCTTAAAAAGCGTATTACAGCCTTTGATATGCAGGTCGATTTAGTAGAAGGGCCTTATTTAAAATTGGCCCATAACGTTAAGCAAGCCGAGCAACTATACGCCAGTGCTAATCATCTAGCATCAAGCTTCAATGTACCAAGCACTACCCTCACTTCAAAAGACCTTGCTGCCCGTTTTGGAATAAACGGGGCTTACGGTGGCATTGAACTTGAAGGTGCATGCTTACACCCTTTAAAACTGGCAAGTGAATATGCAAGAGTCGCTAAAGAACTTGGTGCCACACTTTTTTACGACTCACCAGCCATTCGCATTGAAAAGCAAAAAACAGGGTTCCTTGTCACCACGCCGAGCGGCTCGGTATCTGCTAAGCATTTACTCATTGCTACTAACGCCTATACCCCCAAACGCTTTCACGACAGCGTAGACAATAAGCAATTCCCCGTACAGTCGAGCATCTTTGTTACCGCCCCTTTAAATAAGGAACAACGCGCATCGACCGGGTTGACCACTCCCATGAGCTTTATGGATACGCGAATGATGAAATACTACTATCGGGTATTGCCAGATGGTCGATTGTTATTTGGCGGTCGTGGTGCCGTAAAAGGTAAAGATGCAGATAACGTTTCAGATAAGCAGCGCTTATACCGCGCTATGGTTAAAAGCTTCCCTTCACTTAGCGGAATCGCCATGGATTATTTTTGGAGTGGTTGGGTGAGCGTGTCGCTAGATAGCATGCCACGTATTTTCGTAGACAGTGAAGCCAGCAGTAATAACGCAAACCGTTCTGCTTATTCTATCGGTTATGCTATGGGGTATTGTGGTTCAGGGGTTTCCTTTGCCGCCTTTGCCGGGCAGCGGCTTGCTCAGCGAATGATGGGCACAAGCGACCTCGACTTATCTCTTCCTATTTATCAATCGCCCCTTAAAAAATATCTATTTCCCAAGGCAAGAAGACTAGCGCTGCACGGTTTATATCAGTGGGCTAAAATTGCAGAGCGTTAGTCTTAGTAGATTGTTTACGAAAAGTCTGCCGTATTCACCATTGCGTACTGTTCGTTATTTAGGCTATGTTAGTATTCTAATCACTGACGGAGCCACCTCATGTCATACATCGATGCCTTTACTGTAGCCGTTCCCACAGAAAACAAAGCGTTATACATTGAACACGCCAAACTCGCTGGCGATATTTTTAAAGAGTATGGTGCCACTAAAATTCTTGAAGCTTGGGGTGACGATGTACCCGACGGTGAGATAACGTCTTTTCCTTTAGCGGTACAAGCCAAAGAAAATGAAACCGTGGTGTTTTCTATCGCGTTCTGGCCATCAAAAGAAGTACGCGATACTGCGTGGAAAAAAGTAATGGAAGATCCACGAATGCAGGAGAACGAAAACCCCATGCCTTTTGACGGTAAACGCCTTATTTACGGGGGCTTCGTTCCTATGTTGGAATTGTAACACTATCAGTTTCAGCTATTTCATATCCTCTATTTTCTTTAGCGCCGACGGCAAATCGGCGTTTAGCTTTTTGTACCTGCGGTATACGATATAGACGACCACGCTGTTTATCACCAGCTGCGTGCCCCACAGAGTATAGGCGTTGAACATGACTACGTTGAAAATGGCTAATACAAATAACCCACACCAAAGTGCTGCACACCCATAAAGACTAATTTTCCAGTAATGTAACTGCTGCTGTAGCTGGGTTTGTTTAAATGACAGCATCGAATGCACATCTAACGTTTGAGCTTTCCACTGTTTTTGTCTTACCCGATATCCCCATACCCCAAAAGCGGCAGGGATAGGCGCCAGTACCGTGAATAACAAAAATTGGTACGTGGAGAGCGGCTCAAACAATACCAAAATCAAACACCACACTGAAACCGCAAGCCCGAGTAGCAAATCAACGGCACCTTTTAGTTTTAGTTTAAACCTCACGCTTTTGATTTCTTTAAACAGTGAATCTGTATCTACCGAAGGGGTTGCATTCTTATAGGCACTTTGCCACTGTGAAAATTGCTTATCTAACTCGCTCATTTGCGGGCTGTTGGCGCTAGTATCTGATTCTTGGTCACGCACACCTTCTCTGTATTCGCTAACGAGTTTTTTATCCTCGCTAATAGCTTTTTTATCTTCGCTAATCACTTTTTTGTTGTCGCTCATGGCTGCTGCTCCATTACCTGAGTAAGCTGTTGGCGGGCTCGAGCTATTCGCTTGGCGACAGCGCCCTCGTTGATGCCCAACATATTGGCTATTTCTATCTGACTGAACCCTTCTAGCATCATAGAAAGTACCTGTCTGTACTTTATTTCTAGCTGACGTAAGCCTGTCATAAGATCCATCGCATTCTCTTGCAACGTCGCATCACGAGATGAACCGGCGCCCGGTGCATTAGAGGGGTCAAATTCTCCGTCGTGGGTGAACTCTTTGTGTCGCTGCTCTTTAATTACGTGGTCTACCGCCTTGTTATGCGCAATTTTGGCCACAAAGGTTTTCACACTCGCCTCACCGCGAAAGCCACTATCACTACCTTTCGAAGCTCCATCAAAGGCGCGCCAGACCGCCAGTGACATTTCTTGTATCAGTTCATCTTGAAGTGATTTATTGGCCTCAAACGTTGCGGCAATACGCGCCATAAGCGGCGCGTATTCACTGAGCAGTTTTTCTATTTGAATGGTTTCTTTCACTGCAATTCCATTTTTATTCTTATTAATTCCACGCATTAAATAGCTGGTAACTTTTTTGTTGTCGATTAGCGAAACAAACGTTGGTAAGCAATAAAGCACACACAAGAAACAACAGGGCCGAACACTAACCCCGACAGTGCGAAGGTATAAGGTGCAAGTGCAACTGTTAAGAAAATCATGGCACCTATTACCAACATTGGCTTATAAGCTCCCGCTACTGTAGCAATACTATTTGAAAATGACGCTGAAAGTGAACGATGCTTTAAAATAAGCAACATAGGTACAAATAAAAGCAGTAGGTTTATTGGTGTTGCCGAGCCCATCATTAGGCTTACTTTCCACGCCGGTACGTCTACCACATTACCGCTTGCTAATGCCGCTACTGGTTCTGCTCCCATTAACATAGCGCCAATTTGAAACTGCATCCATGCGATCAACGGACCGGTTAAACTCCAAAGTGCGATGTTTGCCCATGAACGTACGGTTCCGCCCGTTAAGCTTACCTTGCCTTTTACCGCTAAATTAGCAATGGCCAACCACATTACTGTGGCTAAAAGCGGGCTTACCCATTTAGATATCCCTAAACCTACAGGACCTGCCAAAGCCTGCATAAGGCCAGCAGTAAGTAGCGTAGCAAATGAGAGCCCTAATAGTTTAAATGGCGCTTTTGCAAAAAGCTGCCAGCCCTCTTTAAGCCATGTGAGCGCTTCTTTAGCTGGAAGACTTTGGTTAACTTGTTGGTATGTTGCACGGGTTGTAGTTACAGTTGTCATCACATTATCCTTTCGCATTGCGTAAGCGTATATTTAAAGGTCAGTTGACCTAAGTATCATTGGAATTTCACCCAGGCTGCTACGCGTAAACTGCTCATCGTACAGTTGGGATTATTGTTTAACTTTTCCCCTATAGACGATGGCTATGACAAAAAACTGACAAACTTTTTTCAAAAAAAGTGAATAAAATTAAAAATACAATTAAATCAACCATTTAAACAATAAAAAGCAAATCCCTCACGCCCAAACGGGAAGTACAACGCTGTTGCATATCAGCAAAAAATCCTTTTTTTAGAAATTTCGCCCTTTCTTGAACGAGATATTTAAGGCAAAAAAAAGCCCGCTTAAATAAGCGGGCTTTCCAATACTAGCTTAGTGAAGCGTTAAGCTAACGTGATACGGGCAAACTTGCGCTTACCTACCTGATAAACGTTTTCACCTTTTTCAGTGAGCACTAGACGGGTGTCTTCTACTTTGTCGCCGTTTATTTTAACTGCGCCCTGTTTGATCATGCGCATGGCATCTGACGTTGAACCAACAAGTTTCGCTTCTTTTAATAAATTGCCGATAGCGATGCCTTCTTCACCTAGCGCTACTTCAAGCTCTGGCATGTCATCAGGAATAGCATTTTTCTGGAAGCGTTGAATAAAGTCTTGGTGCGCGCCTTCAGCGGCAGCATCGTCGTGGAAACGAGCGATAATTTCTTTTGCCAACATGATTTTGATATCACGCGGATTTTCACCGCCTTCAACGCGCGCTTTAAGCTCTGCTATCTCTTCTAACGGACGGAAGCTGATAAGGTCGTAGTAACGCCACATCAAGTCATCAGAGATAGACATCACTTTACCAAACATATCGTTTGGCGCGTCTGTGATACCAATGTAGTTGTTCAATGACTTCGACATCTTTTGAACACCGTCTAAGCCTTCAAGTAGCGGAACCATCACAATTGACTGCTGCTTTTGGCCTTGCTCTTTTTGAAGCTCACGGCCCATTAGCAAGTTGAAACGCTGGTCAGTACCGCCCATTTCAACGTCTGACTCAAGGGCTACCGAGTCCCAACCTTGCACCAGTGGATATAGGAATTCGTGGATAGCAATAGGCTGGCCGTTGTTGTAGCGCTTCTTAAAATCATCACGCTCTAGCATACGCGCCACGGTTTGGCTTGCCGCAAGTTTGATCATACCCGCCGCACCAAGACCGTCCATCCACTCAGAGTTAAAACGAATTTCCGTTTTATCTTCATCAAGGATCTTGAACACTTGTTCTTGATACGTTTTAGCGTTTTCTAATACCTGTTCTTTACTTAAAGGCTTGCGTGTGACATTTTTACCTGTAGGATCGCCAATTAGGCCAGTAAAATCACCAATAAGAAAAACAACTTTGTGGCCTAGTTGCTGGAATGTACGCAACTTGTTGAGCAACACAGTATGACCTAGATGCAGATCAGGCGCAGTTGGATCAAAACCCGCTTTAATGGTTAGGGTTTTGCCGGATTTTAGTTTTTCAATTAAATCCTCTTCGGGGAGTATTTCATCAACGCCCCGTTTAATCTCAGCTATCGCTGTTTGCCAATCTTTCATTTGTTAATCACACTCTACATAACTGTACATTCAATATTGGCGGGCATTTTACGCTTACAACGGAACCATTAAAAGCTTTGCGCGTCAAAAAAGGATTACAAACAGTCATGTTGTTAAACCCAACAGCTTTGAACGCAAAATTAGCGTATTAATATAGCTGAATTGAAAGAGAGGGGAAGGGCTTTCGCAAACACGCGGTAACCCCACCCATGGGCGCTCCGCCACCGCTTCCCTGCGGTGGAGAGTTTGCTCCAACCCTCCCCTTACATTCACTGATATTTAGATAGCGCATTATGTAATTGCGAGTTTAAGAGCTATTGGGTGTAACAATTTGCGCTAACAAAATAATGAGAAAAGTTGCATTTTTAAGCAACGTATGTGAAATAGTGTTGTGCACATAACATTTCTCAGGTGGGCTGTAGTATGAGAAAGAAATTAGACGCTTCAAAAGCGCTACATTTATATAAAAATTTACCTAAGCAACATAGAACCGGCATTGCGATCGCAAGCTTGTTTCTTGGTGGGCTTATCCTTTTGCCGTCGGAGCCTGTAGAGGCTAGCCGTCATCAAGAGGCACATATCTTAGACGCAGGTGTCCGCTACCCTGTAGATCTTAACATTACACCGTCAACCGACGTTTTTTCGAATGAAGAAGAGTCTACTTGGCAAACGTATAAAGTGCGAAGTGGCGATACCCTAGCAAAGCTGTTTAAGCGTGCAGGGTTCACATCGCGCGATGTTTACAATGTGACTCAGGCTGGTGAACTAACAAAAACGCTTGTTACTTTATTGCCTGGCGACGAATTATCGTTTAAAGCGAACAAAGACGGTAGCTTTGGCGAGTTAAAGTACAAGCTATCTTCAACGGAAACTCTTTTCGTTCGTCCGGATTCGACTGACGAGAACAGCAGTCTTGTCGCTGAATTAGAAAAACGCGATGTAGATATTCGCTATAACTTTGCGCAAGGTGAAATTCACTCAAGCTTTTGGAATGCCGCGAGAGATGCTGGGCTTACCAGCAACCAAATTATGAATTTGGCAGGTATTTTCGGCTGGGACATAGATTTCGCAATGGAAATACGCTCTGGCGATACGTTCAACGTTGTTTTTGAAGAGCAATACATTGATGGGGAGTTCGTGGGCTACGGCGATATAGTAGCAGCGGAGTTTACTAACCAAGGCGAACAATTCAGTGCAATTCTTCATGAAGACGGTACCTACTACACCCCGGAAGGGCGTAGCATGCGTAAAAGCTTTTTACGTGCGCCAGTTAATTTCAGATACGTCAGCTCTAATTTTACTAAGGCACGCTTTCACCCCGTACAAAAACGCTGGAAAGCGCACCGAGGTACCGACTACGTAGCAGCCGTTGGTACACCGATTATGGCCGCTGGCGATGGAAAAGTTATCAAAGCAGGCTATGATAAATATAACGGTCACCATGTATTTATTCAGCACGGCGAGAAATACACCACTAAGTACCTTCACTTTAAAAAACGTGCGGTCAAAGTCGGCGACATCGTTAAACAGGGTCAAACGGTAGGTTACCTTGGAAGTTCTGGCATGGTGACTGGTGCGCATCTTCACTATGAATTTTTGGTAGATGGTGTGCATAGAAATCCACGCACCGTAGAACTGCCAAAAGCTTTACCCATAGCAAAGGAAGAGCGAGAAAGATTTATGGAAATTGCAAAACTTCGTCAGCAGCAACTCAATAACAACAAACGTATTATGCTCGCGATGAAATAGTTGCGCTATGGCGAAATATATTGGCTTGATGTCAGGCACTAGCATGGACGGCGTTGACGCCGTCCTATGTGACATCACTGCAACGACGTGCAAAACGCTTTCAGCACATACAATTCCCTACCCTAGCGAACTGCTTCACGCGCTTAATGATTTGTGTAATGAAGGCCCTGACGAGCTCAATACGCTCGGCATTGCAGATAGACTCGTTGCAGAAGCCTTCTCAGAAGTTACTTTAGCGTTACTTGATAAAAACAATCTTAAAGCGTCAGATATCACTGCCATAGGCTCCCATGGGCAAACAGTGCGTCACTACCCAAATTCTGACGTGATGTCTGGCCATTTTACCAGCCATTCTATCCGAGGCTTCACTTGTCAGATTGGCGACCCTAACACTATCGCTGCGCTAACCGGCATTGATGTTATCGCCGATTTTAGGCGCAAAGATATTGCGTTAGGCGGACAAGGTGCACCCCTGGTCCCCGCTTTTCATAATGCGGTCTTCGCCACTGAAAACAAATATCGAGCGTTGGTAAATATTGGCGGTATCGCAAACATCTCATTGCTTGCGCCAAAGCAAGATGACATACCACCTAGAGGGTTTGATACTGGGCCAGGTAACACCTTGATGGACCAATGGATTAGCCTACATTTAAATGAAAGTTTCGATAAAGACGGGAAATGGGCCGCGACAGGACAATGCCATAGCGGCTTACTAGGCAGGTTTTTATTAGATAACTACTTTTCTTTACCCGCACCTAAGAGTACAGGTAGAGAGCATTTCAATATTGATTGGTTAAGCAACGCCCTTGCTGATTATTTTCCCTCTAGTGCAGACCTGCAAAGCGAAGAAGAAAACAACAATTTAGCTCCAGAAGATGTTCAAGCCACTTTGCTCACACTTACCGGCAGCACTATCGCACAAGAAATAATGAAACACCTCCCAAAAGCGAGTGATGCGAACTTACAAAGTGAAGTGATTGTGTGCGGTGGCGGCGCGTTTAATAAAAAATTAATGTCTTATTTGAACAACGCTTTGAGCGACTATGCCGTAGCTGACAGTTATGCTCTGGGCATACATCCACAGCATGTAGAAGGCGCCGCGTTTGCGTGGTTTGCACATGCTTATTTGAATGATATTCCCGGTAATGTGCCTACAGTGACTGGCGCTTCAAAAGCAGCGGTTTTAGGTGCGCTATTTAAAAAAGCATAAAAAAGAGCCACTGATGCAATCAGCGGCTCTTTGATACCATTCATTTAGAAGTACTATTTAGCGATTTCCATTTCCATATCTTTTAGTGTGCTAACATCACTATCAGACTGTGGTTTAGCAATGCTCTTTTTGGCTCGCATATCGAAATAACCATAACCGCCCACAAGTAAAAAGCAGATGGCTGGTACGACATAAGATACAACCACACCAGCACTGTCAATAATGGCTGCTTGGAAGAGTGGCATGATAGCGCCGCCGAGAATCGCCATCACAAGGCCAGCTGCGCCTAGTTTGGTATCTTCACCCAGCCCTTCAAGCGCAATGCCGTAAATCGTTGGAAACATTAGTGACAAACAAGCAGAGATAGATACCAATGCGATTACGCCTGCTAAATTAGGAGACTGTGTCATGAAGATACATAGCGCCATGGCAACCAGTGACATGATCATTAGTAGTCTAGCTGGGTAGAGATATTGCATTACCCACGTCATCACAAAGCGAGAAATTAGAAATACAATCATGCTGTACTGTAAGATTTCGCCACCACTCACCTCATTGCCGCCTGTCGCTTTCATCGCATATTGAATAGTGAAGGTCCACACGCATGTTTGTGCGCCAACGTTGAAGAACTGAGCCAATACACCAAAACGGTAATGCCTGTTAGCAACTAAGCGCTTAAGCGATGCGCCCAACTTAACGTCTTCCACACTTGACTCAACCGATTCTTGAATTGGCGCTTTAATTAGGAAGATAGCAACCCAAACTAAAACAAGCACACATGCCATACCTACGTAAGGAAGCATTACTGCATCAAGCTCCGCCCCTATCACGTTTTTAAGCTCGCTTACTGACATGGCGGCACGCTCTTGTGCAGATGCTTGATTCAAATTTGGCAATATAAGTGTTGCGGCCAAAAATACACCTAAATTGGTACCGACAGGGTTAAACGCTTGCGCTAAATTTAAACGACGTGTCGCACTTTTTTGATTTCCCATCGCCATAACGTAAGGGTTGGCCGAGGTTTCAAGAATAGATAAGCCACCAGCCAATACAAAAAGAGCGGCTAGAAAAAAACCATACGTCATAGTTTGGCTAGCAGGGTAGAAAAGAAATGCTCCCGCGGCCGCGCAGCCCAATCCTGTCAAAACGCCTGTTTTGTAAGAAAAGCGCTTGTTAATAAAAGCAGCAGGAATGGCTAAGCAAAAATATGCGCCATAGTAAGCAAATTGAACCAGTGCCGATTGCAGAGACGACATAGTAAATATCTTACTAAATACCTTTACCAAAGGGTCTGTCATGTTCGCAGCCACACCCCATGCAGCAAAGCAAATCGTTAACAATACAAAGGGAATCAGTGTGTCTTTGGAAACCAAAGGGGCGTTGTTTTTCATAAAAACGGCCTTTCGCTTGTAAAAAATTAGTTAAGCAATTTAAGCACCGACCATTTCCCCTGTCAATAAATCAATTTAATTTATTTATGCTAAAATACGTTAAGAATTAGACTTTATATTTAGATGAGTATTAACAAAATAATTTAATCCACTTCTATTCATTACACCAACAAATAAAAATCCATTTAATAATCAGCATGATACATGGACAAGCTAACTAACCGAAAATTTTTTTTCGTGACGCGTTCATTTCCAAGAAACCATTTTTTTATTAACCAAAAATACACAAAATTAGAAAATCAAGTAAATAAACATGGTTGATTTAATAACAAAGGTTCGTTAAATTTCGTCAAAAGCATAGACATGTTAAAACGCTGTAACGAGAGCCCACTCTGATTTATCTAGCGTCAACAAAGAGTTAGCAAAGAATGTGTAGATGCCATCAGTCACACGCTCGTAACAAGCTACGGCTGATAAACATTTTTAATTGAGAGAATAACGATGAAAACAACTACAGCTACACGTCGACTTTCTAGATATAAGAGAGGGTCATACACCACAATACTCGCTGGTACCGTTCTTTTTGCTGCCACCGCGTCAGCATCACAAAGTAAGTTTCAAGAAGCGTTTGACTTTCAAGCAAGTTACACAGGCGAGTCAGCAACCAACATTGACGGTGGTGAGCGCAGAGGTAGTGCCTATGCTGGTCAGCTTTTTGTAGGTGGAGAACTCGACTTAAATACGTTAGCAGGTTGGGATGACACTAAAATTCATATTGCCATGACAAATCGACACGGTAAAAACTTAGCCGAGCACTACATCGGAAACAGCACATCTGTACAAGAGATCTTTGGCGGTCAAAATACCCGTCTTGCACGGTTTACGATTTCTTCCACATTTCTTGATGGCGATTTAGAACTAGAAGGTGGCCGTACTGTAGCGAATATCAGCTTTTTAGGCTCTGAACTTTGCCAGTACTTTCAAACCAATGCTGCCTGTGGGAACCCGACTTTTGTATTTAGAACCAGTAATTTTACTTGGTGGCCGGTTTCGAGTTGGGGTGGCCATGCTAAATACTGGCTTTCACCAAAAACATACTTTCATACCGGCGTGTACGAAGATAATACCAGTCATCAGGACTTAGGCGATCACGGCTTCGATTGGGCGACTAATGAAGCTACTGGCGTTGTTGTTCCGTTCACTCTAGGGTATCAAACTACTTGGGATAATGACGAACTACCAAGAAGATATGAAATTGGCGGTTGGTATGATGGCGCAGACTACACCGATCCTGTCTTTGATGATGAAGGCAACTATGCGGCGCAAACAGGTAATGATTACGCTGTTAGAAACGGTCGCTCGGGTATATTTGCTCGATTTGAACAAACTGTTACTCGCCCTAACCCACTCACGAAAGAAGGGTTAACGCTTTTCGGCGCCGTGCTAACCGGTACATCTGGCGAATTGATTGAAGACTATTATGTCAAAGCAGGCTTTGTACTAAGAGGTACCATGGCGTCACGTCCTGACGATACTCTGGGCTTCGTGTTTACCCGTCAGCAATACAGTGATGAAGCGCTAGAGGATCAGCGTATATTAAGAGCCATAAACGGCGGGGTTGGTACTCCAGCAAGTAGCCAAACCATGTTAGAGCTGAGTTATGGCTATCAACTCAACGACCACGTAAGAATTCAGCCAAACGTTCACTTCATCATCAATCCCGACCAATTCGCAGAGCGCGACAGAGTAATGGCACTTGATGATGCTATTGTTCTAGGCCTACGGTTCGACGTCAACCTAGCAGCTTTACTGTAAAGTTTTTCTCCCTGCAATACACTCAATAGCGCCTTCGGGCGCTCTTTTATAAATCCAACTCCCCGCTATTCCTGTATTTAATACTTATCTTATGGCGTTTATAGCGCTAACAAGCGTAACGCTTCATCAACAAACTCTTCTTCGTTGAATAAGGAATACGAATGACAGACTCAGTACTTTTCAGCTCGTTCGATTGGGCAGGTAACACATTGCAAAACCGCATGGTATTGGCACCAATGACAAGAGGTAGAGCGGGCGCCGACCGCATACCCAATAAAATTATGGGCGATCACTATGTTCAGCGTGCAGATGCAGGGCTTATTATCACTGAAGCAACGACCATATCAGAAGAAGGCATTGGTTGGGTTGATACCCCTGGAATTTACACTGACGAGATGGTTGAAGGCTGGCGCTCAATCGTAGACCGCGTTCATGAAGCGGGTGGAAAGATTGTACTTCAACTCTGGCACACCGGGCGCGCATCTCACAGCGACTTTCACAACGGTAATTTACCTCTTTCAGCATCTGCTATCAAAATTGAAGGCGATGAGATTCACACGCCTAAGGGCAAAAAGCCCTACGAGGTGCCGAAAGCCATGACATTTGATGATATAAAGCGCACTGTAGAAGACTACAAAAAGGCAGCTATTAACGCCAAAGCTGCAGGGTTTGATGGCGTGGAAGTCCATGCGGCAAATGGCTACCTTATAAACCAATTCTTAGATAGCCGTAGCAACCAACGCGACGATAATTACGGAGGTGGCGTAGACAATCGATATCGCTTCTTAAGCGAGGTAATGAACGCAGTATTGAGCGTATGGGAAAAAGAGCATGTCGGTGTAAGGTTATCGCCAAATGGCGCATTTAACGACATGGGTGCTGACGACTTTCGAGAAACCTTTACTTATGTGGCCCAACAGCTAAATAAACTAGAGATAGGCTATTTACATGTAATGGATGGCCTAGCATTCGGGTTTCATGAGCGTGGTGAAGCCATGACGTTAGCAGAATTCAGGGCCCTTTTTGACGGTATGTTGATGGGGAATTGTGGCTATACAAAAGAAGAAGCGGAAAAGCGGTTATCTGACGGTGATGGAGACATGATTGCTTTTGGAAGACCTTGGATCACAAACCCGGATCTACCTACTCGCTTCAAGCACGGTTATCCGTTAGCTTCGTTTGACGATCCGTCTGCATGGTACGGGGGAGGTGAAGAAGGCTATAACGACTTTGACACTTACCGAGAAAAAAGCGGAAAAGACGCGATGACGTCGCTAACCTAAATTAGCTAAGGGCAGAGCAAGCCGCTCTGCCCTTGCCTTGCGCCCACTGAATTTTAATCAAACAGTGTGTATCAAACACTGTGCCCCATGTATACGCGTCGCTATTAATACTATACCTGAACTATACCTGGTCTATGCCTAAACTAGGCTTAAACTATGCCTAACTTGCAGAAAGCTGGTGACTGCAGAAAAATGGTTAATTAAACGATTTCGTCTTAGCTGCTAACACGGCAAGTTTTTCCAAGCACGACATCCACGCGAAGTTGTGCTGATCGCACTCTTGCTTATTTAAAAAGCCCTGTTGAATAAGAACTAGCCTTACGTTGTCTTCTTCGGTGTTTTCGAAGTGAATGTCCACCGATGTCATTACCGACTCTTCCATGTCATCTTCCCACACCCAGGAAAACGACAGCTGCTCATTCGCTAAAATGGTCACGTATTCACCGGTCAATGACATTTCTATACCGCTGGGATCCATCATTTTTATCCGATAACGTCCGCCCTCTTTGAAGTCACTCATAATTTGTGTAACTGAACAATCGCCTGGTGCAAACCACTCTGAGAGATACTCAGGTTCGTGAAATGCTGCAAAAATAAAGGGCAATGATGCATCTAGCGTTACATCAATTTTAAACTCGTGCATAAAGCCGCCTTAGTTATTTTGTGAAGGTAAGGGTTTTAGTGTCTTTTTACTTTATAGCAAAGAGAATCGCTCATCATCACTAATAAGCTTTGCCAAAAATAAAAAATCCCGAGCCCGCGTAAGGAAAGGCCCGGGAGAAGGAGAACATCCTCAATATGTTTTATCGACAGTTCAAGACAAATTCTTGAACTAAAAGTGCACCTAAGCCCCTTTCATCAGTGAATCCATACTGGCCTTGCTGCCAAAATGCTGTGAGCTTACTCTTTCACTTACTGATAAATACAAGTTATCAATGTCGGCGTTTGCCATAAACTTCTCACAAAAACCAGGCGCATGAGGCTCTATAAAATGCTTGGCGGCCAGCATAAAGTGAGCAATAAGCTGCTTAACATTGTCTGTACCCATTGCAATACGCATAGTCGTTAATTCTATTCCGGCTTTTTTCTGTTCGTCGCCACTGAGCTCTGAATGAGACGTCAGCGCAGGACACAAAATTATTGTATTGTTTTGACCTATGCTTACCTGGTGGCTAAAGGCCGGCTCTAGGGCATCGAAAAAGCGCACAAACACGTCGCGCGGTAAATTCGCGGGCGCCATGTCTACGGTGAATAAGGTACAAGGCCAGCCGTGCGTATGCTGTTTCTCGCGCAAACCTGCATTGCTGTGTTCAGGCAACGCATGACAGTTAACGCGAATTTGGTCGTGGGCATTTAGGAATGAGGTAAAGACTTGAGTATTGATAACCTTAGTCATCATGCGCTGTTCCAAGGTCTTCATACCGTTTAATACATCAAACGCCTTTTCAGAATCTAGGAATGCACCTTTGATGTAGTACACATCCCAGAACATGGTTTCGGACCAGTCTACCCCGTTTACTGAGCTGCCTTTTGGCTGGAACATGCGATGTCCCTCGCCTATCACAACGCCCGCTGTGGTTGCGCCACTGCCACACAGATCTTTGGTGTAGCTGTGGATGACATAATCGGGACGTGAGGCTTTATTTTTATGCTGTAGCGGTTGGTGCAACACAGGCGTAGCAAGCGTAGAGTCCAACATAACTAACGCATTTTGTGCGTGTGCTAACTCACATATTCCGGGTACGTCCAGTACGTAACCATGTGGGTTGCATGGCGACTCTAGATACACATGCATTTTTGCACCATTGTCTAAACGTGAGGCATGCTCGGCCTTTGTTTGCTGCATAAATGACGCAAAGCTTTGTGCGTCATAGCCATCAAACCATGCAATTTGAATATCCATACGGTTGCTGCGAGCGAAGTAATCATGAAGCAGCTGATACACCCCACCATATACATTCCTAGAAACAATGAGCACATCGCCATGACTCAGCACGTTCGATAAACAAGCGTCAATTGCCGCCATGCCCGAATTGAAATTCCAAGCCAAGTATTCGGCGGCGTAAGGGCCCGCTTCCATATCTACAATTGCGTTAGCAAGGGAGATGTTGGTAGGGTTTAATAATCGCGAATAAATTTGATGGGTAAACTCTTTTCCTTGAAAAGCATCGTCTACCCATTCAGTACAGGCATATATATAGGTTGCAGTTCTTACGACCACGGGCGTTGCTGAAAAAAGTGCAGTGACATTGTCGAATAGTGGATAGTGCCCTTGTGAGCCGTTGCCGCTCGACAAGCTTTGGTATGTGGCTCTAAACGGGTTTTGCAGCGTATCTAATATTTTCGCAATTTGAAAAGACAAAAACTTTTTAGCATTGAAATAGGCAAGCCTGTCTTCTTTATCAAGTTCTTGCAACGTATTACTAGTAATATCCCAAAGCTGCATAACGCTGGCCTGAGCACCGTACAAGTGATGAGCCGTATTGGCGAGTGCCTTGCCATAGTCGCTTTGTGCACTTATGCCGAAATGTGAAAGTTGTTCCTCAACTAACGCCTGCGACGTTTCGGCTTGGGTCGTGTTACGCTTAGGTGATAGTACTTTTGCGTGCGTTACATCAACATCTATTGAATTTTGGAATTTGTTTTCTGACTGCATAGCGATTCCGTTGCAATTTAACTTCAGGTGCAAATACATAACACCGACACTGTTTACAAAAATGTAAAACTTAAATCACATTTTTAGAACAACCAGGTTAACGATAATGCATTCAGGCAGAGGAAAGAAAAGTTTACTTTAGGAGTGTTAGACCAATGACAGCGAGGAGTTCGAAGGTGATTGAACTTACTATTTTAAGTAATGAAGCTAACGATATTGCAGATGCACTTCGAGAAAAAATAGCAGATAACGATAGCTTCATCGGGGCAGATGGCTGCCCACTTATAACGCTTAAACAAATAACTACGCGTTCAGAAGATGTAGATACCAAAGACGTCAGCGTGATGCTCGCAGACCCTGATCTCGCTTCTAATATCATCCACAGCTGTGCAGCGATTACTTGGTGTCAATCAACGTGGGCGGGCAATGCCCCACTGTTAAACGCAAATAAATCAGACTACACGCTTACTGGGCTAAAAGGAATTTTCGGTAAGTTAATGCGGGAATACGTTTTTGCCTATTTACTGGAGCATGCTAGAAATACAAAAGCGTTTGAACAAAATCAGCGCGCCGCCCAGCCGAAGTGGGAGGCATCAACACGGGTACCGTTAAATGGTCAAACGCTGGGTATAGTCGGACTTGGCAGTATAGGGCAAGCACTTATGCCAGTTGCTCACGCCTTCGGTATGCAGGTTGTAGGTCTAACGAGAAGCGGTGCAGAAGTGGAAGGCGCTAATGCTGTTTACACTCCTGACGACATCGAAGGGTTTGCCAGTGCGTGTGACCACGTAGTAAATTTAATGCCAGATACTCCCACAACACAAAACTTGCTATCTCACGGCTTTTTTAATGCACTTAAACCTCATAGTGTCTTCATTAACGCGGGTAGAGGCAGTGCAGTTGACGACGATGCGCTTTTGCAAGCTTTAGACAAAGGCGCTTTGGCGCATGCAGTATTGGACGTATTTCGCAGCGAGCCCCTCGACCCCGTTCACCCGTTTTGGCAGCACCCTAATATTTCAGTGACTGCTCACACGGCCGCAGAATCTCAACCTAGCGATGTGGCAGATGTGTTTTTAGACAATGCGCTGCGCTATATCAAAGGCGAACCGCTTAAATACCAGTTTGATTTTGATAAGGGCTATTAATTGTTTAGTAGCCCTTATTTTAGCAGCCTTTTCTATAGCAGCACTTTCTGTAGCAAAGTCGGAAACTTGGTTAAGCGTAACTATAGAGTGGTGATTGTAAGTTAGGACAGCTTTACCTATTTATACCTAATTTACCTAATTTACCTGGCCATGATATCTGACTAAATCTAACTACGCGGGTCAGTTGCGGTTACTTCAATTCTGTCATGGTGCTTTTCGTGAAACGCTAACAATTGTGGGTAGTCTTTCATGCTGTGTAATTCGCGGAAAAGCACCCAGTCGATCATGCTATACAAACAGATTTCCGGGTAAGTCCATCCACTAAAGCCACCCGCATCGAGTTGTTCTGACAACGCATCCAATACTGCTTCAATCCGCTCATTTTGAAGTCGGTAATACATTTTATCTTCGCTAATATCAAAATCTGAACGCTTTAGAAGCATAAGCTGAACAAATGAATCGTTAGCGGCGTCAATTAATGTTAGCTGATTCTCTTCTTCCCAACTTAACCCGTCATGATCAAGCTTATCGGCAAGATAACTATAGATAATGCGAGAATCGAATATCATTTGCCCATCGTCTTCAAGGCAAGGTACTTTTAAGGTTGGGTTGCGCGAAGCAAGCAGTTCGCGATCTTCACCTGAAAAGATTTGAAGATTTAAAAATTCGTGCTCTGTAGACGCTAATACAATGCGAATGCGGCGTACATAGGGAGAAGTAGTAGAGCCATATAATTTCATAAACGCTGTCCTAAACTATGGTCGTTTGTTGAAATCAGTGTAGCCAGAATTTGAAATTAAAAGGAAGTATTGTAAGTAGAACAACCGACAGGCATACAAAATGATGCGATGTATGCCTATCGCTTTAACTGCAAATGGTATAAATGCAGACTTTCGGGTTTAAAAAGCACAGCGTTTAGCTTGCCCTTAAGCGAATTTATTTAAACGCTAAAACTTGCACCACAGCCACAGGTAGTCGTGGCATTTGGGTTTTGAACTAAAAAGCGTGACCCTTCAAGGCCATCCACGTAATCAACTATTCCACCTACTAGATATTGTAGGCTCATTGGGTCGACAACCATAGTTACTGTGTCTTTCTCAATAGTCATATCGCCTTCGTTCACCTTCTCATCGAATGTGAAACCATATTGAAAGCCCGAACAACCACCACCTGTTACGTATACACGTAATTTCAAATCAGGATTTTCTTCTTCTGAAACAAGGGCTTTCACTTTCGCTGCTGCAGCGTCTGAAAACTCAATTGGCAACGCCGTTTCTACAGACATACCCACCTCTACAATAATCTCGTGCTAACGCACTTTCTGCTTGCTCGCAATTATCTAATACTTGCGGATAGTTAGCAATTATTGGGGCAAAACTTAACGATTCAACCACAGCCATGAGTTAACAATCAAACCATGAGATAAAAATTAAGCCATGTGATAACACTTGAACCAACTAGTAGCACCTGAATTAACTCTAGTAGCTCTCGAACTATCCAAACAACGACTGTGGCTAACCTGCATTAAAGCGTAAATTTACTGATAGTGTTATCCAACGCTTTCGCCTCTTCATCAAGCTCATTGACCAAACTATAGCTTCTTTCCATACTGCGAGATGTTTCCTCTGCGGTTTGCGAAATGACAGAAATATTTTCGCTGATCTCACCGGTAGCCGCAGATTGCTCCCGTGTTGCTGAAGCCACATGGGTATTGGCTTCGGTTAACTTGCTTACCTCAGCCGATATGTTTGAGAGAGCCTGCACACAGGTTGATAAGAACTCAGACGTGGCTTGTGTACTTTCGTTACCTCGCAAGATATCCGCTACAGTGTCCGACGTGCGCTTGTTTAGTTCATCCATAAGCTGGCTAATTTCTGTCGTAGACTCGTTTGTTCTACTTGCGAGGTTCCTAACCTCGTCGGCGACTACAGCGAAACCTCTGCCCTGCTCCCCTGCTCTAGCCGCTTCAATAGCTGCATTTAACGCAAGTAAATTGGTCTGCTCAGAAATGCCTCTAATCTCATCTAAAATAGAAGAAATAGAATTAATACTGCTAGAGAGCTCGTTAACTGAGTTGACCGACTTTGTCATAACACCGCTAAGCTCACTCATGTTTTGCATAGCCTTGTCTATTGTATTGGCACTAGCGCTGACGTTTTCTTCGGTAGTATTAGCGACTTCAGATGCGCCCTGAGCACTGTTTGATATTTCACGTACGGTCAAGTCCATTTCTTCAATTGCTGCAGCTACCGAGTTGGTGCTGTCGGTTTGTCTTGAAGAGTAGCTTTGGGAAAGCTCTATTTGTTCGTAAACTTGGGCAGCTATGCCCTTTACGTGCTGCGCGCTTTCTGAAACTTGGATGAACATGGCATGGAGCTTTTCCAAAAATAAATCTATTTGAGCAGATAAAGCGCCAACCTCGTTATCTTCACTGATATTCAAGCGAGCAGTAAGGTCGCCATCCCGTTCGTTTAACGAAGTAACAGCGGCGGTAATAGTATCAATAGGTGCAAAAATCTTGTTCGACAAGAATCTCATTCCCACCAAACCTAGCGCTATGATAACAAGCGCAATGAGTATGTTAGTTAAAACAGCCGTGTTAATGGCTCCGTAAAGCTCACCGGTTGGAACTTCTGTAACTAAATACCAATCCAAGGAATTCAGTTTTACTGCAAGACGTGTTACATCATTGCCAGACACTTCTAGTTCACTGGGATTGTTCACAAATGCACTTGCATTCAACTTTTCGCCACGCTTTGACATGTTTGGGTGCAAAGCAATACTACCGGCGTCGTCAACTAGATAAACAATGCCACTCTCAGCAACTTTATAGGAAGCTATCAGCTTAGACATTGCATCTAACGATAAACCCACGCCTGCCAGTGCTACGCGCTCACCTTCAATTTTTATCGCATAGTTAATAAACGCCGAAGCAACACCGTTCGATTTGTTGATATCAATAGCTATTTCAAAAGGCTGGCTACTATTAATAAAGGTTTGAAACCAAGCGTCGCCTTGAGGTGTGATCTGGCGATCTATACCATCATGGGTATAGTAATTATTAGAGTTTCCCGACACAACATAAGCACTAATAGCATTACTTTCTCGTTTTATTTCCGCAAGGTGGCTGGTAAGTACGTCAACGCCTTCTGAAGGCTCACCATTTTGCATCCAACGTTTTATGTACATATTGTTAGCCAATGAACGGCTTGGGAGTATTGTACTCTGCAAATCTAATTCAACAGCATTCTTGACCTCTTCAAGGGCGGTAGGTAGGTCTGATGTCTCTACCTTATTAGTAAGAAAAGTTAAAATAGACGTTGCAAATACGGCCGTGGTAATCACCACAGGTACAATAAGCGCGGAAATTAACGCAATGAAAAGCAAACGCTTTAATTGCATATTGATTTACTCCAAATAAAATTAAATAACTATCAACACTAAGTTTGGCTTAAAAACGCCATACTGCCAGCGCTTGAACAACGCTGTCTTCTTCTTGCGTTCCTAGCTTGTTGTTCCAATACTGATACTCTACCCCTAGAAACAGCCTGTCCTTCACATTGAAGAAAGCCTGACCAGCGTCCCATCGCGCTTGGATTTGAGCCAATACCCACGACTCGACTACAGCGCCAGGTATTTCAGACGTTCTTTCATCGATGTACTCTGCATGTCCTTCAATATAAAATTGCTGTGAATAAAGACTTAGGGGGTATCGCCAAGCAATATCAACCATCCAGCTGTCGTCTTCTTTAGGTGCTCCACCAGCACTGAGTCCCTCGCTATCATCTAAATATGCGGTGACAAGCACATTCAAAAACTGGAAGCCTTCCACGTCGAGATGAAGTTGAATGCCTGGCAGATATTTTAAAACGTCTGACTCTGGCGCCATATTTACGCCCATGACAAAACTGATATCGCTAAGCACGCCACTGTAATTAGCATTAAATAGAGCTTTAGAGCTGAAAGTGGGGTACCACTCTGCGTATAGTTCATCACCGGCGGACGTGCTTGAATAGTCAGCAAAAAAGAAGTTTCCGCCATACTCCCACCCGCTGGCATGCTGGAACGTAAAAATTGTTGTAGTAAGTTCGGTACCCGAGGCCTCGGCAAAAGGCTGATTGAGCTTCCCGTGCTGGATATGAAGCTCGTTTTCACTCCATGTTGCACTATGGGTATTAAGAGAAAAAAGAAAAATTGCCGTCAAAAGAATCAACGAATAAACGTTGAACTGCATACTTAAATCCTGTTAGCGTAATTTGACAGGTAAGTGTAGACGCTCTTTTTAATTCTGCATGAGATTTCTTAAAAATTAATAATTCGTGGTAAAAAAATCTGATATCTATCTGAAATATAGGTTATTTATATGAGCTCTTCTCATTCAAAAACTTCCGTTACCTTGTTTGACGATTTCGGTCGTTCTCGATTTAGTGAGAAAGAAGAATACAAAAATCAGTTAAGTGCATGCCAAGAATCTCTTTTTCATGTTCAGCAGTCCTACTATCACCAAAAAAGACGCGCGCTTATCGTTTTTGAAGGTTGGGATGCGTCAGGCAAAGGTGGAGTTATACGACGTATCACAGAAAAGTTAGATCCTCGCTCCGTGAACGTGTGTCCAGTAGCTGCACCAACCAAGGAAGAGCGTGAAAAGCACTTTCTTTATCGTTTTTGGAAACAGATCCCTTCACCTGGAAAGCTCACAATTTTTGACCGCTCCCACTATGGACGAGTGCTGGTAGAGCGTGTTGACGGGCTAACCCCGGCCACAGACTGGCAGCGTAGTTATAAAGAGATAAACGAATTTGAAAAAACGCTTAGCGATAATGGCGTTCGCATCATAAAGTTGTTTATGCATATCTCTGCCGACGAGCAGCGCGAAAGGTTTGAAGAGCGCTTACACAACCCTTTTAAGCGTTGGAAGCTCACTGAAGAGGATTTACATAATCGTCGCATGCGCGAACATTACGTTGAAGCTATCAACGATATGTTCGAGAAGACTCATACCGATTACGCCCCATGGCATATTATAAATGGAGAGTACAAGTGGCAGGCGAGAGTTGACGTACTTGAGACCCTCGTTCAAGCATTAAGTGAAGGGGTAGATATTACCCCTCCCCCTTTAGATGAGAAGCTCATTGCTATGGCTTCAAAACAACTAGACGTTAATGAGGAAAAGCTAAGAAGCACCGATAAAGAATAATCTATTACTATTTTCTATCGGTTATTACCAACTAGTTTTCCGGAAGCGTTACGTTTAGCTCTAGTACGCTGCATTCGTCATTATTATCAAGCTGAACTGATACCTGATCATCCGCGATAGAAACGTATTTTCTAATCACTTGGATAATTTCTTGCTGCATCATGGGCAAGTAATCAGGTTCGGTACGCTTTTTACGTTCATGTGCAACGATAATTTGTAACCGCTCTTTAGCTACAGCGGCAGTGCTCGGCTTTTGCTTCTTTTTGAGCAGGTCGAAAATTCCCATTACTTCCCTCCTAGAAGACGCTTAAAGAACCCTTTCTTTTCTGCTTCAAGGAAACGATGTGGAACAGTTTCGCCTAGCAGACGTTTAACGGCGTCAGCATAAGCTTGTCCTGCATTAGCCTCTTCGTCAAGAATAACCGGCTGCCCTTGGTTTGACGCTTTAAGCACTGACTCTGATTCTGGAATGACACCTAAAAGTGGAATAGCCAAAATTTCTTCCACATCGGCAACACTCAACATTTCCGCACTTTCTACACGCATTGGGTTGTAGCGAGTAAGAAGCAGGTGCTCTTTAACTGGTTCGCCTTTTTCTGCGCGCATCGATTTGCTTTGTAAAATACCTAAAATACGATCTGAGTCACGTACCGAAGATACTTCCGGATTGGTTACTACAATGGCTTCATCAGCAAAATAAAGCGCCATTTGAGCACCTTGTTCGATACCTGCTGGCGAATCACAAATGATGTACTCAAAGTCTTTCTTAAGCTCATCTAATACTGCTTGTACACCCTCTACAGTAAGTGCATCTTTATCGCGAGTTTGAGAAGCTGGAAGGATGAAAAGATTTTCTGTTCTTTTATCTTTAATTAGCGCTTGTTTTAGTGACGCTTCTTTGTTGATAACGTTAACAAAATCGTAAACAACGCGGCGCTCACAACCCATGATAAGGTCAAGGTTTCGCAAGCCTACATCGAAATCTATCACTACCGTTTTATGACCTGCTAACGCAAGCCCCGTACTTATTGCTGCACTCGATGTAGTTTTACCTACACCACCTTTTCCTGAGGTTACTACGATAATCTTTGCCATCTGTTCTTTCCTATTAGTGCGTACAAAGCATTAAGCTAACGGCTCTATACGTAATGTTTCTTCTTCTAAATACACTTGTGCAGGCTTCTTCCAGCACTCACCCTTTACGGTGTCATGCATAATGAATTGCCCAGCAATTGAAATGAGTTCTGCGTCTAATGACTGACAAAAAACACGAGCCCCCGTGTTGCCTTTTACGCCAGCTAACGCGCGTCCGCGCAACGTACCGTAAACATGAATGTTGCCATCAGCCAAAAGCTCAGCACCTTCGCTCACTGACGCAGTTACTACTAAGTCACTGCCTTCAGCATAAACTTGCTGACCAGAACGTACAGGACGATTGACAACTTTAGCAGGCTTAAGTGCGGGAGCTGCTGTAGGCGCAGGCTCGCTTTTGGATGGCTCTGCAGCCGCTTGCTGTTGAGCCTGAGGCGCGTGCTCGTTGCTATGAGCTTTGTCGCTGCCGCTTTCAGTGCCGTTATTAGCGTTCTCTTTTTGTGAACGAAGCGCGCTATCTGTAAATTTACTTTGGCTTACATCAGCTAATCCCAAATCATTAATGGTCGGTTTCAGCTCTGCCACTTCACCTTTCACCGCCATAGGCTGCAATTGCAAACGACGGCAAAGTGCCACTAGCAGTTCGAACTCGGTAGCAGACAAAGGCTTTATCAAATGCAAAATCAGTGAGGAACGGGTAAAGAACTGCGGCGCGCTCGCAACTTTCTTAGATAGCTGAGCTTCGAAGTTATCTGGCTCAAAATCTATTACTTCTAACACAATACTGGTGAGCGTAGTGCCCTTCATGCGAAAGCAAGTTTCTGTCATTTTTTCATCCCGAAAAGGCGTTACTTTTTTCCTAGCAATTGGCCATCAAAATAAGTAAAACCTATTAGCGCTAATGTCTGTCGCTGTCTTACGCAGCTATACAAATAATTTATAACATCACTGTACCAAAATTCCTGATTACATACAGCAACTGTATACCGGTTAAAACAGGTTTTACCCAAGCTTTTAGCTAGGAACGTGCCAACCATCGAATAGTTTTTAGGCAAGCAGGCGCTCTGCGATTTTTTTACCCAACCCCCTTTGAGCCAAACCACAAAAAAAGTGCGATGGTTAGTCGCACTTTTTTCAGTCCACATCGGTCTATAGCACTTAGTTTAGACCTTGTTTAGGCCCTATTTCAGCTAAGTGAGATTTCTAGGGTCTAGTAAGGTTTCTAGCTCGTCTCTAGAGATGTCCGTCATTGCTTCAGCCACATCGATAACAGGCTTATTCTCTTTGTAAGCTGCTTTGGCAATTTCCGCGGCTTTAGCATAGCCAATGACAGGGTTAAGCGCGGTAACTAGGACAGGATTTCTATAAAGAGGCGCTTCAATGTTATCTTGATTCACTGTGAATCCTTCTATTGCTTGTTCGCCGATAAGCGTTGCACTGTTGGTCATTAGCGACAAGCTTGATAGTAGATTACTGGCAATCATAGGCAGCATGACATTGAGCTCAAAGTTTCCAGACTGCCCGCCTACAGTAATTGCCGCGTCGTTACCTATCACCTGTGCTGAAGCCATTGCCACCGCTTCAGGAATAACTGGGTTAACCTTGCCTGGCATAATCGATGATCCAGGCTGTAACGCAGGCAATGCTATTTCACCCAAACCTGCTAGCGGACCGGAATTCATCCAACGCAGGTCGTTAGCAATCTTCATAAGTGTTACAGCCAGGCTTTTCGTGGCACCTGAAAGCGTTACTGCGGTGTCTTGAGAACCAATAAGCGCAAAGAAATTATCTGCTGGTTTAAACGCGATATCGGTCAGCTCTCCTAGGGTGTCTGAAAATGTTGTTGCGAAGTCAGCATGAGCGTTTACACCCGTCCCCACCGCAGTGCCTCCCTGAGCAAGGGTTTGGATAGCAGGTTGCACAGCGCGAAGATTTTTTAACTGCTGCTTAAGTTGAGATGCCCATGCTAGTAGGCTTTGATCCATCCTTACTGGCATCGCATCCATTAAGTGAGTGCGCCCCGTTTTACAATATTGCGCGACAGACTTTGCTTTCGTTTCAATAATGCTAACCAAACCTTCCACAGCAGGCACTAGTTCATTTGACAAGGCATTAGCTGCGCTTACGTGAATGGTTGTTGGTATTACATCATTTGAACTTTGCCCGTAATTTACATGATCGTTCGGGTGAACCTTTTCACTTGAATAACGAGACGCCAAACGGGCTACTACTTCGTTGGCATTCATGTTTGTACTGGTACCGGACCCCGTCTGAAAGACATCTACCGGAAAATGCTGCATCACATCATCAAGGGCTAACAGTTCATCGCAGGCTTTAACTATCGCCAAACCGCGATCGCTATCTAGTGTTTTCAGCTTCATATTTGCTTGCGCTGCGGCTTTTTTTACAGTGAGCAACGCGCGTATAAAAGCTTCAGGCATGCGCTGCCCACTGACCGGAAAGTTTTGAATAGCACGTTGAGTTTGTGCGCCGTAAAGTGCATCTTCAGGCACTTGTAACTCACCCATGCTGTCCCGTTCTGTGCGTGTTGCTGTCATAATTCGTATCCTTGTGTTGATGTAACTTAATTTTCGGTGTGCTTATCACACTGTCATCAAAGGTCTACTCGGGCTATTAAGTGAAAACTAATAGTACTGAGTAGATATCCCCCTCGTTAGTCGCTTATAAAAAATGGGGGACTAGCACATGCATATCTATTTTTAATCTTGCAAGCGTAATTCGATCACTCTCAGTACAGGCGTAACGCTCAGCGTTAAGTAAAGGTTTATATAAGTGGTCTAAACAGGCATAACGCCACTCTTTACATACTAGTGGGTCGCAAATGACTTCATGCAGCAATTCAACAGCATTGTGGTAAATCGCAAACTTGTCGCTTTTTTGTGGTAATAAATTAGCGATGCAGGTCACACTGTCTAAATAGTTAACCAATACATCCAGTTCAATATCCTTGTGTCCAAAACGAATTTGTTTATGTGCATTTCGTATCGATGACATTAGCTTTTTCTTTTATCAAGAGCGCATCAAAAAATTACGCGGTGGATAAGCAAGAACTATTGATAGCAAACTCACCACAAAAACTCAAATGATAATTATTAGCATTTGACATGATCCAGTGCTATGCTTCTTCGTATTGAAGATGGAATCTTCTAATTCCACCGAAAGGTGCGGTTAATCTATATTCAAAGGATATTATTCATGATTAAGAAACTACTTGGCGGCACAGCCCTTTTCCTTTTAGCTTCCAGTGCATTTGCTAACGAATGTGAGACTACTGTGGAATCAAATGACGCGATGCAGTTCAATACAAAAAACGTAACGATTCCTGCAAGCTGCAGCGAATTTACCGTAACGCTTAAGCATACTGGTCAACTCCCGAAGCAATCTATGGGTCATAATTGGGTAATGACCACCAAGGCCAATGGGCAAGCGGTAGCAACAGATGGCATGAGTGCTGGACTCGATAATGACTACATTAAGCCTGGTGACGAACGTGTAATTGGCGCTACAGAGATTATTGGTGGTGGTGAACAAACTTCTACTACGTTTTCTGTTGAAGGTCTAAGTAAAGATGAAGAATACATGTTCTTCTGCTCCTTCCCCGGTCATATCGGAATTATGCAAGGCACGGTTACCCTTTCTAGCTAAGCGTATGCAATTTGCCGATAGGCAAACGGAAGGCGCACTTTCAATTGTGCGCCTTCAAAACAGTGTTCAGTAATTTAAGAGTGAAGTTGTAATGAATACAGCGTCCCACACATCGAAAAATGCAAAAGCGTTGGAGCGCGATAATTATCGGCCACGTTTTCTTGGTGGCTTTACTCAAGGTTTTATGCAAAGCACTCTTTACCCGCTGTTAGCTAACAAGCGTCTGCTTATGCCGCTATTAGTTATCGCCCTACTCACTTACAGCAGTACCCGCTCTGTGACGCTTTCAGTTTTATCAGACGCATACTTCCAAGTAGCAGCATTTGTTTATGCATCGCTTGCACTTTATTACGTGGCCACATTGCGGGTCTCAGCCGATGCTATTGGCAACTACATGAAAACCCACCCCGTCCACGAGGTAGGCCTTTCGGCACTGCTTGGTGCTTTACCCGGCTGTGGTGGTGCAATTATTGTAGTAACCCAGTACACACGAGGTGTTACCAGTTTTGGAGCCGTGGTAGCGGTATTAACCAGCACCATGGGAGATGCGGCGTTTCTATTACTAGCCCAAGCACCATTAGATGCGTTAACGGTAATGGCAGTAAGTGTCACCGTAGGCGCTGCAACGGGATTAGTGGTTAATAAATTCCATAATTATCGAGCACCTGAAACTGTTGATTCTAACCAAGAGCCCCTGAACACAGATAAACCGAAAGCACTAAGCCATAAAGCCGCTTCACTATCTACAGCATTCTGGATGATTGTGAGCTTACCGTCGCTAGCAATTGCCTTAGCGATGGCGTTTCAACTCCCCGTTCACCGTTACTTGGCTATCAGTGAGAATACACTAACACTAATTGGCGCCTGTTTGTGTATAGCAAGTTTGGTGCTTTGGTCACTATGTGGTTCTGGAAGCGGATACGCCTCTATTGCCAAAGAAGACGTCATTCCGTCCCCGCCTAAGTGGCAGGAAAAAGCCGCATTAGATACGCAATTTGTATTGGCATGGGTGATACTCGCATTTTTGATTTTCGAGCTTTCTGTTGTCTGGTTTGGACTAGACATAGCGGGAATGCTTAAAGCTATGGGACCTGGCTTGGTCGGCTTGGCTATTGTTATAGGTTTTCTACCCGGCTGCGGCCCTCAAATATTGGTCACCAGTTTGTATTTAAATGGCGCAGTCCCTTTTTCAGCTCAATTAGGCAACGCGATTAGTAACGATGGCGATGCCTTGTTTCCCGCTATCGCGCTTTCACCAAAGGCAGCCCTTATCGCTACTGTCTACTCTGCCATTCCAGCTTTTCTTGTAGGCTATGGCTACTGGTACCTGTTTGAATATTAACAAGATCATGCCCTAGTAATTATTAAGCTTTTACTTACCAAAACCATGGGCGTGAATAAATCATATGTGTGGAAAACCTAAGTATACCTAGCTATGTGCTTAGCTAAACTATGGTTGTTAGAGACTTACTCTACGTCAACTGAAAGCGCTTCGCTCCATGGGACGCTAACCTCATAGTTGCCCTTGCGGGTTTTATATTGATAAACCCGTGTAGTAAAATCAATAGACTCTACATCTAAATCCTCTTCGATATTAAGCGTTACGTTAACCGCTTGGAAAAAACGAAAACGATACTTAACGTCTTCAGCAAGTAGGCTTGAACTGCCAGATTCTAGCCTAACAGGCTTTCCATCTCTTTTGCCTACAATAGCAATATCTAAGTTGCCATTTATCACTGCTTTTCTCTGTTTAGATTGCAGTAAGACTAACCTGAGCTGATATGATGTATCGCTTAATTTAAAGATCTCTACCCCTTCAATAGCAAAGCCGTCATCGCTTTTCTCGGGCGCCATAACACGCTCATAGAAGCTTAACAGCTCTTGTTGTGCTTCTAGCTCTTTCTTCTGTTCACTTAACGTTTTTGCGATATTTTCTGACTCGAGTGAGGCAAGTTCCACGGCTACTTCAAGCTGATTTACTTTCGTCGTTAGCGCATTATTTTCTTCAGACAAAATAGCAATAGTTTCCTTTTGAGCCTGCACTTTCTTGCTGTCGCCTTCGTCAATAATTCGCGCCAGCTTGTAACCGAACCCAATCATGACGAACATGATGAGCGCTACCATCAAGGTCCATTTATAGTTGCCTAAAAATTTTTTTAATTGGTCTGTCGTCATAATTTCTTCAATAAAAAACTACAAAAACGCTAACGCGTTCTAAATATTATGAATTTTAAGTGTTTATGGTAAGCTGCTAGCTACGTTAATCTACTGTACCACAACATGCGCTTGCAGGCTTTAAGAGAGGAGTTAGCTCATCCACGCACTACTATTCAGTTGTGCATGCTGGGCATTGTAGGGGGAACCTGCGCGGCGCTTATTATCATACTGTTTCGACTATGCGTTGAATGGCTTCAAGAAACAGGGGTATCGTCGCTTAAGTCAGTTCTTGCTTACGACTGGTTAGTGTGGCTTATCATGCCGCTTATTAGTGTTGGCTTAATACTATTCATTGCTTTTCTCACTGGCTTCAAACACTACCGCTTGGGTATTCCTTTCGTTATTCACCGGGTAAAATACTATTACGGTCATATTCCGTTTCGAACGACCATCAATCAGTTCTTTGGCGGTATGCTAGCGCTTGCTGGAGGCTTCGTCGTAGGAAGAGAAGGTCCTTCTGTTCATATGGGAGCATCGGGCAGTAGTTTTCTTGGGCAATGGCTTCGTCTGCCCTATAACAGTATTAGAATTCTTGCAGGCTGTGGCATTGCTGCGGGCATTTCTGCATCGTTTAATACCCCTTTCGCTGCCGTTATCTTTGTAATGGAAGTCGTGCTTCGAGAATACAAAATCCACATATTTGTACCTATTATGCTGGCCGCAGCCTGTGGCTCTGTGCTTACCCGTATTGTATTTGGAGAGGTCAACGAACTTTCGTTCTTATCTTTCAATGCCTTTAGCCAGTGGATGTATTTCTATTTAGTACTGTTAGGCATTTTACTGGGTATGTTGGCTGTGCTTTTTAATAGCCAACTTATGCGTGTTATGACCTGGTTCCGACCGGTTTCTATGGTGTGGCGTTTAATACTTGCAGCGCTAATTACCGGTACTATAGGTATGTTTATACCTGAGGCACTTGGGGCGAATTTTATCGATGTAGAGCACTTATTCGATAGTTCACCTGGCGCGCTATTGTTGGTATCTACCCTTGTGTTTAAGGTTATCTTAGCGGTATTTGCTATCGGCCTTGGTATTCCTGGAGGGATCATAGGCCCGGTGATGGTTATCGGTATGCTCGCTGGTGCCGTGCTTTTATTGCCGCTATCCTACTTTATCAACGTGCCTGAGTTCACTAACAGCTTCGCATTGCTAGGTATTGCGGGTATGTTGACGGCGGTATTACACGCGCCTCTCGCTGCACTATCTGCGGTTATGGAGCTTTCCTATAGCCCTCAAATCATTCTGCCAGCCATGCTGGTGATAGTACCTGCTTACGTAACTTCAACGCAGTTTTTCGGCAACCGCTCTATTTTTATACGTCAGCTTGACTATCAGAATCTACCATACGCCATTTCATCTATCCGAGAGGCTCTTGAAAAGACCGGTGTACTGGCAGCAATGAATAGAGATTATAAGCTTTTTCACGATGCCCCAGAACAAGCGCTAATTAACTATTTAGAAGGCGATCCGACAAAAATTGTCATTCAGAAATCAAAATTTGAAATAGATGTGCAGTATAAACTGGTCCAATACAATGTAAGTTTGGAACACGATGCCTCCGCGTTAAACTATTATGAAATGGAAGGCATCAGCGCGCAGTCTACGCTGCACGAAGTATACGAACATCTTAAAAATTCGCGCTCTGGCGCAGTTTATATTTACGATCAGGAGCTTAACGATATCATTGGCGTAGTAACCTGGAATATTTTGCAAAGCTTCTTACAAAAGGCACACTACTAATATGTACATTTTATGGTTTAAGGCACTGCACATCTTTTTCATGCTGGCGTGGATGGCAGGTCTTTTCTATTTACCACGACTTTTCGTTTATCACGCCACGACTAAGTCTCAAATAGTTAAAGATGAATTTAAAGTTATGGAGCGCCGATTGTGGCTCTTCGTTACTCCATTCGCCTTATTAACTCTGGCATTCGGCGTTGCGCTTATTGTCAGCTATGGTGGCACCTGGTTTAAAATGTCAGGATGGCTTCACATAAAATTGCTGCTGCTACTTGCTATTTACGCTTACCACTTCTATTTGTTTAAGTTGATGAAGCAGTTCGCACGAGATGAAAATAGGCACACTCCACGCTTCTATCGCTTTTTGAATGAAGCCCCAGTGTTAATTATTCTCGCAGTTGTATGTCTAGCTGTAGTTAAACCCTTCTAGGGCTTAGCTACACGCAGACATCCATAGTCAGTAAGGAAGTCAGTATTCAAGGAATTCGTACTACAGTGTGATGCAAAAAAGTTTTTGAATCTTTATGTAGAGAGTGTTGTAGACATCACACATAGCCGCCCGAGAGTCACGATATATCGGGTTTATTGAATTGTTTTTATCGGAATGTTTACCATGGATGACAGTAATCAACACCTCAAACACCTACTACAACAGACGGATATTGCGTTTAAGGCGCTAATGAGAGAGCCAGCCTCTATACTGTTAAATGAGCAATACGAGAAGGCGAAACTTGAGCTAGATAGCTACACGGCTTCGCTAAAACACACGTTAAATCAACGTCACCAACAGCAACGGCAGCGTTAACCAGCTACGGTGAGACCGATTATATTAAGCCTTAAGTAACTTTGTTAAAGGTTTCGAATTGATTGGGTAGTGCTTGCGCCAGCTCTCCGGATAACTTTGTGTAATCTGCGAGTACCGATGGCAACTGCTTAACAAGCATGTGTATATTACTTTCAAGCTGTGCAACTTGCGTTTCGTTTCTGTAGGACAAAGCCAATTCTATATTGGCAAGCGTTGAAAAAAGTTTTAAACAACGGGACAACCTCGCCTCCGCAGGTTCAGCTAGTTTATCCTTGTCGTCACTTGTATTCTGTGCAGAGCGCTTATCAAGATGGTTCCAAGCATTTTGCCACACTGGCTCTAACTGCTTATGTACTTGTAAAAGCCCGTTCAGCCAGCTTTCTAATTCCTTTGAAGGCCTCATCACTCCTTTCACTTCTATCGCTTCGGTGAGTTCACTAGATAAAGGTGGTTTACTCTGGCGCATTAAATCTAAATGGGAGCGCAAGCCGTTCATCAGGGTATCTGCAAGCTTATCGACATCTTTATCTACTAGCTTGCTATCACTAGATTGAATGAGCCAAGGCATCCATTGCTCGGGCATGGGGATTTCTGGTGCGGCGGCAACCGCAAAGATCATCCCATCAACCTGATAAGCATTCGGAAGTACATTTTTGAAATTGGGATGCGAAACAATATCGCTGATGATGTGTACTGGAAACCCGTCTTTCATCATTACCTTCCTTTTTTAATTTGCGTTCTCTTTCTCGAAACGGTAGTCTGCGCGGCCACTTTGCAGAGGGCGTGTTTTCTGACCTTATACTTCTCCCACATAGTTGGGGTTAGGCACGCAGAAAAAATAAGTCCTTTGCACTGGGTACGCGACAATAGGTTTAAAACCAATCTGTTACTGTATTGGTTTAGCGGTACTGTTGCGTGCTCGCCCACCTATTGTCATGATAGCAAAACTTAACTAAGAGTCGTTGCAATGGCAAAAGATAAATCAGGATATATCATCGCGGCCGCCTTCATTGGCCCTGGAACAGTAACTACAGCAAGCTTGGCGGGTGCAAACTTTGGTTTTCACTTGGTATGGGCGCTACTTTTTTCCATTTTTGCAACCATAGTATTGCAAGACATGGCGGCACGTCTTGGTGTAGCAAGTGGCCAAGGCCTGGCAAGCGCAATGAAAAACATGGCGTATAAGCCATGGCTTAAAAACGCCTTCATTGTGCTCATTGTTAGCGCTATTGGCATTGGTAACGCAGCCTATGAATCGGGCAACCTAACCGGCGCAGCAATCGGCCTGGACGCGTTTATCAATATAGGCATTGGTCCGTGGGCCAGTATATTAGGCACTATCGCAATTGTGTTGCTATGGTCAGGCAGCTACAAGTGGATAGAAACAGTATTGGTGTATCTTGTTTTTATCATGGCGGGGGTATTTTTAGTGACGCTGCTTGTAGCCAAGCCTGATATTGCTGCTATGTTTAGCCAGCTTACTTCACCGCGACTAGACACAGATGCTATTACCACTGTGCTAGCCCTCATTGGTACAACCATTGTGCCATACAACTTATTCCTTCACGCCAGCCTAGTTGCGAAATCGTCAAAAGGGCAGGATAAAAATGACGCCGTAATAGCCTGTCGAAACCAGTCGGCTAGGGCAATCAGTATGGGAGGGCTTATTACCCTTATCGTAATGGCAACAGCAATGATGGCGTTCTTCAATCAAGCGGCCACTATGGACGCTTCGAACATGGGCGAGCAGCTAAAACCGGTTTTAGGTGACAAAGCACAGTGGTTCTTTGCATTAGGTTTGTTCGCAGCCGGTTTAACCAGCGCCATTACAGCGCCTTTAGCCGCCGCTTATGCCGTAACTGGCGCGCTAGGACTATCTGATGATATGCAAAGTAAAAGCTTTAAAGCTGTTTGGTTCATTATCATTGTTGTAGGGGTAAGTGTTGCAGCACTTGGCTTTAAGCCCCTACCTGCTATTTTGTTTGCGCAGGCAACTAATGCCCTACTGCTACCTATTATCGCGATATTTTTGCTGGTCGTTATGAACAAAAGCACAGCGCTGGGTGAGTTTAGAAACACGTGGAAAAGTAATCTGGCAGGCTTTGTGGTAGTAGGCACAGTGATTGGTTTAGGCCTATATAAACTGATCGGTGTTTTCAGCTAACACCTTTGAGGTGTGGGGTCAGAGTCCTGACTCTGACCCCACAGTTTTTTTTAGCTGGCGAGACGTTGGAGTATGTCTTGAAGCATGGATTTGCTGCAGCCAAAATTGATTCTGAAATGATCCGCTTTGTGGAAATCAATACCCGGAGATGGGCCAACGCCCTTCTCTTCCGCCCACTGTTGAACGTTTTCTACGCCAAGCCCGCTGGCGTCTACCCATGCTAGAAACGTCGCATCGGCTTTTAGCATTTTAAGCCCGTCAATACTGTTGATGGTGTTAAACACCATGTCTCTGTTTTCACGTAAGTAGCTAAGCTGCTGCTGATGCCAATCGTCACACTGAGTAAATGCAGCTTCTGTTGCCGCTAAGCCTAATACGGTTACCCACGGCACTATGCCTGCTGCGGCATTAGTAAATGCCTGACGCAGTTGGCGATTAGGAATAATGGCAAAAGACGTACCTAACCCCGCAATATTGAATGTTTTACTGGCAGCCATAAGCGTTACGCTATTTTCAGCAAGATTAGCCTCGCGGCCTGCTGGGATATGCTGCTTCCCGTCTTCTAAAATAAGGTCACAGTGTATTTCATCAGAGCAAAGCTTAACATTGTTCGCATTACAGATTTCGGCAATGCGGTCCAGCTCCGCTTTTGAAAGTACCGAACCTACAGGGTTCATTGGGTTACAAAGAATAAACAGCTTGCACTTAGGATCCGCAGCTTCTTTTTCTAACGCGTCAAAGTCCAGTGTATAGCGCGCTCCATCGACTTCACTGATTCTATCTAAACGTTCACCGTTCGCGCTTTCTACAACCGTACCTATATCTACTCGCTCTAGGCCGTTTAGCTTTGGCGCCGCCAGCAGTGGCGGGTAATTAGGCGTTTGAATAAGCACTTTATCGCCGGGGTCACAATACGCTTTGCACGCTACGTTGAACGCAGGTACAACTCCTGGTGTCCACACTAGCCACTCGGGCTGGATTTCCCAATTATGCTTGTCTTTAAGCCATCGTACTACAGCCTGAATAGCACCAGCGTGATGGGCAGGCAGTATATACCCCATATTGCCATGTTCAACTTGACCAGAGATGGCATCTAAGATTGGCTGAGCACATCGAAACTCGGTATCAGCCACCCAAGCAGGAATGATGTCTTTTCCTTTGTACTTTTGCCATTTGAACGAAAACGTATCTTTTCTAGAAGGGGTATTATCGAATAAGGCGCTCACATTACATCCTGTTGCTCAAAAACTTATGACACCAGTGTAGAATTTTAGCGCCTCATAAACTAGGGGCTTAAGATGAATTAACTCAGATTTGCTATATCGAAATGTACTTTTATAGAGGTAAAGTTTAGGCGCTAAATGAGCAATGCCAAGGTGGACTCTTCCATTTCATACCGGGTTACGGTGAAAGCCTGTTTACTTTCGCTATTGTGTGTTCGTTATTAAGTGGTCGCGTCAGTGAAGCCGTGCCATGTCAAAAAAGCTTTAAGGCTAATTTGCTTGTGTGACTGCTTCTTTCGACTTTTGAACCAGCTCTTCCATATTCAGGGGTTTAGCTAAAAAGCCTGATACTTGAAGTTTACGTGCTTCAATAACGAGCTCTTTGTTAGGGTCGGCAGTAATAAGCAAAAAAGGGACGTCCAAACCAGACGACTGACAAGTTTTTAAAAGGCTAAGCCCGTCATAATCCGGCATTATTTGGTCGCTTATGATCAAGCTTATAGTGTCGGAAGTTTGTTGCAGCAAGAAATCTCTTGCAAATTTACTACGCGTAAATGGAAAAACAGTAGCGTCTAACTGCGTCTCTAAGGCATCAGTAATAAGGTCTAGCGTAATAGGATCATCTTCAACAACGGCTACAGAAAACACTACCCTTCCCCTTTTGTTAGGTCATTAGCCGTCGATATTACAACGACTTAGCTTACGAGTTAATGCGTAAACATGTACTTGAATAAGCATAGAAGCTCTAAGCATGTTTGACCACTAACCTTTGGTCGATATTTACGCTTTTCGATGTTCACTATTACAGTGAATTAACTGAGTTGGTGATTTCGAAAAGAAAACCTTCAACCGTTCAAAAATAGGAAAGCCTAGCGGCAAATATTGGTTTATTAAAATTCAATCGCTAAATAAAAAATGCCAGCAAAAGCTGGCATTTTTAAAGTCGATGTAGTCTTAAAGGATATTAAGACTTAGGTGCGCGTGATGCACGCTTACGTTCGTTTTCTGTAAGAAGCTTCTTACGAATACGGATAGACTCAGGTGTTACTTCTACTAGTTCGTCATCATCGATGAACTCAAGCGCTTGCTCAAGAGACATTCTGATTGGTGGAACTAGGGTTTGCGCTTCGTCAGTACCAGAGGCACGAACGTTTGTAAGCTGCTTACCTTTAAGTGCGTTTACAGTTAGGTCATTGTCACGGCTGTGAATACCAATAACCATACCTTCGTACACTTCAACACCGTGACCGATAAATAGGCGACCACGCTCTTGCAGGTTAAACAGGGCGTTAGTTAATGCTTTACCGTTTGCGTTTGCGATAAGTACACCGTTTTTACGCTTACCGATAATACCGCCCTTATATGGACCGTAGTGATCGAACGTGTGGTAAAGCAAACCAGAGCCAGACGTCATTGTCATAAAGTCTGTTTGGAAACCAATTAGGCCACGGCTTGGAATAATGAAGTCGATACGTACACGACCTTTGCCATCTGGAGACATATCGGTCATTTCGGCTTTACGAAGACCAAGCTGTTCCATGATTGAGCCTTGGTGCTCTTCTTCACAGTCAATCGTTAGTGTTTCGTAAGGTTCTTGAGTTTCACCATCAACTTCTTTCAGAATTACTTCTGGACGAGATACAGCTAGCTCGTAACCTTCACGACGCATGTTTTCAATAAGAATACCAAGGTGAAGTTCACCACGACCTGATACGCGGAACTTATCAGGGTCTTGAGTTTCTTCAACGCGAAGCGCAACGTTGTGTACTAGTTCGTCGTTAAGACGCTCTAGGATATTACGTGACGTTACATACTTACCTTCTTTACCCGCAAACGGAGACGTGTTTACCTGGAAGGTCATGGTTACAGTAGGCTCATCAACCGTAAGTGGCGGAAGCGCTTCAACTGTGTTTTGGTCACAGATTGTGTCAGAGATCTTAAGTTCGCCAAGACCTGTAATAGCAATGATGTCGCCAGCATGCGCTGATTCAACTTCATGACGTGCAAGACCAAGATAGCCGTAAACTAAGCCAACTTTACCATTACGTTTTTCGCCATCAGCAGTAACAACAGTCACTTGTTGGTTTGGCTTAACTGAACCGCGCTTAACACGACCCACACCGATTACACCTACGTATGAGTTGTAATCAAGCTGAGAAATCTGCATTTGGAAAGGACCGTCTACGTCTGCATCAGGTGCAGAAACTTGTTCAACGATAGTTTCAAATAGTGCATTCATGTCTTCTTGAGGCTCGTCTGCATCGTGTGATGCCCAGCCATTTAGTGCAGAAGCGTAAACAACTTGGAAGTCAAGCTGCTCATCAGTTGCGCCTAAGTTATCGAAAAGGTCGAATACTTGATCCATTACCCAATCAGGGCGTGCGCCAGGCTTGTCGATTTTATTAATAACAACAATTGGCTTAAGACCTTGAGCAAATGCCTTTTGCGTAACGAAACGCGTTTGTGGCATTGGGCCTTCTTGTGCATCTACAAGTAGAAGTACAGAGTCAGCCATTGACATTACACGTTCTACTTCACCACCGAAGTCAGCGTGTCCTGGGGTGTCTACGATGTTGATTCGGTAGTCATTCCAGTTAATCGCTGTGTTCTTAGCTAGGATGGTAATGCCACGTTCTTTCTCGATGTCGTTCGAGTCCATTACACGTTCTTCTTGCTCGCCTCGAGATTCAAGGGTGCCAGACTGCTGTAACAGTTTGTCTACCAGGGTGGTTTTACCGTGGTCAACGTGGGCGATGATTGCGATGTTACGCAATTTACTAATATCAGTGGTATTCATGCTTAATATAGAGCCTGTGTAAATCGATGCCAACTTAATTCGGGAATCGAATAAGTCTGCATTAGATTTGTTGCAAAAAAATGCAGATAGAGAAATTTGCGCGGATTGTACAGAAAAACCACGACGTTTGCGCACCTTTTTTTGATAAGAAGTCACTTTTATTAGAATTAACTCTTTAGCTTAAAAAATAGACAATATTAATTGCACCGAATTGAGCAGAGACGGTGGTGGTGTGATAGAAAGTGATCTAGGCTAGATGACATAAAAGTAACAATAAAGCACCACTATGGAGCATTGACGCACCCTTCTGGTGCATTGCTATTCAAATGGAAGTGATAGATGCCTGTCCATGCCACAAAAACCGGCATGCTTGTAAATGGCATGATAATCGCTTTCACTTTTGCCACTGTTGGAGTGAAGCTGATCATTCCGCATTTTTACATTAAACCTGGAGGACACGATGTCAGTAGATAAGGCATTAGAACTGATTAAAGAAAGTGAAGCGAAGTTTGTAGATTTACGTTTTACCGACACCAAAGGTAAAGAACAACACGTATCAATTCCTGCAAGTGTTGTTGATGAAGAATTCTTCGAAGAAGGTAAAATGTTCGACGGTTCTTCAATTGCTGGTTGGAAAGGCATCAACGAATCAGATATGGTTCTTCTTCCAGACGCAGACAGCTGCGTAGTAGACCCTTTCGCAGAAGAAACACAAGTAAACATCCGTTGTGACATTGTTGAGCCTTCAACAATGGAAGGTTACGAGCGTGACCCACGCTCTGTTGCACGTCGCGCAGAAGAGTACTTGAAATCTACAGGTATCGGCGACACATGCTTCTTCGGCCCAGAGCCAGAGTTCTTTCTTTTCGACGACGTGCGTTTCCACACAGATATGGCGGGTTCGTTCTACAAGATTGACTCTTCAGAAGCAAAGTGGAACTCAGGTGAAGAATTCGAAGGCGGCAACATGGCTCACCGCCCTGGCGTTAAAGGCGGCTACTTCCCAGTACCTCCGGTAGATTCTGCTCACGACATTCGTGCTGCTATGTGTATGGTTATGGAAGAAATGGGCCTTGTAATTGAAGCTCACCACCACGAAGTAGCGACTGCAGGTCAAAACGAAATCGCTTGTGAATTCAACACGCTAGTTAAGAAAGCGGATGAAATTCAAGTTTACAAGTATGTGGTACACAACGTTGCGCACGCATACGGCCAAACTGCTACCTTTATGCCTAAGCCACTTGTTGGCGATAACGGTTCTGGTATGCACTGTCACCAGTCTATCTCTAAAGACGGCGTGAACATCTTCGCAGGTGATAAATATGCAGGTCTTTCTGAAGAAGCGCTTTACTACATCGGTGGTATCATCAAGCACGCGCGTGCAATCAATGCCTTCGCTAACGCTTCTACTAACTCTTACAAGCGTCTAGTTCCTGGCTTCGAAGCGCCGGTAATGCTTGCATACTCTGCACGTAACCGTTCTGCATCAATTCGTATTCCTCACGTAACTAGCGATAAAGCGCGTCGTATTGAAGTACGTTTCCCTGACCCAACAGCTAACCCTTACCTTGCATTCTCTGCGATGCTAATGGCTGGCCTTGACGGTATCAAAAACAAGATCCACCCTGGCGATGCTATGGATAAAGACTTGTACGATCTACCTGCAGAAGAAGCGGCTGAAATTCCAACTGTTGCAAGCTCGCTTGAAATGGCACTTGAAGCACTTGATAACGACCGTGACTTCCTTAAAGCCGGTGGCGTAATGACTGACGACATGATCGATGCATACATCGACCTTAAGTCAGAAGAAGTAACTAAACTTAACATGACAACTCACCCAGTTGAGTTCGACATGTACTACAGCGTGTAATAACACACTGTATAGCGATATATACTAAAGCCCGCTCTGCGGGCTTTTTTTATGTTTGCAATTTAACTACTATGTCATTGTGTCTGCGCTAAAAGTGGCTTATACGTTTGCTTACCTTGGGCAGTAAACTAAGGGCTGCCTTATTTGAGTACCGCTTAAAAGATTTAGCCACAGGCCTCTTATGATAAAAGTAGTAAGCTGGCAGTTTTCAAATACAATGATTAGGTAACAACACGTGCAAAACATGATGCGATATATCTGCTTAACTTCCCTATTATTGTGTTGCAGTAATGGAGTGTTACCTTTGCAAGCCGCTACGCTTGGTTTAGAGCAAGACAATGCGCAGCAAGAACCACTGACGAACGAGGCAGAACGAGCTCCCGATGCATCGACTACGACGTCCCCATCGACTACAACAATCTATAAGGTGGTAGGAAAAGACGGCTCTATTACTTTCACCGATAAGCCGCAAAAAAATGCTGAGCCGTTGGCATTCGATGATAAAACGCAAAACGTAGTTACAGCAGCCAAAGTTGCCCCCCCACCACCGCTTAAGCCTGATGCCCCTAAACCAAATTATCGCGTAGTTATCAAATCTCCTGCACCAGAAGCAACTATTAGAAATAATCTAGGTGAGTTAATTATTTCTGCGGCACAAACTGGTGCACCCAAAGCGCCCATCTATCGCTTAATTTTCGATAACGCCCCATTTGCAAGCAATAGTTCAGGCGTATTTAAACTTTCAGGTATCCATCGTGGAGCACATACCTACAAAGTTGAGCTAACGAACAATACGGGCAAGACTCTTGCATCGTCTCCAGAACAAACCCTTTACCTACATCAGGCATCGGCGTTAATTAATAACTAATAGCGTGCAATCATTGTTCTGTAAGCGCACCACCGAGGTTCAGTAGACTATGTTTGCTTAGCCTCTTACTCGCGCATCGCATCATTGCAAGCTACAATGCACAATTATAGTGCAAAGGAGACGAGCTCGGATGCATTCCACCGAGTTAGAAACACAACAGCTTATAAATAGCCTAAACACAGCGTTGGTAATGGTAGATAACAAACTTACCATTGTTTACGCTAACCACTCGGGTGAAGCTTTGTTCGAAACAGGCTTGAAGCAACTTATCGGGCACCCGCTTCAAGACTTTTTCTTACCGGGAACAATAGAGACTACCCGACTAAAAGCGGCCATTAGAAAAGGTGAAGACTTTACCGAGAATGAAATTAAGCTAGCGTTCAGAGACAACCGCTATGTTTCTGCCGATTTGACCGTTACCAACTTACACTTTGACGATGGCCCTCGACTGCTGTTCGAAGTCAAAAAGATTGATCAACAAAAACGAATTTCTCGCGAAAACTTACAAAACGCACAACATTATGCGGCTCGAGAGCTAGTACGTGGTTTAGCGCATGAGATAAAAAATCCACTAGGTGGCATTCGCGGCGCGGCGCAGCTTTTAGAAAAGGAGCTGTCGGAAGAACATAAAGAATTCACCCGTATGATCATTGAGCAGTCTGACCGTCTGCGCAACCTGGTAGACCGTTTGCTAGGACCGAATTCACTGCCTAGATTCGAAGAAAGCAATGTGCATCAAGCACTTGAAAAAATACGTAGTCTTATGCGTTTTGATTCAGACAACCCTATAACCATAGTTCGCGACTATGACCCTAGCATACCACCACTTTTACTAGACCCAGACATGATTCAGCAGGCGGTGCTCAATATAGTCAGGAATAGTATTCAGGCTTTAACCGAGAGCCAAACCCCTAACCCAGAAATTAGGCTAGTTACGCGAATAGAGCGCCAGATGACGATTCAAACAAAACGTCATGCGCTGGTAGCAAAAATAAAAATTATAGATAACGGCCCGGGTATTCCCGCTGAAATTAAAGACACACTTTTCTATCCCATGGTCACAAGTAAACAAAATGGCTCTGGGCTGGGTTTGTCTATTTCACAAACCCTTATTAACCACCACGGCGGCAAAATAGATGTAGACAGCTACCCTGGTCACACTGAGTTCGTAATTTACCTACCAATAGATCGTAAGGAGACAGACGATGACGAATGAGTCTGTGTGGATTGTCGATGATGACAGTTCTATTCGTTGGGTGCTGCAAAAGGCCTTACAAGCCGCTGACATCAGCTGCTTGAGTTTTGAAAACCCTGAAGATTTATTGCTTCAACTTCAAAGCGGCCAAGCCCCCGAAGTCATCATTTCAGACATAAGAATGCCACAAATGGACGGCATGACATTACTGAACGAGGTGCACGCTTCCCATCCGTTGCTTCCCGTTATCATTATGACGGCGCATTCGGATTTAGACAGTGCGGTAAACGCTTATCAAAAAGGGGCATTTGAATACTTGCCAAAACCTTTTGATATTGACGAAGCGGTAACCTTAACCCAGCGCGCCCTTGCTCATGCAAGAGAGCAGTCGACGGTATCCAAATCACAAGTTGAAGACGTTGTAACCGAGATAATTGGTGAAGCACCTGCTATGCAGGAAGTTTTCCGTGCTATAGGTCGACTTTCACGTTCTTCGATAAGCGTGCTTATCAACGGCCAATCAGGTACGGGTAAAGAACTGGTAGCGCACGCACTTCACAGACACAGCCCTAGATCGAGTAAGCCTTTCATTGCGCTTAATATGGCGGCCATACCTGCAGATCTTGTAGAATCTGAACTGTTTGGTCATGAAAAAGGCGCCTTTACCGGTGCACAAGCGGCACGCCAAGGGCGTTTTGAGCAAGCTGACGGCGGTACACTTTTCTTAGATGAAATAGGCGATATGCCGTTAGATGTGCAAACCCGCCTTTTGCGAGTACTCGCGGATGGTCAGTTTTATCGCGTAGGTGGCCATCAGTCGGTAAGCGTTGATGTACGCATTATTGCAGCAACCCACCAAAACCTAGAGCAGCGCGTTGCTGAAGGAAAATTTAGGGAAGATTTATTTCACCGCCTAAACGTTATTCGTGTGCACCTTCCATCGCTGAACGAGCGCCGAGAAGATATTCCTTTGTTAACGCGTCACTTCCTTCGCCGAGCAGCCAAAGAACTTGATGTGGAAGCAAAAAGCATTTCAAAAGAAGCTGAGCGCGTTATGTCTCAGTTACCGTGGCCGGGTAACGTACGGCAGTTAGAAAACGTGTGCCGCTGGTTAACGGTGATGGCGAGTGGACAAGAAGTCTTACCGAGCGATCTGCCGCCAGAAATTCACAGCGATAGCAGTATCGAAAAACCTAGTGCCGAATCGGGTGATTGGCCAGAATTACTTGCGAGTTGGACCGACAAACAACTACGCGATGGTCACCATAATATTCTTAACGACGCTATGCTTACTTTCGAACGCGTTATGCTTGAGCGAGCACTCCAGCACACGCATGGTCACAAGCAAGATGCAGCTAAGCGTTTAGGTTGGGGGCGAAATACCCTTACCCGTAAACTAAAGGAATTAGGGGTAAATTAAACCTGCTTCGCTTCTTGAAGTAGCTGAGAAGCCTTTAGCTGAATTAGGCTCTCAGCCAACATCACGTAGCAAGATAAGGGCAGCGTTTACTGCCCTTTAGTCAAAAGCGCAGTCATAGCTTGATTAAACAGCCTCACCCACTTCATACTGAACTGTCCTTTGGCACTGCGATTTATCTCGATCACCGCTTCTTTTTTGGAAAGCACATTATCTTCATTGTGCGCTCTGGGGTGCGTCATTGCATCGTAGGTATCGACAATGGCAAGTAGCTTCGCGCCTTCACAGATATCGTCTTCTTTTATGCCTAGCGGATAACCGGTCCCATCCGTGCGCTCATGGTGTTGCATCACTATTTTACGTGCCATGTCCCATTGATCTAGGTGCTCTAACAAACGGGCGCTTTTGTAAACATGAGATCGCATCAGATTAAACTCGATATCAGTCAATTCATCGCCTTTATGCAGCAGCTTTAACGGCATGAAGGCCATGCCAAAATCATGAACGTAACTGGCTACCGCCAGCTGGTCTTCGTCAATTGGATTTTCAGCGACATCGTTAATGTACATGGCCAACTTAGCAATGCGATCACCTCGTCCAACCCAATAGTTAGAACGCCGCTCAATGGTTTGCATAAGATCGCGGAAAAACAAAATATCTTGTTTCTTCTCGCTGCTAATGTCTTTAGGTATACCTGTCGCAGCTAATGTGGGCGGCTTTATTTGCACGTTTTCAGGGTCGTCGCCGTCAGCGACAATGTCTAACGCAGGGTTGAGTAACAACACAGCTTCAGTAAGACGTTTTTCATGTTCAGCAGAATTGTCAGGCGTAACACGACTGATAGCCAGCACTAGCTGGTTGTGAAGATTGTCATCATACTCGGCCTTACCGTCAGCCATTACAGCTTCGACAAAGGCTTTTACCCTGTCCATGGTAAGAAGTACCAAATCACTCATAGTGCTGGTATATGCCACCTGCCCTTTGCGCAAATAATCGAGTAAATCTTCAACATGCTGCAAAAGGGGGATCATAGGAGAGAAATTAACCAAGCCTAAATCGCCCTTAATAGTGTGGATTGAACGAAACAGGGCCCGTTGCAACTCGTTATCTTCCGGCCGAAGCTCTAATTCAATCAAAGTTTGCTCACTTGATTCATAGAGTTCGTTAATTTCCTCCATAAGGTCAGCAAGAATATCTTCTTCTAGGTCGTCTGGAGTAAATGTCTGCATGTAATGAATACCGAGTTAGGTTCTATTAAGCTTTCTATTATTGTAATTCGGTATCGGCAAAATTTCCTCATACTAAAGGCGATAAAAAAGAGCTTTCACAAGTAATGACCAAATTAGATCTAAACGCTGTAAAAACTCATCGGACAAGTGTACGCTGAAACTTCATCTATACTGCGCGCGTCAATTGTATCTAGGAGTTGTTTTGATCGCTTTATTTCGCATACCGGCACTATTTATCGCCTTTTTATTAATCAACATTATTTTGCTGATCATTTGTATTGTGCGCCCTTTTCACAAAGACAACGTGCATGCTGCCGGTAGTTTGTATTCGCTTATGGCTAAAATAGTGGGCCTCAAAATTATTATAAAAAGAGACCCCGCTGTAAAAACGAACGAGCCCTATGTTTTCATCGCTAATCACCAAAACAGCTTTGACGTTATTACAATTTGTAAGGCAGCACTTCCCGGCGTAGTTACCATCGGTAAAAAGAGTTTGAAATGGATCCCTATTTTCGGCCAAATTTATTGGCTGTCGGGGAATATCATGATCGATAGAAAAAATTCAGGAAAAGCGCGAAACACCTTAGATATTGCCGCTAACCGCATCGCTAAAAAGAAAACGTCTGTGTGGCTATTCCCTGAAGGTACCCGAAGTTACGGCAGAGGCATTTTGCCGTTTAAACAAGGGGCTTTTCGTTTAGCCAAAACCACTAATGAACCTGTTGTTATGGTTACAGCGAGCAACCTGCATAAGAAGGTTAAATGGAACCGCTGGAACAATGGAATTGTGCTGATTGATATTGCAGCGCCTCAACCACTGACCGAAGAACATACAATTAAAGAGTGGATGGTGCACTTCAATGATGAAATGAAACAAAAGTTTGATGTGCTTAATACACAGGTCGATGAACTGGAAAAAAGCAGGTAAACTTGCGCCTAAATTGCTAACGAGTGTTTATTATGACCCAGTTCGATGAAAGAGAAGAGTGGTACGAGTTTAACCAAGAAACTATTGATGCCCTTCTAGAAGATGGCAGTCAAGCAGATGCCGACTATACCATTGAGCACCATTTCGCCAGTACCGACTTCGACGTATTAGAAAAAGCCGCTGTAGATGCCTTTAAAGCGGGCTTTGAGGTGACTGACGCCGAAGAGCTAATTCTTGATGACGGCGAAACCATTTTTTGCTTCGACGCCGTGGTAGAAAGAAAGCTAGATATTGAAAAGCTTAATGCTGATTCAGACGCACTGTTAAAAATTGCCGACAAACACGATGTAACCTACGATGGATGGGGCACCTATTTTGAACCGCGTGAAGAAGGCGAGTACGAAGAAGAAGACTATCACTTCGACGACTAATTCTTAAATTCCCCGATAAAGCTGAAGGGGTATTAAGTTACTCTTCAGCTTTTGTTCATCTTTTTTATTCAACAATGACCCTGTCATTATCGATTGGAAAAGGATGGACAGATGAAAAACTTAGTATCAGCACTTACAGCATATTCTGCTATCGTCACATTACAGCTTGCGTTTTTGTCACCTGTGCATGCAAATACTGATAATAGTTCAGAAGAAAAACAGGTTAACTCAACTGAATTCCGCTACGACAAACCCTTTGCCGCCGCTGAATCACTACAGCCAAAAACCACGAGTGAATTGGTCAATGATAGTGTTGTCGAGCAATCTACAGATAAGGCCAACGCACAACACACTACACACGCCCAAACGAATAAGCATCAACAACACCTAGGTTTAACCAAGTCATCAAGCGATATTGTAGTTAGCAGCGTTAATGAATTTTGGATTTATGAAAGTTGGGTAACGCTAGAACAAGATATCGATTACGATGGCTATCACTCCACGTTTTCGATTGAATTTGATGCCGACACTATCTTTACTCGAGCACCGGTATACGCTGTATTGTATTTAGGTAAAGACGGTATTTACGATGCCATTCACGTGTCGTCTGAGTTTTATATTTATTCAGAAGATTCAACCGATACCTTTACCATCGAAAGCTCATTGGTATCTGGTTTCCCTCCTGGTGAATACGACATACTGCTAGAACTTTACGATGCCGACACTGAAGAGCTAGTGGCATTTACCGATGCCTATGATGACAGCGCCCTTGCCTATCTTCCTCTTGAAAGCGAAAACAACGAGTACATCGTAGAGGATACGGTAGTAATAGTAGAAGAACACGGCGGTGCTTGGTCGCTACTTCCATTGTTTCTGCTGGGAGGCATTGTGCTTACGCGACGCTTAAACAAATCTTCTCGCCACTAATTTATTCTTTTACATTTATCCTTGCCAAAAGCTGTTTTAAACACAGCTTTTGGCTATTTTTTAAACTAAAGTCTAATATGTAAGTTGAACCCTCTCTTTAATTGATGTTGATTCGCCAATGTACAAAAAAACGGTACATACTGACGCTTTCAAGTGGTGTAGTGCAATGAGCTTCAACAATGTTAACTTGTTCAATCTATTAGAAAACACGCAAATTGGTGTGGTCATTCACAACGCGACTGGCGCTGTGGAGTACGCCAACCCTGCTGCGTTGTTGATGCTTAAATTAAGTCTTGAGGCGCTTAAAAACAAAAGTATGGATGCTGAGACGTGGGAGTTCATTGATAGGCAAAACCGACGGATTTCCTACAATGAATTACCCGTAGTTCGCGTACTATCGACGGGTAAACCTGTAGATAATCAAATAGTAGGCATTATCGACAAAACCACAGAAACGAAAGCTTGGTTTAGTGTAAATGCCTACCCAGAGAAACATAGCGGGAACGGTATTACACCGCCCTTTGTAGTCGTTTACTTTACGAACATCACCAAGAAAATAAACGACTTTTCCTATAAAGACATTGTGCAAAATTCACAAGACATGATCTTGGTGACAGAAGCGGAAAACCTCAATGCCCCACTCTCGCCTAAGATAATTTACGCCAATGAAGCTCTCTGTAAACATACTGAGTATTCCTTCGAAGAGCTAATAGGCGAAACACCCAGAATTTTTCAGGGAACCCTAACAGACAAATCCTCTACCGATCGCATTCGCCAAGCCCTTGTTGAACAAATTCCGTGTACTGAGACACTGCTGAACTATACGAAAACAGGTACACCGTTCTGGGTACAAATGAATATATTCCCTCTAACAAACGATTTTGGTGAAGTTACGCATTTTGCTGCGGTTCAGCGCAATGTAAGCGAGATGAAGTTTCAGTCTGAACAGCTGGATAAAAGAAATTCAGAGCTAAAAAGAATAAAACAAGATTTAGAGAACTTGGTTCACGAACGTACAAGTGAGCTGCGAGATGCAAACCTGAAATTAGAAAAGCTGGCATATTTTGACGCCTTAACCAATATTCCTAACAGGCGAGCGTTTATGGATGCGTTCTCTAAATCTTTAATGTTTGCCAAGCGCAACAACCATGAAGTTCTGGTAGGCATTGCAGATGTTGATCACTTTAAATCAATAAACGACAACAATGGCCATGGGTTTGGCGATGAAGTCCTGACTATCGTTGCGCAAACAATGCAGAGTTTTTTTCGCGCCGAAGACGCAATAGGCAGAATTGGAGGGGAAGAATTTGCTTTTTGCATTGTGCTTTTAAGTCAGGTTTCCCCCTACCAAATACTAGATAGACTAAGGCAGAAAATAAGCAAATTACACGAAACCCAGCCGCTTTTAAAAGGGCATAAAATCACGGTAAGTATTGGGGCAGTGCAAACAAAGGAGCTCCAGCACAAAAGCACTAAACAGCTTTTGACCTATGCTGATAAAGCGCTTTATAAAGCCAAAAACAATGGCCGAAATACGGTGGAGTGCATTCAGGAAGATACTAAAATTTCACAAATTTCAGCGTCAGAGCCATTGGACGATACATCACGGGAAGCGCTCTAAACTACATCAAAAAAAAGCGCATACCACTCACTTTAAAAATGCTCGCGCTGTTAAACACTAGGCCTCTTAGTGATCCTTATAAACCATCCCCCTTCGACGGTTGAATATCTTCGACCTCCACAACCACTTTTTCAACAATCTTCTTACTTTTTTTGGTAACAAAATGAAATAAGTGCCAGAATGTATCAAAGGAACTTCTTTATACGGAATTTCACAATGCCTACTAAGCCTTCTAAAAACAATGACTCTTCAGCATCACGCCGAACTTTACTAAAAGGCGGTCTAGCGTTTGGATTATCAGCCGGCATAACACCTTTCGCTATAGGTAAAGCTAAGCCAACACTTCGGGTTATGGGAACTCACGTTACTTTACAGGAGGCTATTCGTCAGCGGGCTATCGAAGACTTAGGTATTAACATAGTGTTTGAACCTGGCGGCAGTGCCACTGTTTTGCAAAAAGCCTCTATGAATCCCAACTCCTTTGATTTATACGAACAATGGTCAAATAGCATTAACGTGCTGTGGCGTGCGAAGGCTATTCAACCGATACAAAAAAAGCGCCTTCGCTATTGGGAAGAAATAAATGACTTAAGCAAAACCGGTAAGCTCACTGAAAACGCTCGCATGGGCGCGGGCGACGCTCCCCACAAGATTCTTAATGTGCAAGGAGATGGCTCTTTGGGTGAGAAGCACACCGATACCATCAGCTTTTTACCTTATGTGCACAACGTGGACTCATTTGGTTACGACACTTCAAAACTCCCCGCTGAACTAAAAGGGCAAGAAGAAAGTTGGGGATGGCTGTTAGACCGTAATTTTTCTGGAAAAGTGGGCATTGTGAACGACCCTACTATCGGGCTATTCGATTTAGCGCTAGCAGCACAAGCTAAAGGGTTTATCACTTTTAAAGATATTGGTGCGATCACGGAATACGAGCTAGACGACCTGTTTAACCTGCTTATAGAGTTAAATCAGTTGAATCACTTTAGTGGGTTTTGGACATCGGTTCCCGAATCTGTTGAATTTATGAAAAGTGGCCGGGTTGCCATTGAAAGTATGTTCTCCCCAGCGGTCTCTGCGCTAAATGGCCAGAATATTCCCGTCACATTTGCAGCCCCTAAAGAAGGGTATAGAGGATGGCACGGCGTCATGTGCCTTTCTTCTGCTACCCAAGGAAGAATGAAAGATGTAGCTTACGAATATATGAATTGGTGGCTTTCAGGCTGGCCTGGTGCATTTATAGCAAGACAAGGCTATTACATTTCAAACCCTCAACGTTCTGCCGAGTATTTGTCGCAAGCTGAGTGGGACTATTGGTATAGAGGGCAAATTGCCTCCACACCGCTAAAAGGCCCAGATGGCAAGGTGAGTGTACAAAAAGGCGCGCAGCGGACCGGCGGTAGTTATGAAGAGCGCTTTAGCAACGTTGCAGTTTGGAATACGGTTATGCCAAGCTATGAATATAGCTTACAAAAGTGGTACGAATTTATCACTGCATAAAACAGTGTAATACCACATCTTAAATGGAAGAAGGTTCTTTAGGCTTATATGTTATCGTCAATCCGGATACAGCTTATAACAGTGTTAGTTGCCTTAATCGCGCTGATACTCGCCCAAGGTTTTGTGGCACGAAAAAACCAAGAGGTCTTAAACGAAGGGGTTGCGTCTGCTGCGAAAGCCGTCATTGATGTTGGTATAGTTAAAGAGCTTGAGCGAGACGTTGTCGACCTTCAGCGCAATGTTTTAATATTTAAAGAAAATGCCAGTAAGTCGGCCATTACGCGCTTTAGTCGCCTGATGGTTACCATCAACAGTAAACTCGATAAGCTTGCGGTGGTGAACGAACGCGCCGAACAAAAAGATGACAGCAATCAAATTCTCAATAGAATGAGAGAGCATTTGAACGCTTATCAAGAAAACTTCTCTCAGGTTGTTGAAGCACGCTCAGAAAGAGACAACCTCATCGACCAAGGCACTATGTCTGACATTACGCTACTCGGGAGTGAGCTAGATAAGGCTTTAGCACAAGGAAAGGTTTCTGCAGCTTTCGTAGACGATGCCAAGGTCATTCTTATACGTACAGAAAATGCGATGCTGAAATACCTGATGAAGCCTGATATGGAATTCATCCAGTCGTTTAATGATGCTATTGACGCTTTGAAACGCTTACCATCTGCTGCTTCCCCTGAACTGCAGCAGCGTATTGAGCGCATTATAGATAGAATTAAAAACGACTTTTTTAAGCTGACGCAAATAACACAGGGCAACCTTTTTCTGGTTAATGTTGTTATGGCAGGCTCTGCCAACGAATTTCTCTATTTAAGTGGAGAGCTGGCTAAAAAGGTAAGTACCGATTCTGAAGTTATAACCCAGCGTACCTACCAAATAGCAGAGAGTACACAACGCAATGGCGAGCTCTTTTCTCTATTTGCCATTTTACTTGCTCTGTCGGCTGCGCTTTTTTCTACCTTACGTATCCTTGGTCCTATCCGGTCTATCACTGAAGTTTTCAACAAGCTCGCTCAAGGCATACAAATCTCTAATATTCCTGGCAGCAATCGAAAAGACGAAATTGGCAAACTAGCGAAAGCCGCGCTTGTGTTTAGTGATAAGAATCGTGAGACAGAAAAGCTATTAAATGAAGCGAGATCGATGAACTCTCAGCTAGAAAGCTTGAACAAGGTCATCACCGAATCTAAAGTAAAAGCCGAGCAGGCTACCGCATCGAAAAGTATGTTTTTGGCCAATATGAGTCACGAAATACGCACGCCTATGAACGGCATTATTGGCCTGATAGAACTAGCCCAACAGCAAGAACTATCTCCAACAGTACGAGGCTATCTTGATAAAGCTTCGTACTCTGGGCAAATATTACTGAGCGTAATTAACGACATTCTGGACTTTTCCAAGATTGAAGCAGGTGAATTAAAGATAGAAGAGGTTAGCTTTTCACTGCACTCGCTATTTGACAACCTCATCGCCGTAATAGCGCTGCGAGCAAAAGAGAAGAATCTATCTGTTCATTTTACGGTTAACCCTAGAATACCACCTCAGGTTATAGGCGACCCGTTGCGTATTGCTCAAATTATTATGAACATTGGCAACAACGCCGTGAAATTTACCGAACAAGGGCGTATAGATATAGAGTTTGACGGTAACTTGAATGAAAAAGGTAACCTACTAAACCTCATCATGCGAATTGCCGACTCAGGTATAGGCATGAGCCCAGCACAGCTCGATAAAATATTTAAGCCTTTTACACAGGCTGATGGCTCAACTAACCGCAAATACGGCGGTACTGGACTGGGCCTTGCCATTGTCAGCCAGCTTACTGAACTTATGAATGGACGCCTTGATGCAACCTCGACTATGGGGAAAGGCAGTAGATTCGAGGTTGAACTTCCTCTTAAAGCATTTAAGAATCAGCCAGGGGTATTACAAAACTCTCCACAGTTGCCTACTAATAGCCTTTACGTAACTGAATCGCCGTTACTCCCAGAAGCCTATTGCTCTCAAATTCAGCTGTCGACAGCATCAAGCATGTCAATTGAAAATGCTAAAAATGCTGCTACTCTCCCTGATCATATTGTTGTCGACGTTCATGAATTTAGCTCGTTTAGGAAAAATATTAGCTGGCTGAACAGTCTTTTAGAAAGCGGAAAGTCTGTAGGCTTAGTGATGGAGAGCGCTGGTAGTGCCCTGCAGTCTAAATATGATTCGCTGTGGAAAGGCCCTTTAATTATGCACCCTTTCACCCCCGCCCAATTTGAAAGTTTTGTACACCAAATAATCTCAAAAGATGCTAACTATCAAAGTAAAGAATATAACGAGGAACCCGATAGCTTAAAACTTGAAGGGCACATATTGCTTGTAGAGGACAATAATATAAACCAACTCGTTACCGGTGAAATTCTAACAAACCTGGGACTTACGTTTGATATCGCTGAAGATGGTAAGCAAGCAGTACAAAAAGTAGAAAACGCCCCTCAATACGACCTTATCTTAATGGACGTACAAATGCCCGTTATGGATGGATATGAAGCCACTAAGCTGCTTCGCGAAAAAGGCTTTACAGCCGTACCTATCATTGGCCTGTCAGCCAATGCGATGAAAGAAGATAAACAAAACGCGCTTCAATCGGGAATGAATGATTATTTAACCAAGCCTATAAAGCAGAAGTCGCTTATTGCAGTGGTAAAAAACTTTTTAAGTTGACGTTCACAAACAGCGAGCCCTAAATAAATTAACAAATTCTTATATTGCATAAGCTTAGCACCTCTTTTTCAAAAAGACTTTTGCCTCAAAGGTATATAAAAAAAAACTTATTTATTCACCTCCATACCTTTATCGTTACGTAAATTTTTAATTCAACGCCATTATTAATAATACTTTTGTCTAATTTTGTTGGCGAAAAAATGACAAGTTCCGTTTTAATTGTGTTGCTCCTGTCGCTCGCTATAAATGCTGCGGTAGGTGGATATTTTCGCATCTTGGCGAAAAACCAATACGAACCTGTCGCGTTCAACTTTTGGGCCGCATCGTGCTTGGTGTATTGCTTAGGGCTAGTCGGCAGCGCGCTCACTATGTTCGCGCCAAGTATAAACGTGCTCAGCACACTCACTGGGCTTCTTTATTTAACGGCCAGCTATTTGCTACTTCATGGCTTTTTAAGTTTTAACATTCAATGTGTACATTCTACCGTCAAACGCACAGGTAACCGTGTTTTTGTAATAGCTATTCTCTCTTTGATTGGAGCGTCTTGGTACCCTGAATTAGTCGAGCCAACAACGTCCTTTTTTATTGCTTTAATGTTTCTATTTTGTTTTCAGAGCTTTCAATCACAGCAATGGAAAACCATTGAAGGTATTTCTGTTCTGATACGAAGCATACTGTTCATTCACTTTATCATAATGGTGATACGGGCGGGGCTTACCACTGGTGTTACCTATTATGGCTTAGTATCTAACTTGCAAGTTTTTATAACGGTTACTGTAGGGCTCCACGTACTACTTTGCCTTGCCACCTCAGCACTTCTCCCATTTATTATTCTGTCAAAAGAAAAAGGCGAATGGGAAGCAATGGCAAACTTCGACGAGTTAACCGGCGTGTTAGGACGTCGCGCGTTTATTCGCACGGTATTGAAAAAGTTGAAGTCCAAAAGCAAAAGGCCTTTCACTTTACTAGTAATTGACATCGATTTTTTTAAAACCATTAACGACAGCTATGGTCATCCTGAAGGCGATAGAGTGCTAAAAAATGTGGCACAGTGTCTACAAGCACAGTTGCGCAAAGGTGACATAGTGGGTCGCTTAGGCGGAGAAGAGTTCGGCGTTATTATCTCTAATCGACATTCTGAGCCCCCTTTTACCGTTGCCGATAGATTGAGAGAATCGGTGTCTTCGCTTGTTATATTCAGTGGCTCTGAAGAAATTAAAGTAACCATTAGCGTAGGTATGTCTTCTTCAAGCAACGTCGAAGATACGTGGAATACACTGTTTAATCGGGCAGATAAAGAACTGTATAACGCAAAAAAAACAGGGCGAAACAGGGTGTCGCCAGAGGTCATAGCAGAAACAACGTTGGTATAGCGACCAAAATATTCATAAAAAAACGCTGCCAAATGGCAGCGTTTTAGTTTTTAGTCATTATGATGAAGCGTATCTAGCTATAGCGCTTTGATAGTCTCGAACTGCTCTTTAAGTTTGGCTAGGGCTTTTTCACCCTCTTCCAACTTACCGCGTTCTTTTTCAATTACCGCTTCTGGCGCGTTACTTACAAACTTATCATTACCCAACTTGCCACGTGTACGAGATACATCTTTCTCGATTTTCTCCATGGCTTTAGTAATACGCGCAAGCTCTGCGTCTTTGTCGATAAGTCCTGCCATTGGGATAAGAATTTCCATCTCACCCACAAGCGCGGTCGCGCTGGCTGGCGCTTCTTCACCGTCTTTTAATATGGTTACGGTTTCAAGCTTAGAAAGCTTATCAAGGAATGCCTTAGCCGCATCAAGACGACGAGCGTCTTCGTCGCTTACGTTTTTAAGTAGCGCATTAAGCGGTTTGTTTGGCGAGATATCCATTTCACCACGGATATTACGAATACCCACGATAAACTTCTTCACCCACTCGATATCAGCAAGTACTTTGTCGTCTTGTTTCGCTGCATCAACTTCAGGGAATGCCTGAACCATAATGCTAGCGCCCTCTTCCACCTTAAGCGCACTTAGTGGTACCACACGCTGCCAAATAGTGTCGGTGATAAATGGCATTAGCGGGTGCAATAAGCGCAGCAGGCTTTCAAGTACATTGATAAGCGTATGACGCGTACCGCGCTTTTCAGCTTCGGTGCTGGCGTCATTGTTAAGCACTGGCTTAGTAAGCTCTAGATACCAGTCACAGAACTGGTTCCAGGTAAACTCGTAAACGGTTTGCGCTGCAATGTCGAAACGGTAGTCTTCAAGCGCTTTTTCAAACTCAACTAGCGTTTGTTGGAACTTAGCCCAAATCCAGCGATCGGCCATACTAAGTACCATTTCGCCACCGTCACGACCTGTATCGTGCTCTTCTGTGTTCATCAATACGAAACGCGATGCATTCCAAATTTTGTTACAGAAGTTGCGGTAGCCTTCAACACGGGCCATATCAAAGTTGATATCGCGGCTGGTTGACGCCATAGCTGCAAAGGTAAAGCGTAGTGCATCTGTACCATAGGCCTGAATACCATCAGGGAATTGCTTGCGAGTACGCTTAGCAATCTTTTCTGCAAGCTGAGGCTGCATCATGCCCGCGGTGCGTTTTGTGACTAGTGACTCAATATCGATACCGTCAATCAAGTCGATTGGGTCAAGCACGTTGCCCTTCGACTTTGACATTTTATCGCCGTTCTCATCGCGGATAAGACCAGTAATGTAGATGTCTTTAAACGGAATTTTGCCAGTGAACTTCTTGGTCATCATGATCATTCTGGCAACCCAGAAGAAAATGATGTCAAAACCGGTTACTAGCACTGAAGACGGCACGAAAGTTTCTAGATCAGGCGTTTCTTCTGGCCAGCCCATGGTGGCGAACGGCCATAATGCACTTGAGAACCAGGTATCTAGTACATCGTCGTCTTGAGAAAGGGTTACCTCACTGCCAAGGCCGTGCTTTTCACGTACTTCTTCTTCGGTGCGGCCAACAAAAACCTTGCCGTTTTCGTCGTACCACGCCGGAATGCGGTGTCCCCACCACAGCTGACGCGAAATACACCAGTCTTGAATGTTGTGCATCCACTGGTAGTAAGTCTTGTTCCAGTTCTCTGGCACAAAACGAATTTCGCCACTTTCAACCGCTTCAATCGCAGGTTTAGCAAGAGACTCAACCGCTACATACCACTGGTCAGTTAGGTATGGCTCGATAACCGCGTTGGTTCTGTCGCCACGTGGCACTTTAAGCTTGTGCGGCTCAATCTTAACCAACGCGCCTTGTTCGTCTAAATCAGCAACAATTTGCTTACGGGCGTCGAAGCGATCTAAACCGCGATACGCTTCTGGCGCATCATCATTAATTTTCGCATCGTCGGTAAGAATGTTGATCATAGGTAGGTTGTGACGCTTACCCATGTCGTAGTCGTTAAAGTCGTGAGCAGGCGTAATTTTAACGCAGCCTGTACCAAACTCTTGATCGACATAGTCATCGGCAATAACTGGAATTAAACGGCCAGTAATAGGCAGCTTAATTTCTTTGCCGATAAAACCTTGATAACGCTCGTCATCTGGGTGAACCGCAACCGCTGTATCACCTAGCATGGTTTCAGGGCGCGTTGTCGCAACTACTAGCTCACCGCTACCGTCAGCTAACGGGTAGCGCATGTGCCACATGTGGCCGTCTTCTTCTTCGTTTAGTACTTCAAGATCTGATACTGCAGTGTGAAGCACTGGATCCCAGTTAACCAAACGCTTACCACGATAAATAAGGCCTTCTTCGTGTAGTTTCACGAATACTTCAGTTACGGCTTTAGACAGGTCTTCGTCCATGGTGAATACTTCGCGAGACCAGTCAGGAGAAGTACCTAAACGGCGCATTTGACCAGTAATAGTACCGCCACTGTGCTCTTTCCATTCCCACACTTTTTTGATGAAGTCTTCACGACCTAAATCGTGGCGCGTCTTGCCTTCAGCGTTAAGTTGGCGTTCTACCACCATTTGGGTAGCAATACCGGCGTGGTCAGTACCCACTTGCCATAGCGTATTGTCGCCCTTCATGCGGTGATAACGAGTTAGGGCATCCATAATGGTTTGCTGGAAGCCATGGCCCATGTGAAGGCTACCGGTAACGTTCGGCGGCGGAAGCAAAATACAATAAGGGTCGCCGCTGCCTGAAGCTTTAAATAAACCCGCCTCTTCCCATGACTTATAGCATTGCTGCTCGATGGACTGCGGTTCGAAGGTTTTATCCATTACACACTCTCAAATTGAAGCTAAACGCGAATGACTTATGCAGATTTAAACTGCATGTTGCATCCAGCTTGCTGATAGTTTTTGTATCTTACCCGCGCAGCCTGTTTGGCGTTCTCGTCCACGGGTACAAAATCGATGATTTGACGATGCTGATTGGGTGAAGGCACCATACCGGAACCCACGTTCACCACCATTTGTCGTCTGGCTACCTGCTCGGGCTGCCAACAAATTTCCACCGGCGTTCCCGATTGTGGCCCTTCACCATAAAGGTTATGGGGTACAAAGCGGTCTGCCGGCAGCTGCCATAACAATTCATCAACTTCTTCAGCTTGCGCCTGTGTATCACACAACACGCTAATTTTTTGCTTATTAGCAAACGCTGAGGCAATGACTTCACTGGCGCGGCCTGCCACACCATTGTCACCGCTGGTAAGTTGATAAAAAATCACTTGTGGCATAAATGATTAGTCCTCTAGCTTGATATCAGCGCGGTTCATTAAGAACTGAGACAGCATAGGCACTGGACGGCCTGTTGCGCCTTTGTTCTTACCACTGCGCCACGCCGTACCGGCAATATCAAGGTGAGCCCAGTTGTACTTCTTAGTAAAACGTGACAAGAAACAACCTGCGGTGATTGACCCTGCTGGGCGACCACCAAGGTTTGTCATGTCGGCAAATGGGCTTTCAAGCTGCTCTTGGTAATCGTCCCATAGCGGTAAACGCCATGCGCGATCTGAGCTTTGCTCTGATGCATTAAGTAGCTCGTGAGCTAGTGGGTTGTGCGTGCTCATTACTGCTGTTGCGTGATGACCAAGTGCGATAATCGCTGCGCCAGTTAGCGTGGCTACGTCAATCACTAGCTCTGGCTCGTAACGCTCAACGTAGGTCAGCGCGTCGCACAACACCAAACGGCCTTCCGCATCAGTATTTAGTACTTCAACAGTTTGACCCGACATAGTCGTTAGTATGTCACCCGGACGGTACGCTTTGCCATCTGGCATATTTTCACAGCCAGCCAATACGCCAATAACGTTAATTGGCAAGTTAAGCGCCGCGATAGTGTGCATTGTACCTAATACGCCTGCTGCCCCACCCATGTCGTACTTCATTTCATCCATGGCTTCACCAGGCTTTATTGAAATACCGCCTGAATCGAAAGTAAGGCCTTTACCTACAAGCACAATTGGCGCTTGATCAGCTGGGCCACCGCGGTGATGCATAATACTCATCATGCTTTCATTTGCAGAACCACGACCAACGGCAAGGTAAGACTGCATACCCAGCTCTGCCATTTGAGTTTCGTCTACTACTTCGGCGGTTACGCTGTCGTACTGGCTTGCTAATTCTTGTGCTTGCTGCCATAAATACGCTGGGTTGCAGATATTTGGCGGCATGTTAGCTACGTCTTTGGTCACTTTTGAACCACGAGCTACGGCTAAACCATGCTCAACCGCGCGCTCACCAACAGTAAGCTCGCGACGGGTAGGCACGTTAAATACAATTTTACGCAGCGGGCGGCGAGGCTCGCCTTTCTTGGTTTTAAGCTGCATAAAGGTGTAAAGTGTATCTTCTGTCGCTTCTACAGCCTGACGCACTTTCCAGTAAGTATCGCGACCTTTAACGTGAAGCTCGGTTAAGAAACACACCGCTTCCATCGAGCCGGTTTCATTCAATGTTTGAATGGTTTTAGCAATAATATTTTTGTACTGACGCTCATCTAGCTCGCGTTCTTTACCACAACCAACAAGAAGCACGCGCTCGCTTAGTACGTTTGGCACGTTGTGTAGCAACAACATTTGGCCCGCTTTACCTTCAAGGTCGCCACGGCGCAACAAGTTGCTGATATAACCTTCACTGATTTCGTCTAGTTGTTCAGCCACTGCCGTAAGGCGGCGCGGCTCGAAGACACCCACAACAATACATGCGCTGCGTTGTTTTTCAGGACTGCCACTTTTTACACTAAACTCCACGATATCACCTCGCTTTTCGTCGTTTATGGTTTGCACGATGACTAAAATCACGTAACGTTTCGCGCTGCTTTATGTTTTAATACGCAGCATAACTTTTTAGTTCGCTGCAATTCACGCTTACAGACCTATTGAATATAGGTTAAATTTGCGTCAAAACACCATGCAAACGGTTTATGATTGCAGGCAAAACTTGTAAAAACGGTAAGTTTAAACAAAATTGTGCTTTCTTTCACTAAAATTCCTAATTTTCCGGAAGGGCTGAGATGCTGATATTCCGCTATTTACTTAAGGAAACGCTGAAATCTCAGTTAGCGATTTTCTTTATCCTAATGGCAATTTTTGTCACCTTAAGATTTGTGCGCGTTTTGGGCGACGCATCAGACGGTGATATCCCTGCTGGGCTAGTGCTTGGCTTCTTAGGTTTATATGCTCCTATTCTCTCATCTTTGGTGCTGCCTATCAGTGCTTATTTGGGCATTATGCTGGCACACGGCAGGCTGTATGTAGACAGCGAAATGACCGTAATGCGGGCTTGTGGCATCAGTGAATGGTACGTCACACGGGTGATGCTGTTTTTATCCGTAATCATCATGATAGTCACAGGCGCAATCACTCTTTATTTCGCGCCCTTGGCCGCTGAAAACGAATACCAACTACGTGAAAAAGCCCGTAACGAAGCGGGGCTTTCTGCCCTAATGCCAGGTAGATTCCAGCAAACCGGTAACGAAAAAGCGGTTATATTTGTGCACGATGTAGATAGCAACGATAAGCTGCAACGCGTATTTTTATCGCAAAATCAAACGGACGATAGCGAAGGCGATGTGCGCGTTGTATATGCACAAACTGGTGAAGTTGCAAACAACCCCGACGGTACCCGAAATCTTGTATTAAAAGAAGGTGTGCAGTACGAAGGCAAACAATCTGAAAAGGCTTACCGCAAAGTAGAATTTGACGAATACCAAATTCAGATTGCCGATAAACCTGCTGACGAAACTCGTCGTAAGGTAAGCGTATTGCCTACTAACGAACTGTGGGAAGACGACAGTATTGAAGCCAGAGCCGAGCTTCAGTGGCGTATTGCCATACCGCTTTCCATTCCATTTTTAGTACTGATTGCTGTGCCGCTAAGCGCAGTCGACCCGCGCCAGGGCCGCTTTGGTAAAATGTTCCCTGCCATCCTGCTTTACTTAGGCTACTTCTTGCTATTGCTTGCAAGTAGACGCGTACTGGAAGACGGAAAAATGCCACCACAATTAGGCTTATGGTGGGTACATACCATCATGCTGGTCATTGGAGTCATGTTAATCGTGCGGGACAGAAAAACTGGCACAGAGCTTCGCGCTTGGATATTGGGGAAAAAGTAGATGTTTAAGATCCTCGATTTATATATTGCCCGTACGCTGTTAGGTACTATCACCGTTACGCTTAGCGTACTTATCGGCTTGAGCGCGCTCATTAAATTTGTAGAACAGCTACGTAAAATTGGCGAAGGCGACTATGACATGCTGGTCGCTTTTATCTACGTTTTACTGAGCTTACCTCGCGACCTAGAACAATTTTTCCCTATGGCCACCTTACTTGGCGGTCTTATCGGTATGGGCGTATTGGCCAGCAACAGCGAACTGGTAGTAATGCAGGCCGCGGGTATGAGCCGTTGGAACATCATCAACTCAGCCATGAAATCCACCCTTGTGATGATTTTATTGGTGATGGCCGTTGGTGAATGGGTTACTCCATACAGCGAAACCAAGGCCAAACAGATAAGAACCGAAGCCATTTCAGGCGGTAGTTTATTTTCTTCCGATAAGCTGGTGTGGGCAAAAGATGGCGACCGATTTGTGAGTATTGGCCAAGTACTTAGCCAAGACTCGCTTAAAGACGTAAGCATTTTTAGCTTTAATCCTGACTTGTCTCTTGAAAGTATTACCTACGCGAAAAATAGTGCTTTCGATGGCGACGGTTGGTGGTTAAGCGATGTTGAAGTAACTGAGTTTTCAGAGACCAAGGTGTCGGTAGAAGAAAACGAACGTATGCGATGGAACTCAACGCTTACGCCTGACAAGCTAGGGATTGTTGCCGTTAAGCCAGAGGCTTTATCCATCACTGGGTTGCTAGATTACGTAAACTATCTAGATAACAACGACCAAGATCCCTCGCGCTATGAGCTAGCGCTTTGGCGAAAAATCTTTCAGCCTATTTCTGTTGGCGTAATGCTGTTAATGGCGTTGTCTTTCATCTTCGGCCCGCTTCGTAGCGTTACCATGGGCGCAAGAGTTATTATGGGCGTACTCACGGGCTTTGGTTTCTTTATTCTTAACGAAGTGTTTGGCCCTGTCAGTTTGGTATATCAGCTGCCGCCTTTCTTGGGCGCTCTACTACCGAGTTTACTGTTCGCTGCTGTCGCAGGTGTGATGCTTAAACGTTGATAAAGCTATCAGCGATAGGCTAATTAAACGCTCAACGCTTACAAAAAAGAGGCTCGTTGCAGCCTCTTTCTTATGATTTTTTAGCGCCCTACAAGCTGTGTCCTACCAACTTTTGTGGTCGTTCGCTTCTTTGCTCAGCTTCAACACTTCTGTTTTTGCTAAGCGGTCCTGTAGAGATTGTTTGTTTTTAAAATCGAACAAAACAAGTAATGTCCCTAAACCACCCAATGATGCGACAAGGCGAATGAACAAACGCGGCCATGTCATAGGCTCTTCAACCGTGCTGTAAATTCGTAACCGCCAAGCACGCATGCCAAGTGTTTGCCCGCCTCTGCGCCAAAACCACAAGAAGAAACCCGCAATCCATAAGCCTACCCAGGTTTGAATAAGCAGTTTATAGCCAAAGGATGCTTGTATAAGGTCAGCGGGTTCAGCATAACCTTGTAAATCAAGCGCACCATTTTTCAACATAACCACCAAGGTTACTATCATCACCATAGCCGCACACATACCGACAGCAGTAGCCACTAGCGCATCGTAAATCATGGCCAACAAGCGTCGCACAAACCCTGCTCGCTCAAGGGTTTCACTTTCTGAGTCTGCGCTACTCGCATTTTCATATTCAGCAGTCGTCGACGATTTTGGTGCCGGTTGCCTTTTCTTAACTTTCTTATCGTGTCTTGCCACGGGTATCTCTTCACATCATCATTTTCAATACATATTTTGACACAAGCGCCCTATAGCTTAAACACAATAAGCCACACTAAACGTCATTTAATAAAGTGATTGATAAACCGATAACTGCACTGTTATTAAAAATAATGCATCCAAGCATTCAATTCATTCGTTATTGTTATTAAAACGGATAACGGAAATCTTAAAGTGACCACATTAACTTTCGCAAAAACACTAACTGCTAGCGCTATATTACTCGCAACTGCGCCCACACTCGCCCTCGATGACCCAGAAGGTGATATTGAACATATTCGGGTACGCGGTGACTCGTCGGTCAAAGACGGTGAATTTATTTCTGCTTCTCAGGGATGGGTGTCGGGTGACACTATGATTGACCGACCAATGCTTCGCGCTGGTGAAATATTGGAATTTATTCCGGGTATGATGGTGACGCAGCACAGCGGTTCAGGAAAAGCCAACCAGTATTTTCTTCGCGGTTTTAATCTTGACCATGGAACCGATTTCACCGTAAGCGTTGATGGAATGCCGGTCAACATGCGAAGCCATGGACACGGTCAAGGCTACAGCGACCTGAACTTCATCATTCCTGAATTTATCGACAACCTTAGCTACTTCAAAGGCACCTATTACGCCAACATTGGCGATTTTTCTAGCGCAGGCGGCGCAATTTTTAATTTGAGAGATTCCCTTAAAAACAACCAGGTATTCTTGGGCTTAGGTGAATATGGATTCAAACGCGCCGTCGCACTAAACCAGTTTGAAGCAGGAGAGAGCCGTGTCGTTACAGCTTTAGAATATCAAACTTATGACGGCCCATGGACTGATGTAGACGAAGACGTAAAAAAGAAAAACGCACACATTCGTTATATTACGCCCTTGCTAGATGGCCAGCTTACCATAACAGGCATGGCTTATGACAATAGCTGGAATGGCGCCGACCAGGTTCCAGAGCGCGCTATTCAAAGCGGCTTAATAGACCGTCTTGGCTCTATCGATACTCAAGTTGGCGGTGAATCCTCTCGGTATAGTTTATCTGCAAACTACGCTAGCGACACATGGAACGCCTCTATTTATGCCATAGATACTGAGCTTAGTTTATTTTCTAACTTCACTTACTTCCTCGATAACCCTGAGCGAGGCGATCAGTTCGAACAAGCTGATGATAGAAAAATCTATGGCGGTGAAATATTTACTACCCTCCCCCTCGCTGTTACAGAAGGGAGCAGTATTACCTTGGGCGGCCAGTGGCGCTTTGACGATATTGACAATGTAGGCTTGTATCGCACTCAGAATTTAACTCGGTTTGGCACCGTTCGAGAAGACGCGATAGAGAGCAACAGCTATGCACTTTTTGCTCAGTCAAATATTTTTCTAAACGATAGATTAAGCCTGTCGTTAGGCGGTCGTTATGATTACTTAGATGTTGACGTAGATAGCGATTTAGACGCCAACAGCGGTAGTGCTGACGATGGTATTTTTACGTTAAAAGCAGGTCTTAAATATTTGCTGTCGGAACAGCTCACCGCATTTGCCAATATCGGTCAAGGCTATCACTCAAACGACGCGCGGGGTGCAACTATTACTGTAGATCCGGTAAGTGGGGATGCAACCGAAACTTCACCGCTATTAGTGAAGTCTCTTGGTTATGAAGCCGGGGTTAATTTTACCGACAACAGAACCTATAACGTTTCCGCTGCATTGTGGCGACTAGAACTAGATAGTGAACTGGTTTATGTCGGCGACGCAGGCTTCACTGAAGCGAGCCGACCATCAGAAAGACACGGTATAGAAGTAAGTGCCTACTACTGGATTAATCATCATTTAACAACTGACATTGAAGCTGCTTGGACAAAAGCAAGATTCAGCGACAGCGTAGAGGGTGAAGGCCGCCATATTGACGGTACAGTTCCGGGCGTTGTGAGCGCGGGCCTGACCTATTTTCAAAACGGAAACCAGCTTGGGTTTAGCTATACGCTGCGAGGTCGTTATTTAAGCTCTCGCACGGTGGAGAGTTTCGATGAAGTTTCGCCGCCATCAACATTTTTAATGAATGCACAGGTCGCTTATCGTCAGCCTATGTGGGACGTTACTTTAGAAGTGTTAAATGCCCTTGATAGTGATGATCATGATATCGACTACTTTTATGCGTCGAGACTTCCTGGCGAGCCTGAAGAGGGCATAGAGGACTTGCACTATCACCCGGTTGAACCAAGAAACGTTCGCCTTACTGTTTCCTTGAAATATTAGCCGAGCAGAAGTTTTTAATAACAGCGGCGCAGGCCCTTTTGGCGCCGCAATATTTTATGTAAATGTTTAAAAAGCGTGCTAGTTTAAATACTTAGAAGCCGCACTTTTCAATAGTAAGTCTCATTGTGAAAATGGTGCCATAACAATAAAAGGTAGGAGCAACGATGGAACATGAAACTTTGTTCCCTTTGCTGTGTAAAACAGCAGACGGTGACAAAAAAGCCTTCGCAGAGCTTTATAAAATAACCAGCCCACAGCTTTATGCAGTTGCTTTAAAGCTACTAAAACGGCCAGAGCTTGCCGATGAAGCCACACAAGATGCTTACATTAAAATATGGCATAACGCTGGCAATTATCAGCGAGGAAAAGGTACGGTGCTAACTTGGATGGTAAGCATTGCACGCTATCGAGCGCTGGATTTAATTCGCTATCACAATGTAAGAAATGAAGTTGAGCTGAACGATGATGCACCATCAGGAGTAGAAAGCTCACAAAATGTTAAACTGGGTGCAGAGCAAGCTAGATTAGCCGCGTGCTTGGATGAATTAGACGGCCCTCAGCGCCAAGCCATTCACTTAGCTTACGTTAACGGCATGTCTCACCAGGAAGTGGTGAGTCACTTGGCCTCGCCCCTTGGTACAATTAAAAGCTGGATAAGACGAGGCTTGCAGAGCTTGCAGAGGTGCCTGTCACTATGAATTATTTGAAAGAAGAACGACTTAATGCACTGGCAGCGGAATACGTTGTTGGTACCCTCAGAGGTAAAGCGCGCACACGCTATCAAAAGTTAATGATGCAATATCAAGCGGTGAGCGATGCAACGGCCCAATGGGAACAATATCTAACCGGCTTTGCGGAGACGCTCCCGCCTGTGACGCCGCCAGACAACGTGTGGGAAAACATCCAAGTAAAACTTGGACATAAAGCCGCTAACGACGCAAGCGTAGCTAGCGATACACAACCCTCCAGTAAGTCTGGCGAGGTTATTGACTTTGAGAAAGAAAAGCAGAAACGCTGGAAGAGCTTGTCATTCATATCCACGGCTGCTGCAATGGTGTTAGCCGTACTACTCTTTGTTATGCAACCTGTGCCTGCACCAGAGGTTTCCCATATCGCCGTAGTCAACAACGCTGATAACACGCCACTGTGGGTGATAGAGGTATCTGACACGACCATGAATGTTAAGGTTACCGATGCTTTCGTGGCTCTAGCAGACAAAGACTACGAGCTGTGGATGGTACCGGCAAACGGTGAAGCGCCAATTTCCCTTGGTCTAATGCCTGAAACAAATGGAGATACCAGGGCAACACCAGATATACTGCTAGATCAAAGCATCATGGCTTTGGCAGTGAGTTTAGAAGCGCCTGGTGGCTCGGTAACGGGTGCACCGACCGAAGTACTTTACATAGCACCCATTGTGTCTGTGTAGTTTTAAACACTAAACTTTCCGTCAAAAGGCCACAATCTGTGGCCTTTTATTTTTCTATCGCTGCTTGCTTAGTTTTCACCAGTAGTCTCTCAGGGCTCTCTTGCTCTTCTAACTGCTAACGCTTTTTCGTTATTCCTTTTCCCCCACTACCTGCTTTTACACTTAACTAAAATTTTATTTTAATTTTTTTAAAAACTTTTGCATCCAACATGAATTCTCAGACGTTTAACTTTTGAACTCATAAAAAAACAGAGAGACCCAACATGATCCAATTCAAACGCAAAACTTTACCATTGGCTATTGCCGTGACATGCGCCGCCGTCACTGCGGGTGCAATTGCATCAAGCCACAGAGAAGCACCGAACATTACCCGTCACCCAGCCTTAGATAGCACAGACTTTTACGCTTTTAACAGTTATGAAGAAGGCCGTGAAGACTATGTGACTTTCATAGCAAACTACATTCCATTGCAGGATGCGTACGGTGGCCCTAATTATTTTGCGATGGATCCGAACGCGCACTATGCCATCCATATCGATAGCGACGGCGACGCGGTTGAAGACTTAAGCTTTGTTTTCCAATTTAACAATATGCTCGCTGCAGATAACGAAGGTATTGCCCTGCCAATAGGCCCTGAAGGCGATCAAAAGATGGTGAAAGTGCCGCTTAAAAATGTAGGTGGAATTAGCGCAGACGATTCAAGCGCAGCGAACTTCTCTGAAATGTACAGCCTTACTATGGTAAGCGGCGACATGCAAACGGGCACGCGCACAACGCTAGCACCAGCGATGGGTGATATGTTTAAAAAGCCCCTTGATTACATCGGTAATAAAACCTTTACCAGCGAAGCAGAATACGCACGCTATGCTGAAAGCTTCATCTACTCATTCAACATCCCTGGCTGTGACGACATGGCCAAAGTATTTGTTGGCCAGCGCAAAGACCCCTTCGTTGTTAACTTAGGCAAAACCTTCGACTTGGTCAATTATGTACCTGTTGAGGGCGATAGCGCACCGGGTGCAGGCGATGGCGAGGGCTTCCCTGGCGGCATTACACAAAGTGCTATGAATGATGACTTAGTAGACAAAAACGTGACTGCTCTCTCTATTGAAGTACCAAAGGCGTGCGTTACCGGTGAAGGCAATGGCGTAATTGGTAGCTGGACGACGGCAAGTTTGCCGCAAGCGCGTATTTTGAACCCAGATGCCACGTTTGCAAAACCAGAAACCAATGGCGGCGCAATGACACAAGTGTCTCGTTTAGGTAGTCCGCTAGTGAATGAGCTTGTTATTGGTATTGGCGATAAAGACAAATTTTCTAGCTCTCATCCAAGTGCAGATGGTCAGTTTGCAGATTATGTCACTCACCCTTCTTTGCCAGAATTACTGAACATTCTGTTTAAAGATGCAGTGAACACCACACTGGGTACGGATATTGAAACCCTTGCACCTACTAACTTCCCGCGTATGGACTTAGTAACAGCGTTCCTTACTGGCTTCCCTGGCGTTAACCAGCAAGCAACGGTTACAGCGTCTGAAATGCTGCGCCTAAATACAGGGATCCCAGCAACACCAGCAGAATCGCAGTCAGCTTTTGGTGTAGCAGGTGATGACTTAGCAGGCTTCCCAAATGGTCGTCGCCCTGGTGATGACGTGGTTGATATTGCGCTTCGCGTAGTAATGGGCCGTTTATGCTACCCCATTCCAGTTGCAGGCGAAGACACAGACCTTGGCCTTTGTGCACCTGAAGACGCGAGTGTAGGTAATGTACCATTCACTGATGGCGCGCCTGTAGATGCGAGCATGATTGATACATCATTCCCTTACCTAAAAACACCACTTGCTGGCTCTGAATAAGGAGATCCATCATGTCTACGAAGATTAGGTTATTAAATAAGCGCAGTGATGCAACTGCGCCTAAAAAGCAAACGTCAGGTAAACGTCAACAACACCGTATGTGGATTGCTTCAGGGTTGGTATTAGCACTTTCAGGTTGTTTCGATAGTGACGACGATAACGACTATCAAGCCCCAGAAGAAAATGCTGCGCCGGTAGCCGTTGATGAAATGTTGACGACACAAGCGGATATTGCGATTGATGGCACCTTGTCAGCTACCGATGCCGATGGTGATGCGCTTACGTTCGGGCTTGGTGAAAACGGTACGTTAGGTAATGCAGAAGTTAATGCTGATGGCAGCTTTACCTACACACCTAACGCTCAGGTAACAGGAAGCGATAGCTTTACATTCACCGTTTCTGACGGGGTTAACCCAGAGGTTACAGCCACCATTAGCGTTACGATTGAGGCACAGCAGGTATCGCTTTCTAGCTATACCCGCGACGCCTTCAATCAAGCGCCAACGGATGATCCATTACCAATAAATGGAAGGGAGTTCATCCAAGATGCTGACGACTCTACATTTGATGACTTGTTGATAGACCAATAACACGCATCAAATAACAGGAGTTTGTTAGCACATAACCAGTGTCAACCGTAAAGCCAAGGACGGCTTTTTTTAAGGAAGTAGCAATGAAGTTTATAAAGTACTCTGCTCTGAAGTTCATTTTGGCGAGTACATCACTAACCCTTTCGACTTTTTCAATATACGCTCAACAACAACCCCCTGATATCAATACTGTAATAGCAAGCTGGGAGCCTGAACAGTTATCAATAACAAGCTTGAATGAAGCAGAAAAAGTGCTGTCATCAAGTCGCTATATTTCCGCAAAAGGAGACGAAAGAGAGCGGGTGGCTCGCTTCGCCAACTCTATGCGAGCAAACTTCACATCGTTAAATGATGGGCAGCAAGAACGCCTAGTAATCTTAGAGGCTCGCTTGTTACAAGGCACTCATAGGTTCGAAGAAGCCAAGCAACATTTAAAACAAATTGCCTACTTTCGCTCGCCGGCCGCTTACTTACTTATGGCTGATATTGCCACGCAACAAGGTGATGTTAAAAAAGCAAAAGAAAACTGTGAAAGACTGGTAGGGAAAACAAGCTTTCTCATTGCATTTACTTGCATGGTAAACGCAGAGTTTTCCCAGAACGCTCAAGCGAGGCTGCTTCAAAAACTGAAGGCCTTTGAAACTTATACCAGTAATGCTCGGCCTTCTGAACGCCAGTGGTTTTATGAAGTACTTGCGGATATGTCACTGCAGCTTGGCTACCCTGAAGCAGCGCTTGAGTATCTATCACAAACAGAGTTTGAAACGCTTCCTATAAGTGCCCTGTTAGTATGGTCAGACGCTAATTTTCAATTAAGAAATTATGAGGCTGTTACCACCACGCTCGCCCGCAATGTACCCGATATCAAAAAAGCAGATGACGGCTTGCTTTTGAAATGGGCTATCGCAGAACGTGCACAGGGTATCACGTCCTCAACGGTGCAGTCTCAACTGTCAAAAAATATGGAAATTAGAGTGTGGCGAGAGGATAGCTCGCACGCGGCACAAGTTGCTAATTACTTTTTAGAGATAGAGCAAAATTACCCGCAGGCCCTCAAGTTCGCTGAAATCAATTGGCAGTACGCCCAAGCATTAAGTGACAAAAAGCTTTTAGAGCGTGCCCGCAAAGCTAATGGTGAATCAACCAATGCTTAGATCTTTCAACTATTTCAGCGAACGAACCATGATAAGATTTATTGTATTTTTCATAGTAGCGTCTTTCAGTTTTCCAACCCTTTCTCACGAGCTAAGCAACGGTTATTTAACCCTAAAAAATGATTCTGGCGAGACACTTTCAGGCGAGCTTTTGTTAAAACCCAAAGACATAGGGCAAGCTGCCGGACTCGATACCAATAATGACGGCAATCTGACATGGGGTGAAGTGAAAAGAAACCACAATCTAGCGAATGATTACATTCAAAATCACCTAATAATTCGCGGTAGCGAAACACGATGTACAGTAAGTCTTGCATCACCTTCCATACGTGACATATCTGCGGAGTCATTATTGGTATATCCACTTTCGGCGAATTGCGCTTTTTTAAACGAAGTGTCTGTACGTTACACGGGTTTAGTGAGCGATTTTCCTACACATAAACTGCTTACTTCCGTCACCCTTAATGAACAAACAAGTGTGCATGTACTTGATAGTGAGCAAACTTTCGTATCTGTATTTCCTAAAAATAGTCACTGGATTTCACAGTTTAGCGAAATGGTTTATCAGGGTATTTGGCACATTTTTATTGGGTTAGATCACATACTGTTTTTAGTCGCGACATTGCTGACTGTTAACTTACTTAGAAAAAGTAAACGTTGGGTAAAAGAAAAAAGTATCAAACGGATTGTAAAAAGCACGGTGATTTTGGTAAGCACTTTTACTTTAGCGCACTCAATTACGTTGACACTTACATCTCTTGATTTTATAACGCTCAATAGTCGTTTTGTTGAACTAGGCATTGCGATTTCGGTGGCCATTACTGCACTAAATAACGTGTACCCCGTTATCATGCGCTTGGGATTTGTTACTTTTGGATTCGGCCTACTTCACGGGATGGGATTCGCAAGCGTGTTTAGCGACCTAAATGCCCAGTCAGGCAGTTTGGTGATGAACGTGCTTGCATTTAATTTAGGTGTAGAAATAGGTCAACTTGCCATAGTTGCACTGCTACTTCCCATACTTATCCTACTTAGAAACGTCAGGTTATATTCGAAAGCCATTATGCCAATTGCGTCATCAATTATTGCGGTTATAGCGATTAACTGGACGTTGCAGAGATGGTAGCAGCGGCACACCTAGTTATTAATTGAGAGATAAGAGTAAGCTTATACTGAGTGACAAAAAAATAAGAAATGACTAAAGCAGCGCGCGCCTTTGGACAATCTTTCGGCACTTAGCCATAAAAAGCACAAAAAGTAGTTGTATAGGCGCGCCGCATCGCTATAATGCCAAGCATCAACACCACGTTGATGTCTATACACTATGCCAGTGTGATGGAATTGGTAGACATGGCGGATTCAAAATCCGCTGCTAGCGATAGCGTGGCGGTTCAAGTCCGCCCACTGGTACCATCTTCTTCTTATAGAAGTAGATACTGAAACCGACTTTTGAGTCGGTTTTTTTGTGCCTGAATTTCAACAAATCGCCACGCAAGCGTGTCGGCCGAGTGTCGGTCCAATCAAAGCCCGCCCACTGGTACCATCTTTTCTTTGTAGAAGTAGATACTGAAACCTACCTTTAAGTCGTTTTTTTTGTGTCTGAAAGAAAGTTCTTCCTAAAAAAATCAATGCTGTTCTAGTTCAGAAGATCCGGTGAGTACGCAATTTAAGTTATGTTCTGCTTAACCTAAATTGCGGACCTATTTTAATAACATGTATAACCACATCGACTTCAGTTGTTAATTTGGCTCTTCGAACACCAAACTCTGTCGAGCTATAGTAAACAAGCCAGCGTAAGTGTGAGGTAACGTTAATCGTCATTAACGTTATCTAGTAGCTACGTTATAAGAAACTTTTAAATATCATCAATTATAGTATGAAGCGCCTGTATTGATGTGTAAAAAGGTTAAAAGATCAAAACGAGAACCAGTCTAGTAAGGTTGAGTCGATTCAGACTTCCAAGCGAAAGCGCTCCGTTGCCCGATAGCGAGACCGATTTCCAGCAAATGATTCACTCAACGGCTTACATTGGACTGAGTGTAATTCTGCACCACCAACTTCAGTTGCAACGAAACACATTAACATCTCTAAATTTTCATTAAGGAGGACTTGCATATCGTTGAACCAACCGCAAGAGTAAACGATTACTAAACTTCCAGCATTTTAATTGAAACTTTGATTTGGTATTCTCACTTTTCGAACAATTGCAAAGCCGAATCATGAATAAAAACTCAATCAAAGAAGCTGCAAGACTCGCTGGAGTTTCTGTAGCCTCTGTTTCTCGCGCATTAAATGGTAAACCCGGAATTTCTGAAACAACACGTCAGAGAATAATTGATATTTGCAATGAGCTTGATTATCAGCCATCAGATGCAGCAAGACGTCTAAAGTTTGGCAAAAATAGTCATGTTGCAATCTCCCTAGGCAAAAGTGACAAGCCGCACGGCCACTACATATCCTCTCTATTCGAGAGCATTCATACGCTTCTAAGCAAAGAGGGGTTAATCGTAAATATTTATCCTTATGACAGTTTTGATAGCATGGTAAGAGATACAAGTGGAGTAATTCTTACTGGTGTCGAGGAAAGTGATTCAAGAGTGGCTAGCCTCAAAAAAGCGTCTTTGCCTTTCGTATCTATCGGTCAGGTTGAAGGGGAATTCTGGGTGTGCCCAGATGACTATCAGGGGGGGCAACTGGCGGCCTCACACCTTTTAAATCAAGAGTGTCAAGAATTTCTCATAGTTGAAAGCGCATTAAGAAGCAAAGGGACTAAGGCTCGAATTATGGGGTTTCAGAAATCCATTCAAGAAAAAGGGTTTGTTGCAGGTCAACTTTACATAGATGATTCAATGGCTGTAGAACTTCAGACTTATCGAACCCTAATGAAAGTTTTCAAAAACAATTCATCCAAGTTTGACGCCATTTTTTGTGAAAACGACGATATTGCATATGGGGCCATGCTCGCTTGTAAGGACTCTGATTTATCTGTCCCAGATGATTTGAAAATCGTTGGATTCGATGATCTTCCCGGCATTTTTGAAACCATAACAACGGTACATCAAGATATTAACGAGATCGCTAAAAACGCTGTTGAGCTTTTAGATAAAGCTCGAAACGGAGACGCACCAGAGAGTAGAATATTGCCAGTGAACTTGGTTATTAGAGAATCGTCTCGCATACAATAAAAAAATAACACTTGAACTCACTACGTAAACGTTTACTATGCGTTAATAACTTTCAATATTTAACGGATAGGAGGCTTGCCTACGTGATCCCTCTAAAGAAAAATTTTACTTATCTTATTCTCAATGATGAAGGTCAAATTAACAGTAGACATGATGCCGCTATAGCATGTTCAGAGTCTGGTGGATACGTATTAGACACCCGTGTAATAAGCCAGTACGAATGGAATTTTGCAGGATTCGAGTTGTTACACACTAAATACATCGGAAGTAGATGTATAAAACAGTATTTCAGCAAGTTCGAGAAACACAAACAAAGTCTGATGATCGTAAGAACATTATCTGTAAAGGACGGTGGCTTTACAGATGAGTTAGAGTTGATTAACGATGATTTGGAAGACCATACTTTTTTAGCGGAGCTCAAACTAGATAGTGACTTCATCGATATGTTTGAAGTTCGTGGACATGTACCAAGTGAGGGTGTCCGAGACGTATATCATCATCAGTCTAGCAACCGCTATGATGCTCACTATATTGCGCCTGATGATGTAAAGTCCGAAGTTCAATTGGAGCTGGAAGGTTTTAAATTTAACGAGCAAATGGCAATAGCTGCTCGGTCGAAGCGCCTTCTTAAAATAAATGCAAAATTTACTTCAACATATTCAATTGCATCAACTATTCAGGGTATTCCTGAAGACTGGTTAAGTAGTAAATCGATACCAGATCATACGAAAGTTTACAGGCAGGCAGAGAGAGATCTGCATGACCTGTTATTATCAACCGAACACGGCCTAACTATAGCAGCGGGGATACCTTGGTTTGTTACACCCTTCGGTCGCGATTCAATTATTTCTTCGTGGTTTCTCTTGAATACATACCCTGATTTAGCCAGAGGGACGCTTCAGTTTCTTGCAGCAAATCAAGGTACAAAAATTGATGAATATCGTGATGAGCAGCCTGGAAAAATTCTTCATGAGCAGCGGTACGCAGAGTTAAGCCGCTTAGCAAAACTTCCGTTCTTAACGTACTTTGGAACTGCAGATGCCACGCCGCTGTTTATTGTTCTTTTGCACGATTATGTCGAGAAAACAAAAGATTACTCTCTAGTTGATGAGCTTAAGGACAACTGGAAAAGCGCATTACATTGGATGGAAAAGTATCAAGACGAAAGAGGGTTAATCGTTTTTCGCGGCAACACTAAAGGTTTGACGGTACAAAGCTGGAAAGACTCACATGATTCATTGAGTTATAAAAATGGGAAGCTTGGTGAAGGAGCACTAGCAGTAGCCGAAGTACAGGGTTACGCTTACGCCGCGTACTTAGCTGCCGCGAATTTCTATAAACATGAGAACGACACTAAGCAAGCTGCGTATTACAAAGAAAAGGCTGACAAACTTCAACACTCCTTCGATAGCTTATTTTGGATGCCCGAGCACAATAACTTTGCTATAGCTGTGGACGAATATAATTGCCAATTAGATGTAAACAGCTCAGATAGCGGCCATTTGCTTTGGTCAGGTATCGTATTGGACGAAAAAGTCGATGTTCTTGTAAATCGGTTATTCGAAGAAGATATGTGGAGCGGTTGGGGTTTAAGAACTTTGAGCACTACAGAATTACGCTATAACCCAATTTCATATCACAACGGTTCAATCTGGCCTCATGACACGGCAATTTTTGCTGCTGGACTCAAAAGATATGGGAAAGAGAAAGAGTTTGATGTTGTAAAGTCAGCTCTAGTGGATGTTGCATCTTCTCAAAAAGATAGACGACTTCCTGAGCTCTTCTCTGGTTACCCTAGAGGATTAACTCCTATTCTGCCTTATGTAGAAGCATGTAGACCACAGGCATGGTCTGCGGCTGCTCTCGTTTACCTTATGAACGACGGAGAGTGAATAAGTGTCGAAGTCTGAAAAGTACCGTCCCTCGCTACACCTAACCTCGAGTAGTGGTTGGATTAATGACCCAAACGGGCTCATTAAGTTTAAGGGGAGATATCACCAATTCTATCAGTATCACCCAAACTCTACACTTTGGGGGCCAATGCATTGGGGGCACCAATCCTCATTAAATTTAGTAGATTGGGAGGAGCATGAAGTCGCCCTCTACCCTGACGAAAGTGGTATGTGCTTTTCAGGCTCGGCAGTATTCGATGACACAAACACTTCAGGACTATTTCCCAAAAAAGGAGGGATAGTAGCTCTCTTCACGACTTTCATTGAGAGCGAATACGAATGTATAGACGGTGATATTGACATTAGACCTCAACAACACCAGGCGCTCGCTTTTAGTGAAGACGGATACAAATGGAAGAAGTATAATAATGGACAACCAGTTTTGTATTCTAAGGGTAATCCTGACTTCAGAGATCCTAAAGTGTTCTGGCATGTCGAAACCAATGCATGGGTTATGGTTCTAGCGAGCGGACAATTCATTGAGATTTTTCGGTCACCGGATCTTATTAACTGGGTAAAAGTTAGTGAGTTCGGACACAGATATGGTTTCCATAGTAAAGGTCCTTGGGAGTGCCCTGACCTTTTTCCATTAAAATGTGAAGACTCTGGCGAGTTGTTCTGGGTCTTGATAGTAGGTATTGGAGAGGGTGTTTGGGCTGGCGGTTCGGGCACTCAATACTTTGTCGGAACGTTTGATGGTTTTGATTTTACGTGTGTAGAAAGGCACGACAAAAAGCGGTGGTTAGATTTTGGTCGAGACCATTACGCTACGCAGTCTTTCAGCGGCACTAGCGCTGACGAAAGAGTCATCAGTGCTTGGATGAGTAACCACCAATATGCCAAATCAACTCCAACATCTAGGTTCAGAGGGGCTATGATTGTTCCCCGAAAACTCAGCATACGACGCTCGAGAAAAGGTTCATTTAAGTTACAACAGACTTTTGTTGAAGGATTGTATGACAAGTTCAAATCGTGTGAAGAAGTTGAAATCGTACAAGAAGGTACTCAATCATTTTTAAAGTCGCTAAATACCGATGTAGCACTCTTGGAGTTTGATACTGCGTTAAACGATTCAAAAAAAATTAAATTCTCTTTGTTTGAACAACAAGAACTTCAGTTCGTTGTCTCGCAGCAAGAAAACAAAACGGTTGTCAGATCTATTAGAGCTGTTTCCGAGCACCGAGACCTTATAGAAAGTGGATTCAACCATGATTACTCGGTCGAACTACCTAAGTACGAAAACCTTCATATTCAAGTTTTATTGGATAGAGGGCTGTGTACGCTCATTGTGAACAATACTTTTGCGTTTTCAAATCTCTGTTTTCCGACATCTACAAGAGTAGATTTGGCGGTTGCGCCCCAAAATGGGAAATGCGAATTGACAGCAAAATTTTGGACCATTGATGACGAGCAACAAGATTAACTTCTTAACTTTAATCTGCTTCCCGAAGCCCTGATGTATTCTGTTGGGGTTACTCCACTCCAAGACTTAAATTTTCTAGTAAAAATACTAGGTTCTGCGAATCCAAGCAGTAAAGATAGTTGAGTCATGGATACAACGCTTTCATGCATGTAGTGCTGTAAACCTCCCTTAATTAAGTACACCCATAATTAGAGGTTTCGGCCAGCTCATGTTTCGTTAAATATTCCCATGGCGTAAGATCATTCAGCGCATCATGGGGGCGTTCTTCGTTGTATTCAGTCACCCATTTATCCGTCAGTTCACGAACTTCGTTGAGTGTTCTGAAGACGTACATATTGAGTATTTCGTCGCGGTAAGTCCGGTTAAAACGCTCTATGAAAGAGTTTTGTGTTGGCTTACCCGGTTTGATAAATTCCAGTGCGATGTTATGTTCTTCCGCCCAACTGGCCAGTGTGATGGAGATGAACTCTGGCCCATTATCCATGCGTAGTTTGGCTGGGTAACCTCGCCAGGCGACGACGCGTTCCAGTACGCGTACAACCCGCTGCGACGGCAGGTTTAAATCAATCTCAATGGCCAACGCTTCACGGTTGAAGTCATCCACCAGGTTAAACGTTCTGAAGCGCCTGTCACACATAAAGTCCATCGACCAGCAATGGTTGGCCTGAGCTGGAACCGCTAGAGGCTCTGGGTTTCTTGCTGGTAGGCGTCGTTTTCCACGTCGGCGTTTATTCAGCTTTAGCTCACAGTAAATGCGATAAACACGCTTATGGTTCCAGCCGTGACCCCAGCGTTTTAGGATCTTAAATAGCTTACTGAATCCGTAGGCGGGATACCGTTCAACGGCTTCCTTTAGCTTGGCGACGACCTTGTCATCGCGCGCTTTATCCGGCTGATACCGATAGACCGAGTCACTGATGCCAACTACGCGACACGCCATCCGTAAACTAGCGCCATGCTGCTCTCGCGCATAATTCACAAGTTCACGTCTGATCGCTGGCTTTACAGCTTTTTTTCAACGATATCTTTCAATATCCGGTGTTCCAGGTTGAGATCGGCAGACATCGATTTCAGCCGCCTGTTTTCGTCCTCAAGCTCTTTCAGGCGCTTGATGTCCGAAGCCTCCATACCACCATATTTGGCTTTCCAGTTGTAGTAGGTGGCGTCTGAAATGCTGTACTCACGGCCGACTTCTTTAACCAGTCGGCCAGCTTCCACTTCTTTCAGGATCTTAGCGATCTGTGTTTCTGTGTATCGGGACTTTTTCATCAGGAGTTCTCCTTCTTGGCTCAGTGTACGCCGAAGAGCTCTAAAAAAGTATGCCACTAGTTTAGGGGAGGTTTACACTTGCAGTTTGATATCAAGCTTCAAGGACTGCAAAAGCAAAACTGTGGCCAGAATGATAGCAAAGGCAAATTCCAATAAACCTATTCCCCTCACACTAGTGTGGTACTAAATCCTGAGGGCTTACAAAAAGTGAATTTCTATCAACTTTTCTATTCAGCGTAATTCCGTTGTCTGCAAAAAGGTGGCAGGCAGTGGGAGGAAACCTCACAAACAAAGCATCTTTTTTACTTACATTGAGCGTACCCGGACATCTCACTAAAAATTCGTCATTTACCGCTTTTGTACTGGTAAATAAGATTGATTCTGCACCTAGTAATTCTTTGCCTGTCACGTAGACGGGGATGTCGTTTACACCACCTATCTGAATGTCTTCTGGCCTGATTCCTAGTTTTAATCGTTGATTTGGTCGTAATTCGCTTCCGTCTACGGCCACTTTTACCAGTTTGCCGCCCATATCAACAACAACTAAATCATCAACAACTTCAACGAATTTAACGTCAACCATATTCATCTTTGGTGAACCAATAAAATTGGCGACAAACTCAGTTTTTGGGAAGTGATAAAGTTCTAAAGGTGAGCCGATCTGTTCAATCGTTCCCTTGTTTAAAACGACTACTTTGTCAGCTAAAGTCATGGCTTCAACTTGGTCATGAGTCACATACACTGTCGTTGATTTGAACTGTCTATGAAAAGCCGCTATCTGGAGCCGCATGCGAACCCTTAATGCAGCATCTAGATTAGAAAGTGGCTCATCCAATAAAAACACCTTTGGCTCTCGAATTAACGCCCTACCAATCGCCACACGCTGCCTTTGGCCTCCAGACAGGCCACTTGGCTTTCTATTGAGTAAACTAGTTAGCTCAAGTGCTTCAGCTATCGATTCAACAGCTTCATCTGTTTGCTTTTTAGACCATCGCTTCGTGTACTTCACTCCGAAGGCGATATTTTCTCTTACAGTCATGTGTGGATATAAAGCATAGGATTGAAATACCATTCCTATGCCACGCTCACTGGGCGACAAGTCATTGACAACTTGGTTGTCTATGATTAGCTCTCCACCTGTTATTTCTTCAAGCCCAGCTATCATCCTTAGCATGGTTGACTTACCACAGCCTGACGGACCCACAAATACGACAAACTCTCCCTCTTCAATCGAAAGGTTTGCGTTTTTTACAATATGAGCAGGTGTACCACTGGGATCGTAAACTTTATTTATATTTTTCAAGCGAAGCTTATTCATATATTTATTCACCTTCTGTCGGCTAACCCTTGACCGCCGAACTCACGTTGTTTCCTACAAAATATCTTTGAAATGCAATGAAAATAATGAGTACTGGAACGGTTGAGAGAAACGAGCCTGCCAAAATTAAATTCCAGTCACCCGCCACTCCATAGCTGTTACGCAAACTCAATAACCCTACAGGAAGCGTGTAGGTCTCTGGTGGCGTAGTAAGCACAACGAGAGGCCAGAAAAAGTCGTTCCATGTGCCTTGAAAACCTAAAATCGCAACTGAAGCAATCGCTGGCTTCGCGAGAGGCATAAACACGTGCCAGAGTATAGATGGAGGGGACGCGCCATCGACTATTGCTGCTTCTTCAAGTTCTTTCGGAAATGATTCAAAAAATTGCTTCATGATGAGCACTTGCGCAGAGGCCACCAACAGCCCAATTACTGCCCACGGAGTGTTTAATAGACCTAGCGTATTGAATACCTCGTAATTTGAGATGAAGCTAACTTGCATGGGGACAGCCATTGATATAACCAAGGCGAAGAATATGAGACGAGATCCTGCGAACTTCATTCTAGCCAAGGCGAAGCCTCCAGCACATGCAATTAATACTGTCAGTACCATTTTTACCAGAGCAATAAAAAAAGAGTTGATGGTCCAGCTCCAAAACAAGCTTTCTCCAGTGTCGAGACTGACAGACTCATTCCATACTCTGATGTAGCTCTTGAAAACGTAACCTATCAGTCCGGGAGAAATATTTCCCCAGCTTGCCACTCTGCCACGTCGTTCAAATCGGTTTGGGGGGATCGTAGAGTCAATCAAGACCTGCTCTCTGGGAGTTGTTATATCCAGTGGTAGGTGTTTTATATTTGGACCATATCCATTGTATTGAATGGTGAATTCCCACGTTGCACTATGCCCGCTTCGAGACTCTTTTCTTATCCCCAAAGTCTGGATGTATTCTACATTGTCAGAAGTAGAGATAAGTTTTGGCTGGGAAACAATGGCATAGTCCGCAGCGAAGTGTGGGTACGCAATGGATGCCATACCACTTCCCGGCTTTCTTCTAGGAACACTAATGGCGGGTACTATGAGTTCGTTTTGATTTGTGGTGGCATAAGTAACTTGAAATGTAACTTCAGATTCAGGAACAAAGCCACCCCATAAGATGCTTTTCCCACCCTGACTTCCCAATGAACCAGCAGCAATCCAGTTAGAAGGCTGTAGCTGAGGAATACTGATCTTACTTGGTTCATTTAAAGCGTCATCTTTGATGCTTGCAACAAACGCTATCAAAAACGTACCTAACGTTACGGTTGCTAATAGCAAAAGAAGTCCATAAACCCACACTATATGGGAGACAAAGCGACGTTGTCTAAACTGAGAGGCGCTTTTGCTGTACAAAATGTTATCCATCGCTTTGCTCCTTAATTCCTAATTTCTTCTGGAGAAATACTAGTACGAGTGTTATCCCTCCAAGAACGAGCGCGGAAGCACTTGCTACTCCTATTTGTGGTGATGTGCCATCGGGAAAAGCGTAGTGATAAACGTAAAATGCCAACGTAATCCTTGACTCAAGTGGAACGCCTCCCCCTAGCAAAGCTACTTGATCAAACATTTGCAATGTCCCAATAATACCCATAGTGATGACAACAAAAGTAACTGGAGCAAGCTGGGGCACAGTAATGTGCCAGAGCTGTTGCCATTTGTTTGCTCCGTCAACCGTCGCAGATTCATAAAGATCATCAGGAATGCCTTGTAACCCTGCAAGGAACAGAAGCATGAGTGTTGGGACAGTGGTAAATATATTTTGTATAACGATGGCCCAAAGAGTCAGTGGCAGAGGCCCCACCATATCTCTGGTGCCAAGCCATGAGACAACAACGGAAGAATCTTGGCTACTTACTAACCCTGTATTCTTAACGAATACACAAATGCTAAATGCAACGAGTAGACTAATAAGCGCATAGAACGGGTCCGTTACTCTAACTCGCTGATTCCTTTTTCTTCCTGAAACTACGAGTGAAGCCTGACAAGCAATAAACCCAACAATAAATGTGAGTATGAATTGTTGGTTGCTAGTAATGTTTTGTAAAAGTTGATTTAAAAAACCGTTCTTCTGATACACCCATACAAAAATGAGCGTTATTGCCGCACTAGACATAATACTCGGAACATAATAAACGGTTCTAAAAAAGCCTTTTGCCTTTATTTCAGCGTTGAGCGCAACGGCGAGAAGCAAGGCAAGTGTCGTTTGAATTAGCGTTACGATGAGTGAAAATGCAAACGTATTTGTCAGCGCTCTAAAAAACAAAGGGTCAGAGAACAGATTGACGTAGTTTTTAAAACCAACCCACTCAGGAGAGTTGAAGAGGTCGTAACTTGTAAAGCTATAAGCGATTGTTCTCAGTAATGCATAGAAGAAAAAGAGAACCAGCGATAAAGCAAACGGAGATATAAGTAGCCAACCAAACGCGTTGTGCTTGAAAGATGATGATAATTTCATTTGTTGGCTCCGACTTTTTTGAACATTTCATCATATGCTCTTTGCGCCTCTTCAAGCGCTTCCTCTTCGCTTAACTGACCTAACATGACGGAAGACAGGGCAATCTGTATAGGCTCTAACCATTGATTACCATACTTCCCAAAGCTGAAAGTCATTGTATTGTTGACCTGAGTACCTTCTTGTATAGTTTTTGCTAGCTGATTTTTTGGCTGTTGCGAGTCATAATAAGGATGGTCGTCTAAAAGCGTTGAACTAGGGATCGCTAATCCAGAAGATAATATTGTGGACTGCGCTGCATTGCTGGTTAAAAGTTCAATGACTTCTAGTGTAGCCTCTACGTCTTCAGCATTTTTATTTACAGCCCACCCGGCTGAAAATAGCAGATTTCCTCTTTCACCAGATACGGGATCTTTTGGAAGCAGTGTACTTCCGTAAAGTAAGTTGGGGGATTTGTCTCGTAGGTAGCCTGCTATCCAACTTCCCTCAATGGCTATGGCCGTTCTTTCGATAGCGAAACAACCACCACCCCAATTTTGACCGAGGTCTGAGGGCATTTTTGCTAGGCCACTAGAATGTAAAGAGAGATAGAACGAAAAAGCTCTCTTAAAATTTTTGTCAAGTATGGTTCGACCTGTTTTGTCAAAGGGCTTCCAGCCTGTAGCAAGTGCAAATGGAGCAAATCGATTGAAATCGGTACTTATACAAAGTCCCGTGACGCCCTCATCACCTAATTCTTCAACTACTTTTTCTAGTTTCGACTTTAAGTCACTCCAATCATCATTGTTTTCTGGAGGTGTAACACCTGCATCTGTGAATACATCGTGGTTAAAGACTAATGCGATAGCATTCATGTCTTTAGGTATCGCGAATAGTGAGTTGTTGAAAGTAAAGTTTTCTAAAACTTTTTGAGTAATGTTCGCTCTTGCTGATTTTAGAGACTCTGGAAGAGGCAGCAACTGGTTAGTCTGAATCCAGCTTTGAGCGACATCTGTGTTGACGTAAAATGCATCAGGTGCATTACCTGAAGACAATGCATTTAGAACATATTTAGGATAGTCACTCTCAATCGCGAAATAGGATACATCGATATTTCGCTTATCAAACTCATCCTTAAGTGTCTCTTCTAACAACAGCTTCATGGCGAAGACGTCATTTCCACCATACCCAGCAATAGTGACTTGCTTCTTTGCGTACACACTTTGACTAAAACAAGCGATACATATAAACGAGACGAGAGTTCTAATTATCATCGATGTCCCTGCGAAAGAGTATTGATCAAACTTTAGTAGACTTAGAAATATCAATTGTGAATAGGATAAGGACAGGAACAAAAGCGCCTGTCCTTTGGCTTTATTTAGAATCTATAACCTACGCCGAATACAACGTTTCTACCAAGTAGCGGTCTCCCATAGAACCCATCCGCCGCAACGCTTTGTTCAACAATCGACTGAGGTCCACCAAACACACGTTGAATTGACTCTTCATCTGTCAGATTCTGAACGTTTATTCGAGCGTACCAGTCACCTTCAAGGCTTTCGAAATTAAGGCCAGTGTTAACTTGTGTGTAGGATTCAGTATAGTTTGAGTTGGCATCATCGAGAGGCACCTCATCCACATAGCGAAGCACTACATTGAAGTTCAAATAGCCATAGTCACCCAATGTCCATTCATAGTCTAAGCCCAAATTACCAAGCAGTTCAGGTTGGTTTGCTATCTGGTTACCATCGATAGATGTCAAATCACCTATCGCGGCATCAAGTTGATCTTGTGTAACATCAAAGCCGGGGCGAGGAGTCGCCGAACCGCCACTAGCAAACTCTGGCTTTTGATAAGTACCACTAATATTCAGGCTCAATGCATCAGTGATATCCCAAACAGCCTCAATTTCAAGGCCGACCGATTCACGGTCTGTTTGGAACTGAGCAATGACTTCTTGTCCATCAATCGTAAGACCTCGTTCCTGAATATCACCATCCTGCGTCAATCTGAAAATGTTGCTGGATATAGTGAAGTCACCACCATCATATCTAGCTCCAAGTTCCATCACATCCGTGCCTGTAGCACCTCTTGGGTTTGGTAAATGAGCTTCTGTATAACGACCATAAAGAGCAAAGTTGTCTTGTACTAAGTAGTTCGCACCGAACGTATAACTCCATTCTTTGGTCGTAAAGTCTTGGTCAGTTCTAAATGAACCATCGTATCGCTGAATTGCAGATACAGCCGGGGAAACTGTTGTGCCGGGCTCAGGAAGCGCAACTTGGTTTGGTCCGTCTCCAAAAAAGTTAACTGTGTTTGCTCTTTGAATAATGTTTGAGAACTCATCGTGTCGAGCACCCACATCGAGAGTCAATTGATCAAATTTGATTTCATAATCAACATAAAAAGCATTAATCTCATCAGTAATTGCTTCTCGATTCAACCAGTGGTTGTGGGTCAAGAATCCATCATCCGTAAGCGTTACTTGATCTCCGTTCGCATTCTGCAGATTTACATCCACTCTGCCTGCCTGAGGTCGTAAGTCAATTAGAAACAATTGCTGACGGTTATCCTGTTCCCTATCCATCTTCATGTAGTAGTAACCAGCAGAAACGTAATGTTCAGCATTGTCAGTATCGAAACTATAAGCCAACTCTAAATCTTGCTGGAAGCTGGTAAATGGATTGTCCTGATCAAATGCGGCAACAGGCATGAATATCCCATTTCCATTTGCAAGCGATGTTGCAGTCGAACTTGCTTCTCCTGCATCGATGATCCCGTTGCCATTTGTATCGGCAATTGTACCGTTATCAAGGACAGCCCCTTGTTGATTTGTGACTGTATATCCGGTTGGCGCAAAGCCTTCTGGCAGCGCATAACTATAGTTAACTAGACCTGCACCCATCGTATTTGTATTTAGCATGTTTGGAACAAGAGATTCTCCTGTTTGAAAATCACCGCCTAACGCAAACCCAGCAGCGTAATAACCTGAAAAGCGAGAACTAACGCTGGTGTACCTATTTCGGCTGGTAAACTCAAGCGCTGAACCGTCTTTTAAGTCCCAGTTCTTTTTCAATTCCGTGCCTAAATAAGTCATGTCGGAGGCATTACCGTCCAACAAATCCAATACACTAGGTTCATTGGGTGCAGAAAAAGTATTTGAAAGGGCGATTTCTCGGCTTAGTAAAGAACCTGTAGTAATGTCTGGACCACCGGGGAACTGCTCAGGATTTGCTGGATCACCGCGCAGTGGAACTGCTAAGTAAACAATATTATTCTCTTCAAAGGTACGTCCAGACATCTTGAAGTGCCCAGATCCATCTTCAAAATGGTATTTAAGACTTCCGTGAAGGTTGTAGCCTTCGTTTGCTGGAAAATCGACTTCTCTTACACCGTCATCCGTCGTGTAATATCCGGCAAGCGTATATTCGAGTTGTTCGTTAATAGGACCGCCTAACCATAGCTCAGTTCTAAACATTCCGAAGTCAGAAGTTTGAAAAAATACATCGCCCGATTGCTCTTGTGTTGCTTCCTTATGTCGGAAGTTAATAACCGCGCCTACTGCTGCAGTTCTCAGAATAGGTGCATTACCACCACGAATTGTATCAATTCCTCCTGTTGCGTTACTCACCCGATATAGAAAGTCAGGTGCATCCCTCATAATAGGAATTCCATCTTCCTCGAACTCCAAAAATTGAGTACCGCCTGCACCAACCCCACGAAAGCGATACTCATTGTTTGTATTACCTGAAGTATTTTCGACTTGAAGAGAAGGAATATTAGTCAACGCGTCTGAGATGTTTCTCGGTGCCTGACGAGCAATTTGTTCTTCTGTAATTTGGGAGAATGGGACTGAAGCTTCAATCAGTCGTTTTTGCATGTTCCCTATGACAATAATCTGCTCAAACGTTGACTTTTCTGCTTCAGGAGAGTCTACCTGCTGCTCATCTGTCTGAGCGATTACTTGTCCTGCCAATGCAAATGAGACCGCAAGAGCAAGAGGTTTAATTGTTTTTATGTGCATGTTCATTGTGTTACCTCGTGTGTCCTAATTCTACTGTCTGAAAACTAAAATTCGAAGCCAAAAGAGTAATCGTTTACGTAAAGTTAAACCATACAGCAAAAATTGTAAATACCAAGTAAACAAAAAAGTGTACTTTAACATCTATGGTGCCGCCTAACTGCTATATCTCTACATAGAAGAAAAATTAAAAACAACCACACGAGCAAAAAACCAAAAAGTAAACGTTTACTTTAATGACAAAGAATCAATAACTTGACTTCATGATCGTGAAAAGTGCTTCGTTCGAATCGTTGATAAACTTGGGACTGACACTAGAAGCAATAAGGAGTTTAATAATGTTTATTAATTGCTAAGTGAAAAATTTGAGCCGCTTTGGAAACTAAATAGGACTGCATTGTCAGTTGTATGAGAACTTTCCCCATACTCAAAAGGCAGTAAGATCAAAACTTTGCTGTCTTTTTTGTAAGTAGCTACATTTATCACTGCTCCAGCTACCAACATACGGCACAAAAAAACAGTTGAAATTAAAGGTCGTCAATATGTCAAAGTGGATGATTATTCTAGTTATTTGTAGTGCAGCGGCAGTCATAGCAGGCTATCACTACTACAAAACTCAGACCCATTGGGTAACTTCGGATGATTACAAGAGGCCAAGTCAAAATCCGGCAAAAACCTTAGTAGTCAGCTATTCAAGAACAGGGAATACAGAAATCTAACCAGCCCCCTCGCGCGGCGACCAGTCAAAGCCTGCCCGCTGGGAAATCTCATTATATATGCTTCGTCATCTTGGCACTGAATGGCGACATTACCGAGAATACCAGGCACTTTATGGGCAGGCTTTCCCAGATCAAGCATATCCGTTGTCAGAGCTTTCAAAGATAGAATTGCCCTCCCAGTATATTTTTCATTTCTGGTTCGACTTTGCATGGCAAGTCGGACTAATAGAAAAACGTGAAAGCACCGATGAAAATACAAATGGATTTTCCAAAGAAATCATAGCTACGCCTCTGTTTATTGAACTGATTTCTGCGCACATATGAATCCGTTGATAAAAAACGTCATTTACTCTAATCGAATGTGTGCTGCATCAGTAATCATAGCGTCTTCAATAAACATCAATTTATTTGTTATGGCATGGAATTTAAAACCAAAACACGCCGTTTATCTGAGTCTGATAGAAAGGGATTCCACCTAAACCTCATCACCTTTGTTTGGGGCTTCATGGACTGGGGGAGGGAGAATCGGGTAAAGTGGCTATAAGCATTTTCTTTGCGAAAAGCTGTTAGTCATGCAAAGAATTTGCAAAGCGTCATTATTACAATTTAACTTACTGATTTGAAATAATTATTTCAAACACTAACTTTTCAAAATCCGCTGCTAGCGATAGCGTGGCGGTTCAAGTCCGCCCACTGGTACCAAACATTAAACCAACTTTTCAGTCGGTTTTTTTGTGTCTGAATTTCAGCAAATCGCCACGCAAACGTGTCGGCCGAGTGTCGGTCAAATCAAAGCCCGCCCACTGGTACCATCTTCTTCTTTTAGAAGCAGATACTGAAACCGACTTTTGAGTCGGTTTTTTTGTGTCTGAAGTTCAGCAAATCGCCACGCAAACGTGTCGCCGAGTATCGGTCTATCCAAGCCCGTTCACCGATGCCATCTTCTTCTTTACAAGCAGATACTGAAACCGCACTTTGAGTCGGCTCTCGCCCATAAATAAAAGGATTAGCATTCATTTTACCCTGTTGATAACACTATCCCGTCTAGTAACCGGCATGGCACAACGACTCATCACTCTTATTCTGCAATCCCCAAGGTCGAAAATATGCGATATACATCATAAGCACCTGTAATTTAGATTAAATGCATAACTCGAACTTATCAGGAGTACAATTCGAAAGCTCAGCTCCCAACCATTGCTGAAACCGCTCCTCTTTTGCTTTCAGGTTTTGTGAATGTCGTATTAGTAAGTAATTATGCCCTGACGGGCAAAAACCAAATGGAGCAATAAGCCTCCCAGCTTTAAGGTCGTCAGCAACTAACGGAAGTGAGCCGATTGCTGCTCCCAGACCATCAACCGCAGCCTGTAGACAGAAGTAAAAGTGATCAAACGATTGGTTAGACTTATTCAGGTGAAGAGCATGATGTGATACCGCGATCCAATCATCCCAAGCATCTGGACGCGTTTTACTATGAAGCAAAGTAATACTCGCATGATTGTTCTGGATCATGTTCCAATACTGAGGAGACATTACCGGGCCAACCCATTCTTCAACCAAATTGTGTTTCGCGTAGTCAGAAGGTATATCAAAGTCATCTCGGCGGATTGCCATTGCCAACCCCGCCTCACTTAAAACAACGGGGCCGCCCGCTGTAGACAGCCGGATATCAATCTCAGAGCTTTGATAGAAATTTGAAAGCCTTGGCATAAGCCAACGCATAGTTAATGTTGGTTCACAGGAAACCTCAAGATAATCATTTGTTGTTTCTTTTAGCTTACTGATGCCAGTATTTAACGCATCAAAAGCTACATTGGTATATCGCTTAAGCAACTCCCCGTCCTGAGTAAGATTCATTCCCCGACCATTTTTATAAAACAATGTCTTAGAAAGATACATTTCTAACAGTTTTATCTGTTTACTTACTGCTCCGTGAGTTATATACAGCTTATCTGCCGCTTCACTATAACTGGTAGATTCTGCTGCAATATGAAAAACATGAAAGGCTTTAAGGTGTCTCATCTGTGATTTTTTCTCACACTAACTAAGCGTTTATTTCGATTATAACTCGCTCTTTAGTCATTACAATGACGGTAAGCTAGAGGAGTAAAGAGAGTAGAAATGGAAATAATCAGCTATGCAGCTTTAGGCCTATTAATCGTTGTAAGCCCAGGGCCAGACTTCATATTAGTATTAAAAAATAGCCTATGTAGTGGAAGGAAGGCAGGATTAATGACTGGAATAGGCATTGGCCTTGGCATTTGTATTCACGTTAGCTACTCAACATTCGGAATTAGTCACTTTTTATCACATAACGAGGCTATTTTTGGTTTAGTTAAATACGCAGGCTCAGCGTATCTGATCTATCTTGGTCTCTCAGGATTGTTTAACTCGAAACTTACCATTGACATTAAGAATAAAAAGACGGTTGATAGCAGTGCTAAGAAATGTTTTGCACAAGGCTTTTTGTGTAACGCATTAAACCCTAAAACAATGTTATTTTTTCTCAGTGTGTTTAGTCAACTGGTGTCACCGGAAAGTGAGAACAACTTTATGTTTGTATTGATATATGGTCTGTACATCACGTTACTACACATTATTTGGTTTTGCTTTTTGGCATTTCTTGTTACATCCACCAAGGCTCTCGGTACCTTTCAGCAATTTAGTCGCATTATAAATCAAGCTTGCGGAATGGGACTTGTGATCTTTGGTGTGATGTTATTTACCAGCAATTAATCGGACATCGAACGTAACTTTTTTATTTAATAGAAACAATCAACGTAAATATCGGAAAAATAATGGCTAACGCAATAAATTTAAAAGATAAATTTGGAAAATTTAATGATTTTTGGTCTCCTCGGGTTATTTCGGAGTTGAACGACTATCAAATAAAACTAGCAAAATTTGAGGGAGAGTTTACTTGGCATGACCACAAAGATACCGATGAGCTATTTTTTGTTATCTCCGGCTCTATGCGCATTGAGCTTCGAGGAAGCTGTGTCGAATTAAATGAAGGGGAAATGTACATAGTTTCTAAAGGAGTCGAGCATAAGCCTGTAGCAGAAAAAGAGTGTCACGTAATGCTCATTGAGCCCAAAGGCGTGGTTAATACTGGTGATACAGATAGTGGTCTTAGAGCTGAAAACGACGTTTGGATTTGACGGCCACTACCACTTGTATATTTTGGGGATAAGCGAGACTTATTCTCAATAGCTTTGCAAAGCTATTTATAAGAGAATTAAGGCACTGATTTATAAGAACAAAGTACACGATAACCTTTCAAAATCCGTTGCTAGCGATAGCGTGGCGGCCGAGTGTCGGTCCAATCAAAGCCCGCCCACTGGTACCATCTTCTTCTTTTAGAAGTAGATACTGAAACCGACCTTTGAGTCGGTTTTTTTGTGCCTGAATTTCAGCAAATCGCCACGCAAGGGGGGTCGCCCGAGCTTCGCTTCATCGCATGGGGACCAATCAAGCTCGGACTCAGGTGCCATATCTTCTATGCCACTGCATCCCAATATGCGTCTAGCAACCTCTGGGTTAATAGGGCCAAGTGTTGCGCTTTTGCATTTTCGGTCGATTCCACATCCGATGTTAGCGCCGCAAAATTTCTCATCATAAAGACTGACTGCGCTTCTGAGGAATCTGCTTCAATATATTGATGCTCGCTGGGTTGCTGCATTTCTTTGCGCTTAGTAAAACCGACAACATGGTCTTGGTTATCAAATGCAAAACCATTCTTCCAATCAAGTACATAGTCAGACATGCTAAATACTCCCTCATGACCCAGAATATCTAAATCCATCAGGCACGTTCCAACGTTGTAGCCAAAGTCAAAGGTAGACGATTTGCCATCTTCAAACACTGCAACGCCCGAACCTCGGATGACAGCATTGGTTTCCTCGTCCCTAACAATTGCGCCAGAAATTTGTTTTAGCGGTGCCGTAGGCTTCAAATACTCGGCAATGGCCCGCATTGAATACCAAGTCATGTCACCCACTGCGCCTGTCGGCTCTTTTGAGGTATCGAAACGGATGTTAGTTTTATCCATGAATGGGAAGAAAAAAGACGTTCTAACCGCTTGTGGTGCACCTATTTCCTTCTCCATTATGTCATTAACGACTTTAGTCCGCGGATTATGGGTGAAATGCGTAGCGTCCATAAAGCTAACACCATTCACATTTGCTGCATTTATCATGTTTTCTAGTGACTTTGCGCTTGAGTAAGGCTTTTCCACCAGCAAATGCTTTTTGTTTTGTGCGCCATAAATCGCAATTTCTTCTTTGCTTGCCGTTGGTGTTGCTACATAAATTGCATCAATCGAGTCTGACGCTAACATCTCTTGCCATGTATCAAACACGAGGTTAATGCCATGCTCATCAGCAAATGCTTTAGCTGAAACCGGGCGGCGACTTGCCACGGCTGCTAATTCAATACTTTCTACCTGCTTTACTGCATTTGCGATAATACCCGCTATCATGCCTGAACCAACAATACCTAAACGTAACTTATTCATACTTACCTCCAGTGATTAATTGACGGGAAGTTTAAGTACAAACTAGAATCACAAGAAATGAATAGGTTAAATAACACCAATCCAATTTATGAATATCTCAACCAAAGACGTAAACTTACTTTATGTATTTAAGGTTTTATTTGAAGAGAGGAACTTATCCAATGCAGCTAAACGCATGGCTCTTAGCCAGCCTGCACTTAGCCATAAGCTAAATAAGTTAAGGAATGAATTCGATGACGCGCTTTTCGTAAGGGCAGCTAGAGGCTTAACCATAACCCCATTAGCTGAACAAATTGCGCCGCTCGTATTGCAAGCCGTTCAATCTATCGAAGGCTTATATCATCAACTCGAATCTCAAAACTTTTTACTTAATGAAGATATTGTTCACATATATACGACAGACTTTATTGAGCAACTGTTATTGCCTGATCTGCTAACGCGAATAGAAACGAAGGCACCAAACCTTAAAATAGTCTGCCACAATACCTTGGGCAAAGTGCCCAAAAAAGAGTTGGAAACAGGCGAATGTGATTTAGCTATTGCAGGCTTTTACAATGAGTTACCTGATACCTTTTATCAGCAAAAACTAAGAGACGAGTCTTTCGTTGTTTTAAGTAGCAGCGAAAAGCTTGCCCCAACAGCGCAACTAGACCTAAACACTTTTTTAGACGCTAGGCATATCGTCACTACACTAACCGGAGATCTTGACGGAATAGTAGATAAAGCACTACGTAATCTAAACTTAACCAGAAATGTTGTTGCTGGCGTTTCAAGTTTTTTAACGCCCCCGCTTATTGCAAAAGATACAAACTGCATTTTAGTGTGCTTGGAGTCTATCGCTAAAATGTATGCTTTCACTTTCGACAGATTAACCATACATAAGTGTCCAATTGACTTACCAAAGGTAAACATTAGCCAAATATGGCACGGACGCACGCATCAGGATCCAATGAGAAGGTGGCTAAGAAATGAAATACACCAAGTCTTGTCTAATTGAATAGAGTGAAAATTTACTGTTTGCCTAGAAGCAATAAAAAATAAGCTTCGTTGCAGTAAGCGCTTGAAGGCTGCAATAAACTTCGCTCGACAACCCACATTCTTTAATCACTTAACCAATTGATTCAAAGTCAATTTATACAATATCCCATTAATCCCAAACATAGTTACTAAAACACTACTAGTTGCTTAAAGTTAAAAGGTCACTAAAATAAACTACCTATAAGCAATAATCTTTATTCAATTTTTTTTGGGAGTTTTGAGATGACCACCACAAAAGCAGGCAATGTACTAATTATTAATGCACACCAGTATTACCCTTTCTCGGAAGGCAAGCTAAACGCATCTTTCGTCGATAAAGCAGTAACGCTTCTTGAAGCTAAAGGCTATAACACTCGTGTAGTGACAATGGCCGAAGAGCACAACGTTGAAGAACAGTTGGCCCATCATCAGTGGGCTGACATTGTCCTTCTACAGGCACCAATTAACTGGATGGGTGTGCCATGGTCTTTCAAGAAGTATATGGATGAAATCTACACTGCAGGTATGGGTGGAGCCCTATGTGCCGGCGATGGTCGCGTTGAAGAAGCGCCGAAGAAAAACTACGGCACAGGCGGTACCCTTACCGACGTTAAATATATGATGTCTTTAACCTTCAATGCTCCAGAAGAGTCATTTAACGACAGCGAAGAGTTTTTCGAAGGTAAATCTGTAGACGATTTACTATTTCCAATGCATATGAACTTTAAGTTCTTTGGCATGAAGCCAATGGAAACTTTCGCTAGCTTTGACGTAATGAAAAACGCCGATGTAGAAAACGATTTCAAACGTTTTGAAGCCCACATCAACAAGCATTTTTAAGGATTTATCATGAGTACTGAATTCACCAATAAGTTACATGCAGGTTCTGCTTTTCCAGATATTTCAGCAAAGCTGTTAAATGGCGACACTAAAAAGTTAGCGACACCTGAGAACGGTCTTGATTGGAAAATGATAGTGGTTTACCGAGGGCAACATTGCCCACTGTGCACTCGATACCTCAATCAACTTGAGAGTGTTAGAGGTTATCTTGCCGAAACTGGCGTAGACCTTATTGCGGTGTCTGGCGACGGTAAAGCGCAGCTTGAAAGTCACCTGCCTAGGTTGGACATTAACTTTCCAATTGCGTACGGCTTAACGGTGGAGCAAATGGAAGAATTAGGCGTATATATCTCTGATCCAAGATCTCCTCAAGAAACTGATCACCCGTTTTCTGAGCCCGCGCTGTTTGTTGTGAACAATGAAGGTAATGTGCACGTCGCTGATATTTCTAACAACCCATTTGTTAGACCTGAGTTAGAGACATTAGTAAGTGGTTTGGGCTGGATTCGTAACCCTGATAACAACTACCCTATTCGCGGTATGCACAAATAAGCGCACTGATGAAGTTAGTGTCAGGGTTACTTGGCACTAACTGCATTATCTTGGCGCATACGCTTACTTATATTTGCCCTCTCCCACCAGCAGACCAATTTAGAAACAATCTTTATTTGATTTTTATAGCGCAAACATTATATTAACGCTCGTCGAAAATTCGACATTCAAAATCAGAAAGGGAAATATAATGAAAAAAATAATTGGACTAGCTGCTGCAAGCCTTATTCTTACCTCAGGTTGTGCCACAATTCTTACCGAAGAAACACACAAAATAAACGTTACAACAACTAGCGGTGAAACGACTACAGTTACTGTTGATGGCATGTCTCAAACAGTTCCTGGTGTAGTTACTGTTAAGAAAGAGAACAAAGATAAAGTGCTAGTTGCTGACGATGCAAAATGTACCGACGTTAACTTGAACAAAGAAGTCGAATCTGCGTTTTTCATCAACATTATTAGTGGCGGTGTATTCGGTTCGTCTACCGATTACGGCTCAGACAAAATGTGGAAATACCAAGATTCAGTAAGCGTACCTTGTAAATAAGATATGTTTACTCGAATTCTAAAAGGAAGCATTCTTGCTTCCTTTTTTTTGATTTTTTCAGCTAATTCCACGGCCAGTGACGTTACTCAAACTAGCTACTCGAAAGTTGATAGCGCAACGTTACAGCAAATAGCTAACGACCCGTTGTGGCACCTATTGTTACAACTAAAAAATGGGAAGCCAATTACTAACGACACCTCTATCTATATATCAAAGTCGTTCGTCAGCCCGTTGGCCGAAGCGCAAGCTACCATAGACCTTTTTCAGCGTAATACCCAAAACATTTGCAACTACCCTGCTCGTTTACGGCTGCTCAAGCGTTACATACCAGAATTCGAATCTATTACCCCTGCCGAGCACTGCGCAGAATATCGCAAATTTGTTGAAAGTGTTCCGGCCGATAGTATCAAACTAATTTATGCCTCAGAAAATGTTACATCTGCGAGCTCTATGATGGGGCATATTATGCTTCGACTAGATGGAACTAACTATAAAGGCATTCCCGTTAAGCACGGTATTACGTTTTTTACAGAATTAGACTCTTTAAACGTCCCTCACATCATGTACGAAACATTGATGACAGGAAAAGAAGGCGTATTTAAGGTTGCTCCTTACCAAGAATTTGAGCAGTTTTACCTCTATGAAGAGCAAAGAAATATTTGGCGATACACGCTAGATTTCAGTGAGCAGCAGCGCCACTTTGTACAAGACTACATATGGGAATTGGGACAGCAGAGCCCCGCTTATTTTTTTCATATATTCAACTGTGCCACCGTTACTCAGTTGTTGGTAAATATTGCTCGTCCTGCTCATCTAAATCAGGTTGCAAGCTGGCTGACCCCTCTTGATGTTGTTAAATTTGCACAAGCAAACTCTCTCGTTGCATCAACCCAATTTGTTCCTTCTAACAAATGGGAAATAACGACGTTAGAAGAAAGTATCGGGAGTAAACGCGCGTCTGCCATATCTTCGCATTTAGCTCGCGCTCAGCTAGATTCATTATCACTTTCGTTTGTTGAAACCAAATACGCACTGGCGCTTAATCAATACTTTAGGTCAGCTCAAACAATTTCAGAACAGCAATATCAAAAGAACTCCGCTGAAATTGCAGCGTTTGATGCTAAATATCAACACCTTTCTTTAGACGTGTCTGAGTTTCCTGTTCCTTCCACTCGCCAGCAAGAAGGATATGTTGCTGCCGGCTTCACTCATCAAGACAGCCGTTCGTTTATGTCAATTCGAGCCTTTCCTGTTGCAAGAAGGCTAGCCGACGACAACAGAAGCATGATTGGTGAAACCGAGCTTATCTTGGCCGACGTTGAGTTCAGAGTTGGTTTAGAACAAAGCAACTTAGGTGATATCTATATGGACAAGGCCATGCTTTACCAAATGGTGTCGCGGGTACCTGTTACACAAAATATAAGCAACTGGTCATCATCATTTAACATAGGGCTAAACCGCGTGCTAACTGACGAGCGAAAACGCAAACTCATTGTGCAATCGGAGTTTGGGTTAGGCTTAACACGTGAAGTAATGCAAGGTTTAGGGGTGTATAGCGACATCATAGTAGGTGCAGGCGCTAACAAGCACGAAGCATTTGTGTACGCCAAACCCGTTATTGGGCTATATGCATATACAAAACTGAATAGTAAGTTGGCGATTAGCTTAAGTAGGACCTTCAACCAATATGGAAGTGATGAGCCAATCGATGCAGCATCACTTAGCTTGCACCAATATGGTTTCGAAAACATCGCGTTAGATTTTGAAGTGAATATACAGAAAGTTGCCGATGAATATGAATCTAGCGCAGCTTTTATGTTGGGTTATCGTTTTTAATTTACTCATAGTGGGATGTATTGGGGTTACTTCATTTGGTGCTGCCTAACAATTGAAGTCCCCCACCAAACCAATTAAAGTCGCTCAGCACAAACCCTTCTCACTTCTTAAAAGGCTTTAATTAATGAACATTGAACGAATGGAAACTAAGCAGCGCATGAGTCGTATTGTGAAGCACAATGGCGTCATCTACTTATGCGGGCAAGTATGCGCAGATGCCACGCAAGATATTACTCATCAAACTCAAACCATGTTAGATAAAGTCGACAGTCTGCTTATACAGGCAGGCAGCGATAGAAAGCATATGCTTTCAGCGACCATTTACCTTAAAACCATGGATGATTTTGCGAAAATGAATGAGGTGTGGGACAACTGGGTACCAGAGGGTTACGCTCCGGCGCGAGCTTGTGTTACAGCCGATATGGCGCGTGAGGCTCTGCTTGTAGAAATCTCAGTTGTTGCTGCTGAGATTGCAGACTAAGCATTAAAAGCAAGAACGGATTCTAGGCTCTATGATTGATGATATACCGCAATTACATAGAGCCCTTCCATGCTAAATTTATCCAAATTTTTCTCGCCGTAATATCTCTGAAATAAATATCCTATAGCGTATAAGGTTCTCTGAAAGTGCCGTCAAAAGCACTATTTCAAAACGCACATTGCTCCGATACGAGTTTTCATGAAGAAATTGAAACGCTATCAATACGAACGATATGCCATCCTCTGTCAACTCGCCTACCCCGATGCCGACGCGCAATACGAAAAAATACTCGACCCTTTTCATGAACGACATCTTGTCGATAAGTACGGCAGAATGAGCGTGAGGATCCTGTGGGTAGAGAACAAAAAAGAAGTCATCATCGTTTTCCGAGGTTCCTTAGGCTTCAAAGATTGGTTTGCTAACCTGTTTTTCATACCCTATAAATTGCACCAGTTAAATAGAAGTTTCTTTGTCCACTGGGGGTTTGCCCGATTACTTGCGCAACCTATGTACTCAAGTACAAAAACCTCTGATGACGCCTTACCACTCAGAGAACTACTCGTAAAAGTATTAGAGCCACTTCGTGCACAAGGCAAACGGTTTTCATTTATCGGTCACTCATCCGGTGGTGCGGTCGCCGTGCTCATGGCCGATTATTTCGAAAGACGGTTCCCTAAGTCAGTAAAAAGAGTGGTTACCTTTGGGCAACCTGCTGTTGGCACCCGCTCTTGGTACAAGCATTACTTGTTACACCATCGAACGTATCGCATTTGCTGCGACCTAGACGTTATTACCTTTATGCCTCCCTTCCCTTTTTACTTCTGGCATGTGGGTAAAATGCTGTGGCTGCATGATGATAAAATTTATGAAAACACGCCTACTCACAGGCGATTTTTAATGTCTCTTAAAAGCTGGTTGTTGCGCCCTATTACCTACCACTACATGCGAAAATATATCCGCAACAAGTCTTTGTTTGACGAGCATTAAAGCGATCATTTTTGGCCATTTGCGCGTAATTTAAATGAGTTAATACACGCATACCCATCCCAATGAGTTAGTTGGCAGGCGAGAGGAAAGATGGCTTCATTAATGGTAGAACGCGCAAGAGCAGCACTCAAAAACGCATTTGTCGGCGACGCACTCGCTATGCCGGTGCACTGGTTTTACAACCCTGCCGATATTTATAAAGCCTTTCCATTAGGTATCGAACAATTTGAAGATGCTCCAACGTTCCACCCCTCTTCAATAATGTCGCTACACTCTACTCAGCAAGGTGGACGGGCAAACAAAGCATCAGCTAGCCAAAAAGAGATAGTGGGTGAGGTTATTCTAAAAGGAAAAAGGCAGTACTGGGGTAAAGACAACGTTCATTACCATCAGGGAATGAAAGCAGGTGAAAATACGCTTAATGCCCACTGTGCCCGTATTGTTTTAACCTGCGCGCTTAAAGGCTATGACGCAGATGAGTTTTTAAACCAATACATTAGCTTTATGCGCGCCGATGTTCCTAAGCACCCCGACACGTATGCCGAGTCTTATCACAGAGGTTTTTTCGCAAATCTCGTACAAGGCATTCCGGCAGAAAAATGTGGAGCGGTTACCCACGATACAGCTTCGATAGGGGCTTTTGTATCAGTAACACCTTTAGCGGTAGTAGAAGCAGCTAAGAACACTGCGCTTAATGACATCAAACACCTGTGTCGTAAGCATCTATATTTAACTCATCCCGACGAGTCGTTAGCTTCAGTCTGTGATTACTATGTAGAGCTGATATACAAATTGGTTCACCGCCAAGATGAATCACCCAAAGACATTTTAGATGAAATTGCGCGTAACTCAGCAGGGTTGAACTTGCCGTCCCTTACGGCAAAAAACAAAAGCGATATTGAAGTTGTAGGGCGCATGTATTCGCCAGCGTGTTATATCTCAGACGCCTGGCCCGCCGTTTTGTATTTCGCATACCGCTACGCAGATAATCCGAAAAGAGCGCTTGTAGCAAACACTAATGTGGGCGGTGACAACGTGCATCGCGGTTTTGTGTTAGGGGCCATACTAGGTTTAATGCACGGGGCAGAAATAATGCCATGGTTTAGTGAATTAACTGATGCGAAAAAGCTAAATTCGCTGATCGATTCGCTCGCCGAGGAATAATTAGGATATAAAAGTATTGTAGTTTAAGGCTGTGTACTTTCAGGGCGAAGCGAATGTCTAACTGAGCGCATTGTAAGCTACTAATTAATGATGTTCGCTTCACCCTAGTTAACTTTGTGGCAAAATCTTACAGCGTAATCGTTTGACCCGTTTTCGCTGCCTCAAATATCGCGTTAACAATCTTAATATCAGCAAGCCCTTCACTACCAGGTACCATTGGCTGTCGCCCAGTTAATATGGCTAGGGCGTCGTTATCCATTTGAAGTGTTTGCTGCATACCGTCAATAGGTGGCAGTGTTTTCCCATCAGATGTTGTACCCGTAACACCGTTGTAGCTCTGCATTGGTTTTAGCTGATACCAACCGTCTTTACAGTCAGCTTTAAAATGGTTAAACCCTTTTACTACGCTAGTGCCGCAATCCGCCACCAGCCCGTTACCAAAGTCCATGGTGAATAAGGTAGTTTCATCAACTTCAGTAAACTTGTTTGGGAAGCGCTTTGGAGGATGACTACCGGTAACAGACAAGGGCTCTCGCCCCGTTAAAAAGCGCGCACTGTTTATTGCATAAACGCCCATGTCATAAAGGGCACCGCCTCCCATATGCTTTTTCATACGCCAGTTGTCAGCTGGTCTACCCTGCCCCGCATAACCAGCGAAGCTCGACACGGCAGTTATATCTCCGTAGGGTTTCGTTTCAAGGTATTGATGAAAAGTGCGGGTATTAGGTTCGTGCTGCATGCGATAACCAATAGACAGGGTCACATTATTTTTACTACAGGCATTGATGATGGCCTGGCACTCCTCACTATCCATGGCCATTGGCTTTTCACACCACACGTGTTTCCCCGTATTTGCGGCTTGCACTGCGAAGTCTTTATGCGTACCTGTGGGGGTAACGACATAGATAATGTCGATATCGTCGTTATTCGCTATTTCTGCCATTGAGCTGTATGTATATACGTTGGGGTCTTTAATACCGTATTTTCTTTGCCACTTGGGAATTTTTTCTTCGCTACCCGTGATGATGCCTCGCAGCTCGCAATGCTTGGTGTGCTGTAGCGCTGGCGCTAATAAATTTGTGCTGTAATTGCCTAAACCAAGCAAGGCTACGCCTAGTTTCTTCTTAGGTGTCTGAGCGAGTAAATAAGGGCTGTGGGCAACGAGTAAACCTGAACCCGCTATTTGAAGGAAGTGACGACGAGTAATACCAGGCATTAGCCCTCTCCATAAGACAATAATCCATGTTTGATTTTAATAGTGCTTTACTTGCCTATACAGATCACCCAAATATTGTCGAAGAAGATACGAAGACTAGAGTTTGAAGGAATTGAACTTTAAACATGAAATTTTCGTAATATTTATACTCTTTCTTCTTCAAGATTGACGAAAAAATCGCGCAAATTTCGCTTCTCACCCAAGGCTAAGACATGGATAACGCTGGCTCTACTAACGAACAACAACGAAAGAATTTAACTGGTGCGTACCCTAAAATAGCCAAGCAAACTAAGTTGCTGAACACCCTGGTGATCTTCGCCTTTATTTACACCATGTATTTAGCGAAATCACTTCTAATTCCACTGTTCTTTTCAGCTTTTATAGCCTTACTACTCAGCCCACTTGTCGCCATTGCTAGAAAGGTATATGTGCCACGGACAATTTCGGCTGGCGCTCTAATTGTACTGTTGGTAGCCCCCTTTACTTTGTTATCAGTACAGCTCGCTGAGCCCGCCGAACGTTGGCTGCACTCCCTACCTAAAATAGCTGCCGAAATAACGGAAGAGATAGAAGAAATTAGTAGCAGTATTGACGCCTTTACTACCCCTCCACCTCCTCCCGAGACCGAGACCGAAGAAAGAGAGTCTTCGATTTTTGATTGGTTTGGCGACAAGGATGAACCCGATATTCCGGAGACTCAGTCTGATAAAACAAATTCAGTGACCGACAAAATTAAGCAAACCGGCATTGATATGGGTTTAACGCTTTTTAGTAGCGCGCCTTTTTTGCTAGCGCAAATGCTGGGCTGTGTAGTATTAATCTTTTTCTTGTTAGTTTTCGGTCCTAACCTGTTTCACGTTTTCATAAGAGACTTTCCCGTGGTTACGGATAAAAGACGAGCATTAGTGTTAGTCGATCAAATCCAACGGGAGCTTTCTTCATACATAGTAACGATTAGTATTATAAATACTTGTTTAGGGCTGGCTACCGCAGGCGCATTTCATTACTTTGGTATCGAAGATGCCTTATTGTGGGGGGCACTAGTCGCTTTAATGAACTTCGTACCCTATTTAGGTGGCGTTGCTAGCTGCGTTGTACTTCTTGTTGTGGGGCTAGTTCAGTTTGGGCTTACAAGTAGTGTATTTTTACCCGCGGGGGTCTTTCTTATTTTAAATATCACCGAGTCTCAGTTGATCACACCGGCTGTTTTAGGACGAAGTATGCAGCTTAATCCACTCATTATTATAATTTGGATAGCAATAACAGGTTGGTTGTGGGGCGTAATTGGTGTGTTGCTTGCTGTACCTATCTTAATGTGTGTGAAAATAATACTGGCAAACTTAGGGGTGTTTAACCACTGGATAAGGCTTATTGAGTCGAAGTAACACCTTCTTATCTTGCTAAAAATACGACTTCCGTTGCAATGAAAATATGGAAAGATGTAATAAGTGAGTTTTATTTAAGGTGTTTCTAAATAAGGAATGAAGCGACCTAATACGATAACGCACAACCATAGCGCTATAGATAACCAAGCCACTACCGCTGCTTCTTTGCCTATCGTTGGTGGCTGGTGAGTCTTATGTAGTTGCGGTTTTACTCTTTTTACAAAGTAAATCGTATTAACACCGGCTAGCCCAATAGCCAGCATCTTAAGCCCGAAAGCAAGGTTAACTAGGTATCGTCCAGGGTCGCCTACTACAAATAAGACACCCGAAATCAAATTAATAGCAAAACCGATAAGGGCAAAACGGAGAAACAACTCAACATTGTTTAGCGGAATTTTTTTGGCTACACCTACAAGACGTAAATCTACGATCAGCAGAGCCCCAAAAAGCATGCTCAAACCTAAAAAATGTGCCATTTCTAATATTGGAAATACTGCGGCATTGTCCATAACGAAATGATTAAGCTGGCTTGATTGTAATGTATCGATCACTGTGGATAGAAAAGTATTCATTTTTACGCCCCTAACCTGTGTAGCCAATCAAGCGGCCAGCAATAATAGCAAACACCCAACAAAGCAGTGCGACGACAGCCAGCGTCTTATGCCTTTTATCGTTTTCGCTTGGTGATGACATCGCTTTTTTGACCATCAACTTAGTAAAAGTAAGCCCCAAAATGACCAATACAATTTTTACTCGAAAAGCCAAGTTGAAATAAAGTTCGGAAGCGTTACCGAAAAACAAAGCTGAACCAGATAAAAAGTTAATCACGAAGCCAACCAAGCCTATCGACCAATAGGGAGTAAAGGACGAAAGAGGTATGGTTGACGCAAATCCTAAAACACGAGCACATAACATCAATGAAACGCCCACCATAATCGCCATACCAATCGCATGCAGCGAGAGGATAATGGGATAGCCCCATTGCGTGCTTGATACAGTTGTTCCAATTTTTGTCTCTTCAAACCAATACAAAAGAGGTTTGACCGATTGACCTGCTCCAACTTTTTCTGAGGCACGTGTTACACCTACCCCACCTAAACTGTCTGACCCTCGTTCAGCGGTTAGATCTTCACATTCGTAGTCTATGTATTGGTCGCTGGTGAAGGTTACCTGATCTTGCCCTTCCATTGGTGACGCTAAATATAGTGGGTCTGTTATCGTATATTTTCTGGTTAAAACAGTGCCATCTTCACTTAACGTAAAGCGCTCTACAATCGTCATCTGTGTACTGTTCTTAGCTGGAGAAGGTGGGCCTGGTCTTCCCTCGGGGCCACTTCTCCCCTCACTAGGCATACCTTGTTCACCGTCTGGGCGTGGTGGTCGGTTTGCTCTTTCTTGCCCCGGTGGCGGGCCGCCAGGATTACCTCCAAGAGGCGCCATTATCCACCCTTCATCAAACCCTGTGGTTGTCACAACTAATTCCTCTCCTTCCCAATGTCCAGTAGAAAAACCGGCACGATTAGGCTGATAGTCTTTTGGAATAGTAGTGCCATCTAGATAAATAGTACGCTTTAAGTTCATGAAGCCGTATGTCAACGTAATACGTTTATCTGTTTGGTCAATATGATTAACCATCATATCGAACCACCAGTCCATAATGATGTTAGTTGGCTCACATTGATATCGAGGATTATCAGCGGATGTAGCGCCTTCAACCGCTTTTTCTCCGGCAGACGTTAACACTGCTTTGCCTCCGCCTCCGCCTGGAGGGCCACCGCCCGCTCGAACCATAGCCCAGTTTCCCGCAATATTTAGTAAACCGTCTTCGCGAAGGCGCTCACGCGAACTCAATTCTACGGTCTGCTCTGGAGAGGTGGTCTCAACATCGCCGCCTTCATCATGATGAACGTCCTCTTCATGATGGTCCTCGTCATGCTCTTCAGCGTGATAGTCTTTAGAAGGCTCGTTTTCTAAAGTACCTTCACTTGTTACAAGTACGTTTCCATGTTCATCAAACTCGCTATTTCGTGATGCAACAACGCCATTTTCAAACGTAATTTCTTTCATGTAACAAGTAGTAGGATCGGTTCTGTCTGGTGAACCTTTAATGGAAATAAAGCTACCCGTTTTGAAGAGCGACTGAGTCCAGCCTCTTCGCTTCAATAATGAACCAGACTGCAATTCGCACCGTTTGTTCGTAACTTTACCGGTTTCATCAATTGAGTCGAAATACACGTAAGCATGTGGGTTAACAAGACGAACCCTAGTGATGTTACCGCTAAACTCGACCGTTGCATTGGTATCGAATTGTCCGCTACTTCCGTGATGAGCGACTGCTGACAAAGACATTATTAGCGCAGCAAATGCACAAAAATAAGCAAAGTGGCGCATTACTTTTCCTATATAAATGGTTTTGAAATAGTGTCACTAGCCACTTAGGTTAGACATAGTTCACACTATCAAGAAAAGATATTCAAAGTAGGAAAATATCATAGTGAATAAGTTTTCCGCTCACCATAGGATAAGTGTAAAGATGGGTTAAAGTTTGTGCTTGAGAGTAGAGGAATTATTGCCTGTTTAGCCACTGTGCCGTATTTTACTTCACATCAATTACTCACTATCCAAATAACCTCTTACCCTCCAGAAGAAGACTCTCGATGTGAGCCAGAGCATATTAAGTCAACCTTTCACAATGCGCGGTACGATAGTCGCTCCACTAGACAGTTCAGCTGTGGGAAGTACTAATTTACTCGTTACCAGCTTTCATAGACTGTGAAAAAAGTGACCGTTAACTATGATATCCAAGCCGTCAATAAGCCCTATACCGAGACAGAATCTCGCACTACAACCTTCCGCCATAAACCCGAGCACTGCTCAACAAACTGTTTATGAATTGGATGAGATTGGTATTCATTTTGGGCCTCGACGCTTTCAAAAAACATGAGCTCAGACACATCAAAAGAATTATCAATAACATCGCGCTTTAAAGTATTGGCAGGTACACCGATATGAAGGGAATGAATTTGCGGTATAGCTTTTAAGGTCTCTAAGCCAGCAATCAACTTCGCTCTGTCTTCATTAGAGCCCGGATTGTTAAGCCAAAAATAAACCATATGAAGTATGGGGGGAAGCATACTATTTTTCATGCCCGAAGACTTAGCAATGCCTGAAGGTAAAGAACTTGGAGAGCTGGCACTAGCAGGTAATGCGGCAAAAGATGCCAGCGCGCCGGCACTTGTTACAAACTGTCTACGTTTTATATCCGTCATCTTTGATGCTCCATGGTTAAGCGCTTTATCGAAGGTCTACCTACCATCGCACTATGACGAAAACGAAGCAACTATAGCCAGCTATTATTTAGAATAGCTAGCTATGGTCAAAACTGCAGCAGCTACGACAACGCTTTGGGTACGTTAAGCGCATTCCGTGCGCCATTGGTCAGTTTCACTAACGCTTTTCGTACGTCCGTTGACGACATGCACGGCGCTTCAAAAGGGATAAACCAGGTCTGCTTTTCTGTACCGCAATGCATGCCTTCTGGAAATACGCTGTGCATTATCGGCGCTTCAACGTTGACTCCTATTTTATGCTGCAAGATAAGCTGCATCGCGTCCTGATGGTCTTCATTCATATGGGTGATCATGCCCTCTGGTGCGCTATGCCAGTCTTGGGCTTCAACGCGCCAATAGTTTTTATCAACCCAGTGGATTTTTCCGAAACCTCCAATAAAACGGACTCGCTCAGTACGAATAACGTAAAAATTGAAGTCGTGAGTTTGCTCGTATTTTTTAGCTTGTGGGAATAAACGAAGATACTGCGCTTTCACGTCATCTTGGTTCGCTAGCTCCGCACTCCCCATAATAGTCACGCGACCATTCGCCTGAGAGTCATCTTCACTAGCATCGAAAATGGTTAAGCTAACCTTGTCGTTCGCTTTAATATTGCGCGTATGCAGTGCGATATCGCTGATGTAGATAATTGCGTCACCGGCGGGCGTTAAATAATAAGGTACAACCGAGCCAAAAGGGTAGCCGGGCATTGATGTTGAATGCGTGCCCAATACACCGCTCTGATGGGTGCGGCTTAGCTGTTTTGCTTGAAATGCAATATCTTGCATGCTCATGGTTAACTCCGTTCTTGTTTTTCTGTTTTCGGTTTTCGCTAAAATTAATGTGTCACGAAAACTTGTTTTTGTTCGTTTTTAATTAGGTTTAACTGGGTGTGATAGCACCGAGATAGCATATCGGTAGTGAGCACTTGCGTTGGTGCTCCGTCGGCTAAGCAACGCTTTTCACCCAGTAAAATGAGTCTGTCGCAGTAAGGCGAAATTAAATTGAGGTCGTGACTTACGCAAATAATGCACAGCCCTTTTTCTCGTAACGCGACCAGTTGCTGCATGACCAGTTTCTGGTGACGTAAATCCAGCGCTGAGGTAGGTTCGTCTAACAGCAAAAGCTTGCCTTCCAACGTTTCATTCTGATCACCTGGCAATATTTGAAGAACTGCCTTGGCTAAAAAAAACCTTTGCCTTTCTCCACCAGACAAAGTTTGAATATTCCGAGCAAGTAAATGCGTAATGTCAAACTGCTCGGCTACAAGATTAATCAGACGACTTTTGTGTTCTAGCGATTCAATATGCTGATACCGCGCCAAATGAAGTAGCTCGTCGGCGATAAATCCAAATGGCGTTGCAGCGCTTTGTGCCATCACTGCACGCTGCTTTGCTAACTGGTTTGCGCTTAGCGAGCTAATCTCTTGCCCGTCAAGGGTTAGCGTTCCACCAGATGGCGTATCTACACCACTGAGCATACTTAGAAGCGTAGATTTACCGCATCCGTTTTCACCCGCTATCGCGGTAAACTCACCAGTGTTAAATGACAACGATATTTGCTCTAGCAAGCGCTTTTTACCTCTGGCAATGACAACATTTTTTAATGTAAGCAACTCAGTGTTTAACCGTTTGTCGTTATCGCTTTGCTCTAAGCTTTCAATTTTCATAGTAGCTACACCCCACCACTAAATATACGGCGTTGTTGCCACAGTAAGTAAAGGAAAAATGGCGCCCCAACTGCCGATGTAACAATACCAATAGGTATTTCCATAGGCACAAATAAGGTGCGAGCCAATGTATCGGCAACCATTAATAGCAACGCGCCCATTAGTGCGCAGGCAGGTATTAGCACCTTGTGGTTTACACCAAATATTGCCCTACACATGTGGGGCACCACCAAACCAACAAAGCCAATAATGCCGCACAACGCCGTCGCTAGCGCCACAGAGAACGCCACCAGCCATAAAACCCCGTGTTTATATCGGGTAACATTAAGCCCCATATAAGCCGCTTCTTTTTCACCAAGCGCAAGTAAATTAAGCGCATTACGTGACTTCATAAGACCAGTAAAAGCAACAAGCCCAGCTAGCGCAATAAGACCACAAAGCGTCCAGCTTGCTCCGGCAAGGCTACCCATGGTCCAGTAGCTTATTTGGCGAAGTGCATCATCGCTTGCTACATAACTAATAGCCCCTATCACAGTTCCGGTTAAGGCGTTAATGGCAACCCCTGCCAAAATAAGCGCGGCTACTGAAACGCCTTGCGGCCCATTTGAAAACCGAAGCACTGTCCATACAGAAAGTAGTGCACCACCAAAGGCCCACATGGCTACCCATATAGACTCAAGCGCAGGGATGAGCGGAGGTACTAGGGTCATACTAAGAGCTGCGGCTGCGGCTGCGCCACCTGCAATACCAATTAAACCAGGGTCGGCAAGCGGATTACGCACTAGCCCCTGCATTGCACAGCCAGATACGGCTAGAAGCGCGCCAATCAGCATTGTCATGATCACCCTCGGCAACCTTATTTCAGACAACACATACCAATGGGTGCTATTTGTCGCAGTATTTCCGCCGCTAATGAAGTATTTAAGTTGCTGTTCAATATCAATTGGTAAACTCCCGCGGGTTAACCCCACGTAAGCACAGAGCAACAGCAATACAACCAATATTCCTATGCCAATACGTTTTCGCTGCGCGCGGGCATTAATAAGCTGAAGTACCACAGACATAGACGCACTATCGCCTGGCTTATCAGCTAGGTTATCACTGTGCTTAGCTGCCGAAGATAACTGCATTATTGACTCGTACTACTGTTAGCCGCGTTTTGCGTTTGCTTAATTTCAATAGCTTTTTCTGCATACTCTGCAACATGCTGAAGCGCTACATCAAAGCGCGGAGAAAGGCCCAAACTTATGCTGCTATCCATGGCTTCAACCAGGCAATGGATACCAGCAAAGGTGGCTGCCAACGCATGGTGCGTACAAAGCGCGTCCTTCGCGCTTTTTCCACGCAGCATGTGCCCAGCGGCAATCACAATATCAGGGTTTTGCATCAGCACAGACTCGGCGCTCATCACTTTGTAGCCTTCCACTGCTGCACCTATATTAACGATACCCAGCGTATCGAATAGCGCTTGGGGCACAGTATTTTTACCCGCAACCGTTATTCCCCTGTCATTGTTCGCCACCACAAAGAGCGCTTTAATTGGCGTATTGAATGCTAAGGTTTTATCAGCGTACCGCGCTTTTTGTTGCTCTACCTTCTTTTCAATATCGTGAATAAGGGTAATGGCGTTATCACTTGCCGATAGTTTTTCGCCAATATCCAATACTAGGCGCTTAAGGCCACTTAAGTTTTTGTCTATGTTAAAGGTAGTAACCTCTACGCCAGCATGGGCTATTTGTTCAAGCGCAACGCTTGGGCCTGTCGCCTCAGCTCCTAGCAGCATTGTGGGCTGTTGGGCCAATACTCCTTCAGTGCTGAGCTGTCGAAAGTACCCAAGCTTAGTTAAACTTGCCGCTTCTTTTGGGTACATACTGGTACTGTCAGTAGCAATTACCCAATCGCCTCGTCCTAACGCGAATACAATTTCGGTGATACTGCCGCCAGCGGTAACAATTCTAGGAGATGTAGTTTGCGGTTCAACTAAAGGGGCGCTAAACGCCCCTCCCGCAAACAAACTCCACCCCGCCATCACAGTACACATCGCTTTTACGGCAATAGATGAAAGTGAAAGAGCCTTTTGCAACATTGTTTACTCTCCACTTACCGGGTCGGCGCGGAAACTGTACGCACCTGATGTTCCCTCTTCATCGTAATAGCTGGTAATTTGAAGCTTGTAGGTAGTGTCGCCAGACTGAACTAAATAAACCCCAAACTGTGAGTAAAGTAAGTGGCTGGTACTGTCGTAGAAATACCAGTTGTTCGTAGCCATAGCGTACTCGCTAACGGTCTCTTCACTGAAGCCATAAAACTGTGCCGCTTCGGTATCCACTCCATCATAAGTTTCAGCGTCGGTGCGAAGTACGGTCGCATCATCAGCGATAGAAAGGGTAAATTCCCCCGCCCCGTCCGCACACGGAATTGATAAGTCCCAACCGTCCGCTTGTGTAACTACTTGCTGCATATCGAAGTCAATGTAAACGGCGTCGCTACAACCCACTGCATCAACGGTAAGTGCAACTTCTTCAGCAAAGGTGCTTTGCCCGTCAAGAACGCTTTGATGCATAACGCCAAGGGTTATTTCGCCAATACCGCGCCCTTCAGTGACGATATCGGTAACGTGGAATTTTGTGTAGTTGCTGTCAGAGGACACAATGTAATAGGTCTCTTCATTTGGCGTTACTACGTGAGTAGTAAAGTCGTAGTTGTAAAAGGTATCGCCGATCACTTGGGTTTCTGTATCTGTGCTGAACGCTTCAGCTTCTGGTATATCGCTTTGAGTAACAGCTAAGTAGTCGTCTAGTTCGCTATCAGCCGTAGCATTTAAGAACAAGTCAGACACTGGTGCGCCCGTATCATCGTAAAAGTCGCTGTTATTTCCGGTAAAGTAAAGGCTAACAGCGGTTTCCTGGTTTGTATTCAAAAACACATTGGTACGCTTAAAGCCAATATCCCACGTGGTATCCGTTGCGGCTTCATCTTCAGTAAGCGTAAGTTGTGTTTGTGTATCTAAGTCAAAATAAACGGCCACAGGCTCGGATGTAGACCCTGTACTAAAAGGCCCGTAAATTGTTGCCTCTTCGTTTTCGCCGTTACTGCTTCCGTCATCTGAATCTCCACTGCCATCGGTTACTTGATCAGGCGTTTCAACTGAGGTGTCATCGCTACTTGAACCACCACAAGCAGTTAAACCGAATGTCATGGCAAGCAATAGCGCCAAATACGTTTTGTTCATGTGTTTTCCTTTTTTAAAGTTCGCCGAATTAACCAGCGGTTTTTAGTTGTTGGTTTGGGATCTGCCGTTAGGTATTTTTTGTTTTGATCTCAAACGCTGTTTTCTATGTCGGTGCTTTCGTTTAATGGTTATTTCAATACTGAAAACTCACGCCCAGATACAACCGCCTGGCAGTAATCGGCCTTGCGTCAAACGCGCCTGCCACAAGAGCGTCGGTTGAGCGATGTTCATCGGTGAGGTTTTCAAGCCCGAGGCGCGCTTGCCATTGAGGCGTGAACTGGTGCTGTACAACTGCGTTTAGCGTGGTAAAGCTGTCTTTGAAAACTGATGTATAGCCACTGGAAGGCGACACATTTCCCTCATGCACTCCATAGAGCTGTAGGCTGGTGTCAGTTTGGCTAAACTGATAAGTAACGGATGCTTTAACTAAGTGCGTAGGGCGTTCAGGCAAGCGCTGTGAGCTGCCATCTTCAGCAACTAAGTAACTGTAATTCAGTTGCCACTGCCAATTATCATTCTGCACGCTGGCGCTCAAATCTGCACCGTATAGGGTCGCTTCATCGAGGTTTTGATAAACTGAAATATCTAAACCTGCTTCTTGCGATGCGTCCACATCTACCGCTGTGGTGATAAAGTCATCAGCTTTAGTGTAATGAAGGTTAATATCAAGGTGATATAACCAGTCACTTTGGATCGGTTCTACTCGAAGGTTAGCGCCTAAGTTAGCATTCAACGCGGTTTCAGGGGTAAGTGCGTCGTTGCCAAGCACCATATAACCCAAGTTACTGTGGTCAAATATGTAATAGCGTTCCTTAAGGTTAGGCACGCGATAACTACTGCCAGCCCCTGCGCGAAGTTGCCACGAAGTACTGTCAGCACTAATTGACTGGCTTGCACTTGCTTTAAATGCAGTATGCCAACCAAAATCAGAATCGTTTTGTATTCTTGCGCCTGCTAAAAGCTGGGTGTCGTTTTTCTGCCAGTTTCCTTGTAAATAAAGCTCGGCACTTTCACGACTTACATCGTCAACTTCAACCGTGCCCGTGCTGAGGTTTTGCTGGTCCAGCGTGTCGCCATGTAAAACAAGGCCGCCTACCCACTCGATATCTTCGGTAGAATAAATTTTCTGCGCTTCTAGTTCCGCTAGCTGAATATCGGTTTGACGCAACCCGTTGCTGTTACCACTCTCTTCATCATGTGAAAGATAGCGCGTGTTGATATGCCAATCGTATTGTTGCTCAACGCGAAGATCGTGCTGCCACTGAGTAACGTTAGAAAGATAACTAATAATGGTGGCTTGGCCGGGTATTGATGATTGAGGTTTGTCTTTTTGCTCGTCCAGCCATTGCCCTTTATATTGCACGCTAACGCTATTTATCAACGTAGATAAAGACATTTGCACAAAAGATTTGTCTACCGCGCCACCATCTTGTGATGTAGTTTCGCCGTCGTAATCAAAACCCGGGTTAGTAATGTTCTGAGCCGTGATGCCAAGCTGCCAATCGCTTACTGCTTTCGCTGCAGTGACCCTAGACGTGTGCCCGAATTCATCACCGTCAATTGCATCATCGGTAAAATAAGATGCCTCGTAGTCTGCTGAAAACCGCGAGCCTTCTACCCTTTCGGTAATGATATTGATAACGCCGCCCATAGCAGAGCTGCCGTAAAGCACAGAAGCAGCGCCTCGCACAATTTCAATTTGCTTAATATTAGCCACGCTAATTTGGTCAAGGTCGACCGAAGAACCTGTAGGTGAAATAATAGGTTGGCCGTTGATTAGCACCAGCACATGGTCACCATTGAAGCCATTTAGCTGAACGTTGTACCCGTCTTTTTGACTGCGCCTAACCACAACACCGGGCATCACTTCAAGCACTTGGCGTAGCGTGCCTTTACTTAATCGAGCAATCTCTTCTTTATCAACTACATCAACCTTCACTGGTGAAGAAGCCAGTAATTTCGGCGTCCTAGTACCAGTCACTACAACGCGCTCTAGGTCATCTTCCGCTAAAACTGAAAAAGCCAAAGGAAGCGTGGCGGCTATGGCAAGTGAAGGTACAACGTAGGCTCGTTTCATTTATTTTTCTTATAACGCAAATGATAATGATTTGCGTTTGATCTTATTTATTTGGAAACGTTTTGCAAGAAGAAAAATGGATATTCAGTATAAATACCCCACATGGCCATTTATTTTTAAACGCTTTTTGCAATAAAAACAGAATGATAGGCAATGATAAAATTTTCTGCCTTGTGCGACAAAAACAGTGGAAAGATGTGGAGTAAACAACATGGAGAAGTGAAAGAAGGAATACCAAAAAGCTGAACTGAAAGAAAAGTTGCCTATTCCTTTCTATTTTTAGAAATAGTATTCCCCTACTAAAGGATAAATTGGAATAAAGAAAATACCACTACACAAGTTGTGTAGCGGTATGTAATTTGTAGCTAGTTAGTCGAGTCACTTACGTAAAACACATTGTCTGGTATTTCATTTCCAATACCTGTGTTGTTACGAATAACATCAGCTAGCGTCACCCCCTCAATCATGTCTAGCTCTTCATCTGTTAGATAATTTTGGTACCAAAATCTGTCACCATCTCGAAGTGCTTCAAACTGCTCGGTAATCATTGCGCGAAACAAAGGGCCTAACTGGGAACCTTCTTCCGCCACAGGGTCTTCAGCAAGACCGCCCGTGAACAAGTCAATATCGTCAATACTGTCGTAGGTCGCCTCTAGCGCAAGTTGTAACTCAGTATTTGAGGTTACTTCACTAAAGGACTGTCTAGGCTCCAAACCGAATTGGGCACGCATTTCATTGTAAGAAGGTACGCCATGATCTCGCCCTCGTTGAATGTTTAGTGCAACTAGGTCTAGTCCGCCTTGCCCCGGCAAACCGAATAGAAAGTTACGCAGCTCACTGGTTACTTTCACGTCGATGGCTTGGTGCAACTGACTTGCGAGGCCTCTTAAAATAGGCTCAATACTTTGCTCATCGGTAAGAATGCTGGGCGCAGTAAAGAACACTTCTCTTACCGATAAATTCCCTTCGTCAATCGTATTTCCTTGTGCATCAAGTCGCAAAATTTGGTCGTTTATTAGCGAATGACCATGACGAAACGCAGCCACAGAAAATGCATTATAAAGCCCAGGGTCCACTGTGTTGTCATAGCCTTGATAGCGAGACAATGCGTTGTCACCTATCAGTGCAGGCAAGTATTCGTTGTAAGTAATAGACTGTATTTCAGCTATAACCAGTCGCCGTGCTGCTTGGAAAATTTCTTCACCAGATGCACCTGGCGACTGTTCTTCCAATATAGCCGCAAGTCGATTGTGCTCCCTTACCCACAGAGTGTGCATAACAGTAAGTCCAACCTGCTCATTGGCACGCACTTCACCACCTAGAAACAGCTCGTCGTCTTCCACACCAAACGCGTTACCATTGGTTTGCCCGCTGGTATTGAAAGGCAGTAAGTTACCCTCGCTTGTGTCTAAGTAAGGGCTATTTTCCCCTACTCTTATCGCCAACGCACGTTGTTCGTCAGACCCATAGACCATGCTTCCATCGATCCACGCAGTTAGCTCGTTTTCTTGCTCTCGCGGATTTCGGGTAGATGTGCCCGTATCATGGTCGAAAATAGCTCTTGAGAACAGGATAGTTGCGGTTCCCGTACTTCGAGGGTCAAAAAACGCATCTCCAACGGGCACCGGAATATCGGCCACTTCTTCTAAGCCATCCGTTAGACCAAAATCATGATCGATAAATTGCCCCCACTGCCAAACAAAATCAGATGTACCGAAAGTGTTTGGGATAACTTCGCCCGTATCTTGATGATGTATATTATTGGAAATCAAACGAGCACTAGGACGATTAATGCCTGACATTGAAGCAACGCCATCTTCGTAATCAGGATCAACCCACCGTTTTAATTGAGTAAATGCTGCCCCCCAAAGTGGATTGGCATTATTATTTAAAGAGCCATCAATTGTTCTAACTTCTCTGTTATCAACAAAGTCGTTGTCGTTGTCCCTGTCATTATTTACTCGTTCGCGTCGTTCATTGGCGTCTTCGTCGATACCTTGTGACGAGGCTCTACGGTCGTTCACCACAACGGTTACATCGTCTGAGGCCGTGACCCCTTCACTATCTGTTGCGGTAAGTCGAAACACTAGGGTTTCGTCATCTGAGGTAGACGGTGCTCGAAAACTCGCATTAAGTGAGCTTGCATCTTCGATATCAACCGACTCTCCTGATATTTGCTCCCATTGAACGCTAACGCTACCTTGTGTATCGCTAGCATTACCCTGAAGCACTACCATAGACCTTTCATCTATTGTTTGCCTCTCCCCTGCTTCTACTACAGGGGGTGTATTAACATTGTTTTCATCAGAACTACAGGCACTGATGGCAATAACAGCTGCTGTCAGTGACATTCTTACTTTTTTCATATTCAACGCCTTCTTTCACTTCTACAAGAAGTAACTAGGTTTACGAGAACAGATTAAAACGTACTTAATCATGAACTCACTGCTTAGTAATAACTCACTACAACGTGCTAATAGAGCAACACGCGGAGAAACTACTTATAATTTCGACATGGAAAAGCAGCCGTTATCATTAGGTTTAATAGATATCGCTGAACGCAAAACAAGATTAGAAACCATTTAAATGATACAAAAAACTGATAAGCAACGATTTTTGCACAAAACCGTCAGAAAAAAGTTGGCAAGTTTATTGAAGTATTTAGTTGAAAATAACGTTTTTGATAACGCTATACCTTGAAAATTTAGCTTTCATGCTAGAAAACAACGAGATTTTGACACTATGCGCCTACCTACTAAACAACTTATCAATAAAATCGAAAATTTGTCTAATGGCCTAACGCCAGAGCAGTTATCAAGCTTTTTAGATATTATTGACGCTATGACGGCGCTGGTTGAGGAAGCTGGCGAATTTAAGGAAAGTAATAAGGGCAACAAAAAAGTTGAGTCAGCGCCAGTGCCTGTACTTTCTAGCGTTGTTCACTAAATGTTATCAGTAATGTCCAAACAAGCTATTAGTTGATAAATACTGCCCATTGCAATACTTTAGCGCGCGTCCTACTTAGAAAAAGAGAAACGCGTGCTATACCTTGTTGCAGTTACAGCCCTATGGGCATTTTCCTTTTCGCTTATCGGTGAATTCTTGGCCGGCTCAGTAGATAGCTACTTTGCCGTATTAACCCGCATAATTCTTGCTGCAGCGGTGTTCCTTCCGTTTCTAAAAGTATCATTGCTAAGCGCCAAGCAAAAAGCGGCGTTGGCGGCTTTAGGTGCTGTGCAGCTGGGGTTAATGTACATTTTCTTCTACCACGCGTTTTTGTATTTAACCGTGCCAGAAGTGTTGCTTTTCACCATTTTTACGCCACTTTATGTCGTTATGTTAAACGACGCCCTGTTTAAGCGGTTTACCCCGTTTTATTTATTGTGCGCACTTATCGCCACCGCTGGGGCAGCAATAATTCGTTTTGATGGCGTGACTGATAATTACTGGTTTGGTTTTGCCATTGTTCAAGGTGCTAACCTTTCCTTTGCGCTAGGCCAAGTGGGTTATAAAAAGCTGACCTCGACTTTTACCGCCCAAGTACCCTATCACAACGTATTCGCCTGGTTTTATTTAGGCGCGCTGGCTGTTGCCTTGCCCGCGTTTTTCCTGTTCGGCAACACAAGCCAACTACCGCAGAATACCGAGCAATGGGGAGTGCTACTGTGGTTGGGGATTGCGGCATCCGGGCTTGGCTATTACTTTTGGAATCAAGGCGCGCTAAAAGTCTCTGGTGGTACGTTAGCCATAATGAATAATGCGCTTATTCCGGCAGGGCTTGTGGTTAACTTACTGCTTTGGCAAAAAGACACCGATTTCACTCGTCTGTTTCTTGGCGGTGCTATCATTGCTATTGCGCTTTGGATGTCTCATCAATACAACAAAAAACAGAAGCAGACCTAGCCTTACCAAAGCCGACTCTACGCTGGGCTATACTCACTTATCATGGTGTAGTCTTTGCGCGGCCCAATCACCTGCCATGTTGAGCGCCACACAGGCCAAGTAGAGAAGTCATAGCGCACCACGTAATTATCATCGCCGCATAGATGTTCGGCATTAAGATTGCTCGCACTAAATGTATGAAAATAACGTTCATCGTCGAACAACACTTCAAATAAACCAGTTTGAGGCTGCTGCCAGAAATACCGACGTTCTGCTGGCATAACGCTGCCGTTAGGCGCCGTTACCTCACCTTTTTCGTTATACGCTAAGCTGCACATTTCCTTTTTTGCGCCGACGTTGTCTTCGTGTTTTTTGCCTTTGTGTTTTTTGACTATGTCGTCTTTGCCGGTGTGACCGTTATCTACGTAGCCTTCACCTATGTAGCCTTTGTCTTCAAGCCAGCTAAATTCAGCTTTGCCAGAAAAGGTAAATACATCGCCATTTCTCTGGATGATTTTTCGCGTTAGCGTCCATCGTCCAGCAAAATCGTCCAAGGTATTAGGAGAATTAATGGTCATTGCGCCTCCCTTACCAAAAATAGGTTACAGTAGCTGAATATTGGTCGCCTCGGCCCGGCGTTCCTGGGATTTCTTCAAAGCGCTCATCCCACAAATTATCCACGGCCAATACTAGGTTTAACCCTTCAATTTGAGCCGGTGAATATGTGAGCGTGACATGTGAGAAAAACGCAGAGTCACCGCCGTTTCTAAGCGCATTGGTTTCTTGTTTTCGCCACTCGTTATCAATGCGAACCTCGACCGTATCGGTTGCAAACCACACCAACCCAAGGGTTGCGCGATGCGGCGGATAGTTAAGCGCGTAAAAGCTCGCGTCTACCTCATCAATTCGATAGTCTTCAGACTTATCTAAATAGGTATAGCTTGCCACCACATCTGCGCTATCAAAGCGCTTCACTGCAATCAACTCAATCCCCAGGGTTTCAATATCAACCGGGTTTGCACTGCGTGCTGAAGTAGCGTCGAAGCTATAAGTCCAGTCTGTTAGTTCATTATCCCAGCGATAGAATACGGCGGTATCAACTTTGAAAGAGGATTTATCAAATGACGCCCCAAACTCTAGGTTTTTGCTGACTTCTCGCTGTAACTGGTTGTTACTTCTAAACAGACCGCTTGTGGTACTGCCGCCTACAGCAGTGTAGCCAGCCACCTGCGTTGCCTTTGCATACGAAAGAAAGAGTGTACGCGAGGCATTACTCCCTGTTTGGGTAAGCCAACTAATATCGCCCACAAAAGACAGTCGGTCGTCGTCGCGATTTGTATCGTCAAACGCCCCACCTAAACGAACGGTAAGTGACTCATTGCTGTTCAACTGAGTTCGATACTCGGGCACTAGGCTTATTTTGTAGTAGTCACGAGAGGTGAAATTGTTCTCTAGCGTGGTTGATGTGATGTCGTCTGCAGTAAGCTGTGCTGCATAGTTGATACCAAATTCTTGCGATACATTATGAGTACCCGAAAACGCGAATGACTTCACTTGGGTTTCGTGAAATGCCTGAAACGATTCAGGATTTTCACGTGAGAAAACGTAATGGTCGTCATTCTCTCTGTAGTAGGCAGAAACTTCAAAGTTATTTTCTATACCCTTTTCGCCATAGCGCTGTTTATGATTTAGCATAACCAAACGAGTTTGAATGTCTTCTGTTTCGTTGACGTCGAAAGGCGTGTACAAGTTAGGCCAGCCAAAGAACTTTTGCTGGAAGCCATAAAACAAATCAGTTTGTGAATCGTCACTTGCTAGTTGGATACGCCCTGACGCGCGTTCGAAATTATGATCGCCATTAGCAATAGTGCCATCACTTTCAGAACGAGAATACTCGCCTTCAACCCCAACAGACCAACCGGCTTTCAAACCAAGTAAGCCATCAAGCGAGTGCTTTACTGCACCGTGTACACGCTGCAGATTGAAGTTGTTATTACCTACTCCCACTGACACACTGCCTGCTGTTTGGATAGGACGCCAACCGTAAGACACCGTACCTACAGAGCTATTTACGCCGTAAAGTGCATTATCGACGCCCGTAAAAATACTCGGTTTCGTCAACATTTCTGGCGCAATGGGAATTTCAGCGAAATAGTGCCCCGTTTGCGGGTCAATAAGCGTCGCGCTTCCTATGCGAAACCCCGTGTTTTCGAATATACCGCCGCGAATAGTGACATCAGCCTGCGCTTCTGCCATGTTCCTCGACTGCAAATCGACACGCGGGTCGTACTCTAAATTTGAAATAGGTGAATTAAACGTGCCTACTGGCTTGTCATTCGCCGTCGCCGCCCCTTCAATCGTAATTTTCTCCACGCCTTTTTCGTTACTGTTCACTCCAGCGTTAGCGCTTGAAGTATCAACACTTTCAGCGGCCATGACAGAAAAAGGTAGAGTACAAAAGAGTAATGAGAGGGTTGTATGACGCATTTAGGGTCCTAGTTCAAATTTACGGGTAGCCAGCAAGGAGGCGTAACAAAGACGCGAAGTGTATAGCATTGGCAGGCAGAGGAAAACGCCAGATAGTTGAGTTTGGACCAGTATATTCACTTTGCAACAACGCTTTGTAATAACGCTTTGCGCGTTTTCACCTTCCGAATGAAGCGCCCGATATGCAATTAGTCTTCAAGAATCATTAATCTCACCTTTTGGTTCCTAAGCCCTCTTGCGGAAAGAAACGAGATAACATAACATTCGCGACCTCTGAAAAACCTGCCAAAGACACGTAATACCTTGCTTATGCTTGATCTTAAAACACCGTTTATATTTTCTTTAGTTGCATTATCAGTAAGCGCCGCTGCGCAAAGTGATGAAAGCTCCCTTCAAGGTGCTCATGATGAACTTGAACACATTGAGGTAAAAAGACACTTTCAGCCATACCGTGGTAATGTACCGCTAATCGACACCCCACAAGCAATCGACCGAATTACTGCTGATACCTTAGCGAATGAAGGGATCACGCGCTTCATCGATGCGCTAGATTTTGCGCCCACCATTGTTAGACAAAACAACTCTGGCGGCATGTTCGATAGCTTTGCGATCCGAGGTTTTTCTGGCGATGAAAATAACCCATCGGGTTATTTAATAAACGGCTTCAACGTGCGTGGCTATAGCGGTAATAGAAGCACGGTTAACGTTCAAACCATAGAAGTAATGAAGGGTCCGGGATCAGCCTTATATGGTCAAGGGGAACCTGGCGGTACCATTAACGTTATTACCAAAAAACCTCAGTTCGAAGAGCAAGGCTACATCCAGGGTACCGTAGGTAATTTTGATAAAAAACAAGTAGAGTTCGATTACACGAACGGCATTAATTCAGACATGGCGTATCGCGTTAACGGTTCATACGAAGACTCTGATACTTATCGCGATAACGTGTTTTTCAAGAATTTGAACCTTAACCCTTCATTTATTTGGAACATTTCTGATCACACCAGCTTAAGCTACCAGATGGAAATATTGGATCAGGAAAAGCCGCTTGATCGCGGTGTGTTCATATTAAATAACGACTTTGACGCCGTAGATGCCGAAGACTTTTATGGTGATGTTAGAGACGGAGCCCATGAAGTTAAAGCCTTCGGACATCAGCTAGTGTTAAATCACGAGTTGAATCACAACTGGCATTTACTCAGTGGCTTCGCCTACAGAGACTCTTCTTTTGAAGGGCAGTCTTCAGATACTGAACTGTCAGAAGGTCGTCAGCTTTTGTATACCGACCCATCTATACTTTCAAGGCAACGCAGAACCCGTGACTATCAAGCGCAAGACTTATCACTACGCTGTGAATTAAGTGGCGTGGTAGACGTGGCAGGCTTCGTAAATAACGTCTTGTTTGGTTTGGACTATTACAACTACCACATCGACACAGACTATCGTCGTTGGCGCACTGCGTGGGGTGCGGGTGATACCACTTACAGCATCAACCCTGAAAATCCAGACTACACTATTTTCAGACCTGACGTTACGCCCACTACACTCACGGCTGAAAAGCAAAAAGGGTTAGGTTTCTACGCACAAGATGTTATAGAACTTAGCGAAGCAACCAAGCTTTTAGTTGGCTTTCGCGTGGACAAATTCGAGCAAGACATTCTTAATAAGTTAAGCAATGAAGGGCAAGAACAAGACCAAACGGAAGTGACACCGCGCTTTGGCTTCGTGTATGAAGTCAATGATTCTGTAAGCCTTTACACTAGCTATGCAGAAGGTTTCAGACCCAACCCCGGACTTGACTCTGACCGCAATGCGTTTGACCCTGAAGAGACCACCTCTTTTGAGGTAGGAGCTAAGTGGGAAAACATTGCTGATATGTTTTCTGGTAGCGTCGCTATTTTTGATGCGGAAAAGACTAACATGCTTACCGCTGAACCTAATACTGGCTTTTCAGCTACGCTCGGTGAAGTTGAAAGCCAAGGGGTTGAGTTTCAATTAACGACTGACCTTACTTCAGACATTCGCCTTGATATGGCCTATGCGTATACCGACGCTAAGACCGCGAAAGCAGTGAATGACTTAGATTTTGGCGTGCCTATTCCAAAAGGGTCGCGCTTAATCAATATTGCCAAGCATTCGGGGTATATCTCGCTGAACCATTACACCAGCGTATTTGAAAAAGAAGCGTTCTTTGGTGTGACCATGCGTTACGTAGGCGACCGCTTAGGGCAAACCACAGATCCATCATTCATCTTGCCGTCTTACACCCTTGTGAACCTAGCGGCGTCGGTAAACATCAGCGATGAACTTTCTATGAGATTTGACGTGAATAATCTGTTCGACAGAGATTACTTTGAGAACTCATACCATCAGCTTTGGACCATGCCGGGCTCACCAACTAACTACACGGTGAGCGTTAAATACCAGTTCTAGTAATAAAATCAAACAAGCCGGAGGCTTCGATGTTCCGGCTTGTTTGTTATACATTCTCTATTCGCCGTTTTGCACTGGCATTTTCCCTGAGTCACGGTTTTCCCACCCGTGTCCGTTGAACGGATCTACACCTAGCTGCTGCATAATGTAGGGGAAGTCAACGTTAACCCAGTTATCTACAATTTTACCGTCTACCACTTTCCAAAAATCCATATAGCGAATTTCGACTCTTTTACCAGTAGGCTCTATTCCCATAAAGGTTCCAGTGTGAACCGCTTCTTGGCGACCAAACGCAGCGCACCACTCGCCTTGTGTAACGCGAGCTTCATCTATACAAACTTTATCAGAAAACGCAGCTTGAAACGGTCGCTGCCAGTTGTCTTGAAACTCTTTTAACCCTTGTTTGAAGCCGCAGCCTGCATTGCCCATCCAGCGAAAGTTCTCGCTGAAGAAACGGCCCATATTGTCGATATCATGATCATTTAATCCATCGACCATAGCGTCAATGGTATCAATAGTTTCCTGCGTTTTTGACAAGTCGTTGTCTTTTGTAAGAATACCTTGTTCTGGACGTGAACCTTTCATCTCATATCTCCCAAAAAAGTGTTGAGTACTGCATATTAAAAGCTCTGTTTAAAGAATGCGTAATTAGGGTTTTGAAACAGAGCGTAAAGTAGATATTTGGCGCTAAGAACCAAAACTGGGCTCATCACCCTAGTGATTGCCCAGTTTGTTCAGCGTTTAAAATAGCGCACTGCGCTACAAGTGTTAGTCGAACTTGTACTGTAAGCTTACGCCGTATGTACGCGGGTTATTCCAGTTTGCCTGAATGGAGTTAATAGGCAGCCCATTAAGCACTTGAGACTGAACCACTGCACGAGTAAGCACTTCTTCATCCGTCAGGTTATTTGCAAAGAAATCGACGTTTAAGTTTTCATTTACTTCCCAAGAAATACGAGCCGTTACCATGGCGTGAGCATCTACTTTTGTTTCAGGAATGTTGATATCAAACGCGTAGTGATCGTCAACAAAGTTCACATGAAGATAAGGCGTTAAGTAACCGCCATTTGGCAATGAGTACTCATACCTTGCGCTTAGGCCCAGCGTATAATCTGGTGACATAGCTGGAGAGTAACCCGCAAAGCTAAACTGGCTATTTGGATCGTTAATATCCTGACGGCCATCAACATTGCCTAACCCAAGTAGAGGCTGAAGTTGAGAATTACCTACCGCAAAGTCGTCAGCGAACTCGGCGTTAAGAAGCGCCAAAGTTGCATTTAACGTTAACTCGCTTAGTGGGCGCCATTCCAAATCAGCTTCTAACCCGTAGGTGTCAACCTGACCACCATTTTCATAGTATTCAAAGGTTGTACTAACGCCAGTAGAAACGCACTGTGCCACGGTTAAGTCAGTTGTTGTGTCGTTACACGAAACTGCAAACAGCTGCGCTTTCACGTCGTCGTATTGGTTTGCAAAAGCAGAAACGTTAAACCGAACGGTGTTATCGAATAAAAAGCTCTTCAAACCAATTTCGTAAGAAATAACTTCTTCATTGTCGTATAGCGGATCGGCACCACGCGCTACCACCCTCGCGTCGTTAGCACCACCAGTGCGATAACCTGTTGCTGCACTGGCATAGACCATCATGTCTTTTGCAACATCTAGCTCATAAGCTAACTTCCACAATACCGCTGAGTCGTCCCAATCGGGAATTGAATCGCCTGTAAATGTCTTCTCGTCTTTGTTGTAGCGAAGGCCAACCAACAAGCGGTTGGCGTCGTTAAGTTGATAACGAGCTTGGCCAAATACGGCTACAGAATCGACTTCATGCGGGTCGTGATTTGGATTTCCCCACGAAGGAACCGTAATAGAATCTGGCTCACCGTTACCGGTTGTATCCTCACGCCACAGCCATTCCCAATCCGCTTCTTGCGAGAACAAATAAACGCCTGCTATCCAAGAAAACGGGCTATCGCTTTCAACAGATGACAACTGTAGTTCGGTAGAAAACGCTTTTTGATCGTCCTGACGTCCAAAACCACCAACAAAGTCTAAGCCACCATCGCTGTAGTCGTTATCGTAGAATTGCTCGCCTGACAGTTCAGAATAATTAGTGGTCCACTTTGCATTTGCCCAGTCCATCGCCCAGTCGAGCGTCAAGGTTGCCGACCATGCTTCCTGGTTATCGAAAGACACCGCATTTCTGTATACATCGTATGGGCCTTCATCATCTCGCTCAGCATCAGCTGGCTGATAAATGTGGCCAGGCGTTACCGTAGCAACAGGGTTGTAAACGCCCGATCCCGGCGAGGTTTCAGAAATTTGATAACCCGCAATTTGTTGGTAACCCCAAATCGCTTCTGAGTTTGCATCTTTCTTACTGTAATCAAGGCGAAGCAATGCAGTAACATCGTCTGAGAATTCGTATTTAGTCGTGTTACGTAAGTAGAATTGATTCTTTTCGCGTAAATCGTCTGACGAGCCCGGCAAGAAATGGTTTTCGATCATGCCGTCATGACGGTCGTGGCTCATGACAAAGCGCGTAGCGGCCTTATCACTTAGCGGCAGGTTTAAAATAGCTTCATAGGCCGAACGGTCATAGCTACCATGAGTAAGTTTCACAGAACCACTGGTATAGCCAAGTTCAGGCTGCTTTGAAATAACGTTGATACTACCTGCAAATGTATTTCTTCCATACAATGTTCCCTGCGGCCCGCGCAGTACTTCAATGCGCTCAATATCAACGTAAGCCCCTAAGCCACCGGTGGTCGTTGGCACATAAATACCATCCTGGAAAATACCAACAACTTGTTCAGCAATACCTGTACCGGCCACGCCGACTTCGTTGGTACGAGCACCACGCATAGCGGGACGAACTTCACCACCCGAGCTGCCTATTCTTAATCCGGGAACAACGTTTTCAAGACCACTAATATTTTCAATGCCGTTACGCAAAATATCATCTGCACCTAACGCGCTCACAGAAGACGATACTTCCTGCAAATCTTGAGATTGTCGGTTTGCTGTTACTTCAATACGTTCAACACCCGCTGCTTTAGCTTCGCTGTCAGGGGTTTCTTGTTGGGCGCTAGCGCAAAAACTAACGCTGATTAGAAGTGCACTTTGAATAGCGCGGGAGAGGTATGTTGTATGGTACTTTCGTTGGTCTTGCTTCATCGTGATAGTTCCCGGATTAATAAAACCTTATCTGCAGTAACCTGTTAGTGCCCTGCGTTTATCAAGCCTTTGATGACCCTGCCTGTGACAACATCATACTAGGTTGTTTAATTCTTGGTCTAAACAAACATACAACCCAATTTACTTCGAAGTCAATAAAAATGTTCAAATATTGTTAATTCATGAATTTTAATTTTTTGTTTAAATATACCAAAAACAAATAAACTCATGTATTTAATAACTTTATTAACCAATAAAGGGCTTTATCAATGACAATAAAAATAAGATTCCGAAGTATATATTAAGACTTCAAGTCAAAAATGACTGGTAGGATCTGCATAGAAAAATGGCACTTTAAAAGATAGAAACCGAATGCTGATGCATGAGTTAAGCATTAGTGGAAATAGATAAGAAAGTGCACTTAAGATAGTTTGGCTTATCAGAAAGCCCACCTAGCAAAAACGGGCGTTTTGCTAGGTAGCTTCATGGGAAAATGACGTCAGTCAGTACACCTATTTCAGGTATAAAGCCTTTAATGTTGTTAGCTTAACTGTAGGTGGTAGTGCGCGATAAGATATCTAACCCTTGTTGTTTTAACCAATAAGGCACATCCATCAGCACCCAGTTTTCCAGTAATTTATCCCCTTTGCGATAGTACACATCAACCACTCGCATGTCAGCACGTATACCCGACGCCGGCATGCCGAACAAGCCGCCGCCTGCGGTATTCGATAGGTTCGGCCAACCAAAGAAACAGGCAAAACTGCCTTCACTAAAGCGCGCCACATGACCATTAAAAACTTTATCTTTCAAACCTTTACGAAAAGGAAATTGATGTTGCTGCTGGTAACGCTCGATGGTGTATGTAGCCCCTATTCCCGCTGGCCCGTACCACACCATATCTTCGCTCCAGCATTTGGCGAGAAGCTCTGGAGGACAGTTGTCGTTACCCGATTTATTTAAAGAATCTAGGTCTTTTACCATTTCCTCAACCAGCTCAATGGTCTTTTTAGACTCCTTAGGATCTTGCTCTTCAAACAGTAAACCGTTGTGATCACATGGCCCTGGATAAACAAACGTATGGCCTGTTTCTACGGGCAAAGGATTAAGCCCAACTTGCTGCATTAGTGCAATTAAGTCGAAGAAAATAGCGTGGCTAACTATCTTATTTTCACGTACTTCAAAAAACTCGGCATACCGTAAAAAAGCCAGTTTCCCCGTACTTCTAATACCAAGAAACGGCTTGTCGAACAGTCCAGCGAAGTGACCCATCGACATAACCCATTTGCCTTCGCCGGCGCTGTTATCTCCCGCCATGAATACGTCCTCACGGCGCTTCATACGCGTAAAACTCTGTTTTAACGGCTCCCACAACTCTTTCACTAATTCTGCTGGAGTCGAACATTTATCAAACGGATAGCAGGCATAAATCTTTGCATTTTCATAAACATACGATTTCACTACGCCTTTAACATCACTTGCCTCACCTTTGTCAAAAGCGGCTTGATAGGATCTGACAACGGCTTTTTCGCTATTAAAACTCATGACTTACGCCTCTTTGTTTAAAAAATTGTTAATACTGGCCTGAAATAATTAATGACTTCGAAGTCATTATGTATTAGGTTGAATATTATTGTAAATAGAAAGCGCGCTTATTAAGCAGGCAGAGTAAAGAATATGACTGAAAATTTTGGCGTTTTAAACTGGTCTATCTTAGGCGGGTACATCATTGCGAACCTGTTGCTGGGTTTGGTGATTGGTAAAAATATAAAAAATTCCGACGATTTTTATCTCGGTCAAAAACAAACTCCGTGGTGGGCAATAGGTATTTCGGTTATTGCCACTTACGTTAGCGCTATGACGTTTCTTGGGGCACCAGCCTGGGCTTATTCAGAGGGGCTATCCGTTATAGCACTTCATTTGAACTACCCTCTCGTCATCATGGCTGTAATCATATTCTTTTTCCCATTCTTCTATAACGCGGGTGTCGCGTCCATTTACGATTACCAAGAACGGCGTTTCGGCAAGCGTGCCCGCGCCATGGTATCCAGCATTTTTATGCTAAGCCAAATCATGAGCTCAGCAGCTATTCTTTATGCTACCTCTCTTGTTTTGTCGTTCATTACTGGCGTACCTGTAGTGTGGTCTATAGTTATAGTTACTGCCATAGCGCTTATCTACACCATGATGGGCGGCATTACTGCCGTAATTTGGACTGACGTTATTCAGTCAGTGATCTTATTTGTGGGCGCGGGCATTATTATGTACGCCCTGCTTGAAAGCGGCGACACTACGCTATCTTCATCAATGAGCGAGCTTAAAGCTCAGGGTAAATTAAACCCACTTGATTGGGACTTCGACTTTACTGAAGAAACTACGGTGTGGAGCGGCATTATTGCTATGACGCTGTACCACATCACCGTTTACGGCACCAACCAAATGATGGTGCAGCGAACGCTGGCTGCCAAGAATATTGGTGACGCCAAAAAATCTTATTTATTAATGGGTTTCTGCGCGTTCTTCATCTACTTCTTCTTCATTGTACTTGGCGTGTTGTTCTACGACTTTTATCAAGGCAAGACCTTCGAAAACAGCAACACAATCATTTTGCAGTTCGCAACCGATTACGGCTTGCCGGGTTTAATGGGCATTATTGCAGCCGCGGTTATGGCCGCTTCCATGTCTAGCCTAGATTCCTCATTTAACTCGCTATCGACAGTGGCAACTATCGATTTCTACATCAAATACTTCAAGAAAGACGCGTCGGACGCCCATTACCTTAAGGCTTCACGTATTTTCACCTTGTTCTTCGCCGTACTTATTATTTTTCCAGCAATTGGCTACCACCTATTCAGTGAAGGCTCAATTTTAGAAATTTTGTCTAAAGTAGGCTCTTATTTTGTAGGTGCGCAAATGGGCATGTTCTTCTTAGGGTTCTTCTCTAAACAGACAACCGAAAATGGCCTGATCATTGGCACATTGAGCGGCTTTATTGTTGTGACTTTAGTGGCCTTGAATACAGATATCGCGTGGCCTTGGTACTGCATCATAGGTGCAAGTGCCAACATTGTAGTGTCTATGATTGCTAGTCGCCTTATTGATGGCGTTCAAACCGAATACAACGCTTATACCATTAAAGGGCAGCAGCAACACTTCGCGCGCGAAGGTCTCGATGAGAAAGAGCAAGGATGGTATCGCGTTCCCGGCCGCGTAGACCCAATCAACTACGTATTGTTTGGGTTCTTCTTACTCACACTCGTGTTCTTATTTTCAATTCAATTTATGTTTTAAAAGCCAAACTCAGCGCTTTTGAGGGAGATTCTATGAGCGAAACATCCATAGCAAAAACGGTGTATTGGCAGCCTCTGCATGACATGCTGGACCCTGCACGAAGTAAAACGCAAACCTTAGCGGGTTTCGATGAAGAGTTTGTCGACTTAGCAGACTATATATTGCGCATTACCCATCGTATTTGGGAGCAGAAAAATATTGGCGCTTGCTACGATTATTATGCTGACTACTGCCCGGTACATACGCTTGGCGGTTATGCCGACAGTGTTGATGTGGTGGTTCAAAACACGTTAAAAACCATCGCAGCCTTCCCTGACAGGTCGCTTATAGGTGAAGACGTTATTTACCGTAAAGAAGCCAACGAGGTGTATTATTCGTCGCACCGTATCACCAGTATTATGACCAATAAAGGCCCCTCTGAATTTGGCGCGCCAACAGGCAAAACCGGGCGTGTAACCACCATTGCAGACTGCATGTGCAGAGACAATAAGATTTTTTACGAATGGCTAATGCGAGACAATAGCTTTCTTATCGCTCAGCTTGGTATTGAGCTAGACGATGCTGCAGCGTTTCAAGCCAAGTTTCCTGTATCGAGTACGTTTACCCAATGGATAAATGAAGAGTACGCTCGAACATGTGCTAACAAGGCATCGCGCTGGGAAGAATTGCCAGAGCAAGACAAGCAGTGGGGCGACTTTGCCAAATCATGGGCCGACCAAATCTTCAATAAGCGCATGTTCAATAAGCTGTCTGACTTTTACAAACCTAATGCGTCAGTGCAGTGGCCGGGCGGTCGCCAAGCCACTGGCAATGCAGCTATTGGCGGCATGTTCATTAAGTACTTGGCCAGTTGCCCAGACGCCAACATGGTTGTAGATCACATTTGCGTTACCCATTACGACGACAATCGCGTGAACATTGCGCTTAGATGGGGCTTGGCGGGTCATTACAATGCTACACAAAGCAAATATGCGCAGTTTAATCAGCAACCCCATTACATTTTAGGCGCAACTCACTTTGAGATTGAAGACGGTGTTATAGCCAAGGAATTTACGGTGTTTGACGAAGTAGCGGCGTTAGCAAACCTTATGCGCAAGCTACCACAAGCGACGGAGGCATAAGCATGTTAAGCACAATTCAACAGTTGCTAGAAAAACAAGACACACAAACACTTACCGCCGCCTTGCTTCATTCAAGCCGCTGGCTTTTAGGAGAAAGACTGCACTACGGGCCAATTCAGCAACGGGGTTTAATGGCTAATTGGCTTGATATTACAACGCATTTTGAGACCGTTGAATTATGCGCGAAGGTGCAAAGTGGTGATGTTGAAGCAGGCGTATTTTGTCTTTCATCAGCATCGACCAGCACCTACTTTATTGCACAATGCGAACATCGCAATGCCGCTATCAAGCAATTGCTTCAATGGGTAGACAGTGCTTCACTTGCGGCGCACTATAATACAAAAGAAGCCCTTGGCCATGACAACTCGATGCCGCTACCTTTTTGGCCCGAGCCAGACCCATTACAGCTGAGCGAATTTGACCCTCAACTTCATCTTAAGACAACCCATGCGGGCATTAACGATGTGGTTGCAAGTAACACTAGCGATAAGAGCAAGGCGCTACTGTCGCAATGGTGGCAAGTGTGGCAAGGCTTCGACACGGCAGGTATCAAAGAGCTATACAGTGACGCTACCCATATTAGCGTAAATAGCCAAATGTTAAACAAAGAAGGTTTTCCTTCTGTCTCGTCTTGGCTGACTTTACTTGAAAGCAAATTACACCGCCGCTACTGTCAGCTGGAACAAGTAATAGCGGATGAAAGTAACGCGCTAGTCAGATGGCGAATAGATGCAGACCTGAAGACTGATAACGGCCTAATACGCGTGCGCCTGCCCATAGCAACCATGCTTACGTTTAACGAGAATAAGATTACTACTGAGTACTGGGTAGTTGATTCTATCGCGTTTGAAAAACGCTTTGGTGCTCCCCTTCCCTTTTAACCAACCTTTTTAAGCTAACGTATCAGCTTCCAGTCACTAAAATTTGATACGTTAGAATTTTGCGCCTCTCCGTGTGTAGAGGCGTTTTTTTTGGCTTTCTATTAGTGGTGGTTGAGGGTTTGAAGGGTTAGTTTTTCTTATCGCTGCTTTGAGCTTTAAAGGTCGGCTGTAGACAAACAACGGACCTTCGTCGTAACTCCTAAGTGCATTGCCGAACGTATTATCATGCGGTTAATATTGGCTATCTAGTGATTAAGTGCTTCCAGAGCGTGCTTAGGATCAGCATCTAAGATCTTAAGCAAAGCACGAGCAGGACCTGTTGGATGGCGTCGGCCTTGTTCCCAATTCTCTAGTGTGCGTTTGCTCACACCCAAAACGTCAGCAAAACGGGCTTGTGTTAACCCCGTTTTTGCGCGAATGGCTTTTACTTCAGGCTCAGCAAATTCGGTTAAACGGGAAGGCTTTGCCTTACCTTTGATGATATCGTCTGCCTGAGATACACTCTCTATCAATTGTTCAAACATGTCACCATTCATTCTGACCACCTCACTACGATCTTCTTCAGCGCTTTAAGCTGAGTATCTGTCAAATTATCCTGCACATTTTTTGGGTATGCCAACAGCATATAAAGTTGGTCGTTGTCGGTCATCCAATAATAGATAACTCTAGCTCCACCACTCTTTCCCCTTCCTTCCAGCGCCCAGCGTACCTTTCTAAGACCACCACTATTTTTAATTAATGAGCCTCTATCTGGCCTGCTAACAAGTGCTTCCTGCAAGTCTTTGTATTCATCATCATTCATTAGCTCTTTTATGAGTTTGGTGAATATGGGTGTTTCAATAATAACCATACGTTAACTATAACACTAACACCAAAATACGCCAGTGGCGTATGCGGATATTTAAAACTCAACTAATCTTTTCCCCAAAAGTAACAAATCACATCTCGTAGAAGTATGGACAATATCCTTAACTCTCAAGGCATCATTGTAAGCATCTAACGTATCGATCAAGATTGGTTAAATCTCTTAAGCTGGGAGCAGAACTTGAGTATCGTTCAGTTACTTTTTTATTTCTTCCCACCTAAGAGTATTCATCTAGATTCTGAAATAGACAAACAACGGACATTCAGGAGTCTCCGCTCTTGGTTCCGATAAGTGCCATTTGCAGATCGTCGAAATCCTGTTGCTGGACGACCCCTTTGACGTAAACCCGACCTTAGCGCAATGAATTTTTCGCTTTAAAGATCAGTAGACTTGGCAAGTTTACAATTGTTAGCAATACAACCACATACCTATAATCTTGTGCAACTGCTTACACTAATTTATTTGGAAGGTTTTGCGCCATTCACTTGGGGAGACTCCAAACTTTTGTTTGAAATGATGGCGGAGGCTTACTACAGATTGAAATCCTGAAAGCTGAGAAATTTGTTCTATATTCTGGGTTGTTTGCTCTAACAAAGTCTGACAAAGACGGAGACGTTGTACTAATATCCACTGCCCCACGCTCTGGCCTGTTAGTGCGCGGAAATGCCTTGTAAATGTTCTGCGGCTCATTCCTAAACGGCTAGCTAATACGTTAATTGTATAAGGCGCCGTAAGATCTAATAGAATTTCGTCCATTAATTCGGCCAATTTGAAGTCAGTAACTTTGTCCAGAACTGGTAACTCAATAAACTGCGACTGATTCCCTGTACGTTGTGGAGCTGTCACCATTAATCTTGCAATACGATTAGAAGCCTCTAATCCTGAATATTCCCTAATTAACTGTAAACAGCAATCAATAGCTGCGGCAGTTCCTGCTGAGGTTACGACATTATCTTGCTGATGGTAAAGTGTATCTGACTGCACATTTAGTTGAGGAAAACGTTGCTGTAAGTCTTCTGCGTAAGCCCAGTGAGTAGTAACAATCTTATCATCCAACACACCTGCTGCTGCCAAAACGTAAGCACCTAAGCACAGACCAACCAACAATGCACCTTTTTGCCTTGCATGTTGGATTGCTGATATTAATTTATCAGATGGTTTTAAATCGGGGTTTGGCCAACTAGGAATAATTACAATGTCAGAATTGGCCAGTGTCTCTAAATCGTATTGAGGTACTAGTTGAAAGCCAGTGCTACAGGTCACTGCAAAGGCTTCTTCACTACACACTTTTAGGTTGAAATCTGATAAACCAATCATTTTAGGCGCGTCACAGAAAGCTATGCAAGGTACAGAGAGGTGAAATGGACTTATTTGCTCAAAAGCTAGTACTGCAACCTGTTTGGTTTTTTCCACGATCTTAACCATCTTTTGGATCACTTAGTTGATTGATGGCCCAATCTTATCGAAATATGGCAACTGGGTCACTGTTGAGTCGTAACAAAAGTTCATACAATTTCAGATGAATTATCTTAACTATTTACCGATTTAGAGGTTTAAAATGTCTGAACCTGTGATTAAACTTGAACGTCCTCGGGTTGAAGAGCTATTCCAACCATACAAGGATTTGATTGGGGGTGATTACCTTGGTTATCGTAATCATGTTTACCGTACGATTACCTATGCGATGTACTTTCTGAACAATAATCCAGAGTTCGAGCAATTGATTGAAACAGTCTTTGTTTATCACGACATTGGTCTTTGGACTGACCATGAATTGGCTTATTTGGAGCCGTCTGAGGCAATTGCTTTGCGCGATAACGAGAAGTATGGGTGGGGCTTAGACCCTGAGTTACTGCAAGGAGCGATTCATTGGCATCACAAGATTTTTTCTTACAAGGGCCCTCACCAAAAAGTTATAGAAGCTTGCAGAAAAGCTGACTGGGTTGATGCTTCGAAAGGTATGCTTCGAAAAGGTATTGATAAAGCTATCATTAAAGAAGTTGAAGAAACTTTCCCCAATCACGGATTTCACGACACACTGTTGCGTCTTGCAAAAGATTATGGTGGGTCTACTATCATTGGAGGGATAAAAGTAACGCGAGGTATAGTTAAGTGGTAGTTATCTAAAGTTGGCTCTTAAAGTGGGTTCCCCTACACATCGCAGCTAGAAGTTACCATTTAATTTGCATAAGTAGTAGCTTTGAAAATCATGACGATGACTAATCATTGCAAAAACATTCAAGGTTAGAGCTTCCGCAATTTGTCTTCAGCAGACCATCGCATTGGCTATGGTGACGATCTGCTACTCGCTCATAGCTGAAGCTTGAAAGCTAAGTTACGAAGGTCCGGAATACGTACACAACAGACCGCCAGATTTAATTTAGCTTTCACCGGAAGTGTGTAACCTAAGGTTAAGACAGCATGTGCAAATAGTCTGAGTTAACGAGGCCGAATCAATCCGCCCGCTTGATTTTCTCTATCCGCTTTTCAAAACTTGGGTGTGAACTCAACCAACTGTGCTGGTCGTCTGTCTCAGCAGCTAACTTCTCAAAAATGCTAATCATTCCTGTATTATCACCATACATTTCATTCATTTTTTCGTTAGCATAAAAGTCGGCTTCAAATTCGGCTTGTTGAGAGTAACCTTGATTTAGCCCAAGTATTGCGCCCTGCATTATTATGTCTGAAACCGCAGAGACATCGCCAAATACTATAGTCAAGCTAACGAAAACAATAGAAGAACCCACCAGAGACTCCATAACATGATTATGTCTAACGTGACCAATTTCATGAAGCATGACTGCGCTCAGTTCTTGCGGATTTTCAGAAAGAGTCACCATACTGTCAGTAATAATAATTGTGCCGTTTGCCAACGCCATAGCGTTTACTTTTCCACTCCACTGTCTGAATTCAAGCTTGTAATCTCGATTGCCGTGTGTGTCTTCCTTGAGTAATGATTTGAAGAGAGCCCGTATTTCTTCTTGCTCTGACAGGCTTAATTGAGAAGCTTTGAACTCTGAGTTATCTAATTCTTGTAAGCTACTTTCGTCAATAACTTGATAGATCTGATCGGGTAACGACTCGGATATTCTTTCCGAAAAATAGGGCACACCTTTGGTGTAAAACTGATATCCACTAAGCAACACAATGATTATTGTGGCCGCGAAAATTAAAAACCATTGTGCTCGTTTAGACGTTTGAGATTGGTTGATTCTGCTTTGAATTATTAAGCTCATCTAATATTTCTCGCATCACATCAATGTTGTATTGCCTAACTATCTTTTGGCTATTAAATAATTGAGGTAATTCGACAACACATACGAAAATTATCAATACCCAACCATGATAGGGAATTAGTGCAAGACCAATTAGCATTAATACTAAATTCACGACACCGCGAGCTACTTTGCCCAGATAGAAATGATGCAAACCAGCTGCAAAAAAATAGTTAAGTACAGCGTAAGTGTCAGGATCTTTGACCAGTTGCTCTTCAAGCTGGTAATACTGCTTTCTTAATTCAAGACTAAGTTGTGCAACCTTGCTTCTAAGTGTTTCTTCTTGCTCTCTGAATGCTAAATCGTCCATGACGTTACCTTAACGGATCTGGTTTTACCGTAATACAATCAGGATCATTACACCTTCGGATACGAGAATAACCGAGATAAATGCCTTTCATTACACCGTACTTTTCGATTGCTTGGTGCGTGTATTCGGAACACGTTGGAGTAAAGTTACAGCTTATATTGAAATGAGCTTGGGAACCGCCATTCGCTTGGTATCGGCGAATGGCTGAAAGTGCAACGCTTTTAAACACGTTTACGGCCGAGAGTTAAAATAACAGCTTCTCGGCTCCAGAATAATAAAAATCTTTTATTTTCGATAACTTGGAAAACAAGCTGCCAGCCATCTTGCGCTTCCATATTAAGCGTTGCTTCAAGCTTTTTGAGAGGCAATCCACTGGAACCAAGTAATAGTGTTCCACAACCGCCTTCTACCACGTGAATTACTTTGTATTCATCATATTGAGTCATAACATCTTCCCTGAATTTTTATAATTAACAAAGAATTACCATATAACAATCGAAATAGAGCGGCAATAGTTAAATATCTACCGAGCTAAATATTTGTGGATTGACTTATTTTGGTCTTCATAATGCACTCTTGCTTGATAAAAAGGTATACGCTTTTATTTTTACGCCTTATCAAACGTCTCGCGCAGTGCTTTGGCGCCACTTAACATAAAACCGTGGTCAGAACCTAATAAGAACAGAGAAACGCCTTTTTCTTTCCAGTAGGCGAGCTCTCCTAAATTACCCACGAACATGCCCGTAGCTTTACCTGCCTTGTGGCTTACTTCAACTAAGTGTTCAACCGCTTGTTTAACTTTTGGGGCGTCTGCGCTGGTTTCGCCTAGCGCTACGGTTAAATCCATTCGACCTATAAACAAGCAATCGACACCGTCAACGTGTGCAATGGCTTCTATGTTGTCGATTGCGTCTAAATCTTCAAGCTGGGCAACAATACTAACGTTTTTGCCCGCCTCTAAATTTTCACTCAATGGCTTTGTTGTGTAGCCTGCAAATCGGCTCGAACCTGCATAGCCTCTTCCACCTGCACCGTAGTGGCAATGCCTGACGATAGCACTTAACTGTTCCGCCGTTTTCACATGTGGCACAACCACACCGTCTGCGCCCATATCCAGCACATTTAGCAGTGTTTCTGGGGCATCGTTTGGTGTTCTTACTAGAACAGGCATGTTCCCCGCCCTTGCCGCAAGAATGCAGGTGTCTAAATCCTGTCTTGAAAATGGTGCATGCTCAGCATCTAAACACAATACATCCATGCTAGCGTGCGCCAAAACTTCAATTACATTGTAATGGGGCGTTTTTATGAACGTACCCAAAAGGCTTTGCTTGTTTTTAAGCGCTTGTTTCAGCATGTGCTGCACCTCCGAAAAAGTTATATAAATGCAGGTTCACTTTTGCGCTTTGCTCAAGCATTGCGAAATGCCCCGCGTCTTCAATCAGCACCAATTCGCTATTTGCGGCCAGGTTATGCATTCTTTGCTGCTCTGATGGCGGGCAAAGCACATCGTTGCAACCGCCAATTATCAGCATTGGATGTGCGCAATTAGCTAACAGTTCGCTAGCGTCCGGGCGTGTTGCAAGAATTTCGAGCTGGGCTTTATAGCGCTCAATTCCCGTATCCTGCGCCATCTGTGCAATTAATTTCATTAATGCTTCATTGGGCTTATGCAGATAGACGGCGCTAAATTTATCGTGAATAAGCGTGTCTAGGCCATGCGAAACGGCATAAATTAAATGCTCGCTCCTGGCTGATCGCCCTTGGGGTTTGTCTGCATGCGCATTGCTATCTAGCAATGCTATTTTTTCAATTCGCTCGGGAACGCGCGCTAAAAGTTCAAACGCCACCATACCGCCCATTGAAAAGCCGCAAATGCTGAATGGCTCGCCTTCATCAAAAAGACGTAACGCATGACTGGCAACATCGCTCAGGTTGTCATGCTGGTCATACTCTAAGGTAATGCACTGATGACCAGCATTGGTTAAGGTCGTTATTTGGTTGGTAAAAACGTTTCCGTTACAAAGGGTTCCGGGTATAAATAATAGTTTACTCATTATCTCTTGGCGCAGCGGCCACTGAGTTTCCTTCAATGAGCTTGCCCGGCCAGTAACGTGTCTCTGGCGGTATATCAGGGCTCTCAATTAAGTTAACCAAGGTTTCTACTGCTGCTTTTGTCATAAAATAGGTTGGCTGACTTACGGTAGTCAGCTGGTAGCTGTGCCACGAAGAAGCACTGATACCATCAAACCCAACAACTGAAATATCTTCAGGTACCCGCAAATTCAGGTTTTCCCGTATTTCGTCAATGGCACCAATTGCCATTGTGTCGTTGGCACAAATAATTGCAGTAGGAAGCGCATTTTTCTCGGCATAAGCACTTAAGCACTCTCTCGCCGAGTCATAGCTGTAGTCGCCATAAACCACGTTGGTGTCGGTAAACCCATGAGATAATAAGGCATTCCTTGCTCCACTTAACCTTGCGCGGGCCACATCAGAATCTTTTGGGCCAGCCATAATTAAGAAGTGCTGGTGATGATGGTTAACTAGAATATCCACCAACATGCGAAGGCCTTGGTCATGGTTACAACATACCGAGCTTACACTGTGATCAGGAAGCTCACGGTTATACAACACCACTGGAATATTGTGTTTAGCAAACTGCGTGACACTGTCGGGTTCGAAGTGCGCTGTAAGCGCAACTACGCCGTCGACCTGGTATGCTAATATTTGCTCAATAACCGTTTCTAGCTGCTCTGCGTCATCAAGTGTGAATAACAGCACCCGCTTGTTTTTCTCAGCGATGTGTTTATTTAGCTGTGCCAATACTTCAGGGAAGTTCACATTAGCTCGCGATGAAATAATTACCGCAATCATGCCCGTGCTTTGGTTTATCAACATGCGTGCAATGGCGTTAGGTTTGTAGCCTAACTCTTCTGCGGCTTTTAGCACTTTTTCACGGGTTTTCTTAGATACGCTAACGCCCGGGCGATATACCCGCGACACTGCCGACTGAGAGACTCCTGCTGCATGGGCAACGTCATATGACGTCACCCTATTTTTTTTATTCAATTATTTTTTTCCGTAACGACGTAATCGAATGTCAGCCTGTTCTTTGTGACCTGCAAAACCTTCAATTGCACATAAACGTGAACAATACTCGCCAACCATCACTGAGGCTTCTTCCGTAACACGCTGGTATGTACAGGTTTTTAAGAATTTACCAACCCATAGACCTCCAGTATAACGACCTGCGCCCTTCGTGGGTAGGGTGTGGTTTGTACCAATACATTTGTCGCCGTAAGACACATTGGTTTCAGGGCCTAAAAACAGTGCTCCGAAGTTACGCATGTTCTTTTGAAAGTACGGCACGTCTTTCGTCATAATTTGAACGTGCTCAAATGCTAGGTCGTTAGCGACCTCTAACATTTCATCATAGGTGTCGCATACAATGACTTCACCGTAATCTCGCCATGCGACAGAGGCCACATCTGCAGTAGGTAAAATAGTTAACTGGCGCTCTACTTCGGCCATAGTATCTTTACCCAGTTGCTCGCTGTTGGTAAGCAATACGGCTGGAGAATTAAGCCCATGCTCAGCCTGCCCGAGCAAATCCGCCGCACATAATTCGCCATCAACACTGTCGTCAGCAATAACTAACGTTTCTGTTGGACCCGCAAAAAGATCAATACCAATGCGCCCGAACAATTGGCGTTTTGCTTCGGCCACAAAGGCATTGCCCGGCCCAACAATCATACTTACCGGTTCAATAGTATCAGTGCCCACAGCCATAGCGGCAATCGCCTGTACACCACCAAAGGTATATATTTCATCAGCACCGGCTAAGTCCATCGCTACAATTACCGCTGGTGCGGGTTTACCCTGAAACGGAGGAGTAGCAGCAATAACCCGTTTCACACCAGCCACCTTTGCCGTAACAATGCTCATGTGTGCTGAAGCCACCAGCGGATACTTACCACCGGGTACATAACAACCCACACTATCTACCGGAATATTTTTGTGACCAAGCACTACACCGGGCAGCGTTTCAACTTCAACGTCTTTCATTGACTCACGCTGAATGGTCGCAAAGTTTCGAACTTGTTCCTGCGCCCATTTGATATCGCTAATCTCTTGTTCGGTTAACTGCTCATAACATGCGTCAATTTCTTCACGACTCAACCTAAAAGACTCCGGAGTCCATTTATCAAACTGACCAGAATATTGCGAAACAGCTTCGTCTCCACGTTTTTCAATATCGCTAATTATATTTTCAACTATTTCTTTAACTTTCTGATTATCAATTGCTTTTTCTTCAGCCTGCTTGCCTTGCTTCAAGTACTTGATCACGGTCTATTCCTCTACAAAGGTGAATGAGATGTTACATTAATCGAACAAATATTTATCTTGATCTTCACCAAAAATTACATAAGAATGACTTCGAATGCAATTATTATTTTGAGGTGACATGTGGCTTTCTCTCATGACCTATTAAAAGACAAGGCAATTTTGGTTACAGGTGCGGGTAAAGGTATTGGTAAAGCATGTGCTTTATTGGCTGACGCATGTGGTGCAAATGTTATTGCTGTGGCGCGAACCGAAAGTGACCTTGTGGCGCTAAAGAACGAGAGTTCAGAAAGGCTTAGCTTTTGGGTGGGAGATGTTCAAGATAAAGCGCTTCATGAAAAGATCCAAGCACTTCCCTTTCTTCACGGATTAATCAATAACGCCGGGACGAACCGTGTTGCGCCAATGCAAGAACAGAGCGATGAGAATATTGACGATATTTTGAATTTAAATATTCGCTCAGCATACAAAGTTGCGCAGGCTGCCATTACGCCAATGCTTAAAAGTCAGTCTCCATCCATTGTTCACATGTCATCACAAATGGGCTTTGTGGGCTCTCCAGGCCGCACGCTTTATTGCTTAAGCAAACACGCAATTGAAGGCTTAACGAAAGCCATGGCTGTGGAACTGGCGCCGAATAATATTCGCGTCAATAGCGTAGCGCCAACGTTTATTAAAACACCAATGACCGAGCCCATGCTTGAAGAGCCAGCGTTCGCTGAAATGGTGATGAACAACATTCCCTTACAACGCTTAGGCAGCGTCGAAGACGTTGCTAACGCGTGCATATTTCTACTTAGTGAATTGTCTATGACCACCACGGGTAGTTGTCTTAAAGTCGATGGCGGTTGGACCGCCCATTAAATACGAGGTATCACTGTGTCAGTATTATCCGAGCGTTTAGTCCGCTATGAAGAATTAATCCCATGCCGCAACGCGTTTATCGATACGCGCTCGCCAGGCAGTGATCAAAAAGAGAACTTCACCATAATTGGTCCAGGTGTCGCCGAAAACCCTGACCAACATGTTCACATTGCTATTCCGCACGGCTTTAACATTGGCGGAGCTCGTCAGCCTCCCGGCTGCCTTAACTCGCAGCATAGCCACCTAACCGAAGAGGTATTTGTTGTGTCTCAAGGTAGCTGGCACTTTACTACGGGTGTTGAAGGCAACGATGCCGTAGTGCGTATGGAAGAAGGCGACATTATTTCTATTCCTATGGATTTGTTTCGCGGTTTTGAAAATGTAGGCGACGGCACGGGATACCTTTACGCAGTATTGGGACGAGACGATCCAGGTCGTGTACTTTGGGCTCCTCAAGTTTTTGATATGGCCAGCGACTACGGGCTTGTCTTGCTCGAAAACGGTGGTTTAGTTGATACTACTCTGGGACAAAAAATTCCTGAAGGCGTTGCGCCTATGCCAAAAACATCGGCAGAACAAATAGCGCAACACCGCGTAATTGATGATGAAGCGTTAGAGCAGTGCGTGGTGCGTTTAGCTGATTTCCCGTTTAGCAACAACACGGCATTAACCCAAGGAACAGAAGTTTTGGAAGCACCGCTTATCGGCCCTGCCAGTGCGGATGAAAAGCTTGGTGAAACAAAGCTAAACTGGTCTCATGGATTCTGCGTTCGCGCCCTTAAATTCAAGCCGGGTGCTTTTATTACTGCGCACAAACGCTTCGAGGAAGAAGTAGTATATGTACAAGACGGCTGCATCAAAATGCTTGTTGACGGCGAAGCGCTCATTCTTAATAAAGGCGATACATTTACCACACCTATTGGCGCAGCTCGCAGTTTTGCCCAGCAAGGTGATGAGGTAGCATTAATTTATGTGACCCGACGTGGTGACACAGCCAAAGCCCCAGAATTTATTGATTAGAGGCAAATGCGATGTCTACTTTTTCAAATATTGCACTAAAAAAAGCGTTTCTTCCTTTTCGAGAAACACAGTACGACTTTGACCTCGAGAAGCTAAAAACGCTGGGCGATACCCTTTTTTCACAGGATGCCGCCATTAAGTTTTGTGTGCCTTTTGATGACATGACAGGCCACCGCGAAATGCTAGATAAGGTGTATGCGCCACTGCTGGAGTCTGTCCCCGATCTTGAGCGCCGCGATACCATAATTATGGTTGGCGAGGACGACAAACAATTGCGCTGGTTAGGTTGCTGTGGTTATTACACTGGGCGTCTTGAAAAGCCTTGGTTAGACATCCCTGCGACTGGCGATCAAATTCATATGCGCTTTCATGAATTTTATCGTTTTGAAGGCGACACCATAGTGGAAGTTCAAGCCATTTGGGACTTGCCTGAAGTCATGATGCAGGCAAAGTGCTGGCCGTTTAGTCCAAGCTTAGGTACCGAGTGGCATGTGCCGGGGCCAACAACCCAAGACGGAATACACTTGTTTGAAGAAGACAAGTCGCTTACCGCACAGAGCCATCAGCTTGTACTTGATATGCTAAATAGTTTAGGGAAATTCGCCGAAGGCGGTGTTGCTGCCATGAACCTAGACAAATACTGGCATCCTAAATCAAACTGGTATGGCCCATCTGGTATTGGTTTTGGGCGCGGTATTCAAGGCTTTCGCAATACCCATCAAGAAGCGTTTTTAAACGGTATGCCTAACCGCGTGGGCGACCCCGCAAACGGCCATTTGTTCTCCGAAAATAATTATGTGGGATTCACTGGCTGGCCTGGCATGAGCATGACCATTTCAGGCGATGGCTGGCTTGGCATTGTGCCAAACGATAAGCCCATCACTATGCGCAGCTTAGATTTTTGGCGCAATGAGAACGGCATGATACGCGAGAACTGGGTGCTAATAGATTTACTTCACGTATACCGTCAGCTTGGTGTTGATGTATTCGCCCGAGTTAAACAGTTGACCCGTAACAAGTATCGATAACTCCCGTTAAAGATGCTTTTTGCCCCGTATTACTACTGCGTAATACGGGGCTTTTTTATGGGTTTACCTCAATCCTATAAACTCTCTAAATCAAATGCGCCTTGCTTTGAGAGCTTTTCGTTCAATGGCTTCACTTCTTCACCAAACAGGGTTTCTAGCTGCACTTTATACTGCTGCCACTTTGACTCTAAGTCTTCCAACCGTTTTAGTGCACCAGCTTGTGCAGGTGCCCCTGTTCTGTCGAAGTTATCCATCAAGAAGCGGACTTGTCTGTCGAGCATATTCGGCCAGTTAATGTCGTCTTCGAAAGTTTGATGTTTTGGCTGAATGACCAACGCTTCCCAGTCGTCGATTGCACTAACAATGCGCTCGATTGAAGCCGACACATCGCTTGCCAGCATTACGTTATCTTCAGACACACCGTTTAATTGCGCTCTAACATCACGGGATTTTTGCAGGTGTGCAAACAAATCATTCAGTAAAGTTTCTGTAGCCTGAATGCTCTTTTCAACTACTTGAAGCTGCGCTTTATCTGCTTCTTCCCTTGGGTCTGGAAGTACTTTAAATGTGCGGGTTTGTGCCTGTTCACCTACTGTGATTTTCGCTTTGTAGTCTCCAGGCATAACACGGGCGCCGTTCCAACCACCAAACAGTTTTACGTTTTCGATGCAGTTCAACGGCTCACGTCGAAGATCCCATACAAATTCGTTGTAACCCGCTTTTGTTGCAGGGTGTTTAAATTTGATAGGGCTGCGAACGTCTTCGTTACCCTTCGCGCATTTCTCAAATGCACTAGGTGCAGATGATAGTGTGCGAACCAGCTCGTTATCGGCATTAAATATATCAATGCGTAGCGTCTGCTCTTCTTCTAACGCATCTTTCAGGTAATAACGGAAGGTAGCGCCACGTGGTGGGTTTTTCGCTTGAGGCTGGTCAGTCATGCCACCGCCAGATAGCAAGCGAATGCCATCTACGGGTTCAAACTGAAACAGCGCTTCGCCATCTAGCGACTTATGCACTTCACGTAGCGGACTCATGTCATCTAATATCCAAAAGCCTCGCCCTTGGGTTGCAATGACCAGATCATCACCTTTTACCTGCATATCGGTAATTGCAACAGGCGGCAGGTTTAAGTCTAGTTCTTGCCAATGTTTACCGTCGTCGAAACTAATAAACATGCCGCTTTCTGTACCCGCGAACAGCATGCCTTCGCGCTCTGTATCTTCACGCACTACACGAACAAAGGCGTCCTCTGGTAGGCCTTCGTCAATACGCTTCCAGCGCTTGCCGTAGTTGTCGGTTTTGTAAATGTAAGGCGTGTAGTCATTTAATTTATAGCCTGCTACCGCAACGTAAGCCCTGCCTTGTGCGTGAGGGCTAAGCTCTATGGCATTGACCTGCGCTTCTTTTTTGTGAGGAGTAATATCTTTCCAGTTTTCACCCTCATCGCGGGTAATATGTAGCTTGCCGTCATCGGCCCCCACCCAGAGTTCACCTTTGTTAACCGCTGATTCTGCAATATAGAAAACCGTATTGTAGTATTCAGCCCCAGCTTGCTCGTTGGTAATGGGGCCGCCGTTCAAGCCTTGCTTTTCAGGCTCGTTACGGGTTAAGTCTGGGCTAATTTCCTGCCAGTTCACACCACGGTCGGTGGTTTTTAAAATCATCTGCGTGCCGTAATAGACTGTGTCAGGATCATGCTTTGATACTATCACTGGGGCATTCCAGTTGGTGCGATACTTTTGATCTCGTGCGTTTCTGCCAAACACATATTCAGGGTATGGCATTATGGGGCGCGTAAGCCCGGTGTCGCGGTTATACTCTGTTAGCGTGCCATTGATGGTAGTGGCGTAAATAAGGGTTGGATCGTCTGGGTTAAACGCAATATGCGCACTCTCGCCGCCGCCAACAGAAAACTGATCTTCTATTCCCATACCGTCGCCCCAGGTTTCAGACGGGGTCGCCATGGTCGTGTTATCTTGCTGCCCGCCATAAACATAGTAAGGGTTTAAGTTGTCGGTAGTTACACGATAAAACTGCGCTGTTGGCTGATTGTAAATGCTTGACCAAGATTCACCACCGTCGAAGGTAACGGTTGCGCCACCGTCATTAGCGTTGATCATGTTTAAGCTGTTTTCTGGGTTTATCCACATATCGTGGGTATCACCGTGGGGCAAAGATTTAATTTCGAAGGTTTTGCCACCATCAATAGATTTATGCAGCTGCACATTCATCACATACAGGGTATTTTCGTCGTTAGGGTCAACTTTGATGTGGTTGTAGTACCACGCACGGGCTTTAAGAATATTGTCGCCGTTCATTAACGACCAAGACTTACCCGCATCGTCACTGCGATATAGGCCACCTTCATCCGCCTCGATAATGGCGTAGAGGCGCTTAGGGTTAGATGCGGCAATATCAACACCCACTTTACCGATAAGCTTAGGTAACCCTTTTTCTAGCTTGTCCCAGCTTTCGCCGCCGTCTGTTGACTTATAAAGGCCGCCACCCTCACCGCCTGACTTAATAAACCAAGGCGTTCTGCCGTGATGCCACATACTGGCATAGAGAATTCTCGGGTTAGTAGGGTCGATAGCTAAGTCGGCAGCGCCCGTATCAGCATTAACTTTCAATACATGCTGCCATGTTTCGCCGCCGTCTGTCGTTTTGAAAATGCCGCGCTCTTCATTCGGCCTCCAGATATTACCTTGTACCGCCGCCCAAGCTATATCAGGGTTAGTGGGGTGTATGCGAATTTTAGGTATTTGACCCCGTTTATCTAAACCCACCAGCTTCCAGGTTTCACCGCCGTCTGTAGATTTATAAACACCTTTTCCGTGGCTAGTGGTTACGCCTCGAATAGGGCCTTCACCCGTACCTACATAAATAACGTTAGGGTCTGAAGGCGCAATCGCGATAGCGCCGATACTGCCTACTTTAAATGTTTTATCGGATATGACTTTCCAGGATAAACCCGCGTTTTCGGTTTTCCAAACACCGCCACCTGCGGTGCCCATAAAATAAAGGTTGGTATTACCTTCAACCCCAGTAACCGCCACAGAGCGCCCACCGCGATAAGGCCCAATAAAGCGATACTCCATTTTATCGAAAAGTTCGGGGTTAACCGTATCTTCAAGTGCGAATGCAGAATGCGAGAAACTAGAAAGTGCGCTTACGCAAATAGCAAAAGCGGCCACCATTTTCCGAGAAACCAGTCTCTGTGAAACCATAGAAAGTGCCTTGTCGTGTTTTTATTTTTAATAAGAAGAGCTTCTTATACTGCTTTGTTACAGACGTTATGGCAAAAGTTTTTGTAGTGAACATGTTTACACTTATTAGAAACGAGGAACCTAAGCTTCTCTACTCTTATGGTAAATCAGAAGTAGGAAATCCTCTTATAGTGTGCACGCTTTAACTGGGCTATAGATAGAAAAAGACTAATAAAAGCAACCACTGAGAAGTTTCAATATGGATTATTACGTTTATATACTGTTTGATACCAAGACCAACGATGTTTTCTACGTAGGGAAAGGTAAAGGCTTTAGAATCGATCATCATGAAAATGACACTATCGATAGTGAGAAAACTGCTAAAATTAAAGAGTTACAGGAGACTGAGCGTTTCGGCAAACGTGTTGTGGGCCGATACCATACAGAGAGCGAAGCCCATGCTGTTGAAACTGTGCTTATAAAGTGGGTTTACGGCTTTGATAACCTTACGAATAAAGTGCATGGCCGTTATTCTGCGCTAATACGAACAATAGGTAATTACGAAACGATCCCAGGTATTGATGTGGAGTACACACCTAGCCTCAACGACGGTTCGTTCACTAAAGCTCAGCAAGAAAAGTTTGTGAAAAACAACATTGAAGCCAAGCTTGAGTCAATCAAAGAGAATATCGAGCCTCTGCTTGAAGATACTGAATATTCAGTAAGTGAAATTATCGGTAAGTCACCTGCTGACACTGGTTTATGGATAAATAACCCTGCGATAGACATTTCGATTAGGCTAAAACTACCATTAGCTGGAAGAACGATCAGCCCAGAGTTTGTAAGCACAAATACAGATAAAGAATCGAAGACGCGCTTTGCACAGGCCATGGCCCCACTAAAAGTAAATAATGGCAGTGTAGGCAGCTACATTGGGTTGCAGAATTATCTTGAGCGAGCTGGGATTAAAAAAGATATTGAGGTACGCCCAAGAGCTGATGATATTAATGAGATCTTCCATGTCGTAACATTCATGATGGAACAACTTCAAACGAAATATAGTTAGACAATTGAGATAGGCAGGTCCATCGATTTAACTAGTATGGACCTAACCTGATTCTTAGCTTCCTTTTTAAAAATAATCCCTCAACACACACTCGCTGTTGGAAAGTTTAGCGACGATACGATCACCAAAGCCGGGTAAAAACTCGATGGTAATAGAGACTCCTTCGCCTCGGCTTTCCATTGGATAACCGCTTAGCCACTTAAGGTAGGTTTCTACTTCGCTATCTGTTAGCACCATCGATTCATTCAAAGCAGCTTTAGTTGATTGGATAGTCTCTCTATCAAAGTCACTGCTACCATCATCTTTTTTTTCAGGCTCTGCAGCATCATTGGAATTCGTATATGGCTGTTTTTTCATGGCGCTTCCTTAAAGTCATCACTACAGACTAGGCGTTTCTTTGTTATGAATATCTAGATTAAACAAAGAAACGTATTGCCTGAATAAGCCGTTGTCTTAGCCCGTACACGATTTCGTTGTTCATCTGTTGCCTCAGCCCTTACAATGAATGCATTCTGTTGTTACAGCGATAGCATTAGTAGCTCACGCTGTGTAATTCGACACCTAATTACTAAAGAGACTTTTTTTATGAGATTTCTACTTTCTATAGCTTTCGCTATTACGCTTGCTGGCTGTGCAACCCTTTCTCAGTTAGCGGTTTATACGGTTTCTAATGCCGAGCTAGAACAAGTACTCGATAGCCAAGTGAGTAAGCTACAAAAGAAGACCTCACTTGCTGGTATTCCGCTTTATTTAGATGTGGAAGATATGACGGCGACCATTGGGCCAGATGGCAGAGACGTGGTTCAGTTAGGCGCAATTGCCACCGCTCGCGTTAGTGCCTTTGGTTTGAACTACCCTGCTAAGGTAAGCCTTTCATTAGAAGGCACGCCTTATTATGACAGTGAAGAAAAGGCGATTTTTGTGCGCTCGTTGTCGCTACTTGATAGCACCATTGATGCAGGCGGTTTTAAAGGTAACTTAGCACCTGTAAGCGGCGAATTTATGCAGCTTATCAACGGTTATTTAGCATCGAACCCGGTTTATCGCTTAGACCCTGCAAACAAAGCGGTGAACGTGCTTTCAACCGTGCCTTTGCAGCTAACTGTGGAGCAAGGAAAACTTGCGCTTCGACCTAAACAATAATCATTGAAACACCGTAAGCAGTGTCGAGGTTACTAATTGTTAAAGGTACGAAAGTAACCTGAGCCTCGATGCTCGCAAACAGATTTTTCCATTCAGTGAAATAGGCAGGCATAGTGACAGAACGTATCAAAACGCTAGATGAATTTGCAAAGCACGTAGATTATTCATTACTAAATACCCTTACCCCAGACCCACAGTCGACGTGTGATGGCAACGACCATGATCCACGCCAAGTTTTCTCTGGTCACTATGTGCCGGTTACTCCGACCCCATTATCTTCTCCCAAATATATTGCTCATAGTGAAACTTTGTTTGCCGAATTAGGTTTAGACGACAGTCTGGCAACATCTAACGATTTCACCCAGCTGTTTTCAGGCGACATGTCTGCAATGCCTGAATCTATGAAGTCGTTCGGCTGGGCAACCGGCTATGCGCTTTCTATTTACGGTACGGAGTACACACAGCAGTGTCCGTTTAGAACGGGTAATGGCTATGGTGACGGTCGCGCTATCTCTATTGTTGAAGGGATATTTAACGGTAAGCGTTGGGAAATGCAGTTAAAAGGCGCGGGTCGCACGCCTTATTGTCGCGGCGCAGATGGTCGAGCCGTATTGCGCTCTAGCGTACGCGAATTTTTAGTGCAAGAGCACATGCATGCGCTTGGCGTACCCACTTCCCGCTCTTTAAGCTTGTTTATGTCTGAATCAGACACGGTAGGCAGGCCTTGGTATCGCGAAGGCTCTCACTCCTATGAGCCTGAAGTGATGGTAGAAAATATAACGGCGATATCCACCCGCGTCGCCCCATCGTTTTTGCGCGTAGGACAAATAGAGCTTTTTGCTAGGCGCGCAAGGTGTAATGAACACAGCGAAGCATTAAGCGAGCTAGAAGCCATTGTTAAGCACCTTATTGAGCGAGAGTACGCATGCGAAATAGACACTACAGCGCCGTTTGAAGAGCAAGTGATAACGCTGGCTGAGCTTTTTAGAGGCCGATTAACTCGCCTAGTTTCTAATTGGGTTCGCGTAGGTTACTGCCAGGGCAATTTCAATAGCGATAACTGCGCCGCTGGCGGCTTTACGCTGGATTATGGGCCATTCGGCTTTTGTGAGTTTTTTGAAGCAGACTACCAACCTTGGACAGGGGGCGGTCGTCACTTCTCGTTTTTAAACCAGCCCATTGCCGCCCAAAAGAACTTTGATATGTTCTGTCGCTCACTGATGACGTTACTTGAAGGCAACAGTGAACAACTAGCAAAGCTTGACGATATTAACGACGGTTTTTCTGACGTTATGGAACGCGCTATGGAGAGCATGTGGGCAACAAAGCTCGGTCTTGCCAGCTACGACCACGATTTGCTTATCAAGCTACTGCAATTAATGCTGCGCACTGGCGTTGACTACAATATGTTTTTCAGAGAGCTATCATCAATACCTGAAGATATGGCGAGTTTGACGAAGAGCTTTTACTACCCGCCTAAAACAGAAGTGATGACAGAATGGGAAGCCTGGTTAAAAACCTGGCGTGAGCGCATTGAAAAGGTCGCTGAAGCACAAGGTGACGTGGCGAACGCTATTACTGCCATAGCAGAGAATATGCGCCAAGTTAACCCTAAGTTCACTTGGCGCGAGTGGCTTATTGTGCCTGCCTATAAAGCCGCCGAGAAAGGTGATTTTAGCCAAATTCACCAACTACAGAATATACTTACCGCGCCTTATGATGAGCAATCAGAAGAGGTAGAGAACAAGTATTACCAACTACGCCCACTTGAATTTTTCAGTGCTGGCGGTGTTGCGCACTACAGCTGCTCTTCGTAATAAAGAGCAGCTTTAATTTAGTTTACTTACAAAGAGTCGATAGATTCACTAGGCTCAGTAAACCAAACCGGGCCCTCTTCGGTCATATAAAAGTGATCTTCTAAGCGAATACCGAACTCGTCTGGCACCACTATCATAGGCTCGTTACTGAAACACATGCCAGATGCTAGCGGGTGAGGATTATCTTTTACTAAATAAGGCCATTCGTGAATATCCATGCCTATGCCATGTCCTGTTCGATGTGGCAAGCCTGGTAAGTTATAGTCTGGCCCTAAGCCGTCTTTGGCTAAGCTATCTCGCGCTGCTTTATCCACGTCACCACAAGGTACACCGACCTTTGCAGCGTTAAATGCCGCAAGCTGCGCGCGCTTTTCGCTTTCCCATAGTGCCCGTTGTTTATCGGTTGGCTCACCGAAGCAATAGGTTCGAGTGATATCAGACAGGTAGCCGTGAACTTTACAACCGGTATCAATCAATACAAGATCGTTTTTCTTTAATACTTGAGGGTCTTTAACGCCGTGGGGAAACGAGGTCGCTTTACCAAAAAGCACAATACAAAAATAGTTACCGCTGGCGCCTACTTTTTTATGTGCATCATTAATAAATGCTTCAACTTCTGTGGTGGTAATGCCTTCATAAAGCATACTGGCTGTGGCTTTGTGTACAGCAAGGGTCATGTCCATGGCTCGCTGAATGAGCGCGAGTTCATTGCTAGATTTGTGCATACGACAGTGCGCAGTAACCTCAGCACCATTGATAATTTGCCACGGCTGTTCAAGCAGTTTATTAAAGCCATCTACAATAAAAAATTGCGTAGACTCATCAACACACAGCTTGCTGCCACCCGCTGTATCCAGCTCGCTTAACATAGAAATGGCAAGCGCGTACGGGCTTTCATGTTCTTGCCAACCGATAATCTCGCCTTCTACTAGTTTAAGCTCGTTTAATGAGTCTATTTCAAACGTAGGGGCAAGATATACAAGATCACCTTTTGCAGGTAAAAGTGCGCCGACCAAGCGTTCGCTGGCGTACCATTGCATGCCTGTGAAATACGCTAAGTTAGTACCCGCGTTAAGATATAACGCGCCAATGCCATGCTGTTGCATGTAATGCTGCGCCTTGGCAATTCGGGCTTTGTATTCTGAAAGTGGGATGGGTGTTAGGTCGCCTGTCATGTTGACGAGGCTATCTAAAGCCTGTTGTGGTGTCTTTGTGCCTATTGTTGTGCCCATTTTTTGTCCCTACACTAGCGCAAGGCTGATTATCTATTGGAGTGTGTTCAGCCCGCCTTAACTATGAATTTATTAAAACGGGCACACTGTACAATAATGGGTAGGAAAGTCGAGATAAGCGAGGGTCGCGATGCCTGTTAAATGGCGTAACTATTGCTGAACACTCGCTTACTACAACTCAGTTTTACAGTGCACTTTTCCACGCAGCTTCTGGAAGTAAGTACAAACCTTTCTCGCTTGCTGCACCTTCATTCACGATATAGCCGATGCCCGCAGCCATCACGGCTAGGGTTACGTCAAACGCATTGATGCTGTCGCCATAGCCCGCCGTTAAGTTAAACATAGAGCCATCAGCGAGAAGATACAGCGTTTTATCGCCTAGCTTATAAGCGTTAACATAAGGCATTGGCACACTGTGAGTAGCGTTATTTTTAAGGTATGGCACATCAATTTCTTGTGCCACGTGACCTACATTTAAAATAAACGCCCCGTCTTTCATGCTTTCTAAATGGCTTGAATTCACTACGCCATAGGCACCAGTTGCAGTGGCAATAACGTCAGCTTGGCTGGCTGCTTCATTCAAATCAACCACTGGCCAGCCGTCGTATTTCGCCTGCAGCGCTCTTGCTGGGTCAAGTTCTGCAACTTGAACCTGTGCACCAAACGCCTTTGCCGACGCTGCCACGCCCTGCCCTACCAAACCATAACCAATAACAACCACTACTTTTTCGTGTAGGGTTAAATGGGTGGTTTGGAAAAAGGTTTGCCATGCGCTTAAACCCACCATATGCCTGTTGTGAAGCCCTTCTTTAACTGGCAAATCATCCCAGTTAAATATCGGGTAGTTTGGCGCCATACCGTTTAAGCGGTTAATGCCAGAACCCGTTGCTTCTAAGCCCGATACAATGCTTGGAACTGGCTTGTTTGCTTTTATATTTTCATGCAGTCGAGTAGTAAGGTCCGCCCCCATTTCACATAAGTGAGTGGGTTGCCATGCTAGCGCTTTATCAAATGACTCAGACCAGTCAGCGTCGCTCATGTCTCGCCATGCATGTGCTGTTGCACCTTTATCAACAAGGTAAGACACCACGTCATCTTGAACCGTAGTAGGGTTGCACGTGGTTAAAAAGATATCGCAGCCACGTGAAAGTAGCCCCTCTACCAAAGGTGCCATTTTTAAATCTAAATGCATGTTGCAGGCAAGCTTGACGTTAGACAGATCGGGAAGTGATGCAATGGCTTTGCGAGTGCGCGGCATATGCAGGCTGGCCCACGCCAGCTCTGCTTGAAAATTTTGGTACATGAAAAGGATACTCTGAGAAAACGAAAACAGAATCATACGTGAGAATGCTGTATATATAAAACAGCGAGGTACTTCCTCTTATTTCCAACTACTCCTTTTTAATTTCTCTGGTTCTTGGCTTCTTTCTTTATTCGACGCCTTCGTTCCACAGCACCACCTTATTGCGCCCTTTCGCTTTTGCTAAATACAAGGCTTGGTCTGACTCTTTAATTAACACATTGATATCATGTTCGCCCGGAGTGGTGCCTGCCACGCCGATACTTACTGTTACACGAAGCAGTTTATTGATGTCATGGGAAAATAGATGTAGGCGCAGGTTTTCGGCTATTTGCTTAGCGTACTGAACGCGGGTATTAGGTAAAAATACTAAAAACTCTTCTCCCCCCCAACGAAAGGTGATGTCAGAGCCTCTAACCTGCCCTTTTATTTCTTCTGCCACTTTTTGCAGCACCTTGTCGCCCATGTCATGACCATACTTATCGTTAACTTTTTTAAACCAGTCGATATCAATAAGCATAACTGACATAAACTTATTACTGCGTTTTCCTAGCTCCCAAATAGGGTACACCAAATCTTCAAAAGCACGCCGGTTATAGAGCGAAGTGAGAGGATCGAGTCTTGCGTCGCGCTCAGCGTTTTTTCGCGCTTGCTGCACTTGCTTGTAGTTAAACGCTAGTGAAATAGACAGTAGAGACATTTCCAATACCATGCCAATTTCAATCCCTCTGAACGCCCACTTTGAATAGGGAATAAGCCCCCACGTGGCCAAACTCGACACAGTTGCACCACCTGTTCCGCACAAAATAGCGGGGAGAAAAAACTTAGCAAGGGTGTCACCATTGCGATAGGCTAGTATTCCGATACACAGCATCCAAACCGAAATTGATGTCAGTACCACCAGTTGTGACATCACCGCAAAAGAGCGGTTTCCAACTAGCACGATGATTACCGCAAGCCCAACTAGAGCACCGTAAATATACTTCCTTGACCGATAAAGCCTGGGCAGGTAAAGCTGGGTATTAAGAAACTCGATAGTGAATCTTACCGCGCTGAATAAATAAAAAAACATAAGCGCTGGCATTAGCCACTGCTGAATGAATACCGACTCTGACCACAACCACCAAAAACCGTGACCTGTGTAGGTGAAGTTAAACAACAGAAACGACGAAAGATATAGTGAATAAAGCAGGTAGCGCTGTTCTCTAAGATAAGAGTATAAGACGAGGTTATACAGCAACAGAATGATAAGCGCCCCATATAGAGCACCATAAAAATACGCATTTTCCGTCGATTTATCTTTTGCCGCTCTGGGAGGTCCGACATAAATGGGGATAGTCATCGGGTCTTGGGACGCAAACCGAAAAATTACCAGCGTTTCTGGCTGAGTAAACCGATAGGAAAGTGATGGCATGCGAGTATCTTCACGACGTGCGCTATGCACCTGGTTGTCGCCAAGACGAACATGGTGTTTTCTTTTACCGCTTTCAAAAAAATAAACGTCGATATCATCGATCCACGCATTGTCTATTTTTATTGTAAGAGGTAAAGGTGAAATCGTTTGTTGCCGGGTTTCATCAACCTGATTGGTAAGTACGTTGTAGTTATTAAGTTCAATCTTTAGCACACCCCAAACGGTGTTATCGGTAAACCCATAACTGACTTGCCTTCCTACATTTTTGACTAAACTATTCTGTCGGTATTTTGCTAAAATGTCTTCGGCGGCTGACGCACTACCGCCCTCGAAATACATCCAAAGCTTGTGATTTATCAGCTCCATCTTATCTAATGGCGCTGTTCCTTTAGCATAAGCGAAAGAAAGCCCGCCCCAAAGACTGTAAACTATCACCAAGCCAACAAAGAAAAGAAATGCTCTCATACATCAGTTCTTTCTAATAGGGGTTCAGAGACAGGGTTGGAATTAGAAAAGCTTAACCCTTGTAAACTTAAATATTAACTTACGCTTATCAACAAGGTTTGTGAATAAGTTTATTTAGTAGATCACTATGTAGCCGCTTTTTCTTTCGTAAATTACACATTTACTTTATGCATAAGCTCAGAAGCTTGGCATACTATGGTCCTGTATGCCTATTTGCAAAGCAGCAATCTACTGCTTTGTTTCGCAAATCTACTCAATGGCGTTAATTCTTTTTATGCTTAGCTTTATTACCAGTACCCTTATTCCTGTATTGATCCTTCTTTTAATGGGTTGGCTTTTCTTTCGTATTAAGTGGCTCAATGAAGGCTTTATAGAGGCTGGCTCTAAACTCGTATTTAACGTTGCGCTCCCTGCTCTACTGTTCTTATCAATCGCCAGAGCTGACTTTTCCAAAGCCGCGAATCTATCCCTTATAAGCGTGGGCGTGATAGGTACACTTATTGTATTTGCAGCGCTTATGGTTATTTCTCATTTGACAGTACATCCTTACAAAGCCAGAGGTGTAGTTGTTCAGGGCGGCTTTCGAGCCAATATGGGTATTATCGGCTTAGCCTATTGTGCTAACACTTATGGGCAAGAAGGGCTTGCTGTAGCGTCTGTCTACATGGGGTGTATTACCATCTTATTTAATGTACTTTCAGTTTTTGTTCTTAACTTTTACCAAGGTACGTCGCGCTCCTTAATGGGCCAAGTTACCGGCATGGCGAAAAACCCGTTGATCTTATCGATTGCCGCAGCACTGCCCTTTTCATACTTCGAATGGCAGCTTCCCGATACCCTAGTGAAAACAGGAGAGTACTTCGCACAGCTTACCCTGCCACTTGCACTTATATGCACCGGCGCATCACTGCAGTTCCGCTCTTTTTCCAGTGACTGGTTTAATATTGTGCTTAGTACAACCAGCAAATGTGTAGTTTACCCATTTGTATTGGTTGCCCTTGCCTATGCTTTTGGTTTTAAAGGGATGGAGCTGGGTATTGTTCTTTTATTAGCCATCTCACCAACCGCTGCAGCAAGCTATGTCATGGTGAGAAACTTAGGAGGCGACTATCGCTTAGCAGCAAGTATTATCGCAGTCAGCACATTAGCGTCTTTACCGATTACCGCCCTCGCCTTTGGGGTACTAAGCAAATTGCACCTTGTGTAACGCATCAAGGCTATTCCTATTTGCATAGAGCTATTTCGCAATTTTCTCGTTCACAGCGTTCCATTTGAGCAAAAAAGCTCCCATAACCTAGCAACAGCTAGCCAAGCACATATTACCAATTTTATTTTTATTTTTTACCAAAAACTAAAATTGGCCTATCCACCACATCTTCTATTCTGTTATTGTGTTTATTACAAATTGTCATTTTTAAATAACAACATTTTTACCCTACATCCGTTGTTGCCTGTTTTCATCAATGGCTATTTGATAACAAGGAAATAAATACAATGAACATCAAGAAATTTAGCCTTACCATGCTAGCTGTTAGTATCAGCCTATCGTCTTTTGCTAGCGAAGCAAAAGGTCACCCTAACCTTATTCTTACCGAACCTGGCGTAGAAAGAATGAGAGACAACTTGGGTGAAGTTCCTCTGTTTGATAAAAGCTTGGCAACCGTTAAGCAAGAAGTAGACGCCGAAATTGCAATGGGTATTGATACGCCCATTCCTAAGGATTTCTCCGGTGGTTACACCCACCAGCGCCATAAACAAAACTTTTTCATTGCGCAAAAAGCTGGCGTGCTTTATCAAGTGTTAGAAGAAGAAAAATACGCTAAATACATCCGTGACATGTTGTTTCAATATGAAGCCATGTACAAAGACTTACCTTTGCACCCGCAAGAGCGTTCGTACTCTCGTGGAAAACTTTTCTGGCAATGCTTAAACGACAGCAACTGGCTGGTTTACATGAGCCAAGCTTATGATGCTATTTACGATTACCTTTCTGCTGAAGAACGCAAAACACTAGAGGACAACCTCTTCCGTCCGTTTGCCGATTTCATTTCGTTGGAAAACCCACAATTTTTTAACCGCGTTCACAACCACAGTACCTGGGGCATCGCTGCCGTAGGCATGATTGGCCTTGTTATGAACGATGAAGAGCTTATTCAACGCGCGCTTTATGGTATTGAAGATGATGGCTTAGAAGTGGGTGGTAAAGACAACGATGGCGGCACTATTAAAGTAGAAGGTCAGCGTAAGGGCTTTTTTGCAAATTTAGAAGAGCCCTTCTCTCCTGATGGCTACTATACCGAAGGCCCTTACTATCAGCGCTATGCAATGTATCCTTTCCTAATACTTGCGCTGGCTATGGAGAACAATCGTCCAGACTTAAAAGTGCTACAGCATAAAGACAATGTATTGTTAAAAGGTATCGATGCGCTTCTTAATTTGTCTGACGCAGATGGCGAATTTTTCCCGCTTAACGATGCTCAAAAGGGCATGTCTTATAAGAAAGCCTCTTTGGTAACTGCAGTCGACCTCGCCTACTTTTACGGAGAAAAAGATCCTCGCTTGCTAAGCGTGGTAGAGAAGCAAGGACAAGTGCTTCTTCAAGAGTCAGGACTTGAAGCTGCTATTGATATTCGAGATGGCAAAGCGGTTCCTTTTGTAAAGTCTTCCGTGAATTTAAGTGATGGCCCGAACGGTGACCAAGGCGGTGTAGGCATTTTGCGTTATGGTAATGAAGACCTAACGCTTGTGTTTAAGTATGCCGCTCAGGGTTTAAGCCACGGTCATTACGATAAGTTATCGTTCTCTTTGTACGAAAAAGGCGAGGAGGTTCTGCAAGATTATGGTCTAGCTCGCTTTGTGAATATAGGCCAAAAAGGCGGTGGTAACTATCTAAAAGAAAACACTACGTGGGCAAAGACAACCATTGCACATAATACTTTATCGATTAATGGCAAAAAGCATTTTGATGGTGAGTACGAGGTTGCCAGTCAACACCACTCAGATCTTTTCACTTTCGACGCAGAAAATGACAATGTAAAAGTGGTTAGTGCAACAGAAGAAAATGCCTACCCGGGTACGTTAATGCACCGCACCATGGCAGTGATAAAAGACGAAAACTTTGAAAAGCCGTTTGTACTAGACATTTTACGCGTTGATTCTGACAAGAAAAATCAATACGACCTGCCCTTCTATTACATGGGTCAGATAATCGATAAGAACTTTACTCACGTGTCGCCTACCAGCTTATCACCATTTGGTGAAGACAATGGCTATCAACATTTATTTGTAGAGGGCAAGGGTAACGCGAGTGACGGCAACACTAAGTTCCAGTGGCTTCAGCATGGCAAGTATTATACGCTGACTACGGTTACCAACGCTGAAGACGAGGTGTATTTGACTCGCATCGGCGCAAACGATCCAGACTTCAACCTACGTCGCGACGCGGCGATTACGCTTAGACGAAATGACACCCAAGACACTTTATTTGTTTCTGTAGTAGAATCTCATGGTTCATACAGCCCAGTAAGTGAATCGTCGATTAACTCAAGAAGCAGTATCAAAAGTCTTGAGGTGGTTTTAGATAGTGACGCGTACACTGGCGTGCGTATTACCGATGTAAAAGGCAACACTCAGCTGTTTATTATCGCTAATAGCAATAATGATAACAGCGCAAAACACAAGGTTGAGATTAACGGTGATAGCTATAGCTGGGTAGGCCCTTACTTTTATATGTAAAAGCCTATAGGTGAAAAGCGCTTCACTCTTATCGCGAAGTAACTTAAAACAAAGCCTCATTAGAGGCTTTGTTCATTTTAAATTCTTACTTTCTACTTTAGCAATGGATATTCCCCCATTTTCTTATTAATAGCACGCGCTAAAAAGGAGTAGCTGGTGGCGCTATTTCAAGGGAGCCCATTACCTATAAAATTTGCCCGTCACTTTCTTGAGCTGAGCATTTTAACTTTAATAACCCTTCTATAATATTTTTACTATACTACCTTTAGTAACTAACAATTGAGCGCACGTATAATTTTTTGGAAAGTTGTGGATATCGAAAATCACCGATGTTCTCCAATCTAATCAAGCTTAAATGGATTTAAACAAATTACATGTCACAACTTTTTCAGACTCTACAGGCAAGAGTTATTATTCTGATTTTAATGATTGCCGTGCCCGGCTTCATTAGCATCTTTTACGATGCATTCGTGGAAAGAGAACAAGCAATAAAGACTGCAGTTATCCAAGCAGTAAATACCACAAAAACACACTCGAAGATCCAAGCAAACCTCATTGATAAAACACAACATTTTCTAAAGAACTTGGCGCAATTCGATGCAGTGCAGCAGCCTAGTTCACAACAGTGTAGTCGCTTCCTTGCTAACGTGCTTAAAGTAAACAGTAATTATGTAAATCTAGGTGTACCACGCGCAGATGGTGAATTGTTATGTAATGCACGAGAATTAAAACGTTCGGTAAACGTTTACGACCGACCTTATATACAACAAGCCATCGCCACCCGTAAATTTTCAATCAGTGAATTTCAAATAGACCGGGCGACAAATTTAACCAGTATTAACTTTGCCTACCCCGTTATAAATTCAAAACAAGGTAATTTAGTCGGTTTGGTTGTAGCTGTTATATCACTCGAGTGGTGGAACGAAATACTTTCTGAGTCTTACCTGCCTGATGCTACCGTGGCATTTATAACTGATAGTGAAAACAAAATTGTGGCAGCATTCCCTGCTAGACAAGAGCTGATTGGCACTCAGCTAGATATAGAAGAAAAGGGTGATAAGAGCGAATATACAGACATAACATTGGGTAATACTGTTTTTCTGACCGAAGACCCTTATCAACGGGTTTATGTAACGCACCCACTATTTGATGATGGGAAGCATATCAACATCACCATTGGTATTCCGCTGAAACATACGTTTGAAGCAATTGATACCAGGTTAACGACAACCACCCTTATATTAGCGTTGATCGTTTTATTTTTCGTCGGTGTTTCAGTATGGCTGATTCGAAAAAACGTTTTGATACCCATAAAAACCCTTTTGAAGTCGACTACAGCGTTGGCCGAAGGTAAAGAAGTTGATGAGACATCGACAAAGGGCAGTATAGAGCTAAGAAAGCTTCAGCTACGTTTTGCACAGATGGCTAGAACGCGCCTAGATGCTGAAAAACAACTTATTGATAGTCAAAATTCACTGCAGGAAAGTCGAGATATCTTAGCGAGTCATATTGAAAACACACCTTTAGGGTGCGTTACTTGGGATACTGACTTCATCTGCACTGATTGGAACAAATCGGCTGAGGTGATCTTTGGCTATAGCAAAGAAGAAGCTATAGGTAAGCATGCCTCGGAGCTTGTGGTTCCAATTGAACTGCGTCATGAAATAAATGACGTATTCGAAATACTAGTCGAGGGAAAAAAAACTGTCCGTAGAGTAAACGATAACCTCACTAGACTGCTCGAAACAATCACTTGCGAGTGGTACAGCACCCCAATCTTGGACTTCTCTGGCAAAGTAATAAGCGTCGTTTCATTAGTTCAAGACATTACTGTAAACAAACGCTTAGAAGATAAATTAAAGTTATCAGCCAGCGTCTTCTCTCACGCCCGAGAAGGTATCTTTATTACCGATAGCGAATCGAACATTATTGATGTAAACAAAACCTTTGAAGAGATAACTGGCTACTCCCGAAGCGACGTATTAGGCAAGAAGCCCAGTATGTTTAAATCTGGAAAGCAGTCTAAGGAATTTTACGAGAATCTATGGAAATCGATAATCAATGACGGCTATTGGGCGGGAGAAGTTTGGAACAAGAGAAAAAACCACGAAATATATGCTCAATTACTAACGGTTAGTGCTGTAAAAGATGATGACGGCACAGTTAAAAATTACATTGCTATTTTTAGCGATATCTCCGAGACAAAAGAACAGCAATATCGTCTTGAGCAGATGGCTCACTACGATATCTTAACTAACTTACCTAACCGCACTCTACTCGCTGAACGTTTGGATAGTGCTCTTAGGCAGTGCCAGACTAATGAACGTTACGCCGCTGTTGTGTTACTTGATTTAGACGGGTTCAAAGAGATAAACGATACGTTCGGACACAGCGTAGGAGACGAGCTACTTATTACATTGGCTCACCGTTTCAAAAGCACGCTAAGCCAGGGAGATACCATTTCCCGTTTTGGTGGAGATGAATTTGTAGCAGTACTTACCGATTTAAAGCAAGCCCAGGACTTTAGGAATACAGTAAAGAACATGCTTAGAGCAGCTTCAACGCCAGTTAAATATGGTGAAAATGAACTCAAAGTTTCAGCAAGTATTGGCGTTACGGTTTACCCTTCCGACGAAACCGATGCAGAGCAACTTATCAGACATGCTGATCAAGCCATGTACTTAGCAAAACAGAAAGGGAAGAACTGTTTCCACCTTTTTGACATTGAATCAGAAGATGCGATTAAAACTCGCCATGAAACAGTTAAAAATATAAGCAAGGCGCTTCAAAATAATGAGTTTGAACTTCACTACCAACCTAAAGTGAATATGCATACAGGAGAGATTGTTGGTGTAGAAGCGCTGATTCGCTGGCAACACCCACTACGTGGACTACTTTCTCCGGCAGAGTTCTTACCCTTTATCGAAAATCACCCTCTGAGTATCGACGTTGGCGAATGGGTTATTGAACAATCGTTGCGGCAATACCACCAATGGAAGCAATTCGGCATAGACATCAAAATTAGCGTGAATATTTCTGCATTGCAGATACAACAAAGAAACTTCCCTACTCGTTTAGAACATTTGCTTTCAAAAGTACCCGAAACACCACCTAAAGCAATCCAATTAGAAGTACTTGAAACCAGCAAGCTATCTAATATCAAAAAGGTGTCTGAGATTATGGAAGACTGTGTAAATCTCGGTGTAACCTTTGCCATTGATGATTTTGGAACGGGTTATTCGTCTTTAACTTACTTAAGACGCCTGCCCGCTGAGGTGATTAAAATAGACCAGTCATTCGTTCGCGATATGTTAGTAGACTTAGAAGATAAAACGATTGTTACTGGTGTAATAGCGCTGGCTAATTCATTTAACCGCAGTGTTATCGCTGAAGGTGTGGAAAGTGTTGCCCATGGAGCATCATTATTAGCTCTAGGTTGTGAGCTTGCGCAGGGGTTCGGCATAGCACGCCCTATGCCCTCCAAAGCCCTACCTACTTGGGTGGAGCAATGGGAGACAAGGGAAGAGTGGAAATAAGCTTAAGAAGTACCTTCAATATTGTGAGGTATTAGTACTGAGCTTAGTTAAATGGTGTAAACAACGTTGGATAAAGACCAGGGAGCTCGCGCCAGTGCTCGATCACCGGTACGCCTTCAAATGCACTCGATACTCCCCCTTCAAAATGACTCGCCCCCGTGTATTTCACTACCGACATTCCGGCACTTAACGCACCCTTAATGCCTGCATCAGAATCTTCTATAACTACGCATTTTTCAGGTAATACGCCCATCTTTTCTGCCGCCAACAGAAAAATATCAGGCGCCGGTTTCCCTCTTGTAACTTCAGTACTTGTGGTTACATCGCCATTAAAAATACTGTCTAATGCCGTTGTTTTTAAAGAAAAGGTGACTCGTTCAGGATGACTACTCGTCGCAATACATTTTCTAACCAAAAGACGCTGTAAAATAGCCTCTAAGCCAGGTGTTGGGGTAAGCTCTTCAGCAAACACAGCCAATAGTGCAGTTAGATAATCGTCCTTAAAAGCCACGGGTAGGTTGATGTTAAAGTCTTCGGCTATCTGCGCTTTTGCAGACTCATAACTCTTGCCTAAAAAGTGCCTATCGAAGTAATCACCATCTATTCTAACGCCAAGGTCGTAAAGCATAGAAATAAGCACGCGTTTACATAAAATTTCACTGTCAATAAGTACGCCATCACAGTCGAAAATAACCAACTCGATATCGGTGTTAAGTGCTGTTGGCTTTTTCTGCTCCATAATAATTCCTTGCTTATTTTGCCCGTTGTTTGCCAGATATGCCTTCCATACCTTGCTACGGTTACTGACTAAATCTCGGTTTAAAACATGCTATCTATGTTCTGTCTTTCCGGTGAGCGCTAATGTCCTAACGGCAAAGAAGTAGACTATTAACTAATATTGAGAACCTAATAGTGTACTTGCTATGCGCTCATTGATACCTTGTGTTCAACGCGTCAACAATGCAACTAAGCCGCAGAAGACGACGTTTTTTCTCCCCAAGACAACTCGGGGATGGTTACGCCATCTTTGTCGAAGTGCATGATTTTCTCTTGCGCTGCCGTTAAGTTAATTATGTCGCCGTAGGCCACTTTACAATCACCATCGGCTTTCACTGTTAATGTACCGACACTATCAACATGAACATGCAAAAAGGTTTCAGACCCTAAGTGCTCAATCACGCCAACTCTACCGGTCCACAGGCCTTTATCGCGGGTAATTCTAAAGTGCTCTGGGCGCACGCCCAAGCTGCACGTCGGGTCACCCGTTTTTGCATCCACGCTAATAAAGTTCATTTTTGGTGAACCGATAAAGCCTGCCACGAACTGGTTTACTGGCTTTTGATAAAGCTCTAAAGGCGTACCCACTTGTTCAATAATACCGCCATTAAATACCGCAATACGGTCGGCCATGGTCATGGCTTCAACTTGATCGTGAGTAACATAAATCATGGTGGTATCTAAGCTTTTATGAAGTTCAGATATTTCTAGGCGCATATTAACGCGAAGTGATGCATCTAAGTTCGACAGCGGCTCATCAAACAAGAACGCTGAAGGCTGGCGTACTATAGCACGTCCGATAGCAACACGCTGACGTTGACCGCCCGAAAGTTGACCTGGTTTACGGTCAAGGTAATCGGTAAGGTTAAGCATTTTCGCCGCTTTTTCAATTTTCTGCTCAATGATTGCAGGGTCTACTTTCGCTTGTTTTAGCGGAAACGCAATGTTGTTTCTTACCGACATATGAGGGTAAAGGGCATAAGATTGAAACACCATAGCCAAACCACGCTGGGCGGGCGGCATGTCAGTTGCGTCTTGGTTATCGATTTCGATAGTACCACTTGTGGTATCTTCAAGGCCGGCAATCATGCGAAGCAAGGTTGACTTGCCACAACCCGACGGCCCAACGAATACAATAAATTCACCATCTCGAATTTCTAAGTCCAACGGCTTAATCACGTTAACGTCGCCGAAGCTCTTTGTTACTTGTTTTAAGGTAATACTTCCCATTTTGAAGCTCTCCTATTTAACTGCGCCGAAGCTTAAGCCGCGCACTAACTGTTTCTGACTAAACCAACCAAGAATAAGAATGGGCACTACGGCCATTACTGATGCGGCTGATAATTTTGCGTAAAATAAACCCTCTGGACTTGAGTAACTGGCAATAAATGCTGTTAAAGGCGCTGCGTTAGCTGCTGTAAGAATGAGTGTCCAAAATGCCTCATTCCACGCCAAGATAACGTTCAACAGTGATGTTGATGCGATGCCTGGCAGCGCTATCGGCAGCAGCACTTGGAAGATCTCTTGCTTTATTCCAGCGCCATCCATGCGTGCCGCTTCTAATATTTCATTAGGGATTTCTCTAAAATAGGTATAAAGCATCCACACCATGATAGGCAGGTTGATAAGCGTCATTACAATGACCAAACCAATACGTGTATCTAATAATCCAAAATCGCGAAATAGCAGGTAAATAGGAATTAACACGCCTACCGGTGGAAGCATCTTGGTAGAAAGCATCCACATAAGTAGGTTCTTTGTGCGCTTAGTTTGCACAAACGCCATGGACCAAGCAGCTGGAATAGCAATAAGCAACCCAAGGAGGCTAGCCCCAAGCGAAATCACAACCGAGTTCATAAAATGGTCGAAATAAGAAGAGCGAGAAAGCACCTCTGCATAGTTCTCTAAGGTCCAATCGAACATAAACAAACTAGGCGAAGCAGAAATGGCCTCTGACTCTGTTTTGAAGCTTGTAATAATTGTCCAAAGAATGGGGAAGAAAATCATCCCGCTTACTGTCCACGCCGCAAGGGTGTAGATAAGTTTTGATTTATTCGTATCTTTAATCGCCATTACTTACCCCTCTAAGTTCTTGCCAATTAGGCGCATTAGGAAAATAGCGACTATGTTGGCAATAACCACTGCCACGATGCCGCCTGCCGAACCACCGCCTACATCAAACTGCAAAAGCGATTGGGTATAAATAAGGTAAGTAATGTTGGTCGATGAATATCCAGGACCACCGCTAGTCGTTACTAGGATTTCAGCGAAAATCGACAGTAAGAAGATCGTTTCAATTAGAATTACTGCCGTAACCGCACGAGAAAGGTGAGGCAACACAATATAAACGAACTTGCTCCACGGGCCTGCACCGTCAAGATCTGCCGCTTCTAGCTGCTCACGGTCAAGCGATTGAATAGCCGTAAGTAAAATCAGTGCAGCAAACGGTAGCCACTGCCACGACACAATGATGATGATTGACAGTAAAGGCTGTTCCGCAAAAAAGTCGATAGGCGTTACGCCAATAAACTCAGCGAAGTGGGCAAACAGTCCATTCACTGGGTTCATAAACATGTTTTTCCATACCAGCGCAGATACCGTAGGCATAACGAAAAATGGCGCTAGCACCATAATACGTACGTAGTTTCGTCCCCATATTGCCTGGTCTAATAACACCGCTAAGCCAATTCCGCCGCAAATGGTAATAAACAACACACCGCCTACTAGCAATAGGGTGTTAAAAAATGACTCAATAAATGCGGGATCAGTTAAAAAGAACTCGTAGTTGAGAAAGCCGATGAATTCGTTATCGCCCGGCATAAGCAAGTTATAGTCTAATACCGAGAAATAAAGGGTCATGCATAAAGGCACGATCATCCATGCTAAAAGCAAAGAGACCGAAGGAAAAAGCATGATTTTGGCTAAAGTACGAGATTGTGTGGTCGCCATGACTAGCCCTCTTATAATTATTAAATGAGAAAGTGCAATAAAGCACTTTCCCTGTGGTTAACGCTGTTTATTTTGGGTAGCGCGCTTTGCGCATAGCGCGTTCAACTAAACGCTGTGAGCTTTGCAGTGCTTGGTCTACCGTCATTCGGCCGGTTAACGCGGCGCTAAACTGCTGACCTACTGCGGTACCAATACCTTGGAACTCAGGAATTGCCACAAACTGAATACCTACGTAGGGCACAGGCTCTACTGTTGGTTTTTTCGGGTCTGCAGAATTAATCGAATCTAGGGTAATTTGTGCAAACGGCGCGGCTTCTAAATAAGCGTCGTTCTCATACAATGAGGTACGTGTGCCCGGAGGGACATTCGCCCAACCTTTTTTATCTGCAACTAAGTTTGAATAGCCCTTTGATGTTGCCCAGCTGATGAACTTCATCGCCGCATCGGTTTTCTTACTGCTTGATGGAATAGCTAAAGTCCAAGCCCATAGCCAATTACCACGTTTACCTAGGCCGTTATCAGGAGCAAGCGCGAAACCTACTTTGTCGGCAACTTCAGAGTCTTTTTCATTAGTAACAAAGCCACCCGCTACGGTAGCGTCAATCCACATGCCGCATTTACCGGTTTGGAACAGTGCTAAGTTTTCGTTAAAACCATTGGCTGAAGAACCTGGAGGACCGTATTTCTCCATCACATCTACGTAGTATTCCAGCGTATCTTTCCACGCTTTAGAGTCGAACTGCGGCTTCCAATTTTCGTCGAACCAGCGAGCACCAAAAGAGTTAGACATTGACGTTAATAGCGCAATGTTTTCGCCCCATCCAGCTTTACCGCGAAGACAAATGCCGTATACCCCGGCGTCTTTATCAGTCATTGCTGCAGCAGCTTCTTTGATAAATCTCCACGTAGGCGCTTTTGGCATTTCTAAGCCAGCCTTTTCCATGAGGTCAGTGCGGTACATCACCATAGAACTTTCACCGTAAAACGGCGCAGCATAAAGCTTGTCGTTTACGGAAAGGCCGCTGCGAATAGCAGGTAATAAATCGTCAATATCGTAATCGTCACCTAGTCCGTTAAGTTCGGTTAGCCAACCTTGCTTGCCCCAAATCGGTACTTCATAGGTACCAATTGTCATTACATCGTACTGCCCACCGCTAGTAGCAACGTCGGTAGTAACGCGCTGACGAAGAATGTTCTCTTCTAGCGTAACCCATTTAAGATCTATATCAGGATGCTGCTTTTCAAACTCGCTGCTAAGCGACTTCATGGTGATCATGTCGCCATTATTTACGGTAGCAATAGTGATAGTTTCTGCTTGCGCCGCCGAATTAATGGTTAGTGCGCTGGCTACAATTAAAGATAGTTTTTTTAACATCGGGTCTCTCCCCTTTGTACTCTTATCAGATATGACTTTCCCCTCCCCGCCCAAATTTGGTTAACGCGGGGATGAAAAAATCAGAGGTATTAAAGTAAGTTAGGTGGTTAGGCAGCGAAGCAACTCAGTGCCTAACCTTTTGTGTTAAAACGTGGTTAGCGATTAAAACTTAACTGAAATTTCAGACGTTAGACCGTCGAAACCTGCGCCAATCTGGCCACCAGAGTTAACGCCTTCGTCTTGGTCTACATATTCCACTTTCCAAAGAGTACGGTCGTTGATCCAATATCCCGCTGATACCTGTAGACGCGTTACGTCGTTGTCTGTTTGTTCAATAAGGTCTGACGTATTTTCAGATTCTGCATAACGTGCAGCAACATAGAGCTTCTCTGGAATAATGTACTGCTGCGCTTCTACTACCCAGTATTCAACTGACGAATCAGCCTCAATTACTTGGTTAGAATCGAACGTAGTACCTGTTGGGTCTAACACGCCTTCATTACCGAAGTAAGTGATACCTGCAACAGCATTACCTTCTACGTCTGCAAAGGTATAATCATCAGTTGCTTTACCTAACATTAAAATAACACTGGTTTGGTCACTTGGCTGATACGCCAAGTTAAGCTGCATAATTGATTGATTAAGCCCTGGTAGTGCACCTACGTGAGTATCACGTTCACTAGAAGCAGACGCAGAAAAGTTATAGTTTTCACCGTCACCAAAACGATAGTTGGTAGTGGTAACGCCATCTAAGCTGGCAAGACCGTTTTCGAATACAAGTTGCTCGCCTTGATTAGCATTGAAGAAGTTAAGACCGGCTTTAAAGCCACCTTCAAATTCCAAGGTACCTTGCAAACGATAGTTGTAGCCGCGATCTTCTTGGAAAGCTTCACCAAAGCTTGACGTAGTCATGTGACCCGCCACATTGTATGAGCGAAGAATGCCGCTATCGAAGGTTTCGGTGTAGCTTAGCTGAATACCGTTTTCGGCAGTGGCGTAGTCGTTAATGCCGTTACCGATAAGTGCGTTACCTTGGTTGTCCGCACCGTCTTGGAAACCTTTAAACTGGAAAGGAGAGGCACCTATGTTGCCCACACGCAGAATAAGGCTAGCGTTCTCTTTTTCATAGCCAGTCAGTCCAAACATATCAAACTCAACGCCGGCAAAATCTTGGTGGAATGAGAAGTCTCTGTCGCCATTATTACCAAAGTCATTAGGCTCTTCAGCGATATCAATATCGGCAGTTATGTTTTCGGTAATTTTGAACTTAAACATTAAGTTCACGCGAAGACGACCAAAGCCGTCTGACTGAGTTTCATCTTCTGGACGAAACGCACCATCTTTGGCTTGGATAGCTTGATAATTCTGCATAGCTAAGAAGTTAACTTGCACTCGACCATCAAGAAATTCATTGGGTTCACTGGGTGGTACGTACATCGGCTTTTCTTGGCTTAGCTCTTGCGCCATACCTAACGTTGGCACGGTGGCCGCCAATACAGCGGCAGCGATCAGACTTAAAGATGCGCGTTTAGCGAACTTAGTTGATTGCGTCACGTGTTTCGTTGTATCTAGTCCCATTGTGAACCCTCTATTATTCTTTCGTAATTGTGTGGAGTGTAATTTTTAAAGAGTCTTCGTACCTTGGAGAAATCGGGAAAAACATCACTAAAACCCAAATGCTCACACAAAGATCAAATGCTCAACTCGTGAGAATATGACCACTATTTGTTATTTACGTCAACCAAAAATTAACAAGTTTTTATCAAAGCATAGAACAAAGAACCATAAACACCTGACATAAAAGCATTTTTAGTTGTTAATTTAAACTGTAAATTTTCTGAATTTAATAAAAAGTAAAATTACTTTTTACATAAAATTATCTTTAAAGGTAATCAAAATGATTATTTTTGATTACAAATAATGAACAAACAAAAGAAAGAAAACCAAAAGATCAAATCAAGAGCATTTGCGCAAGACTAAGATTATCGGGAAGCATCGTTAAATTTTGTACTGTTGTCGTATCTAGGCGAGGATGAGTGGGTAGATAAAAGCGGGTATGCCATACTGGGCTCGTTCCGCTTTTGATCCGGCCAGATGGTGATTTATGCTCAAAAATGTAAAGGTATTGCTAATTCATGGCATGCTGACATTGTTATTCGTTTCACACGTCTCTTTTGCACAGGGAACCGACGCCAATTCGCTAACTCGCCTCGAATTTGATAAGCGCTTGAGCACGGTGGAGTATCCGTTCGAAGTAAAAATGTTTAGTTTCTCATCGCAGGGAAACGACCTAGAAATGGCCTATATGTTTTTGCCACCTGAAAAAGACAAGCCGGTTGTAACACTTTTTCACGGCAAAAATTTCAACGGCTCTTATTGGGAAAGTACAGCTCGCCTTCTGCAAAGTCAGGGCTATGGTGTGCTTATACCCGACCAAATAGGCTTTGGAAAATCGTCTAAACCTACGCAATATCAATACAGTTTTGCCACGCTTGCGAACAATACGCGACAACTAATGCAGTCTTTAAATATCGAAAAAAGTATTATCGTTGGGCACTCCATGGGCGGTATGTTGGCTACGCGATTTGCATTGCTTTCCCCCGACAAAAGCGAAAGCCTTATTTTGATAAACCCCATAGGTTTGGAAAACTACTTGCTGTATGAAAGTTACACCGACATTGAAACGGTATACCAAAGTGAGCTTAAGAAAACGCCAGAGATGATCGTTAATTATCAAACAAAAAACTATTATGATGGGGCGTGGAACAACACATATGCCGAGCATGCCGAGTTTTTACAAGGGTGGATAAACGGCCCAGACTGGCAAACGCTAGCGCGCGTTAATGCGCTAACCTACGATATGATATTCACGCAACCAGTTATTGAAGAGTTTGATAGTTTAACCCTGCCAACCACACTATTATTAGGTACCCGCGATCGCACAGCGCCTGGTCATGCTAATAAACATGACGACGTAAGTAGAGAGTTAGGTCGCTACGACAGGTTAGGCAATGAAGTAAAAGCACGCAATTCAAACATCCATGTTGTTGAATTAGAAGGGTTAGGGCACCTGCCCCACATTGAAGCTTTTGAGCGATTTAAGGTGCCATTTTTAGACGCATTACATAACTAATCTCTGCGTAGTTATTACTTTCTAAAAAACCGATAATAAATTTCTGGGGCGCGTTTAGGTATTTTTTCTTTGCCTTTGCGCCCAAATCCGAAAACGGTTCATTACTGTTATAAAAGGGCGTTATTTAACGCCCTGAAATACCAGCTTTTGAACTCGTCTACCCGTATTAACTTCGGTGGTGTACAAGTTTCCTTCGCTGTCGGTATCAATACTGTGTAGCCATATAAATTGGCCTGGATAGCGGCCGTTTTTACCTATCGAACCTAGCTTTTCATGAGATTTTCTATCGTAAATCCAAATACGCCCGTTCATCATGTCGGCAACGTACAAGTATTTTCCGTCGGGTGAAAATGCCACATCAGTCGTTGTACCTAACCCTCCGGTTTCTGGCCGTACGGCAAAGTTTTTTACAAAGCGGATATCTCCGTTTTTCTCCCGTTTAAATATTTGAAGGCGGTTGTTTCGACGATCGCAAACATAAATAAATCCGTCACTGTCTTGATTTATACAGTGCACGATATTCCCAAACAATGGATTTTCCGGGTCTATCCCCTGCTTTTGCGGCTGGGTGGCTTGGGACTGGTCAAAGTCTCCTTCACGAGTGGGCCCTAATGGCCTTTCTCCATAAGCACCAAGCACGTGAGTGGCCTTCTCTTTCTCAACATCAAAACTTGCAATGCGCGCATTAATATAACCATCTGCAATCACTAACTCGTTGTGTGTACTGTCCATGAACATATCTGCGGGATTGCCCAATGTGACAAGGTCCATGTTGCCGTTAGTCTGCCCTCGCCTACCTATGCCTTTCACAAACTCGCCATCAAAAGTAAAACCTACAGACACATGGTCGTCTTTGCCATTCCCAGCTAACCAAACCGTGTCATTTTCATCAACAAATAGACCGTGTACGTTTACCGGCCATTGGTTTACACCGTCTATCGTAGGTGCATTGTTTTCTCCGCCCCATGCTGTAGCTACCTCGCCATCGGGCGTAAAACGAATAACATGGGGGGCTGGTTCACAACACACCGCAGTAGGAGGTGTTGCCACAAGCCCTGTATCGGTTTTACCCAGAGAGTTGGGACGCTGCAATATCCACACGTGATCATATTTATCGATAGAAAGACCCGACACCTGCCCTAACATCCAGGTTTCTGGCAACGATGGCCAACTTGCATCAACGCTAAATCGAGGCAGAGGCTTGTTATCTATAGGATAGGTGGCCATAAGGATAAGCGGCGCTTTATTTTCTAATAACGAAGCGCTTTTTACTGTTTCGATCCCATCTGATGGAGACGCGACTTGTGTCGCTTTGGCATAGGACGAACTCCACAACATAGGAGAAGTGATTAACGTGATGACACAAAAAGAGCGAGCAATTGACGTGGTCATTAGGTTTCCAATTGAAGAGAGCATTTTAAACGGTAAACACAAACACCATGCTGCTAAGTTACCGACACTATTGCAATAGAAACAGCCAAGTTGTACAAAAATCACGCTAAAACGAAAAGCGCCGGGCAACTCGACGTTAACCCGGCGAAAAAGGTGTAGCAGTCACCTTAATCTGCTTCTATCTCACCCTCTTCAATAGCGACAACGCGACGTGCTTCAACGTAGGTTTTAATAGCCCAAAGTGTCTCTTGGTCTAAGATAGGATCGGTTTGACCTTCAGGAATACCGCCAAGTGCGGGCATGCCTTTAGCCGAGCCAAAACGCAAGCGCTCAACGAACCATTCGTCGTCTTCAAAGCTTTCTGGGTCGAGTTCACGAAGGTCTGGGTTTATTCCGCCAGACTGCGCGTGCAGGCCGTGACAACCCGCACAGTTATTTGCATAAGCTGACTCACCAAACTTGATGACCTTCGTTTTGGTTTCTTCATCAAGGCTTCGATATGGGTTTTCAAACACCCAGCCATTTTCAGACTCATCGCCATCAGTGATTGGCGGCATAGCTGAGCTATCTGCTCCTTGAGGGATAACATTTCCATGTGCAAGCACGTGGCCAGACAAGCCAGTTACCACGAGTGCCGCAAACAACATCGATATTTTTGTTTTCATAATTCATACATCCTCAAAAGACTATGAATCAAGTATACGTACGAGGAAATAAGGGGTAACTCTACTTTGGTTTTGAAAGGCTCCTCCTTTGGTAGGAGTCCACAATGATAGCCTCTGAAAGCGCAAGCTTTACCGTAGCTGCTTCAACGTCAGAGCTAAAGTCAGAGTCGAAATAACGTCCATAAGAATGATAAAGACTTACCTTGCAACAGGTTAATGAATAGGTGATGAAAAAAGGCCAGCGCACGTAGGCGCTGGCCATGTATTAATCACTATTTACTGCTCAGCTAAGATTAGTTTTTTGCCACCTGCTGATAGCGCTTGGGCAATTTAAACGTCCACACTGTGCCGCCTTGGTTGAAGTGCTTCACGCGTTTTGCAACTTCACCGCCCCATAATGGCACTGCGCCGCCCCATCCTGATAGTACAGAGATGTACTGCTCACCATCCATTTCCCATGTCACTGGAGAGCCAACAATACCTGAGCCAGTTTGAAACTTGTAAACCATTTCGCCGGTTTTGTCGTCAAAGGCCATAAGATAACCTTCAGGGTTACCGGTCCAAACCAAACCACCACCTGTGGTTAACACGCCGCCCCAAAGTGGAGAGAAGTTGTTATAGCGCCAAACGGTTTTACCTGTTTTAGGGTCAATCGCTTTAAGTACGCCGATAAAGTCCTCATTCACTGATTTGATGGTGAAGCCCGCACCAAGGTACGCTGCACCTTTCTTGTAAGAGGTTGGCTCGTTCCAGATATCCATTTCCCATTCGTTTGAAGGCACATAAAAGAGTTCAGTATCCTTTGAATAGGCCATTGGCATCCAGTTTTTACCGCCTAAGAACGCAGGGCGAGCGACAACCTGTGCGCCTTGTTTACCATCAGCTGATTGCGCTGGGCTTCCTGGGCGATTTTCTTCAATGTAGATAGGTCGACCTTTTTCATCTAGCCCCTTTGCCCAGTTCAATTTATCAACGAACGGGAAGCCGCGAATGAAGTCACCGTTTTCGCGGTTAAGGACGTAGAAAAAGCCATTTCTGTCGGCGGTTGCCGCCGCTTTCACTGTCTTGCCATTTTCCTGGTAGTCAAACGAGATAAGCTCGTTTACGCCATCGAAGTCCCAGCCATCGTGTGGTGTGGTTTGGAAGTGCCAAACAATTTTTCCTGTATTAGGGTCGATAGCTAAGCGCGACGACGAGAAGTAGTTATCGCCCGGACGTAGGTGAGAGTTCCACGGTGCAGGGTTACCCGTACCGAAGAATAGCAAACCTGTATCTGAGTCGTAAGTGCCGCCTAGCCAGGTTGCTGCACCACCGGTTTTCCATAAATCAGCAGGCCATGTTTTGCCTGGCGCGCCGCCTGAAATTCCATTTTCGGTTTTCTTACCGTCTTTCCATAAGTACCCCATGTGCCCTTCAACGGTAGGTCTAACCCATAGCTGTTTGCCAGACTTCGCGTCGTAAGCATACACTTTACCGACGATACCGAATTCACCACCGGAAATCCCTGTAATGACTTTTCCGTCAACAACAATAGGCGCTGCAGTAATGGCGTAGCCCGCTCGGTAGTCTTCAACTTTTTTCTTCCAAACGGTTTTGCCCGTGTCTTTATCCAGTGCTACTAGCTTGGCGTCCAAGGTGCCAAATATGACCAGGTTATCGTAAAGCGCAACGCCACGGTTTATAACGTCACAGCAAGGCATAATGCCGTCGGGCAAACGCGCCTCATATTGCCATAATTCTTCACCAGTTCTCGCATCGATGGCCCACACACGAGAGTAAGATCCGGTTACATACATCACACCATCTTTTACCAGAGGCTGCGATTCTTGACCCCGCTGCTTTTCACCACCTAATGAGAACGCCCACACAGGACGTACTTCTTCTACTGTATCGCGGTTAATGGCGGTTAGCGGGCTATAGCGCTGAGCTTTCAAGCCCATTCCATACGTCACTACGTCGTCAGTGGTAACGTGGTCATTTTGAATATCTTTGTCGGTGACAACAGCATGGACAGGAGTTAACGCACTTGCACAAACCAGCATAGATAGGGCAAGTTTTTTAATTGGCATATTATTATTCATAACGGTTCCTAGTTGCATGTAGGCCATAAATGGTCTGTTTCAGACTATTCGTTAGGATTAGCATAGCTAGGGGGGATGTCGATGCCTATGCAACAGCGGAGTGATTTGACTCCTCCTTTAGGAGGAGGAATGAAGGGCTATTTTCCCTTTTGATTAACGCCTTTACGCTTTCACGTCTTTTTAAAGTAATGCGTGACTGATGACGGCGCTAGAGGTAAGAAGGCGGTTGGTCATAGAGTTATTGCCTAAAGTACTATCGCGCTGAATGCTATTGGTCAGATGCTTTTATACTGAATTATCTTATTCTGAACGCTCTTGCCCCGTAAAATAGGGCGGCACCTCATAAATGGTTTTGTATTTCTCAAATAACCGTTGCATATCGCCCTCGACCACCATTCGCGTAATTACATCACCAATTTCATAGCCTAGCGCGCGATAATTAGTATGAACAGCAAGTCCTATATCCCACTTTTGCTTTCCAATAAGCGGAAACGCGTTGCTTGCAAGGCGATATTGCTCATTATCAACAAACTGACTGAGGTAGGATATTTGCGAGCGCAATCCCATTATCGCTTCGACGGTTCCCGCTTTCATCGCGTCAAACGCTTCTGCGTTTGAGCCATAGTGCGATGTTTTTTCTCGCAATCGGCCGCCAAACGCTGACGTTAAGTAAAAGTGGGGAATGCTGTCTATTTCCGCACCAATCGTGTGATACTGAAACATGCCCATGGTTTCCACTTCGGGCAAGGTTTGCGTGTTGTGAATGATTTGCCAGCTTTCACGCTGATAGGGGGCAAACATATGAACAAGCTCATTAACCAACAAGCCCACGTCGTCACGTTTTTGAGAAAAGCTTGGGTCGTAAGGCGCGCGCATCATCACATCAGCCTTAATGCGATGAATTATATGGCCCTTCCATAGGTAATTTCTGAAATCGTCCTCTGTCGTTTCACCTGGTGTCATCCATATCAGTTCTAGCTCAACATCAAGGGCGCTCGCGATTTCACAGGCGATATCAATATCAATTCCTGTGGGTCTGTCGTTTTCAATAAATGAAAATGGAGGATAGTCGGTGTACACCGCAATTCTAATTAAACCGCTGTCTTTAATATCGTCTAACGATCTCGCTTCCCCGAACGCAGAAAGCGCAGAACCCGTTATCAGGCAGAGTAAAATGAAAATAACTCGAAAAGGTTTAACTAACTGCACAGCTTACCCACTTATTCAATCGAACTTCTTAAGCATACTAAGGGGTTAGCGTGATTTTACTAATGCTACTTTAGCGCCATAGCATTCCTCCTTTAGGAGGATGTTCTTCGGGAAAATTGCCATATACCCTTATGTCAGACAAACAGATATCAGCAAAAGCATGCAGCTGAGCTCGGGGTGATATATGGCAAAGGGTGTAAAAAGCACGGTTAAAAGACGATTAACCGGTAGGCGCTATCAAAAATGTATAGCGTCACTTTTTTGCTGCGTTCTGTTGCCGTTTTTAAACAGCGCGCTCGCGTTTAATGAAGCGCATCCTTCACGTACTCAACAAGCTGCACCACAGGCCTCTTTTGCCACTATTGTGGTCATTTACATAAAAGTTGCGGGCACATCTCCACCAGGCACACCAGACTATTTAAAGTCCCCCAGCAATGAGGGGACAGCTGGCGCAAGTGTGGCGATAAAGGATGCCAATATCACGGGAAAATTTCTTGGTTATCAGTTTGAGTTAACTGAAATCATTGTGCCTTCTATCGGCGAACTGCAAGCTTCTTTAGCTAAAACACGCCAGCAATCAGCTTCAAGTGCTAACACAAATTACATAGAAATAAGCAGCAATCAGCAAGGCAACATCGCACCTGTTGTACTACTGGATATGCGAAGCAGTGATAAGGTAAAGGCTGCCTCAATTGAGCAGTTGATTGCCACTATTCAAAGCACGTTTCCTAATGCCGTATTTTTTAACGTAGCGAATAGCGATGATCTGCTGAGACAAAATTCATGTCGCTTGCCCTTGTTCCATACAATCCCCAGCTATCAGATGAAAGCCGACGCGCTAGCCCAGTGGTTTCGCACTAAGCGTATTGACGAGATATTTGCAGTTTACGGAAAAACCGCTGACGATGCTGCATACCTAGCCGCGTTTAAACGCAGCGCTAAAAAATTTAAGCTTTCACTTGTTGAAACTAAACAGTGGCAGGACAGTTTTGATTTACGCAGGGCTGCCTTTGCTGAAATTCCTCAATTTACGCGAACGACAGAAACCTATCAGGCTGTTTTTAGCGCCGATAGCGCGGCGCAATTCGCGTATAGCCTACCCTTTAACACCTATTATCCCGTACCTGTGGTAGGCGCTGCCGGCCTAAAAGCAATAGGTTGGCATTTTACCCACGAACAATGGGGCGCCCGTCAGCTTCAAAGCCGCTTTAACGATGGGTTTAACAGACACATGAATGAAGTCGACTTCGCCGCGTATCTTGCGGTAATGGCAGTGGCAAATGCGGCGCAGCAAGGAAGCGATTTAACGCAGAAAGGAATACTTAAAACCTTGCTTAGCGAGCTCTACACGCTGGGTGCCTATAAAGGCCGCCCTCTTTCTATTCGCCCCTACACCCACCAATTTCGTCAGCCTATTGCGCTGGCCCACGAAGACGCATTGGTGACTCATGCGCCCCTTGAAGGCTTTTTGCACCAAACCAACGAACTGGACACATTAGGCGCAACACACACTACCTGTAAGGACAAGTTATGAGCTATCGCTTTGCACTCTTGCTTGGCAGTTTAATGGCTGCCTTTGCACTTCCTCGAGCCTTTGCACTTCCTCAGGCGTATGTCACTAACGAAAAAGACAACACGCTATCTGTCATTGATATGACGACATTTAATGTGATTGAAACTATCGAGGTTGGAGAGCGCCCCCGAGGGTTTATTTTAAGTGCAGACCAGTCCCACGCGTATATATGTGCCTCTGATGCTGATCGCATTCAAATTATGGATTTGTCTACCCATTCGATCGTAGGCGATCTTCCCTCAGGTGCAGATCCTGAAACCATAGCATTACATCCTAACGGCACCACTATTTACACAGCTAATGAAGACGATGCCCTTCTTACTGTTATCGACATTCCAACGGCTCAGGTCATTTCTCAGATAGATGTAGGCGTAGAGCCTGAGGGGCTGGCTGTGAGTCACGACGGCAGCATGATGGTCGTCACATCAGAAACCACTAACATGGTGCACTGGATAGATACCAAAACTCACGAAAATATTGCGAATAGCTTGGTTGATGCAAGACCCAGAGATGCTCACTTTACCAGAGATGATAAGTACCTTTGGGTAAGCTCGGAAATAGGTGGCACCGTTAGTATTTTCGATACTGCTACTAAGCAAAAAGTGAAGACCCTTTCCTTTGCCATTAAAGGCGTTTATCGCGACAAGGTTCAGCCAGTGGGTATTGTGCTTATGAAAGATAAGCCCTACGCCTTCGTGGCGCTTGGCCCAGCGAATCGCATAGCGGTCATCAATACCGATACCTTCGAAGTGGAAGACTACATTTTGGTTGGGCGACGAGTGTGGCAGTTAGCGTTTAACCAAGATCAATCTTTATTACTTACAACTAACGGTGTGAGCGGTGATGTTTCTGTCATCAATACCCACACGTTAAACGTAGAGCATACCGTAAAAGTGGGGCGATACCCTTGGGGCGTGGCGGTTAAATGGAAATAGCGGTTCAAGCGGTTTCACATCAGTACGGCGGCCACAACGCGCTGGACAATATAAGCCTTTGCCTAAAACCAGGCTTAACCATGCTACTTGGACCAAATGGCGCAGGCAAAAGTACCTTATTTGCGCTTATTACGGGCCTTCAAAAACTCACGCAAGGCAGCATCACCTTTGATGGTGCTACCCTGTCTCAATCTCGCACAAGTATTATGGCGAAAATGGGCGTGGTATTTCAACAAAGTACTTTAGATATCGACTTATCGGTAAAACAAAATTTGTCCTATTTTGCTTCGCTCCACGGCATAAGTACCACTAGCGCGCTATCTCATATTCAAGGCCTGCTCGACGAGCTCGACCTTACGACCAAGCTCAACACAAAAATTCGCAACTTAAACGGCGGGCACAGACGTCGGGTCGAGTTAGCTCGCTGCCTTATTCACAAGCCATCCTTGCTGCTACTAGACGAGCCTACCGTTGGCTTAGATATAGAATCCCGTCATCTTATTTTGCGGGTAGTACAAGCACTCGCTCATTCCCAAAACGTAAGTGTACTGTGGGCCACGCATTTATTTGAAGAAGTGAAGCACAACAACAACTTGATAGTCCTATCAAAAGGACGAGTGTTAGCCCACGATAAATGTGAAGCCTTGTTAGCCAAGTATCATCAACAAGATATTGAGCACCTTTGGCAGCATTTGATGCAGGAAGGCTCCTGATGTATTGGCGCTGTTTTGTTGGCGTACTTACCCGAGAGATGCTGAAGTTCTGGCAGCAACGTACACGCCTGTTAAGTGCATTGGTGCGCCCGCTGCTTTGGCTATTTGTTTTTGCCGCAGGGTTTCGTTCAGCCCTGGGTCTTTCAATGACCGAGCCTTACGAGAGTTATATTTTGTACGAAGAGTATATTGTACCTGGGCTTGCCGCCATGATTGTGCTTTTTAATAGTATGCAAAGTTCATTGTCCATGGTGTACGACAGAGAAATGGGCAGCATGAAAGTACTGCTGTTAAGCCCAGTTCCCCGCCCTTTTCTGCTAGGCAGCAAGCTTATAGCCAACACCTTGGTAAGCGCTATTCAGGTGTACATCTTCTTTGCCTTTGCGCTTTTACTGGATGTACGTCTATCTGCGTTGGGATACGTTTATGCGTTGCCTGTTATTGCGCTACTGTCATTGTTTTTAGGTTCGTTAGGATTATTACTGGCAAACTATATTAAGCAGCTAGAGAACTTTGCCGGGGTCATGAACTTTGTCATTTTCCCATTGTTCTTTCTATCAAGCGCCCTATACCCGCTTTGGAAAATGCGTGAGGCCAGCGAATGGCTGTATCAGATTTGTGCCTTTAACCCCTTTAGTAGCGGCGTAGAATTACTGCGATTTGCGCTCTACGAAAAACTAGAACACAACGCGCTTGCCGTTGTACTTTGCCTTACGGCTATCACTTTTATTTTCGCTGTGAGAAGCTTTCGCCCCAAAGCCTCAAAAGGGCGCTTCTCGTGATAAAAGCAAACCTAATCTGGGCTAATGAAAGCAATAAAGTTGAAATGTTAGACGATAGTGACTGCTTACTTATTTTAACTACGCCCGAGTTATTAGCGAGCCAACTATTTCACTTTTCAACGCCCGCTAAGACATACATTGAGCAGGTTTTTGACGATGAAGGTTTTGCAGGAAATAAAGGCCAATGTGTATTAGTACAAGGCCTTAAGGCGTTTAAAACAAGTTACATCTCAGACACTGAAAACAGCGGAAAAAACATAATTAGCCAACAATTAGCTGAAGTAAAACGGGTGCTGTTTTATGGTGTCGATTTTGCGTTTTTTGAAGCGTCAGATGCACCCAACGTCTCTAGCCGTGCCCAGATTTTATCTAATGCCAAGACTTTATCTAGAATTAAGAGCCCTTCCAATGTTAACCGCTCAAGCTTCGCTAGCGATTCAAATTCTGCGTTTAATTCAAAAAGCAGCAGTGACTTGAGCCAAACTAACGCACCAGCGTTTCGCTACCTAGAACAGCAGTTCGATGCATTGGTTAAAAAGCTTAAAAGCGTGTCGGTAACCTTGGAAAAACTGTCGTTAATGGCACTTTCTAGCGCTGAAACAGCAAGCAGCGACCCTGTTAACGTCGTTGCGAGCCACTCACAGTTTCTGAGTGCGCTACTTAGAAGCTATTTCAAGCACGGTTATCACTTTAAGGGCTATAAGACGAATAACCGTTCGGTTTCTAGCAGTCGAGCCCGCGATGGCAACAACAACGCAACTAGTGTTGAAAAAAACGCCGCAACTAATGAAGCAATTAACCAAGCAACTGATATTAGGGGCACGCTGTCTCTTACATTAGATGCCAAGCATTTTAATAACGCGCAAAAGCGTCTCGTTTCACACACTATGCGCTATGAATCAGCCCTTAATGACGCGATGACCTGGGCTAAAGATATCGCCCACATGCCAGCCAACTTATGTACGCCAGATTATCTGGCCGTACAAGCTCAGCATCTGGCGCAAACCTTTAATACGGTGTCTTGCGATATCCTCAATGAAAGTACGCTAAAGCAGTTAGGCATGAACGGGTATTTAGCGGTAAACGCAGGTTCACAGTTCGCTGCCACCATGCCTTTTCTTCGCTACACAGCCAAAGGTTTAGAGAATTCACCGCCAGTAGTGTTAATTGGCAAAGGCGTAACGTTTGACAGCGGCGGCATAACGTTAAAACGCAGCCCTGATATGCGCCATATGATTTACGACATGGCAGGCGCCGGCTGTGTATTGGGCGTCATTCAGGCGGTTGCCACACTGGGGTTAAATATAAATATTATTGGTATTGTGGCGAGCGCCGATAATGCGATTGATGGCAAAGCCTATCGCCCGGGTGACATCATTACTATGCACTCAGGAAAAACCGTGGAAGTCATGAGCACCGATGCAGAAGGGCGTATGCTTATGGCCGATGCAATCAGCTACGCGAAACAGTTCTCCCCCTCGGTTATTATTGATATTGCAACCCTAACCGGCGCGGCCATTAGCGCACTGGGGCACAAAGCCACTGCGCTTTTTAGCAACGCTCCAGCGCTTGAAAGTGTGTTAGTTGAAGCGGGTGAACTGGCTAACGATAGGTGCTGGCCTTTCCCACTGTGGCCAGAATATCAAGACGCCATTACCTCTCAGCACGCGGATATGATGAATACTAGCATAAACTCTCCCGGTGCTATTTCGGCAGGCTGCTTTCTCTCTCGCTTTGCTGACGGCACGCCGTGGGCTCACCTCGATGTGGCAGGAACCGCTTTTACCTACACCAAATCGTTATCGGCAACCGGCCGCCCTATTCCTCTGCTGTTATCTTACTTAAGCAGCTGCGCTATCAAAAATCATCAATAAATCATCAAAATTCATGACAGTTCTCCTCCCTTAGGAGGATTTCTGTTAACACATATCCAACATATACTCAGTCATGCGTTTAATCATAAAGAAGAGGAACAATTATGTGGACTAAACCCCAATACACAGAAATGCGCCTTGGTTTTGAAGTAACTCTTTACATCAATAACCGCTAGGCAATGCCCTCTGGGATGATGAACAAAAAGGCTGCCGATGCAGCCTTTTTTTACTTGTAGTATGGAGTTGTTATGCACGTATTGATTCTTGGTGCTGCCGCCGGGGGTGGATTTCCGCAATGGAACTGTCACTGCCCAAATTGTAAGGGTTTACGCGAAGGTAAAATAAAGGCGAAAGGCAGAACACAGTCGAGCATTGCTGTCAGTAGCGATGGTAAAAATTGGGTTCTCATTAATGCCTCCCCCGATTTAAGGGAGCAGATAAATAGCCATCCGCAGCTGTGGCCCGACGCCCATGTGTCTCGCGGCACACGCATAAGCGCAATTGTGCTTACCGACAGTCAAATTGACCATACTACAGGCCTGCTAACATTGCGCGAAGGCTTACCCCTTCCCGTTTATTGTACCGATGTAGTGGCCGAAGACCTAACCACCAGCTTCCCGCTTTTTACCGTATTAAAACACTGGCACGGCGGACTACAGCAGCATTCAATTAATACCGATTATCATCAACGCTTTGTACCAAAAGGGGCAGAAGGCCTGACTTTCCAACCCGTGGTATTAGAGTCTAATGCGCCCCCTTATTCGACATATCGCGACAACATTGTGCCGGGCAACAATATCGGCCTGAAGATAACTGACGACACCACGGGCAACGTGCTTTTTTACGCGCCGGGATGTATGCAGGCAAACGACACGGTAAAACAGGTGATGCGCGAATCTCACTGCGTGCTATTTGACGGTACGCTGTGGGCCAATGAAGAAATGATAGATCACGGCTTTAGCAATAAGCTGGGCACTGATATGGGACACATGCCGGTTAATGGAAAGGGCGGAGCCATTGCGCTGCTAAATGAATTTAACGTTGAGCGTAAAGTACTTATTCATATCAACAACACAAATCGCGTGCTTGACGAAGACTCCAGTGCCTATCACAGCCTGTGTGAGCAAGGTATTGAATTGGCTTACGACGGTATGGAAATTGAGGTGTAGTAATGACAGAACACGCATGGTCTAGACAAGAATTCGAACAAAAGCTGAGAGAAAAAGGCGCTTACTACCATATTCATCACCCCTTTCATAAACGCATGAATGAAGGACACTGCAGCGTTGATGAAATTCAGGGCTGGGTGGCCAACCGACTGTATTATCAAATGGCGATACCGGTTAAAGACGCGGCAATTTTAGCAAATTGCGAAGATCAATCGGTACGCAGAACTTGGATCCAACGAATAATCGATCACGATGGACGGGAATGTGAAGACGGACTGGGCGGCATAGAAGCCTGGTTGCGGTTGGGCGAAGCGGTAGGCTTGAACCGCAGTGAATTACTTGATGAAACCCACCTGTTGCCAGCGGTTAAGTTTGCAGTAAATGCCTATGTGAATTTTGCCCGCCGTGCGTCGTGGGAAGAGGCTGCCTGCTCATCGTTAACTGAAATGTTTGCCCCTGAAATACATCAAAGCCGATTAGATACCTGGCCTAGGCACTATACATGGATTGATAGTGAAGGCTTTACCTACTTTCAAATGCGGTTAAGTCAGGCGCGCCGTGATGTAGAGCATGGCCTGCAGATTACCCTTGACCACTTTATTACCCGACAACAGCAAGAACATGCGCTCAATATACTGCAGTTCAAAATTGATATTTTGTGGAGCATTGCTGATGCCATTTGCTTTGCCTATGAATATAAGAGAAAGCCGTTTGATGGTATTGCCGATCAGCAAGTGTGCCATAAAGGGAGGTTTTAACGATGTCGAATTTACAATCGCAAACCGAACACCACTTAGATGCTGATAGCGTCGGTGCTGATAACGTGGAAAATAACATTGAAAATAGCAGCAGTCACAACAACGAGGGCTGCGGCACAAGAGACAAAACCGCTTCTTTAAATCCGCTTTTTCGCATGCAGTACGAGAAAGCTCAGGGTTGTTATGTTTTGTTATTCCCCGAAGGAATGATCAAACTTAATCCTTCTGCGGCAGAAATTCTTAAGCGTGTGGATGGCAGCAATACGGAAAATGCCATTTGTGCTGAGCTTCGCCAAGCGTTCCCTGATGCACCTGAAGATTTAGAAGAAGATGTTCATGCATTTCTGGTCCATGCCGAGCAAAAGAAGTGGATCCGCTATGACGAATAATACAGACGTTGATTTACAAACCGACGTACCAAATAGCATAACACCTCCGCTATGGCTCCTAGCCGAAATTACCTATCAGTGCCCATTGCATTGCCCCTATTGCTCAAACCCAGTAAATATGGAAGAAACATTTAATGAGCTCTCTACTGAGCATTGGGAGCGTGTACTGCGTGAAGCGCGGGAAATGGGCGCCGTGCAGTTGGGCTTTTCTGGCGGAGAGCCATTGCTTCGAAAAGACTTAGAGCATTTAGTCGCTTATGCGCGGGCTTTGGGTTTTTACACCAACTTGATCACCTCTGGCATTGGCATGACAGAAAAACGTATTGCCAAACTCAAAGAAGCCGGCCTTGACCACATTCAGCTGAGCTTTCAGGCAGCCAATGCTGAAGTAAACGACTTAATAGGCAACAAGCGTCACTCATTTGAACAAAAACTTAAAATTGCGAAGCTGGTAAAACAATACAACTACCCTATGGTGCTTAACTTCTGTATTACCGCGCAGAACATTCACGAAATAGAAGACGTGATGGCGCTCAGCGAGCAGCTAAACGCTGATTTTGTCGAGCTGGCTACCGTACAGTATTACGGCTGGGCCTATGAAAATAGAGACCATCTGTTACCTACCTCACAGCAGCTACAGGAAGCTGAGGCCGCAGTGAACCGCTACCGCGCGCAGCAAAACGGTAAAGGGCCAACCTTCATATTTGTGTCGCCCGACTACTACGAATCTCGCCCTAAGGCGTGCATGAATGGCTGGGGCACAACGTTTTTAACCGTAACGCCAGATGGCAGTGCCCTTCCGTGTCACAGTGCAAAGATATTGCCCCTTCGTTTTCCTAATGTGAAAGAACGCTCGTTGCACGATATTTGGCACCAAGACTTTAGCTTTAATCATTTTCGTGGCGATAGTTGGATGCCTTCGCCCTGTAGGGACTGCGATGAAAAAGATAAAGACTTTGGCGGCTGCCGATGTCAGGCCTACCTGCTAACAGGTGATATGTATAAGACGGATCCGGTTTGCAGCAAGTCGCCCGATCACCATTTGATGAAAGGCATTACCGATAAAGCAGGTACTGCACCGTCGAAGGCACTACAGTATCGGAAGGTGGAAAAGCCGATTCCCATTCTAGAAGTAAGTGCTACGAGGTAAGTACTAGGAAATAAATGGGCTGCGATAAGTACGAAACAAAAAGAGATACCGTTAAACCGCAATGATAAAAGTGTATGTCTGAATTTCATTTCATTGATGCCGGCTCTGGGTCAAAAGTGCATAGCGTTGTTTTTGCGCTAAAAACCCCTGCAGCAGGCCACACAGGGTTGTCTCATTTAGCTGAGCACATGAGCTTTCGACGCTCTCACCCATACCCTGCTGCCCACGAGCTTTTTATGGCCAATACACTTTTGCCTGTTACTATTAACGCTACCACACTCGCCGAGTACACCTTCTTTTTCGCTTCGTCTGAAAAAGCGAACGTGCTGCTTGATGCTGTAAATTACCTGTACTGTGGCCTGCTTAACCGGGATTACGGTACCGATGAGGTTATCTTAGAGCGTGACGGGGTTATCTTTAACGAGCTCGCCATGCTAGAGGCAAACAGCGACTATGCATTAAACGCCGCTATTCGATTAACCGATACCAATAAAAATGCCTATCAACACGCGGGTGGTTTTACACAAACCATAGGCAGCAACAGCATTCAAGCGCTTCAAGACTACAAACGCCAGTGGTATCAGCCCAGCAATATCACCACGCTGGTTTACAGTGATTCAGCCCACTTTTTTGAGCAGTGCAAGGAGGTTGTTACAGCCCTGAGCGCGGAAACAGCCCTGAGCACAATGAAAGCGCAGAGCGCGGAAACAGCCTTGAGCGAAAAAACAGCCTTGAGCGCTGAAAAAAACTTGAGCGAGAAAGCAGCCCTGAGCGCGGAAACAGCTTTGAGCGAAGAATCTACACTGAACAGAAACGCTGCACTGAGTCAGCACGCATCTCAACGCGAACACTCACATTTAGACAAAGAAGCCTCTCTTGATGCGCAAACGAAAAAAAGCGAAAACGAATCAATAAGGCATGTATTAACCTGGTGGTTTCCTCAGTGCTTTTTAAATGGTTTACTACAGCAAGAAGCAACACTTAGCACCGTAGTAGGCCTTGAAAACACTTTATTTATCGACCCCGAAATCAATCAACAAGGCAATTTTGCAATTCGCCTCGTCACAAACGAAGCGATGAAGGAAGTAGCAAGCGAGCTTTCGATAGAAGCACTTCCAAAGCTTTCACAAAATCTGACACACAAGCTCGTGAGCGATGATTATGATAAAAGGCTGCGACAACTAAAACATGTGGTATCCGCGTGTCTTGCCTCATTTGATATTAGACCTTCAAAGCCAATGCCAGACACTGATAAACATGCAGAGGGTGTGGGGGCGGCTATTCGCTATTTTGCGCAACTAACAGATGCGTTGGGTTCTAACAAGTGTGCCGCCAAAGATTGTGCCACCAAAAGCACTTATTTAGCGAGTGCTAATAAGGTATCGCACTCCTACCTGAGGGCTCTATCTTCACCAGAAAAGTCAGTCGCTCTCGAGCGGATTAGAAAAGCACGCAAAGACTTTTCCGCGCAAGCCAGCGCTTCCAATAGCGAGCAGTCACTTTTAATACCGCGTCTTACCTCTAAATACCGACATTTTATTGCGTTAGAGCACTTGCCTGCACTTCCACGTTTATTGCGGCCACTCGCCAACAAGACCACCAATTTGAAACGCTTTAACGCTGAACACTTTGCTTCGCACTTCACGCCGTTTTCCATCCAATCACCCTCAACAACTCTTGAGTCGGCTTATCTAAATTCTGATTCTGGTTATTTGGCCTCGCACTGGGTGTATCGCATCGCGTTCTATCAACAGTCAAGACTACAAGCGGTGCTGGCACACCACCTTTTCTGGCAACCAAGAACTTCGGGGGAATGCTACGCACTGGGCGCTGCAACCTATGAAAATAACCTTTTTCTATTTGGTGCCAGCGATACAAATATCACAGAGCGTGAAAACTGGTGTCATAAGGTTTTATCGATTCTCTCGTAGGGAATTCGGGAAAAAACACTGCTACCAATTTATGATACTTCCTCCCCCTTAAGGAGGATATTTTTAGGGAATGGTTAAGGCAATACTGAAAGTATAAATAATAACGAAGCAGTCAAGACCATGCCTACGCGAATTTCTACTAAAAGCTCTAGCCAAAACGTTGCACAATTCCCAACACATCAACTTGCCCGTTCACCATTTGCTCTTGCGATTATTGCAAGCGCTGTAACCTATGCGTTTAGCTCTGCTGCAGAAGCTAACGATGCAATGGACCACTACGAGGTTATAGAGGTACAGGGAGCGACACCGCTTAGCGCCAACAGCAATAACTCTGCCGTATTTGGTAACGTTCAGACACTCACTCAAGACGATATTGAAGGGAGCGTCAACCGTTCACTACCTGAGCTACTCAAAACTCAGCTGGCAAGCGTGAACCTAAACGATGTTCAAAACAATCCGTTCCAACCCGATCTGCAATACCGCGGGTTTACTGCCTCTCCGCTGCTTGGTCTACCTCAGGGCATTTCGGTGTACTTGAACGGCGGTCGGGTTAATGAAGCGTTTGGCGATACTGTGCATTGGGACCTAATGCCTCTAGATGCTATAGATACCGTTTCTTTGTACTCTGGTTCAAACCCTCTGTTTGGCCAAAACACGCTAGGCGGCGCCCTTGCGCTAAGAACGAAAACAGGGTTTAGCTTCAACGCCAACGAAATAGATTTACAGGCTGGACAATTCGGCCAGAAAGCCGCGTCTGTGGAATCGGGTGGTCATAACGATCATTGGGCGTATTATGTAAACCTGAATCACTATGAGGAAGATGGCTGGCGCGACTATTCGCCATCTGAAGTGCAGCAAGTATTTACATCGCTTGCCTATAAAAGTGACAAAATGCATCTCGACATGAACCTGTTTATGGCCGATAACGAGTTACTCGGCAATGGTGCGTCACCTATTGAACTGCTTGATATTGAAGGCAGAGAAGCGGTCTACACACATCCCGATCAGACCAACAACGAACTTACGCACGTTAATATAACCGGTGATTTCGTTTTAACTGACACCTTATCTTTAACCGCCAATATGTTTTATCGCGACACACAAACTCAATCAATCAACGGCGATGACAGTGATTTTGGTGCCTGCCAGTTCGCTGATGGACGCGTAACACTGTGTGAATTTGAAGATGATGACGACGATGATGATGATGCTCCGCTTGATAGTGATGATGATGGCGACGACGATGATGACGATGATTCGCCTGTTGTAGGAGAAGGCGACGATATAGAAGCGGTTGAATTTATTGGCTTTGATGACGACACCGCGCTTGCCGAAATATCAGATGTGGACGCAGATGAACTTGATGGTACATACAATACGGGCCGCACAGACGCCAAAGCTACTGGGTTATCTTTTCAGCTAGCGAAACAATATGCCTTAAGCGGCTTCAGTTCAGAGTTAATTGTTGGTGCCAGCTACACAAAGGGAGATGTTAACTACGCCGCTGATACTACATTTGGTATTTTGGAAAACGATTCTGCACAAGACTCACGCACCGTTTTACCCATAGACGGGCTCATGGCACAAGAAGCCAGGGTTAGATTAGATGTAGACACCACCGCATGGTCGCTATTTTTCATGAATAGTACACAGCTCTCTTCAGCCGTATCACTCAATCTTGGTGGACGTTTTAACCGAGACCATATTGTTATGGAAGACCTGATTGATGACGGTGAAGGTTCATTGGACGGCAATCACCGTTTTACCCAATTTAACCCAGCGGTAGGGGTAGACATTACTATTGATGAGCAAAGCCAGTTGAATCTTGCAATCAGCCAGTCTTCAAGAACGCCAAGCCCAGCAGAGTTAAGCTGTGCAGATGAAGACGACCCGTGCCGCTTACCGAATGGATTTGTGGCCGATCCTCCTCTTGATCAGGTGGTCACCCAAACTATTGAAGCAAACTACACCACACGCATTGATAACATCGACCTGATGCTAAATGTTTTTCATAGTAGGAGTAAGGACGACATTATCTTCCAACAAGCTGGCTCTGTTGCCTCTCGCGGATACTTTATTAACGTTGATGAAACCCAGCGTCAGGGCGTTGAATTCAGCGTAGGCTCAACGTGGGAAAAACTAACTTACCGGTTAAACTACAACTATCTTAACGCAACCTACGAATCGACATTCACGTCGTTTAGCCCCTTTAACCCTCAGGGCCCGGATCGGGTCGTAACGCCAGGTGACAAAATTCCAGGCCAGCCAGAGCATCTAGTCAAGCTCTATGCAGATTACGCCTTAACGGATAAAGCGCGTTTGGGGGCAGAAGTTATTTCAGCATCTAGTCAGTACTTTAGGGGCGATGAGGCTAACGAAAATGAAAAGATTGACGGATACGTTATTGCAAACATTTATGCATCGTACCGTTTCAACGACACATTTACCGCATCGCTACGTGTGAACAATGTGTTCGACAAAGACTATGAAACCTTTGGTACTTATGGCGAGGCTGATGAGGTGTTAGAAGACATTTATCCCGACGTAGAAGGTGCAGAGTTCGTGGGCCCCGCACAACCGCCAATGGTCAGTGTAAATCTAAAAGCGAGATTCTAATCAGATAGCAGTTCTTAACAAACGCGCTTTTGTCCACACAAAAGCTGCAAAAAAAATCAAAAAAACGCGACTTACTTTTTCACAGTAGTCGCGTTTTTTATGATTTTTACATTTAATTTTCCCGCTACTAAAGAAGGAGATTAACACGCCTTACGGCCAATGGTTCAAAATTCAATAGAACCTATTATCAATTTACTGGACACCGAAAGTATTAAAACCAGTCAAAAATAAAAACAAAAAGCCACTGTAATTAATCAACACTACCAATATTGGGACAGTAAAATGAAAAAGAATACATTTACAAAAACCTGTTTATCTATTGCCATTTTAAGCACAGTCAGTAGCCATAGTTTTGCCCAAGACGAGCCCTATTCATGGAATATCTCTGGGTGGATAAACGAAGGCTTAACCTATTACGACGACGGTGTGGGTAGTGATGTGGCACAACTTTCAGACAACGGTACAACGCTAGGCAGCCGTATTACGCTTTCAGGGAATTATAAACTGGAAGAACAAGGCATTGACGTGGGCTTTGAGGTCATTATTGAACCTCTTTCAGGCGCACCGAACTACGCCGGTGGTGGCCATCAAACCCCGCTTTTGTTTGCCAATCAGGATAACTTAGACACCTTCAATGGCGGCGACATAGGCCTGTTGGGCAGTAGCCTCTACTTTGGTGGCGACTGGGGTAAAATCACCATTGGTTTACAAAGCCTTCCCACCGATAACATTGCCGTTCTAGCCGACCCCTCTGGCACAATCTGGTCGGGAATTTCTCCATTATTTAGAGCAAATGGCTTCTTTATTCGAGGCGTGGAAGAAGGTTCAACCAATGTCGCGTGGGGTCAATTTGCTCAGTGCTTGGCTACGCCTGGGTTGGGTATAGGACTAGATTGTAACGGGATTTACCGTAATGGCGTACGCTACGATCTTCCTCAAATGGGCAATGTGAGTATTGCAGTTGGTTATGCAAACGACGAAATCTACGATATTGCGGTTAAATATGCTGCTGAACACGAAGGCTTCAAAACTAACCTTCACGCAGGTTACTCAGTGAATAAAGATGGCGGTAGCAATGTTGGGGGCAACAGTTCAACTACGCTACAACTGCAAGCAGGGCTCATGCATATTGAGTCAGGTGTATTTGGGGTAGCCACTTATCAGATGGAAGAAGCTGACGACGCGATTGTTGGGTCGGGTGACGATACGGATGCCTATTACTTTAAAGCGGGTATTAGAAAACAGTTTAATCGCTTTGGAGATTCTGCTTTCTATGCTGAATATGCCAGTTATAACGACCAATACGGCATGGCTCATTTAGATGGCGTTACCGGCTCAGAGCTTAGTCAGTGGGGTGTTGCAGCAGAACAATATTTTGGCTCGCGCTTCTTGGTGTACGCGAAATACGAAAACCTAAGTTTAGATATTGATGGTTCAGAATCTGCGCAAGGAATTTATAACAGCGCAGAAGACTTAACCCTAATTCAACTAGGTGGCACTGTGTTCTTTTAATTGAGAATTAAAAGTCAGTCATATTTTAACATTGAACTTATATCTAATTACTCTGAATTTTAAAAATCACTCTATTCATTTAATTAATGATAAAAACTGATCAATTTTAAACTTAAGTCAGAAATTAAAATTAAGCTAAAAGATATGACATAAAAAAGCGAGATTCACTCTCGCTTTTCCTATTTAAAAAGGAAAGATCATGAAAAATATATCTCTATTTTCATTACGTTCAGCTCAACCCATTCTGTTAGCCCTACTCTTCATAACGACAGTACATATCGCAGACGCACAGGTCATATTTCAGGAGGACAAAAACAATTTTATTCGCCTTGTTGAAAAGCAAAACGAAACAGACAGTGACGTGCGTGCCAACCAGCACCCCTTTACGCTGCAAGAGCAGGATGTATCCGCCATACTTAGCGCTATTCAGGTGGTTAAGAACAAAAATACGTCAACACCGCTTTTTTCCAACGAACAGGTTGCGTTACTTGCCGCCTATCTGCCTGAGGCGCTGCGAACAGCGACTGCTCAGCAAGACGTAATTTTTGCTCTTAGTAAAGAGAAGCGCTATTTGGCAGGCCTTAAAACCCAAACGTATTACGTTGCAGGCAGTATTTTCGTTGCAGATGACCAGCTCAATATTCTTATTGGCGAGTTCGATAAAGTAGCCAATAAAGCCTACGAAATGGCTTATGATCCTACTTCTCAGGGCTTGGTAAAATACGACTTTAATTTTGGTAATCGGAAACAAGCAAAGTTCTCATTCGATTCCCCACTCTCTTTTTCCGCACCTGGTATAGAACTGAAAATGAAAAATCGCTTCGATTGGGTGGTCGCACCGACTCAGCTGGCGTTTGAATCACCTGTAGAAAAGGAAACACTTTCCCCAGCGAATAGGGAAAACACACCCAGTAAGAAAGACGTAGCTGGCTCGGCCCCCTTACCAGCAGAAAACGATATCGTTGCTCGTTTTAAACGGTTAGACGCACTAAAAAAGGCAAACCTAATTAGCGAAACAGAATACGCCGAAAAAAGAAGGCAGTTACTTGACGAGTTATAGAACGAAAGTCCCGTCAGTACTGGTCTTACGTGCTTTTTTATTATAAGCCATTGGTCTTATTAGGCCTGATTTAATGTTATATTAATGTTAACATTGTAAGCATGTGAAGTGACTGTTTAGCTTTTAATATTTCGGAGAATTTGGTCACTTTGAAGCGTTTCATTTACGCCATAATTTTGTCTTACTAAAAGGCTTATGTGTGAATAAAACGCCAGCCCAAATAAGTCACAAGGCCAGCGGCAAATGTCGCTTTTTTAGCTGAGGGAAAGACCATGCACCGTATCTTGATAATTGACGACCACCCTATTTTTCGTCACGCAATGATTACTATTTTAGGGAAAAAGTTTCCCGACTCAGAAACCCTCGAAGCCAATTCAATTTCTGAAGCGTTAACGTTGCTAGAGCAAGACGCGAAGTTCGATTTAATCATGCTTGATTTAAATATGCCGGAAACCTGTGGCCTAAACGGACTTTTAGAAATTCGAAACCAACACCCTAACGTACCTGTAGTGATTATTTCCGCTGAAACGGAAAAGCAAAATATACTGCAAACCATTTCTTATGGTGCCGTTGGCTTTATTTCAAAAAGCAGCAAGATTGAAGAAATAGCCACATCTATCGAGAGTATTTTTGAAGGGAACGTGTGTTTACCTTCAGAGATATTGAGAACGCCGTCTACCAGAACACGCATGACCAATGACAACGGTATTTCGCCGGAGCAAATTCGTTCATTAACACGAAAAGAGCTGACTGTGCTGAAATATCTAACTCAAGGGTTAGCCAATAAAGTGATTGCCTACGAGCTTAATATTTCTGAAACCACGGTTAAGTCTCACGTCTCATCTATTCTCAAAAAATTAGGCGCCAGCAACCGAGTAAAGGTTGTCGCCAGTGCCGCGAATATCGACTTTAACCAATACGTATTTAATTAAGATCTGTTGATCTTTGCTGTGCACCGAAGATTAATAGGTCTTAGACACGTTTACTTTTAGCCATTCAAACTTGAGACTAGCGCCGCCTTGAGCACCGAGGAGTTAACAGGTTTGTGCAGCAGCTGAATGTCGGTGCCTTCAAGTTCATTCGCTAACGCTTTTGAGTGATTAGCGGTGCAAATCATAATGGGCATTGAAGGCGCGATTTTTCTTACGCGTTTCGCAATGTCTAAACCGGTTTCTTCTTCATCTAAGTGGTAATCGACAATAAGCATGTCGCACTCGTCAAAGCTGCCATTATTTACGGCACTGCATTGTTCAAAACCTGAGAAGGTGTCTACCTCCATGTCCCAGTTTGCGAACAACGTTTGCATAGCAATGCGCATATTCGCATCGTTATCAATGTGCCATATATGCTTATCCAAAACGTAATCTGGTAACGATGGCTCCAAAGTATAAAGATAGTCTTGCTCCTGGCTCGTATCACACACTTCGGTAATAGGAATGGTCACCGTGAAGCACGCGCCTACGCCCTCTTTCGAGCGCACTCGAATATCGTGCTCTAGCAACTTACTCATTTTATCTACAATGTATAGTCCCAGCCCCAAACTGTAAGAGTAGTTAAAATCGTTTTCTAATCTGGAAAACTCTTTAAAAATAACTTTCTGATCGTCTTCGCTTATACCCACACCTTGATCATAGATGCTAATTTCTAGGTTCTCATTCACCTTTCGTGCTGCCAGTAACACCTTGCCGTTGGCACCGTATTTCATTGCATTTATTAATAAATTTCGCAATATTCGAGAAAGTAAGTTCACGTCTGTCACCACGAAGGCTTCTTTCAAGCGATAGCGAAAATCTACACTGTAGTCTTTACTGATATGCGTAAACTCTTCGGCTAGCTGCATAAGTAACGGCAATACATTTTCTTGCTGCTTATCGGGCTGTAACACCCCAGCGTCTAGTTTGGATGTTTCAATAAGCGTGCGAATAAGGCCATGTAAATCAGACAGTGAATTATCGAGGGCGGCAACAATGGGGCTGGATGAACTATCCACTTGATCTTTCAATGTTTCGTTGAACAAGATCGCAGCGCTAAGGGGCTGCATAAGATCGTGGCTAATAGCAGCCAAAAATTTGCTCTTTGAATCAATCGCTTCTTGAAGGGCGATGTTGGCGTGATTGAGTTCACGGGTACGCTTTTCTACATTCGATTCTAATTGGTCTTTAGCCGCTTTAAGCTGGAGTTGGCTTTCTACCTGCTGCGACACGTCTGTTGCCAAGACAAAGTGCCCGGTGATATCGCCAGATTCATTGAAATGAGGCAAATAAACTTTCTGTAAAAAGCCAACGTCGCCATGAGCATTTTTTTCTTTGCTTTGAAAGCTCACCACTTCGCCTTGGTTAACACGGCGCAAGTACTGAATAAGATTGGGGTAAACCTCTTTCAGATGGCTTCGATCCATAGGCATATCATTAATGTCTTGCTCACTAACGCCATACCAATCGCGATAACCTTTATTGGTGTATTGAAACTTTTTATCGGTACCAATGTAAGCAATAAGCGCCGGTACATTATCGGTTATCATGCGGATCCAGCTTTCGTTTTGCTTCAGCGTTTCTGCGTAGTGATGCTGCGATGTAACATTGGTGAACGTGCACAGCGTATTGCCGTCGGGCAGTGTAGTGATGTTGCGTTCAACCACCAATTGCTCGTGTATAATCTGGGTACTTGGCCCCACCGGGTTTAGGTTGAGCCCGCTCCAGTGACGGTTATTTTGAAGGGCATAAATATTCTTACTGTTTACCAGTACGTGCTGGGGCACGTTTGACTGGGTCAAAAACGTGTTATTCCAAAACGCAATGCCACCTTCTTTATCAATGAGCAATATTCCAACATCAATATTATCGATAAGGCTTTGCAACAGCTTGTTTTTCTCTTTAATGACTTGCTCGTAACGATTCGATTCAAGCAGTTTTACTTCAGTGATGTCGTTAAACAGAATAACGTTCCCGCCTTCTTGCGTGGGTCGATTGGTCAGCTGATACCATCGCCGGTTCGACAACTGATAGATCATCCTGCCTTCGACATCAGCAGGCAGGGCACGGCGAATAACCCCGGAATGCTTGGCAGCTTGGGTGATATCGTAATAGTTATCGCCAATTTTAGGGGTAATGGAAAGGTCATCCCAAACAGTTTCAAAGTGCCGATTAAAGAAGATGATCCCGCCCAGTCTATCTAGCAACACCATCGCCTGATTGGTGCTTTCAATGGCGTCGTGTAAACGCTGTTTAACCTGATGGGTTTCTTCGTGAGCCCGCACTAGCTCGGCATTTGACTGCTCCAGCTTTTGCAGTACTGACTGCAGCTCCTCTGTTTTCTGACTCACTTTTTCAGAAAGTTGAACCGAATGTTCGAAGGCGCGGTAGCTGTGATGATTAAAACCGCCCTCTTCCATGCGATACATCAGCGCTGCGTTTATTTTCTCAAGCTTTTCGTTTTCACGCCGTTGCTCGTAAAGGGCCTTTTGGAGCGCTTCCACGTCGGTAAATTGATTATTGGGCTGCAAAATACACCCCCGTAAACGTTTGGTTCAAGTGAACCGAGTGAATATGCTCGCCATAGGCATTGAAGCCCGCGACATTGTACCTTTGCTGTAGCCGTCTTATTTCGTGGTCGTTTTTGCCTTGTTGAATTTCGAGCCTTCGCAAAAAGCAATCGCAAGCATAGACAAATTCAGGCTCGCCAAGCTGAGCGCGCAGTTTGTCTAGTTTACTTTCTAATGCTTCAATGCAGTCACCCAGCTGAACAAACGTAAGAATAATGCCAATATCTACCGCGCAGTAAAAGGTAATGGCGTTAGTGGCCAAATCTACTTTTTGAATAGAGCGGATGAAGTACTTGCCACCTACCATCACTGCAAGGGGAAACATGGAAAACACATCCGGCGTTAAGTCTTCAGCTTTCATTCCCAATAAACTCGCGTAATACTGCGCAGCAGGTTCACCGTTTATTTCATACACGGTTCGCGACTCAGGGTCGGCGTGGGTGACCACCAGCTTTGAAACGGGAGAGTTAATGTGATCAATGGAGAACACGGTGAAGGGCTTTCCCGTGCCAACAAGCAGCAGTACTGCTGCGTCTCGATGAAATTCACCGTTATAAAACACATAGGTGGCTTCAAGCTTTAGATCGTCGCCAGCGCTACCGCCTAAGTGTGGAATATTACCAAATGCAGTCGCAAAGGTTTCTAGAAAATGTTCCTCATGGCGGGTAAGTCCATCGAGCACAGAAATAACGAAGTGCTGCTCTGTATCGTAACGACGCTCCCTCCCCTGTAAGGCTCGGCGCAAACCACTGGCAATATCGTGGGCTTCATCAAAGTTTACTTCGCCCAAATTAGGCACCAATGCTGTGGCAATAGAAAATTCGTTTTTCAAAAACGCGACGGCCAAAAGTTTTTCTGTTCCGTAGCCGTTTTTATTAAATTCTCCTGCACTGGTGCAGCCAACAATATTCACGTGCGGAAAACGTGCGGAGATTTCCTTTGCTACGGTGTCTAAGTCAAAAAGCGTGCTGGTATGAAAGAGTAATAGCTCTATTTCATCGCACTTAACCTTGGCTAAAATCTCATTGGCCACATCACGGCAGGCTTCTTTAGCACCGTATAAACTAGAATGGTTGTCATCGTTAACCTTGCTATTAGCAGGTTGACTAAGTGCGGACAGGATTGAGGTTTTTGACACGCGTTGGCACCTTTTTCTTTTTATATTTATCGATTTTGCACAAGTCAGGGTTATCTAACGTAACCACACACTCAAGGCACTGAATACATTCAGCATAGTCAATGCTGCCGTCTTGTTCTATAGCATCAATACCACATTTCTTTTGTTTGCACAGCTGACAAGGATTACCGCAGGCATCTTTACGTGTAAGCAACTTAACTAAAGGGAAACGCCCCAGAATGGCAAGCCCCGCTCCCAACGGACATAAATAGCGGCAGTACACTTTATGAATTTTTAAGCTAAGTACCAGCAATAAAACCGAATACAGCACAAAGGGCCAATATCGAACAAAGTGTAGGGTTATGGACGTTTTGAACGGCTCTATCTCAGCGAGCTTCTCCGCAAGGTTTAGCGAATAGAATGAGCACACAACTAGTCCTATAAGCAACCCATATTTAATTTTTTGCGCCCGCTTGTGGTGCTGAGGCTTAATTCTAATTTGTTTTATCCTGAGCTTTTCAGCCAGTATTCCCATCATTTCCTGAAGTGCTCCGAAGGGGCAAAGCCAGCCACAAAATAGTCCCCGCCCAACGATAAACAGCGAGACAAATACAAAGCTCCACAAAATAAAAATAACCGGATCGAGAAGATATACTTCTAACGAGAACCCATCGACGATATCCAGTAGCAGCGTGTATATGTTGACAACCGACAGTTGCCCTTGAGCGTAAAAGCCAATAAAAAACAGCACGAACACAAGGGAAAATGCCCGCACTGTATGCACAAACTTGGTGTAAGGAGTTAGCCTTTGCTGGAATGCAAAGAACAACGACAGCGCCACAAGATAAACAACGGTGATGCTTATCGTTAAGGCTCTGTCTCCCCAAATTTTCTGCCACAACGGAATGGGCTTCGCTAACTGAGCCTCAGGATTTTCCATAAATAGTTCACTAGGCAGTGTCACTTTCAAAGGGAACAGATGCTCATCTTGGTCGAAGAAACTTGGCTTAAACGGCACACTAATCGCTATTTCCATTTCTTGGTCAAGTGACAGCCCACCTTTCGATTTTACGCGAAGTACTTTGATCTCGTTGTAGTCTGGCAATGCTTGTGAAAATGCGGGGTCATAGAAGCTATAAAAATCGATATCGCGGATAGCTGTGGGAAATCCGCCTTGAGACACCCGTAAATGCTCAGGTGTGGTTTGGGGAATAAACTCATCGCTGATGAAACTGAAACCTTTCGTATTCAACACCATCAGTGCCATTTCACCCGGATTTAGATTTTCCTGTAACCGAGCAAACTCCTCTTCATCCAGCAGGTTTTTCCCCACAATAGGAAGACTTAAAAACGCATAGTAGTGTTCGGCGATGATGTCACCATCAAAGGCAAACTCGCTTTGGATATCGTCAACCGCCCGAACCACTTCACTCGAGAGGCCTTTGGTATTTTGCTGAGTAATCTGATGCTTTTGGATGTAGCCCTTGTCCACCAACTCGCTAAAAGTAAGAGGTTCGTAAAAGTCTGAATTGATAATATTATTGCTAGGCGCAACAAAGCCATCGAGCTTAGCTCTGGCAACAGCTAATGCAGATGTCACGATGGTATCGTTGATAACCAGCACCGATACGGTGGCTTTCGTAACCCCATCAAAGTAGGTAGCGTCTTTGCCTACATTGCTTTTCCCACCAATGATAAAACGCTCTTTGACACTGTGCCCTTGATATTGAGCAACGAAATCAAACATGGATTTCTCGCCAAGCCCGTGCAAAAAAATCGGCTCGCTATGCTGCTTAACGAAAAGATCGACCACATTGCCTTGTGTATCTAGCCCAATCACCACATTAACCGGTTTGCCTGAAAAGCCTATGAAGTCGACAAAGTCATTCGACTCAAAAACATATCCGAGTAGTTGCTGAAGCTGATAGACCGGGGTTACCTTGATATCTGTGTGCATTTCTCCCACGCGTGTAGCGTTAGGAAATATTTTGTAAATGTCTTGTGGAATGTCTGTCGCGTCAGACTGCGCCAACACATTGGAGCTGAGAAACAGCAAGAAAATGATTAAGGAAAATGCGATGCGCATAAAAGTAGCGGGCGGCGGTAGGCGCCGCCCTCAGGTTTACTTAGAAGAAACCAAGTGGATTGATGTCGTAGCTTACCAATAGATTTTTTGTCTGCTGGTAGTGATCTAGCATCATCTTGTGGGTTTCGCGGCCAATCCCCGATTTCTTGTAGCCGCCAAATGCAGCGTGAGCTGGATACAAGTGATAACAGTTCGTCCATACGCGACCTGCTTCAATCGCTCGACCTACGCGGAATGCTACATTCGCATCGCGGCTCCATACACCTGCGCCTAGCCCGAAGCTTGTGTTGTTGGCAATCTCAATCGCCTCTTCTTCGGTTTTGAAGGTTTGAACAGCGATTACCGGCCCAAAAATCTCTTCCTGGAACACACGCATGTGGTTTTCCCCCTTCAAGATAGTCGGCTGAATGTAGTAGCCTCCATCAAAGCCTGGTAACTGTTCTTTCTCACCTCCAGTGACAACCTGAGCTCCTTCTGACTTACCGATATCGATGTATTTGAGGATCTTTTCGAACTGCTCGTTAGATGCCTGCGCGCCTACCATGGTGTCTGTGTCTAGTGGGTTGCCGCGTTTGATCTTCTGAATTTTTTCCAACACTTTTTCCATGAACGCATCATAGATGTCTTCGTGAATAATCGCTCGAGAAGGACACGTACATACTTCACCTTGGTTGAAATAGCCAAGCACTAACCCTTCCGCACACTTATCGATAAATTCTGGTTCGTGGTCCATAATGTCTGCGAAGAATAAGTTTGGCGATTTGCCGCCAAGCTCTACAGTAGATGGAATAAGGTTTTCGGCAGCACAGCGAAGGATGTGCCCGCCAACCGGCGTAGAGCCAGTAAATGCAATTTTTGCGATTCTTGTGCTTGTTGCAAGGGCCTGTCCAGCCTCTGCGCCGAACCCGTTAACAATGTTTAATACACCTGGCGGTAATAGGTCTTGGATTAGTTCGGCGAACAATAAGATAGATACTGGCGTTTGTTCTGCTGGCTTTAACACCACTACGTTGCCGGTAACAAGTGCTGGCGCAAGTTTCCATGCCGCCATAAGTAGCGGGAAGTTCCATGGAATGATTTGTCCAACTACACCATAAGGTTCATGGAAGTGATACGCCACCGTGTTTTTATCAATTTCACCGATGGTGCCTTCTTGGCTTCGAATACAGCCTGCGTAATAACGGTAATGGTCTGCGCAAAGCGGGATGTCGGCATTCAGTGTTTCACGAACGGCTTTACCGTTATCCCAAGTTTCTGCAACGGCGAGTAGCTCTAGGTTTTCTTCGATGCGATCGGCTATTTTCAGAAGAATGTTAGAACGCTCAGCTACTGATGTATCTGCCCAACCTTTTTTCGCAGCGTGAGCGGCATCTAAAGCAAGCTCAATATCTTCAGACGTTGAGCGAGGGATTTGTGCGATGTCACTGCCATCTACTGGTGATGTTGCGGTGAAGTACTCACCTTTAACCGGTGCAACCCATTCGCCATTGATAAAATTACCGTAGCTTTCTTTGAAGCTTACGACCGAACCTTCACTACCTGGCTTTGCATAAATCATAAGAAGTACCTTTTGATAACTTTGCGCGTACCACGCGCACTAACTTGGTTTGTTGTGTAGTTTGATAATGGTACTTTTACGTTGTACCTACCATGATGCGATAGACCGATTTGACTCCTACTTTAGGAGGGGAAACCTATGGCTACTTGCCACTTTTCTCGACAAAAGACACCGATTGAGACGCTGAAAGCTCTGCATCACCGATGTAACCGTGTTTAGCCGCAATGGCTGAAAACTGGGAGGGCACCGCGTCGAGCTTTCGCTTAATGACGGTAAGTGCGTTAGAGACAGTCTTAGCCGATAGGCCCAACTCATCAGCAATATCGAAGCGGGATTTATTCATTGCTATCGCAATAAATATTTCGAACTCACGTTTTGTTAATTTGGCAGCAATGTCCACATTGGTATCGAGAAGTTGATTGGCTAAATTTACCGCCAGGCCTCGCTCAATATACTTTTGCCCTTTTGCGACGACCTTAATTGCCGAGATCAATATTTCAGGCGAACTACTTTTACTGATGTACCCCATAGCACCGGTCTGCATGGCGCGGTGCAATATGACACTGTCTTCGAACATACTGAAAAAGATAATTTTTAAATCTGGATGTCGCTTCAAAAAAATCTTGGCTAAAACAAGGCCACTTTCATTTGAAAGGTTTATGTCGAGGATTAAGATCTCAATGTCACTACTGGCTAATAAACGATGGGTTTGTGCACCGTTTTCAGCATCAAAAATACGGCAATCGGGCATCATCGCATTGAGTAAAGCTTTGTATCCTTCACGCACCACAGCGTGGTCGTCGACAATCAGAATATTCATGCGACGTTAGCGCCCATAAGAGGAGGCATTTTTTTAAGGGTAAGGGACAGCGATACAGCAACGCCGCCATCATCTGGTGACGTCACACTGCAATTTGCTCCTATACAACGCGCTCGGCTGCGCATTGAAGACATGCCAATATTTTCTACAATGTGGTTCCCCAATCCCCGGCCGTTGTCTTTGACCATCACAGAAACCCGGTGAGTATCGCCATAAATTTGAATGCTAACCTTGGTGGCTTTCGCATGCTTAATCACGTTATTAATGGCTTCTTGAGCAAATCGGTAAAGATGAATATCTCGCTCATTATCTTCTTGATAGCGCTTTAGATTAATTGACACGTTCCACTGCGTATCGGGCTGTGCCACTTCTTGTTCGTAAACCAGACGTTCTAGCGACGACTGAAGAGAGACTCTATCCAGAACAAGCGGGTGAAGGTGAGCAGTGAGCTTTCTAATTGCATCGCTTATTTGATATGACATCACCTGAACTTTCTGAGCAGAGAATTCAACAACAGAGCGCTCTTTTGCGTTAACCAGAATATAGGCGTGGGCTTTTATCGTTGTCAGCAACTGCCCCACGTTATCGTGAAGTTCTCTGGCAAGGTAATTTCGCTCTTGCTCTTGAAGAAGAGCTAACTGCTTATCTATTTTGATGAGCTGCTTTTCTTTTGTTTTAAGCGCATTTTGCAGGTGCTTAAATTGATTTAACACCCTGTTCATTTCGGTAATATCTGAATGTGGTAGAGGCTGTGATTCCTTGCCTTCTCGTAGCTTAGATAACGCTTCAGCGAGCTGATTTAGCGGCACTAACCTTTGTTTAACCGCTACATTTAATGTAAATAGAAGCAGAACAAAAGTCGCAAAAAACAGCCCCGCTACCAAGGCAAAAAACGTAAGATTCTGAGTGAGCTCAGTAGTATCGGAAGGCGTAACGATAAGATACTGATTTTCCTGAATTGGGATGATAACGGGTGTCAGTGCATTGCGTTCAGATGTAGACATTGCTGAGGGCTGCTCTGCCCGAAGACGGCCCGTGAAATAATGGGCAGATAAGTGAGGACTAGGCTCTACAATTGCTTCGATATCAGCGACAGGGATATTGAGGTTTACCATTTCTCGCACTTGATTAAGCGCGCCGGTCATTTCTTCCTCTATATTATCCTGTATGTGGAAGTAGACCAGACAGGTAAAAACCAAAAAGCAGCCAATGAATACGGCCACTATAGCTGTAGATATTTTCGTAAAACCTGACATAAGCGCCCCTGCAAGCCTTTTATTACAAGGTTATGCTATACAGCATGCGCTCAAAAGCACATCCTGCAATAGGGGCGAATTCATCCTACCAAGGTAGGATGAACTCACTTTTTCAAGCATAGGTGTTACAAGTGAGGCAATAGGTACGCTTATTGATTACGTTCTACACGTTCATGTCAACGCTACTTATTAATGTTTAATTTACGAGCTGACTGCTAAACTGCCCGACTGCATCCACAACTTCCTTCGCGCCGTTTTGGATTTGCTCAATAACCTCACCCGCTTCGTTGGCGTAATTAAGCCCAGACTGTGCTTTTGCATCACCCTCATTCACAAGGTTTACGGCATCGGTTGCCAACGTTTGGTTGTGCTTAACCACATTAATAATTTCTTCCGTAGCCTCGGTAGTGCGCGACGCTAACTGGCGTACTTCGTCTGCCACTACAGCGAAACCTCGTCCCTGATCGCCAGCGCGCGCGGCTTCAATGGCCGCATTTAAAGCTAGTAGGTTAGTTTGCTCGGCGATGGCACTGATACTACCTATGATAGTGGCTATCTGCTGAGACTGGCTATCTAGCGCGTTTATTCCTTCCTTAGCTCTGTCCATTTGATCCGACAGCGAAGACATTTCAGAAAGCAATTCACTTACGACTTCCTTCCCTCGTGATGCAATTTGATCAGTAGTATTAGAAGAACGATAGGCAATATCAGCAGCATTAGAGATTGCATTTTCTCTAGCAACTTGCTCAGTAATATCAGTAGCTAGTTTAACCACTTTATACATGCGACCGTGAGAGTCACAAATAGGGTTATAAGTTGCCTCTAACCAAAAGCTGTTGCCATGCGCATCAAAACGTTCAAAACGCCCTGCAACGAATTCACCACGGGCTAGGCGATCCCAAAAGTTCTTGTATTCCATAGAATTAGCGTATTCAGTATCGCAGAATATTCTATGGTGCTTGCCCTTTATGTCGTTCAAACTGTATTTAACGGTTTTCAAAAAGGCTTCGTTAGCGTCTTGAATTACACCATTGAGATCGAACTCAATCGCCGCATTAGATTTGTGTAAAGCGGCTACTAAATCTTCGTGTTCTTTCGACTTAGCGATGGTGCGCGTGAGGTCATTTAGGTTTACCGAGAATTTATGTATGTTGCCATTAATATCGAAAATAGGCTCTACTACACCCCGTAGCCACGCCTCATCACCGTTTGCACGCACAAATTCTATTGCCCCCCAGTAGTGGACGCGCTGCTCAAGAGCATCTTTTAACTTTTTAAAATGAGGAGTGTTCCGTGCAATTTCAGGCACAAACTCAAAAAAGCGTTTACCTTTTACTTGAGATAGAGAGTAACCTAGTTCCTCTTCGAACATCCTATTGACCGCGTCAATCTCACCACGCTCGTTTAGGCGAAGAAAAATCATGTCTTCACGTAACCCGTCTCGCACTTGCTTGAGTATGTGCAGTTCCTCTTTAAGTGCTTCGTTTTCTTTAACTAAGTGTTTATTGAACATAGGATCTTCCCTGATAGAGAATGGCAGTAATATAATTTGTATCGGCAGTAACTAACCTTGCCTTAACGATAATTTGATTAATCTACACAAGGTTTAGCAAACGGTTCGCTAGACAATGTCTTTTTAACTAGGACGTGTCGGCCTAATTTATTAAAACCTAGACCACATTCAGCCACTTGTATTAAAGCGTGGCGAGTTTTTCGACGCTGCTACGTTATTTTTTACATATTTACCCTGCAAAAGACAGTAGATAAACGTCTAATTTTTTAGTCGAGAAATTTTGAATGGTATTGCGCAACTTTATCTGTAAGCCATTGTGTAAATACCTGAAAGCGGGCTTGAGAATGGGTTTCCTTGTGTGTGGCAAGCCAGAACGTACGCCTAATGTGAATCTCGTTTTCAATGAGTCGAACCAAGCCTGGCTGAGTTTCAGCCATAAATTTAGGTAAAATGCCTACCCCTGCGCCATTTACAAGCATTTGATATTGCGCATTAATACTGGTGCTGCGAAGTGCGCTCAACTGCGATAGTGCTGTTTCTTCAATGAACTTCAATTGAGGCGCATACACCAAATCGGGAACATAACTTACTAAATTAAACGTGGTAAGGTCTTTTAATGCTCGTGGCTTATAATCGCTGATAAGGGACTGGTGGATATAAAGATAAAGGTTATAGTCTGTCAGTTTTTGTGTAACCAGTAAGCCTTTACTGGGCTTTTCAAGCAAGATAGCCATATCGGCTTCTCGTTTATTCAGATTTAAAAAGCCACTGGTAGCTACAAGCTCGATACTGATCCCCGGATATTGCTTCTTGAAGTCGGGTAGCAATGGCGCCAAAAACCAGCTGCCAAAACCTTCAGAAACGCTCACTCTGATCGTACCTGCCAAGTGAGAACGTTCATCACCTAATTCGTTTTGGGCCTCTAAAAAATAATGCTCTGCTTTTTCAATATACGTAACCAACTCACTACCATGTGTGGTTAGCACATACCCCTTTTTCGTTAGCTCGAACAACTTGCAATTTAATGAGTCCTCCAGTTTTTTTACACGACGAATTAATGTCGTAGGGTCTACCTTCAAGCCTTTAGCTGCAATAGCTACACGACCATTTCTTGCCAAACCAAGAAACAAGCGCATGTCATCCCAATTCACTCAAACACCTGCATTTTTACAGCACCATACTGCAAGTATATGTATTGTCTTTGCAAACACAAGGTTTCAATATTGTTAAAAACCCTAGGAGCTATGTCATGAGAAAGATTGTTCACTTTATTGCAGGTAAAGATTTTGAGGATAGCAGCGAAAATACCGTGTCGGTATTTGCGCCTAACACAGGTGAAGTACAGGCTGAAGTAAGCTTGGCTAACACTTCAACGTTGGCCTATGCAATTGAAACAGCCCAAGCTGCACAGGTTGAGTGGGCAGCCACAAATCCTCAACGACGCGCTCGTGTCATGTTCAAGTTTAAAGAGCTAGTTGAAGCAAACCGCGATCGCTTAGCGGCACTATTATCAAGTGAGCACGGTAAAGTGTTGGTTGATGCCCAGGGTGATATTCAGCGCGGCCTTGAAGTTATCGAGTTTGCCTGTGGAATCCCTCATGCACAAAAAGGTGAATATACCGAAGGCGCAGGCCCAGGAATCGATGTGTACTCCATGCGCCAAGCACTTGGTGTAGTGGCGGGTATTACGCCATTTAACTTTCCCGCCATGATCCCAATGTGGATGTTCGGCGTTGCAATCGCGTGCGGTAACGCGTTTATTTTAAAGCCATCAGAGCGCGATCCGTCAGTACCTGTTGAACTGGCAAAGCTTATGATTGAAGCAGGCCTTCCTGCTGGCGTACTTAACGTTGTACACGGTAACAAAGAAGTGGTTGATGGTATTTTAGATCATCAAACTATTAAGGCGGTGAGTTTTGTAGGCTCTTCTGATATTGCTAACTACGTGTACGAGCGTGGCGCTCGTGCTGGAAAGCGCGTTCAAGCTATGGGCGGCGCGAAAAACCACGGTATCGTAATGCCTGATGCTGATTTGGATCAGGTGGTAACCGACTTAGTGGGTGCTGCATATGGCAGTGCCGGTGAACGCTGCATGGCGCTGCCGGTTGTCGTTCCGGTTGGCGATGAAACCGCTGAAAAACTTAAAGCCAAGCTTATTCCGGCGATTAAAGACATTATGGTAAGTCATAGTGAAGATCCTAATGCTCATTATGGCCCTGTGGTTACTGCTGCGCACAAAGAGCGCGTTGAAGGCTATATCGACCTTTGCATAGAAGAAGGTGCTGAGCTTGTTTACGACGGTAGAACCAGTCAGATCCCTGACGACAGTCAAGGCTACTTCATCGGCCCCACATTCTTCGACCACGTAACCAAAGACATGCGCTCATACCAAGAAGAAATTTTTGGTCCCGTGCTGCAAATGGTGCGCGCAAAAGACTTCAACGAAGCGGTTAACTTAGCTAGCGACCATCAATACGGTAATGGTGTTGCTATGTACACCCGTAACGGCCATGCGGCGCGTGAATTTGCGCAACGTGTAAACGTAGGCATGGTGGGAATTAACGTGCCTATTCCTGTGCCGGTTGCTTATCACACTTTTGGTGGCTGGAAACGCTCTGCATTTGGCGATACCAATCAACATGGTATGGAAGGAGTGAAGTTCTGGACCAAGGTTAAAACCATTACGCAGCGCTGGCCTGATGGCTCAGATACCAACGACAACGCCTTTGTTATTCCAACCATGGGCTAAGTGAGGAGACGATTATGACCACAGTTGCATTTATTGGCCTAGGTAACATGGGCTCGGGGATGGCAGATAATCTAGTTAAGAACGATTACAACGTACTGGCCTTTGACTTAAGCGAAGTGGCGCTGGCAAAAGCTAAAGAAGCGGGATGCACTATCGCTCAAAGTACCGAACAAGCTGTTTCTGAAGCTGACATCGTTATAACTATGCTACCCGCAGGCAAGCACGTAAAAGATATCTATTCAAATCAGATCCTGGCTTCTGTACGCGAAGGCACCTTGCTTATTGACTGCTCGACCATTGACGTTGAAACGGCGAAAAGTGTGTCAGAACTAGCTGAGAAAAAAGGCCTTAAAATGCTCGATGCCCCTGTCTCAGGCGGCGTTGCAGCAGCCGCAGGCGGCACGCTCACGTTCATGGTGGGCGGCGATACTGACGCTTTCGATAAAGCGCAAGGCGTTCTTGGTGCGATGGGCAAAAAAATTGTTCATGCAGGCGGCCATGGTGCGGGACAAGCGGCAAAGATTTGTAACAACATGTTACTTGGCGCGACCATGATTGCGACGTGTGAAAGCTTCCAGCTGGCACAAAAACTAGGCTTAGATGCGCAAGTGTTCTTCGATATCGCGTCAAATGCCTCGGGACAGACATGGTCAATGACCACTTATTGCCCTGTAAAAGGTGTGGGGCCACAAAGCCCTGCTGATAACGATTTTGCTGGCGGTTTCGCTTCTGCGCTTATGCTCAAAGACTTGGGGCTGGCCATGCAGGGCGCGAAGGGCGTCAACGCGCAAGTACCTATGGGTGAGCTTGCTGCAAAGTGGTTTGAAATGCATTGTGAAGAAGGCAATGCAGGAATGGATTTCTCTTCAATAATCAACCGATTAGCATAAGAGAAAACCAACAGTTCTCCGACGGCTACTTTCCCTCAGAAGAGGTGGCCTTCTTACTGAGCGAGTAAAGGATTTTACTCGCTCTTTTTTTATTTCAAAAAAGCTATGGCTACACTTTTTGATAGTTTGCCGCTTTTTGCTTTGACGTTTTACTTTTTCGGTTGCGTTAGCATATCGTCATAAGCATCCATTTCCCAAGGAAGTTCACCTGGACTGGTATCAAGGAAATGCAAGTAGCTTTCAAACTGGTCTAAGATATCCTTAGCTATACTCTCCTTGTCGTAACCATAAATATCGTAGGCTTGACCGCCGCGTCGAAGGAACACTTCAGCACGAAAGTACTTTTCCGACTCGTCATCTTCCGAGCGCAGCTCTGCGTAGCTAAACCCTGGTACTAAATACTCGGTCATGCGAATGTCGTAGATAAAGTCCATGTGCTCGTGACGCTCAACAGTGAAGGTGGCTCTTCCCGCTTCCTCATCAAGTTTAACGAACGCCTCCCACTCTCGCGCTTTCAAAGCAGCCTGAACGTCTTTCATCGCTGCAATCACCGTTTTATCAATAAATTCATGCACCTCGTCTCGACTCGGGTAATCGACCATTGCGGCAAACCGGCCTTTAAGGCTAGTTGTCCGACCATGATTTCTATTCAGCGTATTTGCCGTCAAACTATTATTTCGATAACCCTCGATGACAAGTGCACGCCACAGACCTGCTGCAGACGCTAGCATTATGAAGGCAAAAGGTAAGGCACTTGCTATGGTCATAGTTTGCAGTGCATTTAGTCCACCAGCCAACAGCAGTACCGCTGCAACGGTTCCTTCCAAACAGGCCCAAAAAATACGCTGCCACACCGGGCTTTCCTCTTTCCCCCCAGAAGCAAGTGAATCGATAACCAACGACCCTGAATCTGATGAGGTCACAAAAAACGTAATGATTAATAACACGGTCAAACCTGACATGATTGACGCGCCGGGCAACAAGTCGTAAAGCTTGAACAAAGCTACGGCTTCGTTTTCCTGTACATCACTAATAAGCGTTGTCACCCCTTGGTTCATAATGGCGTTTAACGCTGTGTCACCAAACACGGAAAACCAAAGGAAAGTAAACATGGTAGGCACTAGCATTACACCAAACACAAACTGTCTAATGGTCCTGCCTCGACTTATTTTGGCGATAAACATGCCTACAAACGGCGCCCAAGCGATGGTCCAGCCAAAAATAAACAGGGTCCAGTTCCCTATCCAGTCACTACGACTGTAAGCTTGAAGGTTAAAAGTGCGCTCGATAATACCGTTGAAATAACTCCCTGTGTTTTGCAGAAAGGTCTCTAAAATATGAACGGTTTCCCCCATGACAAAAACTGTACCCATAAGAGATACAGCCAAAAGCATGTTCAGAATAGAAAGTCGCTTGATGCCTTTATCCATTCCCGCAATAACCGATATTGTTGCGGCTATCGTCACTATAGCGATAGTACCTACCTGTACCATGATGTCGATGGGGATATCACCGGACAGATAGTTAAGCCCCGCATTGATTTGCGTAACAGATAGTCCAAGGGTAGTGGCGATACCAAACAGTGTTCCTAGAATGGCAAATACATCTACTGCATGACCTATTGGGCCATAAATCTTATCTCCTATCAGCGGATACAAAGCAGAGCGAATAGATAGGGGCAAACCATGACGAAAAGCGAAATAGGCAAGCACCAAGCCCACTAACCCATAAATCGCCCATATGTGGAAACCCCAGTGAAAAAACGCGATTTGCATAGCCTGCTTCGCGGCGTCGACCGTTTCAGCTGCTCCTGCAGGCGGCGAAGAATAGTGCAGTACAGGCTCTGCCACGCCGAAGTAGAGCAGCGCTACCCCGTAGCCCGCAGAAAATAACATTGAAAACCACTCAGGAAAGCTATATTGAGGCTCAGCATGATCGGGCCCCAATTTGATATTCCCCCAGCTAGATGACGCAATCGATACAATAAAGACCAAAAAGATTGCCGCCGACAGCATATAGAACCAACCGAAGCTTTCGGTGATCCATGCCAATGTGTTGTTGAAAGCCTCGGCTGCGAGTTCGGGGTTACTGATTGTTCCGATAACCAGAAGCAAAATAATGGCGACGGCGGGAAGAAATACAGGAAGAAGGATGGTGGAGTTGTTTACTTGACCTTTCATAGCAAATCCCTTTTCACTTACAGGTAAACTAATAACCTGCGAAAGTTTAAACACTTTCTTTTGTTACTAGCGGAGATCGGGTTTGGTTCAGGTTAGTCCAGATTTAACAAGGTGGTGTAGATCTCAGAACTTGTTTAAAGCGCTAACTGCAAAAAGTTAGCTGGAAAGAAAAAGGGTTCTACTTGGTTTTAATTTAGAAAACAACAAGCAGAACCTTTTGAAGTGCTTTTTACGTCAACAGGCTTTTAGTGATGCCCACCACAACAGCCACCTTCATGCTCAGCCCAGTTTTTGAGTTTGGTGGTTTTACCTATGCCCGGGTTGAAGCTGTTGGTGGGGTCAAGTTCGCGATAGAAGTTCTTAAGAGCGTCTTTGGCGAAGTACTCATGACCCACATTATGCTCTGCAGGATACTCAGCACTTCTAGCATCAAAGGTTTCAAGGATTTTTCCTTTTAGCACTTTCGCGTCGGCGCCTTTCTTCAATACATAGTTTTGATGCATTACGTGGCAAAACAAATGACCGTAATAGAGTTTGGTATCTATCTGGTCGTCTATTTCTTTAGGCAACACTTCAAACCAATCAGGGTCGTTACGGCGAAGTGCAACATCGATGGTCATCATAGCGCCCACTTCTTTACTGTGCATCACGTGGTAGCGACCTATTGCGCCACCGGCAACAAAACGATGTAAAATCGCTTTATCTGCTTCTTCCTCAGTACACTCAAAGTAGCTGCCTTCATTAGTTTTGAAGAACTCATCTAGGTAGGCTTTGGCTTCATCTACCCCGTCGTTGCTCATTTCCAAAATCCAGTGATGCTGATATTTATCCCTAAACGCTTCCATGCGCTTGGGTAAGTGATTAGGAAAAATATAGCTCATGTACTGCATAACGCGGTCTGACATTTTATTAGGTAAAAAACCTAACTTGTCGGTAAATGCATCGAATTTGCGCTTAAACGCAAACAGCTTTGGAATGAACTTCGCCCCAAGCTTACTGATAACGATAAACATATCTTTGCCGTATTTCTTCGACACGTCATAGCAATCGCGGTGAAGGTACTCACCCGAGTCAGGCAAGTTCTCGAAGGTTGAAAGAATGTCGCGACGCACTTTTGTAAATACAGCAGCGTCGTTTGAGCCTACATAAAATACTTGTTTCTTCTTGGGAATTGGGAAGGTGTCTAGCCTTACTGCAAATACAGCAAGTTTACCTGCGCAGCCTGAAGCTTCATGAAGTCGCCTGCCGTCATTGTTGAAACGCGATGGCGTGTTAGAGTCAACGTCTCGTACGCGCTCATCATATTCGTTATCTGAGGCGCGAGCGTCGGGGTGCTGTACATCAGTTTCTTTATAACGCTTGTTTTCAAGGTTATTTAAAATCTCTTCTGGTGCGCTACCCAGGTTAATGCCAAGGTTGTTTACTAAAGATAACTTGCCGCTGGCATCAATTTGCGCAAAAAGTGCAAGCTCGGTATAGGCAGGGCCTCGCTTGACTAAAGCGCCACCTGAATTGTTGCAAATACCACCCACGATAGAAGCACCAATGCACGAAGAGCCAATAACCGAATGTGGTTCACGACCGTAAGGTGCAAGCGTCTCTTCCAACCCAAACAAAGTGCTACCCGCTAAGCCAATAATTTGCTTTCCATTGTCCACCAGCTGAATCTCATCAATTCGCATGGTGCTTATGATAACAAGAGGCCTATCGTAATCTTTACCGTCTGGCGTAGAACCACCTGTCAATCCTGTATTTGCCGCCTGCATAATTACCGCAACATCGGCTTCAACACAAAGCTTCAACACGCGCCAAATTTCCACTAATGTTCCCGGCCTTACTACCGCGAGCGCCTCACCTGCGCCAAAGCGAAACCCTTTGGTATAAGGCTGCTTCTTCGCTTTATCAGTTAACAAATAGGCTTGCCCTACTACATCGCGCATAGATGCAATCAAAGACTGAGTGTCAACATTTACGGTCATGGTTCTCTCTGTGTGTTGAAGTTTTGGAAGGATTAGCTTGGTGATGAACTATACACTAACGTCATTTTTAACAAAGGGGGCAAACGTTTTTTATAGAGATAATTTACTTATATTTAATTCACCGAGTACTTAAAAAACAGCTATTTTTAAGCAAAATTAATATAAGTTTTTCACTGTTACATTTTGTTACGCTTTGGCGCTACAAGTAAGACCACAGGAGTATTGTAAAGCCATTGTATAGTTCGTAAGGTTGATGTACACGAAAAGGAGCTTTCATGTCACATCAAGCGTTCGTTTTAACAAGAAGTAATTTTTCGGAAAATACTAAAAAGGATGGGGCTTACGAACGATTCCTTAGTATTTTGCCTTCGTGTGGATTTAACGTTACGACTGGCGCTATCCACCCGCCTAGAAGCGTGCTCAACAACACTTATACCTTCTTCATTGATGCACAGTATTGTGACCCTGCTGCTATGTTCAGCTTGCCGGTTGTTAACGATTACCCTGAATTGAACAAGGTGATTTTCAACGTGCCAGAAAGTAACATCGACTTTCATTACGCGGCACTTCAACACGGTATCAATGGGGTGTTTCATATCGAAGATAGTTTAGAGTTGTTAGTTAGAGGTGTTCAGCAGGTCCAGGCAGGAAACAAATGGTTTAGTCGCGAAATTATGAGCCGTTATATTGATGCCAATCTAGTACCAAAAACTAAGCCCGTTGCTGCGCTTCAATCGTCAACTACTGTCTTAACCAAACGAGAATTGGCCATTACACGAAAAATTGCCGATGGCGCACAGAACCAAGAAATTGCAGATTGCTTGCATATCAGTGTGAATACGGTGAAAACACACGTATACAGCATATTCAGGAAAACAGAATGCAGAAATAGGGTTGAACTCATCAAATGGTTCGACCATCAGTTTAGCCAGCCCCAGCAGGTAAGCTACTAAACTGACGAGCAATGTAAGTTAAAACACTGTATGGCGCTTACGCTTTGGCGCGCCATACTCCTTTCTCCATTCCTTGTAATACTAATTCACTCACCGCTTTCTCTATGCTTTGCTTAACGCATTCAAACATGGGTTCGTTGGTGGTGTACCCGGTTTCAGCTTCAAGCAAACGCTTTAGCGAAACGTATCTGAATAATCCCGCTCTAATCTCTTGGCTAAGCACCTTTTTAGATGTAGAAACTGATACCAATACTTGACCCGTTCTTACGTCAACCGCGCGCATATATATAGAAATTTGATCTTCTCTAAACAGCTCGCTCGCGCCGATACCAAAGTACTCAACGCCAGCCCCGCCAGTACGAATATTGGTGTCGTAGCTAATTATGCCACCTTCTATAATAATTCTAGCAGTCGTGAGTGGCGGTAAATCGCCCCCGCCTTTTTCGTCGGCCCGGATAATTTTTCTTTCAGTGAGAATATTTTGTAGCCCTTCGCGCTCAACAGGCAAAAACCACGATGTTTCGCTTAGGGTTTGTACAAGGATAGACGTAGCTCCCTGTGTCACTGCGGTTGAAAAAGAGCTTGCTCCTGTACTCGGCTTATATTGCCCAGTTTGATCTCTAAACGCATAAACGGAAACCGGAATTTGCCCCATGGGTGCCGGTAGGCTTTTGACTTCAGAAAGGGTGGCGCTATCTTTGATAATATCCGCAGCCGTAGTATCAGGCGGGATTGTATTTGTGATGGACTGGCAACCAGTTAGTGCCAGAGCCAATAATAAATAAACGGTACTTCTCATGTGTTTCCCTACCCAAACCGTGGAATTTCTACAATGGTGACTTCACCAGTCAATAAGTTAGTAATGTTGACGACTATGCTGTCAGGATTACTTGTTATAAGCTCAACCTGGAAGTCACCGCTAACAAAAATACTATCTTGGTTGAAAATACTGTCTATCGGATTGCCATCTTCGTCGTATTCTTGCTCGCCAAAAGCGATATCTGTAATTTCACGAACGATGCGATTTATATAGGCCCGCTCTAGTGACTCTTGAAGACGCTCATCATAGGAGCGCTCGCTTAGAGAAGCACTATGCGCATTTTGTGAATTTGCTTTACTTAATAAAAATGAACCGTTGAGTGGGTTGCCACCAAAAGACGGGTTTATTGGCTCATAAACTAATTCAGTTGCCTGCGTTATTGCTGGCGCTACTGCCGTCGCCACTGCAAGCGCTGCAATTACAATTTTTTTCTTCATTACCATTCGTCCCCTGCTAAATCTGGGCTTCTACTGTCTATACTCGCATTTGCTACTGCGTCTAATACCAACATGATTGCTTGCTGCACTTTCTCATCTATCGGAACTTGCCTACGCCCCATATAAGTTTGGTAAACCACTTTGTTGTCGTAGATTACTGATAGCAAGGTACCTGCTTGAGGCACTATGATTTCTTTGACTACCAGGTTTTTACCTGAGCTGTCGGGAACCTCCCGCCAATATTGACTAATTCGAGAAGCAAATTCGTGCCCTTGGCGGCTTATACTGTTATCGAGCAGTAACCCGCCTAAGCGAATTTCTTCCGCGTGAATCGGAGAAAAGAGCACACCTAAAACTAGTGTGAGAAAGGAGAATCGATACAGATACTTCATTTTATTGAACTGAGCCGGGCACTCGCCCGGCTATTCATGTTGTACTTTTGTACATTTACATCTGAACAACGGTAGCTACGTTGTAGTCACCAACCTGCGTAACACTTACCGTGCCGCCATTGCCAGTGATGCTACCTGTAACTAAGTTGTCGTTACCCATTTGCGTAACTTCAAAGGTATTCATATCGCCTGAAATAACGAACTGTCCGCCCGTTTCATCTGTTACCCAGTTACCCACGCCTTCTTGCATGACGCTAACAACATTTTCGTCACCGTTAACCAGCAAATCGAGTAAGTTGAGCTCACCTGATTGCGAAACCATAATTTCGTTGTAGCTTGAAGTAACATTGCTAGCTAACTCAACTGATGCCGTATTTTCAATGCCCTCTTGCGACATTTCGATGATATTGCCATCTGCATAATAAGTTGCATCACCAATTCCGGCTTGCGCTAACGCCAAGTTAGCATCGCCATCTTGTTCAATTTCAACGGTGTTCAAAATACCATCAAAGTTTACAGTGCTGATTTCGTTGCCATCACCTACCTGGGTTAAATCGAACTCGTTTAACAAGCCAATCACGCCAGCGTAAGCCGTATTTCCTTCGCCCACTTGGTTAATTTCGAACGTATTAGATGCTCCGCCGATAGTTTCAACGGTAGCAAGGTTTACATCACCGATTTGGTCAACATTGACTTCGTTACCCGAACCTTCAAACACGCCAGTGGCAATTTCATTGCCGTCGCCGTCTTGTTCGAACTCAAGCACGTTACCGTCGCCAATCATGGTCCAACCGATAACGTTCTGATCGCCATCTTGATCAATTTCAACTTCATTATCAGACCCGATTACAGTTAAATCTGAAATGTTGTAGTAACCATCTTGAATAACGTCAATTACGTTAGCATCGCCGCTAAGTTCACGAACATAGGATTCGTGCCAATCGCCACTTTGGTCAACAAAGACCGTATTGTCGTTACCAGAAATCGCGTTATTAGCCCAATTGCCACCATCGCCCTGATAAACTGACAAGGTATTTCCACTGCCCGAAATGCTATTTATTGAACGGCTGAAAATAAAACCAAACGGGCCGCCGTCACCTAACTGAACCAGTGAGACCATGTTGTCGTCGCCTTCAACTACAAAATCTGCGGTACTGTTTAAACTGTCTTGCTCAGATTCCAAGAAGTTGCCATTTCCAGTAACGCTCGCGTAGAAGGTGTTGCCTGATTGCATTTGCGAAGCAAGAACTTCGTTTGCGTCACCCGTTACCTCAACAAATATGGCGTTTAGGTCGCCCTCTTGGCTTAAAACTGATTCATTACCTACTTCGTTTCCCTCTGGTGCCGTTTGGGTTAGCGTAATTTCATTGCCTTCTGCCGCAGCTACAAAATCTGCTGTGGCGTTAAAGTCGACAGTTTTAGTTGCAGGAACTTCTTGAGCTGACGCCCATCCTGACGCTGCTACTAAAAGCAATGCACTCGCTATTTTTGTTTTTTTCATTTTCACGTTTGTCTCCCTATGGCAATCACATCATTCTTGATACTGTGTGATGTTAATTACCATTTCGTTCCCTATCTGATAAACAGTGAAAGACTGCTCACCTAATTGATTGACATTGGCAACATTGTCGAACCCGTCTTGAATAATTTCGAAATAGTTGTTGTTGTTTTGCTGCAGCAAATTCACAACGTTGCCTTCACCAAGTTGAGTGATGATAGCTTCGTTATTACTGCCGTTTTGAACAACGTTCGATAGGTTGGCGCCGTTGCCGCTTTGGATAATGTTAGTTATGTTATTCAGCCCAAACTGATTGACAGCAATGAAGACCGTTTCATCGTCTATCGTAATAGCTTGAGCATTCAGACTCATTGAAAGAGAAGATTCCACCATGTCGGAGCTTGTTGATAAATCAGACTGTTGGGCATAGACAGAAGAGTTGACGGTTAGAAGACCACACACCGCTGAAGCTAAAAGCGAAGAGGCTTTTAATGCTCTTACGTTTTTAGCGCATTGGTATTTTTTAACCTTTAGTTTCTTGTCCATGAGAACGACTGCTTCCTTGATTAACAACAAAGGTGACCCTTCTATAAAACGCCTTAAAAGCGAGAGAATCCATCACCATTAAGTTGTATTTATTACATTCGAAATAACATCAGCATGCGCTTCATTAGCGTTCTTGCGGTTAAAGCTAATACCTTAGTGCTAGTTTTGTTTAAAAATCACACCAAAAAAAATTATTGGTAAGACCTCTTGATGGAAATAGGAGATAGCGTCTCGTTCTGGGTACGCTGTCTAATAATTAAGTACCACATCACTCATTATTTATAGTAATGGCCTAGTGGTTAAGTTGTATTTTTGTACTATTTTTTTCATTAAGGGTGGCAGGTTTTAAAATTTGCGTTATAAGTTTTAACCGTTAGTTATATCAGACCGAATGAGAAGGTTTCGTGATTAAAGCATTATTGCTAATTATGGAATCTAACTATGAAAACAACGCCTTTTAAAACAGGCCTTTCAGCACTGTCATTAGCCCTACTTCCGCTAATGGCTTCTAGCCACGCACATGCCGCGAAAGCCGAAATTTTCGATGATAGCGTTATTGTTGTGTACAAAGAAAATGTAAGCAAAGCGGAAAAAATGCGCGCTCGTTCATCAGTGGGCGCAAGAATCAGCGACGCTAACCGTGATGAAGTTGATGATCGCTTCGCCAACCTTCTAAATGGCCGCATTGCCAAACTTCAACTTCGTGGAAAATCGGTTAAAGACGCCATTGAAACGTTAAAGAAAAACCCGGCGGTTAAAATTGCCGAGCCAAACTTTTTATATCGCAAAGCATTAATTCCTAACGACCCGTCTTACGGTGATTTGTGGGGCTTGGATAATACCGGGCAAGCAGGCGGCACTGCAGATGTAGATATCGATGCACCAGAAGCATGGGATATTACAACAGGTGATAGCGATGTAGTGATAGGTGTTATCGATACCGGCGTTGACTACAACCATGAAGACCTTGCAGATAATGCATGGGTAAACCCAGGTGAAATCGCCGGCAACGGTATTGATGATGATGGCAACGGCTACATTGATGACGTTTACGGAATTGATACAGCAAACGGTGATACCGACCCTATGGACGATGATTCTCATGGTACGCACGTAGCTGGGACTATTGGCGCTGTGGGCGGAAACGGTATAGGTGTAGTTGGCGTAAACCACGATGTGTCTATCGCTGCCTGTAAATTCCTCGGTGCAGATGGAACGGGGTCAACCGCTGGCGCTATCGAATGTATTGATTACTTCACCGACCTGAAAGAAAACCGTGGCGTCAACGTAAAAGCTACGAACAACAGCTGGGGCGGTGGCGGCTACAGTGAAGCGCTAGAGACAGCTATTGAAGTGGCAGGCCAAGCTGGAATTTTGTTTGTTGCTGCAGCAGGTAACTCTGGTTCAGACAATGACAACGTCGACAACTATCCGTCTAACTATGTCACTACAACAAACAGTTTATTGGCAGTTGCAAGCCACACTAGAACTGACGGCGATAGCGGCTATTCATACGGTCTGGAAACGGTGGATATTGCAGCGCCAGGTACAGCTATTTTATCTACTATACCGGGCGACGGCTACGCCGCATACTCTGGTACATCAATGGCTACGCCACATGTTGCGGGTGCAGCGGCCCTTGTATGGTCGTTAAACCCAGAACTGACGCCGTCAGAAATGAAAGAGCTGTTAATGACTACCGGTGAAACGAGTCTTTGGGCTGACGGTCGCACAGTTTCAGGCAACCGTCTTAATGTGCTAAATGCATTAGAAGAAGCCGACCCAACACCTGGCTTTAAACTAGGCATCACACCAGGCTCAGCGGAAATTGAGGCGGGTGAAGCTTATACTTTCACTATTGAAGTTGGTTCAATTGCTGGCTACGAAGAAGAAGTGCAGCTTTCTCTTGCCGAAGAAAGTGACATTGCTTATTTAAGTGCTAACACGGCAATGCCTGGCGACACCGTTACGCTAACAGTAGAAACCTCTGAAGATACCCCTTGGGGCGCTTATAGCTTTACTGTTATTGGTGTAAGTGGCGAAATTGAAAAGTCTAAATCCGCCAACCTTTACGTTTACCCGCAAGGGCTAAACGAATTCCCTTACGCATATTCAGGCGATGCTGTACCTACGTTACCGAATGAAGAAGATCCAGATGATGTAGGCGTTGACCTAGTGATAAACGTACCGGATGACTTAACGGTGTTTGGTATGCAAGCCTCGGTAGATATTACGCATACATATAGCGGTGACTTAGTGCTATCACTCACTTCTCCACAAGGAACAACTACCGTTCTGCGCCAAAACCAAGGTGGTGGTACAGATGATATCGTTGAAAGCTACAACACTGATGCCTTTAACGGCGAAGTGGCTACCGGCGATTGGACCTTAAACGTGCTTGATACCTTTAACGGAGATAACGGTACCGTTAACACATGGAGCCTAGTAGTTACCGGTATTGGTGAAGTAGGACCAACACCGCCAAACTCTGCATTTACTTATGACGCTTCAGGTCTATCAGTGAGCTTTACTAACAATAGTAATGACGTTAATGACGACATTGTTAGCTACAGCTGGGACTTCGGTGATGGTGCGACTTCAACAGAAGAGAACCCAACTCATGTGTACGCAAGTACAGGCGCCTATGATGTAACCCTGACGGTTACCGACTCTGAAGGCCAAACTGGCGTTTCAACAGAGACAGTGTCGGTTTCAGACAGTAATATTGTTGCAGAAATTGACCGCGCTATGCTTTCTCGCTTCGGCTCACTACGTGTAGACTTATCTTACAGCGGCTCAATGGCTGATACTGTAATGATTTATCGCAATGGTGAACTACTTGAAGAAGTAAGCAATACTGGTCGTTATCGCGATAGAAGCCGTGGCGTTCAGCCTGGCGAATATACCTATATGGTGTGTGATGAAACGTCTGCTTGTTCAGCGCCGGTGACGGTAAACCTTTAATACCGCGTTTAGTATTGCTATTACACGCAAAGTAGTTCTTAGCATTTAGCATGCTAAACACTAAAGCTTAAGTAACTGCCGGCCATGGATAGGCCGGCTTTTTTCATGCGAAAAATAGAATACACCACCAATATAAGCCATCGGCTTATTCCCTATAAGCCAAATACAACGTACACTTGATGCATTAAGAAATAGATTGATTTTTTCATGCACATACTCCTCATTGATGACCATGAAATTGTAAGGGACGGCATTAAGACTCTCATCGAGCAAGAGTATGGCTGGCACGTTGCTTACGCTGTAAGTTCATTAAGCGCACTCCCCGCCTTCGCATCTTTAGACGATATAGATGTGGCAGTTTTGGATATTTCCTTAGCCCAAGAAAATGGTTTTGACACGCTTATCAAAATTAAGAAAGCGGCCCCCTTTGTAAAGTGCTTGATGCTCAGCATGTATGATCACGTAGGTTATATTAGTAAAGCACTTGAACTTGGCGCTGATGGCTATGTTACAAAAAGTGCCGCTACGAAAGAGTTAATGGACGCGCTGGAGTCGCTAGAAAAAGATGAAAACTACCTCAGCTCAGATATCAGTAAAAAATTAGCGTTTGGCGATAAGCGTCTGACTTCCATTCTTACAGAAAGAGAAAAGGAAGTTTTTTTACTACTAGCTAAAGGTTTCCAACCTAAACAAATTGCCTATCACATAGATACTGCGCCAAAGACAGTCATGGTTCACAGAACTAATATTTACAAAAAGCTGAATGTTACGTCTCAATTTGGCTTACTTCGCATAGCATTAGAAACCGGATACTTAGATGTATCTGACGTCATCTATGACGACACCCTAGTCAAAGCTGATTAATGAATATCACGCGGTATATCAACACTACCTATTTACAGATGGGTTTGATATATACCGGTCTATTTCACAGCGTATGGCTATTTAGCACCCAGTTTGAAATTATATCAGGCACTGTGAGTTGGTATTTACCCGCTGGCGTTCGCTTGGCCGCCTTTTTGTTATTACCGTTAGCAAGCTGGCCCTTATTGCTTTTTTCAGAAAAGTTAATCCACTTCATTTTATTTCATCCAGGGGGCGTTCTTGATAACACCGCCTTTTTAAGCGGAAGTGTTGGCTGGTATTTAGTGCACTTATTCATTTCACCCGCGGTAGTTTGCGGATGTGTTTATGTCTTTAGACGCCGTTTTGCAGCACCTTATTTCGATAATGTCCGCAGTACCCTTGCCACCTTGGCATTCGGCATGCTGATAAGCGTAGCGCTAGGGACAGTGTTTCTAGGCAGACGGGCTATTGAATTACAAACTGACGTAGCGGCTTTTCTTTCTATTTTGTTCGATTTCTCTCTTGGTGACTTTGTAGGAATTATTGTTCTTTGCCCCCTTCTATTTGCGCTATACACTCGCCAGTATATTAATAAAAACGAATCAACACTGTTTATAACCGTAGGAACATGGTTACTTACTTTAGTTTTCAGTAGTTATCTTTACTCTCAAAATATTAATATCAGCTATCAAATTAAATACCTTGCGGTATTTCCAGCCCTTTTCTTATCGTATCGCTATGCTGTGTTCGGTAGTGCGCTATCTTGTTTGTTTATTGGTATTACAACGTTTGTGGTAGCCAGTCAGAGCGCTTTACCTCCCATAGAGCATCAATTTTATATTTTAGCGCTATGCGTAAGTTGCCTCATCCTAGGGTCTTCTATCAACCAGTCGAATAAATTGAATAAAAAACTGGCTCGAAACAACGAAGACCTTGAAATTGCAGTGCAAAATGCACAGGCCCTCGCGGCCAAGCTAGTAGCAGTACAAGAGGATGAAAGAAAGCGTTTATCTCGCGATCTGCACGACGATTTTGGCCACCGCATCGTTGATTTAAAACTCCAGTTATCACTAATTGACACAACCAAAGACCACGAGATATTAGTCGGCAAGATAGATGCTTTGTATCAGGCAATGAAAAAGAGCCTAGGCGGTTTACGCCCCTCTGGCATCGACACTCTTCCCATCGAGAGCGTTATTGAACGCTCCGAGATCATAACTACGCTGAAGCGCGCAAAAATAGATTTTTCATTCAATCTTAGCGGTACGCCTATTAATTTTAAGCCCGAGCAGAAAATACACATCTATCGGATAATTCAGGAGGCGGTAACTAATAGCATTAAGTATGCTGATGCGAGGACACTTTCTATTGATATTTCCTATAAGCCTAAAAATGCTACCTTCACTGTAGCAGATGACGGTGCGGGTATACCCGACACCATTGAAGGTAAGGTTAACGCTAAGCCCACCCTCGGCCTGCTTTCGATGAAAGAGCGTGCTAAGTTGATAGATGGAACCCTCAATATAAGCCGCGATTACCCAATGGGAACCGTGGTACGCCTTTCTATTCCTATAAACAAAATCCAATAATATTTTCTACAAACTCAATTCAAACATAAATTGGACTTACCAATAAACATAATAACACCTGCATTATTGTCATTTTATACGTTCTTGTTGACACTCTAACCACCCTCTTTCGAATTACAATCAAAATCAATAAAATTTAAGCATTTATAGATGAGTGAAGTTTAACACCGCTATACATTTGAAGATAAATTTATAAAACCATGACAAAAAACACACAAAACAGGTAGACCAATTAATTTTATTAACCTAAGATTGGTTATACACAATGTAATACAACACAAAGAGTTATTGTTATGACGAAGAAAGTAGCACTGGTAACTGGAGCAACAGGCGGCATCGGATTTGAAGTTGCTAAAAGACTTGGCCAAGACGGTTTCATTGTTGTTTTAAATGGCATTGAAGACGATAAGGGCGCAGAGCGTGTAAAAGAGCTTAGCGACTTAGGTATTGAAGCAGACTACTATGGCTTTGACGTTACAAGCGATGAAGCCGTTGATAAAAACGTAAAAGCGATTGGCGATAAATACGGCAAGATCGACGCCGTCATTAATAACGCCGGCGGCCTTGGCGGACGCAGCCCAATGGAAGAGATGACAACAGAGTTTTATCGCTTTGTTATGGCACTGAACCTTGATAGTGCGTTCTTCGTTTCTCGTGCAGCTATTCCTTATTTAAAGAAATCTGACAGCGGCTCTATCGTAAATTACACATCTAATGCTGGTTGGAACGCTGGTGGCCCTGGTGCAGGTATCTATGGTGTTTCAAAAGGTGCGGTACATACTTTGACCCGTGCACTTGCTAAAGAACTTGCACCAGCTGGTATTCGTGTAAATGCTGTTTCTCCTGGCACCATTGATACGCCTTTCCATGCGCAAATTAAAGCGAGTAAGCCAGAAGTATTTGCTTCTTGGAAAGATAACATCATGCTTGGTCGCCTAGGACAGCCTGAAGAGGTCGCGTCTGTAGTGTCTTTCTTGGTAAGTGAAGATGCGTCATTTATTACTGCCGAAACCGTTCAAATTGGTGGCGGTCAGGCACTAGGGATTTAATCGTCACGATGTTTCCTGATAAACCACTTACAGAAGACAACCTGAAAACGCTTTCGAATACCCTGGTTAACGCACGCAAGCAAGCCACTGTATTAGAAACTTTTCCAGGTGATGTTCCGACAACTTTGGACGCGGCCTACCGCGTTCAAGACATGTCGCTTGAACAGTGGAACGACGAGATCACCGGCTGGAAAGTAGGCATGGTGATCCCCGAACTTCGCGATCAGATGGGCGCAGAGCGCTTAATGGGCCCAATTTTTAAAAAGGTTACCCATTTCATTGGTCGTTCCCACGCAGACGATGAATTCGTTGAGCTAGAAGTCTACGCAGGCGGTATGGTTGCTGTTGAAGCCGAACTGGTATTTGAACTGGGAGAAGAAATTACGCCCGGTTCAATTGATACCAAGGGACCATTGAAACACCTAATCAAAGCTGTATATGCAGGCGTAGAAATAGCGAGTAGCCCTGTTATTGATTTAAATAGCTATGGCCCCACTGCCATCATCAGTGACTTTGGTGTAAACCAAGGTATGGTAATTGGCGCCCCTATCGCGTCGTGGGATACGGTGATTGAAAACATGCAGACATCTGTGTTCATTGATAAAGATCACATCAATACTGCACCATCAAACAACGTATTACGCGGGCCTATGGCGGCTGTAGCTTATTTAATTGACCAAGCAGCAGCGCGGAATATTACTCTTCCAAAAGGCTGTATGATCTGCTCAGGCGCTATTACTGGCGTACATGACACTGTGGCTGGTGCCACATCTACAGTCACTTTCGAGGGTGTTGGGAATATCAACATGAAGCTGATCCCTGTATCAGCTTGAACCGACCTGCTAAAGCGGTAGTTTACTACGGTCAATTACCGCTTTTCTCTTTACTTTTTATGCTACATTGATGTTGATTTAACTACTATTTTGATCATTGTATGCAAAACACTTTCTTTGAACGTCAAGCCCAGTTGATTAAGCGCAGCTTAACCATAGCTACTTTTATAGCCGCTTTCTCTATCTTAAATGGCTGTGTCAGCACCCAAAATGAAAACCCTTATACTTATTCCCCTTCTTCCTCACCTTATCAAGACGTGGTTAACGCGCAGCAACGAGCTGTGGAGGAAAGCAAGTTGCTTCTGGTTGTCCTGGGAGCACAGTGGTGCCACGACAGTACAGGCTTAGCTGAGCGCTTCGCAACAAAAGAAATGGATCTTATTCTACGCGCCCATTATGAAACTGTATTTGTTGACGTAGGAACGCTTGAAGACAGAAGAAATATTACCGAGCGATTCAACTATCCGATTTACTACGCAACGCCAACTGTGATGGTAGTTGAGCCTAAAACCAGTGCTTTGCTGAACAGAACGACGATGGATATTTGGGGGCGGGCCGATAGCATCCCCTTATCAGAGTACATAACGTACTTTTCCCGTTTTCCTGCTATGACAGATGCGCAGAAAGCCCCATTCATTAATTGGAAAGCTACGGGTGAAGAAGCTGCCTATAACAAAGAACAGGCAATTAGGCTTCAAAGCGCGTATGACAAGCTTGGGCCGCTGCTTACACAAGATTTACAAGGTGATACTCCAGAAGGGCTTAACCAGCTATGGAAAGAAACCAAAGGCTTTCGTACTGAGCTACAACAAACACTCATTAAACGTGCTGAGCTCACGCTAGACGCTGCGAATAGCAACGGAGTAAACACCACGCCAGCGCTGCGCCATTACAACCCGTTTTCATGGGAGCATAACTAAAGCATTAGTTTTTAGTTTCTAAGGAACATCAAAAAAGGGCCTTTTATACAAAAGGCCCTTTATCAATTAACCATAGCTTTATTGATAAAATATAACTATTTACGCTTTTGCGCTGTTGGAAGTCCTATTACTAGTCGAACTGTTGGACGGGCTGTTTCTGCGCTTAGCAGGTCGTCTAGCAGCATTACCTTCGCTTCCTGAGTGTCTTTGACCTGCAGGTTTACCGCCGCCACTGTTACGAGTATTTGGCTTGCCCCCGTGAGAGCTACCATTTCCACTACGGTTGCCCTGTCGTTGTCCCGCTTTCTTATTACCGCCAGTTGACCTGCCTGCACCGTTATCACCTTGAGATACTTTTGGTTTTTTCGGTTTTTTAGGCTTTTTCGGCTTAGAAAGCGTGGTAACAGGTACGGCTTGCTGAGGCTCAAAACCTTCAAGGGTTCTGCGAGGGAGCAGCTTTTGAATGAGTGTTTCAATATCTTTTAGGTTCTGTAACTCTTCGGCAGAAGCAAACGACCAAGCTTGTCCACTCGCACCAGCGCGCCCAGTACGACCGATTCTGTGAACGTAGTCAGCCGCTGTGTTCGGCAAATCCAGGTTAACCACTATCGGCAGTTCGCTGATATCTATACCGCGTGCAGCGATATCAGTAGCCACCAGAACTTTAATCTCACCACTTTTAAAATCAGCAAGGGCTTTAGTTCTTGCCCCCTGACTTTTGTTTCCGTGAATGGCTGCACTTGGAATTTTCGAGCGAGTCAGCTTTTCCGCAATTCGGTTAGCGCCATGCTTGGTACGGCTGAAAACTAATACTTGCTGCCACTTTTGCTGTTTAATCAAACAAATCAGCGCAGTCGTCTTTTTAGACTTATCAATGGTCACCAAGTGCTGCTCGACAGCGTCCACCGTTGTATTGGCAGGGGCGGTAGAAATACTTACAGGATCACGAGTTATCGTTTTCGCCAGCGCTGTAATTTCATCAGAAAATGTGGCTGAGAAAAGTAGGCTCTGACGCTCCTGTGGCAATAGCTTCAACACCTTTTTAATGTCGTGAATAAAGCCCATATCAAGCATTCTATCGGCTTCATCTAATACCAATACCTCAAGCTGTGAAAACTTCACGGCGTTTTGCTGATACAAATCGAGTAATCGTCCAGGGGTCGCAATTAGTACGTCCACGCCCTTACGAAGCTTCATCATTTGAGGGTTTATGCCCACACCACCGAATACCACAGCGGTCTTTAATGGTAAAAACTCACTAAATGCTCGAATGCTTTCTTCCACCTGAGCAGCAAGCTCGCGAGTTGGTGTTAAGATAAGCGCGCGAACATTATTGCCAGATACTGGCTTGCCAGACATCAGTCTTTGTAAAATAGGAAGTCCAAATCCCGCGGTTTTCCCTGTTCCCGTTTGCGCAGCCGCCAGCACATCCTTTCCTTGCAATACTTCTGGTATTGCCTTTTCCTGGATCGGTGATGGCGTACTAAACCCTCGTTTTTCAATAGCTTTTAACAAGGGTTCAGCGAGCCCTAATTGGGTAAATGACATTAACAAACTCCTGTCATAGGTATTTATAAAAAATTGCATACCGCAAAGGTATAAGCGTTAGTGCTTTATTGCTAACCGTGGGGGGTTATAGATTACTGGGAAAACCTAAAGAGACACGCCATTGCCAACTTGGCTTATTGGTGTTTGACATCAAGAAAAGAACGTAGGTGTTTACTCTTACAAATTGCGTGCGGAGTCTACCACTAAACACCTTAGGCCACCAGCGCATTTTTTGTTCAAAAGACATCTAAATAAAGCATAGCTCTACCCCTTCATACAATTTCAATCTAATTACTAATTAAGAAATGACGAAAACCGTCTATACTAGATTTGTGAATAGGTGACGGTCCTTTCCTACATTTTATTCGAAGTCGTTACTGCGATCCCATTCAACTTAAAAGAGCATTTTTTGAAAAGTCTTAGGTCAGAGATATCCTTCAATACACTTGCATCTATCGCTATAGTCAGTGCCCTTATTATCGGCCTGTCTATTTATGTTTATGAAAAGCTTTATATTGAATTTGTCTCAGAAGAGGTCGACGCATTAAGCGTAAACATGGCTGTCGATCTCATTGACTATATAGAAGAGCCATCCGGCAGTTTCAATCAAACGGAAATTCTGCTTCGCTTAGATGAATATGAATATGCTGAAGCAGCTTATATTTTCAGTAATAGCGGTACGCTGTTGAATCATTATGTGGGCCCTGCAGGCTTTAAAGGGAGGCTCACTAAACCGCAAGAACAAACGTCCCCGCAGCTCAGTGGAACCAACATTGATCGTAATATCGCGACGCTACCCATTGGTTTACATCGCACTTCTAGCAAAGTAATAGTGGTGAAAACAATAGGCGAAGACGTTTTCCCGTTGGGAAAACTTGCCCTGGTCTTCAATCTGGAAGAAGCATTAAAAGTAAGTCGGCAAAGATACATTATTTTGGTCACGCCTTCCGTGGTATTTCTCATTATCATCTCGTTATTTATATCATCACGGGCACAGCGCAGAGCAATGCGTCCGCTAAACACCCTAATCAAAACAATGGACAGTGTCGTGGATGACAACGCTTACGATGCCAAGGTTGAGGAAGTAGACAAAGAGGAAATGCTTGCTTTGTCTCGAGCATTCAACAATATGATGGAGAATATAAAAAACCAGTCTGAAGCGAACCGGCAAAAAAACGAAATGCTAGAGAAGCAACAATCTCAGATGGAGCGGCTTGCTAATTTCGACGCCTTAACAGGGCTGCCTAATCGACAATGCTTAATGAAGCTTTTATCAAATGAACTCGCTATAGCGCAGAAGAATGCTCACGAACTGGGTTTGTTGTTTATCGATTTAGACGGTTTTAAGACTATCAACGATTCGTTTGGGCACGACACGGGAGATAAGTTTCTCCTTCATATCAGTTTGTTGATGGACAGTACACTTGAGGATAACTGCACACTGGGGCGTTTAGGCGGTGACGAGTTTATTGTTATTGTACCCGAGCTTACATCCCCTAGTTTTTTAGAAGAAACAGCGCTAAAACTCGTAGAAGCAGTATCTCAACCTCATATCATTAACCGGCTGAGGCTAGACTCAAGTGCTAGCATAGGTCTTGCACTTGCAAGTGACTGTGAATACTCACTAACCAACCTCATAACTAACGCTGACGTTGCCATGTATAAAGCTAAGGACGATGGCAAATCTAGATTTGTATGGTTTACCGATGAAATGCTGGCGCATACGCAGCGCAAAATACTCATATCTACTCGCATTACTGAAGCTCTTGAAAACGATGCGTTTTACCTAACTTATCAGGCTAAAGTAGACTCAGATAAGAACATAACTGGGTTTGAGACTCTGCTTCGCTGGCAAGACGAAGTGTTAGGTCCAGTTTCGCCTGCTGAGTTTATTCCTATTGCAGAGCAGACTGATAAAATATCACAAATAAGCCTATGGGTATTAAAACAACTTCGCTACGAATTTCCCGTACTCATTGAAGCCTTTGGCAGCCACTTAGTTATATCGGTGAACTTGAGCCCCCACGATTTAAATAACCACAATGTCACGCAATTTTTACTGCATGAATTAGATAATGGTAGACTCCCCGCTTCAAACTTAGAAATTGAAGTTACGGAATCTGCATATATAAACAATTTCAATGCGGCGAACCCGTTTTTTGCATCGCTGAAGCAATTAGGCTGTAGACTTGCCCTTGATGATTTCGGTACAGGCTACTCTTCTCTGAGTTATTTAACGCAGTTTGATATAGACACACTAAAAATAGACCGAAGTTTTGTAAACAAAATAGGTGAATCTAAGCAATCAGAAATGATTACCAAGACTATTATTGATATGGCTAAAAGCCTGAACTTTTCGGTGTGTGCAGAGGGTGTTGAAACGCAAGAGCAAGCCAACTTTCTAATACGCCAAGGGTGTAACACGCTTCAAGGTTATCTTTACAGTAAACCAATTCCACTGATGGCATTGGTTAATAGTACTACAAAGCAATCACAAAGCTCTTAAGATTAATGATTGCTTAAAGACTTCGATAAACCACCTTTACGTTTTCAGGTAGTACTGTTCCAGAGGGAACATAACCTATCGCACCTTCAGTATTTGTTACGTGTTCAAGCAAGGCGTTTGAATTATTGAACTCGATTGGCCGTTTTTGACGTCCACTAAAGCGCATCTGTGCCCAATAGGATTGAATTCGTGATTCGGGCAAAGCAATTATCTTGGTATTGAAAATTGCTCGAGCTCTATTGCCAGGGCTCATAGCTACAGGTATTAATGCATCGTCGGAAGATGTTCCACTGCTCATGAAAAGGTTGCGCACTTCCGCTTTTGTTAGTGCGAAATTTTGACCAGGAAGGTTTGCAACGACCCAAATGCCATCTTGGGCAACGGCTATACGAGAACAAAGTAAGAGAAAGAAAATGAGCAAGTATTTCTGCATTAAAATACCCACTCTACTGCCACTTGATACAGGGCCGCATTTCTATCGAAACTACTCTCTTTTATGTCGTAAAACGATGTTTTACCTTCTTTACCATCAAGAATCGACAGCTCAGCTTTAAGTGCAATATTGGTTTTCACATCCCACCTAGCGCCAAGAGTCCAAGTATCAAGATCATCCGTCGGAAAAAAGCTATTGAGCTGCTCGACTGCGAAATAAAGCTGATCGAGTTCAGGCGACACACCTACAGGTATTACATTGTCGATGGTATTGAGTGATTGTCTGGATGAAGCATAAGTTAAGTGTAAAAGAACCTCATCAAAATAGTAGCCATATGAAACATAAAAACTTTCTAAATTCGCAAGTACATCGATATCAGACGAGACCTTCATCCACTCACCGCTTACATACCAACTAAGCGTGTCATAGCTGGCGCCCAGTAAAAAAGAGCCCGCGCGATCGTTAATATCAAACTGTTCAGCTATGGAGTCAAATCCAGCAGCTCTAAGTCCCTGAACAAAAGGCGCAATTTCATCGATAGTTGTTTCAACTTTAGGCGCATTAACAGTGGCTGCTCTTAGCTGCAAGCCACCATAGTTGACTTCAATAACGCCGCCGAATAAGTTTTTCACTTCAACATCTACGTTGATACCGCTTGAAGATAGCGCATCTTCATACTTTCCGTAGTAAGCCTCAAAATCAACTACAACATCGCCAAAAGACCTTCTCAACCTAGCATTACCACCTTCATACTGAGAGAACAAATAACTACTGTAGAGTTGCTGCGGTGCATTAATCCATGGGTAGGCAAACCCAACATCAATAACATCAGAATACTTTAAAAAAGGCGTGCGCAACCGGCCAACATTAATTTGAAAACTTTCACTAGGTGCATAGGTTAAATACAGCCACTCTATACCTGACTCTCTATCGTCGTCGGTATGCAAGAGAAGTTGAGCTGAAGCGGAGAACGATGATGAATAAGTATAGTCAGCCTGCAAAGCTATAAGGGATTTTTCAGAAAAGCTGATGCTGTCGTCATACCCTTCATAGGTAGCTTTTTTTGTATCTAGTTGACCTGCAACCGCCCTTGCAAAACCTGAAAACTCAAGTTCATTAGCACGGCTTTCGGCGACAGACAAAAGTAGGGCGGCTGCAATGGTGAAAGGCAGCACTATCAATTTGATCATAGTCACATTTTCATTCTGATTGTATAAAGCCAGCGCCACAGCGTTGTATGCGCAAACTATTTCACTAATGATAGCTCGGTTAAGCTATAACACCAATTAATACGCTGAAAAATCAAAAAGCTGGCGAATGTGCCAGCTTTTTAAGGAATGAAAATTAGGAAGGTGACGCGTTCGTTACACTTGCGAACATGCCTCTGTGATGAGGTTCCACTGTTTATCTGCTACCCATTGAGGTTTCGCAACCCAAGTACCGCCTGCTGCAAACACATTACCAAGTGACAGATAGTCGTTGAAATTGTCTGGCGACACGCCTCCCGTCGGACAGAACTTTGTATCTTTAAATAGACCACCTACCGCTTTCAGGAAAGACGCACCACCTGACAAAGATGCTGGAAACAGCTTCATTTCTCTGAATCCATGTTCCCGTGCTAACACGATATCTGATACGTTCGATACACCAGGCAGTACAGGTAAACCTGAGTCTACCAGCATAGTCAGCAGGCGCTCTGTTACCGCAGGCGTCACGATAAAGTCCGCTCCAGCATTTATAGCAGCATCTAAAGATGCTTTATCGATTACGGTACCAGCGCTAACAATCATATCTGGCAGCGCTTCTTTAATAGCTGTAATGCATTTCGCTGAATTTTCTGAACGCAATACAACTTCAACTGTGTTAAGGCCCGCAGCTGACATTGCTTTCGCAATGGCCACACCGTCTTCTACATTATCGGCTTGAATGATTGGGAGCAGGGTTTGGCCGCCCATAATGTCTGATATTTTTTTCATGGTTTGTCTCTTGTAATACGAGGGGCGGATGCCCTTATAAGTTCGATATAGTGTTTTATTTGGTATTTGAATACTTCGCTTTAACTTACTTAAGCGATAGATGTCACTAGGTCTGCATAGGCCTTTTTATCTACAATGGCGCCAGGGTGCTGAATCACAAAACCTGCACACTTAGCGGCTTTGTTTACGCAGGCCTCAGGACTCTCGCCCGTAAGGTACGCCCCTAGAAAAACACCGTTAAAGGCATCACCAGCAGAGGTAGTGTCAACAACATTAGTAACGGGGGTTAGCCCTACTTCTGAAACCTCTCCGCTTTCATCCACTAGCGTTACAGCGCTTGCGCCATTTTTAATAACGAGCTGCTTAAATGAGAAAGGCGCTAAAAAGTTTACTATCTCTTCTACCGTTTCAAACCCATACAAGAAGTTAAAGTCTTCTAATCCAGGTAACGCAACATCTGCAATTTCAAACGCTTTTTCATACAATGCAGTGGCATCATCCCTACCCTTCCACAGGGCTGGCCGATGATTCATATCAAAAACAATTTTGGTTCCACTTTCTTTAAGCGTTGCAAGTAAACGCCAAAGCTTTGGTAAGTCTTCAGTATTTAGAATAGCGAGTGAAATGCCCGAAAACAGCACTAAGTCTAACGCTGTCATCGACGCTTTATCGCCATCAGTAATTAAAGACATCAAGCACTTCGCAGCAGAATCATTGCGCCAGTATGTAAAAGAGCGCTCGCCTTCTGCATCGGTATAAATTTTATAAAGCCCAATATGCTTGTCTGGGTGAGTGAATAAGAAGCGTGTATTAATCGACTCGCTTTGCGCAAAGTCGAGCATCTCCTTTGACAATGCGTCCCTGCCTACTGCACTGACAAAATAGCTATCTAATTGAGGGAACGTGCGCTTTAGATAGACGGCAGAATTGAAGGTATCGCCAGCAAACCCTTCTTCTAGTACACCGTTTACTTTTTTAAGCTCGGCCATGCACTCACCAATAAAACCAACTCTCATATCATCCACCCTACGAACTCGTAGTCTTTAATTTTTACTGTAATTACTTTTCGTTGCATAAGTTGCGCGCTAGTTTGAGCATTCTTACTCAGGACAGCCACATTCGTCTTTCGCTTTCAAGAAATCGACAATGTCGATACCTTTTGTACTTTTAAATGTATTGCCGCTATGCGATGTTTGCGGCTCTCCAACGGTATGTTCAATTTTGACTGGCGCACTTGCGCTAAACTCGTTATTTCGAATCTGTGTTTTTTGTACGCCATGAAGAAATATGCTTGCTTTACGCTTGTTTCTTTTACCCAAACCTACATTCGTTAACACGTTTTTAGCTATCGTTACCTTAGGCCCAAAAGTACTTTCGTCGGTGCCACCGCGATAGATAAGTGCTAGTGCCCCCTGAACATCGCTAAATGTATTGTTTTCTAAATTCAACACTTCAACGTTGTAGATACCTAAATCATCTTTTTCTTTATTCAACGCCAGTACGTGACCAGAGATAGCGTCAAATTGGCTATTAGTGATAGATAACAAAGTCGCAAAGCTTCGGGCGCCTGCTGAAAAGAAATGATAGCTATGGTTTATGTTTAGGTCAGTTACTGTCACCTTATCCATTGTGAACCGGTAATTTGTTAACATGCCCCACTTTTTAGTGCGGATGAATGTATTTCCAGCCGCATCTGGTGCATCACTACCTGAAAGCGTTATGTCTTCAATTTCCAGTGAACCATTGTCACTTATTTCAAAAAGTGCAGAGCGCTGAGGACGGATAATGACTTTTGCGTTTTTGCTTGCTTTTACAGAAAGAGTTTTATCTATCTTAACAATTTTTTGCTCGCTATAGACGCCATCATTAAGTATAAGAACATCACCATCATTCGCTTTCGCGACCGCTTCAAAAAGCGAATTTACACCTGGCTCTACAGTAATTTCATCTCCTGAACCAAACGGCGTTTCGTATTCTTTTTTCTGATACCAACTTGGCCCTACCTCTGCTTTTTGAAGTGGCTTAACACTGTCGTCAGCGCCTACTTTCATCTCCTCCAAAGAAATACTGTTCGATGAAGATAGCTGTATATCGCTTCGCTTCGTAAAGCCTTTTTCAATTTGACTTTCTACGCTGTAGTTAGCCACATTGTTGGTAAATGCTATACCGCTAATATCATCAAAAAAGCTAAATGTAGTAGGCACCGTGTTAGCGATAACAAGGTTGTTAGCAAAAACACTATCCACAGGTGGCGCTGAACGTTCTTCATCTGCTCCAGCAGCCAATTGAATGTGTGAAACGTCAATGAAAGTGTTGTGATGTATGTTGGCATTTTTTACTTGGTGGTAGCGATTTTGAGGTGAGTTGGGCACGCCATTCATTACTGTAAACCCACTGCCAAAGCGGTAGCCAGTAAGCCCTTTAAACACGTTATTTGCTACTTCTTGATCGGCATTAATGACGCGTACTCCGCCCGTGTTTGAAACACCATTTCCTAAAAACACGTTATTGGTGATTGTGTTACCATTACCGTGCCTTAGCGTCAGCGTACCGCGAGATTCAATGAAGGTATTGCCGTGAAGAACGTTACCACCTGATTTGACGCTGATAATTTCAACTTCGCCATTACATCGGTCAAACACATTGTTTTCGACTCGGGTAAAAGAGTTTTCAAGTGAATAATGGCTGGTACCAATTCTTAAGGTTTCTCCACCATTTGAACCTAACTCAGGTCGGAAGCCAAAATAGTTATTGTCTATTTTGTGATAGTTTTCTACGCTATCTTTTGAATCTAACCTTACTGCGACCGTTACACCTCGGTTTCGCTTGCCTGCTAAGTACGAACTATCTAGCCTGTTATGCTTTCCATACAGCGCAACCCAATAGTCACTTTCGAATTTGTCTGGCTTTGAGTAGTCTTCAATAACGACTTCGGTGACACGGGTATAATTCGCAAGTTCGTTTTTGCTTGTTCTGTAGCTAATTACTGAACCTGATGGAGAGTAGCCGTCTTTAAATACAAGCCCAGATACAATTAAGTGCCTCCCCGCGATAGATAGGTTTGATTGGCCAGAGAGAATAACACCGCCCTTGCTTTGCGCTCTCAATGTAATTGGCTCTTGTTCACTTCCTTGCGCTTTGAACTTTATTTCAAAATCATGGTAAGTACCATTTTTCAGTACGATATCGTCGCCAGGGGCGACTTTCTTTAACGCGTTGAGGTAGCTTTCCTTAGAGTCAACTAAGTAGTCTTCGGCGTATGCCGTTGTATTAAACGCCAAAAGCGTAATAATTCCGATCGCTGACTTACAGATATTTGCTACTTTCATACTTTCCCCATTTCGCTGGCAAGGTCTTCGGTGATATCTACCGTGATAGTGCCACTGACCTTGCTAAATCGTATAAATCGCACATAAATTGCCAATCTTCTTTTGCAAAAACGCAATTATGCTGTTATTTATTTGTTACTGACTGTTTTAGAATCTAACCAATAAATAGACCAAAAACAACCAATTTATTTTACCAATAACAATAAAATGTATTACCAATTGAAGGAGCTTTTCTGCTCATAAAGTGTTTCAAAGCACACTACTCGGGACTTTGCGCTTTATGTTAGTTTCGATATACAATGGTCAGATAGAATTAATTTACCAATTGTCTTTTCTTTTTAGGTAAACAACAGGCAAACAAGGGCTGTAAATATGAAGACTCGTCGTCTCTTCTGGAGCATAGTTGAAAAACTTGAAGCGCTAATCGACCAAGGAATTTATCCTGAAGGTAGCCGCTTACCCGCAGAAAGGGAACTCGCGGAGACGTATAACGTTAGTCGCCCTACTATCCGTGAAGCCATTATCGCGCTGGAAGTACGAGAGCGTGTAGAAGTAAAAACCGGTTCTGGTGTGTATGTGTTGCATCAAAAAAAACAAGGCCAAGCAACCAAGCCAATCAGCGCATTTGAGCTTACCCAGGCGCGCGCGCTTGTTGAAGGTGAAGCTGCTGCGCTTGCTGCCGCAACTATTTCAGATGAAGAGTTAGAAGCGCTAAAACAAACCTTAGTTGAGATGCAGACTCCTCAAAAAGCCGACGAGGCAGACCAGCGCTTCCATCAGATTATTTCTCAAGCGACACGAAATAACGCCATTATGCTTTCAGTTGAAAATTTATGGGAATTGAGAAGAACAGTCCCTCAGGTTATATCTGCCTACAGCGATGTGTGCTCACAGGGTGAAGAGCAAAGGCTGAGAGAGCATACGCTTATCTATGATGCTATTGCTAGTAAGGATACCGCAGGCGCAAGGCGAGCAATGCATCAGCACTTTAATCGCCTTATCAACGCGCTTTTCGATGCGAGTGAGGCAAAAGCGTTAGAAGAGATAAAACGTAAAACTGATGAAACGCGTGGGCTTTATTCTATCGCTCATCTAAGACAGTAATTACGACTACGTACTTTTCTTATTACAAAATAAAACAGGCTTCTTATTTCTAAGAAGCCTGTTTGCTTTGTAGGGTACTCTTGAGAGTAACTGTTTTTATTATCTTTGCTTCAAAGCGCAAAACAAAAACTACGGTTTGCTATTAAGTTTACACTCTTCAACATGCCGATTTTCGCATAAGCGCATAGATAAGCTAGTCCACACTCTGCTTAAACAAGCAGCAGAAAACAAACCCATATTACAATTCGGCCTTACCAGATGTCAACCAATTATTATTACCAATAATTGGGAGGATTTAATTTTTCTATCTAGTCGACAAAATTAATTCGGTAGGAATATCATCTTTGCTTGAGTCTTTAACTGTCATAGAAACAAAAAAATGTTCTATTTCAATACAATAAAGTCAACCCATATCGATTAGTATATATCTGAAAGGTTATATCGAGTTAAGTCCATCCTCTATTCGCTGTAAAAACAGCCGAATCTGTATGACCAGTGATGAATAAACAATCGACATATGTTGATTCGGTGAAAAAAGCTTTACCCTAGTTGATAATAAAGATAAAAAGCGCGCAGGGATTCCACGCTCATTAAGCAAAACCCGCACTTACGTTGCGCGGTAATTAAATTAAGTAGAACACATGAATGTTGATAGTTTAACCCAGCACTTCGAAGAGAAATTGGCGTTAGTCAAAGCGTCAGTAATGTCTGATAGCTTTATTATCCAGCTTACAACTATGGCGGTAATATACTGCGTAGCGTTTTTACTTGCCAAGCAGGTAAAAAAGCCTTTTAAGTTTACTCGAGAAAAGCCACAGCAAGGCGCACATACCATGCACGGCTTTCTATATAATCTCGGCGAGGCACTGTTTCCACTTATCACTATAAGCTTATTAAAACTTACCACCGTGTTAGGTGCGCAATTCCAGTTCGATGCATGGCTACTGGAAATTGCAGTGGTCGTAGCGCTTATGCTGTTCGTAAACTCTTTAATCATAGGCTTCGTTGAAAATAAAACTATCGCTGCGTTTATGCGTTGGATAGGCCTCCCTATCCTGTTTTTACACCTTATAGACGTGCTTCCCCTCATTACGTCAGCTTTAGAGTCGATAGCAATATCAGTCGGCAATGTTGAAATTTCTGCGTATGGCGTAACAAGAGTCTTATTGTTTGGTGGTTTGCTGTTCTGGCTCGGTCGCAGCTCTAATGCGATAGGGCAAGATATTATTCGAAACCACAAATCGCTTGATGTATCTACCAAGGAAGTGTTCGCCAAACTGTTTGAAGTAGCTCTGTTCTGTATTGTGTTTCTTCTATTACTTAACGTTATGGGCATTAACCTTACCGCATTAGCCGTTTTCGGCGGAGCCTTGGGTGTGGGTTTAGGCCTAGGCTTGCAGTCTATTGCTTCAAACTTTATCTCCGGCATTATTATTCTGTTGGATAAATCGTTGACCGTTGGCGATTTCGTTGAATTGGAAGACGGGCAAAAAGGTATCGTTAGAGAGTTTAAGATGCGCTATGCCGTGTTAGAAACCTATGACGGCAAGGACATCCTAGTCCCAAACGAGAAGTTTATCAGTTCTTTGCTGATAAACTGGACGCATAAAGATCCTAAGCAGCGTTACCGTATCGATTTTTCGGTGGCCTACAAAACAGATATACGCGCAATGGTAGAAATCATAAAGGAAGCGGTATCTGAGCACCCGCAAGTGATCAGTGGTGATAATATCCCTTTTGAAGAACTACCGGACTGTGAAATAGACAGTTTTGGCGACTCTGGCGTAAACATGTTTGTTGAGTTCTGGATGGAAGGTGTAGACGATGGCAAAAACCGCGTAGGAGGTGATTTGCTGCTTACTGTTTTTGAAACACTACGTAAGCACGATATCGAGATCCCCTTCCCTCAACGAGAAGTTCGGGTTATCAACGAGCAAAGTATCGGTATCCGAAATATCACGCCATAGTGCTCAAAGCGATTATTACGGTGTTTTAATTATGATCTACTCTTCGCGCTTGCTAGAACCTAGCGCGAAGGGTATCCCACTGCCACTCCTGAGCAAACAGGCCTAGCGTGTCTACAAACTTTTTATAGTCTTCTTTACCCATTGCAGACGCCACCGTTTTTAACTGAGATTTCGCCTTTATAGCTTTAACCTGAAGCAACTCTAACCGCTTATCAGCACTTGAATCGAAGTTCTCGCTAATGATGGCGTTCGCTTTATCGGTAGCCTCCCATGCGGTGACCACATAACCCACCAGCTTAATGTAAACCCCGACCATACCCTTTCTTTCGAAAATGTTCTCGAACATAGAGCCAGATAACAATTTATGAAAGCTTGCTTCTGTCTCGAAGGCAACAAATGACTCTGCGTTTTTGAGTTCTTCTAACACATTGCGCAGAAGTTTTATGTGAGCGGCGGAATTAATAGCATTGTCATTTAATGCATTAATATCCTCACTTAGCATTTCTAAGTTTACCAAGGTTCGTTGAAGGCTAGCCATCGCGATATTTGTCTGTTGAGGCGTAAAGTAAAGATTCAGTGTATCGAAATCAAGAAAGCTTTGCGACGCTCCCAAGGCCATTTTAGCTACATTAACAATTTATAAAGTATTTTGAGTTCAGCATAGAAAAAAAGGGCGCCGAAGCGCCCTTTTAAACTTTGATACTATCGCTAACAAGTTCGCGATAGCAGATTCGCTTTACCTATTTACCTAGGCTGGCATTTAGGTCATGACGTAAGTCAAAGCGGTCTAGCGTCATCACTTTAGTCCATGCATCCACAAAGTCTTCAACAAAACGTTTCTTCGCATTGTCGTAAGCATAAACTTCGGCTACGGCACGCAACTCACTGTTCGAACCAAAGATGAGGTCTACAGGTGTACCTGTGTACATAACTTCACCTGTGCTTCTATTCACGCCTTCATATACCGATGGATTGTCAGTTTTTCTCCACTTAACGCCCATATCAAGTAGCGTCACGAAGAAATCATTGTTAAGCGTGCCTACTTCGTCAGTAAATACACCGTGTTTGACATCGCCTACGTTAGCCCCTAATGAACGTAACCCACCTAATAATACGGTCATTTCAGGTACCGTCAGGTTTAGTTGATCAGCTTTGTCTACTAACATGTCAGTTGGCGAACGATAGCTACCTTCAGCGTTGTAGTAGTTTCTGAACGCATCAGCTGTCGGCTCTAGCAAAGAGAAAGAGTTAACGTCTGTCTGCTCTTGAGTTGCATCTGTACGACCTGGTACTACTGGTACAGTTACTTCAACACCGGCGTCAGCCGCTGCTTTTTCGATAGCTGCAGCACCACCAATAACAATCAAATCGGCAAGTGACACTTTCTTCTTAGAGAACATGCGCTCGTTGTAGCCTTCCTGTAGTTCTTTAAGCTTAGACACTACCGCTTTCACTGTTTCTGGCTCGTTAGCTTCCCAGCTCATTTGAGGCTCTAGCGCGATACGGGCGCCATTTGCACCACCACGTAGGTCTGAAGCACGGAAACTTGCCGCCGCTGCCCACGCTGTTTTTACAAGCTGCTGAACCGTAAGTCCACTATCTAAAATGTCTGATTTAAGCTTGTTAACGTCTTTAGCAGAAATCATTTTGTAATCAGCTTTAGGCACAGGATCTTGCCAGATAAAGTTTTCTTCTGGGATATCGTTACCTAGGTAACGTGCTTTTGGCCCCATATCACGGTGTGTTAGCTTAAACCATGCTTTAGCGAATGCCGTTTGATACTCTTTAGGGTCAGCCAAAAAGCGTTCGGCAATTTTGCGATACTCAGGGTCATACTTAAGCGCAAGGTCAGCAGTGGTCATTACAGGAGGGTTTCTCTTACCTTCCACGTGTGCATCTGGCACTGACTTGTGAAGCGACTCATCAGTAGGGACCCACTGAATGGCACCGGCTGGACTACGCGTTTGCTTCCACTCAAAACCAAGTAGGTTTTGAAGGTATAAGCTTGTCCATTTAGTCGGCAACTGTGTCCACGCACCTTCTAAACCACTGGTTACTGTGTCTTCAGCATTACCCTTACCACAGTTATTTTTCCAGCCTAGACCTTGCTCTTCTAAGCCTGCGCCGCCAGGCTCAGCTTCTAAACAGTCAGCAGGTTTGTGCGCACCGTGCATTTTTCCAAATGTATGACCACCAGCGATTAGCGCTACAGTCTCTTCATCGTTCATCGCCATGCGACCAAATGCAGTACGAATGTTTTTCGCTGATCCCATTGGATCAGGTACACCTTTAGGACCTTCAGGGTTAACGTATATTAGGCCCATGTGCGTGGCACCAAGTGGACGCTGAAGCTTGCCGTCGCGCTCTTCACGGTCACTAGCTAGCATTTCTACTTCCGGTCCCCAGTACACCATATCTGGTTCCCAGTCGTCAGTACGACCACCTGCAAAACCATAGGTATCAAAGCCCATGTTTTCCATGCCTACTGTTCCGGCAAGGATCATCAAGTCGCCCCAAGATAAACTTTCACCGTACTTTTGCTTAATTGGCCAAAGTAGGCGACGTGCCTTGTCTAAGTTGCCGTTGTCAGGCCAGCTGTTAAGCGGGTCAAAACGCATTTGACCACCATCACCGCCGCCGCGACCATCTAATGTACGGTAGGTACCAGCGCTGTGCCATGAAAGACGGATAAAGAAAGGACCGTAGTTGCCAAAGTCTGCAGGCCACCAGTCTTGAGATGTGGTAAGCAGTTCGTTTACGTCTTTTTTGACTTCATCAAGGTCAAGTTTTGCAAACGCTTTAGCGTAGCTAAAATCCTTACCTAACGGGTTAGAACGGTTGTCATGATCTCGAAGTGGTGAGAGGTCGAGTTGGTCAGGCCACCAAAATTGATTCGTCTTCGCTTGGAAAGCTTTAGTCATCCCTGTGCCTTTAGCACCAGCGGGCTTACTTATCTGATCATTGGCAATAGCACCTGACGCGCCTAGCGAAAGCGCCACTAGCGCCGATAACGTAGTTTTTTTAAACCTATTTAAAGTCATGGTCTTTTCCCATCTGAGTTTGTTTTAGTTATCACATGATAGACACTTCTAAGCGCCACCATTTGTTAACATTTTGTTTACCTCATAAGCTGTTAAAAGATAGACACGCTTATACAATATTTACAGTTGATAAAATGAATTCAAATGATTGGAAAATCTAATCAAAATAAATCTGTTTAGTTTCAGCAACTTAATAAACCTCTCGATTATCAGCGCCATCACTGTCTAAAATATAGTCGATGCATTTCTACCCGCAACGCATATTTATGAATCTCTTTCAGACGCTAGGAAAAATTTTCTTACGGTGTTTGCCCGTAGTTTTTACTACAAATCGAAAGTGCCTAAATAACAAACAATTATGTGGCCACATCTGTAAATTTTGCTCTAGTTTGAAATGAATACTGAAATTTCTACCATGGCACAGCAGTTGAAACAGAAAGTGTGTAATCAGGACACGTCGGCTTCAAGTGAGAAGTCGATGATTTATTAAGAAGTAATGAGGATGAACTTATGAAAAACACACTTAAAACACTTTCTGGACTTGCTGCTGTTGCCTCTATTAGTGCGATGGCATCGTTCGGCGCACACGCTCAGTCCAATCAAATTGAAGCAAAAGACAGTGGTTTTTATGTAGGTGGTAATTACGGTTACCTGCGCGTTGAAGGCGAAGATGATTTCGATGACGATAAAGACGTATGGCAAGGTCTTGTAGGCTACAAGTTTAACGAATGGGTCGCTATTGAAGGTGGCTATATCGATTTTGGTGACTACGGTAACGACATTGCAGGTGCTGAAACAGATGGTTATACAGCCGCTATTAAAGGTATCCTTCCGCTAACCGAACGCTTCTCTCTTTATGCTAAAGCAGGTCAGCTATGGTCTGAAACAGAATACAACTTTGCGGGTGTTTCTCGTGACAACGATGACGAAAGTCTTTTCGTGGGTGCAGGTCTAAGCTATGCAGTTACTAGCAACTTCCTAGTAAACGCCGAGTACACTGTATACGACACAGAACTAGATGCAGACGAAGCGTTTGATGATATCGACGATACTGACTTTGAAACTGATCTTAAACAAGCAAGCATCGGTGTAGAATACCGTTTTTAATTACTTGCAGCGTTACAGTTTTAACTTGAATTGATGTGAATAAAAAGCCTTCGTCGTACGACGAAGGCTTTTTTATTAGCCATCTATGCGCTGAATAAGTTGCGCTAACTCTTCTATCTTAGATACCGTTGTTTTTACAAGGTTATCAATTTCATTTGACGATGATTGTGAGTTGCCCGCCAGGGTTCTTACCTCATCAGCAACGACAGCAAACCCTCGCCCCATTTCTCCTGCTCTGGCCGCTTCGATAGCTGCATTTAACGCTAACAGGTTAGTCTGTTCGGAAATGGAGTTAATTGTGCCAACAATATTACTAATAGTTTGACTGGTTACCAATAGCTCTTTCATTGCTTCTTGCGTATCGTTCACGGCTTGCTTTCTAGACGTAACATTAATAGCGAAAAATACGTAGCGCGTTACTTGCCCATTGAAGTTTTTAAGTGCACTTATTCGAGCATCAAAGGCTAGGTAATTATCCCCAAGGTCAAATTCGGCGATTTTTGAGACGAACCCTGACGTTTCTAATGTCGATTTGTCCTCTGCACTTAACCCCCCCATAACCTCATTAGCAAATGCCTCTGTACTCATTACACCACTCAAGGTTTCGCGCAGTAATTTGTTTGCCTCGATAATTTTTCCGTTAGGCTCCATTTCAAGCAACACTAGTGCACTGCCAATGGCTTTTAACTTATTTGTAAAGTCTAGCGCCATCTGTTTCACACGGGTGATATCAGCCTGCACTGCAATAAAGTTAACTAAATTACCCTCTTTGAAAACGGGGTTAATTGATAGTGAAGTCCAGTATGGCGCTCCGTCTTTTCTATAGTTGAGAATTTCATCGTAAAACGCTTCGCGGTTCTTAATTTTTTGTCGTATAACACTGACGGTTCTCTGATCAGTTTCTTCACCTTGCAAAAACGACCCCGGCTTTTTGCCTTTCACTTCTTCAAGCTGCCACCCTGTCAGCCTATAGAAGCCATTATTAACATATTCTATAAGGCCATTAGCGTCAGATATTATGACGGCGTTATCCGTTTCATTGGCTACGAGAGAAAGCATACGCTGTAACTCTCGCTGTTCGACCTCTTCGGTAACATCTTTTATAAAGGCCGTATATAAAGTTCTATCAGCTAACCTTACTTTTGATAACGAAAGCCTACCCCAGAGGCTCTTTCCGTCTTTTCTTTCTACCTTTACCTCACGGCTCGTACCAACAATCTTGTCTTGACCCGTTTCTCTATTTGCGTTCACATAATTGTCGTGGTTCGCCTGTATCGCTTGGGGAACAAGCATCTTTACATTTTGGCCAATAACTTCATGTCGCCCGTACCCCCAAAGCTTTTCAGCCGATGCGTTAAATAGAGTGACATTATTGTTCTCATCTATACACACTACTGCATCTAACGCTTGCTCTAGGGTTTGCTCCACAATTTCACGAGATTCACGCTCTTCTGTAACATCGCGTACAAACGCCGTGTAATGCTTTTTGCCTTGCACAACCACTTGTGACAAGGCGAGTTGAACCCAAATTCGCTCACCGTTTTTGGTTTCCAGTTCAACCTCTCGTGAACTTCCAACAATCTTATTTACGTTGGTTTGTCTGTGTGAGTTGACGTAGCCATCGTGATTCGCTTTGTGTTCCTGAGGTACAAGTATTTTTATATTCTTTCCCATTACCTCGCTAGGCGTATAACCCCATAGCTTTTGAGCTGCGTCATTATAAAACGTGATGTTATTTTTCTCATCAATAGTCACGACCGCAAGTATTGACTGTTCTAGTGCCTGCTTAGATGCGTTTTCTTTGGAAAAAAACTTCATTGACCATAACCTTTTGTATAACCCTGAGGTTATATAGAAGATATTCTGACCTTTTTCCAATACTGAACATTAAACTCGTTCTATCGTGAAAAAATTACACAGAAGCAAATGATGCTGTTTTTTAAAAACCTCCAATTAAAAAAATAACCTATTAAAATTAGAGACTTAAGAACCCCCACCCCCGTCAACTAATGAGGTATGGATTCTGCAATAACCGACTAATAAATAGATAAATTGATAAAAACAGGTAAGAAATCATGCAATCAGGTAAGAGTGTTTTTCAACCAGGTCAAAACTGTTGGGTAGAGAGCAAAGCTCGCTTCTCTACTCCTCTGATAGATTGCGGAAACTATTACAAAGCCTTGCATAGCTCAATTGTTAAAGCTAAACACAGTATTTTTATTGTTGGTTGGGATATAGACAGTCGCATTCGGTTATTACGTGGTGACGATGAAGCTAACAGCAAAGCGCCTAGTGTTATTAGCGACTTGCTCAAATGGAAAGCAGAGCAAAACCCAGACATTAAAATTTACCTACTGCGCTGGGACTCTTCTTTGGCCTTCTTCGCTCAACGCGAAATGTGGGCAAAAGAAGTGTGGGAAGAGAAAACGCCTGACAACGTTCAAACAGAGCTAGACGATACCATTCCAATGGGCGGAAGCCAGCATCAAAAAATTGTAGTTATTGACGACGAACTTGTTTTTTCAGGCGGTATGGATGTTTCGACTAACCGTTGGGATACCCGAGACCATCCCGTGGTCTCCGAGGAAAGAGATGGTCCCGATGGCGAGTATGGCCCGTTACACGATGTTCAAATGGTTTCAAGCGGACCTGTTGTTGCTGATTTTGCACAACTTGTCAGGTGGAGATGGCAGCGAGTAGCTGAAGACACCCCTATTAATATTCGTGAAGATGCGCGAATAGATGAAAATGCGCCTTTGCCTGAAGCATGGCCAGAAGACTACCCTCCACTTTTTGAAAACGTAGAGTGTGCACTTGCTCGAACCATCCCTTTTATGGATGAAGCAGAGCCAGCACAAGAAGTACGTCATATGCTGCTCGACCTAATTGGCGAAGCAGAATCGGTTATTTATATCGAAAACCAATTCACGACCCGTCAAGAAATCGCTGAAGCGCTTAATAAGCAACTTAAATTAAAGCCAAATCTTTCCGTTGTTATTGTTAGTTCTTACGAACCCAAAGGTAAGTTTGAATGTGAGGCATTTTGGGCTAGCCGTATTGAATTCAAAGCGATTTTGGAAAAAGGCATAGACCCCAAACGAGTAAAATTGACTTATTCTTCAATAGAAGACATGCAGGGGCGAAAAGCATACAAACGTATTCACTCTAAAGTAATGACCATTGATAACAAGTACCTTGTTATTGGGTCTTCAAACCTAAGTAACCGTTCAATGACCCTCGACACTGAAATTGATACGGTTTTGTTCGGCAATAGTAAAGACAACCAAGCATGTATAGAGCAAGTAAGAAACGACCTACTAGCTGAGCATACAGGTCGTGATATAGATGCGATACCGGAGATATTTAACAGCCAGTACCCTGTAGAAGCATTGATGCAAGATCAAATAGCACATGGTTATGTACTTACCGAAGTTCGCGACGAAGTATTTACAGAGCACTCGGTCAAAAACGTATTTCGCGCATTATCGGACCCTGAAGAACCGCTTATTTCAGTACCTACATTTGATGGTGACGCGCTACCTGCTCGTAACCCCAAACGTCGCAGCATAATGATTTTAATTGGCATTGCCATTATTGCGGTACTTGGCGGGCTGATGTTTTGGGCAAGCCAGTCAATCCCATGGTTAAGTTCAGACAGCATCAACGCCTTTTTAGAAAAAAGTAGAGGCACTTATTTTGCCCTTCCAACTGTTTTACTCGTGTATGTAGTTGGCGGCGTTTTGTTCTTCCCGGTAACTGTACTATCCCTGGCAGTAGCCGCTATTTTCGGTCCTATATGGGGGCCTATTTACGGCATCATGGGAGCGCTAATGAGTTCAGCAATTATGTTTGGTATCGGTAAGCTATCGGGTAACGCAGGACTTAGAAAGATTGGTGGGCCAAAGGTTGCAGCCGTTGATGAAAAATTGAAACGCAGTGGCATAGTTGGCGTAGCGGCAATTCGCATGCTGCCTATTGCCCCCTTTAGTCTGGTGAATTTAGTCGCGGGCATTTCATCTATTGGCATTTTACAGTTTTTAGTCGGTACATTTTTGGGCATGTTTCCGCCTATGATTGCTAAAGGCCTTGTTGGCGATTCTATTGCGCAAATTTGGCAGGATCCATCTGTTAAAACTATTAGCTACCTAGTGGGAGGCATCATTTTATGGGGCTTAATGATTTGGGGGTCGCAAAAATTCGCCCGCTACTACCAAGCTCGAAAAGAGGCTAATACCGACACGGAAGAAGGCTGTAACAACAGTAAGGATGAGTCTGAAAAATGTGCCGCATAGTAACCTACAATATCCATAGCGGAGTTGGCAGGGATAAGAAGCACGACTACAAACGTATTGGACAGTTTCTTGCAAACAGCGGTGCTGACGTAGTTTTGCTTCAAGAAATGGATACGCGCCCTCCCGAACGAGATACAGCGCAAGATGTAAAAGACATCTGCGCTGGTAATACGTTTAAATTAATTCCCTCCCCAGCAATTAGAGAATCTGATGGGTGGTACGGCAATGCAATTTTGACCCGTTTTGATGTGTTGGAACACGACACCATAGATGTGAGTCAAACAGGACGACAGCCAAGAAATGTGCAGATTGTTGAATTAAAAACTGAGAAAACGCCTCTGACGGTGGTGAATACCCACAAAGGTCTCAAGAAACTTGAGCGTCGTTCGCAGTTTTCTCTGCTCCATGAACATCTGTCGCGGCGTTTAAAAGATAAACAAACTCCGCTATTTTTAGCGGGTGATTTTAATGAATGGCAGTTTTTTTCAAAGGCCTTTAAGGCTTTAAATGATTTGCTATTGCAGCAAAAAATTGGTGCCACGTTTCCTAGCAACTTTCCCATATTTTCTCTCGACCGCGTATGGGTGACAGAAGATATTAAAGTAAGATCGTGCAGGAAAATTAAGAACGAAAAAACTAAGGTGTTATCCGACCATTTACCCGTATTAGTAGATATCGCTCTACCCGAGGCTCGAACTAGCCAACGTTTTTAATTCACAAGAAGTATGGTGTGCTCGATTATGCTGATTTCGCTACAAAGGATGAGGCCGCAAACTCTAAGGTACCACACCAATGTTTGAGTGCATTCTCCTTAGCTACCACTTTTCGAATGATATCGATAATTTGCTGATATTCGTGCGTAGCTTTTCTCTGTTTGTTTGTAGCAGCTAGCACAGTGCGATGCATTTCAGGCTGGGTAATTTTTAGCGTAGAAACCAGCCCTGATTCTCTTAAGTGAAAAATAGCCGAAGTGGGCAATATCATCACCCCTTCCCCTTGCATTACTTGCCTTAGCCCTGTCATCAACTGCCCAGAATATGCAAGATCATGCTTAAGGCTCACTCCGGTAGCTTTCTCGTAATCAGCAATAAGCTGACCAAGCGCATCTTTATTTCCGGGCGATAAAAGAGGTAGTTCACTTATTTCCCAGAATTTTATCGTTGATTTATCTTTAAGCTTGGCGTACTCGGAATAAGCTGGGGAACCAGTAAAAACGAGATGTAGCTCTTCTTGAATAAGAGGGGTCACGCTCATAAATTTAGGTTCTATCGCCTGCTGGTAGGTTAAAGCAATATCTACCTGTTTTGATTCGAGCCAATCGTTGATGGTGTATGAAGGCCCAGTGCTGATCTCTACTTTCAATGCTTTATGGTTACTCGTTATTTCAGTTAATAACGGCAGGGAAAGTACGTTGCCAATTGACGGAAGCATTCCTATTTTTATTACTTTTTGCTGTTCTCCCTGAAACGCTTGCAACGCTGATTTCACGTTGTCAATTTCACCCATTATTTTCTCTGCGTGTTTGTAAAATACTTCTCCAGCGGGCGTTAAGCTTATACCCGAAAAACTTCGTTCTAGCAGCGTTGCTTTGACTTCTCGCTCCAAGCTTGCAAGTTGCTGACTAATAGCAGGCTGAGCAATATCTAGGGCTCTTGCCGCTGCAGCAATACTGCCTCGCTGTACTGTGGTTATAAAGTAATGTAGCTGTTTAGAGTGCACTTAACCCCCTTTTGGAAGGCAATAGAGAATAGCCTCGCGTAACTGCATCTGAAGTCAGCAAGGTATATGCCATTCCAATAGGTTATATGAAGCGAAAATGTAAATAAAAGCGCTCACGGATGGGTTAAAAAAATCTCACATTAGATACTACTTAAGTCTAATACCAAGAAAACCGTAAGTTTCCAGAGGGGTCAATGTTTTTCTTATACCCCTGAATATTCTTCTTTCTTCCACCAGCGGCAAAGAGTTTTTAGCCTATTCCCTGTACACGAGTTACACAATAACAATTACAAGATGTGTATGCATCAATGTGGTGCTCGTGCGTGCCTAGAAAGAGTGCAGATCCAATTAATCCGCATTCATAAATTAAGTAGCAATAAGCACGATTGGGAACACTAATGAATCAAAAGAAACTCCACACTGCAGTACGTTACGCACTTACCGGATTAACCCTTTTCACTACCTCAATGGTCGTACAGGCGCAAGAAGCCAGCGAGGAAACTACAGAAGCTAAAGATTTAGAACGTATAGCCGTTGTAGGCGCTCGTGGTGCGCCGCGCTCAGTAACAAGTTCGCCCGTTCCCGTTGACGTGTTAACCGCAGAAGACGTTGAAGCCGTTGCGTTTACCGACATGAACAACGTTCTAATGACCCTTGTACCTTCCTACTCTGTTGGCAGACAGCCTATCTCAGACGGCGGCACCTTTATTCGTCCTGCCACGCTTCGAGGCATGCCTACAGACAAGACTTTGGTTTTGGTGAACTCAAAACGCCGTCACAGAGCAGCGCTTGTTTCAATCGGTGGCTCTGGTACTCAAGGTCCAGATATCGCAACTATTCCTACAGCAGCAATCCAAAGTGTTGAGGTATTGCGAGACGGTGCGGCAGCTCAGTATGGTTCGGATGCCATCGCGGGGGTAATTAACTTCCAACTTAAAAACAATACTGAGGGCGGCTCTTTCACCATTGATTATGGTAGCTACTATGAAGGTGATGGCGACCAGATTACCGTTACAGGAAACAAAGGTTTCGCACTTGGTGACGATGGATTCTTCAGCATTTCAGCCGAATACTCAGATAGTGAAGCGACCTATAGAGGCGAACAATATTGTGAACCCTGGTTTTGTGTAGACGAGCAATCAGCCGAGTACATCGCTGATGCTACCGCTATGGCCAACAGTGTGCATGGTTCTGACGTAGTACAACCTTGGGGGCAACCTAATACCAGCGGTAAACGCGTCTTTTTCAACGCGGGGTACGCACTAAGCGCTGAAGCGGAGTTATACGCTTTTGGTAACTATTCTGAAAGTGAAGGCGACGGGTCTTTTTACTATCGCTATCCAGGCAACGGGACTATTGAAGATATCCGCCTTGAAGACGGTTCTATTTGGAACCCTACAGAGTTTTTCCCTGGCGGTTTTACACCGCGTTTCTTTGGTGATGTTACTGATTATTCAATGGTGGGTGGCATAAAAGGCATGTCTGGCGACCTTACCTACGACATCAGTGGACGTTATGGCAACAACGAAATTTCTTACACGCTAGCAAATACCATTAACCCTTCTTTGGGCAATGAGTCGCCTACGTCATTTGAGCCAGGCGACCTAACTAACGAAGAAACTCAAATCCAAGCTGACTTTACCTACGACCTGAGTGAGTACGTACTCGCTTTTGGCGCTAGCTACCTAGATGAGTCTTATGAAATATCTGAAGGAGAGGAAAGCTCTTATTTTGCAGGCCCTTACGCTACCTCTGACCCGTATGGTTTCTGTGACGGAGCTACCGCTACCGCCGAAGGGCTAGCTGTTATCGCAAACGGCTCGACATTAAATTGTGCTGACCCAGATGATGCTGTTTATACAGTCGTTGGCGTTGGCTCTAACGGATTCCCAGGTTATTCACCTGACTATTCAGGTTCATATGAACGCGACTCTTATGCGGTGTACACAGACATTTCGGGAGACATTACTGACGAGCTATTTGCCCAAGCAGCATTACGCTATGAGGACTACTCAGATTTTGGCTCTGAGGTAGTTTACAAAGTCGCGGCATTTTATCAATTAAACAACGATGTAGGTTTTAGAGCTTCATTTGGTACAGGCTTTAGAGCGCCCACACCAGGTCAGCAGGGTACCACTAATGTATCGACTCGCTTACCTGATGGCTTCCCTGTAGCTACAGGCTTATTCCCTGCAGGCGGTGAAGTTGCGCAGGCACTTGGTGCAGAAGAGCTTTCACCTGAAAAGTCGACCAACTTCACGTTAGGTATGACGGCTAATTATGGTGACTTAACCCTTACCGTAGACTATTACAATATCAAATTAGAGGACCGCCTTTACTCTGTTTCCACACGTGATGTTTCAACAACGGTGGTCACCGCCCCAGATGCTGATGGTTACGATGCTTACCAGAATTACTTAGCCCTTGCTGGAGCAAACGTATCGGGCGCAGAGTCAATCGGTGGTGTTTTCTTCTTCCAGAACGCATTCGATACAGTGACAGAGGGCTTGGATGTCGTAGCTACATACAAGATGGAATCCAAGTATGGCTCAACCGTTTTAACCGGCTCGGTTAACTATAATAAAACTGAGTTTGACTCTGACCCCAGCGAATATCTGGATGCAGAAGATCAGTTCGATTTTGAAAATAGCCGACCTGAAATGCGCGGTGTGTTCTCAGTCACTCACAGTTACGACGTATGGTCTGCGGTAGCTCGCCTTAGCTATTTCGGCGAATACGAAAACGCGGGGAGCGATGATGGTGTGGACCCAACAAGTATTCAAACCTTCGGCGACGAATTTATGTTTGATATCGAAGGCTCTTACCTAATTAGCGAAAACCTTACGCTTTCAGTGGGTGTCAGAAATCTATTTGATAACTACCCAGATCTGAGTACTAACGGTGACGCTTGTTGTGGCGAGCTGTATGACTCTGGATCGATAGTCGACTGGCAGGGTGGGTACTATTACACACGGTTAGCTGCTCGTTTCTAACCCGGGTTAACAAACACCGGCGCAAGCCGGTGTTTGCGTTTTTAAATAATTGTATATAAGTAAAACTTAAAAGGTCATTCAATGTTTAAAGCTGTATTGTGTGGGGTAGAAAACTGATGGAAATAGAACTACTGTGGTTTGTAGTTACCTTGTGTATAACCGGTGCCATTGCTGGTATTACCGCAGGTCTATTCGGCAATGGTGGAGGCTTTGTTGTTGTTCCTGCCCTACTCGCTGTTTTTCCTTTCTTTACTCCCCCTTCTGAATCACTAGTCAAAGTTGCAATAGGCACGTCATTGGCATCAATTGTCGTATCTAGCGCGCGTTCTGTTATGGCGCATCGAGCCAAAGGTGCCGTAGATTTTGACATCCTTAAGTCTTGGAGTATTTGGCTTATCCTTGGTGTTGGCGGAGGCTTATTAATAGCTAATAACTCTAGTGCGAATGGCTTAACCGTAGTATTCGCTGCAGGTGTACTGCTTTACTCTGTATATTTTCTTTTCCCTGAATTTGTCGTGCGCCCTGGCCTTGTTTTCGATATGCCTAAGGGCATAGGCAAAGCGGTATTAGCATTTGTATTGGGCGGCTTCTCTGCGTTACTTGGTATAGGAGGCGGCACGCCAACCGTCATAACGATGGTGATGTGCCAACGTACTATTCAGCAAGCTGTTGCTACCGCTGCCGGCGTAGGCTTCCTGATAGGTCTTCCTGGCGCCATCGGCTTTCTATTTATGAAGCATCCAGACACGGCATCTCTTCCTGTTGGCACTATTGGCTACATCAACATTCCAGCGCTCATCGCTATCAGCATAGGCGCAATTTTTACTGCACCTATCGGAGCGAAGATGGCGCATAACTTTAGTGAAAAAAAGCTAAAGCGATTGTTTGGCATTTATCTCGTCATTGTTTCAAGCGCAATGTTCTATAAAGCCATTTAAAATAAAAAGGAGAATATCTATGAGTTATAACCGTTCAAGACGTTTATTTTTAGGTGGCTCGGTAGCAGCATCAGCCATAGGAGCAACAGGATTTAGTAACTTGGTTAGCGCTCAATCTTCAAGCGCTGCAGCAAATGAGGCGGCATCAGTAATTTATGGCCCAAAACCTGGCGTAGCGAAACTAAACGCTAACGAAAACCCATTCGGTCCTAGCCCCAAAGCGTTGGACGCCATTGCTCAAGCCTCAGCTGAAGGCGGTGCATATTACGCTTATCCTGCCGCGATGACCCTGTTAGATATGATTGCTGAGCGTCATGGCATAACGCGTAAGAATATTTCCCTAAGCGCAGGGTCTAGCCCTATCCTTTCCTACGCTGCCGTGGCAGCCAGTAAGAATGGGAAAATTCTTGGACCAGATCTTTTTTGGGACACCACCTCAAAAGCACCCGAGAAACAAGGTGCGCCTGAAATAGTAAGAATTGCTAATACAGCAGATCTCGACATTGACCTTGACGCCATGTACGCCGCTATTGATGACTCTATCGGTATGGTACATATCTGTAACCCTAATAATCCCACGGGCAAAGTGCTTGACCCAGATAAGCTTCGCGAGTTTTGTATCAAAGTCTCTAAAAAGACACTGGTTTTAGTTGATGAGGCCTATAACGAACTTATCGATGAGCCACCAAAACACTCAATGATTCCACTTGTGAAACCTGGCCACAATGTCATCGTAGCAAGAACCTTCTCGAAAATTTATGGTTTAGCGGGTATGCGAGTAGGCTATCTTATTGCTTCTGAAGAAAATACTGAATGGATTAATCGCTATGGTATGGGTGGCTACACATTGAACCAAGCAGGCCTTGCTGCCGCAATAGCGAGCTATAATGACGACGCCTTTTTAGCGTTCTCTAAAGAAAAAATTTATGAAGGTAAATCTATGGTAATGGATGCCGTTAAGGCTAACGGTTTGACAGCTCTTCCCTCTAGTACTAACTTTATTTTTGTTAATCTTGGCGATGGCAATGCCGAATATTTTCGACAAGCTATGGCTGAAAAAGACGTACTTATCCGAGGCATTTATCGTACTTACAATAATTGGTCTCGTGTAAGCATGGGTAAAATAGCTGACGTTAAACGTTATGTCGATGCAATGCCAGCTGCGTTAGAAAAAATGCAAACAATGCAAAAAGGCTAAATACACAGGGCATGTTTCTGTATCAGCACATGCCCTCTTCCGTTTCTTACCTCGTTCTTTTCCCGCACATTACCAATTCAACTAAAAGTCTAATACGCACAAAAGTCACCTTTGTCATATACTGAAATTAGTAAATAAACAGGTAAAGTATAACTGTAGCAATAATTTTCAACGGTATTGTTGCAGTAACGTAAAAGTTGCACATACTTTACTAAAAAGGCATTGCGTTAAATGCCGCTTAAGGAGGCTGTAAATGTCACTTTCTGTACTAGTTGCTGATGATTCCAAGTTGTCGAGGCGTAGTGTTATACGCTCGCTTCCCCAAGATTTAGAATACGAGATAACTGAAGCAACAAACGGACAAGAGGCAATAAATGCTCTCTGCGAAAACGAATTTGCGCTCATTCTTTTAGATCTTACTATGCCCGAGGTAGACGGCGTTGGCGTGTTAGAGCATCTGCATGCAAGGTCTAACATGCCAAACGTTATTGTGATAAGTGCTGATTTTCAGCCTGAAAAACAAAAAATTGTGATGTCTTTAGGCGCTAAGCGTTTTCTTCGCAAGCCTTTAGATAAAGAAGAATTGGCCATGGCACTGTTTGAGCTGGGGTATCTATGAGTATCGTACTACCACTGGATGAAGAGCAAAGAGATGCCCTTCAAGAACTGCTAAATATTTCGATGGGGCAAGCCGCGAACTCGCTCGCTCAACTTATTGAAACGAAAATCGACATTTCTATACCCAAAATTTCAGCCGTTACGCCCACTCAGCTCTACAGCCTCTTATTTGAAACCGAAGATGCCTTTTATACCCGTCAGTCTTTCTTAGGCGATGTGCACGGTGAAGTCATGTCCGTGCTGTCACAAGCAGGTTTAAGTGAAGTCGCAACTTTGATGGATTACGACGAACCATTAAGTAAGGAAGATATTCAAGAAATCATTTTGGAGCTTTGCAATATCTTAGCGGGTGCATGTTTAGCTGGCCTTTCTGATCAGTTAGAGCTTACCACCAACTTAAATATGCCTACGTTGTTTTTACCCGATAAAGCGAACTTTGATGAGCTTCAGTGGCAGCACAGCCTGGTGATGGAAGTCCAGTTCGTTATCGCAATTTCCTCGTTTAGCATGCGCGTTGTGTTTTGTTTAGACGATGAATCTCTTGCTCGCATGAAAAACACATTGGATGAGTTACTCGCATAATGTTTGAACAGCTGGTAGGTAAGTTACCTGTCGGAATTGGTGTAGTCGATGAAAGCTTTAACGTCGTTTATCTCAACGACTTCTTTTTAGATCGCCTCCCTCATAAAATGCGCGACTGTTATAAAGACACGCCTGTAGTTGAGCTGTTCCAAGGGCAAGGTAAGTTCCTCAAGCGTAGGCTAAAGTCGGTATTCGTGTTGCAACACCCAAGCTTTAGCTATTGGGAGCAACGACCGCATATATTTCCATTTAAAAGCTCTCGACCTATAACGGGCGAAGAGACGCAGATGTACCAAAATATGGAAATTTTGCCTATTAAAGATAAGAAAACCGGGCAGCGTTTAGCCTGCATATTCCTGCAAGATGTAACTGCCCAAGCGAGCTATTTCAGAGCCCAACAAAAACTTTCCGAAGCCCTAAAAAAAGAGCACGAAGCGCAGCGAAAGCTCATTCGCAAACTCGATACTGCCCAAAGCCAGCTTATTCAAGCTGAAAAGATGGCCTCTACGGGGCAACTTGCAGCAGGTATAGCTCATGAAATTAACAATCCAATTGGCTTTGTAAATGCTAACCTCAATACGCTAGACCAATACGCATCACACCTTCTTGCAATATGTGACGGTGTTAAAAGTCAACTTGAACACTTCACCGACGAGCTAAGAGAACAAATAGACGCCTTATTTGAGACGAATCACTATGACTTATTAAAAGAGGATATTACCGAGCTAATTGCGGAGTCCACTGAAGGACTTACACGAGTAAAGGACATTGTTGAGAACCTTAAAAAATTTTCACTAGAAACTGCCGAAGGGATGCAAACCGTAGATATATGTGCCATATGTAATCAGCTCATCACGCTCATTTCCGCTCAATACAGCGCCCCCCAATATAAAATTGAATGTGAGCAAGAAAAGGTGGAGGTTATGGGAAATCCAGGGCCACTGAAACAAGCCCTGATGAACGTAATGATAAATGCTGCGCAGGCGATAGAAGATAAGGGCTTTGTTAAACTCACCGTAATTGATGCCGCGCAATCAGTAACGATTAAAATACTGGACTCAGGCTGTGGCATCCCAACAAAACACTTAAAACGCGTGTTCGAACCTTTTTTTACCACCAAACCTGAAGGGCAAGGTCAAGGGCTGGGCCTTTCTGTTGCTTACACCGCCATAGAACAACACCAAGGTAAAATATCCATTAGCAGTAAAGAGGCTAAAGGAACTGTTGTAGAAATCACCATACCTAAAGCCCCTGCAGAGCCCACCAGTGATTCCTAGCTTGCTAGTTTACTCGCTTCGCACCCCTTAAATATAAATACACCTTCCTCATTGAGTGTTCGCGAAATACTCCCTTCATTTATTAAATAGTTAAGGTGAGATAAACACTCCGCCACAGCGAACACCATGTTACGGCTTGAAAGCTTGCGCTTAAACATAACGGGTAACAGCTCGACCACCGTTTGAGGTTTCTCACAAGCGTTCAACAAGGCTTTAAGATGTTCGTGGTGATGTGCAATGAGCGAGTCAACACGCTCATGCAGGCCGATAAAGGGAAGTTTGTGTGCGGGTAACACGGTTGTATTTTTCGGCAAGCTTTTAAACTGGGGCAAGGTGTTCAGGTAGTCGTCTAGGGTGTTGGCGTCAGGCTCTGTTGAATAGGCGCCGATATTGGGTGTGATGATCGGTAGAATATGATCGCCAGATATAAGAATATTTTTCTTTTCATTGTAAAGGCAGGCATGTTCGGGAGAATGGCCGCGCCCAATCATAACCCCCCATTCATTATCGCCAAGCGATAATGTCATGCCATGCTTTAAACGGGTATAACTTATGGGAAGTGGCGACACAACACTGCTGTAACCGTTGCCCTCGCCAGAGGTCAGCTTTGCAATCATTTCTTCATCAAGCCCTACCCGTTGGTAATACAGAACATCTCTTGCGTTAGTAGCGCCGTTTCTGCCTGCTGCGAAGGCTCGCGCAGTGAAATACTCAGTTTGGGTCATATAAAAAGGTACGTTAAATGTATCAGCTATCCAACCTGCTAACCCCACGTGATCTGGATGTAAATGCGTAACAATAACACCGACAATTGGTGCATCTAATTGTACAAATATACGCTTCCAAAGTGATTTGGTAGTAGACGTTCCAATGCCAGTGTCAATTACTACCCAGCCGCCTTCACCGCGGATTAAGTACAGGTTTATATGATCGAGTTCAAATGGAAGGGGCATAGTTAGCCAAAGTACATCTTCGGCTACTTCAATTAGCTCACCCGGTTCTACCTGTTTGTCGTATAGATACTCCATATCGCCCTCACCTTTTCTAGCCTGCATCTTTTAATATTCACTAAGTCGTTCCACTGTTTCCAATGGCTGCTAAAATAGCCTAGGTACGACCGCCTTTTTTGATAAAACCGTAAGTCGATAATGCTAGTGTGTAAACGCAGCATAATCTTATTGGTCTGATACCTTCGTTCTCATGCAAGATAATTAGTACCAGTCTCGTTCTAACTCGCTCCGTTAACAAAAACAAACATATCTGTCGAATAGAGATCTATAGGACTTGGTGATAACAAACGCTATACTGTGGTTGTTGAAGTTGATAGCCGACGTATTTTGTACCTTTTGCGCTTTTGACTGAATACGTAAAATGTGGGTTAGAAAAATTCAATCAACGTCCACGCACTTAGGGCTTTCCTAATAAATTGACACCTTTAAAAAGCGGTTAGTAAAAACAAATTCATGTCAGCCCCAGTAATACAGCAAGGGTTCATACTCAACAAAAGTACGTTTACCCAGCGAGGCAAAGTCTATGTTGAACTCTGGGTTAAAACCGCCAATAACACCGCTAGATTAGTATCGTCACCTCAGAACCCCACTTGCTTTGTGTCCCTCGAACAATGTGCTGCATTGCGCGACATTGCTGCTCGTATGCCAGTTAAGATCATAATTTCAGAAGATGGTTTTCACACACTGGAACAAGTTCCTGTGGCTACGGTCAAGACCGCCACCGAATCGCATATGCACCAGCTTCGCCAACGCGCGCAAGAGCAAAGTATTGTATTGTATGAAGCCGATATTCGCGTGGCCGATCGCTATCTAATGGAGCGCTTTGTGTATGGCGCAGTGGAATTCGTTACCCCACAAGTTGTCGATGATACGCCACAACTTGTTATAGAAAATGCGCAGATAAGGCCCTGCCATTTCAGAACTACTTTTACATCATTAAGTATAGATATTGAGTGTAATGAACACGAAGAGCTGTTCAGCATTGCACTGGCAGGCGAAGGAAAAAGTGTAGTGCTGCTTGTTTGTCCACCGAGTTTTATTGGTCAGACATTACAGGAGCAAGAAGACAGTCCATACACGCTTGTTACGGTCGAGTCTGAAAAAGAACTACTAGAAGCTTTTTTTTCACACCTAACCTCCCACGACCCAGACATTATTTTGGGTTGGAACGTTAAGCAGTTTGATATGGCTGTGCTGGGCCGCCGTGCTAAGGCAAATTCGCTCAAGTATGCTATTGGCCGCCATGGCCGAGAGGCTTCAGTAAGACAGTGGGAAGACCAAACACTTGTTGATGTGCCTGGCCGATGCGTGATTGATGGTATTGAAGCACTTAAAACCATGACCTATCAGTTTGAGTCCTTCTCTCTTGACCATGTTTCCGAAGAACTGCTTGGTGAAAATAAGCTTATTCAAGCTGCCGACAAACTTGAAGCGATAAAACATCTTTATCATAGCGACCCTGTTGCACTCGCGAACTACAACTTTAAAGACACCGAACTAGTAAACCGCATTCAGGATAAAACCCAGTTTATTGATTTTCTGGCATTACGGAGCATTCTTACCGGCTTAGATATGAGCCGCCCGGGAGGCTCGGTAGCGGCGTTTTTAAACGTTTATTTACCTAAGCTACACCGCAAGTCTTATGTCGCTGGAGTGAGGCCAGAAAATGGCGGTTTAGCTAGTCCGGGCGGTTATGTCATGCGCTCGCAACCAGGTTTATATAAAGATGTTTTAGTCCTCGATTTTAAGAGCCTTTACCCTTCCATTATTCGCACGTTTAAAATCGACCCGTTAGGGCTTGCAGAAGGACTTAAGTCTCCTAATACGGCAATAGAGGGGTTTAAAGGCGCAGTATTTAGCCGCGAATCACATTTTCTACCTTCAATTATCGAAAACCTATGGCTTCAGCGCGACGAAGCCAAAAAACAGAAAGACGCACCACGCTCTCAAGCCATTAAAATATTAATGAACTCTTTCTATGGAGTACTTGGTAGCGGAGGCTGTCCTTTTTACGATCCTCGTCTTGCCAGTTCAATTACATTGCGTGGGCATGAGATCATGCAAACCACTGCGAGTTGGATTGAGGAACTAGGCTATACGGTTATTTACGGTGATACTGATTCAACCTTTGTGCATGTTGAAGGAAATACTGCACTGGGTACACCTTCTGAAACAGGTCGTGAGCTTGCCAAAACTATTAACCAGAAATGGACTGAGTTACTTAAGCGTCAGTTCGACATTGATTGCCATTTGGAGATTGAGTTCGAATCTCACTTTTCTACCTTCTTTATGCCAACAATTCGTGGCTCTTCTGAAGGGAGTAAAAAGCGCTACGCAGGGATGAAAGACGGTGAGCTTATCTTTAAAGGCCTAGAGAACGTGCGTTCGGATTGGACAGTGCTTGCTAAAGAGTTCCAATACGAACTATACAAAAGAGTATTTACCAATGAACCTGTAAAGCAGTACATCAATAAAACGCTAAACGCAGTAAAAGCGGGAAAAATGGATGAAGAGTTGGTGTATAAAAAGCGACTAAGAAAACCACTTTCTTCGTATGTAAAATCTCTTCCCCCCCACGTTAAAGCGGCGAGACGGGCCGACAAATTATTTGAAGAACAGGGTTTACCACTTCGCTACCAATCTAATACTTCCATAGCCTATGTAATTACCGTTCAAGGGCCACAAACGGTGGAAACAATCTCTGCGCCGCTTGACTATGACCACTATATAGAGAAGCAGATAAAACCCATTGCTGATAGTATATTGCCAATGATATCTCTTAGTTTTGAGCGCATAGCTAACGCTCAACTTTCCTTATTTTAACTATGTTTATTTGTATGAAGATCTTTCAGGCTTCGTGACAAATTAACAAAAGTATTACACTCTGAATCTATTTCCACCTTTAGCTATTACTCATACTTTCAATAACTTAACTCGTTGGCACGACAAGTGAATAAGATATTTGTGAGTAGCTAAATAGGTTTGTTTGAAGAATTAACTTCAATCAACATGCGTTCAATTTAGTGATTAGGGCAATTGATAGCCCGTGTTCGCAATGAGAAACAGAAGGAATTTGATTATGAAGATCACAAAGTTAAGTATGATTACTAGTGCTGTTGTTGCAGCTACACTTTCTGCGTCTGCATTCGCAGGCCATCATGAAGAAAAAATTTCTAAGAGCTTTAATGCGCTTGATCAAGATGGTAATGGCTACATAGTCGGTTCAGAATCGTCAGGTACAATCGACAGCAAATTAGTATCTAAAATGGATACGGACGGCGACAGTATGGTTAGCCGCGCAGAATTCAATTCATTTGTCGATGAAAAACCATCGATGTTCAGCGATGAGGTTATCACTCAGGTTAAAGCTGAAGGTACAACAGACGCTGTACTCACTGAAGAAGGCAATCCAGCACTTTTTTCTAAAGCTGATAATGAAATGATTTCAGAAAAGAATAAAGAGTTGCGCACTGAGATGTCTGCAACGGCCAATACTAAGTTCACTAAAATCGACAAGGATAGCGATGGTAAAATCAGTGAGAAGGAGCTAGAAATGGCCGACGTTGAAGGCGACTTTGACTCAATGGATGAAGATGGTGATTCGTACATAACTCGTATGGAATACCGTACCTATTTTGAAGAGATTGAATCAGAATAGTTAAACTAAATAATTCATAGTATTCCCAACTATGTAGCCCCGCTTAAAGTGCGGGGCTTTTTTATTTTCCTTTAAACAATACACCCCACGAAACTCACCAGTTCGCCCCCTAATAAATAGCCTGCGACGAAACGCTAATATTTTTCGTTGAACAGCACCGTATACGACCAACATCTTGTCGACAAAACGCATTTACAACCATATTGTTAATAAAGGTTAAATATTTTGTTTACTCAATTGCGCATTCTGTAATTAGCGCAAAGGTCGCTATTGTGTACTTCGATTTCAAAATCATGATGGCGATTATCTAAAATTACATTTAAATCATATGCGTACGCGCATGGAGGCAAGGAATAATGGAATCAAATACACAGTCAAACACTGTATTTCCACTTCAAAAAAGTGAGTTTAGCGGTCCTTGTGATGCTGAACTGACATCACTCACAATAGGTCAATACTTCAAAAAGGTTGTCGACAATTATGGCGATAACCCAGCGATCATCGTAAAACATCAAAGTATTCACTGGACCTATCAGCAATACTGGCGTGAAGTAGAACGTGTGGCTTGTGGTTTACTTGCCAATGGCGTAGAGCCAGGTGATCGAGTTGGGATATGGTCCCCCAATAACATCGAGTGGTCACTTGTACAAATGGCCACGGCAAGAATTGGCGCGGTCATGGTATGTCTTAACCCCGCTTACCGCCCAGATGAATTAGCCTTTGCTATTAACAATGTCGGGGTAAAGCACTTGGTGATGGCACAGTCTTTTAAACACTCAAACTACATCGCCATTTTGAAGGAATTAGCCCCGGAACTAGATACCAACAACCAAAGTCAAGCGGATACGGCGCTATCGCTTTCGAAGCTACCCTCTCTTAAGCACGTATATACTATTGGCGAGACAACGGTAGACGGACTACAGGCGTTTTCAAAACTCCAAGTAGAGCCTACTAAGGCTTTAAAATCGCTGTTAATAGACATCGAAAGAACGCTAAATGCTGATGATAACATCAACATTCAATTCACCTCAGGTACGACCGGTAACCCGAAAGGCGCAACACTCACGCATCGCAATATATTAAATAATGGTTTATTAGTATCAGAAGCAACGAGATTTACGCACCAAGACAAGCTTTGTATTCCCGTACCACTCTATCATTGCTTTGGTATGGTGTTGGGCAACTTAGTCTGTTTAGCGTCCGGAGCATGCGCAGTATTTCCTGGGGAGTCTTTCGACCCCGAACAAACGCTTCGCACAGTAGAAGAAGAAAAATGTACAGGTTTGCACGGCGTGCCTACCATGTTCATCGCCGAGCTAGAGCTTCCTAACTTTAGAAGCTTCGATTTATCGAGCTTGAGAACTGGCGTTATGGCGGGAAGTACATGTCCTGAGGAACTAATGCGTAAAGTCCATAGTGAATTTCATATGACCGAAGTCGTTATAGGTTACGGTCAAACAGAATGCAGCCCTATCAATCATATTACCGATATTGATTCACCATTTGAGAAACAGGTAAAAACAGTCGGCCGAGCTATGCCTCATACCGAAGTAAAAATTATCGACGCACAAGGCAGTACTGCTCCAATCGGAGAGCCAGGTGAGATTTGTGCAAGAGGCTATTGCGTAATGAAAGGTTACTGGGGAGATGAAGCTAAAACTAGAGCTACCATAGACGACGAAGGTTGGCTTCATTCTGGCGATCTAGGCGAAATGGACGAAGAAGGCTATGTCACTATTGTAGGCAGAATAAAAGACATGATCATTCGCGGGGGCGAAAATATCTATCCCCGAGAAATCGAAGAGGTGCTGTACCAACATGACGACGTATCCGACGCAGCTGTATTTGGCATACCCGATAACAAATATGGCGAGCAAGTGTGCCTTTGGATCAAAGCAAAAGACAATAGGCATGTAGATGAAGAGCAAATACGAGACTACTTAAAATCGAAACTTGCCTACTTTAAAGTACCTAAATACATCAGTGTAGTAAAAGAGTACCCAATGACAGTAACAGGCAAGCTACAGAAGTTTAAAATGCGTGAACACATGATAGAAACTCTGAAGAACCAAGCCCTACAAACCGAGGCGTAAACCTACGGCAAACAAATGGGGTCAGAGTTGAGGGTCAGTGTCGTGACTCTGACCCCATTATTTTTCTTTGGTGCAGAAAGCAAAAAACCCGCCGTTAGGCGGGTTTCTTTAATTGGGACCTGGCAGTGTCCTACTCTCACATGGGGAAGCCCCACACTACCATCGGCGCTAATACGTTTCACTTCTGAGTTCGGAATGGATTCAGGTGGTACCGTATCGCTATGGCTGCCAGGAAAAACTGGTAACAATTTGGGAAAGATAATATTAATTCAATCAGTGAGTAACTACTTTTCACTCTACTTACTTTAGCTTGTCTACAACACTTCCAAAAGCCTAAAGCTTCTTGGGCGTTGTATGGTTAAGCCTCTCGGGCAATTAGTACAGGTTAGCTTAACGCCTTACAACGCTTCCACACCCTGCCTATCAACGTCATCGTCTATAACAACCCTTCCAGAACTTAAAGTTCAGGGATGACTCATCTTTGGGCCGGCTTCCCGCTTAGATGCTTTCAGCGGTTATCCGTTCCGAACATAGCTACCGGGCAATGCGATTGGCATCACAACCCGAACACCAGCGGTTCGTCCACTCCGGTCCTCTCGTACTAGGAGCAGCTCCCATCAATCATCCAACGCCCACACCAGATAGGGACCGAACTGTCTCACGACGTTCTAAACCCAGCTCGCGTACCACTTTAAATGGCGAACAGCCATACCCTTGGGACCGACTTCAGCCCCAGGATGTGATGAGCCGACATCGAGGTGCCAAACACCGCCGTCGATATGAACTCTTGGGCGGTATCAGCCTGTTATCCCCGGAGTACCTTTTATCCGTTGAGCGATGGCCCTTCCATACAGAACCACCGGATCACTATGACCTACTTTCGTACCTGCTCGACGTGTCTGTCTCGCAGTTAAGCTAGCTTATGCCATTGCACTAACCTCACGATGTCCGACCGTGATTAGCTAACCTTCGTGCTCCTCCGTTACTATTTGGGAGGAGACCGCCCCAGTCAAACTACCCACCAGACACTGTCCACAATCCCGATAAGGGACCAATGTTAGAACATCAAACATACAAGGGTGGTATTTCAAGGACGGCTCCACACAATCTAGCGACTGTGCTTCAAAGCCTCCCACCTATCCTACACATGTAGGTTCAATGTTCAGTGCCAAGCTGTAGTAAAGGTTCACGGGGTCTTTCCGTCTAGGTGCGGGTACACAGCATCTTCACTGCGATTTCAATTTCACTGAGTCTCGGGTGGAGACAGCGTGGCCATGGTTACACCATTCGTGCAGGTCGGAACTTACCCGACAAGGAATTTCGCTACCTTAGGACCGTTATAGTTACGGCCGCCGTTTACCGGGGCTTCGATCAAGAGCTTCGTCCGAAAACTAACCCCATCAATTAACCTTCCGGCACCGGGCAGGTGTCACACCCTATACGTCCTCTTACGAGTTTGCAGAGTGCTGTGTTTTTAATAAACAGTCCCAGCCACCTGGTCACTGCGGCCTCCATTTGCTTACCACGCGAAGTGTTCACAAACAGAGGCGTACCTTCTCCCGAAGTTACGGTACAATTTTGCCGAGTTCCTTCACCCGAGTTCTCTCAAGCGCCTTAGTATTCTCTACCTGACCACCTGTGTCGGTTTGGGGTACGGTTCATATAATCATAAGTTTAGAAGCTTTTCCTGGAAGCAGGGCATCAACAACTTCACTCCCTTGGGAGCTCGTCTCGTGTCTCGGCCTTGAAAACCCGGATTTACCTAAGTTTTCAGCCTACGCACTTTCACTTGGACAACCAACGCCAAGCTTGCCTAGCCTTCTCCGTCCCTCCATCACTGATTATATAAGTACGGAAATATTAATCCGTTTCCCATCGACTACGCATTTCTGCCTCGCCTTAGGGGCCGACTTACCCTGCCCTGATTAGCATGGGACAGGAAACCTTGGTCTTCCGGCGTGGGAGTTTTTCACTCCCATTATCGTTACTCATGTCAGCATTCGCACTTGTGATATGTCCAGCAAGCTTTACAACTCACCTTCATCCACTTACACAACGCTCCCCTACCCAGCAAGTAAACTTGCTGCCGCAGCTTCGGTATATTGCTTAGCCCCGTTACATCTTCCGCGCAGGCCGACTCGACTAGTGAGCTATTACGCTTTCTTTAAAGGGTGGCTGCTTCTAAGCCAACCTCCTAGCTGTCTATGCCTTCCCACATCGTTTCCCACTTAGCAATATTTTGGGACCTTAGCTGGCGGTCTGGGTTGTTTCCCTCTCCACGACGGACGTTAGCACCCGCCGTGTGTCTCCCGGATAGTTCTCATTGGTATTCGGAGTTTGCAAAGGGTTGGTAAGTCGGGATGACCCCCTAGCCTTAACAGTGCTCTACCCCCAATGGAATTCGTCCGAGGCTCTACCTAAATAGATTTCGGGGAGAACCAGCTATCTCCCGGTTTGATTGGCCTTTCACCCCCAGCCACAAGTCATCCCCTGACTTTTCAACGTCAGTGGGTTCGGTCCTCCAGTTGATGTTACTCAACCTTCAACCTGCTCATGGCTAGATCACCGGGTTTCGGGTCTATACCTAGCAACTAAACGCGCAGTTAACACTCGCTTTCGCTACGGCTCCGCTATTCGCTTAACCTTGCTACTAAATATAAGTCGCTGACCCATTATACAAAAGGTACGCAGTCACCCCGAAGGGCTCCCACTGCTTGTACGTATACGGTTTCAGGTTCTATTTCACTCCCCTCACAGGGGTTCTTTTCGCCTTTCCCTCACGGTACTGGTTCACTATCGGTCAGTTAGGAGTATTTAGCCTTGGAGGATGGTCCCCCCATATTCAGTCAAGATAACACGTGTCCCGACCTACTCGATTTCACTGTAAAGATTGCGTCGTGTACAGGGCTATCACCTTGTATCGCTCCTCTTCCCAAAGGATTCCACTACATTCAATACAGCTTAAGGGCTGTTCCCCGTTCGCTCGCCGCTACTAGGGGAATCTCAATTGATTTCTTTTCCTAAGGGTACTTAGATGTTTCAGTTCCCCTCGTTCGCCTCGTTACGCTATGTATTCACGTAACGATACCTGTAAACAGGTGGGTTTCCCCATTCGGACATCTGTGGCTCAAATGCATTTTGTCGGCTCACCACAGCTTTTCGCAGACTTACACGTCCTTCATCGCCTCTAACTGCCAAGGCATCCACCGTATACGCTTCGTCACTTAACCATACAACCCCAAACAGCCTTTTGACTTCTGTCTAAGTTATGTCGCATGCATGACAAGCTAATCGGAAGAATTGCCTTGCTATCAATAAATTGATAACAAGCAATTCAGTCAAGTAGAGTAAAAAGTTCATCTTTCGATTTCTCAGTTACTCAATTTTGATTGATTACTATTAATATCAGCTTTCCAAATTGTTAAAGAACATTCGATGTTTCCTGCAAAAGCAGTACTTTCATCTTTAGAGTAAAAAACCCTAATCAATGCTTACTGAAACAGTAAATATTCATTAGGATTTGGGGTCCAACGTGACACGTTTCTACCTTTGTTACCTTCCTTTCTTAAAGCAAGGAAATGGTAGGCTTGGGCAGACTTGAACTGCCGACCTCACCCTTATCAGGGGTGCGCTCTAACCAGCTGAGCTACAAGCCTTCAGTACTTCGCTTATGCAAGCTCAGTGTCAAGTAGATGGTGGAGCTAAGCAGGATCGAACTGCTGACCTCCTGAATGCAAATCAGGCGCTCTCCCAGCTGAGCTATAGCCCCATAAACTTGTGTCGTTCTTCATTTTAAACAAGACTATCTGTGTAGGCACTGCATCAAGTGCGTCTATCGACGTAATGGTAAGGAGGTGATCCAACCCCAGGTTCCCCTAGGGTTACCTTGTTACGACTTCACCCCAGTCATGAAACACAAAGTGGTAATCGTCCTCCCGAAGGTTAGACTAACTACTTCTTTTGCATCCCACTCCCATGGTGTGACGGGCGGTGTGTACAAGGCCCGGGAACGTATTCACCGCAGTATTCTGACCTGCGATTACTAGCGATTCCGACTTCATGGAGTCGAGTTGCAGACTCCAATCCGGACTACGACATTCTTTAAGGGGTCCGCTCCACATCACTGTCTCGCTTCCCTCTGTAAATGCCATTGTAGCACGTGTGTAGCCCTACACGTAAGGGCCATGATGACTTGACGTCGTCCCCACCTTCCTCCGGTTTGTCACCGGCAGTCTCCTTAGAGTGCCCAACTTAAGGCTGGCAACTAAGGACAAGGGTTGCGCTCGTTGCGGGACTTAACCCAACATCTCACGACACGAGCTGACGACAGCCATGCAGCACCTGTGTCAGAGTTCCCGAAGGCACCAATCTATCTCTAGAAAGTTCTCTGCATGTCAAGTGTAGGTAAGGTTCTTCGCGTTGCATCGAATTAAACCACATGCTCCACCGCTTGTGCGGGCCCCCGTCAATTCATTTGAGTTTTAACCTTGCGGCCGTACTCCCCAGGCGGTCTACTTAGCGCGTTAGCTTCGCTACTCACGACTTAAAGTCACAAACAGCTAGTAGACAGCGTTTACGGTGTGGACTACCAGGGTATCTAATCCTGTTCGCTACCCACACTTTCGCACATGAGCGTCAGTCTTTGGCCAGGGAGTCGCCTTCGCCACTGATGTTCCTCCAGATATCTACGCATTTCACCGCTACACCTGGAATTCCACTCCCCTCTCCAAGACTCTAGTCTGCCAGTTCTAAATGACCATCCCAGGTTGAGCCCGGGGCTTTCACATCTAGCTTAACAAACCGCCTGCGTGCGCTTTACGCCCAGTAATTCCGATTAACGCTCGCACCCTCCGTATTACCGCGGCTGCTGGCACGGAGTTAGCCGGTGCTTCTTCTGTTGTTAACGTCACGGCTAGCAGGTATTAACTACTAACTTTTCCTCACAACTGAAAGTGCTTTACAACCCGAAGGCCTTCTTCACACACGCGGCATGGCTGCATCAGGGTTTCCCCCATTGTGCAATATTCCCCACTGCTGCCTCCCGTAGGAGTCTGGGCCGTGTCTCAGTCCCAGTGTGGCTGATCTTCCTCTCAGAACAGCTAGAGATCGTCGCCTTGGTAAGCTTTTACCTTACCAACTAGCTAATCTCACTTGGGCCTCTCTTTGCGCCGGAGCCTAAGCCCCGTTTGGTCCGTAGACATTATGCGGTATTAGCAGTCGTTTCCAACTGTTATCCCCCTCGCAAAGGCAAGTTCCCAAGCATTACTCACCCGTCCGCCACTCGTCAGCGAAGTGCAAGCACTTCCTGTTACCGTTCGACTTGCATGTGTTAGGCCTGCCGCCAGCGTTCAATCTGAGCCATGATCAAACTCTTCAATTAAATATATCGAAATATGAATCGTCGTTGTGACACTCTTAACGAGTGCCCACACAGATTGTCTTGTCTAAATTGTTAAAGAACGTTGCGACTTCGTCGCAATTCACTAGAAGCCGTTGCCTCTTAGTGACTCACCCTGTTCGAGTGAGGTGCGCATTTTACATCGTTTATTTTCGATGTCAACCATGTTTTTAAACTTTTTATTTGCTTGAAAACTTGGTTTCGCACTTGTTGCTAAGTTGGCTTTGTTTTTCTCGAAGCCCCCTCAGAACGTGGAGCGCATTATAGATACCTCTTGAGAAAGATCAACACTTAAATTGGATTTTTTTGCATTTTAAGGCACTTTTGGTGTTAACCGTTCATTTCTGCATCATTTCCATTGGCTCAATGCATCTTTCGACTAGTTTTTTCACATTTTATTGTTCTAATTGTTACAAATGAGTAAACTATATACAGCCTCCAACACCATAATAAACAATAGAAAGGTAGGTATATGAAAGTAGGCTTTATTCAATGCGCTGTAATTAGCGCTATTTTTGCAATTGCAGGGTATTTGTTATTTTCTTCTGCTAGTTTAAACGTCCATGTTCCACTTACCGTATCTGCAGCTCTGCTGATAAGCGGTATCGTTACTCCTTGGCTAGCGTCTCTTATTCAAAGTCCATCTTCCTCAGATGCCAGAGCACACACCAATAACGGATCAGTTGAAACTTTATATGTGGGTAATTTACCCTATAGAGCAAACGAGAACGCAGTAAAGGAGTACTTCAGTAGCTTTATTGAAGTGCAGTCGGTTCGTTTAATGAAGGATCGTAAAACTGGAAAAAGAAAAGGTTACGGTTTTATCGAGGTTGTCACAGACGACCTTAGTAGTGTTATTGATAAAACAAATGACTCAATCTTCCAGGAACGAACGTTGAAAGTTCGACCTGCAAAAGACAAAGTCGAACACGTGTAATTCTTATTCGTAGTTTTTAGTTATGTAAAAAAGCCCGGTAAGCTCTCGCTTCCGGGCTTTTTATTGTCATAAGCATTAGCTCTCGCTGGTTTCAGCAGATTGAGGAAGGCCATCTAATAAAGTTTGATTAAAAGATCGAAATCTATTTATGGCGGATATTAGATCAGGAACCTGGACATCTTCCATTTCATTAATAATACCAGCTATTAAAGTATTATAGTCTTCACTACTTTCTAACTTACTTTCTGCGTTAGCAAAGGTATCCATCATCTTCTCTAGATATTGAGCGATTGGACTAACCACATTACCGTACTTCGCGTTGTCACTTTTATCTTCATTATAGTGCTGAATATTTTCGTATGTCTTTAGCACTTCGGTTTGCGTAGTCCTATTTAACTGTAGTGCGTAACCAACCAACTCTTTATCATCAAAGCCTAAACTCAGTGCTTCTTCAAATGCCTTGTCGATATCACCACTATAGAAGGTATCAGCTAGATCCTGCACTTGTCCGACTAAATCAGCTATCGATTCCAACTCATCTTCGTCAAGTTCTCCTTTTAATGAAAAGCTAATACCGCTTCGTTCATAGTATTGATAAGACGTTTGTTGAGAATAGCTTGCCGAAAAGCCACTTTCACTTTGCTCACCACTACCGTCAGATTGGCCTTGAGATGCCTGAGCCTGAAAATTAAGTTGCTGAGAAGCCTGGAAAGAACGCAGGCTTTCAAAACTAAAGCTCACTTCATCACCATCTTTAGTTCGAATCATCAAACTACCGCTTTTTTCGTCCGATGCTGCAACAGCTTCCAACGAAGACAGCTGGACAGCATTAGGCTGCTCGCGTCCAAAGATATCGGTTTCTAGATCATCAATACCCGTATCAATAAGATCCCGGCTTTTCGTTATACCTTGCTCAATCTCTTCATTCATAAACCCAGCAAGATCTTTTTCAGCCATCGCGAAGCCGCGGCTTACTCCTTCTCTTGCTTGGCTAAATAGCCCGGTCAGCTTTTCTTCGCTGGCACCTCCATCGGCTGCGCCGCGAATAACGCTGCCCACGAACTTAAGTACGTTTCGGGCTACTTTTTCAAAGTCGAATAAACCGTTCGACTTTTCTTCAAGATTTTTCTCTTTCGTTTCTTGTGGTCTTTGCCCATCTATTTCCAACGCTTGATTAATATTGCTACTTACCACGCGCAAGCCGATACTCGTTTGGCTACTTGAAACAGATACTGAAGCCGCTTGTTGCTTCGAAAACTCAGCGGCTTGCTGCAATCCGTCTTGCTGCAACTGCTTTTTAAGCGCTTCATTCGGGTGAACCGTTGCCTTTTGATCCGCTTTCTGTTCAACCTTTTGGTCTCCCATAAAAGCTTTAATTTGACCCACGTTCATAATTTGATCCTCACTATCCTCATTCTTATTATCGGCAATGAATCAATATTGTTTAATATTAATACAGCATTTTTTTCTAAAGGCTACTTAGGCAATCACGCGTATTAATAATGAAGAAGTCGGGAGCGCTTGTTGCAGTTATTTTTTAAGGGACTACAATTCGCGACCTTAATAATGAATGGAGAATTTTATGACCACCAATGAACAACAACGCTATCAAGATCAGTTGGACGAAAAAGTAAATCGTCTCACCGCGTTGCTTTCTCCATTCAATGCACCAGAACTTTCTGTATTCCCGTCTCAGCCAACGCACTATCGTATGCGTGCCGAGTTTAGAGTGTGGCACGAGGGCGATGACTTATTTCACATCATGTTTAATCAGGAAACGAAAGAAAAATATCGTGTCGATAGTTTTGCCCCTGCATGTAAAGCAATAAACGATGCTATGGCACTATTGCTTGAAGAAGTAAGACCAAACGAAACTCTCAGAAAAAAGTTATTTCAAATTGATTACCTTTCTGCACTGTCTGGCGAACTTGTTATAAGCCTTTTATACCATCGTCAATTAGACGAAGAATGGCAAGTGGCAGCAAGAGAATTAAAAGCGACACTTGAAACTCACTTTCCTAAAGTAAACATCATTGGTCGCGCTAGAAAGCAAAAGCTTATTATCGACAACGATTTTGTAATTGAGCGTTTACCAGTAAACGGACGTGAATTCGTATTCAAGCATATAGAAAATAGCTTCACTCAGCCCAATGCCGAAGTGAACTGTAGCATGATTGAATGGGCTTTAGATTGTGTTAAACCACTCTCTGGAGACTTACTAGAAATGTATTGTGGTGCCGGTAACTTTTCACTTCCGCTAGCACTTCACTTTGATAATGTGGTGGGTACCGAAATAGCTAAACCTTCAGTGCAAGCAGCTCAGTTTAATATTGAGCAAAACGAGCTGAGCAATGTAAAAATTGTAAGGTTAGCCGCCGAAGAATTCACACAGGCTATGAAGGGCGAGCGTACGTTTAGTCGCTTAGAAGGCATTGATTTAAGCACTTACAATTTCACCACTGTATTGGTCGACCCACCAAGAGCTGGGTTAGATGAAGATTCACTCAGAATGATTCAGGATTACGATAATATTGTGTATATCTCGTGTAATCCTGAAACTTTGGCGCAGAACCTTGAGCTTTTGAGTGAAACTCACGACGTTTCTCAATCGGCGCTATTCGACCAATTTCCTTTCACTCATCATATTGAGGCAGGCGTTCTACTTACACGCAAAGTCTAGTTTGCGTGTAAGTCATTTTCTACTACTCCTTGCCTTCTACAAGAACGTGATGGCTTACTGAGCCGTCAGTTCTTAGTTTTAGTAGTGGAAGGTAATCTGGGTCAGACATAAAATCGAGTGCGCTTTGTTTTGAAGGCCACTGTATTATAACGCGAATGGCGGGTTCTTCTCTCTCGCCCTCTAAAGTTTGATGATTTGCACTGTTCGCTAGATATTTTCCACCGTGTTTCGACACGATATCCGCGGCGAGTTTTACATAGTGCGGGATCCACGCTTCATTGGTAGGTGTAACTTCTAAAACTGAATAATACATATCTTGCTCTCTTTTCTTGAAATTAACTGGTTGAACCCAGCGTTATCGTATTGAGAGCTTAACAAGCTATATTTCGTGTAATAAGAAGGCTTACGCTAGAATCTGTTTCGTAAAATATTTGATAATACTTCAGCGCTACGCTTTCTGGGTAGCGCCTATTTGAACAAAGCGAAGTTGCGCTTTCACTCTTTCACCAATTTCACTTCTAAGCTTATCATCCGCTTCTAATGCTTCCGCTCCGGCACTGAATACTAGTCTTACCATGGCATCGGCTTGTAACTGGGCGCAGGCGTATTCCACGCCTTGCTGTTCGATAATGTAGTCAGTAAGTTCATCGATGAAATGTTGAATTTCTCTGAATACTGCAAGTCGGTAAGCAGACGACGTTCCGGTATGCTCTCGCAGTAATAACCGAAATACGTTTGTGTTGGCCGCGATGAACTCCATGAAGGTTTCAACAGAGGTATGGATGACGCCGCCCCCTGAAGCTATGCGCCTTCTAGCCTGACGCATAAGCTGACGCAGCGCTAAACCCGCTTCATCCACCAGCGTTAAACCCAACTCGTCCATATCTTTAAAGTGTCGATAAAACGATGTGGGAGCAATGCCAGCTTCTCGGGCAACTTCACGCAAGCTTATTGCCGATAAACTTCGGTTTTCATCTAGCAGTGAAAATGCAGCATGGATGATATTTTGGCGGGTTTTTAATTTCTGTTCTTGTCGGCTCACGTTCGCACCCTGTGTTCATTAACTTTTAATGGTTTGATGATTTTTTAACTTTAGAGTCTACTTTCAACGTCATCTGAATAACCATTAACGCAATCGAACCTCATACATCAAAGACTAGCACGTCTAGTTTATCGCAACACGCACTGATGGGGAAAGGGAAACAAAATCATCTCTTTTATAAACAAGGGTTAAGCGTTAATTCTCACGTTTTAGCTACGTTTTTGCCACCCTCGGCTATAATTAAACTTTACACATGTAAGCAGAACTTATCTGGGTTTTGCTTGCCTGAAGCCTCGTAAAACGATAAATTAGCGAACAGTTGTAAGCCAAGTTGTATAAAATGAAAAAACCTCCTCTTATCCTAACGAATGTGCTGGTATTTATAATATCAGGCGCAATTGCATTTATAGGTGTGCCGCTTTGGGTGGCATATCAGGGTATCGATTGGGCAGAAATCGGTACCGCTATATTCCTATTCTATTTCACCGGCATGTCAATAACTGCTGGGTATCATCGCTTGTGGTCACATAAAACCTACGATGCCAACATTGTAGTTCGTGTCGTATTAGCGATTGGTGGGGCGATGGCACTGCAAAATAGTATTTTGCACTGGTCGTCAGATCATCGCGTTCACCATCGCCATGTAGATGACAACGACAAAGACCCCTACTCTGCAAAGAAAGGGCTTTGGTTTGCGCACATCGGCTGGATGTTACGCGAGTATCAAGCTAAGCGTTACGATGATTACAGCAACTGTAAAGATCTACAAAAAGATAGCGTTGTAATGTGGCAGCACAAATACTACTTGCCTATCGTACTCGCTGCTAACTTTGGTATTACTGGTCTGTTTGGTTACCTGAACGGCGACGTCATGGGCATGATCTTGGTGGCCGGCGTTTTGCGATTGGTGCTAGTTCACCATGTTACGTTCTTCATTAACTCGCTTGCTCACTTTTGGGGTAGTCAGCCTTATACCGATAAGAATACAGCACGTGATAATGGCGTTTTAGCATTCTTTACTTTTGGTGAGGGTTATCACAACTATCACCATATTTTTGAGTACGACTACCGCAATGGCATTCGTTGGTACCAGTTTGATCCTACTAAATGGCTTATCAAAGGGCTGTCTTATGTAGGTTTAACGTCGAACCTTCGCAAAGTACCTGAAGAGCGCATCGAAAAAGCTCTGGCGGCCATGCAGCTTCAAAGGGCAAGTGAAAAAGTATCGTTACTACCGAATGCGGAAGAAATGATGCACACTATTCAAGAAGAGTACGACCTGCTAATGCAGCGGATGAGTGAGTACTACGCAACGAAAAAGCGCGTTATGCGCGTTAAGAAGCGTACATTAAAACGCAGCATTGAAGGGTTAGAGCTTGCTTACAAATATAAAGAGATGAAGCACGCCTTTGCAGTGCAGAAAGAAAAATGGACTCAATTGCAGAGTTTGTCACTTCAAATGGCGTAACTACTTTCTTTACTCTCGAATTCGTAGAAAACCACATAAGTATCTGCTTATGTGGTTTTTTTTGATCTATAGTTGGGATGACACTTCAAGTAAGGTAGTTATACTAGAGTTTGTAAGGTTGACATAAACAGCTTAGCTTTAGACTAAGTTCGATGTTCAATCTACATCATAAACTGAATTATGGCGGGTATTGTGATATCAGACGCCACACATAGAAGTAATAATACGGGAAGGTAACATGGCAACGAAGCAAAAAACTAAAGCTCCGTCGTATCATTACGATGCGATAGTTATAGGCACTGGCCCCGGAGGAGAGGGTGTTGCAATGCAGCTTGCCAAGGCCGGTAAAAAAGTGGCAGTGGTAGAACGCTACGAAGCTGTTGGCGGTGGCTGTACTCATTGGGGCACTATTCCGTCTAAAGCGCTTCGTCACTCAGTCAGTCGTCTTATTGAATACAATACGTCTCCCCTATTTGCCGACAACCACTTAAGTAAGAGCCTTACGTTTTCAGACATCATGCGCCATGCTAGCGGTGTAGTTAAAAGCCAAACTCGCCTGCGTTCTTCTTTTTATGATAGGAACCGCGTTACGCTGTTTCATGGCGAAGCCAGCTTTGTCGATGCACACACCTTGGAAATAACACGAGAAGATGGCTCGAAGGACACAGTCACAGCAGCACAAATAGCAATAGCCACAGGTTCGCGCCCCTATTGCCCGAAAGATATCGATTTTAATCACCCCCGTATTTATAACTCTGACACCATCTTATCTCTAGATCACGATCCAAAGTCCATCATAATTTATGGTGCAGGTGTAATTGGGTCGGAATATGCCAGTATCTTTAGAGGCTTGGGAGTAAAAGTCGATCTGGTTAATATGCGAGACCGTCTATTGTCATTCTTAGATGACGAAATCTCTGATGCGCTAAGTTACCACTTATGGAACAACGGCGTACTTATTCGTCATAATGAAACCTACTCTTCTGTCGAAGCTACCGATGATTCAGTAATTTTAAACTTAGAGTCAGGTAAGCGCATGCGGGCCGATTGCTTATTGTTTGCTAATGGCCGTACGGGCAACACAGATACTCTGAAACTTGAGAATATTGGTTTAAAAGCTGATGGTAGAGGCCAACTTAAGGTTAATGAAAGTTATCAAACCGACGTAGACAATGTATTTGCTGTTGGCGATGTGATTGGTTACCCAAGTTTGGCATCTGCAGCATATAATCAAGGTCGATTTGCCGCTGAGGCAATGCTCGGCATAAATACACATTCAGCGTTAGTAGAAGATATTCCGTCAGGTATCTATACCATCCCGGAAATTAGTTCGGTAGGTAAGACAGAACAAGAACTTACTGCAGCCAAGATACCTTATGAGGTGGGAAGAGCCCAGTTCAAACATTTGGCCAGAGCGCAGATTGCATCAACACAAACGGGTAGCCTTAAAATTCTATTTCACCGGGAAACGAAAGAAATACTGGGTATTCACTGCTTTGGTGAACGTGCCTCTGAGATTGTTCATATCGGCCAAGCCATCATGCAACAAAAAGGTGAAGGCAACACCATAGACTACTTCGTTAACACTACATTTAACTATCCGACCATGGCTGAAGCCTATCGTGTTGCTGCCATCAATGGGCTAAATAGGATTTTCTAACAGATACAAAAAAGCCGGCGAAATTGTCGCCGGCTTATATGCGTTAACTAAAAATTAGTTACGGTTCGCAGCAAGCGCGTTAAGCGAGTCTTTATGTGCTACGATGTCGATGTGCATATTTTCTTGATCGAATGTCATTGTTGCAATAGCGTAGTCACCCTGACTTTCGCTTGCAATGTCGATCAGCTTTGCTTGTGCATCACGGAAACGAATGTTATTGCCGATTTGATCCGACATACATTGGTTATTCATTTCGAATGTTTTCGCATCCATGCAATCGAAAAGCTGGTTCTCACCAGATTCCGCATGCGCAATACCAAAGGCTGCTGATAGAGCTAATGTTAGTACTACTTTACGCATGTTTCTTCTCCTGTGCTACAGTCTACTACTGTCACTATTAAACATACTGTATATACATTAGATAGTCAAATTTAGATCACACTAATATGACAGAAGTATGACAAGAAGAAATAATTGGAGAAAATTTTGAAAGGGCACGATGCATTGGTGGCCAAAGCAAAGAATTGCACGCTATGTGCGCCTTATTTACCTCACGAACCTAACCCCATTTTTAATACTTCACCATCCACAAAAATTCTTATTATTGGGCAAGCGCCAGGGCTTAAAGCGCACGAGAGAAGTATTGCGTTTGACGATCCGAGCGGAGATCGCTTGCGTGAATGGCTGGCTGTATCCAAAGAAACTTTCTATGATGCGCGCTTGATCTCGGTGCTACCTATGGGATTTTGCTTTCCAGGGTACAAAAACGGCGCTGATGCCCCGCCTAGAAAAGAGTGTGCACCTACATGGCACCATGAGTTTCTCGCCTACTTAAAACCTAAAGTCACGCTTTACGTAGGTCGATACTCACAGCAGTATTATTTACCCCAGTACAAAACTTTGACTGAAGCAGTAGGTGCGCCGACTAATACACACTTTGTTTTACCTCACCCGTCAGGAAGGAATAACAGGTGGCTTGCTAAAAATCCATGGTTCGAGCGGACTATACTTCCCGAATTGCAGCTCGCTATCTCGTCAGCTTTATCTGATTAATCGTGCGCCTCAAGAAACGTTAGAAGTGCATCAAAAGGCATGGGCTTGGCATATAAATAACCTTGGGCCTCATCACACCCTAGTTTAATCATGTAGCTTGCTTGCTCTCTTTTTTCCACACCTTCGGCAATAGTGAGTAACCCCAGCTTGTTTCCTAACGTTACTATGGTTTCGGCAAGCACTGCACTAGCACCCGGTTTGATGTCTTTAACGAAGGAACGATCGACTTTCAAACGATCTAATGGCAATTGCTGCAGATAGCTCATGGAAGAAAAGCCTGTACCAAAGTCATCGATAGCAATTTGAACGCCAAATTCTTTCAACGTACGCAAAGCATCAATCACTATTTGCGGCTCGTCCATTACCACACTTTCGGTTATTTCAAGCTCTAATAGACTGGGGTCACAGTTGGCTTTGGAAAGTGCTTGTTTAACTTTTTCGACAAATAATCTATCGCGAAACTGGGGAATAGATATATTAACAGCAACCCTAAGATGCCCGTACCCCTTTTCTTTAAGCTCTTGCAAACGGCGACATGATTCCTCAAGCACCCATTCACCAATATCAACAATAAGACCAGAGTATTCAGCAAGTGGCACGAAAACAGCTGGAGAGATATAGCCCCCCTCTCCATCTGGCCAGCGAAGTAGGCCTTCCATACCCACTACTTTTTCATTGAGCAGGTCTACTTGGGGCTGAAACCATAGTTCTAGCTTTCTCGCCGCAAAGTCGTTTCTTAATTGACGGATCATATCCAAACGCCATGTGGTCTGATCCTCAATATCTTTAGCGTAATACTCGAAGTTGTCTGTTAGGTTTTTCTTAGCGCGGTTTAACGCAATATTGGTGCGCTTTAAAATCTCAATACCAATATGGCGCTTATTCTCTAGCTTGCAAAACCCGACGGTAACATTCACGGGTAGCGTGTGGTCACCCACTTTAAAGGATGATTGGAAAAGTGCGTTGATTGCCTCGGGACAGACAAGCTCATCGGGGCCGATAAGACCAAAAACATCAGCACCAATACGTCCTTTCTTGACTTGGCCGTCAAATGAGGTTTGAAAACGATCGCTGATTGCACGTAATAACTCGTTGCCAACTTCTTGCCCTAGCCCATCATTAACATCGGAAAAATGATTAACATCGATAAGCGCAACACTAAAATTTTCTCCACCAAACAAGTGAGGCTTGTCTAGCATATTAATGAACTCATTGCGGTTTGGTAATCGGGTTAACCAATCTCTGAACGCTGCATTCCTTAATTCGTGGAAGAGGTTGACGTTTTCGTAGCCTACCGAAATGCTAGATAAGAATACTTCTAAAAGGTTTTTGTCTAATTCACTGATTTCGTGAGTTTGCCTAACGTACACAGCGGCTTCGAAACCAGCGCGACTTATATACAGTACAGAACAACTCGCCTCAAATATGTGCTTTTTAAGGCGTAAACAACGGCTTATATTTTCTTCAATGTCAATGTTATTAACGTCTACAACCGGGTGATTGATAAATTTCGCATATTCACCCGCAGCACCAAGGACATATACTTGTTCGTCGTCTTGGTCTAAAAGGGAGCCGGCTCGAGCACATAACAGCCCTTCAGAATCGAGACCTATAAGGGAGCTAATTTGTGTGACAACCCCTTCGCAAAACTCTTTAACCGAATGCTCTTCAAACAAATTCGCCGACGAGGTAATTATCTTTTCTAAGCCAGTGCGACTTTGACTTATGGTTATAATTTGCTGGTAAGAGCGCAGCGAAGAGATAATGGTCGTAAGTAGCTTGGAGCGCGTAAGTTCCGTTTTCGTTTTGTAGTCGTTAATATCGTAAACTTTAATGACTTGCTCTTCAGGTGCATAACCTGGCTGCCCTGTACGCAAAATGATACGAGGCTCGTACAGTTTCATGTCTTCACGAATATACTTAACGACATCAAAGCCTGCATCGTCAGTTTCCATAACAACATCAAGCAAAATGATAGCGATACTGTTACCGAATTCGTGAAGTTTTTCTTTGGCTTGCTTCGCGGAATAAGCGTGGATGAAGTTTAACTTGCGATCGTTTACGATGAGATCAGATAGCGCCAGACGCGTTACCGTGTGAATTTCTTCATCATCATCGACGATAAGAATGTTCCAGTCTTTACCTAATAATACAGGCTCTGTAACTGAATCATCATCATCTAAAAAAATTAACTCGTCGTTATCGTAATCCATTGCCGACATTACCGCTCATTTCCCCGATACATACAAAACAAGAATGCACGACTTACTGTATTAAGGAGACAATCGCATTGATAAATGGGTTACGCAATGCAATAGTGCTCTCATGTTACATGCTAATTTACATTCAATAATTTAAATCAATATGAAGATTACACCTCAGCACTTACCCCCTGAGATTAAAAAAGCTCAAAACACGGAAGTCAGTAGCGCAAAAGCGCCCAGTGACCAACCCGCTGCTGAGAAAATGGCGAGCTCTATCAAAGCGGATGCAAGCCGCCAACGCATGTTGTCATGGTTCGCTAGAGTGGGTATTAGCCCATCTATGATGCCTCCTGATCCTAAAAAGCAAAAACATGCGCTGGAACGAAGGAAACAAATCCTAGAAACTCAAAAAGCGAGCAATCTTCAATCTGTTTTAAATATAGCACTAAATGTTTCAATCAACGAAAAAACTAACGATAATCTTGATGCAGATTGGTTTTTCGCCTTTAGCACTATGGCTGAGGAAATTTACAGCCAACCAATGCAAGAATTGTGGGGCAAGATTTTTGCCGTTGAGGTCGCCCATCCCGGTAGTTTTTCACTTCGCACTCTGCAGTTGCTTAAAACGCTCACGCACAGAGATGCCAAAGTATTTAATAAAGCGGTTAACGTAGCCAGTCGAAAAAGTAATGACACCGTACCGCGCATATTAGTGGGATATCATAAACGTAAAGGTCTGCTCTCGTTTCTCAAAAAACCCATTCCAGAACAATTAAATTTAGCTTCTGTTGGACTTAGTTACCCAGACCTATTGTCGCTGCAGGAAATGAAGTTAATTTATGCCAGTGAAATCGAGAGTGGAGAATATGTAGAGGGGCAACAGGTCACATGGCGATGTGTTAATGAGAATATAACGCTTACATGTAAAACGTCCGGAGTTGCTTTGGTTTATTACAAGTTTACTTCTGTAGGCAGTGAGCTTTACAAACTGGTTACTAAATCCTCTAACGAAAGGTATTTACAAGAATTGAAAAAAGTATTGGGCGAGGTATTCAACATAAGTTAAATACCGTCACCAAACTCGTGTAATCCACATTCGCGCTTTAACCCGAAGAAGCGGGTATCTTGCTCACTCATACCTTCTTGCAGCGACTGCGTTGTATGCCAATCGCCAATTGAAACGTAGCCTTGCTCCCAAAGCGGATGATAAGACAAGTCGTTATCTTTAAGGTAGTAGTGAAGGTCTTTGTTGCTCCAGTCGATAATTGGGTATAGCTTAAACTGCTGCCCTACTTTTTGTAAAACAGGCAGTTTGCCGCGAGTATCAGATTGACTTCTGCGCAAACCTGCGAACCAGGTACCCGCATTCAGTTCACCCAACGCACGCTGCATTGGTTCAACTTTGTTCATCTTGTTGTATTTTTCAATACCTTCGATGCCTTGTTCCCAAAGCCTACCAAAGCGCGCTTCTTGCCACGCAGATGACATTTTTGCGCTGTAAACGTGCAAGTTTAAATTAAGCTTTTCAACCAGCTCATCAATAAATTTGTACGTTTCTGGAAACAAATACCCAGTATCAGTGAGCACAACGGGGATATCCGGTTGTGCTTGAGTCAGCATGTGCAGCATAACTGCCGACTGCGCTCCGAAACTCGAAGACACAATATGAGTATCGGGCAAGTTGTCCAGCGCCCAAGCTACTCGCTCTTGCGCTGTCATTTTTTCCAACATATCGTTGATATCAGCAAGGTCTTCCTTGCTGATATCAAGCGTAAGTGGTTGCTGCTTTTCTGCTGTATTATTCGTCATAGAAATCCCGTGCGGAGTCTACTACTGGTTTTACGACACCAGCGCGAACAACATAATCACCAAAGGCCTCGCCACTCTCACGCTCTTTAGCCCATTGACCAAGTAGCGTATCTAGCTCTGCCATGATTTCTTGTTCGCTAATGTTTTCTCGGTACATACGTGGAATACGAGTACCTTCTCGGTTGCCGCCTAAATGCAAGTTGTACTTGCCTGGGCCCTTACCGACTAAGCCAACTTCAGACAACATTGCGCGACCACAGCCATTAGGACAGCCAGTTACGCGGAAGATAACGCTGTCTTCTTCTAAACCGTGTTTGGCAAGCAAGCCTTCTAGCTCGGTAACAGCATCTGGCAGATAACGCTCAGCTTCTGCCATCGCTAGCGGACAAGTTGGCAATGCAACACAGGCCATTGAATCAAGGCGCTGATTAGAAACACTTGGCGCAATGAGGCCATGCTCACGAGCTAAGGCTTCTACTTTGTCTTTGTCCTGGGGTGGAACACCAGCAATAATCAAGTTCTGGTTTGCGGTTAAACGGAAATCGCCTTTATGTATTTTGGCAATTTCTGCGCAACCTGTTTTTAGCGTTTTACCTGGGTAATCCAAAATACGACCATTTTCGATAAACACAGTCAGGTGGTATTTGCCGTCAATGCCTTCAACCCAGCCAAAACGGTCACCACGGTCGGTAAATTCGTAAGGTCGGCTATCTTGGAAAGTCACGCCTGCGCGCTTCTCAACTTCAGCTTTGAAGTTGTCTACGCCAACACGCTCTAAGGTGTATTTGGTTTTCGCGTTCTTACGATTAACACGATTACCCCAATCACGCTGCGTGGTAACAACCGCAGCGGCAACGTCTAGCGTGTTTTCCAGCGGTATAAAACCAAAGTCAGAGGCTTTACGCGGATACGTACTCTTATCACCGTGAGTCATTGCAAGACCACCACCAACAAGTACGTTAAAGCCAATTAGCTGACCATTTTCTGCAATCGCAACAAAGTTAAGGTCGTTTGCGTGAACATCAACATCGTTTTGCGGAGGAATAACCACGGTAGTTTTAAACTTACGCGGCAGATAGTTATCACCCAAAATAGGCTCAACAGGCTTTTCAGTGGTCTCAACTTTTTCACCATCTAACCAAATTTCAGCATACGCGCGAGTTTTAGGAAGTAAGTGTTCACTTATCTTTTTAGCCCATTCAAATGCCTGAAGGTGAAGCTCAGATTCAACTGGATTAGACGTACATAGTACGTTTCGGTTTACATCACCTGCCGTCGCAATTGAGTCAATGCCAGCTTTGTTTAGCATTTGATGCATAGACTTAATCTTAGGCTTTAACACACCGTGAAACTGGAAAGTTTGACGAGTGGTTAAACGAATACTGCCATACATGGTGTGGTCAGCTGCAAACTTATCGATCGCTAACCATTGATCAGGCGTGATAACACCACCTGGTAAACGCGCGCGAAGCATCACATTATGAAGCGGCTCAAGTTTTTGCTTTGCACGTTCTGCTCGAATGTCACGGTCGTCTTGCTGGTACATACCATGGAAGCGAATAAGCTGGAAGTTATCAGCTGTGAAACCACCGGTAAGATCATCTTTAAGATCCGTAGTGATGGTACCGCGCAAATTATTACTCTCGCGCTTTAGACGCTCGTTGTCAGCCAGTTTGCCCTCAACGATAAATGGTGATTTTTCGTTACTCATTAATAGACATCCTTCTGATAACGTTTCGCTTTTCGTAACTCTACAATATAGGCTTTAGCATCAGCTTCAGATTTTCCGCCGTGCTCCTGCACAATATTGATTAAGGCGTTTTCTACATCTTTCGCCATGTGCATTGCATCACCACACACATAAAAGTGTGCGCCCTGCTCTAGCCATTCGTACACTTCTTTACCGTTTTCTAATAAGCGGTGCTGAACATATACTTTTTCTTCTTGGTCACGAGAGAATGCAAGCGTAATTTTATCTAGCAGACCTTCTTTAACGTAACCTTGCCACTCTACCTGGTATAGGAAATCTTGCGTAAAATTAGGGTTGCCGAAGAACAACCAATTTTTGCCCTCAGCGCCTTGCACATCACGCTCTTGCATGAAAGATCTAAACGGCGCAATTCCTGTACCCGGTCCTACCATGATCACTGGCGTATTAGGATCTTCCGGCAAACGGAAGTTTTCGTTGTTTTCAACGAAAACTTCTACCTCACCATTTTCTTCTAAATATTCGCACAAGAAGCCAGACGCACCACCTTGATGACGGTGGCCAAACGCTTCATAGTCGACGTGAGCTACCGTTAAGTGCACTTCATCTTCCACGTCAGCTTGACTCGATGCTATTGAGTACAAGCGTGGTGTTAATGGGCGCAATGCATCAACAAGCTGCTGTTCAGACAGCTTACCTGGGTGGTCACGCACGATATCAATGATTTGACGCTCAGCCATGTAAGTACGCAGCTGCGCTTTATCTTCCATCAAGGTCGCTAACGATTCAGAGCCGGTCGCTTCTTGATAAGACTTAATGAAATTAGGGTAGCTTAAGGTTAATTCAAGCTTGGACGTTAATGCATCAGTTAACAACATTGTCGCATCACCTACAGATACTTCAGCATTGCCATCTAACGACAAAATACTAATAAGCTCTGATACTAAAGAAGCAGCGTTCTTGAACCAAACGCCTAGCGCGTCACCTGGTTTGTAGGTAATTCCACTATCTTCAAGGCTTATTTCAATGTGACGGATATCTTTAACTGAATCGCGACCCGTAATCTTCTGGGCATCAATCAACGTTGCCTTGAACGGTGCCTTTTTGGTGTAAGTCTGTGCTGCTACCCCCTGCACTGCTGCGCCAGTTTGCGCCGCTACCGCTGCTTGTGGTGCCGCACTAAAATCATCTTTTAATGATTCAATAAGCTTGTTTAACCATGCTTCGGCTTCCGCTTCATAGTCAACATCACAATCAAGGCGCTCAACAATAGGCTTACCACCTAACTTACCTAAGCGCTCATCGAAGTCTTTACCTGTTTGACAGAAAAACTCGTAACTGCTATCACCTAACCCCACAACGGCGTATTTAGTGTTCGCAAGCTTCGGGGCTTTTTTACCCGCTAAGAATTCGTGCAGTTCGATGGCATCATCAGGTGCATCGCCTTCACCGTGGGTACTTACAAATACCGCTACGTGGGTTTCTGCTTTTAAGTTGCGAGGCTTGTAATCAGCCATGCTAACAAGCTTGCTGTTAAAGCCTGCTTCCTCTGCTTTGGCTTGACACTGCGCAGCCACACCTTTCGCATTACCTGTTTGTGAGCCATACAGTATAGTTAGCGTTGGCGCATCACCCGCTACGGCAGGCGCGCTTTGTAAAGCAGGGGCAACCGAGCCGCCTTGCGCAGCCGCCATGCCTGCTGCATAGCCACTTACCCAAGTAAGTTGATCACGATTTAAGCCTGCAATGGCTTGCGTAATGGCATTCCACTGCTGTTCGTTTAATACCGCGCCTGGCGCTGAGTTCGAATTAGAATCTTGTGACATAGTCTTTTAGCCTTTTATCAATGGCGCTAAGGCTAACGGCTTTCTTCAAGAAGAGAAAAGAATAAATGAAACTTTTTTATTACTGAAAGTGCTAATGACTAAGTGAATAAGTAATAACGCACCTAAACGTTACCCTCGAAAAATAAAAAAGGCGTGAACTGCACAAGCAGCCACGCCTTTAAAAACAGATAGTTAGTGCTTAAAAATGAAGTTCTAAGCCTGCGAATACACCGTCAAATTCCATGTCAGCGTAAACATCATCAAGATCTTCAATATCAACTGTTACGTTTCTGTAACCAACTTGAAGGGTCATATCGACTGCTAAACTTTCAATAAATGAATATTGAACTGCCGCTTGATAATCACTTAGCTCGTGGTCATCGAATGACAAATAGCTACCTTCAAAATATGCAGATAGCCCAGTGAACGGAAGCCCTAGCTGAACTTTCGAATACGCCATAGGCACTATGCCCGAAAATTCAGCCGAGCCACTGGTATCACTTGCTGTATCGACAACAAACAATGCACCATCGATGTACTTAGCATTTACACCAAGATCAAAGCTTACCAAGTCGTTATCGAATAACTCGTAGTACAAGATGAAATCCGTTGCATCAAGCTCGATATCAGTATTGACCACAGTACTTTCTGTAAACAACTGATCATCAAAAGTAAAGTTGGCATCAAGCGCAGTAGTGCCTGAATTATCTAGCGTAGTGTGATTTACCTTCACATTCGGTAAAAAAGGCACTGGGTGTTCAAAGGCAATATATAACGCCGTATTGGTTTCATCGTCAAAGTTGAAATCAGCAGTGTTGTTGCTATCTGCAAAACCGCCTTGCGTGTCGGTTTGCCAAACTTGAGCTCCAACATAAACGCCTGCGATAGTGTCTGCTTGAGATGAAACTGAAAATAATGCGCATCCCAATGCGGCAGCTATAAGACCTTTTTTCATTAATTATCCTTGATTAAGAAGTTCTGATATTTCAATTAAAGCAGCGTTTGCGCGAGAAATATAGTTAGCCATAACTAAAGAGTGATTAGCTAACATACCAAAGCCACTGCCATTTAAAATCATCGGACTGTAAACAGACTGTTGTGTTGCTTCCAGTTCGCGAATGATTTGCTGAAGACTGACTAATGCATTCTTATCTTCAAGCACATCGTTAAACTCAATTTCTACAGCTTTAAGAAAGTGTAGAAGAGCCCATGTTGCGCCACGCGCTTCGTAAAAATTATCGTCTAACTTCCACCAGCTTGTCTGTACAACGCGTTGACTGGTGCTAGGTGTAGATTGCTTCGCGTTAGCGTCACCAGCTAAATCTGTATTAACTCTAGCAGATCCTACGCTGGCGCTTAATCTTTGTGAATAGCTACCCAACCGTTTTTCAACCTGCTTCAACCATTCTCGCAGGTTATCGGCTCGGGTATAGAACTGACTGTCTGAATTACGTGTGTTTGCCAACTCGTCTCGGTACTTTTTAAGAAGTTCGATACCCTCAGCATAGCTAGATTCAGACGAAGGTAATGCCCAGCTTTTATGGTCCATATTGAATTTAGGGTGAGCTTTTGTCAGGTATGGGTTTTCAATTGATTGAGATTGAGAACGGCTAAAATCCTTACGCATTGATAGCGCGAGGTCTCGTACCATTTCTAATGCTCCAAACTCCCAAGCCGGCATATTATCTAAAAAAACACCGGGTGGAATGACATCATTTGAAAGATACCCACCAGGCTTATCTAGCAAGGTTTCCGACACATCAATCATGGTGGTAGTTAGTGTGTAACCCGCTATATTTGTGGGGTTTTCAACGGGTGAGTTCTGCTCCAAACGCTTTCTGACATCAAATGTATCTGGAGATAAACTCCAATACCAACCAATTAACCAGAAAAGTAAAAAAATCACCACAGCGACAATCGCTATTCGTTTTGAGTTAATAGATTGTCTCATATAAACACCAACCTTCCTTTTAAATAACAAATAGCCGACGATGGTCAGCTATTTGAAACAACTAATATTATGTGAAAAATGCGAAACCTTTATGACGGTTAACGACATAACACCATCTTTTACTACGTTAACACAATATAAATTTATTTATGCTAATTATAAAGTATGATGCATGTTTGTATCATTTTGCTGCTTATAAGCAGCAGAGTTGCGATTTTTCAGCGCATATAGTGCAATACCGATAAGAATAATTGGCCAGAAAGCGCTAACGCCCATAACAAGTAGCGCTAGGAAGCCGGCGCCAAGCGCTAACAGAATCGTTCCAACAACACTTATTGCGACAACAAAGCCAACAACAGCAAGGGCAACCCCAATTAGCGAAAGCACGGCCACGTTTTCCCAAGGGCTAAGCAGTTCGTCAGACATGACAAGATGCATACCTAGCCAGCTATCTACAAGGCTACCCAAACAGTTAACCAGTACAATGGCAATAACCAGTGCAATTAAAAAGTTTTTCATTACACTAATCTCGGTAGTAGGATAACGGCAGCCACGTAAGCCACTAGCGTGATGGGGGTTGCGATAAATAAACCCGCTACCGCCGCCGCTCTTACCCATACTGCATCGATATCAAAATAACGTGCAACACCTGCACACACACCTGAAATAATGCCAGAATCAAGGTCTCTATAAATTCGCTTCTGTGATGGTACTTTCATCATCTTCTCCAAAAATGTTTCTTTCGATATCTACAATATAAGTCGGCGGCACCAAAGGTCGCTTAGGCGACCTTTTTCTTCTTAAGCTCTGCCAGTTCCTTTTCAATCGCTTCGTCTGCTTCCATTGCATCGAACTCAGCTTGTAATGATGTTGCTTCGCTCGACTTTGTTAAGTCATATGCATCCACTTGCGCTTCAAGATGGTCAATGCGCTGTTCGTAGCTTTCAAAACGCATCATTGCATCGTCTATTTTTCCTTCGTGATCAGCTTGCTTCACTTTCAAGCGTGTTTGCGCTGAATTTTTGCGCTGAACTAAGGTTTTTTGCTTAGCTTTGGCTTCTGCCAATTTACTGTTCAGTCTTGCAGTATCACCTTGAATCTTCTCGATGCTTTCAGCTAGTTGCGCTTCTTGCTCTTTAAGAGAGTCAAGTTTGGAAACATACTTCTGCTTCTCTATAAGTGCCGCTTTTGCCAAAGACTCTTTGTCATTGTTCATTGCGATTTGCGCTTTATGCTGCCAACTATCAACCTGTTTGTTTGCTGCTTCCATATGACGCGCTAGCGTTTTTTGCTGAGCAATAAAGCGCGCCGCGTCGGTGCGAACTTCAACCAGGGTTTCTTCCATTTCTTGAATAATCAAACGAATGATTTTTTCTGGATCTTCAGCTTTATCTAACATCGCGTTGATGTTTGCTTGAACAATATCGTTAATGCGTGAAAACATACCCATGATTCTTTCTCCGTTAAAAGTAGTGTTGTGGCTTCCAGCATTTATTCTCTTGTACTCACTGCTAGTTGCCGCTGACTGAGTTCTCCTCAACACTTTTAGTATTACAATGACCATGCCATTTATTTAACTTATTGATATATATGTATTTTATTAAATTTTGAGCTTAAAACTGCTTTTTAACTTTACGTTTAGATACGATAAATTAGTGTATTTAACCAACCCTATTGTTAAATTGACCACTTCCGATTTGACGGCATTTACACTGTGTCCTTATAAACTTATTTCATTACTAAACATGCATAAAAAAAGCGCCCGTAGGCGCTTTTATCGATGCTGATTGACGGTTAATCAGCGTCTTTATCTGTATCTTGGTTACCAGCTTCCGTTACAGCTAAGTCGGTAACACTTACTTTCCCGTTTCCACGTACCTCTTGAGGGCTCAACTCAAAATGATAGGTAGCGTTAGCCACTGCTTGGTACACATCAGACTTTATTTCTTGTGTAGTTGTAGTTACTGCATTTGAAACTACATGCGTCAAAAATGTTTGAAGCACTGACTCTTCTGCATTTGCTACACCGCTTGCCATGCTTGCTGTCAGTAAAGTTGCTGCGATTAGTGAAGTTTTCATGTTATCCCTCTAAATTTAGTCAGTGCAACAACACGTTGTCGTCGCGATACTTAGAGGATTGCGAGAGGTGTGCCAACTCCTTAAAAAGAACTTAAGCAGCTGATTTATATAAACTTAAAGAAAAGCCCGCAAAAATGCGAGCTTCGGATACAATTGAACAAATATTAAACTTTGGTCAAAAGCACTAAGTTATTAGCCTTTTTGACTATTGTACTCAGCAACTTCTTTTTGCGCGCTCTCTACAGCATCTAAAGCATTTAGAAGTAAATTAGGATCTGGATTTTTGCCTGTACCATTTTGGCTTAAGTATCTTCGCCAAATTCGTCCACCCGCTTGCCCTTGATAAAGGCCCAGAATGTGGCGAGCTGCATGCCAAGGTTTAAAATATGGGTCCTCTTGGCGCTCAATGTACTGCTGCATTTGAAGTACTATTTCACGACGTGACAGACTTTGTGCTTTAGCGTCACCAAATATGTCTTTATCAACGGTAGACATGATATAGGGGTTTGCGTAAACCTCGCGGCCAACCATAACACCGTCAACGGTCTCTAGCTGTTGCTGGGTTTCGGCGAGTGTTTTAATACCACCGTTAATGCTAATTGATAATTCAGGGCGCGCCTGTTTTAGTCTGTGAACCCTAGGGTAATTTAAAGGCGGAATTTCTCGATTTTCTTTTGGGCTTAAACCTTGTAGCCATGCTTTTCTTGCATGAACAATAAAGGTGTCACAGCCTGCGTCTGCCACTATATCGATAAAACGAGCAAAGTCTTCATCTTCGTCCATGTCGTCAATACCAATACGGCATTTCACAGTTACGGGAATATCTACTGCAGCCTGCATAGCCTTAACGCAGCTAGCTACCACTTCAGGTTGCGCCATCAAACAGGCACCGAAGCTACCGTTTTTTACTCTATCGCTTGGGCAGCCTACGTTTATGTTGACTTCATCGTAGCCGCGCTCTTGTGATAATTCAGCACACTTAGCCATGTCAGCGGGATCGCTGCCACCTAGCTGAACAGCGATTGGATGTTCTTCTTGGTTGTAGCCAAGGTAATCGCCTTTACCGTAAATAATCGCGCCTGTAGTGACCATTTCAGTGTAAAGCAGCGTGTGCTTAGACATTAATCGTAAAAAGTAGCGACAATGCCTGTCTGTCCAATCCAGCATTGGAGCGACAGAGAATCTGCGGTCAAGAGTTTGAACAGTAGTATTCAATTTAAGCCCATGTTTTATATATATAATATTTAACTTTTCGAGTAAGTACCAAATGCGGTATTTATTCCTTTAATTCCTTATTTTCACTGTATCGGGGTCCAAAAAGAGTCTTTTTGGGGCCCAAGTTTTTAGGCGGAAAATAAGATGGCGTATTATAGCATTACTAAGACGACGAGAAAAAATATCAATGTCTATCGCGTGAGAGTAAGAAACAAAGAGTCGGGAGTTATTACTTTTTCAATTACATTGAAGCTGCCTTCATGTTCATTAAAAGCTGATGCTCACAAAAAGTGAACACATAAAAAATGAACGAATATTGCAGTCTTGCGGTTGCCGCACCCATTAGATATCGAGTTAGTACTGTCTACAAAATCCTACTAGTTAACGCCTTAACTTTTTCTTAGATTCGAAGCGCTGCCTCGGCCTCACTTAATAGTGCTTTTAGTATCCTTGCACTATTAAATTATTAACAACCCTCTGAAAAGTTTGCTTTTTTTAGATAGATATTTACCACTATTATGCTTTTAGCGTATTTCAAAATGAGCAATTAGCGGCTATTGTATAAGGTAATAACCGTAATTATTAGCACAATTAAAAATGTGATCGCAGAATACTCGCTATTAAAAGCAAAAGTACTGCACCTTCCGGAGACATTTTATGGCGGACAAGAAGCCGAAGGATCAGCAAGCGCAAAGCGTTAATGAAGCACAAAACGCTCCTCAACCAGCTGACGAACTTGCTCAACTTAGAGAAATATTATTTGGTCAAACAAATCGTGCTTTCCGTGCAGATCTCTCTGCCCTTGAGTCGCGAGTAAATGATAGCTTCGCTAAATTAAACACACACCTTGATAATCAGTTTAACGATATACGTAAACTCATCGATAATCAGATCACTGAACTCTCTAATCAGCTAGCCAGCGCTAATGACAACAACAGTAACGTGCAAGAACAGCTTCAGCACACTACCGATAAGCTGCAAAGTGAACTGGAAATTGCTGAAACATCAGCGAAGAACGACAACGATGTGTTAGAGGCACATGTAGTAAAAGAATTGGAATCCCTAGACAACTTGTTTAGTAAACGCCATCAAGAACTGTTAGAAAAGCTTCAGCAAGTTACTAGCGAGCTTTCAGAGAGTAAGACAGACAGAAAAACACTGGCAAACTTACTTTCAACCATGGCTACCAACCTCGCTACCGATCATTAATTAATGAGTGACAAAGTGCCGCCGTCTGAGTTGCCGGACAACTCTCTTGAAAAAGTCAGAGAGCTGCTTATTGGGCGGGATGACAAGTTCGTTCAAGAGAAGCTTGATCGCGACGCAAAGGGTTTTGTGAGCAATGTTGTATCTGAAGCGTTATTTGAACGAGAGACAAAAGATGGCTCGGTCAACAAAGTTCTTGTTCCCCTTGTCGAAAAATCCCTGCACCGCTCTATCGAAGCTAATAGTGAAAAGATTGTAGGCACACTTTACCCATTAGTAGGTACATTAGTAAGAAAAGCCGTTTCATCATTTCTTGTAGAGTTTGTTGAGCGAACCAATGCATTAATTGAAAATAGCTTTAGCCCCAAAAGTATTTCGTGGCGCTTTAAAGCCTGGCAGTCTGGCGTTAAGTACTCTGAGTATGTAGCGTCGCAAATATATCAGTATCAAGTGCAACAGCTGCTGGTCATTCACCGTGAAACCGGCACATTACTCCACAGTATCTCGTCAGATCCGGACAAAGAAAAAGATGCGGATCTCATTTCCTCAATGCTTGTCGCTATCAATGATTTTGTTGCAGATGCGTTTGGCGTCACCGCTAGCGAGTCTGACAACGAGCTTGGCGAGATAAAAACAGAAGATTTTACGCTACTGATTAAAATTGGCCCTCAAGCATTACTTGTCGCAGCGGTAACGGGAAGTATACCTCCTGAGGTTCGCGGTAAGCTTCAGCAGGCTTTGGAAGATTTTCATCAATTTTACCAACAACCTTTAGTCAATTATGAGGGTGACAATGCTCCTTTTGACGGATGCGAAACTATCCTTGCGGATTGCTTGGTAAGTGAAAGAAAAGAAGGTGAGGGCAAAAAGTCAAAACGCTTGATAGGCGCAGCCGTGCTCTTGGTAGTCTTCACTGCTTTAGCAGTACTGTCCTTTATGCGACTTTCCCTAAGTATTTTAAAAAGCGAGCTACACGAGCTTACGCCTCCCCCTGGTATTATTGTTACCGATACCTATATATCTAATGGCAATGTACATACAAAAGTACTGCGCGACCCTGTTTCCACCAGCATTGACCAATGGTTCAGCGACAATGGAATCGATGCAGAAAAGGTCACAGTAATTGAAGAGCCCTTTGTCTCTTTAAAGTCCAGCGTGGTAGAGCGAAAACTTGAAACGCTCGTTAACGAATATCCACTGAACGAGCTTGAAAACATAACCATAGAAAAAGAAGAAAACCACAAATTTGCGATATCGGGAGCCGTGTTTAATACGACGGCGATAGACCTTACTCAGCAAATAAGTGCAATCCCAGGTATATCGGGAGTCTCTGTAGACACCACTGCCCTTAACGTAAAACCGGTTTATAACGTTAATGATGCTGCGCTTCAAAAAGCAATGTTAAACCGACTCGTTAATAAAGTTTCTTCACAAAGTGTACTTTTTGCTACTAACCAAGAGGCGCTTTCTGAAGTACAGTTAGCAAAATTAGAAGCCCTAGCAAATGACATAAAACAATTATTAATGCTCGCAGATAGAACAAATACTGTTGTGAGTATCGTTGTGATGGGGGCCAGTGACAATTCGGGCTCAAGCGCACGCAATCGCGCCTTAAGCCAAAAACGAGCAGAGAATGTTGTGAATTCATTAATTTCACTTGGTGTAGAAAGTGATATTCTTATACCCGTAAGCTTAGGAGAGCTACCATTGCAGAAAGCATCGATGGGGCGTTCAGTTATGTTAAATGTTTTAATATCCAGTGAGTAATAGTAAGGAAGCTTTGCGGTGATACAGAAAAAAGTTTGTATTCTAGGGCCCACTGGTGTTGGTAAAACAAGCCTAGTAAAGCAGTTTGTCGAAGGTATTTTTTCTGAAAAGTACAAGACTACTATTGGCGTAAAAATAGACAAAAAACAAGTCAATAAAGAAGGGCGCGGTGTCCAGCTTCTCCTCTGGGATTTAGAGGGTATCGATAGATACTGTGGCTTTAACCCTCGCTACCTTCGCGGCGCCAGTGCTTATATTATCGTGGTTGACCAAACTCGCTCTCAGTCTTTACTTGAGGGTATAGAAATTCTCGAGCTCGCTCAAGAGCACTACCCTGACATTCCCGCATTTTTCGTAGTGAATAAAACTGACCTCCCAACTAGCTGGCATTGGAGTGAGGAAGAATTGAATAATTACGCACAAAGATTTTCTTCACTTACGAAAACAAGTGCGAAGACCGGTGAAAATGTAGAAAACTTATTCAGTACAATTGCGTTTTGGTAGGAGATTGCCATGGATATCCATTTATTAAATGCGCTAGGCATAACTAACTGCGCGCTGTTTAAGTGCAATTCTGAGAACGATATCACGTGTTTAACACCGGAACTTCCATGGTTAAATAATGTTGTTGCGCTTGACGATAACAACAAACTGCAAAAAAAACACATCCCATCTATTTTTTTAGACGATTTCTTTTTCGACGCCGATGAGGTATGGAAAGGAGAAACGTCATTCACCCTATCTTCCGGTTTTTGGACCGAACAAAACGAAAATCAGCTTTTGCGTCTTGAAGCCTTGGCGATCAATGGCGGAGCCGGCTCTCGCTATCTAGTGGTTAAGAACGTTAAAGAGCAGTTTGATGAAAAACAGCAGACGCTCCAAGCAGCTCGTGAATTACTGTTACGCCACCATGAAATTGTAGGGCAGCATGAATACATTAGGCATAAATTAAATAATGTACTGCGCAAAAACACCCGTCTTCAAAAGCTAGTACCGCCTATACAACAAGCTATTCATAATTTAGAAACAGGCGTAGTTATTTTAGATAATGAAGGTGCCTTGATACTTGATAACAAAGCTTCACATAGGCTTTTACTTTGCAATAGCACAACGCCAAGCTCAATTCGCATCGGTGAGTTGATTAAAGACATTGACGCGCCGTCTACTTTTTTACCGACTTTGGTACAGAGGAAAGCCCCCTGGCAAGGCGAAATATATTGGCAGCCAATAGACGATTACAAAGTTTGGCTTCAGGTAACTATCCATCCTGTAATGCATGCAGATGAACTTACTCACTGGGTTTACTTATTTACTGACATTACGCATATACACAATAAAGAAGAAGGTGTGCTTACCGCCAGTGGTATGGATTCACTAACGAAAGTTGCCAACCGTAATTTGTTCACCGATACGGTAAGGCGGTTAGTCCAGGAAGACACATCGTTTAAGCTGTTTATAATTGATATCTGTGACTTCAAAAAAATTAACGAAGCGTTGAGCTACCAATCTGGGGATGAAATATTAAAGTCTTTTGCTCTACGGCTACAAGCATTCGTTGGTAACAGCGGGTTTATTGCTCGAATAGGCAGTAACGAGTTCGCCCTAGTAAAACGAATCGATACCTTTAAAGATTTAGCTAGCGCCGAGTACGTTCAACAGCTTATACGCAAACTAACCCAAACCTATACCGTGCTTAACGGAAGCGAGCCTAACCTAGGTGTTAATATGGGTGAAGCAAGTTTCCCCAAAGATAGCGCTTCAGCAGAAACCTTACTCCAATGCGCTGATATCGCGTTGCAGGCGGCTAAATATCAAGGTAAAAATATCGCCCTTGTATACAGTGAGGAACTGCATAAACAGCATCACGCAATAAACGAACTTGAATCAGCGTTTCGACAAGCTATTAAAAGTAATCAGCTCAAGCTATTTTTACAACCCATTGTCGACCTCTCTTCAGGGAAGATAGTAAAATGTGAGGCGCTAGCAAGATGGATAACACCTGAAGGAAAATTTATCTCACCTGAAGTATTCATTCCGTTAGCAGAAAAAAGCGAACTCATTTTCCCCTTTGGTGAGTGGCTTATTAATGAAGCGTGTAATGTTATTGAGGCGCTAAAAGCATCGAAATTAGATATTAGATTGGCTATTAATATATCCGGTCGCCAAGTATCAGATTTAGCGTTACTTAATCAAATTAAGAATGCATTAGAAGATCACCAGCTTCCCGGCTCCAATTTATCTATCGAATTAACAGAAAGCGTGTTGGTTGAGAGTTTAGACACAGTGTCTGTCTTGCTTAACGAGCTTAGGTCTATGGGTATTACTGTATCGATAGACGATTTCGGTACAGGTTTTAGCTCGCTAGTATACTTGAAAAAATTGCCTATTGATGAGCTTAAGATTGACCGCTCTTTCGTAAGTGAATTAGAGAAAAATACCGATGACCAAGCAATTGTGCAGGCTATTCTCGGGCTTGCGCATAATTTAAATATCAAAATTATCGCCGAAGGCATTGAGACTCAACAGCAGCAGCAATTTTTACAAAATCATCAGTGCGCTTACGGTCAAGGGTATTTATATCAACGACCCGTTGCGATTGATGAATTCATCTCGCTTGCGCAAAAGTTAAAGTAATTACAGTCTTTTAGGCAATAATGATACAGAAAGCCGGAACATGTTCCGGCTTTTTAATGTACTTTTGAGTTTAGATGAGCGCGCTTAGATTAAGCCAATATGTCCCGCATGGAACTCTAAATGCTCTTCAATAAACGATGCGATGAAGAAATAACTGTGATCGTAACCTTCGTGCATATTAAGCGTAAGTTGCGTATCGGATTGTTGTGCAGCATGAACCAGAGACTGAGGCTTTAGCTGTTCGTGCAAGAACTCATCTTTTGTACCCTGCTCAACCAACAAAGGCACACTATGGGTTTTGCTTGCTAACAGCAAAGATGCGTCGTAGTCCTTCCACGCTGCCTTGTCATCACCTAGGTATCCGCCTAGTGCTTTTTCACCCCATGGACAATCTGACGGATTCGAAATAGGACTAAACGCTGATACCGAAACGAATTTATTTGGGTTACGCATGCCGATGACTAACGCACCGTGTCCGCCCATAGAATGTCCGCTAATTGCCCGCTCTTTAGTTACAGGAAATTCGCTTTCGATAAGCGCTGGCAGTTCATCAACAATATAGCTATACATGTTGTAGTGTTTGTCCCACGGAGCTTGCGTTGCATCTACATAGAAGCCCGCTCCTAAACCGAAATCGTAAGACCCTTCTTCATCATCCGGCACTCCTTCACCACGAGGCGAAGTATCAGGTGCAACAATGGCCATACCCAATTCTGCTGCAAGCTTCATTGCCCCCGCTTTCTGCATAAAGTTTTGGTCGGTACAGGTTAACCCAGATAGCCAATATAATACCGGCACCGGTTTTTCTTTAGAGGCAAATGGGGGAAGAAAAATCGCGAAAGTCATATCGCATTGTGTGGTTTCAGCTTTGTGGGTGTAGCGCAAATGCTGGCCCCCAAATGCTTTATTTTCGCCAATAAGCTCCATTTCAGCTCCTTAAATTCGTAAAATTGCACCTTTATTGTGGAATCAGTAAAGGCTCTATCGGATTTTAGATCAAGTTCGTTTACACTAAGCGCCTAATTTTTGAGGTAAGTACAATGGTAAAAGCCCTGTTGCATCATATTGTTGGCACTATTTCGGTTATCTGCTATTTCCTGAATACAGTTTTGTGGTCGACGCCCATATTCATCTTAGCGATATTTAAGTTAATTCCTATAGCCCCGTGGCGACGCTTCATCTCTTATTTGCTCGATGCCTGCGCGACCGCATGGATTGGTGTAAACAACCTTAATCAGCGCATCAGCGGCCGAACCAAATGGCAGGTAAACGGACTAGAAAAACTCACCCGAGATGATTGGTATCTCGTCGTTGCTAACCATCAATCTTGGGTCGATATCCTTGTTCTTCAACGTGTATTCAACCGAAAAATCCCTTTTTTGAAGTTTTTCCTTAAAAAAGAACTAATTTATGTGCCAATTCTTGGGTTGGCATGGTGGGCGCTCGACTTCCCATTTATGCAGCGGTATTCAAAGTCTTTCTTGGCTAAAAACCCGCATCTCAAGGGAAAGGACATGGAAACTACACGTAAAGCGTGCGAGAAGTTTCGCAACAAGCCCGTTAGTATTATGAACTTTGTAGAAGGCACCCGCTTTACGCAGGGTAAACACGATAGGCAGAACTCGCCTTTTCAGCACCTTCTTAAACCCAAAGCAGGCGGAATTGCCTTTGTGTTATCGGCCATGGGTGACCAGCTACATAAATTGATAGATGTCACAATAGACTACCCTAACGGCGTTCCTTCTTTTTGGGACTTCGTGAGTGGAAAAGTGCGCGACATCCGCGTAAATATAAAGGTTATGCCTATTAAAGACATTATGGAAAATGGCGTATTTAACGATAGTTACTTTGATGATCCGCAAGTTCGCGCCCGTTTTCAAACATGGCTGAATGAACAATGGCACGCCAAAGATCAGCTTTTAGATTCACTTAACGCAACTCAGAAACCATTATGATCCGTGTAGTACTCGCGCCTTTTATTTTTGTTTTGCACACCACGCTGCAAATTCTCAATCTCGCTCTATGGGGCGGACTAATTATTCTACTTGGCTTGGTAAAGCTGCTTTTGCCAAATGGAAGAATTAGAACTGCCTGGAACAAGGTTATGCATGCCCTAATGTTTAGCTTTGGGCGTATTAGTGTGCTGTTAATCAGGCTATTTAATAAGGTTAATATTGAGTGTTCGGTTCATGGTGAGCTTTCAAAAAACAGTTGGTATCTAATTATCGCTAATCATCTGAGTTATTTAGATATTATTTTGCTTATTGAATTTGCCACACACCGCATTCCCGCGCCAAAGTTCTTTCTCAAAAAAGAGCTCATCTGGTTACCCTTTGTTGGATTAGGCGCTTGGGCGCTTGATATGCCCTTTATGCATAGATACACCCGCGCATATTTGGAAAAAAATCCGGACAAGAAAGGCAAGGACTTAGAAACCACTAAAGCGTATTGTGAAAAGTTTAGAACGGTTCCTACTACCGTCATCAACTTTGTGGAAGGAACGCGTTATACAACCCAAAAGCACTTGTCTAAGCAAAGCCCTTACGAAAACCTACTGCCACCAAAAGCGGGCGGGGTTTCTTTCACGCTTTCAGCTATGGGTGAGCTATTTACTAACGTGCTAGATATCTCGCTACTTTACCCTGAAAATAAACGTCACCCCATGATGGCAATGCTAAGCGGACAGATGACAAAAATCGTTATCGACGTAAACGTGACTCCTGTACCAGAGCTACAACAAGAATCAGAACGCACTGAGTCTGAGTTTCGTCTTTATTTCCAAAACTGGTTAAATGGACTGTGGGAAAATAAAGACAATCGTATAAAGAAACTGTTGGAGTCGTAAATAATGGAAGTCAGTGCTTCAGTACGCGATCATTTCATTCATTTGGTTAAAGACGTTTTTCCTAATTTAACCACTGAAGATCCACTTTACAATTTGCTTGCTCTAGGCTCTATACTATTAGTAGCAGTCCTAATCTACGTGATTGCGCGCCTGCTAGTGCGCCCTCAAATTGCTAACTGGGTATATAAGTCGAATAATAAGTGGGATAACGCGCTACAAGAACACGGCTTCTTTAGGCGTTTGATGCACCTTTTTCCGGCGCTCTTTATTTACGTTACCACCCCCGTTCTCATTGATGATGAAGCTGTCATACACGGAATGATGATTAAGAGTGCCCAACTATACATGCTGTATAGTGGGCTATTGGCTTTGTATGCCATGCTAAGCACGGTAGAAGATGTCTACAATGCTTCAGCCCTATCTCGGCGCGCTCCTATTACAGGCTTCATTCAAGTAACGAAACTTGCCTTCGCTATTATTACCATACTGCTTAGTATTTCTTTAATTGTAGACAGAAGCCCGCTGCTTATTGTGTCTGGCTTAACAGCCATTGCTGCTGTGCTGCTATTAATATTCAGAGACACCATTTTAGGCTTTGTTGCCGGTATTCAAATTGCCGCCAACCGCATGTTTAATACAGGCGACTGGATTGCCATGCCTAAGTACGAAGTAGATGGTGAAATACTCGAAATAGGCCTTACTAACGTAAAGGTACAAAACTGGGACAAGACCATCTCTACACTGCCGACCTATAGCCTAACCACAGAAGCAGTAAAGAACTGGCGCGGTATGCAGGAGTCTGGTGGACGCAGAATTAAGCGTGCCATTTATATTGATGTGCACTCGATCAAACTCTGTGACAACGATATGCTAGAGCGCTTTTCCAAAATTCGTTATATCAACGAATATATCGACAAGAAGAAAAATGAGCTCCGGGCTTATCACAGAGATTATTCGATTGATGAATCGGACCTGTTAAACAATCGTCGCCTTACTAACATTGGCACTTTTAGAGCTTACTTAGAGGCATACTTGCGTAAACACCCAGATATCAACCAAGAACTAACCCTCATGGTTAGGCAGTTGCCGCCCAATGAGCTCGGTTTACCTTTAGAAATTTACTGCTTTAGTATTCAAAAAGACTGGGTTAAATACGAGAAAGTTCAGGCAGATATTTTTGACCATGTCATGGCTATGCTAGACCTGTTCGACTTACGCGCTTATCAGCGTGATGGGCATTTATCCTTGCTTGCCCATCGTGAACATAGCGTGTTTAACAGCACTGGTGGAAACGAAGCCCTACAGGAGTCTGCTGCTCATCACCGTATTGATGACAAAAGTGCTAAGGCGCCAAGAGAAGCTCAGGACAAAAACGAACACGACCGCAAAGACAACGACTAGTAGAACTGATATCACTATTGTTTAAAGGCGAAAAAAAACCGGCTGTAATAGCCGGTTTTTTCATAATGCTTATCGCTTAAGCCAGTGCGTAGGCCATCAGTAAGCAAAGTACTAAACCAGTAACGCCAAAAAAACCGTACTCGATTTTTTCCTGCATACCTTCAGCACCTGCTTTAGCAGTCATAAAGCCCATAACGATGCTGCTTAGCCCTAGCGTAAAGGCAATTAGCGCAACACCAAACATAATTGCATTAATCCAATCAGCCATTGTGAAAACCCCTTAAAAATATTGGCGGTATTATGCACCAATAAATAAGATTTAACCATGCTTGGATTGGCTTAAATCTATCGCTATTGGTATTAATTGATCTTAGTCAAATCTACTAATTAGTTAGCAATTTCACTAAATAGTGAATCGGAAATTGCTCTTAAAAAACGCACACATAACCTAACCAACTGAAAAATATAAATTTTAAATCTTGGCAAGGCCATTGCTCAACTAAAGATATACCAGCAAATAACGCTAGTGTTTATTTGATAGTGACTCTACAACCCGTCGTAGCTCTTAGAACAAGGTTGATGTGTTACACCTAAATTAAGGAATGAACAATGTCTAACAAACTATTACTTTCAGTTGCTGTTACCAGTGCTTTGATAAGCGGCCACGCATTCGCGCATGACACAAGTTTTCAGAACAACAGCTGCGACATGGAGCTTGATGGCCATATTCAGTATTACCAAGGCGACCTTACGGTTCAGATGGACAATGGTTCGGTAATGACAATTGATGCTCAACACAATATGACCATCAACGGTGAGTCAATTTCGCTAAATAGCGAACAACAGCGTTGGGTAAGTGAATACTACAACAATATTGATATTGCTATTCCTATGACCCTTACCATTGCCAGTGAAGGCCTGCAAATTGCCAATGTAGCAGTAACTGAAGTGTTTACTGAACTGCTGGGCGGTGACCAAATGGGTGATGATTTCAATGAATTGTTCAACTCACTAGAAACCAAATTAAACACCTCTTTTTATGATGACGCGGGCAATATTCGCGTAGATTCTACGAAATTTGACGAACCAGGTTGGTTTGACGAAAGCTGGGAACAAGAGTTTGAAACACAAATCGAATCTTTGATCAGTGAATCTATGGGCAGAATTCTTATCGCGGTTGGCACACAAATGCTGTGGGAAGGTGGTGATATGTCTGAGTTTGAACAAAAGATGGAGCGCTGGGGTGAAGATTTAGAATATCGCTTGGAAAGCCAAGCCGCTTCGCTGGAAGAAAAAGGCGATGCTTTGTGTAAAGTGCTGAAGAAAGCCGACTATGCCGAAGGTAAAATGCAGGCATCTATTTCAGGGCTTGATGACTTGAACTTGCTGGATATTGACCCCAACGACCATCATGGTCACAACGAGCACAATGACGAAATGAAAATGTAGTCGAATAATTTAGCGAATTAAGCCTGCTACAACAAACTACTTACCTTTCTATTTCACTTATTTTGAAAACCGACTGAAAAAACAGTCGGTTTTTATAGCGCTCGCTATCTAACTTTTTAATATTTCTCCTCACTCAGATTTCTGCTTTTTCAGTTAATGGTAGGCGTATTAACGACATCCGCCCCCCGATTGATGTACTCTTAAGCCATAAATAAAGGGGGAGTTTAATCGATGACTCAGAATGTAGTAATTAGTGGCTATGGCTGGTTAGCTGGCTATGTAGGCAACGCACTGTCAGGTAAGGTCAATATTATTGGCACTACTCGAAGCCAACAGAAACGCCTGGCGTTAAAAGAACAAGGTATCACCGCAATTGAATATGCACTGGGCGATGATACATCGGCGCTATGCAACCACCTACCAAACGCGACCCTATTGCTAAATATTCCCCCGGGTAGAAGAAACACCAACCTCGAATCATTTACTGACAATATGCTGCGACTTATTGATGCTGCACTAAGCGCTGGCGTTGCGCACATTGTTTTTATCAGTACTACATCAGTTTATGGCGATGCCACGAACGAAGTAGTTACCGAAGTTAGCACTACACAGCCGCAAACAGCTTCGGCCAAGGCACACGTTACTATTGAAGACTATTTGTTGTCTAAACGAGGTCAGGTTGATATCAGTATTATTCGTCTAGCCGGTTTAGTAGGTCCAGACCGTCATCCTGCCCGTTCGCTAAGTGGAAGACAGTTGGATGCAGGAAATAAACGAATTAACCTTGTCCATGTGCACGACATTGTGTCTGCGTTAACCTCAATTATTTGCGACAAGCCACTAAACGACGTTATACACCTTTGCAGCTTATCTCACCCAAAGCGCGGTATTTATTATGTAGATGCAGCTAGCGCGATGGGTATAGACGCACCACACTTTTCTGATACAGAAGCTCAGCCTGGCGGCAAGGTCATCGACGCTACGCAAAGTTGGGAAAGGCTTAACATTACGCCAGAGTATGGCGACCCTTATCGCATGTTTTAAGTCTTATATTGACTCATTTTCTAACACAGTTCTCTTGGGATGAAGTGCGTTTAACCTAATGTGTTAAGCGAGTCACTATTCAAGAACAGTGAGTGAAAAATAAAGATTCTGTTGAAAACAAAAACGGCAAGCGTGAAGCTTGCCGTTTTTTCATCTAACGTTACTGCTATTGCACGGTAAATTTAGTAATTTTTGTCGTGAACCTTATTAACCAAAAAGGCTCAACCCGAAGTATTTCACCGCCACCGTGTTTACAAAAATCACAAGTAGAATTAGCGGAATAAACGTCTTCAACGAAACATCCACATACTTTTCAAACCAGCTGCCTTTATAGCCACTACTGCCTTCTTCCAAAGAAGCATTAAAATTAGCACTCTTCCAGCGATAAATAACGAACAAGCAGATTAGCAGGCCGTTTAACGGCAAAATAGTGTCATAAAATACATCGTAAATTACGTCAAACAGCGATTTATCTGCGCCGGCGTAGTGCATAAATGACGTCAGCATATCAACTTTACCAAACGACAATGCACTTAGAATTGCCAGCACAATCATAATGCTACCTAAAGAGCCTAGCGCCCATTTACGGCTTACGCCTTTTTCATCCATAAGCGCCGCAACAGGTACTTCAAAGATAGACACTAGAGACGTTATTGCCGCAAAGAATACTAATAGGAAGAACAAGCTGGCTACAATCGAAGCGCCCATATAGCCAATGGAGTCTTGTAGTGCCAGGAAGATACTAGGCAGATAAGTAAAAATCATACCTACAGACGATTCACTTAACTCATCAGGATTAATATCTGGGTTGAAAGAGAATATGGCAGGAAGAATCATTAAGCCTGCGGTAAAAGCCACTGCAGTATCAGTTAATGCAACAAGCTTTGCAGCGCTTGGTACATCCGCACGTTTATCGATGTAACTACCGTAGGTAATAAGAATACCCATACCTAACGACAATGAGAAAAAGGCTTGTGATAGTGCGCCGTTCACTACTTCTGCTGTAATTTTTGAAAATTCAGGAACAATATAAAACTCTACGCCTGCCATTGCGTTTTCGCGGGTTAGTACGAAGATAACAAGGCCGATAAGCATCACGAAAAGTGCTGGCATAAGCAGCTTCGCTGCTTTTTCTATCCCCTCTTTTACACCACCTTGAAGGATAAGGTAAACCACACCAACAACAGCAGCCATGTAGACGAAAATAGACTCTGAATTAATAAACACCCCAAAGGTATCGGGGTTTGCTAGTTTGTCTAAGTTCCCACTAACTGCTTCAAATAAATAGCCAAAAAGCCATACAGTAATAACCATGTAGAAAACGGCAATCATAAACGGCGTGGCAATCGCGAGCCAGCCTGCAAGTTTCCACTTCTTTTCGTTACCACTGATAGCGCTGTATGCGCCTAACGGGTCTTTTTTAGCATGGCGACCCACCGACATCTCTGCCAACATAACCGGTAAACAAATGGCAAAAACGAAAATAGCGTACATTAAAAGGAATGCACCACCGCCGTTTTTAGCTGCACCGACTGGGAACCCCACCAAATTACCAATGCCCACTGCAGAGCCTGCAGCAGCCAATATAAAACCTATGCGCGATCCGAACTGTTCTCTGGCCCCGCTCATATCCCTTCCTCTTGTTGAGTTATTGTTATAGCAGTTCGCTTATCACGCCTTGCGACATTCAAATTAGCCTTGTATACAACAATCACTTTTTGAAATCACAATTTGTACTTGTTGTTCGTTCTTGATTCTCGTCGGAATCAAGCCGAGCGAACTGGTATTATTTATTATTAGGATGGCGTTTGTTGTAATGACTCACATGTGGCGTCAACGCGTTGTATTGCTACCTCTATGGGCGTATCAATACGCTGCACCATTCCCAAAATAACATGGTAACAGCAGTGAAATAAAAAGTCTTGATGTTGGACTTGCAGAAATGAGGTTAGACCGTATCACCAAGTTACCACTTCGCCATTCCAGTCGATAAAATGACAAGTCTGGTCCCGATTGAGCGCTGAAAGGTGGTGAATAAGTTGTTTTGCAGTGAACTCTGGCGTAAAGAGTTTTTTAGCCGCTACATTTTTTTGAAATGGCTTCGACAGCCCGGTATCAACGGTACCTGGGTGGTAACATACCAGCATGACATCTTTCAATCTGCGCTTGTACTCTACAGACGCTGTTTTGACAAACATATTGAGCGCGGCTTTCGAGGCACGGTAGCCATACCATCCGCCAAGCCCGTTGTCTGATATGCTCCCTACTCTCGCGCTTAGGCAAACAAGGGTTGAGCCTTCTTTACTCATAACGTTGACTAAATGCTTAAGCCATATAGCGGGAATAATGCTGTTTGTCGCAAAATACGCAGTCAAGGCTTCCTCGCTGACATCTTCTAAGCGCTTTTCGGGGTGAATACCTTCGCTTTCGTTATGCAAAAAACCGGTTGTTATTACTACCATATTTAACACAACCTCTTGCTTAGCAAGTTGCTTAACAAAGCCGCTGATGTGCTTATCATCCTGTTCAGCAATTTGATGATAGGAGACGTTCTCTGAATTGTTACTTTCAGTTGCAGCTGCACGACTTACAGCGAACACTTTTGCGCCCGCACTGCGATATTGCTCTATAAGCGCAGACGCTATGCCACCAGATGCGCCCACGATAAGTACGTTATTTTCCATTCGGCTCTCCCGGTACACAGCGGTCGCACTGACGTTTTTTTCCCGTTAAAAGGTAAGAAATGGTATATCTATGTTTTGCGAATACATTGTAGAAAGCATCAGCGGCATAACGGATAACAGGCCAGCGAAGCGGAGCATAAATCCAGCCCATACCTACTGCTTTCCATGCTTCATGGGTAACATCAAGCCCGGTAATTAGGGTGCCATCATCGCGAAGCCCGTGAATCCTGGCATTAAGCGCATGCCAATCCATGTCCGGATAACGACTTGCAAAATCAGTGGCCTGAATGTCGACCAGGGTGAGTTTGTTATGCTTGTCTCTTTTGCGTAAATGATGCATTTCGGCTATACACAATGGGCAATAACCATCATAAAAAATAATCACTTCTACCTACCTCTGCCACATAAGACGCTTATCGCTTAAAAGGCGATTTTGCCCATGCAAACATGAAAAAATAAATATTACATCGCGTTTGCCACGCGCTAACCGCGCTCTTGTTGTAACCAGTTTAAAACCGTTTTGAGCCGTAGCACGTTATTCTTATTTAATATTCGTTTATACGATAAAAAAACACGCTTGGATGACTTGTGTTGTGCCCTACCCGCACCCACACTACAAGCAAAGATTATGAGAGGTTTTATTATGGCAAATTTACAAGTAGCCACTTTAGCAGGCGGATGCTTTTGGTGTATCGAGTCTGCGTTTAACACTGTCGAAGGTGTAGAAAAAGCAATTTCTGGCTATGCTGGAGGTGAAAAAGCCGATCCAACCTATGAAGAGGTATGTACGGGAAACACTGGTCATGCAGAAGTGGTCCAGGTAACGTTTGATGCCGACAACATCAGCTACCGTGAAATATTAGAAATTTTCTTCGCGCTACATAACCCTACCCAGCTAAATAGACAGGGTAATGATGTGGGTACACAGTATCGCAGCGCCGTCTTCTATCATGACGACGCACAAAAAGCGGAAGCTGAAAAAATTATTGCACAAATCACAGAAGAAGAAATCTGGCCTGACCCGGTAGTCACTGAAGTAGTAGCCGTGAATAACTACTATGACGCCGAAGACTATCATCAGGATTATTTCAAAAACAATCCGCAGAACCAGTATTGTTCTATGGTGGTTGCACCTAAACTTGCAAAATTCAAAAAGACTTTTGCTTCTCGCCTTCGCAGCGATGCATAGGTAAAGTCAGCTTTTTTAGCGACGTTTACAGGTTGGCTAGAAACGAAAGGGTTGCTTGGTAGCAACCCTTTTTCGGTTTTAATACCATCGTAAGTAGATAGACGCTAATCAAACCAAGCGTCATTGATTTCTATCGAAAATAGCAAGGGCGCTAAATCTTCATAACGCGTCTTATGCGCCTTACATGTCGCGTTTTTCATGTAATTCTTTTCCCACGGATCGTTAATGATCCATAGCGTACTATCAATAGTGACTAACCCTTCCATCGACGAGTTATCCATTGTGTACTGTTCGCAACTCTGATCACTGGCAACATCAAAAATAATGGGAATGCGCTTTGTCGGTTTGCTACCAGTGGTATCAATTACCCATAATTCATTGTCGTTTCTTGCCGCGCCAAATAAATATGATGCGCCCGTTGAGTGCGTATATAAAGCCAAGCCATTTATAGGGTGATTACCCGAGGTAAACGAAGGAAGCTGAAGGTCTGGTTCACTTACAGTTGCAAAATCGCTCGATGAGAAAAAGTTTTCATCAACAGACAATGTAAAGATCCTTGGCTGCCCCGCTTTGTCTTTTTCTAATGCCAAATACAAAGTGCCGTCTTCCGCCATAGTCAGGCCTTCAATACCATCGTTAGGAAAGTTACCTACTTCGAACTCTTTCGGAAACTGGAGCGGACGCACATCTGACATTTCAACAGCGCCATTGTCCTTTCGCGTTAGTTTGACCAATAGGGTTGGGTAGTCTGTAGAGCCTGTATCTTCGTACTTGGTTTCACAACGAGGGCTCAAGGCTCCTGTACGGGTTGCATCCTCTGTGACGGTGTAAATGACATTAGCATCTCTAGGGTCTACCGCTAACGCTTCTAAATCTGGTTGTTCGCTCAAGTAGCTATAGAAGCAGCTTCGGCGCACATCTCTTGAGAATGAAAAACGCTTACTAGACGCGCTTAGCGTTGCCGTTTCTGGTGAAATGCTATGTAACTTCAACTGCTGCGTAACATCCGCACTTGCATCTGCAATGGTAACTAGCTGTCCGTCTAGCACGACTAGCCCGGATGTTTGGGGGTCAAACATAACTTTTCCAGATTCATCAAGGATCCACTTCCCTACTGTTGTTTCTGTCAAATCGCTAGGTTCTGGACTGATAATGACATCTTTGGGCTCGCTGCATGCGCTGACCAGCATGGCGGTTAAAACGGTGGCGGATAAATACTTAAGCATAATATGAAGTCCTCTCTCGACTCGGCGTATCGAGAGCAAAAGCTAAAACTGAAAAAATTGTAAGGGAGTATATCGAGCATACCGTTTACGCACAAAAAAGAGTAAGGTTATAACGGTTATTTACATTGCGTCTGTGGCTTGCAAAAGACACTATAAATATTATAAAGCTTCTTAATATTGAGGCAGAAAAGTTTTAGATAGTAAATCGAGTATTGAAGGAGAAAGTCATTCCTACGCAGCACTTGCCCCAAGTCATAGCAGGGCCAATAGTAAGAAAAGTGACGCCTACTGAATGCCATATATGGGTAGTCACCAGTAACGCCGAGGCACCATCACTGAAACTGTCGGTCTGTGACCAGACAATAGCGGGTGAATGTCAGAGTGAAACGGTACGCGTAGGCACTTATGCTTTCATCCACCTTATCTCTTTTAACGCGGCTGATACTTTTAAAGACAGAGCGCGAATTAGCTATAAACTGTTATTCGACGATTCGTCTGCCCAAACCAGATGGGAAAAAGAACAGCGCGCAATACTCTACGATGGCCAGTTCTCTCCAAGCTTTCACTATACAGAAACGCCTGAAACTATTTTGCACGGCTCATGCCGCAAACCCCACTTTCATGACGATGATGCGCTCGCGCAGGTTGACGTGCTTCACAAGAATGCGTTTGAAAAGGATGACGGCTTTCCCGATCTTTTGTTGATGACGGGAGATCAAATTTACGCAGATGATGTCGCTGGCCCTATGCTGAAAGCCATTCACAGAGTGATAGAGCGCTTAGGCCTTTACCACGAAGCGCTTGAGGGCGCAGTGGTGAGCAATACGAGTGAACTTGCAACCCATAAATTTGGGTTTTATGAACGTGAACAGCTTCTGCCGCAAATAGCGACCAACACAGTACTATCTTCAATATTCTTTGGCGCCAAGAAGAAGCCTGTGTTTACGTCGGTAAATGCACAAAACCATTTAATTGGCAGTGCAGAGATCATCGCTATGTATTTGCTGGTATGGTCCGACACGCTGTGGGCTGATACGTTGCGCTCTGATGGCTCTATAGATAAAGAGGGTATACCAGAAAAGTACTCAAACATTTTCGATAAAGAAAATGACGCGCTTACCGCGTTCGTTAAGCAATTACCCCAGGTACGTCGAGCCCTGGCACACATTCCCACCTATATGATCTTTGACGATCACGATGTTACCGACGACTGGAATTTAACTCGGGGCTGGGAACAAGAAGTCTATGGAAACCCTTTATCAAAACGCATGATCGGCAATGCGCTTATCGGCTATTTGCTTTGCCAAGGCTGGGGGAATGCACCAAAAAAAGTAGCGCCACTAATCGCTAAAGTACAAGAATCAATGGGAGAAAGCGGTTTAAACTCGCACGATGAAATCATTGACGATCTGTTGGATTTTGATCAGTGGCATTACCGTTTAGATACCACACCTCCTATTGAGGTTTTAGACACCCGCACGCAGCGTTGGCGCAGTGAATCAGATATGAACAAGCCCTCGGGGCTAATGGACTGGGAAGCACTGTGTGATTTCCAGCACTCTATTATTGGCAAAGAATCTGTCATTGTTGTCTCTGCCGCCCCCATCTATGGGGTTAAAGTTATTGAGGCCATTCAAAAAATATTTACGTTTTTTGGCAAAGCGCTCACGGTAGATGCAGAAAACTGGATGGCACATAAAGGTACTGCCAACGTTATGTTAAACATTTTTAGGCACTATAAAACTCCACCTGAATTCATTATTTTGTCGGGCGATGTGCACTATTCCTTTGTGTACGATGTACGCCTGCGCTTTAGGCGCAACAGCCCTCACATCACCCAATTCACCTGCAGCGGATTGAAAAACGCGTTCCCGGATGGGCTAATTAAATGGCTAGATAGATTAAACCGCGTGCTGTATCGCTCCAAGTCTCCCTTGAACCTTTTCACAAGACGTCGAAACATGTCGGTAAAAGCACGAGAGCCTAGCAAGGGTTATGGCGAATTATTCAACGGTTGCGCCATCGGTGTATTAAAAATTTCACAGAAAAACGCCGATGTTCAGTGCAAAGCTTTGTTGAGCAACGGTAAAGAGGTAGAATTCCCAGCTTCTAAAGACGATTAGTTCAAAAGAGGTATCTAATGAGTGATAGCGCACTGTCCATCGGATTATTTTACGGCTCAACAACCTGCTATACCGAAATGGCGGCAGAAAAAATCCAAGCGCAGCTCAATAGCCTTTTTGACGAAGACATTGTTGACCTTCACAATATTAAAGATGTAAACCTGACGCGCACAGCCGAATACGACATCATTATATTTGGTATCTCCACTTGGGATTTCGGCGAGCTGCAAGAAGATTGGGAATCTCACTGGGAAGAGGTTCACGGCTTAGATTTAGCAGGTAAAACCATTGCACTATTCGGCCTTGGCGATCAACTTGGTTACGGCGAATGGTTTCAAGATGCGTTAGGCATGCTTCACGATGCAATTATGCCCTCGGGTTGTAATATTGTGGGGTACTGGCCTAACGAAGGCTACGAGTTTACCGCCTCTAAAGCCTTGACCGAAGATAAAACCAAGTTCGTAGGTTTATCTCTTGATGATGAAAACCAATACGACAAAACCGATGCTCGCATCGAAGCCTGGTGTGAACAGCTACTGGTCTCAATGGCATAAAACTTTAATCCACTTGGATATCAGCGTTGGAAAATAAAGGTCGTCTTCATCAGCAGTTCTATCGCAACGGCCCAAGCCATCGGGACGGTGCCGACGTGTCGTTTCAAGATATTCGTAAACTGTTTAACTTCGCAACGATCACGGTTGGCAGGTGGGTGACCGCGGAAGAGCAGCAGATCGCTGCCAATTTATTTTTTGATGCGCTGTACGATCTGGTTGCGATCCTTAATATCAATGAGCAAGTGCTGTCTTTAAACGGCTCTCTATCCCTTGCTTTTGGCAGTGGGGGGCAAAAACACAGTAGCGCCCACTACAACAGCGCAAAAAGGCAGCTAGCGCTAGCAAAAAACGCGGGAGCTGGTGCCCTTGCCCATGAGTGGTTTCACGCATTTGATCACTACATTGCGCCTCGTATGTTCGAAGGCATTGCTGCCGGCAGCTTCGCCACGCAGGCATGGCTAGATAACGCACCTATGAACGCCCATCCATTGAATCAAAAATTAAGCGATTGCTTCTCGTTATTGTTCTTAAATGATCAAAAAAGGCCTAATGAGTACTTTGTGCGATCCGTAGAAGCTGATCGCGCGCTAAAAATGTATTATTATGCTATGCCTCAGGAGATGGCTGCCCGAGCATTTGAAGCCTGTATACAAGATCACGAGATCAAAAATGCGTTTTTGGTACAAGGCACAAAAAAATCAACGGAAGCTAGACTTGGCATTTACCCTCATGGTAACTTGCGTACATCACTCAATCAGGCATTGATGTTGTATTTTTACCAATTAGGTGTCGCTATTTCACGCAAACAACCCTGAATTGTTGTTTTATCACCGTGAAACTGAGTATTTTTTCAACAACAAGTGTTAATGAGCACACTGTTTTTATACAAAAGTCTGTATATTTTTGTAACAAGCAGTATACTAAATGGCTCGAACGTAACAGAAGAAAGAAGACGAGATGAAAAGAAAGAAGCATACCTCGGCTGAAGACGAGGCTCAGATTGATATGACCCCCATGTTGGACATCGTGTTCATCATGTTGATTTTCTTCATCGTAACGACCTCGTTCGTGAAAGAGAAAGGTTTAGACGTAAACCGTCCAGAAGATAATCAAGCGAAAAACGACAAGCCTTCTAAAGCGCTTTCTATCCGTATTGATGCTGATGGCACTATCATGATGGGTGGCCGTGAGGTTGATATTCGTCGTGTGGTTGCGAACACGCAAACATACCTAGCAGAAAACAACACTGATTCTGCTGCTATCCAGGCTCACGAAGACAGCGAGCACGGCACAGTGGTTGAAGTGATGAACCAAGTTAAAATTGCTGGTATCGACAAAGTATCTGTTTTGGTTAAAAAGAGCAGCTAAAACGCTTTATTAATCAAATACAAATTAAGTAAAAGCCACCTTCGGGTGGCTTTTTCGTATCCTCTCTTATACCAAAGTATCTCTTGTGCTATCGCACGAATTTTGTTCAGATCGTACCATTCGGTGTGTCTGGATAAACCATGTTGAAACTCGGTTCCAGACTCGGATGTCACTGGAGCCAAAATGCACAAAAAACTTATTTACACTGCTGTACTTGCAGCAGTAATGTCAGCACCCCAGGTGTCTGCAGCAAAAATCGAATTAAGCGAAGCCTTTAACTACAACGCTTTCATCTTTGAAGATTACGAAGGTGAGCGTTCTGACGTTGAAGGTACGTTAGCCGTAGGTGGAAACCTAACGGTTGAAGACTTTGATGTAGGTCTTCTACTCCCTACCGATCTTTCTTCTAGTGCACTTTATGTAGGTGGCGATCTTTCTTATACCCGAGGCCATGTTCACGCAGGACAAACCACAGTTTCAGGTATGGTTACTGCTAATAGCGTAATGTTCGATGGAGCACTAAACAGTACCAGTGCTACCACAGTAACCTACGGTAGTGTGGAAAATGGCGGTATATTCAGTAAAGGTGACGTGACATTAGAGAAGGCTGGCGTTAATAACGGGGACATCCAGTCTGAGCAAGCCGTTACCATCCGTGAAGCGGGTGTGAATGGCTCCATAACCTACGGTACAACGCTCACCGTGGATAATGCTGGCTATACTGGGAGCGCCATGCAGTCTTCCAGTAATACAGTAAACGTCGACAATCTCGATTTTAATTCCATCGCAACTGAAGTAACGGCGCAGTCTCAAGACTTTGCCTCGATGAGCGTGAATGGAACAACGACACTGACCTGCACCGACGCTTCAGATCCAAATGCGTTAGTCAGTTGTAATGACAGTAATATTGATACTCTCGACACCATCGTATTTTCCGGCTCCGATGATGTGAATATCTATTCGATTAGCTCTGACTGGTTCAGCGCAGCTGACAAAGACATTGTTTACGATTTCTCTACCACTAGCTATAACATTATCAATGTGTATGGGGATACGGTAGAGCTGTTTAATACAGGCTTCTTCAATACTGCATTTACGCAGGAAAACGAATACTTTACAGAAAATGGCCAGTATAGAGACAATGATAACAATGAAGGTCAACGTCATGATGGCCTTTATACCAACAACATCTTGTTTAACTTCGTTGATGCTAAAGATCTCACCCTGCACAGTGTTGGCGTAAAAGGTAGTGTGTTGGCGCCATATGCAGAACTAAGTTTCTACAATGGTCATGTGGACGGCAACGTTATTGCGAATCGTTTGGAAACGCCGTTCAAAGAACTGGTTAATGACGATGGCAAAACCTACGTCGCGCCAACAGGACAAATAAATAACTATCAGTTTGGCGCTATTAACGTTAGTGAACCTGCTTCAATCGCCCTTTTATTTGGTGCGGGTTGTTTTATGCTGGCTAGACGTAGAAAAGCGAATTAACGCTTAAAAAGAGAAATTACTCTTCAAATTAAAGCGGCTTTACAAAGCAAAGCCGCTTAATCTTGGCGAAGACAGCAAAAGCTCATCGCTTGTTACACCATTACCCTGCCCTTGTCGCCACCTTATCTGAATACCCGCTTCAAACGCTTGATATTCAACCGCAAACGCTTTTCCAATATAGCCAGCCACAATCCAGTTGTGGTTAATACGATATTGCCCTTCAGCCATAAAATTGCCGCTTAAACCCGTGTCTGAGTTTTCTCCAAGGGTCTCATCTAAGTCTTCAAGACGAAACGCTTCTCCTGTTGGAAAACGTAAATCATCGTCTTGTTTAACACGAGAGAGTGCAAGTGAACTACGCAGTTTAACCTGCCAATTATGTGCCTCTAGGGTTAGCAGCTCAGAATAGCCGCCAATACTGAAAAACTGACTCGGGCTAAAGTAGCCTCCGTTGCCTACAGTAAAACCGCTTAAATTTTTATCGTAGCTCGTATAGCTTAAGAATGGCCCTACACGCCAATAATCAAGGCGAGGAGATACATAACTCGCTATGTCATAGCTCACGTCACCACGAAGCGATAGCGCGCTGTTATCAGCAACGAGTTCGCCTTCCAATCGGCTTATTTGTGCAGTTCCCGCAACCGACATATTGTCAGCAATGGAATGGGCGACCAATCCACGAATACCGCTTTCTATCACATAGCCCCAAGACTGCGCGCGGTTGGCATAAAAAGTTCCGGTCTGACTCAATAGACTGTCTTCTTTCGCTTTTCTAAATAGCGTAGCCGCAACGGTTGTATTTGCTAAAAACTTGGTCGCCGATATTTGCCCGGTTACTTTAGCGCCAACGGGTTGCTCGAACATGGCATATTCCAAATTCGCGTAAAAGTTGAAGTCTGGCGCTTGATAATAGGCTTCAGCCCGAACACCTGTGTCTTCGAAACCGCTTATGCCCGAAGATGCACTTTCTAATTGCCTGTCACCGAACCAGTCACCAGCTTGAGGAGAACCACTGTAGAACTGTTTGTAGTCTAATGAAACTTGCCAAAGCCAGTTTTTATAACCGCTGCCAATGCCGATGTACTGTGACAATACATCAAAATTCCCAAGCCCCTCGCCACCACTTCGACTGCGGGTATTTATACCGTAAACTGCACTTAGGCCTTCTTTAGTTTGTGCGGTAACCGCTTGTGGGTCGTCGTTTTGATAAGCTAACCAAAATTGTTTTCTAGGCCACGCGTTGCGTATCGTGCGCGCTTGCAAAATGCTTTTCACTGCACTGTGTTTTAAGGCCAAGCGATTTAATGTAGCGTCATTACTTTGATTCAATGAAACCAATTCATTCGCAATAACCGTATTGGTTGGCGTTTTCGATAGCACTTGCTCGAATGCCGCCGTTGCGGTGGAAATATCTTGTATTTCTTTTGCAGCCCAGCCAATTAACGCACGTTCCTCTATGCTTAAAGGCCGCAAACGTCCGAGGGCTTCGCCAGCTTGTATACTTTCTTTGTAACGCCTTGTATCGTAAAACTGGGCCTGTCGACTAGCCAAGCCATCTGCACAGCGCCTGATGAAGACTTCTGTATCAATACTGCACGCCAAGTCGAAAGCGTTTTGCTCAGCAACATCGCTGTTTTGCGCGCTGAGTGCCAGATACTGGCCTTCATTATCTTCTACTATACTAAACAGCGCTTCGGCAAAGTCATAATTTTTTAAATCATATTGCTGCCACGCCGCGCCTTGTAGTATCTCTTTTACGTAGCCATTGTCGTCAGACTTAAGAAACTGTGCCAGCCTTGTTGTATCACGCAGCGTCAACGCCTGCTGGAGCTTGATACCTGTAACGCTGTCAAGACCTTGCTGTGCTGATTGTTTATCGATATCGCGAACAGACGATTGCAAAGCTGCAGTAAACTGTTGGCTAGCGACCTCTAACATGCCTTTGTCGATAGCAGTCCACCCCATGAGCAAGTAAAAGTCAGTGCGCTTTAACTGATTACTTAACGCAACAAGCCTTTCTACTTTTTGCTTTGGCGTTGTCGCTCTAGCTTTAGGCGTTAATTGCGCAAACCTCTCTAGTGGAAGCGCTTTTGAGGCAGGTTTGGCAACCTGTTTTTGGGGTGTTTCGAGCGAACCATTGGGCATAGAGTCAGCCTCAGGTTTGCCTGACTTATCTACTCTCGGTACTGAAACTACAGGCGTAATAGTACCTTTAACTCGGCCATTAATTCTATTTAGCTCAGCTTCGACTTCTTCTGGCACCTTCCACTGGGGGTAACGGGCTTTTAAGCGCGTAAATTCTTCGTTCGCTCGCGTAATCTGTTGCTCGTTAATGTGATACCAAAGCCCGGTTAAATCGGGCTGTTCCTGTTGTGCCGGAAGTATGCCTAGATCTTTTTCTTTGTAGGTTGTTTTAGTTTGCCCGTACGCCTGCATCGACCCAAAGGACGTGAGCAATGCGCCGATGGCTAGACAGAGTGACGTGCGTGTAAACCTTTCTTTCACGATGCGTTATCCAAAACCGCTAACATAGAGAGCAGCGTTAGGCTTGCAGAGTAATAATCCATGTTACGGTCGATAGAAGGCCAATTAGGTTTTTGTGGCGCTTCTGGTTTCATTAAGCTGTTTACCGCAATCTGAACCGACTTCATGCCCTTAGACATCTCGTACTCAGCTGTTTCCTCACTTAATAGGTTGATAGTAGCTGGCGTAGGCGTAACAGCCCACCATGCATAATATGGCGCTAGTAGCTTCTCGATTAGCTGATTGTTTTCACGAAATTGCGTTGACCATGAAAGCTGCAGTGGAATGCGGATGGCATTAAAGCCGAATTCGGGCGATATCACCTTGTCTAAGCTTACTGTGCCAATATCGTTATTGTCTGAGTCAGTATTGTTGGGCGTAAAACGCACCCAATCACTTGGCAATTCATAAGAAGAGAATTGCATTTTAGACAGCAAAGCTAACCCCGAATTATAGAGTTTCTCCCAGCGTGCGGGCGTAGCCGATATTCTCGCTAAGTCAGTGATAGCGGGAAAAACCCAGTAAGACAAATTCAGCTGCAAACTATTATTGCCTGCTTGTTCGGACGTAAATCCGTATTCACCAGGTAACAATACAACGCTGTTGCTGTTGGTTATCAACAACTTCTGTTCGACAGCACCCACAATTGCTTTAGCATCTTCCAGATACTTGCTTACGCCCCACCGTTCATTCGCACGTAATAACGCCCACGCGATAAGAATTTCGCCATCAGAGGCGTTATTAGGGTCATCAATACAAGCGGCTGAATTATCAATACAAGGGCGATAGCGCCAGCTAAACAAGCCGTCGTCACGCATTAGTGTGCTTTTAGTCCAATGCCACAGTGCGTTGAAGGTGTCTTTATCGTTTGCGGCAACGGCAAAGAGCATGCCGTACCCCTGCCCCTCGCTATGTGATACCTCATCATTTCCGGTATCAACTACCCGCCCACCATCAATAAACAGCGCCTTATACGCAATGTACTGAGACTTAAATTCGCTATCTTCTTCAGTAGAACATGACATTAACAAAAGCGTGATACCGAATAAAAATGTTGCTCTTAAAACGCTATGTATATTTACCATGAATCTTGTACTTGTTTGTTTCTGCGTTTTAATAATAGATATATAAACAAGCTCACCACAAACACTATAGCTACGAAACCTATTAGCCAATACCACGGGTTATTAGATAGCCATAACCTTAAGTGCAACCAAGTATCATCAGCTTCGCCAACCTCATATTTATCGCTTACTTGCATAACCAAAGATGGCGATAAAGCATTTTTCCAAGCAAAGAAGTCGCCAGCCATTTGCCCCCACATTGACAAGCTAACCAGGTCGGTAACTCTCGCCTGAAGCAATTCAGGACTTTGCGCGGCAATAATGAACATAGTATCCGTCTGGGATGAAGTTGGATGCTCTTGGGCGGTCAACACTGCCTGTTCACCTAAATCACTCTCTTGTACTGTGTGCCCATCTACACGCATTACCTTGAAAGACATGTCGTCAGTAAGCGTACGTATGCGGTTGTACAAATTATTTTGCAATCGATAAGACCAGCGTTTTGTTGCTTCTATCGCAGTGCTAAATTCGGTTTGCTCAATTTGTGAGAGGGTTTCTGGCGTGCCTAAAACAATAGCAGAGCCATCGGTAGAGACGTCATTTCCTTCTCTTATATGAAGGTTTAACAAAGGAACCTGCGCTACTTGAGCTAGTTTAGCCGTTAGCGTGAGCGCAGTGCCTAGATAGTTATCTGATGGAATGACAATTGTGGAAACAGGTGCCGATTTAAATCGTGCAAACGGGTAGGCAGTTTCAGACAATAATGCCAAATTCGGCTGCACAGCAACATTTCCTGCATCCGGAAATTCGATAGCAGAAGAATCGGCCAGCTGAAAAACTAAATGCTTGCCTGAAACATCGTCACAGGGCACTCCCGCAAGTGGCGCGCGTAAACTTAAATCAAAGTCTACATTGTTGATGCCTCCTTTGAAAAAGCGTGCCGGCACCCTGAGTTGATAATCCCTAAACGACTGGCCGTTGTCATTATTAAGCGCTAGGCCGTGAACTAACTCATCATTCACGCTCACATTCATTACAGAGCCAGGTCCGAAACCCGCGCCATAACCAAAATCTAAGAACAAGTTAACGCTGGCATTCTCTGGTACGTAAAAGTCAGCGGGCAATCTAAACGATACTCGTTTGTTGAAGGTGCCTTCGTCTCTAAATTGCGATGTGGACACGCCTAAATCTTGAAGTGTGTAATGATTATCAGGAGCCAATACAAAATTGCGCTGAAGCGTGTCTGCTTTCATTTGGGTTTGGGAAAGTATGGTGACCTGAGAGACTGGATTGATAGCGTCATCCATTACCGCCAACGCTTTTGCCGCTTCAAGCACTTCAGTTGGTGTTGTGCCACTAACAATAAGCCGATAGCTCGCCGGTACAATTACTTCACCATCTTTTACAAACGCTGGAGTTCGCTGGGTTTTCAAAAATGCACCGTCAATATCGTTTATTACTTCGTCAGATAACACAGGGGATAAAGCATCTACGGTGCCAATTAATACGTGAACGGGCTGCTTTTCTTTTCGTTCCAAATACCAAGCAGTGCGTTCATAACGCGCTACGTTTTCCTCACCCCAATAGCTATCCTCAGTCTCTTTTAATTGAGGCAAAACATAACCATCATCGAAGGTGTCATGCTCTACAATTAACGGTTGGTATTGGTTTCTAAGCGCTAGAGCTTGTGCCACTAAAGGCAAAGTTTGTTGCTTTAGCTCACTTTCGATCTCGCGTGCAGTGTAAAGCTGTACGTCTCTCTGTCCGCCAATGCCTGGATTAAAGAAACCGCTTAAATCTTCTAATTTAAAAGGTTTGTTATCGATTGATGTATCTAATTGTAACGTTGACGTATAGGCATTAATTTCACTCCATAGCTCTGGCGCACTGCCATCTACGCACTGCTCGGCATAGTGCTGGCTTACTGCTAACGTCAGTGAATTAAAGCCTGCTCGCCAAAGAGACTGGGGTATTTCTATCTCAGAGACTAAAGACGGCCTTTGAGGGTCAAAAGCCACCTGACCGATAGTCGCGTTGTTGAACCTAACATAAAGTTGAGAGCGTTTTTTGATCAACGCTTGGGAGCTCATTACCTCTAACCGCAGTCGAGCGCTGTTTACTTTCGCAAGCGAACTAAGAGGTATAGGTATGTCTAGCGTTGCCGCTTTACCTTGTAGGCGCAGGGTTTCGTCACCGCCGAAAAACTCTGTTAGCCTGTAAGTATCGGTTTGGGCCGCGAGGCTGCATGATACGCACAAACACAACATGAAGATAAAGTATTTTTTAATCATTGTTTGTCCTTTACCGATTTAGGCAATAGACCTAATTTATCGGCGAATTTGCCTATTAATACAAGCATATGCAATAAAGCTGGCTTTAATCCAACTTTTAATACGTGTTTAGCTCCAAACCAGTAAGAAATGGGTCTGGTTCTGCGACGTTGAAACGATAACCAACGCAAGCTGTCACAAAGAGCGAAGGCGATGACTTCGTTTTCTTGTTCGTCCGTTTCGGGAACAAAACGAACTCTTAGTATTTTAGATTTGCTATCGTAGTTCAGTACAACAATAGCGATATGTACATTCTTATTTAAAGCATGACTCCATGAAGAAAGTGTTGCCTTTTCGGGAACGAATGCTCCTTTACCTTTTAATCGCAACCTTGCTCCACCTAATGAAAGGTCGACTAAGTCACCCACCCAAGCTTCATCACTTTTAGTTTTAATTACTACACTATTGGTGGCTGGCAACCGAGCTTGGCTGCGTACCTGTTTTCGCTCGAGTAGAACACTCAACACTGACAGCAATAAAATTAAATTAAAGACATTCCAAAGCAATACGACTACCGTAAGCTCTCGGGTTAGTGGTTCAGTTATTAATTTATAAACTCCACACCCTAGCGCGAAAGTAATAAGAAGTATTCCCCAGTAAAAAACGTTAGAAAGCGGCGATACAAAGGTTTTTTCTAAGCTTTCTCCTTTCGGCGTTACGACAAAAGAGGGGGCTCGAGGCTTCAAGAAAACTTTCACTAATGCGTTTAATGTGAATGCGCATTGCAATATTTCGTAAAGTTCGGATACCAAGGGCCATCGCGTTCGCCCAAAGAGCATTGTGGAGATCATATAAGTTGCGAACACATGGGGTAGTGTAAACGCGAATATCTCTAGTATAGAGGCATGGTAAACCTGAAGCCCGAACACAAGATATGCTAAAGGCATGAGTAAAAAGATAATGCGGGCGAAAGGAAACAGCCAAAACATGATTGAACTCATGTAGCCCACCCGCTGGTACCACTTTAAACCTTCCGCTTTAAATGGTTTTTTAAGTAGTAAAATTTGCGTCATTCCCTGCGCCCAACGCATACGCTGTTGAATAAACGCATCGAAGGTTTCAGGAGCAAGTCCGCTTACCATAGGTCTGTCAACATACACAGACTCATAGCCCATTTTATGCAGGTCTAGCGCGGTTTCTGCATCTTCGGTAATAGAGTCACCAGAAATGCCGCCAACCAAATCCAAGTGCTTTCGACGCATTAATGCGGCTGAGCCACAAAAAAATGAGCTTCCCCAATAATCTAGCCCCTTTTGAATAGTGCCATAGAACATATCGTTCTCTGAAGGCATGCGCGTAAACGCTGAAAAGTAATTGCGCTCTACTGGATCTGGGTTAGCCATAAAGTGAGGGGTTTGAACTAAGAACACCTTTTCGTTTTTAAGCATCCAAGGGACAGTTCTGTCGAGAAAGTCAGAAGTAGGCACGTGATCGGCATCGAGAATTACAATCAAATCTCCCGTCGTATTTTGTATTGCACTATTAACGTTGCCCGCCTTAGCAAACTCATTTTTCGCCCGAGTGTGATAGGTAATGCCTAAGCGCGAACAAAGTGATTGTAAGTCTTGTCGACGCTGTCTGGCTGACGCTGCCGAGATAGGGTTATCTGCGTTGATTTTTTGATCTGTACCACCGTCGTCAAGCAGATGAATATGAAGCTTATCTTTTGGGTAGTCCAACATTTGTGCGGCACGAATCGTGACCTCTAATATCTCTTCATCTTCGTTATAGCTTGGGATCATAACGTCTACGCTTGGCAGCGCAGATTTGTCCATACCTTCTAATGAAAGCAATGGTCGACTTAACGGGAAAGCATTAACAATAGCCCCTAATACCGAAGTGATACCCGCATATATTTCAGCTGCGAAAAGCAGCCATACTGCAATCATCGAAAAAATATCTGAATAGGTGAGTGTATAGATACCTCGCCACAGCAAATACCTTACGCTAAGTGCTATGGCCAAAACGAGCGCAAAGATGCGGAATAAATGCTGGTATTTCTGAGTATGACGCGCTTCTTTACTACAAAGAGAAATGAAAACCAGGATAGTAATAGAGGCCAATAGTTGGCCTAGTGCGTCCATTGGCGCTAAAAGTAAGCCTCCTAACAAACAAGAGGCTACCAGAAGCAACAAAATTAGCTTGGAGGTATAGTGATGTCTATGGGTTTGTGAATAATCCAAGTTTGCGATCCAATATGTGTATTTGAGTTACACTTGCATAGTTCGCCCTGTTTATTAACTTCATGGTTCCGTCAACAATCTCAACTTCGTGGTTGCTTTTGTAGAACAAGCTAGAGATATGGTCTCTGCGTTTTCTATTACTTTTCGATACTAGGAACCATGCTGGGTAGGTCGCCAAACCGAAAGCAGCAACAGCAATTAAACTGTAGAAAACTGCTGGAGACATGGAAGGAGCCACGTACAGAGAAAATAAAAACATAGCGATACTCAGGACCGTAAATATAGCAGTAATTTTACGTAAACGTATAACTTTTATAAGATTATTCTCCGCATCCAGTAGCATTTTAAGACGCTTTTTCCAAAGGTTCTCTGTTTCAAGACTGGTGCTTACTTCTACCAAACGCGGCTTGTTGCCAGCTGGCGCTGTATTTTTGAAATGTTGTGCTCGTTCAAACACATTTACCGCAGAACCGCTGTTGATAGCGCTTTGAAAAGACTGCTCAAGCAGATCAGTTTGATTAATTTGTTGTTTGTTATCGACTAATTTCACTGCGCACGCTCTCCTGACTACTACACGACAAGTCTACTTCTGCACATCCGGAGGAAAAATTGCTGAAACCATACTTACTGATTGATAATGATACGCTTACATACGCAAAAGAAAATTGGACTTTAGCTCATTAAACTTTGGTATAAGCCTTTGAAAACAAGGCGTAGAGAAGATTGACATGCCAATACCTGACCGTTTGGAGGAGTGCTATCAGGCGCTTTGAAAGCCCAAAACAGCTCAATTTTCGAGCTAAAAGTAGGCTAAATTAGACTAATTGATTAGATAAGTGTGGTAAGAAGAGTATTAAGGCTTTCTAAGCTTACTTAAAATACTGATCAAGTTACTGATATTGAAAACAGTACCGAAAATACTGCCTACGGATAAAGCGTATAACAGCCCTAATGTTTCAGCCGCTAGAAACACTTTTCTAATGGTATGTGTGTTTCGAATAACTAGTGAACCTACGGTAAAAATAAGTGACGACGCATAGGCAATAAAAATTATCCAACTGTGCTCTAACACAAACCATTCATAGGCGAGAAAGCCAAGATTCACTGCTACGAAGAAAAACAAAATAGCATTGCTTCTGTGTTTAATAGCAATAAAGTTACGCACGCTTGCGAGCAATGTACCAATGCCAGCGGCCATAGCGTCCAACATAAAAAAATGAGCGCTTAATGCACTCAAAGCAAACGCTGAAATAAGCAAATATTTGTCGACATTGGTTTGGCGATACCCAATAAAATTTAAAACAACGGCTATCGCGCCAAAACCTTCTGCAACTATATTCATTTATATCGGCTCATTAAAATTTAAGGTAAAAAGGCTGACAAAGGGCTTTGTATTCATTTGTGTAATTACCCTCATGGTCTCTAATAACCAGCGCATTTTCATTCGTAACTGTTGTGTTAAAAAGCTGATGGTCTGCATACGCAGTGCAATCTGCATGTCCGCCGTCAGCATTCTTCATTACTTTGTTAAAGCGAAATGCACAAAGGTAAGGGTCTTTATCCGATGTATGCTTTACATAAAGCATCGCTTCCAGCAATAAGCCATGACCAGCGGCGGTTTTGATAATGTCAGTTTCCATCGACGCAGGGTAAACGCAGTACATTTGTCCACTTTCTATCAATAATGCACTGCTAGCGTTAAAAAGATCATCTGGGCTTAATGTAGATGTTTGTCTTGCTACTGAACGATTGTGGCTTTGCTTACTGTAGGCATTAGAAAGTTTCGCTGGCGATTCGAAATACGGCGGGTTGGAAATAATGGTGTCATACAAATAGGCTGGTTCAAACCCCGCCAAATCGCAGTTGTGGATATGTAGCTGCCCTGCCCACTTTGAATTTTCAAAGTTAATTGCTGCCTGCGCCGCTGCATCCTTATCAATTTCGATGGCATCAATTTTGATAGCCTCGACTTGAGGTGCATCATTGTTATGATTTAACGGAAAAAAGCTTTCGGCTTTTTGCGCCATCATTAGGGCTAAAATGCCACTGCCGGTACCAATATCTAAAATACGCGGGGCGCGGCTAATGTCAGCACGAAGCTTAGCCCAACTTCCTAAAATTAGGCTGTCGGTGTTCACTTTCATGGCGCATTTATCTTGCGCTACGGTGAATTGTTTACAGCGGAACATGGAGAAGTCATATTACCTGGTGCATTAAAAGGCGCGCATTCTATACCAAGTTCGGTTGCGCTTCACGTTAAGCTGGTGACATATATTGTACACGCTCATCCCCCGGGTCTATTTCCAGCGCTGAAGCGACATCATATTTCTGGCCACATCCACGGCATGAACAGGTCGGTACTTTTTTAACGGGCCTTTCATTATGCTTTGCCATATAGGCGCCGTTTTCTGCGCTATGTCTTCTAGCGTTCGCGATTCATTGCGCTCACCCAGTAGTAATGAAGGTCGAACTGCCGAGGCATGGGGTAATTGCGGCATACGCATAATGGCGTTCTCCAGTTCTCCTTTCACCCGCAAGTAAAAGTTACTGCTTTTAGCATCAGCGCCAACTGAAGATATCCATACAAAACTGTCTGCGCGCTGAGCGCGGGTAAGCTGCGCCGCTACGTGAACGTACTCGAAGTCGACACGGCGAAAGGCTTGCTTAGACCCCGCCTTTTTAAGCGTAGTACCCAGGCAGCAATAAACATGGTTTACACTGAAGTAACCTTGGTAGTCTTGCAGGTTGTCAAAGTCGATAACCACAGGCTTTAGTCTGTTGTAGGGGTCGTTAAACATGCTAGAAGAAAGCGGTTTTCTGACTAAGCAGGTTACTTCATTGTATCGTCTGTCCTGTAACAGCATATTTACAAGCGTTCGTCCTACTAAACCTGTCGCTCCTAGCACCATTGCGGATTTCATACGTCGCACCTTGTATCATAAATTGATATAACAACAATCAAACCTTCGACAGTCAAATATGCAGATAAAAATGAAAAAAGCCCTTTTAATTGGAGCCGCTATGCTCTCTACTGCTTTAAACGCTGAAACGCTCACTATTGAGCGCATTTTCTCTTCTCCTTCACTTGATGGCAATGCGCCACGTTCATTGAAAGTATCCCCCGACGGCCAACGTGTTACCTTCTTAAAAGGTAAGCAAACTGACTACGAGCGCCTAGATTTATGGGAATACCATATTGAAAGCGGTCAAACTCGCATGCTGTTCGACTCAAACGACCTTCAAAGCGGCGAAGAAGTGCTGTCTGATGAAGAAAAAGCGCGACGTGAGCGTATGCGCTTATCTGGTAGCGGCATTGTTAGCTACCAATGGTCCGACGATGGTAAAGCATTGTTGTTCCCGCTGGGCGGAGACGTTTTCTATCACAAGCTAGGTGAAAAAGGCGCAAAACAGCTTCTAGATACCGAAGCGTTTGAAACCGATATTAAATTATCACCAAAAGGTAACTACATTTCGTTTATCCGCGACCAGAACCTTTATGTAAAGCACATTGAATCAGGTAAAGAAACAGCGATTACCAAAGAAGGCGGCGGCAACATAAAATTTGGTATGGCTGAGTTTGTAGCCCAAGAAGAAATGGGCCGCATGACTGGATACTGGTGGTCACCAGATGAGACTAAAATTGCTTTTACCAAAGTTGATGAAAGCCCGGTAGATGTAATTACTCGCTCTGAAATCTATGCTGACGACATCAAGCTTATCGAACAGAAATACCCGAAAGCGGGCACACCAAACGTGTTAGTGGAACTGGCTATTCAAGACATCGACTCAGGCGACCGTACCTGGGTTGACTTAGGTGAAGATAAAGACATTTATTTTGCTCGCGGTAAGTGGATGCCAAACAGCACTACCTTTACTTACCAATGGCAAACGCGAGATCAGCAAACCTTAGAGCTTCGCGCATTCGACCTTAACCGTAAAAAAGAAAACGTATTGCTTACAGAAACAAGTAATACCTGGGTAAACCTGCACAACGACCTTTACTTTCTAAAAGAAAAAGGCCAATTTATTTGGGCGTCTGAGCGCGACGGTTTTAAACACCTTTACCTTTTCGACAACAACGGCAAGTTAGTTAAGCAATTAACCAAAGGTGATTGGGTTGTTGACAGTGTTGAAGCTATTGATACCGCAAACAACCGTTTGTATTTCTCTGGTCGCAAAGATACGCCGCTAGAAAGTCATGTTTACAGCGTACCCTTAGATGGCGGCGAGATTTCACGCGTAACTGAGTTAGGCGCGTATCATAGTGCTGCGTTTAGCAAAGATGCTTCAATTTTTATTGACCGTTTTTCAACTATCAATTCCCCTGCACAGGTAAGCTTAAACAGTGCAAACGGCGAGCGAATTACTTGGCTTGAAGAAAATAAGGTTGAAGAAGGCCACCCGCTACACGCTTATATGGACAGCTGGACGGCACCTGAGTTTGGTGACATTACCACTAAGGATGGCGCAACGCTTAAGTATCGCATCTACACGCCAGACAGCGCTAAGCAAAACCCTAAACAGAAGCACCCTGTTATTGTTTACCTTTACGGCGGTCCACACGCACAAGTGGTAACAAACAGCTGGGCGGGTAACCGTGGTTTGCTGTTCCAACACTGGGTTGACCAAGGTTACGTAGTATTCACGTTAGATAACCGTGGCTCTAACTATCGCGGTAAAAGCTTTGAAGATCCTATTTACAAAAAAATGGGCTTTATTGAAGTAGACGATCAGGTTGCGGGCGTAGAGTTCTTGCGCACACTTCCTTATGTTGATGCTAAGCGTATCGGTGTTCACGGTCACAGCTATGGCGGCTACATGACGCTTATGACTATGTTCAAAGCGGGCGACTACTTCGCAGCGGGTGTCTCAGGTGCGCCGGTTACCGACTGGCGCTTGTACGATACTCATTACACCGAGCGCTATATGGGTAACCCTAATACAGATGATGATGCCTACACAGCATCTTCAGTATTCCCTTACGCAAAAGACTTGAAAGGCGACCTTTTGATTTACCACGGCATGGCAGATGACAACGTATTGTTTACGCACTCGACCATGCTATACAAGCACCTTCAAGATTTGGCGATTCCATTTGAAACCATGGATTACCCAGGTAAGAAGCACAGTATTCGTGGTAAGCAAACGGGCATTCACTTATACAAAACGATTACTAACTTCTTTAACCGTAACTTGAAAGACTAATCGGGTTAGGGCCTAGGCAAGTTGTAATAAACAAAAAAGCGATGCTTGTGAAAGCATCGCTTTTTTATTTGGTCTTTTTGATTCTCACTAGCTAAACATCTGGGTTGCTAGGTTTTGCTGTACCGCCTGAGCAGACGATGCACTTAACTCAATTTCAACAGGGTCAGCTTTACCCGACAACCAAATTTTAAGCTCGGCGTCAGTATCAAAGTGCCCTGCCGTCTCAACGATAAACTGGGTAATAGATTTGTAAGGAATGGAGTGATAGTTCACTTTGCGCCCGGTTAGGCCTTGCTTATCGATAAGGATTAAGCGCTTGTTCGTGAAAACACTTAAATCGCGCACTAGTTTAAACGCGGAGGTAACGGTCTCGTTAGCTGCGAGTATTGGCGTAAGCTCTTCTTGTACGTCCGAAGCGCTTGTCTCGCTTGCATTACCCATGATGGTATCAAATAAACCCATAATCATTTCCTTTAGGCAGAGGCAAGTTTAACTCGCCATTGAACTCTATGCGCCAGCGGTTTAGGTTTATCTAAAGCAAAGCCTTGACCATAGTCCACTTTAAGCTCTTGTAAGACCTCTGCGGTCGCGTTATCGACCACAAACTCAGCTACCGTTTGTTTACCCATACTGTGCGCAATATTATTAATCGCAGTAACTGTAGCATGATCAATTGGATCGTGAACAATGTTTCGCACAAAAGAACCATCAATCTTAACGTAATCAACATCAAGGTTTTTAAGGTAGGTGAACGAGGACATACCTGCACCAAAGTCATCTAAAGCGAAGCTGCAGCCGAGGGCCCGTAAGGTAGAAATGAAATGCTTAGCTGCACTTAAGTTAGTTACCGCCGTTGTTTCTGTTATTTCAAAGCAAATCTTCTCAGCTGGCACAGAGGTACTTTGCATGCGCTTCGTAATGTTGTGAAGCGCCATTTCATCGCCCAGTGTAATCCCAGATAAATTAATCGCAACCTTGCCAACGTTATCAATATGAGCTGGGTTACTCTCAAGAGTTTTAAGGGTGTTATCTACCACCCACATATCCACTTTGTTCATTAATCCGTGGCGCTCTGCCAATGGAATAAAAAGCCCCGGGCTTATAAGGCCGCTATCTTTTGCATTTAGACGCAGCAGAATTTCGTAATGCTCTTGTTGGGCAGCCTTATCTTGGCTAGGCACGTTAAGTGGCATAATAGCTTGGCTATACAACTCAAAACCATCGTTTTGTAACGCGTGGTGTAAAGCATGTAGAACCTGATTTTCGCTGTCGTCAATGGCCATTTGCGAGTCGTTATCATGAAATACAAAGTAACGGTTTCGACCTAGGTGTTTGGCTTTGTAACACGCATTGTCTGCAGCTTTAATCAATGCTTCTGCACTTTGTGTACTTTCATTGATTTCGATAACGCCGATACTTGCGCCTACAAAGAATAACTTGTCGTCATAAACAAAACGATAATTTGAAATCGCCACCAATAACTTGTCTAGGCGGTTTGTTACCTCATCCAAACTTTGATTGCGAAATATAATGCAGAATTCATCCCCACCTATTCGGGCAAGCAAGTCTTGGCCGTTTACGTATTGTCTGAATATTGTAGATATCTCTTTTAAAAGCTTGTCGCCCGCGGGGTGACCACAGCTATCATTAACCAATTTGAAACGGTCCATATCGATAAAGCACATCACGCTTTGCTTGTGGTAAGCGCGAGGCGAGCTAATGTTTGCCACTTTTTTAAAACCAACTTGGTGTAACGCCTCTTGGCTACTGTGCTGAACAGCTTCTTTATGCGTTTCATCAAGGATCTCTCGCAGTTTTTCATCAAACGCGTAGCGATTAAACAACCCGGTTAACTGGTCATGGTTTGCTTGAAAATACACTTCTTCCTGCAGCGCTAGCTCTTTCGTCACATCGCGGGCAATGCCTTCAACGGCTACGAGTAGTCCTTGCTCGTCGAGGATAGGGGTGTCTGAGAACTCAATGGCTAATGGCTCGCCTACTTTGCCTTGATAATGCACAACATAAGGCTCGGGCTTTTCGCCACGGGCAATGGTTTGGCGTATTTCAAAGGTCTCGTCAGGTACTTGTCGTACGTATCTCGACTCGTTCGCACAGAAGTCTTCGGCGCTAAACCCTAAAATTTTTTCAATACCCGCGCTCACATACATAAAGTTATGCTCGACAGTTTTGGTGTAAACAAAGTGACGGTGCATGCCATCAACTAAGCGACGGTATTTTTCCTCGCTGCGTTTAAGATCATTTTGGGCCCGAAAACGCTCGGTAACATCCCTAATTGTTAAGGCGATATTTTCCCCCGCCTTTACCACCTGAACTTTTATCCATTCTGGGCTAACTTGATCACTTTCAATAGCGATATGCGATTCATAAGGTACGCCATCTTTATATACGTTTTGCGCATTTATAAATTCGTTACCCAACCCTAAATACCGCATTTGCTCCGCCAATGTCATGGATCGCAGTACGTCACACGCCCCACGAAACAGATAACGGGTATATGAATTGGCTTCGACGAGTGAAAAATCGCCTTCAGTAGGTTGGTAAATAAGCAAAGCATCTAAAGAAGCTTCGCTGGCTGTTAAGTAACGCTGATGGCTAAGCGATAAACTGACGGCACCCTTTAATTGTTTGTGTAGTACATAGCTAACCAGCGCTGACATTAATAAGCCCGTTAGCATAATCAAAAGCCCTGCGTTGTAAGGGCTAAGCTGGGACTGCATGGTAAGGAGGAAGTCCCGCTCTAGAAATGTAAACGGTGCAAGCGGCACAATAGTGCCATCTTGTACTAATTCTCCGCTTTGAAATAAGGTTTGATTGTCGGCTTTGAGCTGAAAATTAAACTGCGGCCCCACTAACTCGCCTAACATCACGCCTAGAATAGTTTGTACATCAAAACTCGCCACTAGAAAGCCATGCTCAGGCTCCTGAGGGCTTATCGATCTACCCATAATGATAAAGTGGTGTTTTACGGCCTCTGAATACAAAAGCGTACTTTCCAAGTCCTCAGAAAAGCGCGATATGTTCAGGCCCAACGCTTCCATAGGCTTACCAACTAAGCTGTTGTCTATGCGGGTTTTAATGCCGGAAGATGGCGTGGCCACCCACGCTATCTTCCCATTAGCATCAACAAACACCAGCGATGAAAAACCACGCTGCATACCCATCAATGACAGGGCCTGCGCGTTAAACCAGTCTACTTGGTTTGGCTCAAAGGTTGGCCAGTTTTGCATGAGGTTATGCAGCGCTTGAATGCGTTCACTCGAGAATACCTCTAGGCTTATCTTTACCTGCTCTGCTACTGACTGGGCTTTAGAAATACGTGCTTGGCGTTCGTCGTTTTGAATAAAAACGCCCGCAGAAACGAATAGTAAAGTGAGAAAGAGAAACAAAACCGTTGGTAAGGCGTAAATACGATGATTGAGTTTGCTTAACATGTGCCTATCTCCGGAAACTGGCGCAGTTAGACTAAAGTAGAATTATGAAATAAATATGAATTGCCTTATACACGATTAAGTTTCAGCACACTGGCGTAATTGAAAAGTATCTGGCAGTGTATAGATTTAATTTTTTCTTTAGCGCGAAAAAAGGCATGCTTACTTTAACGCGTTAAAAACACACAATTAAAAGAGCGTTTCTTAATGAGTAACTCCCCAAATTTTGAAGATATAAAACAAGCCTATGAACGCATAAAGAACGACGTAAAGAAAACACCAATATTAGAATCTTCGTTACTGAATAAATGGATGGGCAACCGCATTTTGTTTAAAGCAGAATGCTTACAAACCATTGGGGCATTCAAAATTCGCGGCGCAATGAATTTTCTGGCACGTTTGAAAGAGGAAGGCCGCCTACCAAAACATGTGGTTGCCAATAGCTCTGGAAATCACGCTCAAGCTGTTGCTTATGCAGCCGCACATTTCGGTTGTAGCGCTACGATTTTCGCGAGCGAGACCATTTCGCCAATTAAAGCTGCGGCAACGCAAAGCTATGGCGCAGAATTAAAGTTGTATCCTACTCGCCCAGAGGCCGACGCAGCGGTTGAGCAAGCATCAAAAGCACCAGACACTGTATGGATACCGCCGTTCAATCATGAAGACATAGTGGCGGGGCAAGGCACAGTGGCATTAGAAGCGTTAAATGAAATAGGCGATGTGGACGCCGTTTTTGCACCTTGCGGCGGCGGCGGTCTGCTATCTGGTACCTTGCTGGCAACCCGTGAATTGCAGCCCGATGCTTTGGTTATAGGCGCAGAACCCGCTGAGGCAAACGACGCATCCATGTCGCTACAGGCGGGCGAGATAGTATCGCTGCAGCACACGCCAAATACGCTAGCTGATGGCGCAGCCACCCCTTCAGTGGGCGATGTAACCTTTCCTATACTGCAGGAGCTTGACGATTTTTATGAAGTAGACGAGCTACAAATTGCTTATTGGACGCAATGGTTGCACCACCTACTAAAGCTTCATATTGAGCCAACATGTGCAATGACGATGGCCGCTGTAGCAGCTTGGGCGGCGAACACTCCACCTGGGCAAACCGCTCTTGTAATATTAAGTGGTGGCAACATTAGCCAATCGAATATGGCAAAAATTTGGGAAAGAGACTTTTTATTGCAGCCTCCTATCCTGGATTTTGAAGACGCTGACGAATTAGAAGAACTTAAAGACGCTTAGGCATAGTCGCAGGTCCAAGCTCAGACTTAGCAAAGCGGTATTTCGCTTTTTTCGTTTTAAAGAGAACTTAAGCGAATAGTACGATTTAATACTAAGAATAGAAAAACAAACAGGCAGAAACTCACTATGAACTCTACATTGTCTACGCTGACATTTAAAAAGCATTCGCTTTCAAAACTACTCGCATCAACATTTGCCACAGCGGCAACACTGGCCGCCATGACCACTGCGCTTAGTGTTGAGGCAGCCACCCTGGTTGAGAACGTAAAAGGCTACACCTTAAATGAAAAGGGTGAACTCACTACTTTTAAAAATCTTCTCTTGGACGAAGGTAAGGTCGTTGCACTAGATGTAGATAAAGGTAAAACCTCTGTTGATGGCACCATAGACGGCGAAGGTAAAGTCATGCTGCCAGGTCTTATCGACGCTCATGGTCACCTTCTCGGCCTAGGAGCAAACTTACTAGAAGTAAACTTGCGAGAAAGTACAAGTGCGCAAGACGCAGCTAAAATGGTTGCCGAATACGCTTTCGCAAACGGACAACAAGCTTGGATTACCGGGCGCGGCTGGAACCAAGAATTATGGTCTGACAGAGCGTTTCCAACAGCTGCTGATTTGGACAAAGTTGTTTCTGATAAACCTGTAATGCTTACTCGAGTGGACGGTCATGCGGCGTGGGTTAACACAAAAGCCATGGAGCTAGCTGGCATCACAAAAGACACCCAGTCCCCTGTTGGCGGTGAAATTATTAAGGATGCTAACGGCCAACCTACTGGTGTATTCATCGATAACGCATCACTGTTAATTGAAGAACACTTACCGAAAGCCAGTAACGCGATATACGAGCAGCAATTGAATGCCGCAGGTGAGCACTTACTAGCAAATGGCATTACGTCAATGCACGATGCTGGTGTGGGCAGAGACGTTTACGACTTCTATTTAAAAGAAGCGGTAGAAGGCGACTTACCTGTACGTATTTATGCAATGGTGAGCGCGACTGACCCCGAACTATCAACCATGTTGAGCAACGGTGCAATTCGTGATGAAGACGACTTTTTGTATATTCGTTCAGTGAAAGCCTATGGCGATGGTGCGCTAGGTAGTCGGGGGGCAGCATTACTCGAACCGTATTCCGATGCGCCCCATCAACATGGATTGCTGTTAACTCAACCAGAAGATATGACCCAACTTTTCACCACGGTTATTGGTGCGGGCTTCCAGCTTAACTATCACGCTATTGGCGATAAGGCGAATCATGTTGCGCTAAACGAGTTTGAAACCACGTTTAAAAATATTGGCGGCAGCGAGTTGCGCAACCGCATAGAACACGCGCAAGTTATAGCGCCTGACGACCTAGCCCGCTTTGCGTCGCTAAAGGTATTACCTTCTATGCAGCCTACTCACGCCACCAGCGATAAGAACATGGCAGAAGATCGCATTGGCAAAGACCGTATGAGAGGCGCTTATGCATGGAAAACGCTACTTGATTCAGGCATTGCCCTACCCTTAGGTTCAGATTTTCCTGTAGAGCTTGCTAACCCGTTTTACGGTCTTCACGCTGCGGTTACACGTCAAGACAGAAACAACCAACCAGTAAAAGGCTGGTATGCCCACGAAGCATTAACTATCGAGCAAGCCTTCAAAGGGTTTACTTTAGATGCAGCCTACGCAGGGCATATGGAAGATACGTTAGGTACTTTAACACCAGGAAAGTGGGCTGATTTCATTTTGGTAGACCAAGATATTTTCAGCATAGACGCTAAAGATATTTGGAAAACCGAAGTTCACGCCACCTATGTGGCTGGAGAAGAAGTTTTCTCTAAATGAATAGCGAAAACAAAAGCCTATTAACCAAAGGGATCGGCGGCATTGGCGCCGCCCTTTTGGTATTAAATGGGCTCATTGGGGCAGGCATTTTTGCACTGCCCGCTAAAATGGCCGCGGAGCTTGGTGCTTTCAGCCCCTACATCTTTTTAATCTTTGGCGCACTTATGCTGGCCATCGTCTGGTGTTTTGGGCAGTTAGCTGTGCGCTATCAAGAGACTGGCGGGCCAGTCATTTATGCCCAAAAAGGCTTTGGCAATGCAGCCGCGTTTCAAACGGGGTTTGTGTATTACTTGGCTCGAGCCACGGCAATTGCCGCTAATATGCACGTTCTGTTACTTTACGCAGGCTATATGTGGCCCGAGCTTAATACAGGCGCAGGAAAATCATATGCAATCATAGGGCTGACAGCAGCATTAATTGTAGTGAATATTGTTGGTCTTAAGGCCGCTATGCGTTCGCTTGATACTATATCAGTGCTAAAACTTGTGCCATTTGTAGCGCTAATTGTTGTGGGTTATTGGCAGCTAGACTTTTCTACTGCGCTGACAAGCTCTTCGGCTACCGTTGTCCCTGCATTCGACACTATATCTGCAGGTGCTTTACTTACACTTTACGCCTTTATTGGCTTTGAGACGGTAGTGGTAACCAGCGGCGAGACTAATTCACCGAAAAAGACCATTCCTCGGGCGTTGATGCTTACGGTTTCAGGCATTGCCATCTTTTACTTTTGCGTGCAGTGGCTTTATTGGCACACCGTAGGGCCTGCCAAGCCGGATAGCGCACCACTTATTGCCCTTGCTAATGTGATATTTGGCGAAACCGGAGCGCTTGTTATGACATTTACCGCCGTGGTGTCGGTTGCCGGTAACCTATTGGCGAACATGATATCTACCTCTCGGCTTACGTTCTCTATGGCGCAGCAGTCTCTTATTCCCGGTAGACTAGGTAATAAGCTAGGTGAAGTTCACTCGACCTTTGCTACTCCAGCCGTTTCCATAACGATATTAGGGATTTTTGCCGGGACCATGGCGCTTACCGGCAGTTTTGTATGGCTGGCAATTTCAAGTGTGCTTGCCCGGCTTGTAGTGTATGCCGTGTGTGTAGTGGTGCTAATGAAAGCGCAGAGGGCTTATTTACGAGGGAGTTCTACAGGCTCATCCGCTAACGCTATAAACCCTTTAAAACGTTTGATACCCTTTGCTGCATTAGCGGTTTGCGCATGGTCTATTGCACAATCGTCAACTAACGCATGGTTATTTTTATTAGGGGAATTAGCTATTGGCGCACTGCTCTATTTTGCGCGTTATACCAATCCGCATAGATAATCACCCTCTCAGCGAGGTTTAAAATGTTCGTAATCGCGGCGTGTTACCGAAGGTATAGTGGCTCTACATCAAGGTGACACAACAAAGAGTACGGACATTTTAAACTCGCCCTTCGGGAAGGTCTGGCAAGCTTCCTAGCTTCATTCTGGAAATTTGAAAGGGAACAGCCATTCCTGCATTCCCACGCTTCGCTAGGAAACTTGCCAGCGCCTTCTGAGTGGGTAATTATCTATGCGGACTGGTATTATCATCCAAGCAACAAAAAATCAAAAGGTTAAACAGTGGAAATTCAAGTTATACCGGTTACGCCCTTTGCCCAAAACTGCTCGTTAATTTGGGATCCAACGACTAACAAAGGCGCGTTTGTCGACCCTGGTGGCGACGTTGAAGCGTTAATTGAAGCCGCTACAAATAAAGGCGTGAGTATAGAAAAAATCATACTGACTCACGGTCACCTCGACCACGTTGGCGGTACTGTCGCCATCGCTGAACATTACGGTGTGCCCGTTGTTGGCCCCCACATCGGAGATAAATTTTGGTTAGATGCGCTTATGCAGCAAAGCCAGATGTTTGGCTTTCCACCCGCGCAGCCTTTTGCCCCCAATGAGTGGTTAAATGACAACGACACCATTTCAGTAGGCAATTTAACGTTGGAAGTATTGCATTGCCCCGGTCATACACCCGGACATGTGGTGTTGGTAGAGCGTTCGAGCAATCGAGTTATTGTGGGGGATGTCATATTTGCAGGCTCTATTGGCAGAACTGACTTTCCGCAAGGAAATCATCAGCAGCTTATCGACTCTATTAAGCAAAAAATTATGGTGTTACCTGATGATATGACAATTTACCCTGGACATGGCCCTACTACAACGGTAGGCACAGAAAAGGCGTCCAACCCTTATGTATCAGGTCAATTCGGATAAAATCTCACGTTTCAAGAGTAGTTAAAGAACAAAAAGGCGAGGTGCGTTGAATAAGCTTTTGCTTATTTCGCCCTCGCCTTTCGCTTATTTAAAGCTAGCTATGCATTTGCTTAACGCAATGCCTATAAAGCATTATTAACTAACGTTTACTCGTAAGCGCCGCTTGCATAGTGCAACTCATAGCTGTGGCTATAAATTTCAAGGATGTTGCCAAACGGGTCTTCCATGTAAATCATGCGGTAAGGCTTTTCACCAGGATAGTAATAACGCGGCGCCTTCATACGTTTTTTACCGCCAGCGGCAACAATCTTCTCAGCTAAACCTTCTACGTCTGGGTCTTGAACACAGAAGTGGAAGATACCGGTTTTCCAGTACTCGAAGTTGTTCTCAGGATTTTCTTGGTTGCTGAATTCAAAGATTTCAACGCCTACGCGATCACCCGTTGAGAGGTGCGCAATGCGGAATTTACCCCAACCTGCACCGAATACGTCGGTACACATTTCACCAATGGCCGAATCGTCTTCAATAATTTCGGTTGGCTTCATGATGAGGTACCAGCCAAGTACTTCGGTGTAAAACTTCACGGCGGCTTCTAAATCGGGTACCGAAATACCGATATGGGAAAACGTACGTGGATACGGTGTTTTTACTGCTTCAGTCATCACTTACTCCTTTGTAGTGCAAGTTGTCAAAACGGCTTAAGCGGCTAATTAGTTGTTTGTCTCTGTGTTTGGATAGATGGCGTTCTCTTGTACCAATTATCCAAAACATCAATCATACAGCTAATCGAAAATAGCGCTTAAGTGAATATGGATACATAGTAGCTAGACAATGAAAAAACTTGAAATTATGATATTTTCTTAATTTGATAAATTTAGGTTATACCAAAATGATTAACCCTATTTGGCTAGACACCTTTATTACGTTAGTAGAAACGGGAAATTTCACTCGTACCGCTGAGCAGCGATTCATGACGCAGCCTGGGGTAAGCCAGCACCTGAAAAAACTAGAAGAAGTATGTCAGTGCGAATTGGTGGTTCGTTTAGGCAAAGGGATTCAGCTTACAGAGCAGGGTCAGCGGGTTTATCAATACGCCAAAGAGCAACAGATAAAAGAGCAAGATTTTATTGCCAGCTTAAAGTTTGACGCACCATTTGAAGGAAAGTGTGTAGTGGCCTGTTCAGGCGCTATCGCACAGCGTATTTACCCTGCCCTGTTGGCACTACAAAGGCAGCATAGCGCGCTCAATATTCATGTGGAAGTCGCGCCTCGACGCACAATTTTATCAGGCATAGCGAACAATACGCTTGAGCTTGGCATTGTAACTAACCAGCCAGAGAGTGAAGATATACATAGCGAGTACTTAGGCGAGGAAGCTTTGGGGCTAATACTTCCACGTAGACTGCCTGATACAATTACCGCACAGCTTTCTGGTTTTCCTGAAAATAAACAGAACTTGATGTCTGATTCGGGTTCGGGTTCGGGTTCGGGTTCGGGTTCGGGTTCGGGTTCGGGTTCGGGTTCGGGTACAAAAATAACAAGCGCATTTGGAAGAGCAAAGAGTAAAAGTGATGACGCTATTACACTAAAAGCCATAATCAACCACTTAGGGCTTATTAATCACCCAGACGCCATGCACTACTTACAGCGCTACTTTAACGATTGCGGAGAGCCTGAATTAGCCAAGGTTAATCCAAATAAGCTGCCACACGCCGGCTATATCAATCAACTTTCGCAAATTTTACTGCCGGTAAGCGAAGGGTTAGGTTACACCGTGCTGCCAACCAGCACGCTAGAATTTGTGTCATTTGCCGACAAACTTACTGTTTACGAAGCAAAAAACGAGGTAACCGAGCCCTTATACAGTGTTCAAACGCCCCACAGCGCACTCCCCGCCCGCTATCAAGCAGTAAAACAAACCATCAGCCAAGTATTGAGATAAATATTGGGGTAACCCGAGTTTTGGGGTCAGAGTACATTATTGAGCGGCTTACCAACCAAGCGCCGGCTTTTAAAGTGCGGGGCCGTTAAAGTTACTCTGACCCCACAATTCGTGATTAGTCGTGAAGCGAAGGATCGGGCGCTACCATCTCGGCTTCTTTTTTGTGTTCAGGTACATCCACCTTACCCGAGGCAATGACTTCCCCCTCTTGCCAAAGCTTCCATTCGCCTCGCTCGTATATATCCCACTGTTCATCATTGGTTAGCGGTTCGGTAGCAATAATACTTACCACATCCTTTGGCGTGGTTTCAGCTGCAAAATCAATTTCTACTTCAACATCACTTAAGCAAGCCGGGCCAAAAGGCGCTCTACGAGTAATGCTGGCTAACTTTGTGCTACAGAAAGTAAACAGCCAGTCGCCGTTACTCAATAAACAGTTAAATACACCTTGCTGTGCATACTCTTGTGCCAATTCGACAAGCGTTTCAGCTAGCTGCTCTGGCATAGCGTCTCGGGGGAGGTTTTGCCTAACATTATTCATAATGTCGCAGAAAAGCTCTTCGCTATCTGTATCCCCTACCGCTTCATAAATACCTGCTCGACGTGAGAAGTTGGGTAACTGCCCATTATGTGCAAATACCCAATAGCGCCCCCAAAGCTCACGGGTAAAGGGATGCGTGTTCGCCAAGTTGATGTTGCCAACGTTAGCTTGCCGAATATGACAAATGGCGTTTTTACTTTTTATAGGAAGCTTAGAAACAAAGTCGGCGATAGGTGACGTGGCGCAAGGCTCAGGGTCGTGAAACATACGCACGCCCTTACCTTCGTAAAATGCCACGCCCCAGCCATCTTTATGCGGGCCTGTTTCACCACCACGGCGCGTTAATCCCGTAAAGCTAAAACACAAATCCGTTGGGGTATTGGCACTCATGCCTAGTAGTTCACACACGTTAATTTACGACCTCTAACAATATTAGTGTTCAGCATAATAAAGGGCTGGCGCTAGTTCAATTCTCAATTAGGAGCAATCCGCATTTTATAATTAAAGACTTTTTAAACACTCCTTTTAATAAAATGCTAATGTAAATGACAATTATTCCTATTTACATATATACTTTAGTTGAATATCCTATTGGCGATTTTTTAAGGCTGCTTGCCGCAAATTAAATAAAAGCTAAAGGAGAGCTTACGTTGACGACTGTATTTGCATTTGGTTTAGTCCTCTGCGTGTTAGCGTGTACAGTCTTGTATGCTGGAACCCCAAATCAACAGTGGTTTAAAACACGCCCTTATTCATTTAAAACAGCCATCATCGGTTGTATTAGTCTCTGTACTGTCGCCACTTTTTGTTTCAGCCAGTCGTTTTCAGTAGCCGCAGCAATTTATACGACTTTCACGCTTAGCATGCTTGGTTTAAGCCTTGTACCTCTTATAACACGGTGGGAGAAGCCTTTAACCGCACCACGGGGTAATAAATCTACGTTATCTCGCGACCAAAGTAGTCAAGCTAATCCGCCACAATGGTGGCTAAAAAGTATTGGAGCACTTGTACTGGGGCTTCCTCTAGGTTTATTTACTAGCGCACTTATCACTTTTGCAGTTTTTGATAACACGCCTTTAGACGTTAAAACACAACACCTTATGTGGTGGATAGTACCTGTCTGGCTCACGCTTATAGCACTTATTTACTTTTCTCACCGTCCACTTCGCATCTTTACCGCTATCGCTCTTTTAACCGTTGCAGAGTACCTAGCAATACAGGTCTTGATTTAAACCATGAAATTAGAAAACTTTAAAAACTACCAAAACATTCATATTTGGACAGGCATTTTAACTGGGCTTTTATTGTTCATCTGCTTTGCAACGAGTGCTTTTACCATGTTTAAAGGGCCGCTGAACACCTGGGCTCTACACAGCGAAAATACCATGCCTGCCATCGCTGAAAGCCAGTATGACGACCTAATACAACAAGTACTTACTGAGCACCCAGAAGCAGGTAAAGAAATGACGGTGTATTTGCCTACCGCAATGACAGAACATGCGCCGGTTCAATGGGTAGTGAGAGATGAAGATACTCATGATGCGGTCTATTGGCATGCTTCATTGGATGAGAACGGACAACTTATCAGTCAGCAAGCATTTCTTTCAGATATCGGTGATTTTCTTGATCATTTACACAGAACCGCAGGGATCCCAGGAGGTGACGATCACGATGCGGTAGGTATCTGGATAATGGGTATCGTTTGTATACTCTACTTTGTCGCCATTGTATCTGGTCTGGTTATATTTCTCCCCACATGGGCAAAAGACTTATTTGCCCTGCGAAAGGCAAAAAAAGCAAAACGTTTTTGGGTAGATTTTCACAATATATTAGGTATTTCAGCCCTTCCTTTTCACATCATCATCGCGGTAACAACTGTGGTATTCGCTTATCACGATATCCTTTATGGCTCTATGCAAAGCCTTGTTTATCAAGATAAGCCTATGTTTAATCGACCCGCTGCAATTGACGTGGTTCGAAACAACGAAAACCTTCTCTCTATAGAAACATTACGCCAGAAAATTACAGAAACTGAGCCTGACTTTAATATGGCTGAACTTCGCTTTTCAGGTCTGGGTACGCCGCGTTCTAGATTGATCATTGGTGGCGAACTTGAAGGTGAGATCATCCGCGGTCCTTATTACGCGTTCTGGGTGACAGACCCATACACTGCCTCAGCTGGGTATACGGCAATGCTGCCTTCAGTTTCAGGCGTAGCGGGTAAAATTGTGAATAGCTTTTTCACGCTGCACTTTGGGGGTTTTGGCGGCAGTGCAATTCACTGGATTTATTTTGCATTGGGATTAAGCGGCTCACTGCTATTCCTAACGGGCAATATCATTTGGATAGAAGGGAGAAGGAAACGTTCGACAGCTAATGCTCCTGCCACACAGAAACGCTCGGTGAGAATTTTATCGCGCCTAACTGTCGGCGTTTGCACAGGTACCTTAGTTGGGATTGGTTTATCTCTTTTGGCGGCGAAGCTTGTATCGGCAGCACAAGGTAACATTCAACTCTATCAGCACCTTGGCTATTACGGCGGGTTCCTAGCAGCGATAGCATACAGCTTTTGGGTTCCCCCTCTTAAAGCAGCCATTCACAGCCTTTGTGCACTTACCGTCATAGCACTTAGCCTTATTGTAGTGACCTGTGTTTATTGGAATGCCAGCGTATCTAGCACCATAAATATCGCGTTTATCGGAGTCGCTATTTCGCTTATTGCGCTGTTTATTTTGATTGCGAAACGTCTGGCTGCAAAGCGCACGCTTGTGCCCCAAGACGGTGTCTGGCAATAACCTAAATCCAACCTCTGGCGGGTGTTGACCGTTGGCAACCGCCAGAACTTTACCACTTAAGCAATAAAAAGAGCCTCGTTCAAAGCGGCCGTACTACTTTGAGAAATAATAAGGAACTACTTTTATGAGAAACACATTTCCGGCATCGTTATCTGTGATAGCAATGGCAATATCAACGGTCGGCTTTACTGCCAATGCTCAAAATGTACCAGCCCCTGACGGGCGTGTTGAGGAAATTGAGAAAATCGTCGTACTAGGTGAAAAAGCCAATCGTACGCTAAAAAATTCAACATCATCCATATCTGTACTTACCGCAGATGAGATAAACAATACGCAATACAAGTCTGTATCTGATGCCCTGTCAGAAATCGCCAACGTAGTAACGCTTTCGGGAGCATTGCCCGACATTCGCGGTGTTTCGGGTAACGGTGGCGCTGGAGGCTTTAATTCAATTGCCGGTGGTGCGAAGGGGCGTGTATCGACCTTAATTGATGGTGTAGCACAACCTTTTGTTGCCGATTTAAGCGGCGATAGCGGTATGTGGGACTTACAGCAAATAGAGGTTTTCAGAGGTCCTCAATCTACAAGTAATGGGCGAAATAGTATTGCAGGCTCTGTCTTTATTAAGACTAATGATCCTTCATTCGATTGGGAAGGCGCAGCCCGAGTAGGCTATAGAAATAAAGACCAATATATTGATACTGCTGGTGTTATATCAGGCCCTATTATTGAAGAAGAACTAGCGTTTCGTTTAAGTGTGCAAACGCTTAACGCAGATACCATTACCAATGGTGAAGGTTTTGAAACTAACCCTCCAGACTACGACATAGATGAAATTGAAACCCGTCGCGTGCGCGCGAAGCTTAAGTGGGAGCCTAGCGACGACCTTTCATTTATGCTTACACACACCTACAACAACGAAGAAGGTGACACGGGGCGTATTTATTATGAGCTTGAAAATTTAGACGAACGAAATCGCGTATTTTTTAGAAATATTGAAACTGAAATATCTACCACCTCGCTCCTTACAGAATATGCAGTAAATGATAACTTCTCGTTCGACCTTATATTGGCTTATATGGATTATCAGTGGGGCTTTGACAGTTACGAAGCATCTGATGAAGACGAACAAACTCTAGTATTCGATGAAACCAATACCACGGTAGATGCAAAGCTAAACTTCGCGTTTAGTGGTGGTGAAACCACAGGTTTTATTGGTTTCTATTACTTCGAGCGTGAGCAAGATATTTTAAGTACGGGCGCATTTCCCTACTACGGTGACGACGATAGTGAATCAATCGCACTATATACCGAAGCCAACTTTACTTTATCGGATAAGCTCACGCTTACCGCGGGTGGGCGCCTAGAAAGAGAAAGCCAAGACAGGCACTTCGTTTATGACCCCATCGACGATGTGTACATAGAAGATACTAACATTTTCCTTCCTAAACTCGCGCTAACCTACGATGTAGATGAAAGCACTACATTGGGTATCAGTGCTCGTAAAGGGTATAACGCAGCGGGTGGTGCTCTAAACTTCACAGCTCAAGAGTACTATTACTACGATGAAGAAGAAGTCTACACCTACGAGTTGAGCTCGCGTACATCGTTAAGTAATAATACATTCATTAGTGCTAACCTTTTCTATAACGACTATTCAGGTTTTCAAGCATTAAGCTCGACCCGCTTCATAACGAATATGCCAGAGGTAACAACTTATGGCTTGGAAGCGGAGCTGCATACAAATCTCACTGACGACCTACAGCTTAATGCGGGTATTGGGTTACTTAACAGTGAAATTACCGATGCAGGTGAGGAATACCCTGATGTGGATGGTAATGAACTGAATTCAGCACCCTCTTTTAACGCAAATGTAGGGGCTAAATACTGGCTAAACGAGACATTCAATGTCGGCGGCTCGGTCCGTTACATTGGTGAATACTTTGGCGACTTTTCAAATACTGAGGAGCGCGTGGCAGGAGACTATACTTTGGTGCGCCTAACTGCTGGCTATGAAACTGACAACTGGTCTGTTACTGCATTTGTAGACAACCTTTTCGACGAAACCGCCATTGTGACGCAAGAGCCAGTCAGTGCTCGTAACCCAGGGGGCTACGCTGCCATTGCGGACCCGAGAAACGTTGGAGTTTCTGCTACTTATAAATTTTGATTTACTTTAAAGAGTAAACTCCTGCAAGCCACCACCGCCCGCGACGTATTGCGCGCGGTGGTTTAGGCTTTACCGCTTACTGCGCAGTGAAAAGCTAATCGATGACTTCAAGCTCCCTGTGTAGCATCGAAGGGTTATCTACGCTTAAATATAGGGTCGAAATACTTTCATTTAGTAAAGCCATACCAGAATAATATGTTTGGGGTTTATTGAAGGTAAGTTTGACGTTAGCAGCGCCCCTTCCAAAGTGAAAATCCTCTTTGGTTAAATTTCTACTCCACTCGCCAACTTCAATGCTTTCTATATTCGCTTTTGGAATCACAACCATTCCCCACCAAGAGTTATTCACTACAACCTTGTCCTGCCAAACAAAGCAGCTGTAGTTTTTGCTTACCCGGTAGTTCGCAACAAACATGATCACTAGATAGAACACCAAGGTGGCCACCACCATGGCAATCGTTTCACTAAATTGCGATAGCAATACATAAGAGGCATAGGTTGTGATACTCAAAGCAATAAGTACGCTTAGTAAATGCCACCACTTACCAGAAAGTAACTTCAGGTGCACTGCGCTTTTCACATGCTTTTTGCTGAAGCTAGGTATAGCGTAATACCAACTAGCAGGTTCGTGAGCCAACATTAAAGCAAGCTCTAGTTGCTTAGCCTCTTTGCTACCTTTTTCTGGCGCTTCAGCTGTTTCATATTTTTCGAGCATGTGTATTCGTGGGTCGCCGCTTAGTTTACGTGCGCCCCAAAGTGCTTTTACGATAGTTACTATTAGCACGACTTCAATAACCATTAACACAGCAATGATGGGGTATTTTAGGTAGCTGATAAACGCAAAATAGTGCGCCAGCTGATCCGGGTAGTTATAACGAGCTATCAAGCTACTTAGCGAAAATATTAGCAGTATTTTCCAAAGAGCCTGTTCGCCAATACGAATAACCCAGAAGTAGTACAACACCGGCAGCACAAGGAAATAAACCAACGAAACAAGCGCCGTATTACGCCAGCTTGGCTCTGATATGATATTGCTAAAGTTCAGCGTAATGTCTGGCAAGGTACTCGGTAAGAACCATGTGCCTACATAAAAACACGCCGCAGCAACGATTAAAAAAGCAATTCTGTATTTGACGGGTTTACGCATATTTCATCCCTGATGCGTTAAAAATAAAGGACGCTAAATAGCTAAACAATTGATATACAATACGAAAAAGTGGGGTCAGAGTAAATTAATTTGATGGCGGGGTCGTCTGACTTTGGCGAAATGTACTCTGACCCCTTTACTTTTATGCAGCTTTTACTTTGGTGGTTGTTTCAGGCTGTGAAACGTTAGTTACTAATTGGGGTTCAACGCTACTAAGTTCATTTTGATTTTGGCTATCACGAACGTTCTTTTGAACCGTAATGGCAGCAAATAAGCTTAAGGTAAACGCCATTCCGAAAAAGCCTTTTTCGCTTAACAAGAGTTCGGCGTTCAGCAATCCAATAACTAACAGTACAATGGCTGAACCGGTGGCTACCGCTGAAGCTAAAAAGTATGCTTTGGTCGTAGGTACACCTTCCATTTTATCCCGTACCGTTTTTTGCAAGCTTACCACTGAAAATAGGCCAAAAAGCATAATAGTGAAGTAATAACCTTTTTCGTTAAGGGCCATAGGTGCATTGTACAAGCCTATAAAATAAGCACCTACGCCTACAATAAGTGCAGCTAGTGACGCGATTCGAAATGCTTTAGTGGGTTTATTCATGTTTTGCATAGTAAAATTCCTAAATATTCTCTATTTGACCCGTATGGGTAAACGTAACGGCCTTGTTTGTTAAATCGTACTTTTGCATATAGCGAGCAAGGCTTCCGAAAGTGGTGGTTTCTACCTTGCGACCGTGGTCTGACAAAGTTACGCCATCGCTGAACATACTTGCTAAGCCAAGTTTCGCGCGGCTCATATTTACTTTTTGTGGCACAAAATGGGCCTTAGCATTTACCTTTAGCTGCGCAATATCAGTAGTTGAGTAAATTGCAGCGTTTAAAACATCGAGGGTGTACTCCGTGCAGTTCTGGCGTTCACTATTAAACGGGTTAGCCACTACCGAATATCGAGCATTGTGAAGCAGCTTAGCTTTGTCATCACGATATAGATTCACTAACGCTTGTTGCACCTCTACTGAAGGAATTATTATTCCTGCCTCTAGCGCATACGCGCCCCAGAAGAAATCTACTGGATAGTCGGTAATCAAATGACTTTTGCCCTTCTCATCTGCGTCTTGATATAAATTGTGTATGGCATAGCCCTTAGCCGTATCGCCATTGCTTAGCTCAATACTTGAGTAAATAGCAATAGCGGTATGAGTAAAGCGTATGCCTTTCGGCATATCCTCAATAGGTCTGCCACGTCTGGCAATAATAAATGCCTGGGCCCCTTCAACTGCCGCATACTTTTCCACATTCTTTGAAAAAGTAGCGATCGCTTCTGGCGTAAAAGTAGGCTTACCGTGCTGCTGACTACCCGCGTATACGTCATGAATACCAGACATCAATAGTACAAGTGTAAACCCGATTGAAGTTATGTAGGCTTTCATGTCTAACCTACCGCTTAGTATTAGTTGTGGTCGTGATCACTTTGGTCTTAGTACTAACCACTTGGTTTGGGGCTGGGTCGGCAGTAATAATGGTTTCGGTTATCACCAAAGGTTGGTTATCCGCCACTGAAGACTGATGGCTAGCCTGATGAAGGTTGCGAGCACTTTCATTCACGGCGCTTTCTACCACCGCGCTTCCGGCTACAACCGCACTCCCGGTCAATACCACAGGTACTGCCACGACTGCACTTGCTACCGAAGCGGTTGTCGCTAAGCCTTCAGAGGCAGCTAATGCACTGTGCTTACTGGCTTTGCCGCTATGATCAAAAGAATCATCTGCCATTGCAGCATGGGTAAGAAGCGCACTACTTAATAGTGCAGTTAACATCAATGTTGAACGTGTATTTTTCATATCACTTGCTCCTAGTTTGTTAAGACAAGATGTGCCTGAACACTTTCCACACTAGAACCAAGAATAAATTTCGTAAACCAAAATGATTAATGTAGTATTAAATTACACCACAAGTATAAAAAAGTAATACCATGAGCCAAATTAGCCTTGTGTACGACACTTTGAAACAATGCTTACGGGAACAGCGACTCACCTATAAGCAGCTTGCAGAAGCGCTTGATGTTAGCGAAGCGAGTGTAAAGCGTAACTTTTCGTTGCAGGCATTCAGCCTTGATAAGTTAGAGCAGATTTGTGAATGCTTAAACTTGTCATTAAGCGATTTATTTAGCCTTTCACAAAAACAGCAGGAGAAGATTTCGCAGCTGTCTGAACAGCAAGAAATGGAATTGCTTGCTAACCCCAAGCTATTACTTGCCGCGGTGTGTGTTCGTGACGGCTGGCGCTTTTCAGAACTCATCGAACATTACGATATTGATGAAGTAGAAGGCATTAAGCTAATGACAACCCTTGATAGGCTTAAGCTTATCGAGCTGTTGCCGAACAACCATTATAAGCTGCTTATTGCCCAAGACTTTCGCTGGATCCCAGGCGGGCCGCTAGAAAAGTTTATGGAACAAGAAGTCATGGTGAAGTTCATGGATCCAAAAAAGAACGAACCTTGGATGTTCCGCTTTTATTTGCGCGGTCGCTATTCTCAAACCTCGGTTTCGATTATTCAGCGGCGTTTAGAGCAGCTTAGACAAGAAGCTGCAAAACTCAGCAGTGAAGACAACGCCCTGCCAATTGAAGAGCGCCAACATATAGGGCTTTTAATGGCAATGCGACCGTGGGAGCCTTCACTTTTTGAAAACATGAAGCGAAAATAACCCTGACAAAGCATATTTGGGGGTCAGAGTAAATTAAATAGAAAAGTACTCTGACCCCATTAGTTTACTGCGCAGAAAAGTACTCTGACCCCATTATTGGGAGGCGCTTCTTGCCTGCATGGTAGCTGGTACTCTGTTGGACAGCGTTAGGTATACGATACTGGCGATAATTAGCCCCACGAACCATGCGTAGGCGTAAAGCGTATCAAAAATGGCTGGTACGCTGTCTACAAACCCAGCTGCGTGCGCAAAGCCAGGGATATTAGGCAAAATACCAATAACAAGTGCAGCTACGCCCGCCATGTTCCAACCGTTGTTCGCGCCATATTCGCCACTGTGCTGAAACAGCGCATCAATGTTTAGCGTCGATTTTCTTAAAATGAAATAGTCGGCAATGAGGATACCTGCGATTGGGCCGAGCAGTGCAGAATAACCCGTAAGCCAGGTAAATAAATAACCACCCGCGGTTTCAAGCAACTTCCAAGGGAATATAGCAACGCCGATACCCGCGGTGATGTATCCGCCCATTCTAAAGCTAATTTTTGAAGGCGCCATGTTCGAAAACCCATACGCCGGAGCAACCATGTTAGCGGCTAAATTCGTAGTTAAAGTAGCAAGCGCTAATGCCGCGAGCGCAAAGACCACGCCCATGCCGCCCATTCTGCCCGCGAGTGCCACTGGATCCCAAATAGCTTCACCGTAAATGCTTACCGTTGCCGAGGTAACCGCTACCCCAATAAAGGCAAACAACGCCATGGGTAAGGGTAAGCCGATAGCCTGCCCTAGCATCTGATCTTTCTGTGATTTAGCAAAGCGAGTGAAATCAGGGATATTTAATGCCATGGTTGCCCAAAAGCCCACCATAGATGTAAGACCTGCGAAAAACGCAGACCAAAACTGGCCTTCTTTAGCGCCTCCTTCGACAAATTGAGATGGCGTAGATAACATAGCGCCAAATCCACCGGCATTGATGTATGCCCAAGCAAGAAGCGCTAAGCCCATTAAGATCAAAAATGGTGCAGCAAAAGTTTCAAGCCAGCGAATAGATTCAGTACCGTGCTTAATGAAAACCAAATGCATTGCCCAAAAAGCAAAGAAGCACAGGGTTTGGGTAATATCTATACCTAAAAATGGCAGCGCCTGCCCTACAAAAGCGTCGCCGCTTACGCTATTTAAAATAACGTAAATCGCACTGCCTCCCACCCATGTATTAATGCCAAACCACCCGCAGGCTACAAGGCCGCGAGCCAGAGCAGGGATCTTCGCGCCTTTGGTACCAAAAGCACTACGTAGCAATACAGGAAAAGGTAAACCGTATTTAGCCCCCGCGTGACCAATTAGCATCATTGGCACCAGCACAATAATGTTGCCCAACAGCACGGTTATCACTGCCTGATACCAGTTCATGCCTTCAGACACTAGCCCAGCAGATAGCAAATAAGTGGGCACACATACCACCATAGCCACCCATAACGCCGCATAGTCCTTCCACCTCCAGGTTCTTGTTGCCTCACTGGTGGGCGCCAAATCTGGGTTCCATAAATCGCCATCGTATTGGGAAGGTTTTGTCATGGGTTGATTGTTGGTGTTATCCACGATCTATTTCCTTGTTGTTTTAGTGCTGCACGCGCATGTCTTTTTATAAATAAAAAACAGGGCCTTACGAAGCGTTACTGTTTACAAAATATCGAATATTTTGCTGATTCCTTGGGTGACATTTTTTGAAAAAATGCCGCATTCTTTTTAACTAGCGAAAACGCGCTATTTAGCGATAAGCCACCGATAAGTCGCTGATGAGAACAGAAGCAAAAATGCTGCCGTTTTGCGCTTACCGATAACGAAACACCTAGATACCGTTTTTTAGAATGTCGGTATCTAGGTTAGCTAAATATCTGGCGTTTTCGAGTAAGGGCGTTTTCGAGTAAGATTTAAGTTTTAAGCCAAGTGTCTAAAACGCCTTGCTTACCAAACTAGAAACTTCGTCTAATAGTCACGCCATATGTCCTAGGTTTTGCGTAGGAAATTTGGCTTGTGCCGTAAAATCCTGAAACGTCAAAGCCAATGAGCTCGTGATCAGAATCAAACAGATTATCTACGTAAGCGGCTAGGCTCCATTTGTCTTGACCATCAACCCAAGTTAAACGTGCATCGGCCATAGCATAGCTATCAATTTCATGAGCGGTAAAATTACGCGCATTGTGAAAAGTTTCAGATTGATAGTTTGCTGATAGCTGTGCCGCCATGTTTCCTTCGAACGCATCCCAATTATACCTGAGCATAGCAGACGCCTGGTATTCAGGGGTAAACGGCGGCGTTGTATCAGCAAAGTAACCTGACGCCACTTCTAAATCTTCAACCACTGCATCGGTATAAGAGAAGTTAACCATTACATCTAAGCTGTCTGTTGGCGTTAAAAATACTTCAAGCTCTACCCCACTAAACGACGCTTCTTCATTCGTTACCACTCCGGCATTATTTACCCATGAAAAAGACTGGTAATCGTTGTAGTCGTAGTAAAAGACATTAGCATTAAACACGCCGCTTCCCTGCATAAAACTGTGCTTTAAGCCAGCTTCGTAGGAGGTTAGCTCTTCAGGCTCATAAAAACTGAACCCTCCGAATAAGGGCGCATTAAAACTCCCTGCTTTAACGCCACGATTAATTCCCGCGTAGTACAAACTATTGCCAATACTATATTCCAACTGAAGCTTTGCAGACCATAAATTTTGGTCGTTGCTTTGCGAAAGCATTTCTAAAGAAGACGTGCTGGTGTCAATCTCAATAACTCGGTCGTCGGTGTTCTCGTTCTGATAAACATTACCCACAAAGTCTTTGTCTTCACGGGTATAGCGTAAGCCACCAACCAGAACAAGGTCGTCAGTCAAGCTATAGTCGACTTGCCCAAATACAGAGTATGACTCGGTTTCAAGGGCCACTAAGGTATTATTTTCTTCACCGCCTAAGAAAAAGGTGGTGGGTGAGCCCGCTAAGCCTTGACTGTAATCAGTGTCGATAGAAAGGTAATAAAGCCCTCCAACCCACTTTAAGTCGGCAGTTTCACCTGAAAAGCGAAACTCTTGGCTAAACTGTTCAATGGTGCTATTTGACTGGAAGATAAGTTCAGGAGACGCCGTTTGGTCAGAATCTAGACCAACGGTACGCTTGAATTCTTTATAGTCTGACATTGCAAAAAAATCGAAGCTTTCGAAGGCATAGTCTAGTGTTGCCGCTAAGCCTTTTGACTTGATTTTGTTTTGATCGTCAAAGGCGAAGTCTTTATTTACCTTATTGCCCGAACCGTCAGGGTCAAAGTTGCCGTTGAAGTCACCACCTTGCACTGGACGGAATGGGTCGCCATTGAAATTACCATCTACACAAACACCCGCTTGGATAGTGTCACAGCCTAGAGGATCGTCAGCAGCGAAAATGACATCTATCACATTGCCCGCGGCATCTTTCACTTCTGTGGTATTCACCACCTGATACGGGCCTTCACTTTTGGTGGTATCAGACCAGTTACCGCTTACAAGTAAGGTGCCCTCCTCGCCAATATCAAACATTAGCTGAGCACGAAACGCTTTAGTATCGTCGTTATAGCCGTCCTCTCCGCCGCCTACTGAACCCAAGCGCGTATCGGGTGCTGCACCGTCTTCGTAAATATTTTCAAGTATTTCACCTTGCTGATTGGTAAACCCAGAAAAGCGACCATAAATGCCGTCTGCTATTTCCCCGGATATTGCTCCTTCAAAACGATATTGTTCGAAACGGGCTGCGGTAAATTCCGCATAACCTTCGGTGTCGGCGGTAGGTTTTGCGGTAACGGTATTTACCAGCCCACCCGTAGCGTTTCGGCCAAATAATGTTCCCTGCGGACCTTTTAAAATTTCTATACGAGCTACGTCGAATAAGCCAAAGGTTTGGGCTTGGGTACTTGCTAAATATCCGCCGTCCACGTAGACCGCCACCGGCGCTTCCGCCAAGTCAGCGTAGTCGTTCTGTACCACACCTCGAATATTAAAAATAGCGCGCTGCCCACCAATATCCCCGGCTAACGACACGCCTGGGGTAAACGCAATAAGCTCGGTACTGCTTTCAAGACCAAGCGCCTCTAGCTGCTCCCCCGAAAAAGCGGTAATAGCGATACCCACATCGCTTATATTCTCGTTGCGCTTTTGCGCGGTAACTTCAATACTTTCCCAAACATTCTCTGCAGCAAAGGCCGCTGGCGTACTTAACGCCATCCCAACGGTTAACGCCAGCAGACGCTTGTGTGTGTTTAACGTATGCATGTTTTACTCTCGTTTATAGTTCTTTTTAACAAGCCTTGCGGCGGTGTTGTCCCGATATTTTTATAAGAGTAACTGTCGACGTGAACTGCTTATCGATTGCCACTGGGGTGCAAACCTAAAGCAGGACTGGAGAGTAACTGCCAAAGGTTTGCGGGTTTAAATTGTTATAATTAATGGCATAGCTTTTACTACCCACCGCCAGTGAACATTTGCCGTTTTTAGCTAAAGGCATTAATGCACCGGCAGCATGTAGTTTTTATTAACTTGTTAGTTAACTAGGAAATGAAAAGCTGACTCCTTCTCTAACACCACTTGAGGGCCAACGTTGGGTAATAGTTTTGCGTTTAGTATAAAAACGCACGCCGTCAGGTCCGTATGCATGAAGGTCGCCAAAGAGTGAGCGCTTCCAACCACCAAAGCTGTGATAAGAAACAGGTACAGGCAGCGGTACGTTTATGCCTACCATGCCCACCTGAATATTGTCGGAGAAATAACGGGCAGCTTCACCATCGCGGGTGAAAATGCAGGTGCCGTTGCCGTATTCATGCTCGTCAATAAGCTGCATGGCTTGCTCCATACTTTCAACGCGCATTACCTGTAATACCGGGCCAAAAATTTCAGCCTTATAACTTGTCATTTCAGCCGTGACTTTATCGATGAGCGTAGCACCTAAGAAAAAGCCAGTTTCATACCCCTCGACTGTTGGGCTTCGCCCGTCAACGACTACTTTAGCGCCTTGCTCAGCTGCACTTGTTATGAAGCCTTCTACTTTCTCTTTATGCTGCTGTGTAATAAGCGGGCCAAAATCATTAGATGCATCGTCAAATGCCCCCACTTTTAAGTCTTTCATCGCCAACTGCATTTTATCTACAATCTCATCGGCTATCTTGTCGCCCACGGCAACCACCACAGAGAGCGCCATACAGCGCTCGCCCGATGAACCAAAGGCTGCGCCTAACAGTTGATTAACCGCGTTATCAACGTCAGCGTCAGGCATAACAATGGCGTGATTTTTAGCCCCGCCTAGTGCTTGGCAACGCTTGCCGCTAGCATTGGCTTTTGAATAGATGTATTCGGCGATAGGCGTTGAGCCTACAAAACTTACTGCTTTGATGCGCTCGTCATCGAGTATTTGATCAACCGCTTCTTTATCACCATTGATTACATTGAAAACACCGTCGGGTAACCCAGCTTCTTTAAGTAGCTTTGCTAGGAAAATAGCGCAGCTTGGGTCTCGTTCTGATGGTTTTAAAACAAAGGTGTTACCGCATACAATGGCGAGCGGAAACATCCAAAGCGGCACCATAGCCGGAAAGTTAAATGGGGTAATCCCTGCCACCACACCAAGGGGCTGAAACTCGCTCCATGAATCTATACTTGGGCCCACATTTTTACTGTGTTCACCTTTAAGCAACTGCGGCGCGCCACAGGCAAATTCTACGTTCTCGATACCTCGCTGTAGTTCGCCTGCCGCGTCATGGCTTATTTTTCCGTGCTCGGTGCCAATTAGCGCGATAATTTCATCAGCATGCTCTTCAAGTAAGCTTTTGAACCTAAACATAACGCGAGCCCGCTTGCTTACCGGCGTGTTTCGCCATTGTGGAAAAGCTTGGTGCGCGTTAACAATGGCTTCGTTTACGGTAGCCTTCGATGCCAGTAAAACCAGCTTCTCTGCTTCGCCCGTTGCTGGGTTATACACATCTTGCATACGCCCTTTTGGGGTACAGGTTTCACCATTAATAAAGTGGCCTACTACTTTCATTGGGTATCTAATCCTTCAGTTATGCGTCTTTGCACGCGCTGTGATATCCGCGCTGGTAATATAAAAGTGCGTCGGCGTCTTGGTCTTGTTTAATGTCTACTACTTGGCAAAAAAGCACATCGTGTGTAGCAACACTTTTTACATCTATGATCACGCAATCAAAACTGACTGCGGCATCGAGTAGTTGAGGGCAGCCAGTTGCTGACTCGCCCCATTCGCCAATTTCGAAGCGTTCACTCATAGGCGCTTTACCACCGAAGGTGTTTGAAATTGACTGATGCTGCGAGGTTAGCGTGTTAATAACCAGATGCGTGCTGTTCTTAAATACCTTATGCACAGAAGCGCTGCGGTTTAAACACACCAGCAAAGTTGCTGGGCTGTCGCTTACGCTGCACACTGCCGTTGCTGTAAAGCCAGCGCGCCCTTCTGGGCCAGTCGTTGTAACGACGTTTACCGCTGCCGCTAAGCTAGACATGCCTTCACGGTATTGCTCAGGCGTAACCGGGGGAAGCACTTCTGTTACTGCGTTTTTTATTGCTGTAATAGTCATACAAATATCCTTTGTGTTGGCGTTACAATATTTGACAAGCTTGCTCGAAACTTAAGCGAGGCAAACGTTTGTGCACTTTCTTTCCATCGCCATAACCAATGTTAAGTAAGAAGTTCACCTTCCACGTGCTATCGGAAAAGAATGTGTCGTTAAGTAATTTGGGGTTAAAGCCAGACATGGCACCGGCATCAAGACCGAGTGCGCGCGCGGCGCTAATTAAATAAGCGCCCTGCATGGAACTGTTTCGCATCGCGGTTTCATAAGCGGCTTCAGGGCTTGAAGTAAACCAGCTTTTCGCATCCGCATAAGGAAATAACGTAGGTAGTTCTTCATAGAATTCTTCGTCGAAAGCTACGATAACCGTGCAAGGTGCGGTCATGGTTTGCTCTACGTTACCGCTTGAAAGACAAGGCTTGAGTTTTTCTCGCCCTTCATCTGAGGTTATAAAAACAAATCTCGCAGGACTGCAATTTGCTGATGTCGAGCCTACTTTCACCAAGTCATAAAGCTGCTTTAGTACCGCTTCATCTATCTTTTTATCGAGCCATGTAGTGTGCGTATGAGCACCGCTAAATAACTGAGCTAGACCACTTTCGCTAATGGGGGCCTTTATTTCATATTCAGCTTTTTCTGATACCGTCATTTCAAATTCTTTCCAGTTTTTAAAGATTGTTAAGTACTGTTTTAGCCGTCTAGGTATTGGGTTAGCCGATTAAGCTATGCGCGCTAAGTAATCCCATACCAATTTATTAAATTCCTCAGGCTCGGTAATGCTTGATGCATGACCGCCATATTCCATTACCGATAGCTCTGCGTTAGGCATGGCATCAGCTAGTATTTTCGAGCGCTGCCATGGAACCAAAGTGTCGTCTTTATTTGCCAGCGCTAATGTTGGTGTAGTGATATTTGCTAGCTTGTCATCGATATCGAACGCACTTAGCGCGCCGATACGAGCTAGCAAGTTATCTACATCCGGAAAATTGTTGAGTAAATGTGCCTCTTCATCGTCTAAATGCTGGGCATTAGCAGCTATCCAATCAGGTGGAAATAGCAGCAGTGCTTGCAGTTGTAGGTACATATCTTTTCTATCCGCAGCGAGTAAGGCTTTGCGTATGTCAAAGCAGCGCAGAGTGTGCGGATTGGGGCTACTCCATGCGTTCACTAGCACTAGGCTTTGCAGAAGGCTGGGCTGAGTTAAACCGAGTTCTAAGCCCACCAGCCCTCCAAGTGCATGCCCAACAAAATGGCATTGCTGTACTTCTAGTTTTTTCAGCAAAGCGGCCAGTTCATTGGCCATATCAGAAATACTGTAGTTCGCTGGTAAATCACCCACACTTTTGTTGGTTCCAAGCTGGTCGTAAGTTATCACTCGGTAGCCTGGGGTAAAGTCAGCCAGTTGAGGCTGCCAAAACTTAGCAGCCCCGCCTAGCCCTGAGCTGAAAACAACCGTTGGCGCGTCGGTCGACGTCAGACCATGTATTTCGTAATGTGTCTTGCCGTACATTTCGCTGCGTATTTCGCCCTGCATTTTGCCGCTCATGTGGGCGTAGCTTGCCTGCGTATCAGAAGGCATAAAGCTCACCTATATAAAACCAATGAGCACAATTAATGGGAAGTCCAAACATAACCGCTTACCCAATGTGTGCTGTAGAGGCAATTTCAATTAAGGCTTCAGGCTTTACCAGCCCAACTTTAATGCAGTAGCGAGCAGGCTTTTCGCCTGGGAAGTATTCGGCGTAAACCTTGTTTACCGCGGCATAGTCGTCCCAATCGGTAATAAAAATTGAGTTGAAGGTGACGTCATCCATAGTGCCACCCGCCTCTTCAATTACACTTTTTATGGTTTCTAACACATGGCGAGTCTGCGCTTCAGCATCACCTACATGCACCACATCATTGTTTTCATCAAACGGCAAAGTGCCTGACACATAGAGAATATTGTCAGCCATGGAGCCCGGAACAAAAGGGGCTATTGGCGTTGACGTACCCGCTGGAATAATGGCTTTCTTCGGCATGTTCTTATCCTTTTCATTGCGCTTTCTATGCATTGCTGCCTGGCGCCTATAAATGGTTTATTTCAAATCGTGTAAACTGATTTATCGCGTTGTTTTTGTCTGTGTAGCTATTTGAAGCTAAGAAGAAACGCCTAACTCGCCTCTTCAAACACTTCACAGAACTGCGCGGTGGTAGACACCCACCCGAAAAACGTCTGAATGTTGAAAAGTGAGGCCTCGTGAATATCTGGCGGGCCAGCTTGATATGCCGCATCAGCCAGCACAACACCAAAATATTCCAGGTGAAAGCCATCGCGCAGCGTAGATTCAACACACACATTAGTTGCAATGCCTGTAAACACTAAGTTGCGAATACCACGTGCGCGCAGCATGCTGTCTAAATTAGTATTGTAAAAACCGCTGTAACGGGTTTTCGGAATAACGATGTCGCCATCCTGAGGCTTTAGGGCATCGACAAGCGCGTAATCCCATGTCCCCTTGGCAAGCAAACAGCCCTTTAGCTCTGGTTGTTTACGCATGGTTTTAAGGGCATTAGATTTGTACCAATTCGGCGAACCTGGGCCGCCCGCCTCTTTATAGTCGGCATCCCATCCATTTTGTAAAAACACCACCGGCATACCAGCTGCCCGTGCGGTTTCCAGTACCTTAACGGTATTCTCAATGACTGGTGCCGTGGTGGAAACGTCAAAACCCGCTTTGTCTAAGTAACCATTTTTACTGGCATAAGCATTTTGCAAATCCACCACAATTACGGCAGTTTCCGCAGGGTTTAACGTTAACGGTTCAGGCTTAGCTGGTAGTACGGGCTGCCCTGTTTGGCGCGCTTGAAAGCACCCTGACACTTCAAATATTTCACCGGCTGACATTAGGCGGCTCCCGATGTACTAAGCAAGTGCTGGCGTGATTTCATTAGCGGCTGAATTTTAGTGCCAAAATCGTCCATGCCTTTAAGGAAGTCATCAAAGGTCAGCAACACACCTTCACAGCCTGGCACTGTGGCTATTTCATCAAGCATAGAAGCGACTGATTCATAAGAGCCAACAAGGGTACCCATATTCAGGTTTACCGCTGAGGTTGGATTGGTCATGTCGCGAATGTTGGTGTCTTTGCCTGACTTTTTGTCTGCCGCGCCTTGCGTTGCCATCCAATCTAACGCTGACTGATCTTTACCGTCTTTATAGCTTTCCCATTTAGCCATCGCTGCTTCGTCGGTTTCATCAGCAATGATCATGATAAGTACCGCGGAGCCAACGCTGCGACCTTGCTTTTCAGCGGCTTCGGTCAAGCGCGCAGCGGTAGGCGCAAATGCGGTAGGTGTATTCACACCTTTACCAAAACAGAAGTTATAGTCGGCGTGACGGGCCGAGAAATCCATGCCCGCGGCACTTTGCCCAGCACAAATAAGCGGTATTTTACGCTGTGGTTTAGGTAGCATGCGGCAGTCATCCATTTGGAAATGCTCGCCTTTAAAATCACTTTTCCCTGTTTCCCAAAGCTCTTTCACAACTTTGATGTATTCATCTAAATATTCGTAGCGGTTACCGAAAAATTCATCGCCCGGCCACATGCCCATTTGCGAATATTCAGGGCGTTGCCAGCCAGTAACCAGGTTGACCCCAAAACGTCCGTTAGAAATAGAATCGATAGTACTTGCCATGCGTGCCATGATCGCTGGTGGCAAGACCAACGTTGCAGCTGTGGCATACAGTTGTATTTTTGAAGTAACAGCGGCAAGACCAGCCATCAAGGTAAACGACTCTAAGTTGTAGTCCCAAAACTCTGTTTCACCGCCAAAACCGCGCAACTTGATCATAGAGAGCGCGAAGTCCATATCGTACTTTTCTGCCTTCATTACAATCTCTTTGTTGAGATCGAACGATGGTTTGAACTGAGGCGAATTTTTAGAAATTAACCAGCCGTTGTTACCAATCGGAATAAATACACCTATATCCATGTTGTTCCCTCTGCTTGTCTGCGTTTTAAGCGGTTTACCCCGCTTTTTTTAAGGTTGCCGAATTCAAAACATTGAAGTGGCGGTATACATAGTGAACAGCACAAAGCAGGCCAATTTATTAAACACTTAAATTTCAATAACTTAAATATCTTTAACTTTGAAATTAGACCTATTGGTTCAATTTGGAACATCCAGTCCAGTGCAACTGAACTTAATTGGTGCATATTTGTGCAAATGGGTTTATAGGTTAGAAAACTGCGCGTAAACTATGCGCCAGATTGCAGAAATCCGGTTAAGAAGAATTGAGTAGTGAGTAAATCTGAAGACCAATTAAATACAAAAACAGCAAGAGCATTTAGCCCTACTACCCAGAAACGAAGAGAAAAGGCGCTTCAAGAAAAGCGTAACCGCATTATGGATGCTGCCCTTTCTCTGTTTTCAAAAAACGGTGTAAGCGGCACAACCGTAGAACAAGTATCGGAATTAGCGAATGTATCAAAGAGTAATTTACTGTATTACTTTAAAAGCAAAGATGGCCTTTACTTATCGGTAATCACTCACCTATTAGATGTATGGCTAACGCCGCTACAAAGCTTTTCTGCAGAACAGGAACCCATAGCCACCTTGAGTGAATACATAAAAGTAAAACTTGAAATGTCCCGGGACAATCCGGCCGAATCTAAACTTTTTTGTATGGAAGTGGTACAGGGTGCTCCTCTTCTAATACAGGAATTAGAAACGCCGCTAAAGGCCTTACTCGATGCAAAAAGCGCTGTCATTAACGAGTGGATAAAAGCGGGTAAGTTAAAACCTGTTGACCCCATACACCTAATTTTTAGCATTTGGGCTATTACGCAGCACTACGCAGATTTCAGCGTGCAAATTAAAGCGGTCACCGGCAAAGATTTAAGCGAGCCCAACTTCTTTAATAGCACGCTTAGTAACATTCAGCACATTATTTTAGACGGGCTAAAGCCTTGATAAAAACCTAATCAACCGGGGGAACACTTAATGTGTTTTGTTCAGATAACACCTGCAGTAGGTCGTTATAATTTTTGAGTGAGTACTAAAAGCCCCCTACAAAGGTAATAAAGACGAACTGTCTTTTAAAAAATTCTTAAGGCGCTCAACATTGGTTATAGCTATTCCTCCATATCGTTTCTCTATGAGTTGTAAGTCATACAGCTTAGTAAGCGACTTATGTGCGGTAAGTACTGTTACTCCCAACCTCTCTGCATAATCGCTTTGCCGCAGGGGTATAACGTCACTTTGTGTCGTCAAATAAGACTGGTAAATCAACTTAGCCAACTGAACATAAGTGGGTAAACGCCGAATATCATCTAGTCTTTCTAGCGCCGCATGAAGCTTTATTGCGAGCGATCGAGATATGAAATCAGAGATTACAGGATGCTGGTTTATAAGAGAACGAAAAGCAGGTTCAGGGACCTGTAATATCTTACATGGCGTTAGCGCTTGTGCGTGGTGGGTTCTGGCAAGTGAAGCATATAGCGTAAATTCTCCAAACGTATCTCCGCGTTGCAGTATAGTGGTAATTTGATAACTGCCGTCTAATCCATAATTACCTATTTTAACTTCTCCAGACATAACAATAGACAACCCTTTGTTTTTGCTACCTCTATCGTGAATAGTCGAGGTCGCGGCATAGGTTTTTACCTTTCCAAAGGGTATACAAATATCGAGATAATCATCAGGCATAACCGTCTGCTGTATACCGTGAATGTAAGACATGCTCATCAAATCTATATAAGTATATATTCTGCAATGTTAACGCAATGTAAATTCACACTCAACAATCGTGTGTGGGAGTAATTACTATGAGCTATCAATGGGCAATTTTGGCCGTTTTTGTTACGTTTGCTTTGCTGGAAGCCAAGAGCGGTAAGCTATTTAAAAAAGCTACGGAAGTCAGCGATGATGGAAAAGTAGAACTTATCGGTACGTTACTATTATTTACCGTAACACAACCTCTGGTTCTCTTTTGCTCTGCCGCAATAATGGCGTTAGCATTCCCCCAATTTCAGGGGGCACTTACAGATTCCCCTATTCTTTTGCACCTAGCACTGCTTTTAATATTTGATGACATGATGCAATACTGGTGGCACAGGCTTTCGCACTCAACCCGATTTCTCTACAACTTACATCGAGCCCACCACAATGCTAAGTACATGAGTGTTCGTATTATCTACAGAAATAACTTCTTCTATTATCTATTTATGCCGTCATTATGGTTTTCTGGCGCGCTAATTTATTTGGGGTTAGGTTGGACCTACGCCTTTTATTTAGTGGCAAAGCTTACTGTGATAACTGGCGCTCATGCAGAGTGGAAGTGGGACAAAGTACTGTACAATATACCTTGGTTACACCCTATTGCTTGGGTGGTCGAGCGCACCATATCAACGCCTTCTACACATAGTGCGCATCATGGATTAAAAGCAGATGACGGCGTGACCAATTACAAAGGTAATTACGGCAACCTATTGTTCTTTTGGGATGTATTATTTGGTACCGCTAAGATAACAAGGCAATATCCTGCGCAATACGGTATTGAGGGTATGTTTTACGCCGACTGGAAAGAACAACTAATTTGGCCGCTGTACAAAACCCCGAGAAAGCCAAAGCAGTTAAAGACTGAGTCTTCCAATAAGGGCTTACCTGTGCTTAATTCAGAGCAACTAACAAAGCAACAGGCAGCGAAGACTAGCGCTTAGTATGGCATCAAAAGTTTATGGGGTCAGAGTAATGACTCTGACCCCATTGTTCGTGATAAACTAGCAGTTCGAAATGAGACAGAGCAGCGCCATACTATGAATGAACAACCCAATAACCCGCTTCACGGCTTAACGCTAGAGAAAATCGTAACGCAGCTTCATGAGCGCTACGGCTGGGACGGGTTGTATTACCGCATAAGAGTGAACTGCTTTAACAACGACCCTTCGATTAAATCGTCACTTAAGTTTCTTAGAAAGACCCAGTGGGCGCGAGATAAAGTAGAGCAGCTTTATATTCAAACGTTTAGTGAGTAGTCACTGATAAAACCGCGTTTTACAATGCACCATATTTTATTGGGGGTCAGAGTCCTGACTCTGACCCCACTGTTATTTTTTACTAGGCGTCTTTGTAGAGTGTAGCTATCCACTTCTCTTCATTGATGAAATTCCAACTCCAGTCGGCCCACTTTTCATCTAGGCCCATCGCTTTTACTTCATCAAGGGTTTTGCCGTCTTGCTTGAGTTTCTTAACGTAGTCAAAGGTTTCGCTGATCATAGCTAAAAATGCGGTGTATTCTTGCTTGTTGCTGATTTCGCCGTGGCCCGGAATGATAATGGTCTCGTCATCTATTTTCGCTAGCAACTGCTCTACCGATTCCATGTAGCCTTCTACATTGCCACCTGCACCTTGGTCAATGTAGGGAAAACGACCATTGAAGAATAAGTCGCCCGTGTGCATGACGTTGGGTTGCTCAAACCACACTACGCTATCGCCATCAGTGTGACCTACCGCTAAATGCATTACATGTAAGGTCTCACCATTAAAGTAAATTTTAATGCCATCTTCATAGGTAATCGTTGGCAGGGCTTCCGGTTTTATCTTTTCATCGTTAGCTAAGCGTACGCGTACATTTTCATGGGCCAGAATGGTCGCGCCTTTATGGCTGTGGAAAAATGCATTAGAGCCTGTGTGATCGCCGTGATAATGCGTATTTATCACATATTTAGGCTTGTCACTGCCTAACTCACCAAGCTGAGCCGCTATTTTTTCAGCTAGAGGCGCAAATTGATCGTCGATGATCAGTACCCCGTCTTCCCCAGCTGATACGCCAATATTTCCACCTGCGCCTGTAAGCATGTGCACAGAGCCTTTTATCGCGGTTGCCTTTACTTCAACATCGGCGAACCTGTCTTGTGCATTGGCTGGATGAACCGATGAATAAATTAAAGGACTAGCAGCTAAGAACGCAGCTACAATGTGGGCGCTAAAACGAGGGGCAGTTTTCATTATTATTTCCTTGTAAGAAGCCTGTTTAAATAAGACCTCTTACACTATGACCTAATTTCACAATTAGATCATTTTTTCGTCATTAGGGATATCACCCACATAAGCAAAACGAGGGAGTGTCTCGCCGTCTTTTTCTACTGACTCCAAAAACATATCCAGAGGGCGAACCCATAACGCCTTTTCGCCATAACACGGCCGATATACCACTAATTTACTCTCGTCTTCTGAGTGGGTGGCTACTTCGTAAACATCGTATAAATTGCCTTTATAATGCTTGTAACGGCCGGGGGTTTTAAGTTGTATTGAATCCATTGTGACCTTCAAGGTAAGTGTTGCGTCAAAGAATAAGGCGCTAGTGTTAATTAAATTGGCTCAAAAGGCAAAACCAGCTGTTGTGTTGATTGGTCGGCGGCGAGGCCTATATGCACGCCTACAAGACGGATGCCACGCCCTGTTGCGCGTTCAAAAGCTTCCTGCATTAATGTACGAAAATAAGCTTCATCAAGCGTAGCGCAACGATGTTCAACCGTGGTCAGCTGAAAGTCGTTAAACTTAAGCTTTACGCCTTGTGTGCGAATACGCACAGGCTTGCCCGTCCGCTTCTTATGGTTTTCCATTCGCTCCTGAAGCTTTTCAAACAAATGGGGCAAGAAGTCGATGCATTGCTCGATAGTGTGTATATCTTCGCTTAGCGTGCGCTCTACGCCTATAGACTTGCGCTCTCGAGATACTGACAACTCGCGCTCATCGATGCCATGAGCCCGTTCCCATAGCACACTACCGAATTTGCCCAGCTCTTTTTGAATGCGCTCAAAAGGATACTGGCGAACGTCGTTACACGTATTCAGCCCCATGCGCTGAAGCTTTTGCATGGTAACTTTGCCCACGCCTGGAATTTTCTTTAGCGGCATCTCCCGTACAAACTCATCAAGTTTATCAGGCGTGATCACGCAAATACCGTTAGGCTTGTTTTCATCGCTGGCTACTTTTGCCACGAATTTGCAGGGTGCGACCCCTGCTGAAGCGGTAAGACCTAATTCGTTTTGAATACGCGCGCGTATTTCTTCAGCGATTAACGTAGCGCTACCACCACAAAACTCACTGTTAGTAACGTCCAAATAAGCTTCATCTAATGATAGGGGTTCAATAAGGTCGGTATAGTCTGCAAAAATTTTACGTATTTTTTGCGACTCAGCGGCATACACCTCCATTCGCCCTTTTACTAGCGTGAGATTGGGACATAATTTTAGGGCATACGCTGTTGCCATAGCCGAGCGCACACCAAATTTGCGGGCGGGATAATTACAGGTAGAGATAACACCGCGACGGTCGGCACTGCCGCCAATAGCAATGGGAATATCGCGCAAGGCTGGGTTATCGCGCATTTCTACTGCGGCGTAAAAACAATCCATGTCAACGTGGATAATTTTTCGCATTACCTGCCTTTGTTCTTAACGTGCTCACACGAAACTGTACAAAAAGACAGTATATTATCAATAGCGTTTAATTACACTACCTCGTTTTGATAATTAACGAGATTGATTGGTCCTCACTCTTTTGCATGAATGGCTTAAGTTAAAACGCGTGTTTTTTTACAGAACGTTGCCAGAATAAAAGTACTAAACAAAAAGCGGCGACACACCAACATTGATGTGTCGCCGCTCAATTATGTAAACGCCAAAACAAGTATCAAAATTGCCCCAGCAGTTTTACTTAATTCACTCTGCCTAACCAATACATTACCCGAGATGTTGCCATCATCACTTCTAGGCTTCCCTCAGCAGACTTTCTCGCGTGTAGAGAGTGGCTGCGGGCCGGACCAATCAACGCAGGGCTTTTCCAAATACTGATGCCTTCAACCGTCATTTCGCTGAGTTCAGAAGCACCGTAGTAACTCCAATCATTGTCATGCGCCGTTGTCACAAGAAGTGTCTGTTCAGTAGCGGTTGCTGGATTGGCTACCATGTCTACAATAACCTTATTTATCGAAACTTCCGATGTCTTGGTCAAACTGGTGTCAGCTACATCATACATAACTAGAGATTGGTTCTGATTATAACAGGCCAGTTCAGCGGCAGCGTCACTATCAGCATTAATAAAGGTAAGGCGCGCGCAAGAAATATCGGCGCTTGCTTGAATAGAGAAACCTGATGTTGTTGGTTTGAGTAATTGCGTTATGTCGTCGCCTTGAGAAAGCGCCACGTACACATTGCCATTGATCGCGGCAATATCAAAATCACGGAAATATTGAGGCATGGTGTAAGTGGCCAACATAACTTGATTATTCACGTCGACCGCTTTTAATGTGCGACCATCAACATACACTGCATCATCGAAACCATCGTTATTGAAGTCGAATGCCTTGATAACTGAAACATCATTTGAATAATCGCCTGTAATCTCATATTGAATAGAGAAATCATTTAATCGCATTGCAGCGAATGCGCCATCATAGGTTTCTGCACTAGGTAGGAATAAATCACCAGCACCGTCATTGTTGTAATCGGTAGTTACAGCAACACTAGAGTTATCCCAGTTAGAAGAAATCTCTTCACTAGTAATGTAATTCCCTGTGTTCTCCATTAGTAAGACCTTAGAGCCGTCATAACCACTACCCGTGCTTGGCACGAAGAAAACAGCACGTTCGTCACCAGGGTACAAATCTGCCCACCCAGCCGCACTAAAGCTATCTAGTTGATATGTGGTTGCCGACGTTTTTATTGTTGCAGAAGTGGCTGTGACATCTGCCGTTACGAGTAAATTTTCACCAGAATGTGTAGTACCGGTGCCCCATAACAGTTCGTTAAGGCCATCATTGTCGGCATCGCCAAGGGTCAGCGAGGTCGAACCATGATCAACCATATCAACGCTAAATACTGAAGTGAGCGTGTTACTAGACAGCTTCATGGCGTGGACATTGCCCCATTGGCAGTCCCCTACAAGCAATACAGGATCACTATCGTCAGTCAGTTTTCCTGCGCTAATGTCGCAAGTATTAAAATTCTCAACACTCGTAATTTGAGACTTGTCTTGTGCTGAGTACACATAGATGTAAGACCAACTGTCAGCTCCTACAATTTCATCAATACCGTCGCCATTTATATCGGCAACGGCAATGTGATGACTACCAAATCCTGAGTTCAGAAACCATTGGTTTTCACCAGAATCAAGGTCATAGACCAAACCAGAATTAGTAACCAGCTCTAACTGAGTGTCGGAATCTACATTACCCAGAGCAATTTCATAGGTATCTTCGGCGGTAAACGTAAATAAAGGTGTTTCGGACGAACTAAGGTCTACCACCACAATATCACTGGCTTCGCCGTAATCACGTGGTGAGTATAGGTAGGCCAATTCATCGTCACCATCATTATCTATGTCACCGAGAACGGCACTATGTATGTAGTTGTCGGTAGTTAAAAGCGTTGTTGCCGTTTCGTCAATGTCGGTAACAACGGATACGCCGTGTTCAGATATCACTAGAATATCGGGGTAATCGTCGTTATCAAAATCGGTACTGAGGACTTGTTTTACTGTTCCACCTTGCTCGATTTTATAGGGGTACATCCAAGTTTGGTTGTAGATGCCGTTTTGATAAGACAGTAAAAATACGCGATTTGCAGAATCGGTGGAGAGAACTTCATTGTCACCGTCGTGGTCGAAATCACCCACTACCATTGAATTGTTCAGTTTAGGCACTTCAATACCCGAGCGAGCTAACTCTTGAACGTCATTATTAGTCACTGAGACATCAGTTTTGACTACTTCGGCACCTTCTTCACCCGTTGAAAAACCAAATTCGTAAAGTTGGGTTTTAAACAACTGATTACTCGGCGCTTGCCAAGAAATCAATCCATCTTCGTTAATGGTAGCGCCTGAAGGCGCTGACACTAAGGTCGGAACCCCTTGATTGTCGCCAAGATCAGGGTCAGACACAATTGCACTAAATTCGATATATTCGCCAGGAGACACCGATTCAGGTAAGTTTTCGAACGCTACTTGTGCCGGTGCATCCGCAAGAGTGATTGAAGTGCGACCTGACTCTACAGTGTTAGCGCTATCAGAGACGACCATTGACACTTCTACCACATCGTTAAATACAGCGCGGTAGGCTGGAAAGGTATCTCCAGTAACGTCTTCTACTAAAACACCGTTGAGATACCAGCGATAACTGACAGATAAATCTTCGTAATCTGTATCGCTATCATTATAATAACCAGGGCTAACAGTAATGGGTGTCGTCGTGTCCACGTTGTCCCAGGTATAAAAATCAGGTGCATAGACTGTGGGTGGCATGGACATGTCAGCGATAGCGACAAGTGATCTGTCTGCAAGGTTACCACTAATTAAATCATGGCCATCAATTATAAATGTACCTAGGTCGTAGGTACCGTCGTTATCTGTATCTTCTAAATAACGAATAGTGCTTTGTTCGAAAAGTAAGGTTGCAGTTTTATCACCCGCTACTACTACTTCGCCATCGTACATGTATGGCCATAAATACTCAGGGGCCTCTGCTTCGACAGCTAGTTTACCTTTAGAGCCAACATAGAAGTCTAATTCAGCATGGTTAAGGCTTTCATTGGGCGAATAGGATATGTCGTAATTCCCCGTTAATTTATATTGCTCTGCGCCTATAGTGAACGCGACATGTTGACTGGTATCTACGTAATAGCTACTGTTAGTTTCGTTGAAGCCCTCATCGATTGAGACGACGCCAGACAAAGTATAGGGTACACCTTCGATAGTCCATGTCAGACTGTCGAAATACATACTGTATTTCGCAGCGCTATCTGACACGCTTTCAATGGCAATAGCCGTCGACCCAGAAATAGCAACGCCATTGCTATACAACCAACAATTTTGGTAATTCATGGCGATGGTACCTGTCAAGGTATCGGATACTTTGCCGTCATAAGCAACACTACCACCTTGATCACAGGCATAAGTTTTCTTAATCGAGCCACCGTTCACATCATCAGAAAAGTCCTGTTCTGCCAGTTCTGGGACTGTCATAACTGAATCATTAAACAATAAATTGAACGCTTCTTGGACCAGCTCTATGTCCACTTCCGCATTGACTGTTTTGCCTTGGTATTGGGCGTTTGCAATTGCCTTTGCTGCAGTGTTGAGGCGCGATGGAGTGTAGTCTTTAGCGTTTTTGATGATTGATGATGAAGAAACCGGAGTGGAGCCTCCGTTATCCGACACATCAGAGTCCGAACCTCCGCCTCCACATGCGGCTAGGGATAACGCGATTATACTGAAGGTCCCGAGGCGTACACTGCGTGTCATAACTCTTCCTTGATGTTTTATTGTTTATATTAGAATTTTATGAGATGTAAATTTAACCTAAATACAAATGTGGAGCAACGAAATATGGGTAGAGCTAACAAAGTGCTAAAATATTAACGCCTGTTCATGGCTTGTTCGTAAAGATAACGCTCCCTTTAAGTGGTGTCGCCCATGAAGCATCCCCGACAAGTTACATTAGGTTAGCTGTGCAGATTCGACGTAAAATCTCCATCTATCAGATACAAAAAAGCGCTGTCGATGAGTATAAAACAGCGCTTTTATAACTTAAGCCAACGAGAGATTAAGCATTACAAAATTTGGTTTTGCTTCCACTCGTTTAATTTTTTCTGGCGGGCTTCTTCTTTTTCCATACGTGACTTTTTACGATCGCACGGTTCTGGACAGTCACAGGCTTTTTCGATACCTAGTGCCCCTAAGCCGCCACAGCTTCCAGAGATTGATTTTTTCTGAAATAGGTAGCCAACGGCCATAGCTAGTACCATTGTTAGAAAGAAACCAAAAGCAAGAATGAATGTAGACATAGCTACCCCCTAATTATGAACTGTGACCAGTTTATCAAATTCTGGCGACGCATACTCTTCAAATCCGTCTTCTGTGCGACGAATGAGGAATACAGCAAGTTGCTCTTGCTCCGCAACCGCTATTGCTTGTTCCCATCCCATCACATTAAATGCCGTAGCCAAACCGTCTGACGTCATAGATGAAGGGTGAACAACGGTGGCCGACACCAAGTTATGTGAGATAGGTTTACCGGTAGTCGGGTCTATTAGGTGCGAATAACGAACACCGTCTTCTTCGTAATAATTACGATAGTCACCCGATGTAGCGACCGCGTTTTCACCTATTGAGACAACTTTTTGAACTGCGCGTTCCGTAGTAACCGGCTTTTCAATGGCAATCAGCCATTCACTGCCGTCTCCTCGCTCGCCTTTTACGCGCATTTCCCCACCTATTTCCACAAGGTAGTTTTCTATACGGTGCTTTTCAAGGATCTCTGCCACTTCGTCAACGCCAAAACCTTTAGCAATAGTCGACAGGTCGACGTATAGCATAGGATGGCTTTTCTTTAAGCCTGTAGGCGTCGTTGAAAGCTTCTTGTACCCAACATATTGACGAATATCGTCGATGTCTGTCTGACTTGGTACTTTTTCAGGGCGCTTAGTCGGGCCAAACCCCCACAAATTAACCAATGGACCAACGGTAACATCAAGCACACCACCACTAAGATTTGCCAAGCGTAATGCCTCGTTAACTACGGTTAGCGTATCTGGCGATACGGCGAAATTGTCGGTGTAGCGATATTGATTGAACCTTGATAGTTCTGACGTTGGGTCGTAAGTAGACATCATCTTGTTAACCTCAACAAGACGGGCATCTATTTCAGCTTGTAAGCCTTCTACCGGCGTTTCAGCTACAAGGTATTTTACATTGTAGGTTGTGCCCATTGTTTGCCCTTGAAGGTGCACTACAGGCGTTTTTTCGTCGCTACAGCTTGCAAGTACAAGAATACCAATAGCAACAAAAGCGAGAAAAATTCGAATACCGAATCGGATCACGATGTTGTCCTTAGCTAATTTGCACATTTTTCACTAACAATGTGCATTATGCGTTTTGCTTCAACAAAAAAGGGGCTTGCGCCCCTTTTAATATGCTTGAGTTTTTAAGCGAGTAGCTCTTAAATCAAACCCTTAGCCACCGAAGTCATCTAGCATGATGTTTTCGTCCTCAACACCTAAATCTTTAAGCATGTTGATTACGGCCGCGTTCATCATAGGTGGTCCACACATGTAGAACTCACAGTCTTCTGGTGCAGGGTGATCTTTCAAGTAGTTCTCTAGAAGTACTTGGTGAATGAACCCTGTGTAACCTTCCCAGTTGTCCTCTGGTTGAGGATCAGAAAGTGCTACGTGCCACTCGAAGTTATCGTTTTCTGCTGCTAGCTCGTCAAAGTCTTCTGTATAGAACATTTCACGAAGTGAACGTGCACCGTACCAGAAGCTCATCTTACGCTTAGACTTAAGGCGACGAAGCTGATCGAAGATGTGTGAACGCATTGGGGCCATACCAGCACCACCACCTACGAATACCATTTCGTTTTCAGTTTCTTTCGCGAAGAATTCACCGAATGGACCAGAGATAGTCGCTTTGTCACCTTCTTTCAGGCTCCAAATGTACGATGACATTTTACCCGCAGGTAGGCTTAAGTTATTAGGTGGCGGCGTAGCGATACGCACGTTCAACATAATAATGCCTTCTTCTTCTGGGTAGTTCGCCATTGAGTAAGCACGAATCGTCTCTTCGTCTACTTTAGACTCGATGTCGAAGAAGCCAAAACGCTCCCAGTCACCGCGGTATTCTTCAGGAATATCGAACTCTTTGTACTTAACGTGGTGCGCTGGCGCTTCAATCTGAATATAACCACCTGCACGGAAAGGTACGCTTTCACCGTTAGGAATTTTAAGCTTAAGTTCTTTGATGAAGGTTGCTTTGTTATCGTTAGAGATAACTTCACAATCCCATTTCTTAACACCAAATACTGACTCTTCTAGCTCGATTTCCATGTCTTGCTTAATAGCAACCTGGCATGAAAGACGGCAGCCTTCGCGTGCTTCACCTTTAGTGATGTGGTCTAGTTCAGTTGGAAGAATTTCACCACCACCTGAGTGTACATCTACACGACACTGACCACATGAGCCACCGCCACCACACGCAGAAGATACGAAGTATCCTGCATCAGCTAGAGCACCAAGTAATTTACCACCTGGCTCTGTTTTGATTGCTTTGTCTGGGTCACCGTTGATAGTGATAGTAACATCACCGCTTGGTACCAATTTAGACTTGGCAAACATGATAATAAATACCAGCGCTAGAACGATGGCAATGAACATGCCTACGCCTAGATATATTTCTACATTATTCATTTATATGCTCCCGAGCTTTCTTACAGCTGAATACCAGTGAATGACTGGAAGCCTAGTGCCATTAGACCCGCGATCATAAATACAGAACCTAGACCACGAACACCATCTGGCATATCAGCATACTTAAGCTTTTCACGTACTGCCGCAAGCAACACAATTGCTATTGCCCAGCCAATACCACTTCCTACGCCGTAAACAACACTTTCGGTCAGGTTATATTCACGCTGTACTGCGAACGCTACACCACCGAAGATTGCACAGTTAACGGTAATAAGCGGAAGGAAGATACCTAGTGCGTTATAAAGCGCAGGGAAGAACTTATCTAAGCTCATCTCTAGGATCTGTACCAATGCCGCAATAACACCGATAAAGGTTAGGAAGTTAAGGAAGCTTAAGTCAGCTTCAGGGAAACCTGCCCATGCTAATGCGCCTGGAGCAAGAATGTTTACATAAATAATTTGGTTAACCGGAACCGAGATACCTAGTACCACGATAACAGCAACACCAAGACCCATAGCAGTTTTTACTTTCTTAGATACCGCAAGGAAGGTACACATACCTAAGAAAAGTGATAACGCCATGTTCTCAACGAAAATTGAGCGAACAAATAACGACAAATAATGTTCCATGACTTACTCCTTAGGCTCTACTTGCTCAGGACGGATAGTACGGATAACCCAAATCATACCGCCGATTAAGAAGAATGAGCTGAATGGTAGGATTAACAAACCGTTACCCTGATACCAGCCACCGTTTTGAACCAGTGGAAGGATTTCGAAACCTAAAATAGTACCGAAACCAAATAGCTCTTTAATTGTACCAATAACAATTAGAATGAAAGAGTAACCCAAGCCATTACCAATACCATCAAGGAAGCTCATCAGAGGTGGGCTCTTCATGGCGTAAGCTTCAGCACGACCCATTACGATACAGTTAGTAATAATCAGACCAACGAATACCGACAGCTGCTTCGATATTTCATACGAATACGCTTTCAGAATTTGGTCAACCACGATTACCAACGATGCAATGATGGTCATCTGGATAATAATTCGAACGCTAGATGGAATCTGGTTACGAATTAGTGAAATAAACAAGTTTGAGAACGCTACAACGCTTGTAAGCGCAAGCGACATTACCAATGCTGTTTCCAGCTTAGTGGTAATTGCCAGTGCTGAACAGATACCCAATACCTGTAGGGCGATCGGGTTGTTGTCCAGGATTGGCCCAAAGAGGGCCTTTTTCATTTCTTTAGTATCTGCCATGAGACTTCCCTTATGAACGCCATGCTTGGTTCTTCAGGAACTGGCCGAAGCCTTGCTCGCCTACCCAGTAACGAATAGTGTTTTCAACACCGTTGCTGGTTAGGGTTGCACCTGAAAGCGCATCGATAGTGTGAGGATTGCTAGGGTTAGCATTTTTCACTACGCGAATAGCAACTTCGCCATTCTCGTAAAGCTCTTTGCCGTCCCATTTGTCCTGCCAAGCAGGGTTTTGCACTTCACCACCTAGTCCTGGCGTTTCTTTTTGCTGATAGTAAATAAGCTCGCGAACCGTTTGGCCGTCTGCGTCTACCGCTAAGAAACCGTACATAAGATCCCAAAGGCCGCTGCCGTGAACAGGAAGGATGATACGAGAAACATCACCTGCGTCGTCGCGAACTAAGTAAACACTTGCCACGTTAGGGCGGCGCTGGAAACCAACATTGCTGTTAGTTACCTTTGTGCTGTACTCAGTTTCTTTGGCTGCTTTATACATGTCGTAATCTGGCTTAGGCGCTTCTACGAAAGTACCTTCGTCAAGATTAACAAAACGCTGTTCTACTCGCTCGCTGTACGTGCTTTCAATTGCGCTATTGCTCATGCCCATTTCATAAAGGCCTGCAGCATTAAGAATGTTGCTCTTTTTATCTAGAGCTGCGTTTGTTTGTTGTAGAGAACGAAGGCCAACAGCCGCGCCAGAAACAACAATTGAACAAACTAAACATACGGCAACAACAATACCTACCGTTTTGCCTAAAGATTCTTTCTTAGCCGACACGTGCTACCCTCCGCTTGATATTGCTTTGTGCGACGAAATAGTCGAACAGTGGCGCCCACAAGTTAGCAAATAGAATTGCTAGCATTACACCTTCAGGGAAGGCTGGGTTTAGGACGCGGATTAGTACCGTCATGAAACCAATGAAGATACCGTAAGCCCACTTACCTTGGTTAGTGAACGACGCAGAAACTGGGTCTGTCGCCATAAAGAACATACCAAAAGCAAGACCACCAACAACAAAGTGCCAATGTGCAGGCATTGCAAACATAGGGTTAGTATCGCTGCCGATTAGGTTTAGCAAAGTTGCGAAGAAGGCAACACCAATTGCTACACCAGCAACAATGCGCCAGCTTGCTATACGCATGTACATGATGAACAAGCCACCAAGAATAATAGCAAGGGTAGACACCTCACCCGCAGAACCTGAGATAGTACCGATGAAGCTGTTCATCCACTGATCCATGTTCGCGTAATCAAGGTTGCCAGAAGCCGCTTGGCTTAGAGACGTTGCACCAGAATAGCCATCTGCCGCTACCCATACTTGGTCACCTGAAATTTGTGCAGGATACGCAAAGTAAAGGAATGCACGACCAGACAATGCTGGGTTAAGGAAGTTACGACCTGTACCACCGAATACTTCTTTAGCAATTACAACACCAAAGGTAATACCTAGTGCTACTTGCCATAGAGGAATAGTAGCTGGAAGTGTTAGTGCGAACAGTACCGATGTAACGAAGAAACCTTCGTTAACTTCGTGCTTGCGCACAGACGCGAACAATACTTCCCAGAAACCACCTACCGCGAACGTTACCGCGTAGATTGGCAGCCAGAAACATGCGCCATAGAAGAATAGACCTAGTGTTCCCGCATTTGCCAAGTCACCGCCAAGGGCAGCGAATAGACCTGCTTGCCATGTGTCAGGCAGCGTTCCTGCGCCAGCAGCAATAGCTTCTTGCGCTTGGAAACCAATGTTATACATGCCGAAGAACATAGCTGGGAATGTTGCCATCCATACCATGATCATGATGCGCTTAAGGTCAATGCTGTCACGCACGTGCGTGTTAGCTTTATTTACTTTACCTGGGGTGTAGAAAATGGTCGCCGCAGCTTCGTAAAGCGCATACCACTTTTCATGCTTACCACCTGGTTCGAAGTTTGGTTCGATCTTTTCTAAATACGCTTTTAAACCCATGACTTAACCCTCTTTCTCTATCGTGGTCAAACAGTCGCGTAAGATAGGAGCGTAGTTGTATTTGCCAGGGCATACATAAGTACACAATGCCAAATCTTCTTCGTCCAACTCTAAGCAACCCAACGTCTGAGCACCGTCAGTATCACCAGAAATCAGGTCCCTAAGCAGAAGCGTAGGAATGATATCTAGGGGCATAACGCGTTCGTAATTACCAATTGGAACCATAGAACGTTCAGAACCATTGGTAGTTGTTGTCATATCAAATTTCTTGCTGCCACTTAGGTGACCTAAGTAAGCACGAGTCACTGAGTGTTGGTTTGAACCAGGTAGGATCCAACCGAACAATTTCTTCTCGCGACCTTCTTTTAGTAGTGAAACTTGGGTGTGGAAACGACCAAGGAAGCCGTGAACGCCCATAGCTGTCGTACCGCTAAGTACAGAACCAGAGATAACACGTACTTCACCGTCTACTTGCTCGCTAGCAGTAAGCTCGGTCAAGTCTGCGCCCATTACGGTGCGCACTAGGCGTGGGTTTGTTGCAGCAGGACCTGCAAGTGAGATAACACGGCGGTTATCTAGCTCGCCAGAGGTCAGCAATGCACCAATCGCCATAACGTCTTGGTAATTAATGTGCCAAACCGTTTTGTTCATGCCGGCTGAATCAAGGAAGTGGATATGAGTACCCGGTAGGCCCGCAGGGTGAGGACCGCCAAACTCTTCAACATCAACTGCCGCATCGCCAGTAGCAACAGAAGCACCTGCCGCTTTACAAACGTAAGTCTTGCCGCCGCTCAATTGCGTTAGCGCTTTAAGACCATTTACGAAATCGTCTTGGCGCTCAGCAATAATCACAGCAGGATCTGCTGCAAGTGGATTAGTATCCATTGCTGTAACGAAAATTGAGTTTGGTACAGAGTCTAGCTGAGGCGATTTGCTGAATGGACGTGTGCGTAACGCTGTCCACATGCCTGACTCTACAAGGATTGACTGAAGCTGCTCACGTGTTGCGCTCGCGATCTGGTCAGCTGCAATTTTATCAAATGTTACGGCATCGCTGCCGTTCATTTTGATAACTACAGACTGAAGAACACGTTTTGCACCACGGTTAACCTCTACCACTTCACCCGCAGCTGGAGCAGTGAATTTAACGCCAGGGTTCTTTTTGTCTTCAAAAAGAACCTGACCTTTCTTCACTACATCGCCAACTTGGACGTGCATGGTAGGGCGCATACCCACATATTCTTCTCCCAGAATGGCAACGCGCGTTGCAGCAGATGCATCAGCAATCTCCTGCTTTGGCGCTCCCTCAATTGGGAGGTCGAGACCTTTCTTGATTTTTATCATATGTAATTGCACTACTCTAATAGAAATACCCTTTTGCATGACCGCAGAAAACCTGCCTGTCAGCATGCAAAAACGCACTATTAACAGGTGTTAGACACCTTTTTTGTTGATTGATGGAACTTGCTGCAATTGCTACGGTCAGCCTGTTATGAAGCCGTAACGCATAATTCCTTTAGCGGACGCTTTGTTCGTCCTTTCTATATAGACCACCAGCAGAAATTTACACTTATTATTGTTGTTGTGTAGCTGCAATCGCCACTGCTGTTTTGGTAGAGGCAGAAAAGACCCCTACTTAATTTCGGGATTTTAGCATTAACCCATACGTTTGTGCCACGCTATTTCAAGATAAAGGCAAATTTTTCTACAATTTAATGTAAACCTTTGGTCTTATTCATTTACAATTTTTTCGATGACACCCTATATCGGCTTGTAATTCGGTACAAAAAAGCCGTCAAATCAGACGGCTTTTGCACGAATTGCATTAAGTTAATTAATGGTAAGTTTAGGCTTTACCACTTAACCAATGGGTCAACTTCACTGTCGTAATCAACGCTGTCAATGTCAAAACCAAACAGCTTTAGGAACTCATGGTGGTAACCTTTGTAGTCACTTAAGTCATGAAAGTTCTCTTGTGTCACTTGGTCCCATAGCGCTTTAATCTTCGCTTGAGTAGCGTCATTTGTTTCTTTGCCGTCCATGCGATAGCGATTTGCTTCATCTAACGTAGGCGTATTGCCAAACAGGCACTGTGTGAACAAACCATGAATCTGTTCAATACAGCCTTCGTGTGTGCCCTCTTCTTTCATCACTTTGTAAATAAGTGAAATATAAAGCGGCATTACGGGAATGGCAGAACTTGCTTGCGTCACGAGCGCTTTTAGTGAGCTTACGTTTGCTTGTACAAGCAAGTCACTGTTTTTGCCAATAATAGCAGCTGCAGCGCGATCAAGGTCTTCTTTTGCTTTGCCGATAGTAGCTTGACCGTAGATAGGCCATGTAAGCTCTTTACCAATGTAGGTATAGGCAGTGGTTTTGCAGCCTTCTGCTAGCACATCAGCATCGCGTAAAAAGTCCATCCAACGTTCCCAATCTTCGCCACCCATCACTTTAATGGTGTTGAGGATTTCATCGTCATTGGCGGGCTCAAGCGCCACTTCATGCACTTTGTCTTTATCTGTATCGTAAGTTTTTGTGGTGTATGCCTCGCCTACTGGCTTAAGCGTCGACTTGTAGGTCACACCGGTTTCCGGGTCGGTTCTGCGAGGAGACGCAAGGCTATAAATAACCAAGTCAACCTTACCCATTTCAGCTTTGATTTTTTCAATGGTTTCATTTTTGATTTCATCAGAAAATGCGTCGCCATTAATAGTGTCTGCATACAAGCCTTTTGCTTTAGCTTTTTCATGGAATGCTGCAGTGTTGTACCAACCAGCAGTCCCCGTTTTGCGTTCCGTTGGCGCTTTTTCAAAGCAAACACCTAATGTTTTTGCGCCATAACCAAAGGCAGATGTGATGCGTGACGCTAATCCGTAGCCTGTTGAGCTACCAATAACCAGTACATTTTTAGGGCCTTCGCCTAAGTCACCTTTTGCTTCTACATAAGCAATTTGTTCATCAACCGCTTTAGCACAGCCTACCGGGTGCGCGTTTGTACAAATGAAGCCTCTCACTTTAGGCTTGATAACCATAATAATTTTCCTTATTTGAGCGTGGGGCTATTGTAATGCCGAAGCCACTGATAACAACTCGGAGCAGATGGGACCCTGCTAACCTTTAATACGCTTTTGCCAGCATATCGCATACATGCATTCTCACCAACAAAACATAGTAGCATCACATATTTAGATTTAAACAAGCGACACGTAAACGCGTTCAGATTATAAGTGTGCTGTTCGTTTACAAACTAAGCGTTAGAAAAGTAAAAGGAATAGGCTAGAAGATAGAAAGGAATAAAAGATTAAACAAAGAAGAATACTTATATTCACAGGAGCACCACTGGGCACTCCTGTGAAGAAATCATTAACCTAGAACGTCAAGAAGTTCTACGTCAAAGATTAGGGTGCTGTAAGGTGCAATAGCTGCGCCAGCACCTTGCTCACCGTAAGCTAGGTCGTGTGGTACGTATAGACGATACTTTGAACCTGCTTTCATAAGTTGAAGTGCTTCAGTCCAACCTTTGATTACGCCGCCTACTGGGAATTCAGCTGGCTGACCACGCTCGTAAGAGCTATCAAACGTAGTACCGTTTATAAGCGTACCGTGGTAGTGAACACGTACTGTGCTAGAAGCATCTGGAGTCTCGCCGTCACCTTCAGTAACAACTTCATATTGAAGACCAGATTCAGTTACGGTTACTTCGTCACGCTTTGCGTTTTCTTCAAGGTACTTTGTGCCTTCTTCAATAACCGCTTTGCTTGCTTCTTCTTTAGCAGCTTGCATACGCTTGTGAATTTCGCCAAACGCATCACGTAGAGTGTCGTTATCAACCTGAGGTGCTTGACCTGCGAAGGCGTCTTTTAGGCCAGCTACAACAGCGTCAATCGCTAGTCCGTCGAAAGGATTTGATTGTAGTTGTTGACCCATTTGAAAACCAATGCCGTAACTTGCTTGGGTTTCTACTGTATTGAATGTATCAGTCACAAGAACTCCTGAAATTAAATTACAAATGCAGTACAAATTTCAAACAAAACGCTTAACGCGAGAATGTTTCTGCATTTTCCGGTGCAAGAGTGTACCACACCACAAAATATCTTGCTTTGAGCAATGTTAACTAGGGTGCAAAAGTATCAAAATGTTGTAAATTATAACCGAAAGTGGTTAGACAAGTCGCAAAGGACACAGTATGGTTAGCCCATATATTTAGGAGGATAGCATGCAAACACACTATGATGCTGAACTGAAAGATACCGTTCGATACCTTGGTAAAACCCTTGGTGAAACAATCAAAAATCAATTAGGTCAGGAGTGGCTAGACCGTATTGAAAAGATTCGTAAAGGCGGCCGAGCTTCTTATCAGGGAGACGCTACTTGTAGCGAAGAACTGAAAGAAACTTTCAAAACAATGTCTGACAGCGATTTGCTGACTGTTGGTCGTGCCTTCGCACAATTCTTGAACCTAGGTAATATTGCCGAGCAAGAATACAACGCGGCAATGAATGTCGATGCATCTATTGATGCTCTGTTTAAACACCTAGATAAAGCAGAACTGACTGCTGACAAAGTACAAGACGCCGTTGCAAAACTAAACATCGATCTTGTATTAACCGCACACCCTACTGAGGTTACGCGCCGTACACTTATTCATAAACATAAAGAGCTAGCGGACTGCCTGCAGGCTGTGCATCAAGAATCGTTAAGTGATGTTGAGCGTAAGAAGATAGAAACACGCATCGCTGACCTTATTGCTCAAGCGTGGCACACTGAAGAAATTCGTTCAGTGCGCCCGACGCCTGTTGATGAAGCGCGTTGGGGCTTCTCGGTCATTGAAAACTCATTGTGGGAAGCGGTACCTGACTTCATGCGCGAGCTTGATGGTCGCTTAAATGAAGACTACGACGTATCGCTACCGCTAGACTCGTCACCAGTACAATTTAGCTCTTGGATGGGTGGCGACAGAGACGGTAACCCATTTGTTACTTCAAAAGTAACCGAGCAAGTATTGCTGCTGGCAAGAAAGCGCGCAGCTAAACTTTTCGCTATCGACCTTGATCGTTTGCAAGTAGAACTTTCAATGTACGATTGCAATGAAGAACTACGTGAACAAGTAGGCGATGCAAACGAACCGTACCGCGCCCTACTTCGCCCGTTGGTTAATAAGTTTATTGCTACTCGTGACGGCATTGCCGACTATCTTGCGGGTAAAAACCCTGACACGTCTAACTGGATAGAAAGCGACGATGAGCTAATTGAGCCATTGATGCTTTGCTATCAGTCACTATTAGACTGCGGTATGCAGGTTGTTGCTAATGGCCTACTACTAGACACCATTCGTCGTGCTCGCGTATTTGGTATTCACCTTCTACGCCTTGATGTACGCCAAGACTCTGAACGTCACGCAGACGTATTTAGCGAACTTACTCGCTATTTAGGTTTAGGCGATTACGCACAGTGGAGCGAAGCCGACAAGCAAGCATTCTTATTGCGCGAGCTAGGCTCAAAACGTCCGCTATTCCCAGCACAATGGGATGCATCTGACGATGTAAAAGAAGTACTAGATACTTGCAAGGTCATTGCAAAACACAGTAAGCATGGCTTTGGTATCTACATTATCTCTATGGCAAGCGAACCATCAGATGTCATGGCGGTTCAGCTGCTTCTTCAAGAAAGCGGTGTAGATTGGCCAATGCCGGTAGCACCACTATTTGAAACGCTAGACGATTTGAACAACTCGCCTGACGTAATGCGCAAACTTCTGTCTATCGACTGGTATCGCGGTTACGTGAAAGGTCGTCAGTTTGTCATGATTGGTTACTCTGATTCAGCGAAAGATGCTGGCGCATTAGCAGCTGGCTGGGCACAGTATCAGTCGCAAGAAGCACTGGTAGCCATTGCAGAAGAATTCGACGTAAGCCTAACCCTATTCCACGGTCGTGGCGGTACGATTGGTCGTGGTGGATTGCCAGCACACGCTGCTATTTACTCACAGCCTCCTGGCTCACTAGAAGGCGGTTTCCGCGTAACAGAACAGGGCGAAACCATTCGCTATAAGTTCGGTATGCCAAAACTGGCTAAACGCAGCTTAGGTATTTACGCCAGCGCCATTATTGAAGCTATGTTGTTCCCACCTCCGGCACCAAAAGAAGAGTGGCGTGAGCTTATTACCGCAATGGCAGCGCAAGGTCGTGATAACTACCGTGCAACTGTACGTCACGATGAAGAGTTTGTACCTTACTTCCGCGTGGCTACACCAGAGCAAGAGTTAGGCAAACTACCTCTAGGCAGCCGCCCTGCTAAGCGTAAGCCACAAGGCGGAATTGAGAGCCTACGTGCTATTCCATGGATCTTCGCTTGGGCACAAACCCGTTTGGTACTGCCGAGCTGGTTAGGCGTTATGCGCGCTATTGATAGCGTGAAGACCCCTGAGAACGAGAAAGTAGTTAACGAAATGTTCAGCGAATGGCCATTCTATCGTTCGCGTCTTTCTATGCTAGACATGGTGTTCCACAAAGCTGACCCACGCATTAGTGAAGCTTATGATGAGCGCCTTGTACCTAAAGAGCTTAAGCACTTTGGTGAAGCGTTACGTAGCGAGCTTAAGGAAAGCATCTCGTCACTATTGGCTATCACAGGCGATGACGACATTATGAAGAACGACCCGCAGGGTAAAGAGTCGATGGAAATTCGTGCGGCGTATCTCCAGCCCCTTCATTACCTGCAAATTGAGCTTCTAGATCGTATCCGTAAAGCCGGCGACGATGCGCAGAACACTAGCCTAGAACGCGCTATGATGGTTACCATCGCGGGTATTGCTATCGGTATGCGTAACACGGGTTAATCACTGTGCTAACGAAGCGCTTGAATTGACGCACACAGCTTTATTATGTTGGTCACCAATTGCTTCGCTACGAAATAATATAAAAAAAGCCCGCTTCATATGATGAAGCGGGCTTTTTATTGCTTACGTGTTTTTACTTACACTTTAGATAAGAACTAACAGGTAAGGTCGAAGCGGTCTGCGTTCATCACCTTTGTCCACGCTGCAACAAAGTCTTTAACAAACTTCTCTTTGCTATCATCTTGCGCGTATAGCTCAGCATACGCTCGCAACACTGAGTTTGAACCAAACACTAAGTCAAAGCGTGTAGCGGTAAACACTTCGTCACCTGATGCTCTATCGACAATGGCGTAGCTGTTTTTCCCAGTCGGCTTCCACGTGTATTTCATGTCAGTAAGGTTTACGAAGAAGTCCGTGCTTAGCGTACCTACATTGTCGGTGAATACACCATGCTTACTGCCGCCGTAGTTAGTGCCAAGCATGCGCATACCGCCTACTAGTACCGTCATTTCTTTTGCTGTTAAACCAAGTAACTGGGTTTTGTCTAACATTAGCTCTTCTGGCTTAACTGCAAAGTCTTTTTGAAGGTAGTTTCTGTAACCGTCTGCAATTGGCTCTAATGGATCAAACGATTCAGCATCGGTCATGTCGTCAGTAGCGTCGCCGCGTCCAGGAGAGAAAGGAACAGGTACGTTAAAGCCAGCCGCTTCAATACCCTTTTCTATGCCCACGTTACCTGCTAAAACAATGGTATCCGCAAGGCTTGCACCCGCCGCGCCAGCAAGTGGAGCAAGAACCTCTAGCACCTTATTTAAACGCTCAGGCTCATTGCCCTCCCAATCTTTCTGAGGAGCTAAACGAATTCGCGCACCATTAGCGCCGCCACGTAAATCTGACCCTCTAAAGGTACGAGCACTATCCCACGCTGTTGCTACCATATCCCCAACAGATAGGCCTGATTCTGCAATTTTACTCTTCAACGCTTCAACGTCATATGACGTACTGCCTTCAGGAACTGGATCCTGCCAAATTAACGTTTCTTCTGGTACATCAGGCCCTATGTAACGAACTTTTGGTCCTAGGTCGCGGTGAGTAAGTTTAAACCATGCGCGGGCGAACACTTCGCTGAAGTATTCGTGATCGTTATAAAATTTTTCAGAAATTTTTCTGTATTCCGGATCCATCTTCATCGCCATATCGGCGTCGGTCATAATAGGGTTGTAGCGTGTTGATGGGTCTTCAACATCAACAGGCTTGTCTTCTTCCTTAATATTGATTGGTTCCCACTGCTCAGCGCCCGCTGGAGACTTTTTCAGTTCCCATTCGTAATTAAGCAGTAGGTGGAAATAGCCGTTATCCCATTGCGTAGGATTCGTCGTCCACGCGCCTTCAATACCACTAGATACGGTATCACGACCAATACTGCGGCTCTCATGATTCATCCAGCCAAGACCGGCTTCTTCAATACCTGCTGCTTCTGGGTCTGGCCCTAACGCTTCTGCACTTCCGTTACCGTGACATTTACCCACCGTGTGACCACCGGCTGCTAACGCAACGGTTTCTTCGTCGTTCATTGCCATACGCGCAAAGGTTTCACGTACGTGAGCTGCCGTTTTAAGTGGATCTGGCTTACCGTTAACGCCTTCAGGGTTTACGTAAATAAGGCCCATCTGCACAGCTGCCAAAGGGTTTTCCATGGTTTCAGCACTTTCTACGTCTTCATAGCGTTCATCACTAGGCGCTAACCACTCTTTCTCAGCGCCCCAGTAAACGTCTTTCTCAGGGTGCCAAATATCTTCACGACCGAAGGCAAAACCATAAGTCTTAAGACCCATGCTGTCGTAAGCTATGGTCCCCGCAAGAACAAACAAATCAGCCCAGCTTAATTTGTTGCCATACTTCTTTTTAATGGGCCAAAGTAAACGGCGCGCTTTATCTAAGTTAACGTTATCAGGCCAAGAGTTAAGCGGTGCAAAACGTTGGTTGCCCGTTGAAGCGCCACCGCGACCATCCGCAATTCGGTACGAACCTGCCGCATGCCATGACATACGGATCATAAGGCCGCCATAGTGCCCCCAATCCGCTGGCCACCATGGCTGTGAATCTGTCATTAAGTCGGTGAGATCTTTTTTAAGGGCTTGAAAGTCTAGTTTTTTAACCTCTTCACGGTAATCGAAGTCTTCTCCCATTGGGTTTGTCTTCGTATCGTGCTGATGCAGAATGTCTAAGTTTAAGGCTTCAGGCCACCAGTCCATTACTGTTGTCCCTGTGGCTGTTAAACCACCATGCATGACCGGACATTTTTTTGCCGAATCATTCACATCACCTAACTTTGCATTGCTCATATTACATCCTCTTTGCCTGTTCGTTAGCGTTATACAACTTAGTTGGTTAGATAAGTTATAGGGTTGACCCATGCAGTTACGCTGTCACGTTAGCATTGATACTAAACCAGCGTTCTCCAAGCATAGTCAAAGTTTTACGCTTTTCCACAAAAGTTTAGACATTGGCCCTTATTACGAGCATTTGCCAACCAAAGCCAATACAGGTAAGTCACTAAGCTTTTTCTCATGGCTGAAAGCAGCATAATATTGAAGCCTTGTACTTCTGCTACAGCCAAAGGTATCAATACAGATTCACGTGAAGACAGGCTTTTTAATATTGCGAAATGCCCTACCCTTAAATAATACAAACGCACGTCCATTCGTAACTGCAAAAGTATACGGCCAAATTAATCATGGTTTGCCAAAAGAGGTTACAAACAAATCCTCCGTACAGTTAAAAAGCCGCTTCGACCTGAATACACTTTAAAGGTCCCAATTCTTGGGGTTTTTATTAATAGATTAAAGATGACTTATGAAAGAGTTAAATGTAGAAGAAGTTACACAAGTGTCTGGAGCAATGGGTGATTGGACCTCTGGAGGCATGGCAGTAATAGGCCTTGGGATTGCCGGAGGTCCAGCTACAGGTATATTCGGACTCGCTGTCGGCGGAGCAATGATGTTCATTGGCTATTTAGACAAGTAAAAAGTGATAAAAGCTCACCTTTGGGCGAGCTTTTAATATCTACCTAATGAGGGGAAAACACCATGAAGCATAAAAAATTGGCTGATTTCACTTACCTAGTTTTGATCTTTACAACGTTCATCGCCTCCTACTTTAAAGATAGCGATTCTTTTTTTTTACACATTTACCGCACTAACGCTGGGTTACATAGTCATTCTTCAGCATGGAATTATTCAACGTTTGGATTTTAACTAAGCCCCCCCTTTCTGTGGCTAATAAATCTATAAAGATAGAAAAATGAGATTTTGGGTTTAGAGAAGTTTTTGATAAGTAAACATGTACCCAAAACGCCGTCGCGATGTCTACAAAGATGCAACAAAAAAGGCTGGATACGTAAGGTCGTAACAGACTGGTCTTTTTAAAAAAACTTCAGTGATTAGGCTATTGGAAGGTTTGGATTTGGCGGGGCTTTGATAAGCAGGCTCTCCTATGCCAAGGATGCCATGACGAAGCCTACAAGCACGCAACAAAAAAGCTGGATACGTAAGGTCGTAACAGGCTTTCTACTCTCTAGAGTAATGAGTTCCGGTAAGATCGCACGTTGGTGTAAAGACTGGGAAGGTAATTAAAATGTAGGCTCTCCACCGCATGGATGCGGTGGTGAAGCCTACATGGACGTATTCACGGCGGGCCTACGTTTTGATTGCCTTTTCAGGCTTCGCCGCCAATAGCACTATTAGCCGTTTACGAAGTCAACGCCTAGCTTGATGTCGCCACGTAGGCCTTCAAGCATGTCGTTTTTCGCTTTTTCTTCAAACGCGCTTAGCTCGCCGTATGGCAAGATTTCTACAACACCGTTTGCGCCAAGGCGTACTGGGTGTGCGAAAAATGCTGCGTCGTCGCTGTCGTCAGTCTGTACGTAAGTGTACTCAACAACGTTCTCACCTTGCATTGCTGCAACTAGAGACAGACAGAAACGCGCTGCTGCTTGACCCATTGAAAGGGTTGCAGAGCCGCCGCCAACTTTCGCTTCAACAACTTCAGTACCCGCATTCTGGATACGAGTAGTTAGGCTAGATACTTCTTCGTCTGTAAACTCTACGCCTTCAACTTGTGAAAGAAGAGGAAGGATAGTTGTACCCGAGTGACCACCGATTACCGGTACGTGCACAGAAGATACGTCTACACCTTTAAGTTCAGCAACGAAAGTTTCAGCACGGATAACGTCAAGTGTCGTTACACCGAAAAGCTTGTTCTTGTCGTAAACGCCTTTAGCTTTAAGCGTTTCAGCTGCAATAGCTACAGTAGTGTTAACTGGGTTAGTGATGATACCAACACACGCGTTCGGGCAGTTATCAGCTACACCTTCAATTAGGTTTTTAACAATGCCGGCGTTGATGTTGAACAGATCAGAACGATCCATACCTGGCTTACGAGGCATACCCGCTGGAATAAGAACTACGTCTGCTCCAGTAAGTGCATCAGCTAGGTCATCTTTACCGTGACCGGTTACTTTTACCGCAGTGGGGATGTGGCTCAAATCAACGGCAACACCAGGAACAACTGGCGCAACGTCATATAGCGCTAAATCTGAACCTGCTGGCAATTGTGTTTTCAACAACAAAGACAGCGCCTGACCAATACCACCGGCAGCACCTAACACGGCTACTTTCATACCATTTCTCCTATGGGATTACTTCACGTATTTAAACGGAACGTCACACTAATGCAACGCGGGGGAAAACTCAATCACCGGATCGTCTTATTAACGTTATTTATGGCGATTTTCATTCGATATTCATTATCATGAATGATTATGCAAAGAAATTGCGCAAAGTCTACCTGTACGGCACAATATACGCATACTAAATACAATTCCTTACGATAACACTCAAAAAAGAAAAGAGCGCTAATGGCAAACGCAAAACAAGAGCAACTCATCAAAGCTTTTAAAGAAATCCTAAAAGCAGAAAATTACGGTTCGCAGGGCGAGATTGTTGACGCTTTGAAAGCACAAGGTTTTGACAACATCAGCCAATCCAAAATCTCTAGAATGCTAAGTAAGTTTGGCGCGGTACGAACCCGAAATGCACGAGGAGACATGGTTTACTGTTTGCCTCCTGAACTAGGTATGCCTACCGCCAAAAGTCCGCTCAAACAGTTGGTATTAGATATCGTTCACAACAATGTCATGGTCATTATTAGAACGAGCCCAGGTGCAGCACAGCTTATTGCTCGTTTACTTGATTCATTAAGTAAAAAAGACGGCGTATTAGGGACTATTGCAGGTGATGACACTATTTTCATTGCCCCTGCTGACGTAACAAGAATTGAAGAATTAAGACAACGCGTTGAAGATTTATTTGAAAATGTATAGTTAGGGCAACCAAAAGCCGACAATCAAAAATCAAGAAACCGCATACAAGATGCGGTTTCCAAATAGGGTATAACCGAAAGTTTTCCTAAGATAGCAACTTAATAAGCGCATCTGCTGCGGGGCGAGATGACGGTGGGTTCTGACCCGTTACTAACAAACCGTCAGTAAAGACTTTTACCGCGAAATCGTCAGCACTTTCATACTTACCGCCCTTTTTAACCAGTTCATCTTCTACCAGATAAGGAACAACGTCAGTAAGTTCCATTGCAGCTTCTTCGCTGTTTGAGAACCCCGTTACTTGTTTGCCATCAACTAAGTATTTACCATCTGGAGTTTTAACATCCTTTAGCACGATTGGAGCGTGGCACACTGCACCGACAGGTTTATTCGCCGCAATTGTGTCTTCAATTAATTTAATCGAGTGGGCGTTGTCAGAAAGGTCCCATAAAGGGCCATGGCCGCCTGGGTAAAATACGGCATCGAACTCATCTGCACGCACATCTTCAAGCGGTATAGTCGAGGCGATAGCACTACGTGCCAATTCATCTTTAGTATAACGCATGGCGTCGTCTGTCATTGCGTCTTCTGCAAGACTATTAGGGTCAATAGGCACTTGCCCGCCCATTGGTGATGCCAGCGAAATCGTATAGCCTTGATCTTTAAATGCGTAATATGGCGCTGCGAACTCTTCTAACCACATGCCAGTTTTCTTACCCGTGTCACCCATAATTTCGTGAGACGTCATTACCATAAGCATACGTTTTGTCATAAGCCCTCCTTGCGAGCATTTAAAAGTTTTCTCGTCAGTTAATTCGTGTTGTGGAGGGACTTAGATCATAAGCAAACACTGTGATCGATTAGTGGCTTGTGTGTGAGATAAATCGCAGGCATAAAAAAGTGCCACTTCCTGTTAAGGAAAGTGGCACCTAACACTACAACTTGTAGTTAGTGTTTACTACTTCTTAGAAGCGGTAGTTAACACCCAAACGTAATTCCCAAAGTGACGCATCACCTTGACGACGTTCTGGATTAGCAGTACCTACAACAGCTGTATTGAATGAAGTCTCTTCTAGGATACCCCAATCATCGTTAAGCATATTTGTGAAGTTATCAATCACGAAGAATACTTGTGCTGTGTGGTCTTTGTGGAAGGCTGGAACATCTTGGCGAACCGCGATATCAACTTTTGTCCACCAAGGGCTTTCTTCATCGTTACGCTCAGCACCAATTGGAAGTACGTTGTTAGAGTCCAAGTAAGGCGTGAAGTTAAAGATACTATTTACTTCGTCCTCAGAAATAGTAAAGCTGTATGGCTTACCAGACTGAGCAACCGCGAACGCAGAGAACGTAGTGTTGTAGCCATCAATAAGTTCAGTAGTGTAACGGAAGTCCAACGTAAAGCGGTGAGCAATGTTCCAATCCGACAGTGAAGAAACTTCTTCATTCGGGTTAGTAAATGCCCTGAACTGGTAGTTAGAGAACGCTACTGAGCTAGTCATAGGCTGAACATCTTCAGCGTGGCTGTAGTTATAACCACCCACAAGTGAGATGCCGTTGTCCCAAGTCTTGTTCATTGTTGCTGTTAATGAATAAGAAGTAGAGCTTTCATCAGAGTTAGTAAGCTCCAAAGAACCCAGACCCGTTCTTTCGTACTCAATGTATCCCTCGTCGGTAAGACCTACAGGCTCTATACCTTTGTATTTAATCATCGCTTGGTCTTGCGTAATGCTTACCAAAAGATCTAGGTTAAATACATAGTCTTCATCTGTAATGTGCGTCATACCTGCAGAGATTTTCCACTCGCTAGGCATTTCGAAGTCTGGGTCAAGGTTATTTGGTTCAAAGTTACTACCAACACCTGCATCCATCTGAGCATCAAGGTCAGACGGTACTGAGTAACCAGGGCCAGCAGTAACGCCGTCTTCAGTGTTAACCCAAGTTACGCTGCCATCTAGGATGTTTGCGTAATCACCACGTACTTCACCACCAGTAACGTTAGTGTTCTGGTAGTTGTTAGTCATCCAAACGTTCGGGTTACCGCCTGAGAAAAGACCAAAGCCACCGCGTAGTTCTGTGCTATCACTTAGCGTGTAATTAAGACCAACACGTGGTTGAAGAAGGTCTACACCGTCTAGGTTTGCACTATTACTATAACCGTAAGATTCGGTGAATTCAGCGTTCTCTAGAGGGCGGTCTGACGTTGTAATCCAGTCATAACGAAGACCAGCAACTACTTTCAAGTCGTCAGTTAGGTAGAACTCGTCCTGCGCATATGTAGAGTGTGAAGTGTAACCCCACTCAGCAGCTCTATCTAGAAGGTTACCCGAGTAAGCATAACCATAATCAATTCGAGCATTCGCACCATTTTCGAAGTCATCAATGCTGTTAAATGTAGTTGTTGTTTCGGCGTGCTGTACGAAAAGGTTGAAGATATCAAGCGTGTCGTTTTCATAACCGAAAGTTAGCGTGTGACCGTTATCGAAGTAGTAGTTACCGCGGAACATGATGCTAGTTGCATCCCAGTCTAGGTCGTTGGCTTGACGGCTGTCATCAGAACCTAGATAAACAGAAAGGTTATCAGCGTCATCATTAGGATCATTAGCCATGCGAATGATAATTTCACCGAAATCATTGCCACCTGGTGTTCCGTCGCCATAGAAAGAGCGCTGAAGATTATCAAGCTCTGTACGAGCTACGCGGATTTCGGTTGAGAATTTGTCTGTCCAGTCAGAGTAAAGTACACCGATGAAAGACTGAAGTTCTGCACCACGCTCATATAGGTGGCTTTGGAATTCGAATTCATTTGAATCGCCATCAGACTCAGCAAAGTTATTACCGTCGTTGTAGTTATAGGTAAACGCTAAACGGTGCTGGTCATTGATATTCCAGTCTAATTTAACAAGTAGTTTTTCATCTTCGTTAGCAAGACTTGAAGGTACAGAGCCCGCGTCGAAGTTGTAAACATCTTGAGAAATCTGTTGGATACGCTCAACTTCTGCTTGAGTAATATTAACTTCGTTAATTGCACCAGAACCGATAGCGCCACGGTCGAAGGTGTTTGCACCTTCAAGCTTTTCGTATGCTGCGAAGATAAATAATTTATCTTTGATAAGTGGTGCACCAACAGTGAAGCCGTAACGTCTTTCAGTATAAGCACCTAGGTTGATGTCATCACCTTCGAGTGAGTCACCACGTAAGCTGTCGCTACCGAAGTCATAGAACGCAGAACCGTGAACTTCGTTAGTACCCGTTTTACTTACAGCACTAATATTACACGCAGAGAAACCACCGTAGATTACATCAAACGGTGCGATTTCAACTGAAACACCAGCGATAGCGTCGAAAGAGAAAGGCATTCTCTCAGTTGGGTAGCCGTTTGAATTAAGACCGAAAAGGTCGTTCATACGAACACCGTCAACAGTCAAACTGTTGAAACGCGGGCTTTTACCCACACACTGAATACCGTTGCTGCCACCTTCGTCCACGTAAATACGCGGGTCGATACGAACGATATCGGTAATATCACGGTTGATAGCAGGCGCTTCTTGAAGAGTAGAAAGGTCGAAGCTTGCAACAGGGCCGGTTTGGCCGAAAGATAAGCTGCTAACTTGAGAACCAGTAACAACAATGTTTTCGTACTGGGCTGCTGGCTCTAGCATACGCTCAATTGACGCTGACTCACCAAGCTCTAGGTAGACGTCATTGATTGTTTGATCAGCGAATTCGTCAGAATCAATGACAACTGTGTATGGACCACCTACGCGAAGACCGCGAAGACTGAACGTACCACCGTTGTTCACAGTAACAGTTTTAACCGCGCCTGTAGGAACGTGAGTAACTGTTACAACAGTACCTGCCGCTGGGTTACCTTGCGGCCCCATGATTTTACCGTTCAATTCAGATGACGTAACCTGGGCCATAGCCGTTGACGACAAACCGATTGACAGCGCAACCGCAGCCGCAATACGACTGAACTTTGCTGATGTTCTCATGTGTGTTTCCCTTATTGTTTAAATTTGTTTTTAGGGTCGCTAGTAGGGCATTTCCCTTAGACGACCTTCAATTAATATGAATCGACAAAATTGTTATAGAGATTCATGTCAATTTTATTACAACTTTACATTTTTATTTAGCAGCAACTCCCCTAGGCGTTTGACTTTGTAAAAAATATCTTGACCAAATGGTCAGGTTAATTTACTTATTGTTATTATTGTCAATTCACGGCGATTAGCTGATGCTATTCTTGCCATATCGAACACTAATAAACAGCGTTTAACAAAAATCAGGTTTACCTATAAAAGATTCATTAATAACAACAACTTACCATTTAAAAATAAATTTACCTATTGCAATAAGTAACCTTAACTGATGAAATCCACATATAAATCGTTAATTCATTTGGTCGTTTTTTTGACAGATTTAAGAATTGTTACCTCTGTAAAGTGGATTATATTAGCTATAGTTGCACTATCGTGTGGCCTAGCAAGCTATTATAAAAATTCTACGTTTTATGATGACATCCTGCCGCAAACTGGTCAAATATCAACCTGTAACACAGGGTTATCGGGTAATAAAGATGTATTTTCTGCTTATATAACCGATGGTCGCATAGCTAAAATGGTTAGCGAACGATTATGCTCTGACAGCACGATAAAACGCCAATACAGCAGTATTAAAGTAGTAATTGGTCAAAGCGATTACGATACCTTTCGATATATAAACCACGGTGTAGTTGACCTAGCCTTGGTGAAAAGCAATATCGTGGATGCCTTTGGTGCAGATAAAATCTATGGTTTAACCAAGCTAGCAGCCCACCCTGACTACCCCGCATTTTTTATAGCGCTTAGAGAAAAACCATTGTTAAATAAAGAGTATCTACTTGGAAAACGAATTGGTCTTTTAGACTATCCAAGTAGTCGTTCTGGTCATATTGTGCCCAAGACAGTCTTACAACATATGGGGCTGACAGACACCACTGTCGACATTGTCTATTACAGCTCTCATAAGGAATTGAGGCGCGCACTCCTTGCAGGCGAAGTCGATATCATCTCAACGTATTGGGCAGAGGAAGATGCCGAGACGTTCTCTAAGAATTACACCGCCCCCCTTTTAGAGAGCGTGAGCGGGATGCAATGGTATTTAAAGATGCAGACCCAAAATACGGACCTATTCTGCGCTGTACAGTCAGTTGTCTACGAAATAGCGACAACTCACCCAAGGCCATATTACAAAAATATTACCTTGGAAGAAGGGTGTAACAAATGAGTAAAGTTAAGTTGCACCTTATACCTCCCCTAAAAATTGCGGCAGTATTTGTATTGCTGGTAATGGTTCTGCAAACAGCATCCATTATAGGTCAGTACTTTGCACATCAGCTTTCCATCCACCAAGCTATTGATGTCGTTGAAAGGCGTATAAGTTTGGATAGCGCTTTCCTTGATGTTGGAAACGAAACGCTAAATACGCCAGCGAATATGTATGCCATTGAACGCTATCTTGAACGCCTCAATAAAGTAATAGAAGAAAAAACGCTGCCTGTCATAGCGAGCGCTGTTCAGGGCGTTCAGACAAATGCAGACTTAACTGAATATCCAATTGTACATAGATCCACTTTTAAGAATGCAGAGCAAACCATACATATTTCAATTAATAGTAGAAATGCTTTAAGTGAAGTGGGGATTAGCTGGGTAGCCGTTCTAATTGCACTTCTTATTGCCCCATTATTTGTATTTACGAACAAAGAGAAGCGAAAACAATCTCCCCTTGAAGAACTCGTTGTTCCTCCTAAGCCCAAACTAATAATTAACCTGCAAGAAAAGACCATATCAAACGGTATTGAAGACAAAGTAGTAACCTTACAAAACAAGCCTCTTTGTTTTTACACTGCTTTGGTTAAATACTGCATAGCCAATCCCAATCAACCATTACCGCCACATAAAGATGTTCCAAGTGAGTTAATGGCGCTAGCTAATAAATGCTTCGGCCGATTGATTGAGTTAGGCCATACAAAGAGAAAACGCCCCGACTTCAACGCAAACCTAGACAAAACGTTAAGTGAAATAAGAGCCGCCCTTGATGAGTTATTCTTGTCTTACGTTGAAGAAAAAGAGAAGTATTACCCACCTCGTGCTCAGGGTGAAGGTTCACGTTCAAAGCAACACTCTTATGCATTGCCACCGATAAAAGAAGAGGATATCGAAATTATTGGTAACTAATTAAAAACTGACCACTTGGAGAACTTTTTTGTATTTTTTGCGAGTTTAAAAAACAGCCCGCAATACCTTGAAAATACAATAAAGTTCTAGCAAAGACCGCGCCCAAAAGTGAGAACTTGTGAATATAACATTGATTCGCGAGGCCTAAACGCGTATCTTTGCACCAACAAAACCAGCTTTATAGTACTATGCAATCGCCACTAATTATTGCCATTTCTGGAGCTTCTGGCTCTGGGAAGTCTCTTTTTACAAAAAATTTGTTTAACGGCTTCAGTGCTCAAGGCCGCCCTGTTCAAGTGCTGCGCGAAGATCACTACTATCGCGCCCAAGATCACCTTCCCATGGAACAGCGTGAGAAGAATAACTATGATCATCCAAACGCTTTTGAACATGAGCTATTGAAAGCGCACTTGCAAGCATTGCGTGACGGTCAACCTATCGACTATCCGCATTATTGCTATAAAACGCACACACGTTTACCTGAAACGGAGCGCTTAAATCCCGCACCTGTGATCATACTTGAAGGTATCATGTTGCTTGCGCGTACCGATTTATTACCTCTATATGACGTAAAAATCTTTATCGATACTCCTCTTGATATTTGTTTGATGCGCCGAATGATGCGCGACCTAAAAGAACGCGGTCGTAGTATTGAGTCGGTGGCAAAACAGTACGAAGAAACTGTTAAGCCTATGTATCATCAATTTATCGAACCTAGCCGCTTCACTGCCGACGTAGTAGTGACGCAAGGTGGCAAAAACCAAATTGCATTAGATGTGATTAAATCACACATTCAGCAAGCGCTTCTTTAAGGGAACATTACTATGGTAGGTTTACTGGGCATTGCAGTCCTTCTGGGTATTGCTTTCGCGTTATCATCGGCGAAACGCAGTATAAATTGGCGCACCGTTGGTGGCGCATTTGCTATTCAAGCATCAGTTGGCGCGTTTGTCCTGTATTCTGAAACAGGTAAAGAGGTATTGTTAAGTGCAACCAAGTTTGTTGCTAATATTATTGCTTACAGCCAAGAGGGCATAAACTTCTTGTTTGGCCCTATTGGCGACAAGTCTATTGCGTTTATCTTCGCTTTTAACGTACTTCCCGTTATCGTCTTTTTCTCAGCCCTTATCGCAGTGCTTTATCACCTTAAAGTGATGGGAGTTGTTATTAAAGTTATCGGTGGTTTTTTACAAAAGACGCTGGGTACCAGTCGCCCTGAATCTATGTCTTCAGCCGCTAACATCTTCGTGGGTCAAACCGAAGCCCCTCTTGTTGTTCGCCCTTTCATCCCTCACATGACAAGTTCTGAGCTGTTTGCCATTATGGTAGGCGGTTTAGCGTCAATTGCTGGCTCTGTCATGGCAGGCTACGCGGGAATGGGTGTAGACCTTAAATACTTATTGGCAGCAAGCTTTATGGCTGCGCCAGGTGGCTTATTAATGGCAAAAATCATCTTGCCTGAAACCAGTAAGCCCAATGAAGATTTACATGACGTAGACGCGGAAGATACCGGCTACGCTAATGTATTTGATGCTGCAGCCAGTGGCGCAGCGTCAGGCATGCAGCTTGCGTTAAACGTAGGCGCTATGCTACTCGCTTTCATAGCGTTAATTGCCATGTTCAACGGCCTTATCGGCTGGACAGCAGCGCTATTTGGCTATGAAAACGTTACGTTTGAAGGGATCCTGGGTTATGTACTTCAACCTCTCGCATGGGCAATCGGCGTACCATGGGAGGAAGCGCAACTTGCAGGTAGCTTCATTGGTCAGAAAATGGTGGTCAACGAATTCGTTGCTTACCTTAACTTCTTAGAAAACCAATCGCAGCTATCTGAAGCATCTCAGGCCATTATCACCTTTGCACTTTGTGGTTTTGCAAACTTCTCTTCTATCGCTATTTTGATGGGTGGAATTGGTGCTATGGCACCAACACGCAGAAAAGAAATTGCGAGACTGGGGCTAAAAGCTGTTATTGCTGCAACGTTATCTAACTTAATGAGTGCCGCGCTAGCGGGCTTTTACCTCTCTCTTGGTTAAATTTCATTAATTTGGACCAGTTGGTCAAGATTTTACTAGACTAACTGGTCAGGTTTCTGTAAATTACGCGCAAATTCCTCGCGGGGTTGATTTATGTCAATTTCTGCGACTTTTTTCTGTAGCCCGTCTACCTTTATAATGCCGCAGTCAAAATATACGGGATAAAGTTATGCAATTAGTTGCTGTTGATTACCAAGCGGAAAACGCACAAGAAGAATTCGTGAAGTCACTTCGCGAGACAGGGTTCGGTGTTTTAAAAAATCACCCTATCCAACAGTCATTAGTTCAAGGTATTTACGACAATTGGCAGGGCTTCTTCGATAGTGAAGAGAAGAACGACTACCTGTACAACAAAGGTAAACAAGACGGATTTTTCCCTCAGAGTGTATCTGAGGTAGCTAAAGGCTTTACGAAAAAAGACATTAAAGAGTATTACCACTTCTATCCGTGGGGGCAGTGCCCAGAAGCGCTACACCCGCAGATTTCTCAGTACTATGAGGAAGCGAACACATTAGCGAAAGAGCTATTGGGTTGGATAGAAAAGCACTCTCCTTCAGAGGTGAGTGACAAGTACAGCCAACCGCTAGGTGACATGATCAAAGATTCTGATCAGACCTTGCTGCGTATACTGCACTACCCACCACTAAAAGGTGATGAAGAAGTAGATGCGATTCGCGCTGCTGCTCACGAAGATATTAATTTGATTACTATCTTGCCAGCAGCCAACGAGCCAGGATTGCAAGTACAAGCTAAAGACGGTAGTTGGATTGACGTTCCTTGTGATTTCGGGAACTTGATCGTGAATATTGGCGACATGCTTCAAGAAGCATCAGGCGGATATTTCCCATCAACTACCCATAGGGTTGTAAACCCAGATGGCACTGACATGACGAAATCTCGTATCTCGTTGCCATTGTTTTTACACCCAAGACCAGATGTTGTTCTTTCAGAACGTCATACTGCAGGGTCATACCTGCAAGAGCGCCTTCGTGAGCTGGGCGTTATATAAATTAAGTTCCTTTTGTAGTGTTATTCTTTTGCCGCAGCTAGTCTGCGGCTTTTTTTTAGTTGCTTGCCAAGGTAGCTAGTTTAGAAGAATAGCGCTGTTTTTCTTGTTGGTTTGGTGAATGCTTCACAGCCCTCTCTAAGAAGCGTTGCGCTTCGCTAACATCGCCTAACTCGTGATACGCTTTGGCCATGCCGAATAAAATCTCGTGACGAGCATTATCAAGCTTAAGCCCTTTTCTGTAGTGCGCTATTGCAGCGTTAAGCTTGCCAGCATCAAAAGCTTGTTCCCCTAATATGTAATGATAAAAAGGGTTGTTCTTACGCTTTGCTTCAACCATTTGCGTAATCTGCATGGCTTCTTCATTTCTTTCTTGATGCGTATAAAGAATAGATAAATTTTCCCATGCGGTGAGGTTTTCATCATTTAGTGATAGTGCGTGCTTGTAAGTCATCTCAGCCTGCTTATAAGCGTCAACCATTCTATATAAAACGCCAAGGTTGACCCAGCTTTGCTGTAATTCAGGCGTTAATGTAGCAGCGGCACGAAAGTAGCTGTAAGCCCTTGTGTAGCTATTCGCCACCAACGCATCTGCACCTTTGTTGTTGTAGTACATAGACACTATTTTGTTTTTCGCTACTGGCTTTCTGGGAAAGTAGTTGCGTAGCATTTGAGGGTCAAAGTCTACGTCTGCCCATAAGCCTCCAATCGATGTTACGTTGTTAGCCTCAGGCATTGAGACGCGCATATTAATATGCCCATTTAGCAGGCTATACCCTTCTCTTCGTGTCCAATACTCTGGAATATCTACTTCATAGAAGGTCGCGTCTAAACCCACGTGTTCAGCAAGCGCATAGGTCATAATTGAAAGGGATAAGCAGTTTGCCGCGCGGTTGTTAAACGTAGTGTCTGCTTTCGTATTCGCACTATTGCGATAAAGCATGCCGTAATCTGAATGGTCAAAAATAGCTTTCACTAAACCTTTAACGTTTTTCTGCAAAGTGCTTTTGTTATGTACCGCTTTTTCAGCAAAAAACTGAGCGTCTTCACCTAAGTAAAAAATCTCGTCGATGGTCTCTACGGGAAACAAATGGTGCGACGGAAACAGGTTATCGTTTAATAAGGTAGGCGGCGACGCTATATTTTGCTCATCCGTAGACTGGCAAGCACTTAGAAAACAGCAAAGTAGCCAAATTAAAACTAGTCGAGTATTCATATCAGGCACCTATTTTAGTTACTCGATAGTTTAAAATTATAGCACCCAAACCATTTTTTTACATTTTATTTACAACTTATGCAGTTGTACTTTTATCGCAAAAAAACATCAAAATGGGCTTACTCACTGCTCTGTTACCTCATTCTTATTAATGGTAATCGTTTCTTTAACGGCATTACACAAAGTTAATCATCAAAATATTAAACAGCGCCGTAACTATTCTCAATTCAGTACCTTTCATTGGCTGTCATTTAGTAGTAGGCAAAACGAAGGATGGTGAATTTCATTCAAAGCCCATTTACATATTAAAGGAAAGATTATGAAGAAATTAATGAGTGTGTTGTTTTTGGTTGTTTTAAGCACCAGCGTTTTCGCCGGTCACCACGCTGAAGGTGAGCAAAAAGATATTGTCGATACAGCCGCAAGCAATAACATGTTTTCTACACTGGTTGCTGCCGTAAAGTCTGCTGATTTAGTCACTACATTGAAAGGAGATGGTCCATTTACCGTTTTCGCGCCAACCGATGATGCATTTGCAGCTTTACCTGATGGAACTATTGAAATGCTGCTTAAGCCAGAAAACAAACAAACACTTGTGAAAATTCTTACCTATCATGTTGTAGCCGGCAAAGTAACGGCCAAAGACGTATCTGCGCTTTCTGATGCCACTACAGTGGAAGGAAGTAAAGTTATGGTCTCTACTACTATGAATAAAGTCATGATAAACGATGCTCAGGTTATCAAGGCTGATGTGATGACCAGCAACGGTGTTATTCACGTTATTGATACGGTATTACTTCCAAACGATGTAAAAGCCTCTTTATAAGATTTTCCTCTAAAAAGAAAAGTAAAGATCGCCTTTAGTCGATCTTTGCTTTTCTTAAAATCATCACCGATCTCTCCCAATAACTTCTCCGTAAAAAATCATATGAAACACTGTTTTTATTGTTCTAGCACTATCAGGCGCGTGAGTTGAACAAACAAATCAGTCTCGATGCTATTAGAACTTCAAATAATTAACCTTGCCCTTTGGACTAGAAAAGGAGTTCATATGTTTACGGTTTACACATACAGTATTGCTGGTCTATTAGTGATTAGCTTAACGGTTTTTGTCCAAAACATTGTTGCCGCTGTGGCACATAGAAAACAGTCTCGCTACATCCCCGGTAAAGTTAGCGAAGAATTGAGCCACGATAGTTTTGTATTTAGAAGTCACAGAACCTTTCATAACTCGCTTGAAAATATTCACCAATTTGTGCTGCCCGCCCTGCTTTGCATGTTTCTTGGCGCACAAACAGACCTATTGGCTATCTTGGTTTGGGCCTTCGCACTAAGTCGTATCATTCATATGGCGCTGTACTATGCTGTTGCCACAGAAAAGAACCCTAGCCCAAGAAGCTATTTTTATATGGTAGGAACTCTATGTACACTTGGCGTTTATGGGCTCGCGTTATTTCAGTTGCTATTCTAGCTAGCTCCCTTGCGCTGTACAAATATCATACAGCGAAGTATTCTTTTATCTATGGAAAGTGCTTTATTCGTTAAAGGTTTTTATAGAGAAGCAGATAACAGTGATAATGAATCCTACGCTTGAATATTACACTTTTGATTAATGTTCTTTTCCAAATTCAGGCGTATTCTTATTAATTGAACACTCACATATGTGTTTAGGAGCCCCAGTGTACATTGACCAAGTCGGCGATCGGACTTTAACTGATTGCAGTGTATTGATTGTCGACGATCAAGCCAGCAGTAGACTTATTTTAGAAACACTACTCGAAGAAACAGTAGAGTGCTTTTCTGTAAGCTCAGGAAAGGAAGCCATTGAGTACTGCAAGCATAACAGGCCAGACTTAATCCTTATGGACGTCTCCATGCCAGAAATGGATGGGCACGAGACCACAGCGCTGCTTAGACAAAAGCCATCCTGTGAACACATACCTATTATTTTCGTTACCTCTTCATCAACAGACGAGGAAGAATCTCGTTGTTGGGGTTCTGGTTGTGTAGACTTTGTAGTTAAGCCTGTGAATGCTTGTACGCTGCGCAATCGCGTAAAGTCGCACCTTCAACACAAGCTCAGAAGTGATTTTTTAGAAAAACTAATTTATATCGACAAACTAACCGGTGCCTACAACAGACACTATTTGGATGACTATCTCCCCCGATTAGTTAAAGATAGCGAACGCAATGCCACCCCATTGTCTTTAGTTATATTTGATGTCGACCACTTTAAGCTATTTAACGATATGTATGGACATTTAGATGGTGATAGCTGCTTATGGAAGGTTAGTAAAACGATAAACGATGCACTCCTTCGTCCTATGGATAAATTGGTGAGAATTGGTGGTGAAGAGTTTTTAGTAATTTTACCAAACACTGATGTGGAGGGAGCAGTAGCTGTCGCCGAGCGCCTATTAGAAACCGTTTACGACCTCAACATTCTACATAGTTCGTCTGAGTACGGGCGCATAACACTGAGTGCAGGCTTAGCGATAAAAACTGCCAACGATGATAAAACGATTGATTATGTCATGCTGGAAGCGGATAAAAACCTGTATGCAGCTAAAACTTCCGGGCGTAATCGCTTAGTATCTCCTTCACTTGCGCCTACGAAAAAAGCATTGAGCCCCAGTTCTTCACAAGCGATAAAAAGTTTCTAGCTGTCGCCTAGCTGAGTGCAACCAACAGCCCCGGTGTGAAGCAGACAGTCCAGCGTAGCCTCTTTCTCTACACTTAATTCCGTCAACTGGGCTAGGAAAAGCTGAAGCGTAGCTAACGCATCATCTAGCGCATTGTGTTCATTGAAAGCTGGAAGATCTAAGCGTTGGCGGCACACACCTAGCGTAGCACTATTACCTGGCAAAACCTGATGCTGCTTATTTAGCTGATATAGCGCAAGCTGAAGGGTATCAATATAAACCACCTCCAACTTTGGTACAGCGCACAGTTTAAAAGCTTTGTTTAACGCCATTAAGTCCAGTCTAGCGTTGTGAAAAATAAGAATGTGTTGCTGAAATAAAGGCGTGAGTGCACCGAGCGCCACTTCTAATTGTTCGCCTTTTTGCAAGATGTCAGGGGTTAACCCGTGAATCACAGGGCTTTGCCCTAGGTCTGCGGTCGTGTTGATAACATGATAACCGCTCGTCGATAAATCGATACGGCCCCCCTTGCCACTCACATAACCCACAGAAGTAATTTGCGTTGCTGAAGGGTTTAGCGAAGTAAGTTCTAAATCAACTGCGGTAAATGATGTATTGTAAACGCTAAGTTCGCGAAGACGCTTTTTCAGCTTGGTTTTACCCGTGAGTGCCTGTGCGCATGCCTTTATCCACCGTTGAACCATATCGATTAACTCACGCCACCTGAAAACTTCATCACCATAGCTTGATTCGTTCTTTCTATGGCTTTAAAAGCAGCTTTAAGCTGATGTTTTTCAATTGATGACAGGCTTGATATGGAAACGCGATTATCGGTAACTTTGTTTTCAAGTTGATGACGCCAGCGCAGACGATTCAGGAACAGCCAAATATCGCTAAGATTCGTTGCATCGCGTTTTGAAAGCTGCGAACGAGCAGATAACGCTTCTAGACGTGCGAGCGTGTTAGGTAAAGTCACCCCATCAGCCAAGGCATAGATTCTTGCTATATTATTGATTAAAGCGACAGCTCGGGTCTTTAGGTCAATAACATCTTTTTCTTTTCTTCCTTTCTCATAAACAAACTTCTGGAACATAGAAAGCGGCACAGCTATTTCATTGCTATGCCTGGTAAGGGCTGCTAAGAACATGTTTTGCTGCATTAAAGGGGCGCGCTGTTTTTGAAGCTGCTTAAATAGGCCCACATCACCAGCGGCACACCGCACATCCAAAAAGATATTGAAGTGCATAATGGCGTCTTTAGTGGGCGCTTTTACCCACTGTTTAGCTTCTTCGAGCGCCTCATCAAGGGATAGTCTCAGCTTAGGATTACTGGCCATAATATTGCCATCGCAAAGCTTGATGCCGCACTTCGCTAACCCTTTGCATACGTACTCTGCCATATTCGAAAAGTACTCGGCTTGCACCTCGGTAGGTTGCTTGGCAAGAAGTAGCCCGTTGTCTTGATCTGAGCCCATGGTTTGGTCTTCTCGGGCTTGTGAACCATACACTAACCACGCAAACATCATGGGAGCTTTACCGTTAGCTTCTTGGAAAAAGCCAATTAGCTTTCTGGTCATAATATCGGTTGCTTGTGACAATATTTTTCCAGCAATATCGTAATCACCCGCTTTTTTAGCATGAGCTGAAAAGTAATGAGGCAGTTGCCACGACAAGCGCGTGAGCTCATAAAGGTTCTCGGCTTTGCTCAGTTCACCAATGATGAAGAGTACGTTCCCCCGCTGATGACGAATGATATCGCTTGCGGTTACCATGCCAAGGGGCACGAGCGTTTGGTGATCAATAACAGGCAAGTGATGAATGTTTTTTTCCGTCATCAGCGCTAAAGCGTCAAACAAGGTCCTGTTACCCATAATCTGAGCTGGGTTAGCTGTCATTATTTGGCTAACCGGAAGATGAGGGTCTAAAGAGGCTGCCACCACTCTCGACCTTAAATCGCGGTCAGTAATGATACCAATTAGCTTCTCATGTTCAGTTACTAGCAAAGAAGAGACTTTTTGCGATGTCATTAACTGGGCTGCCTCCGTGATTGGGGTTTGAGCCTCGACGGAAACAGGGGCTTTTTCGATAATGTCTAAAAGGCCCTTGTAAAGCCACATTGAATTACTATCTGCTATGGCATGGTTTTGCAGAGCGTTATTACTAAGGCCATCAAAAAAATGCCGTATGGTAGGTATTTCAAGTAAAGGTTCTACAGCTAGCTTATCAAAACAATAAACCAGCCCTGGGCTGTCCACCGTTATACTTAGTGGAAAATTACGTTTTTCCATTATATTGATGTAGCCGAAGTAGTCTCCCTCACTTAAATGGCGTAAAGGGGCATCAGAATCTTGGACGGAAAACTGTCCGCTTTGGATAAGGAAAAGCGACACTTTATCCTTTTGTAGTTCCTCAACGTTATCCGCGGTTAAGTATACCAGTTCAGTATGTTTTACTAGCTGAAGCTTCTGCTCGCTATCCAGCAAATCAAAAGGTGCGGATGTATTAAGAAAGTCTTCAACTTGTTTAGCCATCGCAGTCATAGAAATTGTCCAGTTCACAAAAAGAAAAAACCAACCTACTCACTTTCGCCAGTAGATTGGTTTTATTTTGCTAAAGCCTATCTTAAGGCAATACTAATTTAGTGCGCTGATGCTTCACCCGCTCCCTTAGGATAACGAATGCTCTCAACCAGTTCTTGAATTTCTTCAGGTGCTTCATCTGTTGCTTTAAACACTAAGAATGCAACAATGAAGTTCACCATCATACCTAAAGTACCAATACCTTCAGGAGAGATACCAAACCACCAGTTGTCAGGCGTATTTGCAGCCGGATTTACAAACTTGAAGTAAATAATGTAAGCCGCAGTAAACGCAATCCCTGAAATCATACCCGCGATAGCGCCTTTGTCGTTCATACGCTTGCTAAAGATACCCATGATAATTGCAGGGAAGAAGCTCGACGCCGCTAAGCCGAAAGCAAAGGCGACCACCTGCGCCACAAATCCGGGCGGATTGATACCGAAGTAACCTGCAATGACAATAGCCACCGCTGCTGCCAATCTAGCGTACATAAGCTCGGCTTTATCCGTAATATTCGGCATAAAGTTCCGCTTCAGTAAGTCGTGGGACACAGAGGTGGAAATCACTAACAGTAAGCCCGCTGAGGTAGAAAGGGCTGCTGCCACACCACCTGCCGCAACAAGCGCAATCACCCAGGCTGGTAAGTTCGCGATTTCAGGGTTAGCCAATACCATGATGTCGCGGTCAACTTTCATTTCGTTGCGCTCATCACCCGAGTAGAACATTTTGCCATCGCCGTTTTTATCTTCAAACGCGATAAGGCCAGTTTGCTCCCAATTTTTAATCCACGACGGCGCTTCTTCATAGCTGGTGCCCGTCATCTCTGGACCGTTAATGGTTTCAATCATATTCACACGAGCGAATGCTGCAAGCGACGGTGCTGTAGTGTAAAGAATGGCGATGAACGCTAGGGCATAACCTGCAGATTTACGTGCATCGTGAACTTTAGGCACAGTGAAGAAGCGAACAATAACGTGTGGAAGGCCCGCAGTACCCACCATTAGGGCAAAGGTGATAAAGAATACATCGATAGTACTTTTTGTCCCCGAGGTGTATTCATTGAACCCGAGTTCGACGGATAAATTATCGAGTTTCTGCAGCATATGCACCCCCGAACCGTCTGCCAAGGTTGCGCCAAAACCGGTTTGCGGAAGGATATGCCCGGTAACCATCATTGAGATAAATACGGCAGGTACTATGTACGCAAAAATCATTACGCAGTACTGAGCAACCTGTGTGTAGGTGATGCCTTTCATGCCGCCAAGTACGGTGTAAAAGAACACGATAACCATGCCAATAACAACGCCAGACACAATATCCACTTCTAAGAAACGGCTGAATACCACGCCTACGCCACGCATTTGACCTGCAACGTATGTGAAGCAAACAAAGATGGCGCAAAATACCGCAACGGTACGTGCTGTTTGTGAGTAGTAACGATCGCCAATAAAGTCAGGTACCGTAAATTTACCGAACTTACGTAGGTAAGGCGCTAAACAAAGTGCAAGTAGAACATAGCCACCGGTCCAGCCCATAAGGTATACCGCACCGTCGTATCCCATAAATGAGATAAGACCCGCCATTGATATAAACGATGCTGCCGACATCCAGTCTGCTGCCGTAGCCATACCGTTCATAACAGGCGGTACGCCGCCACCCGCTACATAGAAGTCGTTAGTCGACCCAGCGCGAGCCCAAATTGCAATTGCAATATACAGCGCGAACGACGCGCCTACGATAATAAATGTTAAAGTTTGAACGTCCATGATTTACTCCTCATCTACGCCGTAGCGTTTGTCCATGGCGTTCATCTTCGCCATATAGACAAAGATCAAAGCAACAAATACGTAAATTGAGCCCTGTTGTGCAAACCAGAAGCCTAATTTAAAGCCAAAGAACTGAATTTCATTTAAGATATCGACAAACAGTATGCCGGCACCAAATGATACGATGAACCAAACGACTAAAAGCTTAGCTAGGAGCGCTAGGTTTTCACTCCAGTAGGCTTTTTTGTCCTCTTCGTTTCTAAATGCCATTGTTTCACCCTCAATGTCAGGTTAACTAGTTGTTATGATTTTACAATTCCCTAACGCTCGGCTTTGTTAACGTTATTGCTGCGATTGAAACTTTTGTACACGACAGAACCAAAGCAGCAAAAGTCAAGCATCTAGGAGGTCGGCTATTACTCTAGACCTGAGGTTTGAAATTCAAAATGAGACCATGGTCGTAGGTAGACCATGGTCGAAATGATTATAATATCAGCACAGTTGTTAAAACTAAGTTAAAGGAAGATTATGGTTTTTGGTTGGGTAACGCTTGCAGTCTTGTACCTTTTTTTGCTGTTTTCATTAGCAAGTTGGGGAGAAAAGAACTCGCCTACAGCAAGAGCACTGACTTCTCATCCCGCCGTTTATTCATTAGCCCTGGCAATCTATTGTACCGCTTGGACCTTCTTTGGCATGGTGGGGCAAGCAAGTAGAGATACGTGGATTTACCTGCCAATCATGCTCGGGCCCATCTTAGTCTATGTGCTGGGATACAAGTTTATTTACAAACTGACACTGGTAAGTAAAAAGCAGCATATCACAACCATTTCAGACTTCATTGCGTCTCGCTATGGCAAGCGTCAAACCGTAGCCTTAGTCGTTACGCTTATTGCTTTACTGGCAACCATTCCCTACATTGCGCTTCAGTTAAAGGCGGTAGGCGCCACCTTTCAACTGTTAACTCAACAACCTAACAGCAATGGAATTATCATTGCCGCCACAGGCTTTATCGCTGCCTTCGCGATTTATTTTGGTACGCGCCAAACTGATGTAACAGAATATAGGCGTGGCCTGATGCTGGCCATAGCATTTGAGTCCACCATCAAGCTACTTGCTTTAGTGCTGGTTGCTATTGTGGGTTACAGCGCGTGGAAGCGTACCCAGTCTGGTGCATTTTTCGAAAGTTTTACTAACGAGGTTGCGCTTGCTCAGTTCGGTTCGTTTAGCTTCATTGCACAAACTATTATGGCTGCGGCAGCCATTGTTTGCTTACCTCGTCAGTTTCACGTTGCCATTATCGATAACTTAAGCCTAGGGCACATTCGCACAGCGCGTTGGCTATTTCCTCTTTACTTAACCATTATTTCCGCGGTTATCCCTATCATTGCTATTGCGGGTAAAGCCATCTTTGCTGGTCAAGGCATTGAACCTGACTCCTATGTATTGTCTCTTGCGATGTTTTCGGAGTCTGCACTTCTTCAAGTCATTGTATTTGTAGGTGGTCTGTCTGCGGCTACGGCTATGATCATAGTCGCCACGCTTACCTTAAGCACCATGCTTACCAACGACGTGATATTGCCACGAATTTTAGCGTTCACAGGCAACACCGACGACAAAAAAGACGTATCCAAAAAAATCCGCCTAATTAGACGGATTGTTATCGCCTTTATTTTATTGATGGCTTTTCTATACCACCAGCAGATGACCAGCAGTCGCTCTCTTCACTCTATTGGCCTTATCGCTTTTTCCCTTGTAATTCAGCTAATGCCCGCCATTGTTGGGGGCCTTTATTGGAAGCGCGCGCATGCCCACGGCGTCTATGCCGGGCTTATGGTCGGGCTTGTTATCTGGGTGCTTTGGTTAGTGCTTCCTATTGTAAGTGAGCAAGTCTCTCAAATGGAGCAAAACGAACTTATAAGCCAAGGGGCCATGATTAGCTTGGCCGCAAACAGCCTTGTCTATGTACTCTTTTCTCATTTTGCACCCCAGCGCCTTATTGACAGAATGCAGGCAGAAGCGTTCGTTTCTCCCGCCATTTCTAGTAACAACACGGTGAAAGCTCAAGCCACAAACGTTACCGTGTCTGACCTCATCACTTTGCTTTCAACCTTTATGGGAACAGGGCGTTGCGATCAGCTTCTTACCCAATATCAACAATTAAACAATTGCCAGCTAAGCCACACAGATACACCCAATGAATCGTTTTTATCATTCTGTGAACGCGCCCTTGGCGGGGTTATTGGCGCTTCTAGTGCGAAAGTACTGTTAGACAGTGCGCTGCGTGGTAAGAAAATGGATTTCACTGAGGTTATTAACTTTTTCGACGATACCACGCAGGCGATGCAATTTAATATGACAGCGCTATTAACCTCGCTTGAAAACATGGATCAGGGCATTAGCGTGGTAGACAAACATTTGAATTTGGTCGCCTGGAACAAGCGCTATGCCAACCTATATCCTTACCCCGACAACTTGCTTGCTGTTGGCTCTCCAATAGAAAAGCTCATTCGATACAACGCATCGCAAGGCGAGTTTGGAACGCACGATGTCGATGCTGAAGTAGAAAAACGCTTAGCGCACTTGCGCTCCGGCATGCCGCACCGATTTACTCGCCAGCGTAAAGATGGTCGAGTCATTGAAATGGTGGGAAATCCATTACCTGGCGGCGGTTTTGTAACAAGCTTTAACGACATCACAGGGCACGTGGAAATTCAGCAAGCGCTGGAAGAATCGAACATTGACCTTGAAGCTCGCATAAAGAAACGTACGGAAGAAGTGCATTCGATTAACGCAGAACTTCGCCTTGAAATAGAACGACGCTCCGAGGCCGAGAAAGAACTAATAAGGGCAAGAAAAGCCGCGGAAGACGCGAACGCCAGTAAAACCCGTTTCCTAGCCCTTGCCAGTCATGACGTATTACAGCCGCTTAATGCAGCTAAGCTTTACGTAAGTGCTTTGGAAGAACAGGAACTTTCTGAACAAGCCCAGAATATAGTTCAGAAGCTTGGCCATAGCGTTAGTTCAAGTGAAACGCTCATCGGCACCCTGCTTGATATTGCTAGATTAGATCAAGGAGAGATGAAACCCGATATCGAATCAATTGATGTAAGCGCCCTACTCTCTCCACTAGTTGATGAAATGGCTATGCGTGCCCGTGAAAAGGGGCTTGGTTTCAAAGCCATAATCCGCCCTTGCTGGGTACGAGGAGATAAAACCTATTTATATAGAATTACCCAAAACTTGTTGTCAAATGCAGTGAAATACACCGAAAAAGGGCGGGTTCTTTTCACGGTTAGATCTGTTAAAGAAACCGTTTATTTCAAAGTTATCGATACAGGTATTGGTATTTCTAATGATAAAAAAGACAGTATATTCGGCGATTTCTTTCGCGCCAACGAAAGTAAAGAGCATGGGTTAGGGTTGGGTTTGGGCGTGGTGCGCCGCTTAAGCCTACAGTTGAACAGTGATATCAGCGTTAACTCGAAAGTTGGCAAAGGAAGCTGCTTTGCGTTCTCTCTTACTAAAGCCGCGCCTAAACGGGCTTATAGTATTGCGGCAAAGCCTCGTAGTACCACATTTACTGGAATGAATGTACTTTGTGTGGACGACCAAAGGGAAAACTTGGATGCTATGCAAACCCTATTACAAAAATGGGGCGTAAATGTGTTCTTAGCGAATAACTGGGATGATGCACTGAAGGTTTGTGAGGTCATTCAGCCTCAGATCTTACTGATGGATTATCAACTTAGTCACGATAGCGAGAAAAATGGGCTTGCTCTGATTGAAGAAATAAGACATCGACTAAACGTTGTAGTGCCAGCGGCGCTTATAACCGCAACACCAGATGAGAATTTAGTGACTGAGTGTAAAGACCAAGGCGTAAACTTTTTGGCTAAGCCGCTTAAGCCGGCAAAACTACGCGCGTTACTACAAAGTATGACGCGTTATATAAGAGAAGCGAAAAACGTTTAATTATTGTGGAACAATGACGTATCTGCACCACGTTAATTGAATGCTTTTCGTTCTCTACTATTGCACTTTAAATGACGAATAAAGAAGTACTTACAGTAACTCGTCATGTGGTTTAGTTTCTTCCGTCTTAACCACCGGCGTCTCTACACTCGACTTCGCCACAACTTTACCCATGGCCCCCCACTTTTCTTTCGGGTTGAGTAGCACTGGGCGGGTTAGAATCAAATTGTTGGGGTACATTAGCGTTTCGCGGTCGGCGGTGATTAAACGAGTACTGAATGGCCCAACATCCGCAATAACGCCCTCTATATAGTTATCGCCATCGAGAATGCGCACATAGTTGCCTCTGCTATAGGCTACATTGGTAAGCAAAATAAAGTATGCCGTAATATTGCTGATGAGCGACCAACTTGCAAAAAGTGCAACCCCGGTTACCGTAATGATGGACGTAGAAAGTACAAGTAGGCCTGAGAAATCGATCCCCCATGCCAACAGCAGCAGGGAAAGCGATACAGTCGCTACAATCACACGCGCAGCAAAAAGTCCTTTTAAAGCACTGTTAGATTTGAGCTTGGATTTTACGATATTATTTTCTAATTTTGGCAGTAACTTCCGCGACATTGCCAAATAGATAAGCAGAACTATACCACTGAACACGACGTTTGACTGGTACTGAGTTAACCACGCCAAAAAACCATGCCACCACTCATTCATTTATTTTTTCCTTACTGTTTTTATCACGCATACTGGCTTCTTTATCTATTTTTGCTTTAAAAAGCCAAGGCGCTCTAATGCTAACGTGAATAACAGACAAGTTCATGCATTAAAAGCAATCGACACAACAAGAATTATTCGTAAGACACCCCCTTTCACTTCTATTAGTATGCGCGCAAAAATGACTTGTCTAATTAATATTCACGTTCTAACGTGGTAACTGACACAATTAATAATCACGTTTTAACGTAGTAAATGACAGGTCGAATAAACGACAAAATAAACCACAAACTACAGGCTTTTTTATAATGCGCATCGCTATTCTTTCAAGAAATCCACGTCTTTACTCTACTTCACGCTTAGTGGAAGCTGGGCAGGCTCGCGGGCATGAGGTCGACGTTATCGATACTATGCACTGCTACATGGATATTACGAGCGCGCGACCCTCTGTTCGCTATAACGGTAAGAAACTACCTTACTATGATGCAGTGATCCCCCGTATCGGCGCATCTGTTAGCTTTTACGGTACTTCTGTAGTTCGACAGTTTGAGATGATGGGGACATACAGCCTCAACGAGTCAGTGGCGATTAGCCGCTCTCGAGATAAACTTCGCTCGCTCCAGCTTCTTTCGCGCAAAGGCATTGGCATGCCTAGAACCGGCTTTGCTCATCACCCGGACAAAATTGACGATGTAATCAAAACCGTGGGCGGCGCGCCAGTGGTTATTAAGCTGCTAGAAGGTACCCAAGGTATAGGCGTTGTATTGGCAGACACCCAAAAAGCCGCAGAATCCATTATTGAAGCATTTATGGGGCTTAATGCCAGTATTTTAGTACAGGAATTTATTAAAGAAGCAGGTGGCTCTGATATACGCTGCTTTGTGGTTGGTGGGAAAGTCGTTGCTGCTATGAAGCGTCAGGCGGCTCCCGGAGAGTTTCGCTCTAACCTTCACCGAGGCGGTCAAGCAAGTTTAGTTCGCCTAAGCCCTGCTGAGCGCAAAACGGCGGTAGATGCAGCAAAAACCATGGGCCTTAATTGTTGCGGTGTAGACATTCTTCGCTCGAACAACGGCCCTGTAGTGATGGAAGTTAACTCTTCACCAGGCTTAGAAGGTATCGAGAAAGCTACCAATAAAGACGTTGCCAGCATGATCATTGAATTTATTGAAAAGAGTGCCGAGCCACATAAAACAAAAACCCGAGGAAAAGGCTAACCCCTTCAACCTACGCAATAACGTAAATATAGGAAAACGTTAGTGGTAAGTGATGTTTTAAAAATTGGGGGCGAAAATATTGCTCCTGGCGAAACAAAAAAAATTGAGTTAGAAATGCCACCGCTGTATACAGCGACCAATATGAGTATCCCCGTTTATGTTAAACGAGGAAAGCGACCTGGTCCTGTTATGTTTGTGAGCGCTGCTATCCATGGTGATGAATTAAATGGCATTGAGATAGTCGGCCGCCTTATCCGGTCAAAAGCGATTGAACGCATTAGGGGCACCTTAATAGCGGTACCCATGGTTAACGTATATGGCGTGTTAAACCAGTCTCGTTATTTACCCGACAGACGTGATTTAAACCGCAGTTTTCCTGGCAGTAAAAAAGGCTCGCTTGCCGGGCGGTTGGCGAACTTATTCTTCAAAGAGATAGTGAGTAAGTGCGACGTGGGCATCGACCTGCATACAGGCGCTATTCATCGAAGTAATCTGCCACAAATTCGCGCGGATTTAGACGACCCTGAAGTGCTTGAAATGGCCAAAGCGTTTGGTGTGCCTGTGCTGCTTAATGCTGAATTACGAGACGGTTCGTTACGCGAAGCGGCCAGTGAAAATGGCGTTAAAATATTGCTCTATGAAGCTGGTCAAGCACTGCGCTATGATGAATTTTCTATTCGCGCAGGCGTAAAAGGTATAATCAATACCATGCGCCACTTAGGCATGTTAAACAAAAGCCGTAGCAAGGGCCATAGCATTGAGCGTTTCATTGCCAGACAAAGTGGCTGGGTGCGCGCGCCTGAGAGTGGATTTGTAAATCACCTAGCCCAACTAGGCGATCATGTTGAAAAAGGTGACAAACTAGCCATTATTGCGGATCCATTTGGCAATTATTTGGACAGCCTTGAAAGCCCAGCTGAAGGCGTTGTAATTGGTAAACAAAATATTCCGCTTACCCAAGAAGGTGAAGCCGTTTACCACATTGCATACTTTTCAGAGCCTGATACTGTTGCCGAACACGTAGAACTATTACAAGACAATTTATTGCCGCCAGAGCAGAACCCTGTTTTATAAATTGGTAGAAAACTGATGAACAATAAGAAAATTGTTGGTGCAGTAGAACTGTGCGACTTGCCCAAACTCGCTATCTCCGACTTAACCGTGCGCGTTGATACAGGTGCGGCAACGTCATCACTTCACGTAGACAATATTGAAGAGTTTGAGCAAGACGGTGAACTATGGATTAAATTTGATATTCACCCAGACATTCATAACGTAGAACGTGTAGTTAGACGGGAAGCGCGCGTTGAAGGCAAAAAGCGCGTAAAAAGTTCAACAGCTACACGTGAGAAACGCTATGTTATCATTACGCCTATCGTTATGGACGGATTCCAATGGGATATCCAGTTAACCCTAACGGATCGTTCTGAAATGACTTACTTAATGCTGCTTGGCAGAGAGGCGATGAGTGGACAGTTTATTGTAGACCCCGAACACGATTTTTTACTTACTGGAAAAGATTAGCAGCTAAAAAAGGGCTATACTTTAAGTAACCTTTAATAAGGCAATTAGCCGGGCTGGCGCCACGTAAATGAGTTAAAAATATGGATATCAAAGCTAAATCTCTAAGCCGTATCATTTTGTTAATGAGTTTACTTGCGCACTTCGTTGTTTACGGGCAACAGCAACCTTCTGATGAGGTAAGCGCAGACTTGCCTCATACCGTTTTACGATTACCCAACGTCCACCCTGGAAGAGATAGCGTTTACTCATACGCAAAGTCACTGCTAACAGAAGCCTTGCGTGTTACTCGGTCGCAGTACGGTACCTTTGAGCTTATTGTTAGCAACCAAGAAACGGCCCAAGAACGCCAGTTGCGCAGCCTCGAGCACAATATGCTAGACGTAACGTGGAGCGTAACGTCTACTGAGCGCGAGCGTCAGTTTCTCCCTATTCGCATTCCTATCATGGCAGGACTGTTTGGTAAGCGCGCCTTGTTTGTTAAAGAAGGGGATGTGCGACTAAAAAAGGTAAAAAGCCTCATTGACCTACAGGAGTTTCGTGCAGTTTTAGGATACGACTGGCCTGACACAAAGATTTTTCGGGCTAATGATATTCCCGTTTTAGAAACCACGTATCGCGCTTCATTTCGCATTGTTTCGGAAGGGTTCGCCGACATGTTTCCAAGAAGTGTGATGGAAATTAACGAGGAGTTTGCCGATAAAACCTTATCTAAAGGCTTAACTATCGATGACAACCTCATCATTTCATACCCAAGCCCTATCTTTTTCTTTGTTGGCAGTGATAATCAGGCATTAGCAGGGCGTATCGCTGAAGGCCTGCTGATGCTATTTGAAACCGGGAAGTTCCAAGAGTTACTGCTTGCACATAAGAACTTTAAAGAAGGGATGACCTTAATTGATGGGCGTACGGTTATTGAAATCGAAAACCCGCTATTGAGCGAGCAAAGCCGCTTGGCGTTAGAAAAGTTTCTACCTGAATTTGCTATGTCTGAAGCCGTGCTTAAACACGATGTTACTGAACCGGTGGCTCCAGCTCAAGCTGCGAAGCAATGAGTACCGCTTGGGTACGGTTATTAATGCCCAACTTTTTAAAGATAGCGGTAACATGCGCCTTAACGGTGGCTTCAGCAATATCTAAATTAAAGCCAATTTGCTTATTCAATAACCCATCTCGCATGTAGCAAAGTACTTTATACTGGGACGGTGTGAGCGACGCAACTTTGTCAGCAAGTTCAGAAAACGCTTCATCCACCTCATCAACATCTTCGCTTAAGTTTTCAGGCAACCACACATCACCATCTAAAATAGCCTCAACTGCATTGGCTATATCTTGTGCACTGGCCGTTTTTGGAATAAAACCAAGTGCCCCTACGCTAATGATCTTCGAAATAAGGGTAGCGTCTTCCGTTCCAGAAACCACGGCAACAGGAAGTTCAGGAAAGAGTTTTCGGATATGCAGCAAGCCAAATAAATCATTGCTGCCTGGCATATGTAAGTCGAGAAGCAATAAGTCGATATCCTCATTATTGAGAATATCGACTGTGGTGTTTAGATCTCCGGCCTCTTTAAGGGTAAGGGCTGGAAGTGACAACGACAACGCGCCTCGTAGTGCATCGCGATACAGCGGATGATCATCAGCGATTAGAAGGGTTATCATTGTCTATATCCTTAATTCTACTTATTCAGACGTTCCTCTATCAGTGTATCAACAACCGATGGATCCGCCAATGTAGATGTGTCACCTAATTGCTCATGCTCATTGGCCGCAATTTTACGTAAAATACGGCGCATGATTTTACCAGAGCGTGTCTTAGGTAGCCCGTTCGACCACTGAATCATATCAGGAGTGGCAATGGGGCTTAACTCTTGGCGCACCCACGCTTTAAGTTCTTTAGTCAGCGCTTCGTCTGCTTCAACACCTTCATTAGGCGTTACATAAACATATATCCCCTGCCCTTTGATATCGTGAGGGAAACCGACTACCGCAGCTTCAGCCACTTTAGAGTGAGCAACAAGTGCACTTTCTATTTCAGCCGTACCTAGACGGTGGCCCGATACATTTAGTACGTCGTCTACGCGGCCAGTGATCCAGTAAAAGCCATCTTCGTCACAACGTGCGCCATCACCTGTGAAGTACACGCCTTTGTATGCGCTGAAGTAGGTGTTAATGAAGCGCTGGTGATCGCCATAAACCGTTCGAGCCTGGCTTGGCCAGCTATCTTTGATCACTAGGTTACCTTCTGCCGCGCCTTCAAGTTCATTGCCATCAGCATCAAATAGCGCCGGCTGTATGCCAAAGAATGGGCGGGTTGCCGAGCCAGGTTTTAATTCTGTTGCTCCAGGCAGAGGCAAAATCATGTGTCCGCCAGTTTCAGTCTGCCACCATGTATCGATAATAGGACAACGGCCTTCTCCAATAACACGGTGATACCATTCCCACGCCTCTGGGTTAATTGGCTCACCCACTGTGCCAAGCAAACGAAGTGATGATAAATCACAACCTTCAGCAGGCACGTCACCGTGAGCCATTAACGCACGAATCGCGGTTGGCGCAGTATAAAGACTATTTACTTTGTATTTTTCTACGACCTGCGCAATGCGTTTAACGTCTGGATAGGTAGGTACACCCTCGAAGAACACTTGCGACGCAGCGTTTACCATGGGGCCGTAAACCATATAGCTGTGACCTGTAATCCAGCCCACATCCGCAGTACACCAATAAACGTCATCGTCTTTGTAATCGAAAGCGTATTTAAAGGTCATAGCGGAATAGAGCAGATAACCGCCTGTTGTATGAACCACACCTTTTGGCGTACCCGTAGAACCCGATGTATAGAGAATAAATAGCGGGTCTTCCGCATTCATTACTTCAGGCTCGCATTGTGCTGACATACCGTCCACAGCTTCATGCCACCATACATCGTGCTTCTCGTTCCAGTCTACATCGCCACCCGTTAGCTTATGCACCAAAACATGTGTAATTGACGGGCAGGCATCATCGGCTAACGCTTTATCGACGTTGGCTTTAAGCGGAATGCTTCTTCCTGCGCGGCGCCCCTCATCGGCTGTAATAACGACCTTTGCGCTACTGTCATTTATGCGGTCGGCAATAGCGTTTGGTGAGAAACCACCAAAAATTACCGAGTGAACCGCACCAATACGTGCACACGCAAGCATCGCGTAGGCGGCTTCAGGTACCATAGGCATATAAATGGCGACCCGATCACCTTTCGTGACTCCCATTTCTTTAAGTGCATTCGCTAACTTACATACTTCATAGTGCACCTGTTGGTATGTCACATCTTGGCTGTCTTGTGGTGAGTCGCCTTCCCAGTGAAAGGCAACTTTTGTGGCATTGGTTGCCAAGTGACGGTCAATACAGTTGTAGCTAGCGTTTAACTCACCGTCTTCAAACCATTTAATAGACACATCATTTTCACCAAACATGGTGTTTTTAATTTTGGTGGGCTTTTGGTACCACTCAAGCATAGACGCGTGCTCAGCCCAGAACACTTCGGGTTGCTCTACTGACTGCTTATACATCTCGTCATACTGCGACGCAGTCAAATGAGTAGATTGAAGAATGTTCTCAGGCACAGGATAAGTTTTGCTGGCGGTCATAAAGATTGCCTCCAATATCAATAATGTAAAATTCTTGTTGTATGGTGAAACACTCTAGCTATTCACCCACAAAGCAAAATGAGACTTTGGTCTTAGCAGCATAAAACTAAGGTAGTAATAAAAAAGTTAGACTAAAAGTATTACGACTATAGTCTTATGCGACCAACGGCTTATTTAAATTTGCGATAATAAGTACACAATCAGCGATGTTAACGTTGAATTTACATTTATTTAACCACTTTTTTGGAACAGACACGATGAAAGCTAAAATAAAAAATACCGCTACCGCAGTAGCGCTGTGCCTAGCGGCAGCGGGCGGCACAGCACAAGCAGCAACAATCGGCGACACTAGTGTGAAATTCACGGGTTATATTAAAGTTGACGCTATGGTAAGCGACTATTCAGATGGCACCATTGCCTCTGGCAGCGTAGGTCGAGACTTTTATATACCTTCACTAACTCCCGTTGGTGGCGTTGACGAAGACCCACAGTTCGATGCACACATCAGAACATCTCGTTTCCGCTTTGCCACATCAACGCCTACCGCCGAAGGTGACACTATTAACGGTGTATTCGAGCTGGATTTTGTTGTGACTAGCGGCGGTGATGAGCGCATCAGTAACTCCTATACTCCACGAGTACGTCACGCATACTTAACTTACAAGAATTGGTTGGTGGGCCAAACATGGACGACCTTTATGGACGTAGGTTCGTTACCAGAATCACTTGATTTTATTGGTACTACCGACGGTATCACCTTTGGTCGTCAAGTCATGGTGAGATATACCAATGGCGGGTTTCAGATTGCACTAGAAAACCCTGAATCAACCATTACGCCGTTTGGTGGTGGTAGCAGGATAACAAGTGATGACAGTAGTGTTCCAGATTTAGTTGCCGCCTACACCACAAAGCAAGACTGGGGTTATGTAAAAGTAGCGGGCTTAGTCAGACAACTTTCTTATGATAATGCCGCAGGCATCGACGCTGACGAGACTAGCTTTGGCGTGTCGTTAACAGGTAAATATAACTTATCCAATGGCGATGATATTCGCTTCACGTTCAATACGGGTAAAGGTTTAGGCCGATACTCTGCACTGAACGCAGTAAATGGCGCTGTTCTTACTGAAAGTGGCGACTTGGAAGCCATTGACTCAACTGGGTATGGCATTGCGTATCGTCACAAGTGGAGCGAAAAAGCACGCAGCAGCATTATGTTCTCAGCGTTTGAAGCCGACAATGACGTAACGCTTACTGGCTTAAATACGACTGAAAGTACCTACAGCACACGTGTGAACTACTTGTACTCGCCAACGAAAGCGCTAACTGTTGGAGCTGAGTATGCGTTCGCAAAACGTGAAATTGAAGCCGGTCTTGAAGGCGACATGAACCGCTTCCAAGTTTCAGCTAAATACGCGTTTTAATAAGTACGCAGCTTTACAAATTAGAACGGCGTTTCTGAGCTCAGAAACGCCGTTTTTTATTGACCGAATGGTTGCTAAATGCGTTTAATGCCTAGGTTATACCGGCCCGCACAGGTAGTGAGCACGCTAACCTGTATTACACCATCAGAAACAATTAGTCCGCATTTACCTCTCTAGTGCAGTTTAAAACTGCCGGTAGGCTTTTATATTGTCGTAAAAATAATTCCCAGTGGTACTGCAAAGAACAATCCACCCACGTAAGCTGCGCCGTACATCTTTCGTTCTGCAGCTAGGACAGATAGCTGGTAGGACAAATTAATAGGAATATTACGCAATACAGGAACACCATAAATGAGTGTGACACCCAACACATTGTAGATAAGGTGTACCAGCGCTATCTGTAACGCAAAACCGCTGTTCACGCCCGCCACGCCTAACGCAGCAATAAGGGCGGTAATACAAGTTCCAATATTTGCACCAAGAGTAAACGGGTAGATTTCACGGGCTTTTAGCACCCCTGCCCCCACTAAGGGCACCATGAGTGATGTGGTCGTGGATGATGACTGCACCAACACCGTCATTAGGGCGCCAGATGTGATGCCGGATATGGGCCCCTGCCCAATGCTTTTGTGTAGTAAATCCTTCGCTTTTCCTACCATAAGGGACTTCATAATTTTTCCCATATAGGTAATAGAAACCATAATAAGCGCAATACCAATCAGAATTTTAGCGATACCTGGATAAACAGAAGGTAAAAACTCAAGGGACTGAGAAACCAAATTGGTTACTGGCTGTGTGGCCGCCTTTATTGGGTTGAATCCGCTTACGCCCAGCGCTTCTGGAGTATGAATAAGTGTTACAATCTGACCACTCAAATACTCTAAAATACCAAAGGCCATTTCTAGTGGAAGGAATATAAGTACGGAAAGAACATTGAAAAAATCATGAATAGTGGCTGCGTTAAAAGCGCGCTGAAATTCTTCTTTTTTAGCAACATGCCCTAGGCTTACCAAGGTATTGGTAATACTAGTACCAATATTCGCTCCCATCATCATGGGTACCGCGATGGTAATGGGTAAACCACCTGCAACCATACCAACAATAATTGAAGTTACCGTGCTTGAAGACTGAATTAACGCAGTCGAAACCATGCCAATTATAAGGCCCATTATTGGGTTTGATGCAAAATTAAAAAGCTCTCTAGCATGATCACCAGCGGCATATTTGAAACCACTTCCAATCATGCTCACCGCAAGTAACATGACATAAACAAGTAGTGCAAGAAGCAGCCATCGGTGCCAGTTATTGTTCTTTTCTACAGTGCTGGCTGATAGTATTTGTGGGTCAATCATTCAGATAACGAGTACGAGTTAAGACAGAAAAAACCATACTATTACGACCGTGTGACACAAAAATGACGGGATATACCCGCCATTCTTCATCAAATAAGCACTAGCTATTAGAAACCAAGAGGATACCTTCTAAATACATCGTGAATATCATTCAACGTCTCGCTTGAGAGCTCTATATCAAACGCATCAATGTTTTCTTTTAACTGAGGCATTGTTGTTGCCCCAATAATAGTAGACGTAACGCCAGGTACTTGCTGGCACCATGCTAACGCTAATTGCGAGGGCGTTATTCCTGCTTTTTCTGCAATCTTCACATACTCTGCAGTGGCAGCCTGGGCAGGCACTTTATCTCTGAACAGTCCCATGCGCTGAGCTAGCGTCCACCTGCTACCTTCTGGTCTTGCGCCGTTTTGGTATTTGCCGCTTAGCATGCCTGTCGCTAATGGTGACCACGGTAAATATGCAATATTTTCTAGCTCACACATTTCGATTAAATACGGCCAGTCTTTTGCGTGCAGTAAACTGAACTCATTTTGGATAGATACGGGAAGGGGCATATCAAGCTCTTTGCAAAGGGTAAGGAATATGTGGATGCCCCAAGGCGTATCGTCCGACAGCCCCCAGTGTCTTATTTTACCTTCGTCTAATGCGCGCTTAATTCCCATGAGAATATCACGCATACCCTCTATTTCTTTTTCGCGATTCGTTTTCGTAGGGTCCGCGCCATCAGGCCAATGCTTTCCAAAATGTGGCGTTACCCTGTTCGGCCAATGTAGCTGGTAAACATCAATATAGTCAGTATTTAAACGCTCTAGCGAATCAGTAAGCGCGTTGCTAACTGCATCAGACGTAATGGGGCCAGCATTGCGGATATACTTCAATCCGCTGCCGGCAACTTTAGTCATCAATACAACATCTGAGCGCTTCGCTTCATTTCGCGAAAGCCAATTACCTATAATGCGCTCTGTATCGCCGTACGTATCGACATTGGGAGGAACGGGATACATTTCCGCGGTATCTAAAAAGTTAACACCTTTATCGAGGGCGTAAGCTATTTGTTCATCTGCATCTTGCTGGGTATTTTGAATACCCCATGTCATTGTTCCTAAACAGATGTCTGACACCTGTAGGTCGCTACTTCCTAAGCGGTTAAACTTCATCTTTGCTTCTACCTTGGCTTATACCTTGTTTATGCAATAGTGAGTCGGCCGCTTTAGAAAATCTACCTACTTTTAGCTTTTAAATGAAAGCTATGAGGCTTTCTTATTGGCCAACTCGGCTTCGACGCTGGCGAGACGCGCCTCAATATCTCTTTTCGACTCGACCATTTCATTCGCCAGTTCTGCGAGTGACTTTAACTCTGCAAACCCTAACTTTCTGGTATCAATCGTTTGATACTGACGCTTGCAGCGATAAAAGAAAGTAAGAAAGTTAACAAATGCGCGATGAAATGTCGCAAAACTCTTGATCAGCACCAGAATTAATACGACAGACGTAAGCGCGGCAATACTTAAGCTATAAATACGCACCTGTGCTTCTTGTTGCTCGATCATGGGTTGCAGGGCGGCATCGACGCCTTTTAGCTGAGTTTCAACATTGTGAGCGCTTTGTCTAAATTCGCCACGAAGCCCTTCATTATGAGTTACGCCGTAGGTAGTAAATGCATCAACTAGCTGTAAAAGCGCTTCTCTATATTGAACCAAAGTGCCGCTCAGTAAAGCAGTACCGCTATATTCAGAAGCTAAACGCTCACTCAACGTCATCATTTGCCTTGCGTAAACCCCTTCTTGGTTTATCTGATAATTGCGCGTTGCCAGTTGAATACCAGTCAACAGTTCACTCGCTTGCGAGTCTTGAGCACGCAGCCCTTCGCTAAGGGTATTTTCTAACTCGGTTATGCGCGCTCTCAAACCATCGTTTTGGCTTAATCCAATCCGTTCTTGAAGCGATACTACCTGTCGAAATGTGCCGCTATAGGCTTCTATCGAAGATGACAGGCTTTCCACGTCAGTCACAGGCAATCTGTACTCATTGAACAAGGGAACCAGAGTTGTTGAGCGACCTTTAAATTCATAGCTCCGCTCAAGGAACTTGTCGTAATAAACGGTCTCGTGGCGCAGAAGAAAGTCTTTTTCATGTCGTCTCATTTGCAGCAGATCTTGCCCCATTCTTAACAACACATCACGCTGCTGGTGTAACCCTATAAGTCGTTGGGTAAAGTAGTGCTGGCTAACAACTAATACCCCCATACCGATAACGCAGACAAGGGTCATTAAAACTAGGCGAGATTTAATAGAATCGAACTTCATGACAAGCTCCTCTTGGGAGAAATTGCGCGCACCAGCTACATAAAAAAAAGCTAATAAACGCTGAAAACACATCAACATACGTCATCAATATAGATGTTTAACGCACGTTTTATTATTAAACCTTTGTAGCATTTTTGAACGTTTTGCTATTTAAAAAAATCTTATAATTAGGGTGAAACCCCTATGTTCTGGCCCTTCTCAAAAAGTCACTATTGAGGCGTACCTTGCTGCGATGACGTAACCCGATACCAAAGCAAACCGCAGCCTTTAGAATTTGGAGAAGAATATGAAGAAGTTCGCCCTATCTACCTTAGCTGCTGCAATGCTGGCAAGTCCTTCGGCTCACACGCTAGCCGACGCTTACATTGGTTCTCAAATGGCCGATAAACTAGTGTCTCTATCCCCTACAGAATCATTGATGGCGGTTGTTACGTACGATCAAATGTCGCCTCTTGCTGAATCTCAAATTACTCAACTATTAAACTTGGGTATTACAGAAGGTATTCAATTTAAAAACCTGCCAATTATTGGTGTAGTAGCCACCAAAGCTCAAATTGAAGCTATTGCACAATTTGACGGAGTACGCTCAGTATTCGCAAACCGTGAGATGAGCTTATACAACGCTGATGCGCGTGAGATAACGGGTGTTGCTGATATGCAGGGCGAAGCATTTGCATCGCGCAACAATGTCGAATTTACTGGTAAAGGTTCAACGGTTTTAGTCATTGACTCTGGTGTTGATGCTTCTCATCAAGACCACTTCTTTGGTGATACCGTGGTTGATAATGTGCAAGCGATTTTGAACCCAGGCGCATTGTCTATTGTTGGTATAACTGGCCCAACATTATCTAACCAAGTAAATACAGACTTAAACTCAGGCCACGGTACACATGTGACTGGCACTATCGCAGGTACTGGCGCTATGTCTGGCGGCAAGCACCGCGGCGCAGCACCAGATGCAGATATTATTGGTTATGGTTCGGGTGCAGCGGTACTCCTACTTGATACCATCGGTGGTTTTGATTACGCGATAAGTAAGCAGTACACCTTTGACAACCCTATCAAAGTTATTAGCAACTCATGGGGTTCAAGCGGCAAGTATGAGCCACTTGGTCCTATATCATTGGCCAGCTATAAAGCGCACACAATGGGTATGATTAGTGTCTTCGCTGCGGGTAACGATGGCCCAGGTGAAGATTCACATAACCCATACGCGCAAATTCCTTGGGGAATTTCTGTGGGTGCGGGCGATAAGTTTGGCAAACTTGCCGATTTTTCATCTCGTGGTCTTAAAGGCGAGTCTGGTGACTTTACTATGCCAGACGGCACAGATTGGACGTATACAAACGACGTAACCATTGTCGCTCCTGGTGTAGATATTATCTCTACTCGCGCTGTTTTAAATGCGGCAGCTAATGGCGGTGATGGTGATATTGGTGCGATAGAGCCGCAAAATATTCCTTTCTATACCATGATCTCTGGTACCTCTATGGCAACGCCACATGTATCGGGCATTATTGCGTTAATGCTAGAAGCAAACCCAAATCTTGATAACTTAACCATAAAGCGCTTGCTTCAAGAAACTGCTACTAATATGCCTGGCTACGAGCGCTGGGAAGTGGGTGCGGGTTATGTTAACGCGCGCTCTGCGGTTGCCGCGGCCCTTCTTGAAGACATGGATCATAAAGTTACGGTTAATAACCTAGATGGCAAAAACTTCAAAGCAAATGCACTAGTGACCACCAGCGACCGTGTAGAAAACTTCGATGTTTTTTACTCTCCAGTAGGTGCGCCTGAAGTTATAGAGTTTGAAGTAGGAACAGAAGAAGTACTTGTTAAAGCGTCTGCCGATAGTTTCGCAAACTTAACCAAGCTTGTTCTTGTTGCGCCGGACGGCACTGAATATCGCGGTAACCTTACAACACCAGTGCTTACAACGACCATGCGTGTCGCTGCTCCTGCAATGCCGGGCACTTGGGGCGTATATGTCTATGGATTGACGTCACTGTCTGGTATTGAGGCCGACCCATTAGGTTTAACCAACGGCCCAGGTCTGCCTGAAACCTTCAACGTTACTGTCTCGTTTGAAAATAGTGGTGGCTTTGAAGGTATGGATGATGTTGAAGGTCATCCTCAGCAAAACGCCATTGAATTCGCTGTTAGCGAGCGTCTAATGGATGCCATTAACAGCCGTGGTTTCTCGCCAGATGCCCGCCTTAAACGTAAGGACTTTGCTCGCTATGCGGTAATGGGCGGTGCAGTAAGACAATACCGTGACCTGCTAAACGAAGAGCGCCCTAACATCGGCTCTGTACCTGGGTTTGATAAAGCGTTTGTAGAATCGGTCATGGTCAAAGGTGGTGCACTTAAAGATAAGCTTCGTACACAAGCGCCTGTTCTAAGAAGCGTAGGCGGCAGCGCCGACCCCTTTGCTAGCGTAACCAAGTTAGATATTGCTTATTCGCTGGTGCAAATGTTAGGTCTTGAAGAAGCCGCACTTAGCTTCGACCCCAATGCCGACATCGTTGTTGACTATAATGGCGAACAAATCATTTTAGAAGACCAAGACAACATTCCGGCTGATATGAAGGGATATGTGCAGTTAGCACTAACCTTGTCTCTCATTAACGCTGAGTTTGGTGTAGAGCAAAGCCCATTTAGCATTGCGCCAACTATTACTGCGAGCTTCGCGCCAGATACAGTGATAACCAGAGCGCATTATGCTGTACTCGCTTCACGCTTTTTCACCCAATATTTTGAATAAAATCGCAAACCACTGAAAACGGTGCCATTATACTAATTGATAATGGCGCCATTTTAGGTTAAATTTTAACCAACACTGAAAGAGGTCATCCTATGATGTTTACTGCGATGAAATTCAGACAACTTACTACTGTTGTTGCCGCCACTGCATTACTTCTGCTTTCAACCGCGCAAGCACAGGTAGTTACTCCTGCAACCCTAACTGTCGATAACAATAAGATTCAGGCGAAGCTTGCGCTCACCAGCTTGATCGAAGTTGATTTGACCGTTGAGTTTGAAAACAGCATTGGTCTTAATGCCAACACTATTGATATTACTGCAGAGCTGCTAGACCCAGCAGACTTAACGATTACAGACCGTCTGCCTTCAGCACTAACAAGTGCCGTTTCAGGCTTCCCTGTTCTTGTTTCTATTTCGCCGAAAACAGACGCAGGGTTTGGCTTTGAAGGTTTAGCGACGGTTGAGCTTTACACCAAAGCCATTCATTACACCCCAACCATTCCATGGCGTTTGTTTACGTCGCATGACGGCGGGCAGTTTGAAGACATAACAACGCTTACTTCATCTGGTAGCTTTCGTGCGCGCGGTAGCACAGGTCAATTTTCCGACTTCATTATTTTGCTCGACAATCGTCCTTCAACTACTGTCATTAACGACAAAGTTGCCTCTTTAAGTTCAACTGTTAATGATAATCGCGACAAAATAGCCCCGCTGCTAGAAGCAGCTATTGATAGCGGAATAAATGACATTCAGTCAGCGTTGGCGATAAACGATGACGATGCAGCATTAATTGCGGTTGATAGCCTTATTACACTTGTTGACAGTGCTTCTGGAAGCCAGATTGCTGACGTATGGCGGTCAAGTGGCGACATAGTTAATGTGAAAGGTTTGCTTCTTACTCAGCTGCAAACATTACGTTTTAGTTTAAGAACGCTGTAAATAGTCCTGTTGACCTTAAACCCACACTGTTTTTTAAACACAGCTACACGGGTCTAGGGTCAACTTGGCTTCGTGCCTATCCGGGCATGGTCGTAGGTTGAAAAAAAACAATAAAAATTCAGCGACAGTGACATGATGAGGGTGATGCCATGCCATTACAGTTTGACTTTATAGAAAGCAACGGTAGCGTAAGTGAGCACTTGCTTTTTGAGGGCCGCGAATATCAAGTTGGGCGCGCCGATAGTGCCGACATCGTTATTCCTCACCCTCAAATCTCACGTTCTCACATTGTTTTACGCACCGCAAAATATGCTGACAACGACCATATTTGGCAGTTGGACGACACCAGTTCTACAGGGTGCTTCAGCAACGCAGGTATCCCCGTAAAACATCTTACGCTAGACAAACCTCACGTTTTGCAACTTGGTCCAATTCCTTGTGAATTCACGCCTGTCGCATTTAATAATGTCGTTAAACTTGATAGCCAACGTGAATGGCGTAAGCAACAACTAAAACGATATCAAAACCAACTACAGCACTGTAATAACAGCACTACACTTATTAACCTCGCCAGAGAGTGTTTAACTCAGTCGCTTGGGTGCGAACGCGCTTCGCTCATTCTGTTTGATAAAATAAATAACTATCAGCTTGGTGTAGGTTATGAAGATTGGATGCAGGGCGATGACTTTACAGGCAGCCGCACTATTATCAATCAATGTATGCAGACAAATGCCGTTCGCGCTATCGGTAATATTGTTTGCGACAACACGCTTAATAAGCAGCACAGTATAATAAACCACGGTATTCAGGCAGCCGTTTGTGTACCCGTATGTTTGGATGAAAAGCCTATTGGTGTTTTATATGCTGACTCTGTTTTAGGGCGTCGTTACTTCACACAAACGGACATAGAATTTGCCACCTCCTTAGCAAATATGATTTCCATGCGTTTGTTATTCCACACAATAGAGCATAAACTTTCACTTATAAGCTAGAATAAAAGCAATAACGTTTAAGCCAGTCGACCATTTGTTATACCTATTGTCGACAGGCCTGCGTGGCGTAAACCCTATTTGAGTTGCTTCGTCACGTTAATTAGTGAAGTGTGGAGAAGGCTTTGAACAGGCCAGATGTATTCTCGTCGCAAAATAATTCCCTTGAAACTGAAGCCTTAGCTTTAGGGCCATCTATTGCGCCAAATTCACGCCTAGCTAACCGTTTTCTTATTGTAGAGCAATTAGGCTGTGGCGCTCAGGCTAATGTTTATAGTGCGCTCGACGAGCTACTTGATGTAAAAGTGGCGCTAAAAGTGATAGAAGGTGGTGCTAGCGACCCGGTTAAAATGCAAACTATCCGCAATGAAGTTAATATTGCCAGACAGCTTCAACACCCCAATATCATTCGTGTACATGATGTTTTCTCTGACGGAGATACTGCATTCTTTACCATGGCTTTCATAGAAGGAGAGCCTCTTTATACGCGTCTTCAAAAACCTATCAGTAGGGCCGATTTCGATAAGTGGCAGCAACAGCTCATTGAGTCTTTACTTGCATGCAAAGCTGTAGGGATTAAGCATGGCGATATAAAGCCAGACAACATCCTAATAGACCATAATGAAGATATTAAGCTTATCGACTTTGGCATTGGTCAAAGCGCGGCTTCGGGTGTCCAGACCAGCGGGCATCAACGCTACACCGCTCCTGAGGTTATTCAAACCGGAAAAGCAAGTGAGCACTCTGACACCTATAGCCTAGGTAAAGTGCTAGAAGACATGTTGGGCTGTGTTGAAAAAGAAGGTTTTGGCATCTCCCATTTCTTATGGCTGAAAAAGCGCAAAACCTGTATTGCTCAATTAACCCATCACTTACCGGCTAAGAGACTTTCGCTGGAAGAAGCCTTTAGCGTTAATACCAGAGCCCTTAGCGTTAAGGGCAGTGCGACCGTGCCTAACAAAACCCTTGTTGGGTTTTCTATAATTGCTTTACTGGTATTAATTGGGAGTGCCAGTATTTTTTCCTTAACTTGGTATCAAAAAAGTACCCCCGAATTAGCAACAGATAGCCCTATCCAGCTTCTGGTATTGAACGACCCTCAGTACCCGCTTTTAGAAACCATTAACACATTACTTCGTTACCCTTTGTCTACCCACCCCAACATAGTGTTAGACAACAAAGAACAGACTCAAGCTTGGGTAAGCAATTTAGGGTTATCCCCCTTTACTAAGAATAATGATCGCACTGATTTAGCCGCTACACTTGCAGCTAATAGCGTACTGCTTCTTGATGCTACGCCTACCAGTAATAGTGCTTACTTGCTTCACGCAAGCTTACTCAGCATGCCTGCCAATACGCCTATTTTTACCGTGTCGCACAATGTGGATGCAAACACCCTTTCTGAGGATTTAGTGGAGTTCTCCAATAAATTAATTCAGCAACTATTTGATGCTGTTGAAACTCAAGCCCCTCAACCACTCCCTGATTTACGTTATCTAGATGCGTTAGATTCAGCGTGGCAAAAGGGAGAAACGCTAAATAGTACAGATGCAGTCGACGCCATTACCGCGACAACCCCCGATTACCCCGGTGGGTGGGTAGCCACAGCCCGCAATAGTATAAATACTGGCGACTATGATAGTGCCAGACAGGCCCTGCAAACCTTAACCAGCCTTCCCGAATTAGCGCTGTATTGGCGACTACAAGGCGAACTTCTAAGAGCTGAACTCAATGAAGATTTAGCCCTTGCAAAACAATCGATAGATGCACTGGTTTCTCAATTTCCTAACCGACCAGAATTGCTATCAATGCGGGCCGACATATACCAGTGGGCGGGCGAAGATGCCAAAGCGATGGCCGACTACAAAGCCGCTTTAGCCCTTCGACCGAATAACGGACAACTGTGGTTTGAGCTGGCTCGTTTGCAAATTATTAATGGAGATATAGAAACGGCCACCAGCGATTCGTTAACACGCGCACTTGTGGCATTTCGACAGGCCAAGGATACCCAAGGTGAAAGTTTAGTGCTGAATGCCTTTGGCATTGCCTACCTGCGAACGGCCGACAATGTAGAAGCGGCGCGTTATTTTAAAGACGCGCTAGCGCTGCGAGATGCGAAAACACAGCCTTCTCAACGGGCCAAAACCTTAGCAAACTATGCTATTGCTACTTCACTCACAGGCGACTACACCACTGCTGAAGCGTCGCTAGAAGAAGCTGTAAAGCTGCTTCACGATTTAGGTGACTTAGCACAAGAAGCGCACGTAAACGACACCCTAGGCTTTATGCTTGAAGAACGAGGACAGTTTGCAAGAGCGTTAGATTACTACAAACGAGGCCTTGATATTCGTGTTCAAAGCGATGACAAGGTACTTCAGCCCCAAAGCATGAGCAACGTGGCCTATATGCACTTTTTGATTGGTGATATCTCTCTTGCAGAAATATACTGGCAGCAGGCTAAGATGCTATTTGAGAGAAATGGTGATGAATCTCACCTACTTCGAACCCATCAAAATCTTGCGCAATTGAGTTTAGTTAAAGGTGATAAAAATATCGCAAGCAATTACTTAACGGCGGTAGATAGGCAATTAGGTACACAGCATAATCAGGAAAAGCTCTACAATCACCTTCTGTTCAGCTATTTAAACTTTGCAAACGGAAATTTAGAAGAAGCCACACAACATGCTGCACAGGCAAAACGCTTAGCTCAGGAGTCTGAAGATAGCCGAGCAAAAACAGAAGTTTTGCTCTGGGAGGGTGAAATATGCTTGTTAACTGCAAACTGGTCATGCTTAGAGAAGCGTCTTGAGTCGGTATTGCCCACCATCAACGAAGAACGTCACGAGCAATTCGCCGTTTATCAATGGCTAACGTTAGGGTTAAAGCATCATCAAGGAAACCTTAACGATGAAAGTGACGACATCTACAAAACGCTTCTAAATAACGACAATGTACCCGCGATCACCGAAACAAAGATTCTGCTCGATATGCAGCAGCGTCTATCTTTAGGCGCTTCGAGCAGTATCATGGAAAAGCTTGGCACTCTTATTAAACCTACTTATTATCAACAATACTTGCAGTGGCTGTATATACAAGCGTCGTTAGGTGATGAAGCATCAGTTGAAAAGCTCAAGCAAAAGCTCGCGCTATACCCTTCATATTGGCGCAATCACCTATACTATCGCGCTATTCCCGGCAAAGAAGATACCGTAAATAAGTTAACAACGCAGTGGCTGTCTCAACTACCTGAAAAACAAGCGGGTGACTACAGGAACGCCTATTTTGAGTGATTTAGCCAAAGAAATAGAGAGCATTAAGGCACTACAGGCAACACTTCAAGCGCGACTAGACGCTGATCAGGAAGTACTTCAGCAGCTTGCGAAACGCCTGTGGGCTCAACAAGAATCCGAAAAAGCTAAACTTTCTAGAGAGTTGCATGATGGTATAGGGCAGTTACTTACTGGGCTGACAAGACGACTGCAGGCACTCTCATCTTCCTCGCCTGAAATAGAAGCACTACACGGTATCGCTGAAATGGCGCTAAATGACGTAAGGCAGCTATCACGCCTTATGAGCCCCACCATTTTAGACGACCTGGGCCTTAAACCCGCACTAAACTGGCTGTGTCGGAACCTGCTTAGTGGTGAAGATATGGCGTATAACACTGACATAAATCTACCCACAGATCTCTCGAAAGATATAAGCACCTTATTATTTAGAATTGCGCAAGAAACATTGGTAAATGCTATAAAGCACAGTGAAGCAACACACCTTACTCTGACGGTTTCTTACCACCATAACGTTATTCGTTTAGATATTCTTGATAATGGTGTAGGGTTTGATAGTAGAACAATAGAGCCTGGCATTGGTCTTTCAAGTATTCGCGATAGAGCCGAAGCGTTCAACGCTACGCTAGAAATAGATTCAGCTGTAGGGCAAGGCACAAGAACAACAGTAACGGTACCTGTATGACAATTCGAGTAGTGCTAGCCGACGATCATGTACTCATGCGTCAAGGCGTATCTCAAATGCTAAATGCAAACCCAGATATTGAAGTGGTCGGAGAATGTGATGACGGTGTTGAGCTTATTGCAGCGGTGCTAAAACTCTCCCCCGACGTTATTCTGATGGATATTTCTATGCCGCGCATGAGCGGGCTCGTTGCCATTGATAAAATATTGTCTCAGCGCAGTGATGCAAAGATACTTGTGCTGTCTATGCACAACGAAGTGGAATATATAGAGGCCATGCGCGACGCTGGCGCAAAGGGCTACATTTTAAAAGAGTCGTCTGGGGACAGCTTAGTCGATGCGATAAAAAAAGTGGCGGCCAACAAAACCTCTTTCCCCGACGAATTAACCCAGTCATCCACTGAACAGTGTCAAAAGCACGTATCACCGCTGAGCGTTTTGACGCGAAGAGAACGAGAAGTCTTTTTCTTAGTTGCCGCAGGCAACACCAGTAAGAAGATTGCTGAACTACTAGATATGAGTCTTAAAACCGCAGAAAATCACCGAAGCAACATTTATAAAAAGCTCAATTTAAGCAGTTCCGCAGAACTTATCAGAATGGCAGGAAAAGCAGGCTTGCTAGAGTAGCTGGAATTTGTCCGGAGCGTACAACTCTATTCTTTCCCCTTTTTACATATTAAGCGAATACTGATTGCAGTAGCTAAAATCCTCAGCACTAAACTTGCTTTAGTGGACTCCCCAAAAGCAAATTCCGTTAAGTAGAACACTACTCTATAGAACTTTTATACGTTAAAACAAAAGAGAGGGGCCTTGCTTCATCTGAAACTCTCCACAGCATGGATGCTGTGGCGAAGGCCCCATGGATGGGTTTACGCCGTGTTTCAGATGGAACAAGGCCCCTCTTATATCAGAAATTAAAGCTCAGCGTATTGCGTAAGGATAAACGCCGCTTCGCCTCGTGATACGCCATCTTGTGGGTTAAAGAAGGCTTTAAGCGTAGGCTGTAGGTCAAATGGACCTTGCTCTACCTTCACTTCCACCTGCATTATCCCTGCAGCTAAAGCTTGTTGAACATAGCCGCGATACTCAGGTGCAATTGCGTCTGTATCTTCAACTTCCACCGCTTCACCAAGCACGATAGCGATAACCTTTTCAGAGTCAAAGCTGCTCGCGGCATCTTCAAGACCTAATGCTTGAACCATTGAGTACGCCATTTCTTCCTTACTTACCTGCATATTGCTACCAAAGAAGTCGCCGTCAACTTGCATCACCGATTGCGTATTCATCTCTAAATCACCTAATACAGCGCCAGTTGCTGTTGCTGAATTTACCGCGGCAGCGTTTTCTGCACTCACATCGGTGTAGTTAACTGTATTACCATCGTTGGTTTGACGAAGATTAGCGCTAAGCGCTAGCGTATCAGCAAGTTCTACACGCGTTAACGGTGCATCTGGTGCAAAACCGCTTTCCTTTGCGTCCATTAGCTCATTTGCTACTACATATTCAATGAATGGTTTCGCTGGATGGCCTACTGCATCATCAATACCGGTATAGCCTGATGTAACTAACAAGCGAATATTCACATCGTTAGTACCAGGAATGCCCACACCATTTGTAACGCCGAGTGGGTCAACTGACACACCACTAATGCTGCCAATGCCTCGGCTGTATAGTTTCCATGTACCCGGCATACCCGGAGCAGCTGTACCAACAGAAGAACCTAAAACAGGTAGGCCAATGCCAGAACCGTAGGTATTTCCTGCTGGGTCTTCTAATACGAACGCTGTTGCCGTTTCAATTGACGCGCTCGCCACCACCATAGATACGTCAGACGTTACCTCAAACTCTTCTACTGGTGACTCACCAACAGGAAGATAAGTTGTAGGTAGCGTAAAGCTATCGCCTTCAGCAACGTTAGCAAATGCGTTAAACTCGCGATTCTTCTTCACTGTATCGCCAAATACTTCTTCACCGTCAAGCACCGCAGTTACAGCAGCATAAGCGTTAACGTAGCCTGCGCCCACTTCCCACTCGTCCATACCAGCCATTGGTGTTGCGGTTTCCTGAAGAATGCGTTTAACATCTTCCCACTGAAGGTTTGGATTTGCTTCTAGCATTAGTGCAACAATACCTGACACATGCGGTGCTGCCATTGATGTGCCGCTAGATACGGTATAAAACGGCAAGTGCTGTGGCTCAATCATCTCCGCGTCGTCAGCTGCACTTAAACCGCCTAAGCTAGACAGTGATGCACGGGCAGATATGACGTCTACCCCAGGCGCCGTTACGGTAGGACGGTCTTCCCACGTGAACACTTCGCCATCAACAACTGCCTGCCCGCCCTTTCCGTCAACACCACGAGAACTAAAATCAGCTAGCTCGCCTTGTTTGTTGCCCGCAGCCACTGTAATTACCCAAGGTGCCTTTTTAAAATTACCGGTAATAGTTGATTCACCTGGACCTGAGTTACCCGCTGAGAACACGGTAATAATACCGCTGTCAGCCAATGCTTTAGTTACAACGTTGGTTGGGTCGTCTGGGTTGAAGTCTGTACCTACATCACCTGTGTTACCGAATGAGTTAGAGATAACACGAATGTTGTAATCGAACTGGTGTGTTAACGCGTAGTCGAAGCCACCGATAGTATCTAAAATAAATAAAGCGGCACCCGAGCCATAACCAATGATGTCTGCACCTGGTGCTACACCTGCGTGTAAACCACCGCTCTTGGCGCCGTTACCGCCTACTGTGCCTGCTACGTGAGTACCGTGACCGCCTAGGATATCGGTGTTAGATACGTTTTCTTGGTATGTAATCGGTAAAATGCCGCTGTAGCTATTTAGATTAACCTGCGCTAAAACGTTTTGCACAACGTGATCAGGGAAAGCTAAATCACCGTGGGTACCGTCAACACCCGAGTCGTTTACCACTACACCAATGCCTTTACCTGATACTGGCATGCCGTTAATGCGAATATCGCGGTCAGCCTGTAGTGCCTGTACGCCGGTAATTTGGGTAGACTCATGGTTCTCTAATTCTAGTGGGTCGTTGTTCCACACTGACACAACGTCATCACGTTGATAAAGCGCTTCAACTTGCTGCTTGTTGGCTAACACACCAACAATTGGCACGTTACGCAGGCTAACACCGCCAGTGATGCCTAACGATTCAAGTGCTGTAATTTGTTCTGTTGTGGCAGGTCCCTTACCTTCAAATGTAACAATAACTTGTTGTAGTTCTAGTGGCGAAGCAGCAAGTGCATCAGCCAAGGTTTTATCGAAAGTTTTTGCATTCACCATGCTCGATGGTAGGGCACAAGCAATAGCAACTGATAATACTGTTTTGTTATTAAGGAACTTCATAATACACCTCTCTTTGAGTACCCCTTGAGTATTTAACAACCAAAGAAGCAAAACTATGGGGAGTTCCCCCTATTCGGTGTGATTTATAAAAGCGTTGAAAAATCAGAAATCTAAAAAGAAAAAAGCCCTCACAAATGGAGGGCTAAAAACACCAACTATCGAGAAACATTGATAGGTTGGAGGGAACGAACACAGTAAAAGAAATGAAACGCTTATTAAAATTAAAAATGCTTTACTGTTTGCGCTTCCTCAGTGAGGTAAACGCGAACAAAACTAACATTGCTGATGCGAAGGAAGCAGGTTCACTCACTTGCGTCGAGCCGTTATTGGAGCCACTACTCGGCTCGACAGTTTTAACCAATTGAAACAACCCGCCCGCACAGCGGTCGCTATTTTCAAAGAAAACACAAGTATCGGTTTGCCCTAGTCCAGCTAAACCTGAACTAATAGTAAACTCGTAAGGAACGCTTGAATCTTCAATGAAGAACTCAAAGCCTTCACTGCTTTCATCACCAAACACACCATCATCTAAATCAACTATCGCAAAGTCAGCAATGTCGGCTTCTAAAATATCGTAAGAGACGCCATCAAACTCTAACTGAAAGAAAAACGATAGCCATGTATTCATATTAAATTGGGTTTCGTTTTCATCGAAGGTGATTTGCCCGATTAAGCTGGTTTCGTCAGCTTCGTCACCTAACACTAATCGAGTGAAATCATAAGTGATTACGCCAGCGAAAGAAGGCGCGGAAAAAAGAACGAACACTGCTGCAATTAATGACTTCATAGAATGGTTACCCATGTGTTTTCGTAGGCTCAGTATCAAACCAACTGCTCGAAGTGCAAATAGGGATTTCCCCCTACATAGTGCCAATGGCTAATTAATTGTGAGAATATGCGATGCTTTGCTTTCTACCTAAGAACGCACTTTGATTAGGCGAAAGGGGTAGCGCTTTTTTGTCCGCAACAAGCATGACATGAGCAGCATTTCTAAAAGGTAGAACTCGACTTTTTCCATGTTTGAAGTTGACCGCAACCGCTCCGTCTTTTAAATGCGTAAGCGCTTGAGTATCAATACTGTTGCTTTGTGTTTGCGTCCAATAATCACCTTTTTGAATATTTGGGAAAAATGCGCTTTGTATAAAAGGGCCATTAGATTTAGCTGGAGTTTGAACTAAGGCAATCAGCTCTTCTGCATAGGGCAGGCGCCAGTTAGATAAGTTACATATTTTTCGTTTAATTGCTTGCTGCTGAATATGCCTTGTATCGCACCCCGGCTTGTTGAAATAACAGCTCCCTCGCTCTTTCACTCCTTTATGCTGTTCTTCGTCGAACCAACTGTAGCTCCAATAACTGTCAAAAGGCGACTCGTCATCTTTTCCCACCAGCCAGGCAACTTCGAGCTTTCTGTCGTAAACACAATGCCAAGGGCCTTGTTCGTTTGAAATGGCATGCCCATGTGAGTTCAATTTTACAAATCGATACTCCGCTGTTTCTTTAGCAGCAAACATATCAGGCACGCTTTTGAAAAATTGATAAAGCACGCTAAACTGCGTGCCAACGAGGACTATAGCGCAAAGGACAAAAAGCTTTTTTACAAATAAAAGCATAGTATTACCCTTACAATTCATAGCTAAGCCGCAAAGGCCTAACATGTCGGGTATGAGCAATTTGAGCGTGATCAAATGCGCTTACCCACAGACAAATTCCATCAGTTAAATTGATGTCCGTCTCTTCTGAAGTTTGCTTTTTTCGCACAATTTCAATGTTCCAGTAACCGTTTGCATACCTTCCATAAGCACGCACGTCGGCTCGCCCCCCTTCAAGCTGATTAGAACGGTACAAAACTGAGTTGATCAAACTGCCTACTGGTAAATCATCCCGTTTGGGAGAATAAGCTTTGTAGTCAAACCAGCTAGCATAACCTTGAGATTCAAATGAAGGAGCGTTAGGAAGGCGTTTCGGGGTAACATTTTCGCTGCTGTACCATTTCCAGTTTAAGACGTAACTTCCACCCATATCGCCGTCTTGCTGATAGCCGGCCGTGTACCTTTTTTCGCCTGTAATAGGCGCTACGGGCCTGCCGATGTAACTATCGTCGACCAAGTACATCGCATTCGTTCTTACCGCTTTCCACTGCCACAAATCGACGACACCGTCGGATGTAAAGTGATAGCCCTTTTTATGTTTATTAGCAGGTAATTCAGAACGAGGCTGACTACCTAAATGGGCGGTGGCAGCTGCTGCTATATTGCAACTTTGAGAAAACAGCAGCGCAAGTTTATCTTCGTAAAACTCCTTCTCATCGAACCGCTCAAAACCATGACTTTTTACTCGCCAACCTGCATCGGTTTTAACTAAAGGAAGGTGTAGTAAACTTTCCGTAGGATCTTGCCAGCGAATAAAGAAATAAGTTTCAGTCGTATTGTGTAGCGTTTTAAGCGTAACGTCCGACGTCCCTCCATAAAAATTAGCACCAGCAAAAGTTTTTACTGTAACGCCAAGCGCTTTTTGCCAAGCACTCTCATTGGCTTTTCCATCAATCTTGATAAACACATCGTCGGCAACCACTTTAGACTGCAGAGGTGTAGGCATAGATAATGTGAACAAGTACAAACTACACGTTACCAATACAGCCGCCCCTAAATAAAAATAGCCTCGCTTGAAAGTGAAAGGTTCGAAAATAATGTGGAGAAGGTATGTTACTGGCTTTTGAAAGTAGTATCGCAAGGGGTGTAACGCAATAAAAATAAGTAGCCCTACCGCACTGTAATAATGGATAAAGCGCACCACTAAGTGTGTGAGTTCAAAAAAGAATTGTGCCCCACCACTGACTACCGATACGCAAATAAGTGCAGAGCCTATTTGGTTAAACGTTTTTGCTACGGCCTTTTCTTTTCGTTGATTTAGCAGTGCGAAAAGCTTTACCGGCATCATCACAAGCAATAACAGCCCTGAAATCACGTGCCAAATATGCACAAGCCCTTCAGGTAACAGCCAATCAAAATAAAGCCAAAAGTCTCGATGCTGTGACGCAATACGAAAGCCGCTTAACAACTGGGTGAGCACGCAACAGCCTACTACCAGATGGCTAAATAAAAACAGTTTTTTGCGAGTCATTTTCGTACACAAATTTGCCGAATACTTATGCTGCACAATTATGAATTTTTTATGACTCCCCCATCAATAGGGTGTTACCCCCATATCTCATCGCCTCATTTTTTTATCCAATACGCACCAAACAAAACTAAGGTAACAGTCATATGATTATGCGTAGTTATAGAACGATTCTGGCACTGCTTTTATTGAGTTATGCGGGCACGGTAGTATCAGCTACTCATTTATACCGGTTAGCATGGGATAGCGACCCCGCACACGAGGCGATAGTAGGTTTTTCACCTAAGGGGGTTAGCCTTTCACCTTATGTTCTTTATGGAACGTCAACCGATGAAGACCAGTGGCAACGGGTAGAAATTAGTCACAAAGCCAGTTTCTTTAGCCTTGAATCTTACTTTGTGCGGCTTTCCCGTTTACCTGCCGACAGTGCGATTTACTTCAAGGTGTGTGACTTTGATGGTTGTGATACTCCAATGTGGTTTAAAACTGCATCAACTGAACCTACCCCGTTTACAGCTATTGCAGGCGGCGACACACGCACGGGCTGGACGACGCGGCAGGAAGGCAACAAGCTAGTAGCGAAGATTCGCCCCTTGTTTGTTATGCACGGCGGTGACTTCACCAATGGCAATACCCCAATTGAAATGGCGGGTTTTCTTGATGACTGGCAGCTAACTTTTTCAAATGATGTGATAAACGGCAAAGCGTTTAAGCGAATTTATCCCATCATTCCCACTCACGGTAATCATGAAGACACCAACTATGCCACCTTATGTCAGGTGTTCGGTGTCGACTTTGTACGAGACAATGTGTGTGATGAACAAGACACCTACGGCGCGTTAACCGTTAATGCGTTGGCTAGGGTTTATACGCTCAACAGTCAGTACCAAGAAAGTGGATGGCAAGTGTATGCAACCCAGATGAATGATTGGCTTGCGTCAGACTTGCAGTTGAGCCAGCAAGCGCCCTTTTGGCGACTAGCCCAATACCACAAGCCCATCTTCCCTCATTTCGATGGAAAGTCATCGAATAAAGGCTTATTCCAGTGGTGGGCAGCGCTGTTTTACCAACACAATATGAACCTTGTCGTTGAGTCAGATACCCACATTAACAAATTGACCTATCCTATGGCGCCAGAACAAAACGACGTAGCCTTTCGTCGTTCAGACGAAGGCGGCACCGTTTATGTGGGTGAAGGCAGCTGGGGCGCTCCGGCCCGTTCTGCTAATCAGTCTTACCCTTGGACCATTGACCTTGCCAGTATTCAACAGTTTAAAGTGTTGAGCATTACTTCTAGTGAAATACAAGTGCGTACCGCTGAATTTGATGAAGAAGCCAGCACTCTTTCGATGGAGGAAAGAGAAAGGAACCCGTTAGCCTTGCCTGAAAATATTAAATGGTGGGTAGCCAATGACGTAGGCGCTATTTTCACTCTAACTCAGAACAGCAAAGGGTTAACAACCTACTTACCGCCAAATCAAGAAAATCGACGGGCTTATACGCTTACAGCAAAACACGATAGTTTTATCTCTAGTGCAAAACCCACGATGAACTACAACGCTTACCCTAGTGGTATGATGGTAGTTAATAAGCATGTTCAGTATGGTGAAACAAAAGCTCTGATGAGCTTTGATGCAAGTGACATAGCAAAATGTGCCACTCTCGATAGCGCTACCTTGTCTTTTCAATCTAACCCAAGCCAAACAAGTACCGCTACGGGGTTAGCTAGCGAACTATTTCCCGTATATCCGAACCCCACGGCATTGGGTATATCGATTGTTACGCCAAGCTTCAATGAAAACACTGTGAACTGGCATAGTGGTCATTCGCTCTTTTCTAGCAATGCATTTGCAAATGTTAACGTCATTGATGCAGGTAATAATATAACCCTTCCTTTAGACGAATCTACTATTCGTACACTGCAGCAACAGTTTTTAGAACACGGTGCGTTTGGGCTTGGAATTTCAACGAACCATCCTCTACAGCAACGCTTTATCGACGCTAGCGAAAACACCAAAGCACCTGTTTTACACGTGGCCTTTTTAGCTACCGAAGATTGCTTTTCAACGCCTAACAACCTTTTAACGCCGCCGCAGACCCTTGCAAACTTGCACGCAAGCACGGGCGTTTTTGAAACCTATATTGTTGATGCTATTGAGCACGACAGAACCCTTTCCATTTATTTAGAGCGCGGTTTTGGCGATGCTGATTTGTATGTACAAATTGGCCAAAACGTCAGTTTTCGTAACTATGTATGCCGCTCTAATGGGGTGGACAATACGGAAAGCTGCATCATTGACGTACCGCGTGGAAGCGCCGTTTCTATTGGTATTCATGCTCGCTCTCAATACCAGGGGCTGAGTTTACGAATTACAGATAAATAACTCCGTATATAGGCAATTAAGGTGTGGCTAGCGCTGTAGCTGTATTCGGCTGAAGCGCGCTCCCTTATTGAGAGAGAAGGTTAAACAATGAAATACGCGATAAATTATTCCCGTCGACAATTTTTTAAAACGGCGGGGTTATCCGCTTCAATTTTAGGCTTTAGTGCTTCAGCCGCGCCTTTTGAAGCGCTGAATACGTCTTTTAAGCTTGATAACAACTACTACTTCCAACATGGAGTTGCCAGTGGTGATCCGCTCCCTAACGCTGTAGTCCTATGGACTCGCATCAGTCATGTTGCAACTGAAACACTAGTCACACTGCATGTTGCTTTAGACAGTTCAATGAAAAACAGCGTGCTTAAAGAACAGTTAAGCACGTCTGAAAGTCGAGACTATACCGTAAAAGTTGATGTCCAAAACCTTTCGTCAGATACCACCTACTTTTATCAATTTGAAGTCGATGGCTACAGAAGCCGCATAGGCACTACGAAAACGGCACCTGTCACGACAGACCATGCCCGCTTTGCGGTTGTAAGTTGTTCAAACTACCCAGAGGGCTTTTTCAATGTCTACCACGCCATTACGAACAAGAATGCCGTTGGGGAGATTGATGCCGTCCTTCACTTAGGCGACTACTTATATGAATACGCCGAAGATGAATATGGCGATGGCTCGCGGTTAGGCAGAACGCCACTGCCTGACAAAGAAATTACCAGTTTGCGTGATTATCGGACTCGGCACGCTCAATATAAAACAGACCCAGACCTTGCATTGTTGCACGCGTCTTATCCCTTTATAACGGTGTGGGACGATCATGAAATTACGAACGATGCTCATCGCACTGGCGCTGAAAACCATAACGAGGGCGAAGGCAACTACCAACTGCGCAAATCGTACGCAATTCAAGCCTATTATGAATGGATGCCTATTCGCGAAGGCAGTATCTACAGGCATTTTGAGTGGGGCTCGCTCCTTGATTTATATATGCTTGATACACGCATTGAAGGGCGCGACCCGCAGGTTGATTCACCTGTTTCAGCAGAACGCTACGATACCAACCGTACACTTCTTGGCGATACCCAAGAACGCTGGTTGCTAGACAAGCTCACTACATCTACGTCTACATGGCGCTTTTTAGGGCAACAAGTGATGTTCGGCCAATTCAAAGGACTGAATGCGCCGAACCTAGAAGCAGCCGGAATTCCTGTTACCAAAGATATTCTTGCGCTTAACATGGACCAATGGGATGGCTATCCTGAAGCTAGGCAACGAATTCTGGACGCCATCAAAGCCTATAGAATAGAGAATACGGTTGTATTAACAGGCGATATCCACACGTCTTGGGGAATGGAGGTTTTTGAAGACAGCACTAACGGGTACACCTACAACGATCGTGTTCGCCTTGGTGAACAGCCCTTAGCAGTGGAGTTAGTGACGCCGTCGGTAACATCGCCGGGGTTAAGCGACCCTGTTGCAGACCCGCTAGCCACATTGATACCGACAATGAACCCACATATGAAATATGTAGAGCTTAAGTCTCACGGCTTTATGATTGTTGATGTTACCCATCAAAAAGTAACCTGTGATTGGTGGTATGTAGATACTATTGATAGTGCTGCATATAAGGCTTATTTGGCAAAAAGTTTGTATACCACCAATGGAAGCCAGCGATTAACTGAACGCAAAGACCTAGGTGTATCCTTTGACTATACGCACAACCCTTTTAAATAAGTTCAGTGGCTGACAGCGGCCAAATCTTAGGGCGATTTAAAAGCGTTGAAGATTAATCAACGCTTTTACTTAGTATTTTCGCTAACTCGTAGTTACCTTGTGAAAGTGCGATATCAGCGACCGAATTGCCCGCTTTATCCATATGAGCCGGGTTAGCCCCTTTATTGATAAGCGTATTGATAATTTCTTGTCTGTCGAACAGGCTTGCGAACATTAACGCGGTTTGGCCTTGTGCGTTTTCTTCGTCAATATCGCAATCGGCAAACACGAGCTGTTTGGCCACGCTTACATGCCCTTTAAAGATGGCCCCCATTAACGCAGTATTGCCGCGATTGTCTTCTTGACATGGGTTAGCGTGTGCATTGCTGATAAGGAAGTCTACCGTTTCAGTGTGGCCGTGATAGGCTGCAAGAATAAGCGCGGTATAGCCTTTTTCATCCGCTACGTTAACATCTAGGCCAGCTTGATAAAACGCAGCTAGCATGGCGCTATCACCTTCTCGCGCCGCATCAAAATAGCGTGCTTTCAAGGCTTCCATATTAGGCGTAGCTGCACTTTGTTGAGTATTAGCTTGAGTGGTTGTGTCAATTGCCGCACTAGTATAAAAACTGGTGAAGGTGGCAACGACGAACAGTGCTGCCGTAAGTGTTTGTTTCAAAAAAGACATTGTGCCCCCTTACTGGTAAATTAAATTTGGTTACTACTAAACTGTTTTGGCAAAGCAGTTAGATAAACATTGCTAAAGGAAAATGGGAGTTACTCAACACTGTGATATAACTCCCAACGTTATTGCTACTTAGCTTATTGCATAAGTGCCGTTAGACTTTCTGCAACTTGCTTTGCTTTTGCAGCGCGTGCTGCCTGTTGCTCCATCAAGTCTTTTGCAGTTTGGCGAACTTTCGACATCGGCGCTTTAGCTAGTTTAGCTACGCCCTTACCGTAGTTCTTATCTGCGTTGTACATATAAGCACTAATGATTACGCGAATTTCTTCTTCAGGTACCGATGCTAACGCTCCGCCTAAGTTACTAATTAGGTGCGCTTGACCTTCTTTAGTCAGGTTTCTGAAAAACTCACCCGCTTGCTTAAAGTTCTGTTCTTTATAGAACGGAATTTGTTGTGTCATACCTGCAAGCGGCTTGCTTGAATAACGAAACGCTGGGTCTTCGTTTAGGTCAAGACGACGGCTTGGCTGATAGTTCACATCGCGATTAGAGCTAGTTGTGCGAAGCTGACCGTGTTGCTCGTGGTTATTGATAACCGCGTTTTTCGGCGCATTAATCGGAATGCGGTATGCATTAACGCCTAAACGATAGCGCTGTGTATCAGCATACGAGAACAAACGACCTTGAAGCATTCTGTCTTCTGAAGGCTCAATACCTGGAATTAAGTTGCTTGGTGCAAATGCCGCTTGTTCAGTTTCTTCAAAGAAGTTATCTGGAACACGGTTTAGCACTAAACGACCAATTTTCTTAGCAGGAACCAAAGATTCAGGCCAAATTTTAGTAGTATCAAGTGGATTAAACTCGAAGTCATCTAACTGTTCTGGCTCTAACTCCTGTAGATAAAGATCCCAAGACGCTGTTTCACCTTTTTCACCAATACGGGTATACACATCAGTAGTATGAGGCTGGAAGTCCATACCTTGAACTTTCATTGCTTCTTCAGCAGAGAAGTTCTTAATAGGTTGGTTCGCTTTCCAGGTAAACTTCACGTACTTGTAGTTACCTTCTTCATCAACAAATTTAAATGCGTGAACGCCTGAGCCGTCCATATTTAAATAGCTTGCTGGTGTGCCGTAGTCAGAGAAAAGCATAGTTAGTGTATGCGTTGACTCTGGCACGTGCGAGAAGAAATCAAAAATGCGCTTTGCGTCTTGCTTGTTCGTCACTGGTGAAGGTTTAAATGCGTGAACCATATCAGGGAATTTAATTGCATCGCGAATAAAGAATACCGGGAAGTTGTTGCCGACTAGATCCCAGTTTCCTTGTTCGGTGTAAAACTTCACCGCAAAACCACGTGGGTCACGCAGCGTCTCTGGCGATAAATGTCCGTGAACTACTGATGAAAAACGAACAAATACTTCAGTCTTTTTACCTTCGCCTTGAAATGGTGCGGCAACGGTTTCGTCAGATAGGTCGACATAGTTTTCATAGTAACCGTGAATACCAACACCACGGGCGTGAACAACACGCTCAGGAATACGCTCACGGTCAAATGCCGCTAACTTTTCAATAAGGTGAGAGTCTTGTAGCAATACTGGACCCCATGGCCCTGCGGTTTGCGAGTTTTGGTTATCGCCTACCGGTGCGCCATTTTGGCGAGTTAGTGTATCTGCGCTTACACCTAAAGTAAGCATACTGGCAGCAACGCCGCCTAATACAAATTTAGTTAAGGTTGATTTCATTGAGGTTCTCACAGCTGTACTCCTACATGAAGGTTGGTACGAGGTTTAGGGGCTTTCACTTCTACGCATACTTGGTCGCCGTAATAGTTATCAGCGTAATTACATTGCGTTTGAATTGGTTGATTCGTTGTGGAGGAAACATGGTGGCTATTTGCCGTTGTTAGCTTTTTTAATAGTGCGCTCATTTCGCTCTCCTTGTTAAGTTGAGAGCATTATCATTAATTGAGAGAAACTATTAAAACGAGATAATATGATTCAAACAATCAGACAAACCGATTGTAAATATGCTGGCTAATCGCAATTTTTTATGAACGAGAGTGATGGCTATTGCCGTGGGGAAGTGAAGGTTATCTGTCTTTTTAGGCTAGTAAGTATAGTAGGGCTAAGTGTTTGAGAAAAAATGTGGCAGCGTTTTTGTCAAAACGCCGCGCATGAAATCATTTAATAAACTTAGGCGTTAAGCCACGGACCGGTAATGGCCAACGTTTTCGTTGGTGAGTAAATATTAACGAAAAGCGTATTGCCATCAGGCGAGAAACACGCACCTGCTAGTTCTGTTTGCGCATGCAATTTAGCAAAGTTGTACACCTCTCCGCTTGGCGTAACACCACGCAAATGGTTATCCACTATGTCAGTGTACTGATCTTCACACACCAATAAATGCCCGTTCGGGCACACAGTTAGATTATCGCCAAAGTTGTACAGGTTCTTGTCTTCACTTTCCAAAAACAGCTGAAGCTTGTCTTGCTTACCATCTGCAGAGGGAACAAGCTTCATTACCTGACCTAGCTGCTTTTGCCCGCCATTGGTACAGCAGAAATAAAGCTCATCTTCGCCCCAGTGTATGCCTTCACCGCGGGCAAAAAGTGCAGCACCTTTATCGTACCCTTGCACACGTAAATCATCATTAGGGCTTTCTGGGTTATCTAAAGCTACCCACTCAACGTCAAACCATGTAGCTACAGGCATAGCATTGCCATTCCAGTTACGTGTATCGAACTGAGACTTCCCTTTTACCACCAAAGCTTCTAACTGACCGCCAGCCGCTAAGTTGCCGTACTCGTTAGGTACAAAGCGATAAAGCAAACTATCGCCTCTGTCTTCGGTCAGGTAGACAATACCCGTTTTGGGGTCAACACAAGCCGCTTCGTGATTAAATCGCCCCATGTCTTTAAGCGGCTTGGCTTTTATCAATGAGCTCGCATTGGCAGGTACTTCAAATATATAGCCGTGATCTGTGTTTACCACATCGCCGTTAGGGCCGTGAGGACGGTCTACCGACTCTTCACACGTTAGCCAAGTGCCCCAAGGCGTAATGCCGCCTGAACAATTTCTTACGGTGCCAGCCAGGCTAATAAACTCACTTTCAACTTTTTGAGTGCTAAGGTTGTACACCATGGTTGTGGTACCGCCGGGTATAGCAATGCCATTAGCGTAACTATCATAAGCTAAGTCGCTGGTATGCGCTTGAATAGACTCAGGCTGAGCGCTTAAATGTTTAGGGTGTAGTTCATGATTGCGTATTAGCGCCAGTTTATTGCTACTACCATCTATAGGTAGACACCCCATTCCATCCGCCCTATCAGGTACATGCATACCGTCAGACATCGCATTGCCAAAACTAGAAATAACTTTATAGCTAAAGCCTTTGGGTAAATCGAGCAGCTTTTGAGGGTCGTCTACGAGCGCGCCATAGCCTTCACTAATTGGCATTGATGCCAAGTACATTTTCTTACCAAAAGCACTGGTAGCTAGTCCACCAAATGCCAAAGAGCCTACTAAAAACTGGCGTCGTGTAATCATGAAAATCTCGTTAAACAATAAAGCCGGGCATGATAGCCATTAATTGTTACTGTATAACAACAAAGGGATGAAAATTCCACTTCTTATCTTCGTGCTTATCTTATATCGATAGAAGGGAGTGAGTATATACCCGCTGTAACCCGACCTGCAGGGGTGTGGTGTCGAAGCTCTTTTGTAAAAGAAGGGATGGGTTTACAGCGTGTTTCAGCGGGCACAACAATCACGAACTAAATCGCGGGCATAAAAAAAGCGCACCTAAGTGCGCTTTTTTGGCTTGTGTTGCTAAGTCTAGATTAGTCTAGGATCTTAGATACAACACCAGCACCTACTGTGCGACCACCTTCACGGATTGCGAAACGAAGACCTTCTTCCATCGCGATCGGAGCAATTAGCTCAACTTTGAATTTAAGGTTGTCACCAGGCATTACCATTTCTACGCCTTCTGGAAGCTCTACAGCACCAGTTACGTCAGTTGTACGGAAGTAGAACTGTGGACGGTAGCCTTTGAAGAATGGAGTATGACGACCACCTTCATCTTTAGACAGTACGTATACTTCTGCTTCGAAGTTAACGTGTGGAGTGATTGAACCAGGCTTAGCTAGTACTTGACCACGTTCAACTTCATCACGCTTAGTACCACGTAGAAGAACACCAACGTTCTCACCTGCACGGCCTTCGTCAAGAAGCTTACGGAACATCTCAACACCAGTACAAGTAGTCTTAGTAGTGTCTTTGATACCTACGATTTCTACTTCTTCACCAACCTTGATGATACCTTGCTCAACACGACCTGTTACAACAGTACCACGGCCTGAGATTGAGAATACGTCTTCGATTGGAAGGATGAACGGCTTGTCGATTGCACGCTCTGGCTCTGGGATGTATGAATCAAGCGCTTCACCAAGCTCGATGATTTTCTTTTCCCACTCTGCGTCGCCTTCAAGCGCCTTAAGAGCTGAACCTTGGATAACTGGTAGGTCATCACCTGGGAATTCGTATTCGTTAAGAAGTTCACGAACTTCCATTTCTACTAGCTCTAGAAGCTCTTCATCATCAACCATGTCACACTTGTTCATGAATACGATGATGTAAGGAATACCAACCTGACGACCAAGTAGGATGTGCTCACGAGTCTGAGGCATAGGGCCATCAGTCGCAGCTACTACTAGGATACCACCGTCCATCTGAGCAGCACCAGTGATCATGTTTTTAACGTAATCAGCGTGTCCTGGGCAGTCTACGTGTGCGTAGTGACGAGTAGGAGTGTCATATTCTACGTGTGAAGTAGAAATGGTGATACCACGAGCTTTCTCTTCAGGCGCGTTATCGATTTGATCGAAAGCCTGAGCAGAACCGCCGTAAGTTTTAGAAAGAACTGTAGTGATAGCTGCAGTTAGGGTAGTTTTACCGTGGTCAACGTGGCCGATTGTACCCACGTTTACGTGGGGTTTCGTACGTTCAAACTTTTCTTTTGCCATTTCTATTATCCCAGCAAAGTTACATTAAAAAATTTAGAAATTTTACATGAGCTGGGGAGAAATAAACTGGTGCTGATAGGCAGATTTGAACTGCCGACCTCACCCTTACCAAGGGTGCGCTCTACCAACTGAGCTATATCAGCACTGATTTGGAGCGGGCAGCGGGAATCGAACCCGCATCATCAGCTTGGAAGGCTGAGGTAATAGCCATTATACGATGCCCGCAATCCTAATTCTCTGGCCACCTCATAGAGAAAGTGGTGGAGGGGGCAGGATTCGAACCTGCGAAGGCTGAGCCGGCAGATTTACAGTCTGCTCCCGTTGACCGCTTGGGTACCCCTCCAGATTGATGGTGCCGACTGCCGGAATCGAACTGGCGACCTACTGATTACAAGTCAGTTGCTCTACCAACTGAGCTAAGTCGGCACTACATCAAGTGGGTGCGCATTCTAGAGTATTGTTTAACTCTGTGCAAGTGTCTTTTTGAAAATTTTTCAATTTTCTTTTTTGACCAATTTTTCAACTAATCAAAAACTTACGTCGATGTTTACTTTAGAAGTTCACTTCGAGCGTAGCGGGCAAGACCCTGCATCACCAAATGAGCGAGGCGCATGTTATCAGCAGATTTTAAGAATGCAAACACTTTTTTGTCTCCACCCCCTAAAATTATATCAAAATCGGTTTGTTTGCTTGATATGTAATCAATCGCGCTCAAATAAACACCATATAGTGCCGCATGACACCCTGATGCCACACAATCTTCAGTATCGGTTCCTACGCCAAAGGTGGTCGGAATTTCATCATTCGCGTACACTTTTTTAGTAGAAGCTACCAATGCATTACGCATTACTTGAAAACCAGGCACGATCCAACCGCCTAAATGTTGACCATCTACGACAAAATCGACCGTTATTGCCGTACCCACATCCATAACAAAAAATGCTTTTTTTGATTTTTCTGCAGCACAGACCATAGCAAGCCATCTATCAACGCCCATTTTTTGAACATTCGCGTAACTATTTTTTATTCCGAAGGCTTCTTTCTCTGTGTGCTTTTCTACAAAAATAATATTGCGCTCGTTACACATGGCGGATATTTCATCAACTAGCTCCTGATTTCTTACCGAAGCTATATATAAATGAGAAATTTTTTTCTGAGAATCGATAAAAGAGAAAAGAGAATTGGCATCTTCACATGCATTAGGCTCTTCTTCTGCATGACAAAGCAGTGAATATTTTATTCGGGTGTTACCGATATCCACTAATATGACGTGGTTTTCTTCAATGTTGTTCATATTTTTGGCTTCAATCGCAAAGCAATGCGTAAAACGAACGGATAAAGTGCTATTTAAAAATCACAAAGATGAACTACGAAGTACTTTTATAATAAAAATGGCCAAAATTTTCGTAGCTCAGCTATAAAATAAAACGTTAATTGCCTCTTAGGCTAACTTCACCACCATGGAATCGCGTAATACCATCTTGCGTTTCAACAAGAAGTGCGCCGCTGGCGTCCACTCCCCTATCAATTCCGGAAAAACGCTTCTCTCCCATTTGCAAAACAATCCGTTTATCTGCGTATAAGTCGAGCGCTTCCCAATATGCTGTGAATGGCCCGAAGCCTTGTTGAGTAAATTTAGGCAAATAAAACCACAGAGATTTGATTATTTCTGCCGCTAATGCATTTCTATCAGGGATAGTGCCTAAATAAGACGCAAGATCGCTATGAGGCTGACCAACATCATATTGATTATCGGGAACACAAACATTTAAACCTATGCCGATAACACTATGCGCCGTTGCACCTATCTGCCCTTCTACCTCAATAAGTACGCCCGCCAACTTTTTACCCTGCAGATAAATATCATTTGGCCATTTTAATTCAGCATCTTCGACACCAAATTCTTTAAGCGCATCGCAAACAGCTAGACCTACTAATAAAGAAAGCCCGGCCATACTCTGATAGCCATCAGGAAAAGACCAATACATAGAAAAAGTTAAGCTGCCGCCAACTGGAGCTAACCACGAACGACCGTGTCGCCCTCGCCCATCGGTTTGAATTTCGGCAAAAACAACATCGCCATTTTCAAGATCTTCTCGTTTGCTCGCAATACGCTTTTTCATTTCTGTATTGGTGGAAGGTAAAACCGACTCCACATCAATAACCGCTCGTTTTGTATTGCCTAAATGACGTTTAATGCTGTCAGCGCTTAACAATGGAAAACCTCGTTCTAATCGGTAGCCTTTACCTTTTACTTTAAATACATCTAGACCCCAATCGGCAAGTTGGGAAATATGACCCGCTACTGCGGTACGTGAAAGTCCAACTTGCTGAGCAATGGTTTCACCTGAGTGGAACTGACCGTCAGACAACAAAGCGAGTATATGTTTTCTTATAGCTTTTGATGCTTGTCTCATAGCGAAATAAGTCCTTTGTTTCCTAATAAGCGTACTTCGGGCTCCAGCTGTATGCCAAATTTATCCTGTACGCTTGCTATGATATTTTTCGCCATGGTAATTACATCGCTTCCGGTGGCGCCACCTAAGTTAGTAAGTACCAATGGCTGTGTAGGGTGGCAACGTACTTTGTTTAACGTTTTGCCTTTGAAACCTGCTTGGTCAATTAACCAAGCAGCGGGTATTTTTATTTGTTCTTGTTCATTTCCAGTATTTGATGAACCAGCATTTTCGCTTACAACAAAATGCGGTACCGAGTCATATTCTTGCGCTATCGCTTCGTAGACTGCTTTTGAGACAACGGGATTCTTGAAAAAGCTACCTGCATTACCTAATTCACTGGGATCTGGCAGTTTGCTTTTTCTAATTTCAATTACCTTACTATACACCTTTTCTGGTGTCGGCTCGTTAAGTGCGGCTAATTCTCCATAGCTTGTTTTGAGCTCGTATTGCTTAGGTAATTTGAAGTTTACATGAGTGATAAGTACTTTGTTGGCTAAGGCATGTTTAAACACACTATCTCTATAACCGAACTGACAGTCTTCATTGCTTAGTAATACCTGTTCGCCGGTTTCAAGAAATACACATTCCACCTTATCGATTAACGAATTAACCTCTACACCGTAGGCTCCAATATTCTGAATAGGACAAGCCCCAACCGAACCAGGTATTAACGCTAAATTTTCAAACCCATACCACTTCTCTTTCATACAGAGAGTTACAAAGTCGTGCCAGTTTTCACCTGCTCCTACCCGTAAGTAGTGGTGACTTTCAGTATCGAAGTGACTAATGCCTTTTATTTCGTTTACCAGGATCGTTCCGTCAAAATCGTCGGTAAAAATCGAGTTGCTTCCACCACCTAAAATATAAATAGCTTTGTTTGTTTCATTCTTATAGGTATTAAAGATAGATAGAAATGAAGCAACGTCGGTAAACGACTGGATGGAATCACACGACGCTGAAAGGCCAAATGTGCTGTAAGCTTGTAGTGAGGGCATAGAATTTTACGAACTGCGAACAATCCGCTAATGGTAGGGTAACGACGCGTTAAATAAAAGCGCAAACATGCAAATAACTCAGCTGCTTTGCTGTAAGTTTTTTACTCCTAAAGGTCTAAGTATTGCTTACCATGTCAAAAATAGTATTCACAGTAGTGTTTCTTTAAAAATAGTTCTCAGTAGCGCCCTAGTTCTGTTTTTCTCATAGGCATTTTATCAATCGTGCTATAAATCAGGTCGCTATCAAAGGTGTCATATTTAGCTTTAATTGTACTATCTAGCCCTATAAGCGTTACTTTAGTTTTTGGGTTTAGCTTACCAAGAGAGATATGACATTTAGGGTAACCAAAAACAACAACAGGTTGTTGCTCTACTATACCTATCACCACTAGCTTCCTTTCAGTGAGAGCGACCTTCCCATATTCAGCGAATGCATAAAGATCGTCCAGCTCGCTCTTGCTTTGCACTTTGTAGATTAATACCCTGCTTTTCCAAGCAAGCTCCCCCAGAGTAATTTCACAATGGCTCTTAGCGCTACTTGCAAATGTAAAGGCGGAATAGAACCCCGTGAGCAGTATAAAAATAATAAAGTAGATAATCTTCATACTTATATTTACTAGTGAACTACCGATTTAGCACAAAATATTGTGGGTCAGAGTACATTTCCCTTAAGACGGCAAAATTAAATTCGCTTGTATCGACATTCCAAGAAGCTCGTTCTCTTGGCGTAATGGTGTTTGACTTACATCGGTAAAACCTAATTCAGACATAGACATTAATAGACTGTCTATTCGATCACTGTCTAATGCAACTGAAAGTAAATTATCTAGTCGTTTAGCAAGTGTTTTCATTTCGCTGCGGAAGTTTTTGAGTTTGTTCTTTCGCGACTTAAAGTCGATCGACGAAGAAGACATTGTATTTTTAAGCAGTTCTGGAAACCCAGTTCCGTATAAGCCGAATTTATTAGAATGAGATATCTGTTGTATTTGCGTATTCAACGAATGACGGTACTTTTCAGCATTGGGGTTATTTTTACCAGTCTTGTGAATAGAATTGACCAACATGGATAACAGATCGAAAGGGCCGTTTTTTACCATAACTTCATCTACGGCCTGGCGAATTAACGCATTGGGCTTAACAATTATTGAATCTTTACGATGTATTACAAAGCAAACCTTCCCGCCTAATTTCAGAGTGCGTGATAGTTCTTCTAAGACTTTACCCATATCTGTATATTCAAAGCCAAATTGTGAAATAGCAATATCTATACTATGGCTTTCTAACGGCAGGGTTTCTGCTCGCGTATTCTGGTAGAAGCGTACCCTCTCTTGCATCAAGTGCTTAGGAATACTCAGTTTAGCGGCATCTACACCTATATAGTTGGGTTGGGTGTACTTGAACTTGTTTAGCGCTAAGTCCGTTAGCGCTCCGTTACCGCAACCTATATCTAATATATTGCAATGTGAGTGATTGTACTCACGAAGAAATTCTTCCCAAAACGAAGCAATTTCTCCCGAATAGTTATCTTTACTGGATTGCGCAAAAGAACTTAGATGCCCTACTTTCCAATAGTCAGACCAATAATCACTCATGTGGTACCCGCCCTTTTACTTCTAATTTAAAAATATTGAACTCGCCGAGCAGTCGAGTATAGACAGGCTAAAGCACAGCTTAAAAGCATTTTAAATAAATTTTTATTAATTAATGAACGTATTCCGTTATAGAAACAGTGTATTGGCGAGGAAAGATTGAGAATAGTTTAAACAATGGGGTTTTGCTGGGGGAGGAATGGGGTCAGAGTCGTGACTCTGACCCCATTATTTTCTCTGCTTCAGAAAGCAAAAAACCCGCCGTAAGGCGGGTTCTTCTTAATGGGACCTGGCAGTGTCCTACTCTCACATGGGGAAACCCCACACTACCATCGGCGCTAATACGTTTCACTTCTGAGTTCGGAATGGATTCAGGTGGTACCGTATCGCTATGGCTGCCAGGAAAAACTGGTAACAATCTAGAAAACTGGATATTAATTCAATCAGTGAGTAACTACTTTTCACTCTACTTTCTGCTCATGTTTCAGAGCTTAGCTTGTCTACAACACTCAAAAGCCTAAAGCTTCTTGGGCGTTGTATGGTTAAGCCTCTCGGGCAATTAGTACAGGTTAGCTTAACGCCTTACAACGCTTCCACACCCTGCCTATCAACGTCATCGTCTATAACAACCCTTCCAGACCTTAAAGGTCAGGGATGACTCATCTTTGGGCCGGCTTCCCGCTTAGATGCTTTCAGCGGTTATCCGTTCCGAACATAGCTACCGGGCAATGCGATTGGCATCACAACCCGAACACCAGCGGTTCGTCCACTCCGGTCCTCTCGTACTAGGAGCAGCTCCCATCAATCATCCAACGCCCACACCAGATAGGGACCGAACTGTCTCACGACGTTCTAAACCCAGCTCGCGTACCACTTTAAATGGCGAACAGCCATACCCTTGGGACCGACTTCAGCCCCAGGATGTGATGAGCCGACATCGAGGTGCCAAACACCGCCGTCGATATGAACTCTTGGGCGGTATCAGCCTGTTATCCCCGGAGTACCTTTTATCCGTTGAGCGATGGCCCTTCCATACAGAACCACCGGATCACTATGACCTACTTTCGTACCTGCTCGACGTGTCTGTCTCGCAGTTAAGCTAGCTTATGCCATTGCACTAACCTCACGATGTCCGACCGTGATTAGCTAACCTTCGTGCTCCTCCGTTACTATTTGGGAGGAGACCGCCCCAGTCAAACTACCCACCAGACACTGTCCACAATCCCGATAAGGGACCAATGTTAGAACATCAAACATACAAGGGTGGTATTTCAAGGACGGCTCCACACAATCTAGCGACTGTGCTTCAAAGCCTCCCACCTATCCTACACATGTAGGTTCAATGTTCAGTGCCAAGCTGTAGTAAAGGTTCACGGGGTCTTTCCGTCTAGGTGCGGGTACACAGCATCTTCACTGCGATTTCAATTTCACTGAGTCTCGGGTGGAGACAGCGTGGCCATGGTTACACCATTCGTGCAGGTCGGAACTTACCCGACAAGGAATTTCGCTACCTTAGGACCGTTATAGTTACGGCCGCCGTTTACCGGGGCTTCGATCAAGAGCTTCGTCCGAAAACTAACCCCATCAATTAACCTTCCGGCACCGGGCAGGTGTCACACCCTATACGTCCTCTTACGAGTTTGCAGAGTGCTGTGTTTTTAATAAACAGTCCCAGCCACCTGGTCACTGCGGCCTCCATTTGCTTACCACGCGAAGTGTTCACAAACAGAGGCGTACCTTCTCCCGAAGTTACGGTACAATTTTGCCGAGTTCCTTCACCCGAGTTCTCTCAAGCGCCTTAGTATTCTCTACCTGACCACCTGTGTCGGTTTGGGGTACGGTTCATATAATCATAAGTTTAGAAGCTTTTCCTGGAAGCAGGGCATCAACAACTTCACTCCCTTGGGAACTCGTCTCGTGTCTCGGCCTTGAAAACCCGGATTTACCTAAGTTCTCAGCCTACGCACTTTCACTTGGACAACCAACGCCAAGCTTGCCTAGCCTTCTCCGTCCCTCCATCACTGATTATATAAGTACGGAAATATTAATCCGTTTCCCATCGACTACGCATTTCTGCCTCGCCTTAGGGGCCGACTTACCCTGCCCTGATTAGCATGGGACAGGAAACCTTGGTCTTCCGGCGTGGGAGTTTTTCACTCCCATTATCGTTACTCATGTCAGCATTCGCACTTGTGATATGTCCAGCAAGCTTTACAACTCACCTTCATCCACTTACACAACGCTCCCCTACCCAGCAAGTAAACTTGCTGCCGCAGCTTCGGTATATTGCTTAGCCCCGTTACATCTTCCGCGCAGGCCGACTCGACTAGTGAGCTATTACGCTTTCTTTAAAGGGTGGCTGCTTCTAAGCCAACCTCCTAGCTGTCTATGCCTTCCCACATCGTTTCCCACTTAGCAATATTTTGGGACCTTAGCTGGCGGTCTGGGTTGTTTCCCTCTCCACGACGGACGTTAGCACCCGCCGTGTGTCTCCCGGATAGTTCTCATTGGTATTCGGAGTTTGCAAAGGGTTGGTAAGTCGGGATGACCCCCTAGCCTTAACAGTGCTCTACCCCCAATGGAATTCGTCCGAGGCTCTACCTAAATAGATTTCGGGGAGAACCAGCTATCTCCCGGTTTGATTGGCCTTTCACCCCCAGCCACAAGTCATCCCCTGACTTTTCAACGTCAGTGGGTTCGGTCCTCCAGTTGATGTTACTCAACCTTCAACCTGCTCATGGCTAGATCACCGGGTTTCGGGTCTATACCTAGCAACTAAACGCGCAGTTAACACTCGCTTTCGCTACGGCTCCGCTATTCGCTTAACCTTG